>NZ_CAXUSE020000001.1:0-3482500 GCF_964253765.1 Acidovorax sp. LjRoot129
CTGTGGCAAGCCTGCGCAGAGCAACTGGCGCAAGACCTGCCCGAGCAGCAGTTCAACACCTGGATCAAGCCCCTCATCGCCCAGGTGGCCGAGGATTTCTCCAAGGTCACCTTGCTCGTGGGCAACCGTTTCAAGCTCGACTGGATCCGCGCCCAATACGCCGGCCGCATCGCCGCCTTGCTCGAAGGGCTTTACGGCCAGCCAGTCACGCTGGAGTTAGCGCTCGCTCAGCGGGAATCCGTTGCCCGCACTTATGTTCGGCCCGCGCAGTCCGAGCAATCCAACACGCCAGCGCCAGCCGAATCACCCGCTGCCAGCAGCGACGACCCCGCGGCAGGCGCCTTCCGCAATCGGCTCAATGCCGCCCTGACCTTTGAGACGCTGGTGGAGGGCACTGCCAACCGCATGGCGCGCTCGGCGGCCATGCACGTGGCGGGCATGCCGGGCCACCTGTACAACCCGCTTTTCATCTACGGCGGCGTCGGCTTGGGCAAGACCCACCTGGTGCACGCGGTGGGCAACCGCCTGCTGCAGGACAAGCCCGACGCCAAAGTTCTCTACATCCACGCAGAGCAGTTCGTGTCGGATGTGGTTAAGGCGTACCAGCGCCGCACCTTCGACGAGTTCAAGGAGCGCTACCACTCGCTCGATCTGCTGCTCATTGACGACGTGCAGTTTTTCGCCAACAAGGACCGCACGCAGGAAGAATTCTTCAACGCGTTCGAGGCCCTGCTGGCCAAGAAGTCGCACATCGTGATGACTTCAGACACGTATCCGAAAGGCCTGGCCAACATCCACGAGCGGCTGGTGTCGCGTTTCGATTCGGGTCTGACGGTGGCCATCGAGCCGCCCGAGCTGGAAATGCGCGTGGCCATCCTGATCAACAAGGCCCGCGTCGAAGGCACCGAGATGCCCGAGGAGGTCGCCTTTTTCGTCGCCAAGAACGTGCGCTCCAACGTGCGCGAACTGGAAGGCGCACTGCGCAAGATCCTGGCCTACTCGCGCTTCAACCAAAAGGAAATCTCCATCCAGCTGGCCCGCGAGGCGCTGCGCGACCTGCTGTCGATACAGAACCGGCAGATCTCTGTGGAAAACATCCAGAAGACGGTGGCCGACTACTACAAGATCAAGGTCGCCGACATGTACAGCAAGAAGCGCCCGGCCAGCATTGCCCGCCCGCGCCAGATTGCGATGTACCTGGCCAAGGAGCTGACGCAAAAAAGCCTGCCGGAGATCGGCGAGCTGTTTGGCGGACGCGACCACACCACCGTGCTGCACGCCGTGCGCAAGATCTCTGGCGAGCGCCAGCAACTCACTGAGTTGAACCAGCAGCTGCACGTGCTGGAGCAGACGCTCAAGGGATGACATGGGACACCCCCTGAGTCGCCTTCGGCGCCGTCTCCCGTCAGGGGGACGACGCCCTCGCTGCGGGGCGGCCCTGGTTCGGCGTCCCTCGCTGGGGCACCGCCAGTATCCAAGGCTGTGGCGGGGCCCGGCCGTAACGGCAGCCGAAAAGTGCGCTTGCCACGGCAATGCCCTGGTAAGCGGGCAAAATGACGGATTGGGCAGCAGGGGGGGCACCACCCGTGCCGCTGCCAACGCACCGGTTTAGAAAATCCACAAGAGGTTGAAGACATGATCGTCCTGAAGGCAACACAAGACAAGGTTCTCGCGGTACTGCAGTCCGTGGCTGGCATCGTCGAGCGCCGCCACACGCTGCCCATCCTGGCCAATGTGCTGATCCGCAAGACGGGCAATGCCCTGCAGCTCACGACCAGCGACCTCGAAATCCAGATCCGCACCACGGCCGAGCTGGGGGGCGACACCGGCGACTTCACCACCACGGTGGGCGCGCGCAAGCTGATCGACATCCTGCGCACCATGCCGTCGGACCAGACTGTGAGCCTGGAGTCGCAGCAGTCCAAACTCATCCTCAAGGGCGGCAAGAGCCGCTTCACCCTGCAAAGCCTGCCGGCCGAAGACTTCCCGCTGGTGCAGGAATCCGCCGCGTTCGGCCCCGCGTTCAGCGTGCCACAGAAGGTGCTCAAGGACCTGCTGTCCCAGGTGTCCTTCGCGATGGCCGTGCAGGACATCCGCTATTACCTCAACGGCATCCTCTTCGTGGCCGAGGGCAAGCAGTTGTCCCTGGTGGCCACCGACGGCCACCGCCTGGCGTTTGCCAGCGCCACGCTCGACGTCGAAGTGCCCAAGCAGGAAGTCATCCTGCCGCGCAAGACCGTGATCGAACTGCAGCGCCTGCTGTCCGACGCCGGCGGCGAGAACCAGCCCCACATCGAGATGCAGTTCGCCAACAACCAAGCGAAGTTCACCTTCGGCGGCATGGAGTTCGTCACCAAGCTGGTCGAGGGCAAGTTCCCCGACTACAACCGCGTGATCCCCAAGAACCACAAGAACAGCATCACCCTGGGCCGCGCGCCGCTGCTGGCCAGCCTGCAGCGCACCGCCATCATGACCAGCGACAAGTTCAAAGGCGTGCGCCTGAACCTGGAGCCCGGCACCCTGCGCGTGGCGTCCAACAACGCAGAGCAGGAAGAGGCCGTGGACGAGCTCGACATCGACTACGGTGGCGACACCATCGAGATCGGCTTCAACGTGACCTACCTCATCGACGCCCTGGCCAACATGGGCCAGGACATGGTGAAGGTGGAGCTCTCGGACGGCAACAGCTCTGCGCTGATGACCATCCCCGACAACGAAAGCTTCAAGTACGTCGTCATGCCGATGCGCATCTGAGGCGGTCACGTCCCGTCTGCTGCATCGCATTGCCCTGAGCACGATTGCTACCATATTGATAGCTGCTAGCGCTTATCAAATAAGCGCTAGAGCCCAATTTGACCCATATTGACACATTGGAAACCCCGGTTTCCACGGATCCCAAGGCCCACCATGACCGTTGACAACAACATCCCTTCCGAGCCCGAAGACACCGGCGTCTCCGGCCATGTTGAGCCCACCCTCGCCAAGATCGACACCAACCAGGCAGGGGCCAGCGAAAGCTACGGCGAAGGCGCCATCACCATCCTGGAAGGCCTGGAGGCCGTGCGCAAGCGCCCCGGCATGTACATCGGCGACACGTCCGACGGCACCGGCCTGCACCACCTGGTGTTCGAGGTAGTCGACAACTCCATCGACGAGGCTCTGGCCGGCCACTGCGACGACATTGTGGTGACGATCCACAGCGACAACTCCATCAGCGTCACGGACAACGGCCGCGGCATCCCCACCGGCGTGAAGATGGACGACAAGCACGAGCCCAAGCGCTCGGCGGCCGAGATCGCGCTGACCGAACTGCACGCGGGCGGCAAGTTCAACCAGAACAGCTACAAGGTCTCCGGCGGCCTGCACGGCGTGGGCGTGAGCTGCGTGAACGCGCTGTCCAAAATGCTGCGCCTGACCGTGCGCCGCGAAGGCAAGGTCCATGTGCTGGAGTTCAGCAAGGGCTTTGTGCAGAACCGCATTGTCGAAACCGTGAACGGCGTCGAAGTCTCGCCCATGCAGGTGCTGGATGACACCGACAAGCGCGGCACTGAAGTGCACTTCTTGCCCGACACCGAGATCTTCAAAGAAAACAACGACTTCCACTACGAGATCCTGGCCAAGCGCCTGCGCGAACTCTCGTTCTTGAACAACGGCGTGCGCATTCGCCTGAAGGACGAGCGCAGCGGCAAGGAAGACGACTTCTCGGGCGCCGGTGGCGTGCGCGGCTTTGTCGAATTCATCAACAAGGGCAAGACCGTTCTGCACCCGACCTCGTTCTACGCAGCCGGCGAACGCCCCGCCGAAACGTATGGCGGCATCCCCGGCACGCACATCGGCGTGGAAGTGGCTATGCAGTGGAACAGCGCGTACAGCGAGCAAGTGCTCTGCTTTACCAACAACATTCCCCAGCGTGACGGCGGCACCCACCTGACCGGCCTGCGCGCCGCGATGACCCGCGTCATCAACAAGTACATCGAAGAAAACGAGTTCGCCAAAAAGGCCAAGGTCGAAGTCACCGGCGACGACATGCGCGAAGGCCTGTGCTGCGTGCTGAGCGTGAAGGTGCCCGAGCCCAAGTTCAGCAGCCAGACCAAGGACAAGCTGGTGTCGAGCGAAGTGCGCGCCCCCGTGGAAGACATCGTGGGCAAGCTGCTGACCGACTACCTGCAGGAGCGCCCGGCCGACGCCAAGATCATCTGCGGCAAGATCGTGGAGGCCGCTCGCGCCCGCGAAGCCGCCCGCAAGGCCCGCGAAATGACCCGCCGCAAGGGCGTGCTCGACGGCATGGGCCTGCCCGGCAAGCTGGCCGACTGCCAGGAAAAAGACCCCGCCCTGTGCGAGATCTACATCGTCGAGGGTGACTCCGCCGGTGGCTCTGCCAAGCAGGGCCGCGACCGCAAGTTCCAGGCGATTCTGCCCCTGCGCGGCAAGATCCTGAACGTGGAAAAAGCCCGCTACGAAAAGCTGCTGACCAGCAACGAAATTTTGACGCTGATCACCGCTTTGGGCACCGGCATCGGCAAGGCCGGCGGCACCACCGGTGGCGATGATTTCGACGTGGCCAAGCTGCGCTACCACCGCATCATCATCATGACCGACGCCGACGTTGACGGCGCCCACATCCGCACCCTGCTGCTCACCTTCTTCTACCGCCAGATGCCCGAGCTGGTGGAACGCGGCCACATCTACATTGCCCAGCCACCGCTGTACAAGGTGAAGGCCGGCAAGGAAGAGCTGTACCTGAAGGACGGCCCCGCACTCGACGGCTTCTTGTTGCGCATCGCGCTGAACCACGCCAGCGTGAGCACCGGCGGCGCCAACCCGCAAGTGCTGGCCGGCGAAACTTTGGCCGAACTGGCGCGCAAGCACCAGGTCGCTGAAAGCGTGATCCACCGCCTGTCCAACTTCATGGACGCCGAAGCCCTGCGCGCCGTGGCCGACGGCGTGAGCCTGAAGCTCGACACCGTGGCCGACGCCGAAGCCAGCGCCGTGAACCTGCAGATCAAGCTGCGCGAGCTGAACACCACCGGCACCCCTGCCGAAGTGGCCGGCGAATTCGACGTGCGCACCGACAAGCCCATCCTGCGCATCAGCCGCCGCCACCACGGCAACGTCAAGAGCAGCGTCATCACGCAAGACTTTGTGCACGGCGCCGACTACGCCGCCCTGGCCGAAGCCGCCGAAACCTTCCGCGGCCTGCTGGGCGAGGGCGCCAAGGCCCTGCGCGGCGAAGGCGAGAAGCAAAAGGAAGAAAAGGTCGGCGACTTCCGCCAGGCCATGAAGTGGCTCATCACCGAAGCCGAACGCACCACCAGCCGCCAGCGCTACAAGGGCCTGGGCGAAATGAACCCCGAGCAGCTGTGGGAAACCACCATGGATCCCAACGTGCGCCGCCTGCTGCGTGTGCAGATCGACGATGCGATCGAGGCGGACCGCGTGTTCACCATGCTGATGGGCGATGAGGTGGAGCCGCGGCGGGATTTCATTGAGACGAATGCGCTGCGGGCGGGGAATATCGACGTTTGATTTTTTGTCGAAGTGATGGGCCCCACAGCCTTTTCACAGCACCCTGCGCGGCGCGGCCGTAGCTGCGTCTCCACTGTTCGGCGTGCCCGTCGATTCGATCAGAAGAATATGCGCCTCTGCACTCGCGCGCGGACGGTGCTCCACACCCTTGGGCACTACGAATAGCTGACCAGGGTGCAGGGTGACCATGGCACCACCTGGCAGATCAATCTCTACGGAGCCTCTCAGTACCAGAAAAAAGTCGTCGGTATCGGGATGGCTGTGCCACTGGTACTCACCCTGAATCTTGGCGACCATGATGTCGTGGCCGTTGAATTCGGCCACGGTGCGCGGGGCCCAGTGGTCAGCGAACTGGGTGAGCTTTTGGGCCAGGTCCACGGGGTGGGCTGCGGTCGTAGTGGGGGTGTTGACGGTATCGGACATGGTGGTTGGGTCGGGGTAGGTTTGCAGGGTCGTGCCAGTGGGGGGCGTCTGCAGTGTCGCCACCGGGCACAGGGCGGTCTTGTACATTTGTTGCATGCACGCCGGGAACGACGATTCCGCCGCACCTTCCTCCTCCGCCTCTTCTTCTTCATCGCGCACGCCGCCACGCAGTGCCGGCAGCAGCCAGCGCGACTGGGCGGAGATGCGGCCGCTGGCCTCCGGGGGCATCACGCTGCTCAACGCGCATTTCACGGAGCACCGGTTCGAACGGCACAGCCACGAGACGTATTCCATCGGCGTCACGCGCTCGGGGGTGCAGACCTTTGCGTGCCGTGGTGCGCGCCACGCCAGCCTCGCAGGCGATGTGATCCTGTTCAACCCCGATGAGCCGCACGATGGCAGCCGAGGCACAGATGTGGGGTTTGGCTATTCGATCCTGTATGTGGATGCCGCGCTGGTGCACGCCCTGGTGGCGGACCGGGCGGCTTTTGGTGCGGGCGGTGCCAGCCATGCGGCGCGGTACTTCAAGGCGCCCGTGGTGCGCGATCCGCAGGGCGCCCTTTTGCTGCAGCAGGCAGTGGCTGCGGTGGCCGAGCGGCAGGAGTCGCTGCATGGGGAGGAGCTCACCAGCAGGGCTCTGGTGACGCTGCTGGGCCGCCATGGCGAGACGCGCACACGCTGGGCAGGCAACTGCCTGGATGCGGGCCGCCAGCGCATGGCCCTGGTGCGCGAGTACCTGGACGCGCACTTTGCCGATGATGTGACGGTGCAGGCCCTGGCCACACAGGCCGGCCTGTCGCGTGCGCACCTGACCCGCGCCTTCACGGCCACCTATGGCATGGCGCCACATGCCTACCTGAACATGGTGCGCATTCGCCAGGCCCAGGCGGCCCTGCGTCGGGGCAATGCGGTGGCCGACGTGGCGGCGGCTTGCGGTTTTGCCGACCAGAGCCACATGACGCGGCGCTTCAAGGGGCAGGTGGGCATGGCCCCGGCACGTTGGCTTGCCAACATGCGCGATTGCTGAAAAGCGTTTTTTTAACGCGGGTCGCCGCAAGCCGACGACGGCCTGATCGGGACCTCAGCAAAACGGGTGAGCCCCCCATCACTGGCGTCTGAGCGTCTGCTGCTTTCTGCACCGGCGCTCCAGCGTGCCCTCTTCACTCCCATCCTCCAGCCCCGCATACACACCACACGGCCAGACAAGGCCGCCGTACTGCTCCATGTACCAATACGGTGGCTCGGGGGCGCAAATTTCCATGTGTGTCACCCGCCAGACGGCGCCGGATTTGTGCAAGACCACCCAGAGCATTTTGTCCAGCTCAGTGTGGCAACCATCGGACAGGCTCCAGTCCATACCCTTGCCTGAGGCGGCCACGATGCTTCCCACCAGCACCGCCCAGTTGCGGTCCACGTTGAGCCGGTCTACCTTGATCCGCACGGGCTGGCCGGCCAGGGTTGCCGCTTTCGGCCGCACCACGTCCAGCAGGTCTTTGCGGGCGAGCGGGCTCAGTTCCGTGGCCCCCAGGCCTAGGCAGGTGGCAATGAGCGCCAAAAGTAGTACGAGTTGCTTGTGCATGACGGTCCTTTTAGCAGGCGGGGCTGCCGCGCACGGGCTACAAGGTGGAGATTGCTACCATCCACCTCCCATGCGATCCCCTATCTCTATCGTCGACGTCGACCGCCTCGACACCTGGACCCGCTACCGCGCGGGCCTGTGCGATACCTGCGCGGCCAACTGCTGCACGATGCCTCTGGAGGTGCAGCTTTCGGACTTGGTGCGGCTTGAGCTGGTGGACCCGTTCGAGGCCGAGCATGAAGAGCTGCGGCACATTGCCAAGCGGCTGCAGAAGGCACGGTTGATCGACCACTTTAACCACAAGAACGCAATCTTCACGATGGCCCGGCGCGCCAGCGGAGACTGCAACTTCCTCGACCCGAAGACGCGACTGTGCACGGTGTATGACAAGCGGCCTGAGACGTGCCGGCTGCACCCGCAAAAGAAGAGCCCCAAGCCGGGGTACTGCGCCTATGGGGCGCGGCGCGGGATTTAAAGCGCAAGGCCAGGCAGGCAGCCCTCCGACCTGACCTGGCAGCGGGTAGGCCGATGGCTGCAACTACGCGAGCAAGGCAGGCAGCCCCGCGGGTTACACCGTTTCGCGCTGCACAAACCCCGGCAAAGTTTCCGACGGCGCCGTCACGATGCGCGCCTCCACGACATCCACCCGAGCGTGGGGCGGACCTTGGTGCGCCCACTCAATGAGGGATTGCACGGCGTCCTGGGGCCCGGTGGCCAGGGCCTCGACACTGCCATCGCGGCAGTTGCGCACCCAGCCTTGCACGCCGCGTTGCTGTGCGGCTTGCACCATAGACCAGCGGTAGCCCACGCCTTGCACATGGCCGCGGATGATGAGGTGCTGAGTGATGACCGCGGGGGTGTTGCTGCTGTGGGGCATGGCCGCACTGTATCGCTAGCCCCAAGGATTTCTGCCCGTTTGCTTGCCATGCAGCGCTCGACCACTCGAATACGACCCGCTAAGCTGTGGCGCAGCAGGGGCCTCTACCGCGCCGTTGTATTCGGCCCCTGCACGCCCCACCACTGCATGACTGCTCACCGCAAGGCGCTGCCCTCCATCGACACCGCCCGCTGCACCGGCTGCGGCTGGTGTGTGGCGGTCTGCGCGCCGCATGTGCTGTCGCTGCAGGTGCAAGGTGATGCCGCCTGGGGCCCCAAGCGATCTCGGCTGGATGATGCGGCGCGTTGCACGGGGTGCGCACTGTGCGCCGTGCGCTGCCCGTTCGACGCGATCCAAATGGTGCGGGCGGGCGTACCGCCTGGCTTGCAGGGCAGCTTGCAGTCGGTAAAGGACGAAGCGGCCTTGTCCCACACCCGAGGCGATGTGCCTGTGATGTGATTTCTGGCCCGGGTTTTGCCCGGCCGTTCACCATTACCACCACTGCATGCACCATGCACAAGGAGTCACGCCATGTCTGAAAAGAAAGCCAGCGTCCACTGGGAGGGCGCCGGCAAGGCCGGCCAGGGCCAGGTCAGCACCGAGACCGGCGCGCTGAACAAATACCCCTACGGCTTTGCCAGCCGCTTTGGCGATGACCGTAAAGGTACCAACCCCGAAGAGATCGTGGGTGCGGCGCATGCGGCCTGCTTCACCATGGCGTTCTCGTTTGCCGCGGACAAGGCAGGCATCGCCACCGAAACCGTGGACACCACGGCCAGCGTGCGCTTGTCCAAGGATGGCGACGGTTTTGTGATCGACCGCATTGCGCTCACGCTGACGGCCAAGGTGCCGGGGCTGGACGATGCGGCGTTTCAAAAGCTTGCGGCCGACGCCAAGGCCAACTGCCCGCTGTCCAAGGCGCTGGCCGCCGTGCCAGAGATCACGCTGACCGCAACGCTGGTGCAGTAGCCGAGTTGTTGCGGTACCACTTTTGTCATGCCGAACTCTCGGTCAGCCAGGGACTCTGCATTGCTATGTACTGAGCACAGGATCGATGCGGTCCGCGCGACCCGGGAAAGGACGACAGCCCTTTTACCTCTTTGTTAATCGACCCTTTACCCGAAAAGGACGCAAAGTGCCTAGCTTCAATTTACGGACTGTCCGTAAGTAGTTGCAACTGAATGCTAGAGTATGTGGGCAGGGTCTCCCTGCCTGCGCGGGGAGCGCAGTACCACCCGACAAAGAGACGAGACGCTAATGCTTTTTTTCGCGAAACACCTGCGTGTATTCACCCTGTTCATCGGCATGTTGGCTTTGGTTGGCTGTGCCCAAGTACCGATGGCTACGCCAGAAGAGGATGCCAAAGCCAAACAGTTCACGCCTACAGCGGAAACGGCTTCGCTATACATCTATCGGGATGAGATTTTTGGTGCAGCGGTTCCGTTGGCCGTGACTGTGAACAATCAGCACCTGGGCCAGTCAGGCCCCAAAAGCTACTTTCACCTAAACGTCGCACCTGGCAAGTACAACATCGAATCCGTGGCCGAAAACACTGCTGCACTCACCGTCGCTGTAGAGGCAGCCAAAAACTACTTTGTGTGGCAAGAGGTAAAGATGGGTCTGTTCATGGCACGCACCCACCTCACCCAAATGGACGAAACTGGGGGTCGCACGGGCGTATTGGCTTCTAAACTGCTCGCAGTCAAAGTACCTGGCACCGCCATTGCACCAATCGGTGGCGCGCCAGCGATGCCATTGCGAACAGTAGCGCCCACGCAGATGACCTCCCCTGCGACGCCTGCAGTGTCTACCGTAGCGCCTCCGTCAGTCGCTGTTCCGTCGCCTGCGGCCAAGCAAGGATCTACTTCGGCGGCCGTAGTGGTGGCCCCCCCTGCTCAGCCCGCACCAAACAAGAAGGAGTCACGCTTGGAGTGGCTGAAAAAAATGCATGATGCCAAGCTCATTTCGACCAGCGAGTACGAGGTAAAACGTCAGCAAGTGCTCAGCGCACCTTAGCGATTTCTCCGGCGGGCAATTGCGCTAGTCAGGGGGGGCCCGCGAGGGCCCTTTTTTATGTCAGATGATCGCCGGCGCGTCTTTTTTCGTTCCTCTCTATCGCGCCCGGACCGCTGCAGCCAATGCAGCAAATGCCTGCCGGTCCACCGCGTGCGTGAAGGCCGTGTTGGGCACCGGGTGTGTGGATAGCTTGACCACCACCAGCTCTGCCGCCGGGTTGATATGGATGTGCTGGCCCATCAGTCCCTTGGCTTCCAAAGTGCCGTCGGCATCATGCGGCACCCACCACTGGTTGTGGTACGAGTAGCCCGCGCGCATGGCGGTTCCGGGGGCCTTGCTGAACTGGGCGGGGTCCGCGCCCTTGCGCAGCTCGGCGATGGTGGCGGGCGCGATGATCTGCTGGCCATTGAAGCGGCCATTGGCGCGCAACATCTCGCCCAGACGTCCCAGGTCGCGCAGCGTGGCGTTTACGCCCACGCTGGTGGACTGTCCACCGTTGGCGTCCGCAAACACATAGGCATCCTCCTGCGCGCCCAGGCGCGACCAGAGGCGTTCGGACAGCAGCGTGGCGTAGCTCTTGCCCGTCACGCGCTGCAGCAGCCAGCCCAGCACTTCCGTGTCCACCGACTTGTACGCGAACGCGGTGCCGTGCTCGCCTTCTTTCTTCAGCGTGGGCAAGAACTCGGCCATGCTTTTGGGCGCGCTGCTGCCGGGCGGCGCGGGCTGCAGGCCTGCGGCGGCCAGATACTGGAAGACGCCGGACGCGGGGTCGGCAAAGTTCTCGGCGTACTGCACGCCGGTGGTCATGTCCAGCGCCTGCTGCACCGTGGCGTCGGCCCAGGCGCTGGTGGCCAGCTCGGGCAGGTAACGCGGAATCAGCGCTTTGGGGTCGATCACGCCTTCCTGGATGAGTTCGGTGGCCAGCAGGCCGGTGAGCGACTTGCTCATGGACCACAGCACGTGGGGCTGGTGCGGCTGCATGCCGGTATGGTGCCGCTCGTACACCACCTTGCCGCGGTGCAGCACCAGCAGGCCGTCGGTGTACGTGGACTTTTGCCAGTCGGCCAACGTCGTGGTACCGCCCTTGCCGTCGGGCACCGGCAGCGCGTCGTCGAGTGCGCGGGCCCCTGCGGGCAATGCGCTGGAACTGCCCGCACCGCGCCACACGGCCGCCGTGGGGCCCAGCTCGCGCAGATGTTGCGCGCCCCAACGGACGTTGGGGTATTTGAGGATGTTGGCCAGGCGCACCACCTTGTCGGGCGGTGGGGGAAAGCCCTGCATCAGCTGCAGCGTGGCGGGGTGGGTGGCGTCGGGCGGTGGCAGTTGCGGTGCCTGGGCATGGCTGGCAGCGGCCATGCAGAGGGCGGCAGCGGCCGCGGCGAGCGTGACCAGGGCAAATTGAAGGCGGGGGTACGGCATGGTGCAAAAGTCCTGCAAGGGTGAGTAGGGAAACGATGGAGAAAATTGGGGAAACGATTGATCAGCAGGCCTACCCCCGCGCCGTCAGCAACGCGCGGATCGCGGCTTCGGTGCGCTCGTATTCGCCTTCGCCGAAGTGCTTGTAGCGAATGCGCCCCTGCGCATCGATGAGGTAGGCGGCGGGCCAGTACTGGTTGCTGTAGGCCTTCCAGGTGCCGTAGCGGTTGTCCTGCGCCACAGGGTGTTTCACGCCGTGGCGGCGCATCGCCACCTCGACGTTGCTGGTGGTGCGCTCGAACGGAAACTCCGGCGTGTGCACGCCCACCACGGTGAGTCCCTGGGGCGTGTACAGCTCGGCCCAGCGGTTGACGTGGGGCAGGGTGCGGATGCAGTTGATGCAGGCATACGTCCAGAAGTCCACCAACACCACGCGGCCGCGCAGCTGGGCCAGGCTCAGCGGCTCGGAGTTGAGCCAGCGCTCGATGCCCGTGAACTCGGGTGCGGCGCCAAAGTCGGGCAGCGTGGCCGCCTGGATGGCGGGCCCTGCTGCGTGGGTGAGGGCGGGCGCTGCCACGGCGGCAGCCACAGAGGCTGCAGACGCCAGGAATGTGCGGCGCGGAAACGAGATGGGTGAAGAAGGGCGCGATGTCATGGTGAAACTCCTTGCTGCGGGCCGCTTACAGCCCGCCAGAAATCGAGGGATAGAACTGCGACAGCCAGGCGGTGACCTGGCCATCGATCTGGAACAACATGGCCAGCGCGACGGCGATGACCACCACGCCAAAGGCCTGCTGCACGCGGTGCGCATGGCGCGAGATGCGACGCACATGGCTGGCCGCCGCCTGGCCGCCGTAGGCAATGGCCAGCATGGGCAGCGCGGCGCCGGTGGAATACGCGAGCAGCAGCACCGCAGTGCTGACCCCGGGCGGCTCGGTGGCGATGAGCGTGAGGATGGAGGCCAGCACCGGCCCGGCGCACGGCGTCCACACCGCGCCCAGGCTCAGGCCCAGCAGCAGTCCGCCCCAGTTGCCCGCCGATGAGCCCAGCCCCAAGCTGGCCACGCGGTTGAGCACGCCACCCGCGTGTTGGCTCAGCCACTGGAATGGCTTGGGCCACACCGTGAGCACGCCAAACACCAGCAGCATCACGGCGGCGAACCGGCGCAAGCCCTCGGGCGAGACCCCCAGCACCTGCGTAAAGCTGCTGAACAGCAGCGCCACGGCCGCAAACGACAGCGCAAAGCCCAGCGCGATGAACAGGGGGCGCGTGCGCTGCGCGGGGCCGCCCGCCACCGACGCGCCCAGCACCACCGGCAGCATGGGCAGCACGCAGGGAGCGCCCACGGTCAGCATGCCGGCGGCCACGGCCAGCCAGGGCGACGTGGCGGCCATGGTCATGGCGCACCCCCGTGCTCTGCGGCTGGGCGGCGCCATACCTGCGTCTTGCCAAACAGCGGGATGCCCACGTAGCCGCGCACCAGCAACTGGTCGGGCTCGGCGGGCGTGAGCTTGGCGCGGTAGGTCTTGGCGTTTTCGCGGTTGTAGATCTCGCCCTGGTAGACACCGTCGCCGCTCTCGCGCAGGCCCGACAACATCGTCATGCCCAGGGCGGGCCGAGCATCGGCCGCGGCCATGTCGGTGCCCGGTGCACTCATCGACCGGTTGGCCAGCACCCGCACCACCTTGCCGCAGAGGCTACTGATGTTGGGAGCAGTGCGGCTGCCGCCACCAACGTTCGTGCTGGCGGCGGTGTTGGCATCCGCCGTCGGGGCACAGGGTGCGATGTCCACCTCCAGGTTGCCGCTTTCGGTGATCCACCGGCCCAGGGGCGCCTTGGGGGGAGGTGCAGGGGCCGCCTGCGCAGCGGGAGCGCCGGGTTGCGCGCTGGCGGTATGCGCCAGGGCCAAGCCCAGCGCAGCAGCGGCTAGGGCAACGGATGGTTTCATGGCAAGTCCTCGTTGATTTCAGGAAGACTCATTGAAACCAGCGCACGTATCGGCGGTTTGTCGTGGAGAGGCCTTTTGGTATGCGCGCATGTCTGCGGCACCCGCAGACAAGTTCAGATACATGCGGGCCTGCAGCGGCTTCACCGCGCGGCGCCAAAGCCTGGACAATCAGCGTCCATGACGACCACGCCCCCGCCCGACCACATTCTGATCGTCGATGACGACGCCGGCATCCGCGAGCTGGCGGCCGAGTACCTGCAACGCCAGGGCCTGCAGGTCAGCGTGGCGGCCGATGGGCGGCAGATGCGCGAGGTGCTGGCCACGCAGCGCATCGACCTCTTGGTGCTGGACCTGATGCTGCCCGGCACCGACGGCATTGCCCTGTGCCGCGAGCTGCGCAGCCCCGGCGCGCCGCCGCTGCCCATCATCATGCTCACCGCGCGCAGCGACGAGGCGGACCGCATCCTCGGCCTGGAGCTGGGCGCAGACGACTACCTGACCAAGCCCTTTGCCGCGCGCGAGCTGCTGGCGCGCATCCACGCCGTGCTGCGGCGCACGCGCATGCTGCCGCCCAACCTGGCGGCGGCCGAGCCCGCGCGCCACCTCGCGTTCGGCGACTGGCGGCTGGATACCACGGCGCGCCACCTGCTCGATGACACGGGCGCGGTGGTGGCGCTGTCGGGCGCCGAATACCGGCTGCTGCGCGTGCTGCTGGACCACCCGCAGCGTATCCTCACGCGCGACCAGCTGCTGCAGCTCACGCAGGGGCGCGATGCCGACGTGTTCGACCGCTCCATCGACCTGCTGGTCAGCCGCGTGCGCCAGCGTCTGGGGGACGGGGCGCGCGGCTCGCGCTATATCAAGACGGTGCGCAACGAAGGCTATGTGTTCTGCGCCGACGTGTTGCCCACGTCCAGCAAGGCCGCTGCATGACGCTGCGCTGGTGGCCCCGCTCGCTGTTCGGGCGCATCCTGCTGGTGCTGGCGCTGGGCCTGGCGCTCGCGCATGTGCTGACGTTTGTGCTGGCCATCACTGAGCGCGGCATGACCATGCGGCGATCGATGGTGTCTTACTTTGCAAGCGACGTGGCCAGTTCCGTAGCCATGCTGGACCGCCTGTCCGCCGCAGAGCGCGCGCAGTGGGTGGACCGGCTGGCCCGCCGCAACTACCGCTTTGCGCTGACCGCGCCGCTGGATGCACCTGAAGCCACGTCCGACCTGGCCCGCCAGATCGCGGGCGCCGTGGGCGCCACGCTGCCGCCCGGCCAGACGGTGCGCGTCATTGACCCCCAGGTGCCCGGCACCGAGCTGCGCCTGCAGCTGCAGTTGAGCGACGGCACGCCCCTGGCCGTGGACATGGACGAGCCCCGGCTGCAGGTGTCGCCCTGGGTGCTGGGTGCGCTGGCGCTGCAGCTGGCGCTGCTGGTGGGCCTGTGCGCCTGGGCCGTGCGCGCGGCCACGCGGCCTTTGCGCACACTGGCCGATGCAGCCGATGCGCTGGGTGCCGACCGCGACGCCAAACCCCTGGCCGAAGACGGCCCGCGTGAGGTGCGGCGCGCCGCCCAGGCTTTCAACCGCATGCAGCAGCGCATTCAAACGCACCTGCAAGAGCGTATGCAGATCCTGGCCGCCGTCTCGCACGACCTGCAGACGCCTATCACCCGCCTGCGCCTGCGCGCCGACCTGCTGGACGACACCGTGTTGCAGGGCAAGCTGCATGCGGACCTGGCCGAGATGCAGTCGTTGGTGGAAGAAGGCTTGGCCTACGCGCGCTCATCGCAGGCGGCGCAGGAGCCCCTGCAGCGCGTGGACCTGCGCGCGCTGCTGCAGAGCATTGCGTTCGACTACGCCGATGCGGGCCTGCCCGTGTTGCTGCTGCACGCAGCCCCGGGCACCTGCGACACGCGCCCGCAGGCGCTGCGCCGGCTGGTGTGCAACCTGGTGGACAACGCGCTCAAGTTTGCGGGCGCGGCCGAGCTGAGCCTGCTCACCGTCAGCGACGGCGGGTGGTTGCTGCGCGTGCTGGACCGCGGCCCCGGCATCCCCGCAGCCGACTTGGCCGCCGTGCTGCAGCCCTACGTGCGGCTGGAGGATTCGCGCAACCGCGGCACCGGCGGCACGGGGCTGGGCTTGGCGATTGCAAGCGAGCTGGCGAAGGCGCTGGGCGGCCGGCTGGTGCTGGGGCCGCGCGAGGAAGGCCAGGGGCTGGAGGCGCGGGTCGAGCTGCCGGGCTCCCCACAAGCCCCTGCGTAGGTCGAACGCGCTGTGTGGGCATCTGCCGCCTTGCGCAGGCTGCCGCACAGCCCCATTGCCCCGTTCACCCACGGGCTTCATGGCGTTGTCGCGGCCCGGGCAGCGCTGCTAAAGTGGCCATCCCGTGGACTGACAGACAGGGAACGCCGTGGAAACCACCGCAAGCAGCAGCAACAGCGCCAGCAGCATCAACAGCCGCAGTGAAAGCGACCGCAGCAGCAGTCGCCACCAGCACATCCGCATCGGCATCGGCGGCTGGACCTTCGAGCCCTGGCGCGACAACTTCTACCCCGCGGGCTTGGTGCACAGCAAAGAGTTGCAGTACGCCAGCCGCCAGCTCAGCGCCATCGAGGTCAACGGCACCTACTACAGCACCTTCAAGCCGCCCACATTTGCCAAGTGGCACGGCGAGACGCCCGACGGTTTCATGTTCTCGCTCAAGGCCAACCGCTTTGCAACCAACCGCCGCGTGCTGGCGGAGGCGGGCGACTCGATCAAGCGGTTTGTCGAGAGCGGCATCTCCGAGCTCAAGGACAAGCTCGGCCCCATCGTCTGGCAGTTCATGCCCAGCAAGCAGTTCGAGCCCGCGGACTTCGAGGCCTTCCTCGCGCTGCTGCCCAAACAGGTCGATGGCCGCAGCCTGCGCCATGTGCTCGACGTGCGGCACGAGAGCTTTGCCGTGCCCGCCTTCGTTGAACTCGCGCGCCGGTATGGATGCGTGCCGGTGCACACCGACTCCGAAAAATTCCCGGCCATTGCCGATGCCGAGGCCGACTTCGCCTACCTGCGGTTGATGCGCAGCCAGGCCGATGTGCCCACGGGCTACACCCCTGAGGCGATTGCGCAGTGGGCGGATGGAGTGCGCGCCTGGACCAGTGGAGATCGGCCCCGTGATGTGTTTGTGTACTTCATCAACGGCGCGAAGGAGCGGGCCCCGGCGGGTGCGATGGAGCTGATGGCACAGCTGGGGATGCGGGTGCCGGAACGTGCCGGTGGCGAAGACTTCGGCCTGTTCTGACTGCGCTCCCACGCCGTGGGACCGGCGTGTATTGGACCGGTATGAGAGCGCGAGACACGGGAAAACTCAGTCAAAATTCCCTCTAGCGCTTAATCCACCTATGTCAATAGCTATTAATTTTATAGCTGACTCTCACTTTCGGCGGCTCCGCGGTCGACCCACCGTCCTCGGCCCTTGCGGCGTGTGGGCGCAACACGCACCTTCGTGCAGGCTTGACGCCACCCCAAACCCCTCAGGTACACTTCGCCCCTTCATGTCGTACACCTCCATCCCTTTCACTGCACGCGCCACGGCCTTCCAAGGCATGTGCATGATGCTGTCCGCATTCACGCGGGCTATGGGTGCACGAATGATTACCACCATTACCCCCGCGGCCACCTGAGCACGCGCAGGTGGCCGTTTCGGCAGCCACCTGGTGATCGCTCTCTCTTCTCCTCCAAGACGAATTGACTGAAACCCAGCTCTGGCAGCTGGGTTTTTTTGTTTGTTCGTTTGATTGTTTTTCAGTCGTTTGGAGAAGCCCATGTTCCGCGATCCCGTCCCGTCCCTAGAAGCCCCATCGTTCCAGCCCAGTGCTGCGGCCATGCGCCCCCTGCGCGTGGGCATGATCGGCATTGGCACCGTGGGCGCGGGCACCTTCCGCGTGCTGGCGCGCAACCAGGCGCTGATCGCGGGCCGCGCGGGCCGGGGCATCGAGGTGGTGGTGGTCGCAGCGCGCAACCTGGCCCGCGCCGTGAGCGTGGTGGGCAAGGACGTGGCGCTGACCAACGACCCGATGCAGGTCGCCACGCACCCCGACGTGGATGTAGTGGTGGAGGCCGCAGGCGGCACCGGCCCCGCGCGCGACTGGGTGCTGGCCGCCATCCGGGCGGGCAAGCATGTGGTCACGGCTAACAAGGCGCTGCTGGCCGAGCACGGCAACGAGATCTTTGCCGCCGCGCGCCAGCACGGCGTGGCCGTGGCCTACGAAGGCGCCGTGGCCGTGAGCATCCCCATCGTGAAGGCGCTGCGCGAGGGCCTCACGGCCAACCGCATCGAATGGGTGGCGGGCATCATCAACGGCACCACCAACTTCATCCTGAGCAAGATGCGCGATGAGGGCGTGGGCTTTGCCGAGGCGCTGGCCCAAGCGCAGGCGCTGGGCTACGCGGAGGCGGACCCGACCTTCGACATCGAAGGCATCGACGCGGCGCACAAGATCACGCTGCTGGCGGCCAACGCATTCGGCATGCCGCTGCGCTTTGCCGATGCGCAGGTGGAGGGCATCACCGCGCTGCAGGGCCTGGACGTGGCCTGCGCGGAGCAGCTGGGTTATCGCATCAAGCTGCTGGGCGTGGCCCGCCGCCGCGATGGCGATGCTGTCAACGGCGATGGCGCGTGCGGTGTGGAGCTGCGCGTGCAGCCCGCGCTGGTGCCCGCCACGCACCTGCTGGCGCATGTCAACGGCTCGATGAACGGCATCCTGGTCAAGGGCGACGCTGCAGGCGTGACGATGTACTACGGCGCGGGCGCGGGGTCCGAGCAAACCGCATCGGCCGTGATTGCCGACCTGGTGGACGTGGCGCGGCTCGAAGGCACCCACGCGGCGCAGCGCGTGCCGCACCTGGGCTTTCATGCCAACGCCGTCAGCAACGACCTGCGCGTGCTGCCGCGCGCCGCCGTGCGCACGCGCCACTACCTGCGCGTACCGGTGCATGCGGCCCAGCAGATCGAAGCGGTAGGCGCGTGGCTGGCAGCGCAGCAGTTGCCGGTGTTGCGTGTGGAGCTGGCGGCCGAGCGGCTGCTGCCCGGCGATGGGGTGCTGCCGGGCGCCAGCGGCCCGCAGGTGCTGGTGCTGACGGACCTGGCCGACCAGGCGACCTTGGACCTGGCGCTGCACGCGCTGGCCGCGCACCCCGCCGTGGCGGGGCCGGTGGTGTCGCTGCGGGTGGAGATGCTGGAGGGCTGAGGCTGAGGCTGAGGCTGAGGCTGAGGCTGGAGGGCGGATGCACTGATGCGCGACGTGCGTGGCGACGCGCGCTGTATCGCCACCCGCTCAGCACTCGCCCCCACCGTTCACGCTGAGCCTGTCGACGCGCGGCGCATGGCTTCGACAGGCTCAGCCCGAACGGCAGGGATGGGTTGGAGCGATTTCATGGCCAAAACAGGCGCCAGCGCTTGTCTATCAACCGCTTTAAGCTATAAATACGATAGCAAATGGCGTTCAAGCGCTCGGCCCGTGCTCCACCAACGCCGCCATGGCCAGCGCTTGGGGCGTGCCTTCCGCCGTCAGCCCCTGCACCACGCCCGCGCGGTCCACATCGCTGCGGTTCTGGTTGACCTTCCAGACGCCCTCCCAGCGCTCGACGGCAAGCTCCACGCCCACGATGGCGCCCAGCAATTTCTGCAAATAGTCCGCAGGCGCATCGTCCACGTGCCAGGGGTGCGGGCGGTGCGCCTCGTGCGCTTCGGTCAGGGTGTGCAGGATGGCGCGCAGGCGCTCAGGGTCGCCGTCCACCGCGCTGAGCGTGCCGTGCGCATGCACCGTGGCGTAGTTCCAGGTGGGCACTTGTTTGCCGTCGATGGCCTTGGACGGGTACCACGACGGCGACACGTACGCCTGCGGGCCGTGGAACACGGCCACCGCCTTTTGCGGCAGCAGCGGCCACACGCCGTTGCCCCGCCCCACGTGGCCCACCAGGGTGCCGTGCGGGCCGCGGGTGGGGTCCAGATACAGCGGCACATGGTTCACGTGCAGCGTGCCCTCGTGCGTGACAACCAGGGTGGCCAGGGGTTCGGCATGCATCAGCGCTTGCAGGATGGCCGGGTCGGTCACCTGGAACTGGCGGTTGGCAATCGTCATGTCAGCCCCCTTCCACTGCAGCTTCGATTTGCAGCACCGGCGCGCAGTCGATCTGCGTCTTGACCGAGTTGGCCAGAAAACACGCCTCGTGGGCGCGGTGGTGCAGGTCGGCCAGCACCTCGCTGCTGGGCGCGTGCGCGGCATCAAAACGCGTGACAGGCCGCAGCTGCACGTGCGAGACGACGAGCCGGCCCTGTTCATCCTTGGCCATGGTTCCCACGGCGGCATCGGTGTAGCTGTTCACGCGCCAGCCAGCGCGGCAGGTCAGGTCGAGGAACCACAGCATGTGGCAGCTGGACAGCGCGGCCACGTAGGCTTCTTCAGGGTCCACGGCGGCCGCATCGGAGTAGGGCTGTGGCACCACGTGGGGCGATGACGACCCGGCCACCACGGCGCCGCCATCGAACTGCCACGTGTGCGCGCGGTGGTAGCGCTTGTCCAGAAAGTCGTCGCTGCCACGGGACCAGGAGATGATGGCGGTGTGCTCGGCCATGGGGGGGGTTCCTTCGAAGGACCGGGCCTTCGGCGGCCCGTGTGTTTCTAAAATGGTTCTTCAGTTTATGGCGGCATTGCCACAACCAGGGGGCCAATTCATGCCAGTTGCCAGAGCCAATCCGAAGACCACTGCTGCCACTGCGGTGGCTGCTCCCAGCGCCCGCCTGGGCCTGCTGCGCCAGCAGGTGTACGAGCAGCTGCGCAGCGCCATCGAACAGGGCCGGCTGCCGGCGGGCACGCGCCTGCCCCCATCGCGCGAGCATGCGGCCAGCCTGGGCGTGTCGCGCAACACCGTGCTGTGGGCCGTGCAGCGCCTGCAGGCCGAGGGGTATGTGGAAGCGCATGTGGGTGATGGCACGTATGTGTCGCAGGCCGCGGGTGTGGCGCCTGCGCAGGGGCTGGTGGCGCCGCCGCGCGGGCTGTCGCGGCGCGGGCAGCTCATTGCCGAGACGGCGGCGCGCTGGCGGCCGCCGCATGTGGCGGCGCGGGCGTTCCGCATTGGCGCGCCTGAGGTGGACACTTTTCCGTTCGCCTTGTGGGATCGCCTCGCGCGCCAGGCCAGCCCCGCCCAACGCAGCGCCCGCGCGCAGTACCTGGACCCTGCGGGCGACCCGGCGTTGCGCCAGGCGATTGCGCTGTGGCTGTGGGCTTCGCGCGGCATCCGATGCGATGCCGCGCAGGTGGTGGTGTGCTCGGGCTCGCAGCAGGGCATCGACCTGATCGCGCGGCTGCTGCTGGACGCGGGCGACGAGGTGCTGGTGGAAGACCCGGGCTACCCGGGTATCCGCGCCAGCCTGCTGGGCCACGGCGTGTTGGCGCGGCCCGTGGCGCTGGATGCGCAGGGCCTGCGCATCGACGAGGGCGCCACCCAATGGCCTGGCGCGCGCATGGCGGTGGTCACGCCCACGCACCAGTTCCCTACCGGCGTGTGCATGGGCCTGGCGCGGCGGCAGGCGCTGCTGCAATGGGCACGCACGCACGACGCCTGGGTGGTGGAGGACGATTACGACGGCGAATTCCAGTATGGCAATGCGGCGCAGCGCGTGCCCGCGCTGTGCAGCCTGCCGGGGTCCGAGCGCGTGCTGTACGTGGGCACGTTCTCCAAGACGCTGCACCCCGGCCTGCGCCTGGGCTTTGTGGTGGTGCCGCCCGCGCTGGTCGAGGCCTTTGCCATGGCCCGCGCCATCACCGACCGGCATGCGCCCGGCGACACCCAGGCTGTGCTCGCGCGCTTCATCGCCGAAGGGCACTTGCTGCGCCACCTGCGGCAGATGCGCGAGCTGTACCTGCAGCGCCAGCAGATCCTGATCGACGCGCTAGTGGAGGCGAGCGGCGGGGCGCTGCAGCTTGCACCCAGCGACCGCGGCATGCATTTGTTGTGCGAGGACGCGCCCGGCAGCGACGACGAAACCCTGAGCCGTCGGGCACTTACCGCGGGGGTGATGCTCGCGCCGCTTTCGCGCTACGCCATGGAGTCACCACGACGCGGCTGGCTGTTCGGGTACGCGGGTTACAGCAAGCCGGAGATCGTGGCGGCTGCGCGGGTGGTGGGCCTATTCGCTTCCACCAGCCGCAGCAACTGGCGCTGACCAGGCCAGCGACCGCCGCGCAAGGGCCGCCAAGCCGCGGGTGCGGCGCTGCGCTGGCGTGCGCTGGCAGTGTCCCCCTTCCCGAATTGCGCAGCAATTCGAGATAAGGGGCTGAGGGCTGCGGCTACGAGCCTGCCTGCGCAGGCTTGGACATGCCCGAAGAGCCGCCGCCTCTGGCGGCCGCACCGAGGCGCCGAAGGCGACTCAGGGGGATGCCACCCTACCTCTTCCACCACTGCTTCGACAACGCCGGCTGGCGGATATCGAGCCGCTCGCCCATCACCGGCGCGACCAGTGGCACGCCGGCTTTTTCAGCCAGGGCGGTGATGCGGTCGAACGGGTCGGTCCACGCATGCAGCGCCAGGTCAAACGTGCCGTTGTGGATGGGCATGAGGTGGCGGCCTTTGACGTCCAGGTGGGCCTGCAGGCTTTCCTCAGGCTGCATGTGAACGTCGGGCCACTGGGCGTCGTAGGCGCCGGTTTCAATCATCGCCAGGTCGAACGGGCCAAAGCGCTCGCCGATGGCCTTGAAGCCGTCGAAGTAGCCCGTGTCGCCGCTGAAGAAGATGCGCGTCGCGTCCGCACCTTCGCCTGCCTGGATCATCCACGACGCCCACAGCGTGAGGTTGCCGTCCGACAACGTGCGGCCCGAGAAGTGTTGCGCGGGCGTGGCCACCAGCTTCACGCCGGCAATCGTGGTGCCCTGCCACCAGTCGAACTGCTGCACCTTGGCGGCAGGCACGCCCCAGGCGATAAGGCGGTCACCCACGCCCAGCGGCGTGACGAAGTGCGCGACCTTGGGGGCCAGCTGCAGGATGGCCGCGTGGTCCAGATGATCGTAGTGGTCGTGCGACAGCACCACGCCGGTGATGGGCGGCAGCTCGTCGATGGCAATGGGCGGCGCATGAAAGCGCTTGGGGCCCATGAAGGAAAACGGCGAGGCGCGTTCGGAGAACACCGGGTCGGTCAGCCAGAACTGGCCCTGCAGCTTGAGCAGCATGGTCGAGTGCCCCAGGCGCCACAGGCTCAGGTCGGGTGCCTTGAGCAAGTCGGCCTGCGTGAGCGGCAGCACTTGGGGCGGCTGGGCGGGCACCGCGTCGGCGGGCTTGTCGGTCATGAAGCGCCACATGATGGCCATGGTCTTGGCAAAACCCGGCGCCTCGCGCGGCGCGGCGTTGCGGAACTTGCCGCCCGCCTGCTGAGGCGACTGCTCGTACGTGTTTGCCGGCAGGGAAGTGCAGGAAAGGATGCTGTAGGCCATGGCAGTGACAACGGTGAGGATGAGGAGGATGCGCGAGGTGCGGCGGAGCATGGTGGATGCCTTTTTCCGAAAAGTGCACTGTACAGTGTAGTTCACTTTTCTAAAAAGTAAACTCCCCAGTGTAAAATTGAGCCTATGACCGAGCCCGCCACCGTGATCCCGACCACCCGCCTGACCGACCGCAAACGCGATGCCATCGTGCAGGCCGCCATCGCCGAGTTCCGCGAGCATGGGTTTGGCGGTACCAGCATGGACCGCGTGGCTGCCGCGGCCGAAGTCTCCAAACGCACCGTGTACAACCACTTCCCCAGCAAGGACGAGCTCTTCGGCGCGATCCTGGAGCGGCTGTGGGAATGCAGCCAGGCGCAGGCCGAGGTGGCGTACGACACACAGCAGCCGCTGCGCGCACAACTGCTGGCGGTGCTGGAGCAAAAGATGGAGCTGCTCAACGACGCGAGTTTTATCGACCTCTCGCGCGTGGCGATGGCCGAGATGATGCACACGCCCGAGCGCGCCCGGGCCATGGTGGCGCGGCTGTCCGAAAAGGAAGAGGGCCTGCCGCGCTGGATTCGCGCGGCGCAGCAGGACGGCGCCCTGCGCAGCGGCGTAGACCCACAGTACGCCGCCCACCAGCTGCACGGCATGGTCAAGGCCTTTGCCTTTTGGCCCCAGCTGGCCATGGGCCGCGCGCCGCTCACGGCGGCAGAGCAGCAGCAGGTGCTGTCGGATGCGGTGGATATGTTTTTGGGCTTTTATGCATCCTGACTGAGTACTGTCAACGCCATCGACAAGACGATTTGATTCAGCTTTGACAGCGTCACTTTCCCAATCGAGGCAGTTTCCTGCAAGAAAGGGGCATGTGGTGCAGTGGAAAACCTGCGCAGGACCATTCAACAGCCGTGCCATCCCAGGTAGGAGTCAACTCCACCAGCGCATGGGGCTCGTCTGAATAAACGGAAATCACGCCGTCGCTTGAAATGGCCCCGCCGCGCAGCCGCCCCAGCGGTTCAATTGAAAGACCCGTTCCAGAGCCCGCAAGAGACTGTTGCGCAACAGCGCGAACAGCAATGACCTCTTTGTACCGGGATGCGCTCAAGACAAGCTCGGCTGCCTTGGATCTGTCGGAGTAGCACTGATAGGCGGGGTGTAAGGATGCTGGCGGCTAGCAGCACCGCCATCAGGAACAGCATGTCATAGAGGACTCTGGCAAAACTCCACCCCAGCCTACGCCAGCCTTTCAGGTTTCGCGTCGCAAAATAGGCAACCCAAATCGCTGTCGTAACTGAAGCAGCCAACACAGCAACCTGTTCATACCGAGGCGTCTCCTTGCAGGCCATCGCGAAAATGCACCATACCCAGAGGGCACTAAGTCCCAGGGAGACGAATGCATGAGTACCAGCGAAGGGCAATAAATCGCGCAAGTGCTTAGGCGAAAGAGAAGCCATGTGAAGATCGATGTCGTGGCAAGAATGCCAGCCTGCATGATGCCGAAAACCACCCACAACATTGCAATCGCTATGCCCCTCAACCCCTACCTCGACACCCGCCCCGTGCTCAGCGCCGGTGTTTTTGTCCACGACTCCGCCCAGGTGATCGGCGACGTCACCCTGGGCCGCGACAGCTCGGTGTGGTGCAACGCGGTGCTGCGCGGCGATGTGAACCGCATCGTGGTGGGCGAGTGCAGCAACGTGCAGGACCTGACCATGGGCCACGTGTCGCACCGCAATCCAGCCAAGCCCGACGGCTCACCGCTGCTCATCGGCAGCCACGTGACGATCGGGCATTCGGTGATCCTGCACGGCTGCCGCATCGGCGACGAATGCCTCATTGGCATGGGCTCGATCGTGATGGACGACGCGGTGGTGGGCGACCGCGTGATGCTGGGCGCCGGCAGCCTGGTCTCGCCGGGCAAGGTGCTGGAGAGCGGCTACCTGTACATCGGCCGCCCGGCGGTGCGCCAGCGTGCACTGACCGATGCCGAGATCGCCTACCTGAAGTACTCGGCCGAGCACTATGTGCGGGTGAAGAACAACTACCAAGGTGCACCCGCACCGGTACTGGCGCCCGCCCCGGTGGTCTGACCTCCGCGGGTTAGTTCCCTGGCCGCCGAGCTGGCCGCAAACCATAATTTTGGGCGTATGAGCGAACTTCTTGAGCAACTGTCCGAGTCGGTCTCTGCAGCACAGACCGTGGAGGAGCTCACCCGGCCGCTTCTGGAGATGCTGGAGGCCGTGACAGGGCTCGAATCCACCTACCTCACCTCCATTGACGAGGCCAAGGGCGTACAGCACGTGCTGTATGCGCGCAACTCCAGCGCGATGCAGATGCCCGAGGGGCTGACGGTGCCCTGGAACGACACGCTGTGCAAACGCGCGCTCGAAGAAGGCCGCACCTTTACTGACGATGTGCCCGCCTGCTGGGGCGATTCGCAGGCTGCGCGCGAACTGGGCATCCGCACCTATGTGAGCAAGCCCGTGCGCATGGGCAACGGCGCGCTGTACGGCACTCTGTGCGCTGCCAGCACCCACAGCCGCCCGCGCACGCCCCAGGCCGAGCGCATCCTCACGCTGTTTGCCTACCTGATCGGCCAGCAGGTCGAGCGCGAGCAGCTCATCCAGAAGCTGCTGTCCGCCAATGAACAACTGGCTGCCGCGGCCGCCACCGACCAGCTCACCGGGCTGCCCAATCGCCGCGCGCTGATGGAGGCGCTGGAGCGCCTGCTGGCGCAGGGCCCGCGCCAGCAGATGGGGGTGCAGATCGCCTTCATTGATCTCGACGGTTTCAAGGCCGTCAACGACACCCACGGACACGACGTCGGCGACCAGTTTTTGGTGGCGATCGCGCAGCGCCTGCAGGGTGTGCTGCGCGCCGAAGACATGGCCGCGCGCCTGGGCGGCGACGAGTTCGTGGTGGTCAGCCTGAGCCCGCACACGGGCGACGCCGCCCGCGCGGCGCAGGACGCGCTGTGTGCGCGCATCACGCACGCCCTGCAAGGTCACTTCGAGCTGCCAGGCGCCGCGTTCGATTACGCCGGTGCCAGCGTGGGCGTGGTCACCATTCCACCCGACCAGCCCCACCAGATCGCGGACGCGCTGCGCGTGGCCGACCAGACGATGTACCGTGTCAAGCTGGCGCGCCGCCATGCCAACGAGGCCCTGGAGCAGGCGCGCACGGGGGTCGCAGCGCACTCCTGAGTGCTGCGGCAGGCCGCGCTGGCGGGGCGGCTGCTGCGGCCGCAATGACGCTGCAGCAACCCCACGGAGGGCCGCCCGCACCGTGGTGCCGGGATAATCGGCGTTCACCACCCCCAGGTTCCCATGGCTTCTTCTCCGTGCCGCGTGCTCGCTGTCATCCCGCCGATGACGCAGCTGAACACGCCCTATCCGTCCACCGCTTACCTCACGGGCTTTCTGCGCTCGCGCGGTGTCACCGCGTTCCAAGAGGACCTGGCGCTGGCGCTGGTGCTGCGGCTGCTGTCGCCCGAGGGCCTGAAGGCCGTGGCTGCAAAGGTGGACGCACTGCCCACCAAAAAGCAAAGCCCCGCCGTGCAGTCGTTTGCCGCGCAGCAGGATCGGTACCTGTCCACCATTGGGCCGGCCATTGCCTTTTTGCAGGGCCGCGACAGCACTCTGGCGCACCGCATTGCCGGGCGGCATTACCTGCCCGAAGGGCCGCGATTCGCCACGCTGGACGTGTACGTGGACGACGAGGGCGGCGACCCGCTGGGCTGGGCGTTTGGTGCCCTGGGCCTGCACGACAAGGCCAAGCACATCGCCACGCTGTACCTGAACGACCTGGCCGACGTGCTGCGCGATGCGGTGGATGAGCGCTTCGAGTTCGTTCGCTATGCCGAATCGCTGGCGGGCAGCCAGCCCACATTCGACCCGCTGGCCACGGCGCTGGCCGCACCGCCCACGCTGGTGGACGACCTGCTGGCGCAGCTCACGCACGAGGCCATCGAGCGGCATCAGCCCACGGTGGTGCTGCTGTCGGTGCCTTTCCCGGGCTCGGTGTACGCGGCGTTCCGCATCGCGCAGGCCATCAAGGCCCGCTGGCCGCACATCGCCACGGTGCTGGGCGGCGGTTTTGTGAACACCGAGCTGCGCGAGCTGGCCGACCCCCGCGTGTTCGACCATGTCGACTACGTGACGCTGGACGCGGGCGAGCGCCCGCTGCTCGCGCTGCTGGAGCACCTGCAGGGCCAGCGCGGCCGCCAGCGGCTGGTGCGCACCTTTGTGCGCGGTGATGACGGCGCCGTCCAGTACATCAACATGATGGAAGCTGATGTGGCCTTCGCCGAGGTCGGCACGCCCACCTGGGACGGCCTGCCACTCGACCGCTACCTGTCGCTGCTGGACATGCTCAACCCCATGCACCGCCTCTGGAGCGATGGCCGCTGGAACAAGCTCACCGTGGCGCACGGCTGCTACTGGAAGAAGTGCAGCTTCTGCGACGTGAGCCTGGACTACATCAGCCGCTATGAAGGCGCGAGCGCCGAGGTGCTGGCCGACCGCATTGAACAGATCGTGCGCGAGACGGGACAGACGGGCTTTCACTTTGTGGACGAGGCGGCGCCGCCCAAGGCGCTCAAGGCGCTGTCCACCGAGCTGATTGCGCGCAACGCCGGCATCAGCTGGTGGGGCAATGTGCGCTTTGAGAAAACCTTCACTCCCGACCTGGCCGAGCTGATG
The DNA here is from genome assembly GCF_964253765.1 of Acidovorax sp. LjRoot129. Lineage (NCBI taxonomy): Bacteria > Pseudomonadati > Pseudomonadota > Betaproteobacteria > Burkholderiales > Comamonadaceae > Acidovorax > Acidovorax sp. LjRoot129. The sequence continues at coordinate 27,934 of NZ_CAXUSE020000001.1, forward strand.
GCCGACAGCGGCTGCATCGCGATTTCGGGCGGGCTCGAAGTGGCCTCGGACCGGCTGCTCACCCTCATGAAAAAAGGCGTGTCGGTAGACCAGGTGGCGCGCGTGACGCGGGCGTTTACCGACGCGGGCATCCTGGTGCATGCGTACCTGATGTACGGTTTTCCGACGCAGACCGTGCAGGACACGGTGGACGCGCTCGAATACGTGCGCCAGCTGTTCGCCAACGGCTGCATCCAAAGCGGGTTCTTCCACCGCTTTGCCTGCACGGTGCACTCCCCGGTCGGCAAGAACCCCGAGGAGTACGGCGTGACGCTGGCGCCGTTGCCCCCGGGCGACTTCGCCAAGAACGACGTGGCCTTCATCGACCCCACGGGCGTGGACCACGACGCGCTGGGCGGCGCGCTCAAGAAGGCCATCTACAACTACATGCACGGCATCGGGCTCGAAGAAGACGTGCGCAGCTGGTTCCCCTTCAAGGTGCCCAAGACCACGGTGCAGCGCAACCGCATCGAGCGGGCGCTGCGCGAGCGCGGGTGACACATCGGTAGATACGTGGGCGCTGCACATGAATTCGCTCAGGCGTCTTTAAACACACAGCGACGCGGCTATACATTCATTCACAAAACTTGCAATCGGCTTGCATGAAAGCCAATTGCAAGCTGTGCCCTTGCTCTAGCATGCGCTCATGCTAAATATCACATCCGAGGGAATTTGCGTGGACGGGCGGATTATTGTCCGCCGCTATTTAAATCTGGAGCACGGACGCCTTGACAAGGTCGTGGCTCTCGTTTTACACCAGACAGATTCATCTACCGCGCAACAAACATTCAACAGCTATATTAGCAGTCAGCACGGCGCGCATTTTCTCGTTGATAAAAATGGGCAAATTTATCAAACCGCCAGCCTGCTCATGCGCTGTTATCACGTCGGAAAACACATCCGTTCAAAATGTTTAGAAATCGACAAACCGTCTTGTGATAGCGCAGCCATGGCCAAGATGCTCGCCATGTCTTTCAGCAACCACGTCAAGGCTATTGACGCGCACGAGCGGGCTAAATCATATCCTCTGCGTTACCCGGTCAACGGAGATTCCATTGGAATAGAAATCGTAGGTAGGAGTATCGATGACAAAACCTACGAAAAAATCACCTCTGAACAGAACACATCCGTTCAGTGGTTGACTGGTGAGCTTTACTCCCACTTTTCGATTTCAAGTTCCGACGTCTACCGCCACCCAGAGGTGTCGTATAAGAATCGGGGTGAAGCAGCTTCTGCAGTTTGGAAATGAGGAGCCTCTACATTTTGCCCCTAGGGATATTGACAGTGCTGCTGGCTATTTTTTACAGAAATGTTTATAGCAGTATGTCCGTCATAGATATTCCCTCGTTTCGGAGCGATGAGCCCGCTACATGCCAGCGGACAGACGTCGATTTGAAACCAGTGAATGTCCAAAGGTTTTTCCGCGGCGCCACCGTGGTGAGTAGCCGGCGTGTTCATGACGAATATGACCTTGCGCCCTGCTACCTACAGGGCACCCTGCTTCACTCGCTCCAACGCTGCACCTGGACGATCCGACCCGGGGGCGTAGGCACACTCCAATGTGGCGCAACTTTTAGCTATGTCGTCTGCGAGGAGTGTGAGCTCAATAACGAATCAAAATAGCTGCGGCTGCCTTGCACCGCACTTGCGTCAAGTTGTGCTCCAAGCGGAACCCACGGCCGACTCTTCTTTAGACAAGATCGGGCTTGCGCAAGTTACATAGGCACTTTCAGCTCTCAAACAGGAGCAACTTTTCACTGCTTCTGTTTTTGGTAGGCGTTGTGCGCCGGCACCCCACGGTCCGTGTCCTGCAGTCCGCGCTCTACGTCCTTGTATGCCTGCTCAATCTCCGGGTGGCGTTCGCCATCGGTCATGTCGGTGGCCTGGTCGCGCTCGTGGGGCAGGCGGGCTTCGGGGCCGTTCAGGTCCTCGGGGCCGCTGCCGGGCTGCACGGCGGGGTGGGTGGTGTTGACGCGCCGTTCGGTGCGGGCGGGCACCGGGGCGGAGGGGGTGACGTCTTTTTCTTGCGTGGGGGATTGGGCCATGAGGGCCTCCGATTCAGGGGATGTGGGGCACCGGTGGTGCATGGCCCATGCTATGCAGGTGCTTGCGCGGCAGCTGTAGGCGGGTGCGCACAGTGGACGCGAGTGCGCGGCGGCTCCGGGGGCGCGGCATGCGACACTACTGTATGTCTCAACAGGTATGGGCCGCGCAGGCTCTTGAATCGTTCGATGCGGTGGTGCGGGCCACCCCGGGATTTCGCAGCCGCCAAGGCCAGCGGCGCATGGCCGAGCAGGTGGCGCTCACATTCAGCACGGCCACGCTGGGCAAGGTGGACGCTGATGGTGGCGACAGCGGCGATGGTGAAACGACCACGCCCACACGCGCCATCGCGGTGATCCAGGCCGGCACGGGGGTGGGCAAGTCGCTGGCGTACTGCGCCCCCGCCATCGCGCTGGCGCTGTCGCGTGGCACGCGGGTGCTGATCTCCACCGCCACCGTGGCGCTGCAGGAGCAGCTGGTCAATAAGGACCTGCCCGCGCTGGCCGCGCTGATGCCCCAGCCCTTCAAATTTGCGCTGGCCAAGGGGCGCGGGCGTTATGTGTGCAAGCTCAAGCTCGACCGGCTGGCCGGCACCGGCGAAGCAGAAGAGGCGGACGAAGACGACCTGTTTGCCGAGGAAGAAGCCGCAGCCCGCGCCAAGCGGCCCCGGCAAGAGACCGAGGCGCGCATGCAGTTCTATTCGACCATGTCGCAAACCCTGGCCAAGGGCGCGTGGGATGGCGACCGCGACAGCCTGGACACGCCGCCCGAGCCCGAGGTGTGGAGCCCCGTGGCGGCCGAGGGCGCGTCGTGCACCGGCAAACACTGCCCGGCCTTCAGCCAGTGCACCTACTACGACAAGCGCAAGGAGCTGGTGGGCGCGCAGGTGATCGTGGCCAACCACGACCTGCTGCTGTCGTCGCTGGGCGCACGTGTCCTGCCCGAGCTCGACAACTGCCTCCTGGTGCTGGACGAAGCCCACCACCTGCCCGCCACCGCGCTCGACCAGTTCGCCTGCAGCATGGACCTGTCGCGCATCACCTGGATTGACCGGCTGTCGAGCCGCGGCCTGCGCATTGGCGCGCTGCTCGAGGTCGAGGAGATCGCCGACATCCCGCGCCACGCGGCGCAGTTGCGCCAGACGCTGCAGGACCTGGCGCGCATCGTGATGGATGTGTACGGTGCTGCGCTCAAGAGCCAGAAGGACACCTGGGGCCCGGCGCGGGTGCGGGTGCCGCGGGGCGAGTTGCCCGAGCCGCTCATTGCGCCGCTCGGTCTGCTGGCCGCCAGCGCCGATGGCTTCCTCGAAGCCCTGCGCGCCATCAGCAAGGCCCTGCGGGCAGAAATGCGCGACAAGCCGGAAGAGGCCAAGCGCCTGTCCACGCTGTACGCGCAGATTGGCATGCTCGCGCCCCGGCTTGAAGAGCTGCACGCCACCGCGCAACTGCTGCTGCAGGACGCACCGCAGGGCGCCGACCGCAGCTTTGTGCCCGCCGCCAAGTGGTTCACGCTGGAGATGGATGGCGACTTCATCGTGGTCAAGGCGCACGCCAGCCCCATCCTGCCCGGCACCACGCTGCGCAACCATTTGTGGAACGCGGTGCGCGGCGCCGTGCTGACATCGGCCACGCTCAACAGCTGCGGCAATTTCGACTTCTTTCTGCGCGAGGCCGGGCTGCATGGTGATGAGTCCACGACCACGCTGGAGGTGCCAAGCCCCTTCAACTACGCCGCGCAGGGCACGCTGATCGCCGCCGAGACGCGCGCAGACCCCAAGAACGCCGCGCAGTTCACCGCCGAGATGGTCGATGCGCTGCTGCACGACATTGCGCGTGTCGAATACGGCGCGCTGGTGCTGTTCACCTCGCGCGAGCAGATGCGCCAGGCTGTGGACGCACTGCCCACCGCCATGCGCGGCGTGGTGCTGGTGCAAAACGCGCTGCCGCGCACGCAACTGCTGCGCCGCCACCGCGAGCGCGTGGACAACGGCGAGCCTTCGGTCATCTTTGGCATGCAGTCGTTCGGCGAGGGGCTGGATCTGCCCGGGCGGCTGTGTGAATCGGTGTTCATCACCAAGCTGCCGTTCGCTCCGCCCGACGACCCGGTGGGCGAGGCGCGCGCCGAATGGCTGCGCGCCGTGGGGCGCGACCCCTTCAGCGAACTGGTGGTGCCCGCCACGGCCGTCCGCCTGGCGCAATGGGTGGGCCGCGCGATCCGCACCGAGGACGACATGGCGCACGTGTACTGCTACGACAAGCGCTTGATGCGCACCAGCTACGGGCAGCGGTTGCTCAAAGGCCTGCCGCCGTTTGCGCTGGAGCAGCGGGCGCCGCTGTAGCCGCGTTCAGGGTCGCCGCAGGGCTTGCAAACTGCGGGACACCGCGCGCGGCGCGGGTGTCGGATAAACACCCACGCACCTGCGGGCGCAGGGCCGACACTGGCCGCGTGACTCTCTGCCTAGAGTGGACTACGACGGGAATCTTCCTCCCATTTACCCACTTACGACGCACGGAGAGCCCATGGCCCAGAACACGCCCGCCCACGAGACCCTGTGGAAACTCATCAAGGACATCCGCTTCGGGATGCTCACCCACCGCACCAGCACCGGCATGCTGCATGCGCACCCGCTGACCACGCAAAACCGCAGCATTGACGAGCACAACGAGCTGTATTTCTTCATCTCCAAATCGGGCGAGCTGTACGAGCGCCTGCTCACCGACGGCGAGGTGAACGTGTCGTACGCCGACCCGGGCGACGACAGCTATGTCTCGCTGTCGGGGCAGGCCCGTTTTATCGACGACCTGGCGCAAAAGGAAGCGCTGTGGTCGCCCATGGCCAAGGCCTGGTTCCCGGGCGGCCACACCGACCCGGACCTGGCCCTGCTGGCCGTGCGCATTCGCCACGCCGAGTATTGGGACGTGAAGGAAAGCAAGATGGTCCAGCTGTTCAAGATGGCCAAGGCGGCCGTCACCGGCGAGCAGCCCCGCGGTATGGGCGAGCACAAGGAGCTCACGCTGTCCTGATCGCCGCAGTGCGGCATGCGGCGCGACACCCGTCCGCCGGCTGCGCCTGATCGCTTTTCCCGACTCTTCACCCGTTCTCCCATCGTCTTTACAGGAGGCTCCATGAGCAGTAGCAACAGCAAAGAAAACCGCCGTGAGGATGGTGGCGTCAGCAACGAGACCGAGGGCTCGGGCAAGGTCGCACAGGCCCACAACGCCACGGGCGACCAACCGACCACCCAGCTCAACCAGGGCCGTCGCACACCCGAGAGCCGCCACGACCGCGACGCCCACCTGGGCAGCGGAAACCAGGTGCAGTCGCGCCGTGGTGCGGGCGGCGGTGGCAATGGTGGCGGCAGCCGTGGTGCGGGCTGAAGCCGCCCGCTGCCGGAACGGCTGACACGTCCCAAGAAAGAGCCTTCGGGCTCTTTTCTTTTTGCGGTATTGCTCTTGAAACGGCCGGATAACCATCCAATTACCATCCATACGGATGGCGAACAGCCGCAAAAGAGGAATCCATGCCCCCATCACCTGCTTCTCCCGCATCCCCGGTTGCCCTGCGCGGCAAGATCCCTGACTCGGAAAAGATCACCATCAACCTCGGGTTTGTCGACCTGGGCCACATCGATCTGCTGGTGTCCGAGGGCTTTTATGCCAACCGCACCGACTTCATCCGCACCGCCATCCGCAACCAGCTGACCGCCCAGGGCGACGCCGTGCGCCAGGTGGTGGCCCGCAAGATGCTTGTGCTGGGTTTGCAGCGGTTTGGCCGCGCCGACCTGGAGGCCGTGCAGGCGGCGGGGCAGGTGCTCGAGATCCGGGTGCTGGGCCTGGTCAGCATCGACAACGACGTGCCAGCTTCGCTCGCGCAGGCCACGGTGGCCTCGGTGACGGTGCTGGGCGCCTTCCATGCCAGCGCCGCGGTCAAGGCCGCCCTGGCGGGGCGGATTCACTAAGAGCCTGTTCAAAGTAGCAGCCCGCCCCCCAACAACCCACAAGGAACCCCATGGACTGGAATCACAAACTCAAGCAACTGATGGGAGAAGCCACCCATTTGGTGCGCAGCGGCAATCTGGCCGACGCGACGCGTGCGATTCAGCAGGCGCTGGGCCACAACACGGCAGCTGCCACGCCGCGGGGCGCTGGCACGCCCGAGGGACAGGCCGTGGGCACCACACCTGTGCAGACGCCCGTGCCGGCCGCCACCTTTCGTACCAGCACGGCCTGGCGCGGCGCCGCGGCGCCGGATGTGGAAGATGCGGTGGTCATCGAGCGCGAGGGTGGCCCCGCGCACGACAGCACAGACGGTAGCAAGACTGGCGCGCAGGGCGAGCCTGCCGCGTCGCGCCCCGCAGCGCCGTCATCAGCTGCACCTGGCTTGGCATCCCGCGCCGGCCCTGCAGCCCACGCCGAGCCCCCCGGCAGCTTCACCCGCGTGGCCTTCACTAGCCCCGGCGCGTCGCAGGCCCCGCACCACTACCACCTGTACGTTCCACCGGGTGCCGCGTCCGGCACCCCCATGCCGCTGGTGCTGATGCTGCACGGCTGCACGCAGAACCCCACGGACTTCGCCGCCGGCACCGGCATGAACGCCGCCGCCGCGCCCGCCAATGCGCTGGTGCTGTATCCCGCCCAGCCCCAAAGCGCCAACCCCAACGGCTGCTGGAACTGGTTTCGTCCTGAAGACCAGCGCCGCGGCGGCGGCGAGCCCGCGCTGCTGGTGGCCATGGTGCAGGACGTGATGGCGCGCCACCCGGTGGACACGCAGCGCGTGTACGTGGCGGGCCTGTCGGCCGGCGGCGCCATGGCCGCACTGCTGGGCCGCGAATACCCCGACGTGTTTGCCGCCGTGGGCGTGCACTCAGGCCTGCAGGCCGGCGCCGCACACAACGTGATGGCGGCGCTGTCGGCCATGAAAAGCGGCGCCAAGCCCAACCCCCGCGGCACCCCCGTGGCGGCCCCGGGCCAGGCGGTCATGCCGATGATCGTGTTCCATGGCGACGCCGACCCCACGGTCAGCGCGCGCAACGGCGAGCAGGTGATCCACGCCGCCCTGAGCGCAGTGGTCGGCGGCCCGGCGACGCTGCAAGCCAAGGTGGAGCAGGGCCAATCGGCCAGCGGACAGGCCTACACGCGCACCGTGCACCGCCACGCTGCGGGAGCGGTGGTGGCAGAGCACTGGGTGCTGCACGGCGCGGGGCACGCCTGGGCAGGGGGCAACGCGCAGGGCAGCCACACCGATCCCCGCGGGGTGGATGCGACGGGGGAGATGCTGCGGTTCTTTCTGGAGCACCCGCGCACGTCTGCAGGGTGAGGCGCCGTCAGGGCTGTGCGGCCAGGTCGCGGATGACTCCCTCCAGCCCCTGTACCACCCGCGCCAGCCGGTCGTAGTCCACCTTGTCGGGCGTGTCCTCGCGCGTGTGGTAGTGCGGATAGCGGTAGGGCGCCGTGTCGGTCACCATCAGCGCGGGATAGCCTTCGTCGATGAAAGCGGCGTGGTCCGAGTAGTCCACCCCGGGGATGAAACGCGGCGCCGCAATGCCTTCGGAGGGAAACTGGGCATGCGACCGGAAGGACTTCACCGCGCTGCGCACCAGCCTCAAGTCAGTCGTCGTGCCCACGAAGGCGATGAAATTTCCCTGCGTGGGATAGAAGCGGTTAAGCGGCCACGGGTACTTCTGCGAGGCCGCCTCGTCCGAGAAGTAACCCATGGTCTCCAGCGACAGCATGGCCTGCACAGGCGCTCCGGCAGCCTTCAACGCCTTGGCGTGCACGCGGCTTCCCATCAGGTGGGTCTTGAAGTACGGCGGCTCTTCGTTCGTGTACAGCGCAAACACGATGTCCGACGACGCCACGTCACCCAGATCTTTTAGGCGCCGCGCAAGTTCGAGCACCGCCGCCGTGCCTGTGCCGTTGTCATTGGCTCCCGCGGTTTCGTGGGCCGAGTCGTAGTGGGCACCCACCACGATCACACGCTGCCCTGGCGCGCGCTGGCTCGGGAGCGTGACCCACAGGTTGCGAACTTTCTGGCGCGAGGCTTCGAACTCCTGCCGCTCCACCCGATAGCCGTACGAAACAAGCTCAGCTTCCAGGTAGCGGGCGGCCGCGTCCAGCGCAGCCGGTTGCGCAGGTTGTGCTCGACAGACGCCACCGCCACCACATGCTGGCGCAGCCGCTGTGCCAACGCGGCCTGTTCGGCGCTGGCCAGGGGCAGGGGCCCCCGATGCGACCGCGACGGCATCTGCGTGATGGCCGCCGTGTAAACGAGGGCCAGCAGGGCCACCAGTGCCAGCGCACCGCAGATGCGCAGAAGGCTTGCGCCGAGGCGCAGGGTGAAATGTCGAAGGGTCATGCAATCAATGGCGGTGGAGGGCAGCGACGGACAGGCAGGCTCCGGTCAGGCGCTCGAACTGGGGCCCGTGGCCGTGTGAACGAGAATGATGATCGAAAATGGCCCACCTCCGGCAAAGCCCAGGCACCCGGGATCAGCCCGTGGCGCCCAGCCTCCATCGCCCGGCCCCGGCCGCATCGCACCCACCCACACCCATGCCCCCCATCGCCGTCATCGACTTTGAAACCACCGGCGTCTCGCCCGGCCAGGGCGCACGCGCGACGGAGGTGGCGATCGTGCTGCTGGAACAAGGCCAGGTGGTGGACCGGTTTCAGAGCCTGATGAAAACCGGCGCGTGGATTCCGCCGTTCATCACGCAGCTCACCGGCATCACCAACGCGATGGTGGACGCGGCGCCCGATGCGGCCGGGGTGATGGCGGACGCCGCGCGGTTTGTGGGCGATGCGCCCATGGTGGCGCACAACGCGTCGTTTGACAGCAAGTTCTGGCAGGCCGAACTGGCCCTGGCCGACGTGGCCGCGCCGCACCCGTTTGCGTGCACGGTGCTGCTGTCGCGCCGGCTGTACCCCCAGGCGCCCAGCCACAAGCTCGGGACGCTGGTGGACTACCACGGCCTGCCGCGCACGGGCCAGGCGCACAGGGCGCTGGCCGATGCTGAAATGGCGGCGGCCCTGCTCGCGCGCATGCAGCACGACCTGCGCACCCGCTGGCGGGTGCCGGAACCGAGCTACGCGCTGCTGCAGACGCTGCAACGCTGCGCCAAGCCCAAGGTGGGGGCGCTGCTGGCGCAGCACGCGGTGGAATGACCGGAGCGGCGCAGGCATGTGCCCCGGCCGTTCCAACCTGTTTACTACTGAATTGATAGCTACAAGTGCTTTATAGACAAGCGCTGGCGGCACTTTTTAATCAAAATTTGGGCTTGCAAGCGGGCCCGTGGCACTCAGCCATCCACGCCAGCGCTGCAGCGCCAACCTGCCGGCCTTGACCGCCATCGCCCCGGGCACAAAATGCAGGGCAGTGCACGCTCCCTGTGTGTGCCGGCGGGGGCGCGTTGGCAAGCCCCGCCGCTGCCCTTGAATACCCACAACGAAAGGCCCCCCATGGTGCTGCTGGTTTTTGGACTCGTGCTGTTTCTGGGCGTGCACTCCGTGCGCATTGCGGCCGACGGCTGGCGTACACAGACGCTGGCGCGCCTGGGCGAGGGGCCATGGAAGGGGCTGTATTCGCTGGTGTCCGCGGTGGGCCTGGGGCTCATCATCTGGGGCTATGGCCTGGCGCGGCAGCAGCCCGTGGTGCTGTGGGTGCCGCCCACCGGCATGCGCCACGCCGCAGCGCTGCTCACACTCATCGCCTTCATCCTGCTGGCCGCCACCTATGTGCCGCGCAATGCCATCAAGGCACGGCTGCACCACCCGATGGTGCTGGGCGTGAAGGTGTGGGCGCTGGCGCACCTGCTGTCCAACGGCAACCTGGCCGACGTGCTGTTGTTCGGCAGCTTTCTGCTGTGGGCCGTGCTGAGCTTTCGCGCCGCGCGCCAGCGCGACCGGGCACAGGGCACCGTCTACGCCTCCGGCACTGCGGCCGGTACCGGCGCGGCGGTGGCGGTGGGCGCGCTGGCGTGGCTGGGTTTTGCGTTCTGGGCCCATGCCTGGCTGATCGGCGTCTCGCCGCTGGGGCGTTAAGAACCTGTTCACGATCTCCCTGGGGTCGCGCAGCGGTCTTGGCGGGTGGGATGCAAGGCGCGGTGCGCAGTGGATAGCTCGGCTATCCACAAGCGCCGCAACGCCGCAGTCCGCCCGCCAAGACCACGGCCCGAAGGGTTGGAGCGAAATCGGGCCGATGAACTTGAGTGTTGACGCCCCGGCTGCTTGCATGGGCATGAGCCCATGCGGCGCACCTGAAGCATCCACTCATCCCGATTGCGCTCCAACGCGACCCCTGCGAGATCGTGAACAGGTTCTAAAAGCCAAGCTCCTTTGGGGGCATGGCGAAGGGCAGCAGCTGCAAATCCCGGAGAATCCGCGCTTTCCGTTTTGTGTTTTTTGCCTTTTTTGAAGAAGAGCCTTCTGCATGACCGACGCCACCACCACCGCAACCACCACCACGCCGCCAGCCCTGCCCGACCATCTGTCGGTGGACCCGCGCAGCCCGCACCATGTGGCCGCCGTGTTCCAGCACGACATCGGCATCCGCTTCAACGGCAAGGACCGCACCGATGTCGAGGAGTACTGCATCAGCGAAGGCTGGGTGAAGGTGCCAGCCGGCAAGACGGTGGACCGCAAAGGCCAGCCGTTGATGATCAAGCTCAAGGGCAAGGTCGAGGCGTTTTACAAGTGACCTTCGCGGGCCGGATGCGCGGCCCTTTTGCCCTTTCGCGGCGCGCCTGCCTAGCGCCACACGGCCGCCCGAGGCCGTTGCGATGACGATCCCTTGAAGCACGACCCTTCCCGCATGGACTGCAGCAGTTCCGCCTGGGTGATCCATTGCGACGGCAGCGCCGTCCCCAACCCCGGGCGCATGGGGCTCGGCGCCGTGGTGGTGGAGCCCGACGGGACCACGCGGCATGCCTTGTCTGAAGCGACCCACCTTATTGGCTGCAACAACGAGGCCGAGTTGCGCGCGCTGTTGCTGGGACTGCGGTGCGTGTTGCAGCTGGCCCCCAGGCCAGCCCAACCGGTGCAGGTGTTCAGCGACAACAGCGTGCTGGTGGCGCAGCTCACCGGCGCAGGCGACGTGCTGCCGATTGCGCGGCTGGCCGACCTGTTTGACGAAGCCCGTGCCCAGTTGGTGGCGTGTGGCGATGTTCGTGTGCACTGGATCCCGCGCCACCGCAATGGCGAGGCCGACGCCCTCGCGCGCGCGGCGCTGGGGCTCGCGCCCAAGGCGTCCACGCCCCACCACTTGCGCAAGAAGAACAACAAGAAGCACCCGCGGGCTTGACTCGCGTAGTGGGAGTAGCCCGGGCCCATCCACGCCCGATCAATCCAGCCCCAGCTGCTCCCGGTACGCACTGATGCGCGGCAGCAGCGTCTGGCGGCGCGCCAGGCTGTCGGGCGGCCAGTACAGGTCGCGGTCGTAATACTGCGGCACCGCGGGTGTGCCGGGCGGCAGCACCACCCAGGGCTGTTTGGATTCGGTGTAGATGTGGATGTCGGGCGGCAGCAGGTCAGGCGCATCGAGCGTGCCCACGCGCACAAAGGCCACCAGCGGCCCGGCACCGGAGTAGTGGCTCCACACTGCGATGCGGCAGTGCGGGCAGCGCGCGACCTTCTGGCCAAAGCCGCTTGCAGACGGCGTATCCACCAGCTCGACCGCACCCACCAGCAGCGTGAGGCGCTCGGCTTCGACCATGGCGTTCAGGGCAAACGAGGCCCCGCTTTCGCGCTGGCACCAGCGGCAGTGGCAGCAGTGCACAAACAGCGGCGCCGTGTGCAGGCGGTAGCGCAGATGGCGGCAGGCACAGCCGCCGTCGAGCGGGAACACGGTGTCGGGGTGTGTCATGGCACGGCGGGTGGGGAGTGGGCGAAGAAGCCATTCTGGCGAAAGCGCGGCACAAAATCACGCGGAAAAATCAGGTGGGTGTCACGCTGGTATCCGCTTGAAATCAGGCCGTAAGTGCGTCCTCGATGACGTCCCCACCCTGCACGGCAGTCTGCACAGCGCCACCATTTATCCCCCCGCGCGCGCCAGCAACAGGGCCTTTTCCTGCGCGTTGTGCGTGAGGCCCGCGGCGCGCTCGAATTCAGCCCGCGCCTCGGCCCCCCGGCCCAGCTTGGCCAGCAGATCACCGCGCACGCTGGGCAGCCAGTGGTAGTGGCGCAGCACGGGGTCGTGGGCGATTTCGTCCACCAGTTGCAGCGCGGCCGCCGGGCCCTCGGCCATGCCCACGGCCACCGCGCGGTTCAAGGCCACCACGGGCGAAGGCGCCACTTGCACCAGCGCGTCGTACAGCGCCACGATGTGGGCCCAGTCGGTGTCCTCTGCGCGCCGTGCGCGCGCGTGGCAGGCTGCGATGGCGCCCTGCAACGCGTACGGACCCCAGGCGTGGCCGGCGCGCGCCAGCTGCTCGGCCTTGTCCAGCGCGGCCAGGCCCCGGCGCAGCAGCAGCGGGTCCCACCGCGCGCGGTCCTGGTCCATGAGCAGCACGGGCCGGCCTTCGCCATCGGTGCGCGCCCCCAGGCGCGAGGCCTGGATCTCCAGCAGCGCCACCAGCCCCTGCACCTCGGGCTCGTCAGGCACCAGGCCGGCCAGCACGCGCACCAGGCGCTGTGCCTCGCCGCACAGTGCGGGCCGCATCCAGCCGTCGCCCGCGGTGGCGGCATACCCTTCGTTGAAGACGAGGTAGATGACTTCGAGCACCGACGCCAGGCGCGGCGCGCGCTCGGCTTCGCCGGGCACCTCAAACGGCACATGGGCGGCCGACAGGCTGCGCTTGGCACGCACGATGCGCTGCGCGATGGTCGGCTCGGGCACCAGAAACGCCCGTGCGATCTCAGCCGTGGTCAGGCCCCCCAGCAGCCGCAGCGTGAGCGCCACGCGCGCCTCGGTGGGCAGAACAGGGTGGCAGGCGGTGAAGATAAGGCGCAGCAAGTCGTCGCCGATATCGTCCTGCTGCGCAGCGACCAGGGTGTCCACCACGTCGGGCGCGTACTGGGCTTCGAGCGCCTCCAGGTCCTTGCCAAGCGCCTCGTGTTCGCGCGCGTGCAGGGCCTGCTGGCGCAGATGGTCGATGGCGCGGCGCTTGGCGGTGGTCATAAGCCATGCCCCCGGGTTGGCGGGCAGGCCCGTGGCGGGCCAGTGCTCCAGCGCGGCCACCAGCGCATCCTGCGCCAGCTCTTCGGCCCGGCCCACGTCGCGCGTCATGCGCGCCACGCTGGCGATGATCCGTGCGGCCTCGATGCGCCACACCGCATCGATGGTGCGGTGCAGGGCATCGGCGTCGGGACTGCGGGCGTGGTCCATCGCGGGTTTCGGCAAACGATCAGCCCAGGGCCTTGCTGGCGTCCATCATGTGCACAAACTCCCAGCTGTGGCCATCGAGGTCATCAAAACTGTGTGAGTACATGAAGCCCAGGTCCTGCACCGGGCGGGGCGAGGTGCCGCCCGCCGCCAGGGCCTTGGCGACGAGGGCGTCGACCTCTTCGCGGCTCTCGCACGAGAAGCACACCAGCACCTCCGACGTGGTGCGCGCATCGGCAATCGTTTTGCTGGTGAAGGTCTGGTAGAAGTCCTTGACCAGGAGCATCACGTAGAGGTTCTCGCCCACGACCAGGCAGGCGCCCTGCTCGTTGCTGAACTCGGGGTTGAACTCATAGCCCAGGGCGCGAAAGAACGCCTGCGAGCGGGCCATGTTCTCGATGGGCAGGTTCACGAAGATTTGCTTGTGCATGAGAGGCTCCTGAAGGGGTGGGAAGGTAAAGCGAAACGAAAGGTTTGGCAAAGGGGGCGGCGGTTCACACCGCGGGTTTTAGCGCCGCGGCCTGCAGGTTGGCCAGGCCGTCCTCGAAGTCCTGCCCCACCATGCGGTCCATGTTGAAGAGCAGGTGCGCGATCTTGGCAAGGTAGGGCACGGGCCCTTGCATGGCCCAGGTGACGCGGGTGGCGCCCGCGCCTTCGGGCTGCAGCGTGAACTCGACCTGGTTGTGGGCTTCGAAGGGTTTGACGAAGTCGAGCTTCATGTCCACGCGGCGGGGTGCCGTGGCCTCCACGATCTCCATGCTGCCGGTGCCCACCTTGTCGCCCTGCCATGCGTAGCGTGCGCCAGGGCCACTGGTGGTGGCGCTGTACTCGCCCTTGATGGCGGGGTCCTTGCGTTCGTACGGGTTCCACGTGTTGAACTGGCGCAGGTCATGGATCAGCCCGTACACCCGCTCGGGCGGGGCCGTGATCACGCGGCTGCGTTCCACGCGGAAGGTGTCGGGGCGGGTGGCGGTATAAGCCAGCAGCAGCGCCAGGGCGGCGGGCAGCACGAGGGCAATGGTCTTGATCATGGTGGTGGCTCCAGGGCGGGGGGGTCAGCCGCGGGCTTCGAGTTCGCGGAAGTGCTCCACGCCCTGCACGGCGGCGAAGTCCTCCATCTCGTACAGGGGGCGCACCTCGATCTCGGCTTCCATGCCCTCGCCGCGGGGGTTGGGGAAGCGGCGCGTCCATTCCAGCGCCTCGCCCGTGCTGCGCACCTGGATCAGCGTGTAGCCGGCAATGAGCTCCTTGGTCTCGGTGAAGGGGCCGTCGGTGACGGTCCGCGCACCGGCGGCACCGTAGTGCACGCGCCAGCCCTGGGCGCTCGGCTTGAGGCCGCTGCCGTCCAGCAGCACGCCGGCGTGGGCCAGCTCCTCGTGGTAACGGGCCATGGCGGCCATCAGGGGCTCGGTGGGCATGTCGCCGCGCTCGGATTCGGCGGTGGCTTTCACGATGATCATGAATCGCATGGGGTGCTCCTTGGGATGGCGGTGCCAGGGGGGGTGTGAAATTTCTTGCCTTCACCTGCACGACGAACGGGGCAGCTTCAGATCGACAGGCTTCGTGAGAAACAAGGGTTTTTACTGAGAAAAAACCCGTGCTCAGCGGGCCGAGACGGTCACCCAACCGGGCGCGCAAGACCTGCTGTGGCGTATCTGCCAAGCCGTGCAAATGGTTACCCGCCCCCGCGATGTGCCTCGGTAGGATGCCCCGCGAGGGACCCCGACAGTAATGACCAGCGACAACAACGACGACACCGAACCCACCCCCCCCTGGCTGGCCAGCATTCCGCTGGAGCCCAGCCACCAGACGCTGGCGCTGCTCATCGTCCACCCCGGCCGGGCCGTGGCTCCGCCGGAGGGCCTGGTGGAGGTGCTGCGCTTCTGGGCCGATGGGTGTGGGGGCTGGCTGGGGGCGGCCCGGGCCGCCAATGGCTTGTGGGGCTACATCGACGGCGAGGGCCAGTGGCGCGTGCCACCCACGCTGCAGAACGCCCGCAGCTTTACCGAAGATGGCGTGGCCCGCTTTTGCGACGGTGGGCGCTGGGGGTTCCTGGACCTCGCGGGGGTGGTGGTCATCCCGCCCGCGTTCGACAACGCCCACCCGTTTCGCAACGGTTTGTGCGGCGTGCAGGTGGGCAAGGACGCCTGGCGCATCATCGACCGCACGGGCCGCACCACGTGCGACGAGGTCTTTCATGAGCTGAGCCCGTTTGGCGGCAACGGCCTCGCGCGTGCCACGCTGTGGAAGAAATCCGGCAACCAGCGCACCCATGGTTTTGTGGACCGCACGGGCCGCTGGGTGATAGAGCCGCGTTTTTGCGACGCGCGGCCCTTTGGCGAATCCAGCGCCACGGCCGCCTCGCTGGACGGCGAGCTTTACGGCCTTATCGATGCCAAGGGCCATTGGGTGCTCGAGCCCCGCTACCCCCGCATCGACGCCTTCAACGCCGAGGGCCTGGCTTTCTTCGACGAACCCAACGCCTGGGACAACGGCCACGGCTACCTCAACACGCGTGGCAAGGTGGTGGTGAAGGGCGGGCGCCACCTGTCGCGGCGCATGGCCTGCGGCGCCGCCGCCAACAGCTACGACGGCACGAGCTTTCTGACGGCCGACGGCACGCCACTGCCCACGCCAGCCCTGAGCTACGGCACCGATTTCTCGACCGAGAGCTGTTATGCCGTGGTGCGCACCGCCGCCACCCCGAGCGGCACCGTCGCCCCGGCCCAGTGGGGCCTGCTGCACCCCGACGGCCGCTTTGTGCCCGCCCCTGAAAACCTGCTGGAGCCCCTGACGGGCGGCGACGGCTGGCTGGTGGCGCACCCACCCGACACGCCGCTGGTGCCGTTTCTCACGCGCGACGGGCAGCTGGCTTTCATCGACGGCGAAGGGGCCATCACTTGGCGCGCGCACTATGACGGGCAACAGGTGGCCCTGCTCGACGCCGCCGGCACACCGCTGTGGCGCAGTGGCGTGCGCGAGAACTGCTGGCCCCCGGGTCCGTTCTTCAACACACCTCCCACCGACCACCTGGAAAACCTGGAGACCGTCGACGGCATCGTGCCGCTGGCCCTGAACCTGCTGGCCGATGCCGAAGCCCGGCTGCACCGTCTGGCGGCGGGCGACGACCTGGCACCCGACGCGCCCGTGGACGGCGAGGACCAGGAAGACGATGGCGACCAGGAGCAGGAGCCCGACCAGGTGCAGGCCGCCCGCACGGTGGTGGTACGCCGGGTGATGCGTGCTTACCTGAGCGAGTCGCACAACGGGCCGTACGAGTTTTTGTGCACCGACCTCAACCGCGCGGTGGACGAGGCCCGGGTGGCCATGGTGCAGCAGCTGACCACACGCTTTGGCGCCGCCGACCCCAATCCGGAGCACGCCGCGCCCTGGGGCCGCCAGGGCGAGTACACCCAGGCCTGGCCGGTGGCACTGGCCAAGCCCCTGCCGGGCGACAGCGGCACCTTGCACGAGGCGCGCGAGCAGTGGCTCACGCTGTACAAGCATTCGGATTCTGGCGATGGCGACGTGTGGTGGGAGCTGTGGCTCATGGCCGCGCCCAGCATCGACGCGCTGCAGCTGGCGCAGCGCACCCGCACCGCGGCCCCCGCGTCGGCGCCGCCCAGCGATGGTGACGACGGGCCCGAAGGGCCCGACAGCGACGGCCCGGCACTGCACACGGAGCCGCCCGATAACGCGGCAGCGTCCACGCAGCTGCCGCAGAGCCGCGACGAATGGCTGGATGCCGTGCAGAGCGACCGCTATGCCATTGCCCATGTGCCCGCACCGTGGCTGGACGACGCCATGGTGGATGCCGCGCTGGCTGCCCATGTGGCCGCCTTGGAACACGTGCCCCCCGCCTGGCAAACGCCCGAACGGCTTGCGATGCTGGTGCGCCGCGGCCTGCGCGAGGCCGCCGACATCCCGCCCGCCTGCATGACCGCCGAGGCCCTGGCCCTGGCGCGCAGCCTGTATGCCGGCCAGCACGAGTGGGACTGGCGCGACGAGCGCAACAGCCGCATTCCCAGCACCTGGGACCACAACAGCCTGTGCGACATCTGGGGTTGCCTGCTCACACCCGAGCTCGCCCTGAAGGCCGTGCGCGCCCAGGCCCCACTCAGGGACCTGGCCCACTGGCTGCGCACCGATGCGGTGGAGCAGGCGGCATTGGAAGCCGACATCTACAACATCAGCTACATCGACCCGCGCAAGATCACGCCCGCGCTGGCCGAGCGCGCCGTGCGGCACGACTACGGCTGCCTGATCGAACACATCCCGGCCGAGATGCTGAACCCCGCGCTGTGCCTGGCCTCGGCACGCGCCAACGGGCTCTCGCTGGACAAGATCCCCGAGGCGCTGCGCAGCGCCGATGTGTGCGTGGCCGCGCTGAAAGACCGCTGGGAGATGTTCCCGGCCGTGCCCGCTGCGCTGCGTGAGGAGGTGACCACACGGCTCATCGAGGACGACCTGGCCCACGCACGGACGGAAGGTGAACGCCGCGCGGGCAGCCCCTGGCATGTGCAGCGCGCCTGGGCAAGGCTGTGGGCGGGTGACCACGAAGGTGCCATCACCGACGCCCGCCTCAGCCTGGGCCATGTGCGCCACGAGGCGCATCCGCACTACATCCTGGCCAGCGCCTGCCGCGCGCTCGGCCGCGCCGGCGAGGCCGCACTCGAAGCGTCCACGGTGCTGTCGCTGCACGCGCCGTACACCGCGCAATGGGATGCCGGCGAGGACACGCGCTGGTTGCAGGCCCTCGCGCAGTCCCAGGCGGACGCCGCCGATGACGACACCTTGATCGCGCAGCTGCAGTCGCACCCGCGGACGCTGGCTGACGTGCCGCGCGCGCGCATCACCCACGCCATGGTGGACGCCGCCCTGGCGGCCGACGAGGACACGGTGCGTTTTGTGCCCAAGCGGCTGATGACGCCCGCGCGCTACGCTGCGGCGCTGCGCCAGGGCGTGAAGGGGTTTGACCAGATTCCCGCCGGCATGCTCAGCGAGGAAGCCTGCATTGCGCATGTGCAGGGCAGCGGCTGGCGGCTGGCGCAGGTGCCGCCCGCACTGCGCACCGTTGAGGTCTGCGCCCACGCCGTGCGCGACAGCGCGGGGGCGCTGGAGCAGGTGCCCGAGCCGCTGCGCGATGCGGTGCAGGACGCCGCTGAGCAGCTGCGCCGCGCGGACGGGGACGAGGGGGATGGCGGAGGCGACACGTCCCGTTCGGCGGGTGTGGGCCACTGGCTGACCCGCCGCGTGGTCGAATCCGCGCTCCAGGGGCAGGACACCGCCGCCCGCCGCCTGCAGCACAAGGGCGTGGTGGCGGCGTTCATGGTGCAGGCGGCGATGACCGCCCGGTCCAGCACGCCGCCCACGTTGAAGGGCCTGGCGGGGTGGTTCGAGCAGCGGCCCGTGCTGGCCTTGCTCGCCAACCTGCTGCTGGGCCTGGCCGCGCTGGTGGGGCATGCGTTTGTGTCCGTGGCCGCCTGGCGTGCCGAGGGGCCGTGGATCGGCCTGCTGAGTTTTGCGCTGATGGGCTTTTCCGATGCCTACTGGGCCTGGCGGTTCGCGTTTGCCGCCCCGGTCCACCTCGGGCTGGCATTGACTGCGGCGGTGGTGGTGCTGTACGTGTTTGCCTGGCGGCGCCTGTACCGACGCCTGGGGCTGGCCTTCGCCGCACGCGAGGCCGAGGCCCTCCCGGATTAGGGCCGGGCGGGGCGCCCAGCCCACCCATTTATTACATTTTTCCTAGGGTCATCACCGATCCCGCGGGCGTCTGCGCACGCCCGCCGATGGATACACTTTGTAAAGAATTTACCGACCGAGTACGAACCTCCAGAAACCGCTTGGCTCGCCGCGCGAGCCCCCACCCAAACCGGTGCAAAGCCATGACAAGAGGATCGGACCCTTCCCCACGGTGGCCGCGGCACGCGGGCCTTGCCCTGCTGTGCGCCTGGGCCCACCACGCCAGCGCCCAAACCGACATCGCCCAGCTGCCGCTGGAGCAGCTCATGCAGATGGAGGTGACAACGGCCAGCCGCTACGCGCAGACCGCTCTGGAAGCGCCCGCCGTCGTGAGCGTGGTGACTGCCGAGGACATCCGGCTTTTTGGCTACCGCACGCTCGGCGAGGTGCTCTCGAGCATGCGCGGGCTGTACGTGTCGTACGACCGCTCCTACCACTACCTGGGCACCCGCGGCTTTGCCACGCCGGGCGACTACAACACCCGGGTGCTCCTGCTGGTCAACGGCGTGCGCTTCAACGACAACGTGTACGACCAGGCCACGATCGGCACGGACTTCCCGCTGGACCTGGACTTGGTGGACCGCGTGGAATTTGTGCCCGGCCCGGGCTCGGCGGTCTACGGGGCGAATGCATTTTTTGGCGTGGTGAACGTCATCACGCGCAATGGCCGCCAGCTGGCGGGGCCGCAGGTCAGCGTGGAGGCGGGCAGCCACGGCAGCGCCAAGGGCCGTTTCTCGGTGGGCACCGTGGACACGCACGGCGGTGATTGGCTCGTGGCCGTGTCGCGCGCCACCAGCCGGGGCGCGGACCAGTACTTTTCGGCGTTCGATGCGCCCACCACGAACCACGGCGTGGCCCAGCGCCTGGACTTTGACCGCAATACCCAGCTGTTCGCCCGGATGCAGCACGAGGGCCTGGCGCTCACGCTTGCGCACGGCGAGCGCACCAAGGGAACGCCCACCGCAGCGTTTTCGCAGGCTTTCAACGATCCGCGCTCGCGCTTCATCGACACCAACACGCGCGTGGCGGCCGAGTACACGCGCCAGCTGCAGCCGTCGCTGGCGTTTACCGGCCGCCTGCATGCAGGGCACTACCGCTTCGTGGGCGACTACGTGTACGACTACCCGCCGATCACCCTGAACCGCGATGTGGGCACGGGCCAGTGGTGGGGCAGCGACTTTCAATGGGTGAGCACGGCCTTTGCCCGCCACAAGCTCGCCTGGGGCTTGGACTACCGGCGCGACGCGCGCATCAAGCAGGTGAATGTCGATATCGACCCACCGGCCAGCTACCTCGACACCCGCCGCACCGGGCATGCCGTTGGCGTCTACCTGCAGGACGAATTTGCGCTGGCGCCCACGCTCACCCTGCACACGGGCCTGCGCTGGGGCAAACAATCCGGCAGCGCCGGCGGTCTGCACCCGCGCCTGGGCCTGGTGTATTGGTGGAGCCCCGTCACCGCCGTCAAGCTGCTGCACGGCACGGCCTACCGGCCACCCAACGCGTACGAGCGCGACTATGCAGTCGACATGGCGGGCGGCATGGTGCTTACCCACGGCCTGCGGTCAGAAAAGGTGCGCACCACAGAGCTTGCGCTGGAGCACGCGCCCACGGGCGCGACGCGCATGCTGCTGACCGCGTTCCGCTCGCAAGTGAGCAACCTGGTCTCGCTGGGCGACGCTGCGGTGGCGGACCGGCTGGCCTTCAGCAATGCGCGCAACGTGCACGTGGATGGCATCGAGGCAGAGGTGGAGCAGCGCTGGCAGCGCGGCGCACGCCTGCGCGTGGCCTACGGCTGGCAGAAGGCGCGCGATACCAGCACCCCCGAGCCGCTGACAAACTCGCCCCGCCACCTGCTCAAGGTGCAGTGGTCGGACACGCTGGAGCTGCCGGGCCTGGGCCAGGGCAAGCCCGGCCAGTATGCGGTGGAAGCCATTGGCATCGGCCCGCGCCGTACCCTCACGAACGCGCGCCTGCCGGGGCATATTCTGGCCAACCTGGTCTACACCAAGCGCATGGGGGATGTGGATGTGTCGGTAGGGGTCTACAACTTGCTGAACCGCCACCACGCCGACCCCGCCTCGTATGAAATCCGTGAAGACGCGATCCGCCAGGATGGACGAACCTACCGCGTGAAGCTCACCTACGGTTTCTGAGCCATGTCTCACTTCATCCGCTTGCGTCATCTGCTGTGGATCGGGCTGTGCATGCTGGGTTGCGCAGCGGGGCTTGCGCGGGCTGCCGACCCCGTGGAAGAACTCGACCTCAAGGCCGCCTACATCTTCAATTTCATCCAGTTCATCGAGTGGCAGGACAGCGACCAGGCGATCGACGGTGAGTGGCCGCTGTGCGTCTCGCCGTTCAGTCCGCTCAAGCGGCACCTGACAGCGCTGGAGGGCAAACCTGCCCGCAAGGGACAGCCCATCCGCGTGCGGTTGCTGGAGCCCGGCATGCTGCGGCAGTGCCGCGTGCTCATCCTGCACAGTTCCGACATCGAGCCCGTGTTGCGCGCACTGCGCGCGCTGCCCTCGGCGCACGGCATCCTCACGGTGGCCGATGAGGTGGCAAACAACAACCCCGAGATCATGATCACGCTCAGCCAGCAACAGAGCCGGATCGTGTTTGGCATCAACACCGAGGCGGCTGCGCGCGCAGGCTTGTCGGTCAGTTCGCGCCTGCTGCGGCTGGCCAAGGCGGCCAAATGACGAAAAAAATGCCCTCGCACGGGCCCGCGCCGTCACCGGCCCAGGGCCCAGACGCCGAGCAACCCCGACTGTCTTCGCGGCTGGTGGCCACCGGTATCCTGGCCGCGGGGCTCGCGCTGCTCACGGTGGTGCTGGCGCTCACCGGGCTCGACTACTGGAGCACACGCCAGTCGATGCTGCAGGACAGCCGGGTGGAGGCAGCCATCGTGGCCGACAACATCTCGGCCGCCGTCATGTTCCGCGATGCCAACACCGTCAGCGAAATGCTCGCCGCGCTGAAATCGTCGCCCATGGTGCTGGCCGCAGACGTGTACGACCGGCAAGGCCTGCGGCTGGCCGACTACGCGCGCGATCCCGAGGCACAGCACCCTGACACGCTGTCTGCCGCCGGCATGGAGGGCGTGGCAGAACGCGCGGGGCTGCGCGTGCTGGAGATCGCCCGGCCGGTGGAGGTGGGCGGCACGGCGTGGGGCACGCTGTACTTTCGCAAGTCGATGAGCGCGGTGTACACCCGCCTGGCCATCCGCTTCATCAGCGCCTTGCTGATTGCGCTGTGTGTGATGGCGCTGGCGGCGGCCATGGTGCTGCGCAGCCAGGCGGCTGTGCGCAACGCCGAGAACCGCCTGCATGCGCTGGCCCACACCGACGCGGTCACCGGCACCGGCAACCGCCACGCCTTCAACGAGCGCCTGGCCGCCGAGATCGAGCGCGCGCGCAGCCTGGGCAGCCGGGTGGCGCTGGTCTACATCGACCTCGACAACTTCAAGACCCTGAACGACACCTTCGGCCATGCGGCCGGCGACGGCCTGTTGCGCCAGGTGGCGCGGCGGCTGCAGTCGGTGGTGCGCGGCACCGACACGATCTCGCGCCTGGGGGGCGACGAGTTCGCCCTCATCCTGCGGCTCGACATGGACGACACGGCGCTCAACAGCTACGGCCAGCGCATCGTGGGTGTGTTCCGCCCCACGTTCACCGAGGTCGGCCAGCAGGTCACCGTGACCTGCAGCGCGGGCATTGCGACCTTTCCGGACGACGCGGCCGACATGGACAGCCTGGTCAGCAACGCAGACACGGCCATGTACCGCGCCAAGGACATGGGCAAGAACCGCTGCGTGCGGTTTGACGCATCGATGAACCAGGCCGTGGTCCGGCGCCAGGCCATCGAGCATGCGCTGCGCGCGGCGCTGCAAACCAGCGAGGGCCTGGCGCTGCATTACCAGCCGCTGTATGCCGCCACCGACAAGGCGGTGGTGGGTGCCGAGGCATTGCTGCGCTGGACGCATGCGGAGCTGGGCAACGTGCCCCCGCTCGAGGCCGTGATGGTGGCCGAGGACTGCGGCCTGATCGTGCCGCTCGGCTACTGGGTGATGCGCACGGCCTGCCGCGATGCTGCGCGCTGGCAGGCCGGCGGGCCGCTGCGGGTGTCGGTCAACATCTCGGCGCGGCAGCTGGGGGACCCGCAGTTTCTGGAGCGCGTGATGGACATCCTGCGCGAGGAGGGCCTGCCCGCGCACCTGCTGGAGATCGAGCTCACCGAGACCGTGCTCATGGACAACATGGAGGCCGGCGCGCACACCTTGCACCGCCTGAGCCAGCTGGGCATCCACCTGGCCATCGACGACTTCGGCACCGGCTACTCGTCACTGGCCTACCTGCGGCAGCTGCCGATGCGCCGCCTCAAGATCGACCGCAGCTTCGTGAAGGATCTGCCGGGCCACGAGCACAGCCGCACCATCGTCAACGCCATCGTGGCCCTGGCGCATGGCCTGGGGCTGCACATCACGGCCGAAGGGGTGGAGACGCCGGAACAGGCCGACTATCTGGTGCGGCAAGGATGCGACGTGCTGCAGGGCTACCTGTTTGCCAAGCCGATGCCGGGGCAGCAATTTCAGGCGCTGCTGGCCGATGCGCCGCGGCGCGCGGCGTAGGCGCCTTCAGGGCGAGGCCACAACGGCCGAAGCCGTCTTTGTTCTTTGTGTCAGGACGCCCCGTGGTAGCAGGGCGCGACCTCACGCACTTCGATGGTGGCCCATTCGGCGGCTGGGCATTCGTGGGCCAGGGCTACCGCCTCCTCGCGCGTGGCGCAATCGAGCAAGTAAAAGCCACCCACCATTTCCTTGGTCTCTGAAAAGGGGCCATCCACCAGCCGGGACTGCCCTTCGCGCACCTGCAGCCGCACGGCTTCGTGGGTAGACGCCAACGACTCGCTGGCGCGCAACAGGCCGCGGGCCTTGAGGCCTTCGCCAAAGCGCAGCATGCGTGCATACGCCTCCTGCCCACCCGCCAGCCCCCGCTCGGCCCGCTGGCCAGGGGGTTCCATGATGAGCAGCATGTAGGGCATGGGATGTCTCCTGCAAAGGCGAAAGGGGGATGGAGGAAGGAACGAACGGGAGGCCGACGTGGCCCCGGGCCGCCATCGTATCAGCAGCATATGCTATTAATTTAATAGCTATAAGCGCTTACCAATCAAGCGCTGGATGCCATTTTGATTCAAATTCTTGCGTGCTGCAGCCCGCCTGTGCTATCTTCGACCGCTATGCAACGCAGCATGCTCCTACCCACCCTATCGCTAAGCCTACTAGTGCTTGGCCGGGGTCTGCCTGCGTTCGCCACCGTTGCCTGACTCGCTCAGCGCAACACCTGATCTCCCCCTGACCCCGGCCCGCGAACCAGCCTTTGCACACGCAAAGGGCTGCAGGGGATGTCACACGTTTTGTCTTCTCATTCATTTCGTCTGACCCGTGCACCGCGCATTTTTTTAGCGCACCGCACACACCGTTCGTGGAGCCTCTCATGATTGCCAAGCCCGCCACCAAGTACCAGCCCATTGCTCCGGTCGCATTGACCGACCGCCAGTGGCCCACCCGCAGCATCACCCGCGCGCCCGTGTGGCTCTCCACCGACCTGCGCGATGGCAACCAGGCGCTGTTCGAACCGATGAACGGCGAGCGCAAGATGAAGCTCTTTGAGGAGCTGGTGCGCATCGGCTTCAAGGAGATCGAGGTCGGCTTCCCGGCCGCGTCGCAGACCGACTTCGACTTTGTGCGCCGCCTCATCGACGAAGACCTGATCCCCCACGACGTGACGATCATGGTCATGACCCAGTCGCGCGAGGACCTGATCGCGCGCACGGTGGAGGCCGTGAGGGGCGCGCCGCGCGCCATCGTGCACCTGTACAACGCCACGGCCCCCGCATGGCGGCGCATCGTGTTCGGGATGAACGTGACGCAGGTGATGCAGCTCATCGCGCACCACGTGGGCTACTTGAAGCAGCTCACCGACGCGCAGCCCGCCACGCAGTGGACGCTGCAGTACTCGCCCGAGACCTTCAGCGCCACCGAGCTTGACGTGTCGCTCAAGGCCTGCCAGACGGCCATCGCGGCGTGGAATGCCGGCCCTGGCCGCCCCATCATCATCAACCTGCCCACCACGGTGGAGAACGCCACGCCCAACGTGTTCGCCGACCAGATCGAGTGGATGGACCGGCGCCTTGCGCCCCGCGAGCACATCACGCTGTCGGTGCACCCGCACAACGACCGCGGCACCGGCGTGGCCGCGGCGGAGCTGGCAATGATGGCCGGCGCCGACCGCGTGGAAGGCTGCCTCTTTGGCAACGGCGAGCGCTGCGGCAACGTGGACATCGTGACGCTGGCGCTCAACATGTACACGCAGGGCGTGCACCCAGGCCTCGATTTTTCGGACATCACGTCGGTGGCGCGCATTGCCGAGGAATGCACCTCGCTGCCGGTGCACCCGCGCCACCCTTACGCGGGCGACCTGGTGTTCACCGCGTTTTCGGGCTCGCACCAGGATGCGATCAAAAAAGGCTTTGCCGCACAGGACCCGAACGCGCTGTGGGAAGTGCCGTACTTGCCCATCGACCCCGCAGACCTCGGCCGCACGTACGACAGCGTGATCCGCGTGAACAGCCAGTCGGGCAAGGGCGGCATCGCCTTCTTGCTGGAGCGCGAACACGGCGTGGTGATGCCGCGCCGCATGCAAGTCGAATTCAGCGCCGTGGTGCAACGCCAGACGGACGCGAGCGAGGGCGAGATGAGTGGCGAGGCGCTGTGGGACCTGTTCCAGGTGACCTACCTGCGCGCGCCTGCGCAGCCGGCCATCGTGTGCCACAGCCACAAGCTCGATGAAGACGGGCAGGGCATCGAGCTCGACGTGACCATCGACGGCACGCGCCAGCATTTGCGCGGCCAGGGCAACGGGCCGATTGCCGCCACCGTGGATGCGCTGGGCCTGCCGCTGCGCGTGGACCACTACGAAGAGCGCGCCACCGGCACGGGCGCCAACGCCCAGGCGCTGGCCATCGTGGAAGCCGCGATGGAAGGCGTGGCGGGCTCCACCTTCGGCGCGGGCATGAGCCACAACATCGTGACGGCGTCGGTGCTGGCCATCGTGAGCGTGGCCAACCGGCTGGCAGAGCGGCGCGCGGTGCCGCAGGCGGCCACGAGCACCGTCGCCTGAATGGGCTGGGCTGCAGAGATCCGCCCAGCCACCACGGGAGATGCGGCAGCGATCAGCCGGCTGATCCTGTCGCTGGCGCGCTTCTTCACCGTGGACCCCGGGGGCCGGGGCGCTGAAGATTTCCTGTTGTCCCTGCACCCTGATGCTGTCGCCGCGCGCCTGGCATCGGCGTCGTTCAAGACCTGGGTGGCGGTGGCCGACGGGAGCGACGTAGCGGGCGTGATCGTGGTGCGCGGCGGCCACCATCTTTTTCATCTGTTCGTGGCCGAGCCGTTTCAAGGGCAGGGTGGGGCGCGGGCGCTGTGGCGGCACGTATTGCCGCACATGGCCCCCAGGCGCCTGCGTGACGGTCAACGCCACGCCCTTCGCGCACGGTTTTTACGAACGCATGGGCTTTGTGGCCACCGGGCCTGCGGTGCAGACCGCAGGAATCGCTTTCATACCGATGGCTCGGCGATGCGATGGAGAAGGCGGCGGTGGCGGTACGGGCAACCCTGCACCGCAACACGGTCCACACTGACCTGGCAGGCACCGCAAAAACCGTTCTGCGCCGTGGGTCATCGCGGTGCACGCTGCAACTCCATTAACCTTGCGCCCCATGCGCGTTTTTCACAGCCTGGCTTTTGCTGCCTGCACCGTTGCCCTGTTGGCCCTGGCCGGCTGCGGCACCTCGCGGCCACCTTCACCGTCCTCGTCTTCGGCCCCGGTACGCACGACCCCGCCCCTGAACGCAGAGCAGGCGCACGACATCGCCATCCACGCGCTGGGCCTGGTGGGCACGCCGTACCGCTTCGGCGGCAACACGCCCGACTCGGGTTTTGATTGCAGCGGGCTGATTGGGTATGTGTACCGCAACCAGGTCGGCACGCCACCGCCCCGCACGGTGGCGCAGCTGAGCAGCTGGGGCTATCCCGTAGACGGCGGCGAGCTGCGCGCGGGCGACCTCGTGGTGTTCGGCACGGGCCGCCAGCCCAACCACGCGGGCATCTATGTGGGCGAAGGGCGGTTTGTGCATGCGCCGTCGACCGGCGGCACGGTGCGGCTGGACCATTTGCAGTCGCGCCACTGGTCGCGGCAGAACGCGGCGTTCCGGCGGCCTTAGAAGCTCCCCCTGAGTCGCCTTCGGCGCCTTCCCCCTGAGGGGGACGACGCCCTTGCTGCGGGGCGGCCCTTGCTCGGCGTCCCTCGCCTGGGGCGCGCCAGTTTTTACCGTTGTGGCCCAAGAGTAGAAAGGTGTTCGCCCAAATCGGCCAGCGGCGGCTGCCCGCGTCCACGCGACAATCGGGGCCACCATGACCCACGCACACCGCTCCGCCACACCGATTTCTACCCACGACACGACGCGCATTGACGACACGCGCATCAAGGCCGTGCGCCCGCTCATCACGCCCGCCCTGTTGCAAGAGTGGCTGCCCACGCCCGGCGCCGCGCAGGCGCTGGTCGAAACCAGCCGCACCGCCATCTCGCGGGTGTTGCAGGGCCAGAACGACAGGCTCATCGTCGTGGTGGGGCCTTGCTCCATCCACGACCATGGCCAGGCAATGGACTACGCCCGCCAGCTCAAGGTGCATGCCGACGCGCTGCAGCAAGACCTGCTCGTCGTGATGCGCGTGTATTTCGAGAAACCGCGCACCACCGTGGGCTGGAAGGGTTACATCAACGACCCGCATCTGGATGGCAGTTTTGCCATCAACGAAGGTCTGGAACTGGCGCGCCAGCTGCTGCTGGACGTGTTGGCCCTGGGCCTGCCCGTGGGCACGGAGTTCCTCGATCTGCTGTCGCCGCAATTCATCAGCGACCTGGTGAGCTGGGGCGCAATCGGCGCGCGCACCACCGAAAGCCAGAGCCACCGCCAGCTGGCCAGCGGCCTGAGTTGCCCCGTGGGCTTCAAGAACGGCACTGACGGTGGCGTGAAGGTGGCCAGCGACGCCATCCAGGCGGCGCAGGCATCCCACGCCTTCATGGGCATGACGAAGATGGGCCAGGCCGCCATCTTTGAGACGCGTGGCAACCAGGACTGCCATGTGATCCTGCGCGGCGGCAAGCAGCCCAACTACCAAAAGGCCGATGTGGATGCGGCATGCGCCATGCTCAAGGCAGCGGGTCTGCGCGAGCAGGTCATGATCGACGTGAGCCATGCCAACAGCAGCAAACAGCACCAGCGCCAGATCACCGTGGCCGACGAGGTGGCCCAGCAGGTAGCGGCGGGTGACCGGCGCATTACCGGCCTGATGATCGAAAGCCACCTGCAGGAAGGCCGCCAGGACATCGTGCCCGGCCAGACGCTGCAGCCCGGCGTGTCCGTGACGGATGCCTGCATCAGCATGGCGCAGACCGTTCCGGTGCTTGAAGGCCTGGCGGCAGCGGTGCGGCAACGACGGTCCCACGCGCGGGCGTAGGCGGCGCACGGCGGGGGGCTCGACCGCGTCAGGCAGCTTGATTCGCGGGCCCCACGGGTGGGGTCACGCTGCGGCCCTGTCGCAGTGGACTGAAGGGTCAGTGCGGTCCCGGGGTGCGGCCCGCTTGCCGCTCGGCGAGGGCCGCCATATCCATGTTGCGGGCCGTGGCCAGCAGCGTGGCACACAGCGTCTCCTTACCATCCGCGTCCACCGCAAACACGTCGGACGCGCAGACGGTGAGCAGCCGCGCTGCATCCACCACCCGCCCCCTTGCCCGCAGGCATACGCCGCGCGCGGGCGCCACGATTTTCACGGTAGCGTCCACGGTGGCATTGACCCAGCCCGGTGGCAGCACGCTGCCGGCTGCGCCCACCGCAGCAAAGTCGGCTATGGCGAACACGGCGGTGGCCTGGAGTTGCCCGGGGCGAAAACAGAACGCCTCGCTTATCGGGATTTCCACCTCCACGAGACCAGGCTCGGCGCGGACAAAACGCAGGCCCAGCGTGCGCGCCATGGGCATGGCGAGAACCGCTGCCTGGAGCTGCTCGATGGGTGTGGCGGATGGGGCGGCCGCAGGTGCAGAAGAAGTCATGGCGTTTTCCTTGATCGGCTGGATGGGTTGGTTCGATGGGTACGGGGAACGGGCGTTGAGGGAGTTGGCGAAGCGGGCGCTTCTTGGACCACCGCTGGAGCAGGCGCACCAGCAGACCGCACCCGCGGCCAACCGCCCTGGGGTGCCGCTGGCGGGGGGCGCTTGGCTTTGGCCTGCTGGGCTTGCAGCCAGGCCTGGTGGTCCAGCACACGCGCCTTCTGCGCCTCAAGTGCAGCGATTTGCTGGTCCAGCGCCGCGGCGCGCTCGCTCAAGGCTTCCACCATGGTGTTGATGCGCAGCGTGCCGGCGCGGTAGGCCCCCAGGCGCTCCGCGATCTGCGGCAGGGAGAAGCCGAGCTGGCGCGACATGGCGATGAAAACCACCTCGCGCTGCAGGGCCGCGGGGTAGTCGCGGTAGCCGTTGGCGCGGCGGCGCGGCTGTAGCAGCCCCAGCCGCTCATAGTGGCGCAGCGCATGGACGGACACGGCAGTGCGTTGTGCAAGTTCAGAGATCTGCATGCCACCACACTAGCAAGCATGGCGCTGCACCAAGGTTGCCCAGGTGACTGCGTTTGGGGCAAACCCGCATGGCATGCGCCGCCGTGCAACGGGGTCTGCGGTGTAGCATCCATGGTTCGGGGTGGCAGGCACGGCTTTTTTGCCCAGCAGCGGGGCGACAATGCAGTGCGGGCTGCCCCCGTCCTCCTCCGGTTTCCTTCAACTGCCCGACCCTTTGACGACGACGCTGCTTCCGTTTGATGGCAACGACCTCCAGGCCGCCCGGGCTCTGGCGTCGAGGCGCGCGCCAGCAGGCACAGCGATCGCATTGGCCTGACCATGCCTTCCGCCCACGCACCCGACGAGGCAGCGCGGCTCAAGGCTCTGCAGTCCTACGCGATCCTGGACACCCCCTCCGAAGAAGGTTTTGACCAGCTGGCCACACTGGCCGCCCGCGTGTGCGATTGCCCCATTGCAGTGGTCAATTTTCTGGACGGCGAGCGCCAGTGGTTCAAGGCGGCCGTCGGCGTGCCGTTTCAGCAGACCGAGCGCGCGATCGCGTTCTGCGCCCATGCCCTCAGTGGCAGCCGCGAGCCGGTGATCGTGACCGACGCCACGCAGCACCCTGTGTTTGCCGGCAATCCGCTGGTGACAGGCGAGCCCCACGTGCGTTTCTATGCCTGCGTGCCCCTGGTCACGCCTGAGGGCTTTGCGCTGGGGACCCTGGCGGTGGTGGACACCGTGCCCCGTGCCCTCGAAGACGGGCAACTCGAGGGTCTCAAGATTCTGGCCGGCCAGGCGATGGTGCAGCTGGAGCTGCGCCGCCAAAAGCGCCTTCTGGCGCAGTTGGTCGAAGAGCGCGACCAGATGCACGCCGAGATGCTGGCCCAGGGCGACGCGCTGCGCGCCGCAGGGCGCATTGCCCGCATCGGCGGCTGGACGCTGGAGCTGCCTGGCCTGCAGTGGACCTGGTCGCAGGAGATTGCAGCGGCCTACGGCCTCGGCCAACGGCAAAGCCATCTGCCGCAGGTGCTGCAGCTTTTTGGCCCGCCACACCGGGCCGTGGTGCAGCGGGTGCTGGACGATTGCATCGAACACGGCACGCCGTTCGACATCGAAGCCGAAGCCCTGATGCCCGGTGACCGGCGCCTGTGGGTGCGCGCCGCGGGGCAGGCTGCACGCCATGCCGACGGGAAGATCGTGCGCATCCAGGGTGCATTCCAGGACATCACCGACCAGCGCCGGGCGCACCAGGCCCAGCGCGAAAGCGAGGAGCGCTTTCACCTGGTGTCGCGCGCCACGGCCGATGCGGTGTGGGACTGGAACCTGATCACCGACCACATCTGGTGGAGCGAGGGCATGCAGACCTTGTTCAAGGTACCGCCCGACCAGTTGCAGGCGGACAGCAGCTCCTGGACCTCGCGCCTGCACCCCGAGGACCACGACGTGGTCGTGGCCGGCATCGACGCCGTGATCGATGGCCAGGACAGCCACTGGTCGCACGAGTACCGCTTCAGGCGGCAGGACGGCAGCTACGCCTGGGTGCTCGACCGCGGTTTTGTGATCCGTGATGGCGCCGGCAGTGCGGTGCGCATGGTGGGCGGCATGACCGACATCAGCGCCCAGAAGTTTGCCGAACTCGATGCGCTGCGCGACGCGCAGAACCACGCTGAATTGCTCCAGGTGCAGCAGCGCATCTCGTCGATGGAGCTGCCCATGCCCGAGGCATTGCAGCTGGTGGCCGACACGGTGCTGCGCCAGACCCTGGCCAGCGGCGCGCTGGTGGAGCTGCTGCGCGACCAGCAGCTGGTGGCCCAGGCCGCGGCGGGTGACCACGTGCGCCCCGTGGGCCACCTGCTGCCGGTCAACCAGAGCCTGCTGTGGCCGGCGCTGCGCGAAGGCCGCACCGTGGTGTGCAACGACACCGAAGCCGAGGGCTGGGACATGGCCTCGCTGCCGCACCGCCACGGCGTGCGTTCCGTGATGGCCGTGCCGCTGCGCACGGCCGATGGCGTGGTGGGTTCGCTCAAGGTCATCTCGGACAAAGTCAACGCGTTCTCGCGCCGCGACCTGGCGCATCTTGAGATCCTCACCGAGTCGCTGGGCGCCATGGTGCAGCTGCGCCACGTGGCCGGGCAATTGAAGGCGTCGGAGCAGCAGTACCGCATGCTGTTTGACGAGCACCCGCACCCGATGTGGGTGTACGACAAGGAAACACTGCGCCTGCAGGCCGTGAACCAGTCGATGGTGACGCACTACGGCTACGCCGAGGCCGAGCTGCTGGCCATGCAGATGACCGACCTGTGGCCCGCCGAGCGCCGCGCCTTCATCAAGGCCAGCATCGACGCGATCCCGATGAGCCAGCGCAACAAGCCGGTCATCAGCCGCCACCAGAAGAAGGACGGCGCGATGATGGACGTGGAGATCACGGCCGGCAGCATCAGCTTCAATGGCCGCGCCGCGCGCCAGGTGCTGGCCACCGATGTGACCGAGCGCCTGCGCACCGAGCGCGAACTGGCGCGCATGGGCCGCGCCCAGCGCCTGTTGAGCGCCTGCAATGAGACCCTGGTGCGCGCCACGTCGGAAACCGCGCTGCTGCAGGCCATCTGCCAGATTGCGGTGGACATCGGCGGCTACCGCATGGGCTGGGTGGGGTTTGCGCTGGACGACGAGCGCAAATCCATCGAACCCGTGGCGCACGCAGGGCACAACCAGAACTACCTTGAAAACCTGAGGCTCTCCTGGTCCGAAGACGACCCCAACGGCCACGGGCCGGCGGGCCGGGCCGTGCGCTCGGGCAAGCCCGTGATCGTGCAGGACATCCGCACCGACGGTGACTTTGGCGAGTGGACCGGGCGCATGCTGGAGCACGGCTTTCACGGCCTCATTTGCCTGCCGCTGCGCCACCGCGATCGCGACCGTGAGCGCACCTTCGGGCTGCTGTACCTGTACGCGCCAGAAATCGTGCAGATCAGCCCGGACGAAGCTGCACTGCTGCAGCAGCTCTCCAACGACGTGGCCTTCGGCATCACCAGCCTGCGCGCGCACCAGGCGCAGCAGCGCATGCAGGCCTCCGTGCTCAAGGTGGCGGCCGCGGTGTCGGCCAGCACCGGCACCGAATTTTTTGTGCAGCTGGTACGCAACATGGCCGATGCCCTGGGCGCGCAGGGCGGGTGCGTGGTGCGGCTGCAGCCCACCACCGAGGGCAAGGCCCCCCGCGTGACCACGCTGGCCGCGGTGCTGGACGGGCAAATGCTGCCCAACGACGAGTACGACCTCACGGGCACCCCCAGCATCCTGCTGCTGACCCAGCGCGAGTACGTGGTGACCGAGAAGGTGCAGCAGGCGTTTCCGGATGCGCCAGTGCTGCGCGCGGTGGGCGCCCAGGCCTACGCGGGCCAGCAGCTGTGCAATGCCGACGGCGAAGTGGTGGGCATCGTGTTTGTGCTGTTCCGCCAGCCCATTGCCGAGACGGATTTCATCACCTCCACGCTGCAGATTTTTGCCGCGCGTGCCTCGGCCGAAATCGACCGCCAGCTGGCCGACGCGCGCATCCGCCACCAGGCCTCGCTGCTGGACAAGGCGCAGGACGCCATCCTGGTGCGCGACCTCGAGCACCGCATCATCTTCTGGAACAAAAGCGCCGAGCGCCTGTACGGCTGGTCGCAGCTGCAGGCGCTGGGGCAGTCGATCGAAACGCTGATCTACGACGACCCCACCCATTTCCGCCACGCCACGCAGACCGTGCTGGACCAGGGCGAGTGGACGGGCGAGATCATGCAGTACCACCGCGACGGCAGCACCATCGAGGTCGAAGGCCGCTGGACGCTGGTGCGCGGCGACGACGGCCAGCCGCAGTCCATCCTGGCCATCAACACCGACATCCGCCAGCGCAAGGCGAGCGAGCGCGAGATCCAGCGCCTGGCGTTCTACGACGCGCTCACCGGCCTGCCCAACCGCATGCTGCTGATGGACCGCATGGGCCATGCGCTGGCCAACGCCCACCGCCGCCACCAGGGTGGCGCGCTGCTGTTCATCGACCTCGACAATTTCAAGACGCTGAACGACACCCTGGGCCACGACCAGGGCGATCTGTTGCTGCAGCAGGTGGCGCAGCGCCTGAACACCTGCGTACGCAGCGTGGACACGGTGGCGCGCCTGGGCGGCGACGAGTTTGTGGTGATGCTCGAAGAGCTCAGCGCCAAGCCCCACGAGCTGGCGCTGCACGCCCGCGGCGTGGGAGAAAAAATCCTCACCATGCTGGCCGTGCCCTACGCCCTCGCGGGCTACCAGTACCGCAGCACGCCCAGCATCGGCATAGCACCGTTCACCGGCGAGCAGACCAGCGTGGGCGAGCTGCTCAAGCAGGCGGACCTGGCCATGTACCAGGCCAAGACGGCAGGGCGCAACACGCTGCGCTTTTTTGACCCCGACATGCAGGCCGTGGTGACGGCGCGCGCGGGCCTGGAGACCGACCTGCGCGCCGCCTTGGCACAGGATGAATTCTTGCTGCACTACCAGCCCCAGATGCACCAGTCGGGCCGCTGCGTGGGGGTAGAGGCGCTGGTGCGCTGGGCCCATCAGCAGCGCGGCATGGTGTCGCCAGCGCAGTTCATCCCGCTGGCCGAAGAAACCGGGCTCATCTTGCCGCTGGGCCGCTGGGTGCTGCACACCGCGTGCAAGCTCTTGGCCACCTGGCAGAGCGACCCGGCGCTGGCCCACCTGACCATGGCCGTGAACGTGAGCTCGCGCCAGTTCCGCCACGCCAGCTTTGTGGACGACGTGGCCCGCGTCATCGCCATCACCGGTGCGCCCGCCCACCTGCTCAAGCTCGAGCTCACCGAAAGCCTGCTGGTCGAGGACATGGAAACCACCATCGCCACCATGAGCGCGTTGCGCTCGTACGGTGTCGGGTTCTCGCTGGACGACTTCGGCACCGGGTATTCGAGCCTGAGCTACCTCAAGCGCATGCCGCTCGACCAGCTCAAGATCGACCAGAGTTTTGTGCGCGACTTGCTCACCGACCCGAACGATGCCGCCATCGTCGACACCATCATCGGCCTGTCGCGCAGCCTGGGCCTGGAGGTGATCGCCGAAGGGGTGGAAACCCCGGACCAGCGCGAACTGCTGGCCCGCGCGGGCTGCCTGCACTACCAGGGCTACCTCTTCAGCCGTCCGCTGTCTGCAGACGCGCTGGCGGGCTTTCTGAAGCCTTCGGCCGGCTGATCACGGCGGAGCGGGCCGGCCCCTTTCGGGCTGCGCCGCTCGCTGGTTCCTTTTTTTCCACTGGTTGCGGGCGTTCGCATGGCTTGCGCGCTGGCGCTCAGAGCCCCGAGCAGCGCCTGGGGCGGCTGGCATGGGGGAGGGGGCCTGTTGATCTCATCCAAGCGCCTGCTGACCCTCTCAGCCACGCTCTGCTCACCCACTGCGGGCTGAAGGCCTTCCACTGTCCAGGCCAAGGACCCTTCAGTTGACGGCAATGCGCCGACCCGAAGCTTCCCGAAGTTCTCCTCTGTCTTCTTATTGAAGTTCTTATAAATACATAGTCGTAGTAGTAGAGGCTGCCTTGCCGTGTGGACAACCCGCTTTTCCGGCGGCCAGTCAAGCACTTGCGTCGCTCGCAACCCTGTGCGCACCAGCCTCTTCCCGCTGTCGCGCCGGCGGGGACAAAAGAGGAAGAACGCCCCCGTCTGTGGATAACAGGCCAGTTGTGCCAGAACTATCCCCAGTCTTACGCACCGAGCCATGTCAGCATTTTTTTCGATAAAAATGGCCGCTAGCGCTTTATCTATAAGCGCTTATAGCTATCAAATTTGTAGCTACCGAGTCTGCTGACATGTTGAACAAGCGTTTGCAATCGCCATGGAGGGCCGGTTTGACCGCTGAGCCGCCAAGGTGTCCTGCCAAGTCAACCAAGCCTTTTCTTCACCGCGCCCACGGACCGTCATCAGCTTGGCCGGGCCCCGGGTTGGACTTTCTGTTATTCATTAATAGTTCTATTGATAAATAGCAGTAGTAGTAGAGCAAGCCACTTTCTGTGGACAAGGCTGGTTTCCTGAACCCTGGCGCGCACTTGCGTCGTTCCAAAGTATGTGGGGCGCAGGCCCTGAACTCCGGGGCTCGCAGACAACAACTTCCGGCGGCCGAAGTTTTCTGTGGATAACCATGCGGTTGTGCCAGAAGGGCCCCCAGGGTTATCCACAGGGCGGCTGAATTGACCCCAGCGGCCCGCGCCGGCACACGCGGACGCGCCCGTGCCGACCCTTGCGCCACCGACAGACAGCAAAAAGCCCGGGGCCCTTTCCAGGACCCCGGGCAGCCGGATGCGTGGCGTCTTGGCCGCGCTATTTACTTGGCCGGCGCGGCAGTGGCGGGTGCAGCAGGTGCTGCGGCCCGGCCGGTGTCGCCACGGTGGTGCCGCTCGCCGCCCATGCCATGGCGGCCCTCGCCTCCGCCGTGGGCGCCGCCACGATGGTGGTGGCGGTGTGCCTTGGCATCAAAGGTCTTTTGTTGCTCGGGCGTCAGCGTGGCGTAGAAGGCCTTGGTCGCTTCGCCGCGGCGGTCGGCCTCGGCGGCATGTTGTGCGCGCAGGGCCCGCATGCGGTCAATGCGCTCGGGCGTGGTCAGCTTGTCCATGTCCTTGCGGTCCAGGCGGGCGCCGCGTTCTCCGGGTTGCATGGCGCTGCTGAAGGTGGCCCAGGCCGGTTCTTGCGCCGGGGTCAGCTTGAGCTGGTCCTTCAGGGCGGCCATGCGCTGGGCCTTGTGGGCCTGGTGGCGTTCCCGGTGGTCGCGGCGTTCGCCTGCGGGCTTGGCATGGCGGCCTTCGGGGGCCGTGGCGCCGGCCGCCGGGGCAGCAGGTGCCGCAGCGGGCGTGGTCTGTGCCAGGGCCGGCAGGGCCAGGGCGGCGATCATGGTGGTGGCGGCAAGACGGTGTTGAAACTTGAAAACCATGGTGCAGGTCCTTTCTTTCTCTATCTCACGGGGTTGGAAGCTCGCCGGGACGACCGTTCCAGCGATGAAGTTCAGTGTCTGCGCCGCATGTATCGCCGCCGTGCGCACTCGGTGAGGCTGTGTAAAGTTGTGACAAGAAGCTCGGCAGCGTTTCGGCCGGTCGGACAAATAATTTCCGGCCCCACGCTTGTTCCAAGGTGTCGGTCAGCTATGAAAATTGAAGCGTTTGCTGCTCCATGCCCCCGGATGGCCGTTGGGTAGCGGGCCGCTGCCGCCGCGTCCCCCCGACAATGGTGGGTTCGACCCGTGCTGTCACCAGGTCTGCCAGCTTGGGTTTGTTGTTTGTCTAACGATTTCGCTACCGAGGGTTTTCCGTGTTCAAGAACATGATCGTGTACCGCATTGCGCCGCAATGGCAGGTGGAATTGACGCAAGTCGAAGACGCGTTGGCAAAGGCCCCTTTCACCGAATGCGGCGCCACGCAAGAAAAATCTCTGGGCTGGGTGCCCCCCCGCGGTGATGCCCACGGCCCGCTGGCCGAATCGGTCGGAGGGCAGTGGATCCTGCGCTTCATGGTCGAATCCAAGGTGCTGCCGGGCAGCGTGCTGGCGCGCAGGGTGAAGGAAAAGGCCGAGCGCATCGAGCAGGAAACCGGCCGCAAGCCCGGCAAGAAGGAAAGCAAGGAGCTCAAGGACGAGGCCAAGCTCGACCTGCTGCCCATGGCCTTCACCAAGCAGGGCTCGATGTGGATCTGGATCGACACGGCGTCCCGCCTGCTGGTGCTCGACACCTCCAGCCAGGGCCGTGCCGATGAGGTCGTCACGCTGCTGGTCGAATCGCTGCCCGGCCTGTCGGTGTCGCTCATCAACACCCAGACCAGCCCGCAGGCCGCCATGTCGCACTGGCTCAAGGAGCAGGAACCCCCCGTGGGTTTCACCGTGGACCGCGAGTGCGAACTCAAAAGCGCCAGCGAAGAAAAGTCCGTGGTGCGCTACGCCCGCCACGCGCTCGACATCGAAGAGGTGCAGGCCCACATCGACGCCGGCAAGCTGCCCACCAAGCTCGCGATGACCTGGGATGACCGCGTGTCGTTCATGCTCACCGAAGGCTTCCAGATCAAGAAGGTGTCGTTCCTCGACACGGTGTTTGAAGGCACCAAGGCGGATGACGGTGGCTTTGACACCGACGTGGCGATTGCCACAGGCGAGCTGGTGAAGCTGATTCCCGACCTGATCGAGGCGCTGGGGGGCGAGGCAGAGAGCGGTGTGGCCAGCGCCGCCCAGGCGGTGGCGGCGGGTGGTGACAGCGCTCCGTCATCAGCCCCGGGTTCAGGCTCCGGCCTGGCCGCCGCCGTGCCAGCGCCGCCCAAAGGCAAGGACGTGGCGGGCCGCGCGATCACCGGGCCAGCCACGGCACCGGTGGACACGGACCCGGAATCGGCGCCGTTCTGACGCCCCTCGCCGGAGCCGAGTTCAACACCGGGGAGGCGCTCTCAACGCCCGGTGAACTGCGGGCTTTGGCGCGCATAGAACGCATCGACCCCTGCCTTGAAGTCCTGCGTGCCCGCGCACTGCACGAACGCTGCGGCCTCGGCCGCCAACTGCTCGGGCAGGCTGCGGTCCAGTGAATCGCGCATCAGCCGCTTCATGGCGCCGTAGGCCAGCGTGGGGCCGGTGGCAAAGCGTGCTGCCAGGGCGGCGGTGGCGGCATCCAGGTCCGCCGCAGGCACCACACGGTTGACAAGGCCCAGGCGCAGGGCCTCGTCCGCCGTGAAGGCGTCGCCCAGCAGGGCAATCTCCAGGGCCTTGCGCACCCCCACCAGCCGCGGCAGCGCCCACGATGCGCCCACGTCGCAGCTGGTGCCCAGGTTGATGTAGGCCAGGTTGAAGCGCGTGCCCTCCGCCACCAGCACGTAGTCGGCCATCAGCAGCAGGCTCAGGCCCGCGCCCGCCGCCACGCCGTGCACCTGGGCGATCACGGGGGCATTCATCTGCGCCAGCAGCGGCAGCGCCTGGTTCAGCGGCGTGAGGATGTCGATGGCGCCCTGCACCGGCTGGGCCCGGAGCGTGGCCAGGTCGCCACCGGCCATGAAGCCCCGGCCGTTGCCGCGCAGTACCACCGCGCGCACCGTGGGGTCGGCGGCAAGGGTCTGCACGGCGGCCAGGAAGGCGTTGGCCAGGGCCACGTCGATGGCGTTGAGCGCATCGGGTCGGTTAAAGCGCAGCGTAGCGATGGGGCCGTCGCGTTCCAGCAGCACGGGGGCGGTGGGGTCGGTTGCGGTGTTTTTCATGTCAGTTGGGCTCTAGCACTGGATGGATAAACGCAGGTAGCTCCTGTTTTTATAGCGATTTCAACAGCGAGCGACGCACACCTGCGGCACTTGGCGACGATGATGCATTCCTTGGTGAGGGGCTACCCTTCATGGTGTTCCCGATCTCCCATGGTGTGAGGTTTTTGCCGCCGGCTGGGATCATGATGTCCTTGAGCCGGTGCACGGTCTTGAGCTGACCCTGTTCCTCGCGCACTACGCCCCCCCGTGTGCAGCCAGCCGTCGATGATGCTCGTGGCCGCGGCCTCCGGGTGAGACCACCGTTGGCAACTACGACGATGCCCGCGGGCCCCTGGCGCGGCGTTGAACAGGCTCTAATACGCAAATGACCAAGACGACCCCTGCTGCGCCCAAGGCACCTAGGAGGAAAAGCGCTGCGAACCCCCCCGCCCCGGCCTCACCGTGCCCCCCGGGGTCGCACCGCGAACGCCAGCGCGAAGCCAAGCGCAACGCCGTGCTGCAGGCGGCGGCGCAGCTGTTCAACGAGCGCGGCTTTCATGCCACCTCGCTCGACGACATCGCCGCGCGCCTGAACGTGACCAAGCCCACGCTCTACTACTACGTGAAGAACAAGGACGAGATCCTGCTGCAGTGCGTGAGCCAGGGCTTGACCATGATGCTGGAGGGCATAGACGCCTCGCGCGCAGCGGGCGGCAAGGCCGTCGACCAGCTCATCACCTGCATGCAGGTCTACGCACGCATCGTCACGCAGGACTTCGGCATGTGCCTGATCCGCATCGGCGACGAGCAGCTGCCGCCCGTGGCCCGCAAGGAACTGCGCCGCCTCAAGTCCGCCATCGACCAGGAGTTCCGCCGCCTGGTGGCCGACGGCGTGCAAGAGGGCTCGCTCGCGCCTTGCGATCCGAAGATGACGGCGTTCGTGATCGCGGGTGCGCTCAGCTGGATCGGCCGCTGGTACAAGCCCGGTGGCGAATACACGCCCGAGCAGGTCGCGGCGCAGTGCATCGATACGCTGCTGGGCGGGGTGCTGCGCAGGGCGGACGGGGCCTTGCCGGAGGTGAAGGCCCCTGTGCCGGCTCGGCGCAAGAAGGTGTCCTCGGCCTGAGGGCGGCACGCCGGGACGTCCACGCGTGCGGTGGTGTAGCACGGGGCGTCAGTTTGAAGATTCTTCGGCTCTAGCGCTTGTCTAGTAAGCGCTGTTAGCTATCAAATATGTAGCGAGCAGCGTTTAGCCCGCTGCAGGCTTGGCCAAGTCATCCAGGATTGGGCAGTCCGGCCGGTCGTTGCCTTTGCAGCAGGACACCAGTGTCTGCAGCGAGCGTTGCATGGCCTGCATGGATGCAATGCGCTCGCTCAGGTCGTCAATGTGGGTCTGGGCGATGCGCTTGACCTGGCTGCTGGCGCGGCTGCGGTCGTGCCACAGAGCGAGCAACTCGGCGATTTCTTCCATCGAAAAACCCAGGTCGCGGCTGCGGCGGATGAAGTGCAGGGTGTGCACGTCGGTCTCGGTGTACTGCCGGTAGCCGCTGTCGGTGCGGCCCACGGTGGCAAGTAGCCCCAGCGACTCGTAGTGGCGCACCATGCGCGGCGAGATGCCGGCGCTGCGGGCGGCCTCGCCGATGGTCAGCGGCCGGCCGCTGGGGGCGGGCCGGGCACCAGCGGAGGGTGTGCGGCGGGGTACCGGGGCAACAGCGGTCACGGCGGGCGGCCGAGGGGCAGGTGCGCTCATGGCTTGACCGTGTAGCCTTCTTCGGCAATGGCGGCGGCCAGCGTGGCGCGCGGGGTGTTGGTGTTGCCCACCTCCACGCGGCCGGTGCTGCGGTCGATGCGCACGGTGGCGTCGGGGTCGGCGGATTGCACGGCCTGCGTCACGGCGCGCTCGCAGTGGCCGCAGGTCATGCCCTGCACGTCGAAGAGTTGGGTGGACGCGGGTTGGGTGGTGTCGTTCGTGGTCATGGTGGCTCCTGAAAGTCCTGCAAGGGGGTCCGACGGGCATCGGAAAGGTTCAGGACGCCAGCGTAAACCTTCACACAATGGCAAGGTCAAGACCTGTGCAGCGACCCCATGGCGTTTATGCAGGCCGGTTGTGGGCGTACGTGCCTTTTGCTATTAAAAATATAGCTATTGGCGCCCTTTCATCCAGCGATGGAGCCCTTTTTTATTCAAATTACTTGGGCCGGGGGCGGCGCACGCCGGCGTCGGGTTGCACCAGCCGGCCGGCGCGCAGCTCGGTGATGGCCACGGACAGCGCCTCGGCGGCGCCGCGCACTTCGGCCTGCATGGCGGTGTCGCGGTCGAGCACCTCGTGGCTCTGCGCGTAGCTTTCGTAGTAGCCGATGTAGCGATCCAGCCGTGCCTTCGGGCCGGCGTCGATGAAGCCCATCCAGTCGAGCCAGTCCGACAGGCCCCGGCGCGTCATCTCGATGCCGGCCACGTCGCCGTGCACGGCCAGCGCGTAGGCGCGTCCAGCCAGGTGCTTGGGGTAGTCCCAGCCGGCCAGCTCCAGCGCCTTGGCTTCGGTGGCCTTCTTGCCGTGGGTGCTGGTGGGGTCGGGGTTGCCGCCGTCGGCGCACACCAAGCGGTCGATCATGAGCTTGAGCGGGCTCGGGGCCTGGTACCAGTACACGGGGGTGATGATCATCACGCCGTGCGCGGCAGTAAAGCGCTCGTAGATCTCGTTCATCCAGTCGCCGGTCTGGCGCTCGGCGTGGTTGGGGTAGCAGCTGCACGGAAAGTGGCACAGCGGCATGGCGGTGGAGACGCAGCCCTTGCAGGGATGGATGTGTCGTCCGTAGTCGGAGGTGACGCGGCTCAGGTCGAGCAGGTCGACCTCGATCTGCGCGCCCGCCAGCACGTCGC
This sequence comes from Acidovorax sp. LjRoot129, assembly GCF_964253765.1. Lineage (NCBI taxonomy): Bacteria > Pseudomonadati > Pseudomonadota > Betaproteobacteria > Burkholderiales > Comamonadaceae > Acidovorax > Acidovorax sp. LjRoot129. Next base: position 69,843 of record NZ_CAXUSE020000001.1, read on the forward strand.
GCGCCATGTTCAGCATGCGCCAGCTCTTGGAGATCTCGCCGGGGCAGGTGCCGTCGTTGCGGGCCGATCCGCACACCAGCAGCGCGCGCGACGGCGCGGCCTTGTCGGCCCAGCGGCTGCGGGCGGCGTCAATGCGCTCCTTGGCCTCGATCCAGTCCACGGACAGGTCGTAGTCCGGGTCGGCATAGCCCGGGCCGGCCTTGCGGGTGCGCGGGGCCTTGCGGCCTTCGTCGTAGTTGCGCCAGGCGATGGCCTCGATGCGGTCGAGCTCGTCGCGGGCCTCGTCGGCAAAACGCGGGTCGCGGAAGTCCTGCAGAAAGCGCTCGCGGAATTCGGCGCGCTCCAGTGGGGGCGGGGCCTGGCCGGTGCGAGGCTGTGGCGGCGTGATGTGCTCGGTGGGTGTACGGCCGATCGTCATGCGACCATTGGGCGCCACACGGCACGGTGGTGCTATCGGACAACATGCCGTAAAGCGCTCGAAGCCGCTTGACCTTGCCATCATGTCAAGGTGTACCGTGGCTGCATGTCGATACCCAAAGCTTTGACCACCACCACCGATCGCTCCGCCGCTTCTGCGGCCCCGCCGCCCCTGGACTTGGGCATTGGCGGCATGACCTGTGCCAGTTGCGTGTCGCGCGTGGAGCGCGCGCTGCGCAAGGTGCCCGGCGTGCTGGACGCCACGGTGAACCTGGCCACCGAGTCCGCGCGTGTGGCGTGGTCACCTGCCACCGCGGACGGGTCCCCCGATGCCGCAGCGGCCATGGATGTGCTGCTGCGCCGCGCAGTGCGCAACGCCGGCTACGAGCCGCGCGCGGCGGGGCCTGCTGAAGCGGCTGAGGACCTGTCGCCCTGGGCGGGCTTTCAGCCCGTGGGCGTGGGCCTGCTGCTGTCTTTGCCGCTGGTGTTGCCCATGGTGCTCGGCGCCTTGCCGGGTGCCTGGGGGGACTTCTTGGGACAGCAAATGATGCTGCCCGCCTGGGTGCAGTTTGCGCTGGCCACGCCGGTGCAGTTCATTCTGGGCGCGCGTTTTTACAAGGCCGGCTGGCATGCGTTGAAGGCCCTGGCGGGCAACATGGATCTGCTGGTGGCGCTGGGCACGAGCGCGGGATGGGGGCTGTCGGTGTGGCTATGGCTCACGGCGCCCACCGACCACGCGGGGCATGTTCCGCATCTGTACTTCGAGGCCTCCGCAGTGGTGATCACGCTGGTACTGCTGGGCAAGTGGCTGGAGGCCCGCGCCAAGCGCCAAACCACCTCCGCCATCCGCGCATTGCACGCGCTGCGGCCCGAGGTGGTGCATTTGCTGACCCGCGCCGGCGAGGTGGATGTGCCCGTGGCCGAGGTGATGGTGGGTGACCGCTTGGTGGTGCGCCCGGGCGAGCGTTTTCCGGTGGACGGCACGGTGCACGAGGGCCACACGCAGGTCGATGAATCCATGCTCACCGGCGAACCGCTGCCCGTGGTGCGCGATGTGGGTGCGAGCCTGACCGGCGGATCGATCAATGGCGATGGCCGCATCGTGATGGCAGTGACGGCCGTGGGCGCGGAGACGGTGCTGGCCCACATCATCCGGCTGGTGGAAGACGCGCAGGCGGCCAAGGCGCCCATCCAGCGCATGGTGGACGAGGTCTCGGCCATCTTCGTGCCGGTGGTGCTCGGGGTGGCCCTGCTCACCCTGCTGGGCTGGCTGTGGGTGGGCGCGGGCATGGAGGTGGCGCTGATCCATGCCGTGGCGGTGCTCGTGATTGCCTGCCCCTGCGCGCTGGGGCTGGCCACACCTGCGGCCATCATGGCCGGCACCGGGGTGGCGGCGAAGCACGGCATCCTCATTAAAGATGCGCAGGCGCTGGAGCTGGCGCACAAGGTGGACACCGTAGCCTTTGACAAGACCGGCACGCTGACGGTGGGACGGCCTCGCCTTACCGCGTTTGAAATTGCCAAGGGGCAGGACGAAAGTGCGCTGATGGTGGCTGTGGCCGCGGTGCAAAGCGGCAGCGAACACCCGCTGGCGCGCGCGGTGGTGGCTGCTGCCCAAGAGCGCGCGTTGGCGCTGCCCCCGCCCGATGCCGTGCGCGCCGTGCCTGGACGCGGCACCGAGGGCGAAGTGAACGGCCACAGCTACCTGGTGGGTAGTCTGCGCTGGATGGAAGAACTGGGCGTGGACCTGGGGCCCCTGGCCGCGCGCGCGCAGGCATTGCAAGCCGAAGGCGCCACGGTGTCGGTCGTGGCCCAGCGCACGGGGCCGGCGCAAGTGCCGGGGCCTTCGCTGGAGGTGAGGGCGCTGATGGCCTTTGGCGACGAGCCCAAGCCAGGTGCGCGCGAGGCCCTGGCGATGCTCAAGGCCCGCGGCATTCGGACCGTGATGATCTCGGGCGACAACCGGGGCGCGGCCGAGGCCATGGCCCGGCGCCTGGGCCTCAGCCCCGAGGCGGGCGAGGTGATGGCCGAGGTGTTGCCGGGTGGCAAGGCGGCGCAGATCGTCGCCCTCCAGCAAGGGGCGCACGACGAGCGCCGCCGGGCCGCCCCAAGGCGCGAGGGCCCCCTGGGGGGGCAGCGACCCAACGCAGTGGCGGAGCGTGGGGGCCACATCGTGGCTATGGTGGGCGACGGCGTAAACGATGCCCCGGCGCTGGCCGCCGCCGATGTGGGCATGGCCATGGGCAACGGCACCGATGTGGCCATGCACGCAGCCGGCATTACGCTGATGCGCGGCGACCCGAAGCTGGTGGCAGCGGCGCTCGAGATCTCGCACCGCACGGTGATGAAGATCCGCCAGAACCTGTTCTGGGCGTTTGCCTACAACGTGGCCGGGATTCCTTTGGCGGCGTTCGGTTACCTCAGCCCGGTGGTGGCCGGTGCTGCCATGGCATTGAGCTCGGTCAGTGTGATGGCGAATGCCCTCTTACTGAAGCGGTGGCGCATGTGATAAACACGTACTAGGCAGTCACGGATGTCTGGCAAACTGCAACGCTTTGTTGCATGCCGGTGGCCGCCTTGCGCGGTGGTGCGGCACCTCTATACCGATAAAAGGACGACACATCATGAATATCTTCTCGTTCATGCGGCAGTTCACCATCCGAATGCGCATGCTTGGGGCCATTGGCGTGGTGTTGGGGCTGCTGGGGCTGCTGGGCGGCGCAGGCATGCTGGGGATGTTTCGCATCCACGACATGAGCCAGAACTTCATGGACAACTCGTTCGCCAAGGTGGGCTACATGGCCGAGCTGCGGGGCGAGATGGGTGCGATCCGCCAGTTCGAAAAGGACATGATCATTGGTTATGAAAAGCCCGAGGCCGTGAAGGCGTCGCACACCAAGTGGCTGCAGAGCCAGGACAAGGCCAAGAAGATCGCGGCGAAATTCCTGGAGGGCGAGGACGACGCCGACAACGTGGTGGTGCGCAACATCGTGACCAAGCTGGACAGCTACCGCGAACTGTTTGCGCATGTAGCCCGCCAGCTCGAAGCCAGCGGCTACGACACCGCCACCATCGCCAACCGCATGAGTGGCAAGGCCGTGGCCGAGTTCGATCAGGCCGACAAGCTGGTGGCCGAGCTCGATACCGTACTGCGCAACGAAGTGGCCAAGGCCGTGGAGCAACAGGGCCGCGTGTCGGACGAGACCAAGTGGCTGTTTGTGCTGGCGGTGCTCATCACGGTGGTGGTGGTGGTGCCGACCACGCTCATGAACATGAACTCCATTTGCAACCCGCTCGAAGACGCACGCCGGATGGCGCAGGCGATTGCAGGGGGCGATCTGTCGCAGCCCATCCATGCCGAAGGCAAGGACGAGGTCGCTGACCTGCAGCGCGCACTGCGCGACATGCAGCAGGGCCTGGGCTCGCTGGTGGCGCAGGTGCGTGATGCCAGCGGCAACATCGCCACGGCCAGCCAAGAGATCGCCATGGGCAACCAGGACCTGTCGCAGCGCACCGAGCAGACCGCCAGCAACGCGCAGGAGGCCGTGTCGTCGCTGTCCGAACTCACGTCCACCGTGCAGCAGACGGCCTCGTCATCGCAGATGGCCAACCAGCTCGCCGCATCGGCGTCGAACACCGCCACGCACGGCGGCTCGGTGGTGCAGCAGGCGGTCTCGAGCATGCAGGAGATCTCGGCCTCCAGCCGCAAGATCGGCGACATCATCGGCCTCATCGATTCCATCGCATTCCAGACCAACATCCTGGCGCTGAACGCGGCCGTGGAAGCCGCGCGCGCAGGCGAGCAGGGCCGCGGGTTTGCCGTGGTGGCCAGCGAAGTGCGCAGCCTGGCCCAGCGCAGCGCGGCGGCGGCCAGCGACATCAAGGGCCTGATCCACAACAGCGTGGCGGCCGTGGACGGCGGCGTGCGCCATGTGGAAGACGCGGGCAAGGCGATGAAGGAGATCGTGGCCAGCGTGCAGCGCGTGGGCGACATCATTGGCGAGATCACCGCCGCTGCGTCAGAGCAGTCGGCCGGCATCGGCCAGGTGAACCAATCGGTCGGCGAGATCGACCGCATGACGCAGCAGAACGCCGCACTGGTCGAGGAATCGGCGGCGGCGGCCGAGTCGATGCGCGAACAGGCCGCGCGCCTGTCGCAGGTGGTGCAGCAGTTCCGGCTGGCCGGGGCGCAGGACGGCCGCCCAGGCGCGCATTCTGCGGCCGGCACGGGCTACCAGTCGCCGCAGCAACAGCACCCCCAGGTGCTGGCGGGTGCTTCGCGGGCTCTGCTCACACGCTGATCTCGTCTGTGCGGCTGCGGTCTTTGGACCGCGCCAGCCTTACAAAGCCCTGCCGGTGTACCGTGCAGGGCTTTTTTTCATGGGGCTGTGCGGGCGGGTTACTGATGTTCTGGCTATGGCGGGGCGCGGGGCATGCCACCCGTTTGCCTAACCTTTGACCTGCGTCATGGCCGGGCAAGCCCGTGCGTGCCACGCTTCGGGGTCTGTCTTCCTCCCCTGGAGCGTGCTGCCATGTCATCCATCAGCCTGCGGACCATCCGCGAAGAGCACGCGTCGCTCGCGGCCGTGCTGCACTCCTTGCGCCTGCTGCTCGACCAGGGGCCGGGCGACGACCCCTCCGCGTTTTTTGACGTGATGCGCGCAATGCTGTTCTACATCGACGAGTTTCCCGAGCGGCAGCACCACGTCAAAGAGTCGCAGTGGCTGTTCCCCAAGGTGGCCGAGCGTGCGCCCGAGGCGGTTGCCGCCATTGCCCAGCTGGAGCGCGAGCATGCCGGCGGCGAGGCCGCGGTGCGCGAGCTGCAGCACCTGCTGCTGGGCTGGGAGCTGATGGGCGACGCGCGCCGCGAGGTGTTCGCCGAGGCGCTGCGGGCCTACGTCCGTTTTTACCTGGAGCACATGCGGCTGGAAGAAACCGTGGTGCTGCCAGCGGCGCAGCAACACCTGAAGGCTGAGGACTGGACGGCCATCGACGCGGCCTTTGCGGGCAACGCCAATCCGCTGGCCGAGGGGCCGGCGCGAGACCCAGCCTACGACCGGCTTTTCACGCGCATCGTGATGCGAGCGCCCAGTCCCATCGGGCTGGGCTGATCCATTGCCCGGGTGGTGGGCAGCCGTCCAAAAGGAAAAAACTGATCACGCTGAGCCGGTCGTAGCGCCGCGTGGAGCGTCGACCTGCTCAGCGCAAACGACAGCGGAGGATGGCGGCTACTTTTAAGCTGCCAATTTAAGCAGCCAGAGCTGGGTAGTCCGTGTACCCCTCGGCCCCGCCGCCGTACAACGTGGCGCGATTCACTTCGTTCAGTGGCGCACCGCGTTCCAGGCGTTGCACCAGGTCCGGGTTGGCGATGAACGGGCGGCCAAAGGCCACGATGTCTGCGCCGTTGGACAGCGCCGTTTCGGCCAGCGCCTTGTCGTAGGCGTTGTTCACCATCCAGGCGCCCTGGCCACCCGCCGCGCGGTACGCAGCCTTGAGCGCGGCGTAGTCGAAGGGGCGGTCGGCAATCTCTCGCGGGCCTCCTGTGGCGCCTTCGATAACGTGGATGTACGACAGGCCCCGCGGGCCCAGCTGGCGCACCACGTAGTCGAACAGGGGCTGGGGATCGGCGTCCACCACGTCGTTGGCGGGGGTGACGGGCGACAGGCGGATGCCGGTGCGGCCACCGCCGATTTCCGCAGTGATGGCGGTCACCACTTCGAGCAGCAGGCGGGCGCGGTTCTCGATGCTGCCGCCATAGGCGTCGGTGCGGTGGTTGGCGCCGGTCTTGAGGAACTGGTCGATCAGGTAGCCATTGGCGGCATGCACTTCCACGCCGTCAAAGCCGGCTTCGATCGCTGCACGCGCGGCGCGGCGGTAGTCGTCGACGATGCCGGGCAGCTCGGACAGCTCCAGCGCGCGGGGCAGCGAGGTTTCGGTGAAGGTGGGCACGCCGTCCTTGATCAGCACGGTCTTGGTCTTGGCCTGGATGGCCGAGGGCGCCACCGGTGCGGCGTTGCCCGGCTGCAGGTCGGTGTGCGAGACGCGGCCCACGTGCCACAGCTGCACCACGATCTTGCCGCCCGCCGCGTGCACGGACGATGTGACCTTCTTCCAGGCGGCAATCTGTTCTGGCGCATACAGGCCGGGCACGTCGGCGTAGCCCTGGCCCTGGTGGGAGATGGCGGTAGCCTCGGAAATGATCAGCCCGGCGCTGGCGCGCTGCGTGTAGTAGGTGGCCACGAGGTCGGTGGGCACGGCGTTGGGCGAGCGGTTGCGCGTGAGGGGCGCCATGGCGACGCGGTTGGCCAGCTTCAGGTCACCAGCTTGGATGGGGTCGGACAGAAAAGGCATGCGAGGCTTTCAAAAATGAGGTGGACGCGTTTGCAACCGACCGCGAAGGGTAATGCTGCAGCGCAAAACGTGCAGCGCACTGGCGTCAACATGGGCTCTGGTTTTGTGCTATGGCCTGCACGGCCAAGCCGCCTGGCTACACGGCCGGCGAGCTGGGATGGCGTGCTGTAAATTGGCCGCCATGTCATCCGAGCCACTTCCCAGCGCGACCGGCGCGCCCGCTGCTCTTTCGCCCCTCCCTTCGCCTGGGCCCCTGCCCGCGCTGTGGCTGGCGGTGGCCTTGTCGATGGGCGCCGCGGTGTCGTTGGGCATCACGCGTTTTGCCTATGCGCTGCTGCTGCCGCCCATGCGCGAGGACCTGGGCTGGACGTACACGCTGGCCGGGGCCATGAACACCGTCAACGCACTCGGCTACCTGCTGGGCGCCTTGGCCACTCCGTGGCTGCTGCAGCGCGTGGCGCCGGGCAAGGTGCTGGTGGTGGGCTCTGTACTGGCTTCGGTGTTCATGGGGCTCAGCGGCTTTTTTGTGGAGGCCGCGCCACTGCTGCTGCAGCGCCTGCTGGCCGGTGTGGCGAGCGCGCTGGTGTTCATTGCCGGTGGGCTTCTGGCTGCCCGCCTGGGTGCGCACGCGGCCGGGCAGGGCGGGCTGCTGCTGGGGCTGTACTACGGCGGCACGGGGTGGGGCATCAGCCTGTCTGCACTGCTGGTGCCTGCCGTGCTGGGCGCTGCATCCCCGCCGCATGCATGGACCTGGGCCTGGTGGGCACTGGCCATTGCCTGTGCGGGCGCCACCGCAGTGTTGCTGTGGCCTGCGCGCCGCCTGCGGACCTTGGCTGCGCCTGCACCGGTTGCCACGCCGTTCAACCTGCAGCACCCACCCGCCCGGGTGAGCTGGCGGGCCCTGGCGCCCGCGTTGCTGGGCTACGGCCTGTTCGGCGTGGGGTACATCGGCTACATGACGTTTGTGGTGGCGCTGCTGCGTGAGCAGGGCGCCAGCGCGGTGGCTGTGACCTGGTTCTATGCACTGCTGGGGCTGGCAGTGTTGTTGTCCTCGCGCATCTGGGCGGGGCTGCTGGACCGGGCGCGCGGCGGGCAGGCGCTGGCGCTGCTCAACGGCCTGTTGGGTGTGGCGACGGTGCTGCCCGCGCTGACCTCGGCGTGGCCGGTGGTGCTGGGCTCGGGCCTGCTGTTCGGCGGGGTGTTTTTGTCCGTGGTTGCATCTACCACAGCCCTGGTGCGGCACAACCTGCCCCAGGTGCTTTGGGCCAGCGGCATCAGCGCATTCACCATCGTGTTCGCGGCCGGGCAGATCGTCGGGCCCACGGTGGTCGGCTGGATCGCCGACGGCCCGGGCGGCCTGGCGCGCGGGCTTGTGTTTTCTGCCTGTGCGTTGTGGGCGGGGGCGGTGGTGGCATCACGGCAAAAACCGCTCTAGAGCCCGTATTCCTTCGCGAGCACGGCGGCGGTCGAGTTGCTGCCACCGAACTCATCGCCCGCCCGCCTGACGACAACCGCTCCCAAAGCGCGCGCAAGACTGCGCGCTCAGGCTTACTTCAGCAGGCCTTCGGCCTTCATTGCTTCCTGCACCGCAGGGCGGGCAGCTACGCGCTCGCGGTAGGCCGCCAGGTTCGTCAAAGCGGAGATGTCCAGATTGGTCGGCTTGGCCCAGTTGGTCACGGTGAACAGATAACCGTCAGCCACGGTGAACTGATCGCCCATCAGGTACTGCTTGTCGGCCAGCTGGCTGTCGACCCACTGCAGGCGTTGCAGCACTTTCTCGCGCGCCATGGTCTTGTATTCCTCGGGCGTGGCGGGGTTGAACAGGGGGCTGAAGCCCTTGTGGATCTCGGTGCCGATGAAGGTCAGCCACTCCTGCAGGCGGTAGCGCTGCAGCGAGCCGTTGGTGGGCGCCAGCATCTTGAGGGGCACCTGGTCGGCGATGTACTGCACGATGGCCGGGCCTTCGCGCAAGCGCGTGCCGTCGTCCAGCTCCAGCATGGGCACGTAGCCCAGCGGGTTGATGCTGTAGTAGTCGGTGCCATCCTGCAGCTTGTGGCTCTTGGTGCTGGCCAGCACGGGCGTGAAGGCCAGGCCCGCTTCGTGCAGGGCGATGTGGGGAGACAGGGAGCAGGCGCCGGGCGAGTAGTACAGCTTCATGGAGAGGTCCTTCAAAAAAGTGACGGGAAACCCCGCATCCTATGCCTTGCGCATGACCCTTGCCGTCGTCTTGGTGTGCGCAGTGTTGTGGGACGCACCCCCCAATGTCAGCTGTCGTAGCCGGGGGCCTCGCGCTGCACCTTGCGCAGCAGCGCAGGCCACGCAAACGCGCCGCCCAGGCCCCCGGTCTGCACGCGCATGGCCTGGGCCACGCCGCTGACGATCTGCGGGTTCACGACCGTAAGCTCGCCGCCCGCCTGCGCGTCGATCTGGATGCGGCAGGTGTTCTCGAAGGTGTACATCGACAAAAACGCGTCGGCAATGGTCTTGCCCACGGTGAGCAGTCCGTGGTTGCGCAGCATGAGGAAGTTGGCCTCGCCCAGGTCGGCCTGCAGGCGCGGCTTTTCCTCGTCGCGAAAGGCCACGCCTTCGTACCCGTGGTACGCCAGCGAGCCCAGCACGAAGGTGCTCTGCTGGCTGATGGGCAGCACGCCGCCCCTTTGCGCGCTCACCGCCACGCCCGCGCGGGTGTGGGTGTGCAGCACGCAGCCGGCTTCTTGCCGGGCCTCGTGCACGGCGCTGTGGATCACGAAGCCCGCGGGGTTCACAGGGAAGGGCGAGTCGTGCAGTTTGTTGCACTGCATGTCCACCTTGATCAGGCTCGACGCCGTGATCTCTTCGAACATCAGGCCGTAGGGGTTGATGAGGAACTGGTGCTCGGGCCCAGACACCGATTCGGGCAGCTTGGCGCTGATGTGGGTGAAGACTAGGTCGCTCCAGCCGTAGAGGCTCACGAGCCGATAGCAGGCGGCCAGGTCGCAGCGCAGCTGCCATTCTTCGGGGCTGACGCTGGCTTTGAGCGAAGGGATGTCGAGCATGGGGCTTGTCTCCGGATGTTGTGGCTGGAAACGTCCACTGTAGGCCGCCTGAGCCCTGGGGACTGTCCGGCAGGCTACACAGAGGCCTGGTTCTTGGGGCTTTCCCGCAATGTCGCCGCTGTTCCATTGCGTCGTGAGAACCTCCAATCGCCGCGCGGGGTGCGTCCCTAAAGTTCATTCATCCATCCCATCAGTCGGTGGGAGGGAACAACCGGACTTCTGGAGATCACCACCATGCGCAATCCCACATCGAAGATCGCGAGGCTACTGGCCTCGTTCGCCGCCGCCACCTGCCTGTCCGCGCTGGGGCTGTCGGCCCACGCCCTGGAGACCGTGGACAAGGGCGCCTTCACCATCGCTTTCTCGGGCGACATGCCCGGCACCGGCTACCAGGACGGCAAGATGGTGGGCTACGACGGCGAGATCCTGCAGCGCATTGCGCAGGCGCTGCAGCTCAAGGTCAAGCCCGCGCTGATGGAGTGGTCGGGCACCATCGCCTCGGTGCAATCCAAACGCGTGGACGTGATGGCCGGCACCATGGGTTGGACCGAGCAGCGCTCCAAGATCATGGCGCTGAGCGACCCCATCCACTATTTCAAGAACGGCATCACGCAGTCGGACAAGACCGACTGGAGCAAGCTGAAGGACCTTGAAGGCAAGAAGGTCGGCACCATCACCGGCTTCTCGTTCATCCCCGAGCTGCGCAAGATCAACGGCCTGCAACTGGCGCTGTACGACACCTCGGACGCCGCCGTGCGCGACCTGCTGGCCGGGCGCATCGACGCGGTGATCGGCGACCCGCCGGTGATGCAGTACGCCATCTCGCAGAACCCGCAGTGGAAGATCAAGTTCAATGCCTTCAGCGATGCATCGCCTGACTACCCCTTGCTCACTGGCCTGGGCCAGGTGGTGTTCGGCCTGAACAAGGACAACCCCGAGCTGGTGAAGGCCGTGAACGCGGAGATCGCCAAGCTCTGGGGCAGCTGCGACCTGCGCAAGATCGGCAAGACGTATGGCCTGGTGCAGGACGTGTGGTACATCCCCGTGGGCCAGAACGCCCGCGCCGGCGTGGACCGTGCGGCGGACTGGAAGCTGCCGTCGTGCAAGGGATGAACTAGTGCCAAGTCGCATCGTCGGCCGCCCGATGGGGCCTCGGCGAATTGCCAAGCCGCATGCTGTCAGAGGCATGCGGCTTTTGTTTTTGGCCCGGCATTGCGGGGCCGCCAGACATCGCTGTGGGGCAGCGCTGTGCGCCGTCAGACCTCCACCGTGCCGGCCTGCAGCGCCTTGCGCATGCGGCCCGGCGGCATGCCGTACAGCTGCTGGAAGTGCCGGATGAAATGCGATGCGTCGGCAAAGCCGCATTCATACGCGATGGTGATCACCGGCAGGGCGGTGCTGGTGAGCATCCATTTGGCGTACTTCAGACGCGCATTGCGGTAGTACTCCGACGGCGTGGTTCGCGTCTCGGCCAGGAACACGCGCTCGAGCTGGCGGCTACTCGAATCCACCAGCCGCGCGATGACCCCGATCTCGAGCGGCGTGCCGATGTTCTTTTCCATGAGCACGATGGCCTGGCGCAGCTTGTCGTGGTCGGTGGTGCCGTAGCCCAGCGCGTGGCGGCGCGCCACATGCGTGTGGCCGGCCGAGGGGTTCACCGTCATCTGGTGCACCACCTTGGCCGCGCGGTCGGGGCCGCAGTGCAGGCGCACCAGCTCGGCCGTGAGCTCCACGATGGAGATGCCGCCCGCGCAGGTGACGCGGTCGCCGTCGAACAGGTAGTGCGCATCGGTCACGTACGGCAGCGTGGGGAAGGCCTGCTGCCAGTCTTCCACATGGTAAGGGTGCACGCAGGCGCGCCGCTGCGCCATCAGGCCCGCATGCGCCAGTGCGAACGAGCCTGTGCAGATGCCGATGAGCGGCTTGCCCAGCGACGCGGCGTACTGCAGAAACTCGCGGTAGCGCGGGTGGGCCAAGGGGATGGCCGGCAGCAGCCCGCCGATGACGGCGATGTAGTCGTAGTCGCAGTCGGACGAGAGCGATTCCTGCACCGGCACCTCGACACCGCAGCTCGCAGCCACCGACTGGCCGGGTATGCCCAGGATGGTCCACGAGCAGCGGATCTGCCGGCTCTGGTCGCCCACGTCGGCCGCGTGGCGCAGGCCGTCGCACAGGCCCGCCAGCGACAGCAGCGGGAACTGCGGCCACAGCAGGATGCCCACGCGCAGTTCGGAGGCCGAGGCCTTGCGCCGTGGCGTGGTGGGCCGCGATGCCACGTCGAGCTTGCCGATCAGTGCACCAATGTCGCCTGTGTTCTGTGCACTGAGCTGGTGCGCGTTGGCACCGATTTCGACGCTAGAAGCTTTGCGCTGGGTAATTTTGGGAGGCACCGGGTTTTCCCTGCATGTCGCATACGTTCAATATAGCTGCGGCCGCCTCCAATGAACAGAGGGTCTTCATTCCTAGCATGGAGGCACTGGGTAGCGAGACCTGCGGCTGCAAGGAGCGTGCCGCAGCGCCCGCACACCACTGTCTGGAGAACCATGCTGTGAACGACGACCATCCACCCCTGCTGCGCGTGAGCGGCCTCAAGAAAAGCTACGGCCAGACCGAGGTACTCAAGGGCATTTCCTTCGACCTGAAAAAAGGCGAGACGCTGTCGCTGATCGGGCCCAGCGGCTCGGGCAAGTCCACCTGCCTGCGCTGCCTGAACTTCCTGGAAAAGCCCAACGGCGGCGAAGTGCTGCTACAGGCTGAACGCATCGGCCAGGTGCCTGCGCGCAAGGGCGGCGGCTGGCGCCTGATGAGCGACACCGAGATGGCACCGCAGCGCCGCGAGATCGGCATGGTGTTCCAGCTGTTCTACCTGTGGCCGCACCTCACGGTGCGCGACAACGTGGCGCTGGCGTCCATCAAGGCCGGCGGCATGCGGCGCGACGAGGCCCATGCACTGGCCGAAGACATGCTGGAGAAGGTGCACCTGCGCCACAAGGCCGACGCCTACCCCGAGCAGCTGTCGGGCGGCCAGCAGCAGCGCGTGGCCATCGCGCGCACGCTGGCGCAAAAGCCCAAGCTCATCCTGTTCGACGAGCCCACGTCCGCCCTGGACCCCGAACTGGTGGGCGAGGTGCTGGGCGTGATCCGCGAGCTGGCCGACGAAGGGCGCTCGATGATCCTGGTGACGCACGAGATCCGCTTTGCGCGCGATGTGGCCGACCGCGTGATCTTCATGGACGGCGGCCACATCGTCGAAGAAGGCCCCGCCGCGCAGGTGATCGACACGCCGCGCATGGAGCGCACGCGCAGCTTCCTTGGGCAGGTGGGCCGCGAAGCCAGGCTGGGTGGATGACCATGCCAAGCCTCGATACCTTCACTTTGATCGCACTCACGCTCTTGCGGGGTGCGTGGACGGCGGCGCAGGTGTCCGCAGGCGCTGCGCTGATTGCCGCGAGCCTGGGGCTGCTGCTGGCGTTGCTCGTGGTCTTTGTGCGCCACCGTGTGCTGCAGGTGACCATTGCGGCGTACATCGAATGGATGCGCAATGTGCCAGCGCTGGCGCATTTGTTCGTGCTGTATTTCGGGCTGGCGTCGGTGGGGGTGCGGCTGTCGCCGCTCACGGCCGCGGTCATCGGCCTGGGCTTGGTGGGCGCGGCCATCCTGTGCGATGTGTTTGCGGCGGGCCTGCGCTGCCTGCATGTCGGCCAGCGCGAAGCGGCGCTGGCCGTGGGCCTGACGCCCGCGCAAACGCTGCGCTGCGTGCTGCTGCCGCAGATGCTGCGCGTGACGCTGCCGTCGCTGGGCAACTACGCAAGCCAGCTGGTCAAGGACACGTCCATCGCGTCGGCGATTGCGGCGCCTGAAGTGATGTTCTATGCCCGCAACCTGGTGACGTCCACCTTCGAGACGCCGCTGATCTACCTGACCGCCATGCTGCTGTACGCGGCGATGGTGCTGCCCATCAGCTGGGCCTTCACGCGCCTGGAGCGCCACACTGCCAGGGGGGCACGATGACCGCATTTTTTGCAACCTATGCCGAGTACATGGGCGAGTGGTGGCCGCGCCTGCTGGGTGCCGCCCGCGTCACGGCCGAGCTGTCGGCCATCGGCTTTGCCATCGCCATCGTGCTGGGCGCGCTGCTGGTGTGGATGCTGCGCAGCGGCGTGACTGCATTGCGCCGCTCCGCGCAGGGCTTCATCCAGCTGCTGCGCGCCATACCGCTGCTGGCGCTGCTGCTGGCCATCTACTTCGTGCTGCCTTCGTTCGGCATCACGTTGTCAGGCTACTGGGCCGGGGCCCTGGGCCTGGGGGTGCACGGCGCGGCCTATGTGGCGGAGATCCTGCGGGGCGGGCTGCAGTCGGTGCACGGCGGCCAGCGCGAGGCGGGCCTGGCGGTGGGCCTCACGCCGCGCCGCGTGTTTTTGCATGTGACGCTGCCGCAGGCGGCGCGCGTGATGCTGCCGCCGTTGCTGAGCAGCTATGTGGCGCTGCTGAAAGACAGCTCGCTGTGCGCGCTGATCGCCACCAACGAACTCATGCTGGCTGCCAAGGCGATGTCCAGCGAGTACTTTTTGCCCTTGCACATCTTCATCCTGGTGGGGCTGTTCTATTTCGCGATCGCTTTCCCGCTGTCCATGCTCTCGCGCTGGCTGGAGCGCCGCCTGGCGCAGGGCCGCCGCACGCTGGGGGTCGCATGACGAGCATCGATTCAACCGTGCCCTCCATGGTCTACGCGCCGCTGACAGAGCAGGCCGCGGCCATCCGTGCGGGCAGCTTGTCGAGCGAGGCGCTGGTGGAGGCGCAGCTCGCGCGCATCGACCGGCATGGCGCACAGCTGCATGCCTATACCGAGGTGTACGCCGACGAGGCGCGCGCTGCTGCTCAGGGCCTGGACCGCATGGCCCGTGCAGGCGTCTTCGTCGGGCCGCTGCACGGCGTGACGGTGGCGGTGAAGGACTTGTTCGAGGTGCAGGGCAAGGCGATTGCGGCGGGCTCGCGCGCGCAGCCGGCGCGCATCTCCGCCCTGAATGCGACGGTGGTGCAGCGCCTGCGTGCGGCTGGCGCCATCGTGGTCGGCAAGACCCACACGGTGGAGTTCGCATTCGGCGGCTGGGGCACCAATGCGGTGATGGGCACGCCCTGGAACCCGTGGGATGTGCACACGCACCGCACGCCGGGCGGCAGCAGCAGCGGCTCGGCCGTGGCGCTGGCGGCAGGGCTGTGCAGTGCGTCCATCGGCACGGACACGGGCGGGTCGGTCCGCATACCGGCGGGGCTGTGCGGCGTGGTAGGCCTCAAGACCACGCGCGGCCTCGTCAGCCGCCACGGGCTCATCGAGCTGTGCCCCACGCACGACACGGTGGGGCCGCTAACGCGCACGGTGCGCGACAGCGCGCTGCTGCTCGAGGTGCTGGCAGGCGGCGACCCGCACGACGCGGTGTCGCTGCAGGCGCCCGTGCGCTCGGTGCTGCCGCAGCTTGAACGCGGCGTGCAGGGCCTGCGCGTGTGGGCGCTGCCCGAGGCCGAGCGCCACGATGTGGATGCGGATGTGCTCGCGGCCTGCGACGCTGCGGTGCAGGTGCTGGTGTCGCTGGGCATGCAGCGCGTGGAGCGCGCGCTGCCGCAAAGCTGCGCCGAATCGATGCGCGTGGCGGGCAGCCTGATGAGCGCCGAGGGCTACGCCAACCTGGGCCCGCTGTTCGAGCAGGACGGGCTGGAGTTCGACCCGCATGTGCGCCGCCGCATCTTGCTGGGGCGCGACATCGATGCCGCGCAGTACATCACGCTGCTCAAGCTGCGCGAGCAGGCCAAGGCCGACATGCTGCGCGCGATGGACGGTGTGGATGTGTGCGCCTTTCCGACCAATGCGATCGCCGCCATCCCTGTGAATGCGGTGGACGAGCTGGCGACGCCGCTGTCGCGCTTTGGCCGCTTTGTGAACCTGCTGGATCTGTGCTCGCTGGCCGTGCCTGCGGGCTTTACGCAGGAAGGCATGCCGGTGTCGCTGCAGGTCATCGGCCGGCCGATGGACGAGCCGACGATCCTGCGCGTGGGCCATGCCTTCGAGCGAGCCACCGACTGGCACCGCGCGGTGCCGCCGGGCTGGGATTGAGCGGCGCACCCCTCCACAGTTCTACAACCCCCCCAGGAGCTTTCACCATGCCTGCGTTGTCCCCACGAGCGCCCCTGGCGTGCCTGCTGGCGCTCACCCTGCTGTGCGCTGCGGCGGCCGCCTCTGCACAGACACCGGCCCGAAGCGGTGTCTCGGCGCTGGAGCGCATTGCGCGCAGCGGGGTGGTGCATGTGGGCTACATCCCCACGCCGGGCACCTTTGCGTTCCGCGACGCGGCGGGCGACACGGTGGGCTACTCCATCGACGTGTGCCAGCGCTGCGCGTGGAGTTCCGCCCGCTGGAGGCGGCGCAGCGCATACCGCTGCTTAAGGCCGGCAGCATCGACATCGAGTGCGGCGGCAACACCAACACCGTGGGCCGGCAAAAGGACGTGGACTTCTCGCACACGCTGTTCACCACGGGCGTGCGGTTCCTCGCGCGCCAGGCGGTGCTGATCGACGGCGTGGCCAGCCTGTGGCGGCGGCGCGTTGCAGTGAGCAAGGGCACCACGGCGCAGGAGACCATGGCGCGTGTGCAGCGCGAGCAGGAGCTGCAAGTCGTGGTGGTGGCCACCGACGCCGAGGGCGTGCGCCTGGTGGAAGAGGGCACGGTGGATGCGTTCGCGCAGGACGACATCCTGCTGTACGCGCTGCTGGCCGCGTCGCCGAAGAAGGACAGCCTGCACGTCACGGGCCGCCACCTCACCGTGGAGCCGTATGCCTTCATGCTGCCCAAGGGCGATGCGCTGCTGCGCGAGGTGGTGGACCGCACGGTGCTGGCGCTCATGCATTCAGGCGAGCTGGCCGCCCTGTACCGCAAGTGGTTCGACACCGATGCGCTGCGCATCCCCATGAGCGCGCACATGCGCGAAAACATCCGCTACCCCAACAAGTACGGCATTCCCTAAGCGCGCGACGGCATTGCCGCCGTGGCCTTTTCAGTCCCTTCATCCCAGAGCTTTTCATGAACACCAGCATTCCCTTCATCAGCGACCGGCAAGTGGCCCAGGCGCTGGATTTCGCATCGGTGGCCACCGTGCTCGGCGAGGCCTTTGCCAGCCTCGCAGCGGGCGGTGCCGCGGTGCACCAGCGCCAGCGCACCGACTGCCGCGACCTGCGGCTGAGCACCATGGGCGCGGTGTGGGCCGAGCGCGGCGTGGCGGGGGTCAAGGTGTACCCCACGGTGCGCGGGCAGTTCAGCTTCTCCATCCTGCTGTTCGACCTGGCGACCAACCAGCCGCTGGCGGTACTGGACGGCAACGAGATCACGCGGCTGCGCACGGCGGCCATCACGGCGCTGGTGGCGTCCAAGGCCGGCCCGCTGCGGCCGCGCAAGCTCGCCGTCTTCGGAGCGGGCCTACAGGGCCGCGCGCAGGCCGAGGCTTTGAGTGGCTGGTTCGGCTTCGAGGAGATCGCGCTGGTGGACCCCGCGGGCGACCCGGCGTGGGCGCAGACGCTGGCGGTGCAGGCGGGCTGCCCGGCGGCCTTCACCACGCCCGAGGCGGCAGTGCGCGGTGCCGACATCGTGGTCACCGCCACGCGCTCGGCCACGCCAGTGTTCGATGGCGCGTGGCTTTCGCCCGGCGCCTTCGTGGCCGCCATGGGCATCAGCGCACCCAAGGGCCGCGAGCTGGACGACACCACCATGGACCGCGCGGGCCGCATCATTTTGGAATGGCTGCCGCAAAGCCTGGCCGAAGCCGGCGAGGTGGTGCTGTGGCAGGGCCGCACGGCCGCTGCGCCGCTGGTGGACCTGCCGCAGCTCTACGCGAGCGATGCACCGTGGCGGCCCGAGGCGCCGGGCATCACCGTGTTCAAGTCCGTGGGCATCGGCCTGGCCGATGTGGCGGTGGCGCAGCTGGCGGTGTCGCGCATCCTGCAGCGCGCGCCCGCACTGGCAGGTGCGCTGCCATGAAGGTCTGCGTGATCGGCGCGGGCGTGATCGGCTGCGCCACGGCCTACGAACTGGCGCGCCAGGGGCACGAGGTGCACCTGCTGGACGCTGCGCAGGCGCCGGGCCTGGGCACCAGCTACGCCAACGGCGCGCAGCTGAGTTACAGCTATGTGGAGCCGTTTGCGTCGCCCGCCACGCTGCGTGGATTGCCCAAGATGCTGCTGTCGCGCGGCTCGGCCGTGCGCTTCTACCCGCGTTGGGATTGGCGGCAGTGGGTGTGGGGCCTGCAGTTTCTGCGCGCCTGCTCAACCCGCCAGTCGCTTCGGGGCACTGCGCAGCTGCTGCAGCTGGCGCAGGCCAGCCGCCTTGCGCTGGCGCAGTGGATGCAGGAGGAGGCCTGGTCCTTTGGCTTTGAAGAAAACGGCAAGCTGGTGCTGTGCCCCACGCCACAGGCGCTGCGCCAGCAACAGCGCCAGGTGACCGTGCAGGCTGCCATGGGCTGCCGGCAAGAGGTGCTGAGTCTGCGCGAATGCCTGGACAAGGAGCCCGCGCTGCAGGCGGCGCCCGGTCTGCCCTGGGCCGGTGGCGTATGGACCCGCGACGAATGCATCGCCGACCCGCACCGCCTGTGCCAGGCCATGGTGGCCAGCCTGCGCCAGCGCGGTGGCACGGTGTCTTTCGGTGTGAAGGCGCGGTCGTTCGTGCGGCACGCGGGCCGGGTGAGCGCGGTGGCCACCGACCAGGGTGACATCGCTGCCGATGCCTTTGTGCTGGCCACAGGGCCCGCTGCAGCGCCGCTGGCCGCGCGGTTGGGCATCCACCTGCCCATTCATCCCATCAAGGGCTACAGCATCACCGTGCCGTTTCGGGACGGTGTGGTGCGGCCCCGCGCGAGTGTGACCGACCTGGGCCGCAAGACCGTGTTTGCACCGCTGGGCACGCACCTGCGCGTGGCAGCGATGGCCGAGGTGGGCGCCACGGGCCTCGACGTGCCTGCAGACCGCGTGCGGACGATGGTGGATGCGGTGGTGCAGACCTACCCGGGCCTGTGCGATCTGGAGGCCCCGACCGTGTGGGCCGGGCTGCGGCCCGCTACGCCCACGTCGGTGCCCATCGTGGGCCGCTGGCGCGACAGCAACGTGTACCTCAACGTGGGGCACGGCGCACTGGGCCTGACGCTGGCTGCTGGCAGTGCGGTGGCGCTGTCGCAGCAGATGCAATCAGCGCAGACTGCGTAGCTCGCCCGTGGGCGGGGATGCCTCAGGCCACCACCGGCTTTTCAGGAATCGGCGCGCGCATGCCCGCGTTGATCAGGTTCCAGGCGTTGATCACGCCGATGGCAAAGCCCAGCTCGGCGATCTCGGTGTCGTTGAACTGGGCCTTGAGCAGCGCGAATTCCTCATCGCTCGCGTCGCTGTGGGGCGTGGCGGTGATGACTTCGGCCCAGCGGAAGGCGGCGCGTTCGCGGTCGCTGAAAAAGGGGGCCTCGCGCCAGCCGGCGACGGCGTTCAGGTGGCGCGGCTCCATGCCGTCCTTAACCAGGTACGACCAGTGCATGTCCATGCAGTAGGCGCAGCCGTTGATCTGCGAGACGCGCAGGAAAACCAGTTCGGCCAGGCGGGCGCCGATGGTGCCTTTCTTGATCGTCTCCGAAAGGTTCACCAGACCCATGAAGGCCTTGTTGGCGAGCTGGTGGTAGGGGACGCGGGCGGTGTGCTGGGACATGACAAATTCCTTGGTGGTGAAGGGACTGAAGAGATGAAAGGCAGAACAGCATCGAAGCGGACATCGCTTTGTTCGATGGCTCGTTCGTTGTTGCCTTCCATATCTATCAAGACGCGTCGGATACGCGGGCTGTGACAGCCCGCTCCAATTTTTTGTCCCTCAATTCAGCGTGAGCGGGATGCCCGCCAGCTTGTCCGGGTTGCGCACGGCATAGATGGCGACGATGCGCTCGCCATCGGTCACCACCGCCTGGGCCGATTCGAGGCGGCCGTCCAGATAGCGCAGCAGGCCCGGCTCGCCGTTGATCTGCACGATGCGGTAGACCGCCTTGTCGGCCAAGCGCCGCCACAGCGCCCAATACAGGTTGGCGATGCGAAAGGCGCCCAGCAGCGGACGCGGGAAGGACTGCACCTTGCCGCCGCCGTCGCCGATCAGCATCGCGTCTTCGGACAGCAGCGCCTGGATGGCCTGGCGTTCGCCGCTGTGGGCAGCGGCCACAAAACGCGCGAGCAGCTGGTGGTGCATGGGCTGGGGCACGTCAAACCGGGTGCGCGCCTGCTGCACGCGTTCGCTTGCCCGGTGCACCATCTGCCGGCAGGCGGCTTCGCTTTTGCCGAGCTGAGCCGCCACTTCGGGGTAGTCGTAGTCAAACACCTGGCGCAGTAAAAATGCCGCGCGTTCCTCCGGGCCCAGGCGCTCGAGCACGTACAAAAAGGCGACCGACAGCTCGCCCGCCAACTCCGCTGCGGCTTCGGGCGTGCGTTCGTCCAGCGACTCCACCAGCGGCTCGGGCAGCCACCAGCCGACATAGGCCTCGCGCTCGGCTTTCAGTGCGCGCAGCCGGTCGATGGACAGGCGCGTGACCACGGTGACCAGCCAGGCCTCGGCCGACTGCAGGGTGCTCGCATCGGTGCGGCTCCAGCGCAGCCAGGCGTCCTGCAGCACGTCCTCGGCGTCGGCGCGTACGCCCAGCATGCGGTAAGCGATGCCAAAGAGCCGGGGGCGCAGGGTGGTGAAGGGGTCGTCGGCGGTGGGGGCGGGCAGGGTCATGGCGTCAAAGGCTGGTGTGAGGTTGTGCCAGGGGCTGGCGAGGCCAAGGAGACACGATGCACCTGTGCGGGGGCCTTAGCGTGCCTTCATTGTCTGGCGGATACCTCACAGACGGGGCCGGCGGCCGGTTTGTGACAGGGGAGGCGCACCGTGCTATTGAATTGGTAGCTATCAGGCGTTGTGGATAGAGCGGTAGCGGCAATTTTTGGCATAGGGCGACCGCTGCGCCGCTATAGTTGGCTCGCAGCCACTCACCACCAAGATCATGGGCATCCATCTGCGTATTGCGCGCCCCGTGTCGGACCTGCGATCCGCTGTCGACCGGTACAAACAAGGACTTGGCCTGAAAGAACTCGCGCACTTTGAAGACCATGAGGGCTTCGATGGAGTGATGCTCGGTTTCCCCGGCGCGGATTTTCACTTCGAATTCACCGTCTGCCGCACGCATCCAGTGGCGCCGCAGCCGACTCCCGAAGACCTGTTTGTCTTCTATGTACCCGACAGCGCTGCCTGGGCGGAACGTTGCCAAGCCCTGCGTGACGTTGGCTTTCAGGAAGTCGAGCCGTTCAATCCGTACTGGAGCCAGCAGGGCCGTACGTTCGAAGACCCGGATGGGTACCGGGTGGTCATCCAACGCGGGGCCTGGGTCACCCGCTGAGTGCTCTGAAGGCAGATGCCGAGCTGTAGGCACCGTGAAATGTGGATTTGTGAATCGCCAAGCTTGCTGATCGGTAGCGCACCACGCATGCACGCTTCGAGCTCTCCCGGTAGAAACGCGTGCAGCACCACTGTCGGTGTCTTTAAAGCGCTGGTTGCGTCAGCCACTCCAGCCGTTCCAGAAAGAGCATGGCCTGCTCGGTGCTGGTGCCACACATCTCGGCCGAGGGCATGAGACCGCCGCACACGGCCGGGCGGTCGGCCTGCCCGAAGATCATGCAGCGGTCATCGGGCCCGAGCTGAATGCAGCGCACCCCCGCCGGCTTGCCCTGCGGCATGCCCGGGATGGGGGAGCTGATGGAAGGTGCGGTGCAGCACGCACCACAGCCAGGGCGGCAATCCATGGTGTTGCTATGATTTATGTAGCTGTTGGCGCTTATGTATCAAGCGCTGGAGCCCTATTTGGCTCAAAATTTGGCATTCACGCGGCGGCGCTGTTGCCGTGCAGCCGGCCCGACGCCCAGAGCACTTGGTCCACCACCGCCCGCACGCGGTCGCGGTGGGCTGGTTGAACCAGGTTGCCGGCGTCGTCAAACGCGCTCCCGGCCGAACCCAGTGCAAAGGCCTTGGGCGCCAGCCAGCATTCCAGGTTGATGAGCAAGGGCGCCAGGTGGCTTTGCGAACGCAGGCCGCCCAGGCCGCCGGGCGACGCGCTGAGCATGCCCACCACCTTGCCGCGAAAGGGCTTGGTGCCGTCCTGCCAATCAGCGTGACCGTGGACCGGGCTGGAGGCCCAGTCGATGGTGTTCTTGAGCAGGGCGGTGTAGCTGCCGTTGTACTCGGGCGAGCAGATCACCCAGGCGGGGTGCTGCCAGAGGATGTTCTTGAGCCGGACCACGTCGGCGGGTGTGCCCTGGGCTTCCAGGTCGGCGTTGTACAGCGGGATGTCGAAGTCCGACAGCTCCAGCAGCGTGACCGCCGCACCGGCATCGCGTGCGATGTCGGCCGTGGCGTGGGCCAGCTTGCGGTTGAAGGAATGCTGGCGGGTGCTGCCCGCAAAGATGAGGAGGGAAGGGGCGGTGTGGGGCATGGTGCCAGGATTGGAGCACAGGCCCGCGGCAGGAATCCTGCAAGAACGCGCTGCTTGCGGGGGGCCGCGACGGCCCGTAGCTAGCGGATGGAGGGTGGCACCGCGCCTGCACGGTGCGTGGCGCAGCGCCACACTAATGTGGCCAGGGATGCAGCAAATGCGGCCAAGCTCAGCAGGGCACGCCACAGGTTGGCGGCGCTCCACTGGTCGCGCACCTGAGCCCAGTCAGCAGGCAAGGCCTTGGGGTCCCAGGCTTCGGTGGCGTAGTTGAGCGGCAGGTTCACCTGTTGGGTGAAGAACACGATGCCGAGCACGTAGGCAACGCCTACCAGTCCGAGCACGCGCCACCACGCGGCGCGGTGCTCGCGCCAGGCGGCCAGCAGGGCGAGGGCACACCACACCGGCGGGCCGAAGAAGAGGCTGAAAAAGAGCGCATGCCGCACGTTCTGGTTGAAGGCCGACTGCACGGTGGCGTAGGTCGCGCCGTCCATCTGCAGCATGGCAAGGTTGACGTTGGCGCTGTAGGTGCCGAAGAACCCGGCCATCAGGCCCAGCCACAACACGGCAAGGGCGTGGGGGATGAGAGCCAGCACCGAGGGCTGGGCGAGGGCTGCGGATGTGGAAGGGCGCTGCAGCGCGGGAGTGGTGAGGGATGGCATGGGCGGCTTTCCAAGAGTGGGGCGACGTGCTGTCCGCACTGTCGCCGCCCTTGCCGCGCTGCGCCTTATCCTTTGATAAGACCGAGTTCGCTGCGCACCCGTGAGAGCGTCACGTCCGTCATGCCCAGGTACGACGCAAGGTGGCGCAGGGGTATGCGCTCGGCCCACTGAGGGTGCTGGCGCATCAACTGTTCGTAGCGCTGGCGGGCGCTCAGCTGCAGAAACTCCTGCTCGCGCTGCATCTTGCCGTCGAGCAGGGCGCACAGGGTGCGGTGCTCCAGCTGCGACCATGCGGGCCAGTCCGCGGGAGGGGCGCCATCCGGTGGAATCGGCAGCGCCCACACTGTGCTGTCTTCCATCGGTTCCACGTGAAACATCACGGGTGCCTGCCGGAGCGTAGGCGTCACCGGCCAGAGTATCGACCGGTCGAGGAAGAAGTTTTTGTTGGACTCGCCGCCGTCGCGGTCCAGGTAGTACAGGCGCAGGGCGCCGCGCTCTACCCACCACAGGTGCTGCCAACGCTCACCCGCCCGGAGCAGGGGCTGGCCGCGCTGCAGCTGAAGGCACTGGGCGCTGGCCCACCACGCTTCAATCGGCGCGGGCGGCGCGCCCAGCACCTGGGTCAGGAAGAGGGTGAGGGGCGTAGAAACAGACACGGCCTGCGCAAAGTGGGAAAATCATGGGTTGCCCGCTGGGCGCCGGGCCTTGCGCCGGCGGCTTGGGCGGGGCCGCGGGGTGTTTGCCACCCGTGGAGTTTTCATTATCGGGCCCGCCGGGGCCCCGGAGTTGTCCCATGTTGTACCCCCAGGAATTTGATGTGATCGTTGTCGGCGGTGGCCATGCAGGCACCGAGGCCGCGCTGGCTGCCGCGCGGATGGGCAGCAAGACGCTCCTGCTCACGCACAACATCGAGACGCTGGGGCAGATGAGCTGCAACCCCAGCATCGGCGGCATCGGCAAGGGACACTTGGTCAAAGAGGTGGACGCGCTCGGGGGGGCCATGGCGCTGGCCACGGACGAGGGCGGCATCCAGTTCCGCATCCTCAACAGCAGCAAGGGTCCGGCCGTGCGTGCCACGCGCGCCCAGGCCGACCGCATTCTGTACAAGGCTGCCATCCGGCGCATGCTGGAGAACCAGCCCAACCTGTGGCTGTTCCAGCAGGCAGTAGACGACCTGATGGTGGAGGGCGACCGCGTGGTAGGCGCGGTCACGCAGGTGGGCATCCGCTTTCGAAGCCGCACGGTGGTGCTGACCGCCGGCACCTTCCTCGACGGCAAGATCCATGTCGGCCTGAATAACTATGCCGCGGGCCGGGCAGGGGACCCTCCCGCAGTGTCGCTGTCGGCGCGGCTCAAGGAGCTGAAGCTGCCGCAGGGCCGCCTGAAAACCGGCACCCCACCACGGCTGGACGGTCGCAGCATCGACTTCTCGAAGTGCGCGGAGCAACCCGGCGACGGCATGCCCGGCGGCGTGAACGAGGGCACGGTGCCGGTCTTCAGCTTCATGGCCCACGCGTACGGTGGTGCTGCGATGCACCCCCGCCAGATGCCCTGCTGGATCACCCATACCAATGAGCGCACGCACGAGATCATCCGCAGCGGCTTCGACCGCAGCCCCATGTTCACCGGCAAGATCGAGGGCGTGGGTCCGCGCTACTGCCCAAGCGTCGAGGACAAGATCAACCGCTTTGCCGACAAGGAAAGCCACCAGATCTTCCTGGAACCCGAAGGTCTGACGACCCACGAGTTCTACCCCAATGGCATCAGCACCAGCCTGCCGTTCGACATCCAGTACGAGCTGGTCCGCAGCATGCCGGGGCTGGAGAACGCCCACATCCTGCGCCCGGGCTATGCCATCGAATACGACTACTTTGACCCGCGCTCGCTCAAAAGCAGCTTCGAAACGCGGCAGATCCAGGGCCTGTTTTTTGCCGGCCAGATCAACGGCACCACCGGCTACGAAGAAGCCGCGGCCCAGGGTTTGTTCGCCGGCATCAACGCGGCTTTGCAATGCCGTGGCGAGGATGCCTGGCTGCCCGGCCGTGACGAAGCGTACCTGGGGGTGCTGGTCGACGACCTGATCAACAAGGGCGTGACCGAGCCCTACCGCATGTTCACCAGCCGGGCGGAATTCCGTTTGCAGCTGCGCGAGGACAACGCGGACATGCGCCTGACCGAAGCAGGGCGCCGCATGGGCTTGGTGGACGATGCGCGCTGGGAGGCTTTCAGCCGCAAGCGGGACGCTGTTTCACGTGAAACAGAACGCCTCAAGGCCACTTGGGTGAACCCACGCAACCTGCCCGCCGCGGAATCCGAGCGCGTGCTGGGCAAAAGCATTGAGCACGAATACAACCTGTTTGAACTGCTGCGCCGGCCGGATGTGAACTATGCCAACCTGATGTCCATGGATGGGGGTAAGTACGCGTCGCATGATGTTTCACGTGAAACGTTGGGCCCGTTGAGCGAGCCTGTGGTGGAGCAGGTGGAGATTGCTGCCAAGTATTCGGGCTACATCGACCGCCAAAAGGACGAGGTCGGACGCGCCGCGCATTTCGAGAAGTTACGCCTGCCCGCCGACCTGGACTACATGCAGGTCACAGCCCTGAGCTTTGAAGCCCGCCAGGTGCTCAGCCGCCACCGGCCTGAGACGTTGGGCCACGCCTCGCGCATCACGGGCATCACGCCCGCGACGATCTCGCTGCTGATGGTGTATTTGAAGAAGGGTGGGTTCAAGGAATTTGCCGTGGTGCCGACCGCACCGGGATTGCCGATCAAGGCAGAAGGCGAAGTGGCGGCATGACGACGACCATGGCTCCCAATGACACGCTGCGCGCGCAGCTCCAGGCCGGTGCCAGAGCCGTGGGGCTTGATCTGGCCGACGCGCAGATCAACCAGCTCATGGACTTCTTGGCGTTGCTGCAAAAGTGGAACAAGGTGTACAACCTGACGTCCGTGCGAGACCCGCAGGAGATGTTGACGCACCATCTGCTCGACAGCCTGGCGGCCGTGGTACCACTGCGCGGGCACGTGGCTACGCTGGCGCAGGGCGGGGCGGGCGATACCGTGCGGTTGCTGGATGTAGGCTCTGGCGGCGGCTTGCCGGGCGTGGTGTTTGCCCTGTGCTGCCCCGATGTGGACGTGAGCTGTGTGGACACCGTGGGCAAGAAGGCGGCGTTCATCCAGCAGGCGGCTGTAGCGCTCAAGCTGCGCAATCTGCATGGCCTGCACGCTCGGGTTGAGACGCTGACGACACCGTTCGACATCATCAGCTGCCGTGCCTTTGCCTCGCTGCCCGACTTTGTGACCTGGTCGCGCGGCGCGCTGGCTGACCACGGCATCTGGTTCGCGATGAAGGGCAAACACCCTGATGAAGAGATCGCGGCCCTGCCCGCCAGCGTGTCGGTGTTTCACGTGGAACAGCTGGCCGTTCCCGGCCTGGACGCCGAGCGCTGCATCATCTGGATGAAGCCTGCCTGACCGTTGAACCGGTCTGCACGGCTCCTCTGCCAAGGGGTCGCGTAAACTCGGCTCCTCACCACGGGCGCAACCTTCACCGCGCCCATCCAGCGCACCGGGAGGAATCATGTTTGGCATCGCAGACTACGGCGCTTTTGTCGCCGCCATTGTGTTGTTTCTGGCCATTCCGGGCCCTGGCAATCTGGCCTTGATCACCTCCACCAGCAAGGGCGGCATCCGCGGCGGGCTGGGCGCCACCTGCGGGGTGATCGCTGGTGACCAGGTACTGATGTGGCTGGCGGTGGCCGGTGTGGCGGCGCTGCTCAGCACCTATCCGACGGCTTTTAACGCCGTGCAGTGGCTGGGCGCCGCGTACCTGGCGTGGCTGGGTTTCAAGATGCTCACAGCCAAGCCAGGCGATGCACCGGTGCTCACCATCCACCCGCGCCACTACTTCAAGCAGGCAGCGCTTATCACCTTGCTCAACCCCAAGGCCATCGTGTTCTACATGGCGTTTTTCCCGCTGTTTGTCGACCCGGCCCGCCACCAGGGCATGCTGACCTTTGGCGTGATGGCGGCCACCGTGGCGGCGCTGACCTTTGCGTACGGCCTGATCGCCGTGCTGCTCACGCACTTTTTGGCCGAGCGCATGCGCGCCAACCCACGCATCGGCCGGGGGCTGGAGAAGCTGGCGGGCGTATTCCTCATCGGCTTTGGCATCAAGCTGGCCATCTCCAAATAAACCCTACTCACCCATATGCATACGAACGGACAAACCAGTTTTGCCGCCGGGCCGCCCCAAGGCAAAACGCGGCCCCCTCGGGGGGCAGGGAGTGACACGAAGTGCACGACCGTGGGGGCGACATTCTGATGGCCAAAATTTTTTGCGTTGCCAACCAGAAGGGTGGCGTTGGCAAGACCACCACCACCGTCAACCTGGCCGCGGGCCTGGCCAAAATCGGCCAGCGCGTGCTGATGGTGGACCTGGACCCGCAGGGCAATGCGACGATGGGCTCGGGTGTGGACAAACGCAGCCTGGAGCTCACGGTGTACGACGTGCTGCTCGAATCCGCCTCGATCAAGGAGGCGGCCGTGCTGGCCGAAAAGTGTGGCTACTGGGTGCTGGGCGCCAACCGCGAACTGGCTGGCGCCGAGGTGGAGCTGGTGGCCCTGGAACACCGCGAAAAGCGCCTGAAGGCCGCGCTGGCCGAGGTGCAGGCGGACTACGACTTCGTGCTCATCGACTGCCCGCCGTCGCTGTCCATGCTCACGCTCAACGGCCTGTGCAGCGCGCACGGTGTCATCGTGCCGATGCAGTGTGAATACTTTGCGCTCGAAGGCCTGACGGACCTGGTCAACACCATCAAGCAGGTGCACGCCAACCTCAATGCCGACCTGCAGATCATCGGGCTGCTGCGCGTGATGTTCGATCCGCGCATCACGCTGCAGCAGCAGGTGAGCGACCAGCTCAAGGGCCACTTTGGCGAGAAGGTGTTCAACACCGTGATCCCGCGCAACGTGCGCCTGGCCGAGGCTCCGAGCTATGGCCTGCCCGGCGTGGTGTTCGACCCCGCGGCCAAGGGCAGCCAGGCGTTTGTGGAGTTTGCTCAGGAGATGGTCGAGCGGGTGCAGACCATGCCTGCAGCAGCAAATTCAGTAGCCAAAATGGCTGCCAGCGCTTGATACATAAGCACTGGCAGCTATTAATTTGATAGTAATGAAGGCGTCCAATATTTTGGTGCTGCCGGGCTGGCAGAACTCAGGCCCCGGCCACTGGCAAAGCCGCTGGGAGGCCCTGCACGGCTACCACCGCGTGGAGCAGCACGATTGGATGCGCCCGCTGCGCGGCGACTGGTCGGCGCGGCTGGAGGAAACCGTGGTGGATGCCGACGGCCCCGTCGTGCTGGTGGCCCACAGCCTGGGGTGCATCCTGACCGCCTGGTGGGCCGCGCACTCATCCAACGCGCGCCGCGTGGTGGGTGCGTTGCTGGTGGCTCCGGGCGATGTGGAGCGGCCCGACTTGGCCGCACAGATCCACGGCTGGGCGCCCATTGCGCGCCAGCGCCTTCCTTTCCCGGCCGTGCTGGTGGGCAGCCGCAACGACCCGTACTGCAGCCTGGAGCGCGCCGAAGGTTTGGCCGAGGCCTGGGGTGCGCGTTTTATCGACTACGGCGAGCGCGGCCACATCAATGCCGAATCGGGCCTGGGCGACTGGGAAGAGGGGCATGGCTGGCTGCACGAACTAGCCGGTGATGCCGCATGAAGCTGCGGACCTTCTGGCGCAAGCCAGCATCGGCTGAGCCGCTCGCAGCGCCACCGCCGCGAAGGCTCGATCCCGTCTGGATCGAGGCGCCCCTCACCATGCTCTCCTGGTTCCTGCCCGGCGGGGCGGTGGTGGTGGGCGCGCTGGGGCAGTTCATGCTGGCCTTGGTTCTGTTGATGGTGGCGTTTGGTGTGTGGTTGCGCCTGTGGCGCAGCCGCAAGAAGCGTCGAGCCATGGGCCAAGCCATGGGCCGCCCCCCGCGTTGACAACCCCACTTTCCAATCCATGTCCCAAATCCAACTCGCCTCCATCGCCGCCCAACTGCCGTACGCCTGGCGCTCCACCATCGTGGGCCAGGCGGCCGGTGCCAACGTCAAGGTGCTTCGCATGGACGCCTTGGCCTACCCCGATGAAACGCACGACTTCGACGAAGCGCTGCTGGTGCTCGACGGGCAGATGAACCTTGACCTGCAAGGCCGGCGTGTGCAAGTGGCCGCAGGCGAGGTCTACATCGTGCCCGCCGGCGTGCCGCACGCGGTGGCCCAGGGCAGCCACGGCACGCTGGTCATCATCGACCGCTGAGCGGCGCTGGCCCCCTTCATTCAATTTCCCACCCGGACAACATCTCCATGGTCACCAAGAAACCCAAGGGCCTCGGCCGCGGCCTCGAAGCCCTGCTGGGCCCCAAAGTCGCTGAAAAAGTAGAGCAGGCCCAAGCCGCCGAGGCCGGCCTGCCCAACACGCTGCCGCTGAGCGAGATGGTGCCCGGCATGTACCAGCCCCGCACCCGCATGGACGAGGGCGCTTTGTACGAGCTGGCCGAGTCCATCAAGGCCCAGGGCATCATGCAGCCGATTCTGGTGCGCCGGCTGGCCGAGGGCGACAACGCTGGCAAGTACGAAATCATCGCGGGCGAGCGGCGTTTTCGCGCCGCCCGCCTGGCGGGCCTGGACACCGTGCCGGTGCTGGTGCGCGACGTGCCCAACGAGTCCGCCGCGGCGATGGCGCTCATCGAGAACATTCAGCGCGAGGACCTGAACCCGCTGGAAGAAGCCCACGGGCTGCAGCGCCTGATCCGCGAATTCGGCCTCACGCACGAGCTGGCGGCCCAGGCCGTGGGCCGCTCGCGCAGCGCTGCCAGCAACCTGCTGCGCTTGCTGAACCTGGCCGACCCGGTGCAGACGATGCTGATGGCGGGCGACATCGACATGGGCCATGCGCGTGCGCTGCTGTCGCTCGACCGGGCCGCGCAGATCACCGCCGGCAACCAGATCGCGGCCAAGAAGCTGTCGGTGCGCGAGGCCGAGGCCCTGGTCAAGAAGATCGGCGCCGAGTTCAGCCTGGTGCCGCAAAAGCCCAAGAAGGAAAAGTCGCGCGACATGAAGCGCGTGGAAGAAGAGCTTTCTGACCTGCTCATGGCCGAGGTGGAAGTGCGCGTGAAAAAACGCGTCAAGCGCCACGGGCGCTTTGAGGACATGGGCGAGCTGGCAATCCAGTTTGGCTCGCTCGAGGCGCTCAATGGGCTGATCGAGCGGCTGCGCAAGTAGGTCGCTTGTGGGCGCCACCCAGGCGGCGTGTTGCTGGGCCGATGCGTGAAATAGCGCACACAAGGAGTTTCCACACGTAACCGGCGCAGGCAAAATGCGCGGATGCCGGGCCTACACTGCGCTGCGTTCAACACCCCCGGGTTGACCGCTAGGCCCCTTCGGTACAGCCATTTTCTCCATGCTGTGCTGCGGCCCACGATGGTTTTGCCGGGTGATCGATGCATCTCCTGGAGCAGACCCACCATGACCTCTTTGCGCTTTGTCTTCACCGCTGCCGGCCTGTGCCTGGCCACACTGGCCGCACAGGCCCAGACCACCAAAACCCCCAAGGTCCAGCTGTGGATGGACGTCTCCACCGGCACCATGGCCGGCATGCCCGAGATGGACAACCTGCCCACCGGCGGCGGCATGCTCGGTGGCATGCTGGGCGGTGGCGGCAGCGCCCAGGGCATGGGTGGCAGCAACACCAGCTACGGCAATGCGCGGGCGATGGGCGTGATGCCGCCGCGCGTCATAGACATTGCTTTGCACAACACGCTGCGCCCCGGCGTGGAAGCCAGCCAGGCCATCCCTGCCGGCATGCGCATGGGCGAATCGCTGCCGCTGCTGCCGCCGCGCGCGCAGCCCGCTCAGAACGAGCCCGGCGAGATCCCCAAGGAATACCAGCAGCACCAGCCCAAGGGCCGCATCCTGATCTACTGGGGTTGCGGGAGCGCAGTGCGTGCTGGCCAGCCCCGCGTGGTCGACCTGGCGCGCGCCAAGGCCACGGACTATGCCCAGGCCTTTGCCGGCCGCGCCGTGCCCGACCGCGCGCCCCGCGTGGGCCCGGCCTATGCGCTATATCCCAACGAGCGCAACCAGGTGAACCTGTCCCGTGACAGCTCGCTGGTGGGCGAGCACCAGGTGCGCGGCGACGGTGTGCCCGCCTCCCTGAAGTTCACGCTGGGCGCGGCGCAGGATGTGATGCCCGCCATTGACCTGCGCACCACCGGCAAGCCGCAGGACAGCATGGGCACGGGCTGGCAGCCGGTTCGCAACGCGCGCGCCTACTACCTGCATGCCATGTCGCAGAACGGAGACGACCTCGTCATGTGGTCCAGCGCCGAGACGCCCGACACCGGCATGGGCCTGTTCGACTACCTGCCACCGGCCACCATCGACCGCTGGCTCAAGGACCGCGTGCTGCTGTCGCCCGAGACCACGCAATGCGCCATTCCGCAGGGCATCTTTGCCGGTGGGCGCGACGCTACGCCCATGCTGCGCATGATGGCCTACGGCGGCGAAAGCCACATCGTGCACCCGCCGCGCCCGGCCGACCCCAAGGCCGCCTGGGAGCCCGAGTGGGCCGTGCGCGTGCGCGCCAAGTCGCACACCCTGGCGATGCTGGGGCAGGACATGCCGCAGGGTGCGCGCAGCCCCATGGGCGCGCCGGCAGGGGCATCCTCTGGCGGTGCGTATTCCAGCGGCATGGGCAGCAATGCAAGTGGCCAAGCAACAAGCGATGGCGGCTCCGACGCAGCGGGCAACGTGGTCAACCCCGTCAATCTGCTGCGCGGAATCTTCGGCCGCTGAACCCCGCCACCACCACCATCCGCCCACCCACCACGAGCTTTTCGCGATGCTGTCCCTGCGCATGCCCTGGCCCCTGCCCGCGTTGATCGCGTGGGCCTGCGCGTGGTTGATCTTCGTGGCCCTGCAGCGCGCGGCCGTATCGCCCGTGGCTGCGCTGGGCGTCGCCTGCATCCTTGGCACGGCCGCCAGCGTGCTAGGCGGCAGCTGGTGGCGCCGTGGGCTGATTGCCGCGGGCTTTCCCCTGTCGCTGGCCTTGCTGGGCGCTGCGGCCCTGCCGACCTGGGCGTGGCTGGTGCCGCTGGCGTTGCTGCTGTTGGTCTACCCGCTCAATGCCTGGCGCGATGCGCCGCTGTTCCCCACGCCGCACCATGCGCTCAAGGCGCTGGCGTCGCAGGCACCGCTGCCGCCGGGTGCGCGCGTTCTGGATGCCGGCAGCGGCCTGGGCGATGGGCTCAAGGCGCTGCGCCAGGCCTACCCCGCCGCGCAGCTGGAGGGCCTGGAGTGGAGCTGGCCGCTGCGCCTGCTGTGCGCGCTGCGCTGCCCCTGGGCGCACGTGCGCCGGGGCGACATGTGGGCCGCGGATTGGAGCCCTTATCACATGGTGTATTTGTTCCAGCGCCCCGAGAGCATGGCCCGCGCCGCGGCCAAGGCCCAGGCTGAGCTGGCCCCCGGCGCCTGGCTGGTAAGCCTGGAATTCGCCGTCCCCGACGTACTGCCCAGTGCACAACTGCGCGAGCCCGGCGGGCGCGTGGTGTGGTTGTACCGCATGCCCCTGGGGCAGGGAGCCGTGTCATGAGATGTTTCCGCGCGATTGAACCTGTTGGTGTCGGTTACAGAAAAGATACAAGCTTTTGCTACATTGCGTCCCTGGCTACAACCCCATACAAAACAATCAGGAAACTCACAGCCACAGGGGGCTGCCAGCAGCACGCAAAAGCGCCGGGAGGGGACGCACGTGCCGCCAGCGCCTTTCTTGTCCGTTGCTCCCATTTCGCACGACCTAGCAGCCCCCGCGGCATCCACGGCACACGCGCCCGTTCGAGTGGCGTATCCGTGGAGCGGGGCTGTGGTGCGTTTGGGCAGTGGCGGGGCTTCCTGGTGCACTACCGACCGATCTGCAAGGAGCATCCATGACCACCCCACTGTCCCGCCGTTTCCGCCCCCGCCTGCTGTGGGTGCTGACGCTGAGCGCGGCCCTCACCGGCTGCGCCACCATGCAGAGCCACGACAAGCTCGCCACCGACATGCAGACCGCAGGCCGTTCGGGCGGCGTGCCGGCTGCGCTGGCGCAGCTGGAAAGCAGCGCCAAGTCCGAAGAAGAAAAGACGGCACTGCTGTACAACATGGAACGCGGCGAACTGCTGCGCATGGACCGCCGCTACCCCGACAGCACCAACGCCTTCCTGCTGGCCGACACCAAGGTCAAGGAATGGGAAGAAACCGCCAAGACCAACCCGAGCAAGCTCATGGGCACCGTGGGCGCTGCGCTGATCAGCGAACGCCTGAAGGTCTACGAAGGCCAGGATTACGAAAAGGTGTGGGTGACCACGCGCCTGGCGCTCAACCGCATGGCCGTTGGTGATTTCGACAACGCCCGCGTCGACATCAAGCGCACCCACGAACGCGAAGCCATCATTGCCGAGTTCCGTGCCAAGGAAACGCTGGCGGCTGAAGAAGAAGCCAAGTCCAAGGGCGCCACCTCGGGCGGCAAGGAGCTCAACGGCTACCCCGTCGAGACGCTCAACGACCCCGAAGTCCTGGCCCTCAAGAACGGCTACTCGAACGCGCTCAGCCACTACCTGGCCGGCTTCCTGTACGAAATGCTCAATGAGCCCGGCCTGGCAGCGCCCGGCTACCGCAAGGCCATCGAACTCAAGCCCAACACGCCCGTGCTCGAAGAAGGCCTGCGTGGCCTGGACAACCGCACCGGCTTCACCTGGAAGCGCCGCCAGCGCATGACGGACGTGCTCTTCATCGTCGAAGCGGGCGACGCGCCAGCGCGCAAGCCCAAGGCCTTCACCCTGCCTGTGCCCACGGGCCGTGGCATGGTCACTGCCAGCATCTCCTACCCGGTGATCGAGCCGTCCAAGGACGCACTGCTCACCACCATTTCGGCTGCCGGCACCGACCTCAAGCTGGAAAAAGTGGTCGACGTGAACGTGATGGCCCGCCGCGCGCTCAAGGACGAAATGCCCGGCATGGTGCTGCGTGGCTTCACCCGCGCCGTGGCCAAGGGAGTGCTGCAAAACGAGCTGCAAAAGCGTGGCGGCCTGGTTGGCGGCCTCATCGGCGCGGCAGCTTCGGTGACCACCGAACAAGCCGACGACCGCATGTGGCGCATGCTGCCCGGCCGCGTGTACGTGGCCCGTGGCTACCTGCCACCGGGCGAGCACATGGTCAGCGTGAACGGCCGCCAGCTGCCCCAGCCCATCAAGATCGACGGCCAGTACGCCCTGGTGCCCCTGCGCATGTACGACAACAGCGTGCTGACCGGCGACGTGGCCATGCTGGGCCAGCTGCCCACGGTGGCCGCCGCCTCGGCGCCCCAGCCTGCCGCGGAGGCCCCGGTGCGCACCACCACCAACAACCGCACGCGCTCGGTGCCCAAGTCGGCGGTCAAGTCGACCTCGGCCACCCCTGCCGCCAAGAACTGAACCCCACCCTATCCCATTTCCAAGGAGTCTTTGGCATGAGAAACCGTTTTGCCCTTGCCGCTGCGCCCGCCCTGGTGTGCGCGGCCCTGACCCTGACCCTGGCCACCAGTGCCAGCGCCCAGCTGCACGACCCGGCCACCCCGCTGGCCGTGGCTTCCAAGGTCGCCTTGCGCGGCGAAGCCAACAGCATCGCCGTGCGTGAGATGCGCATCGTGCGCAAGAACGACATCCTGGTCGTGCAGGCCGATATGGCCAACATGGGCCGCACCGACCGCACCGTGTTCTACCGCTTCAAGTGGCTGGACAACGTCGGCAACCAGGTGGGCGATGGCGAATCCTGGAAGCAGATGAGCGTGCTGGGCCTGGGCCAGCAAACGGTCAAAAGCGTGGCGCCCACCGCGGCAGCGGTCGACCTGCGCCTTGAAATGAATGTGGAGCCGCGCTGAACGGCGCCGCACTATCCAGATTGTTGAGTGAGGAGTTGAAAACCATGACAAAAAACACCATCCAGCGCACTGCGCTTATCCTGGCTTTCGCAGCCAGCACCCTGGCCCTCTCGGCCTGCCAGAACTTGTCCTCGCCCACCGTGCGTTTTGACCGCCAGGTCAACTACGGCGACGCCAAGGCCGTCGAGCTGGTGACCAACGAGTTCGGCTCCACCGACCTGCAGATGATTGCCGAGAAGATGACCGGCGGACTGCTGGAAACCGGCATCTTCCAGGGCCGCCCCACGGTGACGATCTCGACCGTGAAGAACAAGACCAGCGAGTACATCGACACCACCAACGTGATGAACTCGATCCAGACCGCGCTGGTCAAGTCGGGCAAGGTGCGCTTCGTGCGCTCCATCAACGAAATGCAGCAGGGCGTGGACGAGCTGCAGCGCCAAAACCAGAGCGGCCTGTACAAGCAGGGCACCACCGCCAAGGTCGGCCAGATGACCGCCGCCAAGTACAGCATGGAAGGCGAGCTGACCAGCATCGTCAAGCAGAACAACGCGACCAAGGACGTGTACTACAAGTTCACGCTCAAGCTGTTTGATGTGCAGGAAGGCACGATCGAATGGCAGGACGAAAAAGAGATCCGCAAAACGAGCAAGCGGTGACATCCCCCTGAGGCGCTGCGCGCCTTCCCCCTTCTCTCGGCTTCGCCGGGAAGGGGGACGACGCCAGCGCGGCGGGGCGGCCCTTGCGCGGCGTCCCTGGTCTTATGCCCCGCCGGTATCGAACGTTGGATGGCACGCCGGCCCCATTTGTTGATTGACCCCTAAATTTCCGATAGCTCACAAGGAGCACACCATGCAACGCAGAACCACTTTGCACACGGCCCTGGCCGTGATCGCCGCCACCACCATGGCCTGGGGCGGCAACGCCCTGGCGCAACAGCCCGGCGCGGCGCCCAAGATCGCCGTGACCGACCTGGCCTACGCCCAACGCGTATCCGAGTATTTCGTCGCCGGTGCCTACCAGCGCAGCAGCCAGATGAGCGCGCAGGGCAGCCACAGTGGCGGCCACAGCCACGGCATGTACGGCGGCGGCGGCTCGTACTCGGGCCAGCAGTCCATGCAGGCGTCCGAGCAGGCCAGCGGCACCTTTGTGGCCGGCCGCTACAGCTACATCGAGCAGCGCGAGCTCGGCGGCTACACCAACGACATCAAGGGCGCGATCCTGCAAGGCACGTACTTCCGCCTGGTGCAGGGCAAGGGCTTTGACGCCGGCAAGCCGCAAAACAGCAAGGCCGAGCAAGTGCTCAACCAGGTGCAGACCGGCAAGATGGTCAAGCCCCAGGTGCAGCCCCAGGTCAACGACGTGATCAGCCGCATCAAGAAGGGCGAGTTCAACGGCGCCGACTACGTGCTGTTCGGCGTGGTCTCCAGCATCGACTTCACCGACGCGCTGTCGCCCCTGCAGGGCACCTCCAGCGCCACGCGCCAGTACGGTCTGCAGCTTCTGGTCGACTTCTCGCTGATCAACACCAGGACGTATGAGATCAAGGCTGCGTTCTCCGCCCAGGGCGAAGGCAACGACACCAAGATCCTGTCGGTCCGCGGCGACATCGCACCGCCCAACCGGGCCAAGGTGATGCGCGAAACCTCGCTGTCGCTGGCGCAGGACGTGTACCAGCAGATGGCCATGCAGCTGGGCTACACCGACGCGAACCTCGCGCGCGGCGTGCGCCCTGCACCGGTGTACCAGCAGGGCGGCCAGCCCATGCCCATGCCACAACCTCAGCAGCCTGAGCAAGTCATCATCCTGAAGTAAGAAGGAAGCGACCTTCCATCGGCGCCGCTGGATGCGGCCGCCGAAGTCGGCAACTCCTCGGGGGCCGTCCAAGCTTGCGCAGCGTGGACGGCCCTTGGTGCTTTTGGAAGGGTGCAAGGTGCCCGGTGCGGCTTGCACGGGCAGGACGGACAGCCCAGCCCCGCGCCGACGGCAAGAGGCCCCTCGGTGCGCTGCCGGGCAGCTTTGCCGGGCATCCCGGCTCGGCGCGCAGTCATGGGCGCAGTGGGACCGGGCCCGAAATCCAGTTCCAGCGCGCAGTCATGCCAGACTTCGGCTGTGCTCAACGTTCAACGCCCTCTCGCTGGTGCCGCTTTATTGCGGCCCCTGGCCTTTTTTGTGGCCACCGCTGCGGCCGTGGTGCTCGGTGGCTGCGCCGCATCGCCACCTCCGTTCTACGCGGCGGCTGCGTCCGAATCGCTTGTGAATGTGTACGGCCCGGAAGCGGCTGCGGACGCCCCTCCGGCGCCCGCCCAAGCACCCGCTGGGCAGGCACCCACTCCTCCCACTGCATCCCCGCCGCAAGTTTTTGTGCTGCGCCCGCTGCCCGGCGCCGATGGTGCCGTGCTCAAGGCCCTGCAGCGCAGCGAGCGCACCGCACCGCTGCGCTACCGCGTCATCGTCATCCCCGGCTCCGGCTGCGCGGGCATGGGGCCGATTGCCGAGCGCTACTTTGCCGGCCTGCTGCATGCGCAGGTGCTGGTGCTGCACAAGCCCGGCGTGGACCCGCAGGCGCGCACCGCCCCCGGCGACTGCGCGCATGATTTTGTGCAGCAGGACCGCCTTTCCACCTGGCTGGCCCACGCACGCGCTGCGCTGGTAGCCGATGCGCAGCAGCGCGAGCGCGACGGAGCTGCACCGCTGCCGCAACTGCTGGTAGGCATCTCCGAAGGGGCCGAGCTGTTGCCTGCGCTGGCCCCCGAAGTGCCGCAGCTGGCCGGCCTGGTGCTGCTGTCAGCCAGCGGGCTCGACCCGCAGGAGGCCGGCACCTTGCAGGCGCAGCGCCTGGGGGCCGAGGAAGACTGGGCCGAACTGGCCCGCGTGGTGGCCGGCCGCCGGCCCGACAGCGCCGTGGCGCAGGGCCGCAGCCTGGGCTACTGGCGCGACCTGTGGAGCTGGCCCCTGACGCTGCCCCTGGTGCGCAGCCCCTGGCCGCTGCTGCAGGTCTGGGGCGCCGACGATGCACTCGTGCCTGCGGCCGCCTACGAACGTTTTGCCGAGCTCGCATCCGTGCGCACCGTGCCCTATTGCGCGCGGCGCTTGCCCGGCGCGGACCACGGACTGCAGCGCCGCATGGCCGGTGGCGAGGGCGTGGACGGCGTGCAGCAGGTGTGGGCCTGGACGGAACAGTGGGCGCGCGAGCCCACCGCCGGCCTGTGCGCGCCGTTGCTGCGGTAGCCCGCCATGCAGCCCATGGCACCACCGCCTGCAACCGCCGACCTGGCCCGGCAGCCCGCCGGGCGCTTGCGGCGCCGCAGCTTCGCAGGCATCGCGGCGCTGGGCCTGGCGCTCCTGGCTCCCGCTGTGTGGGGCCAGCCCGTCACTCCGTGCGGCGATTTCCTTGCCGCGCAGCAGCGCAAGCCGCCGGGGCTGGAATGGGTGGGCTGCACCGAAGGCCACGACCACCAGCTGCGCGCACTGATTGCCACCTACCGCGTGCCGGGCGCGCAGGCCGCTGCCGTGGAGCGTTACCTCATGCGCCACACCGCCATGGCGCCCCTGCGTTTTGTGTGCTGCGGTTGGGAGCCCCGCGTTCGCCGTGGGCAGCCGGGCCAGGGCCAGCTGCCGGGCCGGGCGGGAATCGCGATGCGCGTGGACATGCATTCGGGCGAAACCCTCATCACGCGCCGCAGCGGCTGGCCACAGATCCCGTGGTTTGAGGTGCGTGTCACGCTGCCGCTGGAATTGCCCTAGTGTGGTGTTGGATGCCTGACGGCACATTGAAAGCCGACGGATTTTTGGTCAGGGCAAGGCGCAAACCACAGCCATACCGGTAGGTATCGCGAGGATTTGCAACGCGGCTCTGGCCGAAAAGACGCGGTTTGAAATGCCGGATAGTGTGCAACGCCACACGAGTTGGCTTGGGTCGCCAGATCGCTGGCGTCAACGTGGCGGGGCCATGGAGCAGCTTCCGGCGTGCCGAACCGCCGCTTGAAGGCTGCAAAACAGACGCTCAACCCGCCTGCGGCCCGGGGGGCACAGGGTTGGCATCGGCCTGCGCCTGCAGCCAGGCGCAGAACACGTCCAGCCGGGGCAGGGGGCCGCTGGCGCGGCGGCGCACCACGTAGTCATACCCAGACGCCACAAACCCCAGCGGTGCCACCAGCCGGCCCGCCAACACATCGTCCATCACCAAATGCCAGGGCGCCACGGCAATGCCCAGCCCGCGCACGGCGGCCTCCAGCGTGAAGTAGTAGTGCTCGAACTCCGGCCCCGACTGCGCAGGTGTGGGCACGGGCACGGTAGCGCCCGCCGCCGTCCCCCACATCGCCCAGGCATTGCGCCGCGTGCGGGTGTGCAGGCGCAGAGGTGCCAGAGCAGGGTCCGCCAGGTCGGCGGGTTGCTTCAGCGCCACCCGCTGCGCCAGTTCGGGGCTCAGCACCGGGCCGAGATGTTCGGCAAACAGACGCTGCTCCCTGCTGGCATCCAGCGGACCGCTGGCCTCCTCGGCGGTGATGGCCAGGTCGCCGTGTTGGCGCTGGGCATCGGTGCCAGCGTCAGTGGTGCGCAGGCGCACCTCGATGCCCGGGTGCCGGGCCTGGAAATCGAACAGCCGGGGGATCAGCCACTTCACGGTGAATGTGCTGAAGCAGGCCACGTCCAGCGGCCCCCGGCGGGGGTCGCTGACCTCGCGCACGGCATCGGCGATGTGGGCAAATGCATTGGACAGCACCGGCTGCAGCACATGCGCCGCCGGGGTGAGGGTGGGGCGCGCCTTGCTGCCGTCAAACAGGGCCACGCCCAGGTGCTGCTCCAGCTGCCGCACCTGGCGGCTGATGGCGCCGGGCGTGACCGACAGCTCGTCCGCCGCCGCCGTCATGCGGCCGAGGCGGGCTGCGGCTTCGAACGCGCGCAGGGCGCTTAACGGGGGCAGGCGGTGGCTCATCTATGTGATTTTAAAGCACATAAAACCAGCCAAATCATCGCTTTTCAATCGCGGAATTGATAGCAACAATCGGCTGGATATTAAGCGGCAGCGGCTTGAAGTGCTTGTAGTTTCGCCACCACCGGCCCGGATGCCTTATTTGATTTGAATGAACATAGGAGAAAACCATGCCCTTTATCCGCACCAACGTCCCGCACGACACCCCGGCCGCCACGCGCAATGCCATCGTGCAAGGCATCCACCAGGCGTTGGTGGATGGCATCGGCATGCCGCCGGACGAGCTGTTCAACCTGGTGGCCGGCTACGCCCCCGGTGAATTTGCCTGCAGCCCCACCTTCAACGGCGTGGCCCGGTCCGACCGCGTCGTGGTGGTCGAGATCACGCTGCGGCGCGGGCGCAGCGACGCGATGAAGCGCGCCCTGTATGCCGCCATCGCACGCAACCTGCAGGCCATGGCGGGCGTGGCCCCGGCCGATGTGTTTATCTTCATGCACGAGAACGACTATTCCGACTGGTCCGTGGGCCATGGCCGGTTTGCGATGGACCTGGTGCAGAACCACGCGGCAGCCTGAGCGCTGCGACCAGCGCGGAGCTGAGCTGAGCTGAGAAGCCGCTTACCGCGGCCGGTACATCTTGAACAGCTGCTCCGGCCCCACCGTGAAGTAGTCGGCCGGGCCGCCCGCGCGCAAGATGTGCCCGGCGTTCGCGGTGTCGTACACGCCGTCCTTGAGAAGGCTCTTGTCGATGTGCACGACCACCACTTCGCCCAGCACCAGCCAGGTGGGCACCTGCACGCCATCGGCGCCCTGCAGCTGCACGATCTGCGTGCTGCGGCACTCGAAGGTGACGGGGCTCTCGGCCACGCGGGGCGGGCGCACCTGTGTAGAGGGCCGCGGCGTGAGGCCGGTGAGCGTGAACTCGCTGACCTCGGGCGGCGCGTTGGCGCAGCTTTGGTTCATCAGCTCGGCCAGATCGCGCGTGGCCAGGTTCCACACAAACTCGCCGGTCTCCTGCACGTTGCGCACCGTGTCCTTGAAGCCGATGCTGGCAAAACCCACGATGGGCGGCACGTAGTTGAACGCGTTGAAAAAACTGTAGGGCGCGAGGTTGGTGGCGCCCGCCGCGTTTTGCGTGGAGATCCAGCCGATGGGGCGCGGCCCGACGATGGAGTTGAACGGGTCGTGCGGCAGCCCGTGGCCCTGCCGGGGCTGGTAGCTGTGGATGTCATCGCGGCGGGGTGGGGCGGTGTTCATGGGGGCGCAGGGGGGTGGATGGGGATGTGCACGCTGCAGCGGGTGGTTCTTCGCCGCGCAGCCGCCAGTTTGCACATTACCGGTGGTTTCTGCGGGAGGCAGTCGCCGGGTCTTCAAGGATGCTACAAAAACAATAGCTGAAGACGCTTATTGGTCAAGCGCTAGGCAGCTATTTCTATCAAAAATAGGCGGCCCCCACTGTTGCGGGGGCTTTGGCGGTGGTCGGGCGACCGGAGCACGGGCCGTCGGCCGCCGCCATGCCCAGGCGGCGGGGCCAACAAACATGTCCTCGCCGCGGCGAAGCAATCGAGGTAGCGGCTCCAAAAAAAAATGGACCCGCGAGGGTCCATTGGCAATCTAGCGATGTCCGGTCGCCGGCTAGGCGTCGGCAGCGCCTTATTTCTGGAACAGCACCAGCTGGGTCTCTGTCGCCACCATGCCGCCCCTTTCGGCGGTCATCGTCACTTCGTAGCGGGTGCCGGGCAGCGGGACCTGCGAGGAGAAGCTGAACGAGAAGTCACCGTTGCCATCCGCCTGGACACGCTGCGACAGCAATTCCTGGTTCAGGCCAAACACGCCAACGAGCGTGCCGACCGCATTCACCCTGGCATCCACCACCGCGCCAGGCACGGTGCGGCCGCGCACGACCACGGGGCCTCTTTCCACCGTGGCATGGTTGGCATGGCTGGTGACCTGCAGCTGCACCGTGGTGGGCGCGGCGTTCACTTGCGAAGCGACGTTGAAGGTCCAGTTCTGGCGCATGCCATTGCCCACCATGTCGCGGGCGGTCACGTCCACCGGATACCGGCCGGCGGGCAGGTCCGCGCGGTAGGTGAAAAACTGCGGAGTGATCTGCGAGGCGGACGTGACATCGCGACCCGCAATCACGATGCGGACGCTTTTGGGGTCCACACCCACACCGCCGACGTCATCAAACGTCCCGGACACCGAGGTGCCCGCGCTGCGCGGGATCGTCTCGCCGTCGCGCGGCGACACATGGCGAATCACCGGCGGCTTGGCATCGGCAATCAACGGCTGGGTCAGGGTTGAGGAAACCGTGCGGTCTCCCACACGCAAGGTGGCCACCGTGGGGCGCGACGGCGCCAGGTTGTCCATGCGGCGGATGGTGTACGCACCCTCATACACGCCCGGCGATACCTCGCGCATCGGCACGTTGTCGATGACACCGGGAATGTCGAAATCCGCCCTGCCGTCAGGTGCGCCGTTCAGCGTAAAGCGCAATTCGGCGCCGGGCTCCATCTTGTCGATGGGGGCGACCGAGAAACGGTCGATCTTCAGGCCGGTTGGCGGTGCTGCCACCACGTTCCGGCCACCAATGCCGGCCGGAAGCGCGTAGTTGCTGGTGATGGTGCGGTTGCGCACCTTGAGCGTGGCGCGCACGGCGCTGCCTTCATTGAGCCGGTCCTGGCGGCGGACGGTGTAGCTCCCCGTGTACACACCCCGCTCGGTTTCCTGCAGCACGATGGCGCGGGGTATGCCGGCCACCTGGAGCTGGACCCGGCCCCGCGGTGTGCCTTCAATCGTGAACCGCAGGTCGGCGCCGGCCCGCAGGCCGTCGTCTGTCACCACCTGCAGTGATTGCAATTCAGGGGCAGCGGGCTGCGCCATGACCGTGCCGGGAACGACCATCAGGGCGCTGGCGACGGGAAGAAGCAGGAAAAGGGCTGCCACATGGTGGCGAATCTGTTTTGTCATGGTGTTCAAACCTGGTGCTAGGGGATGAAGCCAGTCTGAGTGCAACAAATGTTTCTAAACGTAGGCGGTCTGCGCCAAGTTCGAAGGACAAGACGCCGTGGGCGTGTGAGGCTTACGCACTGTCTGGCCAGTTCCCGCGGCTGCTGTGGCCGCGGTGCAGTGTGGGAAATCTGCC
Organism: Acidovorax sp. LjRoot129; assembly: GCF_964253765.1. Classification (NCBI taxonomy): domain Bacteria; kingdom Pseudomonadati; phylum Pseudomonadota; class Betaproteobacteria; order Burkholderiales; family Comamonadaceae; genus Acidovorax; species Acidovorax sp. LjRoot129. The sequence goes on from NZ_CAXUSE020000001.1 coordinate 112,850, forward strand.
TGCCTCACCGGGCGGAACCCGCTGGCGGAGTGGTTTCGCACGGAACGGCGCCGGGTACGGCTGCCCCAGGTGTCCGCATTTCCCTGCGATTGCGCTCCCCCTACTGCGCAGGCGCCGGCTGCTGCAGGCCCAAAAAACGCCGGGGCGACTGTCCCATTGCCGCCTTGAACATCGCTGAAAACGCGCTTTCGCTCGCGTAGCCACTGCCTGCCGCCACCTGCCCCACGGGCTCGCCGCGGGCCAGGCGGGGCAGGGCGTGGGCCAGCACCGCCTGGCGCCGCCACTGCGCAAACCCCATGCCGAACTGCGCGCGGAACAGGCGTGCCAGCGTCCGTTCGCTGGCGCCGCTGTCAGCCGCCCAAGTTTGCAGCGTGGCGTAGCGGCCGGGCTCGTGCAGCACGGCCTGGCACAGCGCACGCAGGCGCTTGTCGCTGTGGGGGCCGGGCAGGGGCACGCCCAGCGCCAAGCGCTCGGCCTGGCCGATCTCGTCGAGCACCAGCGCAGTCAGCGCGGCCTCACGCGCCGCGCCCGGGTGGGGGCCGCCCACCGGGTCCAGCGCCGAGACCAGCTCGCGCAGCAGCGGCGTGACGGCCAGCACGCGGCAGCTGGCACCGTCGGCCGGCACCACGCCCGGGTCGATGTACAGCGTGCGGAACGCCGCGGCCTCCAGCACCGCCACGGCGTGCAGCGCGCCGGGCGCGATCCACACCGCGCGCGAGGGCGGCACGATGTACGCCGTGGCCGCATCGGGCGCGTGCACGCTCACCTGGATGACCCCGCTGGCGCAGTACGCCAGCTGCCCCCAGGCGTGGCGGTGCGGCTCGAAATGCGTGTCGGCCGGCATGTCGCGCGCGCGCACCCGCACGGGGCTGGCGGGTGTGGGGGTGAACGGGTCGGTGTCGCCAAGCGGGGCGGCTTGGCTGGTGCGGGTGGCCATGGCTGTGGGGTGGATGAAAGTGGGGACCGGGAAATCACATGGGGTACTGACCGGTCGAAGCCGGGTCCAGGGGCTGGTTCTCAACAGCTGGGGGTGATGGCGGCACTGGGGCCGAGAGGCTAGCCCTGCTAGCCCCTGATGCCGATCAAGCATTTGGCGCAAATTCGCCGAAACCTGTCCTTCCGTCGCATTCCAGAAACACGGGCCCAATACTACGATGCCCGCATGACCTCCGCCCATGCCCCAAGCCTCCCGCCCGCCCCCACCCCGCTGCGCGCCGACGCCAGCGTCATCGGGCTGGTTGGCATCGCCCACCTGATCAGCCACTACAGCCAGCTGCTGCTGGCGCCGCTGTTCCCATGGCTCAAGGACGCATTCCAGGTCGGCTACACCGAGCTGGGTTTCCTCATGACCATCTTCTTTGTGGTCTCGTGTGCGGTGCAGGCGGGTTCGGGCTTTGTGGTCGACCGCTTCGGCCCCCGGCCCATCCTGTTCGGCGGCCTGGCGCTGCTCGGCCTGGCGGCCTTCGGCTTTGCGGCCAGTACCAGTTACGCCATGCTCGCCGCGTTCTCGGTGCTGGCGGGCATGGGCAACGGCGTGTTCCACCCGGTGGACTACACACTGCTCAACCGCCGCGTGAGCGCGCCGCGCCTGGGCCATGCCTACAGCGTGCACGGCATCACCGGCAGCCTGGGCTGGGCATTGGCGCCCGCGATGCTGGTGCCGATTGCCATTGCCACATCGTGGCGCGTGGCGCTGGTGTGCGCGGGCGTGCTGGCGTTCTCGGTGCTGCTGGTACTGCTGGTCAGCCGCCGCCACCTGGCGCTGGCGCCATTGCCCGCGCCCAGCGCGGCAGCGAAGTCTGCCGCAGCAGGCGCAGCGGGGCAGGGCGGCAACTTCGCCTTCCTGCGCATCCCGGCCGTGTGGATGTGTTTTGCGTTCTTCTTCTTCTACGCCGTGGCCCTCAATGTGGTGCAGGCCTTTGCGCCCGAAGCCGCACGCCAGCTGCACGCCGTGCCCGTGGCGCTGGCGGCGATGTGCCTCACGGTCTACATGGTGGCCAGCGCGGGCGGCATGGTGCTGGGCGGCTTCCTGGCGGCCGACCCGAGCCGCTGCGAGCGCATCGTGGGCGTGGGCTTTGGCCTCGCGGCCTGCGTGGCCGTGGTGCTGGCCCTGGCGCACCCGCCCGGCGTCCTGGTGCCGGTGCTGTTCGGCGTGATGGGCTTTTGCGCTGGTATTGCCGGCCCCTCGCGCGACCTGCTGGTCAAGCGCTCCACGCCCGAGGGCTCCACCGGCCGCGTCTACGGCATCGTGTACTCGGGCCTCGACATCGGCCAGGCGCTGTCGCCGCTGCTGTTCGGCGTGCTGCTGGACCAGGGCCGCTTCAGCGCCGTACTGCTGGGGCTGGCCGTGGTGCAGGGGGTGCTGATTGCCAGCGCGTTCAATGTGCGGCGGGTGCGCCGTACCGCGCTGGTGGGGGCCTGATCCTTGCCCCGCGCCGAGCTGCCACGGGCGGCCATTGAATCGATCGTCGCGGGCACGGTGGGGGCTCTGGCGATGATGCCGTTCGGCGCAGTGTTTCGCGCGCTGGAAATGCGGGTCGGCCACTACGGCCCCAAGTTTGCGGCGCTGTACCTGGCGGACCCGGGGCCCGTCGCGCTGTTCGTGCAGCATCTGGTGCTGGGCTGGGTTTCGGCGGTGGTGCTGGTGCTCCTGCCGTTGCACCGCATGTCAGCGGCCGTTGGGCTGGTGGTCGGGTTGGCGTACGGCGCGCTGTACTACGCCGCCGTCAACGCGCTGGCGCTGCCGCTGTACTTTGGCGACCCGCTGCCCTGGAATCTTGGCCCGGCCGTGGTGCTGCCCAGCCTGGTGGTGCACCTTGTCTTTGGCGCGGCGGTGGCGGTGGCGATCCAGGTGCTGCGGCGCAGGCGGGCCCGGGGCGCGCGCGGGCTCTGACACCGTGCTGCCCACCCGCGGGGCGGCCAGCGCGATCCAGGGCACCGGGCGTGCGCCAGCAAGGCCTTGGGCAATGTGTTGCAATGCGCCGGCAGCACCTCTCCCGCCCGCGCGGTAACGGCGGCAGGACGGGCCTGCACCCTTTTCTACCCAGCTCGCCGACCTCCGGCGCAACACCCATGACCTACCCCCTCTACAACGCCAGCGTCCCCGTTCTTCGCCAGATGCTGGGATCGCTCAAAGACATCCTGGCCAAGACCGAAGCGCACGCCACCGCGCGCAAGATCGAACCCGACGCATTGCTGCAGGCGCGGCTGTTCCCCGACATGTTCCCCCTGGCGCGCCAGGTGCTGATCGCCTGCGACTTCGCCAAGGGCGTGGCCGCACGGCTGGCGGGCGTGGACGTGCCCTCGTTCCCGGATGCCGAGCGTCCCGGCTTTGCCGATCTGAACAAGCGCATCGACGCGGTGCTGGGCTTCATCGAAGGCCTGCCCGCCGACGCCTTTGCCGAGGCCGCCACACGCACCATCGTCCTGCAGCCCGGCACACCGAAAGAGAAGCAGTTTGTGGGCGAGCATTACCTGCTGCACTACGGCCTGCCGCAGTTTTTCTTCCACGTGACCACGGCCTATGCGCTGGCCCGCCACAACGGCGTGGAACTGGGCAAGCGGGACTACATGGGCAAGCTGTAAGCCCCCTGAGCGGCTGCGCCGCTTCCCCCGCGGGGGAAGCACCCGATGGCCCGGCAAAGCCGGTTCCATGGGTGCACTGGCGTGGGCCGCGTCTGTGGCGAAACGGGGCTCTGGTCGGTGTCCCCCAGCCGTTCGGGCTGAGCCTGTCGAAGCCGCTGCGCAAACGTCGCACCACCCGGCCGGGGCCCGCGTGAACTGTGCGCTGCGGCTTTATCCGGCCGTGCCAGCGGGACTGGGCCGCACCCACGCCACCAGCACTGCTAGCACGCGGGGCCACCACGACAGCGTGAACGCGATGGTGAGCGCCGCACCCGCGAGTGCCATGAACCACACCAGCGAAGCCATGGATGCGTGGTCCACCGCCAGGCACAGGGCCAGCGCCACCACCAGGCCCGTGGCGCCCATCCAGCGCAGCGTGCGCACGGTGCTGCGCTGCAGCGGCTCGGCACCGCGCACTTGTTCCCAGTGCGCGTCCATCGACAAAGCCAGCCAGCCCAGGCTGATGACATTGACGGCAATGGCGGCGGTCAGCAGCACAACATCAGGCACTGGCGGTCTCCAGGGCCGCAGCTGTGCCCGCGTCCTCGCCCGCAGCTGTGCGCTGACCTTGGGCGCGCTGCTTGAGTTTGCGGGCGGCCAGCACGGCGATGGCGCTGCTTGCCAGCATGGCAAGGTCCACACCCGCCACGGGCCAGTAGCCGTTGCTGAGGGTGCGCAGCAGGTGGTCGCCCGTGGTCACCCCGTTGAGCAGCACCGCGGCCACGCCCAGCACCGCAATCGCCCAGCACTGTTCGGCCCAGGCCGGTGCCATGCGTGCGCTGACCACGGGCGCAGTGCGCCAGATGCCGTGCAAAAACGCCAGGGCCCACGCGCCCCAGAAGATGTTTTGTTCCCAGTCTCCACGGCCCGCCAGATCGGTGGGCAGCAGGCGGTTGCCAATCAGCATGGTCAGCGCGGCGATGACGATGCCGGTCACGGTGGACACCGCAAATGCGTCCACCCAGCGCGCGCCGCTCACGCCCTGCTTGGCGTGCTGGCGCTTGCGCTTTTCCACAAAGAAGATGAAGCCCGTGGCAATGCACACGCAGCCCGACAGGCCGCCCAGCACATACAGCCAGCGCAGCAGCCAGTGGCGAAAGTGCTGCAGGTGCAGGCCGGTGAGAAAGGTGTTGACGCTGGCCACCGCGGTCTGGGGCGGGTCTTCGCGCAGCAATTCGCCGGTGCTGGCCTTGAAGTGAATGCCATTGCCCACCAGCGCGATGCGGTCGGTGCCGGCGCGGTACACGCTCACATAGGCATTGGCGTCGCCCACGTGGTTCACGGTCAGAAAGCCCACGTCGCCCGCCATGCCCTGCGCAGCCCAGCGGCGTTGGGCTTCGGCCACCATCGCATCGACCGACGCGAGACTGCCGGCCACGCCGGCGCGCTCGTGCGGCAAGCCCGTCTCTGCAGCCTCGTGTTTTTCATGCAGCGCATGCAGGGGCGCAAGCTGCGTATGCGTCACCGGGAAGTAGGTGCCCCCAAAAATCACCAGGCCCGAGAACGCGAAGATGAAGTGAAACGGCAGCGCCACCACGCCCGTGAGGTTGTGCAGGTCGAGCGCGCTGCGCTGCGTGTGTTTCTTCGGCCGGAAGGTAAACAGCTCGCGAAAGATCTTGCGGTGCATCACCACGCCGCTGACCAGCGCCACCAGCATCATCAGCGCCGCAAAGCCCACGATCCAGGTGCCCAGGTCCTTCCATTTCCAGTTGAGGCTGTAGTGCAGCGGGTAGAAGAACTGGCTGCCGATCTTGAGGTGGTCGTCGGGCAGCGATGCGCCCGTGCGCGGGTCGATGGTGCGGGTGCCCCAGAGGGTGTCCTCGGGGTCCTTGGCGTTGGGCAGCTCGTAGCCGGTAAAGAGGCCCAGCACCGGGTCGCGGTGGGTGGTGTAGGCGCCCCAGCTCTTGGTGACAGGAAAGCTCTGCGCGATGGGGCCGTTCACACGGCTCTTGGCGGCTTCAATGTTTTCTGCGCTGGGCTTCATGTCCTCAAAGACCGGCTTGAGGATCTTGTCGAACGACGGCATGGGCTGCGGCGCAAATCGCGTCGAAGGAATCGCCCAGCGGTCGATCTCGCGGTCGAACACCGACAGCGAGCCGAAGAAAAAAACGACCATCAGCACAAAGCCCAGCACCAGGCCAAACCAGGTGTGCAGCCAGGCCATGGTGAGCCGGAAGTTTTGGAACATGGGGACCTATCTCCTCAATGCGTGCAGGTCACAGGATGGCGCGCTGCACCAGCCAGGCCGCGCCCGTCATCAGTGCACCACCGCCGGCGAGCACCAGCCACACGCGCCGCACGCTCGCCGCTGCAAACGCCCACAGAAACGCCACCAGGAAAACGATGAACCCCACGATGAAGCCCAGCGCCTCGGCATCGTGAAACTCCATCTGCGCCGCAAACAGCAGGCCAACAGCCAGGGCGATGAAGCCCCACGTGAAGGCGTACCCGCCCAGCACTCCCGCGGCAATGCGCGAAGCGATGTTCAAGCGGGAGACAGTGCTGGTGGCCATGGCAAAAAGATGAACGCAACTGTGGATGAGAGTGATTCGTAATTATGCAGTCCTTTTCCATCCGACCCCATGGGATGCAAGGGGATGGGGGTCCCGGACGGAGTAGGGAAAGGGGGAGCAGGGCTCGGGGGCGTGGCCGGCGGGCTGAAACAAGGAGCCCGGGTGAGAACGCAGGCCTCCGCGGCGCGGTGTCGGCGCAGTGCGCGCATGGTCCCGCCGAGCACGCCTTGTCAATTGAAACAAAAAACAGGCTAAGCAACGAAACGTGCGGCCTTGCAAACGCTTGTCCTCGATAGAGCGGTGAATGACCGAACGAACAGTTACACGCACTTTCACACGCAATCGAGAACGTTTCCGCGATAGTTGTACGACATCATCAAACCACGCCGAAGTGGTTATCTCGGGCCTTGTGATTGCCGGCCCCACCCCACCCACGATTTCTCCGCATGAGTGCCGCCCTCTGTCCACTGCAAGCGTTTTCGGGATATTTCACAGGCCATGAAATTTCACCCCAAAGCTCCTTCTTTCACGCCGCGCAAGCGCTCCGCTACCAGGTCTACTGCGAAGAGTGCGGCTTTCTCGCGCCCGGGGATTTCCCCGACCGGCGCGAACGCGACGAACACGACATTCACGCAGCCCACTTTGTTGCCTTGAATCGCAGCGATGAGATTGCCGGTTATGTCCGCCTGGTCCTGCCGGACGCCATTCGTACCTTTCCTTTTCAAACCCATTGCGTCACCTTGCTGGACGGTGTGGTCCTGCCGCCGCCGTCGCTCTCGGCCGAGATCAGTCGCCTGATCGTGCGACAAGACTATCGCCGGCGCCATGGCGAGCGCGCGCCCACGGGCGTTCCGACCGAACACAACCCGACGGCCGTGCCGCGGGAGATGCGAAACCCGTCGCCGCAGATTCTTTTGAACCTGTACCGCGAGATGTATGCCTACAGCCTGCAGCACGGCATTCGCTACTGGTACGCCGCCATGGAGCGCTCACTGGCCCGGATGTTGGCGCGCATGAATTTCGGTTTTCAGCAGATCGGGCCCGCCATCGACTACTACGGGCCGGTCGCACCCTATGTCGCAGACCTGCGGGTTCTGGAGCAGCAACTGGGCCGGCATGACCCCCGACTGTTCGCCTGGATGCGCAGTGTGCTCGACAGGCCCTGAACTGCCATGGGACTGCTATCCCTTCTGCCCGCGCCCGCACTGCGGGGCCTTCGCAAGCTGCTATTGCGCCAAGGCCGGCGTCTGGGCATCGGCCACATGCTGGCGCAATCGAAGCGCCGTGCATGGAAAGCCAGCGCCACTGCGGCGCAGCACAGCGCGGCCTACAGAACCCTGCTGGAGGAACGCGGCGTTTCGCTGGCAGAGCTCCCACAGCAAGGCGATTGGAGCCGGCTGCCCGTCCTGACCAAGGCCAACACCTTCGAGCGCTTTGCGCTGGCGCAGCTGTCCCGGCCCCTGCCCACGTCCGAGCTGGCCGACGTGCTCACCAGCTCGGGCCGCGACGGGCGCAGCTATGGCTTTCGGCTCACTTCGCGTGCGCAACATGCCGAGTCCTGGTTCTCCATCGACCTGGGCCTTCAGGATGTCTTCGCGGTGGATGAGCGGCCCACACTGCTCGTCAACTGCTTGCCAATGGGCGTGGTCTTCCACTCGCGCGCCGTGACCGTGGCGAACGTCAGCGTGCGCGAGGACATGGCCTGCTCCATCCTGCGCGACGTGGGGTCGGGTTTTGCGCAAACCGTGCTGTGCACCGACCCCTTGTTCATCCGGCGGCTGCTGGACGAAGCCGACCGTGCGCGCGTGGACTGGCGCCAGCTCAACACCAGTGTGATCGTGGGCGAGGAGGTGCTGGTCGAAGCGCAGCGCGACTACATCGCCGCGCGCATGGGCATCGACATCGAGCGCGACCCGCACCGGTTTATCGGCAGCTCCTTCGGAGTCGGCGAGCTGGGCCTGAACCTGCTGTTTGAGTCGCGCGAGACCCTTCGCATCCGCCGCGCCATGCGCAACCAGCCCGCACTCATGGCCGTGGTTTGCGGCTCAGCGGCGGTGGATGCCCTGCCGTCCGTCTTTTGCTACAACCCGCTGCGCAGTTACGTGGAAATCCTGAACCCCGGCCCGGATGGTTTCGGCGAGCTGTGCATCACCCTGCTCGACGACCGCGCCGTGATTGCGCTGCCGCGCTACGCCACCGGCGACCTGGCTCGGCTCCTCTCGCCCGAGGAGATGGCGAGTGCCGCCGAGATGGCGGGCACTGCCACCCCGTGGCTGCCCATGATTGCGGTGCAGGGGCGCATCAAGGACCGCCCCGCGGGGTGGCCTTCGGTCGAAAGCATCAAGGAGTTGATCTACGTGGACCACGGCGTCGCCGACCGGCTGACCGGGGCTTTCCGCCAGCAGGCCCACGCCGATGGGGGTGTGGAGCTGGTGCTGCAGGCACTGACGGGTGAAGCCGCAGCCCGCGCAGACCTGCGTGAACAACTGCTGGCGCTGGTCGCCCAGCGCGGGATCGCTGAGCTGCACGTGAACGTTGTTGCGCCGGACCAGTTCCCCTGGCGTCCGCTGTTGGACTACGAGCGCAAGTTCGCCTACGTGTCGCCATCGGGCCCTGGCGTACCTGCGGGCCCTGCGTACTAGGGTAACAACTTGCGCAGAAAAAGCGTTCGCCCCGCCGTGGACCTGTGGCGAGTTCACACCACGCTGCGGTGCCGCGCAATGCAGGTGTCCAGGGTCTCTTCGCCCGTGCGCTGCCACCAGTCCAGCGCTGAAAAGATTTCCACCTCGGCGTAGCCCGCAAAGCCTGCGGCCTCGACCCATTGGCGGATTTTTTTCAGCTCGATCACGCCGTCGCCCATCATCCCCCGGTCGCTGAGCAAGTCGCGTGTGGGCAGGCGCCAGTCGCAGACGTGGAAGGCCAGCAGGCGCTCCTTGCCGGCGCGTGCAATCTGCTGCTGCAGCTTGGGGTCCCACCACACGTGGTACACGTCCAGGGCCACGCCCAGGCTGCCGCTGTGCTGGGGGGCCAGCGCATCGCAGATGTCCAGCGCGTGCTCCAGCGTGTTGATGCAGGCGCGGTCGGCCGCCTGCATGGGGTGCAGCGGCTCGATGGCCAGCGGCATGCCCACTTGGCGCGCGTACTCCAGCGATGCGGCGATGCCGTCGAACACCTCGCTGCGTGCGCGGGCGAGGTCGGTGTAGTGCGGTGTGCCGTCGAGCGCGCCGGGCAGGGCGCCCACCACCAGCACCAGGCAGGCGGCGTTGAGGGTCTTGGCTTCGTCGATGGCGCGGCGGTTGTCGTCCAGCGCAGCGCGCAGACCGGCCGCATCGGCCGCCGGGAAAAAGCCGCCACGGCAGTAGCCCGACAGCGCCATGCCATGGGCGCGCAACTGGCGCGCGGTGGCGTCAAGCCCCGCAGCCGCCACCTGGTCGCGCCAGGGGCTGATGGCGCGGATGCCGCGCTCGGCGCACTGGTCGATGATGCGCGCCAGCGGCACCTCCGCACCCTGCTGCTTGCGCACGGTGGCGGTGTTGATGGAGAGCCAGCGGTGGTCTTGGGAGAAGTCGCGCATGGTGGTCACGCGCTCACGCCGTGCAATGCCAGCAGATGGCCCATGCGCTGCACGGCCAGCTCAGGCTGCTCCAGCAGGTTGGCTTGGTCGGCCAGGCGGAACAGCTCGGCAAAGTGCACCAGCGAACGTGTGCTCTGCTGCCCGCCCACCATGGTGAAGTGGCTCTGGTGCCCGTTGAGCCAGGCCATGAAGACCACACCGGTTTTGTAGAACCGCGTAGGTGCCGCAAAGATGTGGCGCGACAGCGGCACCGTGGGCCCCAGGATGGCGTGAAAGCGCTCGGTATCGCCGGCCGCCAGTGCGGCCAACGCAGCGCTGGCTGCGGGCGCGATGGCGTCGAAGATGCCCAGCAGCGCGTCGCTCTGGCCCTGGCGTGGCGTGCTGCCCGTGCCATCACCGGCGATGAGCTCCGCGTAGTTGAAATCGTCGCCCGTGTACATGCGCACGCCCTGGCCGTCGGTGCCGCCCGTGGTGGGCAGGCGGCGGCGCATAGCGACTTCCTTGTCCTTGTCGAGCAGCGAGATCTTGATGCCGTCGACCTTGTCCGGGTGCGCGGCGATCACGGCCAGGGCGGTGTCCATGGCCGCATCCACGTTGCGAGAGCCCCAGTAGCCTGCGAGCGCCGGGTCGAACATGTCGCCCAGCCAGTGCAGCACCACGGGCTGCTGTGCCTGCGAGAGGATGCGGTCGTACACACGCTCGTAGTCGGCGGGGCTCTGCGCCACGCGCGCCAGCGCCCGGCTGGCCATCACGATGAGCTTGCCGCCGAGCTTTTCGATGGCCTCCATCTGCTCCTCATAGCCGCGGATCACGTCGTCCACCGACTTCACGTCGTCGAGCACCAGGTGGTCCGTGCCGCAGCCCGAGGCCACGAGCGCGCCCGGCCCGAAGTCGCGCGCCGCGTCGAGCGAGCGGCGGATCAGCTCCAGCGACGTCGGCCAGTCCAGCCCCATGCCGCGCTGCGCGGTGTCCATGGCCTCGGCCACCCCCAGGCCCAGCGACCACAGGCGCTGGCGGTAGGCAATCGTCGCGTCCCAGTCCACCGCGCACTGCAGCCACGGGTCGATGGCCGCCAGCGGGTTGGCCACCACGTGGGCGGCCGAGTAGGCAATGCGGTTGAACGCCGCGCCCTGCTGCGGCACGACCGGCGGGCGGCCTTGCAGGGTGTAGGGGCTGATGCGGCCATCGGCCGTGGGCAAGGGGAGGCTGAGGGCCATGGTCTGCTCGCAATATTTGAATGAAAATGGCCTCTAGCGCTTAACCTGTAAGCACTATTAGCTATCAAAATAGTAGTAAACGGGCTTTATGCCGCCAGCGGCGCCACGTCCACCCAGCGGCGTTCCTTCCAGCTTTCCAGCGCGGCTTCGACCAGCTGCACGCCCTTGGCGCCTTCGGGCAGGGTCCAGCGGTACGGCGCGTCTTCCACCACGTGGCGGATGAAGTGCTCCCACTGGATCTTGAAGCCGTTGTCGTACACCTGGGAGTCCGGAATCTCCTGCCACTGGTCGAAGAAGTTCATGGTCTGCTTCTCGTCAGGGTTCCACACCGGGCGCGGCGTGGCCACGCGGCTCTGCGCGCGGCAGCTCGACAGGCCCGCGACGGCCGAGCCATCGGTGCCGTCCACGTGGAAGGTGACCAGGTCGTCGCGCCGCACGCGCGTGGCCCAGCTCATGTTCAGCTGCGCGATCACTGGCTCGCCGTTGTGGCCGGTGAGCTCGCAGGTGGCGTAGGCCGCGTCGTCGGCGGTGGCCTGGTACGGCTGGCCGGCTTCGTCCCAGCGGGTGGGGATGTGCGTGGCGCCGATGCAAGACACCGACTTCACCTCGCCGAACAGGTTGTCCAGCACGTAGCGCCAGTGGCACATCATGTCCAGGATCATGCCGCCGCCGTCCTCGGTGCGGTAGTTCCAGCTCGGCCGCTGGATGGGCTGCAGGTCGCCTTCGAACACCCAGTAGCCGAACTCCAGGCGCACGCTCAGCATGCGGCCGAAGAAGCCCGCGCGGCGCAGCATGTCGAGCTTGCGCAGGCCGGGCAAAAAGAGCTTGTCCTGCACCGCGCCGTGCTTGAGGCCCGAGCCCGAGGCCAGGCGCGCAATCTCCACCGCCTCGTTCAGGTTGGTGGCGATGGGTTTTTCGCAGTACACATGCTTGCCCGCGCGGATGGCCTTGGCGAGCAGGGTGGGGCGCATCTGCGTGGTGCCGGCGTCGAAGAACACCGTGTCCTCGGGGTTGGCCAGGGCGGCATCGAGGTCGGTGCCCCAGCGCGCGATGCCGTGGGCTTTAGCCAGTGCTTCCATCTTCTCGGCGTTGCGGCCGATGAGGATGGGGTCGGGCATCACGCGGTTGCCATTGGAGAGCACCACGCCGCCCTGCGCGCGGATGGCGCAGATGGAGCGGATCAAATGCTGGTTCATGCCCATGCGGCCGGTGACGCCGTGCATGATGAGTCCGAGTCGTTGGGTTGCCATGGCGGTGGTGCTTTCGTTCAGTTCAAAGGTTGCGAATAGAGAAGAAAAAATGGGCAAAGCGCGGCCCGCACGCCATGCCAATGAATGGCGCTGCTGCTGACGGGGTCGCTGTGTCGCCGTACTCACCGCGCGCTGCGTGCCCGCCACCGTTCGGGCCGGGCTTGTCGAAGCCAGGGCGCCTGCCCTGGCCGGCCGCGCTACTGCGCGGGCTGCAAGCCTGCGGCCTTCACCAGCGTGGCGTTGCTCTTGATCTCGTCCTTGATGTAGGCATCGAACTGCTCGGGCTTGAGCGTCCAGGCGTCGGCACCGAGCTTGAGGAAGCGCTCTTTCACCTCGGGCGTGGCCAGCGCCTTCACCACCTCGTCGTGCAGGCGGTTCACGATGTCGCGCGGCGTCTTGGCCGGCACCATCATTCCGATCCAGAAGTTGAACTCCGAACCGGGCACGCCGGCCTCGGCCGTGGTGGGCACATCGGGCAAGGCGGCCGCGCGCTTGGGCGAGCCCACGGCCAGCGCCAGCAACTGGCCGTCCTTGATCTGGCCGATGACGGGTGCAATGGGAGAGAAGTAGTAGTCCACGCGGCCCGACAGTACCTCGGTCACGGCCTCGGCGGAGCCTTTGAAGGGAATGTTTTGCGCGTCGATCTTGGCGGCCAGCTTGAATTTTTCGGCGTTCAAATGCGTGGCGCTGCCCTGGCCGGCCGAGGCGAAGTTGATGGTGCCCGGCTTGGCCTTGGCCGCGGCCACCAGGTCCTGCAGCGTCTTGATGCCTTTGGCGGGCGAGATCACCAGCGCATTGGGCAGCGACGAGATCGGCGTCACGCCCGCGAAGTCGCCTGTGGTGTCGAACGGCAGCTTGGCAAAGGTCGAGGGGCTCACCGTGTGCGACGACGAATGGATCATCACCGTGTAGCCGTCCGGCGCGGCCGTGGCCACCGCCTGCTGCCCGATGGTGCCGCTGGCACCGCCGCGGTTGTCCACCACCAGCGTCTGTCCCATGCTCTGGCCCATCTTGTCGGCAATGGCGCGCGCAATGATGTCGGTGGTGCTGCCCGCCGCAAACGGCACGATCACGCGCACCGGCTTGGTGGGGTAGCTACCTTGCGCCAGGGCGCTCAATGACAAAGAGGTGAACGCGACCGCCGCCAGGGCGGTGGCCGCAGCGCGGCGGGTGGTGCGGGTGATGGGCATGGATTTGTCTCCGTTGGCAGGCTGGGCTTGCTCTTTAATTCACTGAATGGTGAATAAAGCTGATTTTTAGGCATTGCTGCGCCTGCGTCAACGCAGACGCATTCAACAGAGCTAGGGGTTTACCCGTGGACCGGGTGAGAAAGACGACGCCTGCGCAGCGTTGCTCCGCACTCAAAGGGAGCGCGCTGCGGCTGCAGGTCAGCGAGGCGGCTTCCTGCGCAGCCTGGCGAGTGCGTACCCAGTGAAGCCCTGGTGCACCAAGCCGCCGAGTGCCATGAGCGGGATCCACGCGGCCGCGTAGTGTGGAAGGCAGAGCAGCAGGCAGAGGGCAAGCAACAGGCTTGCGGCAAAAAGCAGGTCGCGCCATGCAAACAGGCGCGCGCAGCCTTCGATCCCTTCGGGCGGGCGCACGATCCACTGGCGCGTGAGTTCGACACGCTTCCCGGTGCCCATTTGGTAGGCACGCCACAGGAGAAAGGCCGCCATGGCGGCGGGTGCAACGAGGAAGATCAGGACGGTCGCGATTTGCATGGTGCGGGCCCGTTAGGCCCTCAGCACGTACCCGAGGATCACATCGCACATGTGCGACAGCCGCTCGTTGCACGCCTTGGGCGCCATGAGGTCGCGGCCGAAGATGGCCGACAGGGTGTGGTTGTTGGACAAATAGAAGTACGACAGCCCGGCGATCGACACATACAGCTGCAGCGGGTCCACCCCGCCGCGAAAACTGCCCTCGCTGCGGCCGCGCTCCAGCACCTCGGCCAGGGTGGCGATCAGCGGCGAGTTCATCTCGCGGGCGCGCTGCGACTCCTGCAGGTGGCGCGCCTTGTGCAGGTTGGCGCTGTTGAGCAGGGTGAGGAACTGCGGGTTCTCCAGGTAGTACGTCCAGGTGAACTCCACCAGCCGGCGGATGGCGGTGGCGGGCGCCAGCTCCAGCAGGTTGAGCTTGCGCTCCTCCTCGCGGATGTGCAGGTAGGCCTGCTCCAGCACCGCCTGAAAGAGCTTTTCCTTGTCTTCGAAGTAGTAGTAGATCAGCCGCTTGTTCAGGCCCGCGCGCTCGGCGATGCGGTCCATGCGGGCGCCGCCCAGGCCGTGCTCGGCAAACTCGTCGCGCGCGGCGCTGAAGATCACGCCCTGCGAGCGGTCGGCATCGCGCTGGCGTTCCTTCACAGGGCTTTCGGGTTCTTTGGTCATGCCGAATAGTTCACTATCTGGTTAACAAAATCCAGCCTTGCTCGGAAGCTGGGTTGCTGGAGGGGGCAGGGCTGCGGCGGTCGCGATTGTGCCGTGCGCGTGCGGGGCCCCTGCATCAGTCGGCGTAGTCCAGGGGCAGGGCGGTGGTGAACTTGATCTCTTCCATCGCGAAGCTGGAGCTCACGTCGGACAGCGTCACCGCCTGGGTCAGGCGCTTGTAGACCGAGTCGTACGCGCGGATGTCGGGCACCACCACGCGCAGCAGGTAGTCCACGTCGCCGCTCATGCGATAGAACTCGACGATCTCGGGGATGGCCATCACCGCGTCGCGCAAGGTGTCGAACCACTGCTGGTGGTGCTGGCTGGTCTTGACCGCGACGAACACCGTAACCCCCACGTTGACCTTGCGCGGGTCTACCAGCGCGACATGCCGGGTGATGTAGCCCTTCTCGCGCAGCCACTGAATGCGCCGCCAGCACGGCGTGTTGGACAGATGCACCGCCTCGGCCAGTTCCGCCAGCGGCGTCTCGGCGTTTTGTTGCAGCAAGGCCAGGAGCTGGCGGTCGGTGGAATCCAGTTTCTGTTTCACGGCGAATATGAAAAATCGTTTCTCCTATTTGGCGCTGAAGCGGTCATAAAAGCAAAATGATTTTCCTCAGGTCGTTTCATACTGGATGGCGCGCTGACCACGCCCCTGCCGCAGCGCGGGGCGCCCGTTTTTATCCTTCACCCAACCCAAGGACTTCATCCATGACGGCTTCTGCTTTTCGACGCCAACCCGCCCTCTGGGGCTTGAGCATTGCCGCCCTGGCCGTGCTGGCCGCCTGCGGCGGCAATGACGGCCCCGCCACGCCCGTCGCCACGCCGGAGCCCGTCGAGCAGTACGTGCCGCCCGAGCCGCCTTCGGGCTACACGCCCAAGGCCATCAGCTACGCCAACAAGGACATGGTGGCGACGGCCAACCCGCTGGCCACCAAGGCCGGGGTCGACATCCTGGCCAAGGGCGGCACGGCGCTGGATGCCGCCATTGCCGTACAGATGGTGCTGAACCTGGTGGAGCCCCAGTCGTCGGGCATCGGCGGCGGCGCGTTCATGCTGCACTTCGACAAGGGCGCCAACAAGCTCTTGGCCTATGACGGCCGCGAAACCGCGCCCAAGGCGGCCACGCCCAATCTCTTCGTCGGTGCGGATGGCAAGCCATTGGCCTTTCTGGCGGCGGTGGACGGTGGCCTCTCGGTGGGTACGCCCGGCGTGCTGCGCATGCTCGAAGCCGCGCACAAGGTGCACGGCAAGCTGCCCTGGAAGGACCTGTTCGAGCCCGCCATCCAGCTCAGTGAAAACGGCTTCGCCATCTCCCCGCGCATGAGCGTGTCCATCGCCGGCTCGGCCGCGCGCATCAAGGCGCAGGGCGAGCCCGGCGCCAGCTACTTCCTCAACAGCGACGGCACGGCCAAGGCTGCTGGCATGCTGCTCAAAAACCCCGAGCTCGCCGCCACGCTGCGCGCCATTGCGGCCGGCGGTGCCGATGCGTTCTACAAGGGCGACATCGCCAAGGACGTCGTGGCCAAGGTCACGGGCCACCCCACCAACCCCGGCAAGCTCTCGCTGGACGACCTGAACAGCTACACCCACAAGGTGCGCGAGCCCGTCTGCGGCGTGTACCGCACCCAGTACCGCGTCTGCGGCATGCCCGCGCCGAGCTCGGGCGGCATCGCCGTGCTGCAGACGCTGGGCCTGCTGCAAGGATTCGATCTGGCGGCCATGAAGCCCAACACGCTGGACTCGGTGCACGTGGTGTCCGAGGCCTACCGCCTGGCGTATGCCGACCGCGCCGTGTACGTGGCCGACCCTGATTTCGTCAACGTACCGCAGGCCGGCCTCATCAACGCCGACTACCTCAAGGACCGCGCCAAGCTCATCAGCCTGACCAAGAGCATCGGCACCCCTACCGCCGGCACGCCTCCCGGCGTGAGCGGCGCCAAGGGCCTCGACAACTCGGCCGCGCTGCCGTCCACCACCCACCTGTCCATCATCGACAACGCGGGCAATGCGGTGTCCATGACGACCACCATCGAGAACGGCTTCGGCAGCCTGCAGATGGTGCGGGGCTTCTTGCTC
Source organism: Acidovorax sp. LjRoot129 (assembly GCF_964253765.1). Taxonomy (NCBI): domain Bacteria; kingdom Pseudomonadati; phylum Pseudomonadota; class Betaproteobacteria; order Burkholderiales; family Comamonadaceae; genus Acidovorax; species Acidovorax sp. LjRoot129. The sequence continues at coordinate 129,530 of NZ_CAXUSE020000001.1, forward strand.
AACAACCAGCTGACCGACTTCTCGTTCACCGCCACCGACGCTGCAGGCTTGCCCATTGCCAACAGCGTGCAGCCCGGCAAGCGCCCGCGCAGCTCCATGGCGCCCACCATCGTCTTCAACGCCACCACCGGCGACCTGGAAGGCGCCATCGGCTCGCCCGGCGGCAGCGCCATCATCCAGTACACCGCCAAGTCCATCCTGGGCATGACGGACTGGGGGCTGAACGTGCAACAGGCCATCAACCTGCCCAACTTCGGCGCGCAGACCAACGCCACCACGTCCATCGAAAAGGGCTCGGTCATCGACACCGCGACGATCCGCGACGGCCTGAAGGCCCGCGGCCACACGGTGGCACAGACCGACACCTTCACGAGTGGCCTGCACGGCGCGGTCTACAACGGTGTGCGTGGCAACGGCACCCCTGGCCTGTTCGCACGCAACCCGGGCGCAGGCACCTTTGCCGGTGGTGCAGACCCACGGCGCGAGGGCACGGCGCAGGGCAACAACTGAGCGGTTGATATGCAAAAGGCCGCTGCGCTCTGATGGAGCGTGGCGGCCTATTTTTGCGACCGGAGCTTTGGGTTGCGATGGTGTGCGGTGGGCAGGCATCGGCCCACCAGCACGCGCTCAGCGCGGCGGAACGACCCGCTGCAGATAGTCCGTGACTGCGCTCTCCCACAAAGTTCTTTCGGTGTGGATGAAGTGCCCGTTGCCGCCCGCGGGCGCGGGCAGTGCGATGAATTGGCCCGTGCCGCCGGCTGCTTCAAAGGCCGCGAAACTCTGCCGGCTGTGCTGCAGCGAGTAGTACGGGTCCTTGTCCCCATAGAGCCACAGCGTCGGCTTGCGAAAGGCAGCGCCCCGGCGGAACGCCACCGGGTTGATCTGGTCTGCCGCAGGGCACAGGTCGCCCACCCAGCCGCCCACGAAGTTGATCACGCCCGCAAACATCTGCGGCTGGCTGCCTGCGTACGCCACCGACAGGATGCCCCCGCGCGACACGCCGCCGATGAGCAGGCGGGTGGTGTCGACATCCGGGCGCAGGCGCAGGTAGGCCATGGTGGCGTCGAGGTCTGCGATGGCACGGTCCACGCCGGGCAGGGACCGCTCGGGCAGGCACGAATAGCGCGAGCGGTCGGCTTCGAAACCCTCGTCGTACAGCCCGTCGGACTGGCCGCGTCCGCGCCGCTGCGGAAACACCACCTGCCAGCCGCGCTCGGCGAAATAGCGGCCGACGTCCGGGCTGGTGGATGTGAACTTGAACCACGCGGGCTGGTTGCCCTCGCCGGTGGAGCCGTGGTTGAAGACCAGCGTGGGCCAGGGCCCGGGCGTCGACACGGGCCGGTACACCACCATCTCCAGCGTCTGGGCCTTGCCGCCCTCCGCCCAGGACGTGGGCACGCGCTCGGTGCTGCGGCGGTACGGCCGGGCCTGCGCCTTCTGCGTCAACACACCCGCAGACAGCAGCTGCGCATTCGGGCGCCACAGCGACATCTCCATGTCGCCGTCAGCCCGCAGGCGCAGCACCAGCTTCGTGCCGGTCTTGAGCTGCGCGACGAGCTCCTCGTCGACAAAGCGGGCGTCCGTGCGTTCGGTGAAGACCGGTTGCCCGCTGCTGGCCGCTGCGTAGGCCAGGGTGGCGCCCGTGGGCGATAGTTTCTCGACGGCCAGCTTCACATCGCACACCTGGGAGATACAGGCCCAGCCCTGCCACACGCCGCTCCAGCGTGCGATGCCGGGCGGCACGGTGCTGTCGGGCGCGACCACCGCCACATCGGCCGGCAGTGCGGCGTCGATGGGGCTTTCCGACACGCCAGCGGACAGTCGGGCCATGTAGTCCGGCCACGCCGTGGGTTGTGCGTGCACCGCGCCCGCGCCAGCCCACAAGGCTGCTGTAGCGACCATGGCGGCCCTCAGCCGCCAGCCCTGTCCTGCCATCGTTGTCCTCCTGTCGAATTATCGAACGACTATAGCAACGGCACTGTGCGCCCCGGCACTACCGGCGCGGCGTTGTCCGGCGTGGTGCCGCCGCCGGCAGCGCGCCCGCCAGTGTCTTGAGCAGCGCGGTAAATGTCGCCGTAGGCCCCACGTTGTCGTCGCTGCGGTAGACCAGCGTCAGCGGCACTTCGAGCCGGCCGTGGTCCACCAGGGGCCGGTACGCAATCGCATGCCGGTGCACGCCCAGCATCGACGACGGCACGACCGAAATGCCGGTGCCTGCAGCCACCAGGTTCAGGTTGGTCAGCATGCGCGCCACTTCGGCCACCACGCGGGGCTGCACGCCGTGTTCGGCGCACAGGGCCAGCAGGTTGGCGTACAGGCCGGGCGCGCCGGGGCGGCGCACCAGGATCATGGCCTCGCCGTGCAGGTCGGCCACCTGGATGGGCAGCGGCTTGCCGCGGCGCTGGCGCAGCGCGAGCGGATGGTCGATGGGCAGCGCCACCATGGCGGGCTCATGCTGCAGGGTGTCGAACGCCAGGCCCGCAGGCTGCGCCACGGGCACACGCAGCAGGCCGCAGTGCAGGCGGCCGTCGGCCACGGCCTCGGTAATCTCGGCAGCGTTGTTCTCGCCGATCTCCAGCACCAGGTCGGGGTGCCGTGCGCGGCACTCGCGCAGGGCAAACGGCGTGAACTCGTGGGCGGCTGCCGAGCTGGTGAAGGCAATGGACAGGCGCCCCGTTTTGCCCTCGGCCAGCAGCTGCATGCGGCTTTGCAGCGCATCGAAGTCGTGCACCAGGCGCATGGCGTCGGCCTGCAGCACACGCCCGGCCTCGGTGAGCGCCACACCCTTGGCATGGCGTTTGAAGAGGACCAGGCCCACCGCTCTCTCCAGCGCCTTGATCTGCTGGCTCAGCGGTGGCTGGGCCATGCCCAGTTGTTCGGCCGCTCGTGTCATGTGGCCCGCTTCGGCGACGGCCAGAAAGTAGCGCAGTTGGCGGATGTACATGTCAGTGACGGCAGGGCGTGGTGGAGCAGTTCATATGCAAATCGTATGGCATGCCGCAAATCAGCATATTTGACGTATGGAACGTGCGTTCCTACGATGCGCTGCGACAGCCGATTCCATGACCATTCCAACGGAGACACACCGCATGACTGCAACGCAGCCGTATCCCCTGATGACGCGCCTGGGCCTCGCCGCGCTGGCCAGCCTGGGCGCTGCTTGTGCCCCGGTGCAGCCAACACCCCCGTCGGCCGCGCGTACCGCACCGGCATTGGCAACGCGCGAGGCGGCGCCCACGGCCACAGCCTGCCCCAAAGAGCTGGCTGCCGTCGCGCGCTGCCTCGCGGGCCAGGACTCCGCCGGTGCCTACTACCTCATCGCCATTCCCCAACAGTGGAACAAGGTGCTGGTGATGCATGCGCATGGCGGCCCGACCCTTGGCGCGCCCAAGGCCGAGCGTGCGGTGGAGGATCTGGAGCGCTGGTCCATCATGGTCCGCGCGGGCTATGCCTGGGCGGGCAGCACGTTCCGCCAGGGCGGCGTGGAAGTGCGTGCCGCGGCTGAAGACACCGAGCGCCTGCGCCAGATCTTTGTGCAGCATGTGGCCCAGCCGCAGCGCACCATCCTGCATGGCCAGTCGTGGGGCGCCGGCGTGGCCGCCAAGGGCGCCGAGATGTTCCAGCGCACGGCCGACGGCAAGCGGCCGTACGACGCCGTGCTGCTCACCAGCGGCGTGCTGGCCGGCGGCACCCGGTCGTACGACTTTCGCACCGACCTGCGCGTGGTCTACCAGTACCTGTGCGGCAACCATCCCCGGCCGACGGAGGTGGCCTACCCGCTCAACACCGGCCTGCCGCACGATGCGGCGATGACGCAGGGCGACCTGCAGGCGCGGCTCAACGAATGCCTGGGGCTGAACAAGCCCGCGGCAGAGCGCACGCCAGAGCAGCAGCGCAAGGTACAGACCATCGTGGAGGTGATCCGCATCCCGGCCAGCTCGATCCAGGGCCACATGAACTGGGCCACCTTCCACATGCGCGACGTGGTGCACCACCGCACCGGCGGCGCGAGCCCGTTCGGCAACCGGGGCGTGGTCTACAAGGGGTCTGCGGACGACGCTGCGCTCAACGCGGGTGTGCTGCGCTACCGGGCCGACCCGAAGGCCGTCGCGCGCTTCGCCGAAGACACCGACCCCACCGGCCGCATCCCCGTGCCGGTGCTCACTGTGAAAGGCGTCGATGACCCCACCGCGTTCGTCGAGCTGGATGCGCAGTTCAAGGCCACGATGGAGCAGGGTGGCAGCGGTGCGCGGCTGGTGCAGACCTTCACGCGCCACAACGGCCACAGCTACCTGAGCGACCCAACCTACCCCACGCTGATGACCGCGCTGCTGCGCTGGGTGGACGAGGGCGCCAAGCCCACGCCGGAAGGCATCGCCCAGCAGTGCCCCGCCAACGAAGCTGCATTCGGCAAGGGCTGTGCCTTCCTGCCGGCCTATGTGCCTGCACCCCTGGCCAGCCGGGTGTACGAGCGCGAACGGCCCTGAGGCCACTGAGAGACGCTACAAAGCACAAAGGCTCTGCCTTGCAGCAGAGCCTTTGTTTAGTGTGCTATGAAAATAATAGCTACTTGCGCTTATAGGATAAGCGCTGGCGGCCTATTTCACTCAAAAACCGCTGTGCACACCGCGCCGTACGACCGGCCCGGCCCACGCCAGCGCCGCGGTGCAAGGGCCGCCTCGCCGCAAGGGCGGGGGCCCCTCGGGGGAGGGCGCGCAGCGACTCCGGGGAGCTTCGTTTCTTCAGGCCTTGACGGAGGCGAGCGCGTCGTTCAGCGTCTTGCTGGGGCGCATCACGGCATCGAGCTTGGCGGTATCGGGCAGGTAGTAGCCGCCGATGTCGGTGGGCTGGCCTTGCACAGCATTGAGCTCTTCCACAATCTTCTGCTCGTTCTCGGCAAGCTGCTTGGCCAGCGGCGCGAACTTGGCGGCCAAGTCCGCGTCGGCCGTTTGGGCGGCCAGTTCCTGGGCCCAGTACAGCGCCAGGTAGAACTGGCTGCCGCGGTTGTCCAGCTGGCCGGTCTTGGGCGAAGGGTTCTTGTTGTTGTCCAGCAGCTTGCCCGTGGCGGCGTCCAGCGTCTTGGCCAACACCTTGGCCTTGTCGTTGCCGGTCTTCAGGCCCAGGTCTTCAAACGACACGGCCAGCGCCAGGAACTCGCCCAGCGAATCCCAGCGCAGGTGGTTTTCTTCCACCAGTTGCTGCACGTGCTTGGGGGCCGAGCCGCCCGCACCGGTTTCGTACATGCCGCCACCGGCCATCAAAGGCACGATGGACAGCATCTTGGCCGAGGTGCCCAGTTCCATGATGGGGAACAGGTCGGTCAGGTAGTCGCGCAGGATGTTGCCGGTGGCGCTGATGGTGTCCTGGCCGCGGATCACGCGCTCCAGCGTGTAGCGCATCGCACGCACCTGGCTCATGATCTGGATGTCGAGGCCGACGGTGTTGTGCTCGTGCAGGTACATCTTCACCTTGGTGATGAGTTCCTTTTCGTGCGGACGGTACGAGTCGAGCCAGAACACCACGGGCATGCCGGAGTTGCGGGCGCGGTTGACGGCCAGCTTCACCCAGTCGCGGATCGCAGCGTCCTTGACCTGGCACATGCGCCAGATGTCGCCGGCTTCCACGTTCTGGGAGAGCAGCACTTCGCCCGTGGCCAGGTCGGTGATGTTGGCCACGCCGTCTTCGGCGATCTCGAAGGTCTTGTCGTGCGAGCCGTACTCTTCGGCCTGCTGCGCCATCAGGCCCACGTTGGGCACCGTGCCCATGGTCTTGGGGTCGAACGCGCCGTGCCACTTGCAGAAGTTGATGATCTCCTGGTAGATGCGGGCGAAGGTCGACTCGGGCATCACGGCCTTCACGTCCTTCAGGCGGCCGTTGGCGTCCCACATCTTGCCGCCGTTCCTGATCATCGCGGGCATGGAGGCGTCCACGATGATGTCGTTGGGCGAGTGGAAGTTGGTGATGCCCTTGGCCGAATCGACCATGGCCAGCTCGGGGCGGTGTTCGTGGCAGGCGTGCAGGTCGCGCTTGATCTCGTCGCGCTGGCTTTGCGGCAGCGTCTCGATCTTGCTGTACAGGTCGACCATGCCGTTGTTCACGTTCACGCCCAGCTCTTCAAAGGTCTTGGCGTGTTTGGCAAACGCGTCCTTGTAGAAGATGCGCACGCAGTGGCCGAACACGATGGGGTGCGAGACCTTCATCATCGTGGCTTTGACGTGCAGCGAGAACATCACGCCAGTCTTGCGTGCGTCTTCGATTTCCTTCTCGTAGAACTCCAGCAGCGCCTTCTTGCTCATGAACATGCTGTCGATCACCTCGCGGTCGAGCAGCGCGACCTTGGGCTTCAAGACGATGGTCTTGCCGCTCTTGGTGATCAGCTCCATCTTGACTTCCCGGGCGCGGTCCAGGGTCATGGACTTTTCGCCGTGGTAGAAGTCGCCGGCGTGCATGTGCGACACATGCGAGCGCGATGCCTGGCTCCACTCGGCCATGCTGTGCGGGTTCTTGCGCGCGTATTCCTTGACGGCCTTGGGCGCGCGGCGGTCCGAGTTGCCTTCGCGCAGCACAGGGTTCACGGCCGAGCCGGTGCACTTGCTGTAACGGGCCTTGATGTCCTTTTCCTTGTCGTCCTTGGGCTGGTCCGGGTAGTCCGGCAGTGCGTAGCCCTTTTCCTGCAGCTCGGCGATGGCTGCCTTGAGCTGCGACACCGAAGCGCTGATGTTGGGCAGCTTGATGATGTTGGCATCGGGCTGCAGCGTCTTCTTGCCCAGCTCGGCCAGCGTGTTCGGCGCGCGCTGGTCTTCCTTCAGGTACTCAGGGAACTCGCCCAGCACGCGGGCGGCCACGGAGATGTCCGATTCCGCCACGTTGATGCCGGCAGGCGCGGCAAAGGTGCGGATGATGGGAAGAAAGGAAGCCGTGGCCAGGCGAGGTGCCTCGTCGGTCAGGGTGTAGATGATGGTCGGTTGCTGGGTCGTCATGGCTTGTCTCACGAAACGAGTGTGTGGACGGCCCCTACCGGTGCAGGACAGAGGCCAAACGCGGATGCTCTCGCATTCTCCTTCCTTGGCGCTTTCCCGGTCCACGGTTTTTGCAATTGAATTCCACGATGCAAAATTTGCCGGCGGGTAGGACCATTTTTTTATCTCCGGTGCCCCTGTATGAGAGCGGTGCGCCACCCAATGCGGGTGCATGCAAGCTGCAAAGGCCTCACTCGTTCAAGGGCCAAGCAGGACGGTTGCAAGGTGCAGCCTGCCTCAAAAACGGATCTTCAAGCTCAGGAGCGTCGGTAGCTCAGGCTCTGCAAAACGCCTTGGACGCGCAGCAGGGCTTTCGCCTCCTCGCGCCCCGCGGGTGTGATGAACCGGGAGCGCATCGCGCGCCTCAGGCACTCCCTGGCGCGGGCTGCGGACAACGATGTTCCTGAGCCCTTCAAGTGGCACTTTGCCAGTTCCACCCAGGCGTCGCCATCTCCGTCCAGGGCTGCTTTGCGGAACCAATGGAAAGAGCTGCGATGAGCATGCCGCTCACGAAACAAGATGGCCAAGTTGTTGGAGGCCACAAAGTCGCCTGCGTGTCGCGCTTTGCGGTACCAGATCTTTGCCAGGTATTTGCTGGCAGGTGTACCCAGGCCTTCGTCGTAAAAGAACCCCAGATTCATCATCGCGCTCCTAAAACCCTCGTATGCGCAGGACCGGAACAATTGGAATGCGCGCGGCAGATCGCCGGCGTCCCACGCCTCGTGGGCCTGTTCTTCCCTGGCATCAACAGGAGTCACTGCAAAGGCTCCTGAGCATGTCGAATGTCTGTGCATTCGATCCGAAGTGTTGACCCGCGTTCGAACACCATATCGTGCACCAGCATGCCCGCGGGATTTACCCAAATCGCATGGGCGAGCAGGTCTCCATGGGCCGTATGCGAGTAGCGAGGCTCGCCATGCCGCGCAGGGCTCTGAAAGGCATATGCCTCCACCCCGGTGTAGTGCAGATGGATGCGTCGATCGTGGTATGGGCCCAAGAGGCACAACCGTACTTCCGTTTGCCGCATTTCCTGCCTGCTTCCCTCTGCTGTTTCGCCAATGGTCAGTGACTGCAGCCATGCATCGTGAAGCGAACTGCGGGCGTTGAGATCGTGGTGCGCAGGATCGGACGCGAATTCATAGACATGGACAGGCATGCGCGCCTGGATGGAATCCAGATAGCGCAGGTAACCGGTGAAATCGATGTAGCCTGTGTGAAGGCTGAAAAGGTGTTCGATGGCCATACGTTCTGGGCGGAATGTGACCATGTTAAATCCCGTTCGCGTAAGCCCAGTGCCTCGTGGACGGTCATCCTGGGTCTGTTCGCGCAGGAACAGCCAGCACTTGGTCCCCCACCACCGCGAACCGCCGCGCCATCGGCGGTACCGATTGGCTCGACGTGCCCGTGAAGGCGCCGAATGCTGGCAGCACCAGCAGCCCGGGTGTCAGGGCATAGCAGGGCAGGCGCATGGCATCGCGCGCCGGGCCGTACAGCGTGGTGGTGGGGTGTAGATGGCCTGCCAGCACGGTGGCGCCTTCCACGGTCTGCGGGTGGTGGCAGGCGGCCACCGGGGCGCCTGTCACGGGTTGCCACGGCTCGTCGGCCAGGTCGATGCCCAGGGCGCGCGGCGGGTCGCCTGCGTGCAGGTCGTGGTTGCCGCGCACCAGGGTCATGGCGATGTGCGCGTGGTGCTGGCGCCAGGGCAGCAGTTGCTGCCACAGCCGCTCGTCGGCGCCGCTGCGGGCGTGCAGGAAGTCGCCCAGAAAGACCAGGTGCTCGGCGCCCGTGGCCGCCAGCACCGCGTCGAGCCGCGCGAGATTGTCGGCCGTGGTGCCATGGGGCACCGGCTGGCCTGCGCGACGGAAGGTGGCCGCCTTGCCGAAGTGCACGTCGGCCACGAAGGCCATGCGTGCGGCGGGCCACCACACGGCGCGCTGGGGCAGCAGCCACAGGGCGGTGCCGCAGGGCAGGGTGATGGCGTGGGCGCCAGCAGGTGGGGACGGGTGCGTAGGGGCGGGGGCGGTGTCTGCGGTCACTGGCAGGTGGGGCGTGGTCAAAATCCGTGGCGTCCTCGGGGGCGGCGGGGTGCGCCATCGGTGTCGCCGCGGCGTGAGCGCCGGGGGGATGCGGTGGCCCCGTCGGGGACGTCCCAGGCCATGTCGGCCGGGGCCACGGTATTGTCGGCGAGGTGGGTGCCGGTGGTGTCGTCGGCGGCCTTCTCCAGCGCTATCACCATGCGCGCCAGGCGGTCGGCCAGGGTCTCGGTGCTCAGGCGCTCGCGAAAACGCTCCACCATCAGCGGCAGGGCGAACGGGGTGGGGCGTTCCAGCGCATGGATGGACAGGGTCTGCGCCTGCATGCCGCGCAGGGTGCGGGCCAGGCGCTCCATGTCCAGCTCGTTGGCCAGCAGCTCGGCGCGGGCCTGGGCCAGCAGCAGGTTGTCGGGGTCGTACTGGGCGAACACGTCGTAGTACAGCGAGGACGAGGCCTGCAGCTGGCGGCTGCTGCGCTGCTCGCCGGGGTGGCTTTGAAAGATGAGGCCCGCGATGCGCGCGATCTCGCGAAAGCGCCGGCGCGCCATCTCGGTCGCGTTCAGGCTGGCGAGCACTTCGTCCTCCAGCCCGCTGCCGATGGTGGTGTGCGTGCCCTCGCCGATCAGACGCGGCAGCAGCGCGGCCCAGTCCACGGGCTTGGCGGACAGCAGCTCCAGCCCATAGTCGTTGACGGCGATGGAGAAGGTGTTGGGCACCTGCTCGGACGCGCGCCAGGCCAGCAGCCCCGCCAGGCCCAGGTGCACCAGGCGGCCCGCCAGCGGGTACAGATACAGGTGCCAGCCCTCGCGCGTGTGCAGCGTCTCGGCCACCAGGCGGCTGGGCGTGGGCAGGGCCGACCAGGCGTGCTGCAGCGCCAGCAGCGGCTGGGCGCACAACATCTCGGGCGATGCGTAGACGCCGCGTTCGGCCTGCTCCAGCATCTCGAGCATGGCGTCGGCCAGCGTGTTCGACAGCGGCATGCGCCCGCCGTTCCAGCGCGGCAGCGCGGCGCTGCCCTTGGGGGCAATGCGCACGTAGGCCGTCATCTGCTGGGTGCGCACCAGCTCCAGCAGGCGGCCCGCGAACATGAACACGTCGCCCTTGCGCAGCCGGGCGATGAAGCTCTCTTCCACCGAGCCCAGGCGACCGCCGCTCACGAACTGCACCTGCATGCTGGCGTCGCTCACGATGGTGCCGATGTTGCTGCGGTGGCGACGCGCCAGCCGTGCATCGGGCACGCGCCAGATGCCTTCTTCATCGGGCGCGGCGCGCTGGAAGTCGGGGTAGATGGCCAGCGATGCGCCGCCCTGGCGCACAAACTGCAGCGCCCACTGCCAGTCGTTGTCGGCCAGCTGCGCATAGGCGGGTGCGCGGCGCACCTCGGCCAGCAGCGCATCGGGATCGAAGCCACCGCCCAGGGCGATGGTGACCAGGTGCTGCACCAGCACATCGAGCGGCGCGCGCGGCGTGTGCCGGTCTTCGATGCGGCCCAGCGCCAGCGCATGGCGCGCGGCGGCGGCTTCCACCAGCTCCAGGCTGTGCGTGGGCACCAGCGTGATGCTGGACGTGCGCCCCGGCGCGTGGCCCGAGCGGCCCGCACGCTGCACCAGCCGCCCCACGCCCTTGGCCGAGCCGATCTGCAGCACCTGCTCCACCGGCAGAAAATCCACGCCCAAGTCCAAACTTGACGTGCAGACTACGGCCTTGAGCAGGCCGGTTTTCAAGCCGTTCTCCACCCAGGCCCGCACGTCCTGGCTCAACGACCCATGGTGCAGGGCGATGGTGCCGGCCCAGTCGGGCCGCGCCTCCAGCAGCGCCTGGTACCAGCGTTCGGCCTGCGAGCGCGTGTTGGTGAAAACCAATGAAGAGGCGCAGGACTCGATGGACTCCACCACCTGCGGCAGCAATGCCAGGCCCATGTGCCCGGCCCAGGCAAAGCGGTCCACCTTGGCCGGCAGCATCACCTGCACCTTCAGCGCCTTGTCCACGCGGCCCTGCACCAGCACGGCCGGTGGGGCAGTGGGGGCGCCCGGGGCAGGGCAGGGCTGCAGGGTGTCGAGCGCGTCCTGCAGGTTGCCCAGCGTGGCCGACATGCCCCACACCTGCAGCGCAGGGTTCCAGCCCGACAGGCGCGCCAGCGCCAGCTGCGCCTGCACGCCGCGCTTGTTGCCCACCAGCTCGTGCCACTCGTCCACAACCACCAGTTGCACATGGCGCAGGCGCTCATGGGCGTCGGCGCGGGCCAGCAGCAGCGACACGCTTTCGGGCGTGGTCACCAGCAGTGTGGGCAGGCGGCGGTCCTGCGCGGCGCGCTCGCCGCTGGCGGTGTCGCCGGTGCGCAGGCCGCTGGTCCAGGCGGGCGCCAGGTCGGGCATTGGGGCCTGCAGCGCGCGCAGCGTGTCGGCCGCCAGGGCGCGCATGGGGGTGATCCACAGCACGGTCAGGGGCGGTGCGGCTGCGCGGCGCTTGCGCAGGGCGGTGCGGTCGCTGGTGCCGTCCGACGGCGTTGTAGCCTCCGTGGAACCGACCCCGGCTTCGACAGGCTCAGCCCGAACGGGTGGGGATGTGGTCTGTCTGGTCGATCCGGCTGCCGTCGCCAGCGCCAGGTGCTGCAGCGCGCCCAGCCACACCGCATAGGTTTTGCCCGCACCGGTGGTGGCGTGCAGCAGGCCCGAACGGCCCTCGCCCAGGGCGCGCCACACCTCTTGCTGAAAGCCGAAGGGTTGCCATCCGCGCGCTGCCATCCAGCGCGCTGCAGCACCCAAGGCGGCTGTGTGCAACGGCTTGCGCGGACGGCGGGGCGGGGCCTTGGCGGCGGTGTTCATTCCGCTGCGTCCTGCCCCGGCAACAGCGCCATCAAGGTTTGCAAAGTGTCCGCCTCGGCCACGGTCTTGTCCTTGCGCCAGCGCAGCATGCGCGGAAAGCGCACTGCGATGCCGCTCTTGTGGCGCGGGCTCTTGCCGATGCCCTCGAAGCCCAGTTCGAACACCATGGTCGCATCCACGCTGCGAACGGGCCCGAAGCTCTCGCGCGTGGTCTTGCGCACGATGGCGTCCACCTGGCCGATCTCCACATCCGTAAGCCCCGAGTACGCCTTGGCAAACGGAACCAGCTGCCGTTCAGGGTCGTCCGGCGGGCCGTTCCAGACGGCAAAGGTGTAGTCGCTGTACAGGCTCGCGCGGCGGCCGTGTCCGCGCTGGGCGTAGATCAGCACGGCGTCCACGCTCATGGGGTCAATCTTCCACTTCCACCACACGCCCACGTCCTTGGTGCGGCCCACGCCGTAGTGCGCCTGGCGGTTCTTGAGCATGAAGCCCTCGGTGCCCATGCCCCGCGCGGCCTCGCGCTGGCGCGCCAGGTCGGTCCAGTCTGCGCCGTGCAGGAGCGCGCTCAGGCGCAGGGTGTGTTGCGCTGCGGTGGTGGCCGAGGGCTTGGGCGCGGGTGCGGGTGCGGGTTCGAGGTCAAGCTCCACTATCCGTTCGGACTGAGCCTGTCGAAGGCCCGCGTCGCGCTTCGACGGGCTCAGCGTGAACGGTTCTGTGTTGGGTGTGGTCTCGGCACGCGGACTGAGCCCCTCGAATGGAAGTTCCGACGTTCCCGCCTCCCCAGCCCGTTCAGATTGAGCTTGTCGAAGTCCAGTATCGCGCTTGGACAAGCCCGCCGTGAACGGTTCGGTGGTTGGGAGTGTTCCTTGCGCTGCATCGGCCGGCGGCGGCAGCAGCGTCTCCAGCAGCGCGCGCCGCGCCTGCTGGGGCTGCTGGCGCAGGTCTTGCCCCGCGTGCTCCAGCAGGTCGTAGACGACCAGCACCACCGGCAGTTCGCGCAGCAGCTTGGCGCCCAGCGTCTTGCGGCCCAGGCGCTTTTGCAGGTCGGCAAAGGGGCGCGGCTGGGGCTCGCCCGGCAGCCACACCAGGATCTCGCCATCGACCACTGTGCCGTCGGGCAGCTGCGCCATCGCGGCTTCGGCCAGCTCGGGGAAGCGGTCGGTCACCAGCTCTTCGCCGCGCGACCAGACCCACACCGCGCCGGCCCGGCGCACGATCTGCGCGCGGATGCCGTCCCACTTCCATTCCACCAGCCAGTCATCGGGCGTGCCCAGCAGCGCGGGCATCTCGGCCACCGGCTGGTTGAACGGGTGGGCCAGGAAGAAGGGGTAGGGCTGGCCCGCCATGCCGGAGTCGCCCGTGCCGGGCACGCTGCCATCGACGGCGTCGTCCACTGGCGCGATCAGGGCGGCGTAGTCGTCTGCTGCGGGCTGCCGGCCGATCTGCGTGTAGCCCATCAACCGGTGGGCAATGCGCTTGGGATCGAGCGCGCTCACGGTGGCCAGCGCCTGCGTCACCTGCAGGCGCGACACCCCCACGCGGAAGTTGCCGGTGATGAGCTTGAAGTACACAAACCGCTGTTCCGGCGCCAGCATGTCCCACTGCGCGCGCAGGCGGGCATCGGCCTCGTCGGGCGGCAGGGTGCGCAGTGGCAGCAACTGGGCCATCCATTCGGCCAGCGGTACATCGACCGGCTGGGCAGGCGGGGGCAGCAGCAGGGCCAGCGTTTCGGCCAGGTCGCCCACGGCCTGGTAGCTCTCTTCGAACAGCCATTCGGGCAGGCCCGCCGCCTCTTGCGCCAGGGCTTTGAGGCGCTTGGTAGGGACCATCTGGCGCGGCTTACCACCGGCCAGAAAGTAGGTCGCCCAGGCCGCATCGGCCCGCGGCGCCACGCGCAGGTAGGCCACCAGCGCCGCCAGCTTGGCCGACTGCCCGGTGGTGGCATCCAGCGCCTGGAACAGCTCGGCAAATGCCCTCATGGCGTGGGCTCCGGGGGCTTGGCGCTGTCCTGCTCAGCGTTGTCAGGCGTGGCAGAGGTAGCAGATCCGGAAGCGTCAGAGCCCGAGGAGTCAGAGGCGGAAGAGGGCGCTCCCGCGTTGCTGTCATCCTCGTTATCGTCCGCCCCGTACTCTGTGGCAAACACCTGCGCGTCCAGGCCCTGCTCGCACAGCCAGCGCACCATCACCTCGGTGCTGCCGTGGGTCACGATGACGCGCTCGGCCCCGGTGGCGCCGATGGCCTTTTGCAGGCTGGGCCAGTCGGCGTGGTCGCTCATCACGAAGCCCCGGTCCACGCCGCGGCGGCGGCGTGCGCCGCGCACCAGCATCCAGCCGCTGGCAAAGGCATCGGAATGCTCGCCAAAGCGCTTGAGCCAGGGCGTGCCCGCGCCCGAGGGCGGCGCCAGCACCAGCGCGCGGCGCAGTTCGGCCTTGGTGACGCCCGGGTCGGTCACGCGCATGGTGGGTGGCAGTGCCACGCCGGCTGCGCGGTACACGGCGTTGAGCGGGTCTACCGCGCCGTGCACGACGATGGGGCCGATGTTCGGGTCCACCCCGTGCAGCAGCCGCTGCGCCTTGCCGAAGGCGTATGCGTACAGGATGCTGGCCTTGCCCGCGGCGGCATTCGCTGCCCACCAGGCATTGATGTCGGCGAACAGCACCGGCTGCGACGGCCAGCGGTAGATGGGCAGGCCGAAGGTCGACTCGGTGATGAAGGTGTGGCAGCGCACCGGCTCGAACGGCGGGCAGGTGCCGTCGTCTTCGAGCTTGTAGTCGCCCGACGCCACCCACACTTGGCCGCCGTGCTCTATGCGCACCTGCGACGACCCCAGCACATGCCCCGCGGGGTGCAGCGACACGCGCACGCCCTGTTGGTCAATCACGTCGCCGTAGCCCAGCGTCTGCAGGTCGATGTCCGCACCCAGGCGGTTGCGCAGCGTGCCTTCGCTGTCCTGGTGCGCCAAATAGTGGGCCGAGCCCATGCGCGCGTGGTCTGAATGTGCATGCGTGATCACGGCCCGGCTGACCGGCCGCCAGGGGTCGATGTAGAAATCGCCGGGGGGGCAGTACAGGCCTTCCGGGCGGTGGACGATCAGGTCACTGGGCATGGTCAGCACATCGTAGGCGGCACGCCAAAGCCGGGGAGCGGGCTGGGGAATGGAGAGTGCGGTCTGGCATGAGAATTTGAATAATAACGGCCTCCAGCGCTGGATGTATAAGCGCTGTGTGCTATGAATATGTGAGTAATCCGTGCGCGCCCGTCGCCGGGGCTTGCGCGGCTTTGCTTCGCTGGCATCATCCGGCGCAGGCCGCCCCCGGCTTGCAGGCCAACACCGCTTTTTCATGCACATCGAATTCGCCCGCCCCTCCGACAGCGCCGCCGTGGCAGCCACGCTGCGCGAAGCTGCGCAGTGGCTGATCGACCACCGGATGCCGCTGTGGTCGGTGGCCGATTTTGGCGATGACGCTGTGCAGCAGGATGTCGCCGGCGGCCACTATGTGGTGGCGAAAGTGCACCATGACGAAGTGGGGAGCGAGGTGGTGGGGGTGGTGCGATTTCAGCGCGAAGACGTTGTCTTCTGGCCGGATGTCGAACCGGGCACTTCCGCTTTTTTGCACAAGTTGGCGGTGCGGCGGGCATGGGCCGGGCAAGGGGTGTCAGCCGCACTTCTGGCCTTCAGCCGCGAACACGCCCGAAGCCTGGGACTGCGTTATCTGCGGCTCGATTGCGTGGCCGACCGGCAACCGTTGCGCGCGCTGTACGAAGGCTTTGGTTTTACCCTGCATGACTGCGTGTTCAAAGGCGCCCGGGCGTTTGCGCGCTATCAGATCGCGCTCGATGCGCCCAGTGGGCCGCCGGACATCTGATCCACACACCACACCTCGCGCGGCGCGCTGCCGTCCGCGCACATCCAGGAGTTCCCCATGCGCAGTGTTCATGCTTTCTGTGTGCTCGTTGGGTGGATGTGCGCGGCGATGGCCCCTGCGGTCACCTCAGCCCAACACCCCGCCAACCCCATCCGCCGCACCAATGCCTTCAACGACCCGTTCGTGCAGGTCACGGCCGCATTGCCGCAGTGCCCGGTGCCCGAAAGCCCGCTGTACACCGAGGCCGAGGTGCGCGACCTGGCGCATGTGCGCTCGCAGCATGGCGGCAGCTGCCACCGTGTGGGGCGCTGCCGCCTGCCCAATTCCTATCTGTACGACGCCGAGATCATCCCCCGCGTGCAGCGCTACATCCGCGAAGACGGCCGTTTTGACGGCACCAGCGTGTGGGTCCTTGGCGAGCGGCGTCTCGTCACGCTGATGGGCTGCGTGCGCTCGCAGGAAGAGGCCGATGCGCTGGAGAAGGCGGTGGCGCTGGTGGACGACGTGATGGGGGTCATCAACCTTTTGCAGGTGGGAACTGCGCGCGAGGGGCTGCGGTATCCGGTGGCGGCAACGCCGCCGTAGTCGCCTCGGACAGGCCCCGGCTGTTGCCAGGCGCCTATCGCAGCGGCGTCATCAGCGCAAGCGGTCTCGGCGTCTTGCTGAATCGCCCGCGCCACACCAGCGCTGCAGCGCTTGGGCGGCAGGGCGTCCTGCTGCATATTGCCGGTTTCCCCTTCATCAAGGAAACCTGTCATGCCATTTACGCGTTCTTTGCTGGCGGCCACCGCCGTGGTCCTCACAAGCTTTGCCGTCCCTGCGGTCGTGTCGGCCAAGCCTTTCAAATGGGCTGGCTCCAGCGATATCCAGACCATGGACATCCACTCGCAAAACAGTGCGCTGGGCAACGGCATCCATGCGGCGGTGTACGAGTCGCTGGTGATGTTCAACAGCCGCACCCTTAAGGTCGAGCCGCTGCTGGCCACAGCGTGGCAGCAGGTCAGCCCCACGCAGATGCGCGTCAAGCTGCGGCAGGGCGTGAAGTTTAGCGACGGCTCCACCATGACGGCGGACGACGTGGTCTATTCGCTGCAGCGCGCCATGAGCAAGACGTCCACCTATGCGATCTACACCCAGGGCATGGACCGCATCGCCAAGGTGGATGGCGAGACCATCGACATATTTCTGAAGAACCCCAATCCGGTGCTGCTCAACCAGTTGACCGAGCTGCGCGTGATGAGCAAGGGGTGGGCCGAGAAAAACAACTCGGTGGAACCCAAGGACATCAAGGGCAAGGACGAGACCTTCTCGCACCGCAATGCCATGGGCACCGGCCCTTTCGTGCTCAAGGAATGGGTGCCCGACCAGAAGATCGTGTTTGCCACCAACCCCTACTGGTGGAACGCCGGCAAGGCCGAAGGCAACGTGACCGAGATCACCTACACCCCGATCAAGTCCGAGGCCACGCGCATCGCCGCGTTGCTCTCGGGCGAGGTGGACATGGTGCGCGACACCAGCATCCAGGACCTGGGCCGGCTCAAGGCCAACCCCAACCTCAAGGTCATGGAGATGGTCGAGAACCGCACCATCTACCTGGCCATGGACCAGTTCCGAGACGAACTGCCGGGCAGCAATGTCAAGGGCAAGAACCCGCTCAAGGACCTGCGCGTGCGCAAGGCGCTGTACCAGTCCATCGACAGCGCGGCGCTGCAGCGTGTGACCATGCGCGGGATGGCCAAGCCCACCGGCGCCATCGTCTCCCCGCTGGTCAACGGCTGGACAGACACCGTGGACAAGCGCCTGCCGTACGACCCGAATGCAGCCAAGGCATTGCTGGCCGAGGCGGGCTACAAGGAGGGCTTCGAGGTGGACTTCGCGTGCAGCAACAACGCCATCATCCAGGACGAAGAGCTGTGCCAGGCCATCACCTCCATGTGGTCACGCATCGGCGTCAAGGCCCGGCTGCGCACGCTGCCGGCCGTCACGTACTACCCCATGGCCCAGCGGCATGAGGCCAGCATCGCAATGCTCAGCTGGGGCGTGCCCACGTTCGACGCGCTGTACACCCTGCAGTCGCTGGTGCGCACCAAGACCACCGGCGGCGACGGCAACTACAACCTGGGCCGGTACAGCAACGAACGCATGGACTACATCGTGGACCGCGTGAAGACCGAGATCGACCTGCCCGTGCGCAACCGCCTGCTCACCGAAGGCCTGCAACTGCAGAACGACACAGTGGCGAACATCCCGCTGCACAACCAGATGCTGGCCTGGGCGATGAAGAAAAACGTGGAGCTGGTGCAGCGGCCGGACAACCGGATTGATTGGCGGTTGATCAAGGTGAATTGACAGCGCGGGCCGGCGGCCGCACACGATCTCGGACAGTACGGCCGCTGCGAACGGCGCGAGATCTTCGTCAGCCGCGTCGGCCGCGTCCCCCTCGCGCAGGCTGGGCAGGGGCGTCGTTGCTGGCGGCTTCGCCGGCGGCAGGCGCCGTCCACGCGCGCAAGGCCAGTTCCCCCTCGGCCGAGAAATGCACCACACGCGAGTCCTTGTCGCGCCGCGCCCAGCCGCGCTCCACCAGGCGCTGCAGCAGCGCAGCGCCCAGTGCGCCGCCCAGGTGGTGGCGGCGCTCGCTCCAGTCCAGGCAGGGGCGGCAGAGCATGCGCCGCTGGCGCGCCACGCCGGCGGTGTCGATGCCCTGGTGCGCAAACCACTCGGCGCCCACCTCTGTCAACGCCAAGCCCTCGTCTGCCGCGACCAGGTAGCCCTGGCGCAGCAGCGCTTCGTGCAACTGCACCCCCACTTCGCCCGCCAGGTGGTCGTAGCACATGCGTGCGCGCCTCAGCGCCGGCTCCCGCGGGCTGGAGCGCAGGCGCACGGCTCCTGCGCGGAAGGCCACGTTCATCAGCGACTCCAGCAAGTGCGCCACGTCGCGGTCGGCCAGGCGGAAGTAGCGGTGGCGCCCCTGGCTTTCCACAGACAGCAGGCCCGCATCCAGCAGCTTGGCCAGGTGGGCGCTGATGGTCTGCTTGGTGACCCCGGCAATGTCGGCCAGCTCGGTGGCCGTGAGCGCGCGGTCGGCCATCAGGGCCGTGAGGACTTCGGCGCGCGCGCTGTCGCCGATGAGCGCGGCAATGCGCGCGATGTGAGGGCCGTCTTTCATGGTTCGATGTTGGGCGAACCATCTCGGGACGTCAAGCGCCTATCGTGATGGCTTCACTCACACAACGCATCCCACGCCGGGCCCTCACACCATGATCACCTGCTTCATCCGCTACGAAATCGACCCCTTCCAGCGCGAGCTGTTTGCCGAGTACGCGCGCCGCTGGGGCCAGATCATCCCCCGCTGCGGCGGCCATCTGCTGGGCTACTTCCTGCCCCACGAGGGCAGCAACTACGAGGCCTGGGGGCTGATAGGATTTGATTCGCTGGCCGCGTACGAGGCCTACCGCGCCCGCCTGCGCACCGACCCCGAAGGCCGCGCCAACTTTGCCTTGGCGCAGGAGAAGCGCTTCATCCTGCGCGAGGAGCGCAGCTTCACCCAGGGCGTGCAAGGCACGCTGGGCTTGCCCGCGCACCCGCAGGAGGTCGCCGCATGATGGCGGTGATCTTCGAGGTGGAGCCCGCCCCCGGCCAGAAGGCCGCCTACCTGGGCGCTGCCGCGGCGCTCAGGCCACTGCTGGAGCAAATCGATGGCTTCATCTCCATCGAGCGCTTTGCGAGCCTCAGCACGCCGGAAAAGCTATTGTCGCTGTCGTTCTGGCGCGACGAGGAAGCCGTGGCGCGCTGGCGGCAGATGGAGGCCCACCGCGCCACGCAGCAGGCGGGGCGGGATCACATTTTTGCCAACTACCGGCTGCGTGTGGCCGACGTCGTGCGCGATTACGGAATGCACGACCGCGCGCAAGCGCCAACGGACTCGCGGAGCGTGCACGGCTGACCGAAGGCGCAGCGGGCAGCTCGCTCCCACGCTACCTCGTCAGGGCATGTAGCCGGTGCGCAGGGCGTGCGCCCAGTCGGGCCGTCCGCGCTGCTCGGCCAGCGCGGCCATCGACCCGTGGTCGTACGGCACCGCAAAGTGCTCCACCTGCCAATGCCCTCCGCGCTGTGCGATGAACGCGTAGCGCGCGTCCGGCGACCCGATCTGCACCGCATGGGCCACGGGGTGGTCGTCGCTGTAGGCCTGCAGACCGACGCTGCCGGGGTTGACGAGCAGGCTCGCGCCCAGTCGCACAGCGCGCGGCACATGGGTATGGCCGCACGCGATGACCGGGGCGCCCTCGCCGTGGAGCCGGGTGGTGATCTCAGGCGCTGTGGCCAGGCGCAGCGCGCTGCCGTCCAGTGTTTCGAGCAGGTATTCGTGGTCGCTGCGCGGTGACCCGTGGCACAGATAGACATCGTCGCTGAGCCGGTGCCAGGGCTTGAGCGTGCGCAGCCACGCGAACTCCGGCTCGGTGAGTTGCGCGTGGGCGTACTGGTCCGACGGCCCGCCGCGCCCGGGGCGCAGTTCCAGCACCTGGCGCTCGTGGTTGCCAGCGAGCGACAGCCAGTCCGAGGCCATGAGCCACTGCGCCGTCTCGCGCGGCAGCAGCGGACCCGAGAGGTTGTCGCCCAGGTTCACCACCTGGTCCGCACCGCGACGGCGGATGTCTATGGCGACGGCCTCCAGGGCGGCCAGGTTGCCGTGGATGTCGGAGACGAGGGCGATGCGCATGGATTTTTGCTTTCAGCAGGGTGACAAGGCGCCGCTCATGCTGCCCTGGCACAGCTGCAGGCTGACGCGTGCGCGGTTGAACAGCAGGTCGCACAGCCACGCGTACACCAGCGCGATGTAGGCCAGCTGGGCCCAGCCCACATAGCTGCCGAACACGATCGTGTGCAGCCAGTTCTGGCCCCAGAGGTAAATGGCGCTACTGGCCAGGGTGGCCATGACAAGCGTTGTGGCGGCCGGCACCAGCGCCGCACTGGGCGCACGGTTTGCACCCCGTGGCGTGCGCCATGCCGCCACGCCCAGTAGCGCAAACGCCAGGGCATTGGCACCGGTGAAAATTCGCAACTCGCGCAGCAGCTTGGCGGCGGTGTCCAGGTAGGCACTGCGGATCAAGTCGTCCAGCTGGGCCTGCATTTGCTGCGCGGTGCCGATCTGCAGCTCCAGCCGCTGCTGGCGCCGCTGGCGGCATTCGCACGCGGGGATCCCCATCTCGGCGGCCAAGGCCGCGACCCGTGCCGGCAGGCCTGCGGCCAGTGCCTTGCGTGTGGCGTCAATCTCTTGCGCCTTGTTGTGCCAGAGGACCCTTGCCTGTGCGCTCAAGAAGCGGTCGTCCAGAGCCTGCAGCTTCTGACCGGTCTTGTGCTCGATCTGCTGGCGGATCAGCTCGCGTGCGCCGCGTTCTACCCAGGTGGGTTGCACCAAAGACATCAGCAGCAAGCCACCAAAGACGGCACTGCCCAACGCCGACAGCAGGAGTACAAGAAAGCGAAGCAAGGTGCGGCCCGGCGTGTTGAAAACCGTGTGCGCGTCAGCGGAAGCTACCGCTTTCACCGGCCAGCCGGCCCAGCGCGGGTTCGGTCAGCCGATAGCTGAGCCTCTCGGTCACACGTTTGGCGCCCAGGCTTTCATAGAAAAGGATTCCGCGGGCATTGGATTCCTTCACCGGCCAGTCGATGCGGTGGCAGCCGTGGTCAAACGCGTACCGCGCGACACCCGCCATGAGCGCACGCCCGACGCCCTGGCTGCGCTGGGATGCGCCCACATACAGCTCCTTGAGCTGGCAATGCCGGCGCGTGTCGGGGGCAAAGTCGACCAGCGAAAACACGAGCGAGATGGCAGCAAACCCTAGAACCGGACCATCACCGCGCGAAGCCACCAGCAGCCGCTGCGACGAGCCGGGTGCGAGCAGGTTCTGCTCAAGGTGCTCCTTCACTGCGGTCTGCGACGGCGTGGCGCCCTCGTTGTAGAACACATGCAGTTCGCACAGCAGATCGGCCAGCGAAGTGTGCTGGGGCTCGGCGACGAGGGCTACGTGGAGCGATTGTTCTGGGGCGCTGGCTTTGTGCATCGGCTGTCGGGTGCGGGCGATAGGGAAAGACGCAGTGGCCACTGCGCCGGGGTCCTCGCGCATAGACAGGCGCGGGACACAAATTCAAGTCGAAAATGGCTCTAGCGCTTTATCTATAAGCGCCAGATGCTATTAATTTAATAGCAATTCATTTCCGCACCCATCACATGGCAAAGATTTTCCCCGGATTCAGGATGTTCTTCGGATCCAGCGCCCGCTTGATCGAACGCATCATGTCCACGGCGCCGGCGCCGGTCTCGTCCAGCAAGAAGCCCATCTTGTGCAGGCCCACGCCGTGCTCGCCGGTGCAGGTGCCGCCCATCGACAGTGCGCGGGCCACCAGCTGGTGGTTGAGTTGTTCGGCGCGGGCGCGCTCGTCGGCGTCGTTGGGGTCGATCAGGTAGCCGAAGTGGAAGTTGCCATCGCCCACGTGGCCGACGAGGAAGTAGGGGATGCCGCTGGCTTCGACCTCGTCGATCGATTCGAGCAGGCAATCGGCCAGGCGGCTGATGGGCACGCAGGTGTCGGTGCTGATGGCGCGGCAGCCGGGGCGGCTTTGCACGGCCGCAAAGTAGGCGTTGTGCCGCGCGGTCCACAGGCGGGTGCGTTCTTCGGGCGTGCTGGCCCATTCAAACGCGTTGCCGCCAAACTCGTTGGCGATGTCCTGCACGGTCTCGGCCTGCTCCTTCACGCTGGATGGTGAGCCGTGGAATTCCATCAGCAGCATCGGCTCTTCGCGCAGGGTGAGCTTGCTGTGGGCGTTGACCATGCGCACCGTGTGGTGGTCAATAAGCTCCACGCGCGCGATCGGCACGCCGAGCTGGATGGTCTGGATGACGGTGTGCACCGCTGCCTCGATGCTCGGAAATGAGCAGATGGCGGCGCTCACGGCCTCGGGCAGCGGGTACAGGCGCACGGTGATTTCGGTCATGATGCCCAGCGTGCCTTCGCTGCCCACCAGCAGGCGCGTGAGGTCGTAGCCCGCGCTGCTCTTCTTGGCGCGTGTGCCGGTGTGGATGATGTCGCCGCTGGCGGTCACCACCTGCAGCGCGAGCACGTTCTCGCGCATGGTGCCGTAGCGCACGGCGTTGGTGCCGCTGGCGCGCGTGGCGCTCATGCCGCCGATGCTGGCATCGGCGCCCGGGTCGATGGGGAAGAACAGGCCTGTGTCCTTGATGGCGTCGTTGAGCTGCTTGCGCGTGATGCCGGGCTGCACGGTCACCGTGAGGTCTTCGGCGTTGATGCTGAGCACCTGGTTCATGCGGCTCACGTCGATGCTGATGCCGCCTTGCACGGCCAGCAGGTGGCCTTCGAGCGACGAACCCGCGCCGTAAGGAATCACCGGCACGTCGTACTGGCTGGCCAGCTTCACGGCGTCGGCCACCTCCTGCGTGTTTTCGGCAAACACCACGGCCGAGGGCGGTGGCGCTTCGAAAGAGCCCTCGTCCCGCCCATGCTGCTCGCGCACCGCCTGCGCCAGCGAGCACCGCGAGCCAAAGCGGGTCTGCAGCGCCTCGAGGAGGGCCTGCGGCACGTTGCGCAGGTTGATTTCGGGCAAGAGGTGGGCGGCGGCGGTGGGGGCGTTCATTTGTTGTCTCCGAGGTGGTCAAAAAGAATACCACCGGCTCCCGCAGCGCGCCATGGCAGTGGTCAGACTGGTGCAAGCTCGGCCACAAGAGGGCCGGTCTGGGCGCGCAATGCACTGGTTTGAACCAGTGGTGCGCCACGCTGGTGCATCCATCTTGTATACCAGTTGGCACGGAACCTGCAATCGATGGACGGCAATGACCACCGCCACCGAGATCAGCAACCGCATCATCGAAGCCGTGATGGCGCAAAAGCTTGCCCCCGGCTCTCGCCTGGGCGAGCAGCAGTTGGCCATGCTGTTCGACTGCAGCCGGACCATCGTGCGCGAGGCGCTCACGCGGCTGTCCACGCGTGGCATCGTCACCGTGAGCGCGCGGCGTGGCTGGTATGTGATCGAACCTTCGGAAGACGAGGCACGCGAGGCCTTCGAGGCGCGCCGCGTCATCGAACTCGGGCTGCTGCACCAGCTCAAGACGGTGGACAAAGGCGCCGTGCGCCAACTCAAAGCCCACCTGCAGCGCGAGAAGGCGGCGCTCGCAGGCAGCGACGTGGGCGTGCGCAGTTTCCTGCTGGGCGACTTCCACGTGTGCCTGGCCGAGTGCCTGGGCAACAGCCTGCTGGCCGATACGCTGCGCGACTTCACGGCGCGCACCACGCTGATCGCCATGCTCTACCAGTCGTCGCACGACGCGGCGCAGTCCTGCGCCGACCACGTGCGCATCGTCGAGGCGCTGGAGGCGGGCGACATCGCCCAGGCCGAGGCGCTCATGTCCGAACACATCGGCTCGGTGCAATCCGCGCTGCGCCTGCAGGCCAGCACCGACCCGCTGGCCGGGCTGCGCGATGCGCTGGCCCCGGTGCGCAAGACCACCACCGCCGCAGCGGACACCACCGCGCCGCCCCGGCAACGCAAGCCCCGCGCTGCGTCCCAAAGTCCCACCCCGAAAGCGTCCGACCAGGGCGCAGCACCCGCCGACGCATCCACCTACCTAGGAGCCCTGCTATGACCGCCCACCGTGCCTTTGTTTCTTCGACCCGCCGCCTGACACTGGGCATGCTCGCCGCCACGGGCCTGTCGGCCGCGCTGATGGCCCCTGCCGCCCACGCGCAGAACGCGCTGGACAACATCCTCAAGGCCAAGGAAATCAAGATCGCCATCCCCACCGACTATCCGCCCTACGGCTTTGTCGGCACCGACCTCAAGCCCCAGGGCCTGGATGTCGAGATGGCCAACTACATCGCCACCAAGCTGGGCGTGAAGGTCGAGCTGATCCCCGTGACCAGCGCCAACCGCATCCCCTACCTGCAGACGCAGAAGGCCGACCTCGTCATCTCCACGCTGGGCAAGAACCCCGAGCGCGAGAAGGTCATCGACTTCACTGCGGCCTACGCGCCGTTCTTCCAGGCCGTGTTTGCCAGCAAGAGCCTGAACATCAAGAGTTTTGCCGACCTCACGGGCAAGTCGGTGGCCGTGACCCGTGGCGCCATGGAGGACCAGGAACTGGCCAAGGTCGCGCCCGCGGGCGTGGACGTGAAGCGTTTTGAAGACCACGCGGCCAGCATCTCGGCCTTCGTGTCGGGCCAGACGCAGGCCATTGCCACCAGCGCCTCCACGGCCGGCACCATCATGGTCAAGAACCCCAACCTGCAGACCGAATACAAGCTGCTGCTCAAGGACAGCCCCAACTTCATTGGCGTGGCCAAGGGCGAGGACAAGCTGCGCCTCAAGGTGAACGAAATCATTGCCGAAGCCCGCAAGGCCGGCGACATCGACAAGATGTCCAGCAAGTGGCTCGGCCGCCCGGCAGGCGATCTGCCCCTGTGATCGCCTTCTTCGCCCTTCGCTGAACGAACCGAACAGGCCCGTGGCGTGACAAGCGCCACGGGGCATCCGCACCATGCTGATTGCGCTTGATTTTTCTGCCGTGCTGTCCTCCTGGCCGTTGCTGGTGCGCGGCGTGGTCTGGACCATTGGGCTCACCATCGTGGGCACCGTGCTCGGACTGCTGCTGGGCACGGCCTGTGCCTGGGCACGCGCCCGCAACCTGGGGCCACGTGCGCTGCCGCTGCGCTGGGCCGTGGCCGCCTATGTGGAGCTGGTGCGCAACACCCCCTTCATCGTGCAGCTGTTCTTCCTGTTCTTCGGCCTGCCGGCGTTGGGGCTCAGGCTCTCGCCCGAGGTGGCCTCGGTGCTGGCCATGGTGATCAACTTGGGCGCGTATTCGGCCGAGATCATCCGCGCTGGCATCGAGGCCACGCCGCGTGGCCAGATCGAGGCCGCGCAGAGCCTGGCACTCACGCCCGGCCAGACCTTCCGGCGCGTGGTGCTGCCACCGGCGCTGCTCAAGGTGTGGCCCGCCATGGTGAGCCAGATCATCATCGTGATGCTGGGTTCGGCGGTGTGCGGGCAGATCTCCACCCCCGAGCTGAGCTACGCCGCCAACCTGATCTCCAGCAACACCTTTCGCGCATTCGAGGCGTTCATCCTGGCCACGCTGGTGTACCTGGCGCTGTCGATGCTGACCCGCCGCCTGCTGATGTGGGTGGGGGCGCGATTCTTGGTGGGGAGGTAAGTCGCAATGGTTGATTTTTCGTTGTGGGACATCCTGCGCAACCTGCTGATGGCCGCGCGCTGGACGGTCAGTCTCTCGCTCATTGCTTTCATCGGCGGTGGGTTGGTAGGCCTCTTGCTGCTGGTGCTGCGCCTGTCCAAGGTGCGGGGCACCGAGCGCTTGATCGGTGCCTATGTGCAGGTGTTCCAGGGCACGCCGCTGCTGATGCAGCTGTTCCTCGCGTACTTCGGCATTGCGCTCTTTGGCATCAAGACATCGCCGTGGACGGCTGCGGCGTTTGCGCTCACGCTCTACACCAGCGCCTACCTCACCGAGATCTGGCGCGGCTGCGTAGCGTCCATCCCCAAGGGCCAGTGGGAGGCCGCGCAGAGCCTGGCGCTCAACTTCGGCGAGCAGCTGCGCCACGTGGTGCTGCCCCAGGCGCTGCGCATTGCGGTGCCGCCCACGGTGGGTTTCCTTGTGCAGGTGATCAAGGGCACGGCGTTGGCGTCGGTGATCGGCTTTGTCGAGCTGACCAAGGCCGGCAGCATGATTTCCAACGCTACCTACCAGCCCTTTTTGGTGTACGCCTGCGTGGCCCTGCTGTACTTTGTTTTGTGCTTCCCGGTGAGCCTGGTGGCGCAGTCGCTTGAAAGGAAACTCCATGACAACCGCAGTTGAAAAAGCTCCCACCCCCGCCCACGACGGCATCGTGGTGGGCGAGCCGCCCATCGTGGACATCACGGCCCTGCGCAAGTCCTATGGCACGAACGAGGTGCTCAAGGGCATCGACCTCAAGGTGCAAAAAGGCGAGGTGATTGCCATCATCGGCAAAAGCGGCTCGGGCAAGAGCACGCTGCTGCGCTGCGTGAACGGGCTGGAGGTTTTTCAGGAGGGCGCCCTCAGCGTCAACGGCAAAAAGCTCATGCACGACAGCCCCACGGCCATGCGTGAGCTGCGCCAGCAGGTGGGCATGATCTTTCAGAGCTTCAACCTCTTTCCGCACCTTTCGGTGGGACGCAACATCATGCTGGCCCCTACGCTGGTGAAGTCGCGCGATGCCGCCACGGCTGCAGCGCAGGCGCGCAAGCTGCTCGACCGCGTGGGCCTGGCAGAAAAGTTTGATGCCATGCCCGACCAGCTTTCAGGTGGGCAACAGCAGCGCGTGGCCATAGCGCGCGCCCTGGCCATGGAGCCGCAGGTGCTGCTTTGCGACGAGATCACCTCGGCCCTGGACCCGGAGCTGGTGGGCGAGGTGCTGCGTGTGGTGGAGTCGCTGGCGCTGGAAGGCATGACGCTGATGATGGTCACGCACGAAATGGCGTTTGCCCGCAAGGTGAGCGACCGAGTGATCTTCATGCACCAGGGGCGTGTGCATGAGACCGGCGCGCCAGCTGAACTGTTTGGCAATCCGCAGACGGCGGAGCTGCAGCAGTTTCTGTCGTCGCTGCACGATTAACTGACTGACCCGAATCCCAATCTCGCCCCTTTGGAAAGCTCACGCACAAGAGCCCGCCCACGCCCTGGAGTTCCAGCGCGGGCGGGCTCACGGACCTCTTGCTGATGCAAGGGCCCGCTAGCGCGTGGTAGTTGGCACCGTCGCTACGGACTTGGCGGCCCGTTGTAGCGTTGCCAGTGGAGGGTCATCAGGAGTTCGCACCTTTCTCGAATTCGGAGCGGGACAGCGTGCCGTTCTGGTCGGCATCCAGCTGCTTGAAGCGTTGGCTGATGGCGGGCAGCTTCGCAGCTTCTTGGGCGCTGAGCTGTCCATCTTTGTTGGTGTCGGCGCGATCAAACGCTGCAGACGCGGTCGTGGCCTGTGCGGCGGGTGTGCTGCTCGGGCCGGCGGTGAATTTAGAACCTGTCTGGGGAGCGGTCTTTTCGGCCGGGCCAAACTGGGGCGAAGAAGAAGGGGTCTGTGCCTGCAATGCACCCACACCGCCCAGGGAAAGGGCGGCGAAGAGCATCACGCTGCGCGTGTCGAACTTGTAGCTGCGTCGTTGCAATGCTTTCATGGAAGCTAAGCTCCTTTGAAGTTGAACAGGACCTTATTGCACTGCAGCATGGCGCCTGACGCCAGCACTCTTGCCTGCTGTTGCCCTCGCCAACATTTGCCAGCCCGGTGTAACGCCCAGGCCCCCCTTTGTGTCGCAATGCCGTGCGGATGTACCCAAAGGTAGAGAGCGTCGCCAGTGCGCGCAGCGGCAAGACCCTTACGCCGCCTGGCGGACGCGGGATGACTGGCATGGCGGGGCATGTCCTACAGGCCCCCTGCCGCTTCTTCAAAACAATGAAGTTCAGCATCCCGCTGGGGATGTTCCTCTTTATTGTTTTGTCAGCCAAAGGAGTCACCCATGCGCAAGCACACCCTCATTGCCGCCCTCGCCACCCTGGCCTGTTCCGCCGCCTTCGCCCAGGCGCCCGCCGCCACCAACGCCCGCCCACCTTCTGAAGTGAACCCCGCAGCATCGGGCGGCCCCGCCGCCGCCAATGCACAGAACAAGGCCGACAGCCGCGCCAGCAACAGCGCCGCCGCTCCGATGGACCCCGCCAAGGGTGATGGTCGCGGCAAGCCAGCTGCCGAGATCAACCCCAGCGCATCGGGCGGCAAGGCCGCTGCCAACGCAGACGCCCGTGTGAACGCGCGCCTGATGGACACCAACAACGATGGCATGGTCTCGCGCCAGGAATGGGACGCGTACCACACCAGCGCCTGGAACAACATGAAGCCCACCAACATTGGTGTGTCCACGGCCGATGTGGACAAGGCCAACCGCACGTCCAGTACCCACTGACGCTGACGCCATCGCAGGCACCTTGCCTGCGAACGCGCAATGCGGCGCCCCTTGCATGGAAACACGTGCAAGGGGCGCTGTGCTTTGGGGTGGCGCAAGGCAACTAGTGGTCGCATGGGCATTGCACCGGCCGCGCCAGCGAGCGTTGGCGGAAAATCAGGTGATCTCTTCTGCTCCGTCTTTCTTGCGCACCCCGCATTGGCTGCGCACCACTCACCACCAAGGCACTCCATGGGCAACCGACTTACGCAAATCGCCACCCGCACCGGCGACGCCGGCACGACCGGCCTGGGCAACAACGAACGCGTCTCCAAAGACAGCCTGCGCATCCATGCGCTTGGCGACGTGGATGAGCTCAACTCCCACCTCGGCCTGCTGCTCTGCGAGCCCCTGCCCGACGAAGTGCGCGCCTTGCTCGTCGAGGTGCAGCACCAGCTGTTCAACCTGGGGGGCGAGTTGTCGATCCCAGGCTTCGAGCTCCTCAAGCCCGCCGCCGTGCTGGAACTCGACGAGGCTCTGGCCCACCACAACGCCGCGCTGCCGCGCCTGCAGGAATTCATCTTGCCCGCCGGCACCCGCGCCGCCGCCCAGGCCCACGTGTGCCGCACCGTCGCGCGCCGCGCGGAGCGGGTGGTGGTGGCGCTGGGCAACGCCGAGCCGCTGAACGACGCACCCCGGCAATACCTGAACCGCCTCTCCGACCTGATGTTTGTATTGGCCCGCGTGCTCAACCGCATGGATGGCGGGGATGACGTGTACTGGAAAAGCGAGCGTCTGGCGAGGCAGAATGCTACTGAATAGATAGCTTCTGACGCTTATGTATCAAGCGCTGGAGCCCAATTTGGCCTCAGATGCTTGAAACTGGCGCGACCCAAGCGAGGACCGCCGCGCAAGGGCCGCCCCGCCGCGCTGGCGGTGTCCCCCTTCCCGGAGCGCGCAGCGCGCAGCGCGTAGAGAGAAGAGAAGGGGCTGAGGCCCACGGCGCCAAGCCTGCCTGCGCAGGCTTGGACGGGCGTAAGAGCTGCCGCCTCTAGCGGCCAGCACCGGGCGGCAGTACGCCTCAGGGGGATGAACTCTATTTGGGCGCCAGGATCGCCATGGTGAGCCGCGACACGCAGGTCAGATCGCCCGCGTCGTTGTGCAGGTCGATGTGCCAGACATGGGTCGTGCGCCCGATGTGCACGGGGCGTGCGGTGCCGGTCACCCAGCCGCTGGTGGCGGAACGCAGGTGGTTGGCGTTGATGTCCAGGCCCACGGCCCGGTAGCCTTCGGCCAGGGTGTAGTACGCGCCGGTCGAGCCAAGCGATTCGGCCAGCACCACGCTGACGCCGCCGTGCAGCAGGCCAAAGGGCTGGACCGTGCGGTGGTCCACGGGCACCCGCGCGCGCAGGAAGTCATCACCCACCTCGACGAACTCGATGCCCAGGTACTCTACGGCGGTGTTGCGGTTGGCGGCCTCCAGCAAGGCCAGGTCAATGGGTTTTTTCCAGATGGGCATGGTGGCTTCGGTCGGGCAGAGGGGGATGAATCTGATCGGACCGGCCATTGTGCCCATCTTGCCTTGCAGGGCACAGGGCGTGAGCGGCTGCACTGCGCCATGCAGTGCACTGAGCGAGCAGGCTGAGGTCAGCCCACCATCCGGCCGTTGGCCCCCATCACGCCCAGGTCCAGGAAGCGCGAGCCTACATACGGCGCGCTGCCTGCATAGTCGATGGTGAGCCCGCCCAGGTCGTTGGCCCGGATGCCCGCGAGCGCATTGCGCAGCTTGCCGCGGGTGAGCTCGCGGCCCGCGCGCTCCAGGCCGTCGGCGAGCACGCGGGCGTTGACGTAGCCCTCGAAGCTGCGGGCGGAGAACTCCTGGAAGCCCACGGCCTTCATCGCGCGCTGGTAGTCGCGCACCAGGGCCACGCTGGTGCGGCTCGCATCCGGCAGCACCATCGACAGCGCAATGCCCGCCGCCTTGCCGCCCAGCTGGCGCAGGTTGTCGCCCGAGAGCGCAACGCTGGTGGCAGCCAGCGGGGTGCTGGGCGATGCTTTCTTGAACTCGCTGATCAGCGCCGCCGAGACATCCCCCGCCGTGCCCAGCAGCACCGTGTTGGGCTTGGCTGCCACGGCCTGCTTGACCACGTCGGCCACCTGCGTACCCTGCGCGTCGAGCTTGAAAGCCTTGGGCGCGGGCTGCTTGGCGACTTTCATCGCGTTGTTCACATCGGCCAGGAATTCGCGGCCAAATGCGGTGTCCTGGTAGACGATGGCCAGGTCGGTGATGCCCATGGCCACCAGTTTTTGCGTGAGGCGCTGGGCTTCGTCGGAGTAGCTGGCGCGCACGTGGAACACCGAGCGGTATTCCGGCTTGCGCAGCGACGTGGCGCCGCTTTGGGGGGCCACATACGGGATCTGCGCCTCGTCCACCAAGGGCAGGATGCGCTGGTTGTTGGCCGTGCCCATGCACGACAGCAGCGCCACCACGCCGCTGTCGGCGATCAGCTTGCGCGCGTTGTCTTCCGAGCGGCCGGCGTCATAGCCGTCGTCCAGGGCCAGCAGCCTGAGCTCGCGGCCATGGATGCCACGCGTGTTGGCCTGCGCGATGCCCGCATCGAGCCCCTGCTTGAGCTCCTTGCCCAGGCTGGCCAGGGGGCCCGTCAGGCCCACCGAACAACCAATGGTCACGCTCTTGGCGTCCATCGGGTCTTGCACGCCCACGGCGCGCGCGGGGTGGGTGATGAGGAGGCCGGCGCTGGCGGCGATGAGGGACTGGGAGAACTGGCGGCGTTGCATGACGGAAAAACTCGCGGACAAAAAAACAACCAGCCCCGTGCGGGGCTGGTGTCGGATGAATCGGGAAAGGCCTGGATCGGCGGCCTAGGGTTAACCCTGATTCTAGCCACGATGTATGACAACCCTTCGCGCCCGCCCCAAGCCGGCATCCGCATCCACCGTCTGAGCGCTCCGCAAACCCGCCGCGGCAGGAAATCGCCGCCACGCCCTCCTGCTGGGCAGGCCGGTTAGCATCCGCCGGTCGGCCACTGCTGCGCCGTGACTTTCTCCTTCACACCATGACCTCAGCACCGTCCTGCCCCTCCTGCCGCCAGCCGATGGAGGTCCACCAGTTCGCCAGCAACCTGGGCGGGGCGCTAGAACTGGACATCTGCTTTGCCTGCCAGGGCCTGTGGTTTGACCGGCACGAGAACCTCAAGCTCACGCCCGCGTCGGTGGTCGAGCTGTTTCGCCTGCTGCACGAGCACCGTACCGACCAGCACCACGCGCTGCGCGACAGCATGGACTGCCCGCGTTGCGCGCGCACGCTCGAAAAGGGCTTCGACCTGGTGCGCAGCGGCCGCTACATGGTCTACCGCTGCGCGCGCGGCCAGCACGGGCGCTTCAGCACCTTCTCGTCCTTCATGGTCGAAAAAGGTTTTGTGCGCCACATGACGCGCCCCGAGATCGACAACCTTGCCAAGCGCGTGGGCGCCATCTATTGCACCAGCTGCGGCGCACCGGTGGACATCCGCAAGGACCACGCCTGCCCCTATTGCCGCGCCGCGTTTTCGCTGATCGACCCCGAGGCCGTCGTGCGCGCCATGGAGGGCTATGCCAAGGCCGGCAGCCCGCAGGCCACACAGCCCGCCCCCGTGGATATCGGCGATGCGCTCGTGTCGCTCGAGCGCGACCGCAGCCGCGCCGAGCGCGAGCGCCAAAAGCAGGCTTTTACCGGCGCGGCCGATGCGGGGGACTCGTCCTTCACCGGCGATCTTCTGTCCGCCGGGGTGTCGCTGGTGTGGGCGGTGATCAACACGCGGAGCCACCATTGACGCTTGCTGGCGCAGCGGTGCCAGGCGTGGTCGGAGCAAGCGCCTGGCACGCAGCCGCCAGCAGTGCAGGGGCGAGTTACCGAGGCGGGCCGGAAGGACGCACCAGCAACAGCGCCAGCCCACCGACGACCTCGATGATGAACATCACAAAAAGCGTGCCCTGCGGCGGCCCCCACTCGGGCAGCGCCAGCAACCTGCCGGCCGGCTGCGCCAGGACGAACATGGCGAGCAGGTCGCCCGGCAGGGCGTCCTTCACCTTATAGGCCGCCACCAGCGCCAGGGCCGCTGTGGCCACCCAGATGCCGATGTACACCGCAAAAAGCTCGCTGTAGCCATTGGGTGCGCGCAGCGTGTAGCCGAGCCCCGCGGCCATCTTCTCAGGGGCCAGCCAGGCCCGGGTGGCAATGGCCAGGAACACGGCCGCGGTGATGCCGAAAAAGATTTGGCGGGTGGTGTCGCTTTTGATCATCCGTGGGTGCTCTCCATGCAAAGCGCGGGATTCTGGCAGCTCGGCGCGGGGTGCGCGCCGGGGCAATGCGGGCCGCCGCGCACCGCCTGTTCCCCTTCAAGCCTGTAGCCCTTCCACCGCGGCAGGCACTGATCCGTTCACAATGGCGCAGGCGTGGCTCTCCGTGGGCTCTGCCCCGTGCAACCACCCAACGTGGCGCCCCGGCCACAGAAGGACAGACTGTGCAGCTGCAGACGCCCCGAACCCGGCACCGATCCGTTCGATCCCCCGCCACCCCCACCCCCACCCCCACCAGCACTGGTGCGCCATCGCCGCGCGCCAAAGGCCAAGCCCCCTTGCTTCAGCAAGCGCGGCTGCCCGCCGTGCCCAGCACCTTGCTGATCCCGCTGGCGGCGCGGGCGCGGGGCGACCGCTACTTCCCCTGGCTGGCCTGTGGCGATGCGGTGGCCGCCGATCTGCTGGAGCGCCTGGGCGCCGATGTGGAGCCGTACCTTGATGACCTGCCCACGGTGCTCAATGTGCTGTGGCGCACCCGGTTCATCCGCGACACCGCGCAGGGTTTTTTCCTCATGCACCCCCAGGGCCAGGGCGTGAACCTGGGCTGCGGCTTGTCGCACCATTTCCAGTGGCTGGACACCGGTGCCAACCATTGGGTTGACGCCGACCTGCCCGAGGTGGTCGCGCTGCGCCAGCAGTTGCTGCCCGCACACAGCCCGCGCACACGCCTGGCCGAGGTGGACATTTCGCAACCCGGCTGGTGGCAGCGGCTGGGGCTGCCGGCACGCGATACGAAGGGCGGCACGCCCGCGCAGCCCGTGCTGGTGCTGTGCGAAGGCGTGCTCATGTACCTGGAGCCTACGCAGGTGGAGGCCGTGCTGCACGAGTTTGCGCAGTGCGCGCCTGCGGGTTCGCGCCTGGTGCTGGACGTGTTGACCCACCGGGCCGTGGGCAGGGCCTGCCGGCACCCCAGCGTGGGCCCGACGGGGGCAGAGTTCCGCTGGGGCGTGGCGCGGCTGGCCGACCTGCCTGCAGCGCACCCGCGGCTGGCGCTGCTGCACGCGCACAGCGTGGCCGAGTGTTATGGCTGGGCAGGCCTGGCGCTGGAAACGCTGTGGTGGCCCTGGCTGGGCGCGCCGCTGTATGGCATGGCGACGCTGGGGGTGGAAGGGGTCTGATCGGCGGGAGATCGGTGGGTAGCGAACCAGTGGACGCGCCGGAGGATGCCTCGACTTACTGCATTGCCGCTGCGGCCAGAAAAATGAGCTCACGGGCCGTTGCCGACCCCACGCTGGCTGCCCGCCGCCGCGGGCTCAAGTGTCTGCCGGCGCACGGAATGTGCTATTAAATTAATAGCTACAAGTGCTTATAGATCAAGCGCTAGCGGCCAAAAAGACTCAAAAAAAGCCGCCCCTCAAGCCCGCGCCGATTTCCGGCCGCCCTTGGCGGGCTTCTTCTTTTTGGCGCTGCCGCCACTGCCCCCGCCGCGCAGGTGCAGGACCCAGGCGACCAGGATCCACCCATACGACAGCAGCACGCTGTACGCCGCCACGGCGGCCAGCGACAGCGGTGGCGCGGCAATGGAGCGTGGGTTGGCCATGGTCTGCAGCAGCTGGCGTGTGCCCGTGCCGAGCTCGGGCACCGACTGTGCGCGGCCCGGGGGCGCCATGCGCGCGCCCATGAAGACGAAAAATTCCATCAGCAGCGCGCCGATGAGGAAACAGGCCGCAAGGGCCATCAGCATCCCCAAGGCACGCCGGTTGCCCTTGACCAGAAAAAACACAGCAGAGAGCAGCCACAGTGCAGGCAGCGTCAGGGCCAGCACAGGCCAGGCGGAGATGAGATAGAGCATCGAAAACAGTGGCGCAGGTAGGAGGTGGCAATGGGGCGCAAGGATGCGCACGCCCCGCAATGGGTAAGTGGTTAGCAGCGCCGCCTCTGGGGCACGCGCGCAGTGCTTCGCATGATAGGCCTCTCGGTTTGGTGGCCCGCCCGCGGCTACTGCCGTTGTGCGCGGTGCAGTGCGGGTGCCGCTACAGCCCCGCTCCCCCGTCGTCGCTGGTTTGCCCTTGCCGAAAAGCGTTGGGCGTGCAGCCCAACAGCTCGCGGAAAGATGCCGAGTACGCCGCAGCGCTCTCGAAGTGCAGGGTGTGCGCAATGGCCTTCACCGGGCGGCCAGAGGCCAGCAGGTCCAGCGAGGCGATCAGGCGCGCCCGCTGGCGCCAGGCCCTGAAACAGAGGCCGACCTCGGCGGTGAAGCGCCGGGTAAAGCTGCGCTCCGACATCGCCGCCGCCGCGGCCAGCGCGTGCAGGGGCAACTGCCATTGGTGGTGCGTTAGCAGCGGTGCCAATGCGGTTCGCAAAGCCTCGCTGGCCGGCATGGGCAGGTGGGTGGGCAGGCAGGGCGTGTTCTGCAGGGTGCGCAGCAGCAAGCTCACCATCAGGTGCCGCGTCGTGTGGTCAAAGTGCTGCTCGAACAAGCCCAGCACCAGTTGCCGGATCAGCGGCGACGCCACCACCGCATGCACCTCGTCCCGCCGCGTGAACGACTCGCACTCAGCGATCAGAACCGGCTGGCAATACACCGTGCGCATGTCGGCGGTGGACAGCACTTCGATGGCGTGCGGGTGCTGCGGTGGCACCCACAGTGCGCGCTGCGGGGGCACGGTCCAGCGCGCCTGCGGCGTCTCCACCAGCATCACCCCGCGCGTGGCAAACACCAGCTGGCCGCGCTGGTGCTGGTGGCGTGGCAGCACCGTGCCAGCCTGGTGGGTCTTGGCGAGCGTGGCCCACAGGCCGGCATCCTGGCGGCTCGGCGATGGAGATTGGCGTTCTGGGTCTGACATGCCAACCTATTATGAATTCCGACCCACCACCGCCCCTCGCCCCATGCAGATCCACACCTTTCTCGCCCACTCCGGCCGACACACCGCCCGTGCCGCCCAGGCCATCAACCCGCCCCTGGTGCGCGCCTCGACCGTGGTGTTCGACACCCTGGCCGACTACAAACATGCGCACCACCAGACGGTGTTCGACGCCCCGCGCTACGGCCGCTCGGGCACCCCGACCACGTTCGAGCTGCAGCGCTGCATGGCCGCGTTCGCGGGGGCCGAGACCTGCCTGGCCACCGCCAGCGGGCTGGCGGCCATCGTGGCCGTGCTCAGCGCCCACGCCGGCCCCGGCCGCCACCTGCTGCTGAACCAGGGCGTGTACGGGCCCACGCGCATCTTTTGCGACCAGGAGCTGGCGCCGCTGGGCACCACCGTCGAATATTTTCCGGAAGACGCCGACATCACGCCCTATCTGCGGGACAACACCAGCCTGGTCTACATCGAGACCCCTGCCTCGCTCACGATGGACATGCTGGATGCCCGTGCGGTGTGCGCCGCAGCACGCCAGCGCGGCATCCCCGTGGCGGCCGACGCGACCTGGGGCACGCCCGTGTTCTTTGACGCCCATGCGATCGGAATCGACATCGCCATCCATTCGGCCACCAAGTACATCAACGGCCATTCCGACCTGATGCTCGGGCTCATCACTGGGTCGCACGCGGCCCTGGCCAGCACACGCCGCTATTGCGACCGCAGCGGAGCACACGCCGCGCCCGATGTCTGTTGGCTCGCGTTGCGCGGCCTGCGCACGCTGGCCGTGCGCCTGGCGCGCCATGAGCAGACCGCCATGGCGCTGGCGTTGTGGCTGCAGCATCGGCCCGAGGTGGTGCGGGTGATGTTTCCGGCACTGCCGGGCGACCCGGGCCATGCGCTGTGGCGCGCGCAGTTCTCAGGCGCGGCCGGGCCCTTCACCTTCGAGCTCGCGCCCTGCAGCGAGACCGCGTTCGCGGCGTTCATCGACGCGCTCCGACTCTTCAGCCTGGGCACCAGCTGGGGAGGATACGAAAGCCTGGTGCTGCCGGCCGTGCCGTACGACCTGCGCCATCTGGCCACGCTGCCGGATGCAGGCCGCCTGGTCCGCCTGCACGTCGGGCTGGAGGACGCCGAAGACCTGTGCAGCGACTTGGACCAAGCGCTGGCCCACGTCCGTTGACTTGCCCGCGGCCCCTTGCCGCCACGTGGCGCCACACGGCGCCTGCACCGGTTGCCGTGCGCCCGGGGGCACGTCAGGGCATTGGGTCGCCCGGCCTGCGCGCCAGGGGCGGGGCAGGCGGCTGCCCTGCGTCAGGCTTGCGCGCACGCGGCCACCAGCTCTCGATGCGCTCTGCCGCCCAGTCCTTGCCGCCCAGGCCAAACGCCAGCGCTGCGGCAAACACCACGCCGCCCAGGAGGATGAGGAAACTCTGGCGCACGATGTCGCCGCCCACCTTGAGGTGGTCCAGCGCAATCAGCACCACAAACACCACGATGGCGTACTGCGCGACCTTGCCCAGCAGCGCGGCGTCCTGCAGCTTCTTGCGGTGCCCATACCCCGCCAGCGTGTTGCCCACAAACCGCGCAAAGTAGGCGCCGAACGCCAGGATGAGCAGCGCGATGAAGAGGTTGGGAACAAACCACACCAGGCGGCTGAGCAGGGCCGTGACGTAGCTCAGCCCCAGTCCGTTGAACGCCACCAGTAGCGCTGCCAGGATCACCAGCCAATACACCAGCAGGCCGAAGATGTCGGTGGTGTCGCCCGCCATGCCGCCCTGGCGCAAAAACGAGTCGAGCCCGGCGCGTTCGGTGAGCACCCTGAAGTTGATGGCCCTGAGGCCGCGGGTGACGGCAAACCGTGCTGCCTTGGCCAGCAGCCACCCGCCGAACACGATCAGGATGGCGATGAGGATGCGCGGAAGATATGCGCCCACCTGGTAGAGCATGGCCCGCGCAGGTTCCAGGTGGATACCGAAGTTTTCCATGAAATTTCTCTCGTTCTGTGTGAGGCCGCGCGCGGCTGTGGCGCGTTAGGCCAGAGGGGCCTGGCGGGGTTCGAATTCAGGCGTTGCGCCGATCAGGGCCAAGATGCCCTGCAGCGGAACCTGCACCCAGTCCACGCGGTTGCCAAGTTCGTAGCGCAGTTCGTACAGCGCCTTTTCCATCTCGAACAGCGCCAGCAGGCTGGCCGTGGTCTGCCGCTCCTGCTCGCTGCCGGCCATGTGGCCCATGTACGCGCCCAGGAAGGCGCTGCGCGTGGCTTCCTCCCACTGCAGCACGGCCGCGTCCATGCGCACCACCTCCTCGGTGCTCTGCATGGTGTGCTTGAGTGCGGCCCAGCGGGCGTAGTTGAACGACCGCAGCATGCCCGCCACGTCGCGCAGCGGCGAGCCCTTGGCGCGCCGCTCTTCAAAGCTGCGGCCTGGTTCGCCCTCGAAGTCGATGATGACGAAGTCGTTGCCCGTCACCAGCACCTGGCCCAGGTGGTAGTCGCCGTGGTAGCGCGTCTTGATTCCTGCCGGTGCCGTCAGCGGGGCACTGCCTGCGGCGATGTGGTCGATGACGGTGGTGCGCCGTGCCAGCACGGCCTGGGCGTCGGACTGCACCGGCGCGGGGAGCTCGGCCAGGCGGCGCTCGAGCAGCGCCAGCGTGTCTTGGGCTTCGGCGGTGGCGCGTTGGCGGTAGGCCGCCACGTCCTGCGCCGTCAGCGGTTCGGGGTCGAACGAGGGGTAGCCGGTGCGCAGCGCCAGCGCCCGGTGCAGCTGCGCGGTCCGCAAGCCCAGCGTGGACGCTAGCGCCAGGTAGCCGCCGTGCACATCGGCCGGTGCCTGTGCCTGCGCCGGCGCAACGCGCAGGTCTTCCAGAAAACGCTCCAGGTAGCCCTGCGTGTAGTCCCAGCCATCGCCCTGGTTGGACACGTACGACTGCACCAACGCCAGCGTCATCTGCGTGCCGTCGTTGGCCGTGTATTCCAGCGCGCCGGCCACGGGCACGCAGTGCGGGTAGCGGGCCACCTCGGTGAGGAACTTGCCGACCTCCAGCTCGGGGTTGAGGCCCGGGCGCAGCCGGCGGTAGCCCTTGAGGAACAGCGTTTCGTCAAAAGTGACGACGGTGTTGCTGCTTTGCGCACCCGGGCGGCTCACCGGCAGCTCATCGAGCCGCGCGGCGATGCCGGCAAACGCCCCCGTGGGCTTGAAGCGCAGCCGGCCGTGGGCCGTCGCCACTTCGCGGTTCGCACCGATGGCGCGCACGACGGCTCGGCAAAACGCCTCGTCGTGGAACGCGTCCCCCAGCACGCCCACCTGGGCCTGCTGGCGCACACGCGCCAGCCCGCCGGGCGAGATGCGCTTCATGCGCTCCTCGTCGGTTTCTTCCCACGCCAGCGCCAGCGGCACAAAGTAGGTCGCAGGCTCCTCGGGCCCTTCAATTGCGAGCAGCGGCAGCATCCATTCATGGCCCTCGTCGCTCCACAGCGCGTGGTCCTCTATGCGTGCGCGCTGGACCGCACTGCCGCCCTTGCCGGCGTACCAGCGCTGCGTTTCGATGAAGCGGGGCAGGGTGTCGGTTTCGAGCTGCGTGTGCATGCGCTCGGCCATGCCAATGCGCCAGGGCATGACCTGGTCGCGGAAAAAGCTCGTCCAGCCGTCGAACAGCACCAGCACAGGGCGCTCCTGCAAATCGAGCCCGTCCTGGTGCCAGGAGGGAATCTCGGCTTCGGTGGAGAGCCGGAACCAGTAGAAGCCGTACGACGGCAGCGTGAGCAGGTACGGCAGGTCGCCGATGGGGGGAAAGGTCACGCGCCCCAGCATCTCCACTGGCGCGCGGCCCTTGTAGGCCGACAGGTCCAGCTCCACCGGCTGCGCCGCGCGCGAGAGGTTGAAGACCGTCAGGATCACGTCGTCCTCGTGCACGCTCAAGTACGCCAGGATCTTGCGGTTGCCGGGCTTGAGAAAAATGCGCTTGCCGCGGCCGAAAGCGTGGCTCGTCTTGCGCACCGCCAGCATGCGGCGCGTCCAGTTGAGCAGCGAGCTCTGGTCGCGCGCCTGCGTCTCCACGTTGAGCGCTTCGTAGCCGTACATCGGGTCCATGATGGGCTGCAGGTACAGCCGCTGCGGGTCGGCGCGCGAGAAGCCGGCGTTGCGGTCGGGGCTCCACTGCATGGGCGTGCGCACGCCATTGCGGTCGCCCACGAACACGTTGTCGCCCATGCCGATCTCGTCGCCGTAGTACATGACCGGGGAGCCCGGCATCGACAGCAGCATGCCCTTCATGAGCTTGACGCGGTCGAGGTCGTTTTCCATCAGCGGCGCCAGGCGCCGGCGAATGCCGAGGTTGATGCGCGCGCGCTTGTCGGAGGCGTACATGTTGTACATGTAGTCGCGCTCCTTGCTCGTCACCATCTCCAGCGTGAGCTCGTCGTGGTTGCGCAAGAAGATGGCCCACTGGCAGCCGTCGGGAATCTCGGGCGTCTGCTGAAGGATCTCGACAATGGGGTGGCGGTCTTCCTGTGCGATGGCCATGTACATGCGCGGCATCAGCGGGAAGTGATAGGCCATGTGGCACTCGTCGCCATCGCCAAAATATTCGCGCACGTCCTCGGGCCACATGTTGGCCTCAGCCAGCAGAAAGCGGTTCTTGTATTCGGCGTCGATCACGGCGCGGATCTTCTTGATGACCGCGTGCGTCTCGGGCAGGTTCTCGTTGCTGGTGCCGT
This sequence comes from Acidovorax sp. LjRoot129, assembly GCF_964253765.1. Taxonomy (NCBI): domain Bacteria; kingdom Pseudomonadati; phylum Pseudomonadota; class Betaproteobacteria; order Burkholderiales; family Comamonadaceae; genus Acidovorax; species Acidovorax sp. LjRoot129. The sequence goes on from NZ_CAXUSE020000001.1 coordinate 170,125, forward strand.
CACGCTCGACCAGGTAGGGAATAGCGTCCAGCCGGAAGCCGTCCACGCCCATGTCCAGCCAGAAGCGCATGGTCTTGAGCACCGCCTCCATCACCGCCGGGTTGTCGAAGTTCAGGTCAGGCTGGTGGCTGAAGAACCGGTGCCAGTAGTAGGCCTTGGCCACCGGGTCCCAGCTCCAGTTGGAGGTCTCGGTGTCGGTGAAGATGATCCGCGTGCCTTGGTAGATCTGGTCGGTGTCGCTCCACACGTAGAAGTCGCGCTCGGGCGAGCCAGGGGGCGCATGGCGCGCGGCCTGGAACCACGGGTGGTCGGCAGAGGTGTGGTTGATCACCAGCTCGGTGATCACACGCAGGCCGCGTTCATGCGCTGCGTTCAGCATTTCGCGGAAATCGTCGAGCGTGCCGTACTGCGGGTGCACGTCTTCGTATTCCGAGATGTCGTAGCCGTCGTCGCGCAGCGGCGAGGGATAAAACGGCATCAGCCAGATGGTGTTGACTCCCAGCTCCTTCACATAGTCGAGCTTGGCGGTCACGCCCTTGAAGTCGCCCACGCCATCGCCGTTGGTGTCAAAAAACGCCTTCACGTTGAGCTGGTAGATCACCGCATCGCGGTACCACAGCGGGTCATCGCTGGTGTCGATCTCGGGGTTCTCGGGCGTGATGCCGGGCAAAGGGTCCGGCAGGTCACCCGGGGGTGACGGCTGCAGCACGGGGGCGGGAATGGCGCTCATGGTTTTTCGCTCGTTTTTTATTCGAAGAAATCGAAGTCATGCTCGCGGCGCACATGCCGCCGCACCAGGAAAACATGCGCAGGCACGCGGTGGGGGTCCAGCTGCACGAAGTGCCAGTCGCCCTGCCACACAAACCGCTGATTGCTCAGCAGGTCGTGCATCTGCCAGCGCTCGGCCGGCGCGGGGGCCAATGCCGCACTCTCCTCCTCTGCGGCTTCGGCACCGGCCACCCAGGCGGCACTCAGGTTGACCCAGCCCGACTGCGCGTTGTGCGGGTCGAGGTTGACCACGGTGACCACGGTGTTGCGGCCGTCGGGCGAACGCTTGGCGTAGGCGATCAGGGCGTTGTTGTCGATCGACAAAAAGCGCAGCGAGTTGTCCGAATGCAAGGCGGGGTTCTCGCGTCGGATGTGGTTCACCCGGGTGATGAAGTCGCGCAGGTTGTCGGGCCGGTCGTGGTCCCAGTGGCGCAGCTGGTACTTCTCGGAGTGCAGGTATTCCTCGCTCCCAGGCTCGCGCGGATCGTGCTCGAGCAGCTCGTACGCCGGGCCGTAGATGCCGTAGCTGGCGGCCAGCGTGGCGGCCAGCACCAGGCGCGACATGAACACCGCAGGCTCGCCGCCGTGCAGGTGCTCGTTCAGGATGTCGGGCGTGTTGGGCCACACGTTGGGGCGGAAGTAGTCCTTGCCCGGGCCACTCGACAACTCGATGAAATACGCCGTCAGCTCCTCTTTGGTGTTGCGCCAGGTGTAGTACGTGTACGACTGCGAAAACCCCCGCTTGGCCAGCCCGTGCATGACCTTGGGCCGGGTAAAGGCCTCAGCCAAAAAGAGCACGTCGGGGTGGTTGCGCTTGATCTCGGTGATCACCCATTCCCAGAACGGGAAGGCCTTGGTGTGCGGGTTGTCGACGCGAAAGATGTGCACACCCTCGCCGATCCAGTGCTCGAACACGCTCTTGAGTTCCGTCCACAGGCCCTGCCAGTCGTCGCATTCGAAATTGAACGGGTAGATGTCCTGGTACTTCTTGGGCGGGTTTTCCGCGTATTGCACGGTGCCGTCGGGCCGCCAGCGGAACCAGTCCGGGTGCTGCTCGACGTAGGGGTGGTCGGGCGCGCACTGGAAGGCAATGTCCAGCGCGATCTCCAACCCGTGGCGGCGTGCCTCGCCCACCAGGCGGCGGAAGTCCTCGGCCGTGCCCAGCTCGGGCAGGATGGCCTTGTGGCCACCCTCTGCCGCGCCAATCGCCCAGGGGCTTCCCACATCGCCCGGCTGCGCCGTCAGCGCGTTGTTTTTGCCCTTGCGCTGCACGCGGCCGATGGGATGGATGGGCGGGAAGTACAACACGTCGAAACCCATGGCGGCGATGGCCGGCAAGCGGTTTTCCACATCGCGCAGCGTGCCGTGGGCGCCGGGCACGGGCGAGGTCGAACGGGGAAAAAGCTCGTACCAGGTGCTGTAGCGGGCGCGTTCGCGGTCCGCCACCAGCGGGAATTCTGTGGGGTAGCGGAACTCGTGGCGGCGGTCCGGGTAGCGCGCGATGAGTTCGGCGCGGTCGGAATCGAGCGCCAGGGCCTTGAGTGCCGTCGCCTTGGTGGCGCGCTCGGCGCTCTGCACTGCGCCCGCGGCCAGGGCCTCGTCCTCCAGCGCCTGCGCCCATTCCACCAGCGCGGCCTGGTCCTCGCCCTCTGCGCGGTGCGCCGCGGCGGCGATCTCGATGGCGCCGACGCGGGCGGCAATGCAAATGTCTTCCGGATCCACCCGGCGCACCAGCTCACGGCGCCACGAATCGAAGGAATCCACCCAGGCGGTGACCGTGTAGTAGTAGCGCCCGGACGCAGGCGGCAAAAAGCTGGCCCGCCATTCATCGTTGCCCGTGGCGACCATGGGCACCTCCACCGGTGCGGTGGCATCGTCTGCACGCCAGCACAGCATCACGCGCAACACATCGTGCCCGTCGGTAAAGCAGTGTGCTGTGACGACAAAGGGTTCGCCCGCCACGCACTTGACCGCAAAGCGGCCGGCATCGACGGCGGGCAGAACGGCCTCGACCACGGCCCGGACACGGCCGTCGTGCGCCATGCGTTCAGGCGCAATCGTGCTGGCGTGGGTGCGGGGGCTGGCGTTGGGCTGCAGCAAGATGGGGGTGGGGCTAGGCGTTGTCATGGGCGGCGGCCGGTGACGGCGTGAGGTAGATGGCGGACAAGGGCGGCAAGGTCAGGCACAGGGACTGCGTGAAGCGGCGCGAGCGCACGGGCGTGGATTCGACCCCGCCCAGGTTGCCCCAGCCCGAGCCCCCGAAGTCGCGGGCGTCGGTGTTCAGGATCTCGCCCCAGAAGCCGGCTGTGGGCACGCCGACGATGTAGTTCTCGCGCGGCACCGGTGTCATGTTGCAGACCACGAGCACCGGCGCGGCCGTGGGCCCGCCAGCGCGCGGCTTGCGCAAAAAGGCGATCACGCTTTGGGCAGCGTCGTCGGCCTCCAGCCACTCAAAGCCTTCGGCCGAGAAGTCGACCTGGTGCAGCGCGGGCTCGTTGCGGTACACGCGGTTGAGCGCGCCCACCAGCCGCTGCACGCCGCTGTGCCGTTCCCAGCCGGACATCTCCCAGTCCAGCTCGCCCTCGTGTGCCCATTCGCGCCGCTGGCCAAATTCGCCGCCCATGAAGAGCAGCTTCTTGCCGGGGTGGGCCCACATCAGCCCGAACAGCGCCCGCAGGTTCGCAAACTGCTGCCACTCGTCGCCGGGCATCTTGTTGATGAGCGACCCCTTGCCGTACACCACCTCATCGTGCGAGAGCGGCAGCACGAAGTTCTCGTTGAACGCGTACACCATCGAGAACGTGAGCTTGTGGTGGTGGTAGCGCCGGTTGACCGGGTCCTCCTTCATGTACGACAGGCTGTCATGCATCCAGCCCATGTTCCATTTCATGCCAAAGCCCAAGCCATTCATCTCGATGGGTCGCGACACCATCGGCCAGGCGGTGGACTCCTCGGCAATGCATACCGTGTCGGGGTGGTCGCGGTACAGCGCGCGGTTGAGGTGGCGCATGAACTCGATGGCTTCGAGGTTCTCGCGCCCGCCGTGGCGGTTGGGAATCCATTCGCCGTGTTTGCGTGCGTAGTCTAGGTACAGCATGGACGCAACCGCGTCCACGCGCAGGCCATCCAGGTGGTACTTGTCCAGCCAGAACAGCCCCGACGACACCAGGAAGCTGCGCACCTCGTGGCGCCCGTAGTTGAAGATGCTGGAGTTCCACTCGGGGTGAAAGCCCTGCCGCGGGTCGGAATGCTCGAACAGGTGCGTGCCGTCAAAACGGTCCAGGCCATGCGCGTCGGCGGGGAAGTGCGACGGGACCCAGTCGAGCAGCACGCCGATGCCCTGCTGGTGCAGATGGTCCACGAAGTACATGAAATCCTGCGGCGTGCCATAGCGGGCCGTCGGCGCGAAGTACCCGGTGGTCTGGTAGCCCCAGGAGCCATAAAACGGGTGCTCGGTGATAGGCATCAGCTCCACATGGGTGAAGCCGGTGTGCAGCACGTATTCGGCCAGCGCATGGGCCAGCTCGCGGTAGCCCATGAAGGCGCCGTCCTTGCGCCGCCACGACCCCAGATGCACCTCGTAGATCGACATCGGCGCGTCCAGCGCGTTGTGCGCGCCGCGGCTTTCCATCCAGGCGCTATCGTTCCATTCGTAGTCGAGCGACCAGGCGCGCGACGCGGTGGCGGGGGGCAGCTCGGCGTACATCGCAAAGGGATCGGCTTTTTCCAGCACATCACCGCTCTGCGCAACGATGCGAAATTTGTAGGCATGTCCTTGCTCGACGCCCGGCACATGGCCCTCCCACACACCGCTGTCATCGGTGCGGTGGCGCAACGGGTTGGCGTCGGAGTTCCAGCCGTTCCATTCGCCGATCACCGAAACATGGGCGGCATTGGGGGCCCACACCGCCAGATCTGCCCCATCGCCGTCCGCGCGCAGGTGGCAGCCCAGCGCCTGGTACAGCCGTGCATGGGTTCCCTCGCGAAAAAGATAAGCGTCATGCGCAGTGAGCGCGGTCTGGAGCGGGGATGCCTGCACGGATGGGTTCCTCATGGCGGTCGGGAGCGCGGAATGCCGCGCCGGTACCGGTGGGACGGTGAGCCCCGATGGCGACAGGGGCGCGACAGATGCCATTGGTGCATGGCCGAGCTGCCGGCACCGCGCGGCACGGACGCAAGGGCTTGCAGGACAACACCTTGCCCGGCTGTAGGAGGTGTCTTGCACCCGCCGCGCCCACAGTGCGGTGTCGGTAAAGGGGCTATTCCTACGTGGCGTGTCCTGCGGACCGGGCTAGAGTGTGTTGATCGACGTACGAAAGGACCCGAACATGCGCGTGGACATCTACCGCCAGGCCGAAGCCGATGGCAAGTTTTCCCACCTGGCCGTGCCCGAGGGCCAGCCGATACCGCAAGAGGCGATCGACACCGCCTGGGAAGACGAGGCCCGCGGCTTAGAGCTGGACGATTCTCTGGAGCGCTGGGACCAGTACGGCATCGAACGGCCGAGCGAGCAGATGGGTCAAAAGGGCTACGCGATCACCAGCCTGGCGAAGATGACCGATTGAAGTAGGGGCAGGCCGCTGCAGGACGCAGGCCTGCGTTCACAAGCGCTCGCTGGTGACCGCGACCGCGGTTTATGGCGCGGGGCCGTCCACAAAATCCACCATAGCTGCCAGCACGTCCGCATGCTGCAGGATCTTGCGGTGGCCCAGGCCGTCGGTGGCCAGCAGCTTGGCGTGCGGGATGTGGTCGCGGTAGGCCTCGCCGTCCGCAAAGCGGTTGATGCGGTCGCCGCGGTCGTGCACCACCAGCGTGGGCAGCGCGATGCGCGGGCCCACGGCGGGCGGCTCGAACTGGCGCATGAGGACGCCTTCGCGCGCCTCGATCAGACGCTGCATGGCGGCGCGCGTGCGCTCCGAGAGGCCGAACACCTGCGCGAACAGGCGCGTGTACTCGTGCGGCGAGGCCGGCGGCGCAATCATCACCAGCCGCCCTGTGGCCAGGCCGCGGCTGGCGGCGTGGGCCGCCGCGTTGGCCGTCAGTGAATGGGCCACCACGGCGTGGGGAGCCGAATCCTGCGCGTGCAGCCGGGCGGTGGCGTATTCGATAGCGCGCGAAAACTGGGGCAGGTTGCTCACCCGGCCGCGGCTGCCGCCATGGGCGGGCAGGTCCATCAGCACCGGCCGCAAACCCCGTGCGGCCAGCGCTTCGGCCAGCGGCAGCATCTGGCGCGCGTGCCCGCCCCAGCCGTGCAGCAGCAGTACCGCCGGGCCATGGGGTTGTGCCAGGGGCGTGTAGACCGTGATTTCCGCATCTTCAAAAGGCCAGCGCTCCGTGCGCCATGCGCTGCCCGGCGAGGTGGGGCTGCCGGGTTTGCGCAGCGGCAGCGGCGTGCCGAACAGGCGGTAGGCCGCACGCACGGCCAGCGCGGGCCAGAGCCGCTCGGTGGTCCCGAGCGCTGCGCGCAGCAGCCGCATGGCCGCGTGCGCGCTGTAGAAGTTGGAGGTGGCTTGCAGGGCGGTGGTGTGGCTCATGGCGGGCTCCGAAAAGAGAGAGAAGGGTGGCGCGGCGGGCGCGTGGCGCAACGCAGGCGCTGGCCGAGACCGCAGGCGCCAGCCCATCAAAAAGGGCGCGGCGTGCGTGGCTCAGCGCTCAATAAAAAATCCAGTCGCGGTTGCTGCGTGGCAACCGGGCGAGGGTGTCGCGCAGCCCGCGGAGGGCGCCCAGCGCGGCTGCAATGGCCGCAATACCCAAGAGGATCAGCATGGTGGTTCCTTTCTTCGCACGGTTGTGCGAAATTGGGGCAAATGAAGGCAAGAGGTTTCCATTGCACGACCAGCGGTCAGGCGGTTGGTTGGTAGCTCTTGACGAGGCGCGCCCACGACGCCTCGGTGCGTGGCACCGCCTGCGGATCACGCAGGAAGCGCACATCGTGCAGTAAGCCCATGATCATGGAATAGATCTCGCCCACCAGCTGGTCGGGCGCGGTGTCAGGGGGGAGGTGGCCGGCCTCGATGGCCTGCAGCACCGTGCGCCGCAGCGCCGCGCGCCAGCGGGTGATTTCGGTGTGCAGCAGGTCGCGCAACTCGCCTTCGCGATCGTCCAGCTCAAACGCGCCCGCGGTGTAGATGCAGCCGGTAAAGGCCTCCACATCGCGCGTGCGGGCTATCCAGCGGCGCACGATCTCGTTGAGGCGCGGCAGGCCCTTGGGCTGCTGCATGGCGGGCACGAACACGTCGGCCAGGAAGCGGCGGCCAAACTCTTCAATCACCGCCTTTTGCAGCGCCTCACGCGAGCCGGCCCGCGAGAACACGCCGCTCTTGGACAACCCCACGCGGTCGGCCACGGCCTGCAGCGTGATCGACTCCAGGCCCTCGGCCGCGGCCAGGTCCAGCGCCGCGCCCACGATCGCTGCGCGGGTGAGTTCTGCTTTTTGGGTCTTGGCGTCCATGGCGCGAATTTAGCACAACCGTGCGAAATATCAAATCCACGGCGAGATGAGGGGTTTTGCCCGCGCTGCGGGTGCGCCGCCACTGCGCAGCCCGCAGTCCTGAAGAGCGGTACTGCTGTCAATCACGGGACCCCACCGACTGGCCCGCAGCCCGCCCCGCTGGTACGCTGCGTCGCCATGGAGACAAGCAAAACCCCCCCGCAAAGTTCGGCACCCACCACCGCGGCGCCCGCGCGATCTGCGCCCCCGTTTGTGCCGCAGATCCGCCTGTACCAGAACTGGCTGCGCGACCAGCGTGGGCTGGCGTTCGACAGCTACGACGCGCTGTGGCGCTGGTCCACCACCGAACTCGACGCGTTCTGGCAAAGCGTGTGGGATTACTTCGGCATCCAGTCGCCCACGCCGCATACCGCGGTGCTGGCCCACAACACGATGCCTGGGGCCCAGTGGTTCCCCGGCGCACAGGTGAACTACGCGCGCCAGGCGCTGCGCCATGTCGATGCCGCCCACGCCGCAGGCCTGCCGGCCATCATCAGCCGCAATGAAAAAGGCCAGCACCGTGAACTCTCCTGGCCCGAGTTGCGCCGCCAGGTCGCGTCTCTGGCGCTGCACCTCAAGGCCCAGGGCGTGTTGCCCGGCGACCGCGTGGCCGCCTACCTGCCCAACGTGCCCGAGGCCATGGTGGCCTTTCTGGCCACGGTGAGCATTGGCGGCGTGTGGAGCATCTGCGCGCCCGACATGGGCACGCATGCGGTGCTCGACCGCTTCCGGCAGATCGAGCCCAAGGTACTCATCGGCGTGGACGGCGTGACCTATGGCGGGCGCGATCACGACCGCACCGCCGTGCTGGCCGAGCTGCGCGGCGCGCTCCCGAGCGTGCAGCACGCGGTGCTGCTGGGCAATCTGGATGCTTCTGTTTTGATAGCTGAATGGGCAAGCTGGACTGGCGCTACGGCCCGAAATGATGCTGAAACTGCGGCGTTCGAGCCGATGTGGCTGCCGTTCGACCACCCGCTGTGGATCGTCTACTCCAGCGGCACCACGGGCCTGCCCAAGCCCATCGTGCACGGCCACGGCGGCTCGCTGCTGGTGGCGCTGCAGCTCAAGGTGCTGCACAACGATATCGGCTGCAGCTACGACGCCAACAGCTTTGGCGAGCGCTACCACTGGTACAGCTCCACCGGCTGGGTGATGTGGAACGCGCAGATGAGCGGCCTGCTGTCGGGCACGACCTGCGTGATCTACGACGGCAACCCTGGCGGCAGCAAAGACCACCCCGACTGGGGCGTGCTCTGGCGTTTTGCGGCCGAGACGGGCGTGACCTTTTTCGGCGCGGGCGCGGCGTTTTTTGCCAACTGCATGAAGGCGGGCATCACGCTGGCGGACTATGGCGACCTGACGCGCATCCGCGCTTTGGGCACGACGGGCTCGCCGCTGTCGCCCGAAGTGCAGCAGTGGGGCACGGCGCAGTTCGAGGCACTGGGGACACGCGACATCTGGTGGAACAACATCTCTGGGGGTACCGACTTTTGCGGCGCTTTCATCGGCGGCAACCGCGAAATGCCCCAGGTGCCTGGTGAGATGCAGTGCCGCATGCTGGGTGCAGCCGTGGAAGCGTGGAACACGGAGGGCTTGCCGGTGATGGGCGAGGTGGGCGAGCTGGTGTGCGCGCAGCCGATTCCGTCGATGCCGCTCTACCTGTGGGGCGACAAGGATGGGTCACGCTACCTGTCGAGCTACTTTGACATGTACCCCGCAGGGCACGGCCGCCAACCCGGGGGTGGCGATGGCCCCGCCAGCATGGGCGCGGTGTGGCGCCACGGGGACTGGCTCAAGATCGACGGCGCCAGTGGCGGCTGCATCATCTATGGCCGCAGCGACGCCACCATCAACCGCCATGGCCTGCGCATGGGCACGAGCGAGATCTACAGCGCCGTCGAATCCCTGCCCGAAGTGCTCGACAGCCTGGTGGTCGACCTGGAGTACCTGGGCCGCGAGAGCTACATGCCGCTGTTTGTGGCGCTGCGCCCCGGCAGCGTGCTCGACGACGCTTTGCGTGCGCGCATCAACGGTGCAGTGCGCACGGCGCTGAGCCCGCGGTTTGTGCCCGACGACATCTTTGCTGTGGCGGAGGTGCCGCGCACGCTCAGTGGGAAGAAGCAGGAGCTGCCGATCAAGAAATTGCTGCTGGGCCAGCCGATCGAGAAGGTGGTCAACAAGGATGCGATGGCCAATCCGGGGTGCCTGGACTGGTATGTGGCGTTTGCAAAGGAACGGTCCAGCACGCTATCAAATACATAGCTACCAGCGCCTGATGGATAAGCGCCAGGGCCATTTTCGACCTGAAATTCAGCTTTCCGCGATGTGCTGAGCTGCATGGTTCCGGCCTCGCGGCTGGCACCGGCTGCAAGCCCGGGCCGGAACGGTCAACCAGGGCACGGCGCCAAGCCAGGGCCGCCGCGCAAGAGCCGCCCCGCCGCGCTGGCGGCGTCCCCCTGAGGGGGAAGCGGCGCAGCCGCTCAGGGGGTTAGTCGAGTTTCGCGCCGGACGCCTTGATCAGCCGCTCCCACACCGGCCGCTCCTTCGCAATCGCCGCCGCAAACAGCGCGGGCGAGCTGTTCTGCACGTCGAACCCCATCGCCACGATCCGCTGCGCCACGTCGGGCTGCTGCGTGGCCTTGCGCACTTCGGCCGCGATGCGCTCCAGGATGGGCGCGGGCGTACCGGCCGGCGCGCCAAAGGCCAGCCAGCCCGCCACGCGGTAGGCCTCGTCGTTCAGGCCCTGCTCGGCCAACGTGGGCACGTTGGGCAGGGTGCCCATGCGGTGCTCGCCGCTCACGCCGATCGCCTTGAGCTTGCCCGCGTCGATGTGCGCCTTGGCCTGCAGCGCGCTCGCAAACGCGATCTGGATCTGGCCGCCCAGCAGGTCCTGCACCATGGGCGCCTCGCCCCGGTAGGCCACGTGGCTCATGTCGGCGTTCTGCGTGAGGCTCATGTACGCGCCGGCCAGGTGCGGATACGCGCCCGTGCCATACGAGCCATAGGCGACCTTGCCCTTGTTGGCCACCACGTACTTGAGCAACTCGGGCCCCGTGGCTGCGGGCACGCTGGGGTGTGCCACCAGCACCAGCGGCGCAATGGCGATCTGGTAGATGGGCGCAATGTCGCGCTCGGGGCTGTAGGGCAGCTTGGTGTAGAGGAACTGGTTCGTGAGCATCGAGTTGCTCAGGCCCAGCAGCAGCGTGTAGCCGTCGGGCGCGGCCTTGGCCACGGCGTCGGTGCCGATGATGCCGGCCGCGCCGGGTTTGTTGTCGATGACGATCGGTTGGCCCAGGCCCACGGCCATCTTCTCGGCCAGCACGCGCGCCAGCACGTCGGTGGCACCGCCCGCAGCAAAAGGCACGATCACCTTGATGGGCTTGTTGGGGTAGGCGGGCGCCTGCGCAAAGGCGGCGGTGCCGACACTGGCCGCTGCGGCGGCCAGCGCGGCGCGGCCCAACCAGTGGCGGCGGTTCATCAGCTTGTGGTGGAAGGGCATGCGCTGTCTCCTGTCGAAGTTGTTGTTAGAAAAAAGAAACCGAACCGGCTCCGCTTGCATGGTGGCGCGCCGAAACGGACCTGTCACGCGGGCTTATGCGGGTGCGTGACCAACCTCTGGCGCCGGGTCGCTGGCTACCGTGACGGTGAGCGGCAGAGGCGCGAGCACTTCGCGCAGACGGGCCAGCAGTGCGTCCGTGTCCGCAGTGTCTGCAGCGGCCGCGCTGGCAGGCATGACGGTTACCCGCACGGCGCTGTCGCCCTCGGGCTGCACCAGGGGGCGTGGCGCACCGGGGACCTGCGTGGCGCACACGCCGTCCACCAGCGCCTGCACCGTGTGGCAGGCCGCGCGCAGGCGCAGCTCGGGCTTGAAGATCTTGCCGACGTTGGTCACCGGCATGGCGGCCAGCACCTTCACCCAGCGCGGGCGGGCCACGGCCTCGTCCACGCGCTCGGCGGTGAAGGCCAGCAGCTCGGCCTCGGTGACCCGCGCGCCCGGCACCAGCGTGGCGTAGGCCACGGGCAGCTCGCCCGCGTACGCATCGGGCGCGCCCACGGCGGCACACAGCTGCACTGCGGGGTGGGCGCCCAGTGCGTCCTCGATCACCTTGGGGTCGATGTTGTGGCCGCTGCGGATGATGAGGTCCTTGGAGCGGCCGCTCAGGTTCAGGCGACCCTCTGCATCCACAAAGCCCAGGTCGCCCGTGGCCAGCCAGCCGTCCTCTGTGAATGCCTTGGCCGTGTCGGCCGCATCCAGAAAGCCCGAGAACAGATTGGGCGACTTGAACAGCACCATGCCGGGCTCACCGCGCGGCATGTCCTGGCCGGACGCGTTGCCATGCGCATCCAGCGCCACGATGCGCAGCTGCGTGTACGGCAGCCGCCAGCCCACGCAGCCCGCAGGCGCGTCCACGCCGGGCGGGGTGATGGTGGAGATGCCCGCCATCTCCGTCATGCCTAGGCTCTCGTGCACGTGCAAGCCGAACAGCCGCTCGAAGCGCGCCGCCAGCTCCGGCGCCAGGATGGCCGCGCCCGTACGGCAATACCGCAGCGAGCTGATGTCGGCGCCATCCAGCGGCACGTTGGCCAGCGCCGCCAGCACCGTGGGCACGGCGGAGAGGTAGGTGCAGCGGTAGCGCTCGGCCAGCCGCCAGTAGTTGCCGATGACCTCGCGGTTGCGGAACAGGCCGGTGGTGGGGATGATGGTTTCCACCCCCGCCGACAGCGCCGCCAGCGACCCGGGCAACACGCCCGCCACATGGAACAGCGGGTAGCCGTTGATGCCCACGTCGCCTGGCGTGATGCCCTGCATCTGCACGCTGGCCCAGGCGGTGAACACCTGCGCGCCGTGGCTGTGGCGCGCCAGCTTGGGGGCGCCCGTGGTGCCGCCGGTGTGGAAATACGCCGCGATATCGGTGGCTGCAATGCGCCGCCCGCTCACCAGGCGGTCCACAGGCTGCGCGCTGCGGGCCCCGAAGTCCATCACGCCTTCGGGCAGTGCCCCGGCCGCTCCGGCTGCCTCGTCGTGCGGCGCTACACGCAACACCGTGGTGAGGGTCGGCACCTGGCCGCGCAGGCGCAGGGCCTTGGCCCACAGGCCTGCGTCACCGTCCGTGGGCTCGTCGCCCCAGGCGATCAGCACCTTGGCGCGCGCCACGGTCATCATTGCCACCAGCTTCTCGTCGGTGAGCATGGGGTTGAGCGGCTGTACGATGCCCGCCGCCTCGCCGCCCCATAGGGCCAGGTGGTATTCCAGGCAGCCGGGCAGCAGCACGGCCACCGCGTCCTCGGGCCCCACGCGCAGCGCGTGCAGCAGGTTGGCCGTCTGGTGGATGCCGGCCAAGAGTTCGTTGAACGACCAGCGCAGGGGTGTGTCAGCCGGGTTGGCCGTGGGTAAGAAGGTGAGCGCGGTCTTGTCACCAAACGCATGGGCCGCGTTGCAGAAAATCTCGTAGGTGCTCTGCACCAGCAGCGCCTCGGCCAGGGGCCGTGCCTCCAGGCGTTCGACGTCCGCCAGGCTGCGGACGCTGGTGGTGCGGGCGAACGGCGGGTTCAGCGGCGGATAGGCAAGGGGGGCGGCGGCGTGGGGCGTGGTGGAGGTCATGGGTGCAGCGGAAAGCGGATCGGCCATTGTTGGGCCGCGGGGGCTTCCTGACAATCACATCGGCGTCCCCAAAAATGCGCTGGGTTCCTGCACCTGCGGGGCGCGTGCTCCGATCCAGAGAACCAGAGTGGCGCGCAGGCGCCCCGAGCGCACGACGGCGTGGGGCAAAGCCTTGGGGCCCCGCTGCTTCTGTGGAGGAGTCTCAAGAGCACCCCGTGCCCCCACCTCCGCCCCGTCCGCCTCCCATTTCATCCACCCCCGGGCGGGCGGTGTGCCTACAAAAAGCCCTTGCACCGGCCGCCCATAATGTGGCGTCCTTATCCGCCATCCTGGCGCGACCGGAGCCCCTGACATGAACACTTCCCAACATCCCAAGCGTTTTTCGATGATCCGTGAGTTCCACCTGGCCGACTGGTTCACGCTGGGCAATGCCGTCTGCGGCGTGGGCGCGCTGTTCTCGTCGATGACCTACCTGGAAACCGGCGACGTGGTGCACGTGTACTTTGCCGCCGCCCTGGTGCTGGCCGCGCTGATCTTCGACGTGCTCGACGGCCGCATCGCCCGCTGGCGCCAAAAGAGCTCGGCCATGGGGCGCGAGCTCGACTCGCTGGCCGACGTGATTTCGTTCGGCGTGGCGCCCGCCATCATTGCCTACGGCTGTGGCATGCAGGGGCTGTTCGACCGCATCGTGCTGGCGTACTTCGTGGCCTGCGGCGTGTCGCGCTTGGCGCGCTACAACGTCACGGCCGAGACGCTGTCGGGCGACGACGGCAAGGTCAAGTACTTCGAGGGCACGCCCATCCCCACGTCCATCGTGCTCGTGGCCCTGCTGGCTCTGGCCGCCTTCACGGGCGCCGTGCGCGAAAACCTGTGGTTTGGCAAGGTGCTCATCGGCGGCTTCACGCTGCACCCGCTGGTGCTGATCTTTGCGGTGTCGGGGTCGCTGATGATCAGCCGTATCCGGATTCCGAAGCTCTGAGCGGGTTGGCCGTTGGCGCGGTGCCACGCAGGGCACCCCATTCTTTAAAACATAGTTTTGCTATAAAATATATAGCAACAAGTGTTTGATAATCAAGCGCTAGAGGCTGTTTTGGCTTGAATTTCAGCCCGCAGCGGGCCGGCGGTTGACCAGCACGATGCCCGCCGCCACCAGCACCAGCGCCGCCACCAGGCCCGGGGTGATGGGCTCGCCCAGCCAGACCGCGCCAAACAGCAGCGCGAACACCGGCGTGAGGAACACGAACACCGAAATCTTGGTGGCCGGGTAGTGCGCCAGCATCCACATCCAGGCCAGGTAGCTGGCAAATGCCCCCACCAGTGCTTGCGCCAGCAACGAACCCCAGGCAAAGGTGCTGAACTGCCACACCCAGGCTTCGCCCAGGCCGAGCGAAATCACCGGCAGCACCGCCGTGCTCACGCCCACCTGGTAGAGCAACTGCTTGGCCGGGGCCACGCGGGACAGCGGCGTGGTGCGGATCACCACCGTGGTCAGGGCCCACATCAAGCCCGCGGCCAGGCCCAGCAGGTCGCCCAACCAAGCCTGGGGCAGGGCAGCATTGGCGGGGCCCAGCAGGCCATCGCCCAGCGCCAGCCCCACGCCGACGAACGCCGCCGCCAGGCCGAGCCACTGCCAGCCCTGCAGGCGCTCACCCGGGATAAAACGCGGCAGCAGCAGTGCCACCCAAAACGGTGAGGCATACAAAAACACTGTGAGTCGCGAAGCGCTGGTGTGCTGCAAGCCCAGGTAGATGCACGCAAATTCCCCCGCAAACAGCGCCCCGGCCAGCAGCCCCGCGCGCGCCGCGCCAGCGGGCTCTGCCGCGGCGGACAACCGCACCCCGCGCCACAGGCACCAGGCCACCACCGCTACGGTGGCCAGCGCGAAACGCACGAAGGCCTGGAACACCGGCGCGACCTCGGCCACCGTGGCCTTGACCAGCACCTGCTGAAAGCCCCAGAACATGCAGCAGGCCAGCAGCACGCAGAGGGCGAGGGAGTCGATGTGGGTTTTACGGGGGGAGGGCATCGGGCGATTATGGAAGGGGCTTGCACCGTGGCATGTGCGGGTGGGAGAGGGAGTGCTGGCCATGGTGGGTCGCGCCCGCTGCGTGGGTGTCGGACGCGCTTGCATCATGGTGCTGGCCAAGGGAATAGCCGGACACAGGTCAGGTCTGGCGGCAGTTGACGGGGCTGGTTCCTACACACGCTGCGGCATTGGCGCACGTTGGCACGGGGGTGAGATGGTTAATGTTGGCTCCGTAGCGACGGTGGTCCTCGCCCGCCAAGGAGCCCATGCACCCAACCTCCAACCTCCGAAACCGCTGTGTTGCTGTTCGCAGTGGCCTCCTGCGGCGGTCGCATCGCACTCCGGCGCTCTTATCAAACCACCGAGCCAGGCTGCGTTGAGCGGAGCTGCCCACAAGAACACCATGCCCCACAAGACCGCCTCCCAAGACACTCCCGATGCCACCGGACGCTTTGGCGCGCTGCGCGAGGGCTTGCTTTTGGTGGCTGCGGCGCTGTTGTTGCTGGTTGCGCCGCCCGCGCAGCAACCGTCGGGAACAGTGTCGGACTTTCCGCGCGGCGCCTCCATCGCTGGCCCAGTGGCCGCCTCGCCTGCGCAGCCAAAGCTGGCCCCCTCACCCGCGCCGCGCCTGGCACAGTTCGGCGGCCAGGAGGCTTCTGCGGAGGTGCGGCAGATTGCCAACTGGACTTTCCACTCCGGTGACCACCAGCAACGCGCCGTGGTGGTCGTCGACAAGAAGGATGCCAAGGTCTACGTCTTCGACGCGGGCGGCCGGCTTCAGGGCGCGGCGCCCGCGCTTTTGGGCTCGGCCATTGGCGACCACACGGTGCCGGGCATCGGCGACAAGCCGATTGCCCAGGTGCTCCCTGCAGAGCGCACTACGCCGGCCGGCCGTTTCATCGCCGAACCCGGCGTGAACGCCAATGGCGAGGACGTGGTGTGGGTGGACTACGACGCGGCGGTCTCCATGCACCGCGTGCGTGCCAACGTGAAGGCCGAGCGCCGGCTGGAGCGGCTGGCCTCCAAGACCGCCAAGGACAACCGCATCTCCTTTGGCTGCATCAACCTGCCGGTGTCGTTCTACGAAAAAGTGCTGAGCCCCGCGGTGCGCCGCACGGGCGCGGTGGTGTACGTGCTGCCTGAGACACAGCCGGCCGCCCGGCTGTTTGGTGCTTACGACGTGCCGCACGCGGCCCGCAGCACGCCGCAGTAGACGCTGAGGTTGTACGCGCGGCGGTACTAGCCCCAGCATTTTTGTGGTGCTCGGCATTGCGCTGCTGCGTGCCACATCGCCCATCGCACTTCACAAAGGGGAGATTCGTAGGAGCGCGGCAAGCTCGGTGGCGGTGTGCGCGTTGAATGGGTCAGCCAGGGGCCGCTGCACCCCCAAGCCGCGCCCTCGTCAATGCGGCCTGCGCCCGTGTGGGACACGCGCAGCCGCTGACAGGCCGCTTGTCCGACACGGCTTGCGGTCTGCAGATGACGGCGCGGCCTTAACGAAGCCCTAGTCTGAGTGCAGCTGGCGATGTTGCTGGCGATTTCATTTCCATCTACATCAAGGAGTCTCCCAATGACTGCATCGAACCCACTGAAGAAATTGCTCGCAGGCTTGGCCACCGTCGCCGTTGTTGGCACCGCCATTGCCCAGGGCACGCCACCCACCACAGCGAGCCCCAACGCGGCCACCGGTGCGGGCCAGCAAAGCTCGCAAAACACGCCCATGGGTACCACGGGCACCCAGGGCGGCAACACCGGCAGTGCCACTACCGGCACGGGCAATGCCGCGGGCTCGAGCGCCGGTTCTTCGTCGGGCTCCAGCGCCACCATGGGTTCGGGCAATTCGAACAGCAGCATGTCGGGCAGTGGCGGTACCACCAGCCGTCCTGCGCGTGCTGACCGCAACTAAGCGGCGGCCTTCGGCCACGACAAAAAGCCGGGCTTGCCCGGCTTTTTTGTCGTGTGCAGGGACTACGTCATTGGCTCCGACCTACCGCCCCCGCTGGATAGCGACTTTCTGTCCGCCCTACCGCCAATGGGACGCGCCGGCTGCGCGGGCGGGCGGCCGGCAGCAGGCGGCATCGCTGTCGTTCACTCAGCGCCCAAATACGGCCGCGCCGCAGCATTGGCACGCGCCGATACAACCTGCCTGCAGGGCCCGGCGCAGCCCCACGGTACACTTTGCGCCTTCTGAATCCGGTTCCCGCGCCCCTTTCCACATCCCCATCCATGGCCCTTACGACGGCGGCTCAGGCCCGCACCAGCTTTGATCTCAAGAGCGCCTCGCTGCCGGTGGTGGCTGTGTTGCTCAAGACCACCGATGCCGCGCAGTTCGCGGCGGATCTGGCCGAGCGCGTGGCCGATGCACCAGGCTTTTTTGACAATGACCCGGTTCTGATCGACCTGGCGGCCGTGAAGGACGCCGAGGCACCCATCGATTTCGCGGCCATCACGGCCGAGCTGCGCAGCCACAGCACGCTGCCCGTGGCCGTGCGTGGCGGCAGCCCCGCGCAGATGGACGCCGCACGCGCAGCAGGCCTGGCGGCCGCACCCGATGCGGCGCCGGTGCGCGCGGAGAGCGCGGCACCTGAGGTGCGTGAAGTGATTCGCGAGGTGGAAGTGGTGCGCGAGGTGGAGGTGCCTATCGCCGGCCCCGGCACCATGGTGGTGGACAAGCCCCTGCGCTCGGGCCAGCAGGTGTACGCGCGCGGCGCCGACCTGGTGGTGATGGCCGTGGTGAGTTTTGGTGCCGAGGTAATCGCCGACGGCAACATCCACGTCTATGCCCCGCTGCGCGGCCGGGCGATCGCCGGTGCACGCGGCAACACCGAGGCGCGGGTGTTCAGCACCTGCCTGGAGCCCCAACTGGTGTCGATTGCAGGCATCTACCGCACCACCGAAACCGAGCTTCCCGACAACGTGCGGGGCAAGCCGGCGCAGGTGCGGCTGGACGGCGAAAAACTGATCATCGAGCCGCTCTGATCGGCATGAACCCCCGGCCGATCTGCCCACCGAATTCGTTTCTTTTCAATTCATTCATTCATCGTCCATTTGGACCAACGCAAGGACTTTGCACAACATGGCCAAAATCGTCGTCGTGACCTCCGGCAAGGGTGGGGTAGGCAAGACCACCACCAGCGCCAGTTTTGCCACCGGCCTCGCACTGCGCGGCCACAAGACCGCTGTGATCGACTTTGACGTCGGCCTGCGCAACCTGGACCTCATCATGGGCTGCGAACGCCGCGTGGTGTACGACCTGATCAACGTGATCCACGGCGAGGCGAACCTGAACCAGGCGCTCATCAAGGACAAGCAGTGCGACAACCTGTTTGTGCTGGCCGCCAGCCAGACGCGCGACAAGGATGCGCTCTCGCAAGACGGCGTTGAAAAGGTGCTGAAAGACCTGGCCGCGATGGACTTCGAGTACATCGTCTGCGACTCGCCCGCCGGCATCGAGAGCGGTGCGCTCATGGCGATGCACTTTGCCGACGAGGCGCTGCTCGTGACCAACCCCGAGGTGTCGTCCGTGCGCGATTCGGACCGCATCCTGGGCATGCTGGGCAGCAAGACCAAACGCGCCATCGATGGCGGCGAGCCGATCAAGGAGCACCTGCTCATCACCCGCTACAACCCCAGCCGCGTGGAAGATGGCCAGATGCTGAGCCTGGAGGACATCCAGGACATCCTGCGCATCAAGCTGATCGGCGTGATCCCCGAATCCGAAACGGTGCTGCAGTCGTCCAACCAGGGCACGCCCGCCATCCATGCGCAGGGCACCGATGTGTCCGAGGCGTACAAGGACGTGATCGACCGTTTTCTGGGTGCCACCGACAAGCCGCTGCGCTTCATCGAAGCAGAAAAGCCCAGCTTCTTCAAACGCCTGTTCGGGAGCAAATAAGCCATGGCTTCTTTCCTTTCCTTCCTGCTTGGCGAAAAGAAAAAGACGGCCAGCGTCGCCAAGGAGCGCCTGCAGATCATCCTGGCGCACGAACGCAACGGCCGCAACGCGTCGGAGCCCGACTACCTGCCCGCGCTGCAGCGCGAACTCGTGGCCGTGATCTCCAAGTATGTGAAGATCAACCCCGACGACCTCAAGGTGCACCTGGAGCGCCAGGACAACCTGGAAGTGCTCGAAGTCAAGATCGAGTTGCCCGATACGGTCAGGTAAGCACCTCCTGAGTCGCTTCGCGCCTTCCCCCTCTCTCGACTTGCTGCGCAAGTAGGGAGGGGGACGCCCCCAGCGCGGCGGGCGGCCTTTGCGCGGGGGCGCTGGCGTTGGCCGCGCCGGTTGCATGGATTGCGCGCAAGGCTATCAATGTCGGAAAGGTCCCAACGCATGCTGTCCCATGTGTTCATCGGCGTGAACGATTTCGAGCGCGCCATGGCGTTCTACAGCCTGGTGCTGGAGCGCCTGGGCCTGGCGCTGCGCTTTGCCGAGCCTGAAGGGCCCTGGGCCGGCTGGCAGACGCCCGGTGTGGCGCGGCCGCTGTTTCTCATCGGCCGACCGTTTGACGAACAGGCCGCCCAGCCCGGCAACGGCGCCATGAACGCGCTGCTGGCCGCCGACCGGGCGACGGTGGACGCAGTGCACGCCCTGGCGCTGCGCCACGGCGGCACTTGCGACGGGCCGCCGGGCTTGCGGCCGCACTACCACGCCCACTACTACGGCGCGTACTTTCGGGACCCGGAGGGCAACAAGCTGTGCGTGTGTTGCCATGACCCGGTCTGACCAGGGCTGAGACGGCGGAGCGCCTTCCTAAGCGTTCGGATGCCACGCTGAAAGCCGCCCCGCTGGTGAGAGGGCGCAGTGCCTAGTGCCCCCGCACCGCGCCCCTGCCGGCATCAGCGCGCGTGTTTGGCCCACTTGCCGGCCAGCGCCTGCGCAATGCTGAGGCTGCGCCGCCCGGGCACCAGCGTGGCGGTCTGGCCCTGGCTCAGCGTGCCGGGCTCCTGTACCGCCAGGTAGTAGCCGCAGCGGCCCGTAAGCGCCATCGCACGCCCGGCCTGGGCATACCCCATCACGGCGTTGAACTTGTAGCAGGGCTCGCGCGGGGCCGTGACGCGCAGCACGCAGTCGGGGAAATGCCACTCGTCGCCCACAAACACCTCGTGTTCCAGCGGGCCGTCCACGGTGAGGTTTTCGCCCACGAAGCCTGGGGGCAGCATCTCGTCGAAAAGACTCACGCCCTGCTCGCGGCGCTGCGCTCGCCAGTACGCGTAGTGCGCCGCAGGGTAGGCGTACACGGCCTTTTGCAGCCCACCGTGGATGGACAGGTCCACCTGCTCGTCCCCCTGCAGGCCCAGCGGCCCCACGGCCACGGTGGTGTGCGGCACGGGCGCTTTGCCGATGCCGGTGAGGATGGAGCGCTCGCCCACGCGCAGGCGCTGGGCGGTACCGATGTTGATGCTCTGGATGTGCATGGAAGGCCAGGTGGGCGCAGGATCGCTTGGACAGCGGGCGCTGCAGCGTCTGGTGGGCCGCTACAGCGGGTGCTCGGTGTAGAAGCGTCCGCCGTGGTACAGCAAGGGCGGCACGCCCGCGCGGTGGCTGCAGCGCTCGACCTCGCCCACAAAAATCACATGGTCGCCTTCTTCATAGCGGCTGCGGTTGAAGCATTCGAACGTGGCGGCAGCGCCAGCCAGCACGGGCGCATCGCTGATGCCCGGGCTGTGTTCCACGCCGCTCCAGCGGTCCACACCGCGTGCGGCAAAACGTTCGGCCAGCGCCTTTTGGTCGGCCGCCAGCACGTTGATGGCGTAGTGCGAACCGTTGGCAAATGCGGGCATGGAGGCCGCGGCGCGCGACAGGCTCCAGAGCACGAGCGGCGGGTCCAGCGAGACCGAGTTGAACGAGCTGGCCGTGAGCCCGATCAGCTCGCCCTGGGCGTTGCGCGCGGTGACGATGGTCACGCCCGTGGCAAACATGCCCAGCGCATCGCGGAACTCGCGTGTGGAGAAGCTGGGCGGGCGGGCAAGGGGAGTGCGGGGCGAAGGGCGGGTCACGGAAAGCGGGCCAGGCGGCGGGGCGGGGGGATGGAACTATTATGGAGTGCTGCCCGCCACCGCGTTGTCGCGGGGTTACCGATCCTCCCATGGCCCTCCTCCCTACCTTTTCCACCCTGGGCTCCGGCCCCACCGTGCTTTTGCTGCACGACGCCGATGGCGACCACCTCACCTTCGCGCCCCAGGTCGAAATGCTGGCCAGCGCCGGCTACCGCGCCGTGGCCTGGGACATGCCCGGCTATGGCCACAGCGCCCCGATCGAGCCCTACACCTTCAAGGGCCTGGCAGAAAGCTGCCTGGCGCTGACCGATGCGTTGCAGTGCGGGCCCGTGGTGCTGGTGGGGCATGGTATGGGCGCCATGGTGGCGCTCGAGGTGAGTGTGCGCCGGCCGGCGCTGGTGCGGCGCCTGGTGCTGTGCGCCGGTGGCCCTGCTCTGGACGCGCGGGCCAGCGCCGAATGGGTGGCACCGCGGCTGCAAGCTTTGAAGGACTTGGAGGCAGGCGGGGACATGGAGCAGCTGGCGCAAACCCTGGTGCCCCAGTTCATCGGCACGGGGGCGCTGCCCGAGGGCGTGCGCCTGGCCACACACGCGCTGTCGCAGGTGTTCCCCGGGGCCTACCGGCGGGCGCTGGAGGCCCTGTCCACGTTCGGCCGCGGCGCCGCAGAATTGCGGCAGCTGCACATTCCCACCCTGCTCATCGGCGGCGCCAACGACCGCTGCACACCGCCCGAGGCCCTGCAGGCCCTGGCCCATGTGCTGCCGGACGCCGAGCACCTGCAGCTGCCCCACGTGGGCCACTGGCCGCAGCTGGAAGACCCCGAGGGCTTTGACGGCGCGCTGCTGGATTTTCTGGCGCGCTCGCGCGTGCTGCACTGATATTGCGGAAGGCGCAGCGGGCCACTGCGCCGGCTGCCAGCAGGCATGATCGCGCCCTCTATGTGGTTTGTTCTCAAGAAAATCCTGTCCGCGCTGCTGATGCCGCCCGTGCTCAGCATCCTCCTGGCTTTTGTGGGGCTGTGGATCGCGCGGCGCCACCGCCGCACCGGCCTGCTGATCGCCGTGTTGTCCCTGTTGTCGGTACTGGCGCTGTCCTGGCCCCCCGTGTCGAACGCGCTGGTGCGCAGCCTGGAGCGGCACCCGGCCATCACCCCGGCGGAGCTTGCGCGCGCGCAGGCTATCGTGGTGCTGGGGGGCGGCGCCGACGCCACGGCGCCCGACAACGGCCAGGACGTGCTGAGCCGTGGAGCACGCGAGCGGGTGCGCTACGCCGTCGCGCTGCAGCGCCAGACGGGGCTCCCCATCCTGGCCACGGGTGGCTCGTTCGGTGGCAGCCGGGCCGAGTCGCTGGTCATGAAAGAGGTGGTGGAGCGTGAGCTGCGCGGCCGCGTGCGCTGGACCGAGGTGCATTCGCTTGACACAGCGGGCAACGCCGAAAACTCTGCACCCCTGCTCAAGGCCGCGGGCATCGAGCGCGTGGCGCTGGTGACGCACAGCTGGCACATGGTGCGCTCGGCCGACCTGTTCCGGCGCCAGGGGCTGGAGGTGCTGCCCGCGCCCATGGGCTTCAACTCCCTGTCACCCCACCGCCTGCAGCGCGTGTTGCCGCGTGCATCGGCGCTGGCAGACAGCAGCCTGGCGTTGCACGAATGGCTGGGCATCCTGGCCCAGCGGGGCGGCGCGTGGGTCCGCCGGGTGGTCGGTTCGCGCTAGGGATAGCCTGCATAACTCCCTGCGGTCTGTGATAGCGCGGCGTCGGGCGGTCTACTGCGTTGCTTTTCTTGCCAATAGCCGGGCTATTGGCTGCAAAAAGACGCCTTGTAGCCCATCCCGATCCGCACTCTCACCGCCTCGCGAGGGTTATGCAGGCCATCCCTAGCCGATTGGTGTGGGCGGCAAGCTCCAGCCCCGAGCCAGCAGCTCCTCTTGCAACCCTGCGAGCGCCAGCGCTGCACCAGCATGGGCTTCCAGCTCGATATGGATGCTGTTCTGCGGTTCCTGCGGCTCCCACAAATCGCCGCGCACGCGGCAGGCGGCCCGCCCCAGGGCGGCACCGCAATGCGCCTGCCAATAGAAGTCGTAGCTCTGGTTGGCGCCATGCCGCTCGATGAAGCGCGGTCTGTGCGCGCCCAGGGCATCGAATACACGCTGTGCCGCTGATTGGAGGCCCGTTCCAGGCGGTGGCAACAGCAGCAGCGTACGGGCGGTCACAGCGACTGTGTACGGTCGGAGGCGCCGGTGGCCGGTGTCAGGCCCGTGCCAAAAAAGTCGCTGCGGCGTCCACAGCCTGTGTGTCTGCTTGCACCGCGGCCGGTGGGCCGCCCTTGCCCCAGAGCGCGCCGCCCCAGGTCATCGACAGAAAACGCGCGCACAGCTCCACCGAATCGATCATCGGCTGGGCCTTGGCGCGGTCGCCGCTGGTCGTGATGAGCGCCAGTGTCTTGGCGCCCATCGGCTCCTTGAAGGCCAGGCCGGGCACGCGCATCCACGCGCTCCAGTGGTCCAGGTAGGTCTTGAGCGGCGAAGGGATGCTGTACCAGTAGACCGGCGCGACAAAAACGATGTGCGTGGCCACGAGCGTGGCGTCCAGCAGCGTCTTCATGTCGCCCTCGGCCGGCGCATAGGTGCCCGAGGTATGGCGCTGGTCCACAAAGGCCGGCAGGTCCATGCGTGCCAGGTGGTGCCAGGTTTGCGCGGTGCCGGCGGGCAGCGCGGCAGCCGCCTGGCGTGCGAGCCACTCGGTGTTGCCGATGTGGCCGGGTTCGCGGGTGGAGGTGGTGAGAAAGAGGTAGTGCGGTGCGGCGGGCGTGGTCATGGCGCGATGGTAGCGGTGCCCTGCAGACCCATGCCGGGTGCCAGGTATGCAAGGCACAGCGCCACCAGTGCCTGCTCGAATTCGGGGCTGTCCAGCAGCGGGGACTGTTCCAGCGACGCCGCCCGCACCGCACCCATGAAGGCGCGGGTGAGCACAAACAACTGGGCGGGTGTGGGCGCGGGCAGGTGGTGGTCCTCGGCCATGCGCTGCAGGTGCAAGGCCAGGCGTTCGCTGGTGCCACGCACCGATACCAACATGGAGGTGCGGTAGTCGAGCTGCCAGGACAGGCGTGCCAAAGCGCGCCCTGCCGGCGGCCCGGCGCCAAAAGCCTGGAGGTAGTGCCGCGCATAGCGGCGCACCTGCTGCTCGGGCGTCCAGCCTTCGGCACGGGCCTGGGCCAGCAATGCGTCCAGCTCCAGCATCACGCGGTCGCAATGCTGGTCGAGCATGGCCGCGAGGATTGCCTCCTTGCTGGGGAAGTACTGGTAGAGCGATCCCACCGACACCCCCGCCGTCTCGGCGATGCGGTTGGTGGTGAGGCCCGCTTCGCCCTCTGTTTCCACGATGCGCGCGACGGCCCCAAAGATCGCGTCCACAGTGAACTGAGAGCGCTCTTGTCGGGGCGTACGGCGGGGGGCGGGTGGGGCAGGCGGCATGGGCAAAACGTGAGCGCAAGGCGAGTAGGCGGCAAGGCCGCCGGTGATTATCCTGCCGCCATCAACCCCAGGAGACCCCCAAAGTGCCCGAAGAAAGCCGCCCCCTTGCCTTGAAAGCCACGACGGGCGCTGCAGGCCTGCCGGCGCCTGGCACTGCGGGCGCTGCACCGTACCAGTGCCATGGCGCTGGCGCTGTTTGTGGTGGCGCACCTGCTGGGGCATCTGGCGGGCGTGGCGGGGACGGCGGCGCACCAGTCGGTGCTGGAGGCCTTGCGCCTGGTCTACCGGCAGCCGGTGGTGGAGGCGCTGCTGCTGGGCTGCGTGCTCTTCCAGGCGGGCAGTGGCCTGGTGCTGCTGTGGCGGGGACGCGGCCGGCGCCGGGGTGCCGTGGCCTGGTTGCAGGCGCTGTCGGGGGGCTATCTGGCGCTGTTCCTGGCGATCCACGTGGGCGCAGTGCTGCAAGGCCGCGCGCAGGGGTTGGACACCAATCTGCACTTTGCGGCGGCGGGCATGCAGGTACCGCCCTGGCCGTGGTTCTTTGGCCCGTACTACTTCCTCGCAGTGCTGGCGTTTTGGACCCATGCAGGCTGTGCGCTGCACTGGAACCTGCAGCCCGCGGTGCGGACCAAGGCCCTGGTGGTGGCCATGGTGGCCGGGGTGCTGTGGGGCGCCTGCCTGGTCGCTTTGCTGGCGGGCGGCTTCCATGCGTTGGAGATCCCGGGCCGCTACCTTGCACCCCTGGCCGCGCTGGCGGGCCGGGGTTGAAGAGCGAAGGAGAGCCGGCGTCAGGCCACCTTGGCCGTCATCTGCCGCGTGCCGCGTTCTGCGCCGCAGAAGCCGAAGTCAATGGCGGGCACCGTGCCGCTGATGAGTTCGGCCAGCGCCTTGCCCGAGCCCGCACCGTGCGTCCAGCCGAGCGTGCCGTGGCCTGCGTTCACCCACAGCTTCCCCACGCGGGTCTGGCCGATGAAAGGGATGTTGGTGGGCGTGGCCGGGCGCAGGCCCGTCCAGTACTGCGGGTCGCCGCCTTCTTCGGGCGTGCGGGTGTCGCACACGCCGGGCAGGATGGTCTCGATGCGGCGCGAGAGCATGTGGCAGCGCGCCCGGGCCAGCGTGCTGTCGAGCGACAGGTCATAGCCGCCCAGCTCGATGGTGCCGGCCACACGCAGGTGGTTGCCCAGCCGGCTCATGGCGATCTTCTTGCCGTCGTCGATGGTGGAGACCATCGGCGCGCCCTCCGGCCGCAGCAAGGGGAACGTCGCGCTGTAGCCCTTGCCGGGGTAGATCGGCAGGTCCACACCCACGGTGCGCAGCAGGGGCGCGCTGTACGAGCCGCAGGCCACCACGATGGCGTCGGCCTTCAAAATGAAGTCTTTTTTGCCTCCAGCGCTTGATTGGCGTGGCATGACTGCTACTGAATCAATAGCATTGCCAATTTTGTTCAGCCGCAGCACGTCGTGGCCGTACAGGAACTGCGCGCCCCGTGCCACGCAGCGCCGCGCAAGCTCTTGCGTGAACACGCGCGCATCGCCGCTTTCGTCGGTGCTGGTGTAGGTGCCGCCGGTGATCTTGTCGCCGTAGGCCTTGAACGCAGGCTCGATCTGCAGCAGCTCTTCGCGGCTCACCACGCGGCGCTGCACGCCGTGCTTGCGCATGAGCTCGACCGCATGGCCCGCGGCGTCAAACGATTTCTGGTCGGTGTAGAAGTGGGCGATGCCGCGTTCGAGCCGGTTGTATTCGATGCCGGTGGTCGCCACGAGGTCCTTGAGGGCGGCGTGGCTGTAGGCACCCAGCGCCACGATCTGCTGCACGTTGCGCTCAAAGGCCGCATCGTTGCACTGCGCCAGGAACTGCAGGCCCCAGCGCCATTGCTGCCAGTCCATCTGCGGGCGAAACAGCAGCGGTGCCTCTTTGTCGAACATCCACTTGAGCGCCTTGAGCGGGGCTTCACGGTTGGCCCAGGGTTCGCAGTAGCTCACCGAGATCTGTGCCGCGTTGGCAAAGCTGGTTTCCAGCGCCGCATCGGGCTGGCGGTCGACCACGATAACTTCGTGGCCCCGCTCCAGCAGGTGCCATGCCGTGCTGATGCCGATGATGCCGGCGCCCAAAACGATGGTTTTCATGGACGGCAGTGTCATCCACATTGCATTCCATCAAAAGCAAAATTAAACTCAATCCAAGTGCATCAGTCTGTCTAATGCAGCGGGCCCCCGCATGGCCCCACCTGCGCCCTTCGTCAAAACCTTTGCCATGAGCTCCTACGACCCCGCCGCCCTGGAATGCCTTGCCGCCATTGTTGAAGAGGGCGGCTTCGAACGCGCGGCCCAGCGCCTCAACGTGACCCAGTCCGCCGTGTCGCAGCGCCTGCGCGCGCTGGAGGCGCAGGTGGGCTCGGTGCTCATCGTGCGCAGCCGCCCGCTGCGGCCCACGTCGGCGGGGCAATTGCTGCTCAAGCACACCAAGCAGCTGCGGCTGCTGCGGGCCGACCTGGAGCGCGACCTGCATGACTTGGCACCCAGTGCACCGGGCGGCACGCGCGAGGACGAGCGGATCTCCATGGCCATCAACGCCGACAGCATTGCCACCTGGGCCATGGGGGCGCTGCACGAGCTGGTGCGCCAGCGCCTGCCGCTCGAAATCATCGTGGACGACCAGGATTTCACGCAGGAGTGGCTGCGCTCGGGCCAGGTGCTGGGCTGCGTGACCACGCTCAAGCAAGCTTTGCGGGGCTGCAAGATGGTGCCACTGGGCGCCATGCACTATGTGGCGGTGGCGTCGGCCAGTTACGCAGAGCAGCACCTGCCCCACGGGCTCACGCCGCACAACTTTCGCGACGTGCCGTTCCTGGCGTTCAACCGCAAGGACGACATGGCCGCCGAGTTCGTGGCCCGGGCTTTTGGCCTCAAGCGCGTGGCGCTCAACCACCTGTTCGTGCCCGGCACCGAGGCACAGATGCGTGCCGTGGCAGCCGGCTGGGCCGTGGGGGTGGTGCCCCAGTTGCTGGCCCGCGGCCCAATTGCCGACGGCAGCATGGTGGACCTGGCACCCGGCCGTTCTTTGCCGATCCAGCTGTATTGGCACTGCTGGAACCTGGAATCCGCCGTGCTGGACGCCTTGACGGCCGCGCTCACCACCACCGCGGCCAGCACGCTGGAGCCGCCTGCCGCCTAGGTTGCACAAGGAACCGGAGCGTGTGGGGCACGATTCCCGCTGGGTAAAACGTGAACGATCAAGTTGCATTGCAACTTAGGCATTTATTTTTCTACTGGAATGTATAAAATAGAGCCTATGCAAGCGCAGCCCACCAAACCCTCCTTTAAAGAGCAGATGCACCAAGCACGTGAGGACGCCATCCTGCGCTCCACGTGCCAACTGCTCGGCGAGAAGGCGTTCGACGCCATGACCATGGACGACGTGGCCAACGCCGTCGGTATTGCCAAGGCCAGTCTCTACAAGCACTTTTGCAGCAAGGAAGAGCTGTGCAGTGCCGCAATGGTGCAAATCCTCGGGCGGGTGCAGGCCTACCTCGAAAGCCTGCCGGCCGAAATGCCACCTATCGACAAGCTGCAGGCCCTGGTGCGCTGGTCGCTCGAGCGGCTTTTGACTAATGAGATGCCCCTGCTGCCCAGCCGCAATTCCACCCTGCGTGCGGTGCTGATGGCCAACAAGGATTACCTGAACGGCCTGGTTACTGTGAGCGATCAGATTGGCGAGTGGATCACCCTGGCCCAGTCCCAGGGCCTGATCAACCCCGGCCTGCCGCCAGTGGTGGTTCTGTACACCCTGTTTGCACGGGCCTGCGACCCGGTGGTCAGCTTCCTCAAGGAGAGCGGGCAGTACTCGGACGAGGAAATCGTCAAGCTGGTCGTGCGCACCTGTTTTGACGGGCTGGCAGCGCGCTCGTAGTCTTTCTTGCAGCGTCCGTCGCCCACGAGGCGATGGAGAGACTCACGAAAAAAAGCCCGGCATGCCGGGCTTTTTGCATGGGCTGCCTGAATCGCTACCGCTTATTTGGGCAGCAGCACCTTGTCCAGCGCGTGGATCACGCCGTTGCTGGTGAAAACGTCGGTCGCCGCGATGCCGCTTTGCCGCATGTTCTGGTCCGTGATCACCAGGCTGGAGTTGATGGTGAACGTCTGGCCTTGCACCGTCGTGATGGCGGTGTTGACCGGGACTTCGGCCTTGAGCACGCGGCCGGGCACGACGTGGTACGTGAGCACCGAGGTGAGCAAGGCCTTGTTGGCGAGCAACGCTTCCTTGGTCACCCCCAGCTCGGCCAGAAGGCTTGCAAACGCGGCGTTGGTCGGCGCAAACACGGTGAAGGGGCCGGCCCCCTGCAGGGTGGTGACCAGGCCCGCGGCAGCCACTGCCTCCACGAGGATGCTGAAGTCGGGCAAGGCCGATGCCGTGGCCACGATGTCCTTGTTGGCCGGCAGCAGGACCCGGTCGACCAGATGCACCACGCCATTGCTTGCCGGGATGTCGGTGGCGGTGAGGGTGCTGGTCCGGTTGCGGCCGTCGGTAATCTTCAGGCTGCCAGCCGCCGACTCGATCTTGAAAAAGCCGCCCGAGACCGGCGTGACCGCCTTGCCCAGCGGTACGTCGGCACGCAGTACCTTGCTGCCCAGCACGTGATACGTCAGCACTGCGGTCAACAAAGGCTTGTCGGCCAGCAGGGCTTCCTTGGTCACGCCCAGTTCTGTCAGCAACGCCGCAAAGGCTGCATTGGTCGGGGCGAACACGGTGAGTGTTCCGGTGCTGAGTGTGGGTGCCAAGCCGGCTGCGACGACGGCCTCAACCAGGATGCTCAGGTCCGGATTGGCCTGCGCGACTTCGACGATATTGCGCTCGGGCGCGTCGTTGTCACTGCCGCCGCAGGCCTGCAACAGGGTGGCGCTGCCGGCCAGGGCGGCGGTCAAAAGCACGGTGCGGCGGTTCAATACAAGCGAGTGGTTCATAGGACGGCTCCTCGTTCCTTGTGGGTAGGGATTGGGTGGGGAGGGTGGGTGGATGTGTGGCGGGATGCTGCGCGCCGGCCGCTCACTTGGGCATCAGCACGGTGTCGATTGCGTGGATCACGCCGTTGCTGGCGGCCACGTCCGCGGCCACCACCTTGGACTTGTCGACCATGACGCCGAAACCGGTGGTCACCGTGAGCTCCTGTCCCTGGACCGTCTTGACCATGCCGGGCTTCACGTCCTTGGCCATCACCTTGCCGGGGACCACGTGGTAGGTCAGCACCTTGGTCAGCGCAGCCTTGTCGGCCAGCAAGCCATCAAGCGTCGCCTTGGGAATCTTGGCGAAGGCTTCGTCCGTCGGCGCAAACACCGTGAACGGGCCCGGGCCCTTGAGGGTGTCCACCAGCCCTGCGGCCTGCACCGCTGCCACAAGGGTCTTGAAATTGCCGGCCTTCACCGCCGTGTCAACGATGTCCTGGGCCAAGGCACCAAACGTGGCTCCTGCCGTGAGGGCCAGTCCGATCAATGTCTTCTTCATGGGGCGCTCCTTCAGTATTTCGAGGGAAATGGGTACGCCAAGATGGGCGTGGCCGGAATGTATAACTGAACGGTACTGATGTAAACCGAATAGTCACACAATAACCAATGGGTTTTATCGGGGCAAAAAAATGGCCCTGCGTGAAGGCAGGGCCTGTATCGGAAGGGGGTGAGCGGTTTAGCGCACCAGCAGCACCGGCAACCTGGAGTGCGCCAGCACGTGGGTAGTGACCGAACCCATCACCAGCGTGGCCAGCGCGCCGTGGCCGTGCGAGCCCATCACCAGCAGGTCGAATTTGCCCGCGTCAGCCACCTTGGCGATGTTCTCCCCCACCGAGCCGACCTTGACGATGCGTTTGGCGTCCACGCTGTGGCGCGCGAGGAATTTGCACACGGGGTTGAGAACCTTCTCGGCCTCTTCGGCGTAGTAGCTGTCGACCACCTCTTTGCCCAGCGCCGAGCGCGCACGGGCGGGCAGCGGCGCCTGCACGGTGAGGACGGTGTACTGGTGAGAGCCGCCCAGAAGCTCGTCATGCGTAGCCAGGTAGGCCAGCATCTTTTTGGTGAACGTGCTGCCGTCGACAGCAAGAAGGATGTTCATGTTTTTCTCCTGGAAGGGATGGTCAGACTACCGTGCGCGGGCTTTTGTTGTCTTGACCTGGATCAGGTGTTTTCATCCTGCACGTGCGGCGCAGTGGTGCCCCGCGCGGTCATCATACGGTGAGGCAGCAGCGCGGCTGGAAGGTAGCCTGCTCGCCCTTGCGGGCATAGCCCAGCGGGTTGGCCACCACCCGGCAACGCCATGGCCTGCCGTCGGCATGCACGCCCTCGGCGGTGTAGTCGCTGGGCGCGTGCAGGTGGCCGTGCAGCCACAGCTGCGCATGGGGCAGCAGCGCGTCCAGCCCGTTGCAGAAACCGGCCGTGCCGGGCACGAGGCCGTAGCGTGGATCCGCGCTGCGCAGGCTGGGGGCGAAGTGTGTGACCACCACCGTGGGCCCATCGAATGGGGCGGCGAGCGCGGCGGTGAGCCATGCCTGGCTGACCAGCGCCTCTTCGCGCATGGGCTCTGCCAAAAAAGGTTCGCCGTGGCGCGTGCCACCGGTCTTGCGCAGATAAAAATTGGCGGCCCGAAACGCCTTGTCGCGCAGCTTCAGGCGGCGAGTGAGGTCGGTGGCACCCTCATGGTCAGCGAGCGCATCGAAGTCGCTCCACAACGTGGCTCCGATAAAACGGACCCCGCCGAGTTGCAGTGTTTCGCGTTCCAGCCACTGGATGCCCAAACGCTTGCAGGTGTGGCGCAACCGCTGGTGGGCCTCGTCGAAGTCCTGTGCGTCGTACTCATGGTTGCCGGGCACAAAAAGCACCGGGGTGGGCCAGCCGGCGTACTGTGGCAGGGGTGAAAACCGGGCAAGGCCAAAGTCGTCGTCGGTGAGCCGGGAGCCGGTTTGGTACGAACCCACGTCGCCAGCGAGGACCAGCACGTCGGCGCCGGGCGCGGGTTCTGGTTTGAAGTGGGGGTGGGCTTCCAGGTGCAGATCGGAGAGCAATTGAATCTTCATGCAGCGCGCAGTCTACGGCCTCGCACCCAAGGGCCCGTTGACGATCTCACAGGGGATCGCGCTCAACCCTTCGGGCAGTGGCCTTTGCGTGCGGGCTGCGGCGTTGCGGCGCTTGCCAATAGCCGAGCTGTTGGCTGCACACCGCGCCTAGCATCCCATCCCGCAAAGACCGCTGCGCGACCCCTGGGAGATCGTCAACAGGCTCTTAAGCCTCCGGGAAGGTGCGGCGCGCCGACCGGGCCAACGCCTGGAGCAGCCAGGTCATGGCCGTCTGCTGGGGCCCGCGGCGGCGCCACAGGGCGTCCACGTGCACGGGCGGCACGTCGAGCGGCAAAGCGCGTTGCACCAAGGCGTCTGCAATGCCCGTGACCGGTACAAAGTGGCGCGGCAGCACGCTGAGCAGGTCCGACCCGGACACCACCCGCCCCGCCGTGAAGAACTGGTTGACGGTGATCACCACCTTGCGCTTGCGCCCCAGCGACGCCAGCGCCTCGTCGATGAAGCCGAAAGGGCGTCCGGAAAAGCTCACCAGCATGTGCCTCGCCGCGCAGTAGGCATCCAGCGTCAGAGGCGCCAGGGCCAGCGGGTGACCCTGGCGCATCACGCAGACGTACTCGCCGTCGTACAGGCGCCGGCTCTCAAAGGACACCGCATCGCCCGATTGGGCCCGGGCCGTGAGGTCGGCCAGCACGGCGGGAAAGTAGCCCACGGCCATGTCCGCGGCTTCTTCGTCCAGCAGGCGCCGCGGATCACGCGTGGTCAGCGGCAACACGCGGATCGCAATGCCCGGCGCCTCGCGTTCGATGATCTCCACCAGAGCCGGCACCAGCGTGGCGGCCGTGGCGTCGGCCATGGCCAGCACAAACGTGGATTCGGCTGTGGCGGGGTCGAACTGCCCCGGGGACAGCGACTCCTGCAGGTGGGCCAGCGCCTCTCGCACCGGTGGCCACAGGGCGAGCGCACGGGCGGTGGGCTCCACGCCTTGCCCGCTGCGCACCAGCAAATCATCGCCCACCACCTCGCGCAGGCGGCGCATAGCATTGCTTACCGCCGGTTGGGTGATCGAGAGCTTGTGGGCCGCACGCGTCAGGCTGCGTTCGGCCATCACCTCGTCGAACACGCGCAGCAGGTTGAGATCGAGGGAGCGGAAATTGACGGGCGCCATGGCAAATCATCACCGATGTGAATATCAATGATTCAAAATATAAACTTGAATGTGCAAAGGGTAAACCCTAATATCACCCCATCGCCCGGCAATATCGTCACGAGCGTTAGAAAAGGGAACTGAAATGACTGCCTTCGCACACGTAGAACACCTGACTGAACACCCCGGCGTGGTCCGCGCCGAAAACGCCGCCGCCGCCCTGAAGCGCGCTGCCGCCAACTTCGACGGCGCCCGTGGCGCTGCCACCCTGCTGCTGGCGGCCGTTGTGTCCGCGCTGCTGGTTGTGGCCAACCAGGTGATCGACACCTGGAGCGAAGGCCACCTGCTGGCCGCTTGGATGGTGCTGTGGTTGGTGGCATTTGGCGCCCTGGCCCTGCTGGCTTCGCCCGCACGCCGTGCCGGTGCTGCCCTGCGTGTTGCTGGCCGTGCCTGGACTGAAAGCCGCCGCCGCGCAGCCGAAGACCAACGCACCTGGAACGTTGCCATGAAGGATCCCCGCATCATGGCCGAACTGAACCATGCCATGGGCGTGGCCACGGTGAACGACATCCGCCGGTACTACTGAGCGTGCGCTGCGCAGACCGCGCAGCCAAAAGAATCTTCAAGCCGTGGCGAGCAATCGCCACGGCTTTTTTCATGGCGGGTGAACTGCTGATCGCGGTGGACTGCGCGCAAGCAATGCAGTATCCAATACATGCCATGAAAAAGCCGCCCATTCCGTAGAAGGGGCGGCTTTGAGGGGCAGCTACACCAGAGGTGGTGTGTGCTTAAGCGTTCAAGCGCTTTTCCAGCTGCGCCTTGGTCTGCAGCAGAGCCACTGGCAGGTGGTAGGCCAGTTGCTCGAAGTGGGCGTCGTGCAGCTTGAACTCCTCAGCCCACGCCGCCTTGTCGATGCTCGTGACGGCTTCGAACTTCTGGGCGCTGAAATCCAGTCCTGTCCAGTTGATCTCGGCGTACTGGGGTGCCACGCCGAACATCGTCTCCGTGCCCTGGGCCTGGCCTTCGATGCGGTCGATCATCCACTTGAGCACGCGCATGTTGTCGCCATAACCCGGCCACACGAACTTGCCGGCCTCGTCCTTGCGGAACCAGTTCACGCAGAAGACCTTGGGCAGTGCCTTGCCTGTGGCGGCGATCTTGCCTTCCATGTTCAGCCAGTGCTGGAAGTAGTCGCTCATGTTGTAGCCGCAGAACGGCAGCATGGCGAACGGGTCGCGGCGCACCACGCCCTGGGCGCCGAACGCGGCGGCGGTGGTCTCCGAACCCATGGTCGCGGCCATGTACACACCTTCCGTCCAGGTGCGGGCTTCCGTCACCAGCGGCACGGTGGTCGAGCGGCGGCCACCGAAGATGAACGCATCGATCGCCACGCCATTGGCGTCATCCCACTGCGCATCCAGCGCCGGGTTGTTGGCGGCAGCCACCGTGAAGCGCGAGTTGGGGTGCGCGGCCTTGGCGCCGGTTTCCTTGGCGATCTGGGGCGTCCAGTCCTTGCCTTGCCAGTCGATCAGGTGGTCCGGGAGCTTGCCGGTGTCTTTTTCCATGCCTTCCCACCACACGTCGCCATCGTCCGTCAGGGCGACGTTGGTGAAGATCACATCCTTGCCCAGCGAGAGCATGCAGTTCGGGTTGGTGTGCATGTTGGTGCCGGGGGCCACGCCGAAGTAGCCGGCTTCAGGGTTGATGGCGACCATCTTGCCGTCCGCGTTGGGCTTGATCCAGGCGATGTCGTCACCGATGGTGGTGATCTTCCAGCCGGCAAAACCTGCCTCGGGCGGCACCAGCATCGAGAAATTGGTCTTGCCGCAGGCGCTGGGGAAGGCAGCTGCCACGTGGTACTTCTTGCCAGCGGGGTTGGTCACACCCAGGATGAGCATGTGCTCGGCCAGCCAGCCCTGGTCGCGGCCCATGGTCGATGCGATGCGCAGGGCCAGGCACTTCTTGCCCAGCAGCGCGTTGCCGCCGTAGCCGGAGCCGTAGGACCAGATCTCGCGCGTTTCGGGGTAGTGGACGATGTACTTGACCTTGGGGTTGCAGGGCCAGCTGGTGGTGTCCTTCTCGCCGTCTGCCAGGGGGGCGCCCACGGTGTGCATGCAGGGCACAAACTCGCCTTCCACGCCCAGCACGTCGTACACGGCCTTGCCCATGCGGGTCATCAGGCGCTGGTTCACGGCCACGTAGGCGCTGTCGCTCAGCTCCACACCGATGTGGGCAATGTGGCTGCCCAGCGGGCCCATGCTGAAGGGCACCACATACATGGTGCGGCCCTTCATGCAGCCATCAAACAGCGGCTGCAGCGTGGCGCGCATTTCGGCGGGGGCCATCCAGTTGTTGGTTGGGCCGGCGTCTTCCTTCTGGGCCGAGCAGATGTAGGTCCGGTCTTCAACGCGTGCCACGTCCGATGGGTCGGACCACGCAAGGTAGCTGCCGGGGCGCTTGGCGGGATTGAGCTTCTTGAAAGTGCCGGCATCGACAAGCTGCTGGCACAGGCGGTCGTACTCTTCCTTCGAACCATCGCACCAGTAAATGGTGTCGGGCTTGCACAGCGCGGCCATGTCGGCCACCCAGGCGAGCAGCCTCGCGTTCTTGACGTAAGCGGGGGCGTTGAGATTCAGGCCCTGCATCATGGGTGCGTTCATCGGGAGCTTCCTAAGTTAAAAAACAGTTTTTTCAAAGGAAGCGGACCGGAGGAACGCGGCAAGGCCTGGCGCAGTTGCGATGCTGAGCGCTGCCTTTGAAAAAACGGCTTTCGTGCTCAGTCGGCGGGCGGGTGCGTGGTGCGGCCCCACGGGGGTGGAGGCTAGTGCCACGGATTCCGCGGGTCGGCTGGGATGTCGATTTTATGAATCTGCCATCCCTTTGTCTGTCAGACTGGGGGGAAAACCATGCAAAAGATGCATGGGGTTATGCGGAGCTATCTCGCAGGGCGTGTATTCAGAACTGCCCAGCCAAGCCAGCCTTCCACCGCTCATAACCCGACTGCCGCAACGCGCAGGCCGGGCAGGTGCCGCAGCCATGGCCCCAGGCATGCAGCGTGCCGCGCACCCCGTGGTAGCAGGTGTGCGACTCGGTGATGATCAGCTCCACCAGCGCATCGCCGCCCAGGGTGCGCGCCAGCTCCCAGGTCGATGCCTTGTCGATCCACATGAGCGGCGTCTCGAAGGTGAAGCGCTGCCCCATGCCCAGCGACACCGCCACTTGCAGCGCCTTGAGCGTGTCGTCGCGGCAATCGGGGTAGCCCGAGAAGTCGGTCTCGCACATGCCGCCCACCAGCGTATGCAGGCCGCGCCGGTAGCCCACCGCGGCGGCCAGGTTGAAGAACAGCAGGTTGCGCCCGGGCACGAAGGTGTTGGGCAGCCCGGCTGCGGTCATCCGAATCTCGGCATCGCTGGTCAGCGCCGTGTCACTGATGCGGCCCAGCACCGCCAGGTCCAGCATGTGGTCCTCGCCCAGCCGCTCGCGCCACTGCGGGAAGCGGTCGCGCAGTGCTGCCAGCACGGTCTGGCGCGCCTGCAGCTCCACATGGTGGCGCTGGCCGTAGTCAAAACCGATGGTCTCCACATGGGCAAACTGCGTCAGCGCCCAGGCCAGGCAGGTGGTGGAGTCCTGTCCACCAGAGAAAAGAACGAGGGCGTGTCCGGGTCGCATGGGGGAGGGCTCCTGGGGCGGTGGTGATGGGGACGATAGGCCGGTGCGGGCGAAAAAAAACCCCGCAGCGCGGGGCTTGTCAGCGATGTTCCGCGCTGATCAGGCCATGTACACGGCGATGAAGGCCAGCAGGAACATCATCACGCCACCGACCACGGGCAGCACCACGGGGGCGACGTGGACCACGTTTTCCACAGGGTCGTGGGGATGCGATTCGGAAGCGTGGTGGGTGGTGTTGTGTTCGGACATGGGTGACTCCAGATGCTTAAAACTTGCGCAATTCTATCCGCCGGCGGCCCGGGGCGGCCAAAACGCTCAGATCAGCGCCGCCTCCATGCCCGCCGAGCGCAGCCGCTCCAGCACGTCGTCGATGTGCGATTTGCCCCGGGTCTGCAGGACCAGTTCGATCTCCACGTTCTGCGCGGCCAGCATGGTGAAGGCGCGCTGGTGGTGCACTTCTTCGATATTGGCGCCAGCGTCGGCCACGGTGGCGGTGATGCGCGCCAGCACGCCGGGCACGTCGCGCGCGCTGACCTTGATGCGCGCCAGGCGGCCGGAGCGCACCATGCCGCGCTCAATGATGGCGGCCAGCAGCAGCGGGTCGATATTGCCGCCGCACAGCACCAGCCCCACGCGCTTGCCCTTGAAACGCTCGGGGTAGCGCACCAGTGCGGCCAAGCCCGCAGCGCCTGCGCCTTCGACCAGGGTTTTTTCGATCTCCAGCAACATCAGCACGGCCTGCTCGATATCGCCTTCATCCACCAGCACCAGGTCGTCCACCAGGCGTTTGACGATCTCCTGCGTGATCTTGCCGGGCGTGCCCACGGCGATGCCTTCCGCGATGGTCGAGGTGCCCTGCGGGTGGCTGGTGCCCTTGACCGCGTTCACCATGGCCGGAAAACGGGTGGTCTGCACGCCCACGATTTCGATGCCCGGCTTGATGGCCTTGGCCGCCGTGGCCACGCCCGAGATCAGCCCGCCGCCGCCGACGGCGATGATGAGCGTGTCCAGGTCAGGCACGGCCTGCAGCATCTCCAGGCCCAGCGTGCCCTGGCCTGCCGCGACGCCTTCATCGTCGTAAGGGTGCACAAAAGTCAGCCCCTGGGCGTCGGCCAGCGCATAGGCATGGGCACGGGCTTCTTCCAGCGTGTCGCCATGCAGGACGACCTCGGCGCCAAACCCGCGCGTGCGCTCCACCTTCACGCCGGGCGTAAAACGCGGCATCACGATCACGGCGCGCAGCCCCAGCCGCTGCGCGTGGTACGCCACGCCCTGCGCATGGTTGCCCGCGCTCATGGCCACCACGCCCCGGGCGCGCTCTTCATCGGACAGCAGCGTGAGCCGGTTGCACGCGCCGCGCTCCTTGAAGGACGCCGTGAATTGCAGGTTCTCGAACTTGAGGAACACCTGCGCCCCCACGATCTGCGAGAGCGTCTTGGATTCCACGCAGGGGGTATCGAGCACATGGCCCTGCAGGCGGGTGGCGGCGTCGCGGATGTCTTGGAGGGTGAGCATGGGGGCGATTGTGGCCGAAGGCGGGTGCAGGGACGAGCCGGGCTGACATTGCGTGAAATCTAAATAAAAAACGGCTCCAGCGCTTGTCTACTATTAATAGTTCGCTATCAAAAAGTATCCAAAGCGCCTAACTTCCACCGCGAAGTTATGCCGTTGGCCAGCAACCACTTCATTGCCTACGCAGCTGGCGCAGTGGTTCTAGGGCAAGAGGAGGGAGCGAGGGCGTGCCGGTGTGGATGATAGGAACCGCCGGTCGCCGCTCTCAGGCGGACGTGTGAACGAACGGTCCGGTTACCTCCCACCTCCCCGTTGGTGAGCCAAGCTCAATCCGTGAGTGGGTACCCCGAGCCTTCGCCTCACCCGCTGCACGCCGGCCTTTTTTTCCGCAGGCAAGCGATCATCCGCCCGCGCCCAAAGCTGCTTGATACTCATAGAGCCAATCGTTGGTATCAATCGGTCGGATGAAGAGCGCACGTCGTGCTGAGCCCTGAGGGTAGAGGCGAGCCGGCCGGCCCGCCCCGACGAGCAATTAGTCTGCGAAGCCGTCTGCGGCG
This sequence comes from Acidovorax sp. LjRoot129, assembly GCF_964253765.1. NCBI lineage: Bacteria > Pseudomonadati > Pseudomonadota > Betaproteobacteria > Burkholderiales > Comamonadaceae > Acidovorax > Acidovorax sp. LjRoot129. Next base: position 208,417 of record NZ_CAXUSE020000001.1, read on the forward strand.
ACGTTGCCCAAATGAAAGCGCAATGCTGGATGTTCCTGTGCGGGTTGCTGTTCGCCCGCCTTGTAGATCAGGCCCGTCCCTACGTTTTGGGGAGTCGTCAGGCGGCGGATCGACAAAAGCTGCTGGGCACCGGAACCGGACAGCCTCGAAAAGCCTTCGCCTTCGTTCACGCTGTAGAAAAAGACATAGGCCCGCAGGAGTTGGCCCTGCGCGTTGATCTTGACGCAAAGGACATTGCCCACCTGGGCTCCAGAGGTCTGATGTTCACACCCGAAGAGGCCATTGCTGGTGGCGACCAGACCGTTGCCAGTGGAAGTGGCTCCCAGGTTGCTTGTCAATTGCACAGCGTCCGTAATGAGTCCTTCGGAGCCGAGTGAGGTCAATGTCCACAGGCCCATCAAGCTCGAGGCTGCGAAGGGGTAGCCGAAATTGAAACGGGAGATGGCTTTCTCGGGCTCGCCCGGGAGGGTGATGAATCCCGTCGCGCCACTGGTGAATCGAAAGGTCACTGTGCCCGCACTGCCGGCTTCTTTGCCCGAAAGCGCCCCGCTGCCGAGATAGCGGCCACCGGTGTAGCGAACGAGCGGTGCAGCCACCTTGTCATCGGAAATTTTGCCAGTGGCCAGATAAAACGTGGGTTGCCCGCTGTTTTCGTAGGCATACATCTGCATGACGAACGTGTCGTTCTGCACGTCAATGGCCAGCCCCCGGCCGGGCTTTCCGTCCAATTCCGAACTTACCACCCACGTGCCCGCTTGTGGCGCAAAGGCATGCGCAGCCATCGCGCCCATGAAAACTGCGGCAACTGCGATTCTTTTCAAAAACATTGGGAACCCTCCGTCAAACGTGACATTGTTGTGTGCGGAGGAAATGTAGCGGGATTTGTCTTCGCGTAACAGAACAATACGGAGAAATTGAGGAGGCCGCTTTTGCGGGTGGGCGCTCGTCAGCCTTTTTTCACCACCCGCAGCACCTCCACCCCATACGCCTCCAGTTTCTTCGCTCCCATCCCCGAAATGCCCTGCAGGTCTTCCAGCGTCGCGGGGTTGCGGTCCGCAATCGCGGCCAGCGTCGCATCGTGAAAGATCACGTACGCCGGCAGGTTGTGCTCTTTGGCCACCTCGGCGCGCCAGGCCTTGAGGTTGATGAAGCGCACTTGCGCGTCCGGCCCCAGGTTGGCGGCAGCGGCGGGCGGGGAGCTGCTTTTGCGGCTGCGTTTGGCGGGGGCGGACGACACCGATTCGCGCAGTTGCACCGGGACCTCGCCCTTGAGCACGGAGCGCGAGCCCTCGGTGAGGCACAGGGTGTCAAAGCTGTGGCCGCTGTCCAGCATGACCTTCTGCAGGCCCAGCGCGCCCGTGGCGATCAGCTGGCGCAGCACGCCGCGCAACTGGGGTTCGCTCAGGTCCGCGCCGATGCCGAAGGTGGAGATTTTCTCGTGCCCGAACTGCGCGACCTTCTCGGTCTTCTTGCCGCGCAGGATGTCCATGATGTGCCCGGTGCCAAAACTGATGCCGCTGGCCTGGTTCACGCGGTAGATGGTGGAGAGCAGCTTGCGCGCTGCGTCGGTAGCGTCCCAGATGGCGGGCGGCGTCAGGCAGTTGTCGCAGTTCCCGCACGGCGTGGAGGATTCGCCGAAGTAGGCCAGCAGCCGCACGCGGCGGCAGTCGGTGGCCTCGGCCAGCGCCAGCAGCGCGTCGAGCTTGCCGCGCAGCGCCTGCTTGAACTCCTCGCCCGCCGGGCTCTCGTCGATCATGCGGCGCTGGTTGACCACGTCGTTCAGGCCGTAGGCCATCCAGGCATCGGCGTTCAGGCCGTCGCGGCCCGCGCGGCCGGTCTCCTGGTAGTAGCCCTCGATGTTCTTGGGCATGTCCACGTGCGCCACGAAGCGCACGTCGGGCTTGTCGATGCCCATGCCGAACGCGATGGTGGCCACCATCACGATGCCCTCTTCGCGCAAAAAGCGGTCCTGGTTCTTCTGGCGCACCTTGGTGTCGAGCCCCGCGTGGTAAGGCAGGGCGTTGACGCCCGCGTCGCTCAGCGTCGATGCCAGCTCTTCCACGCGTTTTCTGGACTGGCAGTACACCACGCCGGCCTCGCCCGCATGCTCGCGCTCGATGAAGCGCAGCAGCTGCGTGGTGGCGTCCTTTTTTTCCTCGATGCGGTAGCGGATGTTGGGCCGGTCAAAGCTGCTGATGAACAGCCGCGCGTCTTCCAGCTGCAGCCGCTCGATGATGTCGGCGCGCGTGAGGTCGTCGGCCGTGGCGGTGAGCGCAATGCGCGGCACACCGGCATAGCGCTCGTGCAGCACCGTGAGCGCCCGGTACTCGGGGCGAAAGTCGTGGCCCCACTGGCTCACGCAATGCGCTTCGTCGATGGCAAAGAGGCTCAGGCAACCCTGCTGGTACAGGTCATCCAGCAGGCCCAGGAAACGCGGCGTGTTCAGCCGCTCGGGCGCGGCATACAGCAGCGTGATCGCGCCGGTCTGCAGCCGAAATTCCACATCCTGCGCTTCGTCGTAGCTCAGTGTGGAGTTGAGGAACGCTGCGTCCACACCCGCCTCGTGCAGCGCGCCCACCTGGTCGTGCATCAGCGCGATCAGCGGCGAGATCACGATGGTCACCCCGCGCCCCTGCTGCTGGCGCACGATGGCCGGCACCTGGTAGCACAGGCTCTTGCCGCCGCCCGTGGGCATCAGCACCAGTGCGTCGCCGCCGGCAATCACATGCTCGACGATGGCCTGCTGCGGGCCGCGAAACTGCTCGTAGCCAAAAACGTTCTGCAGGACGGTGTGCGCGGGGGACGACGCGGAAGACAGGCGAGAGGACAAACGGATACTCTGAATTTGATAGCTGCAAGCGCTTGTCTATCAAGCGCTAGGGGCCAATTTGATCGTTATTGCGGCAGGCGAGCCTGCGGGCAAAGGGGCTTATTGTGCGCCGGGCGCTGCGCGCCCGCCAAGCGACCTGCGCGGGGACGCCCCACGCCAGGCCCCAACGGCCGGCACGGCTCCGCAGATGTCTCCATGCGAGCTGCGCCCGGACGAAAAAAAACCGGCTCCGAAGAGCCGGTTTTGCACGCGAGGGTGACGAGACGAGGGCTTAGTAGCGACCGCCGCCGTAGCCACCGTTGCCGTAGCCGACGTCCGAGCGCTTCTCGGCGCCGTAGCCAGCGGGGCTGTAGCCGCCGGAGCCGCCACCTTCTTCGCGTGGGCGGGCCAGGTTCACCACAATCGAGCGGCCATCGACGGACATGCCGTGCAGGGCGGTGATGGCGGCCTGGGCGACATCGGCAGACGCCATTTCCACAAAACCGAAGCCCTTGGAACGGCCGGTTTCGCGGTCCATCATCACGCGGGCAGAAGACACGCCGCCGAACTCGGAAAAGTTGCTTTCCAGAACGGCATTGGTCACGGAGTAGGGCAGGTTGCCCACATAAATCTTGGTGCTCATGGGAGAGTCTTTCTAAAAGATGGCGCGCATTGAATGGCGCACCGTTGGGATGCGTGTGCGGATCGGGAGCCCGCAGCCACTGCGAAAAATGAAGTGAAGGTGATCTGCGCGGGGCAGGCCATCAACACGTGGGGGGGTGCGGCATGCACGTTTGCAGCCAGCCCTGGGTGACTGCAAAGAGCCGGGCGGCTTCGCGCGAGGCAAAGGCTTTATCGAAACGGAACACGCGGCAGTAGCTGCCGTTGCCCTCTGAACGATGGACCGAGAAGGAGGCGCGGAAGCGGCCGCAGTCGGTCGGGTGTGTCGTGGGCGAGACGACGAACTGGCCCATGGAGATGGCTGTCTGTGAAATCTGGATCAATCAGGAACGCAGATTCAAATCGACCTGCGCGAGCATCAAGGGACGCGGTGGGCTGCAGCTCTACAGACCCACTGGGCGACAAAAGTCGCAAAACGCAGCCTGCGTGGCAGAGGCTTGGTGCCTCTGGGCAGGCGTTGCGGTGACGAAACTAGTCAGGGGACGTGACTGCAACGAGGTCCAGTATATCTCAATTTGCATTTAAATGTCGATTAATATTATTGGCGGTTTTAAAAGAACTCTGCGGTCACCGCCTGGGTCAGTGGTCCCAAGCCCACCGGCCGGCCCTTCAGCGGCCTCCGAGCACCCCGCCTTCCTACAATAGGAACCTATGCAAGCCCTCCACTACACCCGCGCCGCGCAACTGGCCGACATCCTGGCCCAACGCATCGTCATCCTCGACGGGGCCATGGGCACCATGATCCAGCGCTTCAAGCTGGGTGAGGCGCAGTACCGGGGCGAGGGCTACACCGGCCCGGGCAGTGTGGGCGACCGCTTCAAGGACTTCCCGCGCGACGTGAAGGGCAACAACGAGTTGCTCAGCCTCACCCGGCCCGACGTGATCACCGACATCCATGAGCGGTATCTCGCCGCCGGTGCCGACCTGATCGAGACCAACACCTTCGGCGCGACGACCATCGCGCAGGAGGACTACAAGATGGCCGAGCTGGCGCGCGAGATGAATTTGAAGTCCGCCCAGCTGGCCCGTGCCGCCTGCGACAAATATTCCACGCCCGACAAGCCCCGCTTCGTCGCCGGCGCCCTCGGCCCCACGCCCAAGACCGCCAGCATCAGCCCCGACGTGAACGACCCCGGCGCGCGCAATGTCGACTTCGAGCAGCTGCGCGCCGCGTATTACGAGCAGACCGAAGCGCTGGTCGAGGGCGGCTCCGACGTGCTGCTGGTCGAAACGATTTTTGACACGCTCAACGCCAAGGCCGCGCTGTTTGCCATCGACGAGTACTTCGAGAACAGCGGCCAGCGCCTGCCGCTGATCATCAGCGGCACCGTCACCGACGCGTCGGGCCGCATCCTCAGCGGACAGACCGTGACCGCCTTCTGGAACAGCGTGCGCCATTCCCGCCCGCTGGCCATTGGCCTCAATTGCGCCCTGGGCGCCACGCTGATGCGCCCCTACATCCAGGAGCTGAACCGCGTGGCCGAGGACACCTTCATCAGCTGCTACCCCAACGCGGGCCTGCCCAATCCCATGAGCGACACCGGGTTTGACGAAACGCCCGAGATCACCAGCCGCCTGGTGCACGAGTTCGCGGCCGAGGGGCTGGTCAACATCCTAGGCGGCTGCTGCGGCACGACGCCCGACCACATTGGCGCCATCGCCAAGGCGGTTGCCAACGTGCCCACGCGCAAGATGTTTTATCCCGCTGAAGCCTGAATATTGAGTGAAATTAGCCGCTAGCGCTTATCCAATAAACGCTGGTAGCTATTTAAAACATAGCAATCACGCCGCCCGGCTCTGCGACGGAGCATTGCCGGGCGCGTGACTCTGCGGCACCCTCACGCCTTCCGTTGCCATCTGGTCCGCACTCTTTGCCAGCCCCACGCCTGCTTCCCATGTCCGTTACCGCCACCTTGCCCGACACCCCTGTTGCTGAGGCTGCCGACAAAGCCGCCGCCCACGCCGCGCTCAAGCTCGAAAAGCGCCTGGTGCGCCAGGTCGCCCAGGCCATCACCGACTTTGGCCTGATCGAAGACGGCGACAAGGTCATGGTGTGCGTGTCGGGCGGCAAGGACAGCTACGCGATGCTCGACGTGCTGCGTTTGCTGCAGCAGCGCAACGGCCACAAGTTCGAGTTGATCGCTGTGAACCTCGACCAGAAGCAGCCCGGCTTTCCGGCCCACGTGCTGCCGGAGTATTTGACGCAAGTCGGCGTGCCGTTCCACATCGAAACGCAGGACACGTACAGCGTCGTCAAGGACCACATCCCCGAAGGCAAGACCATGTGCAGCCTGTGCAGCCGCCTGCGCCGGGGCATCCTGTACCGCGTGGCGGACGAGCTGGGATGCACAAAAATAGCGCTCGGCCACCACCGCGACGACATGCTGCAGACCTTCTTCCTCAACATGTTCTTTGGCGGCAAGCTCAAGGGCATGCCGCCCAAGGTGCAGAGCGACCGGGGCGACCACCTCATCATCCGCCCGCTGGCCTATGTGGCCGAAGACGACCTCACCCGCTGGGCCGACATCCGCGCCTTTCCCATCATCCCGTGCACGCTGTGCGGCAGCCAGGAGAACCTGCAGCGCAAGCAGATCGGCCAGATGCTGCGCGACTGGCAGCAGCTGTACCCCGGCCGCATCGAGAACATGGCCGTGGCCCTGCGCAACCTGGTGCCTTCGCACTTCATGGACCCGCGCCAGTTCGACTTCAAGGGTTTGGCGCCCAATGGCGTGCAGGACGCCGATGGCGACAAGGCGTTCGACCCGCAAGAGTTTCCGGCGCAGGCTGTGGGCACCCTGGCAGGCTTGTCGGTGATGCCCCGCTGACAGTCCCCATTCACTTGATCGCCATGGTTTCGTCGACAGCGTTCCCATCCCCCCAAACCGTTCGGGCTGAGCCTGTCGAAGCCGGGTGCCAGCCTTCGACAAGCTCAGGCCGAACGGATATTGGTTGATTTATGTCTCGTTCATTCCCGATCCAGAGGCACCCCATGACCATCCTCAAAGCCCCCGAACTCCTGCTGCCCGCCGGCTCGCTCGACAAGATGCGCGCCGCCTACGACTTTGGTGCCGACGCCGTGTACGCCGGCCAGCCGCGCTACTCCCTGCGCGCGCGCAACAACGAGTTCAAGCTCGAGCAGATCCGCCAAGGCATCAGCGAGGCCCACGCGCGCGGCAAGAAGTTCTTTGTCACCAGCAACCTGATCGCACACAACGACAAGATCCGCACGTATCTGCGCGACATCGAGCCCGTGATTGACTGCAAGCCCGACGCGCTGATCATGGCCGACGCGGGCCTGATCATGATGGTCAAGGAAAAGTGGCCCGAGCAGGTGATCCACCTCTCGGTGCAGGCCAACACCACCAACTGGGCGGCCGTGAAGTTCTGGCAGAAGATGGGCGTGGAGCGTGTGATCCTGTCGCGCGAACTCAGCCTGGACGAGATTGAAAAGATCCGCCAGGAATGCCCCGACATGGAGCTTGAAGTCTTCGTGCACGGCGCGCTGTGCATTGCGTACTCAGGCCGCTGCTTGCTCAGCGGCTACTTCAACCACCGCGACCCCAACCAGGGCACCTGCACCAACGCCTGCCGCTGGAACTACGCCACGCACGACGCCGACATCGACCCCACCACCGGCGAAGCCATTGCGCAAAAGATGGAAGGCGACTTCAACTTCGAAGCCGCGCAGCAAAAGGCCGAACAAGCCTTTGCATCGACCACCGGCAACGGCGAGCGCCACCCCAAGGCCGACAAGGTCTACCTCATCGAAGAAGCCGGCCGCCCCGGGCAGATGATGCCCATCATGGAAGACGAGCACGGCACCTACATCATGAACAGCAAGGACCTGCGCGCGGTCGAGCACGTGGCGCGCCTGGCGCAGATCGGCGTCGACTCGCTCAAGATCGAAGGCCGCACCAAGAGCCTGTACTACGTGGCCCGCACTGCCCAGGTCTACCGCCGCGCCATCGACGACGCCGTGGCTGGCCGGCCGTTCAACCCCGAGCTGCTGATCGAACTCGAAGGCCTGTCCAACCGCGGCTACACCGGCGGCCTGCTGGAGCGCCGCCCGAGCAACGACTACCAGAACTACATCAACGGCCACTCGGCCACGCAGCGCAGCCAGTTTGCGGGCGAGGTGCTGGGCGCCGAGGGGCAGGCCGAAGTGGGGCTGCAGGGCGACTGGGTGTTGGTCGAAACCAAGAACCATTTTGCCGTGGGCGACCTGATCGAAGTGGTGCACCCCAGCGGCAACATCACCGTGCGGCTGGAACAGATGCGCAATGTGGAAGGCCAACCGGTGGCGGTGGCGCAAGGCAACCCGGTGCGCGTGTGGATTCCGCTGCCAGCGCGCTACCAGGGCGCGCTGCTGGCGCGGGTAGTGGAGGCACCGGCGGCCGAACCCGCTGTCGTGGCCTGAGCGGGGCGCACCACCATGCCGACACACCATCGCAGCCGAGCGCCGGTTTTGGCACTGTCGGTTGTGGCCGCGCTCGCCAGCGCCAGCACCTTGGCGCAGGGCCCGGCTGCAGGCGCGCCGCAGTTGGCGCCCGCCAAGGTGCGGTACGTACAGGGCTCCTGGGTCAACCTGCGCGAGTCGGCCCAGGCCCAAGCCAGCGTGCTGGCCCAGGTGCCGGCCAACACCGCGCTGGAGCAGCTCACTGAGCGCGACGGCTGGTGCGCCGTGCTCTACCGGGGCGATGCGCGCCTGGGCCCCGCATTGGCGGCACCGTTGCAAGCCCATGTTTCCTGCAATCTGCTGTCTGACCAGCCCCTTACCTTGGCCCAGGCGGGCAAGGACGCAGCCCGCGCCTTCTGGGTGGCACCATCTCCCAACCGGCTGCGTGCCTATGGCAACGCCTTGCCCCGGCCGGCATCGCTGCAGATCAGCGGCCTGGCCAAGACCCATGCGAACGATGTCCCGGTGGCGTACCCGCCGCGCCCAGAATTCGAAGCCGCCAAGAAACTGCTGGGCGCAGGAGTGCTGCTCAAACCCGAGCAGGAGATCGACCGGGGCCAGGCCGTGGAGCCGCTGGCTGAGCTGAAGCTGGCCACGCGTGCCATGGACCATATCCCCGCGGTTGCGCCCCTGGCCACGCGGCCCGTGCTGCCCGCGATAGCCCCGTCGTACTTCCGCACCCACGCCAGTGTGGCCCTGCTGCACGAGACCGATGCCGACGGCCTGGCAGCGGTCACGGGAAGTCGCATTCGCGTCGTCCCCACCGGCGCACCCGTGGGCCGGTTCAACCGCCACAGCGGGCCCGAGATCGAATACGTCACCGGTTTCTGGGATGTCGGCACCGCCGACCAGGCATTCGCCCCGCCGCTCACCATTTACGCCATCACTCAGCAGGGCCTGGTAGGCGCGCACTCCCTGCGCAAGCGCCCATGGGACATCAGCAACGAAGCCCACTACTGCGGGGGCCACTACCCGGGCCGTGGCTTGCATGACCTGGGCGAGGACGCCCAGCCCGTGCGCGGCTACGCCAAGCTGTCTGACACCGCCGAGGTGCTGGCGCGCCTGGTGCTGCCCGGCAAGCTGCCGCCCGATGCGGTGAAGGTGCGCTCCAAGCGCTATGCCACCAGCTGGATGGTGCCCGCCGACCCGCCCCTGCGTGAGAAGCCCCAGCGCAAGCACACCTCCGTGCTGGTTCACGAGATCGACGTCGACCGCGACGGCGTGACCGACATCCTGCGCGTTGATACGCCCGCACCGGGCGGCATGAGCTTTGAGCCCGTGTTTGATTCCGCTGGTACCTGAACATCAACGGCCAGTGGTTTCGGGCCGGGCACTGGATGGACCAGGAGTGCACTTGAGTGGGCGGGGTGGGGCAGCCCCTCTCGTGGCACCGCCGCTTCGCCCACCCTGCATCAATCCTGAACGGGGCCTGCGATCTCCGCGCCGCGCGCGACGCGCACCAGCCAGTTTTCCACCGCCGCAACCGCCTCCGGAACCGGATGCCTTGACGATTTGAGGACGTAGTAGGCCAGGCCCGCGAGCTTGGGCTCGGCCACGGTATGAAGAAGTCCGAGGCGCAGTTCTTCTTCGACCAGCAGCAAGCTCAGCAAGGCCACCCCTTGGCCTGCGACGGCCGCCTGAATGGCATGGCTTTCTTCCGAGTAGCGAATGCCGGCGCCCAGGTCCTGCGGCGGGCGCCCCGTCTTGACCGCCCACGCACCCCAGGTCAGGTCCACCGGCAACGGTCGGTGCCAGTCAAAGTGAATCAGCGGCCATCGGGACGCGTCCTTGGGGATCGTTGCCGACAGGGCCGGGCTGGCGACCGGCGCGAAGTGGTCCTCCAGCAATAAACGGGAAGTGATGCCCTGGCCGGGCACCTGGCCTTGCCCATACCGTACTGCCAGATCCGCCGTCCCCGCGTTCAGATCGACAGGCAGGTTGGACGCATGGATGTGAAGGTCGATCCCGGGGTGGGCGGCTTGAAACGCCGCCACCCTGGGCACCAGCCACTTGGCCGCAAAGGCCGGCGTGGCCGACAGGGTGACCGATGCGCGGCGGGGCTTGCGCACCTGTTCGATGGCGATGGCGATCGTCTGAAAACCGCTGCTGACCGCCATCCACAACGTTTGCCCGTCGGCGGTGAGTTCGACGGCGCGCACCTTGCGCACGAACAGCGGGCGCTCCAGGTACTCCTCCAGCACCCGAATGCGGTGGCTGATTGCTGTCGGCGTGACGGACAGCTCCTCGGCCGCCGTCTTGAAACTGCGCAGCCGCGCGGCCGCTTCGAAGGCGCGCAAAGCGCTGAGAGGAGGAAGCCGGAGCACCATGGACGGATGATCTCATGTCATGCATCGCGCAAATATTGATAGTTTGTGCAAGGGTGGTCGTCCGAAGAGACTTCGCTGGTGTTTCAGCCCCCTACCACCGACCAAGACCAGCAAACATGACCACACTTTTGCACATCGATGCCAGCGCCCGCGCGGGCGATTCCCACACCACGCCGCATGGATCGCACACCCGCCGGCTCACGGCCCGCTTCGTGCGGCAATGGACGGCCCTGCACCCGGAGACAAAGGTCATCTACCGCGACGTTGGCCAGAACCCGCCGCCGCCGGTGACCGGACGGTGGATCCATGCGGCGTTCACCCCCGAGCCGGTGCGGGAGCCCTGGATGCGCGAAGAACTGCGAATCAGCGACTTGCTGGTGGACGAACTGCTCCAGGCCGACCTGATCGTCGCCGGCGTGCCGATGTACAACTTCGGCCCGCCCGCGCAGTTCAAGGCCTATATCGACAACATCGTGCGTGTCGGGCGCACCTTTGGGTTTGACCGCGGCCGCAGCGGTGAGCCCTACTGGCCCTTGCTGGCCGGTGCCGGCAAGCGTCTGGTGATCCTGTCGTCACGCGGCGACTATGGGTATGGCCCCGGTGGGCGCCTGGCCGACCGCAACCATGTGGAACCCTCGGTGCGCACGGCCTTCGCGTACATCGGCATCGTCGAAACGCAGGGCCTCGCCATCGAGTACGACGAATTTGCCGATCAGCGGCTGGCCGATTCGATCAAGGAGGGCGAGGACGCTGTGGATGGATTGGTGTCTCGGCTCGCACGCGGCGGGACGTTGCGACGAGAAACTGTGAACGCTAGGGCCTGAATCCGCCAGTGTTTAGGTCAGCGGCAAGCCCCCTCACCGCAGACCGGGCTGCCGCAGCAGCGCCGCCAGCACCAGCGCCTCGGCCACCACTTCCAGCGCCTCTTCCAGCGCGGCGATCAGAGCGGGTAGCTCCGGCAGCCACGGCCAATGCGGCTGCGCTTCGGGCCAGAGGTCCACCCCAATCGCCGCCACCCCCACGGCGAACCCGGTCCACAACAGCACGCGGGTGCTGCGGTGCGACAGTGCCCGGTGCAACCAGGCCAAGGTGACCAAGCCCACGGCGGCCACAGCCAGGATCGGTGCCTCGCGCACGGCGCTGGCTCGGCAGGCGTCGAGCCACTCGTGGCAGCGAAACTTCCACAGCTCGTGCAGCATGAACTGTTCGTCCAGCGCCAGCGCGCCAAACGCCAGCGTCAGCCACACGCCCAGCCGCCAAGGCAGGGCGCGCTCGGCGGTCAGGCGCAGGGTGGTGATGCTCAGCGTGAGCAGCAGCGCGCCGGACAACCACGATGTGGGCGAGTTGTCCGAGCGGAAAGCGCGCTCCCAGCCCGGCGCAAACAACCAGGCGCTGAGCAGCAGAAAGCCCAGCACCGCGCACAGCAGTGCCGGCGCAACCCACGGGTAGGGCGCTGGTGTGGCGCCGGGCAGGGTGTGGGGCGCGCGGCGGTGTGGGGTCATGGCAGCAGACGGCAAGTAAAGGAAAAGAGGGCGCCAACGGGCCAGCGGGCGGGCTCAGGCAGTGTGATTTTGGATGAAATACGGCTCCAGCGCTGATTCGTATTGCACTTTATGCTATCAATTTTGTAGTAACCGCGATTTGGCGCATCACGGCGGCCGGCGCCTGTTCATGCGGGCTGAATCGCTACAGAATCGGGCTCTCCCTCCTTTCCCGCCATGGCCCTCCCCATCGACCCCTCCCGCAGCGCGCTGCCGCCCGTGGCCCAGTTTCTGGCCGAGGCGGCGCTGCAGCGGCAGTCGTCGCTGCTGGGGCTGGACAAGCCCGGCGCCGTGCCTGCCCCCCTCCCAGCCGACGCCAGCGCGCCGCCGCCATCGGCCACATCTCCGTCGCCGCCCGCCGGCCCGCTGCCTGCGCCGGCGCCTGCTGACAAAGCCAGCATCTCGGCCCAGGCGCGCGAGCAGCTGGGGGCAGGCTTCGATCCGCGGCGTGCTGCGGCGGATGGCGCAGCGCAGAGCGCGCGGGCCGGCGGCACGTTGCGCGCGCCGTCAGCGCCGCCGCTGCCCAAGGGCGCGCCGGCGAGTGCGGGGGCGTCCGCCGGTGCCGGGGTCACGTCCGGCACTGCGGCCACGTCGGGCGCTGCCTGGCCCGCCACGGGGCTGGCCGCACCGCTGATGCGCTGGGTGAGTGCGCTGGTGCAGCAGGTCACGGCCGGCAGCGGCGCGCCGCAGCGGGTGGTGTCGGCACAGCCGTGGCCGATGGGCCTCGCGCAGGCGCTGGAGAGCGGCGCCCTGGACCCTGAGCAGCCTCCGCTGCAGACCTGGCTGGTGCAGCAGGGCACAGCGCAGACGCCCGAGGGGCCGCGCGGTTTTGCGCTCACGCTGCGGGTGCCGGTGCCCTGGCTCGCGGCCCAGGCACCGCTGCCGGCGGGCCCGGCCGCAGCGGGCGCATCCTTGCCCGCGCCTGCATTGCAGCTGCCTTTTGCGGGGAGCGTTTCAGGCGGGGCGCTGGGGCTGCAGTCCGGCGTGGTGGCCTTGGTGCTCCAGGGCGCTGACGCCGCCACGCCCCGCACCAGCGCGCTGCTGGTGCTGGACTTTCAGCCGCAGCTGGCGGCCACCGTGTACGGCCGCGACATGCTGCAGCAGGCCACCGGCCGCCTGGACCCGTGGACCCAGATGGCCGTGCTGCAGGCCAGCGGCCAGCTGCCGCGCGAGGACGAGCGTGCGCGCAATGGCGCGTCGGGCCTGTGCGAAACCGTGGGTTGCCCGTATGCGGCGCGCGCCGAATGCGTCCAGCCGTTTTGCCTGGCGCTGCGCGGCGTGGTGCCGCCCGAACCGGTGGGACCTGTGCCCGCCGCGTAGAGGTGTGGCGCGGCCCGCCGAAAGGATGGCGGGTCCGTCATCGGTGGTGGGTGCATCGCCTCGGCCGTGCAGAGCGGTTCATGGCTTGGGGTATGCGGGATCTGCAACACACAAGGCAGCAGAGTGTTGAGATGGAACAGGGCTCGGCCGAATGCTGAGCGCATAGCACCTCACCTCACCGCATCTCTGCACACCGCGCGTTTGCACACTGCCGAATGCGGCGAGCGCTAGCCGCAGCCGTGCGCCCACCCCACACCATTTCTTCTCCCGCGCACGGACGGCGCCCGGATGCACGAGCGGTTTAGGAGGTCATTCATCGCGCGCCCAAAGCCAGGCCCCCATCGCTGACACACTCCGCCCCAAGGAGACATACATGTTGATACAACTGATCTACGCCAGCCGCACCGCGCGCATCCTGGGGCCCGCAGACGTCAAGGACATCCTGGGCGCATCCCAGCGCAACAACACGCGGGCGGGCGTCACCGGCGCGCTGTGCCTGAACAACGGCATTTTTCTTCAGCTGCTCGAAGGCGACCGCACGGCGGTCAATGCGCTGTACCACCGGCTGCTCAAGGACAGCCGCCACCGCGACCCGGCGGTGCTGGACCTGAGCGAAATTCCCTACCGGCGTTTTACCGGCTGGTCGATGGGGCTCATCGCCTCGCTCGAGGCCAACCGCCAGCTGTTCCTCAAATATTCCGGCACCGCCGACTTCGATCCGTACAGCATGCGCGCGGCCACGCTGCGCAGTTTCTTCGACGAGATCGTGGAGAACGTGCGCTGGCTGGAGTGAGCGCGACCGCGGCCCCGGGGGCTGGGTCGGGTGCCGCGAACGCGGCAACCTCAAAACGTGTTGCCGCGTGCGCCCTGCCGGCGCGGGGGCAGGGGCTCAGGGAGCCCCGGTGCGGCGCAGGATGTCCGCGTGGCGCGTGCGCGTGATCGGGTATGCCACCAGCAGCGGGATCGCCAGCACCAGGCACACTGCGGGCAGCACGCCCGTCATCAGCGTGATGCCCTGCAGCGCACTGGCCGACTGCGCCACGTTGGGCACGTAGCCCGTGATGTCGAGCATGCCGGCGACCATTACCGTGGCCAGCGTGCGCGCCAGCTTGTCCATCAGGCCGTACAGCCCGTAGTACATGCCCGTCTTGCGCTCGCCGGCCTGCATCTCCCCGTGGTCGATGGTGTCGGGCACCATCGCAAATGGCACGATCCAGTGCGCGCCCATGCCAATGCCAATCACCACCAGGATGCCCGTCACCAGGCGCTGGTCGCCCGGGCTTACCCAGTACAGCGCAATCAGGCCGCCCGCGCACAGCGCCAGGCCCAGGATGTAGGCCCAGTTCTTTTCCCAGCGGTCCACCACGACCTTCCACACGAACAGCGACAGGCCCACCACCCCGAGCAGCGTGCCCATGTAGCGCGGCAGGTCGCCCTTGTCGCCCTGCAGCTGGTAGATCACGAAGTACGCGAGCGATGCCTGCACCAGCGTCAGGCCCAGGCGCACCAGCGTGGCGGCGCTCATGAGCATGAGGAAAGGCCGGTTGCGCAGCGTGGTGCGCAGGGTCTCGCGCACCGATTCCCACATCGCCGGCGCCTCGGCCTCGTCCGGCTGCACGGGGCTGGCTGCGGGCTCGCGCACGCGCCAGGCCACCACGGCAATCGCCACGCCGGCCACCAGCCCAAAACACGAGCCTGCCAGCGCATAGCCGGTGCGCGCATCGGGCGCGGCGCGCACCAGCATCGGCATGAACACGCTGCCCGAAAAGAATCCGATCAGCGCACCCATCGATGCATAGGCCGTGAGGCTGGTGCGCTCGTCGTAGTCGCGGGTCATGTTGGCGGCCATCGCCTGGTAGGGCAGCTGCACCAGGGTCATCAGCGTGTCGAACACGGTGTAGGTAATGGCGATCCAGAAGAACGCGGCCAACGGGCTCAGGCCCGGGGGCACCATCCAGACGGCGGCCGCTGCGATGCCCAGCGGAATAGCGCCGTAGATCAGGTAGACCCGGTGGCGGCCGTGGCGCGAACGCGTGCGGTCGGTCACCCAGCCAAACAGCGGGTCGTTCACGGTGTCCCACACCTTGCCCACCAGCAGCGCCGCGCCAGCCACGGCGGGCGCGACCAGGGCGACGTCGGTGTAGAAGATCATGAGCATGAAATTCATTGCCGCGATCAGCATCTGCAGGCCGACATTGCCCACCGAGTAGCTGAGCTTGGTGCCAACGGAGAGGGGTTGCGCGGCAGCAGCTGCCGTGTAAGTAGCGTCGTGCATCACAGGGCCGCAGCTGGCACAGAGGCAAACGCGGGTGCGGCGTAAGCGCCCCCCTCTGCGGCGTGCGACTCGGCCTCAAGCATCCAGCGCACCTCGCGGCGCAGCATCTTGTTGAGGAAGCTGCGCGGGATCTCCTCGACAACGCGTATCCGATCAGGCTGCTGGTGCGCAGGCAGCTTGCCGGCCAGGTACTGCGCAACGTCCGCCTCCAGCGCCTGCCAGTCGTGCGTCTTGCGCCAGCTCTGGCGCAGGCTGAGCACGAGCACCGCGCCCTCCCCATGCTGCACAAAACACGCTTCCTTGACGGCGGGGTGTGTATGCGCCGTCTCTTCCACCTCGCGGGGGTTGAGCAACTCTCCGCCGCGGAGCACACGGTCGGCATTGCGGCCCAGCACGTGCAGGTAGCCAGCGGCGTCGAAGTAGCCCAGGTCGCCCATCACTACCCAGTCGCCGCGCAGTGTTTCGGCCGTTTTTTGAGCGTCGAGCCAGTAGCCGTCAAAACGCACGGGCGTTTTCACGGTGACCAGTCCCACCTCGCCCTGGGCCAGGGGCGCGAAGCTGTCGTCACGGATGACGACCTCCACGCCTTGCATGACCCGCCCGACCGTCGACAGCACCTCGGGGCCGCGCGGGTTGCCGTCTGCATCGACGTGCTCGTGCGGCAGCAGCCAGGTGATGGGCGGCAGTGCCTCCAGGCAACCGTAGCCTTGCTGAAAGATCGGGCCAAAACGGCGGATGGCCTCGGCGATCTTGGGCGCCGGCATCATCTCGGAACCGTACGGCACATGGGTCAGGGAGGAGAGGTCGTACTGGTCGAGCGTGGGCTCATCCAGCATGTCGATGATGGCCGAGGGAGAGAGGTAGGCGCGTGACACGCGGTGGCGCTCGATCAACGCTGCCAGCGTGGGCGCACTGAAGTCCTCGGGCATCACCAGCGCCGCGCCCGACAGCAGCGTGGGCAGCACCATGCCGGAGCCCGGGCCGGTCAGCGGCAGGCCCAGCATGTTCACATCCAGCCGGTCGGCCGGTGGGCGAAAGTCGATCGACCGCGAGATAAAGCGCACGCTGTCCAGGTACTTGCGGTTGCTGTAGCCGATGGATTTGGGAAGGCCCGTCGTGCCCGAGGTCATGTGCAGGGCAAAGATGTCGTCTTCCCGCACATCGGCCGTGCCTGCGGCAGGCGGCTGCTGTGCCAGAGCCTTCTCGTAGTCGTCGCCCAGGGCCAGCAAGCGCAGGTTGGGCAGCTGCGCGCGCACTGCATCCAGAATGGGCGCGCTCAGCAGCGGATCGTGGATGAACAGCGTGGGCTTGACCCGGGTGATGGTCGTCAGCGCTGCATCCGCCGGCAGGTGCTTGTGAAAGCTGGCAAAGATGGTGCCGTTCTCAAAGGTGGCGAGCCGCGTCTCGTATTGCTCGCCGGTCTCGGGCAGCCAGGTGAAGACCACATCGCCCTTTTGGATGCCCTGTGCGTGCATCCATGCCTGCAGACGCTCCACCCGCTCCTGCAATTGGGAATAGGTGAGCGTGCCGCGCCGGTCGATGAGCGCGGGTTTGTCGGGAAATCGGCGGTAGGCAAGCCGGGCCATGGCGCGCGCCGTGCGAAGGCGGCTGAGCAGGAATCGCACCACGAGGCTGCGCAGGGTGGGTAGAGCCACTGAAATCTCCCAGGCAAAACGTCAAAAGAACCAGGGAGTTTTTCACGCAAGGCGACCCCGGACGCCCCGGATTTGTATGCATACGTATCTTTGGGGTGTGCTGCGGCTGAGCGGCGGGTCTGGCGTGGTGAGCGGCTGCTCGGCGTCGCCAACGCGCAACAGCCACGCCACAGGTGAGCGGGCTTGCTGCGGCGCACAAACAAAAACCGCCAGGGTCGGATCACGGCCGTTGGCGGTTGGGTGTTGCGCGCGCTTGCCCGGTAGGGCTGGGCGGCACAGGACGCAGCAGTGGTGCTGCGCCGCAGGCTTATGGGTACAGGCCGCGCATTTCGCGGGCGTGCAGGATGCGCTGGCAGGCCACGATAAAGGTGGCGGTGCGCAGGCTGACCTTGTGCTCTTGCGACACTTGCCAGATGCCCGCAAAGGCCTCTTGCATGATGCGCACCAGGCGGGCGTTGATCTCGTCTTCGCTCCAGAAGAAGCTGGAGAAGTCCTGCACCCATTCGAAGTAGCTCACCGTCACGCCGCCAGCGTTGGCGATCACGTCGGGCAGCACCAGCACGCCCTTGTCGTGCAGGATGTCGTCGGCCTCGGTGGTCGTGGGGCCGTTGGCGCCTTCGATCACGAGCTTGGCCTTGATCTGGCCCGCGTTGTCCTTGGTGATCTGGCCTTCCAGCGCGGCAGGGATCAGGATCTCGCAATCCACGCCCCAGAACTCCTCGGCCTTCATCACATCGGCGCCAGCAAAGCCGCCCACGCCGCCACGGGTCTTCACATGGGCCAGCAGGGCGGGCACATCCACGCCGTTGCCGTTGAAGATGGTGCCGGTGTGGTCCTGCACGGCCACGACCTTGGCGCCGGCTTCAGCAAACAGCTTGGCCGCGATGCCGCCCACGTTGCCAAAACCTTGTACTGCGATGCGGGCACCTTGCAGCGCCAGGCCGGTGAGCTTGGCGGCTTCCACGCCCACGGTGTACACGCCGCGGCCGGTGGCTTCCACACGGCCCAGCGACCCGCCCAGGTCCACGGGCTTGCCGGTGACCACGCCGGTGGCGGTGGCGCCGGTGTTCATGGAATACGTATCCATCATCCAGGCCATGATCTGGCCGTTGGTGTTCACGTCAGGTGCGGGGATGTCCTTGGACGGGCCGATCAGCAGGCCGATTTCGCTGGTGTAGCGGCGCGTCAGGCGCTCCAGTTCGCCCATCGACAGCTTCTTGGGGTCGACACGGATACCGCCCTTGGCACCGCCGTAGGGCACGTTCACCGCGGCGTTCTTCACCGACATCCAGGCCGACAGGGCCATCACCTCGGACAGCGTCACATCCTGGTGAAAACGCACGCCGCCCTTGCCGGGGCCGCGGCTCAGGTTGTGCTGCACGCGGTAGCCTTCGTAGTGGGCGATGGTGCCGTTATCGAGCTCGATCGGCACGTCCACGATCAGGATGCGCTTGGGGCGCTTGAGCGTTTCCACCCAGCGCGCCAGGTTGCCCAGGTAGGGGGTGACGCGGTCGACCTGTTGCAGGTAGTTGCCCCAGGGGCCGAGGTGGTCGGCCTGCAGGTACGACGGCAGGGTGTGTGCGGTACCCGCGGGGGTGGAGGCGGGAGCGCCGGAGGATGAAGACATGGTGAATTCCTTGTGGGATCAGTTCAAGCCGCGAACTGTATGCCTGCGCCCGCCGGCTGTCTAAGGCCGTCATGTTTGCGCGTTATGCATCAGATGCATAACCCCGGGAAAGCACCGCTGCATGCGGCACTGCAGCAAAAACGGGGGCGCTATTTGACCTTGAGCCCTGCCAGCGCAGGGTCACCCGGGGGGTAGCGCAACCCGAGGTTCTGCAGCACCTCGCGCAGCACGGTGGCAATCATCAGGTTGCGGTGTGTCTTGGAGTCGGCCGGCACGATGGTCCACGGCGCCCAGGGCGTGTGCGTGGCACCCAGCAGTGCTTCGTAGGCGCGCTGGTAGTCGTCCCACTGCTTGCGCACCTCGATGTCGCCGAGGCTGAATTTCCAGTGCTTGGCCGGGTCGTCCAGCCGCTCCTGCAGGCGCTGGCGCTGCTCCTCCACGCTGATGTGCAGCATGAACTTGAGCACGACGGTGCCGGTCTCGCTGAGCATGCGCTCAAAGTCGTTGATGTGGGCCAGCCGCTGGCGGTGCTGCTCGGGCGTGATCCAGCCGTTGACCACCGGCACCAGCACGTCCTCGTAGTGGCTGCGGTTGAACACCGTGATGTCACCTGCCTGCGGTACCTGCTGGTGGATGCGCCAGAGGTAGTCGCGGGCGCGCTCGGCCTCGCTGGGCGCCTTCCAGCCCACCGCGTGCACACCCAGCGCGCTCATGCGGCCGAACACGCCGCGCAGCGTGCCGTCCTTGCCCGAGGTGTCGGTGCCCTGCAGCACCACCAAAAGCTTGTAGCGCTTGTCGGCATAGAACACGTCCTGCAGCGTGTCGAGCTCCGTGGCCAGGGCTTCCACCGCCGCCTTGTCCTGGGCCTTGTCGCCCAATGAATACGGCTTGGCGCCCGCGTCGAAGTCCTTGAGCGACACGCCTCCCTTGCGCTTGCCGCGGGGGCTGTCTTGGTTGTCGCCCTCGGCGCTCGGCGTGCCGGGCTGCCATTTCGACCAGAGCTGTGTGGCTTTGCTGCGGGAACTCTTGGGAAAGGGTGAGGGCATAGGGGTCCTGGGCAGTGGGTGGGAGAAAAGATGATCTACAGGTGACCCGCGTGCGTGGGCGCTACCTGCCATTGGTCGTGCAGCCCGTCGATGCGCACGATCGTCAGCCGCGACAGGTCTTCGTCGGTGAGGCCGTCGATGCAGCCCACGTTGACACCGTACATCTCGCCCATCGGCGTCTCGGTGCCGTGGCCGAATACGCGCACGCCGCAGTGCCGGCAAAAGTAGTGCAGGTTCTTGCGCGAATGGAATTGGTAGCGCGTGAGGTCGTCCTGCCCGCGCAGGATCTGAAAGCCGCCGGGCAGCACCACCGCGGCCCAGAAGCGCGTTCGCCGGCAGATGGAGCAATTGCAGCGAAAGGTGGGCTGGGTGAGGTCGAGCGCGGCCTGCACATGGACGGCGCCGCAGTGGCAGGTGGCGGTGTAGGTCTGGGGCATGGAGGGGATCCTGGGCATGGCGAGCGCACATGATCGCAAAAGCCGGCCCGGGCGCCAAATGCTGCCGGTCATTTCGCTTTGCGCTGCGCGCTGGCTTCGACAAGCTCAGCCCGAACGGTTGGGGTGGGTGGGCCGGATGTTTGGTGCGTGACTTCTCTGGCGAAGCCTTCCGCAAGTCTCACCTCCGCCCATGCGCCATGCGGTAGGCCAGCGGCGTCTGCCCGGTGGCCTGGTGGAAGGCGCGGTGCAGGCCGGCTTCGCTGGCAAAACCCAGGTCCTCGGCAATGCGCTTCAAGGGCTGCGGGGTGTCGCACAGCGCCTCGCTCACCTGGCGCAGCTTGATGCGGCGCATCCAGTGCGCGGCCGACAGCCCCGTGTGGGCCTGCACCCGGCGCGCCAGCGTGCGGGGCGACAGGCCCAGCGCGTCGGCCAGCGCCGGCAGCCGCAGCGCTGTGGCGGGGCTGCGCTGTACCCACAGCAGCGCGCGGCGCAGGTCGGTGTCGGTCACGGCCATGAGGTCGTGGGCGGCAAACGCCGGGTGGGTGGTGCGCGGGCGCGGCAGCATCAGCAGGGCCTGCAGATCGGCGAGTGCCGTGGGCGGCAGACGCTCGCCCAGCACATGCAGCATCAGCGGCAGGTAGCCATTGGCGCCGGCCGCCGTGGTGGCGGTGGCGTCGTGCACCAGGGCTTCGTCAAAGCGCCACTGCACCGCGGCAAACTGCTGCTCCAGCGCGGCACGCAGCCACCAGGTGGCTGTGGCGCCGCGCCCGCGCAGGCGGCCGCTGGCCGCAGCCAGCGCCACGCCGGCGCAGTAGCTCCATACCTGCGTGCGCCGGGGCAACGCGGCCAGGGCCTGCACCACGGGGGCCAGTTGCTGCAGTGGCGCCTGCAGACCGTCGGCGGACGAAAGCCACAGGCCCGGGATCAGCACTGCATCCACCTCAGCCGCGGCCAAGGTGGCCGTCGGTGCCAGCGCCGGCCCCTGCCAGGTGGGCACGGGCTGCAGGTCGGCCCCCACCCACGTGGTGTGGATCACCGTGCGCTGCACCCGCAGATTGGCTGCGCGCGCCATGTCGGTGGTGGCGAACAGGCCGGCGGGCATGCAGCCGGGGTACAGGAGCAGGCCCAGCCGCAGCGGGGCGGGAGTGGGTGAAAAGGGTGCGGGCATGGTTGGCTTGAAATGGCAAGAAATTGTCTTATCAGGCCATTCTCTCCTGCGCGCGGAATCTCAACAATTGACCTCATCGCGTGGCAGGCCTCCCTTGTGTCCAGCCCCGATCTCCACCAACCCCGCCCGCCACTTCAACCCGAGCCCACCGCCATGCACATCACCCACCTGCGCAACGCCACTGTCCTGCTGGAATTCGAATCCGAAGGACGCCCTGTGGGGCTGCTGGTGGACCCCATGCTCGCGCCCCGCGGCACCTTGCCCGCGCTGCGCTACCTGGGCGTGGGCCGCCAGCGCAACCCGATCGTTGATCTGCCTGCGGGCACGGACGAAGCGCTGGAGCGCGTGACCCACGCCCTCATCACCCACTGCCAGCGCGGCCACTTCGACCACCTGGACCGCGCGGGCAAGCGTTTTCTGCGCGAGCGGCAGATCCCCGTGGTCTGCATGCCGCGCGATACGGCCTACCTGGCGCAGCGGGGCCTCAGCGTGCTGCCGCTGTCAGGCGCAGTGCGCCAGCCGTTTGCGCTGGGCGGCCACATCACGCCCATTGCCTGTGTGCACGGCCATGGCTGGGTGGGCCGCTTCATGGAGCACGGGCATGGCTACCTGCTGGAGCTGCCCGGCGAGCCCAGCGTCTACCTGGCAGGCGACACCATGCTCACCCCTGGCGTGGCCGAGTGTCTCGCGCAGCTGCGGCCCGATGTCGCCGTGCTGCCGGCCGGGGGCGCACGTTTTGACGTGGGCGCAGAGATCCTGATGGACGCCGCCGACATGGCCGAGGCCGCGGCGTTGACCCCCGGCCTGCTGGTGGTCAACCACCTGCAGGCGCTGGACCACTGCCCCACCACCCGCACGGCGGTGCGTGCGCTGGCCGAGCAGGGCGGTTGGGCGCACCGTCTGTGGGTGCCCGAGGACGGCGAGCGCCGCCGCTTCGTGCCGGCGGCTGAACCTGTTTGCTATAAAATAGATAGCTAATAGCGCTTATGGATCAAGCGCTAGGGATCCTCTGGACGGATCAAGCTGGTCAAGTGTGCGCTGCGGATCGGGATGGGCTGCTAGGCGCAAAGCGCAGCAATAGCCGCAGCTATTGCGAGCATTTGCAACGCAGCAGACCGCCCGAGGCCGCAGGTGCACACGGCGCGCTGGTTCGTGCAGAGGGTCCCTAGGCCTAAATTTGACCTAAAAAGCTACTTGCACTCCGGCCACCACCTGCCGCGCCGGCCCCGGAATGACGGTGAGCGCGCCCCACGAGGCGGTGGTGTAGGTCTTGTTGAACAGGTTGTGCACGTCCAGCGTCAGGCGCGTGCGCTTGTCGATCTGCCAGTAGCCGGTGATGCGCGCCGTGGTGTAGGCGGGCAGGCGGTAGGTGTCGGTGGCGGTACCCGTGCGCTCGCCCACATGCACCAGGCCGCCGCCCACGCCGTAGCGGCCGCCCCAGGGCGCCTGGTCTTCGCGGATGGCAAACAGCCCGGCGCTCACGCGCGGCACGTTCAGCAGGCGCTTGCCCAGCAGGGCGGCGTTGTTGTCGCGGGTTACCTCGGTGTCGGTGTAGGCGAAGTTGGCGGTCATGCGCCAATGCGCGTCGAGCTGCCCGGCCACGTCCAGCTCCAGGCCGCGGCTTTGCACCTCGCCCGCCGCAATGCTGAAGTTGGCGTTGGTGGGGCTGCGCGTGAGCACGTTGGTCTTGCGGATGTCGAACAGCGCCACACTGGCGTTCAGGCGCTGGTCGGCCGACTGCCACTTGGCGCCCAGCTCCAGCGCCTGGCCCTTTTGCGGGTCGAACGCTTTGCCGCTTTCGTCCGTGCCCGCATTGGGGCGGAAGGATCGCCCGGCCGAGGCATAAATCGACGTGTTCGGGTTGACGAGGTAGGTCAGCCCGATGCGCGGCGTGGCGGCCGAGTGCTCCTGCACCTGGCGGCTGGCGGCCAGGCGGTTTTCGCTGTCCTGGTGGAAGCGGTCAAAACGCACGCCGGCCAGCAGCTTCCATTTTTCGGACAGGTCGATCTGGTCTTGCACAAACAGGCCCGTGGCGCGGGTCTTGTCCACCAGGTCAAAGCCCGGCGTGAGGTTGCCCACGGGCTGGTTGTAGACCGGGTTGTAGATGTCGATGGCAAACGGCTGGGTGGCCAGGCTGGAGTAGCGGATGTCTTGCGCGGCGGTCAGGCGCGAGGTCTCCACGCCGGCCAGCACGGTGTGGCTGAAGCCGCCCGCTTGCAGCTTGCCTTCGACCTCGCCCTGCAGCGATGCATCGCGCGCTGGCAGGCTGCGCCAGCTGTCGCGGCGCGTTAGGGTGCGGCCGTCGGCAGCCAGCGCGCCCGTGAGGTCGATGGCCGGGCCAACCAGGTCCGTTTCGCGGTACGACGCGCCCAAGCGCGTGCGCCAGCCCCGGCCCAGGTCGTGGTCCAGCGTCACCTGGTGCGTGTCGCCGTTGACATGCAGGTTCTCGCGGCTGGGGTCGCCCAGGTAGCGGTCGGACGGCAGCGCGCCCACGTTGCCGCGCACCTGCACGATGCCCCGGTCCAGCGGCGTGCGGATGCGGATGAACTCCGCCTCGTAGTTCAGCACCGTGTTGGCGCCCAGGTTCCAGGTGAGGGACGGGGCCACCACCAGCTTGCGGTTGTCCACCAGGGCGGTGCGGCTGGCGCCTTCTTCGGCTGCCACGTTCAGGCGGTAGGCCACGTTGGCGCCCAGCGGCCCGGTGGTGTCGAGCGTGGCACGGCGATAGCCCTGGCCGCCCACCTGCACGCCCGCCTTGTGGGCCGCGGCGAATTGCGGCTTTTTGGTGACGATGTTGAGCGTGCCGCCGGGTTCGCTGCTGCCGTACAGCGCGGCCGCCGGGCCTTTCAAAAATTCAATGCGCTCAACCGAAGCAATGTCGCGCTGCGGGCCATAACCGCGGTTGGATGCAAAGCCGTTGAGCAGCTGGCCGCCGTCGGTGTTGCTGAAGCCGCGGATCGCGTAGTTGTCCCACGTGCCGCCAAAGTCGTTCAGGCGGGTGATGCCGCTGACGTAGTCCACGGTGTCGGCCAGGCGCGTGGCGCCCAGGTCTTCCATCAACTGTTGCGGCACCACGCGCACAGCTTGCGGGGTTTCGATCAGCGGCGTGTCAGTGCGCGTCGCGGCCGTGTTGCGCTGTGCGCCTTGGTAGCCCTGGGTGGCGGATGTGTCGCGCACCTGCACTTCCGACAGCGCGGCGGGGCTGGTGGCGGCAGGGTCCGCCGCTGGGGCCGTCTGGGCCATCGAGGCTGCGGCGGTGGAGAGCGCGCACAGCGCAAGGGCGGCGCGCGCGATGGCCGTGGTCTGGGCGGGCCGGTGAATCAGGGGATGCATGGTGACGAAGAGGAAATGCGAAAAGTGGTGGGGGCCATGGCGGCGCGGGCGGGTGTCCGGGGAGGTCGGCCCAACGCCGGGGCGGATCGGCCGGCGCGCCGAGAAGGTGAAAGCGCGGTGAAAAGGCGGGCTTGGCGATGAAACACGGCGGAGGGCCGTCATCATAACTTTAAATACAACTAATTCGCATTCGCTTTCATCGCCGTCCATCCACTTCGCCGGGATCGCGGGTCTGCTGCTACGTCCAATGCAGGCCAGGGCGATGCCGGAAGGGCTCAGCGCTGCGTCGTTGTGGCGGCCGCAGCGGCAGACGCCGTTTTCATCAGCGCCACAAACCGCGCAGCGCCCAGGCCCTGCGGGCGCTCCTTGGACCACACCACGTCCACCCACAGCGCCGCCCCGTTGCTCAGGTTCTCAAACGGCATCTTCACCAGCGTGCCCGCGGCAATGCGCGGCTGCACCAGCGCCTGCGGTTGCCAGCCCCAGCCGAGGCCGGCCTCGATCAAGCCCAGCGCGGCCAGGTGGTTGTCGGTGCGCCAGTGGTGGCGGGCAAACACAAACCGCGGGTCGGTCTGCGCCAGGTCGCGGCTGGCCACCACGATCTGGCGGGTGGTGGTCAGGTGCTCCTCGCGCAGCAGGGCGCTCTCAGGCGGCTCGCCCCGCGCCTGTGCCGCAGCGCGCGCGCCGGCCAGCACCGGGTGGTCGGGCGCCATCACGGCCACCAGGGTCTCGGTGCCCACTTCCTGGAAGCCCTCGCGCCCGTCGATGCTGGGGCGCTCGAACACCAGCGCCAGCTGGGCGCGCCCGCTGTGCAGCAGCGCGAGCGCATCCACCTGCGGAGCGGCCAGCACCTCCACCTGCAGCAACGGATATTCCAGCGCCAGGGCCGCCAGCGGCCCCGTCCAGCGCGCTGCCAGCAGCTCGGGTGCGATGGCCAGGGTGATGCGCTCTTCCAGCCCCTGGGTCAGCGCCAGCGCCTGGGCGTTGAGCTGCTGCAACTGCCCTGCAAGCAGCCGCGCCTGCGGCTCCAGCGCCCGCGCCGCAGCGGTAGGGCGCGGCTCGCGGCCAGCGCGGTCAAACAGCAGCACGTCGAGCTCGGCCTCCAGGTGGGCAATGGTCATGCTGACGGCCGACGGCACCCGCGACAGCGACCGGGCCGCGGCCGAGAAGGAACCCTGGTCCAGCACGGCCAGAAAGACCTGCACGCTGTCGGAATTGAAGGCCATGGTGTGCTGCAACCTATCAATAAATCTGAAAGAAGCTGACTTTATATGTCAGACGGCGGCACATACAGTGCCTGCATGGACAAGCAACCCACCCTGTTTCGGCTTCATGGCATCCGGCGCCGCCTGATCTACGTGACCCTGTACGAGCTCATCGCCATCGCGGCGGCTACGGCGGGATTGGCGCTGCTCACGGGCCAGGGCGCGGGCCATTCCAGCGTGGTGGCCGTGGCCGCCTCGGCGATCGCGGTGGTGTGGAACATCGCCTTCAACTGGGCCTTCGAGCGCTGGGAGGCGCGCCAGGCGGTGCGCGGGCGCAGCATCGCGCGCCGCATCGCGCACGCCATCGGGTTTGAGGGTGGCCTGGTCTTCACCCTGGTGCCGCTGTTCGCCTGGTGGTTTGACATCAGCCTGTGGCACGCGTTTGTGATGGACCTGGGGCTGATCGTGTTCTTCCTTTGCTACACCTTTGTCTTCAACTGGGTGTTCGACCACCTGTTCGGGTTGCCGGCCTCGGCCATGGCGCCCGCCTGAAGCTGCGGGCCATCGGCGAACCACCGTCAAACATTGTCACGACGGGCCTTGGCCGCTGCGCAAGCCTTGCGCAGCGGCAGGGCCGGCCCATAATCCGCGCCCATGCATGGGCGTTCCTCTTCCTCCACTTCTTCGACTCGGGCGGTGGCTTGGTCGCTGTGTGGTGCCTTGCTGGCCGGTTGCGCCGGCAATGCGCCCACGCCGCGCGGGGAGGTCAAGGGCGCTTCGGCATCGCCGGTGGAGATGGCCCAGTCCGACGCCAACCGCATGGCCACGCTGGCCATGCAAGAGAACCTTGAGGGCCTGTTCCGCCTCATGGACAAGCTCTACCGGCGCAACCCTGCCGAATGGCGCAAGACCAGCGCCGTCAGCCGTGAACACGCCATCGACCAGGTGCGTGCGGCCATCGTGCAGCGCCAGCCCTGGGCCCCGCTGCAAGGCCGCCGCGACATCGCCGCGATGGGCCTGGCGCTGGCGCCCGAGTTCGTGGGCGACCGCGTGGCCGCCTTCATCCATGCCACGGCCGACATGGTCATCACCGCCCATGGCGGCAAGACTGAGTTCTTCTTGCTCGACGGCATCGACGCCCAGCACGTCTACAACGCAGCGCGCAACGTGGAAAGCGCCGTCTGGCTGCTGGCCCAGCGCCGCAATGCCCAGGGCCAGCCCCTGCTGTGGGCCGACGAGATCGGCCCCCACGGCCGCAACCTGAGCTTTGAGCGCGAGTTCGGCAAGATCATCGCGCGGCTCGACCTGCTGGCCGTCTTCACGACCGAAAAGTACCGGCGCGCGGCGATCAGCTACGTGCAGGGGATCGTGGGCGGGACCTTCCTGCAGTTCCTGCCGGTGCGCTGACGGGCCTCAGAGCGCGGCCCGGTAAAATCCGCGGTTGCCCAAGGAGCGTTGCAGCGGCCCCTCACCCCGACGGGGCCGTCAGGCTTGGGCACACAAGAAGAGCCGTTCGATCGCTTGAACAGGCTCCCAGCCCCACCGCAACGACGCTCACCTGTATCCATTGCTGTTCCTGCGCAGGTGAGCCTATGTCCGATCTGTCCGTCGTCCCCCCCATGAAGTTGTCCGGCCTGGAGCCTGTCTCCATTGGCGAGGGCACGCTGTTCGTCAACATCGGCGAGCGCACCAACGTCACCGGCTCCAAGGCATTCGCGCGCATGATCCTCAACGGCCAGTACGAAGAGGCCCTGGCCGTGGCGCGCCAGCAGGTGGAGAACGGCGCGCAGGTCATCGACATCAACATGGACGAGGCCATGCTCGACAGCAAGGCGGCCATGGTGCGTTTTCTGCAGCTGATCGCGTCCGAGCCCGACATCGCGCGCGTGCCGATCATGGTGGACAGCTCCAAGTGGGAGGTGATCGAGGCCGGGCTGCGCTGCATCCAGGGCAAGGGCATCGTCAACTCGATCAGCATGAAGGAGGGCGTGGACGCCTTCAAGCACCAGGCCAAGCTGGTCAAGCGCTACGGGGCCGCAGCAGTGGTCATGGCCTTTGACGAGCAGGGCCAGGCCGACACCTACGCTCGCAAGATCGAAATCTGCGAGCGTGCCTACCGCATCCTGGTCGACGAAGTGGGCTTCCCGCCCGAAGACATCATCTTTGACCCCAACATCTTTGCCGTGGCTACCGGCATTGAAGAGCACAACAACTACGCCGTTGATTTCATCGAGGCCGTGCGCTGGATCAAGCAGAACCTGCCGGGCGCCAAGGTGTCGGGCGGGGTCAGCAACGTGTCGTTCAGCTTCCGCGGCAACGACCCGGTGCGCGAGGCCATCCACACCGTGTTCCTGTACCACGCCATTCAAGCTGGCATGGACATGGGCATTGTCAACGCGGGCATGGTGGGCGTGTACGACGACCTGGAGCCCGTGCTGCGGGAGCGCGTGGAAGACGTGGTGCTCAACCGCCGCCCCGACGCCGGCGAGCGCCTGGTCGAGATCGCCGAAACCGCCAAGAGCGGCGCCAAGGACGAGAGCAAGCGGCTCGAATGGCGCGGCACGCCCGAAAACCCCAAGACGGTGGGCGAGCGCCTGTCGCACGCGCTGGTGCACGGCATCACCGATTTCATCGTCGAAGACACCGAAGAGGCCTACCGCGAGATCCTGGCCAAGGGCGGGCGCCCACTGCACGTGATCGAAGGCCCGCTGATGGACGGCATGAACGTCGTGGGCGATTTGTTCGGTGCCGGCAAGATGTTCCTGCCCCAGGTGGTCAAAAGCGCGCGCGTGATGAAGTCCGCCGTGGCGCATTTGATTCCGTACATCGAGGAAGAAAAGCGCCTGGACGAGCTGGCCGGGCGCGACGTGCGCAGCAAGGGCAAGATCATCATCGCCACCGTCAAGGGCGACGTGCACGACATCGGCAAGAACATCGTCACCGTGGTCTTGCAGTGCAACAACTTCGAGGTGGTGAACATGGGCGTGATGGTGCCCTGCCACGAAATTTTGGCGCGCGCCAAGGTCGAGGGTGCGGACATCGTCGGCCTGTCGGGCCTCATCACCCCCAGCCTAGAAGAGATGCAGTACGTGGCTGGCGAGATGCAGAAGGACGACCACTTTCGCATCAAGAAGATCCCGCTGCTCATCGGCGGCGCCACCTGCTCGCGCGTGCACACCGCCGTCAAGATTGCGCCGCATTACGAAGGCCCTGTGGTCTATGTGCCCGACGCCTCGCGCAGCGTGAGCGTGGCCCAGAGCCTGCTGGGCGATGGCGTGGACAGCTACGTGCAAGAGCTCAACGCCGACTACGACAAGGTGCGCACGCAGCACGCCAACAAGAAGCAGACACCGCTGTGGTCGCTGGCCAAGATCCGCGCCAATAAGACGCCGGTGGACTGGGCTGCGTTCCAGCCCACCGTGCCGCGCGCGCTGGGCCGCCGCGTGTTCAAGAACTTTGACCTGGCCGAGCTGGCCAAGTACATCGACTGGGGGCCGTTCTTCCAGACCTGGGACCTGGCCGGCCCGTACCCCGCGATCCTGACCGACGCGGTGGTGGGCGTGGAAGCCACGCGCGTGTTTGCCGATGCGCAGGCCATGCTCAAGAAAATCATCGAAGGCCGGTGGCTCACCGCCAGCGGCGTGATGGGCCTGTATCCCGCCAACAGCGTGAACGACGACGACATCGAGTTCTATACCGACGAATCGCGCACCCAGGTGCTGATGACCTGGTATGGCCTGCGCCAGCAGACCGAAAAACACGTCATCGACGGCGTGACGCGCCCCAGCCGCTGCCTGGCTGATTTCATCGCACCCAAGAGCAGCGGCATTGCCGACTACGCTGGTCTGTTCGCGGTGACGGCGGGCCTGGGGATCGAGAAGAAGGAAAAGGCGTTTATCGACGCACTCGACGACTACTCGGCCATCATGTTCAAGAGCCTGGCCGACCGCCTGGCCGAAGCCTTTGCCGAAGCCCTGCACCACCGCGTGCGCACCGATCTGTGGGGCTACGCCGCCAGCGAGCAGCTCAGCAACGACGACATGATTGCCGAGAAGTACCGCGGCATCCGCCCCGCCCCCGGCTACCCGGCCTGCCCGGACCACAGCGCCAAGTCCGAACTGTTCCGCGTGCTGCAGTGCGACGAGGTGGACATGACCCTCACGGAAAGCCTGGCCATGATGCCGGCGGCCAGCGTGAGCGGCTTCTACATCGGCCACCCCGATGCCGTGTACTTCAACGTCGGCAAGATCGGCGAAGACCAGCTGCACGACATGGCCACGCGCCGTGGCATGGACGAAGCTGTTCTGGCGCGGCTGCTGGCGCCGAATCTGTGAGTTGCTACTAAATTAATAGCTCTAAGCGCTTATGGAACAAGCGCTGGCGGCCATTTTGAGGCCTGAAGCTGGCCCTAAGCCTCGAACCGCAGGGCCTGCAGCACCAGCGAGAACGCCGGCGAGGGCTGGCGCCGGCTGGGGTAGTACAGGTGGTAGCCGGCAAACGGCGGGCACCAGTCCTCCAGCACGCGCACCAGGCGGCCGTCTTCGATGTGGGTGCCCAGTTCGTTGTCGGGCAGCAGCGTGATGCCCAGGCCCGCCAGCGCGGCGTCGACCTGCGGCGGCGCGGTGTTGAAGATCAAGGGCCCATCGACCCGCACGTTGACCTGCTTGCCCTTGCGCGAAAAGTCCCACACGTAGAGGCCGCCGGACGTCGGCATGCGCTGGTTGATGCAGCGGTGCGCCGTGAGGTCGTGCGGCGTTTTCGGCGGCGCGTGGCGCGCGAAGTAGTCGGGCGATGCCACCACCGCCATGCGCAGCGGCGGGCCGATTGGCATGGCAATCATGTCCTTGTCGATGGTGTTACCCATGCGCACGCCAGCGTCAAAACGGTCGGCCACGATGTCGCGAAAACCGTAGTTCATGTCGAACTCGATGCTGATGTCGGGGTGCTCGTGCAGCAGCGGCATGAGCTTGGGCAACAGCGTGGCATGCATGACGTGGTCACCGCAGGTGATGCGCACGGTGCCCGCGGGCTTGTCGCGCAGGGCGGTCAGTGCATCGAGCTCGGCCTCGATCTCGTCGAAGCGGTGGCCGATCGCTTGCATCAGCCGTTCGCCCGCGGGCGTGGGCGAGACGCTGCGCGTGGTGCGTGTGAGCAGCCGGATCTGCAGGCGCTCCTCCAGCCCGCGGATCGTCTGGCTCAGCGCCGACTGCGTCACGCCCAGCGTGGCGGCCGCCCGGGTAAAGCTGCCTTCGCGCGCCACCGTGACGAAGGCCAGCAGATCGTTGAAGTTGCGCCGTGCCATGTGTTTACCTGCCCCTTCTTGCGCATTGACTGCGGATGGATAGATGGCTGATTAATTAATTAGCTCAGCTGATAGAACCAAGAAGCATTCATTATCTAGTCAAGTGCGCGATGCCTGGGCAAACTTCACTCCATGGCACGCCCCGTCCGCACTCCCTTCCTTCGCCGCCGCCTCTGGGCGACGTGGGCTGCCGCGTGGGCTCTGGCGCAACCCCTGCTCGGCGGCCCGGCCGCAGCACAGGAGATTTCCATGAAGCTTCGCATCCACGTGGGCGGCGAGGTCGCCACCGCCACGCTCAACGGCTCGGCCGCAGCACGCGACTTTGCCGCGCTGCTGCCGCTGTCGCTGTCCCTCAAAGACTACGCCGTGGTGGAGCGCATTGCCGATCTGCCGCGCAAGCTGGATGTAGCCGGTGCGCCCGATGGCATGGCGCCCATGGCGGGCGACATCACCTACTACGCGCCCTGGGGCAACTTGGCGATTTTTGTCCACGGCCACAAGCACGAGCCCGGCCTGGTTCGGCTGGGCAAGGTCGATTCGGGCCTGGCCTTGCTCCAGCGTCACGGGCCGCTGCCGGTGCGTATCGAGCGCACCAGCGACTGACGCCGCCGTACACCGACTCTGCAGGCCCCGCCGGCTTCACTGCCGGGGCTGGACCTCGCCCATCTTTTTCCTTCCCCCTCTATTTTTTCGACCCCAGGAGCATTCCATGCACACGACCCATCCCTTTGCCACTGAAGACCTCCATCACTTGGACCACCCCGCCCAGGACCGGCGCAGCTTCCTCCTGCGGGCCAGCGCGGGCGCCGCAGCACTGGGTGGGTTGACCGCCGCCCCCGGCACCGTTGCCGCCGCGCCGCAGGCGACCCCTGGCAAGGTGGCCGGTGCCGACAACTTCTACCGCAGCGACAAGGTGATTGCGCGCAAGGTCACGTTCAAAAACCAATACCGCATGAACGTGGGCGGCAGTCTCTTTGTGCCCAAGGACCTCGAGCGCGGCAGCAAGCGCCCCGCGGTGGTGGTCGGCCACCCCATGGGCGCGGTCAAGGAGCAAAGCGCGAACCTGTACGCCACCAAGATGGCCGAGCAGGGCTTCATTGCGCTGTCAGTGGACTTGCCCTTCTGGGGCGAAAGCGACGGCCAGCCGCGCAATGCGGTCGCACCCGACCTTTACGCCGAGGCCTTCAGCGCCGGGGTGGACTTTCTGCGCGCCCAGGCCGCGGTGGATCGAGAGCAGATCGGCGCCCTGGGCATCTGCGGCAGCGGCAGTTTTGTCATCAGCGCCGCCAAGATCGACCCGCGCATGAAGGCCATCGCCACGGTGAGCATGTACGACATGGGCGCGGCCAACCGCAACGCGCTCAACCACTCGCAGACGCTCGCGCAGCGCCAGCAGATCATTGCCGCCGCCGCCCTGCAGCGCGATGTGGAGTTTGCCGGCGGCGCCACCCAGTACACCGGCGGCACCGTGCACCAGCTCACGGCCGACACCCATCCGATCCAGCGTGAGTTCTACGACTTCTACCGCACGCCCCGCGGCGAGGTGACGCCCCGCGGTGCCACGCGCCGGACCACGACGCACCCCACGTTGACCAGCAACGTGAAGTTCATGAACTTCTATCCGTTCAACGACATCGAGACGATTTCGCCGCGGCCCATGCTCTTCATCACGGGGGACCAGGCGCATTCCAAGGAGTTCAGCGAAGAGGCCTTCAAGCTCGCCGCCGAGCCGAAAGAGCTGCACATCGTGCCGGGCGCGGGCCACGTGGATCTGTATGACCGGGTGAATCTGATCCCGTTTGACAAGCTGGCGTCGTTCTTCCGCAAGCACTTGGCGTGACCCAGTGCCACGCATGACAACCCAGGTGTGCGCCTCGGGCGCAGGCGCAGTGCCCGATGGGGCCGCGCCAAGTTCCGCGTGCTGGAGCGGCGTGTGGGCCATGGCGCTCTGCGTTTTCGCCTTGATTGCGTCGGAGTTCATGCCCGTGAGCCTGCTCACACCGATTGCTGCC
Organism: Acidovorax sp. LjRoot129; assembly: GCF_964253765.1. Classification (NCBI taxonomy): domain Bacteria; kingdom Pseudomonadati; phylum Pseudomonadota; class Betaproteobacteria; order Burkholderiales; family Comamonadaceae; genus Acidovorax; species Acidovorax sp. LjRoot129. Next base: position 241,611 of record NZ_CAXUSE020000001.1, read on the forward strand.
GACCTGCAGGTCAGCGAAGGTCGTGTCGGGCAGGGGATCGCGGTGTCGGGCGTGCTGGCGGTGCTCGCGAGCCTGGCCATCCCGGCGCTTGCGCGGCGAATGGACCGTCGCGTGCTGTTGCTGTGGCTGACGGGGCTCATGGGCCTGTCTGGTGCGGTGATTGCGCTGGCGGCGGACTATGCGGTGTACCTGGCGGGCCGGGCCTTGATCGGCGTGGTGGTGGGCGGCTTCTGGGCCTTGTCTGCCGCCACCGCGATGCGGCTGGTGCCGACGCAGCAGGTGCCACGGGCCCTCGCGATTTTTAACGGTGGCAACGCGCTGGCCACCGTGGTCGCTGCGCCTCTGGGCAGCTACCTCGGCGCGGTCATCGGCTGGCGCGGGGCCTTTGCGTGCCTGGTGCCGGTGGCCCTGCTGGCGTGGCTGTGGCAGTGGGCCAGCCTGCCCGCCATGCGGCCCGAGCCGCACGCGGCGGGCGCTCGCAATCCCCTGCGGCTGCTCCAGCGCCCGCTGGTGGCCTGGGGCATGTTGGCGGTCGGCGTGTTTTTCATGGGGCAGTTCGTGCTCTTTACCTACGTGCGGCCGTTCGCCGAGACGGTGACGCTGGTGGGTCCGTATTCGCTGTCGATCATCTTGCTGGCGACGGGTGTCGCAGGGGTGATCGGCACGGCGCTGGTCGGGCTGCTGCTGGAGCGGCGCCTGTACACGGTGCTCATCGCGGCGCCGCTCGCGATGGCCGCGGTGGCCGTGGCGCTGGTGGCCTTGGGTGAAAACCTGGCGGCCGTGGTCGCCTTGATGGCAGCCTGGGGTTTTGTGGCCACCGCCGCGCCCGTAGGCTGGTGGACCTGGGTGGCCCGAACGCTGCCGCAACAGGCCGAAGCCGGTGGCGGGCTGATGGTGGCCACGGTGCAGCTGGCCATTGCGCTCGGCTCCACGGTGGGCGGCCTGCTGTTCGATGCCAGGGGCTACCAGAGCACGTTCATGGCGAGCGCTGCATTGTTGCTGGTCTCTGCGGGGCTCGTGTTTGCAACTGCGCGCAAGGACCAGGCGAGCGCGCGCTGATCGGTTGCTCGCGCTCGCCGCTGGTCGCTCAACCTACCAACACCTCGCCAAACACCTCCAGCGCCGAGCCGTGCAGCGCCCGCAGCACCTCCACCGGGTCTACCGCCTGCGCCACGGTGAGCGCGCCGCTGCCTGTGTACGACGGCGCCATCAGCCGCTGGGCGACCTCGACCACGATGGGGGCGGTGACCGCGTAGATGTCTTGCCCGCGCACGCCCGCAGTGCGGTGGGTGCCGTCCTGCGCAAGGCGCACCACCAGCTCGTGTTGGCCAGCGCGCTGGCGTCTGCCGGCACCATCGACGAGATCACGGTCGCTATCGCGCTCGACCGCTGGTGGCCCACGGCCGGCACGCGCAAGACGGGCGAGCGCAACACCGTGCCGCGGCAGGTGGTGACCCAAGGGCGCCTAGCACCGCTGGTGCCATCGGCCACCGTGCCGGACTGGGGGTTCGAGGCGCCGCTAGGCAGCCAGGCCATGGTCGAGATCCCGTTCAGCGAGGCCAGCGTGGCCTGGGCGCTGGCCTGCTCGGCCGTCACATCGATGTAGTGGCAGCCGGCGCGCAGCGCGGCCTGGGCCACCGGCGCCGCGGTGTCGAGAAACGGCCCCGCGCAGTGGATGACCACGGCGCAGCCGGCGAAGGCTTCCGCAAGGGCCGCAGGGTCGGACAGATCGGCCACCCGTTGCGGCACGTGGGCGGGAGTCACTTCGGCAAGCCGGGCGGCGCTGCGGCCGACCGCCACGACCGGCAGCCCGCGGCGAAGGGCTTCTTGCACGACGAATTGGCCGGTGTGGCCGGCGGCGCCGTACACGGCGATGGCAGTGGAGCGTGGGGCGGTGTTCATGGTGATCCTCTCGACGGTGAATGGGTAATTTGCAAACGATACAGACCTGTCTGTTGTTTGAAGTATTACAGACAGGTCTGTATCATGTCAACCCATGGTCATCTCTACCACCTCCGCACCCATTGCCTCCTCGCAAAATCCCGCCCTGGCCGCCGGCAACGCCAAGCCTCAAAGCAGCCGCGCATCTGCCCGCGCCCGGAGCGCGGCCGACGTGGAGCCGTCCCAAGACGTGCGTTCCCGCATCCTGGACACGGCGTCCCGACTGTTCTACGCACGCGGCGTGCGCGCCGTGGGGGTGGATCTGGTGGTGCTGGAGGCAGCCGTGGCCAAGACGAGCCTCTACCGCTACTTCCCCACCAAAGACGACCTCATCGTGGCGTTTCTGGAGCGCGAAGACGTCGACTTCTGGCAGACCTGGGACGGCGTGGCCGAGGCGTTTGCCGCCGACCCGGCCGGTGAACTGCATGCCCACATGGGCTGGATCGGCGAGCGCCTGGCGCGCTCGAACTACCGGGGCTGCCCGCAGATCAACGTGGCCGCCGAGTTTGCCGAGCAGGACCATCCCGCCCGCCAAGTCGCGCAGCGGCACATGCTGGCCTTGCGCCGCCGGCTGCACGGCATTGCCGAGCGCCTGCCGGTGGCCGAGCCCGCGGCCTTGGCCGCTCAACTGGCGGTGCTGGTCAATGGTGCATTTGTCAGTGCCAGCCTTCTGAGCGCCGATGAGGCCACGGGCGTGCTGCAGTCCGCGGTGAAAGCCCTGCTGGCGGGGGCGCGGGCTGGCGGCGCGTAGGCGGCGGGGCGCGGCGGGCCCCAGAGCGCTGCCCGACGACTAGCGGAAAATGCTCATATTTTTATAGCTACCAGCGCTTATTGAATCGGCGCTGGCGGCCAATTTGATTCAAAAACCAGCCTAACCCGCCGCCTCGCTGGCAGCGGGCGCGTTCCCTGCCATCTCCAGCTGCATCATGATCATGTTGACCAGCGTGTGCACCGTGGGGCGGCCGGTTTCGATGATGTAGTGCGCCGTCTCGCGGTACAGGCCGTCGCGCTGGGCGTAGAGGTCGCGCAGCTTGTCCATAGGGTTGCCGCCCTGCAGCAGGGGGCGTGTGCGGTCGTGCTTGACGCGCTTGAAGATTTCCTCGGGCGAGGCGCGCAAATACAGCACGGGGCCAAACTGGCGCAGCAGCTCGCGGTTGCCCTGGCGCAGCACGGCCCCCCCGCCGGTCGAGACCACCATGCCGCCCGGCCCAGCACACACCTCGGCCAGCACCTCGGACTCCAGGTCGCGAAAACGTGCTTCACCTTCGGCTTCGAAAAAGCTGCGGATGGTGGTGCCAATCGCCTGCTCCAGCCGGTGGTCCAGGTCGACAAACGGCACGCCGGCGCGGTGGGCCAGCTGCCGGCCGACGGTGGATTTGCCCGAGCCGGGCATACCGACCAGTGCGCAGCGAATCTGCATAAATGTCCTGTTGTGATGGCGGAGCCAGCTGGGCGCAGAGTTTAAGGGAGCCCCCGCCCAGGCGCGGCAGCGGGCGCTGTGCCCGCGGCGTCAGAGCGCCGAGTAGACCAGCGCAGGGAACAGCGTGCACAGGTAGTGCAGCTGGCCGGGCGCCTGCGTGAGCAGGATGGCGAACAGGTCCTCGGCTGGGTCGACGAAAAAGAAGGTACCGCCCATGCCGCTCCAGCTGTAGGTGCCCGCCGAGCCGGGGCTGGTGGCCACACCAGTGGCCCGCCGCACCGCCACGCCCAGGCCAAAGCCGTAACCGGCGGGCAGGATGTCACCTGCAACGGGGATCGTGCCCAGGTGGTCGGCCGTCATGAAATCCACCGTGGCGCGGCCGGCCAGGCGGACCGGGCCGTCCGCGCCCTGCAGCGTGCCGCGCCCCAGCATCAGCGCCAGAAAGCGCGCATAGTCCGCCGCGGTGGACACCAGCCCGCCCCCGGCAGATTCGAACGCGGGCGGCGCCGACACATCGTTGAGCGCCATCGCCGCCGCCCCCGTCTGCGGGTCGACCGCGAACGGCTCGGCCAGGTCTGCCAGCCGGTGGGGCGGCACAGCAAAGCCCGTGTCGCGCATGCCCAGCGGGCCCAGCACGCGCTGCTGCAGGATGGTGGACAGCGGCGCGCCCTCGATCACTTCGAGCACGGCACCCAGCACGTCGGTGGCGCGGCTGTATTCCCAGGCGCTGCCGGGCGGGTGCACCAGCGGCAGCGGCCCCAGCGCCGCCGCCTGCTGGGCATTGGTGAGGCGGCGCGATCCGATGCGGGCCGCGCGGTAGGCATCCGCGACGGTGCCCGGCTCCCAGGCGTAGCTCAGGCCCGCGGTGTGGCGCAGCAAGTCCTGCAACGTGGCCTCGCGCGGGGCAGGCGTGGTGGTGCCGGTGGCTTCGTCGTACACCGCTTGCCCGGCAAACGCGGGCAGGTAGTGCGACACCGGCTGGGACAGCAGCAGGCGGCCTTCCTCCATCAGCATCAGCGCCACCAGGGAGGCGATGGGCTTGGTCATCGAATAGATGCGGAACACGGCATCGGCGGTCATCGGCGGCGCGCCCTCGCCCGGGCGAAGCGCGCCCACCGCCTCGTGCAGTACCGTCTGGCCCCGGTGGTGCACCAGCGCCACGGCCCCGGGCAACAGGCCCTGGTCCACATGGCGCTCGAGCACGCTGCGCAGGCGGGTGAGGGCAGAGGGGTTCATGGTGGGATCTCCGGGTGGGTGGGCGGCGTTCGCGGGGTGGCGGGGTGGCGGGTGACGGGGCAAGCCGCCCAGTATGCGCAGCGGCGGGCGGGGCGCGGTCACCTGCGCAACAGCCAAGGGTCCGCCGACGTTCGCGCTGTCGCCGTTCCACCTGGGTGTGCACGGTGTCGGCGCCAGCCTACCCGGCTTGCAGCGAAGCGCGGCTGGACGCGCGCACCCCGCGGCCCTAGGCTCGCCGCATGACCCCCCCGCCTTTGCTCCGCCGCATCCAGCACCGTGTCGAGCCCCTGTGGACCTGGCTGCAGCCCTTCTGGCGTGCCATCAACCTGTGGCTCGATGCCGACGGCCTGCGCATGAGCGCGGCCATGTCGTTCTACGGCATGCTCAGCCTGGCCCCGCTGCTGCTGCTGGTGGTGGGCGTGCTTGGGTGGTGGATGGACCGCACCTACCTGGAGAGCAATCTCATCGCGCAGGTGCAGAGCGTGGTGGGGCAGCAGGTGGCCGACGTGGTGCGGCAGGCCCTGGCCAGCGCCAAGGAGCCGTCGGAAGGCCGCCTTGCATCGCTGGTGGGTTTTGTGGTGCTGATCTCCGGCGCTACAGGTGTTTTTGTGGAACTGCAGTCAGCGCTGGAACACCTGTGGCGCGGCGCAGAGGCGCCACCTTCGCGCGCCGCGTGGTGGCGCATGGCATCCCTGCGGCTGCGGGGCCTGGCCTACGTGCTGGCGCTGGGTTTTTTGCTTCTGGTGTCGCTGGCCCTGTCCACGCTGATCCACCTGTTCTCGGGCTGGGCGGGCTCGCACCTCGCGTTTGCGCCGCTGGCGCCGGCCATGCAGGTGCTCAACGAAGTGGTGGCGTTTGGGTTTGCGGTATTGCTGTTCGTGGGGCTGATGCGCATCGGTGCGGGCCCCAAGCCGCCGCTGGGCTGCATCCTGGCCGGGGCAATCATCGGCGCCACGCTGTTCACCGTGGGCAAGCAGCTGCTGGCGTGGTACCTGTCCACCGCGGCGGTGGTGTCGGCCTATGGTGCGGCGGGCTCCCTGGTGGTGTTGCTGATGTGGATCTATTTCTCGTCCGCGGTGCTGCTGTTTTCTGCAAGCTGCGCCAAGGCGCTGGACGAAGCGGGCTTTGGCAAGCGGCCTGAGCGCGCGGGCGGCGCGGTGGTGCCGCCGGCCTCGGCGCCGCGGGGGGACTAAGAACCTGTTCTAAGGCGGTGGTAGCTATCGTTCACGCGCCTTGGCTGGTCAGCCGGGGATCTGCAACTGATCGTCCAGCGCCAGCAAACCAGCCAGCGTGAGGGCGTCGCGGGGCGCGTGGTTCTCTCCGGTGTTGTCGAAAAAACAGAACACGTTGTGCGCTGCCGGGGCGGGCGCTGCGGGGGCGTTCGATAGCCGGGTCATGTCCGTCGGCGCTGCGCCCCGCGCCCAGGCGCGGATGCGCCCGGCCCAGGTGGCCAGCTGCGCATCGGTGTAGCCACTGGCGTACAGCTGCTGCGCGCCGTGCAGCCGCAGGTAGACAAAGTCCGCGGTCACGTCGCCCACCTCGGGCCAGTCCCCGGGCGCATCGGCCACCACCAGCGCCACGCCGTGCCGGCGCAGCAACTCCACCGTTTGCGGCTGGCAGAAGCTCGGGTGGCGGACCTCCAGCGCGTGGCGCAGGCGCAGCGGCTCCACAGGCCCGAGCCATTCCTTGCCCGACATGCGCGCAGGATCACGCCCCCGGGCCAGCGCCAGCGCGGCGTCGGTGTCCCGCGGCAACCGGGCCAGAAATGCGTCAAGCACGGGCTCGTCATACGGCAGGTTGGGAGGTAGTTGCCACAAGAAAGGTCCTAGCTTGGCGCCCAACGCCAGCACCCCGGAGGCGAAAAAATTGGCCATCGCCACCTCGGCATTGCGCAGGCGCAGCAGGTGCGTGACGTAGCGCGGCCCCTTCAAGGTGAACACAAACCCGTCGGGCGTGTCGGCCGCCCAGTGCAGGTAGCTGGCAGGCCGCTGCAGCGAATAGAACGAGCCATTGAGCTCGATTGCCGGGAACTGGCGCGACGCGAAGGCCAGCTCCTTGGCCTGCGTGAGCCCAGATGGATAGAACCCACCGCGCCAGGGCGGATAGCGCCAGCCAGACACCCCGATGCGAATTTGTGCAGCCTGCGCAGCCATCCAGCACCTCCAGCGGTAAACCTCAAAAAATGGGCAGTCTGCCGCAAGGCTGCCGGCCTGCAGCGCCCTTCCGGGCGTTGCAAACAGCTTCTTACGTCCTTTACAGCCGCTATGTCCGGTTTTCCGGCACCGGCAGGTACTCTGCGGCCACCCATCCAGCGTTGTGTTGGTGACCTGGATCTTTTTGGAGAAAAAAATCATGAGCCTCATCGTTTCGCCATCCCCCCAGCAAATTCTTCCCGCCGCGCCGCACGCAGGCGCCATGGGCGCTGCCCCCGGCCCGTCCCTCAAATGGCTGTGGGGCGCCATTGGCGTGCTGGGGGTCAGCGTGGTGGCGCTGGGCACCACCTTGGTGGTGCAGAACGCTGGCAAGTCCGCGGCCGAGGCGCCGTCTGTACCCGTCGTGGCAGCCGCGCAACCCCGGGGTTTTCAATCAAATAGGCCCCTACCGCAAGCTAATCAAAGAGATATTGCTATGAATAACGTAGCAAATCAATCATCCACTCCGCAACCTCCGACATCGCCCGGGTACGCCGAAGCCCCACGCGGGATGCAGCCGCCGCCGCTGCGCACCGCGGCCCCTGCGCCCGTGTGCGCCTCGTGCGGACGGGTAGAGTCGGTGCAGGCCGTGCAGCAGGCCGCACCTGCCACCGGCGTGGGCGCGGTCGCTGGCGGGGTGCTGGGTGCGGTGGTGGGCAACCAGGTGGGCAAGGGCTCGGGCCGCACGGCGGCCACGGTGCTGGGTGCCGTGGGTGGTGGCTATGTGGGCCACAAGGTGGAAGAGCGCACCCGCACGCAGACGGTCTACCAGATCGCCGTGCGCATGGAAGACGGCTCGGTGCGCCGCTTCACCCGCGCCCAGCCTCCGGCCGTCGGCACGCCCGTGGTGCTGCAGGGCAAGGGCTTCCGCGTGGACGACGGCGCGGCGATGCGCGCGGCAGAGCCTGCCTATCCGCGTGCACAGCCCGGTGCGGTGCGGGTGGCCGACACGTACTGATCTGTCGGCTTCTCAATGCAAAAAGCCCGCTGACCGCGGGCTTTCGTTTTTGTGGGCTGGCCGGGCGGCTACAGCACCACCGGGATCTCGGTCGCGGGCGGCGTGTTGCGGCTGCGGCCACAGCGCACCAGGCCGTCGATCATCACCATGCCAATGCCCGGGATGTCGCCCAGCTGCACGCTCTCCAGCAGCGTCGCGCCGGCCGTGTGCTGGGCGCGGTCCATGAAAACGAAGTCGGCCGCACGGCCCGGCTCGATCAAGCCGCAGTTCAGGTTGCGGATGCGCGCCGTGTTGCCGGTCGCAAAGCAGAACACCAGCTCGGCGGGGATATCGGCAAAGCTCGATATCAACGCAATCATGCGCAGCATGCCCAGCGGCTGCACGCCCGAGCCGGCCGGGCCGTCGGTGCCCAGGATCACGCGGTGCGGGCACTTGAGTTCGATGGCCGCGCGCGCGGCCTGGATGGCGATCTTCTCGTTGCCGTTGTGCACCAGTTCGATGGCGCGCGAGGACTTCTCGCACAGCTCGCACACATGCTTCCAGGGCAGTGAGGTGTGGCCGCCGTTGATGTGGCCGATCACGTCGGCATCGGCCTCCAGCACCACGTCCTTGTCGATCAGGCCCGAGCCCGGAATGGACGGGCCGCCCGTGTGGATGGTGCTCTGGATGCCATGCTTGCGCGCCCAGGCCACCATCTGCTGGGCCTCATAGCCCGCCTTGACGGAGCCCAGCCCCACTTCGCCCAGCAGCGTCACGCCTGCGTCGGCCAAGTCCTTGAAGTCCTGCTCGGTCATGCCTTTTTCGATGACCGGTGCGCCTGCGATCACCTTCACGCCGCCGGGGCGGAAGTTGTCGAACGAGCGCTGCGCGGTGATGGCCAGCGCCTTCAGGCCCACGATGTCCTTGGGGCGGCCTGGCAGGTGCACCTCGCCGGCCGACACCATGGTGGTCACGCCGCCGTTCATGGTGGAGTCGATCCAGCCGATCTGGTTTTGCCGCGGCGTCCAGTCGCCAAACACCGGGTGCACATGGCTGTCGATCAGGCCGGGCGCCACGCAGGTCTGGCGCGCATCGATCACGGTCTGCGCGTGTTCGGTGTCGCAGTCCTTGTAGCGGCCTACGGCCACGATGAGGCCGTCGTTCACGACGATGGTGTCGGCATCGAGGATGGGGCGGTCCAGATCGCCCGACAACAAAAGCCCGATGTTCTGGATGACGACTTTGCCCGACTTGCCGCCGGCTGCTGCTTCTGCCATGGATTCTCCTCGTGGGTGGGGGCTCGGGCTCGTTGCGGCCCTCGCTCAGAAAATCGTTGTGTCTTGTGGGCTCTGCGGCGCCTAGAGGCCGGTGCAGAAAACCTTCAGGCCGCAGCCTTGCCCTTGGGCAAACTGGGGCCTGGCGCCACGGTGCGCAGCACGCTGTCGATGACGAAGGACTCCCAGTGCACCAGCGCGTCGGGTGTCTCCAGGTCTTCGCCCAGAAAGGCCGACAGCGTGTGCCGGTTGGACATGTAGAAGTAGCCCGTGGCGGCGATCAGCAGGTACACGTCGCGTGCCGACACGTCCTTGCGGAACAGGCCTTGCGCCTGGCCGCTCTCCAGCACCCGGCGGATCACCTCGATGGCGGGCGACGAGTATTCGCGGGCCCGCATCGACTTGGAAATGTGCTTGCCCTTGTGCAGGTTTTCCGTGTTGAGCAGCGTGATGAACTCGGGGTTCTTGCGGTAGTAGCCCACCACGAAGCGGATCACGGCCTGCAGTGCCTCGACCGGTTTGGCGGTGTCCAGGTCGAGCTTGGATTCGGCATCGTTCATGCGCCGGTAGGTTTCCTCCAGCACCTCGATGAACAGGCCTTCCTTGCTGCCAAAGTAGTAGTAGATCATCCGGTCGAACGACTTGGCCGCCTTGGAGATCTTCTCCACGCTGCCGCCTTCGTAGCCGTAGCGCGCGAACACCTTGGTCGCCGCCTTCAGGATGTTGTCGCGCGTGGTCTGCGCGGCCTGCTCGCGCACCCCCGTTTTGCGCACGGTAGGGGATCGGCTGGACGCTGTCCGGGTCTTGGGTGGAGTGGCAGACATGGCGGGTCCTGGTGGGTGGGGCCGGCACCGGGACCTGTTCAGGAGGTCCTCAGTGCGGCCGGGGGATCACTGCTCTGCGAACGCGCGTTCGATCACGAAGTCGCCGGGCTTCGTGGTGTTGCCTTCCTTGAAGCCTCGCACTTCCATCATGTGCTTGAGGTCACGCAGCATTTCGGGGCTGCCGCAGATCATCACGCGGTCTTCCAGCGGGTTGAGCGCCGGCAGGCCCAGGTCGCGGGCGAGCTGGCCGTTCTCGATCACGGTGGTCACGCGGCCCTGGTGCTTGAACTCTTCGCGCGTCACCGTGGGGTAGTACTTGAGTTGCTTGCTCACGATCTCGCCCAGAAACTCGTGCTGAGGCAGCTCGTTGGTGATGTAGTCCTGATAGGCCAGTTCTTTGACTTCGCGCACGCCGTGCACCAGGATCACCTCTTCGAACTTCTCGTACGTCTCGGGGTCGCGCATCAGGCTCAGGAAGGGCGCCACGCCGGTGCCGGTGGAGAGCATGTACAGGCGCTTGGCGGGCAGCAGGTAGTCGATCAGCAGGGTGCCGGTGGGCTTCTTGCCGACCACGATGGTGTCGCCGACCTTGATGTGCTGCAGGCGCGAGGTCAGCGGGCCGTCGGGCACCTTGATCGACAGAAACTCCAGGTGTTCTTCGTAGTTGGCGCTGGCGATGCTGTAGGCGCGCAGCAGGGGCTTGCCGTTCTCGCCGCGCAGGCCGATCATCGTGAAATGGCCGTTGGAGAAGCGCAGAGCGGTGTCGCGCGTGGTGGTGAAGGAGAACAGGCGGTCCGTCCAGTGGTGAACGGAGAGGACGCGTTCTTCAAGAAATGCGCTCATGGTGCTTAGTCGGAAAAGTTGAAAAAACAGAACAAAACTGGCTGAAGGCAAGGTCTGGAGCGCCGTGGAACAGGTCTCAGAACGCGATATTCAGGCCGGAAAGCTTGTGGCTCACAACCCTCCATTGTTCCGCATCTGGCAAAGCCGGCTTTCTTTTGGTGATTGCGGGCAGGCCCGGGGCCAGCTTTTTGTTGAATTCAAGGAAGGCTTCCATGCCCTCGGGCAGGTCATCTTCTGCGTAGATGGCGTTGGCCGGGCACTCCGGGATGCACACCGCGCAGTCGATGCACTCGTCCGGGTCGATCACGAGATATTCGGGACCCTCCTTGAAGCAGTCCACCGGGCAGACATCGACACAGTCGGTGTACTTGCACCGAATGCATGCGTCAGTCACAACGTGCGTCATTTTGGGGCTCCTCGTGCACCGTTTCAGGGGGTGCGAAAACACCATTGCGGACCATGAACGATTGCGCTACATTCGCGATCAATGTAGTGATCACAACATTTAAGTTAAGTGAATGCTACACAAAATGCAATGCACGTACAAGCATTTGAAAAGATGCAATGAATGGGCTCCACGATGACCGAACACACCAAGACCGACGGGCTCCCCGGCATGGATGCGCCAGACCTGCCGCAGGTGCTCGAGCGCGCGCGGCCCCGCAACGAGCGGATGAACGCCGCCAAGGTGGAGTGCAACGCGTGCCCGGTGTTGTGCCAGATCTCGGAAGGCCGTGCCGGGGCGTGCGACCGCTATGCCAACCACGCGGGTGTGCTGGTGCGCGTGGACCCGGTGGTCCTGCTGCGCAAGACGCTGGAAGATGGCGAGGCAGCGCTGGTGCCCTTTGCGGGCCGCGCCGCTCCCGTGGATGCCGACACCCCGGTCGATGTGGCAGCAGGCGCCGCCGTGCAGCCGGCCTGGAGCGGCGACTTGTTGCTGACCGAGGAAGTGTTTGTCACCGGCGTGGGCTCCTCCACCACTTATCCCGACTACAAACCCGCGCCCTTTATCGTGGGCTCCAAGGTCGATGGCGTGGACATGGTCACCGTGGTCACCGAGGGCATCTTCAGCTACTGCAGCTTCAAGGTGAAGATCGACACCGACCGCTTCCTGGGCCCTGAGCAGGCCAATGTGCGCTGCAAGGGCGAGGTGGTGGGCCACGTCACCACGGCCGAATACGGCTCGCAGATGCTGTCGCTCGGCGGCGTGCACCACCTCACGGGCGGCAGCAAGAAGGAAGGGCGCATCGCCAACGAGATGATGCAGCTCTTGGGCAACAAGCAGGCGGTCGAGCTCACCATCGACGGCGGTTCGCAGCTCGTGATTCAGGCCGGGCAGGCGCCCATCGTCAACGGTGTGGCCGAGCGGCGCATGCGCGTGGGATGCGGCTCTGCGGCCATCGGGATCTTTGCGCGCCAGTTCTTCGGCCAGGCCGACGAGGTGGTGGTGGTGGACGACCACATCACCGGCGTGCTCACCGAGCACCAGGCCGGCCGCTGCCTGGACATGAAGCCTTCGGGCATCCAGATGCGCGGGCGCAAATCCACGCCGGGCCGGTATTTTCAGGTGGCCAACCCCGGCACGGGCTGGGGCGGCACCGACATTGCCGACCCGCTGTCCATCATCGAAGGCTGGGACGCGTCAGTCGCCTGGCCGGGGCTGCGCCTGCTCATGACCTCCACCACGGGCGAACACGCAAGCTGGTATGTGCTGGACGAATCGCTGGTGCCGGTGGAGGCAGAAATGCCCGAAGCCGTGCGCCGCATCGTGGACCGCATCGGCGAAAACTGCGAGCCCTCGCTCACATCGGTGCTCTTCCTGGGCGGGGCGGGCGGCAGCCTGCGCGCCGGCGTCACCGAAAACCCGGTGCTGCTGACCCGCTCCATCAAGAACGCGCTGGTCAATGTGACCTGCGGCGGTGCCCCGGCCTATGTGTGGCCCGGCGGCGGCATCACCGTCATGGCCGACGTGCTGCGCATGCCCGACAACAGCTTTGGCACCGTGCCCACGCCCGCCATCGTGGCGCCCATCGAGTTCAGCATGCGCCGTTCGGACTTTGAGGCGCTGGGCGGCCATGGCGAGCAGATCCGCAGCCTGCGCGAGGTGCTGGAGCACGGCGCCTGGCACAACGACGGCGCTCCGCAGGCCCTGTCCTGGCAGGCCCTGCCAGCGGGCAATCCGTGGCCGCTGGGCCGTCCGCCCCTGCTGGGTTGACGGACGCACCATGCAAGCCTGCCGCAACCTTCTGCCCGATGGCCGCTGGCACTTCCAGCACGGCCCCATCGATCTGGTGATCCACGCCGATGGCGACCGCGCCGCCGTGACCGCCGCGCACGAGGGCGCTTGGCAGCGCTTTGAGGGCTTGCTGCAGGAGCTGGTGGACGAGCTGCCGGGGCTGCGCGCGCCGGTGGGCGAAAGCTGCCATGTGCGCGGCGCAGTGGCGCAGCGCATGTGGTGGGCCTGCCATCCATACCGCCGGGGTTTCATCACCTCGATGGCCGCCGTGGCGGGAGCCGTGGCGCAGGAGATTCTTGCCTGCTACGCCCAGGACGGCATCGCGCGCGCCTGGGTCAACAACGGGGGCGATATCGCATTGCACCTTGCCCCCGGGCAGTCGGCCTCGGTGGGGGTGTATTCAGACATTGCCCAGCTCGACGCCTCCCAGCTGCGCCACGGGCTGCTGCTGGACGGCCAGCTGCGCATAGCCAGCACCATGCCGGTGCGCGGCGTGGCCACCAGCGGCTGGCGCGGGCGCAGCCAGTCGCTGGGCATTGCAGACAGCGTCACGGTGCTGGCCCGCACGGCGGCCGAAGCCGATGCGGCCGCCACCGTGGTGGCCAACGCGGTGAACGTGCCGGACGAGCGCATCACGCGCATGCCAGCGTGGCTGGTGCGTGACGACAGCGACCTGGGTGCCATTCCTGTCACGGTGGATGTGCCATCGTTGCCCCCGGCGCAAGTGCAGCGAGCACTGCACCACGGGTTGCGACAAGCGCAAGAATTGCAGTCGCGCGGATTGATCTGGTGTGCACTGCTGGCCTGCCAGGGGCAGTTTGTGGCCACCAGCACGCAGGGCCTGGCGCCCACAGGGCTTCTGGCCGGCGCGGCCACCGGTGAGGCGCTGGTTGGTTCAGTATTTGCTTAACGAATTCACAGGTCAAAGATCACAGGTCCCGACATGATTCAGATACGACGCGTTTTCACCCACCTTGAGGAAATCCGGCACGAATTCGGTCCGGTGGCCGATGTGCCCCTGCTGCGTGGTGCTGTGGGTGCGGTGCTGACCAACCCCTATGCCAGCCGTTACGAGGCGGACATCCTGCCCATGATGGAAGCCCTGCAAGACGTCGGCCTGGACATGGCGCGGCGCCTGCTGGCTGCCATGGGCGTTCCGGCCGAGCGCATCGAAACCTATGGCAAGGGCGCCATCGTGGGATCGGCAGGCGAACTGGAGCACGGCGCGTTGTGGCATGTGCCGGGCGGCTACGCCATGCGCGAGCTGCTGGGCTGGAAGGGCGACCGCAACGCCTACGCCAAGGGCCAGGCCGAAGAAAAGACAGGGCAGCCCGCCAACGCGCTGTCCATCGTGCCCTCCACCAAAAAAGTGGGCGGCCCGGGCGCCACACTCGACGTGCCGCTCACGCACATCAACGCCAGCTACGTGCGCAGCCACTTCGACGCCATCGAGGTGCGTGTGCCCGGCGCGCCACTGGCCGACGAGATCGTCTTCATTCTGGCCATGACCACCGGACCCCGCGTGCACGCCCGGGTCGGAGGCCTTAAGGCGGTAGACATCAGCCAGTGGAACGGCCTGCGCTAGGTCGGGCGCGATAACGCAAGAACGCAGCAACACAAGAACCCAGGAGTACAAGAATGCCCGCCAAGATCCGGAAAATCATTGTCCAGACCGACGAAGTGCGCGTAGAGATGGGGCGCGACATCAACCCGCCGGTGCGCAAGGCCCTGGCCATCGCCGTGATCGAGAACCCCTGCGCCGGCCGCTATGTCGAGAACCTCGATGAGCTCACTGCCATTGGCGAGGAACTGGGCGCGTTGCTCGGCGAGCGCTGCGTGTTGGCGCTGGGCATTGCGCCGGGCCAGGCCCATAGCTACGGCAAGGCGGCCATCGTGGGCGAGGCGGGCGAGCTCGAGCACGCCGCCGCCATCCTGCACCCCAAGCTGGGCGCGCCCCTGCGCATCGCGGTCGAGAAGGGCGCCGCGCTGGTGCCGTCCAGCAAGAAGATCGGTGGGCTGGGCACCGCCATCGACGTACCCCTGGGCCACAAGGATGCCGCGTACGTGCGCAGCCACTTTGATGCGATGGAAGCGCGCGTGGCCGATGCGCCGCGCGCCAACGAGATCGTGGTCGCCATCGTTGTCACCGACAGCGGCCGGCCGCTGCCCCGCATTGGCGGCCTCAAGGCTTCCGAAATTCAGGGCGTCGATGGCCTGCGCTGAGCACGCCCCATTGCGCTACATCGCACTACCATCCTCCATCCCGGCGATCTCCCACACCAACCCCTCACTTTCTTCAGGAGTGTTCCCATGACGATGCGACGAAACCTCATGCGTGCCACGGCGGCCGCCGCGCTGGCCATCACGCTGGCCCCTGTGCACGCACAGGATGTCATCAAGATTGGCGAAATCAACAGCTACAAGGCGCAGCCCGCTTTTCTGGAGCCCTACAAGAAAGGCATGGAGCTGGCGATCGATGAGATCAACGCAGCAGGGGGCTTGCTGGGCAAGAAGGTCCAGCTGGTGATCCGCGACGACAACGCCAACCCGGGCGATGCCGTGCGCGTGGCCGAAGAGCTGGTGTCGCGCGAGAAGGTCGATGTGCTCACCGGCTCGTTTCTGTCGCACATCGGCCTGGCGCTGACCGACTTCGCCAAGCAAAAGAAATTCTTCTTTCTGGCCAGCGAGCCGCTGACCGACAAGATCGTCTGGCAAAACGGCAACCGCTACACCTACCGCCTGCGTGCATCCACCTACATGCAGGTGGCGATGATGGTGCCCGACGCCGTGGCGCTCAAGAAGAAGCGCTGGGCGCTGGTGTACCCCAACTACGAATACGGCCAGTCGGCCGTGGCCACCTTCAAGCAGCTGCTCAAGGCAGCGCAGCCTGATGTGGAGTTTGTCGTTGAGCAAGCGCCGCCGCTAGGCAAGGTCGATGCGGGCAGCGTGGTGCAGGCGCTGGCCGATGCCAAGCCAGACGCGATCTTCAACGTGCTGTTTGGCGCCGACCTCTCCAAGTTCGTCCGCGAAGGCAACACCCGCGGCCTCTTCAAGGACCGCGAAGTGGTCAGCCTGCTGACCGGCGAGCCCGAGTACCTGGACCCGCTCAAGGACGAAGCCCCCAACGGCTGGATCGTGACCGGCTACCCCTGGTACGGCATCCAGACCCCCGAGCACAAGGCCTTCCAGACCGCGTACCAAGGCAAGTTCAACGACTACCCGCGTCTGGGCTCCGTCGTGGGCTACAGCGCCATCAAATCGCTGGCCGAGGGCATCAAGAAGGCTGGCTCCACTGACACCGAAAAGCTCGTGGTCGCGTTCAAGGGCCTACAGGTGATGACCCCGTTCGGCCGCGCCACCTACCGGGCGGAGGACAACCAGTCCACCATGGGCAGCTACGTGGGCCGCACCAAGAACGAAGGCGGCAAGGGCGTGATGGTCGACTACCGCTATGTGGACGGCGCCAAGGTGCAGCCGAGCAACGAAGAAGTCAAGAAGCTGCGCGCGGCAGAGTGACTTCCCCCTGAGACGCTCCGCGTCTCCCCTCTTCTCACGCGCTGCGCGTGGGAAGGGGGCGCAGCCCTCGCTGCGGAGCGGCCCTTGCCCGGTCGCTCTTGCCGGGGCGCGCCAGTTTCATAGGACGTGGGCGGTGCGCAGGTTGCGCCGTGGAGACCAGAGATGAGTTTTTCGAGTTTTATCGTTCAGCTGCTCAACGGACTGGCGGGCGCGTCCTCGCTGTTCCTCGTGGGCGCCGGGCTCTCGCTGATCTTCGGCGTCACGCGCATCGTCAACTTTGCGCATGGCTCGTTCTTCATGGTGGGCATCTACGTGGCGTATTCGCTGGTGGCCAAGCTGGGCACGGGCCTGGCCTTCTGGCCCGCATTGCTGCTCGCCGCCGTGATTGCGGGCGCGTTGGGGGCGGTGGTAGAAGTGGTGCTGCTGCGCCGCATTTACAAAGCGCCGGAGCTGTTCCAGCTCTTGGCGACCTTTGCGCTGGTGCTGGTCATCAAGGATGCCGCACTGTGGATCTGGGGCCCCGAGGAGCTGCTTGGCCCGCGCGCGCCGGGGTTGTCCGGTTCGGTCGACATCCTGGGTCGCCAATTTCCTTCATACGACCTGTTCCTGATCGTCGTGGGCCCGGTGGTGCTGGGCCTGTTGTGGCTGCTGCTCACCCGCACCCGCTGGGGCACGCTGGTGCGTGCTGCCACGCAAGACCGTGAGATGGTCAGCGCACTGGGCGTGAACCAGGCCTGGCTTTTCACGGCGGTGTTTGCGCTCGGTGCCATGTTGGCAGGCTTGGGCGGTGCACTGCAGCTGCCGCGTGAACCCGCCACCCTGGAGATGGACCTCAACACCATCGGCGCGGCGTTCGTGGTGGTGGTGGTGGGAGGCATGGGCTCGATCCCTGGTGCCTACATCGCAGCGCTGCTCATTGCCGAGATCAAGGCCGTTTGCATTTGGCTCGGCGTCGTGGAAATTTTTGGCTACAGCGTGTCGTTCTCCAAGCTCACGCTGGTGGTCGAGTTTCTGGTGATGGCTGTGGTGCTGGTGGTGCGCCCCTGGGGCCTGATGGGCCGCCCGCAGGCCGCCAGCCGCAACACCGGCCTGCCCGAGGCGCCGCTGCGCGCGCCGGACCGCTGGTTCAAGATCGGCGGCATGGCGCTGCTCGCGGTGCTGGTGCTGCTGCCGATGCTCACGGCCGGCTCGCCCTACCTCACCGTGCTGTTTATCGACCTGTTGATCGCTGCGCTCTTCGCGGCCAGCCTGCACTTCCTCATGGGGCCAGCGGGCATGCATTCGTTTGGCCATGCAGCCTACTTTGGTCTCGGGGCGTATGCGGCGGCGCTGTTGGTGCGTTCGGCCGGCATCCCGATGGAGCTGGCCCTGGTGCTGGCGCCACTGGCGGCCGCGGCGGGGGCGCTGCTCTACGGCTGGTTCTGCGTGCGGCTGTCGGGCGTGTACCTGGCCATGCTCACGCTGGCGTTTGCACAGATCACCTGGGCCATCTGCTACCAGTGGGACGGTTTTACCGGCGGCAGCAACGGCCTCACCGGCGTATGGCCGGCCGAGTGGCTGGCGGACAAACGCAACTACTACTACCTGACGCTGGCCCTGGTCGCAGGCAGTGTGCTGCTGCTGCGCCGCATCCTGTATTCACCATTTGGCTATGCGCTGCGTGCAGGCCGCGATTCGGTGCTGCGCGCCGACGCCATCGGAATCGACGTCAAGCGCATGCAATGGACGGCGTTCGTGATCGCAGGCCTGTTTGCAGGCCTGGGCGGATCGCTGTTCGCCTTCTCCAAGGGCAGCATTTCACCCGAGACGCTGCACGTGGGCCGCTCGGTCGACGGCCTGGTGATGGTGCTGCTCGGCGGCATCCAGACGCTGGCCGGCCCCGTGGTGGGCGCGGTCACCTTCACCTGGCTGCACGACACGGTGGCGCGCAACACCGACTACTGGCGCGCGATGCTGGGCGCCATCATCCTGATCCTGGTGCTGCTCTTCCCGCAGGGCATTGCAGGCGCCATCAAGCAGATCTTCGACAACCGGCGCGAAGCCAAACACACCAAGGAGGGCACGGCATGAGCCTCCTCAAAGTCACTGGCCTGGGCAAATCCTTTGGTGGCGTCAAAGCGGTGGACGGCATCCACTTCGAGCTGGCTGCGGGCGAATTACTGGCGCTCATCGGCCCCAACGGCGCGGGCAAGTCCACCACCTTCAACATGGTCAACGGCCAGCTGCCGGCCGACGTGGGCTCCATACAGCTCAACGGCCAGGAGCTGGTGGGCCGCAAGCCCCGCGACATCTGGCGCATGGGCGTGGGCCGCACCTTCCAGATCGCCGAGACATTCGCTTCGCTCACCGTGGTCGAGAACGTGCAGATGGCGCTGATCTCCAGCGACAGCCGCTTGTTCTCGATGTGGCGCAAGGCGGCGGACCACAAGCGGGACGAGGCGCTCGCGCTGCTGGACCAGGTGGGCATGAAGTCCCAGGCCGACCGTCCCTGCAGCGTGCTGGCGTATGGCGACGTCAAGCGCGTGGAGTTGGCCATTGCCATGGCCAACAGCCCGAAGCTGCTGCTCATGGACGAGCCCACCGCCGGCATGGCGCCCAGGGAGCGCAACGAACTGATGGCCCTGACCAAACAGCTCGTGATCGACCGCGGCATGGCCGTGCTGTTCACCGAGCACAGCATGGACGTGGTGTTCGCCTATGCCGACCGCATGATCGTGCTGGCGCGCGGCCGCCTCATTGCCGAGGGCAAGCCATTGGAGCTGCGCGACCACCCCAAGGTGCAGGAGGTGTACTTCGGCACCGGCAAGACCTTCGAGAAGAAAACAGCAGCATCGGCCGCAGCGGCCCCGGCTGCGGAGACGGCATGACCATGAACGTGAACATGACGAGCAGCGCAACGAACGAAGTTCTCCTTAAGGCCCAGGGCCTGCAGGCCTGGTACGGCGCCGCGCAGATCCTGTACGACGTCGACCTGGAAGTGCGCCGCGGCGAGGTCGTGGCGCTGATGGGCCGCAACGGCGCCGGCAAGTCCACCACGCTCAAGACGCTGATGGGCATGCTGGCCAAGCGCAAGGGCAGCATCCAGTTCATGGGCAAGGACCTGTCCAAGAGCGACCCGCACGACGCGGCCCGCCTGGGCCTGGGCTTCGTGCCCGAAGACCGCCGCGTGTTCACCGACCTCACGGTGATGGAGAACCTGGAGGTGGGCCGCCAGCCCGAGCGCCACTGGCCGGATGGCACGGCGGCGCCGGTGTGGACGCCCGAGCGCCTGTTCAAGCTCTTCCCCAACCTGGGCGAGATGCCCCAGCGCCCGGGTGGCCGCATGAGTGGCGGCGAGCAGCAGATGCTGACCGTGGCGCGCACATTGATGGGCAACCCCTATCTGGTGCTGCTCGACGAACCCTCCGAAGGTGTGGCGCCGGTGATCGTCGAGCAGATGGCCCAGATGATCCTGGAGCTCAAGGACCAGGGCGTGAGCATCCTGTTGTCCGAGCAGAACATGCACTTTGCTGAGCTCGTGTCCGACCGGGCGTACGTGCTCGAAAAAGGCCAGATCCGCTACCAGGCCTCGATGGCCGATCTGGCCGCCAACGAAGAGGTGCGCAGGTCCTACCTGAGCGTCTGAAGGAAGAATCCCCCGGCCTGGCCCCACCGGGCGATGGCCGATCTGCCAGTGCGTTACCTACCGGAGTGTTCGCCATGATGATGATCCCCGCCCAGCGCCGATTCTTCCTTCAATCTGCAGCCGCCTTCACGCTCACGGGGGCCGGCATGCCCCTGGTGTGGGCCGCGGGCAAGATCAAGCCCGGGGAGCGAGCGGCCTTGATCGTGGTCGATGTGCAGAACTGCTTTGTGCCGGGCGGCACGCTGCCGGTGGCCAAGGGCGACGAGGTGGTGCCGGTCATCAACCGCATCGCCACTGCGTTCGAGAACGTGGTCGTCACGCAGGACTGGCACACGCCGGGCCATGCCTCCTTTGCCAGCGCGCACGCTGGCAAGAAGCCCTTCGAGACCACCCAACTGAGCTACGGCCAGCAGGTGCTGTGGCCCGACCACTGCGTGCGCGGCACCGACGATGCGGCGCTGCACAAGGACCTGAAGCTGCCCCAGGCCCAGGTGATCCTGCGCAAGGGCTTCCACGAGCATGTGGACAGCTACTCGGCCTTCGAGGAAGCGGACCGCAAGACCTCCACCGGCCTGGCCGGGTACCTGAAGCAGCGCGGCATCAAGACCGTGTTTGTCACCGGCCTGGCCACGGATTTTTGCGTGGCCTGGACGGCGCTCGACGCCAAGCGCCTGGGCTTTGAAACCTATGTAGTGGAGGACGCTTGCCGCGGTATCGACCTCAATGGCTCCCTCGCTGCAGCGTGGAAGCAGATGAAGGCCAAGGGGGTCAAGCGCATCCAGTCGGACGACATTGCCGTGGCCTGACGCGGGAACACTTTGCCGCTGCAATAGCGGGCTTGACCGTCGGCATGGGACTTGCGTCAGCTCGGTCACGCCGGCTCCACCGGCGGCGCGTACCGTCGTTTGACGGTTTCACAACAACCCCTGATAAATGGTTGCGAAACCCCGCACATTGAGGGGACACTGCCACCTTTGATGTAAGGAGCGTTTCATGAAGTTTCGTGCGATGGAGAGTGGGCGCACCGACCGCAGGGCTGTGCTCATGACCCTGGCCGCCACGGCCCTGGGCAGCGCGGGCACGGCTGCGGCGGCGGAGACCGGCGTGACGGACAACCGCATCAAAGTGGGGCAGTCCGCCGTGTTCACCGGGCCGGCCAAGGACTTCGGCGTGGACTACAAGGCCGGCATTTCGCTCGCCTTCGACAAGGTCAACAAGGGCGGCGGCGTGTTGGGCCGCACGCTGGAGCTCGTCTCGCACGACGACGCTTACGAGCCCAAGAAAACGGCCGAGAACACCGCACGCCTGATCGATGACGACAAGGTGTTTGCCCTCATCGGCTACGTGGCCACGGGCAACCTTATCGCCGCCATGCCGCTGGCCGAGAAAGCCGGCGTGCCGATGTTCGCGCCGCTCGTGGGCACCACGTCGTTTCGCACCAACCACAACCGCTACCTGTTCCATGTGCGCGCCAGCTACGAAACTGAGCTGCGCAAGATCGTCGGCCACCTGGCCACCCTGGGCATCACCAACATTGCCGTGGTCTACCAGAACAGCGCGTTCGGCAAATCCAACCTCGACACCTGCCTGCAGATCGCGCAGGGCCTGAAGGTCAAGGTGGTCGAATCGGTGCCGCTCGAGATTGCCGCCACCGACGCCAAGCCCCAGGTCGCTGCGCTCACCAAGGCCCAGCCAGGCGCGGTCGTGATGATCATGGCCGGCAAGATGGTGGAAGTATTCCTGCGCGACTACCGCACGGGCGGTGGCGCTGCGCCGCTGTACACGATCTCGGTCGGCATCACCGATGCGCCCGGTTCGGCCCAGCGGCTCAACGGCGGGCTGGAAGGGCTGGTCACTGCCAGCATCGTGCCCTCGCCGCAGGCCAGCCGCCTGCCCATCGTGGCCGACTACCGCAAGGACCGCGTCGACGCCGGCGAGAAGATCGACAGCTACACCATGCTGGAGGGCTACATTGCCGCGCGCGTGTTCGTGGAAGGCCTCAAGCGCGCCGGCCGCAACCTCACGCGCGAAGGCTTCATCAAGGCCATGGAAGACATGGGCACCACCAAGATCGGCGACTTCCCGTTGCAGTACGGCCCGGGCAACCACAATGGCTCCAACTTTGTGGATCTGGAGATGTACACGCGCACCGGTAGCCTCAAGCGGTGAGATGAAGCTCCCCCTGTGCGGCTGCGCCGCTTCCCCCTCTCTCTTGCATCGCTGCGCGATGCGGGAGGGGGACGACGCCCTCGCTGCGGGGCGGCCCTTGCTCGGCGTCCCTGGCCTGGGCCGCGCCGGTCTCAAAGAAGCTTGCTGATGGCCGCACCGCGGTGAGTTGAAGCCTCCGAAGAGACAAAGAGACAAAGAGACGAGAAAGCGAATCCGCGAGAGATGTCCACCGCCATTTCCACAGCTACAGCCACCGTCAACGGCCAGCCCTGCACACTGCTCACCACCAGCAGCGCAGGCGGCGCCACGCTGCTGCACGTGCTGCGCAACGATCTGGCGCTCAACGGCCCCAAGTACGGCTGCGGGTTGGGCCAGTGTGGGGCGTGCACGGTGTTGGTAGATGGAGTGGCCGCACGGTCCTGCGTGATCCCCGCAGGGGGCGTGGCGGGGCGCGACGTGACCACGCTCGAGGGCCTGCCCGCGCGGTGCGGCAACCAGTACGGTTTGCACCCGGTGCAGCAGGCCTTTGTGCAAGAGCAGGCCGCGCAGTGCGGCTATTGCCTGAACGGCATGGTGATGATGGCCGTGGCCCTGCTGGAGCGAAACCCCGACCCCGACGAAGCCGCCATCCGCCGCGAGCTGTCCGGCAACCTGTGCCGCTGTGGCACCCATGTCGAGATCATTCGCGCCGTGTTGCGCGCCGCGGTGTTGATGCGAGAGGCAGGCCGCAGCGCATGAGCCAATCCACCAGCCCCTCCGTGCCGCCACGCGCCCAGGCGCCCCACACCCGCGCCGACTTCCGCGCCGCGCAGGGCGTGCTGCTCGTGGTGCGCAACCCACCCCCCGCGCCGCCCCCCGTGAAAGGCCAGCCCGCGCTGGTGGCGGGCAATCCGGTCGAGGGCGTCGAGATCCTGATCGCCGTGTGGGACGACGGCAGCGTGACCGCGCTCAACGGCCATGTGGACCTGGGGACTGGCATCCGCACAGCGCTGGCGCAGATCGTGGCCGAAGAACTGGACGTGCGCCTGGACTGCGTCCACATGGTGCTCGGTGACACCGCGCGTGCGCCCAACCAGGGCGCCACCATTGCCAGCGCGTCCATCCAGATCCATGCCAAACCGCTGCGCATTGCCGCTGCGCAGGCGCGCCACTGGCTGGTGGCCCGCGCGGCCGAACGGTTGAACCTGCCCGCCGAAGCCCTGCAGGTCCACCACGGCATGGTGGTGGCCAGCGACGACCCCGGTGTGTGCGTGCGTTATGGCGACCTGCTGGCCGACCAGCACACGGTGCTGGAGCTGGCCGAGGCCACGCCCACCAAGCCCGTGGCCCACTACACCGTGGTCGGCCAGTCCGTGCCGCGCGTGGACATCCCTGCCAAGGTCAGCGGCGAGCTGGTGTTTGTGCATGACATGCGCGTGCCCGGCATGCTGCACGGCCGTGTCGTGCGCCCGCCCTACGCCGGGGCCGACCACGGCGACTTCATCGGCAACACGCTCGAATCGGTGGACCAGACCTCCATCGCCCACATCCCCGGCATCCGCGCGGTGGTGGTGATCCGCGACTTTGTCGGCATCGTGGCCGAGCGCGAGGAGCAGGCCGAGCAGGCGCTGCGCGAGCTCAAGGTGCAATGGAAGGACTGGCCGGGCTTTCCGCGCCAGGACAGCCCCGAAGCCATTGCCCAGGCGATCCGCGCCAACCCCGCCACGCAGCGCCGGCTGGTGGACGAAGGCGACGTCGACGCGGCCCTGGCCGCGGCCGACCAGCCGATGCCGCGCACCTACGTGTGGCCGTACCAGATGCACGGCTCCATCGGCCCATCGTGCGCGGTGGCCGAGTGGCGCGGGCACGATGATCCCGCCGGCCGCCCGCGCATGACCGTGTGGGCCGGCACACAAAACCCGCATGTGTTGCGCGCCGAGCTGGCCCGGCTCATGGGCATGGCCGATGTGGACATCGACCTCATCCGCATGGAGGCCGCTGGCTGTTATGGGCGCAACGGCGCCGATGACGTGGCGGCCGATGCCGCGCTGCTCGCACGCGCCGTGGGCGCCCCCGTGCGCGTGCAGCTCACGCGCGAGCAGGAGCATCTGTGGGAGCCCAAGGGCGCGGCCCAGCTCATGCAGGTGCGTGGCGGGCTCAATGCCGATGGCTCGGTGGCGGCCTACGACTTCGAGACGTCCTACCCGTCCAACGGCGCGCCCACGCTGGCCCTGCTGCTCACGCGCACTATCGAGCCCGTGGCCCAGGCCTACGAAATGGGCGACCGTACCGCGCGCCCGCCCTACGACTACGACCACCTGCGCGTGGCGGTCAACGACATGCCGCCCATCGTGCGCGCGTCGTGGCTGCGCGGTGTGTCTGCACTGCCCAACTCGTTCGCACACGAGTCGTATGTGGACGAGCTGGCCACGGCCGCGGGAGTGGACCCGGTCGAGTTCCGCCTGCAGCTGCTGAGCGACCCGCGCGCCGCAGAGCTGGTGCAGGCCACGGCCGAGAAGGCCGGCTGGGTGCGCCGCACCGGCCCGCAGCAGCGCGAGCTGTCAACCGACGATGACGGTGACGACTGGGTGCAGGGCCAGGGCTTTGCCTACGCCCGCTACATCCACAGCAAATGGCCTGGCTTTGGCGCCGCGTGGGCCGCGTGGGTGGCCGATGTAGAGGTCAACAAGCGGACCGGCGAAGTGCACGTGCGCCGCGTGGTCGTGGGGCACGACGCCGGCCTCATGGTCAACCCCGCGGGCGTGGAGCAGCAGGTGCATGGCAACGTGCTGCAGACGACCAGCCGCGCGCTCAAGGAGCAGGTGCAGTTCGAGCCCGTGAAGCAGGCCGTGGACAGCCGCGAGTGGGGCAGCTATCCCATCCTGAGCTTCCGCGAGGTGCCCGTCATCGAGATCATGCACATGCCCCGGCAGGACGAAGCACCGCTGGGCGCGGGCGAGTCGTCCTCCGTGCCCGGCACAGCGGCCATCGCCAATGCGATCTTCGACGCCACGGGCGTACGCTTCAGGGCGCCGCCGTTCACGCCCGAGGTGGTGCGCGCGGGCCTGAACCCGCTCACCGCCGCGGCCGAGGCTGCTGCCGCATCGGCCGCGGGCGCAGGCCAGGTTGGCGCAGGCACAGGCGCTGCGCCGCTGCAGCCCGCCGATGTGGTGCCCGCGCTGGGGCTGCCCGCACCCGCCGTGCCCGCCACAGCCACCTGGCCACGCCGCCGCAGCCTGTGGGCCCGCGCGGGCGCGCTGGCGGTCGGCTCCCTGGCGCTGGGCGCTGCGCTGCTGGGCTGGCGCCCTTCCATCGCGCCCGTGGTGCAGACAGCCGGTGGCGCCGCGGTCTACAACGCCGCCACCATCGAACGCGGGCGCCTGCTGGCCGCAGCCGGCGACTGCGTGGTCTGCCACACCGCGCCCGGCGGCGTGCCCAACACCGGCGGGCGCGCCATGGACACGCCGTTTGGCACCGTCTACACCACCAACCTCACGCCCGACGCAGAAACCGGCATCGGCCAGTGGTCCTTCAGCGCCTTCCAGCGCGCCATGCGCGAAGGCATCTCGCGCGATGGCAAACACCTGTACCCCGCGTTCCCGTACACCGCGTTCGCCAAGATGGGCGACGACGACCTGACTGCGCTGTACGCCTACCTCATGGCCCAGCCCGCGGTGCGTGCCGAGGTGCCCAAGACAGACCTCGCCTTCCCGTTCAGCGTTCGCCCGCTCATGGCCGGGTGGAACGCGCTGTTCCACAACGCCACGCCGTACCAGCCCGACCCCACCCGCCCGCCCGAGTGGAACCGCGGCGCCTACCTGGTGCAGGGCGTGGGCCACTGCGGCGCCTGCCACACGCCGCGCAATGCACTCGGCGCGGAGCAGGGCGGCGCGGCGTTTCTCTCGGGCGCGCTGGTGGATGGGTGGGAGGCGCCCGCACTCACCGCCTTGTCCAAATCGCCGGTGCCGTGGAGCGCCGAATCGCTCTACAGCTATCTGCGCCATGGCCACAGCCCGCAGCACGGCAGCGCCTCGGGCCCCATGGCGCCGGTGGTGCGCGAGCTGGCGCACCTGCCCGACGGCGACATCCGCGCCATGGCCACCTACCTCGCGTCGTTCAATGCGTCCACAGAGCCTGCCGCTGACGCCGTGCAGGCCCGCGAGGCCTTGGCAAATGCCGCAGTGGCGCAAGCCGCGGCCCTGGCACCGCAGCCCGGCCGGGCGCAGCGTTTGTTCGACGGCGCCTGCGCGGCCTGCCACCACGACGGCGACGGCCCCAAGCTGCTGGGCGTCAACATCCCGCTGGCGCTCAACAGCAACCTGCACAGCGACCGCCCCGACAACCTGCTGCAAGTCATCGTGCACGGCATCCGCGAACCCGCCGCGCGCGACATCGGCTTCATGCCCGCGTTCGGCCCCGCGCTCAGCGATGCGCAGATCGCCGAGCTGGCCCAGTACATGCGCCAGCGCTATGCGCCGGGGCGGCCTGCATGGCGCGATGTGCCCGAGGCGCTGGCACGGGTGCGCGCGGGGCCTGCGCACCCCTGAGGGTGCTGGTTTTGAGGCCTTTTAGGCCGCCAGCGCTTGATCCATAAGCGCATGCAGCTATCAAAAAAGTAGCGGCTGTCTTTTCCCAGCGCTGCGCTGGGGCATGCACCGGGACACCAGGGACTCGCGTGGCCTGGTGTTCAATACACGGATGCCCGGCCACGGACTTGCCGTTTACATCCCCACCATGTCCACTGCTCCTTCCGCCATAACCCGCCCCCACCCGTTCACGGACGAAGACCTCTCCCGCATCATCGAAATGGCGTGGGAGGACCGCACACCCTTCGAGTCCATCGCTGTGCAGTTTGGACTGAGCGAGGGCGATGTCATCACCCTGATGCGCCGCCAGCTCAAGCCCAGCTCTTTTCGGCTGTGGCGCCAGCGCGTGACCGGCCGCGCCACCAAGCACCAGGCGCTGCGGCCGCCCGCGGTGGACCGGGCTTACTGCCCCACGCAGTACAAACACCGCTGACCAAGGCCGGCCGATGCCGCATGGGTTGCGGCTACGCCAAGCCCAGCAATGAAGCATCGGCCCCCATCGCCTGCGCAATCAGGCGCATGTCGTGGTCGCTGATGGCAAACAGCCCGAATCGGAACTTGCTGCCCCAGCGCGTGCGGTCATCGACAAACTCGAAGTGGTCCAGCAGCGGCGCAATCGCCGCCTCGCGGGCGGGCACGTAGGCCACGTCCTTGCGGTACGGCACAAAACCGCCGCCCATGTCGAACGCATACGGGTCGCCCTGCTGCACGGTGCCAATCGAGACAAAGGCCTGCAGCCGGTCGCTGCCGCCCATGGTGACCGTGGGTGAGTAGTACGCCACGCGGTCGCCGGGCTGCACGCGTTTGAGCGGCGCGGCTTTGCCATGGCACACCTGCATGTAACCCGCGCCGGGTTCAGCGCACCCGCGGCGCGCATGCTGGGCCGAAGCGACGGCGATCCAGTTGCGGGATGTTTGCGACGCGGCATGCGGGGCGTGTGCCCGCAGCGCTGCACGGGCTGAAGTGGCTCTGCGGGGCGTCTCTTCCCAGAGTGCGTGTTGCATGGGTGGGGTCCTTCCTCGTCGTTGTCGTTGTAGTTATTGCAGTCGTCGTTCGATGCCGTGTGCCCCTTGGTCTGTGAAGTGGTGCAGCGGATACCAGCGCACCCGCGGATCCGGCTTCGCCGGTCCACCGGGTGCGTCCCCCTTGGGGGGAAGACGCCGCTAGGCGGCTCAGGGGTGGCTACTCCGCCGCGTGCAGGCCGACGCGGTTGCCGTCCAGGTCGTGGATCTGCGCAAAGAAACCCAGGCCCGGCGGCAGCGCGGTGCGCGGCACGGCCACGCGGCCGCCCTGGGCCACGGCGCGTTCCAAAGCGGCGTCGAGCGAGGGAGATGCGTCCAGGTACACCAGCGTGCCGCTGTCCGATACGCGCGGGGCGGTCGGGCCCATCATCAGCGCGCCGCCCACGCCGTCGGTGGCGGGGTCATAGGCAAAAACGGCACCCTCGCTGGGGCCCATGTTCTCGCGGCGCATGGGCTTGCCCAGCACGGTTTCATAAAAAGCCTGGGCGCGGTCCAGTTGCGTGGTGGGGATCTCGAACCAGGTGATGGCGTGGGTCATGGCAGGGGCTCCTTGGTGTGCAGACATGCACGTTTGTTGAAGAAGCCGTGATGCTGACGGGGGGCTGCTGACAGCGCTTTGTCAGTAGCCTTCAGGAGGCCCTCAAGGAGTTGGTAGCCCGCAAAAATGCGGAAAGGCCGCAGCGCCCGCAGGCACTGCACGCAGCGCTAGTGTGCTCGTGCACGCGTGCGTGCAGGCACCCCGCTAGAACGTGATCTGGACCGATGGCGCGCTGCGCTTCGCCTCGCCATGGAACACGGCCTCGATGTTGTTGCCATCGGGGTCAAGCACAAACGCGGCGTAGTAGCCGGGGTGGTACGGGCGCTCGCCCGGCGCGCCGTTGTCCTTGCCGCCGTGGGCCAGAGCAGCGCGGTAAAACGCATCCACCATAGCCCGGTCCTGCGCCTGAAAGGCCAGGTGGTGCCGGCCCGTCAGGTGGCCCTGGGCGGCCACGCTGTCTGCGGTCGAGATGAACAGTTCGTCGGCCCAGAAGTAGTCCTCGGCGGTGCCGCCCATCGGCACGTTCAGGGCTTCGAATACGGCCGAGTAGAAGGTGCGGCTGGCGGCCAGGTCGCGCACGACGAGCTGGATGTGGTCGATCAGCCGACCACGGTGCAGTTCCTGTGTTTCCATGGTGGTGTTCCTTTCAAATCTAGAGGTGCGTGCGAACGCACGCGGTTGCCGTTCAGGGCACTGAATGTGCGCCAAAACCCCTTGATCGTGTGTCGGCGCTGCTGACGGCGGGGTGTCAGCAGGGGTGCCGCCGGGCGAAGGTGAAGCGCTCCTTCGTAGCCCCATTTGGAGCAATCTCAAACCATACTGCACACCTTCCCCGGCGCCATCGAATACGACCAAAAGCTGCAGGACACGACCTGGCGTATCTGTTCTCGTCGGAGAAGGCGCTGGGGTCGCTAGCGGAGAACTATGTGGGGTTACCGTTCTGAGCATTCGGAGGCGCGTGGGTGAGGTCCCTGCAGTGGGGACAGCGCTGTTAGGCCCCAGTAGAAACGCATCGGCGTTGCATTCAGCCCGTGAGCGCCCCGTGCATCAGCACCATGTGGCTCCTTTGGCCCTCAAACATGACTGCATGAGGCCAGTTGTCGTGGTGTCGGTCGCGTATCTCAGTTCGACGAAGCCCGCGTTGCAGCCTGGGGTTGGAAGCCGCCTTTCGGATAAAGCCCCTCTGATGGCGGCTATCCTTGTGTTGCAAGCGCGTAGGTGACGCTCTGCGACGGAACAGAGGTAACTAAGAACCATGTACCTGAAGACACTTCGCATCCAGGGCTTTCGCCGCTTCGACGACCTCTCACTCAGTTTCAAAGATGGCCTGAACGTCATAGTCGGCCCCAACAACGCGGGAAAGACAGCAGTTGTTGATGCGCTGCGCGTACTTCTGGCGGCTAGCGACGAAGGCAACCTCCGCCTCACGGAGCTGGACTTACACGAGAAGCCCGGCGGACCACCGAGCCCCACCGCAACGTTCACGTTTGTTTTTAGCGGCCTATCTGAGCAGAATGAGGCGGACTTCTCCAACGCCCTCATCGCAATCAAGGGCGCTGACGGTAAGACGATTGAGCGCTATGACGCGCAGTTCTTCGTGCAGTACACCCAGGCCGAGCCCGGTGGCCGACTCCGCCTACGTCGTTGGGTTGGCATGCACGAGGAGAACTCGATGACCACTGAGATGCTCGAAGAACTGCGGGCCATCTATCTGCAACCGCTGCGGGACCCTCAGCAGGGGCTCAAACCTGGTCGGATGAGCCAGATTTCAAAGCTCATCCAAAACATGATGCCGGACAAGGCTGCGCGGAAAGAGCTGGTCAAGAAGCTGACGACAATCGACGAAGAGCTCGCGAAAAGCGAGCCCATCTCAACCACCAACGCGGCCATTTCGACCAAGCACGAGTCGATGCTCGGAACTGTACTTGCTCAGGCCCTTGAGCTCGACCTGACCTCTAGCGACTTCAACAGGTTCGCGGCACGCGTCGGCATAGCGGTTGGCGGCCGAGATGTCGAGCAGAACGGTCTTGGGTTCAACAACCTCATCTACATGGCGGTCGTACTCAGCGAACTGGCTTTCAACAAGACAGCGTCCTACTGCGGACTGCTCGTTGAGGAACCGGAAGCGCATCTCCATCCGCAGTTGCAGGCCGTCCTTCTCGACTATTTGAAGACAGTCGAGCAGCCGGTTGTCGGCGAACGGCCAGTCCAGGTCTTCGTCACGAGCCACTCCCCAAACTTCGCGGCTCTCGCAGATCTTGACTCGATTTGCTGCGTCTACGACAGCCCGGCCGGGCCGGTCGCCTTCGCACCACGCGGCGTGGCGTTCGGCAAGGGCAAGAAGGAGAAGTTGCAGCAGTATCTCAACGTGACCCGCGCAGAGTTGTTCTTTGCTCGGCGCATCGTCTTCGTCGAGGGGGCGGCGGAGCTGTTCCTCGTTGAGGCCCTGGCGAAGAACGCGGGCTACGACCTGCGCAAGCACTCCATCAGCGTCATCAGCACCGACGGTTTGAACTTTGACGCATTCCTTCCGCTGTTTGGTGAGAAGGCAATGCAGATTCCCGTGGCGATCGTCACCGATGCAGACCCGGCAGCGCCAGACCAGTTCCCCGCAGCCACGGACGCACTGAAGCTCTCCGCAACTGCCACGGCAATCTCGAAGGCCGAGGACGAGTATGTGAAGTGCTTCTTCGCGCAGAAAACGCTGGAGTACGACCTCGCCTTGGACGCGACGCGCAGGGGTCTCATGGTCGAGGCCTTGACTGATATTCACCCAACGATTGGTGCTGATCTAAAGGTCGTTGTCGACGGCGCCGCTACAGAGCAGGAGAAGGCCAAGCTTTTCTTTGCCGGCACGTTCGAACGACCGGAAGGCAAAACAAGCGTGAAGAAGGGCCAGTTCGCTCAAGCACTCGCGCAGGGCATCTCTGAGTCCAACGCTGCGATAGAACTACCGGCCTATATTGAGTCCGCGCTGGATTACGTGACCGGCGTCATCGCGCAGGGGCCTGTCGGTGTCTGAGTTCCAGGCCACGGTCGAACAGCAGGCCATCATCGATGCACCCCTCACCCCCCTTGCGGTCGTTGCCTGCCCTGGAAGCGGAAAGACCGCCACTGCGGTCCGTCGCGTCGCCGAGGTACGTCGCCGGCTTGAGGTAGCGGGCTCGCGCGGTCACGTCGCCCTACTGTCTTTCTCCAACATCGCCGTCGATACCTTCCGCGATGAGTATCGGCAGCTACGAGGACGGGACGGAGATTCAGACCGCGTTGTCATCCAAACAGTCGATTCTTTCCTAACCACTTTCATCCTGCGCCCACATGGCTCCCGCGCGATGAATTGCTTTCGCACCCCGTACTTGGTGCTGGGCACCGAACCCTTTCTATCCAGCTTCCGCTTCGGCGACCCGAAGAATCTCATCGGTCTCGATGAACTTGCGTTCGACCTTGAGAACGGAGAAGTTGTAGTTCACCGCAGGTTTAAGAACGGCGGGGCCCAGCGCCTCGACGATACGCTTGCCAAGGCCGCTAAACAGAAGGTTGTGGCGCTGGCTACGAAGGGCGCGTACACCTACGGAGCTGGGCGCGTCTGGGCGTTGGTCCTCCTCAAGAACGAGCCGCGAATCACCAAGGCACTCGCACGCAGATTTCCTCAAATCCTGGTGGATGAGGCACAGGACATCGGACCATTTGAAGGCGTCTTGCTCGACAGGCTAAGCGCCGCAGGAAGCACCATCTCTCTCGTTGGCGATTTTCATCAGAGCATCTACAGCTTCAATTTCGCAACAGGCGAGTATCTCCGCCAGTTCGCCAGCAGAGCCGATGTCCTCGGGCTGCCGCTCACACAGAACCGTCGTTCGGTGGGATCCATCGTAAGTGCTGCAAATTTGCTTGCCGGGACAGATTCGACCAACTTCCGAAAGCCGCCTGCCCGACTGACCGGGGCGTACTTCTGGCGTTGCGACCTGAAGACCCTCCCAGAGCTCATGTCGTCCTGGGTATCTACCCTTAATGGTGCTGGCTACGCCATCGACGAGGCTGCCGTCCTGTGCCGCGGCAGTGGCATGCTTGCGAAGCTATCGACTGTATCCAACCAGATAGGTCAGTCGGCGGTCAAACACTTTGCGGCCGCCGCCATCGAACGTGAGCAAGCTGCTGATATCTCGAAGGTCTTGGAGCACTGCGCAAAAGGCGTTCTAGCCATCGTGTCGAACCTGCCGGATAGCTTCATCTCCGAAGTCAGAAGCATGCGTGGCGACGCTGACGTGAAGACGCTTCGGCGACTCATGTGGTCACTGATTCGAGCGCCCGCAACCGGCATCCCCCGTGCAACGCTCGCGGCCAGGATCTCGTGGTTGACCGGGCTGAAGAAAAACTTGAACGATTGGCTGACGCTGGTTGAGCAGGAAACCACCTTCAGGCGTGAGCCGACGTGGAACAAGCGGGTGACTGCTGCAGACCTTCCCAAGACGGGGCCGCTCATCGCCGTTGACATCGGGCAGCGCGATTGGTCCGCCTTGCGGTGCGGGACGGTTCACTCTGCGAAGGGTGAGGGCATACCGGCGGTCATGTACCTGACCAACAAGAGCGACCTCGACGCGCTTGTGGCTGGAACGGGAGATGAGGAGGGTCGCATCGGATTCGTGGCAGCCACGCGAGCTCGGGATTTGCTCGTGGTGGCTATCCCCGCCGGAATGTCCGATGAGACCATCGAGAAGCTGAAGGCGAGGGGGTTTGCGGAGTCAGGGCCAGCGCAACTGGCGGCTGCCGCAGCTGCAAGGATTCAGTTGGCAAGCCTGGGCGCTGCTGAGACCGGTGCCTGGCCAGAGCCGCGCTCCTAGTCGGCACGAGCAATGCGTCCAAGTGTTGGAGCGCCTGGCGGGTGACGGAAATCCGCTTTCGCTGCGAAGCTGCCAGTAAATCAACTTGGGCAGCTTCTCACTGGCAAGCATGAGAAGCGATGAACGTCTGCGACCTCAACAAGCAGGTTTCCTAGTCACCCCCTAGTGCAAAGAAAAAAAAGGCCCGGTGCACGCCGGGCTTTGCTGTTTCAAGCACACATCACTTGCAGCTAAAACTGCTCGCACTCTCCACATCTCCCGTCCCGTTGTAGCGCGCGACCTTCGGGTACATACACAGCGGCCGGCTGCGGTTGGCAGACCAGCTCGCAGGCAGCTCGTTATTGACCACCTTGGCCCCCGCACCGCGCGCGTTCGCCGCCACGCTGTCAGGCGCCTTGCCCTGCTCCACCCACGCCACCAGCGGGGCCAGC
Organism: Acidovorax sp. LjRoot129; assembly: GCF_964253765.1. Taxonomy (NCBI): domain Bacteria; kingdom Pseudomonadati; phylum Pseudomonadota; class Betaproteobacteria; order Burkholderiales; family Comamonadaceae; genus Acidovorax; species Acidovorax sp. LjRoot129. The sequence goes on from NZ_CAXUSE020000001.1 coordinate 275,218, forward strand.
ATGTCGAACTGGTCGGTGGCGGGGCCGCCGGAGCAGTGGTTCATGCCGGGCACGAGGAACAGGCGGGCAAACGCGTCGGCCTGGCCCTGGTGGTGGGCGTTCAGGCGGTCCATCCACTGCGCGGTGTCGGCGGGTGAGAACACGCCGTCGGCCACGCCATGGAACACCATCATCTTGGCGCCACGGTTTTTGAGCGTGCTGAGGTCTGTGGGGTTGGGCGGCGTCATGTACGACCACGCGGACTCGGTGTACGGCGCGGTAGTGGCAAACATCTTGGCGTAGTCGGTCTCCATGTTGAAGTTGAGCGCGTACTGCATGCCCGTGGTGGCCTTGAAGGCCGTAAGTGGTGTGGGCGGCGTGGTGAATAGGAAAGCCGCCGCCCCTGCATCGCGCGTGGCCGGCGCGCCGAAGTGCCAGAACGCGAAGTTGGAGCCTGCAATGCCCGGGTCGAACCAGGTGCCGGTGTAAAGCGGCTCGCCCTTGCTGTTTTTGGGGCCGGCAAAGATGCTGGCGAGCACGCTTTTCTGCGCGCTGGAAATGCAGCTGCCGTCACGTGCGCCGCTGCAGGTGGGCACGTCGGTCTGCAGGTTGAAGGTGGCCTGGCAGGCGGCCACATCGTTCACCTGGCCGTCGGCCACGCCGTCGAGGATGTCGCATTTGCCGACGACCTTGCTGGCGATGAGCTTGAACTCCGCCGGTGTCACGGCCGAGGTCAGGTCGGGCTGCCCGGCCGCGTCGGTGGTGGTGCTGATCTTGGCGTACTGCTGCGCCTTCCACAGTTGCGCGGTGGCGGCCTTGGGCAGGCTGAAGCCCGGGTTGCCTGCCAGCACGCCGTCGTAATGCTCGGCATAGCGCGACGCGGCCACCATGGCGTGGCGCCCGCCGTTGGAGCAGCCGGCGATGTACGAGCGGTCCGGCGCTTTGCCGTAGGCGCCGCGGATCAAGTCCTTGGCCATGGGCGTGAGGGTGCCCACGGCCTGGTAGCCGTAGTCCAGCCGCGCCTGCGGGTCCAGGCCGAAGAAGGGCGTGGGTGCGCCGTGGCCGGCGTCCGAGCTCAGCACCGCAAAGCCCTGCACCAGCGCGGGCGCCACGGGCGCTGCGCCGCTGACCGCGCCGAGTGCAGGCACCACGCTGCCGTCGAGCCCGCCGTTGGCCTGGTGCAGAAAGCGGCCGTTCCAGGCCACGGGCATGCGGATCTCGAAACCGATGGCGTAGCTTGCGCCGTCCACCGGGCTGGTGCGTTCTTTCATCCGGCCTTTGATGAGACAGTGCGCAGGTGCCTGGGTGGCCACGTTCTGCACGGTGATCGGCCCGGCCGCCACCAGCTCGGACGACGTAATGCGCGTGTCTGCCAGCGCCAGGCTGCCGGCCAGGTTGGCGCACGCCAGCAAGGTGGCCGGCTGGGCCGCGGCCAGCTGGGGCAGCGCGGCGCGGTGCAGGGTGGTGGTGCCGCAGCCCGCCACGAGGGCGGCCACGGCCGCCGCCAGGGCCAGGGGATGGATGCGCGAGGGGTGGGGGCTCATGCGGGGGTCTCCTGAAAACGTTGAGGGGCGGAGGTGGTTGCGGCGCGGCGCAGCGCGCGTTAGCGCTGCGGTTGCATCGTGGCAGCGGCGCCCGCCCAGTGCAAGAAAAAGCAGCCACTGCAGGGCGAATTGCGGTGGCTTGCCGTGGGTTTGCAATGGGTAGCGGTGGAGAACGGTGGGCTCAGGCAGCTAGCGCCTGCGCCCACCGGCCTTGCGCTACTTGCAGCTGAAGCTGCTTGCGCTTTCGATGTCGCCCGTGCCGTTGTAGCGCGCCACCTTGGGGTAGGCGCACAGGGGGCGGGTGCGGTTGGCGGACCAGCTGGCGGGCAAGTCCGGATTGGGGCCGGCGACGTTGCCTGCAGTCCGCACGCCGGCAACCACGCTGTCGGGGGCCTGGCCTTTTTCCACCCAGTTCACCAGCGACGTGAGCATGTCGAACTGGTCGGTGGCCGGGCCCATGCCGCAATGCGACATCCCGGGGACGGGGTAGTACCGCGCAAAGTTCGATGCGTCGCCGCTGTTGTTGTTGCGCAGGCCGTCATACCAGCTGGCCGTGTCGTTGGCCGAGAAGATCGGGTCGCTCACGCCGTGGTAGACCATCACCTTGGCGCCGCGCTGCTTGAGCGTGGACAAGTTGGTGGGGTTCACAGGCTGCATGAAGCTCAGCCCCGACTCGGTGTACACGCCGCTGGTGGCTGCGACCGATGCCAGCATGGTGTCGATGGCGGTGGTCAGCGCATAGGCTGCGCCGCTGAAGCCCGTGGGGGACACGGGTGGCGAGCCCCAGGTCATCGCCGTCATCGCGGGGTCGATGTTGGTCGATACGAAGAACTCCCAGAACGACGAGTCCGCCGCGTTGTGGCCCGTGTCGAACGGGAAGCTCGCATAGAACTTGTTGCCCTTGCTGTCCACGGCGCCGGAAAAGATGGGCGCGATGGCCGTCTTCTGTGCGGGTGTCAGGCAGCTGCCGTCCCGCGCACCGGAGCACGATGGGATGTCGCGCTGAAAGTCGAAGCTGGCCTGACAGGCGGCGGTGTCTTGCACGATGCCGTCCTTCACCCCGTCCAGTGCATCGCACTTGTCAAGCACCTTGGCAGACACCATAGCCCGCTCGGCGCCCGTGAAGGCGGTCGACAGATCGGCCGGATCTGTGGCAACGGTGGCGTACTGCTTGGCGCCGAACTGGTTGGCAATGGCGGCCAGCGGCAGGCGGTAGCCGGGGGCACCGGCCAGATAGCCGTCGTATTCACCGGGCATGCGCGTCATGGCCACAAAGGTGTGGCGGCCGGCATTGGAGCAGCCGCCGATATAGGAGCGGTCGGGTTTGCGTCCGTAGGCGGATGCGATCAGGTCCTTGGCCATCGGGGTCAGCTTGGCCACCGTCTGGTAGCCATAGTCCAGCCGCGCCTGGGCATCGATGCCAAAGGTCGTATTGCCCTGTCCGGTGTGGCCGGCGTCGGAGCTGATCACTGCGAAGCCCTGCTGCAGCGCCACGGTGGGCTGCGGCCCGGTCTGGGAGCCAATGGCAGGCCAGATGACGCCGTCGGAGCCGCCGTTGGGCTGGTAGAAGAACCGGCCGTTCCAGGCTGTAGGCATGCGCATCTCAAAACCGATGGCATAGCGCTGGCCGTCCTGGGGGCTGGTTCTGGCGAACATCTCGCCGCGCACCAGGCAGTGTGCGGGCATGGGGACGTCGCCCCGCGTCAGGGCACCCGCAGCCACTGGTTCGGCCAGGCTGATCTGTGTGTTGGGGTGGGTGAACTTGCTGGCCAGCTCGGCGCAGGTGGCCAGCGTGCCCGGCGCTGCGGCCGCCAGTTGCGGCAGCACCGTGTCCGACGAGTTGCTGCCCCCGCCGCAGCCGATCAGCAACGCTGCCGGCAGCGCGGCCAGGGCCAGCGGGTGGATGCGCATTCTTCTTTTCGCGATGTTCATGCTGTTGTCTCCGGTTTTTCTGAGGCGCAGGAAGGCCCGCAGCGCGGCCTCGACACGCTGTGGGAGGGGAAAAGGGAGGTGGGTTGGGTTTGCTACTGAATCAGGAGCTGGTTGCGCTGATTGAATAAGCGCTGGAGGCCAATTCGGGCACAAATTTCTTTGCCGGAGCCGCGAGACGCTCGCGCACGATGGCGATGCGCAGATCGAACTCGGGCAACACCCAGCGGGCAAACGCGTCGGCCGGTGCAGCCCAGCGCGCCCCGGCTTCGGTGGATGCACCCGCGCCATCGCCCGCGCTGCCGTGTGGATCTGCAGCCGGGCTGGCCGCGCTGATGTGGCCCCAGGCCCATTCGAGCAGCACCAGCGCCACGGCGCGCAGGTAGTCGTCGGCCACCCAGTAGGGCAGCCCGGGGTCGGCCTGTGCGGCGCGGGCCAGGACCTGGGTGACCTCGATCAGCGTGCGGCGGCGCGCCAGCGCTGCGGTGGGCGTGGTGGCGTGGCCGCCCGTCCCCGCGGGCAGGGCATCCAGCAGCGCAGCCAGGCCCTCGCCGCCATCGGGCAGCACCTTGCGCACCAGCAGGTCAATCGCCTGGATCTCGTTCGTGCCCTCGTAGATCATCGCCACGCGTGCATCGCGCACGATCTGCTCGATGCCCCACTCGCGCACATAGCCGTGGCCGCCGAACACCTGCAGGCAGTCGCTCGCGCCGTGAAAAGCTTGGGTTGTGAGCGCGGACTTGAGCACCGGCGTAACCAGCGCACACCAGCGCTGCGCGGCGGCGCGCTCGGCCGCATCGGTGCTGTGCTTGGCGGTGTCGAGCTGCAGGGCCGTGTGGTAGGCCAGCACGCGCCCGCCGTCGATCCACGCGCGCTGCGTGGCGAGGATGCGTCGGATGGCGGGGTGGTCCTGGATCAGGCTCGTGTCTTTGGCGCCGGGCGCGCGCATCTGGCGGCGCTCGGCCGCGTAGGCACTGGCCTTTTGCCACGCGGCTTCCAAGAGGCCAATGCCCTGCAGGCCCACGTGCAGGCGTGCCGCGTTCATCATCACGAACATGGCGCTCAGGCCCTTGTTCGGCTCGCCCACCAGCCAGCCGGTGGCGTCGTCAAACCGCATGACGCAGGTGGGGCTGCCGTGCAGGCCCATTTTTTCTTCGATGCGCTCGCAGACCACGGCATTGCGCTCGCCCAGGCCATCCGGACTCTCGACGTTCGGCAATACCTTGGGCACCAAAAACAGCGACAGGCCCTTCGGCCCCGCAGGTGCATCGGGCAATCGCGCCAGCACCAGGTGCACGATGTTGTCGGTCAGGTCGTGCTCGCCGCCGGAGATAAATATCTTGCTGCCGTTCACGCGCACGCTGCCGTCGGGCTGCGGCACGCCGCGTGTGCGCACCAGGCCCAGGTCGCTGCCCGCGTGGGCTTCGGTCAGGCACATGGTGGCCAGCCATTCGCCGCTGGCGATCTTGGGCAGATAGCGGGCCTTGAGGTCGTCGCTGGCGTGGTGCCGGATGCATTCGTACGCACCGTGCAGCAGCCCGGGCGCCATGGTCCAGCCGTGGTTGGCACCGGCCAGCCATTCAAACAGCACACATTCGAGCACCGCCGGCAAGCCCTGGCCGCCGTCTTCGGGCGCGCACGAGAGCGAGGGCCAGCCCGCCTGCCAGAAGGCCTGGTACGCCTCGCGGAACCCTGCGGGCGTGTGCACCTGGCCTGCGTCAAAGCGGCAGCCTTCTTCGTCACCACTGCGCTGCAGCGGGGCGATGGCGCTGTCGACAAACTTGGCGGCCTCGTCCAGCACCTGCGCCGCCAGCTCGCCATCGGTGTCGGCAAACGGCGGCAGCGCCTGCCACTGCGCGGGCGCCTGCAGCACCTGGGTCAGCAGGTGCTCGATGTCGGCAAGGGCCAGGCGTGCTTGCATTGTTTGTTTGCTCTTAAGTTGATAGCTATAAATGCTTATGGAACAAGCGCTAAGGCCATTTTTTGCTTGAATTCGTCATCCACGGCAGCCCGCGCACTCGCCATGCGGCGGCCTGGGCTGGGGTGTGGGCGCCCCAGCCTCTGGCTTTGTTGTCCCGGGTCTGCCTGCTCGGCGCCCGGGCGCGGGGTCAGGAATCTGCGGTAAAGCCGATCTTCTTGATCAGCGGGCCCCAGGTGTCGTACTCGGCCTTTTGCCAGCGGGCTTGTTCTTCGGGCGTGGAGCCGTGGGGCATCAGGCCCACGATGGCCAGGCTGTCGATGACCGACTTTTCCTTCAGCGCCGCGTTGATGGCTGCGTTGGCGGCGGCGATCACGGGCTTGGGTGTCGCAGCCGGCGCGTAGAAGCCAAACCATTCTTCGGTGGTCAGCTCAGGGAAGCCCTGTTCGGCAAACGTGGGCACATCCGGCACGTAGATGGAGCGCTTGGGGCCCGAAGTGGCCAGGATGCGGATCTTGCCGGCCTTGTAGTTGGCAATGAAGTCGCCATGCGGCGTGACCATGGCGGCGACCTGCCCGCCCACCACGTCCGTCACGCCGGGAATGGAGCCCCGATAGGGCACATGGCGCAGGTCCACGCCGCTGTTGATGCCCAAGAGCGCACCCAAGAAGTGGGGCGTGGAGCCCGCACCGGGCGAGCCGTAGCTCGCGTCCTTGGGGTTGGCCTTGGCCCAGGCGAGGAAGTCCTTCACCGTCTTCACGCTGGCGGGCACCATGGGGCCCACAGCCAGGCCGTGGTGCATCACTGCGGCGATCGACACGGGCGCGAAGTCCTTGTCGGTGTAGTTCATCTTGCTGTAGATGTGCGGGTAGTTGGCCAGCGCCGACACCTGTGCCACGGCCAGCACCGAGCCGTCGGCAGGCGCTGCCTTCAGTGTCTCGAGCGCAATGCGGCCGCCTGCGCCGGGCTTGTTCTCCACCACGCCGGCGTTCTTGCTGAACGCGGTGCCGCCCCACTTCTCGGCCACGCGGCGTGCGACGGTGTCGCCCGAACTGCCGGCCGGAAAGCCGAAGTAGACCTTGACCTGCTCGACCTGCGCGTGGGCGGCGAAGGGATGCAGGGCGCCCAGCGCGGCGCTGGCGCCAAGGGCCTGAACGAATTGACGGCGTGTGGTGGTCATGGTTTGTCTCCTGGTGTGTATCGGATGGAAATCTCAAAAAGCAACTGGGGTGTTCTCACACTCTCTCGTTATGTCGGCGCTGCGCCGCTCCGCGGCGCGCTACCGTGGCGCCATGCGCAGGGCGCCATCCAGGCGGATGACTTCGCCGTTCAGGTGCCCGTTGGTCACGATGTGGCAGGCCAGCTCGGCAAATTCCTCGGGCTTGCCCAGGCGCGGCGGGAAGGGGATGCTGGCCGCCAGCGACTGCTGCACGGCCTCGGGCAGCTCCTTCATCAGCGGCGTGGCAAACAGGCCCGGCGCCACGGTGCACACGCGGATGCCGTGCTGTGCCAGGTCGCGCGCCATGGGCAGCGTCATGCCCACCAGGCCACCCTTGGAGGCGCTGTAAGCCTGCTGCCCCACCTGGCCGTCGAACGCGGCGGCCGAGGCGGTGAACATCATCACGCCGCGCTCGCCGTTGTCCAAGGGGGCCAGCTTGGCGCAGGCGGCGGCGAACAGGCGGCTCACGTTGTAGCTGCCGATCAGGTTGATGGTCACCACCCGCGTGAAGTCTTCCAGCGGCGCGGCGCTGCCGTCGCGCTGCACGATGCGCTTGGCGCTGCCGATGCCGGCCACGTTCATCAGGATTCGCGCGGGGCCGTGGGCTGCGGCGGCTTTCTCCAACGCGGCGGTGACGCTGGCGGGGTCGGTGATGTCGCAGGCGCAGGCTATAGCGGCGCCGTCTCCAAACTCGCTGCAGAGGGCGCCGGCCACCTTCTCAGCCAGCTCGGCATTGCGGTCAAGCACGGCGACCTTGGCGCCCAGGCGGGCCAGTTCGCGGGCGGTGGCTTCGCCGAGGCCCGATGCGCCGCCGGTCACGATGGCGGCTTGTCCTTGGATGTGCATGGTGGTGTCCTTGGAGGAGTCAGTGTTGGGGAACGATGGTGAAAGGCAGGGCGCCGCCGTGCAGCGCGTCGACCAGCGCAGCGCGGTGCAGGAGCACCGCGCGCTGGTTGATGGAGCCCTTGTCGGTGATCTCGCCCTTGTCGAGGGATGGCGGCTCGGCCATCAAATGCGCGCGGGCCACGCGCGTGGCGCTGCCGGTGGAGTGGGCCGCCAGCTGGTTGAAGACCTGCTGGAAGTGCTGCTGCACGGGTGCGCTCTCCAACACTTCTTGCTGGCTGGCGCTGTCGGGTAGGCCACTCAGCGCGCGGATGGCGGGCGTGGGCACCAGCAGCGCGCCGATCTCTTTCAGGTTGATGCCGGTGATCACTGCGTCCTGCACATACGGCGCGCAGGCCGCGATGATCTTGGCGCGCATGGGGCCCACGCTCACGAAGGTGCCGGTACTGAGCTTGAAGTCCTCGGCAATGCGGCCGTCGAACTTCAGGCCCTTGTTCAGGTCGTTCTCGTCGATCCACTTCACGGCGTCGCCCGAGCAGTAGAAGCCCTCTTCATCGAAGGCGTCGCGCGTGGCCTCGGCATTGCGCCAGTAGCCGGGCGTGATGTTGGGGCCGCGGTAGCGCACCTCGACCTTGCCGTCCACGGGCACGAGCTTCAATTCGAGCCCCGGCGTGGGCACGCCGATGTCGCCCGCCTGCACGTCGGGGCTGTTGACTGCCACGCAGAACGGGCAGCCTTCGGTCATGCCCAGGCCCGTGTTCATCACGATGCGCTCGCCCACTTCGCGCTCGGCGCTGTCGAACAGCGAGTCCCAGATGGGCTGCGAGAGCGCGGCGGCGGCAAAGAAGAACATCTTCACGCGGCTGAGCAGGTTCTTGCGCAGCTGCTCGTCGGTCTTCATGGTGTGCGCGATCACCTCAAAGCCGGTGGGCACGTTGAAGTACACCGTGGGCGCAATCTCGCGCAGGTTGCGGATGGTCTCGGCCATGCCCTTGGGCGTGGGCTTGCCTTCGTCCAAATACAGCGTGCCTCCGTTGTAGATCACGATGCCGAAGTTGTGGTTGCCGCCGAAGGTGTGGTTCCACGGCAGCCAGTCCACCAGCACCAGGGGCTCTTCGGCCAGCACCGGCATGGACTGGTTCATCTGCTGCAGGTTGGCGGCCCACATGCCGTGCGTCACGATCACGGCCTTGGGCAGCTTGGTGGAGCCCGAGGTGAACATGAACTTGGCGATGCTGTCGGCCGTGATGGCGCCGTGCGCCGCATCCACGGCCGGCGTGGCGGGGGTGGCCAGCAGGTCGCTGAAGGCCACGGTGCTGCGGCCCGGGATGCTGCCGGTGCCCAGCACTACCTTCACGTCGTCGGCCACGGTGGCCTCGATGGCGCGCGCAAAGCGCGCGGCGTCGCTGGCGAACACCAGGCCGGGGGTCAGCGTGTCCAGCACATGGCGCAGCTTGTCGAAGTCCTGGCTGATGGTGGAGTACGCGGTGGACACCGTGCACTGCGGCACGCCGGCCACCAAGCAGCCCAGCGACAGCAGCGCGTGGTCCAGGTCGTTCTCGCTCAGGATGGCCACGGGGCGCTCGGCGCTCAGGTGCATGTCGAGCAGGGCCTGGGCAATGCTGCGTGCGGCCTGCCAGGCCTGGCCGTAGGTGATGTGGCGCCACTCGCCCAGGCTGCCGTCGGCGTTCTTCACACGCTGGGCCATCCAGGTCCGGTCGGGCACGGTCTGGGCCCAATGCGCCAGCCGGTCGGTCAGGCGCAGCGGGTAGGCCTCCAGGTCTTGCGTGGCCCGCACGTAGACCACGCCGTCGTCGGCCTGCCGGGTGCTGACTTCGGTCACGCCAAAGCGCAGCGGCCGGTAGCGGGGGGAGGGGTTGGTTGCCGTCATAGGTGCTTTCGAGGCTTTTCGCGGGCGCGATACCGCTTTCTCAGTCCTTCTTGACCTTGGCGGCCTTGCCGTCGAGGAAAGCCCGCACACGCGCCTTGGCTTCGGGGGCGCTCTGGGCGATGGCGGCCATCATGGCTTCGGTCATCAGGCCCTGGTCCGACGGTTGCTCGGCAATGCGCGGCAGCGCGTGCATCAGCGCGTAGTTGGTCAGCGGCGCGTTCTGCGCAATGCGCTGGGCCAGCTCGAAGGCCTTGTCGAATGCCGTGCCGGTGGGCACGAGGTACTGCGCGAAGCCCACGCGCTCGCCGTCCACTGCGTTGTAGACGCGGCCGGTCATCATCATGTCGGTCATGCGCGCCGTGCCGATCAGGCGCGGGATGCGCACCGCGCCGCCGCCGCCCACGAAGATGCCGCGCGAGCCTTCGGGCAGCGCGTAGAAGGTCGACTCGTCGGCCACGCGGATGTGGCAGGCGCTGGCCAGCTCCAGGCCGCCGCCCACCACCGCGCCGTGCAACGCGGCCACCACGGGCACGGGGCCGAACTGCACGCGGTCCAGCGCCGCATGCCACATGCGCGAGTGGTGCAGGCCCTGGCCGGCATCGCGCTCCTTGAGCTCGGACAGGTCCAGGCCCGAGCAGAAATGGTCGCCCTCGCCATCGATCACCGCCGCGCCCACGGAGGCGGGCAGCGTCTCCATCAGGTCCCGCAGCGCCAGGATCAGGCCGTCGTTCAAGGCATTGCGCTTGGCGGGGCGGGTGAGGCGGATGACCGCGATTTCCTCGTGTTCGCCGCGGATTTCTAGAGAGATGTCGGAATGCTGGGTCATGGTAGTCAGGGTGAGTTAGGGAAATTATGGTTATCAAAAATAACTAAAACAAGGCCACAACGACGGTCTTTGCTAGGTGGTTTCCCTAGCTTTCCCGGATTGCCATATGGTTATGATAAATAACTAAAATGACACCGACTCATCGCAAGGACCCGCCATGAACGCCTTCATCCCCTACGGTATCTACTGGTCGTCCCCGTTTGCCAAGTGGCAAGGCTCGCTGGCCAACCTCAATGCGCTGCCGCTGGCGGCCACCGTGGGCAAGCAGGCGCTGGCCGCGCGCGGGTACGACTTGGCGGCGGTGGACCTGGCGATCCTCGGCATCACCAACCCGCAAAAGGGCAGTTTCTACGGCCTGCCCTGGGTCACCGGCATGATGGGCATCGACCGCGTGGCCGGCCCCACCGTGCAGCAGGCCTGCGCCACCAGCGTGCGTGCGCTGCAGATGGCGGCGCAAGAGGTGGCCTGCGGCACGGCCACCAGCGCGCTGCTGGTGATGGCCGACCGCCAGTCCAACGGCCCGGTGGTGTACTACCCCGACTCCAGCGGTACCGGCGGCTACGGCATCACCGAGCACTGGGTGCCCGACAACATGGGCCAAGACCCCTACGCCAAGAACCCCATGCTGCAGACGGGCGAGAACGTGGCGGCACGCTATGGCATCACCACCGAAGAGCAGCACGCGCTCAAGCTGCACCGCTACACGCAGTACCAGGCGGCACTGGCCGACGACCGCGCCTTTCAAAAGCGCTACATGGCCGACGTGCCGATCACCGACTCGAAATTCCGCAAGCAGACCGGCACGCTTGCCGCCGATGAGGGCATCTTCCCTACCACCGCCGAAGGCCTGGCCAAGCTCAAGCCAGTCAAAGAGGGCGGCACCGTGACTTTTGGCGGCCAGACGCACCCGGCCGACGGCAACGCAGGCGCCATCGTCACCACGCGCGAACGGGCGCGTGCCGTGGCCACCGACCCCGGCATCGAGATTGAGATCCTGGGCTTCGGCATGTCGCGGGTGGAGGCCGGCTTCATGCCCATGGCGCCGTCGCCGGCCGCTTTTAATGCGCTCAAGAACGCGGGCTTGTCGATTGCCGACGTGCATGCCATCAAGACCCACAACCCGTTCGCCGTGAACGACATCGCACTGGCGCGCGACACCGGCTTTGCATGGGAGCGCATGAACAACTACGGCAGCTCCATCATCTGGGGCCACCCGCAGGCGCCCACCGGCCTGCGCGCCATCATCGAACTGATCGAAGAGCTGGTGTTGCGAGGCGGCGGCGTGGGCTTGTTCACCGGCTGCGCGGCGGGCGACACCGGCTACGCCACCGTGCTGCGCGTGACCGACAGCAGAAGCAGCAAAACTTCCAAGGCATGACCATGACCACGACAAGCACCGAACATTCCTTTTCTGCCCCGTTGAACGCCTGGCTGGTAGACGGCGTGCGCACGCCCATGGTCGACTACTGCGGCCCGCTGGGCCACGTGTCGCCTACCGACATGGGCATCAAGGTGGCCCGCGCCGTGCTCGAGAAGAGCGGCGTGCCCGCCGCCGACGTGAACTCGGTCATCACCGGCTCGATGGCGCAGGCCGACTTCGACGCCTTCGTGCTGCCGCGCCACATCGGCCTGTATGCGGGCGTGCCGCAGAGCGTGCCGGCCATCCTGGTGCAGCGCATTTGCGGCACCGGCTTCGAGCTGTTCCGCCAGGCCGCCGACCAGATCGCGCTGGGCTACGCCGACGTAGCGCTGGTGGTGGGCACCGAGTCCATGACGCGCAACCCCATTGCCGCGTACACGCACCGCACGGGCTTCAAGCTCGGTGCGCCGGTGGAGTTCAAGGACTTTCTGATGGAGGCGCTGATCGACACCGCCGGCCCCGTCACGATGATCGAGACCGCGGAGAACCTGGCAAAGAAATACGGCATCACCCGCGAAGACGTGGACGCGTATGCGGCCCGCTCATTCGAGCTGGCGCTCAAGGCCCAGGCCGATGGTTTCCTGGCCGGCGAGATCGTGCCGGTGACGAGCGAGAAGTTCGAGTTGGCGGGCTACGCCACGCGCGGCATCACGCTGCCGCGCAAGGTGGCGCAGCTCGACCGCGACACGCACCCGCGCCCCTCGCCCGTTGAGGCCCTGGCGGGCCTGCGCACGGTGTACCCCGGCGGCGTGCAGACGGCGGGCAACAGCTCGGCCCTGGTGGACGCGGCCGTGGGCGCCGTGGTGGCCAGCGACGCGTATGTGCAGCGGCGCGGCTTGAAGCCCCTGGCGCGCCTGCGCGGTGCGGCGGCTGTGGGTGTGGCGCCCGAGTACATGGGCATCGGCCCGGCGCCTGCCATCCGTGCGCTGCTGGCGCGCACGGGGCTTACGCTGGATGACATCGGCCTGTTTGAAATCAACGAAGCCCAGGGCGCGCAGACCATCGCCGTCGAGCGCGAACTGGGCCTGGACCGGAACAAGCTCAACGTGAACGGCGGCGCGATTGCGCTGGGCCACCCGCTGGCCGCCACTGGCGTGCGTTTGACGGTGACACTGGCGCGCGAGCTGCGCCGGCGCGGCTTGCGCTACGGCATCTCTAGTGCCTGCGTGGGCGGCGGGCAGGGCATGGCCTTGCTGATAGAAAACCCCGACGCCTAGTATTCGAGCCAAATCGGTCTCTAGCGCTTATTCCATAAGCGCTAGCAGCTATCAAAAGCATAGTATCCAATCCAAGGCCACCATGAAAATCATCACCGCAGCCCAGGCAGGAGCCCTGATCCCCGACAACGCCACCATCTTCCTGGGCGGCCTGGCTGTGTCCAGCCTGCCCGAGGAAGTGCTCAAGGGCGTGGAGAAGAATTTTCTCGACACCGGCCACCCACGCAACGTGACCACCTGGGCCTGCGGCGCCATCGGCAACAGCAAGGACGCGGGCATGGTGCACTTTGCCCACCCGGGCATGATCAAGCGTACGGTGGCGGGCCACTTCGGCCAGACCGGCGCCGAGATGATGAAGATGGTGTTCGACGGCGAGGTCGAGGCCTACAACTTCCCGCAGGGCAGCCTGTCGCACCTCACGCGCCACATCGCCAGCCGCAGCCCCGGCCTGCTGACCAAGGTGGGCCTGGGCACGTTCGTGGACCCGCGCATCGAAGGCGGCAAGCTCAACAGCAAGTCCACCGAAGACCTGGTCAAGCTGGTCGAATTCAACGGCGAGGAGTGGTTGTTCTACCCCTCGCCCAAGGTCGATGTGGCCATCATCCGCGGCACGCTGGCCGACGAGAACGGCAACATCACGCTGGACAAGGAAGGCGTGCTGCTGGAGCAGATCAACATCGCCCACGCGGCCAAGGCCAGCGGCGGCATCGTGATTGCGCAGGTGGAGCGCATCGTCAAGGCCGGCAGCCTGCACCCCAAGTCGGTCAAGGTGCCGGGCGTGTCAGTGGACTACGTGGTGGTCAGCCAGCCCGAGAACCACATGCAGACCATCACCACGCAGTTCAACCCCGCGCTGTGCGGCGATGTGCGCGTGCCGCTCAATTCGCTCGCGCCCATGCCGCTGGACGAGCGCAAGGTCATCGCGCGCCGCACGGCGCTGGAGCTCACACCCGGCGCCATCACCAACCTGGGTATCGGCATCCCCGCGGGCGTGCCGTCGGTGGCGGCGGAAGAGGGCGTGTCCGACCAGTTCACGCTGAGTGTGGAAAGCGGCATCACCGGCGGTATACCCGCGCAGCTCGGGGACTTCGGCACGGCCTACAACGCCGACGCGATCATCGAGCAGTCGCTGCAGTTCGATTTCTATGACGGTGGCGGTTTGGACGCGAGCTTTCTGGGCCTGGCGCAGGCCGACAACCACGGCAACGTGAACGTGAGCAAGTTCAACGGCCGGCCCGTGGGCTGCGGCGGTTTTGTGAACATCACGCGGTCCACCAAGCACCTGGTGTTCTGCGGCACGTTCACCGCGGGCGGATTGGAAGTGCAAGTGGCTGATGGGAAGCTCACCATCGTCAAGGAAGGCCGCTCGCGCAAGTTCATCGAGAAGGTCGAGCAGATCACCTTCAACGGCCTGGACGCTGCGCAGCGCGAGCAGAACGTGCTCTTCGTCACCGAGCGCGCCGTCTTCCACCTGACGACCGAAGGCCTGGAGCTGACCGAGATCGCGCCGGGCATTGACCTCGAACGCGACGTGCTGGCGCACATGGGCTTCAAGCCCATCATGCGCAACGTGAAGACCATGGACGCGGGCCTGTTCCGCGCGCAGTGGGGCGGCCTGGCGCAGGCCATGGCGGCGAAGGCCGACGAGGCAGAGCGCAACGCACACGCGGCTGCGTGAGCGCATCGGCCACGCCTGCGCGCTGAGCCTCGGGAACACGGCGAAAAGCGTGTGCCCCCCCAAAAAGCCAGCGGGGCCCAGCGCCTCGGCTGGCTTTTGTTTTGTCGGGATGAAGGAGGTCGCTGCGTGTCGGCTGCCGCCGTCGCGTCAACACCCGCACGGTCGGGGCCCTTGCCTGCTCAGCAGCTGCGCATGGCCCACGGCCACCGCGCCACGGGGCAGCAGCCTCGCTTGCAATCGATAGGGAGCCTCTGCACGAATGGAGCGGTAAATGTGCGCTGCGGATCGGGATCCACTGCTAGGCGCAAAGCACAGCAATAGCCGTAGCTATTGCGAGCATTTGCTTGTAACGCAGACGGCCGGGACCGCAGATGCACGCGGCGCGGAGATTCGTGCAGAGGCTCCCTAGGCGGCAGGCTCCGCCGAGTAGACCTTCTGCAACAGCCGGATCAGCGTCTTGCGCTCGGCGGTCGTGAGGCGCGAGGTGGCGTCGATTTCCAGTTCTGCGGCCGTGCCCTCGGCCTGCGCGGTCAGGTCCACGCCAGCGGGCGTCAAGTGCAGGCCCATCGCGCGGCCGTCGCTGGGGTGGGGGGTGCGTTCGATCAGGCCGCGCCGCTCCAGCGCGGCGACGATCCCCACCAGATTGGGCGGCAGCACGTTGAGCGTGGCGCACAGCTGGCGCGAGGTGACGCCCGGGTTGTGCGCCACCAGCGACAGCACCGAAAAATCCACCACCTTGAGGCGATACACCGCCATGCGTTCCATGAAGACTTCGATCACCGCCAGCGACGCGCGGCGCGCGTTGTAGCCCACCAGCGTGCGCAGAAACCCGGTGTCTACCGACTCGGTGGTGGGGACTGGGCTGGCGGGGGCCGTGGTGGTGGCGGATTTCTTGGAGGGGCGGGCGCTGGGCATGGGGCGATGGGCGGTGGTGCGATGTGGGGGGGCGGGTCCGAAGGGCTCTCGACGGGCTGGATGTGACCTGATTTTGAGTCAAATCATGCCCTACCGCTTATTCTGTAAGCACTTATTGCTATTGTTTTTGTAGTGTTGGTGTGAAAAGGCTGCGGCGGGTCAAACCGGGCTGCGCAGCACGCGGCGGTACTGCACGGCTTCGGCCACGTGGCTCACCTCGGTGGTGGGCGCGCCTGCCAGGTCGGCAATGGTGCGCGCGACCTTGAGGGCGCGGTGCGTGCTGCGCGCCGACCAGCCCAGGCGGGCGGCGGCCGTGTTGAGAAACTTCGCGGCGCTGTCGTCCAGCTGCAGATGGGTGTCTATCTCCTGGCCCTGCAGCGCCTGGTTGGTCTTGCCCTGCCGCGCCAGTGCGATAGCCCGGGCATGCTCCACCCGGGCGCGGATGGCGCTGGTCGATTCGCCGGGCGGGGTTTGCACCAGCTGTTCAGCGGGCAGTGCGGGCACCTCCACATGCAGGTCGATGCGGTCCAGCAGCGGCCCGCTGAGCTTGCCCTGGTAGCGGCTGACCTGGTCCGGCGTGCAGCGGCAGGCGCGCTGCGTGGAGCCCAGAAAGCCGCAGGGGCAGGGGTTCATCGCCGCAATCATCTGAAAACGCGCCGGAAAATCCGCGCGCTGCGCGGCGCGCGAAATGGTGATGTGGCCGGTCTCCAGCGGCTCGCGCAAGGCTTCTAATGCCGCGCGGGGAAACTCGGGGAGCTCATCCAAGAACAACACGCCGTGATGGGCCAAGGAGATCTCCCCGGGCTTGGGCGGCGAGCCCCCGCCGACCAGCGCTACCGCGCTCGCCGTATGGTGCGGCGACCCGGTCGGCCGCTGGCCCCACAGCTCGGGCCGAAAGCGCCCAGCCAGGCTCGCAATCGCGGCGCTTTCCAGTGCTTCCTGCACCGTCATCGCGGGCAGCAGGCCGGCAAAACGCAGCGCCAGCATCGACTTGCCCGAACCGGGCGGGCCGGCCATCAGGGCACTGTGACCTCCAGCCGCCGCGATCTCCAGTGCGCGTTTGGCCGTGGCCTGGCCCTTCACGTCGGCCATGTCGGGGCCGGCGGTGCGGGCCGTCAGCGGCGTGGGCTGCAGACGGGTCCAGCCATCGTTGGCCACGTCTGCATCGCCCCCAGCGGTGCTGCCCGGCGGCAAAAAAGCGCGCACCACGTCGAGCAGGTGGCGGGCACGCACCACCTGTGCGTCGGGCACCAGCGCGGCTTCTTCGGCGCTGCCCGGGGGCAGCACGAGCTGCACATTGATCTGCTGCGCCTGCAGCGCCAGGCTGGTGGCCAGCGCACCGCGCACGGGGCGCAGTTCGCCCGACAGCGACAGCTCGCCCGCAAACTCATACCCCGCCAGCCGGGCGCCGTCGACTTGCCCGCTGGCCGCAAGGATGCCCATGGCAATCGGCAGATCGAAACGGCCGGAATCCTTGGGCAGATCCGCTGGCGCGAGGTTCACGGTGATGCGTTTGTTGTGGGGAAACTCCAGCCCCGCGTTCTGCAGCGCCGACCGCACCCGCTCGCGCGCTTCCTTGACTTCCACCTCGGCCAGGCCCACCAGGGTGAAGCTGGGCAGGCCATTGGCCAGATGCACTTCGACCGTGACAGACGGGGCCTGCAGCCCCAGAAGGGCGCGGCTTTGCACCAAAGCAAGACTCATGAAGCGGTTTCTCCCCAGATGGGTGCGTTTTATGTTTTTTTGATGCGCGGACCAAGCGTTTTGCACCAATCAAGTGCGCCAGGCCGCCGAGGGCAGACCGCCACTGTACCGGGGGATCGTTGTAACGCGAAGCAACTGCGCGGCACGCGGTCGAAGGCCAATGGCACGGTCCGTGCTTAAAGCGCTCGTCCCTATTTGTCCAACCGGAGGAAACATGACCCGCGCCATCATCAAGACCCTGGGCGTTGCCCTTGTCGCAACCCTTCCCATGCTGGCGAGCGCCCAGCTCACGGGCAACGTCAGCCTGACCACCAACTACAAGTTCCGTGGCCAGGACCAGGACGCCTCCAAGGCCAAGGCCGTCAAGCCCGCGCTGCAAGGCGGCTTTGACTACGCCTTCGGCGACTCCGGCTGGTACGTGGGCAACTGGAACTCCAGCGTCGACTGGCTGGCCAACAACTCGCTCGAAGCCGACCTGTACGGTGGCTACAAGTTCAAGGCCGCGGGCGCGGACTTTGACGTGGGCGCACTGACCTACATCTACCCCGGCAACGCCAACGGCAACACCACCGAGCTGTACGGCGCGGCCACCCTGGGCCCGCTGACCGCCAAGTACTCGCACACCATCTCCAAGGACTACTTCGGCTGGGCTGGCGCCAAGGCAGGCTCGGGCCGCAAGGGCACCAACACCGGCTACCTGAACCTGGCGTTCGCCCAGGAAGTCGCGCCCAGCATCACGCTGAAGGCTTCGGTGGGTTTCACCCGCTTTGCCAGCGACATCAAGGACACGGGCGTGCCCAACTACGTCGACTACAGCCTGGGCGGCGCGTATGACTTCGGCAGCGGCGTCTCGCTGGGCGCTGCCGTGGTGGGCGCCAACAAGAAGGCCTTCTTCGGCCATGTGAACAAGTCGCGCGTGATCGTCACGCTCACCAAAACCCTGTAAGCCAGTCTCAATGGGCGCCGCGTGCGCCCGTTGTCGGAGGAACCAAAAAATGAAAATGGTGACAGCCATCATCAAGCCCTTCAAGCTCGACGAGGTGCGCGAAGCGCTCTCGGACATCGGCGTGCAAGGCATCACGGTCACTGAAGTCAAGGGCTTCGGCCGCCAAAAGGGCCACACCGAGCTGTACCGCGGCGCGGAGTACGTGGTCGACTTCCTGCCCAAGGTCAAGATCGAAGCCGCTGTGGCCGACGACCTGGTGGACCGCGTGATCGAGTCCATTGAAAACGCAGCCCGCACCGGCAAGATCGGCGACGGCAAGATCTTCGTGACCCACCTGGAGCAGGTGGTGCGCATCCGTACCGGCGAAACCGGCAAGGAAGCCCTGTAAGGGCCGGCCGCATCAGACACAAGAGAAGAACGCCATGAAAAAACTGATTGCTTCCTTCATCCTGGGGCTGGGTCTGCTGACCATGGGCAACCTGTCCCTGGCCCAGGCACCCGCCACCCCCGAAGCGGCTGCCACCGCGCCGGCAGCCGCCGCCGCGCCGGCCGCTGAGGCCCCCGCTCCTGCAGCTGCGCCAGCACCCGCTGCTGCAGCGGCTGCCGCCCCGGCCGCTGCCGAAGCTGCACCTGCTCCCGTCCCCAACAAGGGTGACACCGCCTGGATGATGACCTCGACCATCCTCGTGATCCTGATGGTCCTGCCCGGCCTGGCCCTGTTCTACGGCGGCCTGGTGCGCAGCAAGAACATGCTGTCCGTGCTGATGCAAGTGATGGTCACGTTCTCGCTGATCGTCGTGCTGTGGTTCGTCTACGGCTACAGCCTGGCCTTCACCGAAGGCGGCGCCTTCATCGGTGGCTTTGACCGCCTGTTCATGAAGGGCATCTGGGACAACGCTGCGGGCACGTTTGCCAACGCTGCCACGTTCAGCAAGGGTGTCGTGATTCCTGAAGTGGTGTTTGCCGCCTTCCAGGCCACGTTCGCCGGCATCACCTGCGCCCTGATCGTGGGTGCGTTCGCAGAGCGCATCAAGTTCAGCGCCGTCATGATGTTCATGGTGCTGTGGTTCACCTTCAGCTACCTGCCGATCGCCCACATGGTGTGGTTCTGGGCCGGCCCTGACGCTTACACCAGCAAAGAAGTGGTGGACAAGGTCAACGCTACGGCCGGCTACATCTGGCAATCTGGCGCGCTGGACTTTGCTGGCGGTACCGTGGTGCACATCAACGCCGCTGTGGCAGGCCTGGTGGGCGCGTTCATGGTGGGCAAGCGCATCGGCTACGGCAAGGAAGCCATGGCGCCTCACAGCCTGACGCTGACCATGGTTGGTGCCTCGCTGCTGTGGGTGGGCTGGTTCGGCTTCAACGCCGGCTCCGCGCTGGAAGCCAACGGTTTCGCCGCCCTGGCCTTCATCAACACGCTCGTGGCGACCGCCGCGGCCGTGCTGGCATGGTGCATCGGTGAAGCGCTGATGCGCGGCAAGGCTTCGATGCTGGGTGCAGCGTCGGGTGCCGTGGCAGGCCTCGTGGCCATCACGCCAGCTGCCGGCAACGTCGGCATCGGCGGCGCGCTGGTCATCGGCCTGGTGGGTGGTTTTGCCTGCCTGTGGGGTGTCAACGGCCTCAAGAAGCTGCTGGGTGCAGACGACTCGCTCGACGTCTTTGGCGTGCACGGCATCGGCGGCATCGTGGGTGCCCTGCTGACCGGCGTGTTCAACGCCCCTGGCCTGGGTGGTCCTGGCTACGTGGCCGACTGGGTGACGGCCACGATGGTGACATCGGCCGACTACTCGATCGCCGCGCAAGTCTGGACACAAGCCAAGGCTGTGTTGATCACCGTCGTGTGGTCTGGCGTGGTCTCGTTTGTGGCCTACAAGATCGTCGACCTGACCGTGGGCCTGCGTGTCCCCGAAGAAGACGAACGCGAAGGCCTGGACATCACATCGCACGGCGAGACAGCGTACAACCGCTAAGCCGTGCCCCCACGCGCTGCGGTGTCTGGTGGCACCGCAGCGTCGCAACAAGAACAAGCGAGTCGCTCCTTCGGTTTCTTCAGCCCGCCGACCACGGCGGGCTTTTTTGTACCGGCAGGAAGCCGCCAATGCCACGTGGCAATCAGCACGGGGTGTCGGGCGCCAACAACTCGTGGGTGAAGAACGCGAAACGCAGACCCACGGGTCTGCGTTTCGCTTTGTGTCCCACCAGTAGTGCCACCCGGCGCGTGCGATCCACCAGGGCTTGCGGCACCACCGCCGTCATTTGCTGCACGCCGGCTGTTCAAAAAATTCACGCGCGCCATAACGCCCCGTGAGGACCCCACCCGCTACGATCCAGGCCATGGAAACAGCCCTGGCCCAGATCATCGAGCGGGTGCGCGCCGCCGCCGCAGACCGCACCCCCTTGCGCCTGCGCGGTGGGGGCACCAAGGACTTCTACGGCCTGGCCCTGCAGGGCCAGGTGCTGGACACCCGGGCGCTGCGCGGCATCGTGAGCTACGAGCCCAGCGAGCTGGTCGTGACCGTGCGCACCGGCACCCCGCTGGCCGAACTGGAGGCCACTCTGGCAGCGCACGGCCAGTGTTTGCCGTTTGAGCCGCCGCACTTTGCAAAAACCCCGGCCGACGCCGCCACCGTGGGCGGCATGGTCGCAGCTGGCTTGTCGGGCCCGGCCCGCGCGAGCGTGGGCGCGGTGCGTGACTACCTGCTCGGCGCCACGCTGATCAACGGCCGCGCCGAGCTGCTGAGCTTTGGCGGCCAGGTGATGAAAAACGTCGCCGGCTACGACGTCTCGCGCCTCATGGCCGGCGCCTGGGGCACGCTGGGCCTGCTCACCGAGGTCAGCCTCAAGGTGCTG
The DNA here is from genome assembly GCF_964253765.1 of Acidovorax sp. LjRoot129. Taxonomy (NCBI): domain Bacteria; kingdom Pseudomonadati; phylum Pseudomonadota; class Betaproteobacteria; order Burkholderiales; family Comamonadaceae; genus Acidovorax; species Acidovorax sp. LjRoot129. Next base: position 296,100 of record NZ_CAXUSE020000001.1, read on the forward strand.
CCGGTGGCCCCGGCCGAAGCCACGCTGCGTTTTGAATGCAACCAGGCGGACGCCCTGCGCAAGCTGCACGCCTGGGGCGGGCAGCCGCTGCCGCTCAATGCCAGCTGCTGGGTGCAGGATGCGGGCGTGGGCACGCTGTATGTGCGCCTGCGCGGCGCGGTGGCGGCGGTGGAAGCGGCCTGCCGCATGATGGGCGGCACACGGCTCGACACCGGCACCACAGCCCCCGACTGGGCCGCCTGCCGCGAGCAGACCCTGCCCTGGTTTGCTGATCGCGCGCAACGCCCGGACCACGCGCTCTGGCGCCTGTCTCTGCCGCCCACGGCCCCCGTGCTCACCCTGCCTGCTGCGGCCCAGCCGCTCATCGAATGGCATGGCGCGCTGCGTTGGGTGCAGGCGCCCGTATCGGCGGGCGGCGCACTGCGCGATGCCGCGCGAGCGGCGGGTGGGAGTGCTACTATTTTTAGAGCTGCTAGCGCAGATGGAACCAGCGCTGGAGGCCAATTTGACTTGAAATCTCCGGCGCTGGAGCAGATCCACAAGCGCCTCAAGCAGAGCTTCGACCCGGTGGGCATCTTCAACCCCGGGCGCATGAGCGGCACCTGGTAGGCCCTGTTCAAGCTTTGCCATTGCCCCGACTTCGTCCCACTGCCCGCCATGCGACGCCTGCGCCACCTCACCGGACACCACCGCACCGCGGCCAGCAACCGCGCGCTGGGGTTGTTGCTGGCCTTCAATGCGGGCGCGGTCAATGCGGGCGGTTTTCTGGTGGTGCACCACTACACCTCGCACATGACGGGGTTTCTGTCCTCGCTGGCGGACAACCTCGTGCTGGGCCAGATGAAGCTTGTTCTGGGCGCCATCGGTGCGTTGTGGGCTTTCATGTCGGGCGCCGGCACCACCGCCATCATGGTCAACTGGGCGCGCCACCACCGGCTGCGCAGCGCCTTTGCTTTGCCGCTGCTGCTCGAAGCCGTGCTCATGCTGCTGTTCGGCCTGCTGGGCGCCATCACGCTCAGCTGGCCCACGCCCTTTGCCGTGCCGATGACGGTGCTGCTGCTGTCTTTCATCATGGGCCTGCAGAACGCCACGGTCAGCAAGATGTCGTCGTCGCAGATTCGCACCACGCACATGACGGGCGTGGTGACGGACCTGGGGATCGAGGTGGGCAAGATGCTGTACTGGAACCGCACCGGCACAGCGCCCGAATCGCAGGTGCGCGCCAACCAGGCCCGCCTTCGGCTGTTTGCGGGGCTGCTGGCGATGTTCCTGGTGGGTGGCATCGCCGGCGCTGCAGGCTTCAAGTACGTAGGTTTTGTGTTTGTGGTGCCACTGGCGCTGGTGCTGCTGGCCCTGTCGCTCCCGCCGCTGTGGGCCGACCGCGGCCGGCTGCGCCTTGCGCGGAACCAGCGGCAGGACGGCCATGCGCCGCTTGCCCCGCATCCAGCGCCACCCCTGGACCCGGCCGCCAAACCCCCGGCCGGCCGCTGAACCCGTCCGATCTATCTGATTCTCTGCCCAGGCTGCACCCCATGCAAACCCAGCTCTCCCCTGAATACCGCGCCCGCGCCGATGGCCTGGAGGCCGAGTCGATCCTGCGCAAATGTGTGCACTGCGGCTTTTGCACCGCGACCTGCCCCACGTACCAGCTGCTGGGCGACGAGCTCGACGGCCCGCGCGGCCGCATCTACCTGATCAAGCAGGTGCTTGAAGGTGCCGAGCCCACGCGCAGCACCCAGCTGCACCTGGACCGGTGCCTGACCTGCCGCAACTGCGAAAGCACCTGCCCCAGCGGCGTGGAGTACGGCCACCTGGTGGACATCGGCCGCAAGATCGTGGATGAAAAAGTGCCGCGCCCCTTGGGCGAAAAAGCGTTGCGCTGGGCGCTGAAGGAGGGCCTGCCCTCGCCCCTGTTCACCCCGGCGATGAAGGCCGGGCAGGCGGTGCGTGGGCTGCTGCCGGCGTCGCTCAAGGCCAAGGTGCCCGCGCCGCAAAAAGCAGGCGCCTGGCCCACGCGGGAGCATGCGCGCAAGGTGCTCATGCTCGCGGGCTGCGTGCAGCCGGCCATGATGCCCAACATCAACACCTCCACCGCGCGTGTGCTCGACGCGGCGGGCATCCAGACCGTCATTGCTTACAAGGCGGGCTGCTGCGGCGCGGTCAAGTTCCACCTCAACGACCAGGCCGGCGGCATGGCCGAGATGCGCGCCAACATCGACGCCTGGTCGCCGCTGGTGGAGCAGGGCGGCGTGGAGGCCATCGTCATGAATGCCTCGGGCTGCGGCGTCACGGTCAAGGAATACGGGCACATCCTGAAGGACGACGCGCAGTACGCCGCCCGGGCCGCGCGCATCAGCGCGCTCACGCGCGACCTCTCGGAGTTGCTGCCGGACCTGCTGCCCGAGCTGGCCGACAAGCTCGCGGGCCGCGCGCAGCCAGCGGCCGACGTGCTTTATGCGTATCACCCGCCCTGCACGCTGCAGCACGGCCAAAAACTGCGCGGCGGGGTCGAGGTGCACCTTGCGCGCCTGGGCTTCAAGCTGCGCGTGGCGCGCAATGAATCACACCTGTGCTGCGGCTCGGCGGGCACGTATTCGGTGCTGCAGCCCGACCTGTCGTACCAGCTGCGCGACCGCAAGCTTGGTGTTCTCGCCGAAGCGTTTGGCGAGCAGCCCCCGGACGTGATCCTGTCGGCCAACATCGGCTGCATCACGCATTTGCAGAGCGGTACCGGAACGCCGGTACGGCATTGGATTGAGGTGCTGGACGCGGCACTGGCATGATTGCGGGTTTTGTTGCCCCATTTCCGCACCCCATGACCGACTCCGTGTCCGCACAAGAACAACCCCACGCAGCCCCTGCCGCACCCCTGGCAGCGCCTGTTTCGGCCGAGGCTGCCTCCTCTGCCGTGCCAGCCGCCACGCCCGCCGCATCGGCCGACGCCGGGGCGCCCCCGCAGCGCACGGGCGGATCGCGCCGCGGTGGCCGCAACCGGGGCAAGCCGGAAGGCCGCGAGGCCGCCCAGGGCGCCGCTGCTGCACCGGCCACGCCGGGCAACGCCTCGCGCACGCCGCCACGCACCCACCCCGCACTGGAGCAGCTCGCCGCGCTGTACCCGCAGCTCTTCGGCGCGGTGTTCCGCCCGCTCAAGCGCGGAATCTTCCAGGACATCCTTGCCGCGCACCCTGAAGCCTTCGAGCGTGAAGCGCTCAAGGTGGCGCTGGGCATCCACACCCGCTCCACGCGCTATTTGCAAAGCGTGGCCGCGGGCGACAAGCGCCACGATCTTTCGGGCCAGCCCGTGGAAGACATGGCGCCCGAGCACGTGCACCATGCGCTGCTGGAGGTCTACCGCCGCAAGAAGGCGCGTGCCACCGAAGACCTGCTGCCCAAGCTGCGCAACCGCATGATGGCCGCGTTCGAGGCCTCGGGCCTGACGCGCGAGGCCTACACTGAGCTGGTGCAGGGCCGCGACGAAGCCGCCAACGCCATCCTGGAAGAAGCCTTTGCCGAATGGTCTGCGCGCAACGCCAAGGACGAAGCGCTGCTGCGCGCGTTCGAGGCCAGCGGCCAGACGCTGGAGGCGTTTGCCGACATGTACGGCATGGTGCCCCGCACCGTGGGCCAGCAGCTCGAACGCGCGCGCCGCCTGGCCGCCGCCCGGGTGCAGGCCGCGGCGGCAGCCGCCGTGGCCGCTGCCGAGGCATCTGCCCCGACCGTCGACGCCATAGCCGACGCGCCGGCTGCGGCATCGCACGACGAATAAGGCGCATGGCAGCGCCCGCGCCCGCCGCGGTCCCGGCGCGGCTCATCTTTCTGCCCGGCGTGGGTGGCAACCCCGCGTTCTGGCAGCCCGCATCGGATGCCATCACGCTGCCGGCCGGCCGCGTGCTGCTGGGCTGGCCCTGGTTTGGCGCCAATGCGGCAGGCGGTATGCCACCCAATACCGTGCAGGGCATGGACGACCTGGTCCATGCCGTCACGCCGCACATGGACGCACCCTGCGCGCTGATCGCGCAGTCGCTGGGCGGGGTGGTGGCCATACTTGCGGCGCTCGATCGGCCTGAAAATTTGACGCACCTGGTGCTTGTGGCCACATCGGGCGGCGTGCCCATCGACGACCTGCACCCCCAAGACTGGCGGCCCGACTTTGTGCGCGCCAACCCGGCCTTTCCGCTGTGGGTGGCCGCGCAGCGCTGGGACCTTTCGGCCCGCCTCGCCACCGTGCGCGTGCCCGTTTTGCTGCTGTGGGGCGATGCCGACCCGATCAGCCCTGTGGCCGTCGGGCAGCGCCTGCACGGGCTGCTGCCGAACGCAGCGCTCCAGGTGCTGCAGGGCGGCGCCCACGACCTGGCGCAGACACACGCTGCGGCGGTGGCGGGGCACATCAGCCGCCATCTGCAGGGGGCCGCCGCTTAGAGCGGCTAACAAAAAAACGCTTCTGGCGTCGTGACAGCGTCTTGTCGTACTCCTTGTACTGCCTGCAACACCACACTCGCCAGAACCGTTTCGCTGAGTTTTGTTGGCTGCTCTTAGAATCCGCCTGCGACCTGGTTCACGGGTTGCCGTAAGCGTTCACGTCAACCAACGTGCCAACCTAGGCCGGCTTTGCCGGGCTGGTGGCCCCGTGCCACTCCGATCCCGGGGGCCTGGGGCGGCACCTTGCTGACCGGCCTGCATTCACTGAACTGCCATGAACCAACGTTCGCCATCCTCTCCCCGTTCCTCCTCCAAGACCTTCCTCGGCCTGCGCAAGCTGCCCGCACGCTCTGCGGTGTGGGTCACGCCGCTGCTGCTGTCGTTGCTGATGACTTTTGTCGTGTCGCTGATCAGCACTGTGCGCGTGGCAGGCGTCTCTGCAGACATGCCGCTGCTGTGGATGAGCTCCTGGGCGCTGTCCTGGGTCATCGCCTTCCCCACGCTGCTGCTGGCGCTGCCGGTGGTTCGCCGGGCCACTGCGGCCATTGTCCAGCAGCCAGGCTGAACGCGGCCAGGCTCTAAGGCGGGCGCCGCGGCCTCCGGTCGTTCTGCGGCTTATGGCGCTGCGCGCCCGCCCGTCCGGGTTCGAAGCGCTCAGGCGGGGTTCCAACGGTGTTCGGGCCGCTGTCCGCCGCCGCCGCCGACGAGGACCTCCTGACGCACGATGTCAGCAGCCCGGCATCCAGCCCCTCGGCGCGCTGAAGGCTACTGACATCAGGCTGTCAGCAGTGGCCGCGCACTATCCGTCCCTCGCAGCTGCACCGTACCGATCGATGGGATGCGTCCCATCGATCTCCATCCACCACCGACAAGAGAGGACTTGCCCATGACCGCTACCACCACCCCATCCGCATCCGCGCCCACACCCGCGGCCGCCGCCCCCACCACCGTCCGGATTCCGGCCTTCAGCGTGGCTGGCATTGCCGTGCGCACCAGCAACAACGATGAGATGAACCCCGCCATCGCGCGCCTGGGCGGCCTGTGGGGCCGCTTCTTCAGCGAGAGCTGGGAGCGCAAGCTGCCTAGCCGCGGCGACGACGGCCGCATCTACGGCGTGTACAGCGGCTATGAATCCAACGAGCACGGCGCCTTTGACGTGACGGCCGGCGTGGCGGTGGCCGATGCCGCGGCCGCCCAGGCGGTGCCTGGCGCCGTGCGCGTCGACATCGAGGCCGGCGACTACCTCGTCTTTACCGGCCAGGGCGACATGCCGCAGATGGTGATCGACACCTGGGTGCAGATCTGGCACTACTTTGCCGCGAACCCGCAGGTGCAGCGCCGTTTTGGCACCGACTTCGAGGCCTACGAGGGACCGGAAAAGGTGGCCATTCACATCGGCGTGAAGACGGCCTGACGCGCGCGGCCCTTGATCACGACCACCCATGGCACCACGGCTTCGTACTCCCGGGGTGCGCGTCCGGCCCCCGGATGGCCGCGGTGACCGCTGCCCCGGGCCTTGCGCCCCGCGCGCGACGGCGTGGGTGTCGGCAAACCCGCTGTCAACGCCGCACGGGGCGGTGCGCCTTGCGGCGGCCCGTGGCAGCACTGCGTTTTAATGGTGACCCCCATGCCCCGCACCACCGACCCCTCCGTCACAGCAACTGGCGCTACGCCCTGGCGCAGCAGACTGGCAGCCTATAAGCACCTGCCGCAGGTCAAGCCCATCCCCCCGGCGCTGGTGGCGCGGTTGGGCGAGGGGCTCATGGTCGTGCCCTCGCCGCGGGATGTGGACGCTGCCATGCGCCGTGTGCCGGCCGGCCGGCTCAGCACCGTGCGCGCCCTGGCCGCGGACTTGGCCGAGGCGCATGGTGCGCAGGTGGGCTGTGTGGTGACGACCGGCATCTTTGCCACGCTGGTGGCCCGCGCGGCCGACGAGGACGAGCGCTCGGGCGAGACCACGCCCACGCCGTACTGGCGCACCCTCAAGGCGGATGGCAGCCTCAACCCCAAGTACCCCGGCGGCGTGGAGCGGCAGATGCAGCGCCTGGAGGCCGAGGGCCATGTGGTGGTGCAACAAGGCCGGCTGCTGCGTGTCCAGGACGGGCCTGGGCCCAGCCCCGCGCCCACGCGCGGTGGCCGCCGTGCGCCAGGCTCCAAGTTGCCGTAAGGGCTGGCTGCACCCCAGTCTCGGTCTCGTCGCAATGCTATGTTTTTAATAGCTATAAGTGCTTATGCAATAAGCGCTAGGAGCCCAAAACCTTGAAAATCTACCCCTTCACCCATGCGCCGCGCTGACCGCCTCTTCCAGATCGTCCAGCTCATCCGCGGCCGGCGCCTTTCGACGGCTGCGTTCCTGGCCGAGCGGCTGGAGGTCTCGCCGCGCACCATCTACCGCGACGTGGCCGACCTGCAGCACCAGGGTGTGCCCATCGAGGGCGAGGCGGGCGTGGGCTACCGCCTGGGCGCGGGTTTTGAGCTGCCGCCGCTGATGTTCAGCCAGGGCGAGGCCAACGCGCTGGTCGCCGCGGCCCGGCTGGCGCAGGCCTGGCTGGACGCGGGCCTGGCGCGCGAGGTGGAAGGCGCCCTGGGCAAGATCCTGTCGGTGCTGCCGCCAGCGGCCCGCGCGGCCGCCGAATCGCAGGCGCTGTACGCCCCATCGGTGGGGCTTGATCCGCGGGCCCAGGCCACGCTGCAGTCGCTGCGCGAAGCCGTGCACAGCCGCCACGTGGTGGACGTCAACTACGCCGACGTGCAGGGCCGCGCCAGCCGCCGCCGCCTGCGCCCGCTGGGCTGTTTTTACTGGGGCAAGGTCTGGACGCTGTCGGCCTGGTGCGAGCTGCGCGGCGACTTCCGCGGCTTTCGCATCGACCGCATCGTGGACCTGGTGGTGCTGGACGAGCAGTTCCGGCAGGAGCCGGGCAAAACGCTGGCCGACATGCTGCGCCAGGTCGAGGCCGAGATGGGGTCGCGGCCGCCCGAGTGGCCGCCGGTGCCACCGCACGGGGCGCTGCGTTGAGCGCGCTCTGGCCCCATCACGCCCTGGGCCGGTGTGGTGGCGATGGGTTCCTGCACGCCGCGCCGGGTCGCCCCGGTGGACAGGGCCGGGTGAGGCCCCGCGGAGCACTGGCATGAACCGCAGCGAGCTGCATCAACTGCTGGTGACCGACCTGGGCCTGATCCCGCAGCCAGCGTTGCCCGCGGGCGCCTGCACCTATTTCCTTCGGGAGGTGCAATGGCATCCGGAACGGTCGACGCGCACGGTGCGGTTGCTCTACGGACCGGATGGAGCGCCGACACGCCTGCAGCTGTGCGCCTCATCGGACAACAACAACACCGTCTTGCTGCAGCTGCCGATGGAGCGGCAGCAGTTGGTTTCAGAGGTGCTGCAGGAAATCCAGCTCGTCGAGCAGCGGCTTGCTGGCATGGTGGGGGGGCTGGCTGATCGCGCGGTCGGGTGAGCACGACACGACATGGCGCGAAGGCGGTGGGCGCCCATCTGCAGGGGCCGGGTACGGGTGATGGCCCCTTGTTGGCTGAGGGCCACAACGGCTCGGACATAAACATCAGGAGGCGGGCCCGGGATGGGATGCCCGGCCCGCCTGCGGCACCAACCCCTCCCGGTAGCGCCGGCTGCACGGCACGCTGCTGCCGTCCTTCATCCCCAGGCGCGCATCGCCGCTGTCCAGCGGCTCGATCTCTGCAATAGCGTCCAGATTGACCGCATAGCTGCGGTGCACGCGCACAAACCGCGCCGGGTCGAGCTGCGTGAGAAAGTCCGTGAGCGTGGAGCGCAGCAGGTAGTCATGGCCGTTCACGTGCAGGCCCACATAGTTGGCCTCGGCCTGCAGCCAGGCGATGTCGCCCGCGGCGATCAGGAATTCGCGGCGCAGTTTGCGGACCAGGAAGCGCTCCGGCCGCGTGGGCGGTGGCGGCGCTGCCTCGGCAGACGAATGCGTTTCCGAAGGCGGCGCGTGGTACGGCGTCGGCGTGGTGGCCGCGTCCCCAGGGGGCTGCGCGTCGTTGGCCGGCGTGGGCGTGGATTGCGGGGCCGCCGCAGGCTCGGGCGCGTCCAGCACCCGGGCCTCGCCCTGCAGCCGCAGCAGCAAGAAGCGGTAGCCCACTAGCGTGCTCAGGATCAGCCCGTAGGTGCGCACATCCTTGAGGTATTCGTATCCCCACACCGCCCACCAGTCGCCGGGGCGGTAGGGCACGCCCATGGCGGCGTAGGCCACGTAGCGCAGGCCCACCATGCCGATGAGGTGCAGCGTGCAGTAGGCCACGCTGCCCAGCGCATGCCAGGGCAGGTGGCGCGCCAGGGTGTCCCAGTGCAGCGGAAAGCGCCGCTCGAACGCCGCCACGGCGGGGATGAGTGCCGCGATCACCACAACGCTGGACAGCTCCCACAGCGCCGGCTCCCAGGGCATCAGGCGCCGGCCGGCTGCGGCCAGGTCAAGCCAGGTCACCACACTGTTGAATGCGGCCTGCACCAGCAGCACCGTGGCCCAGAAGCCCCACTCGGCCCGGCGACGCAGGGCTGGGTCGCGCAGGTAGCGGGCAGGCCAGGCGGGGGAGGGGGCGGTCATGGGGTGAGTTTAGGCAGTCGGCGTGGGGGGGGCGGCCCCGGTTCGTCCCGCCCGGCCACCGCTGGTCCCATTCAGAGCCTGCGCCGTCCCAAAGGTGGTCCGGCGCCGCCGTTGCACGGCCACGATGCAGTGACCTATTTCCTGGATCCACACCGCACCATGTCCTCTCGCCGCCACGACATCGACGCCCTGCGCGCACTGGCCTTCGCGCTCGTCATCCTCTACCACGTGGCCATGTACTACGTGGCCGACTGGCACTGGCACATCAAGAGCCCGCACGCCGCCGAGTGGCTGCAGGCGCCCATGCGCGCGCTCAACCTCTGGCGCATGGACCTGGTGTTCCTGGTCTCGGGCCTGGCCTTCGGGCTGGTGCGGCGGGGGCAGACGGTGCCGGGGCTCATTCGCCAGCGCAGCGGGCGCCTGCTGCTGCCCCTGGCCTTTGGCATGGCCGTGATCGTGCCCTACCAGCCCTACGCTCAGGGGGTGGCCAACGGCCTCATCGCGCCCGGGTTCGGCGCCTTTTTGCATCGCTACTACAGCCTGACCACCTGGCCCGCGGGCGCGTTTGACGGCTGGGAGGCCGGCGTGACCTGGAACCACCTCTGGTACCTGGCCTACCTCTGGGTCTACACCGTGGTGCTGGCGCTCCTGCTGCCGCTGGCGGAATCCCAGACAGGGCGCCGGCTGCGCAAGGCGTTCACCGGCCTGCGCGGTACCGCGCTCGTGGTGCTGCCGGTCCTGCCGCTCGCGCTCTACTCATTGCTGCTGTGGCCGCATTTCCCGCCCACGCACAACCTGATCCACGACGGCTGGCTGCACGCCGTGTACTTCACGGTGTTAGTGTACGGTTACTGGATCGGGCTGGACGCCGGCCTGTGGGCCGAGCTCGTGCGCCTGCGCTGGCGCACCCTGGTGCTCGCCCTGGTGCTGCTGGTGGTGTATTTGGGGCTGCTGGGTTGGGCGCTGCAGCAGGGCCACCGGGTTGCACGCCTGCCCTTGCGCGTGCTGGCGGATGTGTACCTCTGGGCGGCTTTGCTCACCATTCTGGGCTGGGCCCACCACCGTCTGAACCGCCCCTGGCCGTGGCTGCGCTGGGCCCAGGGCGCGCTCTACCCCTGGTACATGCTGCACCAGACGGTCATCATCGTGCTGGCGGTAGCCCTGCTGCCGTGGCACCTCGGTCCTGTGGCTGAACCCCTCGCCCTGTTGGCCGGCACCGTGGGTCTGTGCTGGGGGCTGACGGCGATCGTCCAGCGCGTGGCGTGGCTGCGGCCGCTGTTTGGTCTGCCCCCGCGGGCGGCTGGCGCTGCCCCGCAAGCCGTGGCGGCCGCGCCTGGGCTCAACTCCAGAGGCCTCGCCCTCCTGCGCTCGCACAATGACGGCATGACCGTGCCACTTTCAGATCCAAAGCCCGGGGTGCCACTGCGCCCCGCCACCGTCCAGGACAACGCCCGCCTGGCCCATCTCTGGCGCGCGGCCTGGAGTTCTGCCAACCCCGCCGCCGCGTCGGTGGCGCCGATCGCGCACTGGGAAGAGCGTGTGGCCGCGGAGTTTGGCGCCCCCCACACCACGCTGGTGTACGAGCAAGACCATGCGCTGCGCGCGTTCATGGTGCTGGATCTGCACATCAACCACTTGCACCAGCTCTTCGTGGCGCCCGACGCACAAAGCCAGGGCCTGGGCGGCGCGCTGGTGCGGGAGATCGGCCGCAGCTATTGCCCCGCCGGCTGGACGCTGCATGTCGCCACGTCCAACCAGCGCGCTCGGGCGTTCTATGCGCTGTGCGGGCTGGTGGAAGAGGCGGTCAGCGTGCATCCGCAGACCGGGCGGGAGCGGGTGTTGTGCCGTTGGCGGCCTACCTTGCAGGCTGAAATTGGACGGATTGCTTAGGAAGCTGGCAGGCAATGCAACATGCAGTTGCAAATCGTCTCTGTTATTCCACCTTGGTTACTTGGGTTACCTTTTGAGGTAATTTTGTGAAACGAATGGTTGGCGGTGTCAAACGGAAAAGTGGTTCTGATCGCTATCATGCCCAGCACTTCGAATCATTAGGCTCACAGCCTGCAGCACATGACACGCCGCGTAACCATTCAAACGCCACTCGGCGACCAGCTCAAGTTCAGGCAGCTGCAGGGAACAGAAGAAATAAGCCAGATATTCTCGCTGGATGTCGACTTGCTGAGTGACAGCAAGGGCATCGATCCCAAGGCCCTTTTGGGCAAGAACGCGACCATTGTGGTGGAAACCGAGGGCGGCGGGAAAAGGTACATAGATGCGATCGTGACCCGTTTTGGGATGCAGGGCCAGGACCACCGCATGTATTCGTATCGCGCCCGGTTGAATCCATGGCTGTGGCTGGCCACCCGCAAAAGCGATTTCAAGGTATTTCAGAATAAGACTGTCCCCGAGATTATTGAAGAAGTCCTCGGGAAATATGGATACCCGATCGATAAGAAGCTCACCCGCAGTTATCGGACCTGGGATTATTGCGTTCAATATAACGAGACAGATTGCCAGTTTGTGTCCCGGCTCATGGAGCACGAGGGCATTTATTATTATCACCAGCATTCGCCAGGCCAGCACGCTCTCACGCTCGCCGACGATATTGTGGCTTCGCACAGCGCCTTGCCAGGCGCCGCAACCCTCCCGTTCTACCCGCCTGAGAAGGCCGCCATCTCGGACCGCGAATGCGTCTTTGCCTGGGAGCTGGCAGAAGAGATCAAGTCTGGCCGCCACTACAACGACGACTACGACTTCAAGAAGCCGAAGGCTGACCTTTCGAATATGCGCAAGATGCCGGCCGGCCATGCGCACGACAGCTATGAGGTTTATGAGTGGCCCGGCGGCTATACCGAGTACGGCGACGGCGAAACGTATGTGCGCGTGCGTTTGCATGAGAACCTCACCCGCGAGAGCGTCGTGCAGGGCAAATCCAGCTGCCGGGCACTGACGCCGGGGTACACCTTCAGCCTGGAAAACTATCCGCGCGAGGATCAGAACCAGCAGTACCTCATCACCGCGGTTCAGTACCATTTTCAGGAGAACCCGGAAGTCAGCAGTATTGCCAAGCCCACCCCAAAGACGACCCAGGATGAGGTGGGGTCCATTCAGCGTTTTGTGCTGAAAGCGCAGCCCACCAGCCTTGCCTTCACCCCGCCCCGCACCACGCCCAAACCCCGCAGCCAGGGCCCACAGACCGCGGTGGTCGTCGGGCCTGCCGGGGAAGAAATATGGACCGACAAGTTCGGCCGGGTGAAGGTGCAGTTCCACTGGGACCGCATCGGTGCAATGGACGAGAACTCCAGTTGCTGGATCCGCGTATCCCACCCATGGGCCGGTGCGAAATATGGCGGCATCTTTACCCCGCGCATCGGCCAAGAAGTCATCGTGGACTTCCTGAACGGCGACCCCGACTACCCCATCATCACCGGGCGTGTGTACAACGCGGATCAGATGCCGCCCTGGGAGCTGCCCAAGCACAAGACACAGTCGGGCTTTCAGACCAACTGGAGCAAGGGCGGCGGCGGAAAGCACATGCTGCGGTTCGAGGACCAGAAAGGCATCGAGCACATCGAGCTCTCGACGGACCACGGGAACACCCATCTGCACATGGGCTACCTCATGAACCAAGGCACAGAGGCCAAGCGCAGCTATGGCTTTGAGTTGCGCACCAATGAGTGGGGGGCTATTCGGGCGGACAAGGGCTTGTTGATCACGACCTATACACAAGACTTCAAGCAAAAGGTTGCGCATGAGAACCCGGATGGGTTCGACGGATTGGGCGCGGGTCTTGCCAATACGGAATCGTTGATGGAGGAAGCGGGCAACGCATTGGCTGCCATGAACAGCGCTATTGAGGCTCTGAACGGCCTCAAGACCTCGCACATGATGGAGTTGAGCTCCGGGATCGCCGCGATGACCGGTGGCAAGGCCGCCGTGGCCACGCTGTCGAAAGCTGCGGCGGCTATCGCGGCGCTTGCTGGAGGGGGAGCTGGGGGCGGAGATGGCGTGGGACCAGAGACGCTGATGCCCACCAATACCGATCCCGCGATGCCGCAGTCGCAAGCGTTGCGAGAGATGTCCAAAGACATCAACAAGCCCGTGGTCTCCATCGTCAGCCCTGAAGGGCATTCGATGATCAGTCCCAAACCCATTGTGCTTAGCTCGGGGCAGAGCGCGTCGATGCATGCCAAGCAGCACATCACGCTGTCCAGCGGGGCGCAGCTGACTCAGTTGGTCAAAGGCGGCATGCTCACGCACGTGTCAGAGGGCGGGCAGCGCAACACGGTCGCCAAAGGTGATGTGGCCTCGGAGGCCCAGACCGGCAACATGAATCTCACCGCCCAGCAGAACATCACGTTGGCGTCCAAGCAGGACACCGCTACTGTTGTCGGGGACCAGAACGTCAACGTCCAAGCCACCAAAGATTCAGTGCTGATCAAGGCTGCGAAGCACATTCGTCTGCAGGCGGGCGAAAGCATCACCCTGACGATCGGGGAGGGCGAAGGCGTTGCCTCGCTCAAACTCACCGACAAGGGTGAGGTTGTCATCAAGGGCAAGAATGGGCTTATCAAGCTGAGTGAACTGCTTGATGTGCACGGGGCGCCGATACAGCTCAATTGCCCCTAGCTCGCTGGCTAGCGCATTGCGCTCGGCCAGCCGATACATTTTTATCTGAACTGAACCGGAATCTCGATGCAGTACCAAATCAATGAAGGGTTCTTCAGTGTTCCCGATGGCATGCAGGACAACAGCATCAACCTGCTGCTAGCAGGCCAGAGCGGGCTGGGATTCAATGTGGTGGTAACTAGAGCGCGGTTGGAGCCAGGAGAAACCTTCGAACAACTCGTCAACCGGCAATTGCAGATGCTGGGCCAACAATTCAGCATGACTGAGATCACTGATCGAAGCGTGCAGAAAGACCCCGTGTCTGGCGAGCTGCGGGCGATTGAATACGCCGTGCAGTTCAAACAAGACGGCGTTATGGTCTATCAGCGACAGGTCGGCTACCTCTTGGGCAGCACGGGCAATGTGGTCGTGATGACGGCTGCTGCACAAGCACCTCTGACAGACGCTCAACAGACGCAGTGGCGCGCAATCCGTTCGAGTTTCAAGCCTGCATAACCGGTGGCGAGTTGTCACGTTGCCTGCCCGGGCGGTTCGTACAGGCCCTGTTCCCCGTTCCCGGCTTTTCGCTATCTGCCTTGATTCAACAGCCTAGTGCATTCCCCCACTCTATGAGCGCCTATCCCGCAGCAGCCCGTATTGACGACCCCATTGCTCATACGAGTGCCAATGCAAGGATGCTTCTGCAATTGGCAGGTGTGGTGGGCGGTGGCATGTTGGGCGGTTTTGTGGGCGGCGCCCTTGGCGGTGCTGTCGCTGCTGGGCTGACCTTCATCACAGGCGGGTTTGCTGCGCCTGCCGCGCCGGTGATTGTTGCTGCAGCGACTCTTGCCGGGACGCATTACGGCATGCAAGCTGGGGAAGCGTTGGGCACCGCGGCTGCTGATTTTCTCTTCCCGCCTACGATCACCGGCAAGATCATCACGGGTTCAGAGAACGTCAAGATCAACGGTAGGAAAGCGGCGCGGGCGACCGATGCCATGCCGCTGGACAGCGTTATATGCAGCAAGCATACAAGTCGCCCGACCAACTTCATTGCTCAGGGAGCCGCAGACCGCCCTGAGCAAACCCTCATCAACCATTCGCTGGCAGCCCGAAAGGACGACAAAGTCGAGTGTGGGGCGTACATCCACGAAGGCTCTCCGAATGTCTTTATTGGAGGCCCACCAGCCACCGTGCGAAAGTACGACGCGGAGGGCAGCGCCGCGCTGCGTGCCGCTATCACTGCTTATGGGATCTATAGCACGCTCAAAAGCCTGAAGTGTTTAACCAAGCTGCTCAATGATCCTCGCGCAGTGATACGGAACGCGAAATGTCTCGTTCAGGTGGCGCAGGCCGGAATGTCCCTCAACGCTATCGCGGACATCGTGGCCAACCCGGTTCACATTGCGACCGGGGCGAAGCTGCTCGGTGGCGACGAGGATCTGGATTTCGTGCTCCCGGGCGGCATGCCGGTCGTCTTCCAAAGGGTCTATAACAGCCTGGATGTGCGGCCGCATACCCACCTGGGTCAGGGCTGGAGCAGTCCGTACACAGCCGAGTTGCACCTTGGAGTCGATGCGCGGGGCACTCCCATCGTTATCTACTACGGTGACGATGGCCGTGACATTGAGTTCCCGGTACCTGTGCCTGGGGAGAGCCACTACAGCGTGGTCGAAGGAATTGCCGTCTTGTGCAGCGAAGGCGGAGACTACGTCGTGGTGTTGCCGGACGGCAGCCACCAGTGGTTTGGCAAGCCCGCTGACGCTTTCGTTTTGGGGCTGGGGAACCGTGTGCTTCCGCTGCTCCGTATCGAAGACCGCAATAGCAATTTTCAGGCGCTACGCTACGACGGACTCCGTCGACTGACCCATCTGGCCGACAACACGGGTCGCTTGATCGCCTTTGACTACGAAGGTGAAGGAAACCGGGTCGCACAAATCCGTTTGGTGACCGGTGCCAATACCGCAACGCATGAGGTGCCAGAGATTCCGGAGGTACTGGCGCGTTATCGCTATGACAGCCAAGGTCAGCTGATCGAAGTGGTTGGGCGGGACGGACAGATTCAGCGCTTGTTCAGCTATGCAGAAGGGCTCATGGCCCAGCATCGCCTCTCGACGGGATTGACGTGCCACTACCGCTGGCAAGCTTTTTCTCAAAGCTTGGGCAAAAGATCGGGCCCCCATCCGCGCGTTGTGCAGCACTGGACAGACGACGGAGAAAACTACCAGTTCCACTATGACTTGGCGGCGGGCACCACTACGGTGACTGAGCAGCTGGGTTCCGGTGACAGCGCCCAGATCCGCACGCGCATCTGGGCGTGGAACGCCGATCACGAAATCACCGCCTATACCGACGCGCTGGGTAATCGATACACGCAGACGTGGAGTGACACAAGGCAACTGCTTAGCCACACTGATCCATTGGGCCAGACCACCACCTACGCATACGACGAGGCTGGCAATCTGATCCAGACAACCGATGCGCTGGGTCGTACAGAGAGCACCCAGTGGAGCCCGGCCCCCGCCAGCCTGCTTCTGGCCACCAGCGATGCAGCTGGCGCCAGCTGGCGTTATCACTACGACAACGATGGCAACCTGACGACCGAAATCGATCCTCTGGGAAATACCACTCTATACGCCAATGATGAGCATGGTTTGCCAGTTGTCATAACAGATGCCCATGGTGGACGCAAGCAGCTCGCCTGGGACGTACGCGGCTTGCTAACCAGCTACACAGACTGCAGTGGAAAAACCACTCGATACGTCTACGACAGGCGGGGCTACCTCTGCCAAGAGATTGACGCAGTGGATCAAGTAACAGCCTTTGAACACGACGTCTATGGGCGTTTGCTTCAAATCACCTTGGCAGACGGCAGCAAGCACGGCTACCGGTACGACGGGGCAGGCCAATGCGTGCTGGCCGTCGACGCGCTGGGTCACAGCACCAGCTACAGCTACAACCTGCGCGGTCAACTCACCGGGCGCAGCAAAACAGTAGGCAGCCTCAGCAGCAACATCCAGCTGGGCTACGACGCTGCAAGGCGCCTCGCCGCGCTCGTCAACGAAAACCGGCAAGCCTACCAATTTACCTACGACGCAGCCGACCGTCTGGTGATGGAGATCCGCATCGACGGCACCCGCCAGGAGTTGCACCACGACGCGGCAGGCCAGGTCATCGGCGTCACCGAACACCCCATGCCCATGGGCATGGGCGACGCGGTACCCGGGCATGCAGACGTGCAGCCCATCCACACACAGCTGGTGCGCGATGCGGCAGGCCAACTCATCCAGAAGAATATCTGTACGCCGGGCTCTGGAACCAGCACGGCCGAAGCCCAGCCCACAGTGCTACATACGCGGCTGGAATACCGCTACACCTCTGCAGGGGACCTGCAACAGGCCCAGCAGATCAGTCCCCAGTGCGAAGTTCAGTCCCACCACACCTGGCAATACGACAAACTGGGCCAGGTGCTGCAAGAATCCGCGAAGCACAGCGTGCAGGGACAACTGCACAGCAGCACCCTTCACTACGAGTACGACGCCCTGGGCAACCGCATTGCCACCCAGTTGCCCGACGGCCGCACCCTCAACCACCTGTACTACGGCAGCGGCCACCTGCATCAGATCAACCTGGACGGCGCCGTATTGGCCGACATCGAGCGCGATGACCTGCACCGCGAAGTGCTGCGCACCCAAGGCCGCCTGGCCAGCCGCTTCGCCTACGACCCCGTGGGCCGCAAAGCCGCAACCTGGGTACGCCCCGCCATGCTGCGCGTGGGCCACGGCATCGGCAACGACCAGCACGCCAGCGCCGGTTGGAGCCCCCACAGCGCAGACTGGAGCCAACGCTTACAGCGCCTCAACCCCGAAGACACCCTGCTCAAGCGCTACGGCTATGACAAGAACGGCGAGCTCACCAGCACCGAGCACAGCCAGCAGGGCCAGACGAGCCACCGCTACGACCAGGCGGGGCGAATCACCCACACACAAGCTAGCCAGCCCGAGCGCAACGAACGGTTCCACTACGACTTGGCGGGCAATCGCATCAGCGGGCTGGAAGAGAGCAATCTCAGCACCCAAGGCAGAGGCTGGGTGCAGAACAACCGAGTCAAAGTGCTGCAAGATAAGCGCTACGACTACGACGGCTTTGGCCGCCTGATCAGAAAGCGCATCGGCAGCCACACGGAGCGGCACTACCGCTACGACCACCAGCACAGACTGACGCAAGTGGCAGTGGTCCGAGCGGGCAAAGACGGCCAACCGGAGAGTCAGGTCTTCAGCTACCAGTACGACGCCCTGGGAAGGCGCATTGCCAAGACAGACAGCTTTGGCACGACAGTCTTCACCTGGGAAGATATGCGGCTACTGCAAGAAAGCAGGGGCACACAAACCAGCACCTACATCTACGAGGCAGGAAGCTACGTGCCGCTGGCGCGCATTGATGGGAGCGGGGCCATAAAACCCCACCCTGCAGCCGCCCAGGCATTGGGAGGAAACTCCGAGCAAGGCAAGCGAGACAGCGTGCCCATGACCAACCCGGGGTGGGCAGACCAATTCAATGCAGCGAGCGTGGCAGCAAATGATGGGCAAGGGCGTTCGCCACCCGCAACAAATTTAGAGACAACGGGAGCGGTAACTTCGGCTACAGCAAGAGCGTCCGTAGCCCAGGTCTTTTACTTTCACACCCAGCCCAACGGGCTAACGGAAGAGTTGAGCGATAACCAGGGCCACCTAGTATGGACGGCCGAGTACACCACCTGGGGGAGCACGGTCCAGGAAATATGGCAGAGCTACGACGCGGAGGGAAGGCCCGAACAGCGTCCAGCCAGCCAGTACAACACAAACCAGATACAACAAAACCTGCGCATGCAAGGCCAGTATCTGGACAGAGAGACGGGGCTGCACTACAACACGTTCCGGTACTACGACGCGGATCTGGGGGCGTTTACGACGCCGGATCCGATTGGGTTGCAAGGTGGGTTGAATCTGCACCAGTATGCGCCGAACCCAATTAGCTGGATTGATCCATGGGGATGGGCGCGGGACTGTGGGCAAGGCGTCCGTAGAACTAAACATACCCCTAACCGTCACGTGCGACGCCATAATAAAATGGGGAAAAGTAAAATACCAGAAGAAGCTCGTCTAAAGCTGCAAGATAAAAGCAAATATAAAAATCCTGCCCAGTATAAAAAACTTGAAGACAGAACGCTGAGATCTCCCGATCGTACGATCCCACAAGCAAATGGACGGACTCGATACGAAAAAGACTATGGAAGGGTTATTGGTACGCGAGGAGAAACTGGTCATGTGGTTGTAAAAGACAACACTGGAAAAATAGTAACTTCTTTTCCTTCAAAATTTGAATGATATGCCTTTAGATTTTTATTTTACTTCGAAAAAAACAAAAACCATAGAATCTTTCAAAATGAAAGATTCGGATATTCGCCTGTTTGAACACGCCTTTGAGGAGCTTCAAAAAAAAACAGGAGTTTTTATTGATCCATACGGTAAATGCAAAATTTATCCCGATCATCTGAAAATAATTCAAAAAGCGCTGGAAAATAGCAAGAGTGATGTTGCGTCGAGATTTTCCAAATTTTTAGATGAGGTAATTTTTCAAGGGGAGGTCTTAACTGCCGATGGAGATTAAGGTTGCTATGCGGAGAGCTTCCACTACGACCTAGCAGGCAACCGCATCAGCGCGCTGGAAGAAGGCAACCTCAGCAAGCGCTACGACTACGACGGCTTTGGCCGACTGATCAGAAAGCGCATTGGCAGCCATACGCAGCAACATTACCGCTACGACCACCAGCACAGGCTGACCGAGGCGGCTGTGGTGCGGGCAGGCAAAGACGGCCAGCCGCAAAGCCAGGTCTTCAGTTACCAGTACGACGCCCTGGGCAGACGCATTGCCAAAACAGACAGCTTTGGCACGACAGTGTTCACGTGGGAGGGGATGCGGCTGCTGCAGGAAAGCAGGGGCCAGCAGATCAGCACCTACATCTACGAGCCAGGCAGCTACGTGCCGCTGGCGCGTATCGACGGTACAGGCGCCATAGAACCCCACCCGGCTGCGGCGCATGCACTCGGAGGGGATGCGGAACAGGGCAAGCAAGGCAGCGTGCCCACGACCAACCCACAGTGGGCGGACCGGTTCAACGTCGCTGCTGCTGCCAACGACGAGCCCGGCGGGTCAAACACACGGAATGTTCGAGAGGGCACAGATGGCGAAGATATCGCCCAGGTGTATTACTTCCACACCCAGCCCAATGGGTTACCTGAAGAGCTGAGCGATAACAGCGGCAATCTGGTGTGGCAAGCGCAGTACACCACCTGGGGAGGTACGGTTCGGGAGGATTGGCAGAGCTTTGACAGTGCTGGTAGACCCCAGCAACAACTAGCAAACCAGACTGCATCACTCCATCAGAACCTGCGGATGCAGGGACAGTATCTGGACAGAGAGACGGGGCTGCACTACAACACGTTCCGGTACTACGACGCGGACTTGGGGGCGTTTACTACGCCGGACCCGATTGGGCTGCTGGGTGGGTTGAACCTTCATCAATATGCGCCCAATCCCCTTATATGGATTGATCCCTGGGGGTGGAAGAGCAAAAATTGTAATGGCGCGGGGCCGGAGTGGAAAAGCAGGCGTACGCAAAGTAGCGGAGATTCGGGTTTAAAGGATCACGCGCGACGCCATTCCGATATGTCTCCTAAACAGTATTTGGAGCATGGTAAACGGAACGTTACTGAAGGACGCGTCCTAACGGGGGGTAAATATCCTGATGCAAAATATCATGTCCGTAAGGTTGGAGACGCTAAATATAGCGTAACCATTACGGATAAAAATGGGAAAATCCTTTCGATTGATACGCCGAAACAAGGTGGCGCACCACTGACAAAACAAAAACTCGATGATTGGCTAAGAAATAGTGGTGTCACTGCCCCTAAAAATTTCTGGAACTGAGGCATGACTCTCGCTAGAATGTCGCAAATTAAGTGTTTACTGGAAGATGCTGGCTGGAGCATCATTATAAATAATAAGGATTTGTATAAAGTTTTTGATGATCAAAT
This sequence comes from Acidovorax sp. LjRoot129, assembly GCF_964253765.1. Classification (NCBI taxonomy): domain Bacteria; kingdom Pseudomonadati; phylum Pseudomonadota; class Betaproteobacteria; order Burkholderiales; family Comamonadaceae; genus Acidovorax; species Acidovorax sp. LjRoot129. The sequence goes on from NZ_CAXUSE020000001.1 coordinate 316,786, forward strand.
AATTTGGCCTATTCGCTATGTAAATGGCGAAAAGAATCTAACAATTGTTTTTCAGTTGGTTGAGGATTTTGGAAATCGAACGGAGAGTTTGGCTGATTTATTCTTTTTTAAGATCGATGGACATGAGGAGGAATTTGTTTTCCGTAAAATAAAAAGTGATCAATGGCAAGAAACACTAAGTCAATTTGATAAGAAAATCTCATCAATCGTCGCAAATTCAGATTAATAATTAATTGTCAATATTTCGTATAAATATACAGATCAATGGGTATTCGGTATTTAATGAAAAGCAGGATTGACGGCTACTTCCTGCGAGAGCGTCTAGCTAAAGCGAATTTCGTCCGCTGATCAGAAAGAGATTGGCAGCCACACGGAGCAGCACTACTGCTACGACCACCAGCACAGGCTGACCCAGGTGGCGGTAGTGAGGGAGGGCAAAGACGGCCAACCGCAAAGCCAAGTCTTCAGCTACCAGTACGACGCACTGGGCAGGCGCATCGCCAAGACGGACTGCTTTGGCCAGCGTTCACGTGGGAGGGGATGCGGCTGCTGCAGGAAAGCAGGGGCCAGCAGACCAGTACCTACATCTACGAGCCAGGCAGCTACGTGCCGCTGGCGCGTATCGACGGTACAGGCGCCATAGAACCCCACCCGGCTGCGGCGCATGCACTCGGAGGGGATGCGGAACAGGGCAAGCAAGGCAGCGTGCCCACGACCAACCCACAGTGGGCGGACCGGTTCAACGTTGCTGCTGCCGCCAACGACGAGCCCGGCGGGTCAAACACACGGAATGTTCGAGAGGGCACAGATGGCGAAGATATCGCCCAGGTGTATTACTTCCACACCCAGCCCAATGGGTTACCTGAAGAGCTGAGCGATAACAGCGGCAATCTGGTGTGGCAAGCGCAGTACACCACCTGGGGAGGCACGGTTCGGGAGGATTGGCAGAGCTTTGACAGTGCTGGTAGACCCCAGCAACAACTAGCAAACCAGACTGCATCACTCCATCAGAACCTGCGGATGCAGGGGCAGTACCTGGACAGAGAGACGGGGCTGCACTACAACACGTTCCGGTACTACGATGCGGACTTAGGGGCGTTTACCACGCCGGACCCGATTGGGCTGTTGGGTGGACTGAACCTGCACCAATACGCGCCGAACCCCATAGCATGGATTGATCCATGGGGGTGGGCTAGAGATTGCGGGCAACAGGTAAACCGCCCTAAACCTGTAAGCCTTCCAAGTGCTAGAAAAACGAAAGTTGATATGGCCCACGTTCTTGATCGCCATACAGCAAGCGGCAAAACTGCTCAGCAAAGTGGGAAAAAGGATCTTTTCCCAGAAAATATGACCCCTAAAAAAATTGAACGATCAATTAAAGAGGCATATGGCAACGGCAAAAGAATTCAAACCCAAGGTGAGCGGGCGCTCGTACAGGGTAAATCTGGGGGTAAGACAATTGAGATGTGGGTTAACACAAAAACCAAGATAATTGAGACCGCTTATCCAAAGAGCTGAGACAAATATGATAGTTATCCTGGATCCGGATTCTATAAGATTATCAGAAAGTAAAATTTCTGATAGCGTATTTGCTCATATATATTTGCAATATGACGTTGATCGGTATTTTCCTGAATGCGGTTGGGATGATTTTGTTGAGATTATTCTTGAATGGTGGCTTGATGGTGTTATAAATTTAATAAAACACAAGGAAACTTCAGTTTTTAGATTTATGGATGGGGACTTCTCGTTTCAGATTCAGAGGGTTGGCGAAAATTCTTTTTTCGTTGATTTGCGGGAGCGTTCAAGCATCTTGTTTGCTCAGGAATTTGACTTTGTGAGATTTTGTCAATCTTTGGTTGCGGCCTGCAATTTGTTTCTCCGAAGAATACAGCAAATATGTAGGGATAGAGAGGTGCTTGGCGCTCTTGACATGAAGTTAAATATCATTAGAAATTTATTGAAAAGCCTCAAATCCGATTTGTGATTAATCGAAGTATTCTGCCCAGTGGATTACGTAGGCATTTCTGCAATGCTTCGATCTCGATTTTTATAATTGGCTGGGAGTATTTTTTACAAGTAAATCTAACCTGAATTTTTCCGAATACTTCGCAGAACAATTTAAAGCCACGCTCAATGCCAAGGCGGACTGGAACGGAATCAGCTGGCAGGACATGGAAACGGCCATTGGCCAAAATGCTGACAAATATCAGGCGCTATGGGACCGGGTCACCAGTACCGAAAAGAAGGGCGTGTTTGCTCACTTCAGCCCGTGCTGGACAGGCATTCCCCTCATGGGCGTGAGCTGGGCTGTGTTGAGGCGGATGTACCCGCTGGCCGCCATGTTGTTGTTGGCGTTGTTGGTCCTGAACCTCGCGTTTCCGGGCGAGAGCGGCGCTGCCAGGGCGCTGGGGGTGGCGATCCTCGTGTCGTTCACCCACAAGAACACCTATCTGCGATGGATGGCCCATTGCATCCGCCGCATTGACGCGCAAGGGCTGGCTGGACCGGAGCGTGACGCTGCGCTGCGTGAGATTGGTGGGTTGGACCAGAAGTCCGGGTGGATTGCCGCCGGTGTCTTGATCCTGGCGGCGGTCGTGGTCGCCGTTGTTTTCAATTAGAGGGGCGATGGTGCTGGGCTGGCGAACTGAAGCAAGAGGTCTGACGGCTTGCCCGCGTGGCCGGCCGCACCGTGCCACACCAACGCGATGTGGTGGGCACTGTGCCGCCGCGTGCTGACGCGCACCATCCTTCGCAACAAGGCAAGGTGTGCTGAGCGTCGGTCAATCTGCCCGGGTGCGAATCCAAAGGGATTGATGCTTTTCAGGCGGGGCCCGGCGCCTCTCAGAGCCGCCCCAATGTGACGCCGTGCTTGGTAAACACCCGCCTTGATCTGCCAGCGGTTGTGGAGGGCGCTGTCGCGAAATCCTTGGCAGCCAGGCACCCATGATTCGCCAATCGCCAATCGCCAATCGCCAATCGCCAATCGCCAATCGCCAACCGGAATTGGACACCGAGCATTGCACCCGCTGAATGCCACCGCCCCAGCTGCGCATTGACCCGTGGAGGCATCGGCTACGAGCACCACGCGGCTGCAGCACGCCGGCCCGCGGCGCGCTTACGTTTTACTTCGCCGTGATCTTCACCGCATGCAGCGCCTGCGTCGTATTGAACTTCACACGAATCGACTTCGCGGGCACCCCTTGCTTGACCAACTCGTTGCGCACGGCCATCGCCCGCATCAAAGCGATCTCGCGTGCATCCACTGGGGCATCCTTCTTCTGGCAGTACCCGGTGATTTCCAGACGCTCGTTGGGTTCGCGGGTGGCGGCCAGGCGCGTCAAGATCGCCACAGTTTCCTGAGACAGCTTTACCTGCGCGGGCTTGAACACTGCAACCACTCCGTCCGCAGGGAGGCGGGGTTCTTCCGGCGCGGCGGCTGGCGCGGATTCGAGCGGTGGCGGGGGCGTCTCGGCGGGGGCGCTTGCAGTCGCCGCTGCAGGCTCTGTAGAAGCGGTGGGCGTATCGGCGCAACCGCCTAGGCACAGTGCCGCGGCGAGCAGGGTCAAAGGGACAACGCTGGTGTAGTGCATGGATAAGACCTCGAAGAAAGTGAAGGGATGGATGAAATCGCGGCGATGAGTTGCTGACTTGTGCAGAGCGTTACGCGGGGGCGCGGCCGTGAAAGGGGATATGACTCACGACGCTCTGCAGCACATCACGCGAGGCCGTAGCTGGTGGCGGCTGCAACGCGTTCTGCGAGTCAGGCGGGTGGTCCCTCAGGGAGGCGGTGCCGCCACCGCGCTCGACGCAGCCACCGGCTTAGCGACTCACGGAACCCACTGCCAAAAGACGACCTGCGCAAATTTGGCGTCGCTGGCCCAGGGGTCCCAGATGGTTTTGTCGCCCTTGCTTTTGGCGCCGGGCCAGGGCCCGAGGGAGGTTGACATCGCAGGGGCATAACTGCCGCGTATGCGCAGCTTTGCGGGCTTGCCATCGGCGGTGTAGCTGTACCCGCCCGCCGGCGTGTCAGGGCCTGGGTAGACCACGATCACGTGGCCGTTGGAGGCTTCTGTCTTTCCGCCGACGACCAGCGCGCCTTCACGGGCCAGTCGCCCCACCTGCCCGGCGGGTACCACTTTCCAGTGCGCTTGGCCGCGCATGTGCTCGATCAGCGCGTTGGCGTTCATCCACGGTTGGTCGGGCAAATACTGTTTGATGACGTGCCATACCGCATGGCTGCATGAGTTGGGATGAAGCGAATAAGCAGCGTCGCAGGCTTGCTTGAGTTTGCTGACCGACTGCGCGGTTTCTACGTCGATGGGCACGAGGTCTTGTCCTGAGGGGTTTGGTGGTTCTTGGCGGATGGCGATGAAGCCGGTGAGCTGCTCACATAGCTCCGCGATCGTTCATTCCAGTGCAGGCTGGGTGGTTTGAAGTTGCCGCCGACGGCGGGGGATCGCACTTCAAAGCGCAACTCGCGCGGTATGCCGCGCTGCCAGTGCCCGGCAGTGATGACGAGTTGCTCCGGCGGATCGACGGGGAAGAGGTGCGCAATGCGGGCAAGACATCGGCCGGACTCGTCTACCAGGATGGGTCGCGGGAAGTCCTGCCACGGCGCGTCGGCGGGCAGGGCCTGATAGTGGTCTTCGGTGAATACGCTGAGCAAGCGAACCTTCGCCGGGGTTGCTCCCGTAGATGCGCCTGCCATCAGGGGGCAGACCCGGACCGACGGGCGGTACGGTTCCATCTCTGCGGGCAAAGCGATCCCGCGTTCTACCGGCAGGCAAACATCGGGTGCCAGAGTGACGAAGTCGCGCGCGTGCGCCGCGCAAGCGCACGCAGCCAGTACCGTGAGCGCGCCAACGCGCCAGGTTGTGATGGACGTCAAGGGGAGCCTCCCAAACAACGAAATAAGCGGTCGCTGAGTGATCTGAGTCACTCTGGAACGCCGCCGAGTGTCGCTGGAGATTTCTGCTGTTTGACGTCAGGAGGTGCTGCGGCAACTGTTTGATGCAGCTGTCACAAATGCCAACATTCAGTTGCAGCACCCATCAGGTGGACCCTAGAACTTCACGTCTGACCTGCAGCCCAGTTAGCCTTGAGCCAACGCCTTCTCAATATCCCCCGCCAGCTTCTTCGGCGCATCTTGGGGCCCGTAGCGGCGGATGACCTTGCCATCCTTGGCGACGAGAAACTTGGTGAAGTTCCACTTGATGGCCTTGCTGCCCAGCAGGCCCGGCGCTTCGGCGCTGAGCCAGCGGTACAGGGGCGAGGCGCTGGCGCCGTTCACGTCGATCTTGGCCATCATCGGAAAGCTCACGCCGTAGTTGAGCTGGCAGAAGCTGGCAATCTCTTCGTTGCTGCCGGGGTCCTGGCTGCCGAACTGGTTGCAGGGAAAGCCCAGCACCACGAGGCCTTTGTCCGCGTACTGCTTGTGCAGCTCTTCCAGGCCGCCGAACTGGGGCGTGAAGCCGCAGGCGCTGGCGGTGTTCACGATGAGCAGCACTTTGCCCTGGTACTGCGATAGCGGCACGGTCTGGCCGTTCATCTGCTGGGCTTCAAAGTCGTAGATGGTGTCGGGCATGGGGCGGGCTCCTGAAGGCGAAGGGGTGGACGACGCCATCGTAGCCCCAACCGCCCGCGGTACGGCGAGCAAGCCAGCCAATGAGTCGTCAGTTAGTCAGGAGCCGTGGGTGCCGGTCGGCGAGGCCGCCGCGGCGCCCGGGCGGCGGAACTGCAGCGCGGCGAGCAGGGACGCCAGCAGGATGAGTGCGCCGCCGAGCACCGTGCGCGTGCTCAGCGTGGCAGCGCCCAGCAAGGCCGACGAGACGCTGGCGAACATCACCTCGGACAGCATCACCAGCGCCGTGGTGCCGGCCGCCAGGCGCGCGGCGCCGAACTGCAGTGCCCAGTTGCCCAGCATGAGCACGCCGGCCAGCAGCAGGCCGGTGATGACCCAGGTGCTGTTCACGGCCGGGAACGGATCGACCACGCCCACCTGCCGGCCCACCCACGCCACGGCCAGCGCCATCAGCATGCAGCCGCCGAACATCGAGAACATGCGCGCGGGCCCCGGCACGGCGTGCAGGCGGCGCAGCGTGACGTTGGTGAGTGCGAACATGAAGCCGCCCAGCAAGGCCAGGCCGTCGGCCAGCGACAGGTTCTGAAACAGGCGCGCGGCGGGTGCACCTTCGGGCAGCAGGACCAGCACAACTCCCGCAAAAGCCAGCGCCAGGCGCAGCAGCGCAGAGGGCGTGGGACGCTCGCCCAGCACCTTCCAGGCGAGCAGCACGGCCCAGGCGGGCATGAGATAGAACAGCAGGATCACGCGCACCACGTCGCCGATGGTGACTGCCCAGTTGAAGGCCACGTTGTTGAGGCCCGAGCTCAGTGCCAGCAGCCAAAGCTCGGGGTGGGCGCGCACCTGGGCCCAGATGCTCGGGCGCCAGGCCAGCAGCGCGAGCAGCACCACGGCATACATGAAGGCGGTCGCCCACAGCGGGTGCAGGCCCGCCTGGTGCATGTGCTGAAACGGCCACCACGCCAGCCCCCAGACGAAGGCGTTGAAGAGCAGGGCGGCGAAGGGGAGGCGGGAATGCATTTGAAGAGAAATTGGGTGCTAGCGCTTGCTCTATAAGCGCCAGTAGCTATCAATTATGTAGCGAATGCCGTGGGGTGGTGTCGCGGCTGCAACGACATAACTTTGCGAGCGTTGCGAACAACCTGGGGACCAAAGCCCGCTCTCTCCGCGCCCCGGCGACAACGTGTGTTGCGGCGGCGAGGGTGATACGGACGGGGCGGTCGCCCGATGCTGCATGCACAGTGCGGCCGTGAAGTCAGCGCCCGCGTCGGCCACCACGCGGCGGCATCCGGCCCCTTAGCGCACCACGTCAGTGGTGATGATCGTGGCGCGCTAGGTGCAGCAGGTGGTCCACCTCTTCGCGGTGCTTGATGCAGTTGCTCTGGTGCCAGCGCTGGATGAGCCACATCACCCCCGCCACCACCAGGCCGAAGGTGGTGATGGCGCCGAACACCGACAGGCCGAGCTTGAGCGACAGGCTGTAGAACGCGCCCAGCGCCAGAATGCACGCCTGCTCGTTGAAGTTCTGCACGGCGATCGAACGGCCGGCGCCCATCAGGTTGTGGCCCCGATGCTGCAGCAGCGCATTCATGGGCACCACCAGGTAGCCGCCCAGGCCACCCAGCAGGATGAGGAAGGGAATCGCCAGCCAGATGTTGCTGATGAACACCATCAGGATCAGGAGCAGGCCCATGGCGATGCCCAGCGGGATGACCTTGGTGGCCATGTCGAGGCGCATGCGCATCGACGCCACCACAGCCCCCACGGCGGTGCCGATGGCGACCACGCCGGTCAACGCCGACGCCTGCGTGGTGTTGTAGCCCAGCGCCACGGCGGCCCAGGCCAGCACGATGAACTTGAGGTTGCCACCGGCGCCCCAGAACAAGGTGGTGGTGGACAGCGAAATCTGGCCGAGCTTGTCGCGCCAGAGGCGGCCGTTGCAGGCCCAGAAGTCGGGCAGCAGGCTCAGCGCGTTCGACAAGATGCCGCGCGACGTGTCGCTGCGCAGGGGCCGCATCTCCACCCCGGTGTGCGGGATGCGGGTGTTGAACCAGGCCGCCAGCATGTACACCGCGATCAGTGCGGCGATGGCCGCTTCGGCGGGTGTGTCCACGCCTGTGTCGAACATCGGGACGTCGATGCCCAGCAGCATGCGCGACAGATGCTGGCCCACCAGCTGGCCGCCCAGCAGCACCCCGAGGATGATCGACGCAATGGTGAGCCCCTCGATCCAGCCGTTGGCCTTGACCAGCTGCGACGCGGGCAGCAGCTCGGTGAGGATGCCGTACTTGGCGGGCGAGTAGGCCGCGGCGCCGAGGCCGACCACGGCGTAGGCGATGAGCGGGTGCGAGCCGAACAGCATCATCAGGCAGCCCACGACCTTGATCGCATTGCTCACGAACATCACCTTGCCCTTGGGCAGGGCGTCGGCAAAAGCGCCCACGAAGGGCGCCAGCACCACATAGAACAACGCGAACATGGGCACCAGCGCGGCGCGCTGCCATTCAGGGGCGCCCCCTGCACGCAGGAGTTCGACGGCGGCCACGAAAAGTGCGTTGTCGGCCAGCGAGCTGAAAAACTGCGCCGACATGATGGTGTAGAAACCGCGCTTCATCGAATGGCTGGTGGCTGCATCAGTTGGACTGATGCCCTGTTAAATGTGGGGAACGCTGGCAAGTGACAGGCGGTTATATCACGCGGATAAACGGCCGCAGTGCCAGAATCCAGCGCGTATTCCCTGGTAAATCCCTCGCCCAATCAGGTCCTTTTCATGCCCCGTCCCATTACCGCCACCATCCACACCGCTGCCCTGCACCACAACCTTTCGCGCGTGCGCCAGGCGGTCCCCGATGCCAAGGTCTGGGCGGTGGTCAAGGCCAACGCCTACGGCCACGGCATCGAGCGGGTGTACGAAGGCCTGCGCGGCGCCGATGGTTTTGCGCTGCTCGACCTGGCCGAGGCCGAGCGCGTGCGGCAGTTGGGCTGGCGCGGACCCATCCTGCTGCTGGAAGGCGTGTTCGAGCCGCGCGACCTGGAGCTGTGTTCGCGCCTGGGCCTGTGGCACGCAGTGCACTGCGACGAGCAGATCGACATGCTGGCGGCGCACAAGACGCAGGTGCCGCACCGCGTGTTCCTCAAGATGAACTCGGGCATGAACCGCCTGGGCTTTGCACCCGAGCGCTACCGCACCGCGTGGGCGCGGCTGAACGCGCTGCCGCAGGTCGATGAGATCTCGTTCATGACGCACTTCAGCGATGCCGACGGGCCCCGCGGCATCGCACACCAGGTGGAGGTGTTCAACACCGCCGCCGAAGACCTGCCCGGCGAGCGCACCCTGTGCAACAGCGCCGCCACGCTGCGCCACGGCACCGACGCGCGGGTGCGCGGCGACTGGGTGCGCGCCGGCATCGTGCTGTATGGCAGCGCGCCGGACTTTCCGCTCAACGACATCAACCACTGGGCGGTGCAGCCTTCGATGACGCTCTCGACTCGCCTCATCGGTGTGCAGCACCTGAAGGCGGGCGACACCGTCGGCTACGGCTCGCGGTTTGTCGCCGACGCGCCGCTCACCATCGGCGTGGCGGCCTGCGGGTATGCCGACGGCTACCCGCGCCATTGCGACACGGGCACGCCGGTGCTGGTCAACGGTGTGCGCACGCGGCTGGTGGGGCGCGTGAGCATGGACATGGTGACGGTGGACCTCACGCCCCTGCTGCAGGCGGGCCTGGAGCCCGGGTTCGGCGCGGAGGTCACGCTCTGGGGCCGGGCGGCCAACGGCACGGTGCTGCCCATCGACGAAGTGGCCAGCGCCGGCGGTACGGTGAGCTGGGAGCTGATGTCCGCATTGGCGCAGCGCGTGCCGGTGACGGTAGACGGCTAGCGGATAGCGGCTAGGCGGCATCAACCGGCAGCTCAGCGCGCTGCGATCAATGGGGTCCGCGCCGGTATGAGCGACTCCAGGGGACGCGGCGCGACACGGCCCAACACCGACCACTCACCGCGCGGATTCGTCGACAACTTCACGCTGCGGGGCGCGCGTGGCCTGAAGCCCGTTAGCAAAGCAGCGGCAAACTGGTGTGAAATGGCCCCCGCTGCCTGAACGCCAGGCGGCGCACACCGTCACCACCACCATTGCAAAGCGTTCTTTCTTGTATGGCCACTTCCCCCGGCGACCGCAGCAGCAAGGCACAGACCAAAACCAAAGCCAAGACCTCCAGCTGGCGCTCCGTGCGCATGCCGCAGCACGGCGCCGTGGCGCGCACCCTGCAGCAGCGCTACAGCCTGCGCTGGCACGGGCTGCTGATAGGGAGCTTCACGCTGCTGCTGATGTGGTGCACCTCGCACGTGCAAATGCTGCTGGGCGTGGACTCGCTGGCGCTGCGCTACACCGTGACCCTGACGGTGGGCTACCTCGGGTACCTGCTGGTGCTGCGGGCCTGGGCCGCGCGGCTGGTGCAGCGTGATCGCCCGTCCGACGGCGGTGGGGACGGCATCGAGGTGCCGGATATCTCCTGGCCCAACGGCGGCTCATCGTCCGGTGGTGGCAACGTGCCGCTGCCGCGCACAGGGGGCGGCAATTTTGGCGGCGGGGGCGCGTCGGGGGACTACGGCGGCGGCTGGACCTCGGGGCTGTCCAACGCCAGCGGGGGCAGCAGTGGCGGCAGCGAAGCCAGCGCGCTCGGTGACCTGGCTAGCGGTGCGGCCGATGCGATTGGCAGCGCGGACGAAGGGGCCGTGGTGGTGGTCCCGGTGGTGGCCATCTTCCTGATAGGGGCCGCGCTCATCTTTGGCGCGGGCTCGCTGGCCATGTTGTTCTTTGGCTGGGATGTCCTACTGACCGTGGCGGTGGAGCTGGCCTTCTCGGTCGCCACGGCCCGCGCCGCCGTGGGGGTGGAGCGCGAAGGCTGGCTCGGCGCCGCCGTGCGGCTGACCTGGAAGCCGCTGCTGGGCGCGCTGCTGTGCGCGGTGTTGCTGGGCTGGACCCTGGACCACTTCCTGCCCGACGTGCGTTCGCTGCCCGAGGCGCTGCGGCTCATCCAAGGGCGCTGAGTTGACAAATGGGTTTTGCTACTGTTTTGGTAGCAATTGACCCAATACAGTCAAGCGCTAGGCCCCATTTTTACTCAAAATTTGGCTGCAAAACGCGCACAGGGAGCGACTCCCGCCGCCGCGTCAGCGCCGGGTGCCCGCCTCGCTTCCCGCGCAGGGGCACGCATCCAGCGCATCGACGCTGCTGCGCACCTGGGCCAGCAATGCCAGCAGCTGCGTCTGCGTGGCCCGGTCGCACCCCTGGAGCAGGCCGGCCGCCACGCCACGCCGCGCCTCGCGCAAGGCCTGGTGCAGGTCCAGGCCCCGGGCGCTCAGGCTCAGGCAGCGGCTGCGCTTGTCCTCGGCGTTGGGCGCGCTCTCCAGCCAGCCCTTGTCCTGCAGCATGGCCACCATGCGCGCCACCTGGGCCTTGTCAGCGCCGCTGTGGGCCACCAGCTCTTTCTGCGTGGTGCCGGGGTGGCGCCCCACAAACATCAGCGCCCGCACTTCGTTGAGCGTGAGTTCAGGATGCACCGTGGCCATGGTGCGCACCATGTGCGCCTTGTAGACATGCAGCAGATCGTGCATGGCGTCAAAGACATCGGAGGCCGCATGGGGGGCTGCGCGGGAGTTCATTGTGGTTATGTGGTTGACAAAATCAACCAATCAAAGGATGATTTGGTTGATCAAGTCAACATTTTAAGTCATGAACGCACCTCTGCCTACCGCCGCCTCCGCGCACCTCGTTGTCGAACGGGTCCGCCATCCCTTGCAAGCCCGCCACCTCCAGGTGGTGCGGCGCACCGATCTCAGCCCCGGCTTTGTGCGGCTGACGCTGGCCGGGCCCGAGCTGGCCGGCTTTGTGAGCGCTGGTTTCGACGACCACCTCAAGCTCATCCTGCCGCAGCCGGGCCAGGAGCGCCCCTCGCTGCCGTCGTTACAGGACGGCCGCCCGGTGTTCCCCGATCCGCGCCCCGTGCTGCGCGACTACACCCCCGCGCGGCACGACGCCGCCGCTGGCGAGCTCGACATCGAAGTCGCGATACACGAAGCCGGCCCCGCCACCGACTGGGCGGCCAGCGCCTTTGTCGGCCAGTGGGTCGGCATTGCCGGGCCGCGCGGCAGCCTGGTCATCCCGACCGGTTTTGATTGGCATTGGCTCATCGGCGATGAGTCGGCGCTGCCGGCCATCGCCCGCCGCCTCGCCGAACTGCCTGCCCACACCGCGGCCACCATACGCCTCCAGGTGCGCAACCCGGCCGACCGGCGGGCGCTGGCCAGTGCTGCACAGCTCGATGTAGCGTGGGTGGATTCGTTGCCCGCCGCGGTGGAAGCCCTGGCGCTGCCGCCCGGCGCCGGCTACATCTGGGCCGCAGGTGAACACGCTGACATGGCCGCGGTGCGCAAGGTGGTTCTCGCCAAGCCCGGGGTCGATGCCAAGCGCATGCGCATCGCGGCGTACTGGAAACGCGGTGTGGCGGACCACCATGAGGATCTGGCCAGCGCGTGAGGTCGTGGGTTTGACGTGAGCGTGCGGGGCCCCGGTGGGCAGCGCGGGAGCAGGGGCCCGCGAAGATCAAGCCGCCCGGTGATCAAGCCATGAGCGTTTGCGCCGCCGCGTACTGCACGGCCTCGGTCATGCGGTGCAGCGCCTGCACGTTCAAGCGCCAGTACTGCCAGTACAGCGCCACATCCACCGGCTTGTCCGGAATCAGCTCCACCAAGGTCGCGGACGCCAGGTCGGCGCGCACCATCGGGTCGGGCGTCATGCCCCAGCCCAGGCCCGCGCGTGTGGCCATCACAAACGCGTGTGCCTCGGGCAGCCAGTGCACGGGTGGCGTGAGGGCGCGCCGCGTAATGCGCCGCACAAAGCGCTCTTGCAGCGCGTCCTTGCGGTTGAACACCAGCATGGGCGCTTGCGCCAGCGAGGCCGCATTCACTCCGCTGGCAAAGTAGCGCTGCATGAACGCGGAGCTGGCCAGCGCGCGGTAGCGCAACGTGCCCAGCGGCAGCACCTGGCAGCCCTGCACGGGCTGCGGGTCGGCCGTCACGGCGGCCATCACGCGGCCTTCGCGCAGCAGGTTGGCCGAGTGGTCCTGGTCTTCAACATGGATGTCAAAGGTTAGCCCCGGGCCGTCGGCCGCATGCGCCAGCGCCATCGCGGCCGGGAACCAGGTGGCTAATGAGTCGGCGTTGACGCCGATCGCCAGGCGGGTGGAGCTGTGCTGTTGCCCGCCGCCGATGGCGTTCAGCGCGTCGGCCTCGCTCAGCGCGACTTCACGGGCGTGCCGGTACAGGGCCTGGCCGGCCTCGGTGGGCACACACGGCGTGGCGCGGCGCACCAGCACCTGGCCCACGCGCTCCTCCAGCAATTTGACCCGCTGCGACACGGCCGAGCGTGTGACATGCAGCACCGCTGCGGCGCGCTCGAAACTGCCTTCGTCGATGACGGCGGCAAACGCGCTGAGCTGGGCGGAGTCGAGAGCCATGGTGCTGCACAAAATTTTAGGTTAGCCATTCTGACGGATCGTTAAAAAGTATAGCTCGCGTGAACACGATGGCATGACCACAATCCGCCCCATGAGCACCACGGCCTTCGTCCACGGATTCACTTCCACCGCCCTTTTGATCATGGCCATCGGCGCGCAAAACGCCTTTGTGCTGCGCCAGGGGCTGCGGCGCGAGCATGTGCTGCCCGTGGTGCTGGTCTGCTCTTTGTCTGACGCAGTGCTGCTGCAGGCCGGCATCTGGGGCATGGGCGGCGTGCTCGCCGCGCGGCCTGAATGGGCGCAGTTCATGCGCTGGGCCGGGGCCGTATTTCTGGTGGCCTATGCGCTTCAAGCCGCTGCGCGGGCGTGCAAGCCCAGCCACCTGCTGGTGTCTGCCAACGGCGCGGGTGCCAGCCTGCGCACCACACTGCTCACCGTGTTGGCGCTAACCTGGCTGAACCCGCATGTGTACCTCGACACGGTGGTCCTGCTGGGCACCATGGCCAGCCCCTACCCCCTGTGGGGCCGCGCCACGTTTGCCGCGGGCGGCTCGCTCGCCAGCGCGCTGTGGTTCATCACCTTGGGGTTCGGCTCGCGCTGGCTGGCCCCGGTGTTTGCCTCCCCCGGCGCGTGGCGGGTGCTGGATGGGACGACGGCCGCCACCATGCTGGCGCTGGCCGGGGTCATGGCGTGGGGTTGATGCTGCTGCAGGCACGCCTAAGCTAAGAAGGATAAGTTCGTTAGCGAAACGTGCGCTTTGATCCATAGTGCGGGCATCGACTGATCTGGAGTGATTTCCCCCATGCGTTTCAAGACCCTTCTGCTGGCCGCGGCCATTGCCACTGCGTTGCCCCTGGCCGGCCAGGCCAAGACCTTCCGCTGGTCGCGCGCGGTCGATCTGTCGTCCTGGGACATCCATGCCCAGAACGTGGGTGTGAACAACACCTTGCACGCCGCCGTGTACGACACGCTGGTCGACTACAACAGCACCACCTTCAAGCCCGAACCGGCCCTGGCCACCGAGTGGAAGCGCGTGAGCCCCACGCAGCTGCGTCTTTCCTTGCGCAAGGGCGTCAAGTTCAGCGACGGCAGCGATTTCACGGCCGACGACGCGAAGTTCTCGCTCGAGCGCGCCAAGGCCAAGAGCTCGAACTACGCGGTGTATGCGCAGGGCATCGACCGCGTCGAGAAGGTGGACGCGCACACCATCGACATCTTCTCGGACCTGCCCAACCCGGTGCTGGTGAACCAGCTCACCGAGCTGCGCATATTGAGCAAGGCCTGGGCCGAAAAGAACAAGTCGGTGGAGCCCAAGGACATCAAGACCAAGGACGAAAACTTTGCCCACCGCAACGCGCTGGGCACCGGCCCCTTCGTGCTCAAGTCCTGGACGCCCGACCAGCGCGCCGTGCTGGAGGCCAACCCGCACTGGTGGGGCAAATCCAAGTTTCCGAGCAATGTGACCGAGATTGTCTACACGCCCATCAAGTCGGACGCCACACGCACGGCCGCGCTGCTGTCGGGCGAGATCGATTTCGTGATCGACCCCAGCCTGCAGGACCTGGCGCGCGTGCGCCAGACGCCCACGCTCAAGGTGCTTGAAGGCGCGGAGTACCGCACCATCTTCCTCGGCCTCGACCAGTACCGCGAGGAGCTGCCCGGCTCGGACGTGAAGGGCAAGAACCCGCTCAAGGATGTGCGCGTGCGCAAGGCGCTCTACCAGGCCATCGACATCAACGCCATCCAGCGGGTGGTGCTGCGCGGCCTGGCGCAACCCACGGGCACGCTGATCGCGCGGCAGGTAAACGGCTGGACGCCCAAGGCCGACGTGCGCTGGCCCTACGACGCCAAGGCCGCGCAAAAGCTGCTGGCCGATGCCGGCTACCCCAACGGCTTCGAGGTCGACTTTGCCTGCAGCGCCGGCCGCTACATCAACGATGAGCAGCTGTGCCAAGCCATCACTTCACATTGGGCCAAGGTCGGCGTCAAGGCCAAGCTGCGCTCGCTGCCGTTTGCCACCTATTTCCCGATGATCCAGCGCAACGAGGCCAGCATCTACCTGCTGGGCTGGGGCGTGCCGACGTTTGACGCGTTCTACTCGCTGCAGTCGCTGATCCGCTCGCCGGGCGCGGGCGGCGACGGCAACTTCAACCTGGGCCGTTTTTCGAACCCGCAGCAGGACGCGCTGATCGAGCGCATCCAGAAGGAAACTGACGCGGCCACCCGCAACGGCCTGATCGAGAAAGCCCTGGTGCAAGACCATGAACTGATCTCGCACATCCCCCTGTACAACCAGGTGATCCCCTGGGCCGCGACCCAGAAGGTGGATGTGCCGCACCGTGCGGACAACCGCATCGACTGGCGTTATCTGAAGGTGAATTGAGCGGTTGCACGCACCCATTGAAAAAAGCCCCGGCGCTGGCCCAGCACCGGGGCTTTTTTACTGAGCGGACACACGTCTCAGGCGAGGGCGCTTTGCACCGCAGGCCGTACCGCCACGCGCTCGAAATGCGCGGCGACCTTGGGGAAACGCGCGATGTCCACGCCATCGCTGGCCAGCCAGCCGGCGATGGTGAAGAGGTACCCATCCGCCACGGTGTACTGCCCGCCCAGGACCCAGGGGCCTTCCTCTGCGTTCACGAGGTAGTGCGTCTCGATGAGGTCAAAACAGTCGGTCATGTTCTGCGGCACCTTGCGCTGCATGGCGGCGATGGCCTCGGGCTCATCGGCCCAGCGGCTGGCGCGCGGGCGGTGCGCGTGGGCGATGTGCACCGTGGAGGCCAGGTAGCTGTTGAACTCCTGCATGCGCGCAAAACCGTGCGGGTCCGTGGGGGCCAGGCGCGCGTGGGGAAAGAGCTGCGCCACATAGGCCAGGAGCGCGGGCGTCTCTGTCAAGGTGCCGTGCTCGGTGGCCAGGGCCGGCACGCGGCCCTTGGGGTTGACGGCGAGGTACTCGGGCGTGCGCTGCTGGCCGGCAGCAAAGTCGACGCGCACCAGCTGGTGCTCGGCGCCTGCCTCGTGCAGGGCGATGCGGACAGCTTGCGCGCAGGTGCCGGGGGTGTAGTAGAGCGTGAGCGTGGTCATGGATGGTTTGCTATAAATATAGGAGCTATAAGCGCATAAGGATCAAGCGCTGGAGGCCAATTTGATTTGAAAATTGGTCAATAGAGGCCACGCGTGCGGGCCATCAGCCGCACCAGGCCCAGCAGCGCATCGGTGTGGGGCGTGGGCGTCTGGGTGATCTGGCCCAGCTCGCGCACGGCGCCCACCAGTGCGTCGATCTCCATGGGCTTGCCGGCTTCCACGTCCTGCAGCATCGACGTCTTGAAGGCCCCGAGTTTGCGGGTGACCACGTGGCGGTCTTCGGGCTGCTGGTCGATGGGCAGGCCCAGCTTCTCGCCGATGGCCTTGGCCTCGAGCATCACCGCCGAGACAAAACCGCGCACCAGGTCATCGTCGAGGATGCGGTCCGTGGTGGCGCCGGTCAGCGCGCTGATCGGGTTCATGGTCAGGTTGCCCCAGAGCTTGAACCAGATGTCCCGCTGGATGCGGTCCGACACCTCCACCTCGATCCCGCCGCGCTGCAGCGTTGCGGCCAGGCCCTGCAGGCGCGGGCTCTGGCTGCCGCCCGGCTCGCCCACGATGAGGCGGTTGCCGAAATGCTGGCGCACAAACCCCGGGGCCTCCAGTGAGCAGCTGGTGTGCACCACGCTGCCGATCACGTTGCGCCCGGGTATCGCGCCGGCGATCACGCCGCCTGCATCCACCGACTGCAATGCCTGGCCCTGCGCCGCGCCGCCAAAGCCGTCCAGAAACCACCACGGCACGCCGTTCATGGCGGTGAGCACGATGGTCTGCGGCCCGATCAGCGGCGCCATGGCCCGGGCCACATCGGGCAGGCCCGGCGCCTTGACGGCCACGACCACCAGGTCCTGCACGCCCAGCGCGGCCGGGTCTTCGTGCGCGATGACTGGGGTGTGCGCCACCGAGCCATCGGGGCGGCGCAGGCGCAGCCCCTCGGCCTGGAGGGCGGCCAGTGTCGTGCCCCGCGCCACCAGGCTCAGCTCGCAACCGGCTTGTGCCAGTGCCATGCCCAGCCATCCGCCAATGGCGCCAGCGCCGTAGATACATGCTTTCATCGTCAAGGCCTTCAAATCAAGAAAAAGAACGGGCAGAAAAAGGGAGTGCGTCAGTACCCGTGCGGACGGTCCACCGCGCTGCCCGGGGTGCGAAAGCGTGCCAGCAACTGCGCCGCGGCGCTGGCCAGCAGCAGGGTGTCCACACCCACCGCCACAAACAGCGCGCCGGCGGCCAGCCATTGGCGCGCCTGGGCTTCGTTGGTGGCGAGGATGCCCGGCGCCTTGCCGGCGTTGCGGATGCGGGCGATGCCATCGTGGATGGCGGCTTGCACGTCGGGGTGGCCGGGGTTGCCCCGGTGTCCCATGGATGCCGACAGGTCGGCCGGGCCGATGAACACGCCATCCACACCCGGTGTCGCGGCGATGGCGTCGAGGTTGTGCATCGCCTCCACCGTCTCGGCCTGCACCAGCAGGCAGACCTGCTGATTGGCCTCGTGCACGTAGTTGGGGTAAGCCTGCCAGCGCGATGAGCGGGCCAGGGCACTGCCCATGCCGCGCACACCTTCGGGCGCGTAGCGGGTGGCACGCACCAGGGCCTGGGCCTGCTCGGCCGTGTCCACCATGGGCACCAGCAGCGTCTGGGCGCCGATGTCCAGGTACTGTTTGATCAAGGCGGTGTCGCCCACTGGCACGCGGGCAATGGCGTGGGGCGGCGGAGTGCCCGGGGGCAGGGCGCTGGTGGCGCTGGCGATGGACTGAAGCTGGTGCAGGATGGAGCGCAGGTCGTTGGGCGCGTGCTCGCCATCGACCAGCAGCCAGTCGTAGCCCGTGCCCGCCAAGATCTCCGCGGTATAGCCGTCGGCCAGCGCCAGCCACAGGCCGATCTGGGCCCGGCCTTGCGCCATGGCCTCCTTGAAGTGATTGGTGGGGGTGTGCATGGCGTGCATTCTGCCGATTCCTCAGACCCGCTTGCCAGGTGCGCCGCTATAGTCTGCAGCCCGCCCGTCGCTTCCTTCACCATGGCCAAAGACAAAACCATTTTTACCTGCACCGAATGCGGCGGCACCAGCCCGCGCTGGCTGGGCAAGTGCCCCGCCTGCGGCGCCTGGAACACGCTCATCGAGCAGGTGGCCGACGCCGGGCCGGGCAAGAACCGCTACAGCGGCGCGCAATTTGCGGGCCTGAACCAGTCCCAGGCCGTGATGCCGCTGTCGGCCATCGAGGCCAGCGATGTGGATCGCACCCCCAGCGGCATCGACGAGCTCGACCGCGTGCTGGGCGGCGGCATTGTGGAAGGCGGCGTGGTGCTGATCGGTGGCGACCCGGGCATCGGCAAATCCACGCTGCTGCTGCAGGCGCTCGATGCGCTGCAGCGCGCCGGCCTGCCCACGCTGTACGTGACGGGCGAGGAAAGCGGCGCGCAGGTGGCGCTGCGCTCGCGCCGCCTCGGGCTGGACCACAGCCAGGTCAATGTGCTGGCCGAGATCCAGCTCGAAAAAATCCTCGCGACCATCGAATCCATGCAGCCCGCCGTGGCGGTGATCGACTCCATCCAGACCGTGTACTCCGACCAGCTCACCTCGGCCCCGGGCTCGGTGGCCCAGGTGCGCGAATGCGCGGCCCACCTCACGCGCTGCGCCAAGGCGTCGGGCGTTGCCATCGTGCTGGTGGGTCATGTGACCAAGGAAGGCGCGCTGGCCGGCCCGCGGGTGCTGGAGCATATGGTGGACACGGTGCTGTACTTCGAAGGCGACACGCACAGCCAGTTTCGCCTGGTGCGCGCCATCAAGAACCGCTTTGGTGCCGTCAATGAGATTGGCGTGTTCGCCATGACCGAAAAGGGCCTCAAGGGCGTGAGCAACCCCAGTGCCATCTTTTTAAGCCAGCACAGCGAGCCCGTGCCCGGCAGCTGCGTGATGGTGACGCTGGAGGGCACGCGGCCCATGCTGGTGGAGATCCAGGCACTGGTCGACAGCGCAGGCCCGAGCCCGCGGCGTCTGTCGGTGGGCCTGGACAAAGACCGCCTCGCCATGCTGCTGGCCGTGCTGCACCGACACGCGGGTGTGGCGTGCATGGACCAGGACGTGTTTGTGAACGCGGTGGGCGGCGTGCGCATCAGCGAACCCGCGGCGGATTTGGCGGTGATGCTGGCCATCACCTCTAGCCTGCGCGGCAAGGCCCTGCCGCAGGGATTCCTGGCGTTTGGCGAAGTGGGCCTGGCGGGTGAGGTGCGGCCCGCCCCGCGCGGCCAGGAGCGCCTGAAGGAAGCCGCCAAGCTCGGCTTCCGCATTGCGGTGGTGCCCAAGGCCAACGCGCCCAAGAAGCCCATCGAAGGCCTGACCATCCATGCGGTGGAGCGGGTGGAAGAGGCGATGAACGTGGTGCGCGAGATCGGCTAATCCATCTGGTTGGAAGGATTCGCTCGTTCGGCGTGGGATGGGCCCGGAAGCATCTCCTCGGGCCCGCATGGCACTCATAAGACAATACCGCCCATGAATTTGCGCAACATCCTGGTGCCGCTGGGCGCCGTCGGTCTTTTTGTTTTTGGTTTTGTGGCCTACGGCTGGGCCGGCGTGGCGGCTGTGGGGGGTGGCCTGATGATGTGGGCGCTGCTGCACTACACGCGGCTGGTGAACGTGATGAAGAAGGCCGCCAACCGGCCCATCGGCTATGTGGGCAGCGCGGTGATGCTGAACGCGCGGCTGAGCGAGGGGGTGAACCTCATGCACGTGGTGGCCATGACCCAGGCGCTGGGCGAGCAACTGTCGCCCCCGAACGAGGACCCCGAGGTCTACCGCTGGACCGACGGCACGCAGTCGCACGTGACCTGCGAGTTCCGCCGCGGCAAGCTCGTGAAGTGGACGCTGCTGCGGCCCGAGGCCGAGGCGCCGGATGCAGCCGCCGGCGGGCCGCCCGCCGCCCCGTAAAATCCCGCCTTTGCGACCCACAGCAACAAAAGGATGCCCATGAGCCCCGTAGTTCCCTCGATGGCCGACCGTGACGGCAAGATCTGGATGGACGGCCAGATGGTCGACTGGCGCGATGCCAAGATCCACGTGCTGACCCACACCCTGCACTACGGCTGCGGCGCCTTTGAAGGCGTTCGTGCCTACAACACCGCCGACGGCACGGCGATCTTCCGCCTGGAAGAGCACACCGAGCGCCTCTTCAACAGCGCCAAGATCCTGCGCATGAAGATCCCGTTCACCAAGGAAGAAGTGAACGAAGCCCAGAAGGCCGTGGTGCGCGAGAACAAGCTCGAATCCTGCTACCTGCGCCCGCTGACCTGGATCGGCTCGCAAAAGCTGGGCGTCTCGCCCAAGGGCAACCAGATCCACCTGATGGTGGCCGCCTGGGCCTGGGGCGCCTACCTGGGCGAAGAAGGTTTGAAGCGCGGCATCCGCGTGAAGACCAGCAGCTACACCCGCCACCACGTCAACATCACCATGACGCAGGCCAAGGCGGTGAGCAACTACACCAACTCGATCCTCGCCAACATGGAAGCGCTGGACGACGGCTACGACGAAGCCCTGCTGCTCGACAGCTCGGGGTTTGTGTCCGAAGGCGCGGGCGAAAACATCTTCGTGATCAAGAACGGCGTGATCTACACGCCCGACCTGTCGGCCGGCGCCCTGAACGGCATCACCCGCAACACGGTGTTCCATATCGCCAAGGACCTGGGCCTGGAGATCGTGCAAAAGCGCATCACGCGCGACGAGGTCTACATCTCCGACGAGGCCTTCTTCACCGGCACAGCGGCGGAAGTGACGCCGATTCGCGAGCTCGACCGCATTGAGCTTGGTAAAGAAGACTATGTGGGCTCGCGCGGCCCCATCACCGAAAAAATCCAGAGCGCGTTCTTTGACATCGTCAACGGCCGCAATCCCCAATACGCCCACTGGCTCTCGAAAGTCTGATCACCATGTCCCAAGCCGCCATCGAACTCCTGGCCAAGGACCTGAATCCGCAAGGCGGGGTCTTCTGCCCCAGCCCCAAGGCCGACATGAAAATCTGGAACACCCACCCCAAGGTGTACCTGGACGTGGCCCGCACCGGCGAGGCCAAGTGCCCGTACTGTGGAACCGTCTACCGCCTGAAAGCTGGTGAGCAGGCCCACGCTGGTCATTGAAAAAATGAGGTTCCCCTTGAGTCGCCTTCGGCGCCTTCCCCCTCGGGGGACGACGCCCTCGCTGCGGGGCGGCCCTTGGCTTGCCGTCCCGCGCGTGGGCCGCGCCAGTTTCGGCTTCTGGTGTGCTGTGCGCAGCACCATGGAAAACTGATTGATGCCGGGTGTGGAAGGCGGCACGCAGCCGCCCACGTTGACCGTGGCGGTGCTGTCCCATAACGAGGCGCACCGCATCGAAGCCTGCCTGCGCAGTGCGGCGTTTGCGGACCAGTTGCTGGTGGTGGACAGCGGAAGCACGGACAACACCGTCGCTCTGGCACAGGCCCTGGGGGCAGAAGTTCATAGCCATCCCGACTGGCAGGGTTTCGCCGTGCAGCGCAACCGGCTGCTGGCCCACGCGCGCGGCGACTACATCTTCTTTCTGGATGCGGACGAAGTGATGACGCCGGCCTTTGCCCAGGAGCTGCAGGCCATCGTTCGCTCGGGCGAGCGCGCCGTGTGGAAGATCCGCTGGCGCATGGTCGCCTTCGGGCACGAACTCAAGTACTTTCGCTCGCAGTCGCAGATCGAGCGGCTGTTTGTGCGCAGCATGGTGAGGGAGTACACCGGTGTGGTGCATGAGGAGGCGCAGCTGCATGCGCTGCCCGGCGGTGCCGAGGTGCCGCGCCGCCTGATCCGTGCGCGCCTGCTGCATTACTCGCGCACGACGGTGCGCGGCAGCCTGGAAAAACTCACGCAGTACGTGATGCTGGGCGCGGCCAAGCGGGCCGAGGACGGCAAACGCGGCGGCGTGCTGCGCGGCCTGGCCTCCGGCGCATCGATGTTCTTGCGCCTTTATGTGTTTCGCCTGGGGTTCCTGTGCGGTGGCGCCGGGTTTCTGTATTGCCTTTTTGTGGCGCTGGAAGGGTTCTTTCGTTATGCAGCGTTGCACTATGACCAGGGCAGCCTTACGGGCCGCGTGATTCGGGGATGAAGGCTTCTTACCGCTGGTTCGGGCGCTGCGCAAGCGTCGGCGCGTTCATGGTCCCGGGGCTGGCCCTGTGGCTGCCCTCGGGCTATTCGTATGGCGCGGCGCTGCTGCTGCTGGCGGCGCTTGCCAGCGCGCCCGTGTGGTGGCGGCGGCCCGCGCCGCGCGCGGCCTGGTGGCTCACGGCGGCCGTCTCGTGCATGGCCGCGTTGTGGCTGCTTGACGTGGGCGCCACCTGGGGCTGGGGCAGCATGGACCGCCCCGTCAAATACCTGCTGGCACTGCCCTGCATTTTCTACCTGATGACCTTCGAGCCGCGCGCATCGTGGCTGTGGATGGGGGTGGCGGTGGGGGCCGTGGGCAGTGGTTTGGTCGGTATGTTCCAGGTTGGCGTGCAGGCGCTGCCGCGTGCCACGGGTTTTACTAACGCCATCCAGTACGGCAACCTGAGCATGCTGCTGGCGGTGATGAGCGGTCTGCTGCTGGTCGTGCAGTACCGGCGCTGGGTGCTGTGGCAGCGCTTGCTGCTGGCCGCGGCCATCGTGTTGGGTGCGACGGGGTCGGTGCTGTCGCAGTCGCGCGGCGGCTGGCTGGCGCTGGTGCTGTTGCTGCCGGCGTGCGCGTGGTTGCTGGTGCGCACCACCGGGCAACGGCGCGTGTACTGGGGCCTGTGCGCCCTGGCGCTGGTCGCAGTGGGCCTGTGGCACGTACCGGCTGTGGAGCAACGGGTGGATGAAGCGCGGCTTGAGGTGCAGACCTACCAGCAGCACGGCGACGGCCGCAGCTCGGTCGGCCAGCGGCTGGCCCACTGGAAACTAGCCTGGCAGATGGGCTGGGACCGGCCGCTGACCGGCTGGGGCCGCGCGGGCTACGAGGCCGAAAAGGCGCGCCGCGTGGCCGCCGGGCTGGCGCACCCCGTAGTGCTCGAGTTTGGCCATGCCCACAACGAGGCGCTGGATCTGTTTGCCAAGCGGGGCCTGCCCGGCGTGCTGCTGCTGCTGGCGTTCTACGTCATTCCGCTGGTGATGTTCTGGCCGACGGCCCGCCGCATCCGTGACGGTGCCGGCAAGATGGACCGCGAATCCCTGTCGCTGTGCCTCATGGGCGTGCTGTTGCCGCTGTCGTACATCGGCTTCGGGCTCACGCAGGTGTTTTTGGCGCACAACAGCGGCAATATGTTCTATCTGTTCATGTGTCCGTTGCTGCTGGCGGCCTTGCACGAGCGGCGCGCGCGCATCGGCTGCGGCCGGCCTTTTTGATGGGACACCCCCCTGAGCGGCTTCGCCGCTTCCCCCCGCTCTCGCATTGCTGCGCAATGCGGGCAGGGGGACGCAGCCCTCGCTGCGGGGCGGCCCTTGCTTGGCTGCCCTGGCTCAGGCCCCGCCAGTCTCGGCGGCTGCGGGCGGCGCTTGGCGCCACGAAACAATGCGATGCGAGGCCTACCTGAATGCACATCCTGCTGGTCAACAACTCCCCCATCCCGGTCTATGGCTACGGTGGCACCGAGCGCGTGATCTGGGACCTGGGCAAGACACTCGTGCAGCAGGGCCACCGCGTGAGCTATCTCGTGCCGGAGGGCTCGACCTGTGACTTCGGCCAGGTGCTGCCCATCCGCCCCGACGAGCCGTGGGAAGGGCAGATCCCGGCCGATGTGGACATCACGCATTTCCAGTTCAACCCCCGCACCGAGCTGGCCAAGCCCTACCTGGTGACGGAGCACGGCAACGCGCGCAAGCCCAAGCCGCTGCCGCTCAACACCGTGTTCCTTTCGCGCGACCACGCTGCGCGTTATGGCTCGACCGAGTTCGTCTACAACGGGCTCGACTGGAGCGGCTACGGCCCCGTCAACTTTGACGTGCCACGCCCGCGCTACCACTTTCTGGGCAAGGCGGCGTGGGGCGTGAAGAACGTGCGCGGCGCGATCAAGGTGGCCAAGCTTGCGGGCGTTGAGCTCGACGTGCTGGGCGGCAACCGCATCAACTTCAAGCGCGGCTTTCGCTGGACGCTGTCGCGCAAGATCCACTTTCACGGCATGGTGGGCGGCACGCAGAAGACCGGGCTGCTTAACGCGTCGCGCGGGCTGATTTTTCCGGTGCGCTGGCACGAGCCGTTTGGGCTGGCGGTGATCGAAAGCCTGTACTTCGGCTGCCCGGTGTTCTCCACGCCGTACGGCGCCTTGCCCGAGCTGGTGCCGCTGCACTGCGGCGTGCTGTCGGCCGAGGCCGGCGTGCTGGCCGAGGCCGTGCGCAACAACCGTTTTGATGCGCGCGCGTGCCACCAGCATGTGGTCGACCACTTCGGCGCCGAGCGCATGGCGCGCAACTATTTGCGGATGTACGAGCGTGTGCTCGCGGGTGAGAAGATCAATGCCCAGCCCCCGGTCATCCTGGGACCGGCGCGCGAACTGCCCTGGAAGAACTGAAACCCCCCTGTGTCGCCTGCGGCGCCTTCCCCCGAAGGGGACGCACCCGGTGGACCGGCAAAGCCGGATCCACGGGTGCACTGGCGTAGGGGCCGCGCCAGTTTGTGGCGCAGTGCCGCCCCACGAAGAATCGCCTGATGAAACGCGTGGCTGAAGTAACCCGCCCCCTCCGTTGGGTCTAAACCCGTCGGAGGTGGTTACACCGTTTGGCAGTCTTGCGGCAGCCGCGAGGAGTTACGGGGTTGCCTCCAACCAAAAAATTTGAGCTAAATTGGCCGCTAGCGCTTGTCCATAAAGCGTTAATAGCTATTAAATAAATAGCATTAGTGCGCTGCCAACTGGGCGGCGGCTGCCGCCAGGGCCGCACGCCATTCCGCTTCCAGCACGGCCACCAGCTCTGCAGCGGGCATGGGCCGCACTGCCGCGACGCCCTGGCCCGCCCACAGCGACAGGTGGTCCGCCCGTCCCGCTTCGGCGGATGCGCGGCGCAGTGCGCCAGTGAGCGCGTTCTGCACCGGATAGGCGGGCACGGTCGTTTCGTGCGCGTGCAGTTGCTGCAGCATGGGGTTGACGATGCCGCGCGCCGGGCGGCCCGAGAACACGCGGGTGGTGCGGGTGTCTGTGGCAATGGCCTGCGCCATGGCGTGCCGGTAGGCGGCGCCAACGCCGGACTCATCGCAGGCCAGGAACGCCGTGCCCATTTGCACGGCCTCGGCGCCCAGCGCCTGCGCGGCGGCAATGCCACGCCCGTCCATGATGCCGCCGGCCGCGATCACCGCAACGTTGCGCGGGGCCAGCGCATCGATGCATTGCGGCACCAGCGCCATCACGCCGATCATCGAGGCTGCAAAGTCTGCCTGGGAGGGCGCGGCGCCACTCCCCGTCGAACCTGCCACCCCGCCCGCGCCGGGGCCTTCCGCCAGCGGCCTGCCCGTCGGCAAGAAGGTGCCACGGTGGCCACCCGACTCCATGCCCGATGCGCACACGGCGTCCGCGCCCACATCGGCCCAGGCCACTGCCTCGGCCACCGTGGTGGCGGTGCCGATGACGTAGCAGCCGGCGCTGTGCAGCCGCTCGACCTGCGCGGCGGTCAGGATGCCGAAGGTGAAGCTCGCGACCGCGGGCCGAGCCTCGACCATGGCGTCGAACTGCGCATGGAAGTCTTCGCACCAGCGCGCGGGCACGGCGGCCTGCAGGCCGAACTCCGCGTACAGCGGCGCCAGCCGGGCCAGCGCCTCCTCCACCGTGGCCGTGTCGGGCGCGGGCGTGTCCTGCACGAAGAGGTTGAGCCCAAAAGGCCGGTCGGTGCGGCGACGCACCTCGGCGACGGCTTCGGTCATCGCCGTGGGCGAGCGCATGCCGCAGCCCAGAATGCCGAACCCGCCAGCGGCCGACACCGCCGCCGCCAGGGCGGGGGTGTCGGCCCCGGTCATGGGCCCCTGGATGATGGGCAGGCGAAGGGAGAGGGCGGTGCGCAGGCTGCGGTGGGGCATGGTGGACTCCGGTGGAGGAAATGAGAAAGCAAGGTGGCGGGCGCGCCGATCAGTCGCTCAGCACCTGCTGCAAGGCATCGAGAGCGGCGGACCGGTAGCCCTGGCGCCAGGCCAGCAAGGTGGTGATGGTGGTGATCGGCTGCTGGCTCAGCAGCGCGGCATGGGGCGAGATGCTGAGCACCGAGCGCGGCACGATGCCCGCGCAGCCGCCTCCGGCCACACTCGCCAGGATGGCGTGGTACGAGCCCAGCTCCAGCAGTTGCATGGGCTGCGGCCGCGGCGCAAACCACTCCTGTGCGATGCGGCGGTAGGTGCAGCCGGGCTCGAACACCGCCAGCGTGCCGGGCACCACATCCTGCGGGCCATCAACCGGCGTGTGGCCGGCCGGCAGGACCAGCAACAGTTCTTCGGTGAACACCGGCCGGGTTTCCAGCGCAGGGTCGGGCGGCTGGCCCGGCGGCCAGGCCACCAGCACGGTGTCGAGTGCATGGGCGCGCAGCCGCTCCACCAGCACCCGGGTCGGCGCTGTGGTCAGCTCCAGCGCCACGCCCGGCCACTGGCGGTGCAGGCGCGCCAGCGGCTCGGGCAGGCGGCTGGCGGCGGTGCTTTCCATCGACCCCAGGCGCAGGCGGCCGGCGGGCGGGCCGGGGCGCAGCGCCTGCCGCGCCTCATCGGCCAGCGCGAGCAGACGGTCGGCATAACCCAGCAGCACCTCGCCTTCGGGCGTGAGGGCCATGCGCCTGCCTTCGCGCAGAAACAGGGGCGTGCCCAGGTCCGCCTCCAGCTGCTGCACCCGCGTGGTCACGTTGGACTGCACGCGCGACAGCCGCTCGGCCGCGCGCGTGACGCTGCCTTCTGCCGCCACGGTGCGGAAGATGTCGAGCGCGGCGAGGTCGAGCACGGGGGAGGATTTTTCCATCTTGAAAAAGTATGAATCACAAAAATTCAATCTCTTGCTAAGATGATATTCAGCAGCAACGTCTCTGGCAACCCCACACCGAACTCCCACCGTGACCCCGGCATCTGCTTCCCTCTCAACCCCTTCACAGGCCCACCGGGCCGCGGCCCTGCAGGTGGCGCTGGCCGGCATGGCCGCGCTGGCGGCGGCCATGGGCGTCGGCCGTTTTGCATTCACCCCCCTGCTGCCCATGATGCTGCACGACGGTGTGGTCGACTTGCCCACCGGCAGCTGGCTGGCCACGGCCAACTACGCCGGCTACCTGGCGGGAGCGCTGCTCTACATGGCCTTGCCCTGGCTGGGCCGGCGTGTGGGCAGCGTGCCCGGCAACGCGGCCCTGGTGCGCGGCGGGCTGGTGGCCACGGTGCTGCTCACGGGGATGCTGGCCTTGCCGTGGCCGGCGTCTTGGCCGCTGCTGCGCCTGCTGGCGGGCGTGGCCAGCGCGCTGGTGTTTCTGGGCACGGCCAACTGGTGCATGGGGCGGCTGGCGCGCCTGGGGCGACCGGCCTGGGGTGGGCTGATTTTTTGCGGGCCGGGGCTCGGCATCGTCATCACCGGTTTGTTGACCAGTGCCATGGTGGCGGCGGGTTGGAGCGCCGCCGCGGGCTGGGCGGCCTTTGCCGTATTGGCGGCGGTGCTGTGCGCAGGGGCCTGGCGCGTGTTCCACAACGGCGATGCGCCGGTCACCGCGGCAGCCGGCGCGGCGGCCACCGCATCGTCCATGCCCGCACCGCGCCCTGCGGCCGAGCGGTCCCTGCTGGCCGTCGCTTATGGCCTCGCCGGCCTGGGCTACATCGTCACCGCCACGTTCCTGCCTGTCATCGCGCGCGCGGCCTTGCCGGCGGGCTCGGTCTGGCCCGATTTGTTCTGGCCCATCTTTGGCGCCGGCGTGGCGCTCGGGGCGCTGCTCTCCACACGCATCAGCCCCGCGCGGGACCGGCGCCTGCTGCTGGCCGTGGCGTATGTACTGCAAGCGGGCGGTGTGGCGCTGGGGGTGTTGTGGCCCGGGCCTGCGGGCTTTGCGCTGGGCAGCCTGCTGCTGGGCCTGCCGTTCACGGCCATCACGTTCTTTGCGCTGCAGGAGGCGCGCCATCAGTGGCCGCAGGCGGGCGCGGGCTTCACGGGCTTGATGACCGCGCTGTATGGCATCGGCCAGATCGTCGGCCCGCCCATGGCCGCCGCGCTGCTGGCGCGCGCGGGCTCGCAGGCGCAGGGGTTTGACTGGGCGCTGGGTGTGGCGGGCTCGGTGCTGCTGCTGGGGGCGGCGCTCTACGCCGTCATGGCGTGGCGCTGGCGGCAGCCGCCACTGCGCTGACCGGCAGGCGCAGCACAAAACAGGCGCCGCCACCTTCGCGGTCTTCGCAGTGCACGGTGCCGTTGTGCCGGCCTGCAATCGACCGCACCAGCGCCAGGCCCAGGCCCACGCCGCCGGCGCGCTCGCTGGCGCCGGGCAGGCGGTAGAAGGGCTCGAAGATCCGTTCGCGATGGATGACCGGCACGCCCGGGCCGCGGTCGCACACCCGTACCTCGGCATGGCCCTGGCGGCGCAGCACCGCCACCGTGATGTCGCCCGTGCTGTAGCGGCGCGCGTTCTCCAGCAGGTTGCGGATGGCGCGGCGCAGCAGCTTGGAGACGCCGCGCACGTCCACCGAGTCCGAACTCACGTCCAGGTCGGCGTCCACACGCGCGCACTCTTCAGCGGCCAGGCCAATCAAGTCCACCAGCTCCACCGTACCGACGTCCGCCTCGCGCGCATCGAGGCGGCTGGCCAGCAGGATCTCGTCCACCAGCTGGTCGAGCTCGGCGATGTTGCGCAGGATCTCCTCGCGGAATGCGGGCGAGGGCTGCTGCCCGTTCATCAGCTCCATGCCCATGCGGATGCGCGTGAGCGGCGAGCGCAATTCGTGCGATGCGTTGGCCAGCAGCGATTTGTGCGACTTGACCAGCGTCTCCACACGCGCAGCGGCGGCGTTGAACTGGCGCGCGAGGTCGGCCACCTCGTCCTGGCCCTGCTCGGGCACCCGCACCGACAAGTCGCCTTCGCCAAACTTCTGCACGCTGCGCTGCAGGGCTTCGAGCCGCAGGGTGAGGCGCCGGATGATGGGGTACACCCCCGCAGCCACTGCCAAGCCGACGATGCCCAGCAGCCAGAGGAATCCGAACGGCGGCCGCGTCCAGAACGCCACATCGCCCTGGTTGCCGCCACCGCCGCCCGGGCGGCCCCCCCGGTCCCCGCGCGGCAGGCGGGGCGCCATCTGCAACGTGAACGACTGGCCGTTGTCGGCCTCGATATGAAACTCGGCGCCCTCGCCGGGTTCGGTGGGCTGGCGTGTGGCCAAACCCTTGAACACCAGATTGCCTGTGGGGTCGCGCAGCACCATCTCGCGCGAGGGCGGCACAAACGGCTGGGTGTTTTGCGCCTTTTGGTCCTCGGCCATGCGCCAAGCCCAGCCCACGGTGAGCGTCAGCACCGCAATGCCGCCGACCACGGCAAGCCAGATGCGCAGGTACAGGCGGCGGGAGAACGGGGTGGAGAGGGACATTGATGAAAAAGCGGAGGTGCGCGCCGCAGCGGCGCCGCGCTCCCGCGGTCAGTCTTGTTGTTTTGCAAACACGTAGCCCACGCCCCGCACGGTGAGGATGCGGCGCGGGTTCTTGGCGTCGGCCTCAATGGCAGCGCGGATGCGGCCCATGTGCACGTCGATGCTGCGGTCAAACGCTTCCAGTTCGCGGCCGCGCACGGCCTCCATGATCTGGTCGCGCGTCAGCACGCGGCCGGCGCGCTCGGCCAGCGCCACGAGCAAGTCGAATTGATAAGAGGTGAGGTCGGCCAGCTGGCCACCTACGGTCACGGTGCGCGCGTCGCGGTCGATCTCGAGCGTGCCAAAACGCAGCGCCTGCGCGGCGGGTGCGCTGCCGCCGTCGGTGCGGCGGCGCAGGATGGCGCGGATGCGGGCGAGCAGCTCGCGCGGCTCGAAAGGCTTGGGCAGGTAGTCGTCGGCGCCCAGTTCCAGGCCGATGATGCGGTCCATGGGGTCGCCCTTGGCGGTGAGCATGAGCACCGGGACCTGCGCCGCGCTGCCCTGCAGCGAGCGGATGCGCCGGCACACTTCCAGGCCGTCCATGTCGGGCAGCATGAGGTCGAGGATCACCAGGTCCGGCAGCGGCCCGGCGTCGGGCCCCTGCAGCTGCGCCAGGCCACTCTTGCCGTCGGCGCGGTGGGTGACCTGCAGGCCCGACTGGCCCAGGTACTCGCCCACCATCTGCGCGAGGCGGGCATCGTCTTCGATCATCAGCAGTTGGGAGCTCATGGGGATCAGTGTAGTGGCGGGCTAAGGGACGGGCAGGTCAGGGTCTCATGCTCGGCGCGGGCAGCTTCCCCGTGTTGAAGCGGCCGTAAAGTTCCGGTAAACCGAAGTCCATGTTGCTGCACAGATGCTATTAAATATATAGCTACAAGTGCTTATCAATCAAGCGCTGGAGGCTGTTTTGACTCTGGAAGCCAGCCACACCAGCACCAACACCGGCAACCCCAGCAGCGCCGTCGACGTGAAGAAGTGCGCGTAGCCAAACGTATTGACGTAGTCGCCCGAAAAGCCCGCCACGAACTTTGGCAAGAGCAGCATCATCGAACTGAACAGCGCGTACTGCGTGGCCGAATAGCTCACGTTGGTCAGGCTCGACAGGTAGGCGATGAACGCGGCCGAGGCGATGCCGCTGGCCAGGTTGTCGGCCGACACCACGGCGATCAGCGCCGTCACGTCGTGACCATGGCCGGCCAGCCAGGCAAACAGCAGGTTGCTGGCCGCGCTCAGGATGGCGCCCAGCATCAGGATGCGCATCACGCCAAAACGCATCGACAGCACGCCGCCCACAAACGCGCCGGCCAGCGTCATGATCACGCCGTACACCTTGGTCACGGCCGCCACCTCGTCCTTGGTGAAGCCCATGTCCACGTAGAACGGATTGGCCATGATGCCCATCACCACGTCGCTGATGCGGTACACGGCGATGAGCGCGAGGATCAGCACGGCCTGCATGCCGTAGCGGCGCAAAAAGTCGGCGAATGGCTCCACCATCGCGCTCTGGATCCATTCCGCTGCGTTCCGTGCGGGCGGCAGCTGCACCGGCGCCGGCTCGCGCGAGAACAGCACCGTGACCACGCCCACTGCCATCGACGCGGCCATCACCAGATAGGCCGTTTGCCACGCGCCGTTCTGGTAGGCCGCTGCGCCCTGACCGACGGCCGGTGCCATCTCGGCGCGTGCCGCGATCCACAACACGCCCGCGCCGGCCCAGATCATCGCCAGGCGGTAGCCCGTCTGGTAGGACGCTGCCAGTGCCGCCTGGTGGTTGGCGTCGGCCGATTCGATGCGGAACGCGTCGAGCGCGATGTCCTGCGTGGCCGAGCCAAACGCCACCGCCAGCGCGCACCACACGATGGGCCCGAGTGTGAGGCGCGGGTCGCACATCGCCATGCCCACCAGTCCCGCGACCACGATGGCCTGCGACAGCAGCAGCCAGCTGCGCCGCCGGCCCAGCAGCTGCGTGAGCCCGGGGATGGGCATGCGGTCCACCAGCGGCGCCCACACCCACTTGAAGCCATAGGCCAGGCCCACCCAGCTCAAATACCCGATGGTGCTGCGGTCGATGCCCGCCTCACGCAGGCGAAATGACAGCGTGCCCAGCACCAGCAGCAGCGGCAGCCCGGCTGCGAAGCCGAGCGTGAGCATGCGCAGGCTGGCGGGCTCCAGGTACACGCGCAGGGTCTGAAGCCAGGGGGTACGCCGCGGCTCGTCAGGGGTGGCGGGGGGCGAGGATGAGGTGGAGGTGTCTGACATGGGCGGCCGGAGGTTTTGTCTATCATCGCCGACGCCCTTGCAGCGGGCTGGCCAGCCACCATGTGCTGGGCAGGCTGGCGCTGGGGATACATCGGCGCGGGCTATTATTTCCGCGACTTGCGCGAGTTCCACGCACTCCGCTGCGCAAGCCGCTCTTCCTCTTCTTCAGGTGATTTTGGTATGTGCCTTCTGTGCCCCACGCCTTCCGTTGCTGCTCCTTCGTCGCCCTGGTCGGCGCGCCGCGCCTTCTTGCTGGCGGCCGGTGCCGGCGCGGCGGCGCCCGTGTTGGCCCAGGTGGATGTGGGCACGGCCTCCAGCGTGCGCAAGCTGATCCCCGCCGAGACGCTTGAAAATTCGGCGGCCCAGCAGTACCGCCAGATGCTGGAGCAGGCCCGGGCCAAGCGCGCGCTTGCGCCAGAAGGCCACCCGCAGCTGCAGCGCCTGCACGCCATCGCCAAGCGACTGATTCCCTACACCGCGCCGTGGAACGACCGCGCCAAGCAGTGGCGCTGGGAGGTCAACCTGATCGGCAGCCAGCAAATCAACGCGTTCTGCATGCCCGGTGGCAAGATCGCCTTCTACACGGGCATCCTCGATCAGCTCAAGCTCACCGACGACGAGACCGCGATGATCATGGGCCACGAAATGGCCCATGCCCTGCGCGAACACGCGCGCGAGCGCATCGCCAAGACGCAGGGCACCAACCTCGCGCTGCGCCTGGGCTCGCAGCTGCTGGGGCTGGGTGACCTCGGCCAGGCCGCCGCAGGCCTGGGCGGGCAACTGCTCACGCTGCAGTTCAGCCGATCGGACGAAAGCGAGGCCGACCTGGTGGGACTGGAACTGGCCGCGCGCGCCGGCTTCGACCCCGCGGCCTCGGTAAGCCTGTGGAAGAAGATGGGCAACGCCACGGGCAGCAAGCAGGGCGGGCTGGCGTTTTTGTCCACCCACCCGTCGGGCCCGGCGCGCATCAGAGAGCTGGAGTCCAACGTGCCCAAGGTGCGTGGTTTGTATGAGGCGGCGAGGAAGGGCTGATCCATGGCGCGGGGGAGCGGTGCGCGGCTTTGAGCCGCGCGCTGGCCATGCTGGCGCAATCTGTCCCACTCATCGGCGGTGAACATCGGGCCTGCGCCGCCGGCTGAAGTGGGCTTGCGGCGCGGCACTCGGAACGCAATGGCGGCTGCATCAGCCGGCTGCAATGGCGGCGCGGATTGTGGTGATGTTGCGCAGGCCCGCCATCACCGTACTCGGCACAAATGCGTTTGCTATTAAAACAATAGCTATAAGCGCTTACCAATCAAGCGCTAGGCCCTGTTTTGATTCAATATCGGACTCCCGTAGCGCTCAGGTCCCACCCACATACGGATTGCTCTGGCGCTCGCGCCCAAACGTGCTCTCGGGCCCGTGGCCGGGGATGAATACCGTCTGGTCCCCCATGGGCCACAGCCGCTGGGTGATGCTGTCGATCAGGTCCTGGTGATTGCCTTGCGGAAAATCCGTGCGGCCGATGCTGCCGGCAAACAGCACGTCGCCGACAAAAGCCCGGTCGATCTGCGGCGCGTGGAACACCACATGGCCGGGCGTGTGGCCCGGGCAGTGGCGCACCTGCAGCGTTTCGTGGCCGATCTGCACCGAGTCGCCATCGGCCAGCCAGCGTGTGGGCGTGAAGTGTTGCGCAGGCGGAAAACCAAACATCGCGCTTTGCTGCGGCAGGCCGTCGATCCAGAACTGATCCCCCGGGTGCGGCCCCACGATGGGCAGCGCCAGCCGCTCGGCCAGCTCGCCCGTGCCGCCCGCGTGGTCGATGTGCGCGTGGGTCAGCCAGATCTGCTCGAGCTTCAGGTTCAGGCGCTTGATGTGCGACAGCAACAACTCCAAGTCACCGCCCGGGTCGACCACCGCGGCCAGGTGCGTGGCATCGCACCAGACGATGGAGCAGTTCTGTTGAAAGGCGGTGACGGGGACGGTGAGGTAGCGGAGCATGCGGCGGCGGTGGGTGGTAGTTGCTAACGGTGGGTGGATTTTGCAAGCAGAGCCTGAACCCACCGAACACAGCCGGTGGATTGTGCGCGCCAAGATGGGCAACCATCTCCGCGGTCCGATCGCACGGGGCGCCAGCGCTTCCCGCCAGAGACCGCCGTGGTTGCGTCCAGTTGACCAGATTGGAATCACCCCTACCCAACAACAAAAAGGGCTCCCAAAAGGAGCCCAGTTTGCTTGGCAGCATTTGCGGGGAAAACACTCCCCATGGCAGCAGCACCCGCGAAGTGCCGCCACCATGGGAAGGCCCGCAACTGCGTCAATTACATGGCGCTGAATTCGCCCGATGGGATTTGGCCCGTGCGCAGGGCTTCAGCAGCCTGGGCGCGCACCGCAGCGCGGTCGGCCGTGGACTTGTAAGTCACCACGCGCGAACCTGCTGGCTCAATGCTGCGGGTCTGGGCCACGGTGGCGGCTTCTGCAGCCACTTCAGCGCGGGTGCGGTTGGTTTCAAACTTGGTGGCGAATTGCGAAGCATCGGCTTCGTCGGCTTGGGCACCAAAGGAGGCGAAGGCAGCGACAGCGGCGATGGAGAGGAAGCGTGCAGTGTTGTTCATGATGAAAGTCCTTGAAGTTAAAAAAAGCGTCTCAAAAAAAACCGGAACAAAGAGCCAGAAGCGAAGGCTGAGAACTGCTTCAAACCGGGTTCGGTGAGTCGCCTTGCGGGTTCGGCTCATCGATGGGTTGAACTGTACGCCGGTGATGTTCAAAGAAAAACCACTCAGTCGCAAACTAACTGTTCCGGTATTGAGAACAATCGACGGCAACTTCGGAACTCTTTTGTGCTGCGTTGCGATCCTTCATCCTTGCCCTGAGCATCGCGCGTCGCTATGGGGCCTTCGCAGGCGCGATAGGTCCGAACACACGGCCAGCTGTGGATTTGGGGGGGACGTACCAAATACCCCGTGAACGTGAAAGTGAACGTGCCCCAGGCACGCTGGGGCACGGAGAGCACCTCAAGCGGCGCTACGGGAATCCCCATAGGCGGACGTGTTGTGCTGTGTAGTGTGGGTCGGGTGATGAGCTCGGCGCGCCTGAGACGTGTCAGCGCAGGCGTGCGAGCTTCATCCCACCGGCTGTTCAAGCCGGCCGTTTGCCTGCGCCCATCGTCCCCTGCAATACCGCCACCAGATGCTGCTTGGCTTCTGCAAGCTGCGCCTTGTCGGAGTCGTGCACTTTGCGGAAGAAAGCAGCGCACTCGGGTGAGCCTGCGGCTTCGGCATCCTTGATGTACTGGTCGTAGGCGAGCAGCGCCTGCGCCTTGTTCTGCATCAGCGTGATCCAGTCGTAGGCCAGATCGCTCAGCGGATGGGGATCGGCGGGTTTCTCTTGCATGGGAAGCCTCCTGGCATGTGTGAAACAACAAAGGACAAGAAAAGGGGGCACGGCAACGTACCCCCTTGGGGAGGCTCGGCTTAGCGGCCGTCGCGGTCCGAGTCGCCGGGGATCGCCCGTTCCGCTGCGTTGCTCACGCGGTGCCAGGCATCACGCGATGCGTGCTTGGCGTTTTCCCAGTCGAGCGAAGATTGGCCGCGGGCGCTGCCCCAGTCGCGGCTCAGTTCGGGCTCGATCTCGTCAAAGGACCGGTTGGGGTATTTGGAATACGAGTCTGCGCCATAGCGATAGGCGGGCTGGTAGTCGTCGTACTGCGCGCCGCCCGCGATGTAAGGGCGCGAAGAATAGTTGTCGCGCCAATAGGTGTCCTCGGCCACCGGGTCGACCTTGACGCTGCGCCCCATCGCCGCGCCGGCCACTGCGCCGACAACGGCTCCGACGGCGGCGCCCACGGGGCCCGTCAAGCCGCCCGCCAGTGCGCCGGCTGCGGCGCCGCCCGCAACACCCCCTGCTGCACCGCCGACCACAGCGCCGACGCCGGTTTTGGTTGCCGAGTGGTCCGCATCGCTATGGAGTGGGTTGTTTCGATCGCTCATGGAATTTCCTTCACGTAAAACGCCGGATGTCGGCCGGCCCGAAGGCCGTCGCCATGTCCAGCAGGTTGATGACCCTGTCACCGTACAACCCTGATTTCACGTGTTCTGTCGTCCTGCAGCCTGATCCCCGCCGTGGATGACCTACAGGTGTCAGCGCCCGCCGACAGGGCGCTTGTGCGACGTGGATAGCCTCAGTGCGTGATGCACACAGCTTGCTGGGTTGGCTTGCGGTGGCCAAGCCGCAGAAGGCGCCTTAACGCTTCTTCACCTGAAATTTCCTTCGGTATGCCGAAGGTGGCAGGCCGACTCTGCTTTGAAACAGACGGCTGAACGAACTGCTGTCCCCGTACCCCACTGCGCCGGTGATGCTCTCCAGGCTCTGCCGCGTCGTTTCCAGGAGTTGCATGGCCTTCTGCAACCGGAGCATCTGCAGATAGGCCAGCGGCGCGCTGCCCGTCGCCTCCTTGAAGCGTCTCTTGAAGTTCCGAATGCCAAAACCAAAGCGCTGAGCCACTTCATCAATCACCAGGGGCTCGGCAAAGGACTCTTCCAGCCAGTGCTGGACCTGCAGCACCTCGGCATCGTTGTGGTTCTTGGAAGCCGTCCAGAAAAAATAGGCCGACTGCCCGCTGCGCACGTGGTCAATCAACATGTACCGGCTGCATTTGTGGGCCAGACCCGGCGTGCCAAAGCGTTCAACCAGATAGAGCAGAAGGTCCATGGCGGCGGAGGCACCGCCGCTCGTCACAACGCGCTTCTCGTCGTGCAACATGCGCGTTTCGTCCAGAAGCAGGTCGGGATACCGGCGGCGAAAAAAATCTGCAAACGCCCAATGCGTGGTCGCGCGCACTCCGGGCAACAGCCCACATTCCGCCAGCAGGAATGTCGCCGTGCACATGGAAGCTACCGTGGCGCCCGCCGCATGTTGATGACGCAGCCACGGTCTGTACCGTTCGAACAAAGGAAGAGCCTCCCGCAGCGTCAACAGGAAGCCCGGTACCACCACCAGGTCCATCCTGCCCACGTCGCTGATCGCTGCATCCACCTGAAGCATCTGCCCACTCATGGTAGGGACGGCTTGCCCGTCCCACGAAGCCGATATCACCCGGAACGCCGGCGCATCCGCGAACAGGTTCGACGCCCGAAAAAACTCCTGCGCCATGGTGGCGCTGGCGGCCGAGCAGTGGTCTGCCAAAAGAAGACAAATGTCCATGGGCCATCGTATTGCAGTTATCGCAGGAAGATTGTCATTTATGCATATGGTGACTTTGGCTCGGCACGAATAGATTGGGGTGCTCGCAACCGCTCTTCACCACAACCCCATGAATCTCTGGTTTCGCCTTCTGCTCATGTTCCTGCGCCGTCCGTGGCGCAGGCCGGTCGACGCGATGGACACCACGGTCATCCGACTGCGGGTCTGGCCGCTGGACCTCGACCTCAATCGGCACGTCACCAACGGCCGCTACTTCACGCTCGCGGATGTGGGGCGCATGGACTATGTCCTGCGAAGTGGTGCCTTCCGCGTGGCACTGCGCCACAAGGCGATGCCCATCGTGGGGGACGTGTGGGGGAAATTTCGGCGAGAGCTGAAGGTCTTCGAGACGTTCGAGATCCACACGCGCGTCCTGGGCTGGGATGACAAGTGGACCGTCATGGAGCACCGCTTCCTGCGCAAGGGGAGGGTCGTCGGCGTGGTGTTGATGCGGGGGCTGTTTCGTTCGGCCACGGGCACGGTCGCACCGCAAGAATTCGTGCGCGGCATGGGGATGCCCCCAGAGTCACCCGCGTTGGCTGCCTGGGCGGCGGCATGGTGCGAAGCATGCGACAGCTTGAGCGCTGGCCTCAAGCTGTCCGAGACCGAAACCATTCAATAGGTAGCAGCTGTTGGGATCGCAGGGCGCCGTTACGTACAGCGATAGAGGATGGCCATGCATCTGGACGTCGCTAGAGGGATCACTGCCTGGGCAGACCAGCCGCCTGCGTCAGATGGGGACTCAACCCCGGGGTGCCTGGAAACCGGGCACGCCTACCATCCCGTAGGGGCCAGGAACTCCATCACATCGGTGGGTGATTGCCCCGCGACATCGACAGCCTCGCGCAAATGCTGCTCCGTGCAACCGAGCGCATTGCTCCAAAAGCGAAGGTCGTCCTCGCGCAGCGAAATCAGCGGCTGATCCTGTGCCATTTCGTCTCTGTCGTAGGCCATGGGTGAACTCCTTGGGAGGCATCGTAGGAGTCCCTCTGGGGCCATCTTGTAGGACGGCGGCTACAAAGCAGGGGTGCCCAGACCCCGCTACCGCGGTGCCAGCGGGTGCCGCTACGGGGGTATTGCGTTTAGAGGCCGCGAGGTGGACGGACCCGATGCGCCGGCCGCATTAGCCACGGGCCAGTGCAAAGTCCACCGCGGCCAGCGCATGCAATCGGGTGGTGTCCAGAACGGGGAGCACGCTGTCGGGTTGCTGGATCAGCAGCGTGATTTCCGTGCAGCCCAGAACCACCGCCTGCGCGCCGCGCTGCGCCAACGATTCGATGATGCGTTGGTAGGTCTTGCGCGACGCCTCGCGTACCACGCCCGTGCAAAGTTCCTCGTAAATGATCCTGTGCACTTCGGCGCGGTCTGGCCCATCAGGCACGAGGATTTGCAGGCCATGTGTACGTTCCAGTCGCTCGCGCATGAAAGGCTGTTCCATGGTGAAGCGCGTGCCCAGCAGACCCAGCACTTTGGCGCCGGTCTGCGAAGCTTCGTGCCCCACCGGGTCCGCGATGTGCAGGAAGGGGATGGGGACCGCAGCTTGAATTCGATCCGCGACCTTGTGCATGGTGTTGGTGCACAACACGACGCAGTCGGCCCCGCCGTGATGCAGGCGCCGCGCGGCGTCTTCCAGCATGCTGGCCAGGTCATCCCAGCGGCCGGCATGCTGCGCCTGTTCGATGGGCCCGAAGTCCACGCTGTACATCAGCAGCTGGGCGGAGCGCAGAGGGCCGAGGCGGTTGCGCACCTCCTGGTTGATGAGTTTGTAGTATTCGGCACTCGATTCCCAGCTCATGCCGCCGATGAGGCCGATCACGCGGTTGGGCTCGCTGCCCTTTGGTTCTGATGTGTTCATGCGCGCAGTATCGAGTCGCTGTATCCGGGCGTATATCATGAAATTTCAGCTCTGCCGCCTCCTCTCCAGCGATGACCCAGCCCTCCCTCTTTGTCCATGACATGGCCCTGCACGGCCTGCGGGTCGAGCTATTGAGCCGCAGGGCCTACAGTGCAACGGACCCGGTGCGGACGCATTCCCTCGGCATTGCGCTGGAGCGTCAGAAGGGCGTGCATGCCATCGGGTCCGACCACCGGGAAGATTTCGATACCTGGCCCGGCATGCTCGCGTATACGCCGCCGGGCGTCGATGTGTTCTCTGAATCCGCCACCGGCGGTGAGTATCTGGTGGCCCGCTGGACATGCGGCCTGGGCGTGCCGGCACCACGGCGCAGCAAGGGTCGTGCGTACTGGGCGGGGCATGCTGCAGCGCTTGCGGCCGCTCAGCACTTGCGCCGCCTCCTGCTCGATGCGGCACCCGATGTTCTTGCTGTCGAGCAGTCTGCGCTGGCGTTCCTCAACCTGCAGACTTCGACAGAAGGGGACAACCGTCCAGATCCGCACCCGCAGCTGCGCAGTGTCTACGGGCGCGTGCTGGACCACATTGCGCATGAATTTGCCCAGCCTTTGTCGATTGCGCAGTTGGCGCAGGCGGAAGGCAAAAGTCCGCTGCGTTTCTTGCGTGAGTTCACCCAGCTTGTGGGCACGACGCCCCACGCGTTCATTGTTGAAACGCGGGTCCAAGCGGCTCGTGCGATGGTGCGAAAAGATGCTGCGCCGCTGGCGTCGATTGCATTGGATTGTGGATTCACCCACCAGTCGCACATGGGTGTTGCCTTTCGCAAGGTGCTCGGGCGGACACCCGGGCAATACCTTGCGGCTTGGAGGCAGGGGCAATACGCATCACCGCATCCTGGCGGCAGCCTCCCCGCCAGCCAACAGCTCTCCAATCGCGGCGAGGACCTGCCCCGGCTCGACCGGCTTGGAGAGATGCAAATCGAATCCTGATTCGAGAGATCGGGTCTCGTCCTCGGGCCTTGCGAAGGCGGTCATCGCGATGGCGGGGACCCTCCCCTGGCGCTGGCTGGCGCGCGCCCTCACCCAGCGGACGAGCTCATACCCGTCCATGCCGGGCATCCCGATGTCAGAGCAGAGCACGTCGGGCATGCGGCGCTCGATGAAGTGCATGGCGGCGTAGGCGTCCGGTGCGGTGTGAACCTCGGCGCCGCACTCCTCGATGACCCGTTTCAGAAGCTCCCGCGTGTCGGGGTCGTCGTCCACCACCAGCACTGTCTGCCCTGACAGGTCTGGCGCTGAGCGGTCCATGGGGGCCGTGGCCCGGGGCTTTACGGGGTCCGTGACGGGCGCGTGGTGCAGCGGCAGGGTGACGCGAAAGGTGGCGCCCGCCCCCGAACCCGCGCTTTCAGCGCTCACACTGCCGCCGTGGAGTTCGACAAGGTGGTGCACGATCGACAGCCCGAGACCCAAGCCGCCAAAGCTGCGGGTGATCGAGCCGTCCGCTTGCCGAAAGCGTTTGAAGATATGCGGCAGAAACTCTGTCTGGATACCCACCCCCGTATCGCACACGGTGATGACCGCAGTGGATTTGCTTTGCGAGAGCCGCACCGTCACAGCGCCACCGCGGGGTGTGAACTTCACCGAGTTGGCAAGCAGGTTCCACACGATTTGCTGCAGCCGGTCCGCATCTCCGAGCACCAGCCCGGCAGGCTCCAGCTCCGCGGTGAGTGTCAGCCCGGCCGCTTGGGCGTTGGGCAACATCAGGTCATGGGCTGCACGAACACACCCTGCGGGGTCCACCGGTTTCATGTCCAGCCTGAGCTTGCCCGAGCTGATCCGGCTCATGTCGAGCAAATCGCCGATCAGGCGTGCCTGCGTGCGTGTGCTCCGCTCGATGACGTCGACACCCTTGAGCAAGTCAGGATGGCCTGCGCCGTATTTTTTCCGAAGGATGTGGACCCAACCAGTGATGGCGCTCAGCGGTGTCCGCAGCTCATGGGAAAGCGTCGCCAGGAAGCTGTCCTTGAAGGAGTTGGCCCGCTCCGCTTCGCGGCGGGCGGCGCGCTCGCTGTCGAGCAGCAGTGCCTTGTCGTTCTCTGCGCGGATGCGCTCGAGAGACTCCCAGCACCGGTCGACGACGGTGCGGACCAGCGTGATTTCTTCAGAGGTCCAGTTGCGCGGCGTCGTCTGGTGCACCGCCATCGCCGCCACGAACTTTCCGTTCTTGTGGAGCGGAACACAGATAACGGCCTGGATGGCTGTCAGGCGGTAGGCAGACAGATCCATATCTTTCGTGATTGGGTTGCTGTCCACATCCTCGTTCACGTACGGCTGGTTGGCGATCATCAGTTCACTGACCAGATCGCCAAAATCCGTAAATTTGTAGCGCCCCACAATGCTCTCGACGCCGTTGTTGTAGTCACCGATCAGATCGAAGGTGTTCTGGTCGTCAAGCACATGGGCATAGGCACAGCGGTTGACCTCCAGGTACTGGCCTAGCGCCGCAGAAGTTGTGGTCATCACATCGGCAGGCGAGCTCTGCGCCCGCGTCATTTGCGCGAGCCCGTCCAAGAACCTAAACCGCCGCTCGCTCAGCACCTTGCTGCTGGTCTCAGCGAAGGTCACCAGCACCCCGGCCACGCTTGCCTCGTCATCGCGAACGGGACTGTACGAAAAATTGAAATAACAGTCTTCCGGGAAGCCGTATCGCTGAATGGTCAGCTTGAAGTCTTCGAATCCGATGGCCTTGCCGCACAACACCTCGTCCCACATGGGCCCGATGGTGGGCCAGATTTCACTCCAGGTTACCCGCGCAGAGCCGCCCAGGGCGCCTTCATGCTTGTCTCCCAAGATGGGGCGATAGGCATCGTTGTAGAACTGGAGCAGTTCGGGACCCCACGCCAGGTACATGGGCAACCGGCACTCCAGCAGCAGCACCAGCGCATTCTTGAGGCTTTGCGGCCAATGGTCCGGGTGGCCCAGCGGGTGCATGTCCCAGGGGTGGTCGGCAATCATCCGGGCCATTTCGCCCGACAAGCCTTCGGGAGGAAACTTGAGATGGGGCATGGGCGCTTTGGGTGGTGTCGATCGGTCCGCGGGAGCATAGCCTAGGGAGGCGCTGGAATCTTGCTGTGCATGGGTGGCGCCCTGCGTGCTGCTCCCTCGGCTCGGCGTAAGTGGTTTCGAAGAACCGGCACTGGAGCGGCAACACAGGCCGTGACACGTCGACAGAGTCGCCAGCCAGCGGTGAAGCGTGCCACGCGGTGCTTGCTTCAGTTCACCCGATGGGAGCGACGCCGCAATGGCAGCACACCGACGCCTAGCCTGTAGCGCTACAGGCCGCGCCGTTCCGCGTCCCTGAGCCTTGTGAGTTGCGTCTGAGATTGGCCGTTGCAATCTGAAATTCTGCAAGGGGCTGGCCGAGCAGTGGGCAGAGGTGCACGATCCCCAAAAGTGTTTGCTCCACCAGCGCGAGCCGCTCTCCCACCAACGCCGGCGCGTCGGCCCCCACAGAGAAACCTTCGGTGCTGCGCAACACGGTGAAAGTCACTCCGGCATGGGGCGCGCCCGGCGTGTCGGCCGCCGGAAGCCGCGTCAGCGCATCCGAGATCGCCGCCGCCATGTGCATCAACGACAGTGCTGCAGACAGCAGCAGCGGCCGGGCGGGGGCATCAC
This sequence comes from Acidovorax sp. LjRoot129, assembly GCF_964253765.1. Classification (NCBI taxonomy): domain Bacteria; kingdom Pseudomonadati; phylum Pseudomonadota; class Betaproteobacteria; order Burkholderiales; family Comamonadaceae; genus Acidovorax; species Acidovorax sp. LjRoot129. The sequence continues at coordinate 359,519 of NZ_CAXUSE020000001.1, forward strand.
GGGGGAGGTCGTACAGGGCGGTGAAGGTGGACATCATGGCGGCGTACGTGCCGTTCGCGGCGTCGAGCAAGGTGCGTGCCGGCTGCGAGGCAATGTGAACGCGGTCCTCGGCGACCGGGGCGCGCATGACGGGATTGCGCGCAACGTTCCGGTGTGGACAGAAATCGCTTCGCTCGGTTTGCAGGGCCTGGTACTGGGACTTCATCTCTGCGAGCCGTCCCGCTCCGCTTGCGAACCCTCGCCCTGCACAATGATCGTGTCGATGGCGGCGATGGCCGTGTTCAGGTCGTGAACCACCAGAAGATCGTCGCTGCGAAGTTCCCGGGCGCTCAATTGATGGCGCGCAGGGCCGCAAAACAGCTGGCCTTCGCCCAGGGCCTCGCTCACTGCGCGAAGCCCGCTTTTCAACAACTCGTAGAACTCGCCAATGGTCTCGTAGTTTGGCGCCGCGGGCATCAGTACCTGTGGCAGCGAATCGCGGGGCGGCCCGGCGACTGCCCCTGCAGGGGGCGCATCGCGCTCCTCCGATCCCTCGGGACGCTCGAGAAAGATGAAGTGATCGAGGGTATCGAGATCAAACGGCGCCAGTGCCAGTTCCACAGCGGCCGGGTGGTATCCCTTGGCCACCGGGAAATTGGGTCGGTTGAAGTGGGGTCGCACCCCGATCGCAAGGGTGAGATTGGCGACCTGCGAGAGGTGGGTCATCTCCTCTACGCAGATTCCCGTCAGTTCTTTGCGCCATGCCGACACATGCGCCAATTCGTGAGCGGACAGTCCTTCGTCGACGGAGGTCTTGAGGCTGAAGGCTGCGTACAGATAGCAGCACAGGATGTTGTGCTCCAGTTCCGCCGCCTCCGCCAGGACGTGCATGAGCTGTTCACGGCTATGCATGTTCACCCGCCGCCGACTCGCACTCTCTATCCACTTCGGCTTGGGCTGTGGAAGCGCCGCCGCTGACCGCCGAACGCGTGATAAGGACCGGAAATTCGACCGACGCCGGAGCGCAGGATTGCTGGCAGGCATGCACGGTCCCCGCGCGGTCACAGAGCCTGGGCTCGCAAGATGTGGATGGGATCGGTGGCATGGTGCTGTGCTGTGTGGTTTGCGACATTGCAAGCCTCCTGCGACGGATCGGGCCGGCCTGTAGGTGCGGTCTGATTTGCGGGTAGAGGAAATGCCGCGCAGGGAGCCGTGCCATGCTGGCGCGCGGGTTCGGTTTCGATCCAGTCCTACAGCCAACCATGCTGAGGCACAGCAATCTCTTCATGCGTTTTTTGGAAGCTACCGCAGAGCGGTGCGACGGCGGGCGCGCTGCCTGCCTCAAAAGAGCCCCACGCGCCCCCAAAGTGGTCTGCATGGAGCTAACGGTTGAATAGCCCGCGCCAAAGAACCTCGACCAGCCACTTCGGTACGCATCTCTAACGGCGTCCGCACGGAAGAAAGAAGAAATGGCCCGCATTGGTTTTCATGCCTCCCACGAACAGTTCAGCCCGGGCGAGTTGCTGGATTGCGCGCGAGCCGCCGAGCTTGCCGGCTTTGATTGCCTCATGTCGTCTGACCATCTGGCGCCATGGAGTGAGCGCCAGGGTCAATCCGGTTTTGCGTGGGCCTGGCTTGGTGCTGCAATGCAGGCAACAAGCCTGCCGTTTGGCTTGATCACCGTGCCGTCCGGTTGGCGCTACCACCCCGTGGTCACGGCACAGGCCGGAGCCACTCTGGCGCAAATGTTTCCAGGCCGTATGGCTTGGCTCGCGTTGGGCAGTGGCGAGGCGCTCAACGAGTGCATGGTCGGTGCCGATTGGCCCGAAAAGCCGCAGCGCAATGAAAGGCTGTTCTGCGGCGCGCAGGTGATTCGCTCGCTGTGGCGTGGCGAGGAAGTGACTGTCGCAGCGCCGATACCCACCCGCCAGGCCAAGCTCTATACGCTGGCGACACGTCCACCGCCGCTGCTGGGCGCGGCGCTTTCGCCCGAGACCGCACGCTGGATGGGCGGCTGGGCCGATGGACTCCTGAGAGTTCACCGCCCCTTGGATGACTTGCGACGCCTGGTCGACGCCTTTCGGGAAGGGGGTGGCGAGAACAAACCTGTGCACCTGCAGGTCCACCTGTCATACGCGGCGGACGAGGCGTCGGCCCGAAGCAATGCGTTGGACCAGTGGCGCAGCAACGCGCTGGCGGCAGATCTGACTGAAAACCTGGCCACTCCCGCCGCTTTTGAGCGTGCAACGGCGAACGTAGGGCCCGCGGACATGGACGCATTCGTCCATATCTCAGCCGATGCCCACATACATGCGGCGTGGATCGAACGCTATGCCGAGATGGGCTTTGCGGAGATCTATCTCCACAACGTCGGGCGCAATCAGATCGAGTTCATCGAAGCGTTCGGCGAAAAAATCAAGCCCTTGCTTTCCTGAACTTAGAAAACAGACGCTGTGCCGCTGTAACAGATGGCGGGGTGTGTGCCTGGCATCGCCCGCACTGCCGTTGGGGACACATCCTGGTCGGCTTGCCTGACCCCGGGCGATTTGCCTTGCTCGGCAGAAGTTTGGGCGGGAGGGCAGGCGCTCAATGGCAGCAACGCAACGGGCAGCGTGGATGAGCCAGCGCAAGCACCACGTGCAAATGCGGCATGCGCCTGCACGGCATGGCCGGCTTCGCCACCCATCATCCTTGCTTTCAAGTCGCCGCTCTCTTGAAGAGATCCTCCATGCCTGCCACGCTCCCAAGCTCTACCGCTCTCTCTCCCCCCGGCATGGTCCGGGTACGGGGCGCCCGAGAACACAACCTCAAAGACGTTGACGTGGACATCCCCCGGGACGCACTGGTGGTGTTCACAGGCGTCTCAGGCTCGGGCAAGTCGTCGCTGGCCTTCGGCACATTGTTTGCCGAAGCGCAGCGGCGCTACCTGGAATCCGTGGCACCGTATGCGCGGCGATTGATCGTACAGGCCGGGGTGCCTCAGGTGGACAGCATCGAAGGTCTTCCGCCGGCGGTGGCACTGCAGCAGCAGCGCGGGACGCCCAGCACCCGGTCTTCGGTCGGCAGTGTGACGGGGATATCGACGCCGCTGCGCATGCTCTACTCGCGCGCCGGTCGGTATCCGGCCGACCAGCCCATGCTCTATGCGGAGGACTTCTCGCCCAACACGCCGCAGGGTGCGTGCCCCAACTGCCATGGCCAGGGGCGCGTGTACGAGGTGACCGAGCAGTCGATGGTGCCGGACGATTCCCTGACCATCCGCGAGCGCGCCGTGGCCGCGTGGCCATCCGCCTGGCAGGGACAAAACCTGCGCGATATCTTGACCACACTGGGCCACGACGTCGACACACCATGGCGCGACCTGCCTAAAAAGTTGCGCCACTGGATTCTGTTCACTGAAGAGCAGCCCACCGTGCCGGTGTACGCGGGATTCAACGTTGGCGAAGTGAAGGACGCAATCAAACGCAAGCTCACTCCGAGCTACATGGGCACCTTCACGGGGGCGCGGCGCTACGTGCTCCAGACCTTCGCCCACAGCCAGAGCGCGCTGATGAAAAAGCGCGTCGCCCAGTACATGGTGGGGACCTTGTGCCCGGTGTGCCATGGAAAGCGGCTCAAGCCAGAGGCGCTATCGGTCACCTTCGCCGGGCATGACATCGCGACGCTGGCGCAACTGCCGCTGAAAGCGCTGGCTGAATTGTTGGTGCCCGCGGCGGAAGGCCGGCTGGGTGATGGCGAGCCCCAACTGGAAGGTCAGGGCAGCCAAACCCGCAAGAAGCGCGGTGGGGCAGGCGCTGCCGGCGCGCACGCGGCAGCGCCCGACGTCCATCGCACGCATTGGTTGTCGGAAGAAAAGGTGATCGCGGCCCAACGACTGGCAGGGGATTTGCGCCGGCGGGTTTTGGCACTGATCGATCTGGGGCTGGGATACCTTTCGCTGGACCGGTCCACGCCCACGCTCTCTCCGGGCGAGTTGCAGCGGCTGCGGCTGGCATCGCAGCTTTCCTCCCACCTGTTTGGTGTTGTTTACGTCCTGGATGAACCGTCGGCCGGCTTGCACCCGGCCGATGGCGAGGCCCTGCTGGCGGCGCTGCAGGACCTCAAGGGCGCGGGCAATTCGCTGTTTGTGGTGGAGCACGATGTGGCCACCATGCGCCGCGCAGACTGGCTGGTGGATGTGGGGCCCGCCGCTGGCGAAGGGGGCGGCGAGGTGCTGTACAGCGGCCCGCCTGCGGGGCTGGCGCAGGTTGAGCGGTCGCAGACCCGACGCTACCTGTTTGGCGTGGGTGCTGAGGCCGGGGTGCCTTTGCGCCGACCACGCGCTGCGCAGGGATGGCTGCAGATGGAGGGCATCACACGCAATAACTTGCAGGGGCTGGACGCCGATTTTCCGCTGGGGTGCATGACCGCCGTGACCGGTGTTTCGGGTTGCGGAAAGTCCAGCCTGGTGAGCCAGGCGCTGCTGGAACTGATGGCCGCGCATCTGGGGCGGCCGCTGGTCGCAGACGCACACGAGGAGGCTTCGGGAGCGTTGGTCGGTGATGGGGAGGTGCCGGATGGGGCGCCAATACCATCTGCCTCCCCGGCGTCGGGTCGGCTGGTCGCGGGCGCAGAGCGCATCAAGCGCCTCGTGCAGGTAGACCAGAAACCCATCGGCCGGACTCCACGCTCCAATCTGGCGACCTACACGGGTCTCTTTGACACGGTGCGCAAACTCTTTGCCGCCACGCCAGCGGCACGCAAGCGCCGCTACGACGCGGGTCGGTTTTCTTTCAATGTAGCGAAGGGTCGCTGCGAGACCTGCGAAGGCGAGGGCTTTGTCAGTGTGGAGTTGCTCTTCATGCCCAGTGTGTACGCACCATGCCCCACCTGCCACGGCAGCCGCTACAACACGGCAACGCTGGAAGTTCTGTGGAACGGGCTTTCCATTGCCGACGTGCTGGGCCTCACTGTCGACGCCGCGTGCGCAGTGTTTGCCGAAGAGCCTTCGGTGCTGCGCCCACTCACGGTACTGCGGGATATCGGGCTGGGTTACCTGCGCCTGGGGCAGCCGGCTACGGAACTGAGCGGTGGCGAGGCCCAGCGCATCAAGCTGGCGACCGAGCTGCAGCGCCAGCAGCAACGCGGCGGCACCCTGTACGTGTTGGATGAACCGACCACCGGACTCCACCCGGCCGATGTGGACCGCCTGATCGCGCAGCTCGACGGGCTGGTGGCTGCGGGCAACACGGTGGTGTTGGTCGAGCACGAAATGCGGGTGGTGGCGGCCTGCGATTGGGTGATCGACCTCGGGCCTGGCGCGGGAGACGAGGGCGGGCGCATCGTGGCACAGGGCGTTCCGCTCGCGGTAGCAGCCAACAAGGAAAGCAAGACGGCGCCGTATCTGGCGCAGGCCCTGGGACAGCCCTCAGCGCAGCGCGGCGCACCGCGAGCCGGGAGTTGAGACCTGCGCGCAGCAGACCGGGATGCGCAAAGGCTGTCCTATCGGACGGCACCAAGCAGCCACGCTCTTAAATCTGCGACTGCGTCCGGCTGTCGTTGCTTGCGCGGGAACACCAGGTAGTAGCCAGCGTCGGTTTGCATCTCTGCAGGGAACACCTGCACCAGGCGCCCCAGGGCCAGGTCTTGCGCCACGAAGTCCTTTTGAACGAGCGCAACGCCTTGGCCCATCAGGGCCGCGTCAATGGCCAGGGTCGTCTGGTTGAATGAAATCGTCTGGGCGGGTGGTTGGGGGGCTGGCGGGTCGCACTGCTCCACATACTGCTCCCAAGACGATTGGGAGTCGTTGAGCAGTACGTAAGACCCGTTGCGTGGGGAGTCGCTTGCGGCCTGTAGCTGCCCGAGCAAAGCAGGGCTTCCTACTGCGACCAGGCATTCTTCCCATAGCAGGTCACTTTGCAGCCCGGGGCCAAACGAAGGGCGCCCGTAGCGCACCGCCAGGTCGACAGCTTCGGTGTGAAAGTGCGACAGGCGCTCGGTGGCGAGGATGCGCAGATCGACGCCAGGATGGAGGCGTGTGTAGTCCGGAAGCCTCGGGATGAGCCATTTGGTGGCAAAGGTCGGCGTGACGCTGATCGTCAGGTGAAGGGGCTCAGGCCGCAGGCTTTGGGTGGCATGGGCGAGCGTTTCGAACGCGCGTCGCACACCGACGACGTACCGCTGCCCGTTCTGTGTCAATGCGAGCCGGCGCGGGTGCCGTTCGAACAGCTTCAGTCCCAGCTCTTCCTCCAGCGCCCGGATCTGTTGCGCTACCGCGCCCTGCGTCACACCCAGTTCGGCTCCGGCCAGGCGGAAATTCAGATGGCGGCTCGCGACCTCAAAGGCGCGCAAGGCGTTGAGTGACGGGGTGCGGCCCAATGGATTGCTCATGGGTGTAGATTTTCTACTGGATCGGAGCAGGTGTCCTGCTCCGATCTGATCCCCAACAATCGTTGTGTAGGCGGACAATTTCAGGGTGCCATTACAGGCACACAAGGATTGTCATGACAGTAGAAAAAGTGGCCATCGTCACTGCGGGCGGAACGGGCATCGGCGCCGCCATTGCACGCCAGCTGACCGCAGATGGTTTTCGCGTCGGCATTATTTCTTCCACAGGCAAAGGCGAGGCGCTGGCCCGCGAATTGGGGGGCATCGGCGTGACCGGCTCCAGCGAGTCGGTGGAGGACTTCGGACGCTTGGTCGATCTGGTGCGGGCTCACTGGGGGCGCATCGATGTGCTGGTCACCAGTGTTGGCCGAGGACCCTTGATGGCGCTGGGCGATGCGCAGTGGCTCGAGGGTTTGAACACCTATTTGCTGGGAGTGCTGCGGCCGGCGCAGCTCGTGGTCCCCGTCATGCAAAAGCAGCGCAGCGGCGTGATCGTTAACGTCACACCAGACTGGGCGCTGGAGCCCAGCGGTCTGCCTCCTGCATCGTCGATGGTGCGATCGGGTTTGGCAGCGTTCACCAGGCTGTTTGTCGAGAGCCATTCGCAGGACAACATCCGCATGAACAATGTCCTGCCCGGCTGGATCGACACCACGCAGGTGTGGGAAGACCGACGCGTCGCGGTACCCCTGCAGCGCTACGGCAAGGCTGAAGAGGTGGCAGCCGCCGTTGGTTTTCTGGCCTCGCAGGGCGCGTCTTACATCACAGGACAAAGCCTGAGTGTCGACGGTGGGGTGAGTCGGTCCGTTCCCTGACGTGTCGTTCTCAGAGGTGCCACACGCGGCGGCGCGCGCCCTACGGGTATCAGACAGGAGCGGGCCAGGGGTCTCCGTGCCCGCGGAGTGATCTGGCCGATTCGGCGCTTGACTTAGAGTGCGCTCAAACTTTCAGAATCGTTCCCATGGGATCCCTCCTCACCATTGCCGAAGTCGCCGAGCGCACAGGATTGACCGCGCACACGCTGCGCTACTACGAACGTGCGGGCTTGATTGCGCCTGTGGCCCGTGCCGCGGGTGGTCAACGCCGCTACGCGGCTTCTGACATGGAATGGATCGGATTCCTGCTGCGCCTGCGCGAGACCCGCATGCCCATCGGGCAGATGCAGCTGTTCGCGCGTTTGCGCAGCGAGGGGAACACCACCGCCCCGGAACGGCGCGACATGCTGGAGCAGCATTTGGCACAGGTGCTCGCAGCGATTGCCGCTGCGCAGCAAGCCGCGCAAACGCTGCAAGCCAAAATCGCGCACTACCGGAATTTGGAAGCTTCCCTTCGCCACACGCCCCCGTTACCAAGCAAAGGAAGAACCCATGTCCCATGAAACCAGTCCACGTTATGTCCAAGGCCTCGCCAAGCTGCGCGAGATCGACGGGCAAGCCGGTGAGCACGTCGTAGCCAGCCTAGCCGACATCGCGCCCGACTTCGCCCGCTACCTGATCGAATTCCCGTTTGGCGACATCTATTCCCGCCCGGGGCTCGATCTGTGCAGTCGCGAGATCGCCGTCGTGGCTGCGCTGACTGCGATGGGCAACGCTGCACCGCAACTCAAGGTGCACCTGCAGGCGGCGCTGAACGTCGGCGTCTCGCGCGACGAAATCGTGGAGGTCATCATGCAAATGGCCGTCTACGCGGGCTTTCCGGCGGCACTCAACGGTTTGTTCGCCGCACGTGAGGTGTTCGGCGCGAACGATGAACAGCCGGTTGCCGCTTAGGGTCCCTGCACCTGCACCTGCACCTGCACCTGCACCTGCACCTGCACCTGGACCGGGGCATCTTGAGGAAGACTTCTTAGCGGGCCCCAGCTACAGTCAGAACGTGTGAGGCTTGAGAGATGGGCAGATAAATGGCCCTCGAAGAACGGCCCGTTTGCGCCCCACCCCTCGGACGCAGCAGCGCACAGGAGCCTCGCCGTTGACAGGTCAACGAAGAAAGGTGTTCAGATGCAGCAATCGGAAACTCCCACCCTCTATGAATGGCTGGGTGGCATGGATGTGCTGAGGCGGCTGACGTCGCGCTTTTACGAGCATGTTCACGAAGACGCCTTGCTCCAGCCGGTGTTTGCCCATATGGGAGCCGATCACCCTGAACACGTGGCCGCTTTCCTGGGCGAAGTGCTGGGTGGCCCTCCGTCCTATTCGGAGCAGCACGGCGGCCACCCGCACATGATTGCGCAGCATCTGAACCGCCACCTCACGCACGACAAGCGACGCCGGTGGGTTGAGTTGCTGCTAGCCACTGCCGATGAACTCCAGCTTCCAGAAGACCCTGAGTTTCGATCGGCGCTCGTCGGCTACCTGGAGTGGGGGTCGCGGCTCGCGGTCATCAATTCACAACCAGGGGCTACCGTGGACCACAACGCGCCCATGCCCCAGTGGGGTTGGGGCGAAGTGAAGGGTCCGTTCAAAGGCTAGGTGTGCGTGCGCAACTCCGCTGGCAGGCGCATTCTCCGCGGCGCAGTTGCGCAGTTCTGTCCTTCAGTGTCCAGCCGAGTTCGAGAACAGGTTGATGACCGCCACGCCGGCCGCAATCAGCGCCATGCCGCCGATGGCGGGTGCGTCCAACGACTGGCCAAAGACGATCCAGCCCACGGCAGAGATCAACACAATCCCGACACCTGACCAGATCGCGTAGGCCACCCCGGTAGGGATCGTTCCCAACGTGAGAGACAGGAAGTAGAACGAGATGCAATATCCAATGACCGACGCCACGCTGGGAAGCGGGCGGGTGAAACCGTTGGCGGCCTTCAGGCAGCTGGTGGCAAAGACCTCGGCAACGATGGCGATAGCCAGCAGGAAGTAGGCATTTTTCATCGCCGAGATTCTGTGCGGCGCTCTCGCGGCTGTCCAACCGCGGTGCATTGACCGCGCTCCCGTGCCAGGTCAATCCTTGACGGTGGCAGTGTTCAGTGCGCACAGCTGCCGCCGTTGGTGGCCGGGTCGCAAGGCCTACAAGCTGAAGTCGTAGTCCACCGTGATCGGGGCGTGGTCCGAGAATTTCTCGCCCTTGTAGATCGACTCCGTGCGGGCCAGCGCCGCGAGCGCCGGCGTTGCCAAGTGATAGTCCAGCCGCCACCCAACGTTGTTGGCATAGGCTTGACCGCGGTTGCTCCACCATGTGTAAGCGGTATCGGTCGCAGTGGGCTGTAACTGGCGGTAAACGTCTACGATGCCGCCGCCTTCATCAGTTGTGTGTAACAACTTTGTCATCCAGGCCCGCTCTTCGGGCAGAAAGCCGCTGTTTTTTTGGTTGCTGCGCCAGTTCTTCAGGTCAATTTGCTGGTGAGCGATGTTCACGTCGCCGCACAGGATGAACTCCCGCTCTTGCTTGACGCCCATGAGGTGTGGGTGGAATTCGGCCAGGAAGCGAAACTTCGCCTGCTGCCGCTCTTCCCCGGACGACCCGCTGGGAAAATACGCACTGATGATCGACAGCTTGCGCGATGGGGTGTCAAAGCGCAGTTCGACGTACCGGCCCTCCGCGTCAAACTCTGCTGATCCGTAGCCAACGACCACGTCCGACGGCTCGTGGCGGGTGTAGATGCCCACGCCGGAGTAGCCCTTTTTCTGGGCAAAGTGAAAGTGCCCTTGCAGGCCCGCCATGCGCTCGAACCGGTTGCTGATGTCAGCCGCCTGGGCCTTCACTTCCTGCACACAAATACAATCCGGCCGCGTGGCTGCCATCCAGCTTTCCACGCCCTTGCTGGTGGCCGAGCGGATGCCATTGAGATTGAGGCTGGTTAACTTGAACAAGGATTTCCCCATGGTGGATGTTGGTGCGCAAACCCCTGAACAGGGCCAGCTGGCACAGGAATTCGTACGTTTTGCCGTTGAATCGGGCGTACTGCGGTTCGGCGAATTCAAGACAAAGGCGGGGCGCCTGAGCCCGTATTTTTTCAACGCCGGCCTGTTTGACGACGGCCAGAAGATCGGCCGGCTGGCCGAATTCTATGCAAAAGCCCTGCTGGCCAGCGGCGTCGAGTTCGACATGGTCTTCGGCCCCGCGTACAAGGGCATTCCGCTGGCGGCCACCGTGGTGGTGGAACTGGCCCGCCGGGGGTGCAACGTACCTTTTGCCTATAACCGCAAGGAGGCCAAGGACCACGGGGAGGGCGGCACCCTGGTGGGGGCGCCCCTCAAAGGTCGGGTACTGATCATTGACGACGTGATGTCGGCCGGAACGGCCGCCCGGGAGTCGATTGCCATCATCCGGGCAGCGGGCGCCACGCCCCACGCGGTTGCAATTGCGCTGGACCGCCAGGAAAAAGCCACAGAGAATGGCCGAGACGTGGACCACAGCGCGGTCCAGTACGTGCGCCAGCAATTGGGCATGCAGGTTTGCACCATCGCCCGGCTGGCAGACTTATTGCTGTATCTGTCGGATAACGGGGAAGAGGAGATGCGCTCGCATCACGAAAACGTGCTGGCATACCGCCAGCGCTACGGGGTCAACGAAGGGTAGATCATTTGAGCAAGTCGGCGTGGATCATGGGCGGGTTTTTGGTGGCCACCCTGGGCGCCGACTTGGCCGTGGCCCAGTCACAGGGCGAGCCCGGAAGCATCTACACCTGCGTCGACCGCAATGGGCGCCGACTCACGGCCGATCGGCCTATTCCGGAATGCCTGGACCGGGAGCAGCGCGAACTCAGCCCTTCGGGTGTCACGCGGCGCCAGATCGGTCCGTCGCTCACGGAGCACGAACGTGCCGCGCAAGAGGCCCAACGCCGCAGGGAAGCTGAAGAGCAGGCGCGCATCGTGGAGGAGCGTCGGCGCGAGCGGGTGCTTGTGGCGCGATATCCCGACAAGGCCGCCCACGACGCAGAGCGCACCGCCGCTATCCACCTTGTCAACGAAGTGACGGCCACCGCAGAAAAACGCATTGCAGAGCTCAAGCAGCAACGCAAAGGCTTCGATGTGGAGATGGAGTTCTACAAGAAGGATCCGAACAAGGCCCCGATGACGCTGCGCCGCAAGATCGCTGAAAACGAGGACAGCATGGCGGAACAGCAGCGCTTCATCAGCGGGCAGGACCAGGAAAAGCGCCGAGTGCACCAGCGTTTTGATACCGAGCTGGCCCAGCTGAGAAAGCTGTGGGATGCACAGCGCCCGGCGGCAGCGAGCGTGGGGCCTGCCGCCAACTCGACCGCTCCCGCGGCCACCCGCTAGGCGCAGCGTGGCCTCGCCTCTGCAAAACGCGGTCGACTAAAAAAAGGGCCGTCAGGCCCTTTTTCTTTGCCGCAACGATGCCCGTTGCCTGGAGTGCTATCCCGCCAATTTCGCGCGCAACAACTCGTTGACCTGGGTTGGGTTTGCCTTGCCCTTGCTGGCCTTCATGATCTGGCCGACCAGCGCGTTGAAAGCCTTGTCCTTGCCTGCACGGAACTGGGCCACGTTGTCGGCGTTGGTGGCAATCACCTCGTCGATGATTTTCTCCAGCGCCCCGCTGTCGTTCATCTGCTTGAGGCCCTTGGACTCGATGATGGCGTCCACGTCACCGTTCTCGTCCGCCCACAGCGCGTCAAACACCTGCTTTGCGGCGTTGTTGGAAATCGTGCCGTCGGCAATGCGCCCGATCAGCGTGGCCAGATGCGCCGATGTCACCGGAGCCTGCTCGATGCCAATCTCTCCTGTGTTCAGGCGGCGTGACACCTCGCCCATGATCCAGTTGCTGGCCAGCTTGGCTTGACCGCAGGCTTTGGCGGTGGCTTCGAAATATGCGGCCATGGCCTTGCTCTGCGTGAGCGTGGTGGCGTCGTACTCGGGCAGACCATAGTCCGCCACAAACCGCGTGGCCATGGTTCGGGGCAATTCGGCCATCAGCGCGCGTTGCTCTGCAATCCACTGCTCTGAAATATGTAGCGGCGGCAGATCCGGATCCGGGAAATAACGGTAGTCGGCCGCATCTTCCTTGGTCCGCATCGCGCGCGTTTCGCCCGTATCCGGGTCGAAAAGCACCGTGGCCTGCTGGATCGCGTGGCCGTCCTCGATCTGCTCGATCTGCCAACGGATCTCGTAATCGATGGCCTGCTGCATGAACTTGAAGCTGTTCAGGTTCTTGATTTCGCGGCGTGTGCCCAGTGGGCCACCGGGCTTGCGCACCGACACGTTGGCGTCGCAGCGGAACGAGCCCTCCTGCATGTTGCCGTCGCAGATGCCGATCCACGTCACGATCTTGTGCAGCTCCTTGGCGTAGGCCACGGCCTCGTCGGACGAGCGCATGTCCGGCTCGGTCACGATCTCCAGCAGCGGCGTGCCGGCGCGGTTAAGGTCGATGCCCGACTGGCCCCCACCTCCGAGTGCCGAGTCTTCGTGCAGCGATTTGCCGGCATCTTCTTCAAGGTGGGCACGCACCAAGCGCACGGTTTTCTTCTCGTCGCCGAGGAAGAACTCCACCTCGCCGCCCTGCACCACCGGGATCTCGAACTGGCTGATCTGGTAGCCCTTGGGCAGGTCGGGGTAAAAGTAGTTCTTCCGGGCAAAAATGCTCACTGGCGCAATGTGGGAGCCGAGTGCCAGTCCTAATTTGATAGCACAGGCCACGGCTTCGCGGTTCATCACCGGCAACGTGCCGGGCAGGGCCAGATCCACGGCCGAGGCCTGGGTGTTGGGCTCTGCACCGAAGGCCGTGGGGGAGCGGCTGAAAATCTTGCTCTGCGTGGCGAGCTGGGTGTGGGTTTCGAAGCCGATAACGACCTCGTAGCCGTGGATCAATTTGCTGGTCGTCGTCATGTCACAGACCTCCGGGTTGGCGGAGGTGGAAATCGGTGGCTTGCTGCAGGCGGTGGGCAGCGTTCAGAAGGCGCGCTTCCTGGAAGTAGTTGCCGATCAGCTGCAGGCCCACAGGCATACCGCCTTCGCCAAAACCTGCAGGTACGCTCATGCCGGGCAGGCCGGCCAGCGAGCCGGGCAGCGTGAAGATGTCGGCCAGGTAATCAGCCAGCGGGTCATTGCCATGCTCTCCCAGCTTCCAGGCCACGGTGGGGGCCACCGGCCCGGCGATGATGTCGCAGCTCTTGAACGCGTTCTGGAAGTCGTCGGCGATCATGCGGCGGATCTTCTGCGCCTGCAGGTAGTAGGCGTCGTAGTAGCCGTGGCTCAGCACGTAGGCGCCGATCATGATGCGGCGCTTGACCTCGTCGCCAAAACCTTCGGCGCGCGTCTTCTTGTACATGTCGACCAGGTCGGTGTACTTCTCGGCGCGGTGGCCGAACTTCACACCGTCAAAGCGGCTGAGGTTGGAAGACGCCTCGGCCGGGGCAATGATGTAGTACACCGGGATCGACAGCTCGGTGCGGGGCAGCGAGATGGGCACCAGCTTGGCGCCGAGCTTTTCATATTCCTTCAGGGCTGCATCGACGGCGGTGCGCACATCAGGCGCAAGGCCCTCGCCAAAGAACTCGGCGGGGATGCCAATGCGCAGGCCGTCGATGCTGTCGTTCAGTTGGGCGCTGAAGTTTTCAGCGGGCACGTCGAGCGAGGTGGAGTCGCGGTCCGGGTCGGGGCCGCACATGGCCGACAGCAGCAGGGCGCAGTCCTCGGCGCTGCGGGCCATCGGCCCGGCCTGGTCCAGGCTCGAGGCAAACGCGACCATGCCGTAGCGGCTCGCGCGGCCATAGGTGGGCTTGATGCCCGTGATGCCACAGAACGATGCGGGCTGGCGGATGGAGCCGCCGGTGTCGGTGCCGGTGACGGCCGGGGCCAGGCGCGCGGCCACGGCCACGGCGCTGCCGCCCGACGAGCCGCCAGGGATGCGGCTGGTGTCCCAGGGGTTGCGCACCGGGGCGGGGGCGTCAAAACCGACGGGCGCCACGGCCGAGTTTTCGTTGGACGAACCCATCGCGAACTCATCGCAGTTGAGCTTTCCTAAGGTCACCGCGCCGGCTTCGGCCAGTTTGCGCACCACGGTGGCGTCAAAGGGCGACTGGTAGCCGGCCAGCATCTTCGAGCCGGCGGTGCTGGGGAAGTCGCGCGTGACGAAGATGTCCTTGTGGGCGATGGGCACCCCTTCGAGCGCGCCCGCGGTGCCAGCTGCGAGGCGCGCGTCCGCGGTGCGCGCCTGCGCCAGGGTGGCCTCTTCATTGAAGGCGACAAACGCGCCCAGCGACTGGTGCGCCTTGCCGCGGGCCAGAAAGTGCTGGGCGGCTTCGACGGCGGAAACCTTGCGACCGCGCAGCGCGCTGGCCAGTTCGGCAACGCCAAGGTCGTGCAGGGCCTGGGTGGTGGTGGGGTGAGTCATGCGTGTCTCCTGTTCACTCGATCACTTTGGGAACGAGGAACAGGCCACGCTCTACGGCAGGGGCGCTCTTCTGATTGGCTTCGCGCTGGTTGGGCTCGCTGGCCACGTCGTCGCGCAAGCGCAGGGCCACGTCCTGGACCGCAGCCACGGGGTGCGCCAAGGGGGCAACGCCAGAGGTATTCACAGCCCGCATTTTTTCCACGATGTCGAAGAAACCATTGAGCTGGGTCAGCATGCGCTCACTTTCGGGAGGTGTCAGCTCAAGCCGCGCCAAATTGGCAATGCGGCCGATGTCCTGGGGGGTCAGTGCCATAGGGAGGAGAATCTAGAGAAACCAGAAGTAAAGCTGTGATCCGCGCCGCTCCGGGGGAGTTATTCACAGGGGATCGGGTATTATCCCGGCTTTGCCGCAATACCCTCTTTTCAGCCGGTCATTGTGCGAAAAAAGCGATATTTGACCCCCACTATTCCCTGACACACCTGGCGATGGCAGGCCGAAGCGCATGCCGTGCCCGAGAGGATTTTCGAATGTTCGGAGCTTTCCGTCGGTACTTCTCCACCGACCTTGCCATTGACCTTGGCACCGCCAACACCCTTATCTTCGCCCGCGACAAAGGCATTGTCCTCGACGAGCCTTCCGTCGTCGCCATTCGCCACGAAGGCGGGCCCCATGGCAAGAAAGTCATCCAGGCCGTAGGCCGCGAAGCCAAGGCGATGCTGGGCAAGGTCCCGGGCAACATCGAAGCCATCCGGCCCATGAAGGACGGCGTGATTGCCGACTTCGTGATCACCGAGCAGATGATCAAGCAGTTCATCAAGATGGTGCACCCGCGCACGCTGTTCACCCCCAGCCCCCGCATCATCATCTGCGTGCCCTGCGGCTCCACCCAGGTGGAGCGCCGCGCCATCAAGGACGCGGCCGAGGCTGCGGGCGCCACGGCGGTTTACCTGATTGAAGAACCCATGGCCGCTGGCATCGGCGCCGGCTTGCCAGTGTCCGAAGCTTCGGGCTCCATGGTCGTCGATATCGGCGGCGGCACCACCGAAGTGGGCGTGATCTCGCTGGGCGGCATGGTCTACAAGGGCAGCGTCCGCGTGGGCGGCGACAAGTTCGACGAAGCCATCATCAGCTACATCCGCCGCAACTACGGCATGCTGATCGGCGAGCCCACCGCTGAAGCCATCAAGAAGAACATCGGCTCGGCCTTCCCCGGCTCCGAGGTGCGCGAGATGGAAGTCAAGGGCCGCAACCTGTCCGAAGGCGTACCGCGCAGCTTCACCATTTCTTCCAACGAAGTGTTGGAAGCGCTGACCGACCCGCTCAACCAGATCGTCTCCGCCGTCAAAAACGCGCTGGAACAAACCCCGCCAGAACTGGGCGCCGACATTGCCGACCGCGGCATGATGCTGACCGGCGGCGGCGCGCTGCTGCGCGACCTGGATCGCCTGCTGGCCGAAGAAACCGGCCTGCCGGTGCTGGTGGCCGAAGACCCGCTGACCTGCGTGGTGCGCGGTTGTGGCATTGCGCTGGAGCGCATGGACCGCCTAGGCAGCATTTTCACGAGCGAGTAAGCCTGCGCGCCTGTATGCTGCAGGCACTTTTTCGCTCTGAACTGCATGATTGCAACCGCTCCAATGCTTCTGTCTGAGCATGTGCCCGAGCCGCCGTTGCGCGGCAACCTCTGACGCTGCGCACGATGCCACTGGGTACCCTCGAGCGCAGCGCTCCCCCTTTCTTCAAGCAGGGCCCTTCGGCCCTTTCGCGTCTAGCCGTCTACAGCGCCTTGGCGCTGTTCCTCATGGTGGCCGACGCGCGCTTTCAGCTCACCGGACCTTTTCGGCAGGCGGTGGGCACGGTGCTGTACCCCGTGCAGTGGCTGATGCTCAAGCCGGTGGAGTTGGCCACCCGCAGCTCGGACTACTTCCAGTCCCTCACCACCGCTCAGCAGGAGCTGGACGAGGCGCAGAAGAAGATGACCACCATGGGCCAGCGCGCCAACCAGGCCGAGCAGCTGGCGCTGGAAAACAACCGCCTGCGGCAACTGCTGGCCCTGCGCGAGCGCTTGGTCACCCCCGCCCAGGCAGCCGAGGTGATCTACGACACCGCCGACCCTTACACGCGCCGCGTGGTGCTCGACCGCGGCCAGATGGGCGGCGTGGAACTGGGCTCGCCGGTGATGGATGAAGCTGGCGTCCTGGGCCAGGTGACGCGCGTGTTCCCGCTCGTGAGCGAAGTCACGCTGCTGGTCGACCGCGACCAGGCCATCCCCGTGCTCAACATCCGGACCGGCGCCCGTGGCGTGGCCTATGGCGACCCGGTGGCGGGCCACGGCGGTGGCATGGAGCTGCGCTTCATGCCTGCCAACGCCGATGTGCGCGAGGACGATCTGCTCACCACCAGCGGTGTAGACGGGTTGTACCCGTCGGGGCTGCCCGTGGCCAAGGTGGTGCGTGTCGAGCGCCGGGCCGATTCGGCCTTTGCGCGCATCTACTGCATGCCGCTCGCGCAGGTACAGGGCGCGCGCCACGTGGTGGTGCTCAAGCCGCTGGCCGACAACGCGCTGCCCCGGCCCGACCCGGCCCCCACCGCACCTGCCAAGCGTGGAGCGCGCAAAGGATGATGACGTTGGCACCCACATTGACATTGACGTCGGCATTGCTGCAGTTGACCCGACGGTACGCCGTGCAGAGGTCGGCGCGCAGCCCAGCCGGTGCGCCGCACCGCACGAAAGGCCCCACGCGATGATCATGCCGCGCGGCGAGCCGCTGCTGTTGCCCGTCAACCCCGTGTTCATCGGGGTGAGCTTGATCGCGGGCCTGGCGATCAACATGCTGCCGCTGGGACGCATTGTCTGGACGCCTGATCTGCTGATGGTGCTGCTCGTGTTCTGGGGCGTGCACCAGCCACTGCGCATCGGCATGGGCGTGGCCTTTGTGCTGGGCCTGTGCATGGACGTGAGCCAGTCGGCGCTGCTCGGGCAGCATGCGTTGTCGTACACGGTGCTGTCGTTCGGCGCGATCGCCATCCACCGGCGGCTGCTGTGGTTCAGCGTGCCCTCGCAGGCGCTGCAGGTGCTGCCGCTGTTCGCGCTGGCCCATGCCATCGAGCTTTTGTTGCGCATGGCGGCAGGGGGCATCTTTCCAGGGTTGTGGAGTTTTTTGGCTCCGTTACTCGAGGCGCTGCTGTGGCCCCTGGCAAGCTGGGTGCTGCTTGCGCCCCAGCGCCGCCCGCCCGACCGTGACCAGAACCGGCCGCTGTAGCCATGAGACAACCCCCTGAGCGGCTGCGCCGCTTCCCCCTTCTCTCGCAATGCTTCGCACTGCCGGAAGGGGGGCGCCAGCGGTGGCCTAGCGAAGCCAGTTCCACGGTGGCGCTGGCCTGGGTCGCGCCGGTTTCATCGAGCGCGTTCTTGGCTTGGCGCATGGAGTGCCGCGATGACTGAACTGCGCAACAGCGAAGCCGACGCATCGCGTTTTCGCGTGCGTGCGCTGGTCGTCGGGTTGGTCGTGTTTTTTGCGTTCGGCCTGGTGGTGGCGCGGCTGGTGTACCTGCAGGTGGTCCGGCACGAAGACCTGGCCGCCCAGGCCGAGAGCAACCGCACGGCGGTGGTGCCCATCGTGCCCAACCGCGGGCTCATCCTGGACCGCAACGGCGTGGTGCTGGCCACCAACTATTCGGCCTACACACTCGAGATCACGCCCTCGCGTGCCGGGGTGCTCGACGAAACCATCGACGAGTTGTCCAAGGTGGTCGATATCCAGAGCCGCGACCGCCGGCGGTTCAAGCGCTTGATGGAAGAGTCGCGCAACTTCGAATCCCTGCCCATCCGCACGCGTTTGACCGACCAGGAAGTGGCCCGCTTCACCGCGCAGCGCTACCGCTTCCCGGGGGTGGACATCAAGGCCCGGCTGTTTCGCAATTACCCGATGGGCGATGTCGCCAGCCACGCGATCGGCTACATCGGCCGCATCAACCAGAGCGAGAAGGCGCGCATCCAGGATTCGGAAGACGAGGCCAACTACCGGGGCACGGAGTACATCGGCAAGCTGGGCATCGAGCAGAGTTTCGAGTCCGCGCTGCACGGCACGACCGGCGTCGAGCAGATGGAGACCTCGGCTGGCGGGCGTGCGGTGCGCAAGCTCTCCAGCCATGCCGCCACGCCGGGCGACAGCGTGATGCTGTCCATCGACATCAAGCTGCAAAAGCTGGTCGAGGAGCTGTATGGCACGCGCCGCGGCGCGCTGGTGGCCATCGATCCGCGCAACGGCGAGATCCTGGCGCTGGTAAGCAAGCCCACGTTCGACCCCAACCTTTTTGTCGAGGGCATCGACGTCGAAAACTGGGCGGCGCTCAACGAGTCCATCGACAAGCCGCTGCTGAACCGCGCGCTGCGCGGCACCTACCCGCCGGGCTCCACCTACAAGCCCTTCATGGCGATGGCCGCGCTGCAGCTGGGCAAGCGCGCGCCCAGCGTGGTGATCAACGACCCCGGGTTCTACACCTTTGGCGGCCACACTTTTCGCAGCCACGAAGGCGGGCTGGGCGGCGTGGACATGCACCGCGCCATCCAGCAGTCGAGCAACACGTATTTCTATTCGCTGGCGGTGGAGATGGGCGTGGATGCGATCCACGACTTCATGAAGCCGCTGGGTTTTGGGCAGTCCACCGGCATCGATCTCAACGGCGAAGTGCGTGGCACCCTGCCCAGCACCGAGTGGAAGCGCAATGCCTACAAGCGCCCGGACATGAAGCGCTGGTTCCCGGGCGAGACCGTGTCACTGGGCATTGGCCAGGGCTACAACAACTTCACGATGCTGCAGCTGGCGCTGGCGCAGGCCACGCTGGCCAATGGCGGCATGCGCTACCGCCCGCACATGGCCAAGGCGGTGAAGAACGCGGTGACGGGCGCGATCACCGAAATCACCCAGCCGCCCGGCATCGACCTGGGCTATTTGCCCAAGAACGTGGAGATCGTGCGCAATGCCATGGTGGCGGTCAACAAGGGCGGCACGGGCACACGCGTGTTTGCCGGCGCGCCCTACACCGCAGGCGGCAAGACCGGCACCGCGCAGGCGGTGAGCCTGGGCCAGAACGTCAAATACAACGCGCGGTCGATGGAAGAGCACCAGCGCGACCACTCGCTGTACACCGCGTTTGCCCCGGCCGAGCAACCCACGATTGCGCTGGCCGCGATTGTCGAGAACGCAGGGTTCGGCGCGGCCCACGCGGCCCCGATTGCGCGGCGGGTGTTCGACTACTGGCTCACGGGTGAGTACCCGAGCGAAGAAGACATTGCAGCGGTGCAAAAGGGCCTGGCCAGCGCGCCCATCGGCAAATCGCGCAAGGCAGCCGACGTGGCCCTGCCACTGCCGTAATGCCTGCACGCGGGGGCGCGTAAAAACGGCTCTCACGGCTTTCACGGCTTTCACGGCTTTCACGGCTTTCACGGCTTTCACGGCTTTCACGGCGCGCGCGGCCCTCGCTGCACAATGTGCCGTCGGGCGCGCCCCGGGCACCGCCCCTGCAGCCTGCAGCACCGATTGCCACGCATTGGAGACAACCACCATGCAACACCCACGCCGCCGGGCCCTCGGGGCCATTCCTGTACTGCTGCTCACGGCCTGCGGCGGTGGGGGTGGTGGTGATGATCCGACGACCAGCCCGCCCGGTCCCGCCACACCGTCCGTGCCGGCACCTCCTGCGCCTCCTGCGCCTTCGGTTCCACCGTCCCCGCCGGGCGATAGTGCCTACGGCAACCTTTCTCGCGCCAGCGTGGGCGTGGGTGCCGCGCTCAACGGGGCCGTCCCTTTTCCGGCGGACAACCCGTGGAACATCGACATCAGCGGCGCAGAGGTGGACCCCAGCTCGGACCGATTGATCGCCAGCATCGGCGCTGACAAGGGTCTGTACCGGGACTTCGGCGCGGGCCTCTGGGAGGGCTCGCCCATCGGTATTCCCTACCAGGTGGTGAACGGCCAGCAGGCCAAGGTGGCGATCGACTACGTGGCCTATGGGGACGAGAGCGACCCGGGCCCTTTCCCGATTCCACTGGATGCGCCCATCGAAGGCGCGCCGGGACAAAACGGCGACCGCCATGTGTTGGTCATCGACAAGGACAACCACCGGCTGTATGAACTGGGCCGTGCGTTCGTGCGGGGTGACCGCTGGCAGGCCGATGTCGGCGCGGCGTTTCACCTTGACAGCAACCAGGTGCGGCCCGCCGCCAGGAACGGCTGGACCAGCGCCGACGCTGCCGGGTTGCCGATATTTCCCGGCCTGGTGCGGTACGACGAGGCCGCCAAGGGTGCGGGCGGTATCCGCCATGCGCTGCGGTTCACGGCGGCGCGCACCCGGCGCGCCTTTGTGCCGCCGGCCACGCACTATGCATCGTCCAGCACTGATGCCAACCTCCCGCCCATGGGCATGCGGGTGCGGCTGAAAGCGGGTTTTGCCATCCCCGTTGCATTCAGCCCTGAAGCCAAGGCGATCCTGACGGCCCTCAAGACCCACGGGATGTTCCTCGCGGACAACGGCTCGGACTGGTACCTCAGCGGCGCCCCCGACGACCGCTGGGACAACGACCGCCTGCGTGCCGAGCTGGCCTCTGTCAAGGGGCGAGATCTGGAAGTCGTGAAGATGACGGGCCTGGTCTCCCAGCTGTAGTTGCGGCGATCCAGCGATCCCGGCGGTCCCGTCGATTGCACGCCCAACGCGCGCCGGCCGCCGGTGAAGCGTTTGCTATTATTTGTATAGCTATGATCGCTTATGGGGTAAGCGCTAGGCCCTGTTTTGATTCAAAAAATGACCCGGCGGGGGCGCTGCGCTTGCCACATCAAGCCTGTGCTGGCGCCGCGGCGCGCGCGGGTGGCTGCCACTGGCTGAACACCAGCGCCGCCACGATCAGTGCTGCGCCGCTCAGGCCCGCCCAGCCCAGCCGCTCTCCCAGCAGCGCCCAGGCCGTGAGGGCCGCGAACACGGGTTCCAGCCCGAACACGATGGCGCTGCGCATAGCGTCCACGCGCTGCTGGCCCCAGGCCTGCAGCGTCACCACCACCACGCTCGCCAGCAGGCCCAGGTACAGCAGCGCCACCAAGGCGTCAGTGGGCAACTGCGGCACGGACGCCAGCCAGCCCATGCCCTCGCCCCGGCCCAGCAGCAAAAACGTGGACGCGAGCGCCATCACCGTGGCCTGGGCGGCGGCCATGCGGGTGGCCCGCAGCAGGCGCGATGCGGTGCGGCGCGCACATTCCTCCAGTGCCAGGATGTAGATCGCGTAGAAGACCGTGCTGCCCAGCGTCAGCGTATCGCCCAGGTTCCAGGGCTCGTTCTCGTGGAACATCAGCGCCATGCCGGCCAGCGCCAGGGCGCAGGCGGCCCACAGCCGCCAGCCATAGCGGCGGCCCAGCACGGCCATGGCGATCAGCGGCACTACCAGCACGTTGAGGCCGGTGACAAACGCATTGCGGTTGCTCGTGGTGCGCGCCAGGCCCTCGATCTGCAGCCAGAACGCGAGGAACAGCAACACGCCCAGTGCGCAGCCCCACCGCCCTTCATGGCGCAGCATGCCGCGCCACAGCGGCGCCAGCACCAGCAGCGCAATCACAAAACGCAGCCAGATGATCTGCAGCGCGTCGAGGTGCGCGGACAACAGCTTCATGGCGGGGAACGTGGTGCCCCACACCACCGTCACGACCAGCAGGGCCGCGAGGCCCCAACGTTCAGTGCGCATTGGTAGATATCTCCATGCCAGAAAAAGAAAAACGGCCACCCCAGGGACGCGGCAAGGTCGCGGCCGGTGTGCCCAGGCTTCAACAGGCGCAGCCCGAACGGGTGGTGGCAGGGGAGGGATGCCAGGGGGCGCCGCGTCAGCGAACCACTCCCGCATCCCGCACCGTTCAGCCTGGGCCGGGCGCCACCTGTGCCAGGCGTCCGGAGCGGTTCCGTGAAACCGCTGGAGCAGGCTCAGTGGCTGACCTGCCCCAGAAACGCCCGGATGCGGTCGTTGGCCGGGTTGCCGAAGAACTCCGCAGGCGGCGCATCGTGGGCGATGCGGCCCTGGTCGAAGAACATCACGCGGTCGGCCACCTCGCGGGCAAAGCCCATTTCGTGGGTGACCACGATCATCGTCATGCCGCCGCGCGCGAGGCCCCGCATCACGTCCAGCACTTCCTTGACCATCTCGGGGTCGAGCGCCGAGGTGGGCTCGTCAAACAGCATCACCTTGGGTTGCATGGCCAGCGCGCGCGCAATGGCCACCCGCTGCTGCTGCCCGCCCGACAGCTGCCAGGGGTACTTGTGCGCGTGGTCCTGCATGCCCACGCGGCCCAGCAGCTGCATGGCTTCGGCGTTGGCCTGGGCGCGCGGCGTGCGGCGAATGCGGCGCGGTGCCAGGGTCACGTTGTCCAGCACCGTCATGTGGCCGAACAGGTTGAACTGCTGGAACACCATGCCCACCTCGCAGCGCTGGCGCTGCAGCGTGCCGAGGTCGTCGCAGACCTCCACGCCGTCGATGGTGATGCGACCGCTGTCGTGCGGCTCCAGGCGGTTGATGGCGCGCAGCAGCGTGCTTTTGCCCGAGCCCGACGCGCCGATGATCACCGTCACCTCGCCGGTGTGGAACACAGTGGAGACATCCTTGAGCACCTGGTGCGCGCCAAACGACTTGCATACGCGCTCGGCCACGATGTAGGGCTTGGGCTGGTGGGTCGCGGTCATTGGTTGCGCCCTTCCACGTCAAAGCGGTATTCGACAGCGTTGGAGACCTGCGTGACCAGCGTGGTCAGCAGCAGGTAGGTGACGGCCACGGTGGTCAGCGTGGCAATCGGCTGGAAGGTGGCCGATTGGATGCGGTTGCCCACGTTGGTCAGCTCCACCACGCCGATTGCATAGGCCAGCGATGAATCTTTGAGCAGCGCCACAAAGTTGCTCACCAGCGGCGGCAGCGAAATCTTGAACGCCTGCGGAAACACCACGTCGAGGAACACATGCATGCGCCCCAGACCCAGCGCCCGTGCGGCTTCGGTCTGCCCGCGGGGCACGGCCAGCAAGCCTGCGCGCAAAGCCTCGGCGTTGTAGGCGCCCACGTTCAGGCCCAGGGCCACCACGGCCGCGGCAAAGTCGGGCAGATTGAGCCCCGGCACCAGCACGGGCAGGGCAAAGTACACAAACAAGATCTGCACCAGCAGCGGCGTGCCGCGGATGGCCCAGATGTACACGCTGGACACCCAGCGCACCGCCGTCCAGCGGGAGGTGCGGGCCAGCGCCGCCGCCGTGCCCAGCGCCAGGCCCACGGTGCCGCTGACCAGCGTCAACCACAGCGTGGTGCGCGCGCCTTCAGAAAACGCCTGGGCGTTGGCGCCGATGGGGTCCGGGAAGAACGACAACACATGGCCCAATAGCGAGAGGGCCAGCACTATCAGCACCAGCGCAGCGACCAGCGTGGCATTGCTGCGCTGCTGTCGGGACCAGCTTTGTGGCCAAAGAGCGAGAAGCATGGATCAGACGACCGGGGGGTCTTGGTTGGAAATCGGTTCGGCGACGGACGCATTGGCCTGCGCCGCCGTAAAAGGCAAAGGGTGCGCAGAGGCTCCTAGCCCTCTGCGCACCCTCTGTGACATCACATCAGTTGCAGCGCACGTCTTCTTTGAAGTACTTCTTGGAAACGGTGGCGTAGCTGCCATCGGCCAGCACTTCGGCAAACGCCTTGTTCCAGGCATCTGCCAGGCCGGTGTTGCCCTTGGCCATGGCGGGAGCGATGCGTTCGATGAACAACATGTCGCCCAGCTTGAAGCCGGCCTTGGCGTTCTTGGCGGCGGCTTCCTTGGCTACAAACTTGTCACTCACCCAGGCGTCCACGCGCTTGGAGATCAGGGCGCGCTGGGCGTCGGTGTCCTGCGGGAAGTTCTTCACTTCCTTCACGCCGCTGACCTTCTTCACCTGCTCCAGGTAGCTGGTGCCGGTCTGCACGGCCACCACCTTGCCCGAGAGGTCCTGGGCGTTGCGGATCTTGGCGTCCATCGCCACGATGATGCCGCCCGAGCAGTAGTGGGGGTTGGCAAACGTGACGGCCTTGGAGCGTTCTTCGGTC
This sequence comes from Acidovorax sp. LjRoot129, assembly GCF_964253765.1. Taxonomy (NCBI): domain Bacteria; kingdom Pseudomonadati; phylum Pseudomonadota; class Betaproteobacteria; order Burkholderiales; family Comamonadaceae; genus Acidovorax; species Acidovorax sp. LjRoot129. Next base: position 384,241 of record NZ_CAXUSE020000001.1, read on the forward strand.
ACGCCGTGCGAGGCGATCACGGCGTCCCAGCGGCTTTGGCTCAGGCCGGTGAGCAGAGCGTCAAAACCCAGGGTCTTCCATTCGAGCTTCAGGCCCATCTTCTTGACCACCAGCTCGGCCACTTCCACTTCGAAGCCCGTGAGCTTGGTGCCTTCAAAGAAGTTGAAAGGCGCAAACTGGCCTTCGGTGGCCACGATGATCTTGCCGTCTTTCTTGATTTCATCCAGCGTGCGGGCCTGGACGGCGAGGGCGGCGCACAGCGCCACAGCGGTGACAACGGCAGACTTGAAAAACTTCATGGCAAGGTTCCTGTGGGGGTGGTTCAGGTACAAAAAATCCGGCATGCGGGTAGGCAGGCCGGAAGGGGTGGATGCTGGCATCGCCATCAGCGATGGGCCACGTCATCAAACGGAAACGCTCAGAAATTATAGGACGCCCGTTCGATTCTGAGCCATGCAGGGCAACCCCGATGACCGCTGCCCAGGCTGGTGGTAAGCCCGCGGGTCACTGAAGCAAACACGGTGCCACCAGGGACCACCGGCCATGGCAGGGCTCTAGCCCCGCAAGCGTGTCGCCATATCAGCGCAGGAACGCGTCGTAGCCCGTCTTGAGGATCAGCGAGCTCACCACCACGATGAAGATGCCGCGCACAAACCCGGTGCCGTGCTTGAGCGCCAGGTGCGTGCCCAGCAGGCTGCCGACCACGTTGGCCACCGCCAGGGTCACCGCAAAGTGCCACCAGACATGGCCTTTGGCGGCAAACAGCGCGATGGCGGCCACATTGGTCGCGCAGTTGAGCAGCTTGGCCGACGCCGAGGCGTTGAGAAAGTCATAGCCCAGCAGCCGCACGAACAAAAACACGAAGAAGCTACCGGTGCCCGGGCCGAAAAAACCGTCATAGAAGCCGATGAGCACGCCGATCAGGCTGGCCACCAGCACTTCGGTGCTGCCCGCAAAACGGGGGGTGTGGTGCCGGCCCAGCTCCTTCTTGGCCAGCGTGTAGACCAGCACCCCCAGCAGCACCAGCGGCAGCAGCTTGCGCAAAAAATCGGCCGAGATCACCGTGACGGCCCAGGCGCCGGCAAACGAGCCGGCAAAACCCGCCGCTGCGGCCGGCAGCATGGCCGACCAGCGGATCTGCACACGGCGGCTGTACTGCCAGGTGGCCATGGCCGTGCCCCACACCGAGGCAGCCTTGTTGGTGCCCAGCAGCGTGGCCGGTGGCGCCCCGGGAAAAGCCGCAAACAGCGCCGGCACCATCACCAGCCCGCCGCCTCCCACAATCGCATCCACAAACCCCGCGAGCAGCGAGGCGAAGGTGATAAAAATCCATTCCATCGCTGGATTGTCGCACCCGGTGCGCTATCAATTCAGGACTGTTTGCGGTTGCTTTTGGAGCATGTCACGCTGCGCGCAGGCAAGAAAAAAGCGCTGGGATCGCCAGCGCCTGGAAAGAGTCTGCACCTCGTTGGGTGCTTGAAAATTCGTTGTTGGTAGAAAGATGTCTCCTCGGGCCCCTCGCTTGGCACACCGAAGCGCGCTTTCGAGTGCCGTGACTGTAACGGCCGCACCCGGCTGGTGCATTGGGGGTTTCCCGCCCCCCAAATTGGGGTGGTGTCAGTGGGCGGCAGGGCCTTGTTGCGCAAACAACCCGGCCGTGGGCAGCAGCCCGGCGAGCTTGTCGTCGCCATAGGTTCGCAGCACCTGCGAGATCACCACCTGGTAGCCGTTAAGCCACTGCGCCTGCGCCGCCTTGGCCTCCCGATGGGCGGGGTGCTGCATCAGCGCCTGCAGGGCTTCGAGCGACTGCCAGTAGTACACGTTGGAGACCAGGCCCTTGGCTGTGTCTTCCCACGACTCTTCGCCCAGATAGCCGTCGATGGACCGCGCTGCGGTGGCGATGGCCTCGTCCAGGCGGTGGAACGCGTCGTCGAACTGCCGGGTGGCAAAGATGAAGGTAGAGGAGTACATGGGGCGCGATGGTAATCACCTCGCCCCCGTATTCCCATGGGTACCCGCGAATCCCGCGGACGACCGCGCGGAGATCAGGCCGCCACGGCCACCTTGCGCGTCTGAAGAATCCACTCCGCCGCCTTTTCGGCCAGCATCAGCGTGGGCGAATTGGTGTTGCCGCTCACGATGGTGGGCATGGCGCCCGCGTCCACCACGCGCAGGCCGGCCACCACGGCGCCGGGACCGTTGCGCGGGTCGCGCACGCGCATTTGCGAATCCAGCACCGCCATCGGGTCGCCATCGCGGCCCATCTTGGTCGTGCCCACGGGGTGGAAGATGGTGGTGGCAATGTCGCCGGCCAGGCGCGCCAGGTCTTCGTCGCTTTCAAACTGCACGCCGGGTTTCCATTCCTCGGGCTGGTACTTGGCGAGGGCCGGCTGCGCCACGATGCGGCGCGTGACGCGCAGGCTGTCGGCGGCCACCTGGCGGTCTTCGGGCGTGCTCAGGTAATTGGGCGAGATGGCGGGGGCGGCCGTGAAATCTGCATTCTTGATCTGCACCGTGCCGCGGCTCGTCGGGTTGAGGTTGCACACGCTGGCCGTGAACGCCGGAAAGCTGTGCAGCGGGTCGCCAAACGCGTCGAGCGACAGCGGCTGCACGTGGTATTCGATGTTGGGGTAGGGCTGGTCGGGGCTGCTGCGGGTGAAGGCGCCCAGCTGCGACGGCGCCATGCTCATCGGGCCGCTGCGCTTGGCCATGTACTCGAGCCCGATCTTGGCCTTGCCCCAGAGCGAGCTGGCCATGGTGTTGAGCGTGGGCACGCCATTGACCTTGAACACCGCGCGGATCTGCAGGTGGTCCTGCAGGTTGGCGCCCACGCCAGGCAAGTCGACCGCCACGTCGATGCCGTGCTGGCGCAGCAGCGCCGCAGGGCCGATGCCCGAGAGCTGCAGCAGCTGCGGCGAATTGACTGCGCCGGCGCAGAGGATCACCTCGCTGGTGGCGTGGGCGGTCACCATCTCCTGGCCGTCCCACACCTGCACGCCCTTGCAGCGCCGGCTGCCGTCAGGCGCTGTCTCGATGATGAGCTTGGTGGCCTGGGCGCTGGTCCACATCTCGAAGTTGGGGCGGCCGTAGCAGGTGGGCCGCAGGAAGGCCTTGGCGGTGTTCCAGCGCCAGCCGCTTTTCTGGTTGACCTCGAAGTAGCCCACGCCCTCGTTGCTGCCGCTGTTGAAGTCATCGGTGGCGGGGATGCCCGCCTGCTGCGCCGCTTGGGAAAAGGCGTCGAGCACGTCCCAGCGCAGGCGCTGCTTCTCCACGCGCCACTCGCCGGTGCTGCCGGTGGATTTGTTGCCGTGCAGGCGCTTGAAGTTTTCATTCGCGCCACCGGGCTGGTCCAGGCGCCAGTGGTCTTCGTGGCGGCGAAAGTAGGGCAGGGTGTTGTCCCAGCGCCAGCTGCTGTCGCCGGTCAGCTCGGCCCACTGGTCGTAGTCGCGCGCCTGGCCGCGCATGTAGATCATGCCGTTGATGCTGCTGCAGCCGCCCAGCGTTTTGCCACGCGGGTAGCGCAGCGTGCGGCCGTTCAGGCCCGCGTCGGGCTCGGTGTTGTACAGCCAGTCGGTGCGCGGGTTGCCGATGCAATACAGGTAGCCCACGGGGATGTGGATCCAGTGGTAGTCGTCCTTGCGGCCCGCCTCGATCAGCAGCACGCGGTGGCGGCCGTCCGCGCTCAGGCGGTTGCACAGCAGGGCGCCGGCGGTGCCGCCGCCGATGATGATGGTGTCAAACGTGGTGTGGTCGCTCATGGGCTCGGGGCGGGAGGTTGCTAAGGTGGGAAACGCAGGCCATTGTGCGGATGGCACTGTGCGTGTCGAGAGGGTCAGTGCCTATTGCTATGCATGTGATAGCAACAAGCGTTTGCCAATCAAGCGCTGGAGCCTTGTTTGATATTAATTTCACGCATTTCGCGCCCGTCTGTGCTTGGCGCCACGTTCTGGCGGGCAGAAATCCTACGTGCCCCCTGGGCGGGGCTCCGCTACCATGCACGCTCTCTTTCATCTTGGCGGCTGTGCTGCCCAGTCCATGACCGACCACACCCCCCGCATTGTTCGCGCCGACACGCCCCAGGGCGTGAGTGCGCAACTGCATGGGCGCTGGGGAGCCGCCGAGCTGGGCACCCGGTCGCAGTGGAAGATGGTCTCTGACGAGTTGCGCGCCAGCCCCGCCGGGCCCGACCTGGGCTGGGACCTGACGCCATTGCAGTGGCTGGACCACGTGGGCGCGCAGCTGTTGTGGAACCACTGGCAGCGCGCCTGGCCCGAGCGCCTTGCCTGCACCGACAGCCAGCGCGACATGTTCGAGCGCGTGGCCGAGTTCACCACCGCGCCGCCGGAACCGCGCGAGGCCTGGAGTCTGGCCGAGCAGGTGGACCACCTCGGGGTGCTGGTGCTGCACGGCGTGAGCCATGCGCGCCACATGGTCGAGATGGTCGGCCAGCTGGTGCTGGACCTCGGCCGCCTGGTGCGCGCACCGCGCCGCGGCCCGTGGCGCGACATGTCGGGCCACCTGTACCGCATGGGCGCCACCGCGCTGCCCATCACGGCGCTGGTGGGATTCCTCATCGGTGTGGTGCTGGCCTACCTCATGAGCCTGCAGCTGCGCCAGTTCGGCGCCGAATCATTCATCGTCAACATCCTCGGGATCTCGCTGATCCGCGAACTCGGTCCCATGCTCGCGGCTATCCTGGTGGCGGGGCGTTCGGGCTCGGCCATCACCGCGCAGATCGGCGTGATGCGCGTGACCGAAGAGCTCGACGCCATGCGCGTGATGGGCATCCCGCACGGCTTTCGGCTGGTGATGCCGCGCACCCTGGCGCTGGCGGTGGCCATGCCGCTCATCAGTGTGTGGACCACGCTGGCGGCGCTGGCCGGCGGCATGCTGGCCGCCGACATTGCCATGGACATCTCGCCCGCGTACTTCGCACAGGCGCTGCCCGCAGCGGTCAAGGTGGGCAACCTCGGCATCGCCATGGCCAAGTCGGTCGTGTTCGGCGCGTTCATCGCCCTCATTGGCTGCCACTGGGGCCTGCGCGTCAAGCCCAACACCCAGAGCCTGGGCGAAGGCACGACGGCGTCGGTGGTCACGTCGATCACCATGGTCATCATCGTGGACGCGCTGTTTGCGGTGGCGTTCAAGAACATCGGAATATAGCGATGCATCCCCCTGTGTCGCTTCGCTCCTTCCCCCTTCTCTCGAACTGCTGCGCAGTTCGGGAAAGGGGACGCCGCCAGCGCGGCGGGGCGGCCCTTGCGCGGCGGCCGCTGGTATGGGCTGCGACAGTTTCCAAGGGCGGTGACCATGGCTGAGCGCATCGCCAAACCTGAAACCATCGCCGTGGCGCCCGACGCGCCGCCCATCGTGGACGTGCGCGGGCTGTGGTCGGTGTTTGGCAAGGGCACCGAGGCTTTTGCCGTGCACCAGGACCTCGACTTCAGCGTGCAGCGCGGCGAGATGCTGTCGCTGGTGGGTGGATCGGGCACGGGCAAGACGGTGCTGCTGCGCCAGATCCTGGGCCTGACCAAGCCGGCGCGTGGCACGGTGACGGTGCTGGGGCGGCCCGCGTCGGAGATGGGACGTGAGGGCGCGGCCAGCCGCGTGGGCATGTTGTTCCAGCACGGCGCGCTGTTCTCGGCCTTCAACGTGCTCGACAACGTGGCCTTTGCGCTGCGCGAGCAGGGTACCCTGCCCGACGACCTGGTGCGCGATGCCGCCCTCGTCAAGCTGCAGATGGTGGGCCTGGAACCCGAGCACGCGAGCCGCATGCCGGCCGACCTGTCCGGGGGCATGGTCAAGCGCGTGGCACTGGCACGCGCGCTCATCATGGACCCGCCGCTCTTGCTGCTCGACGAGCCGACCGCCGGGCTCGACCCCAACAGCGCCGACGAGTTCTGCACGCTGCTGCGCGAGCTGCGCGCCGCGCTCGGGCTCACGGTGATCATGGTGACGCACGACCTCGACACCCTGTTTGCGCTCAGCACGCGCGTGGCGGTGCTGGCCGATAAAAAGGTCATCGTCACCGGCCCGCCGCACGAGGTGGCGCATTTCAAGCACCCGTTCATCGAACACTTCTTTTTGGGCGAACGCGGCCAGCGCGCCATGGCGCCCGTGCAGGCCTCAGAGACACCACCGCCCCCGCCGACCACCGCGCCGGACATCGCGCACGCGCCTGCGCCCCAGCCAGACAAGGAACACACCTGATGGAAAACAAATCCCACGCGCTTGCCGCAGGCATCTTCGTGCTGGTGGTGGCCGCCCTGCTGGCCGGCCTGGCCTTCTGGCTCACGCGCGACAGCGCCAGTTACGAGCAGTACGAACTCTCCACCAAGGACGCCGTGGGCGGGCTGCAGCCCCAGGCGGCGGTGCGCTACAAAGGCGTGGCCGTGGGCAAGGTCACGCGCATCGGGTTCGACCCCCAGGTCAGCGGCAACGTGCTCATCCGCATCGCCGTGAACGAACAAGCGCCCATCAGCCCCACCACCTTTGCCGTGCTGGGCTACCAGGGCGTCACAGGCCTTGCACACATCCTGCTGGACGATGCCGACAAGCCCTACCCCGAGCTCCCGCCCGGGCCGAGCGGCCTGCCGCGCCTGCCCATCAAGGCCTCGCCCTTTGGCAAGATCGCCGAGCAGGCACCGGCGATCCTCAACCAGGTGGAAGAAGCCTCCCGCCGCGTCAACCAGCTGCTGGGCGACGCCAACCAGCAAAAGCTGAGCGAGGCGCTTGCCAACATTGCCCAGGCCGCCGGCAGCGTCAACACCCTCACGCAGCGCCTGGACGCCACCGTGGCCCAGCGGCTCGACCCGGCTTTGGCCGCGATACCCCCGCTGGCGGCCGACGCGCGCAAGACCCTGCAGTCGCTGCAGCAGGCTGGCACAAGCGTCTCGGCCCTGGCGGCTGACGTGAGCAAGACCACCCAGCGCCTGGGCGCAGACGGCGGGCCCATCGACCAGATCACCATCGGCACGCAGTCACTGGCGCGCGCGGCCGACCAGTTCAGCACCACCACGCTGCCGCGCCTGAACCGCGCCGCCGACGACACCTCGCGCGCGGCGCGCACGCTCAGCCGCACGGCGGGCGGTGTGTCGGACAACCCGCAGCTGTTCCTCTACGGTTCGGGCCGCATCCCGCCCGGGCCCGGCGAGGCAGGTTTTGGGGGCGCGCCCTGATGTGCGAGTCCGCGCGGGCTGTGGTCGCCCGAGCCCGCAACGCTCCGGTGCATGCCAGTTTCGCGGTGCGCAGCCCTGCACCGACCGATTGTGAGGAATGAGTATGAATGCTACTAAAAACATAGCTAATAGCGCTTATCCATCCAGCGCTAGAGGCATTTTTTGCTTGATTTTGGCGGCAGGCGCGATCGGTCTGGCTGGCTGCTCGGCCCTGCCCACGCCGCCCACGCGCCCCGTGCTCTACGACTTTGGTCCCGGCGCGCTCGCACCCGTGCCCACCGACCGCCGCGCGCCGTTGCCCCCGCTGGCGCTGGCCGACGTGGACGCGCCCGGCGTGCCCGATGGCAGCAATGCCGTGAGCTACCGCCTGCTGTACGCCGACACCCAGCAGCTGCGCCCCTACAGCCAGGCCCGCTGGAGCCAGCCGCCCGCACAGCTGGTGCAGCAGCGCCTGCGTGAACACCTGGGCCAGCGCCGCGCCATCCTCAAAACCGACGACGCCGCCGCCCACGCGCGCGACGCCACCGAGGGCAACCGCCTGCCGTCGGTGCTGCGCGTGGAGATCGAGGAGTTCAGCCACATCTTCTCCAGCCCCGCCGACAGCGCCGGCGTGGTGCGCCTGCGCGCCACCCTGGTGGACCTGACACTGAACGGCGAGGCGCTGCGCGGCCAGCGTGTCTTCATCGCCCGCACGCCGGCCCGCAGTGCCGATGCCTCCGGCGGGGTGGCAGCGCTGGCGGAAGCGTCCACCCAGGTGGCGCAGGAGCTGGCGGAGTGGGTGGAGCAGGTGGCCAACGCCCGCCCGTAGTCTCTGGAAGTGAAGTGCAGCCCGGGCGGTGGGCTGCACCGGCTGGCCACAGGCCCCCGGCCGCCCGGGCACAGGCGCGCGGGGCACGCTGCGGCCATTGATGCTGGCGGCGTTCGGCAGGCGCCGTCGCTCACAGTGGTGAGCTCGCGACCCTGCCGATCCGAACACCGTTCCCCCGCGCCCTCCCGGCACGAGGTGCGCCGGCCCACCGCAGCGCAATGACGGTGTAGGACCCATCATCGGCGCCCCGCAGTGCGTACCATCGGGCTTCCCGTTTCCAAAAAATCACACAACACATCGAGAGGGACACCCATGTTCATCGTCTGGGGGAAGAAGCTTGTCTACCGCAAACTGGGCCATGTGGCCGATTTCTGTCCCATCTGCCGCAAGCCGCGCGCCTTTGTGCTGCGGCGCCTAGGGTCTGCGGGGCACCTGTACTACATCACGGTGAGCCAGGGCGAGCTGGTGGGCTACGACCGGACCTGTGTGCAGTGCGGCACTTCGTTCAACGCCGAGCCCACGCAGTACGCCGCCGTGGCGCCGAAGCCAGCGCCCTTGCCCGAGCTGGCGCGGCAGACCTTTCCGGACCTGGAGCAGGCCTGGAAGGAGCGGCTGGACCTGGAGCGGCAGTTGCGCCAGGACCCCCGGGCCCTACACGCCGACGACCGCAAGGCGCTGATCCGCAGCCCGTTCCTGCTGCTGTCGCCCAAGGTGGAAAAGCGATTTGCCTCCACCCATTTCGACAAGGAGGTCGGCATCTCCGCCCTGGTCGCCCTGGGTTTGATGATTGCGGGCCCGGCCCTGGTGCGCAAGGTCGCCCCAGACTCGGCCGAGCTGGCGGTGCTGGTGTTCATGGCGCTGGGGGTGTTGCTGGTGATCGTGCAGATGGCGCTGGCGGGCGGGCGATTCATGCGGCGCGAGGTGGTGCCCGTGCTGGCCAAGTGCCTGCGGCCCCTGCAGCCGACGCCCGGCGAGCTGCAGACCGTGATGGCGGAGCTCAAGACCCTGCGGCACAAGATGGCCAGCAAGCTCCAGCTCGCTGAGCTGATCGCGCAGATCACCGGGCAGGACGCCGCCGCCCGGGCGCGCCGCTGACAGCGGGCCCAGAGGCTGTAGGGATGGGGCTAGGCAGCGCTGCGGCACGGCTGGCTGCGTGTCCTGCGTCGAGCGCGCCGCGCAGGCCCCTAGAGTCGGGAGGCGCTCTTCGCAGCCACCGAAGGCTGCCCTTCAATCCCCGTCACCACCCGCGCATAACGCGCAAAGCTCCAGTACGCCCAGGCCCAGTCCAGCAACACCACCAGCCGGTTGCGAAAGCCGATCAAAAAGTACACGTGCGCAAACAGCCAGAACAGCCACGCGAAGTAACCTGAAAACCGCACCGGCCCGGCGGGCGAGGTAAGGTCCACCACGGCGGAGTTGCGGCCGATGGTGGCAAGGTTGCCGTAGTCGCGGTAGCGAAACGGCTCGGTGGGCTCGCCGCGCAGCCGGTGCAAGATGTTGGCTGCCACGGCGCGGCCCATCTGCTTGGCGCCGGGCGAAACGCCGGGAACGGGCTGGGGCGGCTGGCCGGGCACGTGGCTCTGGGCGGCGGCCAGGTCGCCGATGACGCTGATCTCTGGGTGGCCGGGCAGGGAGAGGTCGGGCGCGACGACCACGCGGCCCGCGCGGTCGGTGGTGGCACCGGTGGCCTCGGCCAGGTCACGCCCCAGCGGGGACGCTGCGACACCTGCGGCCCAAATAATGCATTTGCTCTTGATTTGATAGCTATTGGCGCTTATGGATCCGGCGCTGGCGGGCGTTTCGACCATTAAACCTTCGCCGTCAATGGCAGTGACGCGGGCCTGCAGGCGCACTTCGACCCCCAACTTTTCCAACTGCTCCTGGGCGCGCTGGCTCAGTCCGTCGGGCATGGCCTGCAGCACGCGCGCGCCGCCTTCGAGCAGGATGATCTTGGCGCTGGCCGGGTCGATGTGGCGGAACTCGCCGGGCAGCGTGTGCCGCGCAATCTCGGCCAGGGTGCCCGCCATCTCCACGCCCGTCGGGCCGGCGCCCACCACCACGAAGTTGAGCCAGTCGGCGCGGCGCTGCACGTCGGGCTCCTTCTCCGCGGCCTCGAAGGCCAGCAGGATGCGGCGGCGGATCTCGAACGCGTCGTCCAGCGTCTTGAGCCCGGGTGCGTGGGTGGCCCAGGCGTCCTTGCCGAAGTAGCTGTGCGTGGCACCCGCCGCGACGATGAGGTGGTCGTAAGGCAAGGGCGCCGATGGGTTCGGCCCCTCCTTCAGGTGCACCGTGCGCGCCGCCACGTCGATCTGCGTGACCTCGCCCAGCAGGGTGGTGGCGTTGGGCTGCTGGCGAAACAGGTGGCGAATCGGCGCCGCAATCGCCGGGGCCGACAGCCCGGCCGTGGCCACCTGGTAGAGCAGGGGCTGAAAGAGATGGTGGTTGGTCTTGTCGACCAGCGTGATGTCTACGGCTGCGCCGTGCAGCGCTCGGGCGGCTTCAAGGCCGCCAAAGCCGCAGCCGATGATGACGATGCGGGGGCGGGGCGAGGAGGCAGGTGGGTGGGTCATGCCGCCATTATTGGGGAGGGGGCGGCATGGGGCGGGGCCCGCGGAAGAAACGATGTCAACCACTGCGCGGCCGAGGGGCTCACGCCCTGTCGCCGCGCCGGCGTCGTATCACCGTTGCGGCGCAGGCCGGCACCAGAATGTCGCCGCCCCGGCGGACAAGCCTGGCGCACAAGCCTCAGCGCGGATCACAGAAAGCCGAGGTCCACCGGGTAGTCCGGCCGCCCGGCTGCCGCGCCAAAGTGCGTGATGTTGGGCAACACACCCGCCATCTCGCTATCGGCAACGCCAAACCACTTGGCCAGTGTGGCCGCGTACTGGTCGACTGACGTGGTGGGCAACAGGCGGCCCTGGCCCACATGCCACTGGTCTTCAGGCGCGGCGGTGTTGGTGATGCTGACGGGTGGCGCGCTGCCGTAGAACGCCTTGCCCTTGACGGCGCCACCCACCACCAGATGGTGGCTGCCCCAGCCGTGGTCGGAGCCGTCGCCGTTGGAGCTCAGCGTGCGGCCGAAGTCCGACGCGGTGAACGCCGTCACCTTGTCGGCCACGCCCAGCTCCACGGTGGCGTTGTAGAACGCGGTCATGGCCTCGCTCAGGCGTTGCATCAGCACGGGCTGCTGCGAGATCAGGTTGTCGTGCAGATCGAAACCGCCCAGGGAGACCATGAACACCTGGCGTTTGCTGCCCAGGGTGCTGCGCGCACCGATGAGGCGCGCCACCATCTTCAGCTGGTCGGCCAGCGAGTTGCTGGCGGGGAAGGGCGTGGCCAAGGTGACACCGGAGATGCCCGTGGTGATCTGGCTTTCTGCGGCGATGGCGCGCGTGGTGATGCGGTTGTATTCGTTCTCCAGGGTCTGCGTACTGCTTTTCTGAATGAGCGAAGTGAGTGCCGCACGCACGGCGGTGGAGCCGTACACGCCGTTCTTGACGCCGTTGATGGGCACCGCACCGTTGGTGCTGACCTGGTACTGCAGAGCCGAATCGCCGGAGAGGAACACGGCATTGCCCGTGACCGAAATGCAGGTGAACAGCGAGTTCCCGTTGGACGACAGTGCCAGGTCGCCGACATTGCCGCCCCAGCCCACGGTGGAGCCCTCGGGCGATGAGGATTGCCACACCGATTGCTGGTCGTTGTGAGAGAAAAGCTTGGGTGGCAGCGGGTAGGTGTTGCGGTCGGGGCTGTTGTACTGCGCGCGGGTCAGCGGCACCACGAGCGGGCCGACGTTAAGCTGCACGGCCGCCTTACCGCCGTTGAACAGGCCGGCCAGGCCGGTCATGGCAGGGTGCAGCGCGTACTGCCGCCCGTTGGGCAAGGGCGTCGTGGGGTTAAGCACGGTGGTGGCAAGGTCGGCCTTGGCCAGCGCAATACCGCCAGCCGACTGCCCGCCGCCGCCACCGCGGATGGTGTTGTAGCGGTTGTAGCTGGGGTCGTCGTACGTGACAACGGTATTGGCGTAGTCGTTGCCGCCGTACAGGAAAACGCAGACCAGCGCCTTGTAATCTGTGGCGCTGAACGCGGCGGCCTCGCCCATGGCGGCCAGGTTGATGGCAAAAGGCATGGCCGTGCCAGCCAGGCCCAGCTGGGCGGAGCGGCGCAGAAAAGCGCGGCGTGAGTGGAGTTCGGGCTGAAGCAGATGCATGGGAATCTCTGTGCTGTCGGGCTTACTTTTGGACGAGGTACTCGGCGGACGCCATCACCAGGAAGATGGCCGCGGCCACGCGGTCGAGCTTGGCGTTCTCGGTGCTCGCTGCCGTGATGTTGGTGGCCTTGAGCGCATCGGTGATGAGCTTCACCGTCGCCGCGGACAGCTGCCCTGCGCACATCAGAAGGTTGATGCGCGCCACCAGCGCGTCGGGATCAGTGACAAGGGCCAGCTCGCTGACGTACGACGGCTTGATGTCATACCCGTTGCCGGCGGTGCTGGCGTTTTGTGGCACCTCGGGTGCATTCACAAAGATGCCGTTGCGGATGACACCCTGCATGTAGTTCAAGTAGCCGCCCACGCTGCTTTCATTGACCAGCTGGAACTCCGGCGCCACCGCGCCGCTGGACGCCAGCGCGGTCGAGGGGGGCACGTAACCGGGCCGGAAGAAGTTGAACACCGACGGGGACCGCAGGGGGCTCTGGCTCAGGCGCGAGCCGGGGTCGCTCAGATTGCCGATCTTCCAGCTGCCTTGCGCGGAGTTCAGGCCGAAGGTGCGGCCCCACTGCACGTAGCGAAGCATGGGCTCGCGCAGCTTGCCAAAGCCGGGCTGCGTAAGGCCTGCCGGGGAGCGCGCTTCGTCGTCCAGAAGAATGGCCTTAACCACGGCGCGCAGGTCACCCCGGACACCGACCCCGTTGTTGTTGAATGCCCCGGCCACGCGGGAGACATAGGCGGGTGATGGGTTGCTCGTGACCAGGCGCTGGATGAGCTGCTTGCCGATGAAGGGGCCAACGTTGGGGTGATTGAAGATCGTGTCGAGCGCCGTCTTGAGCGCAGCAGCGCCCGGAGTGCTCGCCGCAATGGTCGTACCTAGGAAGGTCACCGCCAGCGTGGAGTGGCGCGATTCGGTCAGCGCCATGGGGAGCCGGGCGAATGTCGTGCTGGGCACAACGCGGCTTGTCCCTGGCACCGTGGTGGGTGCGTTCTGTGACTGGTCGTAGTCGTAGCCTGTGAACACCCGTGCCAGGTTGGTGACGTCGCTTTGCGAGTAGCTGTCGATGGCCTTGCCGGCGCCATCGCGCTGGGCAGTGCCATCCTGGTTGAGCTGCGACAGCCCGATGGACATGAGCTGCAAGACCTCGCGCGCATAGTTCTCGTCGGGGAGGCGGCCCGTGGCTGGGTTTTCCTTCTGGTTGCCGCGTGTGTTGAGGTAGTACCCCATGGCCGGGTTGAGCGTCACGTCTTCCAGCACCTTGCGGTAGTTCCCGAAGGCGTTACCCACCAGTTGATCCCAATAGTGCGCCATGCCGTGGCTGCGCCAGTTGAAGTCAAGCCCCGAGAGCGACACCACACAGATCTCGGACAGCGCCAGCGCTACGCGCTTGCGCAACCCGTCGGGTGACTTCATGAGCTGGTACCAGATCATGTAGTCGCCTTGATAGCTGTTGTCGTAGTAGGACGTGTCGTTGCTGATGTTGGCGTAGCCGCGCTGGTTCAGCCAATCCCATCCCGTGATGCCGGTGCCGGCGTTGAACTGGCTCTCCAGCCACTCCGAATAGGTGGTGGAGCGCAACGCCGCGATGTCGGAGGGCGTGGCCGAGAACTGAGCATGCAGCAGGAATCGGGCAGCCTCCGCATCGGTCGTGGCTGCCGGGTGCGCGTAGTTGCCCAGGGTGGGGGTTGCGGGTGACGGCGCGGGTGCCGGCGAAGGGCCTGGGGCGGGGGTGCCAGGGGATGGGGCCGCAGCGGGCGGCGCGGGCGTGGGCGAAGGTGCGGGAGCTGTGCCCCCAGGAGCGGGCGCGGGGGAGGGCGTGGGGCTTGGCGACGGTGCCGGAGTGGCGCCGGTGTCGGTATCTCCACCGCCGCCACCGCAGGCTGCCAGGGCCGCCGCCGCAAACAGCGCGCTCAACAGGGGCGCGGGGGCGCTTCCTGGGGGCGAGCCAAGCGCCTCCACAGTGGGCGATGCGCTGGTTTCGTCCTCTGCGGCAACCATGGTTGCCTGAGGCTCCTCGTGTGTGTATTGCATGGGGTTTCTGTATGTAACGCGCGCCACTGAGGGGCGCTGAGATGAACTAGAGCACACCGTGGACCGGCTGAGGAATACAAGCGTTACCAAACGAAACTTGCTGCTGGGAGGGAGTCGCGTGTAACAAAGAGCTAATGAGGGCAATTTGCAACACTTTGTGGCCGCCAACGTGGCCCCGGCGCTAGTCAGCTTTTCCCAGTTTGTCTGTCAGCCACAGTAGTCCTGAACTGACGCGCGCAGCACGGCATGGACTACGGGTGGCGCGCCAATTCATTTCTAGAGTCAACCCCATCGCATCAAGCACAGGTTCCACGCATTCCGGGTGGATGGCTGACGCGACATCTTTCGAGGATGACGCCATGAATGAAGACACCGTCAAAGGCAACTGGAAGCAGTTCAAGGGAAAAATGGTCGAGCAGTGGGGCAAGCTCACGAACGACGACTTTGATGTCATCGACGGCAAACGCGAACAGTTCCTTGGCAAGCTGCAGGAGCGCCAGGGCATTGCCCGCGACGCCGCCGAGAAGCAGCTCAGCGACTGGCAGGCCCGCCACCCCGACTTCCGCTTCAACGACTGAAGGCCCTGCGCGCTTCCGGGCGCGCAGCTTCTAACCCGTTCCCCCCATTCCAATTCTTATCAAAGCACCGAGGAGAAAAACCATGAAATTCACACGCACTCTGATCGCTTCTGTGGCCGCCGCCCTGATGGCCACGTCCGCCTTCGCCCTGACCGACGCCGAGTTCAAGACCGGCAAGGAACGCATCTCTGCCGACTACAAGGCCGCCAAGCAAAAGTGCGATGGCCTGAAGGACAACGCCAAGGACATCTGCCAGAAGGAAGCCAAGGGCGCCGAAAAGGTTGCCAAGGCTGAACTCGACGCGCAGCACAAGCCCAGCGCCAAGGCCACCCACAAGGTCGCTGACGCCCGCGCCGACGCCACCTACGACGTCGCCAAGGAAAAGTGCGACGACCTCAAGGGCAATGAGAAGGATGTTTGCGTGAAGGATGCCAAGGCAGCCCACGTGAAGGCCAAGGAAGACGCCAAAGTCGCCGCAGTCCAGGCCAAGCCCAACGACAACGCTGCCGACAAGAACGCTGCCGTGGCAGATGCCAAGAAGGACGCCAACGCCGAGAAGAACGACGCTGCGTACAAGGCTGCCAAGGAACGCTGCGATGCGATGTCGGGCGATGCCAAGTCCAAGTGTGTGGACGACATGAAGCGCGCCTACAACAAGAGCTGATCGTGACGCCTGGGCCGCAAGCCCATGCTGACACCGAGCCCCGCCCTGAGCGGGGCTTTTTTATTGGGACGGGGGATGTCGGCGGGGTTAGAGCCCTGCGTGGCTTTGCTATGAATCTAATAGCTATGACTGCATTCTGAATCACCGCAAGGGCCAGTTTTTGATCAAATTCCAGTCCCTGGCCTTGTTCAGTGCCGCGCGCCGCGCGGTAGCAGCAGCCCTGCCATGCGCCAGGACAAGTCCCGCAGCGCGCGGCGCAGGGCCGGTGAATCCGCAGCGCCGACCGCGCCGGTCAAACTGGGCGTGGGCGGGGGGCTGAACGCCGCCAGCAGCACCTCCTGCTTGGCACACAGCAGTGCGCACCGGTCCTGCGCGCGCAGGGCGGCCATCAGCTGGTCGCGGTGGCGCTGCACGCGCGCGGCCTCGGCTTGCGTGAGAGCTGGCGACGGGGCCGCAGCGCCCGCGCCCAGATCGGCGCCACTGCCGGCCAGATGCTGCGCCCACAGCGACACGGCCGAAGCGTTTCCTGCCCACGGCGCGGAGCCGGGCGCGGGTTGCGTGCTCATGCGCCCTCCGTGCGGGGTGTGGCGGACGGCGCGCGTGGCAGCGGGGGCGAAGCCGGAGGCGTGGTCGGCGGTGGTGCCGTGGGGCGCGCAGGCGGTGGGGTGGGGCGGCCTGGGGTGCTGCCACCTTGCGTCAGCCCGTACCAGTTCACCTTGCGCGTGAGCACCATCACCGCGGCCAGCACCAGGAAGAGCGCGATGGCGCCCACGGCCAGCGCGGTCTGCTCCAGCTGCAGCAGCACGTACAGCAGCCCATACAGCAGCGCGGTGCCGGCCCCGAGCGGTAGGCCACGCGCCAGGCTGCCCAGCATGTGGCTGGCGTAGTAGGCCAGCAGCAGCACGCAAGCCGTGGCCGCCACCGCATACGAAATGCCGAACGGCAGGTGCTCCGACAGGCTCACCAGCAGCAGGAAGAAGCTGCACAGCGCGCTGCCCACCAGCAGGTACTGCACCGGGTGCACGCGCAGCTTCTTCATGAGCTCGAACAGGCCCACGGCCACGAAGGTGAGGGCAATGAACAGCACACCGTATTTGGTCGCGCGGTCGCTCAGCGAGTAGGGGTTGACCGGGTCGACGAACGCCACGCTGAAGCTGTCCGCGCAGTCGCCCTGCGCCGTGCTGTCCGCGCCGTACTCGTTGCCTGGCATGCCGCTGTCCGCGCGGGCCACACACACGGGCTTGCCGTTGGCGATGTCGGCCTGTGCCGTGGTGGCCAGCGACGACAGGCGCCACTGGGCCGAAAAGCCGGTGTTCTTGACCTCGCGCTCCGACGGGAGAAAACGCCCCGCAAACGACGGATGGGGCCAGCTGCTGGTCATCAGCACCTCGGTGTTGCCGCCCAGCGGCACGATGGCCAGTCGCTCGGTGCCCACCAGTTCCAGGTCCAGCGTCGCGGTCAGCCCGTCGGCCTTGCCGCGCACCGATTCGGGCAGCGCGGCATGCAGGCCGCGGGTGTATGTGGGGTGAAAGGTGCCGGGCTTGAGGGCCAGCGCCTGGCTTTCCATCGTGAGCTGCGCGGTGCGGATCCCGCGGGCATCGCCCACGGCCATCATCACGATGGGTACGCCGCAGTGCATGCGCGAATTTTTCACGCTGCTTTGCGGCACCAGGCTGGCCAGCGAACCCCATTGCGCCGTGACCTGGGTCTTCAAATTGAAGGTGTTCACCTTGTGCAGCCCGCGTGCACGTTCTTCCATCGCCGCGCCGGTGTTGAGCTTGAGCTGCTCGGGCATGGCCGTGAGCAAAAACTCGCGCCGCTGCTCCACCATGCGGCGCTCGTCGCCCTTGCCAGTCTCGACCTCCCAGGTTTCCACGCAGGCGCTGTGGATCAGGGGGCCCATCAGCGTCTGCGGCCCGGCCAGGCTGTCGGCCACGCTCTGCGCAGTGAGGCTGCGGTAGCGCAGGCGGTCGCGCACCACGCTTTCAATCATGGAAAGGCCAAAAAGCAGCAGCAAGGCGATGGCAGCGAGCGCAGCCAGTTTGGTGAACAAGGGGTGTTTCAAGGGGTCCTCCGCAAGTGAATGTGCAGGGGAGTGTTGGGCGCGGTTGTGAGCAGGCCATGAAGTTTGTGAGGCCAGTGTGAAGTTGCTGCCCGGTGAAGAACGGGTGGTGGTCCGATGCCCAGATCCATGCGTTGCGCGCCGTCCATGACCTCCGAGGTCATCGACGGCAGGCCGGTGCGGCCCTACAAACGAGTCCTTGGCCTGCTCAGCAGGCGCTCTGTTTCGAAAGGTGTGTGCATGCGCTGGATCGTCCCTGGGGTTCTGGTTTTGGTGGCTGTGATCCATGCCCTGCCGCTGGCAGGCGTGCTCGGTGCGGGGAAGTTGCTGCAGCTGTATGGCGTGCCGGTACCCGACCCCAACACCGAGTTGCTGCTGCGCCACCGCGCGGTGCTGTTTGGCCTGCTGGCGGCGCTGCTGGGCTATGCCGCTTTCCGCCCGGACTTGCACCGGCTCGCGCTGGTGGCGGGCCTCGCCAGCGTGGTGTCATACCTCGGTCTGTGGGCTGCCATGGCCGGGACCAATGCGGCGCTGGCCGTGGTGGCGCGGGTGGACGGGGTTGCGCTGGTGCTGCTGTTGGTGGCGGGCGCCGTGCACCTGAAAGGCGTGCGCTAGATCTCCCAGAGAAACTGTGATTGATATCGCCGCGAGACCGCGAACAGGTGCGATGGCTCAGCCCAGCGCCCCCCGGGGCGCAAACTCCAGCACCACCCGCAGGCCCGGCGTGGTGTTGTGCACCAGCATCTGCCCGCCATGCAGCGCCATCACGCGCCGCACGATGGCCAGGCCCAGTCCCGATCCGCTGCGCTCCCCACCCGGTCGCGCGGTGGTGAAAAAACGCTCGCCCAGGCGCGGCAGCGCGTAGTCGGGCACGCCCGGGCCGCTGTCCTGCACGGCGACGGTGCTGCCCTCCACCTGCACCACCACGGCGCTGCCCTCCGGCGCGAAGTCAATCGCGTTGTCCAGCAGGTTGGTCAGCGCCAGCGTCACGAGCTCGGCCTCCCACGGGCCGCTGCCACCGGTGCTGCCAGACAGGGCCAGCGTGATGCCGCGCTGCGCTGCGCGGCCGCGCGTCTGGCCAATGGCGGCCTCGGCGCAGTCGTGCAGCGCCACGGGCGCGCGGCCTTCGGCGTGGTGGCGCTGCTCCAGTTTGGACAGCTCCAGCAGCCGGTCGATGATGCGCTGCAGGCGCTCGCTTTGCAGCACCACCTGGGTCGCAAACTCGGCGCGGTCGGCGGCGGGCAGGTCGTCCTGCAACAGCTCGCCCGCACCGCGGATGGCGGCTACCGGGCTTTTGAGCTCATGCGTCAACGCGCGCACATAGCCTTCGATGTAGTCATGCCCCTCCAGCCGGGCGCGCATGCGGTCCATCGCACGGGCCAGGTCGCCCAGTTCGCCCGGCACCTGGGGCACGGCCAGCGCGGCGGTCGGCGGTGCGTCCGGGTCGTGGCGCTCGCCATCGGCCGGGCCCTGCACGCTCAAAGCGTAGTCGCGCAGGCGGCGCACGTTCCATACCATCCACAGCGTCACCGCCACACCCACCGCGGCCGACAGCGCCAGCAGCAGCAGGCCGCCCATGAACACCTTGCGCTCGGCGCGGTCGATAAAACGCTGCACCGTGCGCGTGGGCTTGGCCACAGTGAGCACGCCCGCGATCTCGCCCTTCACATAGATGGGGGCCGCCACGTGCATCACCCCGGTGGTGTCGTCGCTGTCCACGTCGCGCGTGGAGCGGGCGCCGTACTCGCCGCGCAGCGTGCGCGCCACGTCGCGCCACTGCGAATAGTCGGCACCGATGGCGCGATTTTCCGAATCGAAAAGCACCCGCCCCTGGCGGTCGGTGACGTAGATGCGGTAGTCGAGCGACTGCTTGGAAAACCCCCAGATCGCCGCATCGATGGGCCGCGTGGCGTAGCGGCGCACATGCTGCGCAAATGGGCTGGCGCTGCCGTTGTTATTGGCCGCGCTGGCCGCTAGCCGCCCCGTGGCCAAGTCGTCACTGGCCAGCTCGGCCAGGATGTTGGCCGTGTCCACCATCATGTCTTCCATCACCTCGCGCACGCTGGGCTTGATCTCGGCCATGAACACGCGCAGCACAAAGAACGCGGCGATGCCGTTGATCAGAAAAAACGCGAAGAGCAGGCGGATGCCAAGGCGCATGGGTCAGCGGAGCCCTTCAGTAAAAACAATAGCTGCTAACAATTGCTGGTCGAACGCAGAAGGCCTTTTCAAGCCCATATCAACCTCGCACGCGAATGCGGTAGACCGGGGACTGGTCAGGGTTTTGGTTCTGTTTCTCGCGCCCTTCAAACATGAGGCTGTTGGTGGCCGCGTCCCATTGCATCGGCTGCAGGGTGTAGGGATTGCACAGCTCCTGGGGTGACTGCGCCAGCCAAGCGGGCATGTTCGCCAGTGCGATCCGTTGAGCAGTTGCACGGTGTTGCAAGAGGACCAGGCGACGATAGCCATCGATGTCTGCAATCCGCCGGACATATCCCTGATAGCTGGGGATACCGACAGCCGCCACGCAAATGCCTGCCGCGTTGCGCAAACGCTTCCAAGGCGAACAAGCCTCGCCTTCGTCCCAGTGCCGCATTGCAGCAGAAAACGCAGTCTCCAGCTGGTGCGCGGGCAGGCTGCTGATGGCTTGAATCTGCTGGAGATATCCGAGAGACAGATTGAGAGTTTGTCTGGGGAGAAAGGCCCAATTGCAAGCTCTGTGGAAGGTTCGCTGCCACCATGCGGGGTGCTCATCCCAGGGCGCGGCGAACAAGCCAGCGTCTTTCACTGAATAGAGGACACTCGCGACGTAGTGCTTTTCGCCTTCCAGAGCCTGGTGTAAGGAGCTCGGCGGTGTAGAGAGCAGTTCGTCGACTTCTTTGGATACTGCCACCGATGTCTGCGGCTCTATGCGTGCACTTGCGTCGCTGAGCCAGTGCAGCCCGCGGTACTGCATGGCCAGCGCAATCATGGAAGCAATCAAGCTGTTGGAGCTGCTTGCGACGCGGCTGCGCAGTTGAGCGGCCTGGCGGGCTATGTCCATGGCCTGCTGCGGCCGCCCGCGCATCCACTCCAGCGCGGCCTGGGCCAGCCAGAGTTCATGGGCGCGCACCAGGAGCCCATAGGGTGGAAATTCGGCCAGCAGGTAAAAAGGTGCGGGGTTGCTGAACTGCGGAGCACTGGCCGCTGCAGCCAGCCGTTGCAGCAGGGCCTGGTGCGTCTTCGCCAAGGCCTGTATTTCATCGCCATGCTTCACAAACCAGGCAAAACAATCCGGTTCTCCGACTGGGCAGCGCAGTCGATCCGGAAGTACGTCACCAGTCGCAGTCTCGCTTGCAATGGACGGAGGCATCCCTTCCTGCCCGTCGCCATGGGCCTCCACCCAGCGCCTGCGCTCGACTTCGCGCGCCAGGCGCTTGCGGCCCAGTGTCACAGCATCGCCGATAGCATCGCCCTCAGCCGGCGCGTCCAGCCCCATCAGGATCAGATAGCCGTTGCCCTGCAGGGCCTGCTCGGTGGGCGGCTTGTACTGCAGGGCCTGCTGCGCTGGCTCACTCAAGGCGTCATCGTTCCAGTTGGCAACGATCAGTGCGGTCATCCCCACGCCGGCCAATGCCCCCAGGGCGACCGCCAGCCAGCCCAATACCTTGAGGCAAGCGCGCAAATGTTTCATAGAAATGATAGCTATCGAATCAGGTTGAGTAAGCGCCAGGGCCGATTCTCATGACACATCGAGGCAATACCCCATGCCCCGGTGCGTGCTGATGTACTCCCGCGCCGGGTCCACCTCGCGCAGCTTGGCGCGCAGGGTCTTGATGTGGGTGTCCACCGTGCGGTCGGTGCTTTCACTGTCGTCGCCCCAGGCGGCGGCCAGCAGCGCTTCGCGGGAATGGATGCGGCCCGCGCCGCGCAGCAGGCACGAAAGCAGCCGGTATTCGCGCCGGGTCAGCGCCAGCGGCTGGCCCCGCAGGCTGATGCGCTGGCCGGCCTCGTCGTCGTGGAACAGTGTGGCTGCCGAAGCGGCGGGTGCCGCCGCGTGGCCGTTGCCCGCCCGGCGCAGCAGCGCCTTCACGCGGGCGGCCAGTTCGCGAGGGCTGAAGGGCTTGGCCAGGTAGTCGTCCGCGCCCAGCTCCAGGCCCAGCACGCGGTCGATCTCCTCGCCGTGCGCGCTGAGCATCAGCACGGGCAGCGTGGCCGTGCGCGGAGCGTGGCGCAACTCGCGCAGCAGATCAAGGCCACTGCCGTCGGGCAGACCCACATCCAGCACCAGCAGGTCAAAGTGGTGCGAGGCCATCTGCTGGCGCGCGTCGTGCACCAGCAGGCTGTGCGTGACTTGCAGTCCATCGCGCTCCAGCGCATAGGCCACGGTGCGGGCGATAGCGGGGTCGTCTTCAAGCAGCAGAAGGCGCGCAGACATATCTCAGTCATCCCTTGCGCTAAGCGTCATCCGCAGCGCATGAAACTGGCACGGCCCAGGCGAGAGATGCCAAGCAAGGGCCGCCCCGCAGCGAGGGTGGCGTCCCCCTGGGGGGGAAGGCGCCGAAGGCGATTCAGGGGGGAACATCTCATCGTGCGATCAGGATAGGGAACAGCTTGCCCAGTCCATCGGCCATTACTTCCACCGCTAGCGCCGCCAGGATCAGCCCCATCAGCCGGGTCATCACGTTGATGCCCGTCTTGCCCAGCACGCGCGCAATCGGATCGGCCAGGGCAAAACATACGGCGGTGGCCAGGGCGATGACCACGCCGTAGCCCACCAGCGCCAGCGTCTGCCACACGCCCTGCGCGCGGTCGGCATAGATCACCACGGTGGACATGCTGGCCGGCCCGGTGAGCAGCGGGATGGTGAGCGGCACCACGGCAATGCTGCTGCCGGCGGCGGCTTTTTCGGCGCCTTCTTCGTACTCGTTGGTGGTGGGCTTGGCCTCGGCGGGCTGGGCGTTGAGCATGTTCATCGCGCTGATGAGCAGCAGCATGCCGCCGCCTACCTGAAAGCTCTGCAGCGAGATGTTGAAGAAATCCAGGATCTGCAGGCCCAGCAGCGCGCAGGCGGCGATGACGCAGAACACGCTGAAGCTGGCGACCTGGATGGTGCGGCGCCGCTGCGGGTACGAGAACCCCTGCGTGTAGTGGATGAAGAAAGGGACGATGGCCAGCGGGTTGACGATGGCCAGCAGGGTGATGAGGGGTTTGAGGTCCATCAGGGCGCTCCGAAAGGCGAGGGACTAGGCGTGGGTCGACAGGGCTTGAGGCGGCGCGGCGAGAAGTCGGCGGCGCTCGGCTGTGCGCGAGTATGCGGTGTTTTCAGCGTGCTCCAGGCCCTCAATGCATGCTGCGCTGCAGCGCTTTGAGACTGCGCGGAAGGGGCTACCGCCCGCCCGACACATCCATCAGCGTTGCCGTGGTGTAGCTTGCGGCGGGCGACATCAGCCACACGATGGCCTCGGCCACCTCGTCGGCCGTGCCGCCGCGCAGCATGGGCACCTGGTGCGCCAGGTCGCGCACGCGGTCGGGCAGGCCGCCGCTGGCGTGGATGTCGGTCTCGATCAGGCCCGGGCGCACGGCGTTCACGCGGATGCCGTCGGCCGCCACTTCGCGCGCCAGGCCCAGCGTCATGGTGTCGATAGCGCCCTTGGCCGCCGCGTAGTCCACGTACTGCCCGGCCGCACCGAGCCGCGCCGCGGCGCTGGACACGTTGACGATGCTGCCGCCCGCGCCGCCATGGCGTGTGCCCATGCGCAGCACGGCCTCGCGGGCGCAGATGAAGCTGCCGATCACGTTGATGTCGAACATGCGTTTGAGCCGCGCGACTCCCATCGCCTCCACCCGCGCGGGCACGTCCACCACGCCGGCGTTGTTGACCAGGGCCGAGAGGCGGCCGAGCTGCGCGTCCACAGCGGCAAACATGGCCAGCACCTGGGCTTCGTCGGCCACGTCGGCTTGCACGGCCATGGCGGTGCCGCCCGCCGCGGTGATGGAGGCGACCACGGCGTGGGCAGCGTCTTTGTCGTGCGCGTAGTTGACGGCCACGGCCCAGCCCTGGCGCGCCGCGAGCCTTGCCGTGGCCGCGCCGATGCCGCGCGAGCCTCCGGTGATCAATGCGATGCGTGGCGTGTCGGTCATGGCAGGGCTCCTCACCAAAAGGCCCGCATTTGAACAGACCTGCGCGCAGCGGCCAGAATGGCGCGCTAGCCCGGCGCAGTGTTGGGGGGAGGGTGCTGCAACCGCAGCGTTCCCTGCCGCCCCCGGCCCGGTCCTTTCCAACAGTTCAACGCAGCAAGGAGTCAAAACCATGGGTCAATTTGTCCATCTGACATCAAGCGATGGTCTCGCCGTGCCCGCCTGGGTGGCGCAGCCCGATGCCGCGCCGCGCGGCGCGATCGTGGTGCTGCAGGAAATTTTTGGCGTGAACTCGCACATCCGCGCAGTGGCCGACCGGTTTGCCGCGCGCGGCTACCTGGCCGTCGCACCGTCCACCTTCCACCGCGTGCAGCAGGACGTGGACATGGGCTACACCGGCGACGACATGAAGGCCGGCATGGGCCTGAAGGCCGCGGTCGAGGCCCTGCCCGCGCCGGGCGTGATGCCCGACATCCAGGCCGCCATCGACTACGCCGCCGAGCAGAGCGGCCGCAAGGTCGGCATCGTGGGCTTTTGCTGGGGCGGCCTGTTGACCTGGCGCGCGGCCTGCACGCTCAGCGGGCTGTCGGCGGCCGTGCCTTACTACGGCGGCGGCATGACCTCTGCGGACGAGGCGGCGCGCCACCCGCAGGTGCCGGTGCTGGCGCATTTTGGGCAGCGCGACCACTACATCCCGCTCGACACCGTGCAGGCATTTGCCCGCGCCCATCCCGAGGTCGAGGTCCACATCTACGACGCCGACCACGGCTTCAACTGCGACCAGCGCGGCAGCTACGACGAGCCCTCGGCCATGGCTGCGCGGGACCGGACGCTGGCGTTCTTTGACAAACACCTCGCCTGAAATTGAATCCCCCCTGAGTCGCCTGCGGCGCCTTCCCCCAAAGGGGGACGACGCCCTCGCTGCGGGGCGGCCCTTGCTCGGCGTCTCTCGCGAGGTCTCGCCCATTGCAGGCGCGAGGGGGTCGCGACGGACTGCTCAGCGTTTGGAGGTTGCCATGGTGAATTCGACTTGTAACCCGGTTATGAAGCCTTTTTGGCCGCTGGCGCTTACTGGTAAAGCGCTATTAGCTAGCGTTTTGATAGCGTTCGGGGCCCAGGCCCGTGCGGTCGACTACCCTGGCCCGCTGTTCGACGCCCACCTGCACTACAACGAGGAGGCGTGGGACGGCAAAACCGGCCCGCACCCGCCGGCCGATGTGCTGGGCCGCATGCAAAAAAGCGGTGTGCGCGCCATCGTGGCCAATTCGCGGCCCAACACCGGCTCGCTCACGCTGGCGGGGCTGCGCGAGACGCGCGAGGCCGGCGTGACGGTGGTGCCCTTTGTGCGGCTGTACCGCAACCGCGCGGACTATTCCGGCTGGTTTGCCGACGAGAGCATCTACACCATGGTGCAGACCGAACTTGCGCGTGGCACGCCGGCCGGGCCGTACCGGGGCATTGGCGAGTTCCACCTGTACGACAGCGCCAACGCCGATGGCCCGGTGGCCAAAAAGCTCATGGCGCTGGCCGAGGAGCGCGACCTGGTGGTGCTGGCGCATGTGGACGATGCGGCCATCGATCTGCTGATGGCCCACACGCCGTCCAAGGGCCGCAAGCTGCGCCTCATCTGGGCGCACACGGGCATTGGCGGCGCGCCGGTAGAGCGCGTGGACGCGCTGATGGCGCGTTACCCGGGCTTGGTGGGTGAGCTGTCGTACCGGCCGGGCCTGGTCTGCGATGACAACCAGCTGTGTCCCGCGTGGCGCACGCTGCTGCTCAAGTACCCGGCGCGGTTTGTGATCGGATCGGACACCTGGGTGAACCAGCGCTGGCAGCACTACGAGGGCCTGATGCAGGGCTACCGGCAATGGCTGGGCGGCCTGCCGGCGGATGTGGCGCGCAAGGTGGCGTGGGACAACGCGGCGGGCCTGTTCGGGCTGCCAGCGCCGGCGCCCGCGCCTGCTCGCTGACCCCCCGGGCCCTTACACGCGGCCGATCAGTTCGGCCGGGCGCGTTAGGGGCCTGGCTGCCGGCGTGGGCCTGCTGGCGCCACGCCGGCCCCTGCATCAGCCCCGCAACAAAGCTTCGTGCAGATCCAGCGCGTTGCCCGTGGCCGCGCCGCTGGCCGTGTTGTCAAAGATGCACCAGATGCTCTGCGCTTCGTTTTGAGCGGCCTCGATGCGGCGCGCCAAGGCGTCGATCAAAGTTGGTTCGTACGCCGAGTAGTAGATGCGCGGCGATCCGTGCAGCCGGCAGTACACCAACCCGGGCCAGCCGCCGGGTGCGCGGCCAGGTGCGTGCAGCACCGGGTCGGCCAGCACGCGGCCGGCCTGCCAGTGGGCCAGCAGCGCGTCGCCCTCGGGCGTGAACCAGCTCGCGTGGCGCGGCTCGACGGCGATGGGGGTCTTGGCATGCAGGGCTCGCAGGCTGGCAAAAAACGCATCGGCCACCACCGTATCCAGCGCCAGGCTGGGCGGCAGCTGCACCAGCAGGCATCCCAGCCGGTCGCCCAGGCCCGCCACTTCGTCCACAAAGGCCTGCAGCAGCGGCGCGGTGTCCACCAGCCGCGCCGTGTGCGTCACGCTGCGCGGCAGCTTCACCGAAAAACGAAACCCCGGCGGCGTGGCCGCGGCCCAGCGCTCGTATGTGCTGCGCTGGTGCGGCCGGTAAAACGACGAATTGATCTCCACACCCGGCAGGTGCTGCGCATAGCGCATGAGGTGCGAGTCCGCCGGATCGGCCGTGGCAAACCTGTGCTGGCTGGCGCGCGGCAGGCTCCAGCCAGCGGTGCCGATGCGAACAGTGGCATGCGCGTGTGGCGCGGTGGCGCCAGCAGGGGGTGGCGTATTCATCCGGGCGCTCCTGTTTTTTGTGCAGAAGCGATGCTGGCCCCAACGCCGCAGGGCGCAGGTAGGAAATTACCGCCGGGTGCGTGACAGATATTGCTTGCGCCAGAACACGCCGACCAGCGTCAGTGCGATGAACCCCATCGACCCCAGCGCCCACCAGAACCCGTGCGCCTTGTGGATCAGCGGCAAAAACTCAAAGTTCATGCCAAAAATCCCTGCAATCAGGTTGAGCGGCAGGAACACGGCGGTGAGCGCCGTGAGCGTGCGCATGATGTCGTTGGTGCGGTTGCTCTGCACCGAGAAGTGCATCTGGACGGTGGTTTCGGTGCTCTGCTCCAGCCGGCGCACGTGGTGCACCACCCGCTCGATGTGTTCGAGCACGTCGCGGCTGCGCACCTTGAGCAGGTCCAGCTCGCGCATCCCGAGCGGTGTGTCGGGCAGGGCCCAGGTTTCCAGCGCGTCGATCCAGTCCTGCACGGCGGTGCGCTGGTCTTCGCAGATTTCGTCGAGCTTGTGCAGCGCCAGGCGCGCTTCAAGCAGCGAGCTCCAGTTCACATACCGCGCGCGCGGCTTGAGCAGCTCGGTTTGCCAGTGGTCGAGCTGGCGGGTGAGCTCGCGGCGCAGGTCCAGGTAGCGGTCGACCATGAGGTTGACCACGCGCAGCATCAGGTCGGCCGGGCTGGCCGGCACGCGCGCGCCGGGCACGGGGCTGGTGCGGCCTTCTACAGGGCTGGCGGGAAGTGCGGCGAGCAGACGCTCTGCGTAAGCGTCGCGCACGGCGCAGTCGGTGGGATGCACCGTCAGCAGCAGGCGGTCGAACACGGCAAAACCCACCGGGCTGGTGTCGATGCGCCGCAGCACCGGCGGGCCGCCAAGCTTGCGCAGGGGGGTGGCGTCGTCCGCTGCCGCCGGCGCGGCTTCGGGCTCGCCGCCCTGCGCCGTGGCCAGCCGGCGAAACACCAGCAGGTCGTACTGGGAGGTGTAGTCGTAGTGCGAGGGCAGCTGCGCGTTGAGCAAGTCGGACACGTGCAGCTCGACCAGCTGCAGCCCCACCAGCGCCTGCAGGCTGGCCTGGATCTCGGCGAGCCGCGCCTGGAAGGCGGGGCGCGAACAGGCGATCCAGACAAAGCCCTGCGCGGGCATCTGCGCGGGCAGGTCGGACAGCTCCTGCACCCCGCCGCTGTGGATGTGAAAGATGCGCATGGCGCCTCAGTTTGGGATTAAAAATGGCCCTAGCGCTTGTTGTATAAGCACTGATAGCTATTATTTTTGTAGCAAGCGGGCGGCGTCGCGGGCAAAGTAGGTCAGCACGCCGTCGGCGCCCGCGCGCTTGAAGGCGAGCAGGCTTTCCATCATCACCGCGTCGTGGTCCAGCCAGCCGTTGGCGGCCGCAGCCTTGATCATGGCGTACTCGCCGCTCACCTGGTAGGCGAAGGTTGGCACCTTGAACTCGTCTTTCACGCGGCGCACGATGTCCAGGTACGGCATGCCGGGTTTGACCATCACCATGTCCGCGCCTTCAGCGATATCGAGGGCCACTTCGCGAAGCGCCTCGTCGCTGTTGCCGGGGTCCATCTGGTAGACGTTCTTGTCGGCCTTGCCCAAAGCACCGCGCGTGCCCACCGCGTCGCGGAAGGGGCCGTAGAAAGCGCTGGCGTACTTGGCGCTGTAGGCCATGATGCGGGTGTGGATGTGGCCCTGCACCTCCAGCGCATCGCGGATCGCGCCGATGCGCCCGTCCATCATGTCGCTGGGCGCCACGATGTCCACGCCCGCCTCGGCATGGGTGAGCGCCTGGCCGGTGAGGATCTCCACCGTCTCGTCATTGATGATGTAGCCGGTGTCGTCCAGCACGCCGTCCTGGCCGTGGCTGGTGTAGGGGTCGAGGGCCACATCGGTCATCACGCCCAGCGTGGGGAATTCATTCTTCAGCGCCCGCACCACACGCGGAATCAGGCCGTCGGGGTTCAAGGCCTCTTTGCCGTCGGGCGTCTTGAGCGACGGGTCGATGGCCGGGAACAGCGCCATCACCGGGATGCCCAGGCGCACACAGTCTTCGGCCACGGGCAGCAGCAGATCCAGGTTCAGGCGGTCCACCCCGGGCATCGAGGTGACTGCCTCGCGCAGGTTCGTGCCTTCGTGCACGAACACGGGGTAGATCAAGTCGTCGACGGTGACGGCGTTCTCGCGCACCAGGCGGCGGGTGAAGGCATCGCGGCGCAGGCGGCGCGGGCGGTTCTGGGGGAAGGGGGCGGGGCTCGGGAGGTGCATCACTGAATTATGAAGCCCCCCTCTGCGCTGCGCGCCTTCCCCTGGGGCCCTCAGCATGCATCGAGCGGTAAGTGGGCACTGCGGATCGGGATGGCCTGCAAGGCGACAAGCGGAGCAATAGCCGCAGCTATTGCGAGCATTGGCTTGCGGAGCAGGCCGCCCGAGTCCGTAGGTGCCCACGGCGCGACGGTGCGTGCTGAGGCTCCCGTGGGGGACGCACCCCCTGGACCGGCGAAGCCGGATCCACGGGTGCACTGGTATGGGGCGCGCCCTTTGTCACCGCTGGGCCGCTTCACGCGAGTGGGAAAAGCCGCTTGTAACAGGCTTTTCGCGGTGCTAAATTGGCGCCGGGCGGCATGCCGCCCCCCGCTTTCCCTCCCTGAGCGGGGGCCTCGAATTGCAGCGATGCAAAACAGGCTTTCTCGGCCCGGCGGATTTGCCGGGCTTTTTTTTGGCGGCGCCCTGGCGTGCCGCGGCCGATGCGCCTTCTACCGCGCAGGCTCCCAGGCCCTAAACTGCGGCCATGCTCTGGGTCAAAGCCTTTCACATCGTCTTCGTGGCCAGCTGGTTTGCCGGCCTGTTCTACCTGCCGCGCATCTTCGTCAACCTGGCCATGGTCGCGCCGGGTTCGGCCGCAGAGCGCGACCGCCTGCTGCTCATGGCCCGCAAACTGTTGCGCTTCACCACGCTGCTGGCTGTGCCTGCCTTGGCGCTGGGCGCGTGGCTGTGGCTGGGATATGGCATCGGCCGCGGCCCTGGCAATGGCTGGATGCACGCCAAGCTGGCCGTGGTGGTGCTGGTGATTGGTTACCACCACGCCTGCGCCGTGCTGCTGCGCAAGCTGGCCGACGGCACCAGCCAGCGCACCCACGCGTGGTTCCGCTGGTTCAATGAAGTGCCCGTGGCGCTGCTGCTGGCCGCGGTGGTGCTGGTTGTCGTCAAGCCGTTCTGACCTCGGGGCCCCCGCCAGTGCACAAGACCTCCGCCTGGCCCCTGGCGCTGATCTACGCGGTGCTGGTCGTTTTTGCCAGCCTGTTCCCGTTTGACGGCTGGCGCGCCCAGGGCATCGATCCGCTGGTGTTTCTGCTGGCGCGCATCCCGCCGCCGTACTGGTCCGGGTTTGATCTGGCCACCAACGTGGTGGGGTATGCGCCGCTGGGATTTTTGCTGGTGCTGGGCATGCTGCGCTCGGGCGGGCCGCGCGGCGCCGTGTGGCTGGCCACGCTGGCGGGTGGGTTGCTGTCGCTGTGCATGGAGTTCTTGCAGATCTACCTGCCGCGGCGCGTGCCGTCCAACCTGGATTTGCTGCTGAACATCGGCGGCACGCTGGCCGGGGGGCTGATCGCGGCGCTGCTGGAGCGCCTGGGCGCCATCGACCGCTGGAGCGATTTCAAGGGCCGCTGGTTCGTGCAGGACGCCAGCGGCGCCATCGTGCTGCTGGCCCTGTGGCCGCTGGCGCTGCTGTTCCCCGCGGCCGTGCCGTTTGGCCTGGGGCAGGTGCTGGAGCGGCTGGAAGCGGCGCTCACTGAGCTGCTCGCGGACACGCCGTTTCTCGAATGGGTGCCGCTGCGCGAGGTGGCCCTGGACCCGCTCTCGCCCAGTGGCGAGGTGCTGTGCGTCACGCTCGGCCTGCTTACGCCGTGCCTGCTCGGCTATTGCGTGATCCGTTCGCTGGGCCGGCGCGCGCTGTTTGCGCTGGGCGTGGTGGCGGTGGGGATCACACTCACCGCGCTGTCGGCCGCCCTGAGCTGGGGCCCAGTGCATGCCTGGGAATGGATGGGCGTGCCGACGCGCGTGGGCGTGTGGGCCGCGCTGGCGCTGGCGCTGTTGATGCTGGCACTGCCGCGCCGCGCCTGCGCCGCCGTGCTGCTGGTGGCCTTGGCCTGGTACCTCGTGCTGCTCAACCAGGCGCCCACCAGCGCGTACTTTGCGCAGACCCTGCAGATCTGGGAGCAGGGCCGGTTCATCCGGTTTTATGGGCTGGGCCAGTGGCTGGGCTGGCTCTGGCCGTACGTGACGTTGCTGTATGTGCTGTTCCGGGTCTCCCGGCGCGAGGTGCATTGACCTCAGCGCGGGCGCCGCGCGCTGTGGAAACCTAAAATCGCGGAATGAGCGATACCTCCCCCGCACCGGCCGCCGCGCCCGGCTACTACCAGCGCCACATCTTTTTCTGCCTGAACGAACGCACCAACGGCGAGGACAGCTGCGCTCACCACAACGCGCAGGCGGGCTTTGACCGCTGCAAGGCCCAGGTCAAGGCCGCGGGCCTGGCGGGTGCTGGCAAGGTGCGCGTGAACAAGGCCGGCTGCCTGGACCGCTGCGCCGGCGGCCCGGTCGCCGTGGTCTACCCCGAAGGCACCTGGTACACGTATGTCGACGCATCCGACATCGACGAGATCGTGGAGTCGCACCTCAAGAACGGCCAGGTGGTGGAGCGCCTGGTCACACCGCCAGAGGTCGGGCGCTGAGCACCGGGCCTACCCCATTCGCCTGTTTTTTTGAATGTTTTTGGCCGCCAGCGCTTGATGGATAAGCGCTGGTAGCTATCAATTTGGTAGTAAATCAGTGAATGCCCAAACCGAACGCCTGACCCTGTCCGGCCCCGCCGGCGCCATCGAGGCCGTGCGTGACACCGCCGCCGCCATGGCCGACGGCGCCGCGCCCCGCGGCGTGGCCATCATCGCCCACCCACACCCGCTGTTTGGCGGCACCATGGACAACAAGGTCGTGCAGACGCTGGCGCGCGCTTTTGTGCAGTGCGGCTGGACGGCGGTGCGCTTTAACTTTCGCGGTGTGGGCGGCACGGCGGGCGTGCACGACGAAGGCCGGGGTGAGCTAGAGGACCTGCTGGCCGTGGTGGAGCAGGTCGCGCCCGGCGGCGCCAGCGGGCCGCGCATTGCGCTGGCGGGCTTTTCGTTTGGCGCGTTTGTCACCAGCCACGCGCTGGCCCAGCTGTGGCCCGAGGGCCGCGTCGACCGGGCCGTGCTGGTGGGTACTGCCGCCAGCCGCTTCACCGTGGCGCCGGTTCCGGCAGAGGCGCACCTGCAGACGCTGGTCGTGCATGGCGAAGCCGACGACACCGTGCCGCTGTCCGCTGTCATGGACTGGGCGCGCCCGCAGATACTGCCTGTCACAGTGATTCCCGCAGGCGGGCATTTCTTTCACGGACAATTGCCGCTTCTCAAGAACCTGGTGGTGCGCCACCTGCAAGCGGGCGCCTGAAGGCTGCCCGCCGCTGCGCCAGCGGGGCCTTTCCCGCGTGGCGCTTTCCCATTTTTTCGCTCGCCCAGTCGCGAGCCTTCCAGCCCTCCTACCCATCCATGACACGAATCCTGCCCGCGCTGCGATCCCTTGCCGTCTTTGCCGCAGTGGCTCCGGCCGCCTTTGGCGCTTTCGCCCAGGCGCCCCAGCCGCCCGAAATCGCCGCCCGCACCTACATGCTGGTCGACATCACCGCCAACCAGGTGCTGGCCGCCAAGGACATCGACGCACCCGTCGAGCAGGCCTCGCTCACCAAGCTCATGACCGGCTACCTGGTGTTTGACGCGCTGCGCGCCAAGAAAATCACCCTCGACCAGAAGCTGCCCGTGAGCGTGCGCGCCTGGAAGATGCCCGGCTCGCGCATGTTCATCGATCCCAAGATGCAGGTGCCGGTCGAAGATTTGATCAAGGGGATGATCGTCCAGTCGGGCAACGACGCCACCATGGCCCTGGCCGAGGGCGTGGGCGGCACGGCCGAGAACTTCGTCAAGCTCATGAACGACCAGGCCAAGGCCTTGGGCATGAAGGGCACCAGCTACAAGAACCCCGAAGGCCTGACCGAACCCGGCCACACCACGACGGCGCGCGACCTGTCGGTGCTGGCCACGCGCCTGATGAAGGACTTCCCGGAGTACATGCATTACTACTCCACCAAGCAGTACAGCTACCCGGGCACCCCGGCGTCGAACGGCAGCAACCGCAATTCGCTGCTGTTCCGCGACCCGACGGTCGACGGCCTCAAGACCGGCCACACCGCCGCTGCGGGCTACTGCCTGGTGGCCACGTCCAAGCGAGACTTCCCCGGTGTCGGCCAGCGCCGCCTGCTGTCCATCGTGTTGGGCGCCTCCAGCGAGAACGCGCGTGCCAATGAAAGCCAGAAGCTGCTCAACTGGGGCTACACCGCGTTCGAAGCCGTCAAGCTGTTCGACGCCGGCAAGCCCGTGGCCACGCCCGCGGTGTGGAAAGGCACCGAGGACGTCCTCAAGATCGGCCGCGAGGATGCGATCGTGGTGACCGTGCCTTCGGGCAGCGCTGGCAAGGTGACGACTGCCGTCGTACGCCCGGATCCGCTGGTCGCGCCTTTCGCCAAGGGGCAGGCGGTGGGCACGCTCAAGGTCACGCTGGGCGAGCAAACCCTGGCCGAGGTGCCCCTGGTGGCCCTGGAAGAAGTGCCACAAGCAGGCATCCTGGGCCGCGCGTGGGATGCGATCCGCCTGTGGATTAAATGAGGTTCTTCCCCTTGAGGCGCTTCGCGCCTCGGTGCCACGGCCAGAGGCGGCGGCTCTTCGGGCACGTCCAGGCCTGCGCAGGCAGGCGTGGAGCCGCGGCCCTCAGCCCCTGCTCTCGAATGGCTGCGCCGTTCGGGAAGGGGGACGGCAGCCAGTGCGGCGGGGCGGCCCTTGCATGGCTGCCCTGGTGCTGGGTCCTGCGTTTTCGACGGTCGCCGACAATCGTTGATCCAAGCCATTCTTGTGGCGCGGCTGTTCGGGAAAACCGCGCGCAGCTTGCCTCCTTACCCCCTTGCTGCTACATTAGAAGGCTTTTCGGAATTTCCGAAGGGATTCACGTTTTCGCTTTCACGAAGCAAGTTCACGTTTAGGGACGTATTTCATGCCAACCATCAATCAATTAGTCCGTCAGGGGCGCGAGGTCGAAAAGATCAAGTCCAAGAGCCCTGCGATGGAAAACTCTCCCCAGCGCCGCGGCGTGTGCACCCGTGTGTACACCACGACGCCTAAGAAGCCTAACTCCGCTCTGCGGAAGGTCGCCAAGGTTCGCCTGACCAACGGTTTCGAAGTCATTTCCTACATCGGCGGCGAAGGCCACAACCTGCAAGAACACAGCGTCGTGCTGGTTCGCGGCGGTCGTGTCAAGGACTTGCCCGGTGTGCGTTACCACATCGTGCGCGGTTCGCTCGATCTGCAAGGCGTGAAAGACCGCAAGCAATCGCGCTCCAAGTACGGTGCCAAGAAGCCCAAGGCCAAGTAAGCCCTGCGCTTTTGCACAAGATTTTCGGTGCTGTCTCCCGCGTGGCGCGGTAGTTCAGCGTAGTGGCCCCAAACGCAGGTGTTCTGCGCGGGTCGAGTAAGTGGGAGTCCTTCATTGGCTCTCGCGGTGTCTGAAAAGATGCCAACTGAAGCAAAGATAGAGGTGAAAAATGCCACGTCGTCGCGAAGTCCCCAAACGTGAAATCCTGCCGGATCCTAAGTTCGGCAATGTAGAGCTGTCCAAATTCATGAACGTGATCATGGAAGGCGGCAAGAAGGCAGTTGCAGAGCGCATCATTTATGGCGCCCTGGAACTGATCGAAAAGAAGCACCCTGACAAGGACCCTCTGGAAGCTTTCACCGTTGCCATCAACAACGTGAAGCCCATGGTCGAAGTGAAGTCCCGCCGTGTGGGCGGTGCCAACTACCAAGTGCCAGTCGAAGTGCGTCCTGTCCGTCGCCTGGCCCTGTCCATGCGCTGGATCAAGGAAGCTGCCCGCAAGCGCGGCGAAAAGTCGATGGCCCAACGCCTGGCCAACGAGCTGCTCGAAGCGACCGAAGGCCGTGGCGGCGCCATGAAGAAGCGTGACGAAGTTCACCGCATGGCCGAAGCCAACAAGGCGTTCAGCCACTTCCGCTTCTAAGCGAATCGACGAATTGCTTCGTCGTCAAGCGCAAGGCTGCCGGCATTTTTGCCTGCAGCCTTGTGGCGATTGAGGCGGTCACAAAATTGACGGGTTGCAGCGCCAGAATGCTGACCCGCCCCCTGAAAAACACGACCCATCCAAGGATCTACCATGGCTCGCAAGACTCCCATCGAGCGCTACCGCAATATCGGTATCTCGGCCCACATTGACGCTGGCAAGACCACGACGACCGAACGCATCCTGTTCTATACCGGTGTGAACCACAAGATTGGTGAAGTGCATGATGGCGCGGCGACCATGGACTGGATGGAGCAAGAGCAAGAGCGCGGCATCACGATCACTTCGGCTGCTGTGACCTGCTTCTGGAAGGGGATGGACCTGTCCTACCCCGAGCACCGTTTCAACATCATCGACACCCCCGGCCACGTGGACTTCACGATTGAAGTCGAGCGTTCCATGCGCGTGCTTGACGGCGCCTGCATGGTGTACTGCGCCGTGGGCGGCGTACAGCCCCAGTCGGAAACCGTCTGGCGCCAAGCCAACAAGTACAAGGTGCCACGTCTGGCCTTTGTGAACAAGATGGACCGTACCGGTGCCAACTTCTTCAAGGTCTATGACCAGATGAAGCTGCGCCTGAAGGCCAACCCTGTGCCCGTGGTGATCCCGATCGGTGCCGAAGAAAAGTTCACCGGCGTGGTCGATCTGCTGAAGATGAAGGCGATCCTCTGGGACGAAGCGTCGCAGGGCATGAAGTTCGACTACGCCGAAATCCCCGCGGATCTGGTGGAGTTGGCCAAGGAATGGCGCGAGAAGATGGTGGAAGCTGCGGCTGAAGCCTCTGAAGAGCTGATGAACAAGTACTTGGAAGAGGGCACGCTCTCCGAAGAGGAAATCAAGTTCGGCCTGCGCACGCGCACGATCGCCACTGAAATCCACCCCATGTTGTGTGGCACGGCTTTCAAGAACAAGGGTGTTCAGCGCATGCTGGACGCCGTCATCGACTACCTGCCTTCGCCCGTGGATATCCCGGACGTGACGGGTACGGATGAAGACGAGGCACCCGTCACCCGCAAAGCGGATGACGGCGAAAAGTTCTCGGCTTTGGCGTTCAAGCTGATGACCGACCCGTTTGTGGGCCAGTTGACCTTTGTGCGCGTGTACTCGGGCGTGTTGTCCAAGGGCGACACGGTGTACAACTCCGTCAAGGGCAAGAAAGAGCGCATCGGCCGTATCGTGCAAATGATGGCCAATGACCGTGTGGAAGTCGACGAAATCCGTGCAGGCGACATCGCTGCTTGCGTGGGCTTGAAAGACGTGACCACGGGTGAAACGCTGGCCGACGTGGGCTCGCCCATCATCCTGGAGCGCATGGTGTTCCCGGAGCCTGTGATTACCCAGGCTGTGGAACCCAAGACCAAGGCCGACCAGGAAAAGATGGGCATCGCCCTGCAACGTCTGGCTGCTGAAGATCCATCCTTCCGCGTGAAGACCGATGAAGAGTCGGGCCAGACGCTGATCGCCGGTATGGGCGAGCTGCATCTGGAAATCATTGTGGACCGCATGAAGCGCGAATTCGGCGTGGAAGCCAACGTGGGCAAGCCCCAGGTCGCTTACCGCGAAACCATCCGCAAGACGGTGGAAGAAGCCGAAGGCAAGTTCGTGCGCCAGTCCGGCGGTAAGGGCCAGTACGGCCACGTTGTGCTCAAGATCGAACCCAACGAAGTGGGCAAGGGCATCGTGTTCGTCGACGCGATCAAGGGTGGTGTGGTTCCTCGCGAATACATCCCTGCGGTTGAAAAGGGCATCAACGAAGCCGTGACGCAGGGCGTGCTGGCCGGCTACCCCGTGGTCGACGTCAAGGTCACGCTGCACTTCGGTTCGTACCACGATGTGGACTCGAACGAACTCGCGTTCAAGATGGCTGCCATCTTTGGCTTCAAGGAAGGCTGCCGTAAGGCTGGCCCGGTCATCCTGGAACCCATGATGGCTGTGGAAGTCGAAACGCCTGAAGACTACGCCGGCAACGTGATGGGCGATCTGTCCAGCCGTCGCGGCATGGTGCAAGGTATGGAAGACATTCCCGGCGGTGGCAAGGCCATCCGCGCTGAAGTCCCGCTGTCGGAAATGTTCGGCTACTCGACCACGCTGCGTTCTGCAACGCAAGGTCGCGCCACGTACTCGATGGAATTCAAGCACTACAGCGAAGCGCCGCGCAACGTGTCCGAAGCCATCATGGCTGCACGCGCCAAGTAAGCGCGTCGAGTGAAAGGTCTGCCATGGGCAGGCCTTTCCTCTTTGTTTTTGAATCAAATTGGCTGCTGGCGCTTGTCTATCAAGTGCTAGTAGCTATAAAAACAGTAGCAAGATTCTTGCAATCTGCGACCCGGTGCCGTCCTGTTGCCCTGTGCGGGACGAATCAGCAATCGGGTGCAGACGTTAAACCTCAACACAGGCATTGCTCTTTGGAGATTGAAAATGGCAAAAGGTAAGTTCGAACGTACCAAGCCCCACGTCAACGTGGGCACGATCGGCCACGTGGACCATGGCAAGACGACGCTGACGGCGGCGATCGCCACGGTGCTGTCCGCCAAGTTCGGCGGCGAAGCCAAGGCATACGACCAGATCGACGCAGCACCTGAAGAAAAGGCCCGCGGCATCACGATCAACACCGCCCACGTGGAATACGAAACGGCCAACCGCCACTACGCCCACGTGGACTGCCCAGGCCACGCCGACTATGTGAAGAACATGATCACCGGCGCAGCCCAGATGGACGGCGCCATTTTGGTGTGCTCGGCCGCTGACGGCCCCATGCCCCAGACCCGCGAACACATCCTGCTGGCCCGCCAAGTGGGCGTGCCTTACATCATCGTGTTCCTGAACAAGTGCGACATGGTCGACGACGAAGAGCTGCTCGAGCTCGTCGAAATGGAAGTGCGCGAACTCCTGGACAAGTACAGCTTCCCAGGCGACGACACCCCCATCGTGCGCGGTTCCGCCAAGCTCGCCCTGGAAGGCGACAAGGGTGCCCTGGGTGAAGAAGCCATCATGAAGCTGGCTGACGCCCTGGACAACTACATCCCCACGCCAGAGCGCGCTGTGGACGGCGCCTTCCTGATGCCCGTGGAAGACGTGTTCTCCATCTCGGGCCGCGGCACCGTGGTGACCGGCCGTATCGAGCGCGGTATTGTCAAGGTCGGCGAAGAAATCGAAATCGTCGGTATCAAGGACACCGTCAAGACAACCTGCACCGGCGTGGAAATGTTCCGCAAGCTGCTGGACCAAGGCCAAGCTGGCGACAACGTCGGCCTGCTGCTGCGCGGCACCAAGCGTGAAGACGTGGAACGCGGCCAAGTGCTGTGCAAGCCCGGCTCGATCAAGCCACACACCCACTTCACGGCTGAAGTGTATGTGCTGAGCAAGGACGAAGGCGGCCGCCACACCCCGTTCTTCAACAACTACCGCCCACAGTTCTACTTCCGCACGACCGACGTGACTGGCGCCATCGAGCTGCCAGCCGACAAGGAAATGGTCATGCCTGGTGACAACGTGTCGATCACTGTGAAGCTGATCAACCCCATCGCCATGGAAGAAGGCCTGCGCTTCGCTATCCGCGAAGGCGGCCGTACCGTGGGCGCTGGCGTCGTGGCCAAGATCCTCGCGTAATCGTTCTTAGTTGCACAAGGAATCGCCATGTCCAAGCAAAAAATCCGCATCCGCCTGAAGGCGTTTGACTACAAGCTGATCGACCAGTCCGCTGCCGAGATCGTCGACACCGCCAAGCGCACCGGCGCCATCGTCAAGGGCCCCGTGCCCCTGCCCACGCGCATGAAGCGTTTCGACATCCTGCGCTCGCCCCACGTCAACAAGACGTCGCGCGACCAGCTGGAAATCCGCACGCACCAACGTCTGATGGACATCGTGGACCCTACCGACAAGACGGTAGACGCCCTGATGAAGCTCGACCTGCCTGCGGGCGTGGACGTCGAAATCAAGCTGCAGTAATTGCCGCACCGCGGTGGGCTTGCCCGCTGCGGAGTGTCTGAAATAACGCGAACTTGCTTGCAAAAGCAGTTCGCGTTATACTTTAGGGCTTCGCTCAATTTGCGCCTGTGAAAGGGTGTGAATTGAGCGAAGTTTTATTAACCTTCTTTCATGCACGCAAGTGCAACGCCCCAGCCAATTGAAGTTGAGGCGGTGAAAGTTTTGGAGAAAACCAATGAGTCTGAGCAACTCCCTCGGGTTGCTGGGTCGCAAAGTGGGCATGATGCGTCTGTTCACCGATGATGGGGACGCAGTGCCTGTCACGGTGGTAGATGTATCTAACAACCGCGTTACCCAGATCAAAACCCAAGAGAACGATGGCTACGTGGCCCTGCAGGTCACGTTCGGTTCGCGCAAAGCATCGCGTGTGACCAAGCCAGAAGCCGGCCACCTTGCCAAGGCAGGTGTGGAAGCCGGTGAAATCATCCAGGAATTCCGCGTGACTGCCGATACCGCTGCCCAGTACCAAGCTGGCGCATCGGTGGCTGTGACGTCCGTGTTCTCCGTGGGTCAAAAAGTCGACGTGCAAGGCACCTCGATTGGTAAAGGCTACGCCGGCACCATCAAGCGTCACAACATGAAGTCGCAGCGCGCGTCGCACGGTAACAGCCGTTCGCACAACGTGCCCGGCTCCATCGGTATGGCGCAAGATCCAGGTCGCGTGTTCCCCGGCAAGCGCATGACGGGCCACCTTGGTGACGTCACCAAGACCACGCAGAATCTCGATGTGATCCGCATCGACGAAGCACGTCAACTGATCTTGATCAAGGGCGCAATCCCGGGCTCCAAGGGTGGGTTCGTGACCGTGCGTCCCGCAGTCAAGGCCAAACCTACCAAAGGAGCGAACTAATGCAGCTCGAACTCCTGAATGACCAAGGCCAAGGCGCGTCCAAGCTGGACGTTCCTGAAACCGTGTTCGGTCGTGAATACAACGAAGATCTGGTTCACCAGATCGTGGTGGCCTATCAGGCCAACGCACGCCAAGGCACTCGCGCCCAGAAGGACCGCGAGCAAGTCCGTCACTCGACCAAGAAGCCTTTCAAGCAAAAGGGTACGGGTAACGCACGTGCAGGTATGACGTCTTCGCCTCTGTGGCGTGGCGGCGGTCGGATTTTCCCGAACATGCCTGACGAAAACTTCACGCAGAAGATCAACAAGAAGATGTACCGCGCCGGCATGTCTGCGATTTTGTCGCAGCTGGCCCGCGAAGGCCGTCTGGCGGTGGTCGACTCGCTGAAGCTTGACTCGCCCAAGACCAAGGTCCTGGCCGACAAGTTCAAGGCGATGAACCTGCAATCGGTGATGGTGATCGCCGAGGAAGTGGACGAAAACCTGTACCTGGCTTCGCGCAATCTGGTGAACGTGCTCGTCGTTGAGCCCCGTTACGCCGATCCCGTGTCGCTGGTCCGTTTCAAGAAAGTGCTCGTCACCAAGGGCGCAATCGACAAACTCAAGGAGATGTTCGCATGAGCACACTCAAGTTTGACGAAGGTCGTCTGATGCAAGTGCTGGTCGCTCCCATCGTGTCCGAAAAGGCCACCATGGTTGCTGAAAAGTCCAATGCTGTGACGTTCAAGGTGCTGCAGAACGCAACCAAGCCAGAAATCAAAGCCGCTGTGGAATTGATGTTCAAGGTCGAGGTCAAGGGCGTCTCTGTGGTGAACACCAAAGGCAAGACCAAGCGTTTTGGCAAGACCATCGGCCGCCGCGACAACGTTCGCAAGGCTTATGTCACGCTGCAGCCTGGTCAAGAGCTGAACCTCTCTGGGGAGGCCGCGTAATCATGGCTGTCATCAAGATGAAACCCACTTCGCCCGGCCAACGTGCCGTGGTGAAGGTCACGCGTGACCACCTGTACAAGGGTGAAGCGTACGCCCCCCTGCTGGAACCACAATTCCAGAAGGCCGGCCGTAACAACAATGGTCACATCACGACGCGCCACAAGGGCGGTGGTCACAAGCACCACTACCGCGTGGTCGACTTCAAGCGCAACAAGGACGGCATTCCAGCCAAGGTTGAGCGCATTGAGTACGATCCAAACCGTACGGCCCACATCGCTCTGGTGTGCTATGCCGACGGCGAGCGCCGTTACATCATCGCTCCCCGCAACCTGGAAGTGGGCGCAACCCTGCTGTCTGGTTCGGAAGCCCCGATCCGCGCTGGCAACACGCTGCCTATCCGCAATATCCCCGTGGGTTCGACCATCCACTGCATCGAGCTCAAGCCCGGTGCCGGTGCACAGATCGCTCGCTCGGCTGGTGCTTCGGCAACCTTGCTGGCCCGTGAAGGCGTCTATGCCCAGGTGCGTATGCGCTCGGGTGAAGTCCGCAAGATCCACATCGAATGCCGCGCCACCATTGGTGAAGTGGCCAACGAAGAACACAGCCTGCGCCAACTCGGCAAGGCCGGTGTGAAGCGCTGGATGGGTATTCGTCCTACGGTTCGCGGCGTTGCCATGAACCCAGTGGATCACCCTCACGGTGGTGGCGAAGGCCGCACCGGCGAAGGCCGTCATGCAGTCGATCCTTGGGGCAATCTGACCAAGGGTTATCGCACCCGTAACAACAAGCGCACACAGATCATGATCGTGTCGCGTCGCAAGAAGTAAGGGGTAACAGATGACTCGCTCTCTTAAAAAGGGTCCATTTGTTGACCATCACTTGCTGGCCAAGGTCGAAAAGGCCGTTGCCACCAAGGACAAGAAACCAGTCAAGACCTGGTCGCGTCGCTCCATGGTTCTGCCCGATTTCATCGGTCTGACCATTGCCGTGCACAACGGCAAGCAGCACGTACCTGTCTATGTCACCGACCAGATGGTGGGCCACAAGCTGGGCGAATTCGCCCTGACGCGCACCTTCAAAGGTCACCCCGCTGACAAAAAAGCGAAGAAGTAAGGAACGACCATGTCTGAAACACGTGCAGTCCTCCGGGGCGTCCGTCTGTCGGTCGACAAGGGCCGTCTGGTCGCTGACCTGATCCGCGGCAAGAAGGTGGACCAGGCTCTGAACATCCTGACTTTCACGCAGAAAAAAGCTGCGGGAATCGTCAAGAAGGTTCTGGAGTCGGCCATCGCCAACGCCGAACACAACGATGGCGCTGACATCGACGAACTGAAGGTCAAGACCATCTACGTCGAACAAGGCACCACGCTCAAGCGCTTCACCGCGCGCGCCAAAGGCCGCGGCAACCGCATCAGCAAACCCACGTGCCATGTGTACGTGACGGTTGGCAACTAAAGGCTCGGGAAGACTATGGGACAAAAAATCCATCCTACCGGCTTCCGCCTTGCGGTCAGCCGCAACTGGTCCAGCCGTTGGTACGCCAGCAACCGCGATTTCGCGGGCATGCTGGCCGAAGACATCAAGGTGCGCGAGTACCTGAAGGCCAAGTTGAAGAACGCCGCCGTGTCGCGCATCCTGATCGAGCGCCCTGCCAAGAACGCCCGCATCACCATTTACTCGGCACGTCCGGGCGTGGTGATCGGCAAGAAGGGTGAAGACAT
The DNA here is from genome assembly GCF_964253765.1 of Acidovorax sp. LjRoot129. Taxonomy (NCBI): domain Bacteria; kingdom Pseudomonadati; phylum Pseudomonadota; class Betaproteobacteria; order Burkholderiales; family Comamonadaceae; genus Acidovorax; species Acidovorax sp. LjRoot129. The sequence continues at coordinate 426,455 of NZ_CAXUSE020000001.1, forward strand.
CGAGAACCTCAAGAAGGAACTCGCTCTTCGCCTGGGCGTGCCGGTCGCAGTGAACATCGAAGAAGTGCGCAAGCCCGAAATCGATGCCAAGCTGATCGCCGACAGCATCACGCAACAGCTGGAAAAGCGGATCATGTTCCGCCGCGCCATGAAGCGCGCCATGCAGAACGCCATGCGTCTGGGTGCCCAAGGCATCAAGATCATGTCGTCCGGCCGTCTGAACGGTATCGAAATCGCTCGCTGCGAGTGGTACCGCGAAGGCCGCGTGCCACTTCACACGCTGCGTGCGGACATCGACTACGGCACCTCTGAAGCCAAGACCACCTACGGTGTGATCGGCGTCAAGGTCTGGGTCTACAAGGGTGACACGCTGGGTCGTAACGACCTCCCAGCTGTGGAAACTCCTCGTCCAGACGAAGAGCGCCGCCCACGCGGTCCACGCCGTGATGGTCGCCCAGGTGGCGATCGTCCAGGCGCAGGCCGTGGAGCCCCACGTCGTCCAGTCGGTGGTAACACCGCTCCGGCCGACGGCAGCGACAAGCCAGCGGAAGCTGGTGGCGCTGATAACACCGCCGTTAAGCGCGTACGCAAAGTCGCCGCGCCCGCTACAGCAGCGGACGGAAAAGGAGAATAAGTATGCTGCAACCTGCTCGCCGCAAGTATCGCAAGGAGCAAAAGGGCCGTAATACCGGTGTCGCAACGCGGGGTGCCTCCGTTGCGTTCGGTGATTTCGGTCTGAAGTGCACCGATCGGGGCCGTCTGACGGCCCGCCAGATCGAAGCTGCACGCCGTGCGATTTCCCGTCACGTCAAGCGTGGCGGCCGTATCTGGATCCGCGTGTTCCCGGACAAGCCAATCTCTACCAAGCCCGCAGAAGTGCGTATGGGTAACGGTAAGGGCAACCCCGAGTACTACGTGGCTGAAATCCAGCCCGGCAAGATCGTTTTCGAGATCGTCGGTGTGCCCGAAGAACTGGCCCGTGAAGCGTTCCGCCTGGCTGCTGCCAAGCTGCCGCTGCGCACCACGTTCGTCAGCCGTCACATTGGCTCGTGATTCAGGAGAACAAGCAATGAAGACTACTGAACTGCGCCAAAAAGACGTCGCCGGCATCGAAGCCGAAATCAAGGCTCTGCAAAAGGCCCATTTCGGCCTGCGCATGCAAAAGGCTACGCAGCAATTGGGTAACACCAACACGCTGCGTACCACCCGCCGCGATATCGCCCGTGCTAAGACCATTCTTGCTGAAAAGCAAGCCGCCAAGTAAGGAGCCCACATGACGGAACCTAAAAAATCCCTCAAGCGCACCTTGGTTGGCAAGGTGGTCAGCGACAAGCGTCAAAAGACTGTGACCGTGCTGGTCGAGCGCCGTGTGAAGCACGAGCTCTACGGCAAGATCGTTGGTAAGTCGAGCAAGTACCACGCCCATGACGAAAATGGCGAGTACAAGCTGGGCGATACGATCGAAATCACCGAGAGCCGTCCGCTCTCCAAGACCAAGAACTGGGTTGCTACCCGCTTGGTTCAAAAGGCCGGCCTGCTCTAAGCCCTCGCGGCTGATTGGCAGCACTGCCCTCCAAAACGACCCACAATGTGGGTCGTTTTGCTTTTGGGGCCCACAAAGCTCCATGGCACGCGAGGGCGGAGGTACACCGTGCCTTGTTGCCGCGGCTCACGCCCATCACCACCGGGGGTGCTGGCGGGCGGGGGGCGGCTGACGCCGAGACGTGGGCCACGCAGTGGCACCCTCACCCCGTCGCGCTACAGCGCAGCGGCTTCAAGCCGAGTCCTTTTTCAACGATTCACTATTCACCCAAGGAGAGAACACCATGATCAAAGTTGGCGACACCCTGCCCACAAGCACGCTGATGGAATATTCCGAAGTCGAGGGCGAAGGCTGCAGCCTCGGCCCGAACCCTGTGCCCGTCGACAAGGCCACGTCGGGCAAGACGATTGCACTGTTCGCGCTGCCCGGCGCCTTCACGCCGACCTGCTCGGCCAAACACGTGCCTGGCTACCGCGACAAGGTCGAAGAGTTCAAGGCCGCCGGCGTGGACGAGATCTGGTGCGTGAGCGTGAACGATGCTTTTGTGATGGGCGCCTGGGCGCGCGACCAGAAGACCGACGGCAAGGTGCGCATGCTGGCCGACGGCGACGCCGTGTTCGCAAAGGCTACTGGCCTCACGCTGGACCTCAACGGCAAGGGCCTGGGGCTGCGCAGCAACCGCTACTCGATGCTGGTCAAGGACGGCAAGGTGGTCACGTTGAACGTGGAAGCGCCCGGCAAGTTTGAGGTCAGCGACGCCGACACGCTGCTGGCGCAAGCCAAGGCCTGACTTTTACCCCCCGAAGGGTTGTTGCTATATTAATAATAGCTAACGATGCTTATACAACCAGCGCTGGAGCCCAAGAATGCCTCAAGAAATGTCGACCTTGAGGTAGTGGGCTCCCGCAATGGGGCTGTGGTAGTACGGGGGGATCTCCTCGAACCCCAGGTCCGTGTAGAGCGCGCGGGCCGATTCCATATCGTCCAGCGTGTCGAGCAAGACGCAGGCATAGCCGGCCTGCCGTGCACGGTCGAGCATCGCCTCGGCCAGCTCGCGCCCCAGGCCAAAGCCGCGGAAGGCTTTGCGCACATACAGGCGCTTCATTTCGCTGGCGTTGGGGTAGTCGGCCGTGTCCAGCGGCCGCAGCGCGCAGCATCCAGCCACCGCTCCCTCGACACGCGCCAGCAGCAGCGCGCCGCGTGGCTCGGCGTAGTCGCCGGGAAGGTGGGCAAGTTCGCTCTCAAAATCCTGAAAGCACAGGTCCACGCCGAGGGTGCGGGCGTATTCCTGGAAGATGTCGCGGACCTCCTCCATCTCGGCGTCCGAGGTGGGGGTCAGCAGGGTGACAGAGGGTTTGTCCAAAACGTGGGTTTTGCAAAACGACGGAAGCGGCAGTGTAGCGAGTCCGGCTCAGAACGCCGGTGCGCCCGCCAGCGTCGAGACCCACCAGGCCAGGCCCGCGCTGCCCGCCAGCACCACCAAAGCCACAGCCCGGCTTGTCCAGTCGTCGCGTGATGGGGCAGCGGGCGCGGCCAGTTCCTTGTCGCCATGGACCATGGGCGCGACCAGGCGATGGCGCCGCACCAGCACGTAAAACCCGATGGCCAGCAAGTGCAGCACCACCAGGCCGATCACCAGGTACTGGCCGATTTCCTTGTGGTAGCTGGTGGCCTGGCCCACCACGGCGTTGGAGACAAACCGGGTGAGCGGCCCGGCAAACGCGATTTCATCGTCGCTGAGCAAGCCCGTCGTCACCTGGGCCACCAGCACCGCCAGCAGGCCAAACACCGACAAAGCGCCCAGTGGGCTGTGGCCGATGCCGTCTTCGGCATGGGCAGAGCCCTTGAGGTAGCGCACCACGCGACTTGGCGAATACAAGAAAGCCGTGAAGCGCGACCAGCGTCCGCCAACGAGCCCCCACACGATCCGGAACACCAGCAACGCCAGCACCACATACCCAAGTCGGAAGTGCCATTCCATCGCATTGCCACCCACCTTGGCGGTGACGACCAGCGCGATCACGCAGGCGGCCAGCGCCCAGTGGAACAGGCGGATGGGAAGGTCCCAGATGCGTACGGTGTGCTGTGGCTGCGTCATGGTGGTTGCGGCGGCTGAAGGTGGATAGGAAGGGCCGGGCGGATGGCCGGCGGGCAAACAGGTGAATCGCCGCATTGTGAGGGAGACGGGGTAAACCCGGAAGCAGGCCGCGCCCGCGGCTGCAGCGAAAACCGCGCCGAGGCGGCATACTGCCTGCGCTGGGATCTCATCGCGATCGATCTCGCCCGGGCCAGACGACGCAGGCGCAGGCACCGCAAGATCGCTGGTCGGTTCCGAGCCGCCGATTCTCATTCCAACCCCACGACAAGAAGGAAGTTTCCATGAAAACAATCGCCGCGTTCGCCCTGGCTGCCGCTACCCTGACCCTGTCGGCACCGGCCTCTGCCCAGTTCGCCAAGGCCGAGGACGCCATCAAGTACCGCCAGAGCGCGCTGTTCGTGATGGGCCAGCACTTCGGGCGCCTGGGCGCCATGGCCAACGGCCGCATCCCGTTCGACGCCAAGGCCGCGCAAGAGAACGCCGACGTGGTGGCCCAGATGGCGAAGCTGCCCTGGGCTGGCTTTGGCGCCGGCACCGACAAGGGCGCTCCGACCAAGGCCCTGCCCGAGATCTGGACCGAGCAGGCCAAGTTCAAGGAACATTCCGACAAGCTGGAAGCTGAGTCGGTGAAGCTTGCCGCCGCTGCCAAGACGGGCAACCTGGACAACCTCAAGACCGCCTTCGGCGCTGCAGCCGGCACCTGCAAGGCTTGCCACGACAACTATCGCGCGAAGTAACGTGCATCCCCCTGAGCGGCTTTGCCGCTCGGGGCTGGTCGCCAGAGGCGACAGCTCTTCGGGCCGTCCAAGCCTGCGCAGGCAGGCTTGGAGCCGCGGCCCTCAGCCCCTTCTCTCTGCGCGCTACGGCTCCGGGAAGGGGGACGACGTCAGCGCGGCGGGGCGGCCCTTGCGCGGCGTCCGCTGGTCTAGGCCGCAGCCGTTAGAAGCGTTTGCTATCAATAAAATAGCTTCCAGCGCTTCTCACATAAGCCAAAAGGCCGATTTCTCAGGAAATCGGCCTTTTGTTTTTGGAGATGCAATCGCGCTTCAAGTCTCAGCCAACAGCTTCTCGATCAGCTGGTGCAGCTCGGGAAAATTCGGGGCGCCGACGTAGGTCTTCACGATCTCGCCGCGTTTGTTGACGATGAAGGTCGAGGGCGTCAGGCGCACATCGCCCCAGGCCTTGGCAACGTTGCCGGTGTTGTCGATCGCGACCTTGAAGGGCAGCTTGCGCGTCTCGGCAAAGTTCACCACATAGCTCGGCGGGTCGTAGCTCATGGCCACGGCCAGGGTGTCGAAGCCTTTGGCGTTGTACTTGTTGTAGGTGGCCACAATCTCGGGCATCTCGGCCACGCAGGTGGTGCAGCTCGTGGCCCAGAAATTCACCAGGGTGACCTTGCCCTTGAGGTCTGTGGTGGACTGGCGGCTGCCATCGAGCAGCACAAAGGTCGATTCGGGCGCGGCGGAGCGGCCCGTGTCCAGGTACACATAGGCGCCCACGGCCGCAAACGCTGCTACCGCCACACCTGCCGCCCAATGCTTGATTGCCATGACTCTTGTTTCCATCCACCTGAACCAGTGCCCGGATTGTGCCGGACGGGAGCCCGGCGGCGTCGGCCGCGGGTTTTGTTGTGCTTGGGTGGAGCCAGGCAAAGGGCAAAAGTTCTGCGCAGCATCCCACCTGCAGCCAATCCGCGCCACCCTGCCGATAATCAAGCGATGAACAGGACACTGACCCGGGCCGCCGTCGCCCTCCCGCTCGGGCTGCTGCTGGGCTGCAGCCCGGCGCTCAACTGGCGCACCGTGCCGCTGCCCGAGGCCGCCATCACCATCACCTTGCCCTGCAAGCCCGACCAGGCTACGCGCATGGTGGAGCTCGCCGGCACCCCCGTCGAACTGGCCATGACGGGCTGTGATGCGGACGGCGCCACGCTGGCCGTGTCGCACGCGGCGCTGGCCGACCCGTCGCAGGCGGGCGCTGCGCTTACGCACTGGCGCGCGGCGGTTCTCGCCAACCTGGGGCCCGGTGCGGTCTCAGCGGCCACCGACACGCAGTACGCGCCACCCGGCGTGCTGCCCCTGCCGCAGTCGGTGCGCACGGTGGTGCAGGGCCAGCGTGCTGATGGCAGCGCGGTCAGTGTGCAGGGCGTCTGGTTTGCGCGCGCCGTGGGGCCGCAGGTGCGGCTGTACCACGCCGTGGTCTACACGCCCAAGCCGCGCGCCGAGGTGGCCGAGCCGTTTTTCTCCGGGCTGGCGTTCCAATGATGGGCTCGCACCTGTTGCCCCGGCGGGCGGCCGTGGTGGTTTTTCTCGCCTTTGCGTTCGCGTACTTTCTGTCCGCACTGGTGCGGGCCGTCACGGCCACACTGGCACCCACGTTGGCGCAGGAGTTTTCGCTGCACGCCAGCGACCTCGGGCTGCTGGCGGGCGGCTACTTTTTAGGCTTTGCGGCCACGCAGCTGCCCCTCGGCACCTGGCTCGATCGCCACGGCCCGCGCAAGGTTGCGTTGGGATTTCTGGGCGTGGCCGTGGTCGGCAGCCTGGTGTTTTCCATGGCCACGGGCTTTTCGGGCTTGCTGGCCGGGCGCGTGTTGTGCGGCGCAGGTGTCAGCGCCTGCCTCATGGCACCGCTCACCGGCTACCGCCGCTGGTTCGAGCCCACCACGCAGATGCGCGCCAATTCCTGGATGCTCATGACCGGCTCGCTCGGCATGGTCGCGTCCACGCTGCCGGTGCAATGGGCGCTGCCGCTCGTGGGCTGGCGGCCGCTGTTCTGGGGGCTGGCCGCGCTGATCGCGCTGTCGATGGTGGTGATCGCCATCTGGGTGCCGCGTTGGGCTGACGCAGGCCCGGGCAAGCAGGATTCGGCCGCGGACTCCAGTGCTGCGCCGCCTCCAGTGCCGGGGTACTCGGTGGTCTGGAACCACGCTTACTTCCAGCGCCTGGCGCCGCTGGGTTTTTTTGTCTACGGCGGCATGGTGGCCATGCAGACCCTGTGGGCCGGGCCGTGGATGCAGCGCGTCGCGGGCTACACACCGCTTGAGTCAGCCACCGGGCTTTTCTGGATCAACGTGTCCATGCTGTGCACGTTCTGGACCTGGGGCATGGTCAACCCGTGGCTGCTGCGCAAGGGCCTGGGGCCTGATCGGCTGATGGCGGCGGGCCTGCCGTTCTCGCTGCTGATCCTGCTGGGCATCATCGTCGCCGGCCCCCGCGCTGGCGGTGGGGCCTGGGCGCTGTTTTGCGTGTCCTGCACTTTTGTGTCGCTGTCGCAGCCTGCAGTGGCCATGGCGTTCTCGCAGTCGCTGGCGGGGCGGGCGCTGTCGGCCTACAACCTGGTGATCTTTGCGGGCGTGTTTGTCGTGCAGTGGGGCATCGGCCTGGCGGTGGATGCGTTCGCCGCGCTGGGGCTGCCCACCGTGGCGTCCTTCCAGGCGGCGATGGGGTTGTTCCTCGCGTGCAACGCCGCAGCGTATGCGTGGTTTGTGCTGCGGGGCCGGCGCCATAATGTGTTGCAAACCTCTGCGCCATGAGCACCACCAGCATCCTCCTTATTGCCCACTCCCCGCTGGCCCATGCGCTGCGCGAGTGCGCCCTGCACGTGTTCCCTGATTGCGGCAACAGCGTGACGGCGCTGGATGTGCTGCCCAACCAGCCGCCGGAAGAGTCGCTGGCCCAGGCGCGCATCCTTCTCGAGCAGCTGGGTACCGACTCCACCCTGGTGCTCACCGATGTCTTCGGTGCCACGCCCTGCAACATTGCGCAGCGCCTGACCGATGGCGTGCAATCGCGCCTGGTGACGGGCGTCAATCTACCGATGCTGCTGCGCGCAGTGAGCTACCGCAACGAGCCGCTCGATTCCGTGGTCAACCGCGCCGTGGTGGGTGGCACGCAGGGTGTGATGCAGGTGGCGATCTCCGCGCCACAGAACCAGAACCGCCGTAACACCCATGATCAAGACACGCACGACCATCAACAATAAATTGGGGCTGCATGCCCGCGCCTCGGCCAAGCTCACCAAGCTGGCAGGCAGCTTTCCCTGCGACGTGTTCATGAGCCGCGGCGACCGCCGTATCAATGCCAAGAGCATCATGGGCGTGATGATGCTGGCCGCCGGCATGGGCACCGAGGTCGAGGTCGAGACCAGCGGCGACCGCGAGCAGGAAGCCATGGACGCACTCCTGGCCCTCATCGCCGACAAGTTTGGCGAAGGTGAATGAACATGGCCCCCACGGTCGCGCACTGCGTGTCGCTCCCTGCCCCCCGAGGGGGCCCAGCCTGCCTTCGGGCGGCCGGGCGGCTGGCTGGATGTGGCCCCACGGTCGCGCACTGCGTGTCGTTCCCTGCCCCCGAGGGGGCTCAGCCCGCCTTCGGGCGGCCGAGCGGCGGGCTGATGCGCTCTCTGCGATCCTGTACTGGATAACTCCACCATGACCTTCTCCGTCCACGGTCTCGCAGTCGCCCGCGGCATTGCCATTGGCCGTGCCGTGCTGGTGGCGTCGAGCCGCGTGGACGTGGCGCACTATTTCATCCAGGCCGAGCAGATTCCGGCCGAGATCGAGCGCGTGCGCCAGGGCCGCAACGCGGTGGTGGACGAGCTGCAGCGCTTGCAGACCGACATGCCCGCCGACGCGCCGCACGAGCTGACCGCGCTGCTCGACGTGCACCTGATGCTGCTGCAGGACGAGGCCCTGACCGGTGGCGTCAAGCACTGGATCACCGAGCGCCTGTACAACGCCGAGTGGGCGCTGACCACGCAGCTCGAAGTCATCGCGCGCCAGTTCGACGAGATGGAGGACGAGTACCTGCGCGAGCGCAAGGCCGACCTCGAGCAAGTGGTCGAGCGCATCCTGCGCTACATGAAGGGTGTGGCCAGCCCCGTGGCCCCGCCGCCCAGCAGCCCGCGCCGGCACAAGCAACTGGGCCTGCAGCAAGACCTGATGCCGGGTGGCACGGTGGACGTGCCCCTGGTGCTGGTGGCGCACGACCTCTCGCCAGCCGACATGCTGCAGTTCAAGCAGAGCGTGTTCGCCGGCTTTGTGACCGATGTGGGCGGCAAGACATCGCACACCGCCATCGTGGCGCGCAGCATGGACATCCCCGCTGTGGTGGGCGCGCGTGCGGCCAGCCAGCTGGTGCGCCAGGACGACTGGGTCATCATCGACGGCGACGCCGGCGTGGTCATCGTCGACCCTTCGCCCATCATCCTGGCCGAGTACGGCTTTCGCCAGCGCCAGGTCGAGCTCGAACGCGAGCGCCTGGCCCGGCTGCGCCACACCCCCGCGATCACGCTCGACGGCCACAAGATCGAACTGCTGGCCAACATTGAGCAGCCCGGCGACGCCGCGGCCGCCGTGCGTGCCGGTGCCGTGGGCGTGGGGTTGTTCCGCAGCGAATTTTTGTTCATGGGCAAGACCGGCAACCTGCCTGGCGAGGACGAGCAGTACCGCGCCTACTGCGAGGCCATCGACGGCATGCAGGGCCTGCCCGTGACCATCCGCACCATCGACGTCGGGGCCGACAAGCCGCTCGACAACAAGGCCCACAAGGACAGCTACCTCAACCCGGCGCTCGGCCTGCGCGCCATCCGCTGGAGCCTCGCCGACCCGTCCATGTTCCGCACCCAGCTGCGCGCGGTGCTGCGCGCGGCGGCGCGTGGCAAGGTCAACCTGCTGTTCCCCATGCTGGCCCACACGCATGAGATCCACCAGACGCTGGCCCAGGTCGAACTGGCCCGCGCCGAGCTGGACGCCCGCGGCGAGCCCTACGGCCACGTGGAGCTGGGCGCGATGATCGAAGTGCCGGCCGCCGCGCTCATGGTGCGTACCTTCCTCAAGTATTTCGATTTCCTGTCCATCGGCACCAACGACCTGATCCAGTACACCCTGGCCATCGACCGCGCCGACGAGGCCGTGGCCCATCTGTACGACCCGCTGCACCCCGCCGTGCTGCGCCTGGTGGGCGATGTGATCGCCGAGGGCCATCGCCAGGGCAAAAGTGTGTGTGTGTGCGGCGAGACCGCCGGTGATGTGACCATGACGCGCCTGCTGCTGGGCTTGGGCCTGCGCAGCTTCTCGATGCACCCCGCGCAGATACTTGCGATCAAGCAGGAGGTGCTGCGCGCCGACACGCGCAAGCTGGCACCCTGGGCGCAGCAGGTGCTGGAGGGCGATGAGCCGGGCACCTTGCTGGCGTCCTAGAGTTCGCGACATCCGGTCGATCGGTTGTTTGCTATTTAATTAATAGCATCAAGCGCTTGATAGACAAGCGCTAAGGCTCTTTTTTATTCAAGAATCAGAGATCCGTAGCTCGCTCGCTCGCTCGCTTGTATGCCTGTTGGCTTGTAGTTCTTCCTGATCCTCAGTGTGCCGAACCTCATCGCTCGATCACACGGACACCGTGCCGCCATCCACACGTTCCGCGCCTGAGCGCGGCGACCCTGAAAACCCCACGCCCCATGCACGCAGCCCCTGCCGACCCCTCTCTCATCGACTCGCCCCAGGCGCTTCGCCGTCTGTTCGCGACGCTGGGCCTCGTCGTGCTCGGCAACAGCAGCATGTACGTGGTGTCGGTGGTGCTCCCCACGGTGCAGAACGAGTTCGGCGTGGGCCGCGCCAGCGCCTCGCTGCCCTATACGCTGATGATGGTCTGCCTGGGCCTTGGCGGCTTGTGGACCGGTCGGCTGGCAGACCGCCATGGCCTCACGCCCGTGATGTGGCTGGGCGCCTTGGCCGTGTTCGGCGGCTTCCTGGGCGCGAGCCTGTCGGGAAACATCTGGGCGTTTGGCCTCGCGCACGCCGTGATGGGGTTCATCGGAGGGTCGGCCACGTTTGCCCCGCTGCTGGCCGACACCGCACTGTGGTGGAACCGACGGCGTGGCATTGCGGTGGCGGTTTGCGCCAGCGGCAACTACGTGGCAGGTGCGATCTGGCCGCCCATCGTGCAATACGGCATCGACTCCATCGGCTGGAGGCCGACCTACATGGCGCTGGGCGCTGTTTGCGGCGTGGGCATGCTCGCCCTGTCGCTGCGCATGCGCCAACGCCCGCCGGCCATCCCCGCGCCAACGGCTGGTACACAGGCCTCGGCAGTAGACCGCGCCCGACCCTTCGGCCTGGCACCCAGCCAAGCCATGGCGCTGCTGTGCATGGGGGGCGTGGCCTGCTGCGTGGCCATGGCCATGCCGCAGGTCCACATCGTGGCCTACTGCACCGATCTGGGCTTCGGCGCCGCCCAGGGCGCGCAGATGCTGTCCCTCATGCTGGCCTGCGGCATCGTGAGCCGGCTGGTCTTCGGGCTGATCTGCGACCGCATCGGCGGCATCCGCACGCTGCTGCTGGGGTCGGCGCTGCAGGGCATCGCGCTGCTGCTGTTCTTGCCCTACGACGGCCTCGTGCCGCTGTATGTCATCTCCGCGCTGTTCGGCTTGTTCCAGGGCGGCATCGTGCCGACCTACGCCATCATCGTGCGCGAACACTTTGCGCCGAGCCAGGCCAGCGCGCGGGTGGGTGCGGTGATCATGGCCACGCTGATCGGCATGGCGCTGGGTGGCTGGATGTCGGGCTGGATCTTCGACGTGACGGGGAGCTATCACGCAGCGTTTATCAACGGCATTGGCTGGAACCTGCTGAACCTGTCGATCACCGGCTGGTTGTACCTGCGGGTGCGCAGGCAGCGCGCTATCACCGTGGCTTAAACCTGTTCATGGACTGCGGCCAGATCAAGGCCGACGCACCGTGGATTTGCAATGGCCAGGGCTGCGTCCGTCAGACTCTGAAGCCGTCCCGGGCCCGGGCCTGGGCGCGGTCAGGGCTTGCGCAGCGCCAGCACGCTCCATTGCACGTCCGCGCGCCCCTGCGCATCGTCCCTGCCGCCGTGGTGGACCAAGGCCAGGCCGTGCTGCGCGGCCAGGGCGATGGTTTCCTCGGCCGAGACATCGAACATGCGCCGCCCCGTGGGGATCGGCCCGTGCCGCAGCGATATCGCCAGCAGCGCGCCCGGCGCCATCAGCTCGGCCACGTGCGGCAGGGCGGCGGTGCGCTCAGACGCGTCCAGGTGCATCCACACGGCAGTCAGCAGGATGAGGTCAAACCGCCGGCCACTGGCGCGCAGGCCGGCCAGCGCGGGCAGGTGGTCGTCCACCCATTCGATGGGCACGCCCGCGTGGATGCGCTGCCCCTCTTGCCGCAGCGCAGCCGTGGGCTCGTCGGCCACCACACGGTGGCCGGCACAGGCCAGCGCCGCAGCGTCGCGGCCCGAGCCGGCGCCGATGTCGAGCACGCGGCTGGGCGCCGTCGGGTACAGGTGCAGCAGGGCGGCGTGCACGTCGGCAAAACGAATGCTCTCGTACTGCGCGGCTAAGGCCGCAGCGTGCGCGCCGTAGCCCGCAGTGCCGGGGATCGCTGCGTCGCCTGGCGCGGGCGGGTGGAGCGTGGGGTGGGTCATGCGGCGGTCGGCTTTGTGCGTGGCGGTTTTGCGCTTGACCGATATTGCTATCAAATTTGCAGCTGTAAGTGCTTATGGAATAAGCGCTAGAGGCTATTTTTTATTCAAAATTCACCGCGCCCGCATGCCAATGACGGCCGCACTGATGATCATGGCCGTGGCCAGCGCAATGCTCGCGCTGAACGGCCGCCCGCTCACCACGATCAGCAGGCCGGTGGATGCCAGCGGCGTGATGTAGCTCAGGATGCCGATGTGCCGTGCATCGCCCAGCTTGAGTGCCTTGTCCCACATAAAAAATGACGCACCCAGCGGACCGAGGCCGAGCACCGCCAGCAGCGCCCAGTCGCGCGGAGCGAGCGCCACAGCAGGCTCCAGCGTCACATGGCACAGCAGCGACAGCACACCCGACACCAGCCCGAACAAACCGATGGCCGTGGTCGGGAAGGCGGCCACCCGCTTGGTCATGAGCGAATAGGTAGCCCAGATGAACGCCGCCGCCAGCGCGGGCAGGTAGCCCCAGGCCAGGGTGCCGCTCAGCTCGCGCCCACCCGCCATGGCAATGGCCGCGCCGCCAAAACCCAGCAGCGCCGCCAGCACATGCGGCAGGCGCAGCGCCACACCGGGCAGCACCACGGGCGAGAGCACAACGATGAACAGCGGCCAGAGATAGTTGACCAGGTTGGCCTCCACCGGCGGCGCGTGGCGCAGCGCGATGAACAGCAGGAAGTGGTACGCAAACAGGCCGTACACGCCCAGGGCGAGCGTGCGCAGCGGAATGCGCCACTGCAACGGATCGCGCAGCACAAACGGCCACGCTGGCACGCTGCCGATCATGAGCGCGATGCCGGTGAGCAGGAACGGCGGGACATGGGTGAGCGACACGCCGAGCGAGGCGAGGGAAGCCCACAGCGCGATGGCGCCCAAGGCGTAGAGATTGGCTTGCATGGAGCCGACTGTATGCGCGCCAGGCCGGGGTGATCGTCGCGCAACGACGGAACGTCGTCGCGCAATGCGGGTGGTGGCTGCAAGAGCGCAAGGGCTCCGTGGAGCCACGGGCTGTGCATCCAGATCAAATCCGAATTGAAGGTAAATCCGAATCGAAGGCAAGGCCGAAGCGGGGCCGCAGCGCCCCCGCCCGCCCCATGCTCTTCAGGCGTCAGACCCAGCCTGCCTCGCTTCGCGCCGCAGCGCCGCAGTCAACGCCGACGGTGATCGGTAGCCCGTGCGCCGCGCGACCTCGGCCACCGCCATCCCCGTGCCGCGCAGCAGCCGGGCTTGCACCAGGCGCTGGCTGCGCAGCCAGGCCATGGCGCCCATGCCGTGGTCTTCTTGGCAGCGGGCGGCAAACTGGCTCGGGCTCAGGTGCACCTGAGCGGCCAGGTCGGCCACGGTGAGTTGGCGATGCCACTGCTCGGCGACCCACTGCTGTAACGCAGGCCAGTGGATGGCGCGGCGGTGCGCGGTGCCAGGCGGCGGGGTGTGTGCACCGGCGCCGCCCAGCCAAGCCTCCAGAAGGAGTGCCGGGCCCTGGGCTTGCGCGAGGGGGCGGCCTTGTTGCAACGCCCTGGCGAGGTAGTGAACAAGCGGCAGTGCGTCGGCGGGCAGTGAGGTCGCGCTGTAGTGTGCGCACCGGGCCCACTCGGGGTGTTCGCTGTCGAGCACCAGGCACACGCTGCCACGGTGAGATTCGAAGTCGTGGCGATCTCCCGGCGCAATCACGCAGCCACCGCCGGGCGCAACACGCACGCCACGGCCGGCGACTTCCAGGTCCAGGGTGCCCGAGAGGCCCAGCAGGATCTGAAAATGGTCGTGGCTGTGGCTGCCCGGCGATGCGCCGTAGTGCCGCAGCGAGAGCGCGCCTGCCGGGGCCATCAACGCTCTGCGGCCTGTCGCTCTCGTTGGCTTACACGCCAGCGGCGTGCGCCTGCTGATCGGCGTGGTAGCTCGAGCGCACCATGGCACCCACGGCGGCGTGGCTGAAACCCATCTTGTAGGCCTCTTCCTCGAACATCTTGAAGGTGTCGGGGTGCACATAACGGCGTACGGGCAGGTGGCTGTTGCTGGGCGACAGGTACTGGCCAATGGTCAGCATGTCGATGTGGTGCGCGCGCATGTCGCGCATCACCTGCAGGATCTCTTCGTCCGTCTCGCCCAGGCCGACCATGATGCCGCTCTTGGTCGGCACCTTGGGATGCAGGGCCTTGAACTTCTTGAGCAGGTTCAGGCTGAACTGGTAGTCGGAACCGGGGCGCGCTTCCTTGTACAGGCGCGGCGCGGTTTCGAGGTTGTGGTTCATCACGTCCGGCGGCGCGGCCTTGAGGATCTCGAGCGCACGGTCGTCGCGGCCGCGGAAGTCGGGCACCAGGATCTCGATCTGCGTGAGGGGCGACAGCTCGCGGATGTTCTGGATGCACTCGACAAAGTGGGCGCTGCCGCCGTCGCGCAGGTCGTCGCGGTCCACGCTGGTGATCACCACGTATTTGAGGCGCAGCTGGGCGATGGTGCGGGCCAGGTTCAGCGGCTCGTCCTTGTCCAGCGGGTCGGGGCGGCCATGGCCCACGTCGCAGAACGGGCAGCGTCGCGTGCACTTGTCACCCATGATCATGAAGGTGGCCGTGCCCTTGCCGAAGCACTCGCCGATGTTGGGGCAGGAGGCCTCTTCGCACACCGTGTGCAGGTTGTTCTGGCGCAGGATGTCCTTGATCTCGTAGAAGCGCGTGCTGGGCGAGCCCGCCTTCACGCGGATCCATTCGGGCTTCTTGAGCACTTCGCCCTGTTCCACCTTGATCGGAATGCGCGACAGCTTGGCCGCGGCCTTCTGCTTGGCCAGCGGGTTGTACGTTTCGGTGGATTGCGCTTCGCGGACGACTTCAGGGGTGCTCATGGCGTGTAGGCAGCGTGTTGGAGGTCAAGGCGCGAGGCGGGTGCTGAGCTGCTGGCCCAGCACCTGCGCGGCTTCTTCCCAGGTGGTGTGGACCCCGATTGTAGAAAGGTCCACCGTTTGCAATCCTGCGTAACCGCAAGGGTTGATGCGCGCAAAGGGCGCGAGGTCCATCGCCACGTTGAGCGCCACGCCGTGGTAAGTGCAGTGCCGGCTGACCTTGATGCCCAGGGCGGCGATCTTTCCCAGGCCGTCGAAGTCGGGCTCCGCTGCCGCGTCTTCGGCCCCGCGTTTCTGCGGGCGCTGGGGCAGCATGGCGTGGCTGTGCGGATCGTCCAGGCGCACATAAATGCCTGGCGCGCCCCCCACGCGGTGCCCGGTCACGCCAAAGTGGGCGAGCGTGCGGATCACGGCTTCCTCGACCCGGTAGACATACTCCTTGACGAAATAGCCTGCACGCCGCAGATCGATCAATGGGTAGGCCACCACTTGGCCCGGGCCGTGGAACGTGACCTGGCCACCGCGGTTGGTCGCGATGACGGGGATGTCGCCGGGGTGAAGAACGTGATCGGCCTTGCCTGCGAGCCCCTGCGTGTAAAGCGGTGCGTGCTCGCAGAGCCAGAGTGCGTCAGGGCTGGTGTCGGTGCGCGCAGCGGTGTAGTCCTGCATGGCCTGCACGGTGGCGGGATAGTCCACCCGGCCCTGCGTGCGGATCTCGATGGTCATGCGGGGCTTTCGTTCAGAGCACGATCTTCACGAGCGGGTGCGAGGAGAGTGCGTTGTACAGGCCGTCCAGCTGCTCGCGGCTGGTCGCCGTGATGGTGATAGTTACTCCAAGGTAATTGCCGGCCCGGCTGTCCCGCAGTTCAATGGTGGCAGCGTCAAAGCTGGGATCAAACTGGCGGGCCAGCTCCGTGACCGCATGCACAAAGCCATCCACCTTGGCCCCCATGACTTTGATCGGGAAACTCGAAGGGTATTCGATCAACGAATCCTTGCGCGCATCGCTAGGCTGAGAGGTGTCGGGGCCATTCGCTGGAGGCTGGGAAGAGGAGGTCATGGTGAAAAGTGCTTCGGTTTCAATAGCAGGAAAGGCGTTCCCATTGTGCGGCAAGGCCATGGCGGGTACCCAAGATGGTGCGCACACAGGACGCGCCAAATCGGTGCATTCTTGTCAAAGCGGGCCGCAAAACACGTTGGCCCACGGCCACATGTGCGCGCGCTCATCGGCCCGTTTTGGGGCGCGTTTGCGGGTTTTTGCGGACTGCCATGGGTTTTTACTTATAATTAGAGGCTTTGTGAAAGTTTCGGTCTGTAACGCGGGCGTCATCCAACAATGAAAACAATCGCGCCTGAGACCGAAATTGAGGCTGAAGAATCTGACTTCAACCCCTTGACGGCCGAAGAGGCCGAGCAGTGGCGCCGTCGCAATCCTCCCATCTCGGTATGGAAGGTGGTGATTGGGCAGGTTCTGGCGGGCGTGGTGGTGGCCCTGGTGGCTTGGGCTGTAACAGGTAGGGCATCAGTGGGTTGGTCTGCAGCCTACGGTGCGCTGGCAGTGGTGGTTCCGGCGGCCTTGTTTGCTCGCGGCGTACTGCGCCACAAGGTGTCCGTCAACGCGCGGGCCGCCATGGTCGGGTTCTTTGGCTGGGAGATTGCCAAGATTGCATTGACGGTGTCGCTGCTTGCAGTGGCGCCCCGGCTGGTGCCAGGCTTGAGCTGGATTGCTTTGCTCGTGGGCATGGTGATCACAATGAAAACGTACTGGGTTGCACTGTTGGTGCGGCCTGGTGTCCGAAAAACCGATTGATATAGAGAAGAGTTGTCCGATGGCCGCAGAAGCGCACGCTCCGACTGCAAGTGAATACATCGTTCACCACCTGCAGCATCTTCAAAACATCAACCAGACCAAGATCGTTGACTTCACGGTCATCAACTATGACTCGATCATTGTGGGTCTGGTTCTGGGCGCTCTGACCCTTTTGATCCTGTGGTCCGCGGCCCGCAAGGCGACTTCCGGCGTTCCCGGCCGCTTCCAGGCGGCAGTGGAAATGCTGGTCGAGATGGTGGACAACCAGGCCAAGGCCAACATCCACAACGCCGAGAGCCGCAAGTTCATCGCGCCCCTGGGCCTCACGGTGTTTGTCTGGATCTTCCTGATGAACTTCATGGACATGCTGCCCGTCGACCTGCTGCCCGCCATCTGGGCCCAGATTTACGGTGCTGCCGGCCACGACCCGCACCACGCCTACCTGCGCGTCGTGCCCACGGCTGACCTCTCCACCACTCTGGGCCTGGCATTCGCCATCCTGATCCTGCGCTTCTGGTACAGCGTGAAGATCAAGGGCGCTGGCGGCTGGGCGCATGAACTCGTGTCGGCTCCATTCGGCACCAGCAAGAATCCCATCTTCGCCCTCATCCTGGGCGTGATCAATCTGCTGATGCAGATCATTGAATATGTCGCCAACACCGTATCGCATGGCATGCGGTTGTTCGGCAACATGTACGCCGGCGAACTGGTGTTCATGCTGATCGCCCTGATGGGTGGTGCGGCTGCACTGTCGCTGTCGGGTGTGCTGCTGCCTGTGGGCCACGTCATCGCTGGCACCATCTGGACGCTGTTCCACATTTTGGTGATCTCGCTGCAAGCGTTCATCTTCATGATGCTCGCACTGATCTACCTGGGTCAGGCGCACAACGCGCACTAAACGGTTCTCCTTTTTCGTTTCCCTTTTTCTTTTCAACCTTTCTTTTTTAACTCAGGAGTCATCATGGAAAACATTCTCGGTCTCGTCGCTCTGGCTTGTGGTCTGATCGTTGGCCTCGGCGCTATCGGCGCTTCCATCGGTATCGCACTGATGGGTGGCAAGTTCCTCGAATCGTCGGCACGTCAGCCTGAACTGATCAACGAACTGCAAACCAAGATGTTCATCTTGGCCGGTCTGATCGACGCTGCGTTCCTGATCGGTGTGGCTATTGCTCTGCTGTTCGCTTTCGCCAACCCCTTCGCTTCGACTTTCTTGGCCAACCTGCCCAAGTAATTCCCGTTCAACGCCACTCTAGAAAGGTGTTGCCGTGAGTATCAACGCGACCCTGTTCATTCAGGCCATCGTCTTCTTGATCCTGGTGTGGTTCACGATGAAATTCGTGTGGCCCCCGATCGCGAAGGCGTTGGATGAACGAGCCCAGAAAATCGCCGAAGGCCTCGCTGCTGCCGACCGTGCCAAGTCCGAACTGACCGCTGCCAATCAGCGCGTCGAGAAGGAACTGTCACAGGCACGCAACGAAACGGCCTCGCGTCTTGCGGACGCCGACCGACGTGCCCAGGCCATCATCGAAGAAGCCAAGGCACGCGCCACGGAAGAAGGCAACAAGATTGTTGCTTCCGCCCGTGCCGAAGCCGAGCAGCAAACGGTGCAAGCCCGCGAAGCCCTGCGTGAGCAGGTAGCAGCGCTGGCCGTCAAGGGTGCTGAGCAGATTCTCCGCAAGGAAGTCAATGCCGGCGTTCACGCCGACCTGCTCAACCGCCTGAAGACCGAGCTGTAAGGGGACACACATGGCTGAACTCGCCACCATTGCCCGCCCTTACGCGGAAGCCCTGTTCAAGGCCGCTACTGCGGGTGCGGGCATGGACCTGGCCAGCACCGCTGACTGGGTCGATGAACTGGCGGCCATTGCCGCCAACCCGCAGCTGCGCCAACTGGCGGACAGCCCCAAGGTAACGGCAGACCAAGTGTTTGCTGTCGTCACGGGGGTTGCGCGTTCAGTGCTGTCCGATACGGCCAAAAACTTCCTGCGCACGGTCATCGACAACGGTCGCCTCGAGGCGCTGCCGGAAGTCGCCGCGCAGTTTCGTGCCCTCGTGAACCGCCGCAGCGGCTCTTCGGATGCCGTGGTGCACAGCGCTTTCGCGATGGATGCCACAGCACTGGCTGAGGTCGGCTCTGCGCTGGAAAAGCGCTTTGGCCGCAAGCTCAACCTCACCGTTCAGCTGGACCAATCCCTGATCGGTGGCATTCGCGTAGTGGTGGGTGACGAGGTGCTGGACACTTCGGTCAAGGCCCGTCTTGAACAAATGAAAGCGGCCCTCACCGCGTAACGCGCGGCGAGGACAGCGAACCAAAGAAAGAAGGAAAGAGTCATGCAACTCAATCCCGCAGAAATTTCTGAACTCATCAAGAGCCGCATCGAAGGTCTGGCCGCCAGCAGCGATATCCGCAATCAGGGTACCGTGGTGTCCGTGTCCGACGGTATCGTGCGCGTGCACGGCCTGTCGGACGTGATGGCAGGCGAAATGCTGGAGTTCCCCGCCACCAAGGACGGCCAGCCCTCCTACGGCCTGGCCCTGAACCTCGAGCGCGACTCCGTCGGCGCCGTGATTCTGGGTGAGTACGAACACATCTCCGAAGGCGACACCGTCAAGTGCACGGGCCGCATTCTGGAAGTGCCGGTCGGCCCCGAGCTGATCGGCCGCGTGGTGAACGCCCTGGGCCAGCCTATCGACGGCAAGGGTCCCATCAACGCCAAGCTCACCGACGTGATCGAAAAGGTCGCTCCCGGCGTGATCGCCCGTAAATCGGTGGACCAACCCCTGCAGACCGGCCTGAAGTCAATCGACTCCATGGTGCCTGTGGGCCGTGGCCAGCGCGAGCTGATCATTGGTGACCGCCAGACCGGCAAGACCGCTGTGGCCATCGACGCCATCATCGCCCAGAAGGGCCAGGGCGTGACCTGTATTTACGTTGCCATCGGTCAGAAGGCTTCGTCGATCAAGAACGTGGTGCGCGCTCTGGAACAAGCCGGTGCCATGGACTACACGATCGTGGTGGCCGCGTCGGCTTCCGAATCCGCTGCCATGCAGTACGTGTCGGCCTACTCGGGCTGCACGATGGGCGAGTACTTCCGCGACCGCGGCCAGGACGCCCTGATCGTTTATGACGACCTGTCCAAGCAGGCCGTGGCCTACCGCCAGGTATCGCTGCTGCTGCGCCGCCCACCAGGCCGCGAAGCCTATCCCGGCGACGTGTTCTATCTCCACAGCCGCCTGCTCGAGCGCGCAGCCCGCGTGAACGCCGACTACGTCGAAGCCTTCACCAAGGGTGAAGTCAAGGGCAAGACCGGTTCGCTGACCGCACTGCCCATCATCGAAACGCAAGCTGGCGACGTGTCCGCTTTCGTTCCGACCAACGTGATCTCGATCACGGACGGCCAGATCTTCTTGGAAACCAGCCTGTTCAACGCCGGTATCCGCCCCGCCATCAACGCCGGTATCTCGGTGTCGCGCGTCGGTGGTGCTGCCCAGACCAAGTTGGTGAAGAACCTGTCCGGCGGTATCCGTACCGACCTGGCCCAGTACCGTGAACTGGCTGCGTTCGCGCAGTTCGCTTCCGACCTGGACGAAGCCACCCGCAAGCAGCTGGACCGCGGTGCCCGCGTGACCGAACTGCTCAAGCAGGCACAGTACAGCCCGCTGCCCATCTCGCTGATGGGCGCCACGCTGTTCGCTGTGAACAAGGGCTTCATGGACGACATCGACGTCAAGAAGGTTCTCGACTTCGAACACGGCCTGCACCAGTTCCTGAAGACCAGCCACGCCGCACTGCTGGCCAAGCTGGAGCAGGCCAAGGCCATGGACAAGGACGCTGAAGCCGAACTGACCGCTGCTGTCGCTGCGTTCAAGAAGTCGTTCGCTTAAACCGGACGAGGAGCGATCATGGCAGCAGGCAAGGAAATACGCGGCAAGATCAAATCGGTGGAAAACACCAAGAAGATCACCAAAGCCATGGAGATGGTGGCTGCATCCAAAATGCGCAAGGCGCAGGAACGGATGCGGGCCGCCCGCCCTTACAGCGAGAAGATCCGCAACATTGCAGCCAACCTCGGTCAAGCCAACCCCGAATATGTGCACCCGTTCATGAAGGTGAACGATGCCAAGACGGCCGGCGTGATCGTGGTGACGACCGACAAGGGCCTGTGCGGTGGCATGAACACCAACGTGCTGCGCATCGTGACGGGCAAGCTGCGTGAGTTGCAGGGCGCTGGCGTGTCCACCGAGGCGGTTGCCATCGGTAACAAGGGCCTGGGTTTCCTGAACCGTGTCGGCGCCAAGGTGGTTTCGCACGTGACGGGCCTGGGCGACAAGCCCCATCTGGACAAGCTGATCGGCCCGGTCAAGGTGCTGCTCGACGCTTACGCGGAAGGCAGGATCAACGCGGTGTACCTGAGCTACACCAAGTTCATCAACACCATGAAGCAGGAATCGGTGGTGGAGCAGCTGCTCCCGCTGTCGTCTGCGCAGATGCAGGCCGAAAAGACCGAACACGGCTGGGACTACATCTATGAGCCCGATGCACAGACCGTGATCGACGATCTGCTGGTCCGCTATGTCGAGTCCCTGATCTACCAGGCCGTTGCGGAGAACATGGCGTCCGAGCAGTCGGCACGCATGGTGGCCATGAAGGCCGCCACCGACAACGCCGGCAGCGTCATTGGCGAGTTGAAGCTGGTCTACAACAAGACGCGCCAGGCAGCGATCACGAAAGAACTTTCGGAAATCGTGGCTGGCGCCGCTGCTGTGTAAACAGCTCAACCAACATCTAAATTGGAGCGAGAAAAATGGCTCAAGAGAATTCCCAAGTGAACGCAGGCGTTCAGGGCAAGATTGTTCAATGTATCGGCGCTGTGGTGGACGTGGAGTTCCCGCGCGACCAGATGCCCAAGATTTACGACGCTCTCAAGCTCGACGGTTCGACCCTGACGCTGGAAGTGCAACAGCAGCTGGGCGACGGCGTGGTCCGTACCATTGCGCTGGGTTCGTCCGACGGCCTGCGCCGCGGCATCATGGTGACCAACACCGGCAACGCCATCACCGTGCCCGTGGGCAAGGCGACGCTGGGCCGCATCATGGACGTGCTGGGTGCGCCCATCGACGAGCGCGGCCCCGTGGACCAGGCTCTGACGGCCTCCATCCACCGCAAGGCTCCTGCGTACGACGAACTGTCGCCATCGCAAGAGCTGCTGGAAACCGGCATCAAGGTGATCGACTTGGTCTGCCCGTTCGCTAAGGGTGGCAAGGTGGGCCTGTTCGGTGGTGCCGGCGTGGGCAAGACCGTCAACATGATGGAACTCATCAACAACATCGCCAAGGCCCACAGCGGTCTGTCGGTGTTCGCTGGTGTGGGCGAGCGGACCCGCGAAGGGAACGACTTCTATCACGAAATGGCCGATTCCGGCGTGGTGAATCTGGAGAAGCTCGAAGAGTCCAAGGTCGCCATGGTGTACGGCCAGATGAACGAGCCCCCAGGCAACCGTCTGCGCGTGGCGCTGACCGGCCTGACCATCGCCGAGTCCTTCCGTGACGAAGGCCGTGACGTGCTGTTCTTCGTGGACAACATCTACCGCTACACACTGGCCGGTACCGAAGTGTCTGCTCTGCTGGGCCGCATGCCTTCCGCCGTGGGCTACCAGCCTACGCTGGCCGAGGAAATGGGCCGTCTGCAAGAGCGTATTACGTCGACCAAGGTCGGCTCGATCACGTCCATCCAGGCCGTTTACGTGCCAGCCGATGACTTGACCGATCCATCGCCCGCCACGACGTTTGCCCACTTGGATTCCACCGTGGTGCTGTCGCGTGACATCGCTTCGCTGGGTATCTACCCTGCCGTGGATCCTCTGGATTCCACCAGCCGCCAGCTGGACCCGAACGTTGTGGGCGAAGACCACTACGCCACGGCCCGCGCGGTGCAAGGCACGCTGCAGCGCTACAAGGAACTGCGCGACATCATCGCGATTCTGGGTATGGACGAACTGGCTCCTGACGACAAGCTGGCCGTGGCCCGCGCGCGCAAGATCCAACGTTTCCTGTCGCAGCCTTTCCACGTGGCCGAAGTGTTCACGGGTTCGCCAGGCAAGTACGTTCCTCTGTCGGAAACCATCCGTGGTTTCAAGATGATCGTGGCCGGCGAATGCGACCACCTGCCGGAACAGGCGTTCTACATGGTCGGTACCATCGACGAAGCCTTCGAAAAGGCCAAGAAGGTGGCCTGATTGCCCGGCGGCTGAGTCGCGGTCCACCGCTGCTCAGCCATCACAAGCAATCAAGCAACCCATCCCTTTTCCTAGGAGCAATGATGAACACCATCCACGTTGATGTGGTCAGTGCCGAAGAGTCCATCTTCTCCGGTGAAGCACGTTTTGTCGCGCTGCCTGGTGAATCTGGCGAACTGGGCATCTTTCCCCGCCACACCCCGCTGATCACGCGCATCAAGCCGGGCTCGGTGCGCATCGAAATGGCCGACGGCAGCGAAGAATTCGTGTTCGTGGCCGGTGGCATTCTGGAAGTGCAACCCAACTGCGTGACCGTGCTGTCCGATACCGCCATCCGCGGCAAGGACCTGGACGACGAGAAGGCCAACGCTGCCAAGGCATCGGCCGAAGAAGCCCTCAAGAACGCCAAGAGCGAGATTGACCTGGCCCGGGCCCAGTCCGAGCTGACCGTCATGGCAGCGCAGATCGCGGCGCTTCGCAAGTTTCGCCAGAAGAAATAATCGAGTCACCCGATTCGACATCGCTCAAGAAACCCGGCTTGCCGGGTTTTTTTACGCCTGGTCGTTCGTACCCGGCCCTCCAGGCTCGACCAAGCGGATGTTCAAGCCTGCGCAGTCCACGGAAAGCACATTTCCCGTGTCGCCCGCGAGCAACTGGCGACTGGCTAGAAATCCACGAGCTTGAGCGAGTGAGCGCACGCTGAACGACAGCGACTGGATGCGCAGGTGGTCCCCAGGAACCAGTTCCAGTGAGATCTCCGGTGTGAGGGCGATGGCCTCGCCGTGCGCCGGCCCGGCGAGCGCCTCCCAGTGGCACCTGTGTTCCGCCAGGTCAGGCGTTTCCATGCGCATCGCGTTCAACCCGATCAACCCCAGCGGGCCACCTCCGCAATCTCGCAGTGCCCGCCTGTGCCGGGCTCGGCGTTGTGCGGGCGTGAGCGCCTCGTCCCACGGGTAGATCGCCGCACCGGGGTCCCATTCGCAAAAGAACACGCAGCAACTTGGTGCAGACACATCCAACAGCGCAGCATTGGTGAAGTTTGTGACCACTTCCCCTGCAGCATTCAGGGACTGGTAGGAACGCGCAGGCTGGGTAGCAATGCCAGAGGCATTGGCGCTAGCGAGCGCCAGCGACAAGGGCAGAGCGGGCTCCAAGGCGAAGCCGTGCACCAGCGGTGCCGGCGCATGGCTGGGCAGGTCCGAGTTATCGGTGGCGGCCCAGAACTCCAGATCGGTGTTGCCCACATGCACCCAGCCATAGGTCGCAAAACCTGCGCGCTGCAGCGGCCACGCAACCGGCAGCTCGAAAACGCTGCTGAAGAGATCAAACAGGGGCTCGGCTGCGGGCAGGCGCAGCATGATGTGGTCGATGGAGCGGTAGCAGGGCAGCATTCCGGCGGGTGAGCGAGTCAGCGGTCGACCATTGTCCGCCCGAAGGTGGTCAAGGAGGCGAGACACAAGCAAGCTGGAACATACCCTGCCCAACGCTTGAATCCACCCGTCCATGCAAAAGGCCGGGGCCCCCTAAGGAGCCCCGGCCTTTTTGGCTGAGTCTGCAGTGCGATCTGCAGACCCCGCGCAATTACATCGCGCTGAATTCGCCCGATGGAATCTGGCCCGTGCGCAGGGCTTCAGCAGCCTGGGCGCGTACCGCAGCGCGGTCGGCCGTGGACTTGTAAGTCACCACACGCGAACCTGCTGGCTCGATGCTGCGGGTCTGGGCCACGGTGGCGGCTTCTGCAGCCACTTCAGCCCGGGTGCGGTTGGTTTCAAACTTGGTGGCGAATTGCGAAGCATCGGCTTCGTCGGCTTGAGCGCCAAAAGAAGCGAAGGCAGCCACAGCGGCGATAGAGATGAAACGTGCGGTCTTGTTCATGGTGAAACTCCAGTGAAATTCAAATAAAAAGAAGAGGGCGGTTGTTGGTACCTAGGTACCTGCAGATACGGGGAGGCTGAATCCGTGGATTCAGATCAGCCCTGCTCACCCGAAGGAATTTGGCCGGTGCGCACAGCGTCCGCTGCCTGGGCACGCACTGCAGCGCGGTCAGCCGTGGACTTGTAAGTCACGACACGCGAACCAGCAGGCTCAATGCTGCGGGTCTGGGCCACGGTGGCAGCTTCTGCGGAAACTTCAGCACGGGTGCGGCTGGTTTCAAACTTGGTGGCGAATTGCGAAGCATCGGCTTCGTCGGCTTGGGCACCAAAAGAAGCGAAGGCAGCGACAGCGGCGATGGAGAGGAAGCGTGCAGTGTTGTTCATGATGAAGGTCCTTGAAGTTTAAAAAGCGTCTCAAAAAAACCGGAGCGGGGCAGAAAACCAGGAGTTGCCTCAGACCGGGTTCGGTGAGTCGCCTTGCGGGTTCGGCTCATCGATGGGTTGAACTGTACGCGTCGGGGGAGGGGAGAAAAACCCCCTGGTCGCAAACTAACTGTTCCAGTATTGGAAACAATGGGCGCGGAACTTAGCCGCCTTGCATGGAGTTTGTTGGTGGAAACCCCTGCAATCCAGTCGCGAATCCAGGAAAACCCTGCGGTGACTTTGGAACAGTGCGCGAAGCGTTGAGGCCCCGCTAAGCAAGGGAGCCGCGTCAATGCGCAGGGCGCTCGGTGCGTGCGCTGCTGCAACGTAGGGCAGGGGCAATTGCAGCCTCAATGCACCACAGGTGCGGCCGAAGAATCAACGCACCACAGGCGCGTCGGGCAGCTCGTTCGGATACCCCGCCGCGCCGGGCGTGCGCGGGAAGTGATCGGCCAGCCGTGCGGACACTGCTTCCACAGCCCCGGCCAAGCCTTCCTCGTACTGCGATTGGCGGAAGCTCGAGGACATCTGCGCGATGACATCGCGCCATTCGTCGGCGGCCACACGGTGCGCGAGCCCCCGGTCGGCCACGATTTCGATGGCGTGCTCGGGCATCAGCAGGTAGATGAGCACGCCGTTGTTGTGCTCGGTGTCCCACACCCGGTACTTGCTGAACAGCATGATGGCGCGCTCGCGGGCGCTGGCGTGGCGCCGCAGGTAGCTCCAGGGCAGGCTGGCTTCGGCGACGATGCGGATCTGGCCCGTGTGCTGCAGCTCGCTGGCGGCCACCCGCAGGCCCAGGCGCTCCAGGGTGTCGCCGGGCAGCGCGCGGCGCGACTGCGATTCGCTCCAGCGATGGCGCACCAGGCGCCACAGGGCGCTGGGCAGACCGGCAAAGGACGATGTTGTGGTTTCCACTCGGTCCATTACCAGTCTCCTGACGCGCCGCCGCCGCCAAAATCCCCGCCGCCACCCGAACTGAATCCGCCGCCCCCACCGCCGCCGCTGCCGCCCCCCCAGCCGCCGCCTCCGCCCCAACCCCCGACCACGCCGCCACGGCGTGCGCGCTGGCGGGTGCTGGTACTGCCGCCTCCGCCCCCGCCGCCAAAGATCCAGGTGTAGAGCAGTGCGATCAACCCCGCGCCGCCCGCCGCCAGCAGGCTGGTGGTGACTACAAAAGCCAGGATGCCCACGCCCCCGCCCAGCAGCAAGCCACCCCACCAACCGCCAAAAATGCTGCGGGCAATGGGGCCGGCCACCATCACGCCGAAGAACAGGAAGATCGCCAGGTCCGTCCAGTCGAAGCCGTTGCCGGTGCTTTCGCTGGAGGCCGCGCCATCAATCGTGCCCAGCTCGCCCGTGGCGTCAGCGGGTGCGGGCAATGTGGTCTCGCCCGCAATGCGCGCGGCCAATTGGGTGACCGCAGCGCTGAGGCCGCCGGCGTAATCGCCTTGCTGAAACCGCGGCTTCATCGCGCTGTCGATGATCCGCGCGGCGGCGATGTCCGGGATCGCGCCCTCCAGCGTTTTGGCGACTTCGATGCGCATCTTGCGGTCGTTCTTGGCCACGATCACCAGCACGCCATCGCCCACGTCCCGGCGGCCGATCTTCCACTGGTTGCCCACGCGGTTGGCGTAGGCCGCAATGTCTTCGGGCGCGGTGGACGCCACCATCAGCACCACCACCTGCGCGCCGCGGGTGCGCTCCAGCGTTTGCAGCTGTGCCTCCAGCGCTTGGGTGTCGGTAGCGCTCAGGGTGCCGGTCTGGTCGATGACGGCACGGGTGAGGGCAGGGATGCTCTGCAAGCCGCCCGTGCCCTGCGCCCATGCGGATGCAAATGCTATTAAAACAATAGCTACAAACGCTTGTTTAATAAGCGCTAGGGGCATTTTTTGCATCAAATCGACCCACCTTGCGTACAGCGCCGAGATCAGGGCTTGGGCTTGGAGGCCGAGAAGTCCACTGCCGGCGGGGTGGAAATTTGTGCCTCGTTGGCTACGGCGAAGCTGGGCTTGGGCTCATAGCTGAAGACCATGGCCGTGAGGTTGGTCGGAAAGCTGCGCGCCAACACGTTGTATTCCTGAACGGTCTGGATGAAGCGGTTGCGCGCCACCGTGATGCGGTTTTCGGTGCCTTCCAGCGTCACGCGCAGGTCGCGGAATCCCTGGTTGGCCTGCAGCGTGGGGTAGCGCTCCGACACCACCATCAAGCGCGACAGTGCACCCGACAGCTCGCCCTGCGCCTGTTGGAACTTGCTGAATGCCTCGGGGTTGTTCAGCGTCTCGGGCGTGACCTGGATGGACGTGGCCTTGGCGCGCGCCTCGATCACGCGGGTGAGCGTTTCCTGCTCGAAGTTCGCCTCGCCCTTGACCGTGGCAACGATGTTGGGCACCAGGTCGGCGCGGCGCTGGTACTGGTTGAGCACCTCGCTCCAGGCGGCCTTGGACTGCTCGTCCAACCGCTGAAAGTCGTTGTAGCCGCAGCCGGTGAGAGCGAGCACGGCAGCCAGAAGGGCAAGAAGGCGTTGGATCATGGTGGTGTGGCCAAAGAGGGGGCGTGGGCAAAAAAGGTCGGGCTGCCAATGTGCCAGAAAGCGACAGCACGGCAAATTCTGCAACAACTGCCGGGTGCGGGCGCCGGTTACCGGGCGGCTGGCATGGCTTAGGGGGAAGGCCGCACAATAGCAGCCTGTTCGGGCCGGCCGCCCCGCCGCCCCGTCTGCCTACCACCCCCATCCACGCTTTCCACCATGCCCCGTGCCCGCTCCCATGTCGCCACCCTCGGAGGTTCGTCTGACGACATCGAAGCCAAGTTCTACGAAGCGCTGCAGCGTGGCGACATTGATCTGTTGATGTCGTGCTGGGCCGATGAGGATGAGATTGTCTGCGTGCACCCCGGCGGCCCCCGGCTGCTGGGCGCGGGGGCCATCCGCGCAGCGTTTGAAGGCATGTTTTCTAACGGCACCGTGCGCGCCCGGCCGGTGCAGGTGCACCGCGTGGTGGCGCTGACCAGCGCCGTGCACAGCGTGGTCGAGCAGGTGGAGGTGATGCTGCCCGACGGTCTGCACCAGGCCGTGGTACTGGCCACCAATGTTTATCACAAGACCCCCGAGGGCTGGCGCATGGTGGCGCACCATGCCAGCCCGGGCTCCGCGCCAGACACCCAGGTGGTGGACGCGCAGCGGCCGGTGCTCCACTGAGCGAGCCCCATGCCGGTTATTAAGCCTTTTTGCCGTCTGGCGCTTATCTCATAAGCGCTATTAGCTATGAAATATATAGCGCCACGCTGGTTGCCCGGTGGACACCTTCAGACCATCTGGCCCGCACTGTACTCACGCCGCGGGTTCGGCCCCCCACCTGAATACCGCCGCGAGCGCTGGGACACGCCCGACGGCGATTTTGTGGACGTGGATTTTCTGGCCAATGCGGGCGTGGCCGCGCAGCCTGCCGCCGATACGCGCCCGCTGCTCGTCGTCTTCCATGGGCTGGAGGGTTCATCCCGCAGCCACTATTGCGAAGCGTTCGCTGACTTCGCGCGCGAGCGCGGCTGGGCGTGCGCGCTGCCGCATTTCAGGGGCTGCAGCGGTGAGATCAACCGCGCGCCGCGGGCCTACCACTCGGGCGACCACGCCGAGATCGGATGGATGCTGCAGCGCCTGCGTGCCGCCCATGCCGGGCCGATCATGGCAGTGGGCGTTTCGCTGGGCGGCAATGCACTTTTGCGCTGGGCGGCCGAAGTGGGCGAAGACGCTGCGCAGAGCGTGGGTGCGGTGGCCGCCGTGTGCTCGCCCGTCGACTTGGCCGCGGGCGGGCACGCCATCGGCAGCGGTTTCAACCGGCAGGTCTACACACGGATGTTCATGCGCTCGCTGGTGCCCAAGGCGCTGCAAAAGCTCGCACAGCACCCGGGGCTGTTCGACCGCCAGGCGCTGCTGGCCGCGCGCGACCTGTACGCCTTCGACAACATTTTCACGGCGCCCCTGCACGGCTTTCGCAACACCGAGGACTACTGGCTGCGCGCGTCGGCCAAGCCGCTACTGCACCGCATCCGCGTGCCGGCGCTGGTGGTCAATGCACGCAACGACCCCTTTGTTCCGGCCGCAAGCCTGCCGCTGCCCCACGAGGTGGGCAGCAGCGGGCACGTGACGCTGTGGCAGCCACCCCACGGTGGCCATGTCGGCTTTGCACGCGGCCGCCTGCCCGGACACGTGCGCGCCATGCCCGACGCCGTGGGTGGCTGGCTGGCCGAGCACGCGGGTGCCAACGGCGCCCCAGGTAGCGCGCGGCAGCAGGGCGCACAATCACCGCATGGATGACATCGTCAAACAGGCGCTGGCCAAATGGCCCAACGTTCCCGACTGCTACGGCTGGCTGGGCCTGGACGCGCGGGGCCGGTGGTACCTGCGCGACGACGCGGTGCAAGTGGCGGGGCCGTTTCCGCAAAACAAGGGCTCGCTGCTGCAGCACGAAAAGCTGCTCGATTTCATCGCGCGCAATTACGAGTGCGACGCCGAGGGGCGGTGGTTTTTCCAGAACGGGCCGCAGCGGGTGTATGTAGAGCTGGAAACGACGCCTCTAGTCTGGCGTATTCAACCTGACTTTTCGGTCGCCTCGCACACCGGGCGCGAAGCCGCGGTCACGGACTGCCTGATAGACGGGGAGGGGCGCTTGTACCTGGTGTCTGCGCAGGGTCTGGGCCTGGTGCACACCCTCGACGTGTTGCTGGCCGCAGAAGCCGTCGAAGCGGGGCGCTGGTCACCGCGGGAGGTGCAGGCCGCGGAACTCCCCGCCCGCTACGGGTTCATCATGAGCCCGCAGCGCCACTGGGAGGCGCAGGGCAAGCCCAAATCGTCCACGGGTTCAAAGCCGCAATAAAAAAGCCGGTCGAAAGACCGGCATTTTTATGGAGCCTGTGCACCGCGCCAAGTAAGCGCCTTGCGCAGGAACGACAGAGTTACTTGACAGCGGCCATCATGAATTCGACGGCAGCGCGCAGGTCAGCATCAGAGGCCTGCGCAGCACCGCCACGGGGAGGCATCGCGCCCTTGCCCTTGACCACGCTGGCATGCAGCGCGTCGAGGCCGGCGGGCAGGCGGGCCGACCAGGCGGCCTTGTCGCCAAACTTGGGGGCACCGGCTACACCCGCTGAGTGGCAGACCTGGCACGCTTGCTTGTACAGGGCTTCGCCAGCACCGGCAGCAGCGGCGGTGGCAACCACCGGGGCGGCGGGGGCTGCGGCCTCTGGCGCGGCGGCTGCAGGTGCCGCAGCTGCAGTGGGGGCGGCTGCCGGAGCTGCTGCCTCAGCGGCGGCTGGCGCCGCAGGGGCTGCGGGTTCGGCAAACTTTGCGCCAGCGGAATTGGCCATGTAGGCGACGGCACGGGCGATTTCCGTGTCGTTGAAGTCGCCGCCACCCTGGGGGGCCATCGCGCCCTTGCCCTTCAGGGCGGATTGCACCAGCGCATCAAAGCCGGTCTTGATGCGGGCCGACCAGGCAGCGGCATCGGCCAGCTTGGGAGCGCCCGCGGCGCCGGTGGCATGGCAGGCTGCGCACTGGCCCTTGAATACTGCTTCACCGGTCGCCAACGGGCGGTTGGCGTCTCGGATTTCCACGAGGCCCACCTTCTGGATGCGCTCGGCAATGGCCTTTTCAGGGTTGGCGGCACCAGGAGCGGGTTTGTTGCCCGATGTGACGTACATCACCAGGCCAATGATGGCAAAGATCGGAACCACAAACGAGAAAAAACTCGCCAGCAGCAGTTGCTTGGGGCTCTTGATCGGGCCGGTGTGCGCTTCTTCGTGGTGGTTGTCGCTCATGACTTCCTCTGGTGTATCGGGGGGCTTTGATCAAATCAACCCTCAATTATATCTGTGCCCTTGGGACCTAGGGATGGCTCGCATGACCCTGGCGGGGCTGTGATAGTGCGGATTGGGTGGGGTTAGAAGACACCTTTTTGCAGCCCATAGCCGGCTATTGGCAAAAAAAGCAACGCAGTGGTACTGCCGAGGCCGCGCTGTCACGGACCGCAGGGGGTTATGCAGGCCATCCCCAGGCCCTCCGGCCCAGTGCGTACCCCCCCAAGCCACAGGGCCCCGCGCAGCCCTGCCCGGTCACAGCCAGTAGCGCACTGGCCGCGCGCTGTCGTCAGGAGCGTACGTCGGCGGGGGCGGGCGCCCCGCCGCCCAGTGCCTTGTACAGCGTGACCTGGTTTTGCAGCTGCGCCAGCCGCACCTGGACCACGGCCTGCTGGGTGGCAAACAGCGAGCGTTGTGCATCCAGCAGGTCGAGGTAGCTCGACACGCCGTTGCGATAGCGCAAATCGGCCAATTGCAGACGCGCGCTTTCAGCTTCTGCTTGCCGTTGCTGGGCCAGCGCCTGTTCGCCCAGCGTGGCCTGCCCGGCCAAAGCGTCCGACACCTCGCGGAAGGCGGTCTGGATGGTCTTCTCGTATTGGGCAATGGCGATGCCCCGCCCGGCGCGTGCGCTCTCCAGGTTGGCCTGGTTGCGGCCCGCATCAAAGATCGGCAGCAGCAGCGACGGCGCGATCGAGAAGCCCCATGAGCCGCTCTTGAACAACCCTGACAGCTCGTTGCTGGCGGTGCCCGCCTGCGCCGTGAGGGCAATGCGCGGGAAGAACGCCGCCCGCGCCGCGCCGATGTTGGCGTTGGCCGCGATCAGTTGCTGCTCGGCCTGGCGGATGTCCGGGCGACGCGTGAGCAGCTCGGACGGCAGACCGGCCGGCAACTGCGCCATCGCCGGCGCGTTGGCCAGCCGGCTGCCCGCCAGACTGGCGCGCACGTCGTCCGGCAGGGCCTGGCCCAGCAGCAGGGCCAGGGCGTTTTCGTCCAGCGCACGCTGGCGCTGCTGTTGTGCCAGCGTGGCGCGGGCGGCCTGCGTCAGCGATTCGGCCTGGCGGAAGTCCAGCTCCGAGGTGACGCCTGCATCGAGCCGCATCTTGGTCAGGCGCACCGATTCTTCGCGCGAGGCGAGGGTCTGGCGCGACAGCTCCAGCAGCTCTTCGTCGGCCAGCAGGTTCAGCCAGCCGTTGGCCACGGCAGCCACCAGGCTCACCTGCGCGGCATTGCGGCCTTCTTCGGTGGCCAGGTACTGCGCCAGCGCCTGTTCCTTCAGGCTCGCGATGCGGCCGAAGAAGTCGATCTCCCAGGACGAGATGGCCAGGCCGACGCTGAATGAGTTGGTCAGGTCGCCGGTGCCTGCGGCGGGTGCGCGGCTTGCATTGGCGGCCAGCCCCACGCCCGGGTACTGGTCGGCACGGCGCACCTGGTACGTGGTGCGGGCCTGCTCGATGTTGAGCACCGCCACGCGCAGGTCGCGGTTGTTGGCCAGCGCTGCTTCGATGAGTTGGCGCAGCCGGGGCTCGGCAAAGTAGTCCTGCCACGGGGCGGCGGCCGTGCCTTGCGCGCTGGCGGTGGTGGTGTCTGCGCCGAGCGTCGTGTACGCCGACGGCACGGGTGCCGCGGGGCGCTCGTAGGTCGGGATGAACGAGCAGCCGGCCAGCAGCGCAGCCGCGGCCAGGGCGGTGAGGGTGCTGCGGTGATTAGTCATGGGTTCCAACTCCTGCTTCTTCTGCATGGCGGCGGTTCATTTCCTGCTGGCGCGCGCTGCCCTTGAACAGGCTGCGCACCACGACGAAGAACACGGGCACGAAGAACACGGCCAGTGCCGTGCCGGTGATCATGCCGCCGATCACGCCGGTGCCGATGGCGCGCTGGCTGGCAGAGCCTGCGCCCGTTGCGATGAACAGCGGCACCACGCCCAGGCCGAACGCCAGCGATGTCATCACGATGGGGCGGAACCGCAGGTGCGCGGCCTCCAGCGCGGACTCGACCAGCCCCTTGCCCTGGGCGTGCAGGTCCTTGGCAAATTCGATGATCAAGATCGCGTTCTTCGCAGACAGGCCAATGATGGTGATCAGGCCCACCTGGAAGTACACGTCGTTGGCATACCCGCGCAGCAGCGTGGCCAGCAGCACGCCCAGCACACCGAGCGGCACCACCAGGATCACGGCCAGCGGGATGGTCCAGCTCTCATACAGCGCGGCCAGGCACAGGAACACCGCCAGCACGGCAAAGCCGTACAGGATGATCGCTTGCGAGCCGGCCTGCTTTTCTTCGCGCGACGTGCCCGTCCACTCGAAGCCGAAGCCCGGCGGCAGCTGCGCTGCAAGCTTTTCCATCTCGGCCAGTGCCGCACCGCTGCTGTAGCCCCGGGCAGGTTCGCCGCTGATGCGCATGGCGGGATAGCCGTTGTAGCGCACCGTCTGCTGCGCGCCCTTGACCCACTTGGTGGAGGCAAAGGCCGACAGCGGCACGGGCTGGCCCTGTGCGTTGGTCGCGTTCAGGCGCAGCAGGTCGTCGGGCTGCATGCGGCCTGGCGCGTCGGACTGCACCACCACGCGCTGCAAACGGCCCTTGTTGGGGAAGTCGTTCACGTAGCTCGAGCCCAGTGCGGTGGAGATGGCGCTGTTGATGGCGTCAAAGCCCACACCCAGGGCCTGCGCCTTGTCGCGGTCGATGTCGATCTGCAGCTGTGGAGCATCTTCCAGTCCATCGGGGCGCAGGCCCGTCAGCACCTTGCTCTGCATGGCCATGCCCAGCATCTGGTTGCGGGCGTTGACCAGCGCGTCGTGACCCAGGCCCGCGCGGTCCTGCAGGCGGAACGAGAAGCCGCTGCCGGTACCCAGTTCGGGAATGGCCGGGGGGCTCAGTGGGAAGATGAACGCGTCGCGCACGGTAGACAGCGCGCCAAACGCGCGGCCCGCCAGGGCGCTGGCGGATTGGCCGGCATCCTTGCGCTCGTCCCAGTCCTTGAGCGTCACGAAGGCAATGCCTGCGTTCTGCCCCTGGCCCGAGAACGAGAAGCCCAACACGCCCACCATGCTCTGCACTTCGGGCTGCTTGAGCATGAAGCTTTCGACCTGCTTCATCGCATCGAGCGTGCGCTCTTGCGTGGCGCCAGGGGGCAGTTGCACGTTTACCAGGATGTTGCCCTGGTCTTCCTGCGGCAGGAACGCCGTGGGGATGCGCGTGTACACCACGCCCACCACGAGCAGGATGGCGCCGTAGATGACGAGGTAACGCGCCGCTTTGCGCAGGATGCGCGACACCAGGCCCTCATAGCCCTTGGCGGTGCGTGTGAACACGCGGTTGAACCAGCCGAAGAAGCCGCGCTTGTCGTGGTGGTGCCCCGCCTCGACCGGCTTGAGTAGGGTGGCGCACAGCGCCGGCGTGAGCGACAGCGCCATGAAGGCCGAGAAGGCGATCGACGCGACCATCACGGCTGAGAACTGGCGGTAGATGTTGCCTGTGGAACCCGAGAAGAAGGCCAGCGGGACAAATACCGAGATCAGCACCACGGTCACGCCAATGATGGCGCCCGAGATCTGGCGCATGGCCTTGCGCGTGGCCTCCAGAGGGGAAAGCCCTTCCTCGCTCATGATGCGCTCGACGTTCTCCACCACCACGATGGCATCGTCCACCACGATACCGATCACCAGCACCATGCCGAACATGGTCAGCACGTTGATCGAGAAGCCCAGGGCCAGCAAAGTGCCGAATGTGCCCAGCAGGGCAATCGGCACCACGATGGTCGGGATGATGGTGTAACGCCAGTTCTGCAGGAACAGGAACATCACCAGGAACACCAGGACCACGGCCTCGACCAGGGTCTCGGCCACTTGCGAGATCGAGATCTTCACAAAGCGCGAACTGTCGTACGGGATGGAATACTTCACGCCTTCAGGGAAGAACTTCTGCAGCTCGTCCATCTTCTCGCGCACCAGGCGCGCCGACTCCAGCGCATTGCCGCTGGGCGACAGCTGCACACCCAGGCCCACGGCGGGCGCGCCGTTCAGGCGCGCGGAGGTGGCGTAGCTCTGGCCACCCAGTTCGAGGCGTGCCACGTCTTTGAGGCGCACCGACGAGCCGTCGGTATTGGCGCGCAGCACGACGTTGCCGAACTGCTCCACGCTGGACAGCTGGCCTTTGACCACGACCGTGGCGGCAATGCCCTGGCCGGTGATGTTGGGCAAGTCGCCCATCACACCGGCGGACACCTGCGCGTTCTGTGCGCGGATGGCCGCTGTCACATCGGCTGCAGACAGGTTGAAGCCGCGCAGCTTGTCCGGGTCGATCCAGACACGCATCGCGTTTTCGCTGCCGAACAGCTGCACCTGGCCGATGCCCTTGACGCGCTGCAGCTCAGGCTGCAGGTTGCGGGCGGCGTAGTCGCCCAATTCCACCGGGGTGTACTTGGGGTTGTCGGAGGCCAGCATGGCAAACAGCAAAAAGTTGCTGCGGGCCTTGTCGACGCGCACGCCCTGCTGCGTCACGACGGACGGCAGGCGCGGCGTGGCGCGCGACAGGCGGTTCTGAACATCCACCTGGGCAAGGTCCGAATTGGTGCCAGGCTGGAAGCTCAGCGTGATGCTGCCGGAGCCATCGGCCTGGGCCACGGATTCCATGTAGAGCAGGCCCGGCGAGCCGTTCATTTCGCGTTCGATGACCGACAGTACGCTGTCCTCAAGTGTCTGGGCGGAGGCGCCTGGGTAGGCGGTGTTGATCACAATCGATGGCGGTGCCACCGGTGGATACTGGGCGATTGGCAACTGCGTGATGGCGACGCCGCCCATCACCATGATGAACAGCGCAATCACCCACGCGAAGATGGGGCGGTCGATAAAGAATTTGGCCATGCTGGGCTGCCTTTTATGGCTTGGAAGCCGCGGCGGATTCGCCTGGCTCAGCCGGTGCGGCTGGCGCCGGCGGAGTCGCGGCTGAGGCGCCTGGCTGTGCGGGCGCGGCGCCCGGCGCTTGCCACGGCACGGGCTTCACTGGCGTCCCGGGCGGCAGCATCTGCAGCTTCTGGAAGCCGTCCACCATGACCTTCTCGCCAGCCTTCAGGCCGTCGAGCACCACCCAGCGGTTGTTCTGTGCGGCGCTGATCTTGATGGTGCGCTGCGAAATCTTGCCGTCATCGGACACCACGCTGATGGTGTCGCCCTGCTGGGTGCGCGTGACCGCCTGCTGGGGCAGTGTGATGGCGTTGGTAGCTTGGGCCTGCTCAATGCGCACGCGCAAGTACAGGCCTGGCAGGAGTTCGCCCTTGGGGTTGGGCACTTCAGCGCGCAGTGTGACTTGGCCGGTGGTGGAGTCCACCGACAGATCGGTGAACAGCAGTTTGCCCGGCTGCGCGTATTCGGTGCCGTCGCTGAGCACCAGCTTGACGCTGGCAGCCTCTCCATTGGCGGCGCGCTTGAGCTGCCCCTTTTCCATGGCGCGGCGCAGCTGGAACACATCACTGGCCGATTGCGTGAAGTTCACATACACCGGGTCGATCTGCTGGACCACGGCCAGGGCCGTGGCCTCGCCCTGGCCCACCAGCGCGCCTTCAGTGACCAGCGCGCGGCCAATGCGACCAGAAATGGGGGAGGTCACGCTGGCGTAGCCCAGGTTGATCTCTGCGGTGCGCACAGTGGCCCGGCCGACCGCCACATCGGCCTGCGCTTGCTTCTCGGCCGCTTCGGCGTTGACAAAATCCTGTTTGCTGATGGCGTTGGCGCTTACCAGCGGGCGATAGCGTTCGACTTGGGCGCTGGCCTGCGCGAGGTTGGCCTGAGCCTTCGCCAGGCTGGCGCGCGCGCTTTCGGTCGCTGCAGCGTAGGGAGCGGCGTCTATGCGAAACAGCGGCTGCCCAGCCTTCACGTCGCTGCCTTCCTTGAACAGGCGCTGCTGCAGGATGCCGGCGGCCCGTGCGCGCACCTGAGCAATCCGCGAGGCCTCTACACGTCCTGGCAGTTCGGTGACCAACCCCACATCTCCGGGTGTAGCCGTGACCACGCCGACCTCTGGGGGTGGCATCTGCGGCGGTGCGCCGCCTCCCGCCTTGCCCTCGGGCTTGCCGCACGCTGCGAGCAGGATCGCCGCTGCGCTCACGGCCACGAAAGCGCGGGTTCGTCGGGACGTAAGGGGGTGGAGCGATGGGGAAGTAGCGGATGGGTCACGCAGTATGGGCATGAGAGTCCTTCTGATTTGCATCAAGGATTGGTTGTAGGGGTACCTGAGGGAGGGCGTGTCGCCGCCAGCATAGAGCCCGACAAAATGAGTGCGCGATTATACATACAAACATGAATGTATAATTGTGACAGCTATGCCCTACGGTTTTGAAAGGGGCATCTGGAATGAGGAGACACAGGTATGGCGCGTCGGACCAAAGAAGATGCCATTGCCACGCGCAACAGCCTCATTGATGCTGCGGAGCAGGTATTTGGTGAAAAGGGAGTTTCGCGGGCATCGCTCAGTGACATTGCCCAAGCTGCAGGCGCCACGCGAGGCGCCATCTATTGGCATTTCAAGGACAAGGTTGATCTTTTCGGCGCCATGATGGACCGTGTCACGCTGCCGCTCGAGCAAGGGTTCGGCGAGTTTGAAAGCAGCACCTGTCCTGACCCGGTTCAGCGGCTGCGCGCTGTGATGGCCATGGTGCTGCGCAGTGTCGCGTCGGACGAGCGCACGCGCAGGGTGTTCGAGGTGGCACTCTACAAGGTGGAATACGTAAGTGAGATGGTCGGAGTGCGCGACCGCCACATGGCGGCGTCCGAGGCCTTTACGCGCCAGCTGGCGCGGGATTTCGAGCTGGCAGCTGAGGTCCAGCATGTTGTGCTGCCGATGACGGCAATGGAGGCGGCTACCAGCCTTCACGCACTGTTCGATGGCTTGATTCGGAACTGGATACTTGGTGAGGGGGGCTTCGACCTGGTGCGGGTGGGGCGGGTGGGTACAGATGCTTTTCTGGTGGGGCTTGGGCTGGCCCTCCCTGTGGGTTCGCCTGGCGAGTCCATTGATGGAGGGGTGGACCCTTGAATTCGCGGGGGGGCGGTCTCTTTGGGATCCCCGCGCTGCGTGCGATAATCGGGGGCTGTTTGATTCAGTGATGCGGCTGTAGCTCAGTGGATAGAGTATTGGCCTCCGAAGCCAAGGGTCGTGGGTTCGATCCCCGCCAGCCGCACCAGACTTTGCCCTCGTCGTCTGGACAGTGAACGAGCACGAGTTTTCTGATGTGCTAAAAAACAGTGCTATAATTCGAAATTCTCCGGAGGGGTGCCCGAGTGGCTAAAGGGGGCAGACTGTAAATCTGTTGGCTTACGCCTACACTGGTTCGAATCCAGTCCCCTCCACCAGTAAGTTAGTGTTGTGAGTTACCGCTCTGCTGGTGTGGAGTGGTCGCAAAGGTTGGTCGACCGATGCGGGAGTAGTTCAATGGTAGAACCCTAGCCTTCCAAGCTAATGACGCGGGTTCGATTCCCGTCTCCCGCTCCATTGCTTGTTTGGCTGGTTAGAGAGTTTGGAAATTTTGATGTCGCGCGAGCGGTGTCATGCTGCCCATGTGGCTCAGTGGTAGAGCACTCCCTTGGTAAGGGAGAGGTCGCGGGTCCGATTCCCGCCATGGGCACC
The DNA here is from genome assembly GCF_964253765.1 of Acidovorax sp. LjRoot129. Taxonomy (NCBI): domain Bacteria; kingdom Pseudomonadati; phylum Pseudomonadota; class Betaproteobacteria; order Burkholderiales; family Comamonadaceae; genus Acidovorax; species Acidovorax sp. LjRoot129. Next base: position 465,234 of record NZ_CAXUSE020000001.1, read on the forward strand.
ACTTTCAGGTGCGTCCGATTCTGGTTGCGCCTAGATCCTGTTGTGTTGATTTAGATTTTTTTCGGAGTCGGAAAAATGGCAAAAGGTAAGTTCGAACGTACCAAGCCCCACGTCAACGTGGGCACGATCGGCCACGTGGACCATGGCAAGACGACGCTGACGGCGGCGATCGCTACGGTGCTGTCCGCCAAGTTCGGCGGCGAAGCCAAGGCATACGACCAGATCGACGCAGCACCTGAAGAAAAGGCCCGCGGCATCACGATCAACACCGCCCACGTGGAATACGAAACGGCAAACCGCCACTACGCCCACGTGGACTGCCCCGGCCACGCCGACTATGTGAAGAACATGATCACCGGCGCAGCCCAGATGGATGGCGCCATTTTGGTGTGCTCGGCCGCTGACGGCCCCATGCCCCAGACCCGCGAACACATCCTGCTGGCCCGCCAAGTGGGCGTGCCTTACATCATCGTGTTCCTGAACAAGTGCGACATGGTCGACGACGAAGAGCTGCTCGAGCTCGTCGAAATGGAAGTGCGCGAACTCCTGGACAAGTACAGCTTCCCAGGCGACGACACCCCCATCGTGCGCGGTTCCGCCAAGCTCGCCCTGGAAGGCGACAAGGGTGCCCTGGGTGAAGAAGCCATCATGAAGCTGGCTGACGCCCTGGACAACTACATCCCCACGCCAGAGCGCGCTGTGGACGGCGCTTTCCTGATGCCTGTGGAAGACGTGTTCTCCATCTCGGGCCGCGGCACCGTGGTGACCGGCCGTATCGAGCGCGGTATTGTCAAGGTCGGCGAAGAAATCGAAATCGTCGGTATCAAGGACACCGTCAAGACCACCTGCACCGGCGTGGAAATGTTCCGCAAGTTGCTGGACCAAGGCCAAGCTGGCGACAACGTCGGCCTGCTGCTGCGCGGCACCAAGCGTGAAGACGTGGAACGCGGCCAAGTGCTGTGCAAGCCCGGCTCGATCAAGCCACACACCCACTTCACGGCTGAAGTGTATGTGCTGAGCAAGGACGAAGGCGGCCGCCACACCCCGTTCTTCAACAACTACCGCCCACAGTTCTACTTCCGCACGACCGACGTGACTGGCGCCATCGAGCTGCCAGCCGACAAGGAAATGGTCATGCCTGGTGACAACGTGTCGATCACTGTGAAGCTGATCAACCCCATCGCCATGGAAGAAGGTCTGCGCTTCGCTATCCGCGAAGGCGGCCGCACCGTGGGCGCTGGCGTCGTGGCCAAGATCCTCGCGTAATTTAAGCAAGGTAAATACAGGGGTATAGCTCAATTGGCAGAGCGTCGGTCTCCAAAACCGAAGGTTGTAGGTTCGATTCCTACTGCCCCTGCCACTTGAATGTGGCCTTAACAAGCCCGCCAGAATCTGGCGGGCTTCGGTGTCTTAAGCGACGCCGGGACTCGAAGCAGGAATTACTCAAACATGGCCACTTCCCAGGTTGAAACCGTCAGCTCCGGCGCTGACAAAGCCAAGCTCGCAGCAGTAGCGGCGTTGGTGATTGCGTCGGTCGCTGGTTTCTATTTGCTGAGCAAGCAGGGTGCGATTGTCCAGTGGGCGGCTCTGATCGTCGGGTTGATCGCTGCGGTAACCGTGTTCTTGGTGTCTGAGCCAGGTCGGCAGTTTGTTGCCTTTGCCCGGGATGCCTGGCGCGAAGTCAAAAAAGTCGTCTGGCCCACTCGCAAAGAAACATTGCAGATGACCGCGTACGTGTTTGTCTTTGTGGTCATCATGGCGCTTTTCTTGTGGTTCACCGACAAGACCCTTGAGTGGGTTCTGTACGACTTGATTTTGGGATGGAGAAAGTCATGACGAGCGCTGCGGAAATCACTGGGGCTGAGGCTCCTTCTGGCGCTTCTGCTCCAACCAACCCGGATCTGCGCTGGTACATCGTCCATGCTTATTCGGGCATGGAAAAGGCGGTTGAACGCAATATTCAAGAGCGCATTGCCCGCTCGGGCATGCAGGACAAATTCGGCCGCATCCTGGTCCCCACCGAAGAAGTGGTGGAAATGAAGAACGGCCAGCGCAAGACGACGGAACGCCGTCTCTTTCCTGGTTATGTGTTCGTCGAAATGGTTATGGACGACGACACTTGGCATTTGGTGAAGCACACCAGCAAGGTGACTGGCTTCGTCGGCGGAGCTAAAAACCGTCCAGCCCCCATCTCTGAAGACGAAGTGCAAAAGATCGTCAGCCAGATGCAGGAAGGCACGGAGAAGCCCCGCCACAAGGTCGAGTTCATGGTCGGCGAACTGGTGCGTGTCAAGGAAGGTCCTTTCACGGACTTCAATGGCTCGGTCGAAGAAGTCAATTACGAAAAGAGCCGCGTCCGCGTTTCTGTCATGATTTTTGGCCGCTCTACCCCGGTGGAGCTGGAATTTGGGCAGGTAGAGAAGACCTGACCTCTGGTCTGGTCCTAGCTTAGTCCAGGCGAAGAAATTTGGATCCCGCACTTTCGACTCGGTGCGGTGATCGTCAGCAAAGAGTCTTAACCCCCGGGGAGCCAATCCTGCATGGTGCAGTGGCTGGCGTTATCACCCGCAAGGAGCAAAACCATGGCGAAAAAAATCGTCGGTTTTATCAAGCTGCAAGTCCCAGCTGGTAAGGCCAACCCATCCCCACCGATTGGCCCCGCACTGGGTCAACGCGGTCTCAACATCATGGAGTTCTGCAAGGCATTCAATGCGCAGACCCAAGGCGTTGAGCCAGGTCTGCCATTGCCCGTGGTCATCACGGCGTTTGCGGACAAGAGCTTCACCTTCATCATCAAGACGCCGCCAGCGACGACTCTGATCAAGAAGGCCATCAAGCTCGACAAGGGTTCTTCGAACCCATTGAAGACCAAGGTTGGCAAGATCACGCGCGAACAGCTCGAAGAGATCGCCAAGACCAAGATGAAAGACATGAACGCTGCCAACGTCGACGCCGCTGTGCGCACGTTGGCTGGCTCTGCACGCTCGATGGGCGTGACGGTGGAGGGTTTGTAATATGGCCAAGCTGACCAAAAAGCAAAAAGCCCTGCAAGGCAAAGTCGACAGCAACAAGCTGTACGCGTTCGCCGATGCAGTCGTGATCGTGAAGGAAGCCGCTACGGCCAAGTTCGACGAATCCATCGATGTGGCTGTTCAACTTGGCATTGACGCCAAGAAGTCCGACCAAGTGGTTCGTGGCGCCGTGGTGCTGCCCAACGGTACCGGCAAGACGACCCGCGTGGCCGTGTTCGCCCAGGGCGCCAAGGCTGAAGAAGCCAAGGCTGCTGGCGCCGACATCGTGGGTATGGACGATTTGGCCGCCATGGTCAAGGCCGGTGACATGCCTTTCGACGTGGTGATCGCTGCCCCTGACGCGATGCGCGTTGTGGGTACGCTGGGCCAGATCCTGGGCCCACGTGGCCTGATGCCTAACCCCAAGGTGGGCACCGTGACGCCTGACGTCGCTACGGCTGTGAAGAACGCCAAGGCGGGTCAAGTGCAGTTCCGCGTCGACAAGGCCGGCATTGTGCACAGCACGATTGGCCGCCGCTCGTTCGACAACGACAAGCTGCAAGGCAACCTGGCTGCACTGATCGACGCCCTGACGAAGGCCAAGCCTGCAACCAGCAAGGGTGTCTACCTGCGCAAGGTGGCAGTGTCTTCCACGATGGGCCTGGGTGTCCGCGTGGATACGCAAACCATCGCTGCAGCGTAATTGCAAAAAATCTTCGGGCAGGTCTTCACGGGTAGGCCCGATGTGGTGGGCTGGGGCTGCTTCGGTAGCCACAGGCCATCCAAGACCGTTGGTGCGCGATCCGGTCGCGCTTAAAGCCAGACAAGGCACCAACGCAGATGGCGATCCCGCTGCAGATGGAATTTTCCAGAACAGTTGGTCGCTGCAACAAGAGCGCGCATGAGGCAACCGCCGAGTGCGCATTTTAAGGAGTAGACCTTGAGTCTTAATCGCAGTGAGAAAGAAGCGGTCATCAGTGAAGTGACCAGCCTCGCCGCTAAAGCTCAAACGCTTGTGATCGCGGAATACCGTGGCATCACGGTCGCCGACATGACCAAACTGCGTGTTGATGCTCGCAGCAAGGGCGTGACCCTGAGTGTTCTGAAGAACACCCTGGCTCGCCGTGCTGTGGCAGGTAGCGCATTTGACGTGGTGGCAGACCAGATGACCGGCCCGCTCATCTATGGCTTCTCTGAAGACGCTGTGGCCGCCGCGAAGGTGGTGGCCGATTTCGCGAAAACCAACGACAAGCTGGTGATTCGCGGTGGCGCTTTCGGTGGCAAGGCCCTGGATGTCAACGGCGTTAAGCAACTGGCTAACATTCCTTCCAAGGAAGTTCTGTTGGCTCAGATTTGCGGCTTGCTTATGTCCCCCATCTCGCGTACGGCCGTTGTGCTGGGCGCATTGGCGGCGAAAAAAGGCGAAGGCGCAGCCGAAACGGCCGCCGAACCTGTTGCGGCTTGATAGCCCGGCAGACAACCAACTAATTGTTAGGAAATAAAAATGGCATTCGATAAAGACGCATTTTTGACCGCTCTGGACAGCATGACGGTTCTGGAACTCAATGACCTGGTGAAGGCCATTGAAGAGAAGTTTGGCGTGAGCGCTGCAGCCATGGCTGCACCTGCTGCCGGCGGCGGCGGCGCTGCTGCAGTGGCCGAAGAAAAGACGGAATTCAACGTTGTGCTGCTCGAAGCTGGCGCCAACAAGGTGTCTGTCATCAAGGCTGTGCGCGAAATCACCGGCCTGGGCCTCAAGGAAGCCAAGGATCTGGTGGACGGCGCTCCAAAGAACGTCAAGGAAGCTATTGCCAAGGCTGACGCCGAAGCAGCAGTCAAGAAGCTGGTGGAAGCCGGTGCCAAGGCTGAACTGAAGTAATTCAGTCCCCTTCAAGGGCTGGAGTGCTCCTCGCGGGCCTCCAGCCTTTGGTGCTTTCAGAGAGCACTTGAAAACCGGCTTGGCCGGTTTCCCGGCGGCCCCGGCCGACGGAAAGCCCAGAGCGGGTTTCCCGAAGGCCCGAGGCCTACGGAAAACCTAAGCCGGTTTTCGAGTGTCTTCTGTCAATCCCGACAGCAGAAGATGCCTTGGTTCGGGTGATGTGCAACGCATCACCGTCCGCCATGGTTGGTAGTGGCCAACCGCCAAGCCCGCACGGAAACCTCTCCATGCGGGTCAGTCGTCGAAGACCCAGGACTCACGTCTTTGCCCGGAGATCTCATGGCCTATTCCTACACCGAACGCAAGCGAATCCGCAAGAGCTTCGGCACCCGCGATAGCGTGCTCGAAGTTCCTTATCTGCTGCAGATGCAGAAGGACGCATACACCGCATTCCTGCAGGCAGATAAAGCACCGCAGAAACGCACCATTGAAGGCCTGCAGGCTGCGTTCGACGCCGCCTTCCCCATCGTCTCCCACAACGGTTTTGTGGAGATGAAATTCATCGAGTACAACCTGGCCAAGCCCGCCTTCGACGTGCGCGAGTGCCAGACCCGTGGTCTGACCTTCGCCTCGGCCGTGCGTGCCAAGGTCCAGCTGATCATCTATGACCGTGAGTCTTCGACATCGCAGTCCAAGGTGGTCAAGGAAGTGAAGGAGCAAGAGGTCTACATGGGCGAAGTGCCTTTGATGACCGACAAGGGCTCGTTCATCATCAACGGTACCGAGCGCGTGATCGTGTCCCAGCTGCACCGCTCGCCAGGCGTGTTCTTCGAACACGACAAGGGCAAGACGCACAGCTCGGGCAAGCTGTTGTTCTCGGCTCGCATCATCCCTTACCGCGGCTCTTGGCTGGACTTCGAATTCGATCCGAAGGACATCCTGTATTTCCGCGTGGACCGTCGCCGCAAAATGCCGGTCACGATCCTGCTCAAGGCCATCGGCTTGAACCCAGAGTCGATCCTGGCGAACTTCTTCGTCAACGACAACTTCCGCCTGATGGACAGCGGTGCGCAGATGGAGTTCGTCTCCGAGCGCCTGCGCGGCGAAGTGGCCCGTTTCGACATCACCGACAAGTCCGGCAAGGTCGTCGTGGCCAAGGACAAGCGCGTCACCGCCCGTCACACGCGCGAACTGGAGCAGTCGGGCACCACGCACATCAGCGTGCCCGAAGACTTCCTGATCGGCCGCGTCGTGGCCCGCAACATCGTGGATGCGGACACCGGCGAAATCATCGCCAAGGCCAATGACGAGCTGACCGAAGCACTGCTCAAGAAGCTGCGCACTGCTGGCGTACAGGACCTGCAGGTCATCTATACCAACGAACTCGACCAAGGCGCCTACATCTCGCAGACGCTGCGCATCGACGAAACGGTGGACGAGTTCGCCGCACGTGTGGCCATCTACCGCATGATGCGTCCTGGCGAGCCGCCAACCGAAGACGCAGTGCAGGCCCTGTTCCAGCGCCTGTTCTACAACCCCGACACGTACGACCTGTCGCGCGTGGGCCGCATGAAGTTCAACGCCAAGATCGGCCGCGACGAATCCACCGGCCCCATGGTGCTATCCAACGAAGACATCTTGGCCGTGGTCAAGATTCTGGTGGACCTGCGCAACGGCAACGGCGAAGTCGATGACATCGATCACCTGGGCAACCGCCGCGTGCGCTGCGTGGGCGAGCTGGCCGAAAACCAGTACCGCACCGGCCTGGCGCGTATCGAAAAGGCAGTGAAGGAGCGTCTGGGCCAGGCTGAGCAAGAGCCGCTGATGCCGCACGACCTGATCAACAGCAAGCCGATTTCGGCCGCGCTGAAGGAATTCTTCGGTGCGTCGCAGCTGTCACAGTTCATGGACCAGACCAACCCGCTCGCCGAAATCACGCACAAGCGCCGTGTTTCCGCACTGGGCCCGGGCGGTCTGACCCGCGAACGTGCAGGCTTCGAGGTGCGTGACGTGCACGTGACCCATTACGGCCGCGTCTGCCCTATCGAAACGCCCGAAGGCCCGAACATCGGCCTGATCAACTCTCTGGCCCTGTACGCCCGCCTGAACGAGTACGGTTTCATCGAGACCCCGTATCGCCGCGTGGTGGACGCCAAGGTCACGAACGAGATCGACTACCTGTCGGCCATCGAAGAAGGCAAGTACGTGATCGCGCAGGCCAACGCCGTGCTCGACAAGGACAACCGCCTGACGGGCGAGCTGGTCTCTGCCCGTGAAAAGGGTGAATCCATCCTGTGCGGTGCGGACCGCGTGCAGTACATGGACGTGTCGCCCGCACAGATCGTGTCGGTGGCTGCATCGCTGGTTCCGTTCCTGGAGCACGACGATGCCAACCGCGCGCTGATGGGCGCCAACATGTCGCGCCAGGCCGTGCCTGTGCTGCGTCCTGAGAAGCCTCTGGTGGGCACGGGCATCGAGCGCGTGGCGGCTGTGGACTCGGGCACCGTGGTTACAGCCACCCGCGGCGGCATCGTCGACTACGTTGACGCCACCCGCATCGTGGTGCGTGTGAACGACGCAGAAGCACTGGCCGGTGAAGTGGGTGTGGACATCTACAACCTCATCAAGTACCAGCGTTCCAACCAGAACACCAACATCCACCAGCGCCCCATCGTCCAAAAGGGCGACATGTTGGTCAAGGGTGATGTGATCGCCGACGGCGCATCGACGGACTTCGGCGAAATCGCCATTGGCCAGAACATGCTGATCGCGTTCATGCCTTGGAACGGCTACAACTTCGAAGATTCGATCCTGATCTCCGAACGCGTGGTGGCCGAAGACCGCTACACCTCGATCCACATCGAGGAATTGGTGGTCATGGCCCGCGACACGAAGTTGGGCGCTGAAGAAATCACGCGCGATATTCCAAACCTGTCGGAACAGCAGCTGAACCGCCTGGACGAGTCCGGCATCATCTATGTGGGCGCCGAAGTGCAACCCGGCGATACGCTGGTCGGCAAGGTCACGCCCAAGGGCGAGACCACCCTCACACCTGAAGAGAAGCTCTTGCGCGCCATCTTCGGCGAGAAGGCTTCTGACGTGAAGGACACTTCGCTGCGCGTGGACCAGGGCTCGCAAGGTACTGTGATCGACGTGCAGGTGTTCACCCGCGAAGGCATCCAGCGTGACAAGCGCGCCCAGCAGATCATCGATGATGAACTCAAGCGCTTCCGCCTGGACCTGAACGACCAGCTGCGCATCGTTGAGGCCGACGCCTTCGACCGTATCGAGAAGCTGCTGAACGGCCGCGTGGCCAACGGCGGCCCGCAAAAGCTGGCCAAGGGCACGAAGATCGACAAGGCCTACCTGGCTTCGGTCGAGAAGTTCCACTGGTTCGACATTCGCCCTGCGGAGGACGAAGTCGCCACGCAGCTCGAGTCCATCAAGAACGCTCTGGAGCAGACGCGCCACAGCTTCGATCTGGCCTTTGAAGAAAAGCGCAAGAAGCTCACGCAAGGCGACGAGTTGCCCGCTGGCGTGCTCAAGATGGTCAAGGTGTACCTGGCCGTCAAGCGCCGCCTGCAGCCTGGCGACAAGATGGCCGGCCGCCACGGTAACAAGGGCGTGGTCTCCAAGATCGTTCCGGTCGAAGACATGCCTTACATGGCCGACGGCACCCCTGCCGACATCGTTCTGAACCCGCTGGGCGTGCCTTCGCGGATGAACATCGGTCAGGTGCTGGAAGTCCACTTGGGCTGGGCGGGCAAGGGTATCGGTCAGCGCATCGGCGACATGCTGCAGCAGCAGGCCAAGGCGTCCGAGCTGCGCACGTTCCTGGAAGAGGTCTACAACTCGCGCGGCCGCAAGGAAGACTTGTCTCAGCTGAGCGACGAAGACTTGATGGCCATGGCTGCCAACCTCACCACCGGTGTGCCTTATGCCACCCCCGTGTTCGATGGTGCTTCGGAAGAAGAAATCAAGGACATGCTGAAGATCGCCTATCCGGACGACATCGCCGAGCGCAAGGGCCTCACGCCTACCCGCACGCAGGCGTACCTGTTCGATGGCCGCACGGGCGAGCGCTTCGAGCGCCCGACGACCATCGGCTACATGCATTACCTGAAGCTGCACCATTTGGTGGACGACAAGATGCATGCCCGCTCGACCGGACCTTACTCGCTCGTCACGCAGCAGCCGCTGGGCGGCAAGGCCCAGTTCGGTGGCCAGCGTTTCGGGGAAATGGAAGTGTGGGCGCTGGAAGCTTATGGCGCCGCTTACGTCCTGCAGGAAATGCTGACAGTGAAGTCCGACGACGTGGTGGGTCGTACCAAGGTGTACGAATCCATCGTCAAGGGCGAACACGCGATCGAAGCCGGCATGCCGGAATCGTTCAACGTGCTGGTCAAGGAAATCCGTTCGCTGGGCCTGGACATCGAGCTGGAACGCTCCTAAGCAGAAAAGGAAAGAGTCACTATGAAATCGCTACTCGACCTGTTCAAGCAATTCACGCCGGACGAGCATTTCGATGCCATCCGTATCGGCATGGCTTCGCCCGAGAAGATCCGTTCGTGGTCTTTCGGCGAAGTGAAGAAGCCCGAGACCATCAACTACCGCACGTTCAAGCCCGAGCGCGATGGTCTGTTCTGCGCCAAGATCTTCGGCCCCATCAAGGACTACGAATGCCTGTGCGGCAAGTACAAGCGTTTGAAGCACCGCGGAGTGATCTGCGAGAAGTGCGGCGTTGAAGTCACGCAGACCAAGGTGCGTCGCGAGCGCATGGGTCACATCGACCTGGCCGCGCCTTGCGCACACATCTGGTTCCTGAAGTCGCTGCCATCGCGTCTGGGCCTGGTGCTCGACATGACGCTGCGCGACATCGAACGCGTGCTGTACTTTGAAGCCTACGTGGTGACCGACCCCGGCATGACCCCGCTGAAGAAGTTCAGCATCATGTCCGAGGACGACTACGACGCCAAGCGCAAGGAATACGGCGACGAATTCATCGCCAAGATGGGCGCTGAAGGTATCAAGGACCTGCTGGAATCCATCGACATCGACCTGTCGATCGAACGCCTGCGCGGCGACCTGACCGGCTCCGAAGTCAAGGTCAAGAAGAACGCCAAGCGCCTTAAGGTGTTGGAAGCGTTCAAGAAGTCGGGTATCAAGCCCGAATGGATGGTGCTCGAAGTGCTGCCCGTGCTGCCACCGGACCTGCGTCCGCTGGTGCCGCTCGATGGCGGCCGCTTCGCCACGTCCGACCTGAACGACCTGTACCGCCGCGTCATCAACCGCAACAGCCGCTTGCGCCGCCTGCTGGAGCTGAAGGCCCCTGAAATCATCGCCCGCAACGAAAAGCGGATGCTGCAGGAAGCCGTGGACTCGTTGCTGGACAACGGCCGCCGTGGCAAGGCCATGACGGGTGCCAACAAGCGTGCCCTGAAGTCGCTGGCCGACATGATCAAGGGCAAGTCAGGCCGTTTCCGCCAGAACTTGCTGGGCAAGCGCGTGGACTACTCCGGTCGTTCCGTGATCACCGTGGGCCCAACGCTCAAGCTGCACCAGTGCGGCCTGCCCAAGCTGATGGCCCTGGAGCTGTTCAAGCCTTTCATCTTCTCGCGTCTGGAAGCCATGGGCATCGCGACGACGATCAAGGCCGCCAAGAAGGAAGTCGAATCCGGCACGCCGGTGGTGTGGGACATCCTGGAAGAGGTCATCAAGGAACACCCCGTGATGCTCAACCGTGCGCCTACGCTGCACCGTTTGGGTATCCAGGCCTTCGAGCCCATCCTGATCGAAGGCAAGGCCATCCAGCTGCACCCACTCGTCTGCGCGGCCTTCAACGCCGACTTCGACGGTGACCAGATGGCTGTTCACGTACCTCTGTCGGTAGAAGCGCAGATGGAAGCCCGCACGCTGATGCTGGCCTCCAACAACGTGCTGTTTCCGGCTTCGGGCGAACCCTCCATTGTTCCGTCGCAAGACGTGGTGCTGGGTCTGTACTACGCCACCCGTGACCGTATCAACGGCAAGGGCGAAGGCCTGGTGTTCGCCGATACCGGTGAAGTGCAACGTGCTCTGGACGCAGGCGAAGTCGAACTCGCCGCCAAGATCACGGTGCGCATGACCGAGTGGACCAAGAACAAGGAAACGGGCGAATTCGTTCCGTCCACCTCGCTCGTGGAAACCACTGCGGGCCGTGCCCTGCTGTCCGAGATTCTTCCCAAGGGCTTGCCGTTCTCCAACATGAACAAGGCGCTCAAGAAGAAGGAAATCTCGCGCTTGATCAACGTGTCCTTCCGCAAGTGCGGTCTGAAGGAAACGGTCGTGTTCGCCGACAAGCTGCTGCAAAACGGCTTCCGTCTGGCCACGCGCGCTGGTATTTCGATTGCTATCGACGACATGCTGGTGCCTCCACAAAAGGCCGGCATCATCGAGCGCTCCGAGAAGGAAGTGAAAGAGATCGAACAGCAGTACGTGTCCGGTCTGGTCACCTCTGGCGAGCGCTACAACAAGGTGGTGGACATCTGGGGCAAGGCCGGCGACGAAGTGTCCAAGGTGATGATGGCCCAGCTGTCCAAGCAAAAGGTCATCGACCGCCACGGCAACGAAGTGGACCAGGAGTCCTTCAACTCCATCTACATGATGGCCGACTCCGGCGCCCGCGGCTCTGCTGCCCAGATCCGCCAGGTGGCCGGTATGCGGGGTCTGATGGCCAAGCCTGACGGCTCGATCATCGAAACGCCTATCACCGCGAACTTCCGCGAAGGTCTGAACGTGCTGGAGTACTTCATCTCCACCCACGGTGCCCGTAAGGGTCTGGCCGACACGGCGCTGAAGACGGCCAACTCCGGTTACCTGACCCGCCGTCTGGTGGACGTGACGCAGGATCTGGTCGTAACCGAAGAAGATTGCGAAACCACCAACGGTTCGCTGATGCGCGCCATCGTCGAAGGCGGTGAGGTGATTGAATCGCTGCGCGACCGTATCCTGGGCCGCACGGCGGCTGAGGACGTGCTGCATCCAGAGAACCGTTCGGTGCTGGTCCAGGCGGGCGTGATGCTCGACGAAGACATCATCGAAGGGCTCGAAATTGCCGGCGTGGATGAGGTGAAGGTGCGCACGGCACTGACCTGCCAGACCCGCTACGGTCTGTGCGCTCGATGCTATGGCCGCGATTTGGGCCGTGGCGGCCAGATCAACCTCGGCGAAGCCGTGGGTGTGATTGCTGCGCAGTCCATCGGTGAACCCGGCACGCAGCTGACCATGCGTACGTTCCACATCGGTGGTGCCGCTTCGCGTGCCGCCATCGCATCGAGTGTGGAAGCCAAGTCCAACGGCGTGATCGGCTTCAACGCCACGATGCGCTACGTGAGCAACACCAAGGGCGAGCTGGTGGTGATTGCGCGTTCGGGTGAAATCGTCATCCACGACGAGCATGGCCGCGAGCGCGAACGCCACAAGGTGCCTTACGGCGCGACGCTGACCGTCAAGGCCGACCAGCAGATCAAGGCCGGCACCATCCTGGCCAACTGGGATCCGCTGACGCGCCCCATCATCACCGAGTTCGCCGGCCAGACCAAGTTCGAGAATGTCGAAGAAGGCCTGACGGTGGCCAAGCAGGTCGACGAAGTGACCGGCCTGTCCACGCTGGTGGTGATTGACCCCAAGCGCCGCGGCGCTGCCAAGGTCGTTCGCCCACAGGTGAAGCTGATCGATGCCCAAGGCAACGAAGTGAAGATCCCTGGCACCGACCACTCGGTGACCATCGGCTTCCAGGTCGGCGCTCTGATCCAGGTGCGCGACGGCCAGGACGTGGGCCCCGGCGAAGTGCTGGCGCGTATTCCGGTCGAAGGTCAGAAGACCCGCGACATTACCGGCGGTCTGCCCCGTGTGGCCGAGCTGTTCGAAGCCCGTACCCCGAAGGACAAGGGCACGCTGGCCGAGATGACCGGTACCGTGTCGTTCGGCAAGGAAACCAAGGGCAAGGTCCGCCTGCAGATCACTGATCCTGAAGGCCACGTGTTCGAAGAACTCGTGCCCAAGGAAAAGAACATCCTGGTGCACGAAGGCCAGGTGGTGAACAAAGGCGAATCGATTGTGGACGGCCCTGCCGACCCACAAGACATCCTGCGCCTCTTGGGTATCGAAGAGCTGTCGCGCTACATCGTGGATGAAGTGCAGGACGTGTACCGCTTGCAAGGCGTGAAGATCAACGACAAGCACATCGAGGTGATCGTTCGCCAGATGCTGCGCCGCGTCGTGGTCGAGAATGTCGGCGAGTCGAACTACATCGCCGGTGAGCAGGTCGAGCGCTCCGAGATCCTCAACACCAACGATGCACTGCAGTCCGAAGGCAAGATTCCTGCGACCTACAGCAACTTGCTGCTGGGTATCACGAAGGCATCGCTGTCGACCGACTCGTTCATCTCGGCGGCTTCCTTCCAGGAAACCACCCGCGTGCTCACCGAGGCTGCCATCATGGGCAAGCGCGACGAGCTGCGTGGCCTGAAGGAAAACGTGATCGTGGGTCGTCTGATCCCTGCCGGTACCGGCATGGCCTACCACCAGGCCCGCAAGGCCAAGGACGCCATGGACGACGCGGAGCGCCGTGCCATCGCCGAAGCTGAAGCAGCCGAAATGGAAGCCCAGGGCGAAGCGACCGAAGTTGAAGCTAGCACCTCGACGGCGACTGACGCAGCCGCTGACTAAGCCCTCGGGCCGTCACCGAAAGGCTCCCGCCCTGTCTCGGCAGGCCGGGGCCTTTTTTATTGCACGCGTTTCGCTCCGTATAGTGAGCCCCTGTTCGTTTATTTCATCCGGCCAGCGCGTGGGTTCCTGCGTGAAGGCAGCTGTGTATGTGGTCATCGCCCCTTTTCTGGATCGTTGTTGCCGTCGCCGTGTTCTGGGCGTTGGGCGCCTACAACCGCCTGATGCGGCTGCGCTCGGCCGTGGTGCAAGCGTTTGGCAGCTTCGACGCGCACATGGTGCGGATGGTGGCGCTGCTCGGCGAGTTTGGCGCTGCGCATCCCGCGCAGGAGAACGCGATTGGCGGGATGGAGCAGGAGATGGCCGCGCTGCAGGGCGCGACCACGCAATTGAGCGCGTCGCTTGCGGTGGCTCGAGCGCGCCCCTTGCGCCCGAACGCGATTGCAGCGCTGGGCGCCGCGCGTGACGTGTTGCACACCTGCTGGCAAAAAGCGGCACCTAAGGCGCACGTCACCACAGTCGACCCTGTGCCGACCGAGGACGCGGCGCTGCAGGCCACCGCGGTGGCCGCGTCTGCCTGGCAAACCCGATGGGACGAACACGTCCAGCAAAACGATCAGGCCATCCGTGTCTTCAACGACGCGGTGGCGCATTACAACGAGGCCATTGCGCAGTTTCCGGCGAACTTGCTGGCCTGGGTGTTCGGCTTTCGCGCCGCTCGCGCGCTGTAGGTCGGCTTCAAGAAAAGATCCCTATGAATCAGCCACCACGACGCCTAGCGTCTCCCTTGGGCGGCCAACGGCAAGGCACGCTGGGTGCCGAGCGCGTACCGAGCCGCCCGCCCGCCTCGCACGGTGCCAAGCCCCTCGCGGCGTCAGGCCCACAGTCTGTGGCGCTGTGGCAGCAACTGACTGCGGTAGCAGTCGCCCTGCAGGCTATCCGCGGAGGCCAGTCCGGCACGGCGGCGCTCGCGGCGGTGGACTCCCATCTACGCCCCGGCGTGCAGGCTTTGCTGTTCCAGGTTCTGCGTCAAGCCGGGCGCGCCGAGGCATTGCGCCGCCTGATGGTGTCCCGCACGCCGCCCCCTGCGGCGGACGCCTTGCTGTGCACGGCCCTGGCGCTGTGCTGGAACCCGGACGAATCCCCCTACGAGCCCTTCACCCTGGTGAACCAGGCGGTGGAAGCGGCTAAGAACGATGTGGCGACCCGTGCGCAATCGTCATTCATCAACGGGTGCCTGCGCCGCTTCCTGCGCGAGCGCGAGGAGCTGGTCGCCTACACCAATGACGATCCGCTGGCCCGGTGGAACCATCCGCTGTGGTGGATCAAGCGGCTGCGCAAGGACCACCCCCAGCACTGGGAGCAGATCCTGCGGGCAAACAATGCCCACGCGCCGATGGCGCTGCGAATTAACAAGCAAAAATGCACTCCAGCGCTTTATCTACAAGCACTTAATGCTATTAATTTAGAAGCAGACGCATCGGGCGATGCCGGCTTGGTGCTGCGCCACCCCGTCCCGGTCCCCGCCTTGCCGGAGTTTGAAAACGGCTGGGTGTCGGTGCAGGACCCCGCCGCCCAGATGGCGGCGCCTTTGTTGCTTAACGGCCTTGATCTCACCCAGCCGCTGCGCGTGCTGGACGCCTGTGCGGCCCCCGGCGGCAAAACCGCGCATCTGCTTGAGATGGCCGGGCAGGGCGCTCCCCTGCAGGTCACAGCGCTGGAGATCGACGCGTCCCGCAGCATCCGCATCGGCGAAACCTTGCAGCGTCTGGGCCTCCAAGCCCAGGTCTTGGTGGCCGACGCCGCCCGACCCCAGGACTGGTGGCAGCAGCACTGCGGCGGAGTGCTCTTTGACGCCATCCTGCTCGATGCGCCTTGCACCGCCTCCGGCATTGTGCGGCGCCACCCCGATGTGCGCTGGCTGCGCCGCGACAGCGACATTGAGCAGCTGGCCGCCCTGCAGGCTCGGCTGCTCGCCGCGCTCTGGCCGCTGGTTCGCGCGGGCGGGCGCCTGCTCTATTGCACCTGCTCGGTCTTCCGGGCGGAGGGCGATGCGCAGGTTCAAACGTTTCTTGCGCGCAACACCGACGCGCAGTTGCTGCCGTCGCCCGGCCATTTAATCCCCGGCAACCGGGACAAGGCGGGGCCTCTCCCGGACAATGAACCGCGTGACCACGACGGATTTTTTTACGCACTGTTTCAGAAATCGCCGCAATGAGCCCGCCGAGGCTCGTTGGGTGACCATCTGTGCGTCCTATTTTTTGCTGGCGTGCGCACTCTTGGTGCTTCAGCCTGCATTGGCACAGGCTGTCACACCCGACGCCAGCGAACTGCGGCTAGACCGGGCTGAAGATGGCCTGTACCTCAGCACGACCTTGCAGTTTGCGATGCCCGAACTCGCGGAGGACGCCTTGTACAAAGGCATCCCGATGTTCTTCGTGGCAGAGGCACAGGTGGTGCGCGACCGTTGGTATTGGTCAGATCGCCAAGTGGCCGAAACCACCCGCTATCTGCGCTTAAGTTATCAGCCTTTGACGCGCCGTTGGCGCTTGAACGTCTCTCCCACGCCTTTTTTCAATAGCGGATTGGGTGTTGTGTTGGGGCAAAATTTTGACGATTACGAGGACGCGGTGTCGGCCATTCAGCGCATTTCCCGCTGGAAGATTGCCGAACCCGGGGTGATCGACGCTGATGTCGTGCACACGGTCAATTTCCGGTTCCGCCTGGATATGTCCCAATTGCCCAGACCTTTCCAAATCGGAGCCGTGGGCCGGTCTGGCTGGAACTTGCTTGTGTCGCGTAGTCAGCGCCTGGCGCCAGAGCCCACGAAGTGACCCACCACACTTCAAGGCCTGCCACTCCGGCGCCGACATCCGCGTCGATCCACGCTGCTGCACGGCAGTCACGGGCGGTGCGGTGGGCGGTGGGCGTGGGTGCGGCCATCATGTCGGCCATCGGCCTGGTGCTGCTCTTCTTGCTGACGCTGGCCACCAACAACCGCGCGCTTTACGAACGCAACTACGCCTGGCTCTTTGGCGTGAACGTGCTGGTGGCGCTGCTGCTGCTGGCCGTGTTGGCCTGGGTCGCGGTGCGCTTGGCCATGCGCCTGCGCAAGGGGCGGTTTGGCAGCCGGCTGCTTGTCAAACTGGCGGCCATTTTTGCGCTGGTCGGGCTGATGCCCGGGTTGCTGATCTACGTGGTGTCCTACCAGTTCGTCACCCGCTCCATTGAAAGCTGGTTCGACGTGAAAGTGGAGGGCGCGCTGTCGGCGGGCGTGAATCTGGCACGCGTGTCGCTGGATTCGCTGGCCACCGACATGGCGGCCAAAACCCGCAACGCGAGCGTGCAGGTGGCTCAGGTGCCCGATGCTGCGGCGGGGCTCGTGCTGGAGCGCATCCGCGATCAACTGGGTGCCACCGATGTCGTGCTGTGGAACGCTGCCGGACAGGCGGTCGCCAGCGCAGGGCAGTCCCGCTTCAGCCTCAATCCCGAGCGGCCCGGGGCGGCGTTGCTGCGCACCGTGCGACAGCAGCGCGCAACGTCGCAGATTGAGGGCTTGGACGACATTGCCGACCCCGCCGCCGCGCAGAACGCGCGGGTCAAGGTGCTGGCGCTGGTCAGCAGTCCGAGCGTCGGGCTACTGATGGAGCCGCGCTATTTGCAGGCCACGCTGCCACTGCCGCCCGCGCTGGTGGCCAATGCGATCGCCGTGCAGGAAGCCAACCGCGAATACCAGGAGCGTGCGCTAGCGCGGGGTGGTCTGCGCCGCATGTACGTTGGCACCCTCACGCTGAGCCTGTTCCTGGCGGTATTCGGCGCCGTGCTGCTGGCAGTGTTGTTGGGCAACCAGTTGGCCCGCCCCCTGCTGGTGCTGGCCGAAGGCGTGCGCGAGGTGGCGGCGGGCAACCTCAGCCCCAAAGCCGCGCTGCAAGGCAAGGACGAACTCGGGGGGCTCACGCGTTCCTTCGCCCTGATGACCCAGCAACTGGCCGATGCGCGCCAGGCGGTGGAGCAAAGCATGGGGGAGGTCGATGCGGCACGCGCCAATCTGCAGACCATCCTGGACAACCTGACTGCGGGCGTCATCGTGCTGGACGCGCAGGGCCTCATCCGCTCCTCGAACCCCGGCGCTACCCGCATCCTGCGCGCGCCCATGGCCGCGTTTGAAGGGCGCCCGCTGTCAGAAGTGCCGGGGCTCGCCGAATTTGCGGCGTCGGTTCAGGGCCACTTCGACGCTTTCCTGGGCGACACTGACCGCCATGGGCTGGACCACTGGCAGCATCCGTTTGAGCTGCATGCGTCTTCCGTGGGGGCTGGGCAACACGCCACGAGCCTGGTGGCCCGTGGCGCGGAGTTGCCCGATTCGGCCAGACTGTTGGTTTTTGACGACATTTCGGAAATTGTTTCGGCCCAGCGCGCGCAGGCCTGGGGCGAGGTTGCGCGGCGCCTCGCGCACGAAATCAAGAACCCGCTCACCCCCATCCAGCTGTCTGCCGAGCGGCTCGAGATGAAGCTCACCGGCAAGCTCCCAGACCCCGAACAAGCCATCCTGACCAAGTCGGTCAAGACCATCGTGGACCAGGTCGACGCCATGAAGCGGCTCGTCAACGAGTTCCGGGACTACGCGCGTTTGCCAGCCGCCGAGCTGCATTCGCTGGATCTCAATGCGCTGGTGGCAGACGTCCTTCATCTGTATGGAGAAGAGAACGCCGCGGTGCCCGTGCAAGCCGAACTGGACCCCCGCTGCCCCTCGATAGCGGGCGATGCGCAGCAGTTGCGCCAAGTCGTGCACAACCTGCTGCAAAACGCCCAGGATTCCACCGAGCAGGCCCGGGCAGACGCCGCACAACCTGCGCCCCCCGTGCGCATCACCACCCGCTGGAGCGAGTCCTCGCGGCGTGTGCGCCTCACGGTATCTGACAGCGGCGGCGGGTTTCCGACGCACATCCTGCAGCGGGCGTTCGAGCCCTACGTAACCACCAAACCGCGGGGTACCGGGTTGGGCCTGGCCGTGGTCAAAAAGATCGCCGACGAGCACGGCGCGCGCATCGAGCTGTCCAACCGCACCGAAGATGGCGTGGTGCTGGGTGCCCAAGTGTCGTTATCATTCGCCCCTGAACCAGCGGTGGCGTCATAACAACACCGCCCCGCAGCACCTCCTCCAAGGCTTTTCAACACACATGGCAAACATTCTGGTGGTCGACGATGAGCTCGGCATTCGCGATCTGTTGTCGGAAATCCTGAACGACGAAGGTCACAGCGTCGACCTCGCGGAAAACGCCACCCAGGCGCGCACCGCCCGCGCGGGCAACACGTATGACCTCGTGCTGCTGGACATCTGGATGCCCGACACCGACGGCGTGTCGCTGCTCAAGGAATGGGCCACGGCCGGCGTGCTCACCATGCCCGTGATCATGATGAGCGGCCACGCCACCATCGACACCGCCGTCGAAGCCACCCGCATCGGTGCGTTTTCGTTCCTTGAGAAGCCCATTACCCTACAAAAACTGCTTAAAGCCGTAGAGCAGGGCCTGGCCCGCAACGCGGCCCATCAGTCGGCACCGCCGGCCGCAGCGCAGGCCCCGGTGCACGCCCCCGCCGACCCCACGTTCTCGCAAGCGCCCCCTGTCTCGGCTGTGATGGCCAGCGTGGACCCGGGGCCCCACGCCCATCAGGGTTTCGACCTGGACCGCCCACTGCGCGAGGCGCGCGACGGCTTCGAAAAAGCCTACTTTGAATTCCACCTCGCCCGCGAAGGGGGTTCCATGACGCGCGTGGCGGAAAAGACGGGGCTGGAACGCACCCACCTCTACCGCAAGCTGCGCCAGCTGGGCGTCGACCTCGGACGAGGCAAGCGCAGCTAGGCTGGCAATAAATTCTGCCTCGCTTTTCAGAACGCCAGATTTTCTGGCTATAATTTGAGGCTCAGGCCCGGTAGCTCAGTCGGTAGAGCAGAGGATTGAAAATCCTTGTGTCGGTGGTTCGATTCCGCCCCAGGCCACCAAATCAAAGCCCTTGGTTCTTTACGGAGCCAGGGGCTTTTTGTTTGGCGGGTGCCCAGTCGACTTGTTGAGGTTGAAAGAGGGCAAGTCTTCAGCACGGTTCGGTTCAATCAGGCTGATCACCATCTTCCAGTTCGGCCACGCGTTGCACGTGGCGAGGGCATGAAGTACTGCGTGGAACAAGTGCGGTAACCTGAACTAAATGTACTGACCACGGCTGCACGCCTGGGTGCGGTGCAGGAGTTTGGGCCGCCGATTGCCGCATCTGCGCGCCTCCCGAGTTGAGGGCGGTAGGGCATCTGCGCATTGCCGTTCTTGTGCGTATTCTCGGAGCGGAGAAGACGCGGCCTCCTGGCGCAGCGGCATTGGCGGTCGCTGGGAAGACCGCGAACTGTCTGCGTCCTCGTCAGGAGAGGGTGGCCGCCTCTGAGAGGAACTTCTCCGCCTGGCTCCGCATGCCTTTCGAGATCGGCTCCCAGATGCGTTCGGGAAAGTCCTGGGGTAGTTGTGCCTCGACGGCGTCGAGGGTCTGCGCGACGCCGTCGACCAAACCCTGCATCGCTTCCCAGACCAGTGGGCCGCCGTTCTTTATTGCCAGGTCATGCCAGTGGCGGGCGCGGATGGTGTGGATCTCGTAGTGCGTGTTTTTCGAACGCAGTGCCATCGCCAGGCGCACTTCGCGCAAGTGCAGTTGTCCCCGGCCCCTGCCCACGTAGGGCCACACGGACAGGACGTCGTACAAAGGCGCCATTTCGTAGGCATTGCCTTGGCGCAGGAAGATCGAATAGTTCTTGGCGTGGCCATCGGGTGCCGCCATGAGCCAGAAGGCCAACTGGACGAGTTGGAACGCCATCCGTTCTGTTTCTGCATCCACGCTCCCGGCCAGCAGCGTGAGCCCGGCAGCGGTGGACGGCCCGCCATCGTCTTCGTATTTCAGGCGTGGGGGCAGGCCCAGCGCCTGGCAGAAGTCTTCCTGAGGAAGTCGGGCGATCCATTTCCCGCCTTCCATCCATTCGCGGTCGAAGCGCTCGACGATCAGCGCGCGCTGGTCGCCGAACGTGGCCATCTCGGTGTGTGCCATGGGCAGGCCGAGCGCCTGGATGATCTGAGCGCAAAGCCATTCGTTCTCGACGGAGTCGAACATGTCCACTCGGGTCGTGTTGGCGATCACGCCGAGCGGAAGCTCGAAGATGTGCGTGCTCGGAGTGGCTCCGACGGGGCTGCACCACTGCCCGTTGAACCGCACAAAGGCGGTCTTCTCCTGGGCTCCCGCCAAGGAAATTCGGAACGGCGGAGCTCTGTTGATGTGGCGCGCGACCGGGTCGTCGGGCACAGCGCGAAGTGCATCGGCGACCTGTTCGTCGGTCAGAGGCTCGCATGCCACGCGGTTCCACCCGTCAGGTGTCGTTCCTTCCGGAAGCAACTGCACCGCACCGACGCAGTCACGGCCAATGGCCTCCAGCAAGGCGAAGGTATCGAGTGCCCTGGTCTTGAATCGTCGGCCGATACGCTCGCGGATCCGCTCGTTGTCAGGCAGCAGGTTGTCGAAGTAGTTCGCAACGACCTCTCCCTTGACCTCCAGTGTGCGGGTGAGTGGCAGCGACAAGGAAAGTGGCCGGGACTTCTCGGACTCCAGCCATGACGGGGCGTACGAAAAGGTGTGGGCTCCGCGGTGGACCTGCCAGGCTCCGACGAATTCGCCATTCATCCACGCGTTGAGCGCCACCATTACCAAGAGCCTTTCTTGGGCCGGATGACGAAGTTGCGCCTGGGTGTCGGGATGACATCCGAGTCCGGGTTCGTGTCCCGCAGCGCTTGCCCGTCCGATGGGGTCTTTGCATCACTGCGGCTTTCGAGCACCGATGCCTCCTGGCCCCGGCCGCTGCCAGTCAAGGGCTGGCCGCGCCACTGGCCTGTCGGCGGGATGTTGCCCGACGGTTGCTTGGCTGGCTTGCGGGGTTTGCTCCCAGGAGGGGAAAGGTGCGAGGTGATCGCATTCGGTTGATTCGCGGTCCCTTCGATCACGTCATCCCTCAACAGCAGGGACGCGCGCAGCGCCGAGAGCACTTTCATTAACTGGTCGACGCTCACGGCGCCCGGATTGCTTTCGATCTCGGCAATGCGGGCCTGTCCCACGCCGAGCAGCCGCCCGAGAGCGGCCTGGGTCAGTCCGCGCGTTTTCCTGAGCGCGCGCAGGTGCTCGCGAAGCTGGCTGGTCAGGTGGATCGGGAAGTCCATGCAATGTTCTCTATCGGGGAATACCAATATATATGCCAAACCCAGTTTTTGCAACATACTGGCTTTGGTATATGAGTGCAATGTATCGGAGATTGCCAATGTTTTGCACACGACATCAGCAGCGCAACGGGCGAGAGAGAGCCTTCAATCCTGTGAAGCCTGCACTGGCTGCCCTGCCTGCGGCCCAACGGTGAGTCGGGATAATCCACGACCTTTGTCCGCCGCCTCCTTCTCGCTCATGTACTCATCACCGCCCCCGCAGAGCCCCAGTCTGTCTGCACAGCCGCCCGCTGGCGCGCAGCCAGCCACGTCGTCCCGCCTTGGCTCCATCGACGCGCTGCGTGGGCTTGTGATCGTGTTCATGCTGGTCGACCACGTGCGTGAAACCTTCTTTCTGCACCACCAGGTGCCCGACCCCATGGTCGTGGCAGACACTCCGCCGGCACTGTTCGTGAGCCGGCTGCTGGCCCATTTGTGTGCGCCCGTGTTCGTGTTCCTCACCGGGCTGTCGGCGTTTCTCTACGCCTCCAAACATGGCGATGGCCGCGGCGCGGCGGCGTCGTTTCTTTGGAGGCGGGGCCTGTTCCTGGTGGTGCTGGAGCTCACGGTCATCAATTTCGCCTGGACCTTCCAGTTCCCGCCCACCAAGGTGTTCCTGCAGGTGATCTGGGCGATTGGCCTGAGCATGCTAGCGCTGGCGGCCCTGGTCTGGGTGCCGCGCACGCTGCTGATCGTGCTGGGCGTTGCCCTGGTTGCGGGCCACAACCTGCTGGACGGTGTGCACTTCCCCCTGGGGCACGCGTTGCACATTCCTTGGGCCATCCTGCATGACCGCGGCTGGATTGACGTCAGTGATGCGCTCCGCTTGCGCACGTCGTACCCCGTGCTGCCATGGATTGGTGTGATCGCGGTGGGCTACGCAGCCGGGCCGTGGTTTTTGCCTGCGGCAGACGTAGCGCAGCGCCAGCGCCGTCTGTTGGCGTGGGGCTGGGGCCTGCTGGTGGGCTTTGTGGTGCTGCGCGCCCTCAACGTGTATGGCGACAGGCCGTGGGTGGCGGGCGAGACGGCCATCACCACCCTGATGGGCTTTTTCAACGTCACCAAATACCCGCCCTCGCTGCTGTTCATCGCGCTCACATTAGGAATTGGCCTGCTGCTGTTGCGAGCGTTCGAGCGCCGCGACGGCACCTCGGCGCTTGGTTGGCTGGCCGCATTCGGCGCGGCACCGATGTTTTTCTATGTGCTGCACCTGTATGTACTCAAGCTTTTGTACCTTGCAGCGCACGCGGTGTGGGGTGCCAATCAGGGCGCGTTGTTCGGTTTTGAGGCCGTGTGGATGGTGTGGTTGTGCGCGCTGGTGCTGGCGGTTGTGCTCTATCCTGCCGTGCGCGCCTTTGCAGCGTTCAAGGCCCGGCGCCGCGACATTGCCTGGCTCAAATACCTCTGACGACACCGATTTCACGGCCTATCGCCAACCCATTCCAATGACCATGACTTTTCTCCCATCGCATTCCCTGTTGCGCGCCGCCGTGGTGGCATCGCTGGTTCTGGCTGCAGGCACCGCGGCCCACGCACATGGCATCTGGTTTGCGCAGCGCTCGGGCGATCTGGCGCTGATCTACGGCGAAGGCGGCGAGGACCTGGACGCCGCCAAGCGCCTGCCCCTGGTCACCACCGTGGCCGGCTACGACGCGGCGGGGCGCCCGTTGCGCACGGCGCTGGAAGCCGCGGGCAAGCTGGCGCTGGTCGATGTGCGCGAGCAGCCGGCCGTGGTGGCCGCCGTGCTCGACAACGGCATCTGGACCAAGGCGGCCGACGGGCGCTGGTTCAAGAAACGCAAGAGCGAGGTGCCGGGCGCCGTCACCAGCGGCCACAACCTCAAATACGCGGTGCACCTGCGCGCGCCGCTGGAGCGCCCGCTGGCGGCGCTGCCCGCGCACACGCTGCAGATCGTGCCTGTTGACGCCGCCTTGCCCGCCACCCTGGGCCAGCCGCTGCGCCTGCGCGTGCTCTACCGCGGCCAGCCGGCGGCGGGAGTGCCCGTGCTGGCCGATCTGGTCAACGACCCTGACGGCACGCCGGTCACCACCGCGGTAGATGGCACGGTGACCATCGCCGTGCGCAACCAGGGGCTCAACGTGATCGCCGCCAAGCTCGATGCGCCGCCGCAAGACCCCGCGGTCACCGACAAGACCGAGCACTTGGCCACGCTGTCGTTTCGCCTGGCACACGCGCCGGAGTAGGGCGTGTGCCGATGGGCTGGCATGCGACAATCCGGGCCGCGAAACACTCTTTGACGGGACCGCACAGGGCCCTTGATTTGACAAGAATCAAGGGCCTTTTCCATTGCGCACAGCAATCGGTGCGGTCCCCAGCCTGATCCCCATGACCCTCCTGCAGGACACCACCCTCGGCATCGACTTTGGCACTTCCAACTCCGCAATGGCCGTGCGCCAGGGTGCGGGCTTGGCACGGATGATCGCGCTGGAAGGCGACGCCCACACGCTGCCCACGGCGCTGTTCTTCAACGCCGAAGACCACCGCACGCACTTTGGCCGGGATGCGGTGGCGCACTACCTTTCTGGGGTCGAAGGGCGGCTGATGCGCTCGCTCAAGAGCCTGCTCGGCAGTTCGCTGCTGCAGGACAAAACGGCCGTGCACGGCAAGATGGTGAGCTACCAGGACATCATCAGCCTGTTCTTGCGCATGCTGGCGCAAAAGGCGCGTGACGAGCTCGGCGGTATGCCGGCGCGCGTGGTGATGGGCCGGCCCGTGCACTTTGTCGACGGCGACGCCGAGCGCGACCAGCAGGCCGAGGATGCGCTGCGCCAGGCCGCGCTGGACGCCGGTTTTGCCGAGGTCTCGTTCCAGCTCGAGCCCATCGCCGCAGCGCTCGACTACGAGCAGCGCATCGCGCACGAATCGCTGGTGCTGGTGGTGGACATCGGCGGGGGCACGTCGGACTTCACGGTGGTGCGCCTGGGGCCAGACCGCATCGCGCGCGCTGAGCGCAGCAGCGATGTGCTGGCCACCACCGGCGTGCACGTGGGCGGCACCGACTTCGACCGGCGCCTTAGCCTGGATCTGCTCATGCCGCTGCTCGGTTTCCGCCACACCGGGCCGTCGGGCCGAGAGGTACCGAGCCGCGTGTTCTTTGATTTGTCGACCTGGCACTTGATCCAGTGGCTGTACGCGCCGCGCGCGCTGCGCGACGCGCAGAACCTGCGCACTGACTACGCCGATGCTCGCCTGCATGCGCGGCTCCTGCATGTGCTGCAAGAGCGGCTGGGGCACCGCATGGCCAACACGGTGGAGCAGGCCAAGATCGCGGCGTCACTGGCCGACGCCGAGGCCGCCATGCCGCTCGACTGGATCGAAGCCGGGCTGGCCGCAGCCGTCACGCCAGACGGCTTGGCGGGGTCGTTGCAGCAGCCGCTGGAGCAGGTCGTGGCCTGCGCGCGCGAATGTGTGCAACTGGCCGGCCTGGACGGGGCGGGCGGGCGGCAGCTTGAGGCCATCTACCTGACCGGCGGCTCGTCGGCCCTGCGGCCGCTGCGGCACGCGCTGAAGGGGGCGTTCCCGGCGATACCGCAAGTGGAGGGCGATCTGTTTGGCGGGGTGGCCGCCGGGTTGGCGGTGTCGGGGTAGTTGCAGCACCGTGACCGCAGCACCCACGGGATGTGCGGGCTAACCGGAATTGAAGGTGTGATGCCGCGCGGCGGGCGGGAGCAAGCGCCCATATTCTTGCAAAAGCATTTGCTATAAAAATAATAGCTATCAGCGCTTATAGATCAAGCGCTAGAGGCCAATTTGGCCATCAATTCAAGCGACTCAGTCGCTGTCGCCGTCCTCAGCACCCTCAACGCCACCACCGTCCGCGCCGCTGCGCTTCCACGCCAGCGCGGTGTCATACAGCACATTGCGCGATGCTCCCGTGATCTCCGCGGCCAGGCGCACGGCGGTCTTGAGGGGCAGCTCCTGCACCAGCAGGCGCAGCACGCGCAGGCTGGCGCCGTCGTCGCTGGCCACAGGCACCGGGTGCAGCAGCACCACAAACTCGCCGCGCGACCGCTGCGGCGCGCCATCAAGCCACGCCGCGAGCTCGCTCGCCGGGCGCGTGGTCACTTCCTCGAACTGCTTGGTCAGTTCCCGCGCCAGCGTGACGGGGCGCGCCCCCAACACCGCCAGGGCCTGGGCCAGCTCTCTGATGCGATGGGGTGCCTCCAGCAGCACCACGCAGCGGGGCTCGGCGGCCAGCTGCTGCGCAATCACGGCCGCACGCTCGGCGTTCTTGACCGGCAGAAATCCCGCAAACACAAAACCGCCGTGCTCTGCACTGTGCGCCACGGCGCCAGCCACGCTCAACGCGGTGGTGATGCTGCTCGCACCGGGCAAGGGCAGGGCGCGCAGGCCAGCTGCCTGCACTGCCGCCGCCAGGCGCGCGCCCGGGTCGCTCACGCCGGGCGTGCCCGCGTCGCTCACATACGCCACGCGCTGGCCCTGCTGCAGGCGCAGCACCACGTTCTGCGCGGCCTCGGCCTCGTTGTGCTGGTGCACGGCCAGCAGCTGCGCAGCGGGCTTGTCGATCCCATACGCGCGCAGCATCGATTGGGTGTGGCGCGTGTCCTCGCATGCGACGGTGTCGGCCATCTGCAGCACATGCAGCGCGCGCAGCGTGATGTCGGCCAGATTGCCGATGGGCGTGGCCACGACGTACAGGGCACCCTCGGGATAATGCTGGTGAGCCGCCGCTTCGCGCGCGGCGCCCAGGGCTGAAGCGAAAGATGCGCTCAATGAAATTCCTTGCGAAAAGAAAGCCGGCGGGGGCGCCAGAAGCTGCCGCCGCAAAAACCACCACGCGCGATCGCGGCAATGCGGCCGAGGACCAGGCCCTGGCCTATCTGCAAGCCCAGGGCCTGCAGCTGGTGGTGCGCAATTATCGGACGCCCGGGCGCGGCGGTGGCGAGATCGACCTGGTGATGCGCGAGCGGGACGGCACGCTGGTCTTCGTCGAAGTGCGCGCCCGCGCCAGCAGCGCCTTTGGCGGCGCGGCGGCCAGCATCAGCGCCACCAAGCGGCAGCGCATCGTGTTTGCCGCGCGGCACTACCTGCTGCGCCTGCCGTCGCCGCCGCCGTGCCGCTTTGACGTGGTGCTGGTCGAAGAATCCGTGCAGTGGCTGCGAGCAGCGTTTGATGCCCAATAGGCGTGCCGCCAGCTTCATAGTCCATCAGGCCGCTAGCGCACGACAGGCCGCAACCGTTTGCTACAAAAGCTCTGAGCCTGTTCAAAGTCTTTTCATGGGGTCCGTTGCCCCGCAAAGGCAGTGGATGCAAGGCGCCCACCGCAAGCCGCACTGGTGTGCGGCGAGGATGGGCAACGCCGCAGACGCTGCCTTTGCGGGGCAACCCGAAGGGCATGGCAGCCAACGGCCACGCTCGTCGTTGCCCACCTTGCCCAGGCCGCCAGCATGGGCTGCGGTGGGTGCCTAGACCGTGGCCGTTGGCTGCCATGCGGACCCCATGAAAAGGCTTCGAACAGGCTCAAACACCCGGCGGGTATCATCGGGCCCTCATGCTTGAGCAACGCATCCAACAGCATTTCATCGACAGCGCCGACCTGAAGTACCAGGCCGCGCAAGCCCTGAGCCACCCCATCGCTGCTGCCGTGCAGGCCGTGCTGGCCTGCGTGACCAGCGGTGGCAAGGTGCTGGCCTGCGGCAACGGTCCTTCAGCCGCCGAGGCGCAGCAGTTTGCAGCGTTCTGCGTGACGGGCTTTGAGCGCGACCGGCCCGAGTTGGCCGCCCTGGCCCTGTCGTCCGACAGCGCCTTGCTCACCGCCGCTGCAGGCACCGGCCACGACACCGCCCAGCAGTTCGCACGCCAGGTGCGCGCCCTGGGCCAGGCGGGCGATGTGCTGATGGCCCTCTCGGTCACCGGCAACGACCCCAACCTGCTGGCCGCCACCGAAGCCGCGCACGAACGCGACATGACCGTGATCGTGCTCGCAGGCCGCACCGGCGGCAAGCTGGCCGCCCTGCTGCGCGAGACCGACGTATTGATCAGCGTGCCCCACGACCGCGCCGCGCGCGTGCGCGAAGTCCACGCCCTGGTGCTGCATTGCCTGAGCGACGGAGTGGACGCCCAGTTACTTGGTGAACAGGAGATTCCGCTATGAAGCAAACGACCATGAACCCCATCTTGCACCGCGCATCGCGCGGGGTCTGCACCGTGCTGGCCGCCGCCGCGCTGGCTGCGGGCCTTTCGGCCTGCGCACCCCTCATCGTGGGTGGCGCCGTGGTGGGCAGTGTGATGGCCATCGACCGCCGCACCGCCGGCACACAAATCGAAGACGAAGGCATCGAGCTGCGCGCGGCCCAACGCATCCGCGAAACCCTGGGTGACCGCGCGCACGTCAACGTGACGAGCTACAACCGCCAGGCGCTGCTCACCGGCGAGGTGACCACCGCCCAGGACCGCCAGGCCGTCGAGCAGATGGTGTCGCAGGTGGAGAACGTGCGCTCGGTGGTCAACGACATCGCCGTCACGTCCCACAGCACTCTGAGCAACCGCTCCAACGACACCTTCATCACCGGCAAGGTGCGCGCCAGCCTGGTGGATGCCAAGGACGTCTCTGCCAACTCGTTCAAGGTCGTGACCGAACGCAGCGTCGTGTACCTGATGGGCCGCGTCTCGCAACGCGAGGCCAACCGCGCCACCGAGATCGCCCGGGGCGTGAGCGGTGTGAGCAAGGTCGTGCGCGTGTTCGAGATCGTCTCTGAAGAAGAGCTTCGCCGCATTGCGCCGCAGCCCGCGCCTGTTACCACGGACAACTCCAGGCCTGCAGGGGGCTGAACATCGGCCAGCAGGCTCGACAGCCTGTACAAGCACTGAATCGAAAAATCCCGGCTCGCACCACGCGCCCCGGGATTTTTTCTTGCAGCCTCTGCATCGCGCACTGTGCATGAAACGCTGTGAATGAAACTGGCGCGGCCCACGCCAGCGCCCCCGCGCAAGGGCCGCCCCGCCGCGCTGGGGGCGTCCCCCCCCAGGGGGGAAGGCGCGTAGCGCTTCAGGGGGGAGCCTAAGCCAGGCGTTTGATCAAGCTCGACGTATCCCAGCGATTGCCACCCATCGTCTGCACGTCGGCATAGAACTGGTCCACCAGCGCCGTCACCGGCACGCGCGAGCCGTTGCGGCGGGCTTCGTCGAGCACCAGGCCCAGATCTTTGCGCATCCAGTCCACGGCGAAGCCGAAGTCGAATTTGCCGTCCACCATGGTCTTGCCTCGGTTGTCCAGCTGCCAGCTCTGGGCGGCGCCCTTGCCAATCACATCCAGCACCTGCTTCATGTCCAGGCCGGCGTTCTGGCCAAACGCAACTGCCTCCGACAGGCCTTGGACCAGGCCTGCGATGCAGATCTGGTTGACCATCTTCGCCAGCTGGCCCGAGCCACTGTCGCCCAGCAAGGTGAAGGCGCGCGAGAACGCCATGGCCACCGGTTGCGCCGCGTTGAACGCGTCCGCGTCGCCGCCACACATCACGGTGAGCAGGCCGTTCTGCGCACCGGCCTGGCCGCCCGACACCGGGGCGTCGACGAACTGCAGGCCCTTGGTCTTGGCAGCGGCATACAGCTCGCGCGCCACTTCAGCGGACGCGGTGGTGTGGTCCACAAAGACCGCGCCGGGCTTCATGCCGGCAAAGGCACCGTCGGCACCCAGGGTGACGGAGCGCAAGTCGTCGTCGTTGCCCACGCAACAGAACACGATGTCCGCACCGGCCGCCGCCTCACGCGGCGTTGCAGCATGTTTTGGGGCCTTGGCGCTTGAATACTCTTCACACCATGCTATTGATTTGGTAGCGGTGCGGTTGTAGACCGTGACCTCGTGCCCGGCGAGCGCAAGGTGCCCAGCCATCGGGTAGCCCATCACGCCCAGGCCCAGGAAGGCGACTTGGCGGGAAGGGGTGGCGTCGTAGTTGCGGGGGTTGGTGCTTGGCATGGGAAGGTAGGTAAAAAGGGGTGAGAGATGGGCGAATGGTGCGTCGAAACGAAAAACCCGCCCAGAAGGGCGGGCGAACGAAGCGGGGGGGCAAGAACGCGAAGGCGCAGTGCTGAAGTGGCTTAGACGATCGCGAAGTGCTCGGTGCCGGAAGCCAGATCCGGTGATTTGGCGCGCTGGCTGTTGAGCTTGATCTGCAGCCGCAGATCGTTGAGCGAGTCGGCATTGCGCAGCGCGTCTTCGTAGCTGATCACGTTGGCCTCGTAGGCATCGAACAGCGCCTGGTCAAACGTCTGCATGCCCAGGTTGCGGCTCTTCTTCATGATCTCCTTAATCTCATGGACGTCGCCCTTGAAGATCAGGTCCGAGATCAGCGGGGTGTTGAGCATGATCTCCACCGCCGCGGAGCGGCCCTTGCCGTCCTGCTTGGGAATCAGCCGCTGGGAGACCAGGGCGCGCAGGTTCAGCGACAGGTCCATCAGCAGTTGGGGGCGGCGCTCTTCGGGGAAGAAGTTGATGATCCGGTCCAGCGCCTGGTTGGCACTGTTGGCGTGCAGCGTGGCCAGGCACAAGTGGCCGGTTTCGGCAAACGCCACAGCATGCTCCATGGTCTCGCGGTCGCGGATTTCGCCCATCAGGATCACATCCGGCGCCTGGCGCAGCGTGTTCTTGAGCGCCGCTTCCCAGCTGTCGGTATCGAGGCCCACTTCGCGCTGCGTCACCACGCAGTTCTTGTGCGGGTGAACAAATTCGATAGGGTCTTCCACCGTGATGATGTGGCCGAACGAGTTCTCGTTGCGCCAGTCCACCATGGCGGCCAGCGTGGTCGACTTGCCCGAACCCGTGGCACCCACCAGGATGCACAGGCCACGCTTGGTCATCGTGACTTCTTTGAGCACCTGGGGCACGCCCAGGCCATCGATGGTGGGCAGTACCAGCGGAATCGTCCGCATCACCATGCCGACCTTGCCCTGCTGGATGAAGGCATTTACCCGGAAGCGGCCGATGCCGGCGGGCGAGATCGCGAAATTGCACTCCTTGGTGCGCTCGAAATCCGCCACCTGCTTGTCACTCATCACGGCGCGCGCCAGGGTGAGCGTGTGGTTGGGCGTGAGCGGCTGCGGCGACACCTTGGTCACCTTGCCATCGACCTTGATGGCCGGCGGAAACTCCGCGGTGATGAACAAGTCGCTGCCGTTGCGGCTCACCATCAACTTGAGCAGGTCATTGATAAATTTACTGGCCTGATCGCGTTCCATCAGAATTTCTCCCCGGGGTGTCCGCCGATCGGGCGGACATTGGTCTTTTCGATATTCGCCATGGCGGCGCGCTTCACTTTTGGTTGTCGCTCAGGCGCGCGCTCACGACGCGCAGGCGCAGCGACAGCTTGCGCGCGAGCAGGGCCACCAGGCTGGCAGCCAGCTGCGGGTCCTTCGACATCATGTCGTCCATGGCCTCGGCAGACAGCACGGCGATCTCGCAATCAGTGAGCGTGGTGCAGGCCGAAAAGCGGATGCCGCTGTCCAGCAGCGACATCTCGCCCAGGATATCGCCCGGCCGCGTCTCGGCCAGGCGCAGTTGTTCGCCCCAGGGCTGTACGCGGTCCACGGCAATGGTGCCGGTGAGCAGCACCACCATGAAGTTGCCGTACTCGTCCTGGCGGATCACGTCGCGGTTGGATGGAATGGCCGCAAATTCGAAGAAGCGCTCCATGCGCTCCACGGCGTCCTTGTCCAGGTGCGCCATGTATTTGTCTTTGGCCCACAGGCCCTGCAGCAGCTTGCCGCCGCGGCTGGTGGGCAGGCGCTTGGCCCCGACTTCCACGGCACGGGCCTCCCAGGGCACCAGCATGGAATCGTCCACACCCTGGCCGGCAAACGCGGTGGAGAACAGCACGGAATCCGTATGCTCTTCCGCGGGCTTGCCGCCCCGGGTGTTCATTTTCAGAAGGCTGAGAATGCCTTTCATACAGTGCTCCGGTGTGCGGCAAGTCATAGCGCCGCAAGGTACATGGGTGCGCGCGGGCTAGCCCGGGAAGTTCTCGGGGATCTTCGCCTTGCCGCGTGCTTCGGCCGGGCTGATGATGTTGCGCCGCACCAAGTCGGTGAGATTCTGGTCCAGCGTCTGCATGCCGACGCTGTTGCTGGTCTGGATGGTGGAATACATCTGCGCCACCTTGGCCTCGCGGATCAGATTGCGGATGGCACTCGTGCCCAGCATGATCTCGTGCGCGGCCACGCGGCCCGAGCCGTCCTTGGTCTTGCACAGGGTCTGCGAGATCACGGCCTGCAGCGACTCCGACAACATGGAGCGGACCATTTCCTTTTCTTCGGCCGGGAACACGTCGATGATCCGGTCAATGGTCTTGGCGGCGCTGGAGGTGTGCAGCGTGCCGAACACCAGGTGGCCCGTTTCGGCGGCCGTCATGGCCAGGCGGATGGTTTCCAAATCGCGCATTTCGCCCACCAGGATGGCGTCAGGGTCTTCGCGCAGCGCGGATTTCAGCGCGGCGGAGAAGGACAGCGTCATCGGGCCGACTTCACGCTGGTTGATCAGGCACTTCTTGGACTCGTGCACGAACTCGATTGGGTCTTCCACCGTGAGGATGTGGCCGTACTCGGTTTCGTTCAGGTAGTTGACCATGGCGGCCAGCGTGGTGGACTTGCCCGAGCCCGTGGGGCCCGTCACCAGGACCAGGCCACGAGGTTTGAGGGCCAGGTCGCCGAAGATCTTGGGCGCGTTGAGCTGCTCCAGCGTCAGGATCTTGCTCGGGATGGTCCGGAACACGGCGGCCGCGCCGCGGTTCTGGTTGAAGGCGTTGACACGAAAGCGTGCCAGGCCTTCGATCTCGAACGAGAAGTCGACCTCCAGAAACTCTTCATACGTCTTGCGCTGCGAGTCGCTCATGATGTCGTACACCATGGCATGCACCGTCTTGTGGTCGAGCGCATCGACATTGATGCGGCGGACATCGCCGTGGACCCGGATCATCGGCGGCAGGCCGGCCGAAAGGTGCAGGTCGGAGGCCTTGTTCTTGACGCTGAACGCGAGCAGTTGGGTGATGTCCACGGAATCCCTCTAATCGTTTGATACGCTAACAAACATTATGACCACGATTGCTAACAACCTCCAACAGGTTCTGGGCAGGATGGCACAGGCGTGCCAAGCCGCCGGGCGGGGCCCGGACACAGTCCAATTGCTGGCGGTTTCCAAGACCTTCGGGGCGGATGCCGTGGCCGATGCCGTGGCCGCTGGGCAGCGCGACTTTGGAGAAAACTACATCCAGGAAGGCGTGGACAAGATCACTGCGCTGCGCGCCGCCATGCCGGGCGTAGAGCTGCAGTGGCACTGCATCGGCCCCATCCAGAGCAACAAGACGCGCCTGGTGGCCGAGCATTTCGACTGGGTCCACACGGTCGACCGTTTGAAGATCGCCGAGCGCCTGTCGGCCCAGCGCCCCGAGCACCTGGCGCCGTTACAACTATGTGTGCAGGTCAACATCGACGGCGGCCCGACCAAGTCGGGCGTGGCACCCGCCGACACGCTGGAGCTGGTGCGCGCTGTCGCGAAACTGCCACGGCTGGTGGTGCGTGGCCTCATGAGCATTCCAGACCATGCTCCTGATTTTGAACCGCAGTTGGCAATCCACACCAGCGCCAGAAGGCTTTTTGACCAGATATTGGCACTGAAGGAGCCAAGCTTGGAGCAATTCGACACCCTGTCGCTGGGCATGACCGCTGACCTGGAAGCCGCGATTGCAGCGGGCAGCACGATGGTGCGCGTAGGCACTGGGATCTTCGGCGGCAGAAACTAGAGGGCTACCCCCTGTGGCGCTGCGCGCCTTCCCCCTTCACTCGAATTGCTGCGCAATTCGGGAAGGGGGACACCGCCAGCGCGGCGGGGCGGCCCTTGCGCGGCGGTCACTGGCTTGAAGCGCGCCTGTATTGAACGGCGTTGGAAGGGGCGAACGTTTGGGGTGCCGCTCCTGCCTACTTGCCGGTGAACCGCGCCACGCAATCCAGCGCCGCCGTCACATCCGCCTCGCTCACATCCAGGTGCGCCACCCAGCGCAGGCGCGTATTGCCGCCGTACAGGCTACTGGTCACGCGCACGCCGTGCTGGGCCAGCCAGGCGCTGAAGGCCGGTGCCACCTCGGGGTGCAGGTCGGTGAACAAAATGTTGGTCTGCCAGGGCTGCACGGTGATGCGGCCTTTGAGCACCGGATGGCTCTGATTGGCTTCGTTCAGCCCTTGCGCCAGCTGCGCCAGATTCGCATGGTCGTCGGCCAGGCGGCGGACGTGGTGCTCGAGGGCGTAGTGGCCCGCAGCGGCCAGCACACCCGCCTGGCGCATGCCGCCGCCCAGAATTTTCCGGGTGCGGCGCGCCTGGCGGATGAAGTCGCGCGAGCCCAGCACCAGCGAGCCGACCGGGGCGCCCAGGCCCTTGCTCAGGCACAGCGATACCGAATCGAAATGCCCGCATAGCGCACGCGCTTCGTCATACACATCGGTGCCGTGGCGCGCCGCGTTGGCCGTGGCGGCGTTGAACAAACGCGCGCCGTCCAGGTGCAGCGCCAGCCCCCGGCTGCGCGCCAGCTGGGCGACCTCGGCGATGTAGGCGGGTGGCAGCACTTGGCCACCGGTCGTGTTCTCCAGCACCACCAGGCGGGTGCGCGCAAAGTGCGGGTCGTCCGGCTTGATGGCGGCGGCGATGTCGGCCACGCGCAGCGTGCCGTCGGGCTGGGTCTCGACGGGCTGCGGCTGGATGGAGCCCAGCACCGCCATGCCGCCGGCCTCCCAGCGGTAGGTGTGCCAGCTTTGGCCCACGATGGCTTCGTCGCCGCGCTGGCAGTGGCCCCACAGCGCGATCAGGTTGGTCTGCGTCCCCGAGGGCGCAAACAGCGCAGCCTCGAAGCCCAGCAGCTGCGCCGCATGCTCCTGCAGTGCGTTCACCGAGGGGTCGTCGGCAAACACATCGTCGCCCAGCGGGGCCTTGAACATGGCCTCGCGCATGGCGGGCGTGGGCTGGGTGACGGTGTCGCTGCGAAAGTCGGGCATGGGCGTCCTGTGGGCAAAAAGATGCAAAAGGCGCATCGTAGCGGCGCCTGCGGGTGGGGCGGAACCCAGGGGTTTTTGCGGGGCGGTGTGCACGGTACGGGTGGCGTGCCACGGTGATAACCGGGCTGTCGCTTGCATGCCACCTGCGCCCGCCGCTGCCCGCCAGAATGCACGGCAACTTCACCCCCCTTGGGTACATCTGCATGACCGACCGCCCCCTGTTCGCCAAAGTCCTGGTTGCCAACCGCGGCGAGATCGCGCTGCGCACCGTGCGCGCGCTGCACGACTTGGGGCTGCCCAGCGTGGCTGTGTTTGCCGACGACGATGCCGCCAGCCCCCATGTGCACGCGGCCAATGCCGCGGTGGCGCTGGGCGCGACCGGACCTGCTGCCTACCTGGACGGTGCGCGCCTCATCGCCATTGCCAAGGCCCAAGGCTGCGATGCCGTACACCCGGGCTACGGCTTCTTGAGCGAGCGCGCCGACTTTGCCCGTGCCTGCGCCGACGCCGGGTTGCGCTTCATCGGCCCCACGCCCGCGCAGCTGGCGCTGTTCGGTGACAAGGCGCAGGCCCGCGCGCTGGCGCAGCAGCAGGGCGTGCCGCTGATGCCCGGCACGCAGGCGGCGGTGTCGCTGGATGAGGCCCAAAACTTCTTTGCGCAGCACGCCTCTGCCGGCATCGTGATCAAGTCCATCGGCGGTGGCGGCGGGCGGGGCATGCGCGCGGTGGCGTCGGCCGATGACTTGCCCGTGGCCTACGCGCGCTGCCGCAGCGAGGCGCAGGCCGCCTTCGGTGTGGACGGCGTGTACGTGGAGCGCCTGATGGGCAACGCGCGCCACATCGAAGTGCAGGTCCTTGGCGATGGGCGCGAGGTGATCGCGCTGGGCGAGCGCGAGTGCACGCTGCAGCGGCGGTTTCAGAAGGTGGTGGAGATCGCCCCCAGCCCCTCGCTGCCTGCAGCGCTGCGCTTGTCGCTCACCACCGCCGCCCTGTCCATGGCGCGGGCGGTGCAGTACGAAGGCCTGGGCACGTTTGAGTTTCTGGTGGACCTCGCCTCCAGCGATCTGCCTTTCGTTTTTATCGAATGCAACCCGCGTCTGCAGGTGGAGCACACCATCACCGAAGAAGTCACCGGCGTGGACCTGGTGCAGGCGCAGATCGCGCTGGCGGCGGGCCGCACGCTGCAGGACATCGGCCTCAACCCAACGGCGCCGCCTGCCGTGTCGGGCTTTGCGATCCAGTGGCGCATCAATGCCGAAACGCTGGATGCGCAGGGGGGTGCGCTGCCCGGCAGCGGCACGCTCAGCCGATTCGATTTGCCCACGGGCCCTGGCGTGCGCGTGGACACGCACGGCGCAGCGGGCGCCGCGCCGTCGCCGCACTACGACACGCTGCTGGCCAAGCTCATCGTGCACACGCGCAGCCCGCGCTTTGCCGATGCGCTGCGCCGCTCGCAGCGCGCGCTGTCCGAGTGCCGCATCGAGGGCGTGGCCACCAACCTGGCGCTGCTGCAGGCCATGGCCGCGCGGCCTGAAATGGAAAGCCAGCAGGTGCACACACGCTGGCTGGAGTCCGCATTGCCCCAGCTGCTTGATGCTATTGAAAATATAGCTATAAACGAATATAGATCAAGCGCTAGCGGCCAAAAACACTTGAAACCTGCCTTGACCGAGCCCGCGCAGGCACCCGAGGGCGCCGTGCTTGCGCCCATGCCTGCGCGACTCGTCCAGATCAGCGTGGCCGCGGGCGATGTGGTGGCGGCGGGCGCCGAGCTGGCAGTGCTCGAAGCCATGAAGATGGAGCACGTGCTGCTGGCCCCGCATGCGGGCCGGGTGGGCGCGCTGCTGGCCGTGGCGGGCGGTTACCTTGCGCAGGGGCAGCCGCTGTTGGTGCTGGATGCGGTGGACGATGCGGCGGATGTGGAGGTGCAGTGCAGCGTTGCGCACGACCCCGACCACATCCGCGCCGACCTGCAGCGCGTGATCGACCGCCACGCCTTCACGCTCGACACCGCGCGCCCCGAGGCGATGGACAAGCGCCACGCACAAGGCGGCCGCTCCGCGCGCGAGAACATCGCCGACCTGTGCGACGACGGCAGCTTCATCGAATACGGGGCGCTGGCCATCGCCGCGCAGACGCGCCGCCGCAGCCTGGACGACCTGATCGCCAACACGCCGGCCGACGGCATGGTCACCGGCATCGGCGGCATCAACGGCGCACTCTTCGGGCCCGAAGCATCCCGCGCCGTGGTCATGTCGTACGACGCCACCGTGCTGGCCGGCACCCAGGGTGCGCGCAACCACGCCAAGACCGACCGCATCCTGGGCATTGCCCTGGCGCAAAAACTCCCGGTGGTGCTGTTTGCCGAAGGCGGCGGCGGCCGCCCGGGCGATACCGACATGCCCATCGTGGCGGGGCTGCACGTGCACACGTTTGCCAGCTACGCCGCGCTGTCGGGCCAGGTGCCGGTGATCGGCATCGCGGCGGGGCGCTGCTTTGCCGGCAATGCGGCGCTGCTGGGCTGCAGCGACGTGATCATCGCCACGCGCGGCAGCAACATTGGCATGGGCGGGCCGGCCATGATCGAAGGCGGCGGGCTGGGCGTGTTCAAGCCCGAGCAGATCGGCCCGAGCCGCGTGCAGCATGCCAATGGCGTGATCGATGTGCTGGTGGAGGACGAGGCGGGAGCGGTGCAGGCCGCGCGCCACTACCTGTCGTTCTTCCAGGGCCGCACACCGCAGTGGTCCGCACCCGACCAGCGCCTGCTGCGCGCCGTGGTGCCCGAGAACCGCCTGCGCGTGTACGACACGCGCACCGCGATGGCGGGCCTGGTGGACGAGGGCAGCCTGCTGCTGCTGCGCACCGGCTTTGGCGCCGGCATCCACACGGCACTGGCGCGCATCGAAGGCCGCCCCGTGGGCATCCTGGCCAACAACCCGCTGCACCTGGGCGGCGCCATCGATGCCGATGCGGCCGACAAGGGCGCGCGCTTCATGCAGCTGTGCAACGCGCATGGCTTGGCCTTGGTGAGCCTGGTGGACACGCCCGGCTTCATGGTCGGCCCCGAGGTCGAAGTCACGGCCCAGGTGCGCCACGTGAGCCGCCTGTTCGTCACCGCCGCCAGCCTGCGCGTGCCCACCTTCAGCGTGGTGCTGCGCAAGGGCTACGGCCTGGGCGCCATGGGCATGACGGCCGGGGGCTTTCATGCGCCCGTGTTCACGGTGGCCTGGCCCACGGGCGAGTTTGGCGCCATGGGCCTCGAAGGCGCGGTGCGCCTGGGCTTTCGCAAAGAGCTGGAGGCCCTGCCCGAAGGCGCCGAGCGCGATGCGCTGTTCGCCAAGCTGCTGGCCAAGTCGTATGCCAACGGCGAAGCGCTGCACATGGCGGCCACGCTGGAGATCGATGCGGTGATCGACCCGGCCGAGACGCGGGCGTGGCTGGCGCGCGGGTTGGCGTCGGCGAAGGTGGCGCCGCTGGGGCATCGGTTTGTGGACACGTGGTGAAACCAGGTACCCCCTGAGTCGCTTCGCGCCTTCCCGCCCCATGGGGACGCCGCCAGCACACGCAAGTGCAGTGCCGCACGTGCAGCATTGCGCCCTTGCGCGGCGGCCGCTGGCCCTGGCCGCGCCAGCCGCTGCGGGTGCGGGCGTTTTGTGGTGCGCGCTGGGAGTCTTGGTGCCGCAGGGGCCGTGCTAAGCTGATTTGCTGACCCCGCGGTTCACGTCGCCGCCCACGGTGCGTGCCGCAGAACCCTGCTACGGAGAACCTTCATGCCCGGACTGCTGCCCGATATCGACCCCGATGGTTTGCTTGAATTTTCGGTGGTTTACACCGACCGCGCGCTCAACCACATGTCCAAGCGCTTTACTGGCGTGGTGCAGGACATTCTGGGCACGCTGAAAGAGGTCTACCACGCCCACACTGCCGTGCTCGTGCCCGGCAGCGGCACCTTCGGCATGGAGGCCGTGGCCCGCCAGTTCGCCAACCGCGAGAAGGTGCTCATCGTGCGCAACGGCTGGTTCAGCTACCGCTGGACGCAGATCTTTGACGCCGACAAGGGCCTGGGCGGCGGCTCGGTCGTCTGCAAGGCGCGCCAGCAGGGCAGCGGCCCGCAGGCGCCCTGGGCCCCATGCCCGGCCGATGAAGTCGCAGCCACCATCCGCGCCGAAAAGCCCAAGGTAGTGTTCGCCCCCCATGTGGAGACGGCCAGCGGCATCATCTTGAGCGACGACTACCTTCGCACCGTGGCGGCTGCGGCCCACGATGTGGGTGCACTGTTTGTGCTCGACTGCGTGGCCTCCGGCGCCATGTGGGTGGACATGCAGGCCACGGGCGTGGATGTGCTCATCAGCGCGCCGCAAAAGGGCTGGAGCGGATCGCCCTGCTGCGCCATGGTGATGCTGAGTGAAGGCGCGCGGCAGGCCATCGACGGCACCACGAGCAGCAGCTTCTCATGCGACCTCAAGAAGTGGATGCAGATCGCCGAGGGTTATGAAAAAGGCCAGCACGCGTACCACACCACCATGCCCACCGACGCGCTGGTGCGCCTGGCCGAGGTGATGGCCGAGACGCGCGCCTACGGCTTTGCCAAGGTGCGCGACGAGCAAATCGAACTGGGCGCCAAGGTGCGCGCGCTGCTCGAGTCGCGCGGCTTCCCCAGTGTGGCGGCCGATGGCTTCAAGGCCCCTGGCGTGGTGGTGAGCTACACCACCGACCCCGGCATCCAGAACGGCAAGAAGTTCATGGAAGTCGGTCTGCAGACCGCTGCCGGCGTGCCGCTGCAGTGCGATGAAGGCCCGGATTTCAAGACCTTCCGCATCGGCCTGTTCGGCCTGGAAAAGTGGCACAACGTGGACCGCACCGTGGGCCACTTGTCGAAGGCGCTGGACCAGATTGCCGCGGCAGCGGCCTGACATGCGTTGTGGCGCGGCGCTGGGCGTCGTGCCCCAGCGCGCCTTGTTGGCATGAACAGCAGTCCGACACCATCTCCCTCCGACGCCACCGAAGACCCGGCGCGCGCCCTGCGGCGCGCCAAGCAGCAGGCCCTGGGCTTGTTGCTGCTGGTCACCGCGGTGTTCATCGCCACCAGCGTGGTCGACCGCGGCCTGTGGCTCAATTGCGTGAAGGCCATGGCTGAGGCCGCCATGGTGGGTGCGCTGGCCGACTGGTTTGCGGTGGTGGCGCTGTTCCGCCGACCGCTGGGCCTGCCCATTCCGCACACAGCGGTCATCGCGCGCAACCAGGCGCGCATCGGCCGCAACCTGGCCACCTTCGTTCGCGACAAGTTTCTCGATGTGCCGTCGCTGGTGGCGCTGATCCGCCGGCACGACCCTGCCGAGCGGCTGGCGCAGTGGCTCACGGCGCCCGGCAACGCCGCTCTGCTGGGACACCAGGCCACGCGTTTGGCATCGGCCGCGCTGGAGACGGTGCAGGACGCGCAGGTGGAGCGCTTTATCCAGAAGGCTGCGCGCACGCTGATCGGGCAGGTGGACATGTCGCGCGCCCTGGCGGCGGTGCTGGACACGTTGACCCACAACGGCCGCCACCAGGCGCTGCTGGACGACGTGCTGGCCAAGCTCACCGAGCTGCTGCACAACGAAGACACACGCGCCTGGGTGGCGCAGACCATCGTG
The DNA here is from genome assembly GCF_964253765.1 of Acidovorax sp. LjRoot129. NCBI lineage: Bacteria > Pseudomonadati > Pseudomonadota > Betaproteobacteria > Burkholderiales > Comamonadaceae > Acidovorax > Acidovorax sp. LjRoot129. Next base: position 505,756 of record NZ_CAXUSE020000001.1, read on the forward strand.
GCCTGGCTCAAGAAGGACCACCCGCGCACCGAGAAATTGCTACCCAGCGACTGGCTGGGCGACAAGGGCTCGGCCTTGCTGGCCCGCGCGCTGGAGAGCGTGATGGCCGACGTCGCCGCCAACCCGCAGCACGCCTTGCGCGCGCAGTTTGATGCGGCGGTGCAGCGTTTTATCGAGCGCCTGCGCAGCGACCCCGAGTGGGTGCACAAGGGCGAGGAGATCCGGACCTGGTTGCAGACCGATGCCACGGTGGGTGGCTATGTGCAGACCTTGTGGCAGGACCTGCGCGGCGCCTTGCAGCGCGACCTGGCTGATGCCGATTCTGTCGTGGCGCGGCAGGTGCGCAACCTGGGGCAGTGGCTGGGCCAGTCGCTCGCGGGGGATGCGGCGCTGCGACAGTCGCTGAACGAGCGGCTGGAGCATTGGGTGCAGGGCCTGGCGCCTGATGTGTCGCAGTTTGTGGCGCAGCATATCGAGGACACGGTGCGGCGGTGGGATACGGAAGAGATGACGCAGCTGATCGAGCTGAACATCGGCAAGGATCTGCAGTACATCCGCATCAATGGCACCGTGGTGGGGGGGCTTATTGGACTGGTGCTGTTTGCGGTGTCGCACGCGGGGGAGATTTGGCGGGCGTTGGTGGGTGGCTGACCGCCCGTTCGGGCTGAGCTTGTCGAAGCCTGGGCGCATTGGTCCCGGACCGTTCGGGTTGAGCTTGTCGAAACCTGGGCGCGCTCGCATGCTCGCGGAATGGGGCCATGCCTTTGCAAAGGGCGGGAGCCGGGAGTCGCCCGGCATGCGAGTAACTTTCTTTTGCGTCGCCAAAAGAAAGTCACCAAAGAAAAGGCGACCCCCAGTCTGCGACCCCTGCGCTTCGCTACGGGGCAACCTGCGTCGGGGCGCTTGCGGGGTGCGCCGTGGAACTCGCTTTGCGCTGGCGCGCGCCGCTCGGACAGCCACGGCGAATCAGATTACGAAGCACGCGCGCTCCGACGCGCGTGCCACCCCGCAACCGCCCCGCCGCAGGCGCAGCCAGCAGGGGTGGGGAGCCGAACAGCCAACAGCCGAACCGCCACACGGGCCATCGCGTTGCTCGGCCGCGGCGGGGCTGCGTCAGCTAGCGTGCTGCCTCATCCGCCGCCATGTTGGCCGCGTGTTCTTCCTGCAGATGCTGCGCAATCTGCGCCCAGGCCTGCTTGGCCGCCGCGTCTTGTGCCCAGGCGTAGCAACTGGCGATGTGCATGGCCGTCACCGCATGGTGCGGGTCGAGCGCAAAGGCCACCTCGCACTGCAGTGCCGCCTGTCGCCACATTGCGGTCGCATCCTCTGATCCTTCTTTCTGCAGCGCATGGGCTTCTGCGACCCACGCCTGACCCAGGCGAAACGCTGCCGCGTGCTGCCCGGGGTCTGCGTCATGCGCGCGTTGAAACAACACCCCCGCCTCACGCCACAACGCGCGTGCTGCTGCAAAGTCTTGCGTGGCTACGGCCTGTGCTTGTGTGACGAGGGCGTTGCCGGATTGGAGGAGCGTGGTGGCGAGGTCGCTGGGCATGGTACGAGGAGAAAGATGGCAGGAGGGACTGTGGATTGTCGGTCGCTATACGACACAAGAGACACGGCTACTCAATGCGTAGGTAACAGCACTGCCATGGGCGACCACGTGCATCCGCAAGTTAGGTAGTGTGCTTCGACTCATTGCCAAGGTTCGCACCCACGAAATCAATGAACTCCAGAATCGTCGTTGAGGCTGCCTGCACGTATGTCATATCTGTGTCTACGTGCTTCATTTTTCCTCTGAAACCAGTCGCAGATCGATAAATGTCATTGATGACACCTCTATTGTGAACAAGTAGGTTTCGGCGATAAACGATTTCTCTCGTGGACTGCCAACTGGGGAAGTTTGAAAGGCGTACGTCGAACTTCTTATGTAATGCCTTTTCTACCTCGTCAATGCTTTTGTACCCAAGAGCTTCAGCCTCTCGCTCAGCCAGAGCTCGACGGAGAGCAGGCATGCTGGGGTAGCGCAATGCCTCTTCGTAGGTGAGTTGAGTACTACTACGCAGACGCCGGGGATCTTGAAGCAGCATTGCTTGCAGGTAGTCCTTCAAAAATGCCTCGAGCCGGGATACGAGATAGACCAATGCCATCTCAGAGAAAAAAGTACGCTGCTTAATAGAGCCAGCGAAGTGCAACATAGTGTCCGCCACATTCTTGGATTCAATGCGAACCGTGCGTTTCACTCCTATTTTTTTTGGCTCTTGGAAAATTTCTCCGATTGAGCGAAGTTCAGCTACCTCCGTCGTTGATAGAGCAGTGGGCGGCGTATTCGTCTTGGTTTCGAAAAATCCGTCGCCCTCCCTTGCTAAGTCCCGAATTAGCCTGATGTCCGAGCGCGCAGCCTTTAGGACATCATGCAAGGAGTCTGAGTGCTTCATTGGTGCAATCTAATTTTGATGTAGCCCCAAAGTTGCTTAATGTGGCCGTTTGCTGATGACGCCATATATCGCAATGGAACTTGCAGTGTTTCAACGGGTGGTACGAAGGCTATCTAGGACTCAATGTGAGTGTTGTCAGTTGGCCACCCCTCAAAACCTCGGCAAATCCGGATGCTTGATCTGCCCCCCGCGCACCAGCATCTTCCCGTACTCCGCGCACCGGTTCAGCGTCGGAATCACCTTCCCCGGGTTCAACAACCCCGCCGGGTCAAACGCATGTTTGAGCCCAAACATCTGCGCGTTTTCCTCGGCCGTGAACTGCACGCACATGCTGTTGAGCTTCTCTACCCCCACGCCGTGCTCACCCGTCACCGTGCCGCCCATCGCCACGCTGGTTTCCAGAATGTCCGCCCCAAACAGCTCGCAGCGGCGCAGCTGGTCGGCATCGTTCGCATCGAACAGGATGAGCGGATGCAAATTGCCGTCGCCCGCGTGGAACACGTTGGCGCAGCGCAGTTGGTACTTCTTTTCCATGGCCTGGATGGCCAGCAGGATGTCGGCCAGGCGCTTCCTCGGGATGGTCGAGTCCATGCACATGTAGTCGGGGCTGATGCGGCCGCTGGCAGGGAAGGCGTTCTTGCGGCCGCTCCAAAAGCGCAGGCGCTCGGCCTCGTCATTGCTGACCGAGATGGCTGTCGCGCCAGCCGCGCACAGCACGTCGCTCATGCGGCCGATTTCTTCTTCCACCTCTTCGGGCGTGCCGTCGCTCTCGCACAGCAGGATGGCTTCGGCGGTGAGGTCGTAGCCGGCTTTGACGAAGTCTTCCACGGCGGCGGTCATGGGCTTGTCCATCATCTCCAGGCCCGCGGGGATGATGCCGGCGGCGATCACCGCGGCCACGGCGTCGCCGGCTTTGCGCACGTCGTCGAAGCTGGCCATGATGCAGCGCGCCAGCTGGGGCTTGGGGATCAGACGCACTGTCACTTCGGTGATGACGGCGAGCATGCCTTCGCTGCCGACCACGGCGGCCAGCAGGTCGTAGCCAGGGGTGTCCAGCGCCTGGCTGCCAAATTCGACGGGTTCGCCGTCCACGGTGAATCCCTTCACAGCCAGCACGTTGTGCACTGTGAGGCCGTACTTCAGGCAGTGCACGCCGCCCGAGTTCTCGGCCACGTTGCCGCCGATGGTGCAGGCGATCTGGCTGCTGGGGTCGGGCGCGTAGTACAGGTTGTAGGGCGCCGCGGCCTCGCTGATCGCCAGGTTGCGCACGCCGCATTGCACCTGGGCCGTTCGGCTCACCGGGTCCAGGTCGAAGATGCGGTTGAACTTGGCCAGCGACAGCGTGACGCCCAGCGCATGCGGCATGGCGCCACCCGACAGCCCCGTGCCGGCACCGCGCGCCACCACCGGCACCTGCAGCTGGTGGCAGGTCTTGAGCACGGCCTGCACCTGCTCATACGTTTCGGGCAGGCACACGACCAGCGGGCGCTGGCGGTAGGCGGTGAGGCCATCGCATTCGTAGGGCGTGGTGTCCTCGGCATTCCACAGCAGCGCGTGGGCGGGCACCACGCGGCCCAGGGCTTGGACGACCTCGGCCTGGCGGGCCGCTCGTTCGGTGGGGCTGGGGGCTGGGGACTGGGCGAGGGTGGCGGTGCTCATGCCGTGCACTGTAGAGGAAGGCTGCGTGCGGGGGCGTGAGTTTTATTGCAGCCGCGTGTGAAATGGCGTGCAGAAGCCATTTGCTATTAATAAGTGAGCTACTACCGCTTATTAATCAAGCGCTGGAGCCCTGTTTGGCTTGATGCCCCCCGCTGCGCAGCCCGCTCACACCGGCCCGGGGCTGACCGGCCGCTGGCTGCCTTCCAAAAGCCACAGGCGTTTGCTGGCCCGCGTCATGGCGACGTAGAGCATGTTGCGCTCCCGATAAGCCTCTTGCCGGGCGGCACTGCGCGGAAAGCGCCCGCGCTCTACCAAGGGCACCGCCACATAGTCGTACTCGTGCCCCTTGCAGCGCTCCACCGTCAGCAGTTGCAGGCTCGAGGCTTCCTGCTGCGTGTGCTGCTCAATGCTGGCCTGGACCATGAGCGCGAGCCGGCCCAGGAATTCGTCCACCGACAGCCCGGCGCAAATGCGGGCCAGTGCGCCGAGGCTGTCTGTGCAGTAGCGCAGCTCGTCGGGGCTGATGGGCGCCTGTGCAAAGAACTGACGCACCAGCGGGTGCCCGCACAGTTGCCCGGCGTCGGCACAGGCCTCGGGGGGCAAGGCCAGCAATTGTTCGCACAGGGGCGAAGCCACCGGGGCCTGGGGGTTGAAGCTGGCGCGCACCAGAAACCGGCGCATCAGGTCCTGCTTGCCGATGAGTTCTGCGGCCACGGCGCGGGTGTCGACTTCGACGGGAGAGTCTTCCGTCAGCGCCTGCATGTCGAAGGTGCCGTTGGCCAGCACATCCTGGTCGGGCTGGCTGCCGCGCCGCACGTAGCGCAGCAGGCCTTCCATCGCGCTGCTCAGGATGCCCTGAGTCAGCCGCACCCCGTCGCCGCAGCCCTGCATGGCGCCCATGATGGCCAGCACCAGGGCGATCTCGCGGCGCTGGTAGAAGCGCTTCATGCCTTTGCAGGCGTAGTGCACGCCTTCGTGGGCAAACATCCATTCGAGCAGGATCGAGTCTTCCGGTGACCGCAGCACCACGTTCAGGCACGGTGCCGTGGGGCTACCTGGCGACTGGGACGACTGCGACAGTGGGGGCAACTGGTGCAGCACGGTGTCGTGGATCGCCAGCAGTTGCCGGGCGCAGTCCTCGTCGTCGGTGTAGCTGCGCTGCTCGAAGGTGGAAGGCTTGGTGGGGTAGTGCGCAGAAAACTCCACGCCGAACAAGGGGTTGAGCCCCTGGCAGATGGCGTTGCCGAAACGGTAGGTGGTGTTGAGGGCGACGACCTGCGTGTCTGCAGGAAACTCTTGCCGGATACGGGCCAGGCTGTCGCCAAAGACGGAGAACGCGCCGGGCAGGATGTGCTGGTTGAAGTCTCCCGCGCCGACAAACAGGCCATTGCCGCCCTGCACCAGCGTCCGCAGCACCCGCATGGCGGCCTCGTCCAGGTCCTGCAGTTCGTCGAACAACACCGCATCAAAGCGCCCCTGTAGCGGCGCAAAGGCCTCGCCAAAATCCAGCTCCCCGAGCTGCGTGGCGATTTCATACGTGCAGTCGCCGGGGGCGTAAAACTGCGGCTCGTTGTTCAGCCCCCTGCGCAGGCGCTCGTACTTCACCAAGAGCTGGTAGAGCCCGTAGTCGAGCTGGTGCTCACGGCAGTAGGGCCGGGCGCCCAGCTCCGACTGGGCGATGGCGCGCAGCAGCAGCCGCTGCTTGGCCTGGGCTTCAAAGTCGATGAAGGCCTGCACGTCCAGATCGCGCGAGCGGAAGTCGCCGAATTGGGGCGCGCTGTCCAGGTCGCCGTCCAGCGTGTCGTCCTGCAGCAGCGCGGCGTGGGCCTGGCGCACCAGCAGGCTCTTGTGCAGGGGTTCGGTCACGCGCACCAGGGGGTCGCCCTGTTCCTTGAGCACGGTGGCGCACAGCTGCTCCACGGTCATGATCTGCACCTGGCGGGGAATGGTGGGGACGAGCTTTTCAAGCCGCTGCGCGATGGCCGCCAGCCCCGCATCCGAATACGCCAGCATCAGGATGCGGCTCGCGCCCTTGGTGCGGATCAGATCCGCCGCCTTGATGGCCAGGGTGGTTGTCTTGCCCGTGCCGGCCAGTGCGTTGACCAGCACCGCGCTGGCCGTGGCGTTGAGCACCGCGTTCTGCTCCAGCGTGGGGTATCTCTTTTTGAAGTGAGCGTCTTGCGGCACGGCCATGGCGGGGTTTCAGGTGAGGAGCGGCGCTGCCTGGTGGCTGCGGCTTGCGGTGTGAATCGAAAGGGCTGGGTCGCGGCCGAGGCGGGCTCTCGCCGAGTCGCTATTAAAAATATAGCTATTAGCGCTTGATGCACCAGCGCTAGGGGCCAAAAACGTCAATGTTCGAGGCCTACACCATGGTCTTGCGCAGCCACTCGGCAAACGCCGCGCACTCCCAGCGGTCCATGGTGCCGGTGCGCCAGCACAGGTAATGGGCGTGCGGGCTGGTCGTGTCGGTGTCGAACAGCCGCACCAGCGTGCCGTTCTCCAGCCAGGGCGCACCCAGCTTCAGGCGCACCAGCGCCACACCCATGCCGGCCGCGGCGGCGTCGCACATCAGGCCGATGTCGTTGAACTGCGAGCCCTCGTTGGGCTCGGCCCAGTCCAGGGCCGTGGCGGCAAACCAGGTGCGCCAGGGTTCCAGCGGGCTGCGCAGCAGCGCCACGCCCTCCAGGTCTTCCGGTCGGTCGAACGGGCCGTGCTCGCGCACAAAGGCGGGCGAGGCCAGGGGCGTGACCACATCGCGCGCCAGCTCCACATGCTCCACGTCGGCATAGTGGCCGGGGCCAAAACGCACCATCAGGTCGGCGTCCTCGGCCACCACGTCCAGGAGCGGGATGGACACCTGCAGCGCCAGATCGATCTCCGGATACGCCTCGGTGAACTGCCGCAGGCGCGGGATCAGGATGGTGCGCGCAAACGTGGGCGTCACGGCCAGCTTGAGCCGACGCCGCCCCGGCGCTGATGCCGCACCCGGAAACCGCTGCAGGGCACCCAGGCCCTCGCGCACATGGGCCAGGTACGCGCTGCCTTCGGTGGTCAGCGAAAAATCCGCCCGGCCAAACAGCCGCACGCCCAGGATCTGCTCGAGCTGCTTGACGCGGTGGCTCACGGCGCTGGGCGTGACGCACAGCTCCTCGGCGGTCTGCGTCACGCTGCGCAGCCGGGCGAGGGCTTCGAACGTCAGCAGGCACTGGATGGGCGGGATGCGCCGCGCTGCGCTGCTGAGGAAGGACGAAGGGGCTGCGGTGGCCATCTGCGGACGGAACGAACGGCTACCGGAAGACGACCGTCTTGTGCCCGTTCAGGATCACACGGTGCTCGCTGTGCCACTTCACGGCGCGGGCCAGCACCAGGCTTTCGGTGTCGCGGCCGCGGGCGGTCAGGTCTTCCACCGTGTCGGTGTGGTCCGCGCGGGCCACGTCCTGTTCGATGATCGGGCCTTCGTCCAGGTCGGCCGTCACGTAGTGGGCCGTGGCGCCGATGAGCTTCACGCCGCGGTCGTGCGCCTGGTAGTACGGCTTGGCGCCCTTGAAGCTGGGCAAAAAGCTGTGGTGGATGTTGATTGCGCGGCCCGCCAGCTTTTGGCACAGGTCCTGCGAAAGCACCTGCATGTAGCGCGCCAGCACCACCAGTTCGGCCCCTTCGGCCTCGATGATCTCGAACTGCTTGGCCTCGGCCTGTGGCTTGGTGGCAGCGGTGACCGGGATGTGGTGGAACGGCACGTTGTAGCTGGCTGCCAGCTGATAGAAGTCGCGGTGGTTGCTGACGATCGCGCGGATGTCGATGGGCAGCAGGCCGCTCTTCCAGCGGAACAGCAGGTCGTTCAGGCAATGGCCTTCCTTGCTGACCAGGAGCACCGTCTTCATCGGCGCCGCCGTGGCGTGCAGCCTCCAGCGCATGGCGTAGGGCTCTGCAAAGCTGGCCAGGCGGGTCTTGAGGGTGGCGTGGTCATGCTGGTCGCAGGCGAACTGCACGCGCATGAAGAACAGGCCGGTGTCGTGGTCGTTGTACTGCGCGGCTTCTTCGATGTTGCCGCCGTGCTCCAGCAGAAACCCGGACACGGCATGCACCAGCCCCAGGCGGTCGGGGCAGGACAGGGTAAGGATGTAGGCGTTGGTGGTCGTCATAGCTGCGCGATTGTCGCAGCATGGCCCGCGCGGCAGCCGAGCAGGGAGATCCCTGGTTTGCCAAGCGGCCTGTGGTGCAAAGCCTCGCAGGGGGCTGTGGAACGGGGTGGTCGATGGTGGATTGGTGCTGGCGGATGCCGATCTGCGGGCTGGCCTTGGCGGTGTGAACCGCCTTTCCGGATCAGGCCGACATGCTCTGAGGCATTCCTAGGCTGCCTGCGCAACCCATGCTTCTTCTGACGCGCAGGCGCCTAACCGCCCGAACGCATCCCCTGGCCCCACTGCTGGCGCAGTTCCGCGCAGTGGTCCTTGGCGGGCAGGGCGGGGGTGGCAATCACGGCATCTGCTTCGGTATTGATAGCTAATGGCGCATGTCCCGCCTGCGCCAGGGCCACTTTTGAATTGAAATCGGCCGGCCAGTGCGTCGGCACACCCACGCTGCGCTGCACGTGGCCGCCGCCGGCGATCAGCAGCACGGTCTGGCCGCTCTTGCGCGCCGCCTGGGCGGTGCGGGCCAGGCTGGCGTCGCGCGCGATCTGGATGCGGGCCATGGGCGCGATCTGCGATTCAGGCAGCAGGCCGCAGTGGCCGTCGCGCAGCGCTTGGTATTGCCGCTCCAGCGCGGGCGCGGGCAGGTGCTGGTCCCATCGGGTGTCGGCCATCGCGGCACGCATGTCGGCGCGGGGCAGGTTGCCGCCCAGCACGGGCACGCCGGCAGCTACCGCGGCCATGACCACCGGGCCGTAGGCCTTCCAGGGCCAGGCCGCGTCTTTCAACTGCAGGGCTGCCTGCGCCTGGGTTTCAGTGGCGTCGCGCGGCAGGCCGGCGGTGCCGTGCCCTTGCTCGGCCATTTCCATCACCACGGCGGCCAGCTGGCCCCGTGCGGCGAGCCACAACACGGTGTCGCGCTGCAGGCGCTGGTGCTCGGGTGCGTCGTGCTGTTCGCCCAGCAGCAGCACATCGGTGGGCAACAGGGCCGCCAGGCGCGCGGGCCAGGCGTCGGAGGGCACCGCAGCCTTGGGGCCAGCGCCAGCGCAGGCGGTGAGCATGACCAGAGCGGCCAGCGCCGCGCAGGCCCCCCATCGGCGGTGTGTGGGGCAGGGGTATGGGGGGCGGTGCGCTGGGGTGTCGTCGCCGGAAGACCTGGCGGTAATGCGGAGCGTTGGGTGCATGGCCGGGATGCTACGCGGCCTCCGGCCCGCTGGCGCGGCGGGGCCACCGGCAGCCCAAGGGGATAACCACGCCTTGATGCAGGTCAAGGGAGTGCAGCGACCCGAGGCCTAAACTGGTCCGATGCGCACCCAGCCCACGTTGACGACCAAGCTCCTGGCCCTGGGTGCGGGGTTCCTGCTGGTGGCGCTGGTGTCCATCAGCCTCACACTGTGGGTGACCTGGAAGCTTGAGGGCGGCGCGGCCGCCGTCAACGAGGCCGGGCGGCTGCGCATGAACATGCTGCGCATGGTGCTGGTGTCGCAGACCGAACCTGCAGGGGCGATGCTGGAGCGCGTGCGGGCCTTTGACGCAAGCCTCCATTTGCTGCGCACGGGCGACCCGTCGCGCCCGCTGTTTGTGCCGTGGAGCAAGGACACGCGCGCGCGGTTCGACGCAGTTCGCGCGCAGTGGGCCGCGGCGCGCACGGGCTGGACAGGCGCGCAGCCGCCAGAGCGGGCGCAGACCCTGGCGCAGGCCGATGCGTTTGTGCGGCAGGTGGACGCCTTCGTGGATGCCATCGAACTGCAGATCGCCGGCTGGACGGCCGCGCTGCACGTGTTTCAGCTTTTCATGATGGCGCTGGCCGTTGTGGCTGCGGTCACCTTCATGGCAGTGAGCTACCTGCTCGTGATCAACCCGGTGGCGCGGCTGCAGCTGGCACAGGCGCGCCTGCGCCAGGGGGAGCTGGGCACGCGGCTGCCGGTGGACACCGACGACGAATTCGGCCAGCTGTCGGCGGGCTTCAACCTCATGGCGCGGGCACTGCAGGCGTCGCACGATGACCTGGAGCACAAGGTGCACGAAAAGACCGCCAGCATCGCGGTAAAAAGCCAGCGCCTGGCTGCGCTGTACGAGGTGAGTGAGCTGGCCGCGACCGCCAGCAGCCTGGAGCTGCTGGCCCAGGGCTTCGTGCAGCAGATCCGCCGTGTGGCGGGCGCGGACGCCGCGGCCGTGCGCTGGTCCAACGAAGCCAACGAGCGCTACGTGCTGCTCGCGGCCGACGGCCTGCCCCGCACGATGTCCGAAGGCGAGCAATGCCTGCCCACCGGCAGCTGCCTGTGCGGGCAGCCTCAGGCAGTGGCGCGCACGCGGGTGATTCCGATCACGCCGGACACCGAGGTCGCCTTGCCCCATTGCCGCGAGGCCGGGTTCGAGACCATGGTGACGATCCCGGTGCAGATGCAGCTGCGCGTGCTGGGCGAAGTCGACCTGTTCTTCCGTTCGCCGGTTGAGCTGACCGACGAACTGCGCGAGCTGCTCGAAGCCATGACGCGCCACCTGGCCAGTGCCATGGAAGGCCTGCGCGCCCACGCTCTGGAGCGTGAAGCTGCCGTGGCCGAAGAGCGCGGCATGTTGGCACGCGAGCTGCACGACTCCATCGCCCAGTCGCTGGCCTTCCTGAAGATCCAGACGCAGCTGCTGCGCGATGCCGTCAACCGTGGCGACGAGGCCAAGCGCGACCGCAGCATGGGCGAGCTCGATGTGGGCGTGCGCGAGTGTTATTCCGATGTGCGCGAGCTGCTGGTGCACTTTCGCACGCGCACCAGCGACGAGGACATTGAATCCGCGCTGCGCGCCACGCTGTCGAAGTTTGAGCACCAAAGCGGCCTGGCCACCACGCTGCACATGGTGGGCTACGGGCTGCCGCTGCCGTCTGACCTTCAGATCCAGGTGCTGCACATGGTGCAGGAGGCGCTGTCAAACGTGCGCAAACACGCCAAGGCCACGCGGGTCGACCTGCGGGTACACCGCCACCCCTGGCATTTTGAAGTGCAGGACAACGGCATCGGTTTTGATGTGGCCGGCGTGCCACCGGACTCGCTGCACATCGGCCTGGGCATCATGCGCGAGCGCGCCCAGCGCGCCGGGGCCGCATTGGAGGTGCATTCGGCCCCCGGGCAGGGCACGCGCGTGTGCATAGCGATGCCCCAGGGGGCTGGCGACGCATCGACCGCGCCCCGCAATCCGAACGACGGCGCCTCAAAGAATTCTTCCCCCGCCAAAGACGCACCCGCCACATCCGAGCCCGCCGTGGAGATGGACGCGGCATGACCACCACGCTGTCCCCTGTGCGGCTGTCCGCTGACGTCGACACGCTGGCTCCCATCGCGCTGCTGGTGGTGGACGACCACCCGCTGTTTCGGCGCGGGCTCGTCGCGCTGCTGGAGCAGCATCCAGGCCTGCAGGTGATCGGCGAGGCGGGCGACGCGGGCGAAGCCCTGCGCTTGGCGCCGCAACTGCGGCCCCAGGTGATCCTGCTGGACAACCACCTGCCCGGCGTGAAGGGCGTGGATGCCATCTGCGGCCTGCGTGAGGTGGCGCCCGCGTCGCGCGTGCTGATGCTCACCGTGAGCGAGGACGCGCAAGACCTGGCCGCCGCGCTGCGCAACGGCGCGCAGGGCTATTTGCTCAAGACCATCGAAGGCGACCTGCTGGCCGAGGCCATCCACCGCGCAGTGCGCGGTGAGCCCGTGGTGAGCCCGGAGCTCATGGGCAAGCTGGTGGCGGCATTCCAGTCGCAGGGCGCGCCGCCGGCCGCAGAGCTGTCGGCCGTGCCAACACCGTTGCCGGCGCAGGCCGATGTGGCCAGCACTGTGCCGCCGCTGTCGCCGCGCGAGGAAGACGTGCTGCGCGAGATCGCCCGCGGTGCGAGCAACAAGGAAATCGCGCGCACGCTGGACATCGCCGAAACCACGGTGAAGATCCACGTGCAGCACATCCTGCGCAAGCTGGGGTTGTCTTCGCGCGTGCAGGCGGCCGTGTTTGCGTCAGACCGCCAGCGCGCAGAGTGAGCCCGCGTGCACCGTCCGGCGCAGTGCGCCCGGGTGCGCTCGTTGACTACCGCTTTTCCAACAACAGGTCCTGCAGCTCCAGCCGGTTCTGCACGCCCAGGCGGGTGTAGATCTGGCGGCGGTGATAGGTCGCGGTATGGGCGCTGATGCCCATGCGTGCGGCGATCTCCGGCTCCGGCAGTCCGCGTGCGAGCCAGTACGCCAGCTCGTGCTGACGCTGCGGCAGGCCCAGCGCGCGCAGTGCGGGCAGCAAGCGCGCCACACGCGGCACCCTGTGTGTGATCTGGATGCCCACCGCCTGGCCTTCGCCCGCCGCGTCCGCCATCTGTGTGGCGCGCAGCGAGAACCAACCGCTGGCGTTGTGCAGTTCAAGTTGCGGTGGGGCAGGTGCAAAGCCCCCGCGGGGATGCCCGTTGCGGGCGGCAAACTGCAGGTTCTGAAGCAACATCTCCAGCTGTGCAGGCAAGGCCGAGCGGTGGTGCCAGCGCGGTCCGAACGCTTGCGCCATCAGAAGATCGGCCTGCGGCGACGTCCAGAGCATCCGCCCCTGAGGAGTGACGAGCAGCATCGCGCTTTCGTTCACGACACTGTCCTGCGCGTCCAGTTCGCCGGGCTGAAGGATCCGCGCCAGCAGAGCCTCCAGCCGCCCGAACACGGCCACGTCGTCCGCATCAAAGCGTGGGGACGCGCTACCCCGATACAACTTGAACGAGCCCACGCCCTGGCCCTGCGGTGTGCGCAGCACCAGGCTCAAGCAATCGAACAGTTCAGCGGGCCGCAATGCCAGGTTGTAGAAATCGCTGCGCAGCAATTCGCTCACCGGCACGGTGATGAGCTGCTCCAGGACCTGCGGGCCATGCTCGCAGCGTACGGCCTCGGCAAAGTCGTGCGCACTGCGCCGTACCACCTTGCGCTCGCTGCGCTGTACCGCACTGTCGAAGTACGTATGCATCAGGTCGCGCGCGGGTGAGGGCTCTACATAGGCGTCCAGGGCTCCACCGCTTCCGGGATAGAAATATCCGCTGGTGTCGAAGCCGATCAGCTGGTGAAGCTCGTGCAAAACCGGTTCGATGAGCTGGGGCCCATTGACGTCGAGGCAAGCCATCTGGTGCAGGCGTGCAGTGGCTTGCAGCTGAATGCGGGTGGGGGGCATGAGTGGGTGTTTGTTGCCGCAGCGAACCGATATGGAGTTGGAGCAACGTAGCACAGCGTGCGCCTGCATTGCCCTACCCCCTGGGGTGGGGCGGCACGTATTCAGGATTTCTACACTGGTTCCCAGACCTCGGGCAGCGTGTCATCGACAGCCGCCCGTGTAGCGCCATCTTTGTTTGACTGCTCAAAACGTGTCCCGAACTATGAAAAGAATCCACTTACTGCTGGCGTGTCTGTGCGCTTTTTTTCAAGGCAGTGTGTGGGCTGCTACGTATACCTATACAGGACCCAATTACGTAGCCGCTCAGCTACACAACTTCACTGCCTGCCCGCCAGGTTCTGGCAACTGCGGGGCTTACACCCCAGCGCTCTCTCAAACGGGTTCATTCACAACCGCCGCCCCGCTGCCCGGCAACCTCAACAATCAGGACATCACCGCCTTGGTGACCTCGTTTTCCTTCTCGGACGGGCTCACGACCTACGCCAGCGGCGACCCCCAGGTGACGATGATCTCGGCCCAGGCCACCACCACAGGCGGCGTGCTTGATATCTCGATCAGATTGCTGCGTTGGCAAACACCTGCGCCCCACGTCGCTGGAGACCATCTGGACACGGTCACCGTGCAGGAACACGGCCAGCACAATGCCGTGTGCACCGCCGGCATACAACAAATTCCGCAGGGGTATTTTTGCGGCGCCTCCAGCGCCGGCGGCGTGTTCTCCAGTTGGACCGACTCGCCGCTCACGTTGGGCACCTGGGCTGCGGCTGGGGTACCGCCAGTCGCGGGCGTCCAGTCCGTGCCCACGCTGGGCGAATGGGGCGTGCTGCTGCTGGCCTGTTTGATGGCAGGGGCGGGCTCATGGCACGTACGACGCCGTTTGACAATCTGACGCAGGGCTCCCTCAGTGCGTTGTTCTAAGGCGATCTGGCGCAGCAAGGGCGCCTGCTGATGACGATGCTGAACGCTGCGGTCAACGGCCTTGCGCGGCTTGATGCCGTGGTTCCGGTGGTGCGCAAGCTGGGTGTGCGCCACTTGCAATACGGTGTGCGTGAGGAGAAACTTGCCTGAGCAACCGGAGAACCCCATGAAAACAACACCGCACCGTCTCACCAGTGCTGCCGCCTGGGTTGCCGCCGCATTGACCTCCTTTTCGCTGAGTGCCATGGCGGACACCTCCACACCCCTGCTGTTCAAGATCGTCACCGCGCGCGACGAAGTTGTCGTCGCCGTGCCCACGGACGAGCCCGGGGCCCCGCGACCCGAGGCCGCCGCCATCGGCCAGGCCCTGGCTGCCAAGGGCGCGCTGACCCTCTGGCAATTCGCGCCACGCAAAGGGGGCGACGGCGTTCTGGAATGGGCGCCGCGGGCCAAGATCAGCGTGCTGTCAAACGACACCCTGCGGGTGGAACCCTACATGCCGGGCTTGCGCGTGGTGCCCGTGCAGTAGGCCTTCTCCCTCTACCGCAAGCAGTTCGCATCTGCATGCGCTCGCGCGCCCTCGGTGAAGAGGCCGCGTGGGCCGCGCGCCTGTGCTCCACACGCCATCCTCGGCATGGCCATAGTCCTTTCGGACGATGCCTGCCGCGGCCGGGCTAGTCCTTCTGCCGCGTCCCGGCTAGCCGGGCGAAGGATGTGCAGACACTGCCATCCGCGCGACCATCTCTCTCACACAAAAGAGAGAGGAATTGCGCAATGGCACCCCCCGCTTTGCCTCTGGGCGACAGCCCACAGCGCACCCGCCAGGCCTGGTCGGTGCTGATCGTCAGCACGTTCGCCTTCACCGTCTGCTTCATGGTCTGGATGATGTTTGGCGTCATCGGCATCCCCATCAAGAAGATGCTCGACCTGAACTCCACGCAGTTCGGGCTGCTCATGTCGATGCCCGTGCTCACGGGATCGCTGGTGCGGGTGCCGCTCGGCATCTGGACCGACCGCTTTGGCGGCCGCATCGTGATGACCGCCGTGATGGCCACCACCGTGCCCGCCATCTGGATGATGAGCTACGCCACCGCGTACTGGCACTTTCTCACCATCGGCCTGTTCGTGGGCCTGGCCGGGGGCTCGTTCTCGGTGGGCACGCCGTATGTGGCGCGCTGGTTTCCCAAGGCCCGCCAGGGCACTGCCATGGGCGTGTACGGCGCGGGCAACTCGGGCGCGGCGGTCAACAAGTTTGTCGCGCCGGTGCTGCTCGTCGCGTTTGGCTGGGCCATGGTGCCGCAGGTGTACGCGGCCATCATGCTGGGCACGGTGGTGCTGTTCTGGCTCTTCAGCTACAGCGACCCGGCCCACCTGGTGCCCAGCAATGTCAAGTTCACCGATCAGCTCAAGGCATTGAAGGACCCCAAGGTCCTCAAGTACTGCCAGTACTACAGCATTGTGTTCGGCGGCTATGTGGCGCTGTCGCTGTGGATGGTGCAGTACTACGTGGGCGAATACGGCCTCGATATTCGCGTGGCGGCGCTGCTCGCGGCCTGCTTCTCGCTGCCAGGGGGCGTGTTGCGCGCCATCGGTGGCGTGCTGTCTGACAAGTACGGCGCGCACAGCGTGACCTGGTGGGTGATGTGGGTGAGCTGGATCTGCCTGTTCCTGCTGTCTTACCCGCAGACCGACTTCACCGTGCTCACCGTCAACGGCGCCAAGACCTTCCACGTCGGCCTGAACGTGTATGTGTTCACCGGCCTCATGTTCCTGCTGGGCATCTGCTGGGCTTTCGGCAAGGCCAGCGTCTTCAAATACATCAGCGACGACTACCCGCAGAACATCGGCGCCATCAGCGGCATCGTCGGCCTGGCCGGTGGCATGGGCGGCTTCGTCCTCCCCATCCTGTTCGGCGCGTTGATGGACCTCACCGGCGTGCGCTCGAGCGCTTTCATGCTGATGTACGGCGTGGTGTGGGTCTCGCTCATCTGGATGTACTTCACCGAAGTACGCCGCACCGATCTTCTGGCCGACCAGGCCACACCGGCCGCCGCAGGCCGCTGAAACCGTCCCTTCTTTCAAGGAATCACCGATGTCTGCCACCCCCACCCGCGGGCGCCAGGGGCGCCTGCTCACCCTCTGGACGCCCGAGGACAAATCGTTCTGGGAGCGGGAAGGCGAAGCCGTCGCCAAGCTCAACCTCTGGATCTCGGTGCCCGCACTGTTCCTGGCTTTTGCCATCTGGCAGGTCTGGAGCGTGGTCGCCGTGAGCCTGCCCGGCCTGGGCTTCAAGTATTCGAGCAACCAGCTGTTCTGGCTGGCAGCAGCACCGGCACTCAGCGGCGCCACGCTGCGGATCTTTTACTCGTTCATGGTGCCGATGTTCGGTGGCCGACGCTGGACCGCGATTTCCACCGCATCGCTTTTGATCCCGGCGCTGGGCATTGGCTATGCGGTGCAGGACAACACCACCAGCTACCCGACGATGCTGATCCTGGCGCTGCTGTGCGGGTTTGGCGGCGGCAACTTCAGCTCCAGCATGGCCAACATCAGCTTTTTCTTTCCGAAAGAGCGCAAGGGTTCGGCGCTGGGCGTGAACGCGGGCCTGGGCAATCTGGGTGTGTCGGTGGTTCAGTTTCTGAGCCCGCTGGTGGTGACTGCGGGCATCTTTGGCATCTTCGGCGGCGAAGGCCAAACGATTGTCAAGAACGGCAACAGCATGCAGGTGTGGACGCAGAACGCTGCATTCATCTGGGTGCCTTGGATTGTGCTGGCGTCGCTGGCCGCCTGGTTCGGAATGCACGACATTGCGGATGCAAAGGCGTCCTTTGCCAGCCAGGCCGCCATCTTCCGGCGCAAGCACAACTGGCTGATGTGCACGCTGTACCTGGGGACTTTCGGTTCGTTCATCGGGTATGCCGCCGGGTTTCCGCTGCTGATCAAAAGCCAGTTCCCCGACATCAACCCTCTCGCTTATGCGTGGCTGGGCCCGCTGGTGGGCGCCGTGGTGCGGCCCTTCGGTGGATGGCTGGCAGACAAGGTGGGCGGCGCACGCGTCACGTTGTGGAACTTCATCGTCATGGCGATTGCAGTGGTCGGCGTGATCCAGTTCCTGCCGCAGGCAGGCGCGGGCGGCAACTTTGCCGGTTTCTTTGTCTGCTTTCTGGTGCTGTTCCTGACCACCGGCATCGGTAACGGTTCGACCTTCAGCATGATCCCGGTCATCTTTCTTACCGAAGCCATGCGGGGTGTGGATGTCAACGCGCCGGGTGCCCTGGCCCATGCTCAAAAGGAAGGCAACACCTTGGCTGCGGCCACGCTGGGCTTTACGGCAGCGTTTGCAGCCTACGGCGGATTTTTCATCCCCAAGAGCTATGGCAGCTCGATTGCGCTGACCGGCGGACCCGAGTTTGCGCTCTGGACCTTCGCAGTTTTCTATGTGCTGTGCATCGGGCTGACCTGGTGGTACTACGCACGAAAAAACGCTGAGATGCCTTGCTGAGCAAGCGCGCTATGCGCACCACTGCCTTCACGCCCCTCACGACTCTCAAGACCCGAAAAAGGAGCCCCCGATGAGCCATTTTCTTGATCGCCTGAACTACTTTTCCAACCCGCGCGAACCGTTTTCTGGCGACCATGGTGTCACCACCGCCGAAGACCGCACCTGGGAAGACGCGTACCGAAACCGCTGGGCGCACGACAAGATCGTGCGCAGCACACACGGCGTGAATTGCACGGGTTCGTGCTCGTGGAAGATCTATGTCAAGGGCGGCATCGTCACCTGGGAAACCCAGCAGACCGACTACCCGCGCACCCGTTGGGACATGCCCAACCACGAGCCGCGTGGCTGCTCGCGCGGTGCCAGCTACAGCTGGTACCTCTACAGCGCCAACCGGGTCAAGTACCCGATGATCCGCGCCCGGTTGCTCAAACACTGGCGCGAGGCGCGCCTGACGCTGGCGCCTGTCGAGGCCTGGGCGGCCGTGGTGCAGGACGAGGCCAAGCGGCGCGACTACCAGAGCGTGCGCGGCCTGGGTGGCATGGTGCGCTCGACCTGGGACGAGGTGAACGAGCTGATCGCGGCTGCCAACATCTACACCATCCAGCAGCACGGCGCGGACCGGATCATTGGCTTCTCGCCGATCCCGGCGATGTCGATGATCAGCTATGCCGCCGGCTCGCGCTACATGTCGCTGATCGGCGGCGTGAACATGAGCTTCTACGACTGGTACTGCGACCTGCCGCCCTCCAGCCCGCAGGTCTGGGGCGAGCAGACCGACGTGCCCGAGTCGGCCGATTGGTACAACTCGGGCTTCATCATTGCGTGGGGCTCGAACGTGCCGCAGACGCGCACGCCAGACGCGCATTTCTTCACCGAGGTGCGCTACAAGGGCACCAAGACGGTGGCCATCACGCCCGACTATTCCGAAGTCGCCAAGCTGTCCGACCTGTGGCTGCATCCCAAGCAGGGCACCGACGCAGCCGTCGCCATGGCGATGGGCCATGTGATCCTGAAAGACTTCTACTTTGGCGGCAATGGCCAGCCGCGCTCGGCCTACTTTGACGACTACGCGCGCCGCTATACCGACCTGCCGATGCTGGTGATGCTGAAAGAGCATCGGCTTGAAAACGGCAGCACCTGCCTGGTCCCCGACCGCTATGTGCGGGCCAGCGACTTTGCCGACCAGATGGGCCAGGACAACAACCCTGACTGGAAGACCGTGGCGCTGGACGCGAGCGGCGACGTGGTGGTGCCGCAGGGCGCCATCGGTTTCCGCTGGGGTCCGGACGGCCGCGCCGACACTGGCCAGTGGAACCTGGAAGCCAAGGAAGCGCGGGATGGCAAGGCCGTCTCGCTCAAGCTGTCAGTCATGGAAGGCGAGGGCGGCGTGGAGAACGCGGCCACCGCCAGCGTCAAGGTGGGCTTTCCGTACTTTGGCGGCATCCACCACGAGCACTTTCCCAATAACGAGCAGGGCGATGTGCTGGTGCGCACCGTGCCCGTGCAGCGCATCACCATCGGCAGCGGCGAGGTGCTGGTGTCCACCGTGTTCGACCTGCAGGTGGCGCAGTACGGCATTGCCCGTGGCCTGGCCGGCGAGCTGGCCGCGACCGGCTTTGACGACAACACGCCCTATACGCCCGCGTGGCAGGAGCAGATCACCGGGGTGCCTCGGGACCAGGTCATCACCGTGGCGCGCCAGTTTGCCGAGAACGCGCACAAGACCGAAGGCCGCTCGATGGTCATCATCGGCGCGGGCATGAACCACTGGTACCACAGTGACATGAACTACCGCGGCGTCATCAACATGCTGATGATGTGCGGCTGCATTGGCAAGAGCGGCGGCGGCTGGTCGCACTACGTAGGCCAGGAGAAACTGCGCCCGCAAACCGGCTGGACGCCGCTGGCCTTTGCGCTCGACTGGATCCGCCCACCACGGCAGATGAACTCGACCAGCTTTTTCTATGCCCACACCAACCAGTGGCGCTATGAAAAGCTGGGCGTGGACGAAGTGCTGTCGCCACTGGCCGACAAGAGCCGCTACACCGGCAGCATGATCGACTACAACGTGCGCGCCGAGCGCATGGGCTGGCTGCCGAGCGCGCCGCAGTTGCAGACGCACCCGATGCAGGTGGTGAAAGACGCGCAGGCGGCGGGCCTGGACCCCAAAGACTACGTGGTGCAGTCTCTGAAGGACGGCTCGCTCAAGCTGAGCTGCGAAGACCCTGACCACCCCGCCAATTGGCCGCGCAACATGTTTGTCTGGCGCTCCAACATCATTGGTTCGTCGGGCAAGGGGCACGAGTATTTCTTGAAGCACCTGCTCGGCACCGACAACGGTGTGCAGGGCAAGGACCTGGGACCCGAGGACGGCAAGCCCGAAGAAGTGGTGTGGCACGCGAAGGCGCCCGAGGGCAAGCTGGACTTGCTGGTGACGCTCGACTTCCGCATGAGCACCACCTGCCTGTACTCCGACATCGTGTTGCCGACCGCGACCTGGTACGAGAAGAACGACCTCAACACCAGCGACATGCATCCCTTCATCCACCCGCTGTCCACGGCGGTGGACCCGGTGTGGCAATCCAAAAGCGACTGGGAAATCTACAAAGGTTTTGCCAAGCGCTTCAGCGAGCTGTGCGAAGGCCACCTGGGTGTGGAAAAGGAAATGGTGCTCACGCCCATGCAGCACGACTCGCCCGGCGAGCTGGCGCAGCCTTTTGACGTGAAGGACTGGAAGCGCGGCGAATGCGATCTGGTTCCGGGCAAGACCGCGCCGCAGATGCAGGTCATCGAGCGCGACTACCCGAACGTCTACAAACGCTTTACCGCTGTCGGGCCGCTGCTCAACAAAATTGGCAATGGCGGCAAAGGCATTGCGTGGGACACCAAGACCGAAGTGACGCAACTGGGCCAGTTGAGTGGCGTGGTGACCGAACCCGGCGTCACGCTGGGCATGCCGCGCATCCTGAGCGACATTGACGCCTGCGAAATGGTGCTGCAGCTGGCGCCAGAGACCAACGGCCATGTGGCGGTGAAGGCCTGGGCAGCGCTGGGCAAGCAAACCGGGCGCGATCACAGGCACCTGGCGCTGCACCGAGAGGACGAGAAGATTCGCTTTCGCGACATCCAGGCGCAGCCCCGCAAGATCATCAGCTCGCCCACCTGGAGCGGCATCGAGTCGGAGACCGTGTCGTACAACGCCGGCTACACCAACGTGCACGAGTACATACCGTGGCGCACGTTGACCGGCCGCCAGCAGTTCTACCAGGACCACCCGTGGATGATTGCCTTTGGCGAGGGCTTTGCCAGCTACCGTCCGCCGGTGAACCTGAAAGCCACGGCAGGTGTGCACAACATCCGCAGCAACGGCAACAGCGAGATCCTGCTGAACTTCATCACGCCGCACCAGAAGTGGGGCATCCACTCGACCTACACCGACAACCTGATCATGCTCACGCTCAGCCGTGGCGGGCCGATCATCTGGCTGAGCGAGGACGACGCCAAAACCATTGGCGTGGAAGACAACGACTGGATCGAGGCCTACAACGTCAATGGCGCCATCGCAGCGCGTGCGGTGGTCAGCCAGCGCGTCAAGCCGGGCATGGTGATCATGTACCACGCGCAGGAAAAGATCGTGAACACCCCTGGCTCGGAAATCACCGGCACACGCGGCGGTATCCACAACTCGGTCACGCGCATCGTGCTCAAGCCCACCCACATGATTGGTGGCTACGCACAACTCTCCTACGGCTTCAACTACTACGGAACCATTGGCACCAACCGCGACGAATTCGTCGTGGTGCGCAAGATGGACAAGGTGGACTGGCTGGACACCCCACGCGATGACGACCGCGCCTTTGCGGTGCAACAACAGGGAGAGTCGGCATGAGAGTACGCGCGCAAATCGGCATGGTGCTGAACCTGGACAAGTGCATCGGCTGCCACACCTGTTCGGTCACCTGCAAGAACGTCTGGACCAGCCGCCCCGGCATGGAATACGCCTGGTTCAACAACGTCGAGACCAAGCCCGGCATCGGCTACCCCAAGGAATGGGAGAACCAGGACAAGTGGAACGGCGGCTGGGTGCGCCGCGCCGACGGCTCCATCGTGCCCCGCCAGGGGGGCAAATGGTCGATGCTGATGAAGCTGTTCGCCAACCCGAACATGCCGCAGATCGACGACTACTACGAACCCTTCACCTTCGACTACGACCACCTGCAGTCGGCGCCCGAGATGAAGGCCACGCCGACCGCCCGCCCGCGCAGCCTGATCACCGGCAAGCGCATGGAGAAAATCGAGTGGGGTCCGAACTGGGAAGAAATCCTGGGCGGTGAATTTGCAAAGCGCAGCAAGGACGCCAACCTCGACAGCTTCGACCAGGTGCAAAAGGACATGGTGGGGCAGTTCGAAAACACCTTCATGATGTACCTGCCGCGCCTGTGCGAGCACTGCCTGAACCCGGCGTGCGTGGCATCGTGCCCGTCTGGCTCGATCTACAAGCGCGAGGAAGACGGCATCGTCCTGATCGACCAGGACAAATGCCGCGGCTGGCGCATGTGCGTCTCGGGCTGCCCGTACAAGAAGATTTACTACAACTGGAAGAGCGGCAAGGCCGAGAAGTGCACCTTCTGCTACCCGCGCATCGAAGCCGGCCAGCCGACCGTGTGCAGCGAGACCTGCGTGGGCCGCATCCGCTACCTGGGCGTGGTGCTGTATGACGCCGACCGCATCCAGGAAGCGGCCAGCGTGCCCGATGACAAGGACCTGTACCAGGCGCAGCTGGACATCTTCCTCGACCCCTACGACCCCGAAGTGATTGCGCAGGCGCGCCGCGATGGCATTCCTGAAGCCTGGCTGGAAGGCGCGCGCAAGAGCCCGGTCTACAAGATGGCGGTGGACTGGAAAGTGGCGCTGCCGCTGCACCCCGAGTACCGCACGCTGCCGATGGTCTGGTATGTGCCGCCGCTGTCGCCCATCACCTCAGCGGCCAACGCCGGCAAGATCGGTGTCAACGGCGAACTGCCCGACATTTCGCAGATGCGCATTCCGGTGCAGTACCTGGCCAACTTGCTCACTGCCGGCGACACCGCCCCCGTGATGCGCGCCCTGCAGCGCATGATGGCCATGCGCGCGTACCAGCGCAGCAAGCATGTGGACAACGAGCAGAACCTGGCGGTGCTGGCGCAAGCCGGCCTCAGCGTGGCGCAGGTCGAGGACATGTACCACATCATGGCCATTGCCAATTACGAAGACCGCTTCGTCATCCCCACCACGCACCGCGAGTACGCCGAAAACGCGTTCGATGTGCGCGGTGGCTGTGGCTTCACTTTTGGCAACGGTTGCTCTGAAGGCAGCAGCGAAGTCAGCCTGTTTGGTGGCAGCAAGAAGCGCACCATCCCGATCAAGATGGAGGTCTAGGCCATGGCGCTGTTCAACACCCTTCCGCAGGCCAGCAAAAGCCTGCGCGTGCTCGCGTTGCTGCTGGGCTACCCCGACGCCGACATGCGCGCGCATTTGAGCGACATGCGCACTGCGCTGCACGCAGAGCGCGCGCTGTCGGCATCGCGCCTGGCCGAGCTCGACGCGCTGATTGCAACGCTCGGCCGCAAGGCCGTGCTGGAGGTCGAGTCCGACTATGTCGAGTTGTTTGATCGGGGGCGCGCCACGTCGCTGCACCTGTTCGAGCATGTGCATGGCGATTCGCGCGACCGCGGCCCCGCGATGATCGACCTGACCAAGACCTATGAGCAGGCGGGCCTGTTTCTGGGCGAGGACGAAATGCCCGATTTCGTGCCCGTCGTGCTGGAGTTCACATCCACCCTGCAGCCGCGCCAGGCGCGCGAGTTTCTGGGGGAGATGGCACACATCTTCAACGCCATATTCGCCGCCCTGCAGCAGCGCGAAAGCCCTTACGCCTGCGTGCTGGGTGCGCTGCTGGAACTGGCTGGCGAAAAATCTTCGCCGGTGGAAGTCGTCGTTGACGAGCCCATTGATGCCATCTGGGAAGAGCCGGTCGTGTTCGACGGCTGCTCGTCCAAGGGCCAGGCGCGCCCCGACCAGGCGCAACCCATCCACATCGTGCCCCGTGCTGCGCGTGCAGCCGGTTCTTCCACAGGAGCACAGCCATGACTTCACTGCACGGTTTCCTTTTTGGCGTCTATCCCTATATCTGCCTGACGGTGTTTCTGCTCGGCAGCCTGCTGCGTTTTGACCGAGACCAGTACACCTGGAAAAGCGACTCTTCGCAGATGCTGCGCACGGGATTGCTGCGCTGGGGCAGCAACCTGTTCCACATCGGCATCCTGTTCCTGTTCTTTGGCCACCTGGTGGGCCTGCTGGCGCCGCACGCCTTCTACGCGCACTTCATGGAAGCCTCATTCAAGCAGCGCGTGGCCATCTATTCGGGCGGTTTCTTTGGTGTGGTGTGCTTCATCGGCCTTTCGATGCTGATCTACCGCCGCATTTTTGATGAGCGCATTCGCTACACCAGCCACCGGACCGACCTGGCGATCTTGCTCATTCTGTGGGTGCAGCTGGTGGTGGGGCTGATCACCTTGCCGTTCTCTTGGGCGCATTCGGACGGCAGCGTGATGTTGATCCTGGCCGACTGGGCGCAGCGCATTCTGACGCTGCGCACGGTGGATGCCGAAGTGCTGGCGGGACTGCCTTGGCCCTATTTGTTCCACATCGTGTTTGGCATGACGATCTTCCTGCTGTTCCCCTTCAGCCGACTGGTGCATGTATGGAGTGGTTTTGCTTCGGTGGGCTACCTGTTCCGCCCGTACCAGGTGGTGCGCAGCCGCCGCCTGGACGTGGGCAAGACCACCACACGTGTTTCACCGGTGCCGCCGCAGCCGGTACACGGCAGTGACCGCAGCGCCAAGCATTGAACCCGGGAAACTTCACATGAACTCAAACTCTGTTTCCCTGAGCACGGGCTGCGGCAGCGGCGGTGGCGGCTGTGCCTGCAGCACGGGTGCCGTATCCGCCACCGCTGCCGCCACGGCTGCGGGCATCGCTCCCACCTCTGCCCCGCAAGAGGTGCCCACCGCGCGCATCAACGGCATTGCGCTGCACCCCGAAGGCCATCGCCCGCTGGAGGAGGAACTGCGCGAGCGCGCGTACGCCGAGCTGCTGCGCCAGCGTGCCGTGTCGCAGGGCTTGCTGGCGCCGCAGGGCGGTGACCTGGCCCCCGAGCCTGGCGAGGCCGAGCGCCAGGTGCTGGAGGCCATGGTCGACGCTGAAGTCCACAGCCCCGAGCCGCACGAGGACGAATGCCTTCGCTACTACCAGGCCCACACCGCAGAGCTCACGGTGGGGCAGGCGCTGCATGTGCGGCACATCCTGTTTGCCGTCACGCCCGGCATCAACGTGCAGGCGCTGGCGGTGCATGCCGAAAAAGCGCTGCTGGAGCTGACCCACAAGGACACCCCGCCCGCGCGTTTTGCCCAATTGGCCGGTGAGCTGTCCAATTGCCCCACCAGCGCGCAGGGCGGCGATCTGGGCTGGATCAGCCCCGATGACTGCGCGCCAGAACTTGCCAAGGAACTGTTCCACCAATCGCACCATAAGGGGACTATCGGCATCCACCCGATGCTGGTGCACAGCCGCTTTGGTTTTCACATTGTCGAAGTGCTGGAGCGCCGCGCTGGTACCGTGCCTGCGTACGCAGACGTGCAAGAGCGCATTGCGCGCCAACTGGCCATGCAGTCGCGTGGCCGCGCATTGCACCAGTACATGTCGCTGTTGGCCGGCGAGGCGGAGCTGGAGCACATCACCCTGGATGCAGCCGGCTCGCCGCTGGTGCAGTAGCAGCCTGTGGCTTTATGGAGCACCCGCTGTTTCCTGCCAACACCGACGCTGCGGAGTTGCTGGTCAAGCTGCGCGCCTTCAAGTCCGACTACTTCCCGCTGCACCAGCAGCGTTTTCAGGACCTGGTGGCGCAGGGCCAGCACCCCAAGACCCTGTTCATCGGCTGCTCGGACTCGCGTCTGGTGCCTTACACGCTGACCGGCACGGGGCCAGGCGAGCTGTTTCTGGTGCGCAATGTCGGTGCCTTTGTGCCGCCCTACGATGGGTCACAAGGCCACCACGGCACGGCGGCAGCGATTGAATTTGCGGTGCTGAGCCTGGAAATCAGCCGCATCATCGTCTGCGGCCACAGCCACTGCGGCGCCATCAAGGCGCTGTATGGCGAAGTGCCTGCCGAGGCGCAGAACCTGCAGCGCTGGTTGGATCTGGGGCGCGAAGCCGTGCTGCCGGTGCAGCCCTGCGCCGAAGCGCTGCGCCGCACCGAGCAGCGCGCGGTGGTGCTGCAACTGGGCCGGCTGATGGAGTTTCCGATGGTGCGCAGCCGCGTGCTGGCCGGCAAGATCAGCCTGCACGGCTGGCACTACGTCATCGAGGACGGTGAAGTGAACGTGTTTGATGTCGCCACCGGCCATTTCGTGGCTGCCTCCGCCACGACCCATGGCACCGCCGATCCGCGTGCGGCGCCCTATGTAGAGCATGACGGCCAGGTCATTGGCGATTGAATTGGAGACAGGCAGAGGCAGAGGCAGAGGCAGCGCGCAGCAGGCAAGACTTGTGCTGAGCCACGCTGCGGCGTGTGTGGCGACCGGTTGTAGTGGGTGTGTGGACCTTCAGAGCGCAGATCGGTAAGGACAGGTAAGTACCAGCGTTGCAGGCCACCGCAGTGGTGGCACCAGGTCCTCCAGTCAACCCCCACCGCTTGGCTCAAAAAGATCGCCTGCCCAAATTTTTAATGCTATTAAATTGATAGCTATTAGTGCTTTATAGATAAGCGATATAGCCGGTTTTGATCAAAATTTATGGACACTACAACCCCTGGCACCGCGGCATCTCGACGGCGCTGTGCACCGAGTTTGCGCTGCGTCATAGACGCTGCTCTAAGCACCACCGTCAGGGCGGACATGGGTCCCAAAACGCCCGAAAAGGTCTATTCTTGCTGTCTGCGCAGCGCCGTTCTCCAGGCGACGGTTCCACTGCAATACCCGTCCAGATGGCTGAGCGTGCTCTGCGCCGCGCAGCCCTTCCCTCAAGGCAGACCCCATGATTCGTGAAGGCCTCGGCCATCCCGCCGACATGACCGCCCCCCAGCCCATCAGCATGGATGTGCTGAACGAGAAGTACCTCAAGCCCGGCGAATCCTCCGTCGAGGAGTTGTACGCGCGCGTGGCACGTGCCTTGGCGTCGGTCGAACTCCCCGAACTGCGCGCCAAGTACGAGGCGCTCTTCCTGGCCAATCTCAAGGCCGGTGCCATCGGCGCGGGCCGGATCATGAGTGCCGCGGGCACCGACATCCAGGCAACGCTGATCAACTGCTTTGTGCAGCCCGTGGGAGACTGCATCCAGGGCGTCGACGACGAAGGCTTTCCCGGCATCTACGAAGCGCTGCGCGAGGCCGCCGAAACCATGCGCCGCGGCGGCGGCGTGGGGTACGACTTCTCACGCATTCGCCCCCGGGGCGCACACGTCAAGGGCACGGCCTCCATGGCTTCGGGCCCGTGCAGCTACATGAACGTGTTTGACCAGTCGTGCTCGACGGTGGAGAGCGCAGGCGCGCGCCGCGGCGCGCAGATGGGCGTGCTGCGCATCGACCACCCCGACGTGCAGGAGTTCATCACCGCCAAGCGCACGCCCGGCCGCTGGAACAACTTCAACGTGTCGGTGGGCGTGTCGGACGCGTTCATCCAGGCGGTGCAGAACGATGCGCCCTGGGAGCTGGTGCACAAGGCGCCCCCTGGTCCCACGCTGCAGGGCCAAGGTGCCCGCCAGCGTGCCGATGGCCAATGGGTCTACGCCACCGTCCAGGCCCGCGCACTGTGGGACACGATCATGAAGTCCGCCTACGACTTCGCCGAGCCGGGCATCTTGTTTTTGGGGCGCATCAACGAAGACAACAACCTGCAGTACTGCGAAGAGATTGCAGCTACGAATCCCTGCGTGACCGCAGACACCTGGGTGATGACCACCGAAGGCCCTCAGCAGGTGGCCGACCTGGTGGGCAAGCCGTTCGCGGCCGTGGTGGATGGCCGTGCTTACCGTGTGGAAAGCCAGGGCTTCTTCAAGACAGGCACCAAGCCCGTGCTTGCGCTGCAAACCCGAGAGGGGCACAACCTGCGCTTGACGGCGGACCACCGGGTGCGGCGTGTGGCGCGCAAGACCCGCTACTGCCTGGAGGTGGAATGGACCGAGGCAGCGCACCTGCGCCCCGGCGACGAAGTCATGCTGCACGACCACCGTGCTTTTGCAGGCTGGAGCGGCGCAGGCACGCAGGCCGAGGGCTATCTGCTCGGGCTGCTGATTGGCGACGGCACCCTGAAGGCCGACAAGGCCGTGATTTCGGTGTGGGCGCCGGAGCTCAAGGCCGTGGGGCAGGGCGCAACGGCCTATGCGGCGTCCGGGGCGGACGGCATCATGCGTGCTGCCACGGCCGCTGCGGCCACACTGCCGCACCGGGCAGACTTCAAAGGCTTCCAGAGGCCCGTAGCAGGGCGCGGCGAGGCTCGCATGGCCAGTGCCGCGCTGTGGCAGCTGGCACACCGGCTGGGCATGGCACCGGGCCGCAAGACCATCACGCCCGAGATGGAGCGGCAGTCTTCGGCCTTCATACAGGGCCTGCTCAGCGGCCTGTTCGATGCGGACGGCTCCGTCCAGGGCGCACAGGACAAGGGGCTCAGCGTGCGGCTGTCGCAAAGCAATGCTGACGTGTTGTGCACCGTCCAACGCATGCTGCTGCGCATGGGCATCGCATCCACGCTGTACTGCGAGCGGCGGCCCGCATCGTCGACACAGCTGCCCGATGGCCGCGGCGGTATGCAGAACTACCCCACCCGCGCCCAGCACGAGCTGGTCATCAGCGGCGACAACCTGCGGGAGTTCGCCGATCGCGTCGGCTTTTGCGATACCGACAAGGCCGCGCGGCTGGAGGAGGGCCTGTCGAACTATCGCCGCGCCCTCAACCGCGAGCGCTTTACCGCCACCGTGCAGTCGCTAGCCGATGCGGGCGTTCATGATGTCTATGACGTGACGGTGGCCGACGTCCATGCATTCGATGCGAATGGGCTGGTGGTCCACAACTGCGGCGAACAGCCACTGCCCTCTTACGGCTGCTGCGACCTCGGCCCCATCATCCTCACGCGCTTCGTGCGGTACCCGTTCGGTTTTGGTGGCGTGGCGGCGTTCGAATTTGGTGCGTTCAGCCAGGCGGTGGCGCTGCAGGTGCGGGCACTCGACAACGTACTGGATGTGACCTATTGGCCCTTGCCCCAGCAGCGCGACGAGGCCATGGCCAAGCGCCGTATCGGGGTGGGTTTTACCGGCATGGGCAACACGCTGGCGATGCTGTGCCTGCGCTACGACCAACCCGAAGGGCGCACCATGGCCGCGCGCATTGCCGAATGCATGCGCGATGCGGCGTATGCGGCGTCGGTGGACCTGGCGCAGGAAAAAGGGGCGTTCCCGAAGTTTGACGCTGCAGGCTATTTGGCGGAGGGCACGTTTGCCAGCCGCCTGCCCGATTCGCTGAAAGCCACCATCCGCGAGCACGGCATTCGCAACAGCCACTTGCTATCGATTGCGCCCACGGGCACGGTGAGCCTTGCGTTTGCCGACAACGCCTCCAACGGCATCGAGCCGCCGTTCTCCTGGATGTACAAGCGCAAGAAGCGCGAGTCGGACGGCAGCACCAGCGAGTACGCGGTGGAAGACCATGCCTGGCGCCTGTACCGTGAATTGGGGGGCGATGTGAATGCGCTGCCGGACTATTTCGTGTCGGCGCTGGCGATGTCTGCACAGGAGCACATTGCCATGATGGAGGCCGTCCAGCCCTTCGTCGACACGGCGATCTCCAAGACCGTCAACATCCCTGCGGACTACCCTTACGAGGATTTCAAGGACTTGTACCTGCAGGCCTGGCGCGCACGCCTCAAGGGCCTGGCCACCTACCGGCCCAACAGCATCCTCGGCTCGGTGCTGGAGACGCATGCAGAGCCCGCCGCGCAGCCCGTGGCGGCGCTGCAGGTCCCACAGGCGACCACCCCGGCCGCACCGGTCGACCCCATGCGCACCGTCATCGAGAGCCGACCGCAGGGCGGCCTGTCGGCGGTGGCAGAAAAGCTGGAGTACTGGACGCAAGAGGGCCACAAGACGCTGTACCTCATCGTGTCTTTCCTGCCCGTGCCCACGGGCGTGGGTGGATCGGGCAGGGGTGGCACGGTCGACCGGGCCATCGAGTTCTTCATGCCCGTGGGCCAGAGCGGCGAGTCGCAGCAGTGGATCACCTCCAGCATGCGCATGCTGTCGCTGGCGGCGCGCGGGGGGTTTCTGGAGCGTGCGCTGTCGGACATGCGCAAGGTGGCATGGGACCGTGGCCCCGTGCGGCTGGGCACGCACCGCAAGGACGACGGCACGGTGGTGCCGATGTGGCACGACTCGGAAGTGGCGGCCATGGCCTTCGCCATCCAGAACATCCTGGCGCGCAGGGTGGCGGACCCGGTGCAGCAGCTGCTGCCGCTGGACGAGCCTGCACCGCCCGCTGCCGGTGTGCCGCAGGCCATGGCCGGCAAGAAGTGCAGCGAATGTGGTGCGCACGCGGTGATCCGCAAAGATGGCTGTGACTACTGCACCCAATGTGGGCACCTGGGGAGCTGCGGATGAATCCTTGCCTCAACCTCAACCAACCTCCTTCAGGCCAACCAGCATGAGCAAGGTCATCCCGGTCCCTGCAGGCAAGCCCTCTGTGCAGGCGATTGCGCAGCTGGACCCGCGCTGGCGCTGGCAGTACCTGATGCTGGCGCCGCACCGGCTGGGGTTTTTCCTCGCGATGGTGGTGCTGGTGGCGTCGGGCGCGTGGTGGGCGCTGGTGCAGGTGGCGCGGTCGACCGGGTGGTGGGGCATGTACTACGCGATGTCGCCTACCCTGGTCCACGCAGCCGTGATGGTGCTGGGCTTCATCCCGCTGTTCTTTGCCGGGTTCCTCTTTACCGCCGGGCCCAAATGGCTGGGGGTGGATGCGTTGCCAGTGCGGGCGTTGCGCGGGCCGCTCATCGCGCAGGCGCTGGGCTGGTTGCTGTGGCTGGTGGGGGCGCACTGGCGCATCGGGGCGGCGCTGGCGGGGCTGGCACTGGCGGGTGCCGGCCTGGCGTGGATGACGGCACTGTTTGCCGGGCGGGTGCGGCTCAGCCGCGCCGATGACCAGTTGCATGCCCGAACGATTTTGGTGGCCTGCGTTGTGGGATGCCTGAGCGTGGCGGGGCTGTGGCTCAGCCTGGCCATTGGCACGCACGCGTTGGCGCGCGCCTTTGTGTACACAGCCTTGTGGGGCTTTGTGGTCGTGGTGTACGTGACCGTGGCGCACCGCATGATCCCGTTTTTCACCTCCAGCGCGCTGCCGATGGTGCCAGCGTGGCGGCCGTTGTGGGCGCTGTGGCTCATGCTGGGCGCCGCGGTGATGCAGGTCACTGCGGTGTGGCTTGAATGGGCGGGCGTTCCGGCCGTGGGCGCGGGGTCGCCGTGGACGCTGGTGCTCGGTACGCTGCAACTCGCCGTGGGTGGCGTGCTGGTCTGGCTGGCCTGCGTCTGGGGCCTGGTGCAAAGCCTCAAGAACCGGCTCTTGGCCATGCTGCACATCGGGTTTTTGTGGCTCGGCGTCGCGTTCCTGTCGGCGGGTGCATCGCACTGGTTGGCATGGCGCTTTGGCATGGGGGCGCTGGGCCTGGCGCCGCTGCATGCGCTGACCATGGGGTGCCTGGCTTCGCTGATGCTGGCCATGGTCACCCGCGTGTCGTGTGGCCACAGCGGGCGCGCGCTGGTGGCAGACAGCGGGGCCTGGACGTTGTTCTGGATGCTGCAGGCCGCCACGGTGCTGCGCATCGCCGCCGAGGTACCGGGGATGTTTGGCGTGGCCTGGGCGTGGGTGCTGCCCGTTACCGCGTGCCTCTGGGCCGCCACGATGGGCGTCTGGGGCATTCGCCTGGCCGGCTGGTACGGCCGGCTGCGGGCCGATGGCCGGCCCGGATGAACGCACGCGGTCCCAAGGAACTGCTAT
Organism: Acidovorax sp. LjRoot129; assembly: GCF_964253765.1. Taxonomy (NCBI): domain Bacteria; kingdom Pseudomonadati; phylum Pseudomonadota; class Betaproteobacteria; order Burkholderiales; family Comamonadaceae; genus Acidovorax; species Acidovorax sp. LjRoot129. The sequence continues at coordinate 537,640 of NZ_CAXUSE020000001.1, forward strand.
GGCTGTCATCCCCTGGCCCCTGACCCCCCGCATTGCTGCCAAGCCGCCGGCGCTCGCAGTGGCGCGGCAGAGCGCGTCCGACGAAGTGGCGGCCATTGCTGCGGCGCTGATCCAGTCGCGCCAGACCATTCTGCCCAAACGCCTGGGTGCGCCCGGCCCCGATGCGGAGGAGTTGGCGCAGATCCTCAACGCCGCCGCCCATGCGCCGGACCACGGCCAACTGGTGCCTTGGCGGTTTGTGCTGGTGCCCGTGTTGGCCCGTGCGGCGCTGGCCGAGGTGTTTGCCCAAGCGCTGCTTGAGCGCGACCCTGCCGCCACCGCCGAGCAGGCGGCCCAGGCGCGTGAGAAAGCCCATCGCGCGCCCGTGCTGATGCTGGTCGTGGTGGATGCGCAGTGCGGCGACCCGGCCATCGATGTGGCGGAGCGCCTGGTTTCTGCCGGCTGTGCGGTGCAGAACATGCTGCTCATGGCCACCGCCCAGGGCTACGGCTCGGCGCTGACCAGTGGCAAGGCCCTCCAGTCGCCCCATCTGCGCCAACTTTTTCGCCTGCTGGATTCAGAGCAGGCGCTGTGTTTCCTCAGTGTCGGCACGGTGCAGGCGCGCAAATCCGCGCGTGCGCGGCCGGCGGCTTCCACCTACGTGAGCACCCTGGACATACGCCAAGCCGGGGTGCCCACGTAGTAGCGGCCCCTGTGGGTCGCCTCTTTTTTTTCACGATCCATAGAAATTCTTGCCATGCAAATTTCAAGTTTTGATGACCTGCTGCAGGCAGCCTGCCAACAGCCCGAGCCGCAGCGCCTGCTGTTTGTGTTTGCCGCGGTTGAGCTGCCCGAAGACGCGACCGCAGACCAGCGCGCCAAGTTTGAAGCCGGGGCAGGGGGTGCCCTGGTGCCGCTGATGTGCGTCGACAAGGCGCCGCAGGAGCTGCCGTCGTTCACCGCGCTGGTCGACGAGGCGCGCCAGTTCACCGCGCCCGGCCATGACTGGACCATGGTGTTCGCCGCGGCGATGTCCGGCACCCTGGACAAACCACCCACCAGCGCCGACGCCGAGGAGCCGCTGCAGCGCATGGTGGACGCCATCAAGGGGGGATCCCACAGTGCCTACATTCCCTTTGACCGCCAGGGCGAGCCGGTCCAGTTTGGCTGAGACAGCGATGACGAGCAGGGCTGCCACCCCGGCGCCGACCCCCACCTCCACGCGCCAGATTCCCGGCTTCAGCACCCCTGGTGTGGGCTTCGAGCAGCCCTTTGCCATGCTCGAGGCCTGCCATGAACGTGTGCAGCGCACGCTGACTTTGCTGGGGCGGCTGCGTGATCATGTGCGGGACCATGGCGCCGATGGGCCTGCCCTTCAGGCCGCCCGCGACGTGCTGCGCTACTTTGATATTGCCGCGCCATTGCACCACCAGGATGAGGAGCTGCATGTCTTTCCGCCGCTGCTGGCCGAGGGGCAAGCCGATGTGGTGGCATTGGTGCAACGCCTGCTGCAGGACCACCACGACATAGTGTCGGACTGGGCGGCTGCTCGGCAGCCCCTGCAGGCGCTGGTCGATGGGCGCGCCAGCATGTTCAGTGCCGGCGACCTCGCGGTCCTAGACCGCTTTGCCCAACGCTATGCCCGCCACATCGACGATGAGGAGCGCATCGCCTATCCGGCGGCGCAGGGGATCTTGCCCGAAGCCGCGCTGGAATCCATGGGGCGTGAGATGTCGGGGCGACGCCAGTCTCCCGTTCCGCAACGGCACGGGAGCTAGCGCCGCGCCCGCCGCTGCTTAACTGGTAGGGCGGTGGCGCTGCAGCATGCCGCGTCGCCAGACAACTCCTCTGAGCCTGTCCGCTGGTCCACGCCCGCGCTTTGCTCAAGCCAGCGGGATCTGGCGCGCCCGTGGCCCATGCAATGCACCTTTCGCGATGCCGGCCATGCGCCATAGGCAAGGCCGCCGGTTGCTGTGAGGGCGATACTTCGGAGCCCTCCGTCGGTCGCTTTTGTCTATCTGCCTGCCCGCATGCCTTCCCGCATTCATTTCTTTCTGCGCGTCATCGCCACGCTGCTGCTGGCCTGGGGCGCGGCCGCTGCCTGTGTGGCCCTGCACACCCCGCTGCCCTGGATGATTGGTCCGCTGCTGGCCACCTCGGTGGTGTCCATCTTGGGCGGGCCCACGGAAAGCTGGGGACCGTTGCGCAATGCCGGGCAGTGGACGATTGGCGCGGCCCTGGGCCTGTACTTCACGCCCCAGGTGGTGGCGCTGGTTGGCGGGCTCTGGTGGGCGATTGCGCTGGGCATCGTCTGGGCACTGTTCCTGGGCTGGCTGTTTGGGGCTTGGCTGTACCGGGTGCATGCCCCGCGCATGCACGGTGTACCCGCGCCGATGATGCGCGCCACCAGCTATTTTGCAGGGGCTATCGGCGCCGCTTCGGAGATGACGCTGCTGGCCGAGCGCGAGAACGCCCGCACCGACCTCGTCGCGGCCAGCCACAGCCTGCGCCTGCTCATCGTCACCGTCACGATCCCGTTTGCGCTGCAGTGGAGCGGCCTGCACGGGCTGGATGTGTTGCCGCCCAGCGTGGCGCGCGTGGTGGACTTGCCCGGTCTGGCGTTGATGGCGGTGCTCACCGGGGCGGGCGCGTTGTTGATGGACAGGCTGGGCCGCGCCAACCCCTGGTTCATGGGCGCCATGCTGGTGTCGATGGGGATCACGATGGCCGGCATCACCCTCTCGGCCGTTCCGCAGGCGCTGGTGAACGCCGCGCAACTGGTGATTGGCGTCAGCCTGGGCGTGCGTTTTCGCGCAGATTTCTTGCGCACCGCACCCCGCTGGATGGCATCCGTGGCCCTGGGTACGCTGGTGCTGATGGGGGTGTGCGCCGTTTTCGCCGGGGTGCTGGCCTGGGCCACCGGACTGCCCTGGGTCACGCTGCTGCTGAGCTCATCGCCGGGAGGCATCACGGAAATGGCCATCACGGCCAAGGTGTTGCAGCTGGGGGTGCCCGTGGTGACTGCGTTCCAGGTGTGCAGGCTGATCGCAGTGCTGATGCTGGTGGACCCGCTGTATCGGCGGATCTATCCGTCCGAGGAGAAGCCGACCAACCTTTGAGCCCGCGCTGCGCCAACGCCAGCGTACCCGTGGAACCGGCTATGCCAGGCCACCGGGTGCGTCCCCCTCAGGGGGAAGGCGCGCAGCGCCTCAGGGGGAGCTAGTGAACCACCACCGGGTTTTGCGCCAGGCCCGCATAGCGGTCCAGCGCATCTTCCACTTCTTCCTGCGTGGGCGTGTCGCGCTGCCAGGCCAGGATCTGTTCCTGGAACATTTCGGCCCAGGAGCCGTCCAGGTAGACCTCTTTGCCGGATCGCTTGTCCACGATTTCAAAACCATGGCGGGCCAGCTGGGGAAGAGCGGGTGCAGTGTCGTTGAGCACCTGGGTGCTGCTTTTCTCCACGGCGTCGGGCAGCATGTGGACCACCACGAAAGATTCTGAGTCGTAGAGCATGTGCATCGTGTTCCCCTTGTCGATATAGATGTCAGATGACAGCGGGTGGACAGAGTTCAAGCCCTGGAGCAGCTTCCATCAAACGCTGGCAGCGCGCTAACGTCTTGTCCTACTTGGCGGGCCGCAGGGGATTCCGGTGGTGCCTGCCAGCGCGCCTGCGGTAGAGAGGGGGAACCGCTTCAGGGCGTGAGGCCCTGCTGCGGTCCAGTATTTCATGAAAAAGGAGGGCGGCCGGGCTGGTCCGGGTTTTTTACCGTTCAGGTCTGTAGGTGGTGTTCGGGCACAACACTTTGATACGAATGGAGGGCGGGTACCCACTAGCCCTGGAAGATCCGCCGTTCAATGGGACCCCCCAGGGGGGCCGATTCGCCAGAACCGCGCGTCAAGGTGGCCCGCTGCTGCGCAGCTGCAGATCGGCAAAGTCACCGTTGGCCTGGGTCAACTTGATGCGCACTGGCAGGTAGTTCAGCGAGGGCGCCACCCACAACTCGGCTTTCTGGTCGTATTCCTTGCGCGGCAGGCGCTGTAATTTGAGCGCGGGCGTGGGCCCCGCCGGCAGGTCCAGCGTCTCCGGGCCCTCGACGGTGAAGGTCCAGCGGTCGGCGGTGCGGGCGCTTACGGTGGTGAGCGTGACTTGGGTGCCCGGCACAAAGCGTCCCGGGTCGGCGGCCAGCATGGCACCGAGCTGGATGAACAGGCTCAACCGGTCCTGCGCGCCGGGGCCCACGGCGGCCTCGGGGGTGTTGGCGCTGAAAGTGGCCCGGCCCTTGGCGTGGTCAAAATGCGCGGCCTGCTCGCTGCGGGATTTGTCGGAGAACTTCTCAGGCAACAGGCCCTGGGCCGTGATGGCGCCCACGCTGCGCTGGGTGCGCGTCCCCATGAGAAAAGCGCCGGCCTCCTGGCGCGCCTCGTAGCGGCTGCCGTCGTGCTGCCAGAGCAATTCGGCACGGGCGTTGTACGGGAGCTTCTTGAACTCGCCCCTCACGTCGAAGGCTAAGCGCGTGGGTGACGGGATGCGCACGGGCGGCGGCGGGGCGCTCGCGTTGCGGCCGGTACCGGAGCCGGGGGACGCGATGTCGATCCCGGCGGCCGTGGTGGGTTCTTCAACGCCGGGTGCTGACGCCACGGGTGCAGGGGGCTCGGCCTGGGGTGCGGACGCTGCAGCGGTTGGAGCCGTTGCAGCGGTCGCAGCGCTGGTGGTTTCTTCCGCGGCGGCGGCTGTGCTCGCGTCCCCATCGCTGCCGGCCGCCTGCACCGGCCCTTCGGCTGGGCGGGCCACAACCTCTGCGGTGGCCTGCGATGGGGCAGGGCGGGTGCCGCGCGCGGGTGATGGGGGTTTCTTGCGCGCCGGGGATTTGGGTGCCGCGGTCGCTGTTGGCGCTGCGGCCGCTGCAGCCAGCGCCGGTGCGGGGGCGGGTGCCACAGTGCGGGTACTGAAGGCGCGGCCCGCTGCCGGCGGCTGCGGGCTGTCCCACGCCAGCGGCACGCCGTGCAGCACCAGCCAATGCAGGGCCAGCACCAGGGCGGTGATAAGAAACAGCGCGCGCCGTGGCATGGCCAGCGTGCCCGGCGCCGTCAGGCGCTGCCCGCGCCCAGGTCGCTCGACAGCTGCGCGGCCGCCGCGCGCAAGGGCGCGTCCACGGCGCCGGCCCATTCGGGGTCGAACGTGGCAATCGAGCCCAGCGTGGTGATGCCCAGTTCCAGATGGCCGTCAGAGTCGAACACCGGGGCGCAAAAGGCCACGATGCCGGGCAACAAGGTGTCGACCACGCGGGCGGCGCCGCGTGTGCGCACTTCGGCCAGCAGGGCGTTCACTTCGGTCATGGTCGAAGGCAGGTCGGTGCGCCGTGTCTTGACGGCACGGGCCAGCTCATCTTTCAGCAGCGGCGCCACCACTTCGGGCGCCATGTGGGCCGCAAAGCAGCGGCCGGTGGCCGACGACAGCAGCGGCATCACGTCGCCCAGGCGCAGGTTGGCGGTCACGGCCTGGGGCGATTCCTCCCAGTGCACGATGGTCGGGCCGTGGTTGCCCCACACCGCCAGCGCCAGCGTGTGCCCGATGCTTTCCATCCATTCGGGCATGCGTTCGCGCGCCAGCCGCACGGCATCGAGCCGGGCCAGCGACGCCAGCCCCAGCTTGAGGGCGGCGGGGCCCAGGTCGTAGCGGGCGTTGCGCGGGTCCTGCGTGACCAGGCCCAGGCGCTGAAAGCTCACCAGATACCGGTGCGCCTTGGCTGCGCTCATGCCAGCCGAGGCCGCCACATCCTTGAGCATCAGCGGCCCGCGCGAGCGTGTCAGCCCTTCCAGCAAGGCAAAACCCACCTCGACCGATTGAATTCCTGCACGTTCTTTGTCCATGTGCACTAAAATTTGGGAGTTTTGTTTAGTTAAATCAATTTACCCAAGCGTAATTCGTGTTGGGTGAAGACTTCAACCCCTTGAGACAAAGGTCCTCCCAACATGAAACTCGCTACCTACAAAGACGGCTCGCGCGACGGCCAACTGGTTGTTGTCTCGCGCGACCTGGGCACGGCCCATTATGCGACCGGCATTGCCAGCAAGCTGCAGCAGGTGCTGGACGACTGGGGCTTCCTTTCGCCCCAGCTGCAGGACCTGTACGACCAGCTCAACAGCGGCCGCGCGCGCCATGCTTTCCCCTTCGACCCGACCCAGTGCATGGCCCCGCTGCCCCGCGCCTACCAATGGGCTGACGGCTCGGCCTACATCAACCACGTCGAACTGGTGCGAAAAGCGCGCAACTCCGAGGTGCCCGAAAGCTTCTACACCGACCCGCTGATGTACCAGGGCGGCAGCGACGACTTCATCGGCCCGCGCGACGACGTGGTGGTCCCGAGCGAAGCCATGGGCATCGACTTCGAGGCCGAGATCGCCGTCATCACCGGCGACGTGAAGATGGGCACCAACGCCGACCAGGCGCTGGACGGCATCCGCCTGGTGATGATTGCCAACGACGTGAGCCTGCGCAACCTGATCCCCGCCGAGCTGGCCAAAGGTTTCGGCTTCTTCCAGTCCAAGCCCGCCACCGCTTTCAGCCCCGTGGCCGTCACGCTGGACGAGCTGGGCGACACCTGGGACCACGGCCGTGTGCACCTGACCGTGCAGTCCACCTGGAACGGCCGCAAGGTCGGCATGTGCGACGCGGGCCCCGAGATGACCTTCCACTTCGGCCAGCTGATCGCCCACGTCGCCAAGACGCGCAACCTGCGCGCCGGCTCCATCATCGGCAGCGGCACCGTGAGCAACAAGGGCATCACCGACACCAACGGCCGCACCGAATGGCCCAAGGGCTACAGCTGCATCGCCGAAAAGCGCTGCATCGAGACCATCCAGGACGGCAAACCTAGCACCGAGTTCATGAAGTTCGGCGACACGATCCGCATCGAGGTCAAGGGCAAGGACGGCGCAAGCATCTTCGGCGCCATCGATCAGACGATTGCAGCGCCTGAAGCCTGAGCCTAAGCCGTGACGGCCACTGCAACTGCAACTGCAACTGCAACCGTCACCGCAGCCAGTGGCTGCTGGTAGCGGGCGCATGTGCAGCGGCCTTGTCCGGCAGGGCGGGCCCCGCGCACCGCTCGTTCTACAGGTCGCGCCTGCCAGCCCACCCCTCACCCGTTCGGGCTGAGCCTGTCGAAGCCGGGGCCGAGCGATGGAACACCGTGTTCAGCCCCCAGCCTCCCGCAGCAGGTGCAAAATATCAATAAAAACAGCCTCTACCGCTTGCTAGTAAAGCGCTAATAGCTATCAAATTAATAGTAATCTCTAGGAGGCACCCCATGCAACGCAGAACCCTCTTGTCCGCCCTGGCAGCCGCAGGCGCCACCTCCGCCGCCCCTTGGGCCGCTGCCCAATCCGCCTGGCCTGACCAGCCCCTGCGCTGGGTCGTGCCGTACCCAGCCGGCGGCGGCACCGACGTGCTGGCGCGCACCGTAGCCGAAGCCATGCGCCAAACCCTGGGCCAGCAGATCATCGTGGACAACCGCCCCGGCGCGTCCACCAACATCGGCGGCCAGGCTGTGGCCACAGCCAAGCCCGATGGCAACACCTTCATGTCGGCCGACAACGCCATCCTGGCCTACAACGAGCACCTGTTCACCAAGCTGCCGTTCAACCCCGAAAAAGACTTCACCTACGTGGGCGGCATCAGCCGCTTTCCGCTGGCGCTAGTGGTGCACCCGGCCTTCGAAGCCAAGACGCTCAAAGACTTCCTCGCCTATGCGCGCGCCAACCCCGGCAAGCTCAACTACGCATCGCCCGGCAACGGCTCGCCGCACCACCTGGCGATGGAGATGTTCAAAAACCGCACCAAAACCTTCCTCACCCACATCCCCTACCGCGGCGCAGCACCCGCGCTGCAGGACGTGATGGGCGGACAGGTGCCCTGCATGTTCCTGGACCTGGCCGCCGGCCTGCCCGTGATCACTTCGGGCAAGGTGCGCGCCCTGGCCATCGGCTCGGCCAAGCGCGTGTCCGCATTGCCCGACGTGCCTACGCTGGCCGAAGCCGGCGTGCCCAACACCGAGGTGTTCGCGTTCCAGGGCATCCTGGCGCCCGCCGGCCTGCCAGCGGCCATCACCGCACGTTTAAATGCGGACCTGAACAAGGCCCTGCTCAACCCCGCCGTGGTCAAACGCATGGCCGACTTCGGCATGGAAGCCCTGCCCGGCACGCCGGAGCAGTTCCGCGCCATGGCGCGGGCGGAATCCAAGCGTTGGGGGGAGATCATCAAATCGGCCGGGGTGAAGCTGGACTGACGACGGTGCGCCGCGCAAACCGGGGCCTGTCTCCGGTTTGCGTGCGCAGCATCAAAGCCAATACCGTAGTGGGATTGGCGGCACAACTACGTCGTCGCCGGTTTTTTAATCTTTGTCGTTGTCGTTGTCGTCCGCATCCGGGTCCAGCGATGCATAAAAACCCGCGAACGGTCGAGTAAACGGCGTGCCATTGAAGGTGTGGGTGCAGCACTGGCACCGGGGCACCAGGCTGGACGGGCCGACCACCCGGTCTACCAACTGCAGCACCCCTGCGTCATCCACGTACAGGCCGTTGTAGTAACTCGATTCACCGACCAGCACGTACCGCCGCCGCTCGTGCGGGCGCCGCGCCACCAGCCAGAAGATCGGGTCGGGGCGGTCCAGCCGCGCCAGCGCCTCGCTGTACACGCCGTCCCACTGTGCGCCCGCCTTCGAGATCAGGAATCTGAACAGCGGTGTGTAGTCCAGCCCAAGCTGGCGGCGCCCGTGCATGGGGCTGCGCACCGCTTCATCGGACTGGGTGGCCCGCGCATTGCGGCCATCGCTGAAGTCGCCACCCCGGCCGTGGTGCACACGGTACGCGGTGGTGTTCACCTTGCGGTAGAGCGGCTCCTTCCTGCGCGGGCGCCTCTCTGCGATTCTCTCGTCGGGGTTCATGGCAGATTCTTTTCCGGGTGGGTGCCGTTCGCGCCGCCGATTTTGCCCTGTGCCTGCCTACTCCGGCAGGTGGCACACCGCTTCCACGTTGTTGCCTTCGGGGTCGATAACAAAGGCGCCGTAGTAGTGCTCGTGGTAGTCGGTCCGCAGGCCGGGGGCTCCGTTGTCCTTGGCGCCAGCGGCGATGGCTGCGGCGTAGAAGGCGTCCACCTGCGCCCGGTTTGCTGCCCGCCAAGCCAGGTGGCAGCCCGTGGTGGCTGGTGGGCCGCCATACGGAGAAGGGCCATCGATAAACCACACATCGGCTTTTTTGCCGTCGGGCTCCGACGCATCGGGGTAGGCAAAGCCCAGCATGTTCGAGCCGTAGTTGCCTTCAAAACACAGGCTGTAGCCGAGGGGTGCAAGGGCTGCACCGTAAAAGGCCTTGGCGCGGCCGATGTCGGTCACGCGGAAAGTCATGTGGTCAATCATTGAGGGGAATCCTTTGGTTATGGCGTGCACGTCTCTGCTCTCTTCATGCACAGCAAATACTGTAGTTGTATACAGTATTTATGGCAAGGGGCAAAAATGCGCAAGCTAATGCGGCGGCCGCTCACCGCATGGGGCGCCCCGTCAGTTCCACCCCTCCAGCACAAGCTTTCCGCGGGCCTTGCCGCTTTCAATCAGCGCGTGCGCGCGCTTCAGGTTCTCGGCGTTGATGGCACCAAACCGCTGGTCCAGCGTCGTGCGGATCAGCCCCGCGTCCACCAGTTGCGCCACCTCGGTCAGCAGCCGGTGCTGGCCGATCATGTCGTCGGTGCCGAACAGCGCGCGTGTGAACATCAGCTCCCAGTGCACCGACACCGACTTGCGCTTGAATTTGGTCACGTCCAGCGACACCGGGTCGTCGATCAGCGCGAACCGGCCCTGCGGCGCAATGGCCTCGACGATCTGGTCGAAATGCGCGTCGGTCTGCGTGAGGCTCACGATGATGTCCACCGTGGGGTGGCCGATGCGGGCCAGCTCCTGCGTCAGGGGCTTGCTGTGGTCGATGACGTGGTGGGCGCCCAGATCGCGCACCCATTGCTGTGTTTCGGGGCGTGACGCAGTGCCGATCACCGTGAGGCTGGTCAGCCGCGCTGCCAGCTGCGTGAGGATGGAACCCACGCCGCCGCTCGCGCCGATGATGAGCAGCGTCTTGTGGGTCGGCTGCTTGCCGGGCGCCACGCCCAGGCGGTCGAACAGCAGCTCCCACGCGGTGATGGTGGTCAGTGGCAGCGCGGCGGCTTCGGCAAAGTCCAGCGACTTCGGGGCGTGGCCGACGATGCGCTCGTCCACCAGGTGCAGTTGGCTGTTGGTGCCGGGGCGGGCGATGGAGCCCGCGTACCAGACGCGGTCGCCGGGTTGGAAGAGTGTTACGTCCGGGCCCACGGCGCGCACGATGCCGCTGGCGTCCCAGCCCAGCACCTTGTGGTCGGGGCCGTCGCCGCTGCGCGCGCTGCTGTTGCGCACCTTGGTGTCCACGGGGTTGACCGATACGGCATGCACCTCCACCAGCAGGTCGCGGCCGGTGGCCACGGGGTCGGGCAGGGTGATGTCGAGCAGGGCGTCAGGGCGGTCGATGGCGCCGGGGTGGGTGTAGCCGATGGCTTTCATGGGAGGGTGCTTTCTGGGTGGAACAAACGGTGCACCAATGGTCGGTCTTCCGGCTGCGGGTGCAAATGCCTGCGCGGTTGAATCAATCTTCAAGGAAAATTTGAAGATGGCAATGCGGTTGTGTCCCGCGCACGCCGGTCCACCAGCACCGACACCACCACCGATTCAGTTGCGCGCTCCCTGCAAGCACCGCCACCACACCATCTTCCACGCCCCCACCCCATGAAAAGCCTGCAAGACCTCGACATCTTCGTGCGCACCGTCGGCAGCGGCAGCCTGTCGGCCACCGCGCGGGCGCTGGATCTCACGCCCGCTGCGGCCAGCGCCGCCCTCAAGCGCCTGGAGGCCGAGCTGGGTGTGGCGCTCTTCGTGCGGTCCACCCGCAGCCTGCGGCTCACGCAGGAAGGCGAGCTGCTTCTCGAACACTGCCGCCCCGCGCTGGCCGCGCTGCACCAGGTGCGCGGCCAGTTGCAGGGCGGGCGCGCCAGTGCATTCGAAGGAACGCTGCAGCTGGCGGCGCCGTCCGACCTGGGGCGCAATGTGCTGCTGCCGTGGCTGGACGCATTCCAGTCGGAGCACCCGGGCGTCGACATCCGCCTGCAGCTGTCCGACCGCGTGGCCAATGTCTACAGCGAGCCGGTGGACGCGGCCTTTCGCTACGGCAAGCCGCAGGACTCGGGCCTGGTGGCGCTGCCGCTGGCGCTCGACCACCGGCGCGTGCTGTGCGCCGCACCGGCCTATGTGCAGGCCCACGGCGCGCCCGACTCGCCAGAGGCGCTGGACGAGCATGAATGCCTGTGCTTCATGCTCGGCGGCGACGTGCACGACCGCTGGCGTTTTTGGGACCCGGAGGGCCAGGAGGTGCTGGTGCGCGTGCGCAGCCGCAACGTGGCCAACGACGGCGACGCCGTGCGCCGCTGGGCCGTGCTCGGGCGGGGCATCGCCTACAAGTCGTATTTCGACGTGGCCGACGACCTGGCCGCCGGGCGCTTGGTGCCGCTGTGCCCGGGCTTTGCGACCGAAGCCGTGCCGCTGTACCTAGTGGCACCCAGCCGCCACCAGATCACGCCGCTGGTGCGAGCGCTGCGGGACTTCATGGCGGAGCGGTTGCAGGGGCTGCAGGGGCAGACACCTGCGGGCCCGGGGTACGGGGGCCATATCGATGGCGCGGCGCGCGGCGCTGAGGATTGATCGGGGCAGGCGGCTGGCAGCGCTACTCCTCGTGCAGACGGCGTTGAGATTGCGGTGCGCGCAGTCAGAAAGCGGATCTGTACTGCAGCCTGGGCATTACCCGCGCCGGTGCAGCTACAGTCAGCACCGCTCGCCCCAGCATCGCGGCGCGACATCCCATCCCTACAAAGCTCCTGTTCCCCATGCCCGTTCCCGCCCCGTCCGAATGGACCGACGCACTGCGCGGTGCCCTGCCACTGGCCGCCCTGGCGCCGGGCCAAGTGGACTACTTTTTTGTTAGCCCAGCCGGGCGCTATGTGGCCTGCACAACCCACGCCCTGCACACGGTGCTGATCGACACCGCGCAGCGGCGCTACGCCGTGCTGGCCGACTGGAGCGTGCGCGGGCTTGACGATGCATCGGTCGAGCTCGAATCGGACGAGACCCGCAGGCAGGCGTTCCCGGTCTATGCCGACCTGTGGCAGCCCGCATTCACCGACCCGGCGCTGCAATGGCAGTCGGCCAAGGATTGACCCATGGCGCATGTCACCCCTTCAGCGTTTCGCGTGCCCGGCTCGGTATGGGCGGGGTGGGGCGCGCTGGCCGTGGGGCTGGGCGCTTCGGTGGCCATGGCCAGCGGTTTTGGACAGTCCATGGCCTGCGGCACGTTTGGCCTGGACTGCGTGGCGATGGCTTTTGGCATGCTGCTGTTCACTCTGTGCGTCACGCTCGTCCTGCTGCTGCGGGGCTGGAGCGCCCTGCGCCGCCATGGCGCGCAGGGCGGCGCGTGGGCCTTGCTCGTCAAGGTCTTGACGGCAGGCAGCGCAGGCGTGGTGGCACTGGCGATCTTGTTTCTGCTGGGGTTCGTGGTGTTGGTGGTAGTGCGATAGGTCGTCAGGGGTGAGAGGGCAGAGCTTGAGCGCTGGGGGGTGTTGGCGGTAACCACAGCTCGCCCGCCATCGCAGGGCCGTCCCGAAGTGCCCCCGGGCCTTGCCGTGTTGTTGCCAAGGCGACCGGCAAGCCAGGACCGCCAGCGACACAATGCGCACCCCACCCAAGGATTGACAGGACTGCCATGCTGAACTTCGACTTCCACAACCCCACCCACATCGCCTTCGGCCAGGGCCGCATCGCCGACCTGGACAAGCTCGTGCCCGCCGCCGCCAAGGTGCTCATCCTGGTGGGCGGCGCCAGCGCCGAGAAGACCGGCACGCTGGCCGAGGTGCGCACGGCGCTGGCCAGCCGCCAGCACGCCACCTTCAGCGGCATCGAACCCAACCCCAGCTACGAAACCTCGATGAAGGCCGTCGCGCAGATCCGTGAGGGCGGGTTCGACTTTCTGCTCGCGGTGGGCGGCGGCTCGGTGATCGATGCAGTGAAGTTCATCGCCGCGGCCGTCAAGTTCGAAGGCGGCGACCCCTGGGCCATCCTGGAAAAGCACGGCCGCAACGTCACCGCCGCGCTGCCCTTCGGCGCCGTGCTCACGCTGCCCGCCACGGGCTCCGAGATGAACAACGGCGGTGTCATCACGCACCGCGCCAAGGGGGCGAAGCTAGCCTTCGGCAGTAACCACACCTACCCGGTGTTCTCGGTGCTCGACCCCACCAAGACCTACACCCTGCCGCCCCAGCAGCTGGCCAACGGCGTGGTCGATGCCTTCGTGCACACCGTGGAGCAGTACCTCACCTACCCGGTCAACGCGCCCGTGCAGGACCGCTTTGCCGAAGGCATTTTGCAGACGCTGATCGAGATCGGCCCGCGCCTGCTGGCCTCCCCCGAGCCCGTGTACGACGACCGCGCCAACCTCATGTGGACGGCCACCATGGCGCTCAACGGGTTGATCGGCGCGGGCGTACCGCAGGACTGGGCCACGCACATGATCGGCCACGAGCTGACCGCGCTGCACGGCATCGACCACGCGCGCACGCTGGCCATCGTGCTGCCCGCGCTGCTGCACGAGCGCCGGGGCCCGAAGCGCGCCAAGCTGCTGCAGTACGGCGAGCGCGTGTGGGGCATCACCACCGGCACCGACGACGAGCGCATCACCGCCGCCATCGACCGCACGCGCGGTTTCTTTGAAAGCATGGGCATCGCCACGCGCCTGTCGGGCTACGGCCTGGGCGCCGACACCGTGGGCGCCGTGGTGGCGCAGCTGGAGGCGCACGGGATGCTGCAGCTGGGCGAGCAGCGCGAGATCACGCCCGCCGTCAGCCGGCGCATTCTCGAAGCCGCGCTGTAAGCCAACGCCGCAACCTGCGCCGCACCAGGCGCATCTGCGCGGATTGCGGGTACGGTGAGCGGCTTTACGTTTCACTCACCCCCAGAAAGGGATCGCTATGGCCCACATCCTCATGGTTCTCACGTCCCACAGCGAGTTGGGCGACACCGGCAAGAAAACCGGCTTCTGGCTCGAAGAGTTTGCCGCCCCGTACTACGTGTTCAAGGATGCGGGGGCCGAGGTGACCCTGGCATCGCCCCAGGGCGGCCAGCCCCCGCTGGACCCCAAGAGCGATGCGCCCGATGCGCAGACCGATGCCACGCGCCGCTTCAAAAGCGATGCCGCCGCCCAGGCGTACCTGGCCAGCACCCTGAAGCTGTCCGAGGTGAACGCGGCCCAGTTCGACGCCGTGTTCTACCCCGGCGGCCACGGCCCGCTGTGGGACCTGGCGTACGACACGCAGTCCATCGCCCTGATCGAGGCCACCCTGGCCGCTGGCAAACCCCTGGCTGCCGTATGCCACGCGCCCGGCGTGCTGCGCGGCGTCAAGGCGGCAGACGGGACGCCGCTGGTGCGCGGCAAGAACGTGACGGGCTTCACCAACGGCGAGGAGGCCGCTGCGGGCCTGACGGATGTGGTGCCCTTCCTGGTGGAGAACATGCTCATGTCGCACGGCGGACTGTATACAAAGCAGGCCGACTGGCAGCCGCACGTGGTCACCGACGGGCTGCTGATCACCGGACAGAACCCGGCGTCGTCGGAGCCGGCGGCGCAGGCGCTGCTCAAAGCGCTGGGTTGACGCCCACGGGGTGGCTGGGAAGCCGGCCACCCGCACGGGCCACCACCCGCCAACCCAGCGCACGGCTCGCGCCCCTCGCCTGCCGTTTCGCGCCACGCCCTTGCATTTCGTCGCATGCCGCTGCCCCTGCCGGTCCGCGGTGCCTACAGTGCCGCCATGCCGCACCGATCATCACCCCACGGTCGCGGCCCCTGGCACTCCAAGACGAAAGGCGCACCGTGATCCTCCTCATTGCTCTTCTTTCCCTCGCCCTGCGGTGGGCGGCGCGGCACGTCCGGCCCGTGGCGGCCACCGCGTTCTTGGCGCTGGCCACGTTGTCCGGCGCCGCATCGGCCCAGCACGCCGGCCTGCGTACCCTGGTCGTGCCGGGCGACGAGCCTATCAACGTCGCGCTGTTCTACCCCACCGTGCGCAGCGCGGGCGTGGTGCAGCTGGGCCCCTGGCGCCCGGTGGTCGGCCTGGGCGCGCCGGTGTCGGCCGAGCCGCTCAAGGGGCTGATCCTGGTGTCGCACGGCACGGGCGGCAATGAACTCGCGCACCACAACCTGGCCACGCGCCTGGCGGCGGAGGGCTACCTGGTGGCCGCCGTGCGCCACCCCGGCGACAACTGGCAGGACCGCTCCATGATCACCTCGGGCCGCTACTTCGGCGAGCGCCCGCGCCAAGTCAGCCGCGTGCTCGACGCGTTGCTGGCCAGCCCCGAGTGGGGCGCCCGCATCCCCGCAGGCCGCGTCGGCGCGCTGGGCCATTCGGCCGGCGGCTACACCGTGCTGGCCCTGGCCGGCGCCCAGGCCGAGCCCGCCCGCGCCGCTCAGCACTGCCGCAGCGTGCAGGACGACCCCGGTTTCTGCGGCCTGGCCCAGGGCCCCAAGGCACCGCAGCCGACCGCCGCTGCCAACACGGCCGCGCCCGCCAACGTGGTGCCGGACGGCGCCCTGGTCTCCGTGCCCGACCCGCGCATCCGCGCCATCGTCGCCCTGGCACCCATGGCCGTGGTGTTCACCCCCGAGAGTCTGAAAGCCGTCACCGTGCCGGTGCTGCTGCGCGTGGCCGAGCAGGACGCCGTGCTGACGGGCAAGTACCACGGCGGGCTGGTGGCAGCCAATCTGACCACCGCGCAGGCGGACACCGTGCCCGGCGCAGGTCACTTCGCCTTCATGGCCCAGCCTGTCCAGAGCTTGCCGTCCGACGCAGGCGACGCCGCCGCCAACCCGGCGGGCTTCGACCGGGTGGCCTACCACGCGGTGCTGGAGGCGGAGGTGGTGCAGTTCTTCGCGCAGCAGTTGAAATGAGCGAGGAACGTGGGCGGCGGCGTTCTGACTAAAAATGGCCGCTACCGCTTGTTGATTAATACTTTTTTGCTATAAATATAATAGCAATATGGCAAAGCCAAGTATCGTCTATGGCGGAAGTCGCTACGTAGCGCCGCTTCAGTTGTTATCCAAGGCGCAGCGCGTTCCCCGCGATGCTTGAAACTGGCGCTGCCCAAGCCAGTGCTCCCGCACAAGGGCCGCCCCGCAGTGCTGGGAGCGTCCCCCTCCCGTAGCGCGCAGCGCGTAGAGAGAGGGGGAAGGCGCGAAGCGACTCAGGGGGTGTTTCATCTCAATATGGCAGGATCCCGGGCAGCAGCGGCCTGGCCAGCCGCTCGCACCACCACTTGAGCGCCTCGCCCCGGTGCTCGGGCTTCCAGGCCAGCCAGAAGGTCTCATCGGCCCGGGGCTCTTCCACCGGCACCTCCACCAGGATGCCGTTTTCCAGCTCCACCCGCACGCAGGCGCGCGGCACGAAGCCGTGGCCCAGCCCGGCGGCCTGGCAGGCGATCTTGGCCTGCATCGACGGCACGGTGATGCGCCGCTGGCCCGACAGCAGGCCTACCGTGCGGTCCGACAGCGTGCGCGCGCCGTCGCCCACCACCACGGCCGTGTGCTCCAGCAGATCGCTGCGCGTGAGCGGCCGGCCCATGCGCGCCAGCGGGTGCGACGCGGTCACGCAGAACACGAAGTCCAGGCTGCCCACCGCCACGGCCTTGTAGCCGCCGCCGGCGGGGCCTTCGCCCGCCGCCACGATGATGTCGGCGCGCCCGTCGCGCAGCGCCTCCCAGGTGCCCGTCAGTGCCTCGCAGCCGATGCGCAGGCGCGTGCCGCAGTTCAGCCCCTCAAAGGCCGCGATGTCTTCGTTGAACGCGCTGGTGGGTATCAGCGAGTCGTGCACCAGCCGCAGCTCGGACTCGAACCCGGTGGCGATCTGCCGCAGGCGCGATTCGAGCTGCCGCGCCGAGGCCAGCAGCCAGCGGCCCTCCTTGAGCAGCTCGTGCCCCGCGGGCGTGAGCGCCACGCGCGGCCCGTTGCGGGTGAACAGGGCCAGGCCCAGTTGCTCCTCGAGCTTGCCCACGGCGTAAGAGATGGTGGACGGCACCTTGTGCAGCCGCTCCGAGGCGCCCGCGAACGAGCCGTAGCGGGCAATCGCATCCACCAGTTCGATGGCTTCGAGGGAGAGTTTCAGCATGGCAAAAGGCCCGAAATTTTAATCATCGAAATTATCGATGATTGAATGCCAAACCTTTCAACCTGATGCCCCGCCATGCGCCGGATACTTCATCCATCGCAGCACTGAAGCCCAATGAAATCGGGCAGATTTCAAACCGGACACCCAGTGTGAAATTCATCGACAGACATTGAAAGGAAGACACCATGCTCGACATCCGCAAAGCCCAACACCGCGGCAACGCCAACCACGGCTGGCTCCATTCGCGCCACACCTTCTCGTTCGGCCACTACCACGACGCCCACCAGCAAGGCTTTTCCGACCTGCTGGTCATCAACGACGACCGCGTGGCCCCGGGCAAGGGCTTCGGCACCCACCCGCACCGCGACATGGAAATCTTCTCGTACGTGCTGGAAGGCGCGCTGGAGCACAAAGACTCCATGGGCACCGGCTCGGTCATCCGCCCTGGCGACGTGCAGATGATGAGCGCCGGCACCGGCGTGCGCCACAGCGAGTTCAACCACTCGGGCGAAGAGCCCGTGCACTTCCTGCAGATCTGGATCGTGCCTGGTGCCCGCGGCGCCGCACCCCGCTACCAGCAGGTGCACTTCAGCGAGGCCGACAAGCGCGGCCGCCTGCGCCAGATCATCTCGCCCGAAGGCGCCGACGGCTCGCTGGCCGTGCACCAGGACGCCCGGGTCTACGCCGGCTTGTTCGACGGCAGCGAAGAGTCGGCCGATCTGGACGTGGGCCCGGGCCGCAACGTGTATGTGCACGTGGCCCGCGGCAGCCTGGAGGTCAACGGCGAGCGCCTGTCCGAAGGCGACGGCGCCCGCATCCGCGACGCCGGGGCCCTGCGCTTTGCCAACGGCGAAGACGCCGAGGTGCTGGTGTTCGACCTGCGGCCCAACGAGCTGCCCACGATGCCGCATTGAGCGCACTGAGCGAATGGGGAGCCCTGAGGCGCAGGTGGGGGGGCGATGCCGCCCATCCCCTGCGCCCCGGCCCGCCGCATTGCCTCGTCTCGTTTTTGTTCCTCTCGACCTACTACCTCATCTTCAAAATTCCAGGGAGCTCACCATGACCACCGCCAACACCACGACTGCCAAAGCCACCGCCGCCCGCCCCGTCGCCTACGCCAAGCCCGGCGCCTCGCTGCTGAACGCCGACGACCACACCCTGGTCATGATCGACTTCCAGTCGCAGATGGCCTTTGCCACGCACTCCATCGATGCGATCACGCTGCGCTCCAACGCCGGCCTGGTGGCCAGCGCGGCCGCAGGGTTTGGTGTGGACACCATCCTCACCACCGTGGCTGAGAAGAGCTTCAGCGGCCCCATGTTCGAGGAAGTGACCGCACCCTTCCCCGGCCAGGCCCTGCTGGACCGCACCTCCATGAACACCTGGGAAGACGAGGCCGTGATCGCCCGGGTCAACGCCATCGGCAAGCCCCGCATCGTGCTGGCCGGCCTGTGGACCAGCGTGTGCATCGTGGGCCCGGCGCTGTCGGCGCTGGACCAGGGCTTTGAGGTGTACGTGATCGCCGACGCCAGCGGCGACATCTCGGCCGAAGCCCACAACCGCGCCATGGAACGCATGGCGCAGGCCGGCGCGCGGCCCATCACGGCACTGCAGTACCTGCTGGAGCTGCAGCGCGACTGGGCGCGGGGCGAGACGTACGACATGACGACGGGCATCGCCAAGAAGTTCGGCGGCGGCTATGGCCTGGGCATCACCTACGCCAAGACCATGTTCAACGCCCACGAAGGCTAAAAAAGGGTGCATTGGCCTACTGCGCGACCCGATCCCGCACCTGTGGTCCTCACCGTACGAGAGTACGGTTGCGGTCCTCGGCGCAGGCTTCGGCCGCTCGCTACGGCTGCTGCACCCTTTTTGCGCTCTGCCATTGCTGAAATTTCGAAGCCAGAAGACCATGACACAACCCGCCCAAACCCCCGACCTCATCCTGCGCAACGGGCGCTTCACCACGCTGGACCGCGCCAACCCCACGGCCAGTGCGGTCGCCATTGCGCAAGGGCGCTTCACCAAGGTGGGCGATGACCTCGAGGTGATGGCGCTGGCCGGTGCGGGTACGCGGGTCATCGACCTGGGCGGGCGCAGCGTGCTGCCGGGGCTCATCGACAACCACCTGCACATCATCCGTGGCGGTCTCAACTTCAACATGGAGCTGCGGTGGGACGGGGTGCGCAGCCTGGCCGACGCCATGGCCATGCTCAAAGCCCAGGTGGTCGTGACGCCCGCGCCGCAGTGGGTGCGCGTGGTGGGCGGCTTCACCGAACACCAGTTCGTGGAAAAGCGCCTGCCCACGCTCACCGAGCTGAACGCCGTGGCGCCGGACACGCCCGTGTTCATCCTGCATTTGTACGACCGCGCGCTGCTCAACGGCGCCGCGCTGCGCGCCGTGGGCTACGGCAAGGACACGCCCGCGCCGCCCGGCGGCGAGATCGTGCGCGACAGCGCGGGCAATCCCACGGGCCTGCTGCTGGCCAAGCCCAATGCGGCCATCCTGTATGCCACGCTGGCCAAGGGCCCCAAGCTGCCGCACGACTACCAGGTCAACTCCACGCGCCACTTCATGCGCGAGCTCAACCGTCTGGGCGTGACCGGCGCCATCGACGCAGGCGGCGGCATGCAGAACTACCCGGATGACTACGACGTGATCCAGGAGCTGGCCGATGCCGACCAGCTCACCATCCGCCTGGCCTACAACCTGTTCACGCAAAAGCCCCAGCACGAGAAGGAAGACTTCCTGAACTGGACGGCCACCTCGCAGTACAAGCAGGGCACGGACTACTTTCGTCACAACGGCGCGGGCGAGATGCTGGTGTTCTCTGCCGCCGACTTCGAGGACTTCCGCCAGCCCCAGCCCGAGCTCGCGCCCGGCATGGAAGGCGAGCTGGAAGAGGTGGTGCGCATCCTCGCGCAGAACCGCTGGCCCTGGCGCATGCACGCCACCTACGACGAGACCATCGAGCGCGCGCTCAACGTGTTCGAGAATGTCAACCAGGACACGCCGCTGGCCGGCCTGAACTGGTTCTTCGACCACGCCGAGACCATCTCGGAAAAGTCCATCGACCGCATCGCCGCCCTGGGCGGCGGCGTGGCCGTGCAGCACCGCATGGCCTACCAGGGCGAGTACTTCGTCGAGCGCTACGGCGCCGCGGCGGCCGAGGCCACGCCCCCGGTCAAGCGCATGCTGGAGAAGGGCGTCAATGTGTCCGCCGGCACCGACGCCACCCGCGTGGCCAGCTACAACCCCTGGGTGTCGCTGTCCTGGCTCGTCACCGGCAAGACGGTGGGCGGCCTGCAGCTCACCCCGCAGCGCAACTGCCTCACCCGCGACCAGGCCCTGCGCATGTGGACCGAGAACGTCACCTGGTTCAGCAACGAGCAAGGCAAGAAGGGCCGCATCGAAGCGGGCCAGCTGGCCGACCTCGTCGTGCCCGATCGCGACTTCTTTGCCTGCCCCGAGTCCGACATCGCCGACACCACGGCCCTGCTCACCGTGGTGGGCGGCAAGGTGGTCTATGGCGTGGGCGACTTCGCGCGCTTTGACGACGCGGCCCCGCCGCCCGCCATGCCCGACTGGTCGCCCGTGCGCACCTTCGGCGGCTATGGCGCCTGGGGCGCCCCGGGAGGGCCGGACGGTGCGCCGTTGCAGGCCGTGCTGCGCAACGCGGCGGCGAACTGCGGCTGTGCCAGCAACTGCAACCTGCACGGCCACGCCCATGCCGCGGCCTGGAGCAGCAAGCTGCCCGTGTCCGACCTGCAGGGCTTTTGGGGTGCGCTCGGCTGCGCCTGCTGGGCGGTGTGACGGTGCAGCACGCATTGCAAACCGCCGCCACCGCGCCCTGGGTGCAGACGCTGGCGCTGCTGTGCCTGTGCGCCGCGTACCTGCAGGGCGGCATTGGCAAGGCCCGCGACTTTGCGGGCGCCGTGTCCGAGGTGCGCTCGCTCGGCCTCGCGCCCGCCGCGCCCATCGCTGCTGCCACGCTGGTGCTGCAGCTCGGAGCCTCGGCGCTCATCCTGTCGGGCTGGTACCGCTGGATCGGGGCGCTGGCCCTGGCGGGCTTCACCGTGCTTGCCGCCTTGCTGGCAGACCGCTTCTGGGCCGCGCCGCCGGCTGATCGACAGCGCAGCGCCAACGCATTTTTTGAACATTGGGGCCTGGTGGGCGGCATGCTGCTCGTCGCCTGGCACGACCTCGGAGGCCACCATGCCGGATAACCCACACGATCACCACCACCACACCTCTGCTGCTGCAGCGCCCGCACCTGCGGCACCCGTCGCATCCGGCAGCTTCGCGCCGCTGGCCATCCCCGTCTTCGCGGTGCTCTGGGCCGCCACCGTGCTGGGCAATATCGGCAGCTTTATGCGCGACGTCGCCAGCGCCTGGATGGTGACCGAGCTCTCTTCCAGTCCCACCGCGGTCGCGCTGATCCAGACCGCCGCCACGCTGCCCGTCTTTCTGCTCGCCATCCCAGCGGGCGTGCTGTCGGACATCCTGGACCGCCGCCGCTTCCTCATCGGCGTGCAGGTGCTGCTCGCGGCCGTCAGCGGCACGCTGCTCATCCTGGCCAACACCCACACGCTGACGGTGGAGTGGCTGGTGGCCCTGACCTTCGTGGGCGGCATCGGTGCTGCGCTCATGGGCCCCACCTGGCAGTCCATCGTGCCCGAGCTGGTGCCGCGCAGCGAGCTCAAGAGCGCCGTGGCGCTCAACTCGCTGGGCATCAACATCGCACGCGCCATCGGCCCGGCGGTGGGCGGCCTGCTGCTGGCCAGCTTCGGCGCGGCGATGGCCTACGGCCTGGACGTGCTGAGCTATGTGTTCGTGATCGCCGCGCTGCTGTGGTGGAAGCGCCCCCAAGCCGAGGCGTCGGGTTTGAACGAGCAGTTCTTCGGCGCCTTCCGTGCCGGCGTGCGCTACGCCCGCGCCAGCCGCGAACTGCATGTGGTGCTGCTGCGCGCGGCCGTGTTCTTTCTGTTTGCCAGCTCCGTCTGGGCGCTGCTGCCGCTAGTGGCGCGCCGCATGCTGGGCGGCTCGGCAGGCTTTTACGGTGTGATGCTGGGCGCCGTGGGCGCGGGCGCCATTTTGGGCGCCGTGCTGCTGCCCCGTTTGCGCAAGCGGCTCGACACCGACGGCCTAGTGCTGCTGGCATCCCTGCTCACCGCCGCCGTCATGGGCGTGCTGAACGTGGCCCCGCCCCAGTGGGCCGCCGTGGCGCTGATGCTGGTGCTGGGCCTGGGCTGGATCATCGCGCTGACCACCCTCAACAGCGTGGCCCAGGCCGTGCTGCCCAACTGGGTGCGCGGCCGAGGCCTGGCCATCTACCTCATGGTCTTCAACGGCGCGATGGCCGCCGGCAGCCTGGGCTGGGGCCTCATCGCGGGGCAGGCCGGCTTGCCGGTCACGCTGCTGATGGGCGCAGCCGGGCTGGTGGTGGCGTCGCTTATTTTTCACCGCGTGAAGCTGCCCACCGGCGAGGCCGACCTGCAGCCGTCCAACCACTGGCCCGAGCCCCTGCTAGCCGAACCCGTGGCGCACGACCGCGGGCCGGTGATGGTGCAGATCGAATACCGCATCGCCAAACCCGACCTGCCCGCCTTCCTGCAGGCCATGCAGCACCTGTCCCAGGAACGCCGCCGCGACGGCGCCTACGCGTGGGGCGTGGCCGAACACACCGGCGAGCCGGGCCGCGTGATCGAGTGGTTCCTGGTCGAGTCCTGGGCCGAACATTTGCGCCAGCACCACCGCGTGTCGAAGGCCGATGCGGACCTGCAGGCGGAGGCACTGCGGTTTCATCAGGGGGCGGAGCGGCCCGTGGTGCACCACTTCCTGGCCCTGAACGCGCAGAGCGCCACCACGCCATAAGGCATGGGCAGCGCTCTGCGGCGCGGGCAGGTTGCCTCTGGCCCTCAGGCCGCCTGCACCTCGATGCGCCGTGGCTGCGCGTGTTGCGCCTTTGGAATGCGCAGCGTCAGCACGCCTTGCGCCAACTCGGCAGAGACGCGTTCGGTGTCGAGTTCCTTGCTTAGCGTGAACACGCGGCGAAAGCGCGCGAGGCCCACTTCGGTGTGGCTGGACGTCAGGCCCTCGGGCACGCTGATGTCGGCCTGGGCTTCGATGGTGAGCGTGTCCGACTCGACCTGCAGGTGGAGCTTGTCGCGGTTCACGCCCGGCAGGTCGGCATACAGCGTGATGCCGTTGGCGTCCTCGATCACATCCACGGGCGGGGTCAGGGTCGCGTCGCTGTAGCGCGAAGTGTCCTGGCGCTCTGGGGTGCTGGGGGAGGTGCCTGGTGAGGTGCGTTGTGAAGTCTGTACATCGTTGCGCATGGCAATGCTCCTTGTGGGGTGTCCTTTCTCTGGGATGTCTGGCGTGCCGGTCACTGCACGGCAATGCGCCGCGGCTGGGCCGACGCGCGGCGCTGCACCGAGATGCGCAGCACGCCGTCGCGCAACTGCGCATCGACCGCGTCGGGGTCGGCGTCGTCGGGCAGGGTGATCGCGCGGCGGAAGCGCCCGTCAAAACGCTCATTGATGTGCGCCGTGGCCTTGGCGTCGGCGCTGGCCAGCGGGCTCTTGCGCTCGCCGGCAATGCTCAGCAGCCCGCGCTCCAGGTTCACTTCGAGCGTGGCCGGGTCGACGCCTGGCGCAAACGCGTAGATCTCGATGCTCTGGGGCGTGCCGCCGACATTGATGGCGGGAAAGCCGTTGCGGGCCAAGCCGCGGATGGTGGGAGACAGATCGTAGGCCTGCTGCATCTCGCGTTGCAGGCGATCCATCTCGGCGAACACGTCGCGCGGGAACAGGGATCGGTACATGGCGAAACCTCCGTAAGTGGTTCAACTACAAAACGGAGCGCCGAAGGCGTTGTGCTTGAGGTCCCCAGCGCTTCCGGTTCCTGAACTGGAATCGGCGCGCAGGTTTTCAAGAGGGGCGTTTGCAAAATTTAGTGGGCGCGCTGGAACGCGCGGGCAACCCCCGCAGCGGCCGCGAGTGGTGCGGACACCGGCTGTACCAGAAAAATCAAGTCAAAATGGCCGCCAGCGCTTAATCCATAAGCGCTAACAGCTATTAAATAAATAGCAATTTGCTGCGGGGCGGCTGCGACTTAAACCAACGGTGCAGCCGACAGCGGCGCCCCGGCCACGGCGGTGGCCGGCGCCTGCACAGCTTCCACCTCCACCAGGCAGTCATAAAACGTCGGCGCCCGCCCCAGGTCCGTCAGTGCCTGGCTTGTCACTTCGTTCACGTTCGTCCCATCGAGCCCCAGCTTGCGCCACCAGATGCCCAGGCCGTTGACCACGCCGGGCCGTGCGCGGCGGGAGACGGTGGCGTGGCACAGGTAGCTGCCGCGGTCGTTGAACACGCGCACCACGGCGTCGTTGGCGATGCCGCGCGCTTCGGCGTCGTCGGGGTGGATCTCCAGCAGCGGGCGGCCTTCGATGTTGCGCAGGCTCGTCACGTTCACGAAGGTGGAGTTCAAAAAGTTGCGCGCGGGCGGCGAGATCATGGCCAGTGGGTAGCGTGCGTCGGTGCCCTGCAACTCGTAGTTGGGCAGGTGGTCGGGCAGGCCGTCCAGGCCCTGGGCGGCCAGGCGGGCGCTGTAGAACTCGCACTTGCCCGACGGTGACGGGAAGTTGCCCTCGGCAAACAGCGCATCGGGAATGGCTATGGTGGCAAAGCCCTGGGATTCGAGCAGCGCGTAGTCCACGGCATCGCCAAAGGCCTGGCGGCACAGTGCCTCGTCGGTGTCGGCAAAGCAGGGGTCGGCAAAGCCCATGCGCGCGGCCAGGTCGCGGAAGATCTGGGCGTTGCTGCGGGCCTCGCCCAGCGGCTCGATGGCGGGGCGGTTGAGCACCACGTCGGTGTGGCCGTACGACAGGTGCACGTCCCAGTGTTCGAGCTGCGTGGTGGCGGGCAGGATGTAGTCCGCGTAGTCGGCGGTGTCGGTCTTGAAGTGCTCCAGCACCACGGTGAACAGGTCTTCGCGCGCAAAGCCCCGCACCACCTTGCCCGAGTCCGGGGCCACCGCCACGGGGTTGCTGTTGTAGACCACCACGGCCTCGACCTTCGGGCCGAAGGCGGGCGACGCTTCGCGCAGCAGGTCGTCGCCGATGGTCGTCATGTTGATCGTGCGCGGCACGCGCCCTGAGGCCGCCTGGGGCATCAGATCGGGCCGCTGCAGCACCGCGCGCTGTGCGGGGAACTGGCCGGAACTGGACAGCAGCAAGCCGCCGGCGCGGTGGCGCCAGGCGCCGGTGAGGGCGGGCAGGCAGGCCACGGCGCGCACCGCGTTGCCGCCGCCGCGCACGCGCTGCATGCCGTAGTTCAAGCGGATGGCGGCGGGCTGGGTGGTGCCGTAGTCTCGGGCCAGCTGGCGGATCTGCTCGACCGGAATGCCGCAGACCTCGGCAGCGCGCTCGGGCGGCCACTGCAGGGCGCGTTCGCGCAACTGGTCCCAACCCAGCGTGTGGCGCGCGATGTAGTCGTGGTCCAGCCAGTCGTGGGCGATCAGCTCGTGCATCAGCGCCAGGGCCAGCGCGGCGTCGGTGCCGGGGCGCAGGGCGATGTGCTCGTGGCACTTGTCGGCGGTCTCGCTCTTGCGCGGGTCGATGCACACCAGCTTGGCGCCATTCCTCTTGGCCTGCTGCGCATAGCGCCAGAAATGCAGGTTGCTGCCGATGGAGTTGCTGCCCCAGATCAGGATGAGCTGCGATTCGGCGAAGAACTCCACCTTCATGCCCACCTTGCCGCCCAGGGTCTGCGTCAGCGCCTCAGCCCCGGCCGATGCGCAGATGGTCCGGTCCAGCAGCGATGCGCCCAGCTGATGGAAGAAGCGGCGGTCCATGCTCTCTCCCTGCACCATGCCCATGGTGCCAGCGTAGCTGTAGGGCAGGATGGCCTCGGGGTTGCGGGTGGCGATGGTCTTGAGGCGCTGGGCGATGTCGGCCAGGGCCTCGTCCCAGCTCACCGGGGCAAACTGGCCGCTGCCTTTGGCGCCCGTGCGCTTGAGCGGGGCGAGCACACGCTCGGGGTGGTAGCTGCGTTCGGTGTACTTGCTCACTTTGGCGCACAGCACGCCGTCGGTGTGCGGGTGCGCAGGGTTGCCCTGCACGCGGGTGGCCACACCGTTTTCCACCGTGGTCAGCAGCGCGCAGGTGTCGGGGCAGTCATGGGGGCAGGCGCCACGCACCTGGACGGGGATAGCTGGCGGCGAAATCGTGGCGGAAGGCGTAGACATGTGTGGAGCGATCGTTAAACTGCCGAAACGTTGGAAATGGCGTGCATATCTCCTGTCACAACAAAAAATCGTGCGCGCCGTTTTTCCAGCAGGCTGCTCACCGGCAGCGTCGAGGGGTCAACCTCGTTGTGTTTGACAAGAAGAGAGATTTCACCATGAAGCAAACAGCATTGGGGCGCAGGCAGTTTTCCATCGGCGTCGGCGCGGCTGCGCTGGGCGGCTTTCAGGTGGCGCAGGCGCAGGGCGAAGGCCGCATTGTGCTGGGGCAGTCCGCCGCCTTCACCGGCCCGGCCGCCCAACTGGGCCTGCAGTTCAACCTGGGCGCCAAGCTGTTTTTCGACCAGCTCAATGCCCAGGGCGGCGTGGGCCGGCGCACGGTGGAAATCCGCACCATGGACGACGGCTACGAGCCCGACCGCTGCGCCGAAAACACCAAGAAGCTGATCGCGGACGAAGTGTTTGCGCTGTTCGGCTACATCGGCACCCCCACCAGCCTGGCCGCCCTGCCGCTGTTCACCCAGGCCAAGGTACCGTTTTTTGGCCCGTTTACCGGCGCCGAGGCGCTGCGCCAGCCGTTCAACCGCCTCATCTTTCATGTGCGCGCCTCGTACTACGAGGAAACCGCGCTGATCGTGCGCCAGCTCACCAACCTGGGCCTCAAGAAGATCGCGGTCTTCTACCAGAACGACGCGTACGGCAAAGCGGGGCTGGACGGCGTCACCAAGGCCCTGACCGAGCTCAAGCTGGCACCCGTGGCCACGGCCACGGTGGAGCGCAACTCGGTGGACGTGAAGGCTGCGACCGAAAAACTCGTGGCCGCCAAGCCCGACGCCGTGGTGCAGATCGCCGCGTACGCCGGCAGCGCGGCGTTTGTGCGCGCTGCCCGCAAGGCGGGTTTTGGCGGCACGTTCTACAACGTGTCGTTCGTAGGCACCCAGGCCCTGGCCGACGAGCTGGGCAAGGACGGCGCCGGCGTGGTGGTGTCGCAGGTCGTGCCCTCGCCCTACCAGCCCTCGCGCCAGATCACGCGCGAGTTCCTGGAGGCCATCAAGAAAGGCGGCGACAAGGTCCAGGCCAACTACTCCAGCATGGAAGGCTACGTGGCCGCCCGCGTCTTCACCGAAGGCCTGCGCCAGGCCAACGGCAACGGCAAGATCACGCGCGACAGCCTGATTGGCGGGCTCGAAGGTTTGGGAACGCAGACCATCTCGGGTTTTCAGGTGTCCTACGGCCCCAACGACCATGCGGCGTCGCATTTTGTCGAGATGTCGATGCTGACGGGCGACGGCCGCGTCAGGACTTGATACCCCCCCTGAGCCGCGCTTCGTGTCTTCCCCACAAGGGGCGCCACCGGTAGCCTGGCAAAGCCAGTTCCACGGGGGCCCTGGCGGGGCCGCGCCAGGGGCCTGCGATGGGGCTGGCGTACCGATAACCCCGTAGCCATTCCAGGTCAGTCGATGGACGTGGTGCGCGCCAACCCCTGCATGAAGGCCTCGCAACGCGCCAGCTGCGCCAGGCTCACGTATTCATCCGGCTGGTGCGCCTGCTGGATGCTGCCGGGGCCGCAGACCACGGTGGAGATGCCAGCGTTCTTGAACAGGCCGGCTTCGGTGCCGAAGGCGACCAGGGTGGTGCTCTTTTCGCCCGACAGGGTCTGCGCCAGGCGCGTCACCGGGTCGTCCTTGCTGCCCAGAAAGCTCGGGATCTCGCAGATGGTTTCAAACGAGAAGCCGGCCGCAGGCGCGACCTGCTGCATGCGCGGCTCCAGTGATTTGGCGTACGCCACCACCTCTGACTGCATCTGCGCGGCGTTGGCCGTGGGCAGGTCGCGGAATTCGTAGCGGAACTCCGCGTCGCGCGGCACCACGTTGTCGGCGATGCCGCCGTGGAACTGCCCCACGCTGGTGGTCGAGAACGGCACATCGAAGCCTTCAAAGCGAGGCTCCTCGCGCTCGAAGCCCTCACCCATGTCGCGCAGGCGGCTGACCACGCGAGCGGCCATTTCAATGGCGTTGACCGAGTAGGGCGTGAGCGAAGAGTGCGCTTCCTTGCCGCGCACGCAGCACTTGTAGCGGTACACACCCTTGTGGGCGATGGCGGGCACCATGCTGGTGGGCTCGCCCACGATGCAGGCCAGGGGTTTGATGTTTGCGCCCTTCAGATCGGCGATGAGTTCCTTCACGCCAAAGCAGCCGATCTCTTCTTCGTAGCTGAACGCCAGGTGCACTGCAAAGGGTGCGTTGCTGTTTAAAAACTGCTCGGCCTGCGACACGGCGATGCCGATGAAGGCTTTCATGTCGGCACTGCCGCGGCCATACAAGCTCGGGCCCTCGGGGCCGTCTTTGATCAGCGCGCTCAGCGGGTCCATGGTCCAGTCCTGGCCGTCCCACGGCACGGTGTCGGTGTGGCCCGACAGGATGATGCCGGCGGGCTTGCCTTCGCCCAGCGTGGCAAACAGGTTGGCCTTGGTCTTGTCTTCGTTGAAGGTCAGCCGGCTGGCTACGCCCAGCTTGGCCAGATAGTCGCGGATGAAATGGATCAGCTCCAGGTTGGAGTGGTGGCTGACGGTGTTCATGCGCACCAGGGTTTGGGCGAGTTCGAGGGCGTGGGGGGAGAGCTTCATGTTGCAGTGCAAATAAACCCCGGGTGGCGTCGGGCTGGCCAGCGGGCTAGACTGTGAGATCGTAAGGATGCATATCATGAACGTTATCGATTCCATCGTCACGCAGGCGGCCAGCATTGCCGCGGTGCGCAAGGACATTCACGCCCACCCAGAGCTGTGCTTTGAAGAAGTGCGCACGAGCGATGTGGTGGCGCAAAAGCTCACCGAATGGGGCATCCCCATCCACCGCGGCATGGGCAAGACCGGTGTGGTGGGCATCGTCAAGGGCCGTGACGGCGGCGCCAGCGGCCGGGCCATCGGCCTGCGCGCCGACATGGACGCCCTGCCCATGCAGGAGTTCAACACCTTCGCCCACGCCAGCAAACACCAGGGCAAGATGCACGCCTGTGGCCACGACGGCCACGTGGCCATGCTGCTCGCGGCGGCCCAGCACTTTGCCAAGCACCGCAACTTCGACGGCACTGTGTATTTGATCTTCCAGCCCGCCGAAGAGGGCGGCGGCGGTGCCCGCGTGATGATCGAAGATGGCCTGTTCGAGCAGTTCCCCATGCAGGCCGTGTACGGCATGCACAACTGGCCGGGCATGCCGGTGGGCACCTTTGCCGTGAGCCCCGGCCCGGTGATGGCATCGACCAGCGAATTCAAGATCACCATCCGGGGCAAGGGCGGCCACGCCGCGCTGCCCCACACCGGCATCGACCCGGTGCCGATTGCCTGCGGCATGGTGCAGACCTTCCAGACCATCATCAGCCGCAACAAGAAGCCGGTGGATGCGGGCGTGATCTCGGTCACCATGATCCATGCGGGCGAGGCCACCAACGTGGTGCCCGACAGCGTTGAGCTGCAGGGCACCGTACGCACGTTCACCGTCGAGGTGCTCGACCTGATTGAAAAGCGCATGCGGCAGATCGCCGAGCACACCTGCGCCGCGCACGATGCCACCTGTGAATTCGAGCTAGTGCGCAATTACCCGCCCACCATCAACTCGCCCGCCGAGGCCGAATTTGCCCGCAAGGTCATGGCCGGCATCGTGGGCGAAGAGCGTGTGCTGCCCCAGGAGCCCACCATGGGGGCGGAAGACTTTGCCTACATGCTGCAGGCCAAGCCCGGCGCTTACTGCTTCATTGCCAACGGTGACGGCGCGCACCGCGAGATGGGCCATGGCGGCGGCCCTTGCATGCTGCACAACCCGAGCTATGACTTCAACGACGACTTGATCCCGCTGGGCGCCACGTACTGGGTCAAGCTGGCCGAGGAGTGGTTGGCGCAGCCGACGACGGCGGCCTGAACTCCATCGCGCTACAGCTGCAGATTTTGGTTCTGTCTTGAAACCCTGGGCGCCTCGTGTGCCCCGGGTTTTCTTTTGTCCCCTTCCCGACCCCTTGAAAGCCCCGCCCATGATCGGCATCCCCAGCGCCTTTTCCGCGAGCTACGCGCAGGCCCGCACCAAGTTTCTGGAGGGCGCCGCCGCAGCCGGCCTGCCCATCGAATCGCACGCTCACCCACTCAAGGGCCGTGACGGCGAAGACCTGGCGATGGACGTGGTGCGCGATGGCCCGTTGGACGCCACCCAGCTGCTCATCGTGAGCAGCGCTTGCCACGGCGTGGAAGGCTACTGCGGCAGCGGCGTGCAGGTGTTTGCGCTGCACGACCAAGAGTGGCGCGACAAGGCCCACGCCGCCGGCGTGGCCACGCTGTACATTCACGCGCTCAACCCGTACGGCTTCTCGCACGTGCGCCGCTTCACGCACGAAAACGTGGACCTGAACCGCAACTTCCAGGACTTCAGCAAACCCCTCCCCGTGAACCAGGCCTACCGCGAGGTGCAGCCCCTGCTGCTGCCCGAGCAATGGCCGCCCTCGGCCGAGAATGCCGCAGCCCGGCAGCAGTACATCGACGCCCACGGAGAGGCCGCCTGGCAGGCCGCCATCTCGCAGGGCCAGCACGAGTTTCCGCAGGGCGTGTTCTTTGGCGGCACCGAGCCGACCTGGAGCAACCGCACGCTGCGCCAGGTGCTGCGCCAGCACGGCGCCCGGGCATCGCACATCGCCTGGATCGACCTGCACACGGGCCTGGGCCCCAGCGGCCACGGCGAGCGCATCTATGCCGGCAAGGACGACGCGCGCTCGGTGGCCCGCGCCCGCGCCTGGTGGGACGGTGGTGGCGCCACGCCCGTCACGTCCATCTACGACGGCTCCTCGACGTCGGCCTTCCTCACCGGGCTGATGTGGAACGCGATCTACGACGAGTGCGCCCATGCCGAGACCACGGGCATTGCGATGGAATATGGCACCGTGCCGGTGCTGGAGGTAATGGACGCCATCCGCGCAGAGCAGTGGCTCAACCTGCACCCCGAGGCACCGGCCGAGCAGCATGCGCAGATCAAGGCGCAGATGCTGGCCGCGTTCTACACCGACACCGATGTGTGGAAGGGCCAGATCGTGAGCCAGGCGCGGCAGTCCATGTTCCAGGCGGTGGATGGATTAGCGAGCTGATTTGGCATCAAATAGGGCGCCAGCGCTTGATTGATAAGCGCTTATAGCTATAAAAATAATAGCATCGGCGTCCTGTGAGGACAGCGCCGCGGGTGGGCCAGCGGCCCAGCTGCGCATGTGCAAGGCGTGCCGTGGCGTGGCCCTGGGCGCGGTGGGTGCCTGCGCCGCGGGCTACCATCGCCTGAAAAATCAGGAGACACACCATGGCCCCTGTCCACGTCTTTGGGCCCGATGAACACGGGGCCCAACAATCGGCGCAACCCGCATGCCCATAAGCCCGCCCGAGTCCGCCGCGGCGCGTGGGGCGCCGCCCGCGCAACCTCCGTCTGGTGGTCCATTGCGCGCCCTGAGCCGCGGTCTGCTGCGCCTGTCGGACCTGGCCCAGCAGGCCCAGCCGCAAGACATGCTGCACCAGGCCCTCGACGTTCTGCGTGCGCTGGTCCCGTTTGATTC
This sequence comes from Acidovorax sp. LjRoot129, assembly GCF_964253765.1. Taxonomy (NCBI): domain Bacteria; kingdom Pseudomonadati; phylum Pseudomonadota; class Betaproteobacteria; order Burkholderiales; family Comamonadaceae; genus Acidovorax; species Acidovorax sp. LjRoot129. The sequence continues at coordinate 569,712 of NZ_CAXUSE020000001.1, forward strand.
CGCCTGGTGGGGTGAGGTGTCCGCGGGCGACGTGCATGTGGCACCGCGCAACTGGCTGCACGGCAGCATTGGCTTGAGCCAGAGTTTTGCGCAGGAGTGAAATGAACTCGCGGCCGAGGACGAGTTTGCGCGGGTCTCCATGGTGCGGCTTGGGGTGGTGATCCGCGAGCGCGATGTGATCGGCGACCTGCCGGCGCACCCCGAGGTGATGGCCTTCAGCCAGCGCCACGGCCTGTACCACTGCATGGCCATCACCGCCGAATTGCCGCACAGCGGATTGATGTTTTTCGTCTCGATCTACCGGCCGCCCACACGATCCGAATTTACGCAGGAAGAGACCGTGTTGTTTGGCGAGTTTGTCGTGCACCTGCTGCAGCACTGGCACCACGTGCTGCAGCGCTTGCAAAGCGATTCGCCCACCCGGCCGTGGGGCAGTTTCGCGCTGGCCGAGCCGTCGGGCGAGCTGTTGTTTGCGGGGCTGCGCATCAGCGTGGCGCTGAGCGAAGCGTGGCCCGAGTGGGCGGGCACTCGCCTGCCGCCCGACGTGATCGAGGCGCTGGCGCGCGCGCCGTGCAGCCTCACGGTCGGAAAGTCCAGCCGCCTGCAGCTGGCACCCTGCGGCCCGCTCGTGGCCATCAGCCTGGCGTCGCGCCACCAGCGGTCGCCGCTGGCGCCGCGCGAGCTGAGCGCGGCCACGCTGTACGCCCACGGCCGCTCGCACAAGGACATCGCCACGACGCTGGGGCTCACGCCCGCCAGCGTGCGCACCTACCTGCGCACCGCGTACGCGGTGCTCGGCGTGCGCAACAAGCTCGAGCTGGTCGCGGCACTGCGCAAGGTGTAGCGGCAGCGGATTTGCGCCTTGGCGCGCCTGGCTCGCGGGGTGCTGCGGCGCTTGGTAGTTTCCCGCTCCCTCTGCATTTGCAGAGGCTGCAGCGGCGCCTGTTTTTCCTATCGTGCCCACCGGAGCCGCAAGGCCTGCGGTGGCTTTGTTCCCGCACGGGCCGGGCTTCTGAAGCACCAACACAACAGGAGACTTCCCGCATGATCCCGAGCACATCCACCGCCGCCCTGGCGCCCTGCCCACCAGCACCCCGCCTGGCCTCGGAAGGGCGCAGCGCTGTCCACGCCCTGTGCGCCTTGTCCGCAGCCCTGACCCTCACCGCCTGCGGTGGCGGCAGCAGCGGCAGCACCGCGCCGCTGGCCAGCAAACCGCTGGCCGAAGCCTGCGCGGCCTACACCACCGCCGCCTTGCCCCACGGCGCAAAAATCACGCGCACCGAGGTCCGCAAGGCCGAGGGCAGCCTGCCCGAGGTCTGCATCGTGCGCGGGCAGATCGTGTCCTCGCCCGACTCCACCATCCAGTGGGCGGTGGAGCTGCCCACGCTGAGCCTGTGGAACGGCAAGACGCTCACCATCGGCGGCGGGGGGCTCGATGGCTTCATCCCGACCGACGACCCGTGGTACCAGCAACTGGTGGGGCCGTCGGCCAACCCGTACTTGAAGATCAGTTCGGACTCCGGCCACCAGAGCCGCGGGTTCGAATGGGCCAAAAGCGATGTCGCCCTGCGCAACCACGCGTTCGACGCCAACCATTTCGTGCTGGAAGTGGGCACCGCCATCGCGACCGAGTTCTACGGCAAACGCCCGGTGCGGCGCTACCACATGGGGCATTCCAACGGCGGGCGCTCGGGCCTCATATCCACCCAGAAGTACCCCAAGGACTACGACGGCGTGGTGGCCATGGAGCCCGCCATCAGCCAGCAGGCGCACCAGGTCAACCTGGGGCCCAACGTGGTCCGGCACATCTTCCAAAACCGCGACAACTGGCTCAGCCCCGCCAAGGTCGCGCTGTACGCCAAGGCCGAGACCGCGGCGTGCGATGGCCTGGACGGCCTGAAGGACGGCATCATCGGCAACGTCGAGGCCTGCAGCTACGTGCCTACTGACCTGCTGTGCAAAGGTGCTGACAGCGACAGCTGCCTGACCGCCGGGCAGATCGAATCCATCCGGCGCATCTACAGCGACCACAAAACGCCCGTGACCCTGTCGCGCGGCGCGGTGGGCTACCCGCGGTTCGGACGCGGCGGCGCGGCGACCTCGGACTGGCAGTCGTACATGTTCGGCACCAGCTTCGAGGCGCGCGACTCGTTCAACCACATGGCCGTGACCGAGGCCGCGAAGGTGGTCGAAGGCAACCCTGCCGCCGACGTGCTGAGCCACGACCCGACGCAGTACCCGGCGCAATATCTGCGCCTGGCCGAGATGATCGACGCGACCGACCCCGACATCGGCGCCTTTGCCGACAACGGCGGCAAGCTACTGATCTGGTACGGGCTGTCGGACACCTGCGTGTCGTTGTACCGCACGGCGGAATACTTCGACTCTGTGAAGCAGCGTCTGGGCGCGGGCAAGGTGCAGGGCTTTGCCCGCATGCTGACCTCGCCATCCATCGGCCACAACCTGGATGGCCCGGGAACGAACCCGCTGTCGATCGACCTGCTGGCCGCCATGGATGCGTGGGTCGAAAAAAGCACCGCGCCCGACGCACTGGTCGCCACGCAGTTTGGAGCAGATGGCACCACCGCCATGGCCAAGCGCCCGGTCTGCGAGTTTCCGAAGTTCCCGCGCTACAACGGCGCGGGCGACCCGAACAAGGCGGAGAGCTTCACCTGCTCTGCGACTTGAGCGATCGTTGAAGGTTGGGGCAAGGGCGTGCCACAGGGCGTGTCCTTGCCATTCCTGGCAGCACCATCAATCGGCCGTATCGCCGGAGTCCTTGATGATCTTGCCCCAGCGGTTCATTTCGCTCTCCACGTACTTCTTGTGTTCTGCGGGCTCCAGCCGCGCATCCGTCACCATGCGCACACCCAGGGCCTCCTGGCGCTGGATGAGTTCGGGGTCTTTGAGCGCGGCGCGGATGGCCGCGTTCAGCTTGGCGAGCACGGCGGGCGGCGTGCCCCTGGGGGCATACACCCCATGCCACACCGACATCTCAAAGCCCGCCAGCCCGGCCTCGGCCAGCGTGGGTGTCTGCGCCAGCGAAGGCAGTGCCATCCGCTGCTTGCTGGTCACGCCAAACACCTTGACCTTCTTGGCCTCGATCTGGGGCACGGCGTTGGTGGCCTGCTCGCACATCAGGTCCACCTGCCCACCGACCAGGTCGGTCATGGCGGGTGCCGTTCCCTTGTAGGGCACGAAGGTCATCTTTGATTGCAGGCTGGCCTGCAAGACCAGTCCGCACAGGTGGGAGGCCGAGCCTACGCCCGCATTGGCCATGTTGACCTTGCCATCGTTGGCGCTGATCCACTTGCGCAACTCTGCGAAGTTGGTGGCCGCCAGCCCCGGCTTGCCGATCAAGGTCGAGGGCGCTTCATTGATGAGCCCGAGGTACTCAAAATCCTCCAGCGTCTTGTAAGGCAGCTTCTTGTAGAGCGCGGGCGCGGTGGAGATGCCAATGTGGTGCACCAGCAGGGTGTAGCCATCCGCCGTGGCGCGTGCCACACGGGCTGCGCCAATCGTGCCGCCCGCTCCCGCCGTGTTGTCGACGATGACGGTCTGCGCCAGAGGCTTGCGCAGCGCCTCGGCCAGGTCACGGGCGATCTTGTCGCTGGGGCCGCCCGCGGAGAACGGAACGACCAGCGTGACGGGTTTCTCCGGAAACTCCGCCCACGCGCTGGTGCAGCTGCTGGCGGCGATCAGCCCCATGGCTGCGGCTACCGTCCCTTGTTTCAAAATGCCCATGACTTGTCTCCTTCAGGTGGTGTTTTTATGGGGCGCAGATCAGGCGGACAGCGCCTGCATCTGTGCGTACAGATCGGCCTTGCCTTCGAAGCCAATGCCGGGCAGGTCGGGCAGCGTCACGTGGCCGTCCACCACCTGCACGCCGTCCGGGAAGCCGCCAAAGGGCTGGAACAGGTCGGGGTAGGACTCGTTGCCGCCCAGGCCGAGGCCGGCCGCGATGTTCAGCGACATCTGGTGCCCCCCGTGCGGGATGCAGCGGCTGGCCGACCAGCCGTGTTCCTTGAGCATGTCGAGCGTGCGCAGGTACTCCACCAGGCCATAGCTCAGGGCGCAGTCGAACTGCAGCCAGTCCCGGTCGGCTCGCATGCCGCCATAGCGGATGAGGTTGCGCGCGTCCTGCATCGAGAACAGGTCCTCGCCCGTGGCCATGGGGTTCTTGTAGTAGTTGCGCAGCGTGGCCTGCAGCTCGAAATCGAGTGGGTCACCGGGCTCCTCGTACCAGAACAGGTCGTACTGCGAGAGCGCCTTGGCGTACTGGATGGCCGTGTCCAGATCAAACCGGCCGTTGGCGTCCACGCACAGCTTCTGGCCGTCCTGCAGCACCTCCATGATGGAGTCGATGCGGCGCAGGTCTTCGTCCAGCGAGGCGCCACCGATCTTCTTCTTGACCACGGTGTAGCCACGGTCGATGTAGCTCTTCATCTCGTCCTTGAGCTTGCCGTGGTCCTGGCCCGGGTAGTAGTAGCCGCCAGCCGCATACACAAAGATCTTGCGGTTGGGTGTGCCGTTCCCGTAGCGGTCGGCCAGCAGCTGGAAAAGTGGCTTGCCCTCAATCTTGGCCACGGCGTCCCACACGGCCATGTCGATGGTGCCGATGGCCACCGAGCGCTCGCCATGGCCGCCCGGCTTCTCGTTGGTGAACATGGCGTTCCAGATCTTGTGCGGGTCCAGGTTCTTGCCGCTGTCGTCGATCAGTGAGTCGGGGTTGGCTTCGAGCACGCGCGGAATGAAACGCTCGCGCATCAGCTTGCCCTGGCCGTAGCGGCCGTTGGAGTTGAACCCATAACCCACCACCGGCTTGCCGTCACGGACCACGTCGGTGACCACCGCCACCAGGCTCAGCGTCATCTTGCTGAAGTCGATGTAGGCGTTGCGGATGGGCGAACTGATGGGGATGGTCTTCTCTCTGATCTCAACGATTTTCATGCGGTGCTCCGGGTGTCGAAACGAATGTCGGGATCGGTATGATCCGCAGCCGCGCAGCGTTTGACCAATGCCGTTTTTCTTCTCTTCAATGCTTTCAAGGCACCAGCTATGCACATCTCCTGGCTCGAAGATTTCCTGGTGTTGGCGGCGGTCGGAAACTTCTCGCGCGCGGCGGAAGATCGCCATATGACGCAGCCTGCCTTCGGTCGCCGTGTGCGGGCGCTGGAGGAATGGCTAGGCGCCGAGCTGTTTGACCGCAGCACGCAGCCGGTCAAGCTCACGGAGGCGGGGTTGTGGTTCCAAGGCGTGGCGCCCGAGCTGCTCGCCGAAGTGGCACGCCTGCCCGGCGCCGCGCGCGCGGTGGCCGAAGCGAACTCCAGGAGCCTGCGGTTTGCTGCAACACACGCGCTGTCACTCACCTTCATGCCGGGGTGGCTGCGCAGCTTTGAAGCACACACCATGGCGGGCACCCTGCAATTGGAGTCCGACATGCTGCACCGCTGCGAGGCGCTGCTGGCCCAGAGCAAGGTGCAGTTCGTGATGTGCCATGCGCATGCGTTGGTGCCGGGGCCGCTGCAGGTGCAGGGCTACCCGTCCCTTTGCGTTGGCACCGATGTCCTGATCCCCGTGTGCGCTGCTGGGCCAGACGGCCGGGCCCAGCACAGCCTGGAGCATTCCGCGGCAATGGCGCCGCTGCTGGCCTATAGCGTGGAGTCCGGGCTGGGCAATATCCTGCACAAAACCATCGACCATGCGCTCCGGGGCGAGCGCACCCAGACGGTCTTCACGGCGCATCTTGCCTCCGTGCTGCGGACCATGGCGCTGGAAGGGCGGGGCATCGCGTGGCTGCCCCGCAGCCTCATCGAAGCAGACCTTGCGGCGGGCAAGCTGGTGGCCGCTGCGGCAGCCGCATGGAATGTCGATCTGGAGGTGCGGTTGTACCGGGCCCATGCGCCGCTGGGGCAGGCAGCACAAGCGCTGTGGGATGCCGTGGCGCTGTCGTTGGAATGCGGGGCTGCAGCGCGCTCGTAGCAATGGGACCGGCGCGCTGTGCGATGCCGGAGGAGATGGCGGCGCTGCTGTCCGCGTTGCTGCGGCCGTACATGCAGCAAGGCGCGCAACCCTACGCGTACTGCGCCAGGCCGTGCCCGAAGGACCAGTTCTCCTTGGCCACTTCCACGATGTTCACGAACACATCCTCGGGCCTGAGGCCCGGGCTTTCGCCCAGCAATTGGGCGATGCGCGCGAACAGCGCCTTCTTCTGCTCCAGGCCGCGCGTGTTGTTGGCGGTGATCTGGATGAACACCACGTCGTCGCTGCGCGCCACGCCCAAGTAGGTGGGGCTGTAGCGGAAGTTCGCGGCGTCGTGCTCGGTGATGGTCATGAACTGGTCGTCCTCGGGCACGTTGAAGGTCTCGCGCATTGCGCGGTACAGCGTATCGAAGATTGCTTGGCGGTAGGCCGCGGGCTTGCCGGCGCGCATGGCAATGTGGATGAGGGGCATCGCAAGGTCCTTTCTGAACAACAAAAGAAGAAGCTGGCGAAATGCTATCCATATGGATATGCTATGGATATCTATTTCAGAAATATTGAAATCAAATGGTTGAGCGATCCCTGGACCTCGATGCCGTCGAGGCCTTTGTCCGCATTGCCGAGCTGGGCAGCTTCACCCGTGCGGCCGAGGCCATGGGCACGGCGCAGGCGGCGGTGAGCCTCAAGCTGCAGCGGCTGGAAGCCCGACTGGGCTGCAGGCTGGTCGAGCGCACCCCCCGGCATGTGGAGTTGTCGGCCCGGGGCGCGGCCTTTCTGGAGCATGCGCGCGGGCTTCTGGCCGCGCACGACCGGGCGCTGGCCACGTTCGCGCAGGCCCGCCAGCGCCTGACCCTCGGCATCAGCGACCACGTGGCTGGGCCGGAGCTGCCTGCGCTGATCGCCCGCATGAATGCGCAAGACCCGCAGCTTCTCATCGAGATCCGCATCGGGTCGTCGGGCGACCTGCTGCAAGCCTACGACCGGCGCGAGCTCGATGCGGTGCTGGCCCGCATGCATGTGGGCCGCAGCGACGGCGAACTGCTGGCCGAAGAGCCCTTTGGCTGGTTTGCCGCCCCCGGGTGGCAGCACCGCGCCGGCGAGCCTTTGCCCCTGGCCACGCTGGCCGAGCCCTGCGGTGTGCGGGCGATGGCGGGGCGGTCGCTGGATGCTGCCGGCATTGCGTGGGCCGAAGTCTTTGTGGGCGGTGGCGTCGCTGCCGTGGCTGCGGCCGTGATGGCCGGGCTGGGCGTGGCGGCGCTGGCGCCGCGCATGCTGCCGCTGGGGGCGGTGGACGTCGCTGCGCGCCTGGGTCTGCCCGAGTTGCCGCGCCTGCCGGTGCTGCTGCACACACGGGTCACGGACGGCCGGCCGCGCGCTGCGCTGGCAGCGCTGTCGGCGGCGTTTCGCAGCGCAGTGCGGGGATAGCAACGGCGAGCGGCTATCCCCAGAACTACTCCAGCTTCGCGCCCTGCGATGCGCCGTGGCGCGTGTCCCGGTCGTACTGCTTCTCGCGCTCGGCGTGCTCGCGCAGCAGGCGGTGGCCGAGTGCATTGGCCTCGCGCTCCAGCGTGGCGCAGTCGGGCGCGGTGGGCAGCTGTGCAATGCCCTCATCAATCGCGCGGGCGGCATCGCGCCCGAACTGCACATGGCCCTGCTCGTGGTGGGACAGGGCCGAGAGGTAACGGTCAAACAGCGCGCGCTGGTCTGGTGCGGCGTTCTGCAGCTCGGGTAATTGCACCTCGGTGCGCAGCCGCGTGGTGACTTCGGTGATCCGGCAGCGGCCCGACGAAGGCTCCGGCCGCCAGCGAAAAGTCCAGCGCACGTTCCAACGTGTGTACCCGTGAAATCGTTGGCCGCCCACGGTGATGGGCGAGGCCGCATTGAGCGCCTGGCGCAGGGATTCCGTGGGCTGCGCGTGCACGGTGTAGGGCCGCGCGTGGTGCTCCTCGATCACAGCCGCCTGCGCACCACAGACCGCCCCTGCGCACAGCGCCGTGAGCAGGGGAATGGCGTTCACCGTGGGCAGTCGCTTCATTCGCCCCAGGGCAGCATCAGCGTGAGGAGCGAGAGCTGGGCAAATTCGGGCGTGAACGCATCGATGATGCGCTGCGGCTCGGGGCAGAGCGTGGTGTCGGTGATCACCCCAAACTGCACCCCGCCGCCGTAGCTCAGGATGGAAACCCCCAGGCCAATGTCGCCCGACTGCGGCACCCAGAACATGCACTGCGTGACGCGCGATCCGCACAGCGTGAGCTGCTCCTTGGGGCCCGGCACATTGGTCATCACGGCGGTGGTCTTGCGGCCAAAGAGATTGAGCAGCGCGTCCTGCGCGGGCTTGATCATCAGCCCCGCCACGGCCAGCATCGCAAACGCCAGGATGGGCTGCGTGCTGCCTTTGAGGGCATTCATGCGCCGGCGCACTTCGTACACCCGCTCCACCGGGTTGGCCATGCCAATCGGCAGCACCAGCGGCACCAGGCCGAAGCGGTTGCCCAGTTTCCAGGCCTCCTCCATGGGGCGCAGGTTGACGGGGATCATCGCGCGGATCTCCTGGCCCGTGGGGTCGTCGCCCTCGCTGCGCAGGTAGCCGCCGATGGCGCCCGCCACACACGACAGCAGCACATCGTTGATCGAGCAGTTGAGCGCCTTGCCGACCGCCTTGACCTCTTCGAGCGGGATGGGCGCGCACCAGGCCACGCGCTTGGCCTGGCCGGGCTGGCCCTTCAGGCGCGTGGGCGAGTCGTCGGGCATGAGCGCCAGAGCCGCCGCATCGCTGACCAGCTGGTAGGCCACGCGCGCCATGTCCAGCGTGCCCGACAGGCCGCTTTGCATCGTCTTCTCGGGGTCGCCCAGCATCTGCAGCGATTTGGCCGCGCTGTCTCCGGCCAGGTCCAGCGCCTTCACCGTCATTCCGGTGAAGGGCTTGATGAGCGTGTCAGCGATCCAGTCCTCGGCGGTGGCTGCCTGTTCGCGCTCTTTGCGGCTGCGCTTGGGCGGCTCGGCGCCGCCGTCCACGATGGACATCGTGACCGAGATCAGCGCGATGCCGTCGGCGATGCAGTGGTGGATGCGCACGATGAGTGCGCTGCCCTTTTGGCCATCGTCGCCGGTGAAGTCTTCGATCAGGTGCATCTGCCACAGCGGGCGGCGCGGGTCCAGTGGCTGCATGGCCAATTCGCCGACGCGGTCTTGTAGGGCACGCTGCATGCTCTCGCCCTTCTTCCCTCCAGGCAGCTTTTCGCGCAGCACATGGGCCGCGATGTCGAAGTTCCGGTCTTCGACCCAGGTGGCGCCCGCCGCGTCTTCCACCACGCGCTGGCGAAACCGCGGGTACTGCAGCAGGCGCTGCTGCACGCGCTCGCACAGGGCCTCCCACCCGATGCCCGGCGAGAGCGTCCACACGCCGTTGATCATCATCAGGTTGCTGGCCGAGTCCATGCGCAGCCAGGCGGTGTCGACCTTGCTCATGCGCTCGCCCGACAGGCCCAGCATGCCGGTGGCGGCGCGGCGCACGTTTTTTTGCACCACGGTGGCCGCCTTGCGGGCGGCGGGCGGCAGGGCCTGCGCGGCGCGGCGCGCCACTTCAGGCGCCTGGGCGCGCACCTTGCGTAGGGGGCTGGTGGCGCCTTCAGGGGCGGGGGCGCTGGGGGCGGAGATGCGGGTCACCATCAGATGTACACCTGTTGTGGTTGTTTTTGGGGGCTTGCCTCTATGGATGGCACCGCTGGGCGCAGTGACAAGACCGTAAGATACAACGCAGCAAACCCTTGCCAACACCGTTCTTTCCCTCCCCCATCCCCTTTCGTTTTTCCATCCAGGAGCAACCGACATGGCCGATCTGAACGCCACCTTCGAAGCCGCTGTGGCCAATTCCAAGAACCTCAGCGAGCGCCCCGACAACGCCACGCTGCTCAAGATCTACGCGCTGTACAAACAGGCGACCACCGGCGACAACACCGAAAAGAAGCCCAGCTTCACCGACATGGTGGGCCGCGCCAAGTGGGATGCGTGGAACAACCTCAAGGGCACCGAGGCCGATGCAGCCAAGCAGCAGTACATCGACCTGATCACGTCCTTGAGCTGACCCGAAGCGGGGCGGCATTGCCCAAAAAAGAAGCGGCCTTGGCCGCTTCTTTTTTTTGCCCGCGTTGAAGCGAAATATGAATGAAATCAGGCCCCAGCGCTTGATGGATAAGCGCTAAGCGCTTCTATTTTTATAGCATCGTAGCCCAGCTCTGCCAATAGTTCCGCGTTGTGCTCACCCACCTGGGGCGGCGACAGGCGCACGCCGGGACGCTGGCCATCCAGGGCCAGGGGCAGCAGCACCGTCTGGGTGGCGCGGCCGTCGGGCAGGGTCATGGGGGCCAGGGCGCCGGTGGCGTTCAGGTGCGGGTCGGTGAGCAGGTCCTCTGGCCGCGTGATGGGCGCAAAGGGCAGGGCGTGGCGCTCGAACACGTCGGCCAGGTGCGCGGCGCTGAAGGGCGCAAGCCGCTCACGCAGCAGCGGCATCATCCACGCGCGTTCGCGCACGCGGTCGTTGTTGCTGGCCAGGCGCGGATCGGCCTTCAGGTCGGCAAAACCAAAGGCATCGCAGAACAGCGCCCAGGCGCCGTCGCTGACCACGGCCAGGAAGATCTGCTCGCCGTCCTTCACCTGGAACACGTCGTAGATCGCCCAGGCCGAGATGCGCGCGGGCATGGGCGCCGCAGGCTGGCCGGTGACGGCGAACTGCATGATGTGCTGCGCGACGAGGAACACGTTGTTCTCGAACAGCGCGCTCTGCACCTCCTGGCCGCGCCCGGTTTTTTCGCGCTGGGCCAGCGCGGCCATGGCGCCGATGGCGCCGAACATGCCGCCCATGATGTCGTTCACGCTGGTGCCCGCGCGCAATGGGTCGCCGGGCCGGCCGGTCATGTAGGCCAGGCCGCCCATCATCTGCACCACCTCGTCGAGCGCCGTGCGGTGGTCGTACGGGCCGGGCAGAAAGCCCTTGTGGCTCACGTAGATGAGGCGCGGGTTCAGGGCCTTCAGGCTCGCGTAGTCCAGGCCCAGCTTCTGCATGGTGCCGGGCTTGAAGTTCTCGCTCACGATGTCGGCCGTGGCGATCAGGCGCAGCATGGCCTCCTTGCCCTCGGGGGTTTCCAGGTCCAGCGCCAGGCTCTTCTTGTTGCGGTTGAACAGCGGGAAGAAGCCCGCCCCCGACCCGCGCAGCTTGCGCGTGGCATCGCCCTCGCGGCCGTGGCCGATGGGCTCGACCTTGATGACCTCGGCCCCCAGGTCGGCCAGCACCAGGCCGCAGGTGGGGCCCATGACCATGTGGGTGAACTCCACCACGCGGATGCCGGCGTAGGGCAGGTTGGTTTGGCCCTGGCTCGGGGCGGTTCCCTCATCGTTCTCAAGCATGTGTTGTCTCCTGCGTCCAGCCTTTGGGCAGCCCCGCCTCGGGCGTCATGCCGTACACCGGTTCGCCGGGCAGCCCGGCCTGCAGGGGGATGCGCGCCGCGAACAGCCGGGCCAGGTCCACGCCGGTGGTCACGCCCATGGCCTCGAACATGAACACCAGGTCTTCGGTCACCACATTGCCCGAGGCGCCCGGCGCATAGGGGCAGCCGCCCAGGCCGCCCAGCGATGCGTCGAAGGTGCGCACGCCCACGTCGTACGCGGCCAGGCAGTTGGCCAGGCCCAGGCCGCGCGTGTTGTGCATGTGCGCCGCGCCCGCGTGTGTGCCGATCTCGCTGCGCAGCCGGGTGAACAGGCGGCGCACCTGCGCGGGGTTGGCCATGCCGGTGGTGTCCGACAGGCCCACTTCGTCCACGCCCGCCGCCACGCAGGCGGCGGCCAGGCGGATCACATCGTCCTCGGGCACCTCGCCCTGCAGCGTGCAGCCGAAGGCAGTGGAGATGCCCACCTCCACCAGCACATGGGGCGCGGTGTCGGCCCGCAGGCGGGTGATGGCGCGCAGCTCGGCCACCATCTCTTCGGGGCTCTTGCGCACGTTGGCCTGTGAATGCGCCGCGCTGGCCGACACCGGCAGGGTGATCTTGTGCACGCCGCTGGTCAGCGCCGCCTCGGCGCCGCGCAGGTTGGGCACCAAGGCCATCACGGTGATGCCCGGGTGGGTAAGCGCGTGGCGAACCACCTCGGCCACGTCGGCCATCTGCGGCAGCAGGCGTGCGGGCACAAACGAGCCGACCTCGATCTCGCGCAGGCCTGCGGCGACGAGCGCGTCGATCCAGCGCAGCTTGTGCGCCGTCGGCATGGTGGCCTTCACGGACTGCAGGCCATCGCGCGGGCCTACTTCGCTGATGAGGATGTCGGGGGTTGCCATGGTGGCCTTTCTATTGCAGCAGAGGCGGCTTTTGGGGCTTGACGCTGTGGGGGTACGTTGTTCTAATAGATAGAACACTATTCCTTCTATTGAAATGATTGGCGTTTTGGCCCGCGCCGTCAAGTCCGGTGTTATGGCCCCTGGCGTCCGAAAGCTTTCTCAACCATGCCCCGCAAATCCGCCCACGAATCCCTGGCCGATGCCGATGCTGCGCCCGGCGGGGTGGCCGCCGTAGACCGCGCGCTCACACTGATGGCTGCTTTCCGCCCGGGGGAAGATGCGCTCGCGCTGGCTGACCTGGCCACGCGCACGCAGTTGCACAAAAGCACCGCGCTGCGGCTGCTTGCGTCTTTGGAGCATGCACGCTGGGTGCAGCGCCTGGCCGATGGCCGCTACGCCCTGGGCTCGGAAGTGGCGCGGCTGCACGCGCTCTATGCCGCTTCGTTCTCGCTTGACCGCGTGGTCCTGCCGGTGCTGCGCGACCTGGTCGCCGCGACAGGCGAGAGTGCGGCCTACCACGTGCGCCAGGGGCAGGGCGCAGACGCGGTGCGGCTGTGCCAGTTCCGAGTCGATTCGCCGCACCCCGTGCGCGACCACATTCGCGCGGGCGATGTGCTTCCTCTCGGCCGGGGCACCGGCGGGCGCGTGCTGGTGGCGTTCGACCCGGCGCTCAGCCGCTCACTGGGCGCCAAGGACCGCGCGCTGTACGCCCGCATCCGCGCAGACGGCTACATGGCCGGCGTGGGTGACCGGCTGCACGAGGTGGCAGGCATCTCGGCCCCTGTGTTCCATGCGGACGGTACCGTCGCTGCATCGGTTACGCTGACCATGCCTGCGCACCGCTATGACGAACGCTATGTGAAGGCTGTTCTGGAGGCAGCGCGACGCCTGAGCGGCCAGGTGTAGGCAGTTGCCGGCGCAGGGGAAAAACGCGGCGACCGGTCAGAAAGCCAGTTTGTCCTGCCACTTCGCCAAAGTGGCCTGCAATATGCGGCAGTTCTGACCATTCCCATTGCTGCAGTGCTCCGGGAGACTTGTCTCATCCTTCCGGAGACACAACATGGCGCATCCCAACAGCCCCACCACAGCGACCTTTTCCACCCTGTACCTCAGCGCACCCGCGGTCATCGAACTGGTGCGGCGCAAAGGCATCGAAGCCTGCCTGCGCGGTATTGCCGACAACATCCATGCCGACTTCCTGCGCTGGGAGTCGTTCGACAAATCGGCGCGCGTGGCCTGCCACTCCAAGGACGGCGTGATCGAGCTCATGCCGATTGCCGACGATGCAACTTACGCCTTCAAATACGTCAACGGCCACCCGCGCAACACGCGCCATGGCCTGTCGACGGTGATGGCGTTTGGCGTGCTGGCCGACGTGGCGACCGGCGCGCCGGTGCTGCTCAGCGAACTCACGCTCACCACCGCGCTGCGCACCGCCGCCATGTCGGCCGTGGCCGCGCGGGCGCTGGCGCGACCCGGCAGCCGCACCATGGCGCTGATCGGCAACGGCGCGCAAAGCGAGTTCCAGGCGCTCGCCTTCCACCACCTGCTGGGCATCACGACGCTGCGGCTGTTTGACACCGACCCAGCCGCCACCGCCAAACTGCAGGCCAACCTGCAGGGCACGGGCATCACCGCCATCGCCTGCGCCAGCACGGCCGACGCGGTGCGTGGCGCGGACATCGTGACCACCGTGACGGCGGACAAGACCAACGCCACCATCCTCACGCCTGCAATGCTTTCGCCCGGCATGCACATCAACGCGGTGGGCGGCGACTGCCCCGGCAAGACCGAACTGCATGCCGATGTGCTGCGCGCTGCCCAGGTGTTTGTGGAGTACACGCCCCAGACGCGCATCGAAGGGGACATTCAGCAGCTGCCCGCCGACTTTGCAGTGACCGAGCTGTGGGAGGTGCTGGCCGGCCGGCTCCCAGGCCGCGGCGGCCGTAGCTCCGATGAGGCCATCACCGTGTTCGATTCCGTGGGTTTTGCGCTGGAGGATTTCTCGGCCCTGCGCTTCATGCGCGACACGGCGCAGGCGCTGGGCGTGGGCGAGCGCATCGAGTTGATTCCCGCACTGGCCGACCCCAAGGATCTGTTCGGCGTGCTGCACGCGCGCAGCAGCCCCTTGCTGCGCGCAGCGGCCTAAGAACCTGTTCAAGATCTTTTCGGGGTCGCATTGGAGTGCCATCGGGATGAGTGGATGCTTCGGATGCGCCGCGTGGGCTCATGCCCATGCAAGCAGCCGGGGCGCCACGCACTACCAAGTTCATCGGCCCGATTTCACTCCAACCCTTCGGGCAAGTGCCTTGCCGGGCGGTCTGCGGCGTTGCGGCGCTTGCCAATAGCACAGGCTATTGGCTGCGCACCGCGCCTTGCATCCCATCCTTGCAAGGTACTTGTGCGACCCCGAAAAGACCTTGAACAGGTTCTAACAACGGCCCCGTCAGTCGCGCCACACCACGCTGTCGGCCGGGTCGGCCCGCGTGGTGCGAAAGTGGTTGGCGGGGTGTGAAAGGTCTGCCAGGCCAAACGAGATGCCGCAGACAATGGTGCGGTCGTCGCCAATGCCCAGCACCTCGCGCAACACCCCCGGATAGGACGCGAGCGCGGCCTGCGCGATCGAACCCACGCCCAAGCTGTGCGCCGCCAGCATGAAGCTCGACACATACGCACCGCAATCGACGGCGCCGTAGGTGCCCAGCGCCTCGTCGCTGGTGACGATGGCCACGTGCGGCGCGCCGAACATCCTGAAGTTCTGCGCCGCCTGGCGGGCCGACGCTTCCCGGTCGCCCTTGGCAATGCCCAGGGCTTCGTACAGGCCCCAGCCGCATTCACGGCGGCGCTCCTGGTACACGCCGCGGTACTCGCGCGGCCAGGGCAGGTCGGGCACGGGCCGCGTGGTGGGGGCCACTGCCGCAAACGCTTCACGCAGGCGGCTGAGCGTGGCGCCGCTGGCGATGTGCACCTGCCAGGGCTGCGCGTTGCACCAGGAGGCGGTGCGCTGCGCGGCGGCCAGGATCTGCTCGATGGTGGCGCGCGGCAGCGGCTCGGGCTGGTACGCGCGGCAGCTGTAGCGCGTGTGCAGCAGGGCCTGGAGCGTGTCGAACGCCGTGGCGCCAACGGGTGGCAGGACAGCGGCGCTGGCCGAGGTGGTGGACGTGGTCATGGGGCAGGAGGCCGCGGCGTTGCCTCAGGCCTTCTTGGGCTTGGCCGCCGTCTTTGCGGCGGCTTTGGGGGCGGCCTTGGCACTGGCCTTTTCCTTCTTCGGCTCCTCGCCACCCGCCGCCTTCTTGCCCGCAGCCTTCGCCGGCTTGCCGTTCAGCAGAGCGTCGAGCTGCTCGCCGATCTCGGACTCGATGCGATCCTTGAAGGCGCCGAACAGAAAGCCGAGCTGCGCCTTCATCTCGAACTGCTTCGCGTCCACCAGCAGCGTGCCCTTGACGCCCGAACGTGTGAAGGTGAGCGTGTCTTCGGTGTCGCCCTCTTCGTAGACACATTCCATGTCGAATTTCTCTTCGGCCTTTTCGGCCCACGAGAAGGCAATCTTGCGGGCCTCTTTCAGGCCCAGTTGGTGTTCGCGATGGATGTGAATGTCAGGCACCGGATGTCTCCTTCGGGGTTACCAGTGCACGCAGCGCCTCGTGGCGCCCGGGCAGCGGCTGGCGGGTCAGTTGTCGAACGGCATCATAAAACCGGGGCCAGTCCCGGCCCTGCTGCTCGAACAGGGCCTCGAACGCGGGCACCAGTTCGTCGTAGGCGGCCTGCGCAGCAAAACTGGCGTTGTTGGCCTTGGCCACCCAGCGGTCGTACCCTGCCACCTGGGCCGTGGTGACCTGCGCCACGGCGCCGGGTGTGATGCCCAGCCACTGCGCACGCAAGCGGTCGTAGCTGGCGCGAAAATCCTGCATTGCTACTATTTTCATAGCATGTAGCGCTTGTTGATCAAGCGCTAGGGCCTCTTTTTGTTCATAAATGGCCGCAAGGCGTGCCCGCGTGGCCCGCGTCAGTGCGCGGAAGGCCGCGCGCCGCGCCTCGCTGGTGGCGTAGGCCTCGCGCGCGGCGGGTGTCGAGTTCTCGGCCAGCCACCGTGCCACGCCAATGCGCTCGACCGCGGTGGCAAAGGATTCGTTGAAGAGCGTGTCGCCCTCGGCATAGACCACCTGGTGCGCAAGTTCGTGGAACAGCAGGCGCACGAAGTCGCCCTCGGGCCAGGCGATGAAGGTGTTCAGCAGCGGGTCGCCGCCGGCCCAATTCATGTAGCCGAGCGTGGAATACGCGGGCACGCCGTAGACCTCCACCTCCAGGCCCTGTGCGGCCAGCTGGTCGGCCTCGGCTTGGGCATCGGCCTGCGTGAAGTAGCCGCGGTAGCCGATGCAGCCAGTGACCGGAAAACACCAGGTGTGCAGCTTGAGTGCATAAGGCGGCGCGGCCACCACGTTCCACACGGCGGCGGGGCGCTTGAGGTCCGCGTACCGGCGGTAGCTGGCGTTGTCGGGCAGGCCCAGCTCGGCCGCCGCAAAGGTCCGCGCCTTCTGTGCCAGTTGCAGCCGTTCTCGCAGCGCGGGGTTGATATCGGGCCGCGCGAGCCAGTGGTCGATGGGCTCGGCGGCCTGCAGCAGCTGCACATGGCCGCGCACCGATTGCCAGTAGTAGCCCAGCGAGCTGCTGGTGCTGGCGCAACCGCCCAGCAATGCGGCGCAGGTGAGGGTGAAGGTCAGCCACAACGTGGGGCGAACGGGTGTGGGGCGCATGCAGTCGTGGGGCGAGGCAGTGGAACGGGGGGCGGGATGGGCTGGGCGGCTGGCCGCCGCGTCATCAGTCAGTTTATAGACCAATGTCGGCGGGTCAGGACGGCCCCGTGCCCAGCGCCTGCCGCCGTCCAGGGCCACGGAACTTCTGCACCCACCCGTTGCTGGGGCATCTGGGGCCCCGGGTTGTCCGCCGCGTGATTCACGCACGCCATCGCTGCCGACCCGCCGACGTTTTTGCCGCTCGGCGCGCACAGAGCATCCCTAGAATCCGCTGCCATGACCCCAGCCACCCCCGCCTTGCCCGAAGGCCTTTTCGCCGACGACACCCATTGCCCACGCTGCGCCTGGTGCCAGGCCACGCCGCTGTACCGCCACTACCACGACAACGAATGGGGCTTTCCTGTGGCAGACGACCGGCGGCTGTTTGAAAAGCTGTGCCTGGAGGGTTTTCAGTCGGGCCTGAGCTGGCTCACCATCCTGAACAAGCGCGAGGGCTTTCGCGCCGCGTTTGCAAATTTCGACGCCGAGAAAATCGCGGCGTTTGGCGACGACGATATCGAGCGCCTGGTGCAGGACGCCGCCATCGTGCGCCACCGCGGCAAGATCGTCTCGACCCTCAACAACGCGCGCCGCGTGCTGGAGCTGCGCAGCGAGTTCGGCTCGCTGGCGCACTATGCGTGGCGCTACGAACCCGCGGCGGGAGCGCGCCCCGAACGCATCACGCGCGAGGTGGCGCGCTCGCTGTCCACCTCGCCCGCATCGGTGGCCATGTCCAAAGACCTCAAGAAACGCGGCTGGAGCTTTGTGGGGCCGACCACGGTATATGCCTTCATGCAGGCGATGGGGCTCGTCAACGACCACCTGGAAGGCTGCCACTCGCGCGCCCCGGCGCTTAAGGCGCGGGCGGAGTTTGTGGTGCCTTGAAAGGATGGTGCGCCCGAGGTCTATAGTGGTACTGGTACGCCAGGAACCCGGAGGCCGACCATGAAACACATCTGCCCGCATTGCCAGAAGCCAGGAGTCAGCAATGCCGCGTTGCGCTGGGCATCGCGCGAGTCCCCAGCGCAGTGTGCGGCGTGCGGAGGCTTGTCCCATGTGCTGGCCAGCACCTCCAGCGCCATCAACACCTTCACCTGCCTCACCTTGCTGGTGAGCGTGGTGCTCGGGCTGGCCTTTGGATCCCTGCTGGGCGCGACGGCTTGTTTGATCGCCATGGTTGTCGGCAACGTGTGGATGTGGCGGCGGTGCGAGCTGTTTCCCATCGATCCCAAAACGGCGCAAACCGCGAACCGCGTGGGCTGGGCCGTGACGATTTCTTCGATGGTGTCCGTGCTCTTCTTGTAGTTCTAAGAAGAGGCGCCGGTCATCGGCAGCCGGCCCACTGGTCTACCGCCCGGGCGACCGCAACACCATCAGCGCCCCCAGCGCCGCCACACCCAGCAACGCAGTCACCCACACGGCCTGCGCACCGATGCCATCGATCAGCATGCCGAACAGCACCGGCGCAAAGGCCTGCGCCACGCGGGCGGGCACCATCATCAAACCCTGGCGCGCACCATAACCGGCGGCGCCAAACAGCACCAGCGGCAGCGTGCCTTTGGCGATGGTCAGAATCCCGTTTCCCGCGCCATGCAGCACAGTGAAGAGCGCCGCTGCCGGGCCGCCCACCACCATCAGGATGGCCGCGCCCACCGGGTGGGCCGCAGCGGCCAGTTGCGCCGACACCAGGGGGTGCAGGCGGCGCAGCAGGCCGAATTCGAGAAGGCGTGCCACCACTTGCGCTGGCCCCACCAGGGCCGCAGTGGCCACCGCTACCTGCAGTGAGGTACCACTGGCCTGCAACAGCCGCGGCAGGTGCGCCGCCATTGCGGTGCTGGTGAACCAGGTGACCGCAAAGACGAACGACAGCAACACGGTAGTGCGCAGCGCATGGCGCGCATCGGCGGGTGCTGGCTGCGCTGCGGGCTGTGGGGCGGCGGTGGTTGTTGGTGCGGCCGGCGGTGTGGCCTGCTCCAAATCCAACGCGTTGCCGATACGGGGCAGCCAGGCATTGAGCGGCACGCCCAGCAGCAGGTGCAACGCCGCCCACCCAACACACGCACCGCGCCAGCCCCACTGCACTTCCATCCACGCCGACAGCGGCCACCCCACCGTGCTGGCAAACCCCGCAATCAAAGTGATGCCGGTGATGGCGCTGCGCGCGCCCTGCCCATACAGGCGCACCAGCGTGGCAAACGCCGCTTCGTACAGGCCCGACCCCATCGCCACGCCCATCAGCACCCAGGCAGCGAACAAACCCACCGGGCCCTGGGCCATCCCCATGGCCACCAGGCTCGCGGCAAACAGCAGGTTGGTACCCACCAGCACCGGCCGGCCACCATGCCGGTCGATGGTCCGGCCCGCCAGCGGGCCCAGCAGGGCCGACACCACCAGCGCCACCGAGAACGCGGCAAACACCGTGGGCGTGGCCACACCCAGGTCGCGCGCCATGGGCTCGGCCAGCATGGCCGGCAGGTAGTAGGACGAGGCCCAAGCCAGTGTCTGCGCCACACCCAGGCGCGCCACCGCGCCGCGCTGTGAGCGTGTGGTCATGGGGCGGGTGGCATCACGCCGGTTTCACAGCGAGCAGATGCTGCACCCCGCCGAGCAGGCCGTCAGACACGCTGTCCCTGCGCGTTGACCACCGCTTCACCGTCTTCCTTGGTGAAAGCGCCTTGCTGCGGAGCGGGCAGGATATCGAGTACCAGCTCGGATGGACGGCACAACCGCGTGCCCAGCGGCGTCGTCACCAGCGGCCGGTTGATGAGGATCGGGTGGGCCAGCATGGCGTCAATCAGCTGCGCGTCGGTCACGCCCGGCGCGCCCAGTTGCAGTTCGGCAAACAGCGCCTCCTTCGTGCGCACCGCATCAATCACCGGCGCGCCCGTGGCCGCGATCAAAGCGGCCAGCGTGGCGCGGTCTGGCGGGGCCTTCAGGTACTCAACGACTTCGGGCTCCACGCCGCTGTTGCGGATCATGGCCAGTGTGTTGCGCGACGTGCCGCACTTCGGGTTGTGATAGATGGTGACAACAGGGCTCATGGCAGGGTCGGCTGCGCTGCAGCGCGAGGTTGAAGGCTGTGGATCGAATCGGCCGCCAGCGGTGGCAGGGGCCGCGGGGGCGCCAGTGTGCCATTGCCGTCTGGCCAGCCCGGCAGTTGCGAGAGGGCTTTCAGGAGTTCGCGGCCCGCGTCGTCGAGCGCGCCATTGTTGTGCACCGCGATGCCCGCCACCCCGGCCGGCACCTGAAAGGCCAGCGCGCGCTGCACGCGGGCCTCCACCTGGTCGGCAGGCTCGCGGCCGCGCGCCAGCAGGCGGCGGCGCAGCACCTCGGGGCTCGCCGTGATGTGCACGGCGGTCATCTGGGGAAAACGCTCCAGCGCCTGCGGCAGGTAAGCGCGCGAACCGTTGAGCAGCACCCAGCCACCCGCCATCTGGGGCGACAGCTCCTCGTGCCGGATGCCGTAGCACAGGCCGTTGGCCTCCCAGTGCAGCGCAAACGCCGCTGCCTCGCGAAGCGCCACGAACTCTTGGGGCGTGACGCTCTCGTGCGCCTCGCCGCCGGGGTCCATCGGCCGGCTGACGGTGCGGCGCGCCCAGCGCAGCAGCAGGTGGCCCGGCAGCTGCGCGCGCAGCCAGTCGAGAAGGCTGTCCTTGCCCGCGCCGGACGGGCCCATGAAGTAGACCAGCCGCTGTGTCATGCGCCCAGCTCCAGGTGGTCGAGCAGCATGAAGTCGGCGCCGGCTGTGGGCTCGGCAAACAGTGCCAGGCTGTTGAACTGGAGGGGCGGCAGGTCCGAGAAGAACTCCTGCGCCGCGTCAAAGACCAGCGCCTGCACCTCGGGCGATACCTGCGACAGGCTGCCCGTGATCGACATGTGGAAGCGGAACTCGTCGAGCACGAACGGGTATCCCCAGCGCTGCAGCAGTTCGTCTTGCCGGGGCGTGAGGCCCGCGACGCGCCGGCGCGCGAGGGCGGCTTCGGACAGCGGCGCTGCCAGGGGTTGGAGCTGTGTCACGCAGGCCGCGGCCGCATCGCGCAGCGCCGCGTTGCCCGGGTGGGAGGGCGCTGGAGTGAGCGCGAGGAAATCGTCGATGCGCTCCACCTGCAGCGGGGGCAACGGAAAGGCGCGCAGGCTTTGGGCCAGCTCTTGCACGGCGTGGTGCAGCGTGAGCCAGTCCACGCCGGGGGCCAGCGCAAACGGGGCCTTGAGCGTGCCGTGCCAGCCGTAGCGGCGCGGCGCGGCGGTCAGCCGCTCAAGTTCGTCAGCGGCCACGCCTTCGATGTCGAGTTGGTGCAGGGGCTGCAGCAAGGCGGCGCAGCGCCCCAGCCAGTGGCTGCCCGCCAGCCAGCCCAGGCTGCCCGGGTTGGGTGCGAAGTACACCGCGTAGCGGTGGGCGGAGGTGGCATCAGTGTTCATCGTGGGCAATGGTCAGTTTCACGCGGTCACCCGCAAACCAGGCGCGAGCCCATTCGATGGGCTCGCCGGCCAAGTCGACGTTCAGGCTCTCTACCAGCAGCACCGGGCGCGATGCCGGCTGGCGCAGCTGCGCGGCGATGTCGGCAGTGGGCAGCTCTGCGGTGATGCGGCTCTCGCGCCGCGTGTAGTCGGCCACGCCGTGCGCGGCAAAGCCGGCGGTGATGGAGCCGGTGTCGCGCACCACCTGGGCCAGGCCTTCAAAGCGCGGCAGGGGAAAGTAGCGCTCGCTCAGGTGCAGGGGCTGGCCCTCGGCCTCGCCCAGCACATGCAAAGCCAGCACGGTGCTCCGGGCCGGGATTTGCAGCGCTGCAGCCAACAGCGCGGTGGCCCGCATTTTCTGCTCGCTCAGCACCACCAGGCTGCCGCGCAGCCCGGCCTGGGCCAGGCCCTGCTGGTGGCGTGTGCGCCGGCCCAGCACCAGGTCCACCGCAAAGTCTTCTACATAGGTGCCGCTGCCCTGCGTCACGCGCACCAGCCCCTGGCTGCTCAGGCTGGCCAGCGACCGGCGAATGGTGTGGCGGTTCACCCCGTACTGCTCGGCCAGCGCATGTTCAGACGGCAGGCGCTGGCCGGGTGGGTAGATGCCGCTGCCGATGGCCTCGGCCAGTTCGGCCGCAATGCGGGTCCAGAAACTGTCGCGGGCTTGCCGTGTGGGCGGGGCCGCTGCTGCGGGCAGCAGGGCGGTGGAAAAAGTGGATGTGCTGGCTGTCATGAAACCTACATGCGCGCTCTTTAATCTTGCGCCAGTTGTTCAATTTGTCTATACAACTTTCAGGGTATCACGTTCATGTTTCAAGCCTTTGACAACCCCGGGCCCGGCCGTGCGCTGCAGCGGGCGGACTGGATGGCGCTGCTGGCGCGGGCGCCGGTGGGTCTGCTCGAATCCGGCCTGCGCGGACAGGCCACACGGCCATCGCACTGGCTGCGGTCTCCCGAAACCGGTCTCATGATGGTGCAGGGCCGCGCAGGGGGCACGGGCGAACGCTTCAATCTTGGCGAGGTCACGGTCACCCGCTGCGCGCTGCGGGTCGAAGCCGAAGGCGCGCCCGTGTCCGTGGGTGTGGCCTATGTGCTGGGACGCTCGCGCCGCCATGCCGAGCTGGCGGCACTGGCCGACGCGTTGCTGCAAGACGTTGCGCAGCAGCCCGCGCTGGATGCGGCCGTGCTGGAGCCTATCCGCACGCACCTGAAGAGTGCCCGCCAACAGCGCCAGGAGCGCGCTGCCAGCACGCGGGTGGACTTCTTCACCGTGGCCCGCGAGAGCGGCGGCGCGGACGACGAGGAGGACGCTGCATGACCGCCCCAGCAACGACCCCTGATCTGACGGCCCTGGCCGCCGGTTTCTCGAACGAGTCGCTGGGCAGCCAGGCCGTGTTCCGCGCGGTGCTGCAGGCGCTTTCGCATCCAGGGAGATGGGTCGAAGTGCCGCACGACGCCCAGCACCCGACGGTGGGCAGCGCTGCGGGCGCCGCCGCACTGCTGGCGCTGCTCGACAGCGACTGCGCCGTCTGGCTGTCGCCTGCGCTGCTGGCGGGCGGTGCCGGCCAGTGGCTGCGATTTCACACGGGCTGTGCGCTGGTGGCCGACGCCGCCGAAGCACGTTTTGTCTGGCTGGCGCACGGGGATGAAATGCCCCCGCTCGCCACTCTGGCCCAGGGCAGCGACATCTACCCTGACCAATCCGCCACCTGCGTAATCGATGTGCAAGGGATCCACAGCCCCGCAGATGCAACGGCTACGGGCTGGACGCTGCGCGGCCCGGGCATCCAGGGCGCGACCACGCTCCAGGTTCAAGGCTTGCCGAGCGACTTCGAGCATCAGTGGGCTGCCAACCAGGCTGTCTTTCCGTGCGGCGTGGACGTGCTGTTGTGCACAGGCCACCAGGTGGTGGGTTTGCCGCGCACCACGCACCTGTCCGCCCGCCCCCTCCAACCCTCTGCTGCGGAGCACGAAGCATGTATGTAGCCGTCAAAGGCGGCGAAGCCGCGATTCTCAACAGCTATCGTTTGCTGGCAGACCAGCGCCGCGGAGATTCCGCGCTGCCCGAGCTGTCGGTGGCGCAGATCCAAAGCCAGCTCAAGCTGGCGGTGGACCGCGTAATGACCGAGGGATCGTTGTACGACCCGGAACTGGCCGCGCTGGCGATCAAGCAGGCTGCCGGTGATCTGGTCGAAGCGATTTTTTTGCTGCGGGCCTACCGTGCCACGCTGCCGCGCCTGGGCGTGACCCGTGCGCTCGACACCGCACGCATGGTGCTGGACCGCCGCATCTCTGCCACGTTCAAGGACCTGCCGGGCGGGCAGGTGCTGGGGCCCACGTACGACTACACCCAGCGCCTGCTTGATTTCACGCTGCTGGTCGAAACCGAGGGCGCTGGTGTGCCAGCGGGCAAACCTGCCGAGCCTTCCAGCGCTGCACCTGCGCCGCGCGTGGTTGACCTGCTCAACCAGGAGGGCCTGATCGAGACCCGGCCGGTGCCGCCCGGAGACCCTGCGCCGACCGACCTCACCCGCGAGCCCCTGCGTTTTCCAGCAGACCGGGCGACGCGGCTGCAGAACCTGGCGCGGGGGGATGAAGGGTTTCTGCTGGCGATGGCGTACTCCACCCAGCGCGGATATTCGCACTCGCACCCTTTTGTGGGCGAAGTGCGGCTTGGAACGGTGGCGGTGGAACTCGAGCCCGAAGAGCTGGGCTTTGCGGTCTCGATCGGCGACATCGAAATCACCGAGTGCGAGATGGTGAACCAGTTTGCAGGCAGCAAGACCCAGCCACCTCAGTTCACTCGCGGCTACGGCCTCGCGTTTGGGCACAGCGAGCGCAAGGCGATGGCGATGAGCCTGGTGGACCGCGCGCTGCGCTGTGACGAGCTGGGCGAGCCGGTGGAGTCCCCCGCGCAAATGCAGGAGTTCGTCCTTGGGCACAGCGACAGCCTGGAGGCATCGGGATTTGTGCAGCACTTGAAGTTGCCGCACTACGTGGACTTTCAGTCTGAGCTGGAACTGGTGCGCCGCATGCGGGCCAGCGCCGATGCCGCCGCCCGCGCGGCTGCGGCCACACCCGCCGAAGGAGACCGTCCATGAACGCACCGCGCGAACCGATTTCGATGGAGGCCGCCACCGAAACGGCCTCAGCCGATGGAAACTTCAATTTCGCCTACCTGGACGAGCGCACCAAGCGGATGATCCGCCGGGCCATCCTCAAGGCGGTGGCCATTCCCGGCTACCAGGTGCCGTTTGGCTCGCGCGAAATGCCGCTGCCCTACGGTTGGGGCACGGGGGGTATCCAGGTCACGGCCGCCATCATCGGCCCAGACGACCGCCTCAAGGTCGTCGACCAGGGCTCGGACGACACGGTCAATGCCGTCAACATCCGCCGCTTCTTCGAGCGCACGACGGCCGTCGAGACCACGACCCGCACCACACAGGCCACGCTGATCCAGACGCGCCACCGCATCCCCGAGACGCCGCTGGCCGAAGGCCAAGTCATCGTCTACCAGGTGCCGGTGCCCGAGCCCATGCAGCGCCTGGAGCCGCGCGAGACAGAAACGCGCACGCTGCACGGCCTGGCGGAGTACGGCCTGATGCATGTGAAGCTGTACGAAGACATTGCGCGCTATGGCCACATCGCCACCACGTACGACTACCCGGTGCTGGTCAATGGCCGCTACGTGATGGCGCCGTCGCCTATCCCCAAGTTCGACAACCCCAAGATGCACATGAACCCGGCCTTGCAGCTCTTCGGCGCAGGCCGCGAAAAGCGCATTTACGCCGTGCCGCCCTACACCGCTGTGGAAAGCCTGGGTTTTGAAGACCATCCTTTCGAAGTGCAGCGCTGGGATGCCGCCTGCGCGCTGTGCGGCGCCACCAAGAGTTTTCTGGACGAAGTCATTACCGACGACCAGGGCGGGCGCATGCACGTGTGTTCGGACTCGGACTATTGCCAGGAGCGCCAAGCGCAGCAGACCCAGCAGCCGTTGCCCGGGCGCACCGAGGTCGCCCCATGAGCGGCATCACCCTCCGCGAGGCCGTGGAGGCCGATCTGGACGATGTGCTGGCGTTGTACGCGACCATCGAAGACAGCCCGCAGGATGTCCTGGCCCTGCCGCAAGCGCGCGCCGTGTGGGGGCAGTTTGCCCACTACCCGAGCTACCGGCTATGGGTGGCAGTGGACGCAGCGGCGCGAGACGCGGTGGTGGGCACCTATGCGCTGCTGGTCATGCACAACCTCGCGCACCGCGGCGCGCCCTCGGCCATCGTGGAGGACGTGGTGGTCGCGCCAGCACGGCAGGGGCACGGCATCGGCCGCCAGATGATGGCGCACGCCATGGAGCGTGCCCGCGAGGCCGGTTGCTACAAGCTGGCCCTGTCCTCCAACGCCCGCCGCACCGGCGCGCACGCCTTCTACGAGTCGCTGGGCTTTGCACGCCATGGCATCAGTTTTGTGATGGACACCCTGACATGAATACTCTTGAGATGCCGGCGCCGCTGCTGAGCGTGCGCAACGTGGGCAAAAGCTATGGCGAGCGCGTGGCGCTGCAGGACACGTCGTTTGACCTCTGGCCCGGCGAGGTGCTCGCCGTAGTGGGTGAGTCGGGCTCAGGCAAGTCGACCCTGCTCAATACGATTGCTGCGCGCAGTGCGCCGGATGCGGGCTCGGTGCAGTTTCGCCAGCGCGACGGCACGGTGCAGGACGTGTTTGCCATGTCGCAGGCCCAGCAGCGGCTGCTGGCGCGCACCGATTGGGGCTTTGTGCACCAAAACCCCGCGGACGGCCTGCGCATGGACGTGTCCGCCGGCGCCAATGTGGGCGAGCGCCTCATGGGGCTGGGCGAGCGCCACTACGGCCGCCTGCGCAACACCGCGGTGGAGTGGCTGCAGCGCGTGGAGATCGACGCCGCGCGCATCGACGATGCCCCGCGCACGTTCTCGGGCGGCATGCGCCAGCGCCTGCAGATTGCGCGCAACCTCGTGACCCAGCCGCGCCTGGTGTTCATGGACGAGCCCACGTCCGGCCTGGATGTCTCGGTGCAGGCGCGGCTGCTGGATCTGCTGCGCCAGCTCACGCGGCAGATGCAGCTGGCTGCAATCGTCGTCACGCACGACCTGGCGGTGGCCCGCCTGCTGGCCCACCGCATGGTGGTGATGCAGCGCGGCCGCGTGGTGGAGTCGGGCCTGACGGACCAGGTGCTCGACGACCCGCAGCATCCCTACACCCAACTTCTCGTCTCTTCGGTACTGCAGCCATGAACCAGCCCATTCTTCAATTGAAAGGGGTGGCCAAGCGCTTCACCCTGCACCACCAAAACGGCGTGGAGCTGCCGGTGCTCAGCCGCGTGGACCTGTCGGTGCAACCCGGCGAGTGCGTGGTGCTGGACGGCCCTTCGGGCATGGGCAAAAGCACCTTGCTCAAGATGGTCTACGCCAACTACCGCGCCAACGAGGGCAGCATCGCAGTGCGCACGCAATCTGGCGACGTGGTGGACGTGACCCAGGCCACCCCGCGGGCGCTGGTGCAGCTGCGCCGCGAGACCATCGGCTACGTGAGCCAGTTCCTGCGTGTCATTCCCCGGGTCAGCGCGCTCGACGTGGTGGCCGAACCCTTGTCCGAGGACGCCGGCGACGACGCCGTTGCGCTGGAGGCCGCGCGCGAAGCGGCGCGCCAGTGGCTCACGCGCCTGCGCATTCCCGAGCGGCTGTGGCACCTGCCGCCCGCCACCTTCTCAGGCGGCGAGCAGCAGCGCATCAACATCGCGCGCAACATGATCAAGTCCAAGCCGCTGCTGCTGCTGGACGAGCCCACCGCATCGCTGGACGCGGCCAATACCGAGACAGTGATCACGCTGATCCGCGAGGCCGTGGCGCGGGGCGCAGCGCTGGTCGGCATCTTTCACGACGCGAAGGTGGGTGCGGCGGTGGCCACTCGCCGCGTCAACGTCGGCGACTTCCGCGGAGGTGCCGCATGAGCGCAGCCGTCTTCCGAAACGCCCGCATGGTGCTGCGGGACGAAGTGGTGCAGGGCTCTCTGCAGGTCGAGGGCGGGCGCATTGCCGCGGTGAGCAGTGGTGCGACCTCCGCATTGCAGGGCATCGACCTGGGGGGCGATTATTTGCTGCCCGGCCTGGTGGAGGTACACACCGACAACTTCGAGCGCCACCTGATGCCGCGGCCCAAGGTGCAGTGGGCCGAGATGCCCGCGCTGCTCGCGCACGACGCCGAGATTGCCGCCGCTGGCATTACCACCGTGCTCGACGCCCTGGGGGTAGGAGAGGCCGATGTGGACAGTTTGCGCGGCAGCGCCTGGAACCGCGTCCTCAGCACCATCGATACCTGCACCGAGCGCAACCTGCTGCGCGCGGACCACCACCTGCATGTGCGCTGCGAGCTGCCGGCGCCCAATACCATCGACCTGTTCGGCCCTTTCCACGGGCACCCGCGCCTGTCGCTGATCTCGCTCATGGACCACACGCCCGGCCAGCGGCAGTGGGAGGACCTTGAGCAGGCGCGCACCTACTACACCGGCAAGAAGGGCTGGAGCAGCGAGAAGTTCGAGCGGCAGGTGCAGCTTGCCGCGACGCTGCAGGCGCAGTACGCCGAGCCGCACCGCGCGTACTTTGTGGACTACTGCCGCACGCACGGCATATCGCTGGCCAGCCACGATGACACCACTGTGGCGCATGTGGAGCAGGCCCATGCCGAGGGGGCCGGCATGTCCGAGTTCCCGACCACCCTGGCGGCGGCCCAGGCGGCGCACGAGCGTGGCCTGCTCACCGTGATGGGCGGGCCCAACGTCGTGCGCGGCGGTTCGCATTCGGGCAACGTTGCTGCAGCCGACCTGGCGCGCGCCGGCCTGCTCGACATCCTCTCGTCGGACTATGTGCCCGGCAGCCTGCTGAGCGCCGTGATGCGGCTGGTGGACGACGAGATCCTGTCGGTGCCCCGGGCCGTGGCGACTGTCACCTGCAATCCTGCGAAGGCCGCGGGCATGGCAGACCGGGGCGAGCTCGCAGCCGGGCTGCGCGCCGACCTGATCCAGGTGCACATGGCCGATCTGCCCGATGGGTCGCGCCAGGCGGTGGTGCGCGGCGTGTGGCGCGAGGGGCAACGGGTGCTCTGAAGGGCTGCCCGCACCGACATCCAAACTTCCCGCAACTGTCAAAGCACTGTCACGCGTGCCCGCCACACTGCGGTTGTCTAGACGACTTTCAAGGAGCCGGCCATGTCCGCTGCACTTCACATCCATCAGCTGAACAAGCGCTTTGCCAATGGCAAACACGCGCTGCGCGACATCAACCTGACCATCGAGCGCGGGGAAATGGTGGCGCTGATCGGGGCCTCGGGCTCCGGCAAATCCACGCTGCTGCGGCACGTGGCGGGGCTGGTGGCGGCCGATGCCTCCAGCGCGTCGCTGATTGAGGTCGACGGCCTCTGCGTGCAGCAGGGCGGTCGCATTCACCGCGATATTCGCAAGGTGCGCTCGCAGGTCGGCTTTGTGTTTCAGCAGTTCAATCTGGTAGACCGCCTGCCGGTGCTCATGAACGTGCTGGTGGGGCTGCTGCACCGCACGCCCTGGTGGCGTGGCTGGCTGCGCATGTTCAAGCCCCACGAGCGCGCGCTGGCGCTCGACGCCCTCGCGCGGGTGGGCATTGCCGACTGCCATGCGCAGCGCGCTTCCACGCTGTCGGGCGGGCAGCAGCAGCGCGCCGCGATTGCGCGCACGCTGGTGCAGGGCGCCAAGGTGGTGCTGGCCGACGATCCCATCGCCTCGCTGGACCCGGAATCCTCTCGCAAGGTCATGGAGATCCTGGCCCGCATCAACCGCGAAGACCGCAGCACCGTCATCGTCTCGCTGCACCAGGTGGACGTGGCCATCCGCTATTGCCCCCGCGTGGTGGCGCTGAACCAGGGGCAGGTGGTGTACGACGGGCCGTCGTCTGCGCTAACGCCCGCCTTGCTGCGCGAGCTGTACGGCATGCAGGCCGATGAAATCCTCGGCGGCGCATTGCCCGCCCAGCCACTGTCGACCGCGCCGACATCCATGCCGGTGCCGCAATGGGCACCCGCGCTGGCGCAGGCGGCCTGAAGCCTTTCCATTGCTCTCTCCGCGTTCCTCTTTCGTCTCACTCTCTCAGGAGTACTTCTCATGTTCAAGAAATTGTGCGCCGCCCTGGCGCTGGGCCTGGGCCTGTCCGCGGCCCACGCCCAGGACATCAACTTCGGGATGATCTCTACCGAAGCCTCGCAGAACCTCAAGGCTGACTGGCAGCCCCTGCTCGACGACATGGCCAAGCAGACCGGCCTGAAGATCAACGCCTTCTTCGCATCTGACTATGCGGGCCTGATCGAAGCCATGCGCTTCAACAAGATGCAGGTTGCATGGCTGGGCAACAAGTCCGCCATGGAAGCCGTGGACCGTGCCAACGGCGAAGTATTCGCGCAGATGGTCAACGCCGATGGCACGCAGGGCTATTACTCGCACCTGATCGTGCACAAAGACAGCCCCCTGGCGACGCTGGACGACGTGCTCAAGAATGGCAAGTCGCTGAGCTTCGGCAACGGTGATCCCAACTCCACCTCGGGTTTCCTGGTGCCCGGCTACTACGCCTTTGCACAGAACAAGATCGACGCCAAGACCCATTTCAAGATTGCGCGCAGCGCCAACCATGAAACGAATGCACTGGCCGTGGCCAACAAGCAGGTCGACGTGGCCACCAACAACAGCGAAAACCTCGAAAAGATCAAGGAACGCCAGCCCGAGAAGTTCAAGGACATCAAGATCGTCTGGACCTCGCCGCTGATTGCGCTCGATCCTCTGGTGATGCGCAAGGACCTGCCCGAGCCGCTGAAGACCAAGATCAAAGACTTCTTCTACAACTACGCCAAGACCGATGCGCGCGAGAAGGAGATCGTGATGAAGATCTCCAAGCTCTCGGGCTTCAAGCCGTCGACCAACGCACAGCTCACCCCCATCCGCCAGCTCGACCTGTTCGGCAAGCGCAACAAGATCGAAGCCGACGCTACGCTGGCCGACGCTGACAAGAAGACCCGTCTGGCAGAAATCGACCAGCAGCTGGCGTCGCTGAAGTAACCACGTACCGGCCAGCCCGATATCCCTATGTCCTCTGCTCTGAACCCTTCGCTTGCGGCCCTGGCCGGAACCGCCGCGCCCAAGCGCAGCCTCGTCTGGTATCTCTCGTGGGGCATCCTGCTGGTGGTCCTGGCCGCATCGTGGAAGGGCGCCGACATGCGCCCGCTCGACCTCATCAAGGATTCGGGCAACATGGCCCAGTACGCGGCCGAGTTCTTCCCGCCCAACTTTGCGCAGTGGCAGATCTACGTTCAGGAAATGCTGGTCACCCTGCAGATCGCCTTGTGGGGCACGGCGCTGGCGGTGGTCACCGCCGTGCCGCTGGCGCTTCTGGCGTCTTCGAACATCGCGCCATGGTGGGTGAACCAGCCGGTGCGCCGCGTGCTCGATGCGTTTCGTGCCATCAATGAAATCGTGTTTGCGATGCTCTTCGTCGTGGCGGTGGGCCTGGGCCCGTTCGCCGGCGTGCTGGCGCTGTGGATTCACACCACGGGCACGCTGGCCAAACTGTTCTCCGAGGCTGTGGAAGCCATCGACCCGCAGCCGGTGGAAGGCATCCGCTCCACCGGCGCGAGTGCGCTGCACGAAATCATCTATGGCGTCATCCCGCAGGTGATGCCGCTGTGGATCTCGTTCACGCTGTACCGCTTCGAGGCCAACGTGCGTTCGGCCTCGGTCGTGGGCATGGTGGGTGCCGGCGGCATTGGCGTGGTGCTGTGGGAGATCATCCGCGGCTTTCAGTACGCCGAGACCTGCGCGGTGATGCTCATCATTGTGGTCACCGTGAGCGTGATCGACTTGGTGTCGGCGCGCATCCGCAAGGCCCTGGTGTAGAGCCCAGCCCGCAAGGAAAAGGCCATGGCGCTCACGATTGAAGACATCGGCCACCTGCTGGCGACCCGCGGCATCAATCAGTACGGCCGCGAGGCCGTGAGCCAGCTCGAGCATGCGCTGCAGTGCGCGCAGCTGGCCGAGCAGGCCGGGGAAGACCGCGCCACCGTGGTGGCCGCGCTGTTGCACGACCTGGGGCACCTGCTGGCACCGGGGGGCGATACGGCCCAGCAAGATGACTTGCACCAGTACGTGGCGCTGCCGTTTTTGCGCGGGCTGCTGCCCGACGCAGTGCTCGCGCCCATCCGCATGCATGTGGACGCCAAGCGCTACCTCTGCGCGACGGAGCCCGGCTACTGGGCCACGCTGTCTCCTGCGTCGCAGCACAGCCTGGTGCTGCAGGGCGGCCCGTTCACGCCGCCACAGGCGCTGCGTTTTGCCGCGCAGCCCTTCGCGCAGGAGGCCGTGCGTGTGCGGCGCTACGACGACCATGCCAAGGTGTCCGGCCTGGCCACACCATCGCTGGCCCACTACCTGGCGCTGCTGGAGGCCGAAGCGGTCGAGCGAACGGCCGGCGTTTCAGCGGCCTGAACCGCAAACCACCCCTTCCGGTCCGAGCGGAGTGGGGCACCTCGGCGTTCAGACGCCTTTGCCGGCGCTCATCCAGCCCAGGTTCAGTGGGCGGTCCTCAAACTCGGTGTTGAGCACCACCGTGCTGGTGGTGCGGGCCACGCCCTCGATGGCCTTGATCTGGTAGAGCACGTCTTCCAGCGCCCGCGCATGGGTGGTGCGGACCTTGGCCAGAAAGTCGTATTCCCCCGCCACGCTGTGCAGCTCCTCGATCTCGGGCATGGCCTGCAGGCGCGGGGCGATGTCGCGGCAGTGCGCGCCGCCGTCGTTGCGGATGGCCACGAAAGCCGTGAATGAGAGGCCCACCCGCTCGGGCTCGACGCTGATGGAGAAACGGCGGATCACGCCCTTGTCGAGCATCTTCTTGACCCGCTCGTGCACCGCGGCGGTCGACAGTCCCACCTCGGCACCCACCTCGGCGTACGAACGCCGGCCATCTGCCCCCAACGCCGAAATAATTCTGGCGTCCATGTCATCCGTCTGAATATTTGCTTGCATAGCCGCCTATTTTTGGTAAAAATTCCGAAAACGTCGTGGTTTCCATAAATTATTCGGTGAGGAGGAGAATATGCCGGCAAATTTCAAGGCGCAAGCCCGTCGTCCCGCCCCGTGGGCCTTGGCGTTGGCCCTGCTGCTGGTGTACGTGGTGTGGGGCACCACGTACTTTGCCATTGGCATCGCTTTGCAGACGATGCCGCCGCTTTGGATGAACGCGGTGCGGTTTTTGTGCGCCGGGGGCGTGATGCTGCTCATCGCACTGTGGCAGGGCCATGCGTTGCCGACAGCCCTGCAGTGGCGCAATTCGGCGCTGGTGGGCGGGCTGATGGTGTTCGTCGCGATGAACCTCATCGGCTTTGCGCAAAAGCTGGGCATCGGCTCCGGCCTGATGGCCACGGTGGTGACCACCATGCCCATGTGGCTGGCGCTGTGGTCTCGCTGGGGCGGCGAGCGAGTACCGGCGACCAGCTGGATCGGGCTGGCCCTGGGTGTGGTGGGGGCGCTCTTGCTTGCGCTGGAGGGCGACTTTTCGGCGACATGGCTGGGTGCGCTGCTGGCCTTCGGTGCGCCGCTGTGCTGGAGCATTGGCTCGTACGCGTCGCGCCGTCTCTCATTGCCGGCGCCGGCCATGGCGTCGGCTGCGCAATGGTTGGTGGGTGGTGCACTGGGCCTGGTGGTGGCAGCGTGGTTCGAGCCGCTCCCTGCGTTGGATCAGGTCAGCGCCAAGTCGTGGGCGGCGTGGGTGTATCTGCTGGTGTTTGGCACGCTGGTGGCGCTCAATGCCTATCTGTGGCTGCTGCAGAACACGTCGGCCGCGTTGGCGGGGAGTTATTCGTTTGTGAATCCGGCGGTGGCGTTGCTTGTGGGCGTGGCACTGGGCGGCGAGTTGCTGACGGGGTGGGTGTTCGCGGCGTTGCCGTTGATTGGGACGGCGTTGGTTTTGATCTTGTATGGCAAGCAGTTGCAGGCTTGGTGGGCCGACCGGCGAGCAACGTGGGCGGGGCAGCGCGCGGGCTAGCTACGTGGTGTTTTGAGAAGGTGCGTTGAGACTCGACTCGGACGCCTCAAGCCCTCGTCAAACCGCGTCCGGCACCACCGCCGTGGCCTCGATCTCCACCTTTGCGCGTTCCTCCATCAGGCCGGCCACCTGCACACACGCCATCGCCGGAAAGTGCTTCCCCAGCACCTCGCGGTACACGGCGCCCAGCTCCTTCAAGCGCGCGTTGTATTCCTTGCGGTCCACCACATACCAGGTCAGCCGCACCAGATGCTCGGGCCCTGCACCACCGGCCTCCAGCACCGCACGCACATTCAGCAGGGTCTGCCGCGTCTGGTCGATGAAGTCATCGCTCTCAAACTGCTGCTGCGCGTTCCAGCCGATCTGGCCGCCGGTAAAAACCATCGTGCCGCGTGCGGCCACGCCGTTGGCGTAGCCCTTGGGCGCGAGCCAGCCCTCGGGTTGCAAAAGGGTGTTTTTCATCATATTGCTTTTGTCGAGGAAGAAGGAGCGTGCGCCGCACCCTGGCGCAGCTTGAAGCGCTGCAGCTTGCCCGTCTCGGTGCGGGGCAAGGCCGTGACAAACTCCACCACGCGTGGGTACTTGAACGGGGCGATGGTCGCTTTCACATGGTCCTGCAGCGTCTTGACCATGGCCGCATCGCCCGTATGGCCGGGCTTCAAGACGCAGATGGCCTTGACCACCATGCCGCGCTCCTCGTCGGGCACGCCGATCACGCCGCATTCGGCCACGGCCGGGTGGCGCAGCAGGGCGTCTTCAACCTCGGGACCGCCCACGTTGTAGCCGGCGGTGATGATCATGTCGTCGTCGCGCGCCTGGTAGAAGAAGTAGCCGTCGGCGTCCTGCGTGAACGCATCGCCGGGGTAGTTCCAGCCGTCCTTCACATACTTGGCCTGGCGCGGATCGTCCAGGTACTTGCAGCCCGTGGGGCCGACGACGGCGAGCTTGCCCACGGTGCCCAGTGGCACCTCATGGCCATCGTCGTCCACCACCTTGGCGGTGTAGCCGGGCACGACCTTGCCGATGGCGCCGGGGCGTGTTTCGCCGCCTGCCGACGAGACAAAGATGTGGAACATCTCGGTGGCGCCGATGCCGTCCGTCATGTCGATGCCGGTGGCGTTCTTCCATAGCTGGCGCGTGGCGTCGGGCAGGCCCTCGCCGGCGCTCACGCTGATGCGCAGCTGCGGCAGGCCGATCTGCTGGGCGAACGGCGCCATCTGCCGGTAGAAGGTGGGCGCGGTGTAGCAGATGGTGACGCCCGCGTCGCGCATGAGCGTGACCATGGTCTCGGGTGTGTAGGGCTGGTCCGGGAAGTACACGCTGGCCCCGGCCCACATCGGGAACACGAGCAGGCCGCCCAGCCCGAAGGTGAAGGCCAGCGGCGGCGATCCGGCCACGATGTCGTCGGGCGTGGCCTTAAGCACGTGGCGCGGCCAGGCCTCGCAGGCGGCCAGCACGTCGCGGTGGGTGTGCACCGCCGCCTTGGGCGCGCCCGTGGTGCCCGAGGTAAAAGCCATCAGCGCGATGTCGTCGGCCGATGTGGGACAGGGCGGTGTAGTGCCCGGCTTGGCCTGGGCGCGCTGGACCAGGTCGGCGGCGTCGGGCGCGGTGTGAAAGGTCACGGCGGTGGTCAGCACCGGTTGCTGCGCCTGCGCCGCCTGCAGCTCGGCCAGCAGGCGGCCGTCGCACAGTGCTAGCGTGGGTTGCGCGCGTTCGATGATGCTGGCGAGCTCGCCCGCGCGCAGCAGCGGCATGGTGGCCACCGCGACCAGGCCGGCGTAGACGGTGCCCAGCCAGGCCAGTGCCATCTCCACCGTGTTGCCGCCGCGCAGCAGCACGCGGTTGCCGGGCACGAGGCCATGGTCCTGTGTGAGCACTTCGGCAATGCGCGCGGCCTCGGTCCAGGCGTCGCGGTAGGTGTAGGTGCGGTGCGGGCCGCGCAGCAGGGGCCGGTCGTTGTGGCCGGCGCGCTCGGCCTGTTCGAACAGGGCGAGCACCAGGTTGGCCTGGTCTGCGATCTGCAGTTCGGGCAGGTCGTAGCGCATGGTCGGCAAGGCGGATGCGGGTGGCAGGCGGTCGTGCACGAAATGGTCGGGCTGGGCGGAGGGTGCGGAAGAGGCTTTCATGGGATCACTCCTGCAGGACGGCCTTGCCGATGATGAGTTGCTGCACTTCGGTGGCGCCTTCGTAGATGCGCAGCGAGCGGATGTCGCGGTACAGCGACTCGACCTTGCTGCCGACTTCCACGCCGCGCCCGCCGTGCAGTTGCAGTGCCATGTCGATGACACGCTGGGCGTTTTCGGTAGCTGTCATTTTTGCCATCGCCGCTTCGGCCGTGACGCGGGTGCCGCCACGCTTTTCACCCTCGTCGCGCAGCCAGGCCGCGCGGTAGGTCAGCAACGCGGCGCTGTCCACCAGCGCGGCCATCTCGCCAATCTTGGCCTGCGTGAGCTGAAAGTCCGCCAGCGTCTGGCCGAACATGCGGCGTGTTCGTGCGTGGTGCACCGCCTCGGCCAGTGCACGGCGCGCCATGCCCAGCGCGGCGGCGGCCACCGATGCGCGGAAGATGTCGAGCGTGCGCATGGCCAGCTTGAAGCCGCCGTTCTCTTCGCCGAGCAGCGCATCGCCACGCACTTTGCAATCGGTGAACTGCAGCGTGGCCAGCGGGTGCGGCGCCATCACGTGGATGTGGCGCGAGGCGTCCAGCCCCGGCGTGTCCGCGTCGACGATGAAGGCGCTGATGCCCCGCGTGCCGCCGGCCGGGTCGGTCTTGGCGAACACGCAGTAGAAGTCGGCGATGCCGCCGTTGCTGATCCAGGTCTTGGTGCCGGTGAGGGAATATAAGTCTTTTTGGCCGCTAGCGCTGGATGGATAAGCGCTAGTAGCTATTGTTTGCATAGCACCCACGTCGGACCCCGCTTCGGGTTCGCTGAGCGCGAACGCCGCGATCAGCTCACCGCGCGCCACGCCCTGCAGGTAGTGCGCCTGCTGCGCCGGGCTGCCCGCCAGCGTGATGGCGCCACTGCCCAGCCCCTGCATGGCAAACGCAAAATCCGCCAGCGGCGAGTGGTAGGCCAGTGTCTCGCGCAGCAGCACCAGCGCGCGCGAGTCGAGTGCGGGCAGTGCGCCGCCGTGTTCTGCGGGCACGCAGTAGCGCAGCCAGCCGCCTGCACCCAACCGTTTCACCCACTCACGGCAAGCAGCGCGGTCGTCGGTT
The DNA here is from genome assembly GCF_964253765.1 of Acidovorax sp. LjRoot129. Classification (NCBI taxonomy): domain Bacteria; kingdom Pseudomonadati; phylum Pseudomonadota; class Betaproteobacteria; order Burkholderiales; family Comamonadaceae; genus Acidovorax; species Acidovorax sp. LjRoot129. The sequence continues at coordinate 606,572 of NZ_CAXUSE020000001.1, forward strand.
TCATCGACCTGCTGCGCGCCAACCCAGGGCACCAGGCCCTCGGCCAGCGCGCGGTGGGCGTCGTCAAAGAAGGGCAGGGCCAGGTGCGCCGTCGATGGCGGGCGGGGGGCGGGGGGCGTTGCTACGTGCATCTTCTCAGTCCCCCTGGAACACAGGCTTTTGCTTGGCAGCAAACGCCTCGTACGCACGCCGAAAGTCTTCGGTCTGCATGCAAATCGCCTGCGCCTGCGCCTCGGCCTCGATGGCCTGCTCGATGGTCATGCTCCACTCCTGGCTCAGCATGGTTTTGGTCATGCCGTGCGCAAAGGTGGGGCCGTCGGCCAGCGTGCGCGCCGTGGCCTGCACGTTGGCCAGCAGGTCGGCGCTGTCGAACAGATCGTTGAAGAAACCCCAGGCCAGGCCCTCGTGCGCCGTCATCGCGCGGCCGGTGAACAGCAGTTCGCTGGCGCGGCCCTGGCCGATCATGCGGGGCAGCAGCGCACAGGCGCCCATGTCGGCACCTGCCAGGCCCACGCGGGTGAAGAGAAAGGCCGTCTTGGTCGCCTCGGTGCCGTAGCGCATGTCGCAGGCCAGCGCCATCATCGCGCCCGCACCGGCGCAGATGCCGTCGATGGCGCCCAGGATGGGCTGCGGGCAGGCGCGCATCGCCTTGATCAGGTCGCCGGTCATGCGCGTGAACTCCAGCAGCTCGGGCATGGTCATAGTGGTCAGCGGGCCGATGATCTCGTGCACGTCGCCGCCGGAGCAGAAGTTGCCGCCCGCGCCGGTGACGACGATGGCCTTCACGTCGGTGGCAAAGCGCAGCGCGTAGAAGAAGTCGCGCAGCTCCGAATAGCTCTGGAAGGTGAGCGGGTTCTTGCGGTCCGGCCGGTTGAGCGTGACGGTGCCCACGCCAGCATCGAAGCTCCAGGCAAAGTGTTCAGCGACGTAGCCGGCCTGGGGGTTGAACTGCTCGCGCATGGGGTTGCTGGCCCCGATGAAGTGTTTCATTCGGCTGTCTCCAAAGAGTTGTCTTGTGTGTGTTCTTTCACCTTGCCCAGCAGGCGGTGCAAGGTGGCAATGTCACGTTCGCCCAGCGTGGCAAACGCTTCCACGATCCACTGCTCGTGCTGGCGCGCCATGTCGTTGAACTGCTGGCGGCCTTGTGGCGTCAGGCGCACTAGGTACGCGCGGCGGTCGCCCTCTACGTCCAGGCGCTCCACCAGGCCCTCAGCTACCAGCTGGTCGGTGATGCCGGTGATGTTGCCGCTCGTCACCATCATGCGGCGCGAGAGCTCTTTCATCTTCATACCGTCCGGCGCGCGTTCGAGCTGCGCCATCAGGTCGAAGCGCGGCAGCGTGGTGTCGAACTGCGCGCGCAGGTTGCTGCGCACCTGTTTTTCGATGAGCTGCGTGCAGGTGAGCAGGCGCAGCCACAGGCGCAGCGCTTCTGGGTGTTCGCTGGGGGCCGCTCCGTGCAGGCGGGCTTCGAGGTCCATGGTCAGCCTTCTTCCTCGGATGCTCTGTTTTTAGTAGCTGAAAGTGCTTGTGCAGCTAGCGCTGCGACCTGTTTTTGCTTTGAAATCTCGCGCAGCATCTGGTCGCGGCCGCTGGCGTACTGCACGGGCCAGTCGGTGTGTGCGGCGGCCACAGGGCTCAGCTGAGCGGCGGCGTGCAGCGTCCAGGCCGGGTCGGCCAGGTGCGGACGGGCGATGGCGCACAGGTCGGCGCGGCCGGCGGCAATGATGCTGTTGGCGTGGTCGGCCTCGGTGATCGCGCCCACGGCCATGGTGGCAATGCCCACCTCGTTGCGGATGCGGTCGGCAAACGGCGTCTGGTACATGCGGCCGTACACGGGCTTGGCGGCGCGTGTGGTCTGGCCGGACGACACGTCGATCAGGTCGGCTCCGGCGGCCTTGAACAGGCGGGCAATCTGCACTGCATCGTCCGGCGTAGTGCCGCCCGGCGCCCAGTCGTGGGCCGAGATGCGCACGCTCAGCGGCTTGTCAGCAGGCCACACGGCGCGCACGGCGGTAAACACTTCGAGCGGGTAGCGGCAGCGGTTGTCGATGCTGCTGCCGCCGTATTCGTCCGTGCGCTGGTTGGTGATGGGGCTGATGAAGCTGGCCAGCAGGTAGCCGTGTGCGCAGTGCAGTTCCAGCCAGTCGAAGCCGCAGGCGACTGCGCGCCGTGCGCTGTCGACAAACGCGGCGGTCATCCGGTCCATGTCGGCGCGGGTCATCGCGGCGGGGGCCTGGTTCTGCTCGCCGTAGGCCAGCGCGCTGGCGGCGAGCAGGGGCCAGTTGCCCTCGGGCAGAGGCTCGTCCGTGCCCTCCCAGCCCACGCGGGTCGAGCCCTTGGGCCCGCTGTGGCCCAGCTGCAGGCCGATCCTGGCGGTGCTGCTGCCGTGCACGAAGTGCACGATGCGCGCAAACGCGGCCTGCTGCGCGTCGTTCCACAGGCCTGTGCAGGCGGGGGTGATGCGGCCCTCGGGCGTGGGGCTGGTCATCTCCACCATCACCAGCGCCGCGCCGCCGAGGGCCCGCGCGCCCAGGTGCACCAGGTGGAAGTCTTGCGGCACGCCATCGACCGCGCTGTAGGTGGCCATGGGCGAGACGACGATTCGGTTCTTGAGCGTGATTCCCTTGAGCGTGAACGGTGTGAGCATCGGGGGAATGGCCGCTTTGCCCCCGGCGAGCCACGCCTCGTAGCCTTCTAGCCACGCCGCATCGCGCAGCCGCAAGTTCTCGTGGCTGATGCGCTGGCTGCGCGTGAGCAGCGAGTACGCGAACTGCTCCACCTCCATGCCGGTGTAGCGGTTCACGTTCTCGAACCACTCGGTGGAGTTGCGCGCGGCGTTCTGGATCTTGAGCACCTCCACGCTGCGGCGCGCCTCGTAGTGGGTGAGCACCTCGTCGATGGGCAGATCGGTGGCGAATTCGTTGGCCAGGTCGATCGCGTCTTCCAGCGCCAGTTTGGTGCCGCTACCAATCGAGAAATGCGCGGTGTGCGCCGCGTCGCCCATCAGCACGATGGGCACACGCTTGCCGCCCACGGTCTCGCGGTGCACCCAGGTGTTGCAGATCACGCGCGGAAAACGAATCCAGTTGGCCGAGCCGCGCAGGTGCGTGGCGTTGCTGATGAGGGCGTTCCCGTCGAGGTACTTGGCAAACAGCTTCTCGCAGAACGCAATCGCCTCGGGTTGCTCCATGGCGTCCAGGCCGTGCGCCTTCCACACCGCTTCGGGTGTCTCGATGATGAAGGTGGAGGTGTGGGCGTCGAACTGGTAGGCGTGCGCCTGAAACCAGCCGTGCTCGGTCTGCTCGAAAGCAAAGGTAAAAGCGTCCAGTTTTTTGTGTGTGCCCAGCCACACAAATCGGCACTGGCGCAGGTCGATGTCGGGCTGGTAGGTGGCGGCGTAGCGGGTGCGGATGCGGCTGTTGAGGCCATCGCTGGCGATGACCAGGTCGGCGTCGTACTGCGCGGCCAGCGCCTGCTCGTCGGCCACATCGGTCTCGAACACCAGCTCCACGCCCACTGCCAGGCACCGGTCCTGCAGGATATTGAGCAGCCGCTTGCGCCCGATGCCGCAAAAGCCGTGGCCCGAGGAGCGCACGCTGCGGCCCTTGAAAAACACCTCGATGTCGTCCCAGTGGTTGAACGCATCGCCGATGAGCACGGCCGAGGGCGCATCGGCCGCGCGCAGGTTCTCCAGCGTCTGGTCGGACAGCACCACGCCCCAGCCGAAGGTGTCGAAGGGCCGGTTGCGCTCCACCACCGTGACCCGGTGGGCAGGGTTTTGCTGCTTCATGAGCAGTGCGAAGTACAGGCCTGCGGGCCCGCCGCCAATGCAGAGGATGTTCATGGGAAAATAGTTTAGGCCTAAACAAACTGCTGTCAATGGGGCCTTCCCGGCGCCCCTCGGCGGGGCCAAGGCCCAAGGCGCTGCGGTTGACGCAGTGCAGCAACCCGCCAAGAATGAAACGCATGAAGCAGCTTCTCGACACCCTGGAGGGACGGCTGGCGGCCCTGCCGGTCCCCATGGCCGTGCAGTTGCCCGCTGGCCAGCAGCTGGGTGCGCGCGACCCCGCGGTGCTGCTGCGGTTTCGGGACCGCCTGGCGCTGGTGGCCCTCGCCACCGGCGAGATCGGCAACGTAGGCGCAGCCATCGTCGAAGGGCGCGTTGCGCTGGAAGGAGGCATGCGCGACCTGATGGCGGCGGCTGCGGGCCTGCTCACGCGCGACCCGGCGCGGGACCAGCACCACAGCTGGTGGCAGCGCGTGCTGGCCCGCGCGCGGTCGATGGCGGCGCACACGCTGGTGCACGACGCGCGCCAGGTGCAGTTCCACTACGACCTCTCGGACGACTTCTATGCGCTTTGGCTGGACCCGCGGCGGGTGTATTCGTGTGCGTACTTCCCCGATGCCGGCATGTCGCTGGACCAGGCGCAGGAGGCCAAGCTCGACCACATCTGCCGCAAACTGCGCCTGTCGCCCGGCGAGCGTTTTCTGGACATTGGCGCGGGTTGGGGTGGCCTGCTGCTGTGGGCTGCCGAGCATTACGGTGTGGATGCGACGGGCATCACGCTGTCACGCAACCAGCACGCGCATGTGCAGCGTCTCATTGGGGAGCGGGGGCTGCAAGACCGGGTGCGCGTGCTGCTGTGCGACTACCGCGAGCTGCGGCCCGACGCCCCCTTTGACAAGATCGCCTCGGTGGGCATGTTCGAACACGTGGGACGCGCGCAGATGGGCCGGTACTTCGGCACCGTAGCGCAGCTGCTGCGGCCCGGCGGACTGGTGCTGAACCACGGCATCACCGCCGGCGCGGTGGACAACGCGCACCTGGGCGCGGGCATGGGCGAGTTCATCGAGCAGTACATCTTCCCGGGCGGCGAGCTCATTCACGTGAGTGCGGTGCTGCACGATATGGCGCGTGCGGGCCTGGAGATGGTCGACACCGAGAACCTGCGACCGCACTACGCGCGCACGCTGTGGGCGTGGTCCGACGCGCTCGAGGCCCGGTTGCCGGCGGCGCGCGAGGTGCTCGCCGCACAGTCGGGCGCAGACCGGGGCGATAAGGTATTGCGTGCGTACCGCCTGTATCTCGCGGGCAGTGCGCTGGGGTTCGAGCGGGGCTGGATGGCCCTGCACCAAATGCTGGCCACCAAGCCCGACGGCGACACGGCCACCGGGGCCATGCCCGGCGCACAATCTGCCTACCCTTTCACCCGCGGGTACATGTACCCGCACTGACCCGACAACCCAAGGAACGTCTCGACATGCTCTACAAATTCAAGTCCCGCGCCGCCGCCGATCTGATCATGCTGGAGCCGCAGGGCCGGCAGATCGTGACCATCATGGGCAAGGCGCCGGGTGCCAGTGGCATCGTGACCGCTGCGCAGATCCCTGCCGCCATTGCCGCGCTGGAAGCGGCTGTGGCCGCCGAAGAAACGCAGCCGCCATCCGACGACGGCGCAGAGGAGACCACGGCCGAGGAAAGCACCGAGGCGGTGCGCCTGCGCCAGCGGGTCACGCCGCTGATCGACATGCTGCGACGCAGTGCGGCAGAGAATGTGGACGTCGTCTGGGGAGTGTAGGCGCCGCACTGCCGCTGGCCAGCCCGGACAAGCACCGCTGGACGCTGGCGTGTGCTGCCGGCGGGGCGGTGACTTGCCGGCGCATGCCGGAGCCGCCGCGCCGGCGCAGGTAGCCGGACCCGCTTCCTCAATCCCGTCGCTTCGTATCCTTCGCTCTGAGGCCTGGCTCTATCGAAGTAGCCTCGCCCCGTCCTGTTTCTCCGAACATCCATGATCGATCACACATCGCCGCTTGCCGTGGTGCAGGCGCAGCTCGATGCCTACAACGCCAAGGATATCGAGGCCCTGCTGGCCACCTATGCCCCCGACGCGCAACAGCACGTGCTGCATGGCGAACTGCTCGCCCAAGGCCACGCAGCCCTGCGGCCGCGTTTTCTCGCGCGGTTTGCAGAGCCCGACCTGCGGGCCCGGCTGCTGTCGCGCACGGTGATGGGTAGCGTGGTGGTGGACTTCGAATTGATCACGCGCAACTTCCCGGAAGGCCTCGGGACGCTGGAGATGTTGTGCGTGTATGAGGTCGCCAGCGGGCGGATCCAGCGGGCCTCGTTCGCCACGGGCGAAAAGCGCCTGCTGCGCAAGGCTGGTGCCACCGCGGCCTGACCCACAACAGGCCCCCGATGGCTGGCGGCTGGGGCCGTAGCTTGCGATCCCCCGCGCGTCAGTCGACCTTCGCCCCCGACGTCTTCACCACCTGCGCCCACTTCTTGTGTTCGCTGTCGATGTGCTTGGCAAAATCGGCCGGTGTGTTGCCGCCAGGGATGGCGCCCTGGGCCACCAGCCGTTCCTTGATCGCTGGCGTGGCCAGCGACTTGGCGACTTCCTGCTGGATGCGGTTCACGATGTCCTGCGGCGTGCCGGCGGGGGCCAGCAGGCCGAACCAGGAACTGGCCTCATAGCCCTTCAGGGTGGGCCCGCCGGCCTGCTCCACCGTGGGCACATCGGGCAGGGCGCTGGATCGTTCCGAGCTGGTCACTGCCAGCGCAGTGAGCTTGCCCGCCTTGATCTGCGCCATGGATGACGGCAGGTTGTCGAACATCACGTCGGCATTGCCCGCCACCATGTCCAGCAGCGCAGGGCCCGATCCGCGGTAGGGCAGGTGCAGCATGAAGGTGCCCGTCATGCTCTTGAACAGCTCGCCCGCCAGATGGATCGATGTGCCGTTGCCGCTCGACGCCATGTTCATCTTGCCCGGGCTGGCCTTGGCCACACGGATGAAATCCTGCACGTTGGTGATGCCCTGGGCCTTGGCCTTGTCCGCGTTCATCACCATCACATTGGGCACCGCAGCCACCATGGTGATGGGCACAAAATCCTTGATGGGGTCGTAGGGCAATTTGGCATACAGCGCGCGGTTGATGCCGTGGGTGCCCACCGTGCCCATGAGCAGCGTGTATCCGTCGGCAGGCGACTTGGCCACGATATCGGCGCCGACGTTGCCGCCTGCGCCGGCACGGTTGTCCACGATGAATTGCTGGCCAAACGCGCGGCTCAACTCCGGCGCCATGGCGCGGGCCAGGATGTCCGTGGTGCCCCCGGGCGCAAACGGCACAACAATGCGCACGGGCTTGGTGGGCCAGCCGCCGGACGCCTGGGCATGGGCTGAGCGCGGGGCCAGCAGCGACCCCGCCGCAGCCAGCGCCAGGGCGCCGACGGCACTGAGGGTGAACGCCAGCGCCATGGCTTTGCGGCGGCTGCGCGCGGACGCGCGGGCCTGAACTTGGGCGCTGGTGCGTGCTGCGTGGTGGGGGGCTGATTGCGGGTGCGCCATGGGCGGGCTTTCGTGTGGGTGTGTGGGCGCAGCGAAATGCTGTCGTACCCCTTTTTTACGCGCGCTGGCGCGCAGGGTTCACATGGATTACCCGCAGCGCGCGCACTGCAATGCGGATGGAAGCGGCAGACGCAAAAAAGCCACCGGGCCAAGGGCGCGGTGGCTGGTGCGTGGCAACCCGCCAAGTTGCAGGCGGGCAGGCGGTCAGTGCGCAGATCAGTCGGCGTACGACCCTGCAGCCTTGATCGCGACGCCGAATTTCTCGGTCTCGGCCAGCACAAACTTCTTGTGCTCGGCGGGCTCGACGCGCTTGTCGTTGGCGACCACGGCGCCCAGGCCTTCCTGCTTCTTGATGAAGTCAGGGTCCTTCAAGGCGACCTTGAGGGCGTCGTTGATCTTCTTGAGCACGTCGGCGGGCGTGCCCTTGGGCGCATACAGGCCGTGCCAGATGGTCACGTTGAAGTCCTTCACGCCGGATTCGGCCAGCGTGGGCAGGTCCTTCAGGGCCGGCGTGGTCAGGCGCTTGCTGGTGGTCACGGCATAGGCCTTGACCTTCTTGGCTTCGATCTGCGAGGTGGTGTTGGTGGTCTGGTCACACAGCACGTCGATCTGGCCGCCGATCAGGTCGGTCATGGCGGGTGCGGTGCCCTTGTACGGCACAGCCGTCATGTCGATCTGCAGTGCGCTCTGGAAGATCAGGCCGCACAGGTGCGAAGCCGAGCCCTGGCCGGCGTTGCCCAGGTTGATCTTGCCCTTGTTCTGCTGCAGCCAGGCAGCCAGTTCCTTGTAGTTGTTCGCGGGCATCGACGGGCGCGCGATCAGCGTCATGGGGACGTCATTGATGACGCCCAGGTATTCGAAGTCGTTGGCCACGTTGAAGGCCAGCTTGCGGTACATCGTGGGCATGGTGGCCATGCTCACGTGGTTGAGCAGCAGGGTGTAGCCGTCGGGTGTGGCACGGGCCACCTTGGCAGAGCCGATGGAGCTGCCGGCGCCGGCGGAGTTGTCCACCACCACGCTCACGCCGCCCAGGGGCTTGCGGATGGCCTCGGCCAGGTCGCGCGCCACGCGGTCGGTGGGGCCGCCTGCCGCGTAAGGAACCACGATGGTGATGGTCTTGTCCTTGGCGGGGAACTCTTGGGCGCTGGCGCCAAAGGCAGCGGCTGCAGCGGCAGCGATCAGCGCGAGTTTCAGCATCTTCTTCATGGTCTCTCCTGTAAATGACGGGCCATGATAGCCAGGGGGATTTGCCGAAACATTGCGGATATTACGTAGCCCACCACTGGCATGGTCTTTAAGTGAAACAGGCCGGTAACGCTTATGGATAAAGGGCTTGGTGCTACTAAAAATAGAGCAATGATTAGGGTAAATACTGCAGTTCCCGGTCTCGGCAAATGGGCATGTGGAGCGCAGAAACACGCTCGCAGAACGCCCGAGAGCGGGTCCAGTCGCCTGGGCTGCGCCCGGCGTGCCAACGTCCTCGTGTAAAGCACTTGCGCTGGGCAGGCGCACCGCAGCCGCTTCGCCAGCGGGCCCAGCGCGCCCCAGCTGGTCCCCCGAGGGCGGCGCTTATGCCAGCCGCTGCAGACTTGGAATGAGGCCGTGCCCCTCACGCCCGCGGTCCGCGAAGCCTGCGCGCGCTGCGGCAGGGCCCCCGGCGCGGCTACTTGTAGCTGCGCGCGTCCTCGATCACCTTGCCGTCGTTGGGCAGGGTTCCTGGCGCCACCATCTGGACCTCGCCGCGCAGCTTGGTCACTTCGCGGATCGCATCGCCCAGCTGGCGCGCCAGGCCCTCGGCCGTTTCCGCAGTCTCCACCTGCAGCACCATCTGGTCGTTGGCCATCTCGCCGCTGACCACCAGCCGCGCGCGCAGCACCTGCGGAAAGCGTTTGGCGACCGCAGCGACCTGGCCGGGGTGCACGAACATGCCGCGCACCTTGGTGGTCTGGTCCGCGCGGCCCATCCAGCCCTTGATGCGCGTGTTGGTGCGGCCGGTGGGGCAGGTGCCGGGCAGCACGGCCGAGAGGTCGCCGGTGCCAAAACGGACCAGCGGGTAGTCGGGGTTGAGCGTGGTGACCACCAGTTCGCCCACCTCGCCCTCGGGCACCGGGTCGCCGGTACCAGGGCGCACGATCTCGACGATCACGCCTTCGTCGAGCACCAGGCCTTCGCGGGCGGGGGTCTCATACGCAATCAAGCCCAGGTCGGCCGTGGCGTAGCACTGGTAGCCCGCGATGCCGCGCTCGGCAAACCAGTCGCGCAGCGAGGGCGGAAAGGCTTCGCCGGAGACGAGCGCCTTGGTCACGCTGGGCAGTGGCACGCCCATCTCGGCAGCCTTCTCGACAATGATCTTGAGGAAGCTGGGCGTGCCGACGTAGCCCGCAGGCTGCAGCTCGGCCATCGCGTGCACCTGCTGCTCGGTCTGGCCCGTGCCGCCCGCAAACACCGTGCAGCCCAGCGCATGTGCGCCGGTTTCCATGATCGACCCTGCGGGCACGAAGTGGTAGCTGAAGCTGTTGTGGATCAGCTCACCGGGCCGAAAGCCAGCCGCGTAGATCGCACGCGCCATGCGCCAGTAGTCGCGCCGCGTGCCCTCGGGTTCGTAGATGGTGCCGGGGCTGGCAAACACGCGGGGCATGCCCGCTCCAAAACTCAGCGCGGAAAAGCCGCCAAAAACGTTGGAAGCGCGCCGTGCCTGCTGCCGTTCCAGCAACTCGTATTTGCGGGTGACAGGCAGCTTGGCCAATGCCGCGCGGCCCGTCACGGCGTGGGCGTCGACGCCCGCCAGGATGTCGGCGAACGCAGGGCTGGCCTGCTGCGCATGGGCAATCTGCTGGGGTAGCGCCGCCATCAGCGCGGCCTCGCGCTCCTGCGGGCTGCGGGTTTCCAGGGCGTCGTAAAACGTGCTCATGCCATGGGTCCTCTGCGATGTTTTTGAATGAAATTGGCCTCTAGCGCTTGTCTATCAAGCACTGATAGCTATGAAATCAGGAGTAATGAACGACATGGTCTTGTTTGCGGCACCACGACAAAAACTGCCACTGCCCGTCCCAGCGCACCCGTGGAACTGGCTTTGCCAGGCCACCGGGTGCGTCCCCCCTCGGGGGGGGGAGGCGCCGAAGGCGACACAGGGGGGCTACGCCAGCCAGCGCTTGCGGCGCTTGTAGCTCTTCACATCCTTGAAGCTCTTGCGCTCCCCGCCCCCCACGCCCAGGTAGAACTCCTTCACGTCCTCGTTGTTCGCCAGGTCCCTCGCGGCGCCGTCCATCACCACGCGGCCGCTTTCCATGATGTAGCCGTAGTCCGAATACTTGAGCGCCATGTTGGTGTTCTGCTCGGCCAGCAGGAAGGTGACCTTCTCCTTGGTGTTCAGGTCTTTCACGATGTTGAAAACCTCCTCCACGATCTGCGGCGCGAGGCCCATCGAGGGTTCATCGAGCAGCACCATGCTCGGGTTGGCCATCAGCGCGCGGCCGATGGCGCACATCTGCTGCTCGCCGCCCGACGTGTACGCCGCCTGCGAGGTGCGCCGGGTCTTGAGGCGCGGAAAGTAGTTGTAGACCTTCTCCAGGTTGGCCGCGATCTCGGCCTTGCTGGTGCGGGTGTAGCTGCCCGTCATCAGGTTCTCTTCAATGGTCAAGTGCGCAAAACAATGCCGTCCCTCCATCACCTGCACCACGCCGCGATTGACGAGGTCGGCAGGCGACAGGTTTTCGATGCGCTCGCCGCGCAGCTCGATGCTCCCCTTGGTGACAGCGCCGCGTTCGCCCTGCAGCAGGTTCGAGATGGCGCGCAGTGTGGTCGTCTTGCCCGCCCCGTTGCCCCCCAGGATGGCCACGATGGAGCCCTGCGGCACCTGCAGCGAGACGCCCTTGAGCACCAGGATCACGTGGTTGTAGATGACCTCGATGCCGTTGACGTTGAGAACGATGTTTTTCGGTTCCATGATGTTGCCTTCGCTGTGCCAATCCAAAGAGCTGCGGTAGCTCGCAATGCTTTGGATTGGCGGCTGCCCCGGTAGAGGCAACCGCTGACCACTGGCCGTGAAAACTGTCGCGGCTGAGGCCAGGAACGCCGCGCAAGGGCCGCCCCGCCGCGCTGGCGTTGTCCCCCTTCCCGAATCGCAACGCGATTCGAGAGAAGGGGGAAGGCGCGTCAGCGCCTCAGGGGGATGTACCGAATCAAGACTGGCAATCAGCTGGCGTGCGTGGCGTCAGCTTCTTTTCCGCTGCGTACTTGGCGGCGGCGGCCTTGACCATCGGCTTGATGATCTGCTCGTCGCCCTGCATCCAGTCGCTGGTGATCTTCCAGGCCTTGCCGTCCCAGGTTTGCATGCGTGCCCAGTACGCGCCCATGTGGTCCTGGCAGGAGGTGCTGATCGGGCGCAGCACGCCCGCAAAGCCCAGTGCGTCCAGCTTCTTCTGGTCGAGGTTCAGGTTTTCCAGACCCCAGCGGACCTGCTCGCCGGTCATGACCTTGCCCTTGCCGAAGCGCTCCTGCGCAGCGCGGATGCCTTCGATGGTGAGCATGGCGCTCATCGCACCGCGCAGCCACAGCACCTGGCCCACTTCGTCCTTGGAGCCCGTGCCCTGGCCCTTGCCATACACCTTCTCCAGGGTTTCCTTGACGACCTTGGCGTCGTAGTCCGCGCTGTTTTGCAGGGCCACCGAGTTGTAGCCCTTGGCGCCATCGCCCACGTCGCGCACGTCCGGCTCGGCACCCGACCACCACACGCCGTACATTTTTTCCCGGGGATAGCCGGTGGCCTGCGCTTCTTTGAGCGCGGTGGAGTTCATCACGCCAAAGCCCCACAGGATCACGTAGTCAGGGCGGTTCTGGCGCACCTGCAGCCAGGTGGCTTTTTGCTCTACGCCCGGTGCCGTGACGGGCAGCTCCTGCAGCGTGAAGCCGTGCATCCGGGCACGCTCGTGCAGGATGGGCAGGCTCTCCTTGCCGAAGGGGCTGTCGTGGTAGACCAGCGCGATCTTCTTGCCCTTGAGCTTGTCCAAGCCACCTTCGGCCTTGCCGATGGCCTGCACCAGCACATCACCGGCGACCCAGTAATTGCCGGCCACGGGGAAGTTCCACTTGAACACCGTGCCGTCGGCGCTTTCGCTGCGGCCATAGCCCAACGTGACCAAGGGGATCTTGTCCGTGGGCGCCTTCTCGGTGATGGCGTAGGTGGCGCCGGTGGACCAGGGCTGGATCACCGCCGCGCCGCCATTCTTGTTCTTCAGGCGCTCATAACACTCCACGCTGCGCGCGGTGTCGTACATGGTTTCGCATTCCTCGATCAGCAGCTTCACGCCGTTGATGCCGCCGCGCGCATTGACGAGCTTGTAGTAGTCCACGATGCCGTTGGCAATGGGGTTGCCGTTGGGCGCGTAGGGGCCGGTGCGGTACGACAGCACTGGCATGTATTGCTGCTTTTCCTGTGCCAGGGCGCTCGTGGCCGGAACCGCCGCCGCGAGGGCGACGGTGGCTACGATCATGAGTTGAGATAGCTTCATGGTTGTCTCCTTGTGAACGGGTTTATGGTGTGAAGCACGGGGGAAATCAGTGGGGGAAAGGCCAGATGCGCAGTTTCTGCTTGCCCATCGACCACAGCTTGGCCAGGCCGTGGGGCTCCACGATCAGGAACCACACGATCAGTGCGCCGAAGATCATCAGCTCGGTGTGCGAGGCGGCGGTGGTGGTGATGCTGCGGCCTACAAGGCCGGCCAGGAAGGGCAGGAACTGATTGAGCGCAATCGGCAGCACCACGATGAAAGCGGCGCCAAAGAAGCTGCCCATGATGGAGCCCATGCCGCCGATGATGACCATGAACAGCAGCTTGAACGACAGGTCCACGTTGAACGCGCCCGGCTCCCATGCGCCCAGGTAGATAAAGGCCCACAGCCCACCTGCCACGCCGATGATGAAGCTGCTTACCGCAAAGGCCGTGAGCTTGGCGTACATGGGGCGGATACCGATCACGGATGCGGCCACGTCCATGTCGCGGATGGCCATCCACTCGCGGCCGATGGCACCGCGCACCAGATTCTTGGCCAGCAACGCGACGACCACGAGCAGCGCCAGGCAGAAGACGTACTTGCTGACGGCGCTCTCAATGGGCAGGCCCAGCAGCTGCAGCTTGGACACGGAGGCTGAGCCCGACGCGTTGTCCAGCGTGAACCATTTGATGCGCAGAAACATCCAGTCGCTGAAGAACTGTGCGGCCAGCGTGGCCACCGCCAGGTACAGGCCCTTGACGCGCAGGCTGGGCAGGCCGAACAGGATGCCGAACGCTGTGGCACACAACCCGCCCAAAATCAGCGCAGGGATGAGTGGCATGCCCGGCACGCGCATGAAGAAGTTGTAGGCGCCATACGCACCGACGGCCATGAACGCACCCGAGCCCAGCGAAATCTGGCCGCAGTAGCCCACCAGAATGTTCACCCCCAGTGCCGCCATCGACATGATGACAAAGGGGATCAGGATGGCGCTGTAGATGTAGTCGCTGGCCATCAGCGGCACGCCGACGAACGCCAGGGCAAGGATCAGCGCGATGGCGATGCGGTCCTGCGCGATGGGGAAAATCTGCTGGTCGGCGCGGTAGCTCGTCTTGAACTGGCCGTTTTCGCGGTAGAGCATGGAAGTCTCCTGTTGTTCTTGTGATGGGTTAGGCGCGATCGATGATCTTTTGCACGGGGGTGCACCTGCGGTGCCACGCGGCGCCTTCGGCCCCGCGGACAACGCGCGGTGCGCGTTGTGCCTCCTTCGAAAAATTAACGGTCGCGTATTTCATACGCGATCAATAATTTTTTCGCCGAACAGCCCTTGGGGCCGGAACAGCAGGAACACGAGCGCCAGCACATAGGCGAACCAGATTTCGATGCCCCCGCCCACGAACGGCCCCAGGTACACCTCGGAGAGCTTTTCGCCCATGCCGATGATCAACCCGCCGATGATGGCGCCGGGCACCGAGGTGAGCCCGCCCAGGATCACCACCGGCAGCGCACGCAGCGCCACCGTGGTCAACGAGAACTGCACGCCCAGCTTGCTGCCCCAGATCATCCCGGCCACCAGGGCCACGATGCCGGCCACACACCACACCACGACCCAGATGCGGTTGAGCGGAATGCCGATGGATTGCGCGGCCTGGTGGTCATCGGCCACGGCGCGCAGCGCGCGGCCGGTGCTGGTCTTTTGAAAGAACAGGCTCAGCGCCACGACCAGCGCTGCGGCGATGGCGGCGGCGATCATGTCCTCCTGGTTCACCATCACACCGCCCTGGAACATGGACTCCAGCAGAAAAACGGGGTCCTTGGGCATGCCGATGTCTATCTTGTAGATCTCGCTGCCAAACAGCGTCTGGCCCAGGCCCTCCATGAAGTACGTGATGCCCAGCGTTGCCATGAGCAGCGTGGCGCCTTCCTGATTGACGAGGTGGCGCAACACCAGCCGCTCGATGACCCAGGCGGACACGAACATGACAACGCCTGCGATCAAAAACGCCAGCACGTTGGCGACGATCTTGTTGTCCAGTCCCGTCCATTGCGGAATCCATTCAGAAAAGCGCGCCATCGCCAGCGCCGCGAACAACACCATCGCACCCTGCGCGAAGTTGAAGACGCCCGAGGCCTTGAAGATCAGCACGAAGCCCAGCGCGACCAGCGCATACAGCATGCCGGCCATCAGGCCGCCCATGAGTGTTTCCAGAAAAAATGCCATGTTGTCTGTCTCCTGGATTTCAGTGGCTGGTGCCCAGATAGGCACTGATCACGTCTTCGTTGTTGCGCACTTCGTCGGGTGTCCCGTCGCCGATCTTCTTGCCGTAGTCGAGCACCACCACGCGGTCACTGATGTCCATCACCACGCCCATGTCGTGCTCGATCAAAACGATGGTGGTGCCGAACTCGTCGTTCACGTCCAGGATGAAGCGGCACATGTCCTGCTTTTCTTCGACGTTCATGCCGGCCATGGGCTCGTCGAGCAGCAGCACCTGCGGCTCCATGGCCAGGGCCCGGCCTAGGTCCACGCGCTTTTGCAGGCCGTAGGGCAACTGGCCCACGGGGGTCTTGCGAAAGGCCTGGATTTCGAGGAAATCGATGATGTGCTCGACCTTCTCGCGGTGGGCGATCTCCTCGCGTTCGGCAGGTCCCCAGCGCAGCGCCTGCAGCAGCAGGTTGCTTTTGATCTTGAGGTTGCGGCCGGTCATGATGTTGTCGATCACGCTCATGCCCTTGAACAGCGCGAGGTTCTGGAACGTGCGGGCCACGCCCATCTCGGCCACCTGGCGCGAGTTCATGTGCGAGAAGGTCTGGCCGCGGAAGGTGATGGAGCCGTCCTGCGGCGTGTACACCCCATTGATGCAATTGAGCATGGAACTCTTGCCGGCGCCGTTGGGCCCGATGATGGCGCGGATCTCGTGCTCCTTGACGTTGAACGAGATGTCGGTGAGCGCCTTCACGCCGCCAAACCGGAGGCTGATGTTCTTGACGTCCAGGATGACGTCGCCGATCTTCTTGGTGGTCATGGCGTGTGGCTTCTCGGGCGGGTAGAGCGCGGGCTTCATGCGGCGCTCTTGACGGGGGTGAAGGTCTTGGTGTCTGACAGCTTGAGCGTGGCGCTCACGCTGCCGGTGCGGCCGTCCTCGAACTTGACCTGGGTCTCGATGAACTGCTCGGTGCGGCCCGCGTACAGGGCTTCGACCAGCACGCCGTACTTGTCGGCAATGAAGCCGCGGCGGACCTTGTTGGTGCGTGTCAGTTCGCCGTCGTCGGCGTCCAGCTCTTTGTGCAGCACCAGGAAGCGGCTGACCTGGCTGCCTGCCAGCATGGTGTCGGTGGCGAGGTCGGCGTTGACCTTCTCCACGCACTCGCGGATCAGCTCGTACACCTCGGGCTTTTGCGCCAGGTCGGTGTATCCGGCATACGGCAGGTTGCGGCGCTCGGCCCAGTTGCCCACGGCGTCGAAGTCAATGTTGACCATCACGCACACCTTCTCGCGGCCATCGCCCAGGGCGACCACTTCCTTGATGTGCGGGAAGAACTTGAGCTTGTTCTCCACATACTTGGGCGCGAACATGGCGCCGTCGTTGGCGCCGCCCTTGATGCGGCCCACGTCTTTCACGCGGTCGATGATCTTCAAGTGCCCCTGCGCGTCCAGGAAGCCCGCGTCGCTGGTGTGGTACCAGCCGTCGGCCGTGAGCACCTCGGCCGTGGCCGCGGGGTTCTTGTAGTACTCCTTGAGCAGGCCGGCGGACTTGACGAGGATCTCGCCGTTGTCGGCGACCTTGATCTCCACGCCGCGGATGGGCACGCCCACCGTGTCGGCACGGGCCTGGTTGTCGGGCTGCAGGCAGACAAACACGGCGGTCTCGGTGGAGCCGTAGAGCTGCTTCAAATTGATGCCGATGGAGCGGTAGAAGGTGAACAGGTCCGGGCCAATGGCCTCGCCTGCGGTGTAGGCCACGCGCACGCGGTTGAACCCCAGGTTGTTGCGCAGCGGCCCGTACACCAGCACGTTGCCCAGCGCGTACTTGATGCGGTCCAGGGCGCCCACGGGCTCGCCGTCCATCAGGGCAGGGCCCACGCGTTTTGCCACGGCCATGCAGGCCTCGAACATCTTGCGTTTGATGGTGCCCGCGTCTTCCATGCGGATCATCACGCTGGTCAGCAGGCCTTCAAAAATGCGGGGTGGGGCGAAGTAGTAGGTCGGGCCCACTTCCTTCAGGTCGATGGTCACCGTGCTGGCCGACTCGGGGCAGTTGACCACGTAGCCGCAGGCCAGCCACTGGGCATAGCTGAAGATGTTCTGCCCGATCCAGGCGGGTGGCAGATAGGCCAGCACTTCTTCGCTGCTGGTGAGCTTGTCGAACTCGGCACCGGCCGAGGCGCGGTCCAGCAGCGTGCTGTGGGTGTGGACCACGCCCTTGGGGTTGCCCGTGGTGCCGGAGGTGAAAAACATCGCCGCTACGTCGTCGGGGCGGGCCTTGGCCACTTCGGTGCGGAACCACTCGGGGTGTTCGGCCACGTAGGCTGCGCCGGATTCGATCAGGGCGTCGAGCGAGCCCAGCCCCTGCTCGGCATAGTTGCGCAGGCCGCGCGGGTCGTCGAAGTAGATGTTCGAAATCTGCGGGCACTGCTCGCGGATCTCCAGCATCTTGTCGACCTGCTCCTGGTCTTCCACCAGGCAAAAGCGCACCTCGGCATTGTTGAGCGGGAAGATGCATTCCGCAGCCACCGCATCCTGGTACAGCGGCACCGGGATGGCGCCCAGCGACTGGGCGGCGAGCATGGTGGCGTACAGGCGCGGGCGGTTGGCGCCGATCACCACCATGTGCTCGTGGCGCTGAAGGCCCGCCTGGTGCAGTCCGGCGGCCACCTGTTCCACCAACTGCGCCAGGGCTGCCCAGGTGTGGGTCTGCCAGATCCCGTACTCTTTTTCACGCAGGGCCGGCGCCGTGGGGCGTTCGGCGGCGTGCTGGAGCAGCAGTTGGGGGAACGTGGTTTTCATTCCGGTCCTCGGTGTGAAAAGGGCGACAAGGGAAGCCTGTGGCGGCGTCAATCCAGTGACGGTGAGCCGGGTTCGCTGTGGTGAAACAGTGCACAGGGCAGCGCGTTGAGACCAATGCTAGGACCCACTTTGACGTCATCTTGTCTTGCCGACGACAATTTACGGGAAACTCCTCACTGGGTGAAACCCTCCCCTCTGCGCGAGAGGCGGTTTGCGGGTGCTACCCACGGCCGAAACAGCGCAGTGCGGCCGGTGCCGGCCCGCGCCGTTTTGCGGAGTGACGGGAGGTGCGCGCTTTTGCAGACGCGGCGCTGCGGGCGGCTCGTTCTGCCCCTCGCAAGGGACCGGCCGCCACCCCCAGCGGCTGCTTCATCCCACGGCGGTATCCTCAAGCCATGTACGCCCCGTTTTTCGGTCTTCAGCATCCCCCGTTTTCCATCGCACCAGACCCGCGCTATCTGTTCATGAGTGAGCGACACCGCGAGGCGCTGGCCCACCTGCTGTACGGGCTGGACGCAGGGGGCGGCTTTGTGCTGCTGACCGGCGAAGTGGGCACGGGCAAGACCACGGTGTGCCGATGCTTTCTTGAGCAGATTCCGGCCAATTGCAACGTGGCCTACATCTTCAACCCCAAGCTCACCGTCGGCGAGCTGCTGCGCTCGATCTGCGACGAGTTTGGCGTGCCGCACAAGCCGGCGGTGCCGGGCGTGGAGACGGTCAAGGACTGCATCGACCCGCTCAACGCATCGCTGCTGGCCGCGCACGCCTCGGGCCGCAACAACGTGCTCATCATCGACGAGGCACAGAACCTGGCGGCCGACGTGCTGGAGCAACTGCGCCTGCTCACCAACCTCGAGACCAGTGAGCGCAAGCTGCTGCAGATCATCCTCATCGGCCAGCCCGAGCTGCGGGCCATGGTGGCGCAGCCGTCGATGGAGCAGCTGGCGCAGCGCGTGATTGCGCGCTTTCACCTCGACGCGCTGACGTCGGCGGAAACGCAGCAGTACATCGCCCACCGCTTGGCGGTTGCCGGGCTCAACGGGCCGCTGCCATTCGACCGGCGCGCCATCCAGCGCGTGCACACGCTCTCGCACGGGGTGCCGCGGCGCATCAACCTGCTGTGTGACCGCGCGCTGCTCGGCGCCTACGCCGCGGGCGCGCGCCAGGTCACGCGGGCCATCGTAAACCGCGCGGCACGCGAGGTGTTTGATGCGCCGGCGTCGGCCCAGGCTCTGCGCGACGCGCGCACCTCGGTGATGCCGCGCTGGGCGTCGGCCGGGCTGGGCGCAGTGGCGGGCGCTGCGGCGGTGGCTGTGGCCGGCTGGGCGCTGGGCTTGTGGCCCGTGCCACCCGTGGGTGGGGCCGGTGGCGGAGTTGCGCCTGTGGCGCAAGGCACTGCGTCCGCGCCGGGCGCTGCCAACGCGCGGCCGGGCGCGCCGGCTGCGGCCATCGCTGCCGCTTCGGGTGCGCGGCCCGGCGGGCTTGCGTCGCCGGCGGCTTCACAAGCCAGCACGCCTGCGCAAGGCGCTTCGGCAGCAATGGCCGCGTCGGCCGCTGCGACGCCCACCGCACTCGAACAATTTGTGCTGGCCCAGCCGGCGGGTGACACTGGCGCCTGGCAAGCCCTGGCCTCGGCCTGGGGCGTGAGCCTGCCGGCCAGTGCCGACGCCTGCGCCACACTGCCGCGCGAGGGCCTGCGCTGCTACCGCAACCGCCGCGCCGGCCTTAACCTCGTGCGCCAGATCGACCGGCCCGTGCTGCTGGCGCTGTACGCAGCTGAAGATGCCGAAGCGCCGGTCTCTGTGGTGCTGCGTGGCCTGGACGCCGACACCGCCACGCTGGAGGGCGCGGGCCGCACGCTGCGCGTACCGGTCGCCGAGCTGGCGCAGGTCTGGCGCGGCGAGATCGCCACGCTGTGGCGCACGCCCGCCGGCATGCCGGAGCGGGGCGACATTGCGGATTCGCCCACCGGCGCAGCCTGGCTCGACGAGCAACTGGCCAGCAAGGCCGCGGGCGGCACGGGCGCTGCGCCCGCGCGCGCGGTGACACCTGCACTGCGCCAGTCGCGCATCCACCGCTTTCAGCTGGCCCAGGGCGTGACGCCCGACGGCCGCGCTGGACCCCTGACCCTCATGCTGCTCAACCGCGCCACCGGCGTGAACGAACCACGCCTGCGCAACGGAAACTGATCTATGTCCTACATCCTTGATGCGCTGCGGCGCGCGGACGCCGAACGGGGCCGGGGCGCTGTGCCCGGCCTGCACACCCAGGCCGCGCCCGCGGGCGGATCCACCCCGGTGGCGGGCCGCGCGGGGCTGTCGGGCCTGTCTGGTCTCGGAATTGGCGTGGCCTCGGCCGCGGCGGTGGCCGTCGTGGCGGTGGCTGGCACCTGGTGGGTGATGCAACGCGATGCACCCACGGCGGTGGTGGCGGCGGCGCCTGCACCGGGCGCGCAGCCTGTGGCCGTGCCAGCCCAGCCGACTCCAGTGGCGCCCGCCCCGGTTGTCACTGCACAGGCGCCGGTTGCGGCCACCAGCCCCGCCACTTCGGTTGCGCCCTTGGCCCCCCTCGCGCCGGCCGTGGTGTCGCCTGCACCCGCCGTTGTTGCTCCGCAGACCTTGCCAGAGCCGCCGCGCGCGGCCGACAAGCGCCCGCCGCCGCCACCGCGCGAGCGGCCTGCCGCAGCCCCTCCCGCGCAACCCCCCGCCGCGCGCAATGCACCACCCGAGCCACCTCGCCAGCGGCCCGAGACTCCCGCACGCGCCGCGGCCGCCGCGCCCCATGCCGGGTCCGCCAACGCGCCCGCAGGCTCGGCCGCGCCCGGCTCGGCAGCCGAGCCACCTGCCGCCGCCGCTCCTCCGTCCAGCCCCGTGTTTGCACAGGGCGACCTGCCCGAGTCCGTGCGTTCGCAGCTGCCCGCCCTCAAGGTGTCGGGAGCCACGCACTCCAGCAACCCGGTGTACCGCATGGCCATCGTCAACGGACAGGTGCTGCACGAAGGCGACCAGGCCGCGCCGGGCCTGCTGCTGGAAAAGATCGAACCGGGCCGCACGGTCTGGACGTTCCGCGGCTACCGGTATGCGGTGGCCTCGCAGTAGCCAGAATTTAAGCCAAATTGGCCTCTAGCTCTTGTTTGGTAGGCGTGAGTAGCTATCAAAAAGTGAGTGATGTGCAAAGTCTCTTTGCGCACCTACGCGCCCGCCGTGCACGCAGCGCACCAGCGTGACTAACGCCACGGCTACCGTACCGCCGTTTGTCACGGCAACGTGTGGGGGAGCGGGGGTGGGGCAAACAACGGCAAATCAAAACGCCCGCTACCGCCCGCACATCAATCGCTTGAAGCCATCAAATAAGCAGCGGCCTTGAAGGGGCCACTACTCCCACACCCTCCAAACCCGCACGCCGCCAACGCCAGTGCACGCGTGGAACCGGCTTCGCCGGGCCACCGGGTGCGTCCCCCCACGGGGGAAGCCGCGCAGCGGCTCAGGGGGGGCTACCGAATAAACCGCCCATCCCGCCCCACCAGCGTCAGCTCCACAAAACGCGAGGCGTTGCGGTCCGGCGTGCTGGCGTTCACCTCAAAGCCCCCCAGGTCCCATTTCTTGAGGTTCCAGGTCGCGTCGATGAACGCCGCACGCGTGGGGTTGCGGCCCGCGCGCTGCAGGGCTTCGGCAAACACGCGGGCGTTGATGTAGCCCTCCAGCGCCAGGTGCGAGGGCTCGGCCGTGGCGCCGGAGGCTTTCCACGCAGTCTGAAAATCGCGCACCACGGGCATCACGGCGTTGGACGGCAGCGGCACGACCTGCGAGATCGCCATGCCGGTCGCGTCTGCGCCCAGCGCCTTCACGGTGGCGGGCGTGCCCATCACCGACAGCGCATACAGCGTCACGCCGCGCTTGAGGGCGCGAAAGGCTTTCACGAACTCCAGCGTGGGTTTGCCCGCCAGCCCGATCACGATGGCCTCAAGGTTGCCGGCGGCCAGCTTGGCGGCGGCGCTGCCGGCGTCGGACGCGTTGTTCTCCACCGTCACGGTGATCGCCTCGGGCAGCTTGAGCCGGTCCATCGACTGCTTGGCCGCACCAAACACCTCTTTGCCGAAGGTGTTGTTCTGGTAGACGATGCCGATGCGCTGGATGCCGATGGTGGACAGGTGCTGCACCAGCTTCTCGGCCTCGTCGGCGTAGCTGGCGCGGATGTTGAACACGTTGCGCGCGTTCTTGGTGCGGCTGAGCTGCGCGCCCGTGAACGGGGCGAAAAACGGGATGCCGGTATCGACCACCTTGGGCAGCATCGCGTCGATCATGGGCGTGCCCATGCAGTTGAACAGCGCAAAGGTGTCGCGGTCGGCCAGAAACCGCTCCACGTTGGCCAGCGCCTTGGGCACGTCGTAGGCGTCGTCCAGCGTCGCCAGCTCGATGGTGCGGCCGTGCACGCCGCCGCGCGCGTTGATGCCCGCAAACGCCGCCTTGGCGCCCTGGTGCATGGCGGAGCCCAGATCGCCCAGCGGGCCGGTGAGCGCGGTCGACTGCGCGATCTTGATTGCCCCGTCTTGCGCGCTCGCTTGGCCGGCAACGCCCAGCCAGGGCAGGGCCACGGCCGTGGCCAGAAGCTGGCGCCGGCCCAGGCCGGTGCGGGGTGGGGGGGCGCCGGCGGCATTCCGCCCGGTGGATGGCTTGTGGTTCATGTGTTGTGTCTCCTCGGTGGGCCCCAGGGCCGTGGGGAGGGAGCATCATCCGGTGCTGATTGGCATTTTTTTGTCTTTCTGACGACAATTCGGCTCAGGATTTCCCGTAGCCCGCCGCCCGCGTGGGCCGCGATTTGCCCCGTACCCGCCCACCTTCCAGGCCATCCCATGGACCCGCGCATCAACCAGGACCTGTCGCTGCACCAGCGGCGCAGATCGCCCACCGCCGAAGAGCTGGATGGCATCCCGTGGCTGCCCCTGCTGCTGCCCGCCGAGCGCGAGCGGGCCGTGGCATCGCTGCTAGTGGGCGATGCCCAGGCGGGCGATTACGTGTGCCGCGTGGGGCGCCCGGTGACCTACTGGTTCGGGGTGGTCGAGGGGCTGCTCAAGATGAGCACCGACAACGCGCAGGGCCAGACCATGACCTACGCCGGCCTGCCACCGGGCGGCTGGTTTGGCGAGGGCACCACCATCAAGCGGGAGCCCTACCGCTACAACATCCAGGCCCTGCGCAAAAGCGTGGTGGCGGGCTTGCCTCTCGACAGTTTTCACTGGCTGCTGGACCACTCCATAGGCTTCAACCGCTTTGTGATGAACCAGCTCAATGAGCGGCTGGGCCAGTTCATCGCCGCGCGCGAGATCGACCGCCTGAACAACCCCGAGGTGCGGGTGGCACGCAGCCTGGCGTCACTGTTCAACCCGGTGCTGTACCCGGGCGTCGGCGAGGTGCTGCGCATCACGCAGCAGGAGCTGGCGTACCTGGTGGGGCTGTCGCGCCAGCGGGTGAACGAGGCGTTGACCACGCTGGCCGCGCAGGGCGCGATCCGCGTCGAATACGGTGGCCTGCGCGTGCTGGATCTGGCGGCCCTGCGCTCCAGCATCTTTCAGTTGCAGGGCAAGCAGGCCGGCGGCTGAGGCTCCGGCCGCTGAGGGCGCGCAGGCTCCTGGCGTGTTCGCGTCAGCTGCGTGGCAACGACCGCACCGCGGGCCGCGCCGCCGACAGGCCACGCTGCGCGGCGCCGGGCGCACGTGCGGCCGGAGCGGGCACTGGCGCGTGGGGGAGGCTGGCGAGCGCGGAGATAACCGGTGGCTCCCAGTTCTCGGCGTCGCCGCCGGTGCGCGTGAGGCGGAAGGCGCCCACCATCTGCGTGAGGCGCCCGGCCTGGTCCTTGAGGCTGTCGGCCGCGGCGGCGCCTTCTTCAACCAGCGCGGCGTTCTGCTGCGTCATCTCTTCCAGCGCGCCCACCGAATGGCTCACGTGGCCGATGCGCTGGCTTTGCTCCTGCGTCGCGGCGGTGATCTCGCCCATGATGTCCGACACCCGGCGCACCGACAGCACGAGTTCTTCGATCGTCTTGCCGGCGTGGTTCACCAGGGTGCTGCCCTCTTGCACCTGGTCGACGCTGGTGCCGATCAGTGCCTTGATCTCGCGCGCCGCGTTGGCCGAGCGGCCCGCCAGGTTGCGCACCTCGCCGGCCACCACCGCAAAGCCACGGCCTTGTTCGCCCGCGCGGGCCGCTTCGACGGCGGCATTCAGCGCGAGGATGTTGGTCTGGAAGGCGATGCCATCGATCACGCTGATGATGTCGGCGATCTTGCGCGAGCTGGCGCTGATGGTGTCCATGGTGCGCACCACCTGCGACACCACCTCGCCGCCGCGCGTGGCGGTCTCTGACGCCGTGGATGCCAGCTGGTTGGCCTGGCGTGCCGAATCCGCGCTTTGCGCCACGGTGCCCGTCAGGTCCACCAGCGACGAGGCCGCGCTTTGCAGGTTGTGCGAGGTCTGCTCGGTGCGCTGGCTCAGGTCAAGGTTGCCCGAGGCGACTTCGGAGCTGGCCACCAGGATGGAATCGGCCGTCTGGCCGATCTCGCCCACCAGGGTGCGCAGGCGCTCCTGCATCGCTGCGATGGCTTCGAGCAGGCGGCCGGTCTCGTCGTGGATGCGCACCTCGACCTGCGAGGTGAGGTCGCCGCGTGCAATGCGTTCGGCCACCACCACGGCGCGGCCAATCGGCGCGGTGATGGTGTTGGTGATGCGCCAGGCGATCAGCGCGCCCAGGCCAATGGCCAGCAGCACCAGCAGGCCGCCCACCAGGCGCGCCTGGCTCTGCGTGTCCTTGGCCGAGGCGGTGGCTTCGGCGTTGAGCTTGTTCTGCAGGTCGATCAGTTCGGCAAGCTTGCCGCGCCAGGCGGTTTCTGCCGGGGCCACGCGGGTCATCAGCGCCAGCGTGGCGCTCACGGTGTCGCCGTCGTCGGCGGCCTTGATCGCGTTGGCGAGTTCGGGGCGGGTCTTTTGGCCCAGCGCCTGCACTTCAGCGAGGAGCTTGGTTTCGGCCGGTGAGGCGTTGGCGGGTGTGAGCAGCTCGGCCAGCGCGGCTTCCTGGCGGGTGTATTCCTTGAGCGTCTTGGCCACGGCCTCGATCTGCTCGCGCGCCTGCTTGGGGTCGATGTCATTGAGCATCGCGGCCGAGCGGCTCTGGATGCCGATGGCGCTCACGCTCTCCAGCATGCCGTTGACCAGCTTGGATTTGCTCGCCCCCACGCCGGTGATCTGCTGCAACTGCTCATGCACCTTGCCGACCGACAGCTGGCCCACCGCGGCCACTGCCACCAGCAGCACCAGCATGCAGCCAAAGCCCAGGGCCAGCCGGCTCGAGATCGACAGGGATTTAAGTGACGAAGCGGCCGGCATGGTGTTCCTTGAAGTCTCGGGGGACGTAGATAAATCGGGTGATGGGGCCAAGCAAGTACGGTGCCCGTCTCAACCTGCGGGCCGGTATGGCATTGGCCCCAAGTCCAGCGCAGTGTAGGCACTAATTACAAAATGTGTCATGACGCTTGCGGATAGTGGTATGCCCGATGTGCATGGGCCATTTTGTTACAAATCAGGGGCGGGCAGTCGTTGTGTTGTCGACACCTGTGTCACACGGCGTGAATGCAAGAATACAAGGTAAAAATGCCGCTAGCGCTTGTATTGATTGCATCTATTGCTATAAAAATAGTAGTAAATCAAGGCGCGCAAAACGCTGTGTGGCATGCACAGGAATTGGTCCATCAGTTATAACCCCGTTACAGATGTGAGGCTTCCCATGAATCCGTTTTCCATCCCCCAGGTACGCCGTACGGCTGTGGCCGCGCTGGTGGGCGCTGCGCTCGCTGGCTGCGCCACCCCACCCGCTCCCGAGCAGCGCGAGCTCGTCGTGGCCGTGACGGCTGCCCACGAGCTCATCACCTTCAACGCCGGCCAGCCAGAACGCATCCTCGAGCGCCGCCCCGTCACCGGCCTACCCACGGGCGAGCGGCTGGTGGGCATCGACTTTCGCGTGGCGCGCGGCGTGTTGTATGCGCTCTCGCAAGCGGGCCGGCTGTACACGCTCGACATCCCCACCGGTGCCCTGCGCCCGGTGGGGCCGGCGCCAGCGGTGCTGGCGCTCAGCGGCTCGGCGTTTGGCTTTGACTTCAACCCGGCCGCAGACCGTATCCGCGTGGTGTCGAACACTGGCCAGAACCTGCGCCTGCACCCCGACACCGGCGCCGCGGTCGACGGCGACCCCGCTGCCGACGGCGTGCAGCCCGATCCCAGCCTGCGCTACGCCTGGAGCGACGTGAACGCTGGCCGCACACCCAACATCGCAGGGGCCGCCTACACCTACAACACGCAAGACAGCAAGCTCACCACCAACTACGCCATCGACCGTGCGCTCGGCGTACTGGTCATGCAGGGCTCGCGCGAAGGCACCACGCCGGTGGTGTCGCCCAACACCGGCCAGCTGCGCACGGTGGGGCCACTGGGCCTGGGCCCGCTCACCGATGTTGCGTTCGATATTGCAGATGTTGGCAACACCGCGCTGGTGGCGGTGCGCACTCCTGCCGACAGCCAGACGCGCCTGCACTTGGTGAACCTGGCCACCGGCACCGCCCGGCCGCTGGGTGTGGTGGGCGAGGGCGTGCCACTGCTGGGCATGGCCATCGAGCCGTGAGCATGCGCCGCGCACCTGCCCCGATGTCGGCGCGCCCAGTGGCAGCCCTTGCCATGGCCGCTGCGTGCTGCCTGGGCTGTGGGGTTGCACAGGGCGCCACGGTGCAGGTCGATGTGCTCGATGCCGCCGGCAAGCCGCTGGCCGACGCCGTGGTGTTCCTCGAATCGGCCGAGGCAAGCCGCCAGGTCCGGCCGCTGGCCGGCGCGGAGATGGCGCAGGAGAAGCGGCAGTTTGTGCCCGGCGTGCTGGTAGTGCCTGTGGGTACCGAAGTGCGTTTCCCCAACCAGGATTCGGTGCGCCACCACGTCTATTCGTTCTCGCCGGCCAAGAAGTTTGAACTCAAGCTTTACACCGGCACACCCTCCAACCCGGTGTTGTTTGACCGCCCCGGCGTGGTGGCGCTGGGCTGCAACATCCACGACCAGATGGTGGGCTGGATTCTGGTGGTGGCCACGCCGCATTACGCGCGCAGCGCTGGCGCCGCGGGCCGGGCGCAGATCGACAACGTGCCGCCCGGCAACTACACCTTGCGCGCCTGGCACACGCGGCTGCCGGTGGGTGCGCCCGCGCACGAGCAGGCGCTGACGGTGCCGGCCACTGGCGGCGCGCCGGTGCCCGTGCGCGTGGCGGGGCTGCAACCTTGATCCGGCTGCGGCTGCTGCGGCGCAGCCTCATCCTGCGGCTGGTGGGGCTGTCGCTGCTGCTGCTGCTCATCGTGCAGGCGGCGGGTTTTGCGGTG
This sequence comes from Acidovorax sp. LjRoot129, assembly GCF_964253765.1. NCBI lineage: Bacteria > Pseudomonadati > Pseudomonadota > Betaproteobacteria > Burkholderiales > Comamonadaceae > Acidovorax > Acidovorax sp. LjRoot129. The sequence continues at coordinate 633,822 of NZ_CAXUSE020000001.1, forward strand.
GTGCAGGGCACCATCGAGCGCAATGCCCGCGCGCAGATCGCCCAGGCGCTGGACCTCGACGAGAACGTCTGGCGCCGGTTGCTGGAGCAAAACGCCGACAAGCTGCGCCAGGGCTCGGCGCTGCTTGCGGCCGACTACGGCTTTCGCTCGGCCGTCAATTCGGGCGACGAGGACACGATCCAGTCGGTGCTGGAAAACCATGGCAGCCGCATCGGCGCCACGGTGACCGCGCTGCTGGGCACTGACATGGCGCTGCGTGCCGTGAGCCTGTCGGGCAGCATGGATGCATTCCCGGCCACCCTGCAGCAACTTGTACCGCCGCTGGCCGCCGCGCCGCAGGGCAGCCAGATCGCCGTGATGCAGGGGCAGCCCTACCAGTTTGTGATGGTGCCGCTGCGCGCGCCGGTGGTCATCGGCTGGGTGCTGATGGGCTTTCCGATTCACCAGCCGCTGGCCGACGAAATGCGGCAGCTCCTGTCGGTGCATGTGGCGCTGGTCGTTAAAGGAGCCGACGGCAAGACCCTGGTGCCGGTAAGCACGCTGCCGCCCGGCCCGCTGGCCATGCTGCAGCGCCAGGGCGTGCCCTCGGGCGAGCTGCAGACGCCCGAAGGCACCCTGCTGGCGCGGGCGATCCCGCTGGCCAGCGTGGGGGGCGAGGTGCAGGCGCTGCTGCTGCGCTCGGTCGATGAAGTGCTCGCGCCCTACCGCCAGCTGCAGGTGCTGCTGGCCATCATCACCGTCGCCGGCGTGTTGCTGTTTGCCGTGGGCACGGGCCTAGTGGCGCAGCGCCTGACGACCCCGCTGCGTTCGCTGCTCGCCGCCACGCAGCGGCTGTCGCGCGGCGAATACGACGTGCCGCTGGAGCACACCGGGCGCAGCGACGAGATCGGCAACCTCGCGCGTTCGTTCGACCACATGCGCGTGGACATCGGCACGCAGCAATCCGAGATCCGCCGTCTGGCGTATTGGGACCGTCTCACCGGCCTGCCCAACCGGGAGCGCTTTCGCGAAGCCGTGGTGCAGGCGATTGCTGGCGCCGCGGACGGCACTGGCGCAGCCGCACATCCGTTGCCCCTGGCCGTGCTCACGCTCGACCTGGACCGCTTCAAGCATGTGAATGACGTGCTCGGCTACGCCTTCGGCGACCGCTTGCTGCAGGCCGTGGCCGAGCGGCTGCGCCAGCAGGTGCCGTCGCCCGACAACATGGTGGCCCGGCTGGGCGGCAACGAATTTGCCATCCTGCTGCAAGGCGCTGACGCGGCCGCCGCGCACGCCACGGCGTTGCGCATCACGCAATCGTTCGAGGAGGCCTTGGCCTTCGAGGACCAGACGGTGGACCTCAGCGCCGGCATCGGCATCGCCTGCTGGCCGGGCGATGCGGATGACGCCGACACGCTGCTGAGCCGCTCGGAGATCGCGATGTACGCGGCCAAGCGGCGCCTCAGCGGGGCGCTGCAGTACGACGCGTCATTCGACTCGGCGAGCAGTGAGACCCTGTCGCTGCTCACCGAGCTGCGCCATGCGGTCGAGCACCACGAACTGCGCCTGTACCTGCAGCCCAAGGTGGCGCTGCACGGCCAGCCGGGCCTGGCCGCCGAGGCCCTGGTGCGCTGGCAGCACCCGCAGCGCGGCCTGGTGCCGCCCATGCAGTTCATTCCGTTTGCCGAGCAGACGGGGTTTGTGCGCCAGCTCACGCTGTGGATGCTGGAAGCGGTGGCGCGGCTGCTGGCCGACCCGCGTGCGCAGGGGCTGCCGCTCAGGGTGTCGGTCAACCTGTCCACGCGCGACCTGATGGACCCCGAGCTCAGCGCACGGCTCGCCGACATCCTGGTGCGCCACGGCGTGGCGGCCAGCGCGTTTTGCCTGGAGATCACCGAGAGCGCGATCATGGACGACCCGCTGCGCGCCGAAGCCATGCTCAACCGGCTGTCCGAGCAGGGCTTCAAGCTGTCCATCGACGACTTCGGCACCGGGTATTCGTCGCTCGCTTACCTCAAGCGCCTGCCGGTGGATGAGCTCAAGATCGACAAGTCGTTCGTGATGGGCATGGAGGCCGGCGAGGACGACGCGATGATCGTGCGCTCGACCATTGACCTGGCGCACAACCTGGGCCTCACGGTGGTGGCGGAGGGGGTGGAGACTGCGGCCATCCTGGAGCGGCTGCGCGCGCTGAACTGCGACGAGGCCCAGGGTTATCACATCGCCCGCCCGCTGCCGGTCGATGACTTTCTGGCTTGGCAGGCACGCCAGGGGTAAGCTTTCTTCGTTGTGATCGGGCCGCGTCCGCGCAGGCTGCGCCCACCGGTTTTTCATCCTTGGCAAGAGCGGCCCCCGGCCACAAGCGAAAATACGCGCAATGTCTTCTTCCAGTCCCCGTCCGCCCGCCGGCCCCGCAGCTACCCCCTCCTCGGAGGGCGGTGGCGCGCCCGCCAACACCCCCGGTGCGCCGCCCGCATCACGCCCGGTGCTTCGCCGTCCCACCGTGGCTGCCAAAGCAGCCCCCGCGCGGCCTGCACCGCCGCCGCGCCCGTCCAGGGCGCCTGCACCGTCCACCTACCGCACGGCCACGGGCGGCGGATTTGTGGCACCGGTTCGCCAGGCGCCCGCGCCGGCCGCACGCATCGTGGCCCCCAATGGCCTGGTCAGCTCCCGCCTGAACAAGCGCATGGCCGAGCTCGGAATGTGCTCGCGGCGCGAAGCGGACGAGTGGATCGCGCTGGGCTGGGTCAAGGTCAATGGCCAGGTGGCCGAGATGGGCGTGCAGGTGCTGCCCACCGACCGGATCGAGGTGGACAAGGCAGCCCAGGGGTTCCAGGAGCAGCGCGTCACCATCTTGCTGCACAAGCCCATGGGCTACGTGAGCGGTCAGGCAGAGGATGGCCACACGCCCGCCGTGGCGCTCATCAACCCCCGCACGCACTGGCGCGACGACCCGAGCCGCAACCGCTTTTCTCCGCCGCAACTGCGCGGGCTGGCGCCTGCAGGGCGGCTGGACATTGATTCGGTGGGCCTGCTGGTACTCACGCAGGATGGCCGCGTGGCGCGCCAGCTGATTGGCGAGGATTCCACGGTGGACAAGGAGTACCTGGTGCGCGTGGTGTACCAGGCACCCGGCCAGGCCATGCCACGCCATCCCAGTGAGCGATCCGCGCCGCTGCAGGAAATCGACGAGCGCGACCCTGTCAGCACGAATGTGCAGGCGGTGTTTCCGCCCGAACTGCTGGATCGCCTGCGCCACGGCCTGAGCCTGGACGGCCAGCCGCTGAAACCCGCCAAGGTCGATTGGCAGAACCCCGAGCAACTGCGGTTTGTTCTCACAGAAGGCAAGAAGCGGCAGATCCGCCGCATGTGCGAGCTGGTGGGGCTGAAAGTGGTGGGGCTCAAGCGCATCCGTATTGGCCGCGTGACGCTGGGCAACTTGCCGGTGGGCCAGTGGCGGTACCTGTCTTCCCATGAACAGTTTTAAGAGCTTGTTCAACGTCTTTTTTGGAGATCGAATTGGAGGCAATCGTCCGATTGCACTCCAGCCCTTCGGGCAAGTGCGTTGCGGGGCGGTCTGCTATGTTGCGGCGCTTGCCAACAGCACGGGCTATTGGCAGCGCACAACGACTGTCGCGAGCTCCGGGTACGGCAACGGCCAAGCCTTCTTCGGCGCGCGGAGCCTATGTGCATCCCAACGCCGCTTGCCGCTGAGCGCGTAGGCACCGCGTCGCGCAGCCCTCTCTGAACGGACCCCAGACCATGCCTGCATCCAAGCGCCGCGGCCCCAGCGCTGCTCTCCCCAGCCCCGAGCGCACCGCCAAGGGCAACTCCCAGCCCGCCAAAAAGAACCCTCTGCAGCAGTTGCGTGTGTCCGACCTGCGCGGCGCGGCGCGTCTGGCCGCCAAGGCCACCACGGGCATCAGCCGCGTGGCTGAAGGGGTGCACCAGTCGGTGCTGGGTACGCTGGGCTTGCCCGGCGGCGCGCAGCCGGGCCAGGCACGCGGGCTCACGGGGCTGGTCTACCAGAGCATCCGCGGCGTGACGCGATTGGTGGATGCGGGTCTGCAGGCCGGCCTGGCCCGGCTGGAGCCGTTTTTTGAGCCCACGCTGCCAGCGACGGCGGTGCAGTGGGAGCGCGAGGCCGTGCTGGCCGCGCTGAACGGCGTGATGGGCGACCGCTTGCTTCGCGACGACAACCCCCTGTGCACGCGCATGGGCTTCTACCAGCACGGGCTGCCGCTCGACCTGCCAGCTCTGGCCCGCCGCGGCGCCGCCACGGGCAAGGTGCTGGTGCTCGTGCACGGCCTGTGCATGAACGACCTGCAGTGGCTGCACGAAGGCCACGACCATGGCGCCCACCTGGCGCAGGCGCTGGGCTACACGCCCGTTTACCTGCGCTACAACACCGGACTGCACACCTCCACCAACGGCGCGGAACTGTCGGCCCAGCTCGAATCATTGCTGGCCGCCTGGCCCGTGCCCGTCACCGATCTGTCGGTGCTGGCCCACAGCATGGGGGGGCTGGTCGCCCGCAGCGCCTGCCACCAGGCCGCTGCGGCAGGGCAGGGGTGGCTGGCGCACCTGCGCCACCTGGTGTGCCTGGGTACCCCGCACCACGGGGCGCCACTTGAGAAAGCCGGCCACTGGGTGGACGCGCTGTTGGGTAGCACCGTGTATTCACGCCCCTTTGCGCGGCTGGCCCAGCTGCGCAGCGCCGGCATCACCGATCTGCGCCATGGCCATGTGCTGGAGGCCGACTGGCACGGACGAGACCGCTTTGGACCGCACGCGGATGTGCGCATCCCGGTGCCGCTGCCTGCCGGGGTGGCCTGTTATGCGGTGGCCGCCACGCTGGCTGCACGGCGCAGCCGGGCGGCTGAGCGGCTGGTGGGGGACGGGTTGGTGCCATTGCGCAGTGCCCTGGGCATCCACGATGATCGGGCGCTGACCCTGGGATTTGCCAAAGGCCAGCAGGCCGTGTTCCACCGGCTGGGGCACCTCGGGCTGCTGGGTGACGCCGAAGTGGCGCAGCAATTGGAGCAATGGCTTCGCCCCGCGTGAACAAAACGAACGAAAGCGGCCCAATGGCGCGCTTTTTCCATGCCAACGGCCTTGCCCGGCGTTGGCCCACGGCTACGATGTGGCCACGAATTGACTGAGACAAGGAGACAGTAGTGAGCGACGTGAAATACCGCCTGGTAACCCGCAGCGACTTCGACGGCCTGGTGTGCGCCGTGCTGCTCAATGAGCTCAACCTCATCGACGACATCACCTTCGTCCACCCCAAGGACATGCAGGACGGCAAGATCGCCATTACCAGCCGCGACATCACCACCAACCTACCCTACGTGCCCGGGGCCCACCTGGTGTTCGACCACCACGAGTCCGAAACGGTGCGCAACTCGGGCCGGCGCGACGAGAACCACATCATCGAGGCGCATGCCCCCTCGGCGGCGCGTGTGGTCTACAACTACTACGGTGGCAAGGCGGCCTTCCCGCGCATCACCGAGGAGATGATGGCGGCCGTGGACCAGGCCGACTCTGCGCAGTATTCGCGCGAGGACATCCTGGAACCCGAGGGTTGGGTGCTGCTGAACTACATGATGGATTCGCGCACGGGCCTGGGGCGCTTTCGCGACTTTCGCATCAGCAACTACGCGCTGATGATGGACCTGATCCAGTACTGCCGCGACCACACCATCGAAGACATTCTGGCCCTGCCCGATGTGCAAGAGCGAGTGACGCTGTACCGCGAGCAGGCGGCCAAGGCCAAGGACCAGCTGCAGCGCTGCGCCATCCGCATCGGCAAGCTGGTGGTGCTGGACCTGCGCGACGAAGACACCATCTGGGCGACCAACCGCTTCATGATCTATGCGCTGTTCCCGGATTGCAACATCTCCATCCACGTGATGTGGGGCCTGCAAAAGCAGAACACCGTGTTCGCCACGGGCAAGTCCATCCTGGACCGCAGCAGCCAGGTGCACATCGGCAACCTGATGCTCGAGTTTGGCGGCGGCGGCCACGCTGCGGCAGGCACCTGCCAGGTGGGCAACGACAAGGCCGACAAGGTTTTGCAGACTCTGGTGCAGCGCATCACCACCGAAGGCTGATCCGGCGCCTTAGGCCGCAACGGCTTTGGCTTGCACGCTGCCGCTGCCACCGGTCAGGTGCTCAGTCTTCGCTGAACAGGGCGCGGTAAATGGCTGCACCCAGCAGCGCGCCGGCGATTGGCGCGGCCCAGAACACCCACAGCTCCGACAGCGCGTAGCCGGGGCCCCACAGCGCGGGGCCGGTGCTGCGTGCGGGGTTCACCGAGGTGTTGGTCACCGGGATCGAGATCAAATGGATGAGCGTGAGGCACAGCCCGATCGCCATTCCGCCAAAGCCACCGGGCGAGCGCCGGGCCGTGGAGCCCAGGATCACGATAAGAAACACCGCTGTCAGAATGACTTCGATCACCACAGCGGACATCAGACCGTAGCCGCCGGGCGAGTGCTCGCCAAAGCCGTTGGTGGCAAAACCGCCGATCTCCGCACCCGGCTTGCCGGTGGCAATCAGGTACAGCGCGCCGGCCGCCGCAATGGCACCCAGCACCTGGGCCACGACGTAACCGGGCATTTCCGACCACCTGAACCGCCCCGCCAGCGCCAGGCCCGCAGATACCGCAGGGTTGAAGTGCCCGCCCGAGATGGGCCCCAGGGCATAGGCCGCAGTGAGGACGGTGAGGCCAAACGCGAGGGACACCCCCACAAAACCAATGCCCAGCTGTGGAAACGCCGCAGCCAGCACGGCGCTGCCGCAGCCGCCGAAGGTGAGCCAGAAGGTGCCGATGAATTCGGCGGACCATTTTTGAAGAGGGGTGTGCATGTGGCGTTCCAGCAAAAGTCAGTTCAGGACGAGGCACGCACTCTGCCGAGCACCTGCCGCCGGCGATCTTATGGCGCCAAATTGGCGGCAAATGACGCCAACTGTGCCGCAATTGTCAACAATGTTCATGTGGCCCGCGAGCGCAAAGAATGCCGTACATCAGTCCCCGTGACATCCCGCTTCGACCCGGCGCATGGACAGCCCTTGAAAAACCGCCGGCTTGCCCCGAGTTGACACGCGCGACCGCCTTCCCTTGCCCACAGGCTTTCAGCGGCAGGAGAAGTCGGCTCCCCGCATCCATACAGCCAACATCAAGACACCATGAGCAACAACAAACAGACCCTGTCTTTCCAGGCCGAAGTGGCCCAGCTGCTGCACCTTGTCACGCACTCGCTGTACTCCAACCAGGAAATCTTCCTGCGCGAGCTGATTTCCAATGCGTCGGACGCCTGCGACAAGCTGCGCTTTGAAGCGCTGAACAACAACGCCCTGTACGAAGACGCACCCAACCTGGAAGTGCGCGTGAGCTTCGACAAGGCCGCCAAGACACTCACCATCACCGACAACGGTATCGGCATGAGCCAGCAGGAGGCCATTGACCACCTGGGCACCATTGCTAAGAGCGGTACCAAGGACTTCATGGGCAAGCTCTCGGGCGACCAGAAGCAGGACGCCCAGCTCATCGGCCAGTTTGGCGTGGGTTTCTATTCGGGCTTTATCGTGGCCGACAAGATCACGGTCGAATCGCGCCGCGCGGGCCTGCCCGCCGACCAGGGCGTGCGCTGGGTGAGCGGTGGCACGGGCGACTTCGAGGTCGAAGCCATCACCCGCGCGCAGCGCGGCACCAGCATCATCCTGCACCTGCGCGACGATGCCGAGGAATACCTCAACGCCTGGAAGCTCAAGCAGGTCATCGCCAAGTATTCGGACCACATCAGCCTGCCCATCCTGATGGAAAAGGAAGAGTGGAAAGACGGCGAGCTGATCACCCCCGGCGACGAAGCCGGCGGCCGCCAACCCGGCGGCATGGTCAAGACCGGCGAGTGGGAAACCATCAACAAGGCCAGCGCCCTGTGGACCCGCCCCAAGAAGGACGTCACCGAAGAGCAATACGCCGAGTTCTACAAAACCATCAGCCACGACCACGAAGCCCCGCTGACCTGGGCGCACAACCGCGTGGAAGGCAACACCGAGTACACGCAACTGTTGTACATCCCCGCCAAGGCGCCGTTCGACCTGTGGAACCGCGACAAGAAGGCGGGCGTGAAGCTGTATGTGAAGCGCGTGTTCATCATGGACGACGCTGAGGCGTTGATGCCCACCTACCTGCGCTTCGTCAAGGGCGTGATCGACTCGGCCGACCTGCCGCTGAACGTGAGCCGCGAGCTGCTGCAGGAAAGCCGCGACGTGCGCGCCATCCGCGAAGGCTCGACCAAGCGCGTGCTCAGCATGCTAGAAGACCTGGCCAAGCATGACAAGCATGAGGCCACGGCGGGCGACGACGGCGTGACCGATGTGGTTGACGCCGACGACAAGGCCAAGGAAGGCAAGTACAGCCAGTTCTACGCTGAATTCGGCGCGGTGCTGAAAGAAGGCCTGGGCGAAGACTTTGGCAACCGCGAGCGCCTGGCCAAGCTGCTGCGTTTCGCCAGCACCACCAGCGACGCCGTGACGGTGGGCTTTGCCGACTACAAAGCACGCATGAAGGAAGGCCAGGAGGCGATTTACTACATCACCGCCGACACCCTGGCCGCCGCCAAGAACAGCCCGCAGCTCGAAGTCTTCAAGAAGAAGGGCATCGAAGTGCTCTTGATGACGGACCGCGTGGACGAGTGGGCGCTGAACTACCTGCACGAGTTTGATGGCACCCCGCTGCAAAGCGTGGCCAAGGGCGCGGTCGATCTGGGCACGCTGCAGGACGAAGCCGAGAAGAAGGCCGCCGAGGAAGCCGCCGAAGCCTTCAAGCCCGTGCTGGCCAAGCTCAAAGAAGCGCTGAAGGACAAGGCCGAAGACGTGCGCGTGACCAGCCGCCTTGTCGATTCACCGGCCTGCCTGGTGGTGCAAGACGACGGCATGAGCACCCAGCTGGCGCGCATGCTCAAGCAGGCTGGCCAGCAGGCCCCCGAGACCAAACCCGTACTGGAAGTGAACGCCGAACACGCGCTGGTCAAGAAGCTCGACGGCAGCGTGCATTTCCACGACCTGGCGCACATCCTGTTCGACCAGGCGCTGCTGGCCGAAGGCGGCCTGCCCGAAGACCCTGCGGCCTATGTGCGCCGCGTGAACGCGCTGCTGGTCTGAGGGGGTGCTGCGGTAGCGGCCCTTTTTTAAGCGAAAAATGCCTCTAGCGCTTATTCCATAAGCGCTAGTAGCTATAAAATAAATAGCAAATCCGGCAATGCCTTCGCGCTGCCGGTTTTTTATGGTTTCTGGTATCGCTCGGATGCTGCCCGCTGGCCGGTTCAGTCCTCGGGCTGGGCCTGCTCCAGCACGCGGCTGTGCGCGCGGTTGCGCTCCTGCGGGTTGGCGTCGATCAGTTGCCTGAGTGCGCCCTGCGGAGCTTGAAGTCCCTTGCGCCGATCCGTCTTGACCGGCAGATTGCGCCAGCCTGAAAGCACCAGCCAATCCCACAGCTCACGCGGCACGGGCTCGGTCACAGCCATCTTCACAGGCCCGCGCTGAATAAAACTGCCCACCGCCGGCAACGGCCCCACCGGCGGAGCCCGGCGCTTTTGACGGATGGACAGGAGATTGCGAAACAAATCCTTCATGGGCGGGCCGTTTTGGCGAAATGTAAGGGAGCTGGCAGCATAGCCGAGCAGCCCACGGCAGGCCATTTCATTTTGGCGGTGCTGGATGTCGCGCAAACGATACGCACTCTCGTTCACGAACGTCAACGATTGTCACCGCTCGTCATACATCTCACATCTGTCGCATAGACTCGCCTCCAACCTTTGCCACTGGCGGCGAAGGCTCGTTCACGTAACTCCCCCTGCAGGTGTTTTTCTTGCAGGTCCAACGGGACCTGGTGGGGTCGCGGCGTGGCCGGATGTCGGAGCCATTCATTCAGGAGAATTCAATGCTTTATCGTTTGACGCGACTGTGGTCGGGCGCAGGCTCTGCCTGGCGTGCGCTGACCCGCGGTGGGTCGGAACAGCCTGCAGGCTGTCCTGCCTCTGAAGTCGCAGCCCAGGCTTCGCGCCCGGCACAAAGCGTCGTTGGGCGCTTTCGCTGGCTTCTCCTCGCCGGCGGCATGTTTGCCGGGGCCGCGTTTGCACAGTCTGCCGATCTGGTCGTGAACCATGCCGACTCCCCAGACCCAGGTCCAGCGGGCGGCATCTTCACGTACACGCTGCGCATCGATAACAATGGCCCCAACTTGGCAAACGCCGTCACCCTGGCAGATACCCTGCCCCCAGGCTCGACATTCGTCGATGTCAACACCACGGCCGGTACCTGCAATCCCCCTGCGGGTGGAATCGTCAACTGTGCGCTGGGCAACATTCCGTTCAACAGCAACCAGACCGTAACGATCCGCGTCATACTGCCAACCGCTGGCGTGTGGACCAACACTGCCACGGCCGGCAGCGCCACGACGGACCCTAACACCAGCAACAACGTCAACAGCATCCAGCCCACCACGGCCACTGCGGCCGCGGACTTGTCAGTGGTGGCAACGCCTTCGGTGGCCAACGTCGTCGCCGGGCAAAACTACAGCTACTCGGTGCAGGTTGCCAATGCGGGCCCGGACTCCGCTGACGGTAGCCAGACCGTGACGTTCACGGTGCCGGCGGGAGCCTCCATCCGGTCGGTTCCCACGGGTCCGGGTTGGTCCTGCACGCCGTCGAGCGGCTATCCGCTGAGCAGCGGCAACATCACCTGCACCAGGGCTTCCGCGCTGGCCAGCGGGGCGTCCGCTGGGGTTCTGACGGTGCCTGCCGTCTCCAATACCAACGGCACCGTGACAGCCGCGTTTGCCGTGGCGGGCCTCAAGCCCGACAACTCGGCAATGCCGGACGGTGATTCGTCCAACAACACCACGTCGGTGGATGTGACCTCCACCGCAGGTGCTGATGTTTCGATCACCAAAACTACCGCTCTCTCCAACGTTGGCCAGGGGGACAACGTCGTCTACACGCTGACCCCACGTTTGAATGGTGGAAATTTGCTGGTGGGCCAGCCCATTACCGTGACCGACACCCTGGGCGGCGGACTGACCTTTGTTTCGGCCACCGGAGCCGGGTGGACCTGTGACGCGACGATCTCGTGCACTCGCACCGAGTACACCGGAGCCAATTTCACCAACATGCCTGTCATCACCGTGACGGCGACTGCGACCGGTGCGGGGGCATTGTCGAACTCGGCCGACATCGCCACCGCATTGACCGACCCTGACCTGGCGAACAACACCAGTTCCGCCAATGTCACCTCCAGCACGGAGTCGGACCTGTCGTTGACCAAGACCGCCAGCCTCAACCCCGTGGTGCCCAACCAGGCCTTCAACTACACGTTGACGGCGCGCAACAACGGTCCAGCCGGGGTGCCCGGAACCCAGTCCATCACGATCACCGACAACGTTCCCGCAGGTGTCACGCTCACGAGCTTGGTCAGCGCCACGGGATGGGCCTGCGACGCGTTGCCAGTCACAGGACCGGCAGCCTGGAGTTGCACTCGCACCTCTGCGTTGGCCGCCAATGCGAACGCGCCTGTCGTGACTGTGTCCGCAGTGCTGGCCGGTACCGGCACCGCCACCAACAATGCCTGCGTGGCCTTGGGCGTCGGCGCTCGGTCCGACTCGAACAACGCAAACAACTGCGTTGGCGTTGCCGTGTCCTCCACCGTTGCCCAGGCAGACCTGCGCGTGGTGTCCAAGACGGCCGCTCCTGACCCCGTAGTGGCGGGCCAGAACCTGACCTACGTGATCACGATCAGTAACGACGGCCCGGACCCTGCCACCAACGTGGTGGTTTCAGACACGCTGGCCAGTCTGGTGAATACCGGCGGTTTCCAGTCTGCCGCTGCGTCGCAAGGCACCTGCACTCCGAACGGCGTGACCAACGGAACCTCGCAAAACCTCAGTTGCAATCTGGGTACGCTGGCCTCTGGTGCCCAAGCGACCGTGACAGTGGTCGTCCGACCGAATATCGCCGTGACCGGTCCCCGCACCAACACGGCGACCGTGCGCTCTAACGACGTAGGTGATCCGGTGCAGGGCAACAACAGTGGCAGCGTGACCAGCCAGGTCACCGCCATCGTCGATGTGACAGCCGCCAAGACCGCAACGCCGGCCACCGTGCCTGCGGGCGCCCCGATTACGTACGTGGCAACCATCGGCAACACAGGTCCATCGACGGCCCAAGCGGTGCAGATGGTGGACACCCTGCCCGCCAACGCAGCCTTCATGAACCTGGTCTCGGTAAGCGGCGGCGGCACTTGCTTGCCCATCACTGCCGGTGCGGTAGGTGGCACGCTCACTTGCAACTGGGCCAGCATTGCCTCCGGCGTCCAGCAGACCGTGACTTATCGGATGCGGCCCCTGGGAACTGCGGCAGGCGGTACGGTGGTTAACAGCATCGCTGCGACCACGACCACTGCAGAGTCGAACGCCGCCAACAACAGCGCCACGACGACCACGCCGGTCACCGCAGCGCAGTTGGATATCCTGATCAACAAGGTCGACAGCGCCGACCCGGTTGATCTGGGGTTGCCCACCACGTACACGATCACCATCAATAACAGCGGACCGTCGTTCGGCACCAACGTGGTGATGACGGACATCTTTCCGGCGCCAGGGTCCGCGCCTACGGCCACCTTCAGCTACCAGGGTGCCTTGACGGTGAATGCTGGCGGCGCATGCACGCAACCTGCCATAGGCGCGACCAGCGGTACGCTGCAATGCACGTTCCCTGGTTTGAACAGTGGCCAGACCGCGACTGTGACGTATGTGATGAACGCCGAAACCCTGACCGTGGCTGGCGCGACGAGCGGAACGGCGTTCAACCGGGCCAGCGTGACGGTGGACGAAACGGAGACGACGTTGGCCAACAACGTGGTCACCCACGACACCACAGCCCGTCGCTTCACAGTGGCAACGGATGTGGCTATCGTGAAGACGGCACCCGCCGGACCGCTCGCACCCGGGGCTGCGCTGGCCTACACGCTGGTCGTCACCAACAACGGCCCGCTGCCCAGCGACGGAGCACAGGTGGTGGACGCATTGCCTGCGGGCGTGACCTTTGTGTCTGCGCCAGGTTGCGTGAATGTCGCGGGTACCATCAGCTGCGGCATTGGACCTCTGGCCGTGGGAGCGACCCGCACGTTCACGATCAACACGACCTTGACATCACCGTACACCGGTACGAGCCCTCTGGTGAACACCGCCACAGTGGATGCTCCGGGGGATACCAATCCTGCGAACAACACCTCCAACGCCACCACTACCGTAACTGGCCCTCCTGGTGGCACGGCTTCCATCCCGACACTGTCGGAGTGGGGTTTGATCATCTTGTCGGCTTTGCTGGGCTTGCTGGCGTGGCGGCACGCCGCGGTGGGCCGCCGCTGGTAAGCAGCAGCAGGAGCTAGCCATCGGTGCTGGCTCCCGTTGCCTGCATGCAAAAGGCCAGAACGCACCGCGTTCTGGCCTTTTTTGCTGTGTATCGATAATCCGTCCCATGCCCGCGCTGCGGGTATCGTCACGATCTCAGGACAACCTTCATGCTGCGCTTCTTCATCACATTCTTGGTCCTTCAACTGGCACTGTTCGGGATCAACATGCTGAGCGCCGTGCAGCAGCACGTGATCCTGCCGTGGACGGCCCTGCTGGCGCGCGTGTGCGTCGCGTTGGTCACGCTGTTCGATTCGACCGCGGCTGCCGCTGGCAAGGTGCTGTGGAACACGGCCACCGGGTTCGGCGTGTCCATCGAGCCCGGCTGCAATGGGGTGGAGGCCTGCATCGTATTGTTTGCCGCAGTGATCGCTTTTCCGTCGACCTGGCGGCACAAATTGCTGGGACTCGCGGCCGGCTTCGTGGCGGTGCAGGGGCTCAATGTGGTGCGGGTCATCAGCCTTTTCTACATCGGCCAGTGGAACACGCAGGTCTTCAATTTCGCGCACGAGTACCTGTGGCAGGCGCTCATCATGCTGGACGTGTTGGTCGTCTGGCTGCTGTGGGTACGTGCCGGGGCCAAGGCTGAGCAACCTCCACAGCCACCGTCTCCTCCCGACGAGCCACCAGCCCCGCCCGTCCAGCCAATGCAGCCACAGCCCGCGCCATTGGCGCCCGCGCAAGGGTTGGTAAGTTCGTCGCTCGACCTGTCCCCGCCTGTGCGGCCGTCGGTGTGATCGCGCCACGACCCCACAAAACGAAAACGAGCTGAACGTCCATGCGCCGCCTTTCACCGTTGACTGTCTTCGTCCTTTCCGCGTTCGGCTGGATCATTGTGCTCACGGGCCTGTGGTCCCAGGTGTCGGCCTGGACCTCTTATCCCGTGGGCGTGTTGTCGCACATCGCGCTGGAGCAGGGCGCTCCCATGTGGGTGCGCGAGGTGCACTTCAAACCCGACAACATGGAGGTGGACACCACCGTGGCGATCCCTGTGCCGCAGTCGGGCGGGCGCTGGGCGGAGATCACGGTGGAGGCCAGCCCAGCGCGCTATGCCTACGGCTTGCCCATCTTTCTGGCATTGCTGCTGGCAGCCCGCGGCAAGGGGCGCGTACCCCGGGCCGCGGCAGGCTATTTGCTGCTGCTTCCGGCGCAGGCTTTCAGTCTCTCGATGTCCCTGCTGATGCAGATTGTCATGAACGGGCAGCTCAACCTCCGCTATCTGCGCGTGTCGCAGTGGCAGATGGAGGCGATCGTGTATGGCTACCAGATGGGGTCGCTGATCGTGCCCACGCTGGTGCCGATCCTGCTGTGGCTGTGGCTTGACCACAAGTTCGTCAGCGACGTGTTGGTCAAGGGGTGGCGTGCGTCGCTCGCCCCTTCTGCGCCGCCGCCGCGTTGAATTCCGCAGGCCCGGCGGGCCCCGCGGAGCGAGGCGTCACTGCGATTCAGGGGGATCCAGCCGATACCCCATCCCATACACCGCCGTGATCGTGAACCCGTTGTCTTTCGTCAGCTGCAGCTTTGTGCGGATGCGCGAAACGTGGGTGTCCAGCGAGCGCGAGGGGATTTCGTCGGATTCGCCCCAGACCACTTCGCGCAGGTGGGCGCGGGATAACAGGCGGCCCGCGTTGCGGAACAGGAAGAGTGCGAGCTCGTACTCGCGGTTTTTAAGCGCGAGGGGGGCATCGTGCAGAAACAGCTGGCGCTTTTCGGGGTCGAACCGGTAGGGGCCGAACGTCAGCTGCTCGGCCATGGCCTCGGGGTAGGCGCGTTGCAGCAACGCGGACGTGCGCGCCACCAGCTCAGCCGTGCGCAAGGGGTGGACCACAAAATCGACCACGCCGTGGCGCAGCGCCTGCACCATGCCCAGCTCATCGCCGCGGCGCACCGCCAGCAGGATGGGCAGGTGCTGGCCGCGCACGTCGCGCATGCGCTGCATCACCTCGATGCCTTCAGCGCCGCACAGATGCCAGTCGGCAATCAGCAGATCAAACGTTTTCTGGCGTGCGCTTTTGAGCAGGCCACCGACGCTGGAATAAAAGTGGCACGCGTGGCGCAAGTGGTGTTCGAGGGCGCCGCGGACCGTGCCGGGCACGAGGGGGTCGTCGTTGAGGACGGCAATGCGCATGGTGTGGAGTCTTCGGGCACGGGGGCCCTTCGCAGGTCAGAGAAGACGCCCTCTTGAGAGTGGCGTTTGACTGATGTTGCGCGACATCGCACCCGTGTGCGCACGGGTTGACAATCGTTTGCAAAACGCGGCGAAAGCGCATCGCGCGCCGGGCCCGGGGCTTTTGTGCCCGGCCTGATGGCCAACGTGCCGGTGGCCTCCCCGCAGACTGGCTACGCCGCCAGCGGCTCTTCCTGCATCGCCTCGATTTGCTCGATCAGCATGTCCACCTGACCGCGCCAGTAATCGCTGCTGCCAAACCACGGGAAGTTGGCCGGGAAGATCGGGTCCTGCCAGCGGCGGGCGAGCCAGGCGCTGTAGTGGATAAGGCGCAGCGTGCGCAGGGGCTCGATCAGCGCCAACTCGCGCCGGTCGAAACTACGGAACTGCTCGTACCCGTCGAGCAGCGCGCTGAGCTGGTGGGTACGCTGGCGGCGGTCGCCGGACAGCAGCATCCACAGGTCCTGCACGGCGGGGCCCATGCGGGCGTCGTCCAGGTCGACGAAGTGCGGGCCGCCGCGGCCGTATTCGTCCAGCGGTGTCCAGAGGATGTTGCCGGGGTGGCAGTCGCCGTGCAGGCGGATGGGCGTGGCATTTTTCAACCCAAATGGGGCCCCAGCGCTTGTATCTAGTGCGCTGTTAGCTATCAATTTAATAGCGATATCGCATTGCGCCTTCCAGGTGGCCTGCATGTCCAGGGGAATGATCTCGTGCGTGAGCAGCCAGTCGCGGGATGCAATAGCGAAGGTCTCGACATCCAGCAGCGGCCGGTGCGCAAACGGCTGCGCGGCCCCCACGGTGTGGATGCGCGCGAGGAAGCGGCCGATCCACTCCAGCACCTCGAAATCATCCAGTTCGGGCTGCCGCCCACCGCGCCAGGGGCTGACCGAAAACGCGAACTCCTCATGCTGGTGCAGCGTTCGGCCGTGGAGCACCATCGGGCCCACGGCAGGCACCTCGGCGGCCATCAAATCGGCGGCAAACCCGTGCTCTTCCAGGATCTGCGACTCGCTCCAGCGGTCGGGGCGGTAGAACTTGGCCACGACGCGCTCGCCGTCTTCGAGCGTGACCTGGTACACACGGTTTTCGTACGACGACAGGGCCATGAGGCGGCCATCGCCATACAGGCCCACGCTGGCCAGGGCGTCGAGCACGTGGTCGGGCGTGAGCTGGGCGTAAGGGTGGAGTTTGTTGGCGGCGGGGGTGTCAGCGTCGGCGGGCAGATTGTCGGGGGACGGGAGGGTCATGCCCCATTGTCGCCGTCTGCCGTCCCCGTCTCCTAGCCGTTCGGGCTGAGCTTGTCGAAGTCTTGGGCGCTCCGTACAAGAACCCTTCGACCGGCGCAGTGCGGGCGGTGAGAACGGTGGCGCGAATGGTGAGCGAGCGGCCGCTCGGCCGCCGGATTAGCCCGCCTGCAACGTCGCGATATGCCCCGCGCGCGGGTCGCCGCTGCCGGCCAGCATGCGGGTGAAGAGCACCTGCGTGGCCTCGGGCCCGGCGTGGTGCTGCACCGTCAGCCAGGGCTGGGGAGCAGTCTGCACCGCGGCGCTGAAGTGGTTCCATGCCGCGACCAGCCGCTCGCCCAGGCCCTGGGCGCCCCAGTCGCCGTTGCGCTTCTTGACCTGCGCAGGCGCGAAGAACATCACCGGGCGCGGGCCGGGCAGCTGGCCGGCGCCGCCCAGGTCCTGCACATGGCTGGCGCCCACCGCGCAGCTATAGGCCAGGCCGGTGACATGCGCGTGGATGCGCTGGCGCAGGCCCACGCTGCCCGCAAAGTCGATGTAGACGCTGGGCGTGGCGCCGTCCAATTGCGATTCCAGCGCGTCGTACGTGACGACACGGTCATAGCAGCCCAGGCTTTCGCAGAACGCCACATTGCCTGGCGAGGTGAGGCCGACGACCTCGATGCCGTCGCGCTGGGCCAGCTGGAAGGCCGTGCCATACGCTGTCTTGCTCGATGCGCTGGACAGCAGCATGCGCTTGGCGCCAAAGAACTGCTGGTCGTCGAGAAAGTCGTCGATAAGCCATGAGGTAACAAACAGGGGCCGCAGCAGCGCCTGCACGTCCTCGGTGTCGGCGCGGTAGAACGGATCGGCCGCGGTGCGCAGGTACTGGTTGTAGACCGCGTGCAGGGCCGCTCGGTGGGGCGCGCCATCGCTGAAGCCCGCGGCGGTCACGCGGTGGGGCGACAGCACGGCCTGGCTGGCCATGGGCCAGTAGCCGTACAGCCGCTCGCCCACGGCGACATCGGCGTGCTGCGACTGCACTACGGTGCCAAAGCCCCACACGGGCACGACGCCCCAGCCGGGCTCGCCGGCTGGGAAGAACTGCCAGTACTGCAGCATCTCGCCCATGGCCGCGTAGGTGATGTTGTTGGCGGTCAGTGCGAACTGCTCGACCCGCACGCGGACCTGGCCCTCGGTGAGGGGTGCATCTTCTGCAGTGTGCAGGCGGGTGGTGGCCAGCTGGTCCTGGCGCACGAGGAGGGTGGTGGTGTGCATCCCAACACGCTAAACGAAAGCCCGGCCCGGCTCAAGAGGGCGCGCGGCACCTGGGCGACAGCCGCGCCGCGCCGCGGCGGGGGTGCTGTGTGCGCTCGCTCCTCCACTGCACGGAAAGGGAGGCGCGGCCGGCAAGGGGTTCAAAGAATCACAAGGGCGGCGAACGATGGCAGCGCGTATGCGCGCCGTGACGGCGATACAGAACGGCTGGCAGCCTGGTCGACTGCGAAAGGGTGCGCAGCGCATGGGCTGGGCGGTGGCGCAATGCCCGTCACTGCCGACGTCAACGTGCTTCTTCGTCAACCCGAAAACGACTGCGCCAGCTGCTCGAACGGCAAGGCCTGCTTGACCAGGATGACGGTGCAAGGCGCGTCGCGCGCCACGCGCATGGGCACTGTGGCGATGAAGCGCTGCATGTGCAGCCCGTGTGTGGCGGCGCCCAGCACCATCATGCTCACGTGGTTGCTGGCGGCGTAGCGCACCAGGGCTTGCGCCACGTCGCTGGCCTCCAGCACGTGGTAGCTCACGGGGTGCCGGGCCAGGTCCAGCCCCTGGGCCCACTGGCGCAGGCGCGCGATGTGCTGGCGGTGCAGCGTGGTCTCGCTGCGTTCGCTGTCGCTGGTGCTGCTGGCCGATGGTGAGATCACCGTCACGCAGGCCAGGCGCGCGCCGGGGCGTATGCCCAGCGATCGGGCCACGGCCTGTCGCAGCGAGTACAGCGTGGCGTCCGTCACGTCCTCGTGCGGCACGGCGACCATGAGGATGGGGGTTTCCTCGATCTGCTGGGCGGGCAGGGGGCTCGGCCGGTAGTGCATGCCGGCCGCGCGCAGCCAGCGGCGCAGGTGGGTGGAAAGCGGTGTGCGCTGCGTGCGCTCGCCGCGCTCGGTGATGAGTACCTGCGCCGGGTGGGTGAGGTCAAACGCCAGGTGGGCTGCCGAGGGATAGCGGAGCGCGGCCTCGGGCTCCAGGCTGCGCAGGATGACCTCCTGCAGCCAGGGCGGCACATCGGCGCGGTGCTTGCGCGGCGGCGTGGGTGTCATCCACAGCCGCTGGCGCAGGCCGCCGTTCGTGACCGGTGCGCCAAAAGGCAGCTCGCCGGTGGCCGCTTCGTACAGCATGACCCCGATGGCAAAGATGTCGCTGCGCGGGTCGCCGCGCACGCCCACCACCTGCTCGGGGGCGATCCAGGTGGGCGAGCCGACGGCATTGCGCATCTCCTCGGCCAGCAGGTCGGGGTAGTGCGCGTGGCACGACAGGCCAAAGTCGAGCAGCACCGCGTTGCCATCGCTTTGGACGAGCACGTTGGCGGGCTTGAGGTCGAGGTGGCAGACGTTCTGCTGGTGCAGGCTGTGCGCGGCGTGGGCAACGGCCGCGCCCAGGCGTGCGATGGTCTCCGCGGTGCGGGTGGGGAGTGGCGTGGTGTCCAGCCAGTGCTGCAGCGTCTGGCCCGGCACGTACTCCATTACCAGGTAGGGCAGGCGCATGAGGTCGCCGGCCGCCACAAAGCGCGGCACGTGCGGGCCGGTGAGCACAGAGAGGATCTGCTGCTCGACCTCGAAGCCGACGATGTTTTCAGCGCCATCGCCGGCCGTCATGCGCGGGATCTTCATCGCCATCGCAAAACCGGGCCCTGCGCGGCCTGGCTTCGCGTAGTCGACCACGTAGATGTGCGCCATGCCGCCGGCGTGGATGCAGTCGCCGATGCGAAAGCCGTCGATCTCGGTGCCGGGCGCGAGCAGCTTCATCTCATTGCCCGTGTTCCAGACGGTCTGCATAGAAGGCCGGGAGCCCCGCTGCGCGGATGGCGGCAGCGGCAGCCAGGTGGTCGTAGGGCACGCGGTAAAAGGTGATCAACTTGTCCGCATCGTCGAACAGCGCGTACATGGCGCGGGCATCGCCATCACGCGGCTGGCCCACCGAGCCGGCGATGGCCAGCCACTGGCGGTGCGGGGGCACAGGCACGGGCACACCGGGCTCGGGCGCAAACCGCATGAGCTTGGCCGTGGGCGTGAGGAAATACAGCGCCTGCGCATGCACATGGCCACCGAACACGTAGCGGATGGCGGGGTCGATGGCCTGCGCGGCCGCCATGCTGCGCTCGGCGGCGTTCCCGTCTTCCACATAGCGCCACTGCTCGGGCGCGTCGGCGCTGGCGTGCACCAGCAGGGCGCTTTGCCCCAAGCGCGCGGTGAGCGGCAACGATTGCAGAAACGCGTGGTGCGCCTGCGCAAGCCGGTCGTGTGTCCACCGCGCGCCCAGCTCGCCGCGGTTACGTGGCGATGCCGGGGGCTCGAGTGCCAACGCATCGTGGTTGCCCAGCACACACAGCGCGCCGCGCTGCACCAGCGCCATCACATGCTCGACCACAGCCACGGGCTCGCCGCCGTAACCGACCAGGTCACCCAGCAGCGCAAACTGCTCGGCGCCCTGGGCGCGGGCGTGCTGCAGGCAGGCCTCCAGGGCCTGGCGGTTGGCGTGGATGTCGGACAGGAGGGCGATCTTCATGGTGTGAGAGCCTGTTCAAACGGCCGAAGGGGCCGTGAACAGGGTCCGGTTTTGCGCACCATCATCGCGCGCATCGCTGAACGCCAGCTTTCAGCGGGCTCGGCGCAGCCGCCGGCGGCCAAAATACAAGCAAAAATAGCTGCCAGCGCTTGTTGTATAAGCGCTGGCAGCTATCATTTTTGTGGCTAATTGTGTTTACAGGCTGCGCTTTTCGGCGGGCTTGTCGAGCGCAAGCACCAGGGCCAGAGCGATGATGGCCGGCAGCGCCTGGGTGAAGAAGATCTTGGGCACGGCGGTGACGCCGCCAAACACGCCGGCCA
Organism: Acidovorax sp. LjRoot129; assembly: GCF_964253765.1. Lineage (NCBI taxonomy): Bacteria > Pseudomonadati > Pseudomonadota > Betaproteobacteria > Burkholderiales > Comamonadaceae > Acidovorax > Acidovorax sp. LjRoot129. The sequence continues at coordinate 654,768 of NZ_CAXUSE020000001.1, forward strand.
CGATCACGCAGGCCAGGAAGAAGATCTTGAACAGCCGGTTGTTGGTGAACAAACCCCAGAACAGGCCGGCGGCCAGGAAGCCGTTGTACAGCCCCTGGTTGGCCGCCAGCGTGACGGTGGCGTCGGCCAGCTCCTGGGTCAGGTTGAAGGTCTTCAGGCCCAGGGGCTTGTTCCAGAAGAACATCTCCAGCACCAGGATGTATGCATGTTCGATGGCCACAAGGGCCACCGCAATGCGGGGAATAAGTAAGAGGCTCATGGCGAGACCTGGCAAGCGCATGTCAACCACCCCGCGCGGCCGCCGTGCGGCCACCGAGGGGTCGTCGGCACGGTCTTTACACCAGCGTGATCGTCACGTCGATGTTGCCGCGCGTGGCGTTGGAGTAGGGGCAGACCTGGTGGGCTGCGTCCACCAGCTTCTGGGCCGTTTCCTTGTCCAGGCCGGGCAGGCTGATGGCCAGGCGGGCGGCGATGCCGTAGGCGTTCGGGATGGGGCCCAGGTCGACTTCGGCGTCGATGGACACGTCCTGTGGCACCGGGATGCCGATCTTGCCGCCCACGGCCTTCATCGCGCCGATGAAGCAGGCTGCGTAGCCCGATGCGAACAGCTGCTCGGGGTTGGTGCCCGTGCCGGACGTGCCAGGCGAGGACAGCTTGACGTCCAGGCGGCCGTCGTCGGTCTTGGCTGCGCCATCACGGCCACCGGTCACGTGGGCCTTGGCGGTGTACAGGACTTTTTCGAGTTGCGTCATGGTGTCTTCCTTTGAGGTTGTTGCCCACAGGCGGGCGGGGAGGGAATCGATGAAAAACGGGGCCGGTGCTGTCAGCGCTGGCCGAGCCGGTCGCGCAGTTGCTTGAGTTCAGTGGTCAGGGCCGTGAGCTCGGGGATGGTGCACTGGCTGCTTTCCAGTACGCAGGGCGGAATGGCCTCTGCGCCCTGGCGCAGGGCGCGGCCGGCGGGGGTGAGGGTGATGCGCACGCGGCGTTCGTCCTGCACGTCGCGCAGGCGGGCAATCAGGCCCGAGGCTTCCAGGCGCTTGAGCAGCGGCGTGAGCGTGCCAGAGTCGAGGAACAGGCGCTCACCCAGCTCGGACACGGTGACGCCGTCGCGCTCCCAGAGCACCAGCATCACCAGGTATTGGGGGTAGGTCAGGCCGATGGCTTCGAGCAGCGGCTTGTACAGCTTGGTCATCGCCAGCGAGGCGGAATACAGCGCGAAGCACACCTGGTTGTCCAGGCGCAGCAGGGCTGGGCTGGGGGTGTCGGTGGTGGGTTTGCTGCGGGCCATGGGGTGAATTGTGCGGGGAAATTGAATTGTGTGCAATTCAATTGTGTAATCTATTGTTGCCGGTGCGGGTTTGCGTCCGGGTCTGCCGGTGGGCGAGCGAAGGTGCTATTCACGCACGGCGCGCGTGCGGGTGCAAGCCGCCAATGGCCAAGGCCAGGGCTGTGGGCTGTTCAGCGGCCGGTGAAGCGGGCGGGGCGCCGCTCCACGAACGCGAGCACCCCCTCGGCCGCGTCTTCGCTGTTGGCCAACTGCTTCTGCACAGGGATGAAGTCAGCCACCGCGGCGGCCTGCCCCTGCTCGATGGCCTTGAGCACATTGAGCCGCGTGGCTACCACGGCCCGCGGCGCCTGCGCCTCGATGCGCTGGGCGATGGCGATGGCTTCATGGAGCACCTGCGCGGCGGGCACCACCTTCTGCACGAAATTCAGGCGATAGGCCTCGCTGCTGCCGAACTCGTCGGCTGTCAGCAAATGCAGCAGGGCGTTGCCCGTGCCCGCGCGTTCGGCCATGCGCAGCGTGGCGCCGCCCGTGGCCATGATGCCGCGCTGCACCTCCATCTGCGAGAAGCGGCAGTCGTCGCCTGCGACCACGATGTCCGCGCCCAGCATGAGCTCGATGCCCACGGTGAAGCAGATGCCCTTGACGGCCGCCACCATGGGCTTGGTGCGGCGCCGGTAGCCGGGCAAGCCGTAGTCGTGGGGCTCCACCAGTCCTTCAGGGATGGCCTTCTCGCCGCGCTGCATGTAGGCGCTCACGGCGGGTAGGTCCAGGCCCGCGGTGAAGTGGTCGCCGAACGCGTGCAGCACGCCGACACGCAAGTCGGGGTCGTCGTCCAGCCGCGTATAGGCCTCGGCCAGCTGGCGGAACATGGGCGGCGTCCAGCCATTGCGCTTGGCCGGGCGGTTGATGCCGATGAGCAACACGTGGCCGAGCACCTGGGTGTCGATGCAGCCTTCGGGTGGGGGCGGGTTGGCGGTGAGGGTTGGCATGGCGCGGATGTCTCCTTGCCACGATTGAAATCGCAACGCCGGGCGTGCACCGTCTCCAGCGGGACAGAGCAGGCGCCGCACGGGACGGCCTGGCCCGTCGTGGTTGCTGCGCGGTGCCGGCGTCGCGCTCCCCGCCAGATCGCGCCACGGCTTTGCGGTGGTCGTTGCGGGCGGCCTCGTGGCCGTTCACATCGGTGGGGGGCAGCCGGCAGGGGTCCTTCACTTCCCTTTCAATGGGTCGCCCAGGATTTGCAGGGCTTCCTTCGAAATAGCCAGCGACAGTTCCTCTTGCAGGATGCCTGCCCTGAGGACGAGGTGCTGCAGGCGACGCTCCCGGCTGAGGTCGCGGCCCACAAAGTCGCGTTGCTCGATGTGCTGGTAGAGGGCACGTTTGTGCTCGTGCAGGGCCATCCGTCGCGCGATCTCTTTTTCGAGCCCCGTCGGGCCAATCGCTGCGTCGGCGCGCAGCCGCACCATGAGCGCATCGCGCAGGGGGACCGGGTCTTCCTGCTGCGCTGTCCAGCGGCGCAACTCCTTGCGGCCAGCGGGCAGCAGACGGAACTGCCGTTTGCGGCCGCGCCCCGTCTCTGCGGGCAGCGCTTCGATCCAGCCAGCCTCTTCCAGCCGCGCGAGCTCACGATAAATCTGCTGGTGTGTGGCGTGCCAGAAGTAGCCGATGGATCGGTCGAACCGCTCGGCAAGTTCCGATCCAGAGCAGGGATGCTCGACCAAGGCGGTAAGGAGGGCGTGGGGCAGAGACATCGGAGAAACGGGCGGGCAAGGGACATTCCAGACGCCCAATCTTGCCTGAAGCGCACTTCCTCCCTTTTCTATGCAACCAGTTGCGCAAACGCTGGAATGAAACTACATTCGTGCAACTGGTTGCATAAACAATAAGGAGACCTGCGATGGATGCCCATGTTTCTCATTCGCCTCGCCTGGCTGGCGGCAAGGCGACCGCGCCTGTAGCGGTGCGGGCCGACGCGGCAAGCCCCTATCCGCACCTTCACGCGCCGTTGGACCTGGGCTTCACCACCCTGAAAAACCGCGTCCTCATGGGCTCCATGCATGTAGGGCTGGAGGAAGTGGCCAACGGCTTCGAGCGCATGGCCGCCTTCTATGCCGAGCGGGCGCGCGGCGAGGTGGGGCTCATCGTCACCGGCGGCATCGCGCCCAACGAGCGCGGCCGGCCCATGCAGGGCGGGGCCATGCTGGTCAACGAGCATGAGGCGCAGCAGCACCGCAAGGTGACTGCCGCCGTGCATGCCGAGGGCGGCAAGATCGCGATGCAGATCCTGCACTTCGGCCGCTATGCCTACCACCGCGACCTGGTGGCCCCGAGCGCCTTGCGCGCACCCATCAACCCCCACGTGCCGCACGCGCTGACGGGCGACGAGGTGGAGCAGACCATTGCCGACTTCGTGCGCTGCGCCGCGCTGGCCCAGCATGCGGGCTACGACGGGGTGGAGATCATGGGCTCCGAGGGGTATCTGATCAACGAGTTCATCGCGGCGCGCAGCAACCACCGCGACGACGCATGGGGTGGCAGCTATGCCAACCGCATGCGCTTCCCCGTCGAGATCGTGCGGCGCACGCGCGAGCGGGTGGGGCCGAACTTCATCATCATCTACCGCCTGTCCATGCTCGACCTGGTGGAGGGCGGCTCCACGCTGGCCGAGGTGATTGCGCTGGCCCAGGCCATCGAGGCGGCGGGCGCCACCATCCTGAACACCGGCATCGGCTGGCACGAGGCGCGCATTCCCACCATCGCCACCAAGGTGCCGCGCGCGGCCTATGCTTGGGTGACGAAGCAGGTGATGGGCCAGGTGGGCATACCGCTGATCACCTCCAACCGCATCAACACGCCCGAGGTGGCCGAGCGCCTGCTGGCCGAGGGCTGCGCCGACATGGTCTCGATGGCACGGCCGCTGCTGGCCGATGCCGACTTCGTGCGCAAGGCGCGCCAGGGCCGGGCCGACGAGATCAACACCTGCATCGCCTGCAACCAGGCCTGCCTGGACCACACCTTTGGCGGCAAGATCACCAGCTGCCTTGTCAACCCGCGTGCCTGCCACGAGACCGAGCTGGTCATTGCCCCGACGGCGGCCAAAAAACGCATCGCGGTGGTCGGCGCCGGCCCTGCAGGGCTGAGCTTTGCCGTGACGGCTGCGCAGCGCGGCCATGCGGTGGTGCTGTTCGACGCGGGCAGCGAGATCGGCGGCCAGCTCAACATCGCCAAGCAGGTGCCGGGCAAGGAAGAGTTCTACGAGACGCTGCGCTACTACCGCCGCCAGTTGGAGCTGCATGGCGTGGAGGTGCGTATGAACACCCGCGTGGCCGCGCACGAGCTGGCGGGCCAGGGGTACGACGAGGTGGTGGTGGCCACAGGCATCCGCCCGCGCACGCCCGACATCGAGGGCATTGCCCACCCCAAGGTGCTGAGCTACCTCGATGTGCTGCGCGACAAGAAGCCCGTGGGCCAGCGCGTGGCGGTGATCGGCGCGGGTGGCATCGGCTTCGACGTGGGCGAGTACCTCACGCACGAAGGCGAGAGCGGGGCGCTCGCGCCTGAGAAATTCAATGACGAATGGGGCATCGACACCGGCTATGCCCACGCTGGCGGCCTGCGCGCTGCCCAGGTGGAGGCGCCCACGCGTCAGGTGCACCTGCTGCAGCGCAAGGCGAGCAAGGTGGGCGACCAACTGGGCAAGACTACGGGGTGGATCCACCGCACATCGCTGAAGGCGCGCAACGTGGACATGAGCTCGGGCGTGGCCTACGAGCGCGTGGACGACGCCGGCCTGCACATCACCATCGATGGCCAGCCGCGCGTGCTCGATGTCGACCACATCGTCGTCTGCGCCGGCCAGGAGCCGCTGCGCGAGCTGTACGACGCGCTGCTGGCCGCGGGCCAGAGCACGCACCTCATCGGCGGTGCCGACGTGGCAGCCGAGCTCGATGCCAAGCGCGCCATCCTGCAGGGCACGACGCTCGCCGCCCGCATCTGATTTCTTTCAATCCACTCAGAGGAGACATGCCATGACCGAAGCCCCGAAGAACATCCACCCCGCTGTCGCCCGCTCGCTCGACACCTGGCACCACATGGTGGCCAGCCGCGACCTGTCGAACCTGCTGTCCATCGTGCATCCGGACGCGGTGTTCCGCTCGCCCATGGCCAACACGGCCTACACCTCGGCCCCGGCGCTGATGCTGGCCCTGTCCACCGTGATCCAGGTGTTCGAGGACTTCACCTACCACCGGCAGCTGGCCACCGACGACGGCCTGAACATCGTGCTGGAGTTCAGCGCGCGCGTGGGCGACAAGCAGCTCAAGGGGATCGATCTGGTGCGCTTCAATGAAGAGGGTCAGATCACGGAGTTCGAGGTCATGGTGCGCCCCCTGAGCGGCCTGCAGGCGCTGGGCGCCGAAATGGGCGCGCGGCTGGGTGACAAGTTGCCTGCGTTCAAGGCCAAGACCTGACGCGTTCGTAAAAAAGAAAAGACAGGAGACAAAGCCCATGACCGCCACCACCGCGCCGCCAGCATCGATGCCCTGGGAGGGCTCCTACCCCGAGGCCCTGCACGACTACCAGCTCGACCTGGCGGCGCTGCCTGCCAATGCCGCGCAGCTGGCCGCGCAGGCCGCTGCCGACCATGGGGACCAGCCGGCATTCACCTTCGTGCTGCCCACGGGGGCCAACGTGGTGCGCAGCTTCAGTGAGGTCGATGCCCTGTCCGACGCGTTTGCCGCCTGGTTGGTGCGCGAGCAGGGGCTGCAGGCGGGCGAAGTGATCGCGCTGCAGATGCCCAACTGCCTGCATTACCCCATCGCCGTGTTCGGTGCGTGGAAGGCCGGGCTCATCGTGACCAACGTGAACCCGCTGTACACCGGGCGCGAGCTGCGCCTGCAGCTCGAAGACAGCGGCGCGCGCTTGCTGCTGGTGTGCGACATGTTCCTGCAAGTGGGGCGGCCCGTGGCCCAGGCGCTGGGCGTGCCGGTGCTCACCGCCAGCCTGTGGGACTTTTTCGAGGAGCCCGTGGCGTCGGCCATCCGCGCCAAGATGGCGGGGCCTGCCGATGCGGATGCAACGCCGCTGCCGCGCATGGCCGATGCGCTGGTGCGCGGGCAGGCACTGGCAACCATCGACCGGCGCAGCCACCCCGTGGCGCTGTACCAGTACACGGGCGGCACCACCGGGCGCAGCAAGGGCGCAGTGATCACCCATGGCAACATCCTGGCCACCTTGCGCATCACGCGCGATTTTCTCGATGCCTACGATGGGCCCAAGCGCGGCGAGACCATGCTCACCATGCTGCCCATGTACCACGTGTTCGCCTTCATGGTGAATTTTCTGGTGTTCTTCCAGGTCGGCGCGCGCAACCTGCTGGTGCCCAGCCCGCGCCCCATGTCCAACCTGCAAAAGACCTTCGAGCAGTTCGAGGTGCAGTGGACCGCCGGCGTGGACACGCTGTTCGCCGGCCTGCTGGCCGAGCCCTGGTTCCAGGCCAAACCACCGAAGCTGCGCTACGCCTTCTCTGGCGGCACGGCACTGCGCACGTCGACCGCACAGGCCTGGCAGGCCGTGGTCTGCCCCATCCTGGAGGGCTATGGCATGACCGAAACGTCGTGCATCGTCTCGTGCAACCCGCCCTCGGCCACGCCGCGCCTGGGCACCGTGGGCGTGCCCATGCCGGGCTGCCGGGTGCGCGTGGTCGATGACCAAGGGTGCGACCTGCCCCAGGGCGAGCGCGGCGAGTTGCTGGTGCAGGGCCCGCAGGTCGTGGGCGGTTATCTGCATGCGCAGGAAGACAGTGCCAGCGCGATCCGGGATGGATGGCTGCACACGGGCGACATCGCGCAGCTGGAGGAGGGCGGTTTCATCCGCATCGTGGACCGCAAGAAGGACATGATTCTCGTCTCGGGCTTCAACGTCTACCCCAACGAGGTGGAAGACGTACTCGCCGCCCACCCCGACATCACCGAGGCCGCCGTCATCGGCGTGCAGGACGCTGACACGGGGGAAGCCGTGCGCGCCTTTGTCGTGCCACGCAACTCGGCCCTCACGGCCCAGGACGTGGAGCGCCACTGCCGCACCCAGCTGACTGCCTACAAGGTGCCCCGGCAGATCATCTTTCGCGAGCAGTTGCCGAAGTCGCCGGTAGGGAAAATTCTGCGCGCAGCCCTGCGCGAGCCCACCTGAGCGCCGCCGCCCTGCGGCAGCACGTCGGGCCGGCGCTCAGTAGCCTCAGTAGCTATAGACGCCGCGCCCGGTCTTGCGGCCCAGGCGGCCCGCGGCCACCATTTCCTTGAGCAGCGGGCAGGGGCGGTACTTGCTGTCGCCGAACTCGGTCAAATACACGTCCATCACGGCCAGGCACACATCCAGGCCGATCATGTCGGCCAGCGCCAGCGGGCCGATGGGCTGGTTGCAGCCGAGCTTCATGCCAGCGTCGATGTCTTCGGGAGTGGCCAGGCCTTCGGCCAGCACGAAGAAGGCCTCGTTGATCATGGGCACCAAGATGCGGTTGACCACAAAGCCAGGTGCGTTCTTCACGGTGATGGGGCTCTTGCCCAGCGCCTCGGCCAGCGCCTTCACGGCGTCGTGCGTGGCGTCAGAGGTCTGCAGGCCGCGGATGATTTCTACCAGCGCCATCATGGGCACGGGGTTGAAAAAGTGCATGCCGATGAACTTGTCGGCGCGGCTGGTGGCGGCGGCCAGCTTGGTGATGGAGATCGAAGACGTGTTCGATGCGATCAGCACCTCGGGCGCCACGATGGCGTCCACCTGCTTCAGGATCTTGAGCTTGAGCTCGTAGTTCTCGGTGGCGGCCTCGATCACGAGCTGCGCGGCCTTGAGGTCGTCGTAGCTGGTGGAGGTCTTGATGCGCGCCAGGGCCGCATCCTTGTCGGTGGCGCTGATCTTTTCCTTCTTGATCAGGCGGTCCAGGCTGCCGGCCACGGTGGCCAGGCCCTTTTGCACTGCAGCATCGGAGATGTCCACCATCACCACATTGATGCCGGACACCGCGCAGGCCTGCGCAATGCCGTTGCCCATGGTGCCCGCGCCGATGATGCCAACGGTCTGAATCGTCATATAGAGAGCCTTCTTCAAAGTGAAACGGATGGGCGCGATGGTAAGACGAAAAGCACGCCCGTTCGGTTATGGTGGCGCCAGCCCGCTCACCAGACGGGCGCTGGAGGCAACACAACCATGTTCGACTACATCGTGATTGGCGGCGGATCTGCGGGCTCAGTGCTCGCAGGCAGGCTGACCGAAGACCCCGCCGTGCGCGTGTGCCTGCTGGAGGCCGGCCCTGCCGACAGCAGTGTGCTCATCCATTGCCCGGCGGGCCTGGCCGTGATGGCCAAGTTCGAGCTCAATGGCTGGGGTTTGAACACCACGCCGCAGGCCGCGCTCAACAACCGGCAGGGCTACCAGCCGCGTGGCAAGGTGCTGGGCGGTTCCAGCTCGATCAACGCCATGGTCTATGTGCGTGGCCAGCATGCGGACTACGACCACTGGGCTGCGCAGGGCAATCCGGGATGGGGCTGGGAGGACGTCAAGCCCTACTTCCTCAAGGCCGAACACAACGAGCGCGGTGCCGATGCCTGGCACGGCCAAGGCGGGCCGCTGAATGTGGCAGACCTGCGATCACCGCACCGCTTCAGCCACCTGTTCACCGAAGCGGGCGTGCAGGCGGGCCACCAGCACAACACCGACTTCAACGGCGCCACGCAAGAAGGCGTGGGCCTGTACCAGGTCACGCACAAGAATGGTGAGCGCCACAGTGCCGCCAAGGGCTATCTCACGCCGCACCTGTCGCGGTCCAACCTGAAGTTGATCACCGGCGCGCATGCCACGCGCATCCTGTTCGAAGGCCAGCGCGCGGTGGGCGTCGAATACCGGCAGGGCGGCGCGCTGCACCAGGTGAAGGCTGCACGCGAAGTTCTGCTGAGCGCGGGCGCGCTGCTGTCGCCCCAACTGCTCATGCTTTCCGGCGTGGGGCCGGCTGCTGAGCTGCAGCGGCACGGCATCCCGGTGCTGCACAACCTGCCTGGCGTGGGCGCGCACCTGCACGACCACCCGGACGTGGTGCAGGTGCTCGATGCGCCCAACCACCGCGACCTGTTTGGCCTGTCGCCCACCGGCATGCTGAGCGCGCTGCGCGGTATTACCGAATGGCGCAAGCACCGCACCGGCATGCTCACCACGAACTTCGCCGAGGCAGGGGGCTTCATCAAGAGCGACCCGGGCGAGCAGGAGCCCGACCTGCAGCTGCACTTCGTGATCGGCAAGCTGGTGGACCACGGCCGCAAGACGGTGCTGGGCCACGGCTACTCGGCCCACGTGTGCTTGCTGCAGCCCAAGAGCCGCGGCGCGGTCACGCTGGCCAGCAAGGACCCAATGGCGCTGCCGCTGGTGGACCCGCAGTTCCTGACCGACCCCGACGACATGCAGCGCATGGTGCGCGGCTTCAAGCGCCTGCGCGAGATCCTCCAGCAGCCCGCCCTTGCGCAATACGGCGCGAAGGAACTGGCCGCTTCGGCCGGCGCGCAGACCGATGCGCAGATCGAGCAGTTCATCCGCCAGTACGCTGACACCATCTACCACCCCGTGGGCAGCTGCCGCATGGGGCCCGGCGCGATGGATGTGGTGGACAGCGAATTGCGCGTGCACGGCCTCACGGGCCTGCGCGTGGTGGACGCATCCATCATGCCGCGTATCGTGAGCGGCAATACCAATGCACCTACGGTGATGATTGCGGAAAAGGCGGTGGACCTGCTGCGCGCCGCGGCGTGACGGATGTCACGGACTACCGCGTGAATGCGCTGTGCAGGCGTCGCAGGGGCTTCGATCAGGAAGTTTTTCACAGCCGGCGACGCCGTTGATTCATAGACTTCATTTCATGGAAGCGGGCACATGGTGTGCCCGGCCCGGTGCCCGCGAAAAGCGGGGCCGACCAGGCCTTGAAGGCCATGAAGAAAGAAGAATCCCATGAAGATCGACCCCCGCGAAATTGCCGCCCTGGCCAGCGCCCAACCCGCCGCCCCGCGCATGGACATGTACGCCGGTATCCACAAGGCCCTCCGCGCCTACATGGCCGACACGCTGCTGGGCCTGGGCCGCATGGATGTGGATGACGATCTGGAGTTTGCCCACACCTGCGACCGTGTGATGCAGATGCTGGATTTGTGCCGATCACACCTGCACCACGAAAACCATTTTGTGCACGCCGCGATGGAAGCGCGCGAGCCCGGCGCGTGCGCGGGCGTGGAGGCTGAGCATGGCGAGCACGAAGCGGCAATCGCCGCGCTGGCCGACGGCGTCTCGCACCTGCTGGCCTGCGCCCGGCCGGCCCGCGCAGCCACCGCGCATGCGGTGTACCGGCAGCTGGCGCTGTTCATCGCGCACAACTTCGAGCACATGGACGAGGAAGAAACGGCGCACAACCGCGTGCTGTGGGAGCACTACTCTGACGAGGAGCTGGTGCGCATCCACGACGCGCTGGTCGCGTCCATCCCGCCGCACGAGATGATGGCCACCGCCCGCTGGCTGGTGCCCTTCATGTCGCCGGCCGAGCGCACCGCCCTGTTGTCCGACATGCAGCAACACGCCCCGGCGCCGGTGCTCGCGGCCGTGCTGGCCCATGTGCAGCCCCACCTCACGCAGGCCGAATGGGCCAAGCTGATGCGCAGCCTGGGGCTGCCGCCCCTGCCGGGCTTGGTGCATTAAGGGCTGAGGCGCCGGCGTCCTCAAGATGGTGCTGCGAAGTGGCGCTTAGGTGGCTCGTCAGCGAGAAGGCCCGTAGCAATTCGAAGGGCGTTTCCTCAGGCCTTGAATCGCTTGCGCGTGAGCGCCAACGCCACCCAGAAGGCCACGACCGTTGTAACGATCAGCACCAGCCCGTGGCGCCATGGGTGGGCGGGCCATTGGTCCATGAACAGCGGCCGCACCAGCTCCACCGCGTTGGTCAGGGGCAGCCAGTCAGAGATGGCGCGCACCACGGGCGGCAGCTGCTCGCGCGGGAAGAACACGCCCGAGAGAAACATCATTGGCGTGAGCACCAGCGTGAAGTAGTAGGTGAAGAAGTCGTATCCCTTGGCCAGCGCGTTGAAGATGAGCGCGATGCTGGAGAACATCACGCCCACGAACAGCAGCACCGGCCAGGCCACCAGCAGCTTGGGGCTGTGGCTGATGCCCAGGGCCAGCATCACGCACAGGATGGCCGTCACGGTGAACACCGCCTTGAACGCCGCCCACAGCATCTCGGCCAGCACCACGTCGTCCAGGCTCACGGGCGCGTTCATGATGCCGTCCCAGGTTTTTTGCACATGCATGCGCGAGAAGGCCGAGTAAAGCGCCTCAAAACTGGCCGCGTTCATCGCGCTCATGCAGATCGAGCCGCTGGCCAGGAACAGGATGTACGGCACCTGCGTGCTCGTGCCCCCCGCACCGGCCACGTTCAGTTGCCCCACCAGCGCCCCCATGCCATAGCCAAAGGCCACCAGCCACATCAGCGGCTCGGCAATATTGCCCACCAGGCTGGGGATGGCCAGCTTGCGCCACACCAGCAGGTTGCGCATGAACACGGGCCACCAGCGGGGAGAAAGGTGCGGCGCGCGCCACACGGAGGGCGATGCGGGCGCGTCGGCGAGGGCCGGCGCGAGGGATGCGGAGGAGGGGGTGGTCTGCATGCACCTATTGTGCGGCGTCGCCCTTGCGGCCGCCAGCACTTGAGGGGCAGGGCGGCGTGGGGCGCAGGCATGGGCATTGCTTGCTGCTTGGCGTCCCGATCCTTGACTGTTCAACACCCCAGGAAACCGCATGAACCGCACCGACGTCACCGAAAAAATCATCAGCACCAAGGTCGCCAAAGGCCTGCAGTGGAGCGCCATCGCCAAGAAGGTGGGGCAGTCCAAGGAATGGACCACCGCCCTGTGCCTGGGCCAGATGACCGCCACGCCCGAGCAGGCCAAGGTGCTGGGCAAGATCTTCGGCCTCACGGCCGAGGAGCAGAAGTGGCTCCAGGTCGTGCCCTACAAAGGCTCGCTCCCCACGCCCGTGCCCACCGATCCGCTGATCTACCGCTGGTACGAGATCGTGAGCGTGTACGGCACCACCATCAAGGAGCTGATCCACGAGGAGTTCGGCGACGGCATCATGAGCGCGATCGATTTCAGCATGGACATCCAGCGCGAGGCCGACCCGAAGGGCGACCGCGTGAACGTGGTGCTGTCGGGCAAGTTCTTGCCATACAAGCAGTACTGACTGAGCGGGGCTCGCCCGCTCATCGCGCCGCCTTACGCGGCCTTCCAGAAGATGTAGTCGGCCTGGTACTTCACGATCTCGCGGGCGCCCTTGTTGGCCGTCGTGCAGGCCGTGGCCGGCGCCACGCCACCCTTCAAGGCGACGCGCTGGATGTAGGTGACGCCCATCATGGCGCCGGAGCCCATGGCCGGGTTGGCCTTGACCAGCTGGTACGGGAGGTTGCCCATGCCCGACGGCGCCACGGCCAGCTGCGTGGCGGTGAGCTTGGAGCCGTCTTGTGATTCCCAGGTGGCAGGTGGGCCGTAGTAGGTGCCCACTTGTTTGCCGCTGCGGTCGTTCAGCACCGCCTTGGGGCCTACAAACACCCACTCGGTCTGGCCGGGGGCATTGGCCTTGTCGCGGCATTCATAGGTGATCTCGCCCACGCCCACGGTTTCCATGGCGACCTTGTTGCCGGCGGGCACCTTGATCGAGTCGGGCAGGCTGTCTTGCGAATACATGGGGCCGGCGGAGGGCTTCATGGCGCCGCAGGCCGCGAGCAACGTGGCTGCTGCCAACGTGCAGGCCAGAGGGCCGAGGCGGGAGCGCATAGGCTGGGTGTTCATGGTGTTTCCCTTTACTTCAGTGCGGGTTGGAAAAGCGACAGCACCAAAAAAGCGGGCTGCAGCAGGTACTACGCATGAAGTGGCGGCCTGGATGTGGGCAGGAGAAATCTCTTCTTTGCGAAAGGGTTATCGCGGCGCTGCGGGCGGGGGCGTGCCTGGGCGAATGGCTGAGGGCGGTGCACATGCTGCTCCGGAACGCAGCAGCGCGCCGGCGGGCAGCGAAAGCTCTTTGCCCACGGGCGTGTAAGCCCAATTTTTAGCCAAATAGGCCTCCAGCGCTTATTTTATAAGCGCTAGTAGCTATTAATTTAGGAGTAATGCCTTTCGGGCCCGCATACCGCCGCACCCGCCCGCGCAGCCCCCGGTGGATTCACTCCCTAATCTGCCGCCCCGTGAGCTTGAGGAACAGATCCTCCAGATTCGCTGGCCGGTGCAGCGTGCGCAGGTGGCCGTGCTGGGCCAGAACCTGCAGCAATGGCTGGGCGTCCTGGGTATAGAAAAACACGGTCTCGCCGCTGACCTCCACGCGCGCGGCCAGGTGGCGCAGCGCGTCGTCGTGCGCCAGGGCCACAGCACCCACGCCGAACACCTCCACCACATCCGGCTCCAGGTGCTGGGCGATCAGCTCGCGCGGGCGGCCCTCGGCGATTTTCTTGCCGTGGTCCAGCACCAACAGGCGCGAGCACAGGCGCTCGGCCTCGTCCATGAAGTGGGTGGTGAGCAGGATCGACTTGCCCTGCTGCAGCAGCAACTGCAGCCGCTCCCACATCAGGTGGCGGGCCTGCGGGTCCAGGCCGGTGGTGGGCTCGTCCAGCAGCAACAGGCGCGGGTTGTTGACGAGGGCGCGTGCCAGCGACAGGCGCCGCTTCATGCCGCCCGACAGCTCGCCGGGCTTGGCATCGGCCTTGTGGGTGAGGGCGGCAAATTCCAGCAGCTGGGGCACACGCTCGTCCATCACCGCGCCCTTGAGGCCAAAGTAGCGGCCGAACACACGCAGGTTCTCCGCGCAGGTGAAGTCCGGGTCCAGCGTGTCGAACTGCGTGACCACGCCCAGTTGCGCCTTGATGGCCAGCGCATCGCGCGGCATGTGCAGCGGGGCCGCATCCGCCCGGGGCGTGAAATGCACCGCCCCCCCGTCGGGCGCCGCCTGGCCCAGGCACATGCGGATGGTGGTGGTCTTGCCCGCGCCGTTGGGGCCGATGACGCCCAGACATTCGCCCGGGGCAATGGCAAAAGAGACGTCGTCCACCACCGTGGTTTCGCCATAGCGCTTGCGCAGATTCAGAACTTCAAAAAGTGCGGTCATGCCTGATTGTGTGCCATGCTGGTGCCTCAGCGGGCTCAGCAGAAGCGCCGCGGACGGCGGCGGTGGTCTTGCGCAGCCGCTCTGCAGGCAGATCACCCCGCATAGTGAATAAGGCTGAATAAAACCCTGCAGCCTCACGGCACCATGAACCTCAAACCTGCGCAAACCGGCTACGTCGAGCTGCCACTGGGCGCCCTGGACGCCACACGGATCGAAGCGGTGTGGCGCTACGACGCCATGGCGCGTGGCAGCCAGCTGGTGCTGCCGGACGGCCGGATGGACCTGGTGGTGCATTGCGCCTTGCATCCCGACGGCTCGGTAGCCACGGTCTGGCCTGTGATTGCAGGCCCCGCCGATCAGCCGGCGCTGGTAAACACGCGCTTGGCAACCGTCATCTTCGGAGTGCGCTTTCACATGGGCTGGGGTGGTGCCTGCCTGGGCACGTCGCCCGGGGCGCTGCGCAACCGAACCGCGGTGGGATCAGAGGCCGCCCATATCCTGGGGCCCCTGGCCTTGCAGCCTTTAGTGCAAGCCCGCACGGCGCAGGGCGTGGAGCAGGCATTGCGCTGCGCCGCCCGCGGGTTGGCCTCGCGGGCCGCCGTGGCCCCTGCCCAGGGCCGCGCACTCGCAGCCATCGAGCGGATGGTGCGCCAGGGGCACGCGTTGGAGGAAGGCGGGGGGCGCTGGGCCGGGCCATCGTCGCGCACCCTGCGCCGGGATATGGCTGCGGTGGCGGGCTTGCCGCTTCGAACCTTGGCGGGCATTCTGCGATTTCAGCGCGCCATGGGCTTGCTGCAAGCCGCCGACACATCGTTGGGGGAGGTTGCCGCGATGGCGGGGTACGCCGACCAGGCGCACATGACCCGCGAGTTCCGCCGCTTTGGCGGCTTCACGCCCGCAATGCCCACACCGGCGCCTGTGGTCCAAAGGACACCCTGCCAGCGCTGACGGGCGTGGCCGAAACGTTCAAGACGCGCGCACCTTCAACCGAGAGACTGGCCTTTTTTCTTAGCGCGTGCGATGTATATCCAATCCCTTTTTGCTATCGAAGACTTCCAGGAGCTCTATGACCTGGCGCGGTCCTATCCCTTGGCCACCGTAGTTGCGGCCAC
This sequence comes from Acidovorax sp. LjRoot129, assembly GCF_964253765.1. NCBI lineage: Bacteria > Pseudomonadati > Pseudomonadota > Betaproteobacteria > Burkholderiales > Comamonadaceae > Acidovorax > Acidovorax sp. LjRoot129. The sequence goes on from NZ_CAXUSE020000001.1 coordinate 670,338, forward strand.
ATCCGAAGGGATGGAGGCGAACCTCCTTCCGCTGCAGATGGCCGAGGGCGCCGGCCCGGCGCTGCTGAAAGGCCATGTGGCGCGTGCGCATTCGTTGGCGCGGTCAGTCAAAGAGGGTGCGCAGGTCCTCGCCGTGTTTCAGAGTCCGAATGCCTACATCTCCCCGCGGTGGTATGTGAACGGCCAGCGCAGCGGACGCCTGGCGCCGAGCTGGAACTACGTCGCGGTGGAAGCGAGGGGTTGCATCCGCTTTGTCGAAGACCCGGACTGGATGCGGGAGCACCTCGCGGGGCTCGCAGCATCGCAGGAGGCGCACCGCGATCAGCCGTGGTCTCTGCAGGACGCTTCGCCCACGTTCGTTGACGAGGCTGCGCGGCATCTGCTGGGTTTCGAGATCGATGTGGTCCAGATCACGGGCAAGCGATTTCTCTCCCAGCAGCGCACGCAGGCGGACCGCTCAAGCGTCGTCAAACATCTGGCGTTGGAGCGGTCGGGAGCCGCCCACGATGTCGCGGCGTTGATCATTCCCTGAGGGCTTGCCCGCGCAGCGCAGAGCGCGCCGGGCAGGCGTCAGGCCGCCGCCATCAACCGCCCCCGGCCCGATGTCTTGGCCTCGTACAGTGCGCCGTCGGCCCGGGCCATCAACATGGCCAGGCTGGCTTCTCCGGGCTGCAGGACGGCCATGCCGGCGCTGTAGTCCAGCACAAAACCCAGTTCGGCGGCGCTGGCGTCGTGCAGGCGGTGGCGCAGGCGGCGGTCGAACGAAGCGCCAGCGGCAGCCGCGTTGTGCAGCATCAGCACCCCAAACTCTTCGCCGCCCAGACGCGCAATCAGGTCGCCACTGCGGCAAGTGTCGTTGAGCAGCCGCGCAAACAGCTGTAGCGCGCGGTCACCGGTGTCGTGCCCGTGGGTGTCGTTGATGGATTTGAAATGGTCCAGGTCCAGCATCAACGCGGTCAGCGGCAGGCGGTGGCGCCAAGCGTGCGAGAGCAGGTTTTCGCCCTGGCTGGAAAAGCCCCGGCGATTGAGCAAGCCAGTGAGCCCGTCGGTCATCGCCAGCGTGCGCAGCCTTTGCTCGGCCTCGTACCGCCAGGCCACAAGCACGGCCACCGTGCCCAGCACCAGGCTCACATTGGTGGCCAGCGCGGCGGCCAGATTGACCGGGTGGGGCGTGCGAAAGCTGGGGTACTGGTCGGTAAACGCGCCCAGCAGGCCCCGCGCCAGTGTGAACACGGCGGAGGTGGCCAGGCAGCCCAGGAGCAGGCTGCGCCAGCGCAGATCGGCGAGCACCAGCGGGTACAGCGTGGCCCGCGCCACGATGGCCAGGATCAGCGCCATCAACCCGTTGGCCCAGCCCACGCGCCAGGCGTAGTGGTCGAAACCCAGCGTGTAACCCAGGGGCGCCGCCACCACCAGTGCCAGCAGAACCCGCCGCAGCGGCCGCGGGCCCAGCCATTCTTCGAGCGCGCGGTACAGCATCCACTGGGCTGCAGCGTTGCAGGCAATCGACAGTGTGGACAGCGCCTGGTCCCACAGCGACGACGACGCGATGATGGCCGCCCAGGCCAGCGCCTGCAGCAGCAAGCTGGCCTGCACATGGCGGGCCGCACGGCTCAGGTCCCGGCCCATGATGAGCGGCAGGACTGCCGAGATCATGAACAGGTTGGCCGCCATGACTGCCATGAGCGTGAGGAAGTCGAGGGACATGGCGCGCAGGACCGCGTGAATCTTCTTGCTGTGAGTCTCGTGCTGCTTTACTGAAACGCGACTTCGGCAAAACTGCGTAGCTTGCGGCTGTGCAGTCGGTCCACACCCCCCTTGCGCAGGATCTCGATCGCGCGCATGCCGATGCGCAGATGCTGGTCCACGCGCTCGCGGTAGAAGTGGTTGGCCATGCCGGGCAGCTTGATCTCGCCATGCAGCGGTTTGTCAGACACGCACAGCAGGGTGCCGTAGGGCACGCGGAAGCGGAAACCGTTGGCCGCAATCGTCGCGCTCTCCATGTCCAGCGCCACGGCGCGGCTCTGGCTGAAGCGCAGCTGGGGCATGTTGTCGGGCAGCAGCTCCCAGTTGCGGTTGTCGGTGCTGGCCACGGTGCCCGTGCGCATGAAGCGCTTGAGGTCAGCCTCGGGCACCTGGGTCACATCGGCCACCGCCTGTTGCAGCGCCAGCTGGATCTCGGCCAGCGCCGGAATCGGCACCCACAGCGGCAGCTCTTCGTCGAGCACATGGTCCTCGCGCACGTAGGCGTGGGCCAGCACATAGTCGCCCAGCTGCTGGCTGTTGCGCAGGCCCGCGCAGTGGCCCAGCATCATCCAGGCATGCGGGCGCAGCACGGCAATGTGGTCGGTGATCGTCTTGGCGTTGGACGGGCCCACGCCGATGTTGACCATCGTGGTGCCACTGCGGTCGGCGCGCACCAGGTGGTAGGCGGGCATCTGCGGCAGGCGCGGCGGCGCGGCGCCCAGCTCGTCGCCCGCTTGCGCCGGCAGGCCCTTGCGCCGGGTGACCACGTTGCCCGGCTCGATGAAGGCCACGTACTCGCTGTCCTCCTTGGCCATCTCGGCATGGCCCAGGCGCACGAACTCGTCGATGTAGAACTGGTAGTTGGTGAACAGCACGAAGTTCTGAAACCACTCGGGTGCCGTGCCGGTGTAGTGGCGCAACCGGTGCAGCGAATAGTCCACGCGCGGCGCGGTGAACAGCGACAGCGGCTGCGCCTCGCCCGGTCGCGCCTGCCAGGTGCCGTTGGCAATGCCGTCGTCCATGGCGGCCAGGTCGGGCAGGTCGAAAACGTCGCGCATCAGCATGCGGCGCTCGGCCGTCAGCGTGCCTTCGATGTGGTCGTGCTCGGCGAACGAGAAATGGATGGGAATCGGGTGCGCGCTGGTGCCCACTTCCAGCTCCACGTTGTGGCTGGCCCGCAGCAGCCGGAACTGCTCTGCGTAGTAGTTGGCAAACAGGTCGGGCCGGGTCAGCGTGGTTTCGTACCGGCCGGGGCCCTCCACAAAGCCATACGCCAGCTTGGAATCCGCCCGCGCCACCGTGGTGGTGTGGACACGCACAAAGGGGTAGAAGGCCCGCACCGCACTCTCCGGCGTCTCGCCCCCCACGAAGCGATGCATGGCATCGCGCAGGTGGCCAATCTGTTGCTGATAGATGCGCTGCACCTGGGCCAGCGCGTCGGCCGGATCGGTGTGGCGAGTGGGGGCGATGAAGTCAGGGACGAGGGGCATGCGCTATTTTCGCTTGCCCGCATGACCGCAGGCGGACGAGTCGATTTTTTGAAGAAATGCCGGGGGCGCAACGCCCCGTTTAGCGTGCCTGGGGTCGGCTGTCCAGCCACTGGACGGCGGCATCCAGCACCGGATCGCCTCCACTCAGCGCGCGTTGCACGAGGCTGGCATCGACAGGCACGCGCAGATCGGGCTCGACGCCTTTGCCAAACACGTAATGCTCACCATTGGCACCCAGTTCCGCCACGGTGGGGGCGTGCACGACCAGATCGCCGGGCAGCAGGATGCGAGTCGTCATCCCGACGGCGCCAGGGGTGGCCTCTGTCGCCACGACATGCGCCCGCCCAGCTTTTTGCAGCCAAGCGGAGAACAGTTCGCAAGGCCCCGTGCAATCCTGACCGATCAACAGTACCAAGGGTGCGCCGTAGAACCCGTTGCCCTGCGTGAACAGCGGCAGCTGCGGCGGAAGGCCCAGGCTGCCCCGGGTGCGCCATACCTTGGCGGTAGCATCCACTTGGCGTTGCGCATAGCCCTGCAGCCGCAGTGGTCGGTCGTATGAAAAGAAGGACGCCGCGTAGTGCGGAACCAGTTGGTACGTGCCATGGTTGGCGCCGCGCAGGTCCACCACCAAGCCCCGCAGTCTCGACTGGTTCGCTGCCGCTAGGTTGCGCTCCCACAAATCGAGATTGCCGCCCCCGTCTGCAAAAGAGTTGATCGCGATGTAGCCATACTGCCTGCCCGATTGGCTGCGCAGTTGAAATGCAGACAGCGATTCATTGTTGGGCGCTGTACCTGCCGGTTGCGGCCGATCGGCAAAGCGCTGGCGCAGGTCGATGGTTTGGTCCCTGCCGTCCTGCCGGATCTTGAGGACCATGGCGTCGCGTTCATAGGCCATGAGTTTGAGCGCATCGTGGCGCCGTCCGGCCTCGGTAGGCCGGTTGGAATAGCGCGATACCCGCCCCAGGTAACGCGCAATGCCCTCGCCATTCACCTCCACAATTTCCGCTCCCGGGCGCAGGCCTGCCAGATCCGCGGTGGAGCCTGGCGCCACGCTGCCAACCATGGCGCGGGCGTCCGACAGCCACCAAACACCCGGCACGGGCACGGGTGTGATTCCGCGTGGCTGCCACTGTCCCCCTAAGCCGGTGTCCAGACCAGGGATGAGCCCCTTGGAGCTGCTCGCACCGCGCATGTCGACCCGAAAAAGGCCGTCTTGCAGGCGGGTACCGATCTCGGCATAAATCTGTGCAAGCGCCTGTCGATCCTTGTGGTCGCTCACCTGGCGAATCCGGTCCATCAGCTCTGCTTGCAGCCTGCCCCAGTCCATCGGAGGGTTGCCCCGAAAAGGATAGCGCTCTTGCATCACACTGGTGAATGCCTTGAAGGCATCGCCAGGCGCGAGCCGAGACAAGTCGATGTCGGTAGTGGATTGCACGCTGTATTGCGAGAGCGCGATTTCGCGGCTGCGGTCGAAGCTGAAGCCACGGCTGTCCAGCGTCACCACCGTATAGCCGCGCGGCAGCCGCACCATCGGGTCGTCGGCTGTGAAGAGCCGGCCATCGGGGCCAAAGCCCGAAGGAAAGGGGGCGCCCGCTTCGTTCGCCCACACCAGCAGCTTGCCGCCCACGGGCTCCATGGCCAGCTCGGGCTGCAGCGGCCATTCCATCTGCACCGAGCTGGTGGTGAGCATGGCGTGCTGCTCGATCGGGTCGAGCGACCGGCGGCCGGCGCGGCGCGGCAGATTGGCATGGACCGACAGCGCAAAAATCTTCACGCCAGGGCCCGACGCGCGCGCACGGCCCGAGCCCAGGTCGAACAGGGCGCCCGGGGGCGACGACGGCAGGTCGATGGACACGGCCGAGCTGTCCGCGCGGGGCGTGGCCAGCAGCTGGTCTTGCGGGGCGGTAACGTGCGCGGCCTGCCGCTGTATGAAGTAGGCGCCCTGGTCCAGCAGGGCCACGAGGGTGCTGCTGGCGGCCATGGGGTCGCCGGCGCCGCGCTCCAGCGCCGCGATGAGCCGCAGGGGGCCGCCTTCGTCGCGGGCCATCACCGCAGGTCCGGTGGGGGCCTGAAAGGGCGTGCCGTTGCGGTTGTTCCAGGCCTGGCGACCGGCGTCCATGACCTGGCCGCCGGTGGACATCACCTGCTGGCCCGTGGACACCGCGCTTTCACCACGGCTCATCACCTCGCCCGCGCGGCCGAGGTTGCCCAGCATTCCGCCTTGTGCCAGCGCCCAAAGGGGCGTCAGCGTCAAGGCCACCAGCACCACGGCGGCCTGCGCGCGGCGGGTTCGCGCACGACGGCCACCGCGCACCGTGCGGTGCTGCGGCGCAGCGCCCGGCAGAGGTCCCGCAGCGCGGTGGGTGAACGGGTCACAGAGCAGGCGGATGATGAACATGGTGGCGTGGGCGTTGAGTGGGTGCGAGCGTGCGGTCGGACTCAGGCGTAGCGGATGACGAAGTCGTTGTCGGCAGCGCTCACGTCGATGGTGCCGATGGTCTTGGCATCCACCGAGGCCTGCAGGAGCTCCATGGCCAGGCGGGGCAGCAGGTTCTGAGTCAGGATCGCGTCGATCATGCGGGCGCCGGATTCGACCTCGCTGCAGCGCTCGCGGATCAGCTGCACCGCGCTGTCGTTGAAGTTGAACTGCGCGCCGTGGTTGGCTTCGATGCGTTTCTGGATGCGGCGCAACTGCAGGCGGATGATCTGCTCGAGCATGGCGTCGGAGATCGGGTAGTAGGGCACCACCGTCAGGCGGCCCAGCAAGGCGGCCGGGAACTTGTCGAGCAGGGGCTGGCGCACGGCCTTGGTCAGTGCCTCCGGCCCGGGGATCAGGTCCGGGTCGTTGCACATGCCTGCGATCAGCTCGGAGCCCACGTTGGAGGTCAGGATGATTACCGTGTTCTTGAAGTCGATGTAGCGGCCTTCGCCGTCTTCCATCCAGCCCTTGTCGAACACCTGGAAGAACATTTCGTGCACGTCGGAGTGGGCCTTCTCGATCTCGTCGAGCAGCACCACGCTGTAGGGCCTGCGGCGCACGGCCTCGGTCAGCACGCCGCCTTCGCCGTAGCCCACGTAGCCGGGCGGAGCGCCCTTGAGCGTGGACACGGTGTGTGCCTCCTGGAACTCGCTCATGTTGATGGTGATGAGGTTCTGCTCACCGCCATACAGCGCCTCGGCCAGGGACAGCGCGGTTTCCGTCTTGCCCACGCCCGAGGGGCCTGCGAGCAGGAACACGCCGATGGGCTTGCCCGGGTTGTCGAGCTGCGCGCGCGCGGTCTGGATGCGGCGCGTGATGGCCTCCAGGCCGTGGCGCTGGCCGATCACGCGCTTTTCCAGCGTCTGGGTGAGCGTGAGGACGGACTGCACTTCGTCGCGCACCATCCGGCCCACGGGGATGCCGGTCCACTCGGCCACGACGGCCGCCACCACGCCCGCGTCGACCACGGGGTGCAGCAGAGGGTCGTCGCCTTGCAGGGCCAGCAGCTCCTTGCGCAGTGCGTCCAGCTCTGCCGGGGTGACGGTGGGCTGGGCGGGGGCCGCAGCGGTAGGAGCAGCCGGTGCAGCCGCGCTGCTTTCGGTTCTGGTTGAGGAGGTCGCGGTGGTGGCGGCGCCCGCACCGGCGGATGTTGCTGCCTTTGTGCCGGAATCGTTGGGCAAGCGCGCGGGTCGTGCGGCCATCAGTGCAGCTTCTGCATCGACGATGCGCTGGGCCAGGCCGCTTTCGCGGGTCAGCCGTTCGGACAGCGCGTCGTGTTCCTGCTGCAGGCGCTCGAGCGAGGCCGCCAGTTCATCCAGGCGGCCGGCATCGGCGACGCCCAGGGCGGCTTCGCGCTCCACCACGTCCAGCTCCACCCGGATCGCCTCTTGCTGGCGGATCACGGACTCCAGGCGTGCCGGGGTCGCGGTCAGCGCCATCGCCACGCGCGAGCAGGCCGTGTCCATCAGGCTCACGGCCTTGTCGGGCAGCTGGCGCGACGGGATGTAGCGGTGCGACAGGCTCACCGCCGCCACCACGGCCTCGTCCGCGATCCGCACCTTGTGGTGGGTTTCCAGCTTGGCGGCCACGCCGCGCAGCATGTTCACAGCCTTGGGTTCGTCGGGCTCGAGGATGTGCACCAGCTGGAACCGGCGTGTGAGTGCCGGGTCTTTCTCGATGTACTTCTTGTACTCGGCCCACGTGGTGGCGCCGATGGTGCGCAGCACGCCGCGCGCGAGCGCAGGCTTGAGCAGGTTGGCCGCGTCGCCGGTGCCCGCCTGGCCGCCCGCGCCGATCAGCGTGTGGACTTCGTCGATGAACAAAACGATGGGTGTCGTGCTGGCCTGCACTTCGTCCAGCAGCGAGCGCAGGCGGTTTTCGAACTCGCCCTTCATGCTGGCGCCAGCCTGCAGCAGACCCACATCCATCACGCGCAGTTGCACGCCCCGCAGCGGCGGCGGCACGTCGTCCGCGGCGATGCGCAGCGCCAGGCCTTCGACCACCGCCGTTTTGCCCACGCCCGCCTCGCCCACAAGGATGGGATTGTTTTGCCGCCTGCGCATGAGGATGTCGATCATCTGGCGCACTTCCTCGTCGCGCCCGGTCACGGGGTCGAGTTCGCCATTGCGGGCACGCTCGGTCAGATCGACGGTGTAGCGCTGCAGGGCTTCCTGCTTGCCCCCGCCCAGCGGCGACGTCGCGCCGCTCGCCTCGCCGGGCGTGCCTTGCAGGCCGGAGCCGTCCGCTGCCTGCAGCTTGGCCTCTGGCGACAGGGGCAAGACCTTGGGGAACGCGTCGCTCAGGCCCGGCTCGCTGAGTTTTTCGAGCTCCTTGGAAATGGAGCGCAGCTCGTTGGCCAGGGTGCGGGTGCGCAGCATGCCGGACAGCCAGTAGGCGCTGCGGATCTGCGACTCGTTGAACATCAGTGTGGCGTATACCCAGCCGCGTTCAATCGACATCTCGATTTGATCCGAGAAGTCGGAGATGGAAGTGGCCCCGCGCGGCAGCCGGTCGAGGCTGCGGAGTACGTCAGCGGCGAGTTGCTCTGCATCCACCTCGAAGTGGCGAAAGAGCCTCAACAGGTCGGAGTCGTTCTCTTGCAGCAGCTGGTGCAACCAGTGCACCAACTCAACATAAGGATTGCCCCGCAGCTTGCAGAACACCGTGGCGCCCTCCAGCGACTTGAAGAGCAAAGGATTAAGTTTTCCAAACAGGGCAAGGCGGCTGATCTCTGACATGGGCGTGAAGGCGGTGCGTTGGAAGAAATATGTGAACGGGATGTGGTTTGGCGGTGCTTATTGCTTCGTCGGGTGCGGTTCCCGGTGGGCGCGGACCCGGTGGCCGCGCAGCTGGAGCCAGTTTTCGGGATCAAGGCGGAAGTCGTCAGCGTCGCGTGGCGCAGGCTCGTTGAGCATCCAGCTGGTCCAGCCCAGGCGGGTTGTGCCACCCAGGCGCGTACCGGGCACTTCCTCGCGTTGGAGCACCAACTCAAAGTCCCAGGCGTATTCGATTCCCAGGTAGCTCCGCACCCAGTCCACCAGCGCCTTGAAATCCGGCTGCCCTGGCAAGAAGCGCTCGTACTGGGTCAGCGTCATCGGGCCGATGCGCAGCCGGAACTTGCTTTGCGCGTCCGGGACGCGCGATCCCACTACTGTGTCCACACCCAGTTGGGAGTTGCTAGGGTGCCGCGATAGGCGTGTCTGCTGCGATGGTTCAAGTTCCAGGAAGTGCAGACAGTATTCCTGCAGGACAACAGGCACACCGAAGTAGCTGCCGATGGCGCGCTGCAAGCCCTCGGGATTGCGGGTGGCGCGCGTAAGGTGCCCTGCCATGTGCAGCTTGGCGTGGTCCTCCACCGCGTCGCGCCGACGTGAAGAAGGTTCGCCGATGCCGATGATGCTCGCCAGGTGGCGTCCGAACATGTCATCGCCTGGGCGGTCCAGCGAGACGGTGGGCTGTGCGTCCGCCCACGCACGAAAAAACAGCAGCAGCAGGCGGTGATGGAAGATGTCGGAGAACCGCGCCAGCGCCGGATCGTCGTATTGGCGCTGCCGCTCCCGGACGTATTCCGTCAGGTGGGTCGGCATGGGCCCGTTTGGCCCGTACAAGCCGAAGTTCCAGACCGTCAGCCGTTCCGGCTGCCCTGCCACTGGCGGCAGCAGTTCCGCAATGGTCGCGGGGGCAAAAGCGAGCGACGGGTCTTGACCCAGGCGAATCGGTTCAGCCTGCGGACGCGCGGCGCGGCCCAGAAGCGGTTGGTCAGAATTGCGGGCTTGCAGCCAACGGAGCGCGAAGAAGAGGTCAAAGGCATGCGGGTCGCGGCGCAGCCGCTGCCAAAAGTCTGCGGTTTCGCTCGGCCGCTGCGCTGCCTGAGATGTCGAGGAAGTCGCTGCGCGGCTCATGTATTGGGTCTCTGCCCCGGGCGAACGCTCCACTTCGCGACCGGGCCGCGTTGCCGCGAGTGCAACGACAACTCAGTGAAGCTGTTGACGCCCACATGGCGTGCGAAGAAGCGTTCGAGCACACAGGCCAAAGGCCAGGCGCTCACGCCCGCGAATGACGACTCATCCACTGTGAGTGCAACGCCAACCCCGCGGCCATACACCAGTTGCCTGTGCTGGGCCAGGCGCCGGGTGATGGGCCGAATGTTGACCTCTTTGAGTCCCGCGACCTGGCCTGCCAGGGCATGGTTGCCCAGCGCCAAATAGAGGTTCATCAGCTCGCGCAATGTCGCTGCGCCTTCCTGGTCGGAAAGGTCGGTCATGGCCAGGTAGTTCAGCGAAAGGTGCGAGATGAGTCGCCACGTGATTTCGTTCTCTGCCACGCTGCCCATCGGCCGCGAAGGCCCAGCAATGGTGCGGATGGCGCCGATAGGTGCGGAGTCAAGCGTGTTGAAGTCGCCCTCGGCCTGGTTGGTCGGCATGAGCAGGGGCAAGTCGCGGTTTGTGCACAAAGTGCGTACGGACAGTTGCTTGAGGTCGTCGGAAAAGGGGGCTGCGCGTTGGTCTACCAGTGAGAGAAAAACTTCGCTGCCCAGGTACTGGGTGCGGGGGCCGAAACGCACCGCGTGCTCCGAGAACAGCCTCGGCTCACGCCGCACTGCGAAATAGGCTTGATCATCCGAGCGTATGCCGTGCACGGATGCATACAGCGGGACGAACTCCCGATCGTTCACCTGCCCTTCTTGATGCCCCGTCACGCTCAGGACGCTGTACACCTCGAAGTCACGCGGGCGGGTGCGCTCCATGACCACGTGATATTCGTTCATGCCAGCTGACACATGAATCCGGTCTGCCATGCGTTCGAAGAGGTTGACCGCAGGGGTGCAATGCAGCAGGAAGTTCTGCTGATCTACGACAGGCTCTAAATCCGGGCTGGCTTTGCGCAGCAGCAAGGTCAGGGCCAGGCGTTTGGAGGGAACCTGGCGCAATAAGGTAGACAAGCCCTGGATGGAAAAGAACCGGAATCGGGGCGGGAACGCGAAGTACTCGTGCAGCAGCCGATGGCCCTGGAAGGCCCTGTGGGAGTAGGGCAGCAGCGCTTGGCGCTGCTCGTACCCCTCTGCCTGAAGCGCCTCAGCCGGCAGGTACCCGTACACCCTGGTCGGGTCTTGCACGTCGTGCAGCACGATGCCGAGAAGCGACTCATGCAACAACTCCTGCAGGTGTGACGCGACAGCGTCCGTCGCGTGAACGTAGAAGTCCAGCCGGTCCATCGGTAGGTGCGCGAAGTCTTTAGCGCCCTGGATGTCGAGCTCCAGACGCAAATGCCCTGCAGGCTCATGCGGCAGGCCGAAGCGCGCGAGCGGAACGTCCAGGGGGGGGCCACCAAGCGTCGCGCGTGTCAGACTCACCGGCCACAGCGTAACGTCGTGGCCGGTGCGGAAGTCGCAAGGCGTCTGGTCATCGGTGGTCTTGCGGGACCGCAGCATGCTGCCTGCAGGCAAGCAGTACCCGTCTGCTACGTTGCCTTCAGTTTCGCTGGGCGACATTTGCACGATGACCATCGCAGGTGTGGGCGCCAGATAGTGGGGACACACCATCTCCAGGATGCGCTGGGACAGCCTCGGGAACTCCGCGTCCATCTTCATCTGCACCCGCGCGGTCAAAAAGCTGAAGCCTTCCAGCAGGCGCTCGACGTACGGGTCGGCCACGTCCAGGTCGCGCAGTGCGAGGCGGCCCGCCACTTTCGGAAATGCTGCAGCGAACTCGGCGCCCAGCTCACGCAGGTAGGCCAGCTCGCGGTTGTAATACTCCACCAGACGCGGGTTCATCGGTAATTTCCCACTGTCAGCCTCTCAAATCCGATACCACCACCTGGCCTGTTTCCAGGTCCAGGCTGGTCTTGAGGAGCAGTTCCAGGGGGTAAGGCATTGACCAGAACTGGCAACGGATCTCGAACTGCAGTGTGTTGTGGTGATTCAGCGAATCGAAGGAGGGCAGCAGGGTCACGGCCAACGACTGCGGCAGAACGCGGGGCTCGAAGGCCAGGATCGCGCGGCTGACGTTGGCCTCCACATCTTTCCAGTCCAAGTCTGAAAGCAGCTTGCCCGCGAGAGGCGTCATGCCGTAGTTGAGCGTAGACCGCTCGGCATGCGCCAAACCGTCGAAGTCTATGTGCCCGGACGCATTGCTGGCATTGAGCAGCCAGCCCAGATCACGCAGCAGGGCGGCTCGAAGACGTGATTCGGTCACGTAGACCGCGTCCGCCTGTTCGGTTCTTTTGCTGGGTTCGTGGTCGGTAAGCCGGTCCAGTAAGGCCGGTTGCAGGCGGTCCTTCTCGGTCCCGAACCCGCTCAGTCGCCTGGAAAGCATGGCAGTGCTACGTCACGCGTTGAATGCAATGGTGCGGACGTCCAGCACTGCATGGTCGCCGAGCTCGGAGCTCAGTACCCGCTGTCCCCGACCTGCGACATGCTCGCCTCCGATGTCCGTCCATTCGGTACGCCGCGCCAGGCGCAGGCTGTCGTCATCGCTTGCATGGGCGGGGTAGCGCGCAGGAACCAGACCTTGCAGAGTGCTCTCGTTTACCAAAGTCAGCTCGGCAGGTTGCCAAACGAGATCCCGCAAATCCTGTGGCTTCTCTAGTGCAATGCTCCGCACGGCGGAGAAAGGAACCCAGTAGTAGCAACCGTTGGTATAGAGTTCGAAAATGGGCCCGAGGCGTGAGTCCGAATCGCACAGCCATTCGAAAGGTTCGCCGTTGATTTCACCCGGGGACGCGGGGGCCATGTCCAGCGCCTGGGTGCGCAGCTTCAGGGCTGCTTCTTGCGACCCTTCAGACTGGGCCTTCAATGCATCCACCATGTAGCTCAGCCACTGTGGGGGTTCGCCCAAAATGTAGGGAGTGCGTCGGCCTTCGAATACCTCGCTGCGCAGCAATTCGCAGCGCATCGCTTCCCGGTAAGCCTGAGCCATTGGCACGGCCTTGGGGTCCAGCTGGGCGCACACCTGCAGTTGTGCCAGCGCCTTGTTCCAGTCGCCCAGAACAGCCAGCAGCTGGAAATAGAAGGTGCGCAGCGACGCTCTGGCGGGCTCTTCGCGGATCGCATCCCTGACGCGGCTCAGTTGCACGTCTAAGGGGCTATGGGAATCAAAAAGAACAGCAGTCACGTTAAAAACTCATGGAAGGCTGTGGCGCAAAAGCGTCCACGGCGGTTGTAGCGGACTGTCACGTAAAAGCCGGCTCAAGGAGGACGGGGCTGGCGAAGATGTCCATTCCCGTTCTCATGTTTGCCTGTTGCATTCGCCGCCCCTCTGTACCGCACTGCATTGACGGTGCGGAGCCTCGTCATGCAGCCGCGTTCATTGGACGGCGAAGTTGGTGGCATTGCCTGCCCTGCAATGGGTGGATGGGTGGATTCCGGTGCCCAGCATTAGGACGCCTGCTCGCCAGTCGGGCATCGGGCGCCTGTCCCAGGGCAACGGCGCAACCTCCGCGTCGCCGTCACTGCCCGGGCGAGCAGGTGCAACGCTGGCCGACACAGCATTTCAGCGGCTGAGCAACGGCAAACTTACCGGACTCAGTTGCCCGCTTCCTTGACGGAGGGCAGCTTGGACACCAGGCGCAAGGACACCGTCAGGCCTTCAAGCTGATAGTGCGGACGCAGGAAGAACTTGGAGGTGTAGTACCCCGGATTGCCTTCCACTTCGTTCACTTCGACCTCGGCAGCGGCCAGAGGTTTGCGTGCTTTGGTTTCTTGCGACGAGTTCGAAGGATCTCCATCGACGTAGTTCATGATCCAGTCGTTCAGCCAGCGTTCCATGTCGCTGCGCTCCTTGAACGAGCCGATCTTGTCGCGCACGATGCACTTGAGATAGTGCGCGAAGCGGCAGCAGGCGAACATGTAGGGCAGCCGCGCCGACAGGTTGGCATTGGCCGTGGCGTCTGCGTCGTAGTACTCGGCAGGCTTGTTGAGCGACTGGGCGCCGATGAAGGCCGCCACGTCCGAGTTTTTGCGGTGCACCAGCGGCATGAAGCCGTTTTTGGCCAGCTCTGCCTCGCGGCGGTCGCTGATGGCGATTTCTGTGGGGCACTTCATGTCGACGCCACCGTCGTCGGTGGGGAACGTGTGCGCAGGCAAGTTTTCCACGGCGCCGCCGGATTCGACACCGCGGATAGACGTGCACCAGCCGTAGTACTTGAAGGACCGGTTGATGTTCACCGCCATGGCGTAAGCCGAGTTGGCCCAGCAATACTTGCTGTGGTTGCCGCTCGCCGTTTCTTCTTCGAAATCGAACTCGTCTACGGGGTTGGTCTTGGCGCCATACGGCAGACGCGCCAGGAAACGTGGCATGGCCAGTCCGATGTACTTGGAGTCATCCGACTCGCGCAGGCTGCGCCACGCAGCGTACTCGGTGTTGGTGAAAATTTTGGTCAGGTCGCGCGGGTTGGCCAGCTCTTGCCACGAATCCATCTGCATCAGCGCAGGGGAGGCGCCAGAAATGAATGGGCAGTGGGCAGCCGCAGCCACCTTGGCCATTTCACCCAGCAGTTCCACGTCGGGTGGGCTGTGGTCGAAGTGGTAGTCGCCCACCAGGCAGCCGAAGGGCTCGCCGCCGAACTGGCCGTATTCTTCTTCATAGACCTTCTTGAAGATGGGGCTCTGGTCCCAGCCGACACCCTTGTAGCGGCGCATGTTGCGGTGCAGCTCCTTCTTGGAGATGTTCATGACGCGAATCTTGAGCATCTCATCCACCTCGGTGTTGGTCACCAAGTGCTGAAGGCCGCGCCAGGCGCCCTCTAGCTTCTGAAACTCCGTGTGGTGGATTACCAAATTGACCTGCTCGGAGAGCTTGCGGTCAATCTCCGCGATGATCGCCTGGACGGTCTGGTACGCATCATTGGAAATGGTGGTGACCGAGGCCAGTGCTTGTTGTGCCAGGGTCTGGACAGCGGCTTCCACCGCGTCACGGGCCTGATCCGTCTTGGGTTTGAATTCCTTGTTCAGCAATGCCGCGAAGTCGTGACCTTCCAACGACTGGGCGGTAGATGATTCAGTGATGGCTACTGCGCTCATGGGTAATCTCCGTTCGCTGGGGCGTCTCAGACGGCGTCGTTTTGAACTGGGCCTTCGGCAGGCTCAGTGGCGGGTTTGGCACTGGCGGCCAGCGACTTGAGCAGCGCGGGGTCCTGCAGCACCTTGCGGATCAGCTCCTCGGCACCTTGTTTGCCGTCCATGTAGGAAAGCAGGTTGTGCAATTGAGTGCGTGCTTCCAGCAGCGTGTTCAGTGGGCCGATGTTGCGGGCAACTGCCGCCGGCGAGAAATCATCCATGCTCTCAAACGTCAGATCTACGCTGAGATAACCTTCCCCAGTGAGCGTATTCGGTACCAAGAACGAGGCCCGGGGTTTGATGGACTTCATGCGGGCATCGAAATTATCGATGTCGATGTCCAGGAACTTGCGGTCGGCAATTTCCGGCAGGTTTTCAAGAGGCTTTCCGGAGAGGTCTGCCATTACGCCCATGACGAAAGGGATGTGCACCTTTTTCTCAGATCCGTAGATTTCTACGTCATATTCGATCTGCACGCGCGGTGCCCGGTTTCTGGCGATGAACTTCTGTCCGCTTTTGCCCACTTTGGTGATTGACATGGTTACCTCTCTCAAGTTGTCTGGCCTGCTGAACCGGACACCGTCCAACCGACGGTTGCTCGTTCAAATGCTTACAAAGTTGTGTGAATTCGCTACGGTTTGTGGTGCCCGAAACGAATCGTTCCTCTCGGTCACGCCGTCACCGATTCGCTAGGACATGAAACCGCGGTACCTTGAATCCCCAATGCCCTCAAAACGCCCATCCATTGCAGGTGTTCTCTGGGAGTTTTCAGTTTGAGAATCTGGTTGACCGCAGTGGTTCAGTATCCAATTCGGAAACGACTCGACTGTTACAGTTCGTAGTTCAAGAGGGTTGTTCGGGTTGCACCCCGGTGATCACTTCAATCTGCTGAAGGCTCTGCGGAGCAAGCTCGCGCAGGATGTCGATGAAGCTCATCCCCATCAGCTTGGCTGACCTCCGAATGAGGAGAGAGGCGGGATTCGTGGGCTCCGTAGACTCGAGGAACTCGGCAATCCTGACCAACTGCCGAATGGCATCGTCGCGAGTGCGGATCTCGAGCGATCCCGGCTTGATCGCCTGGGATGCAGGCAAGTCCGTGGGGATATCAGGGGACTCTGAAATGCTCTCCTGTCGGGGCAACAAGGTGTTCAGCAGCGATATCAGGGTCTGGATGTTTCCCAGGTCGGGCTGCTGGTGGTGGGGCAGATTTTCGGCGCAGACACGGATCAATTTTTCCAGTGCTTCTTTGGCTCGGGACACCGCCAGCAAGAGAGAGTCTGCGCGTTCCCAGGCGCTGTCCATGCCCAGTCGTAATTGATCGAGTGTTAACTGTGCGTTGGATTCGGCACGTTGACCACGCGCAAGCAACTCTGCATCGCGGACTGTGAAGCTGCCAAAATTGGAAGTTAGAAGCTCCGTCTGCCGCAGTTCACGGAGCACCCCGGTGAGATCGTTGAGCATGGCCACGGCATTCATTCGCATGAAATAGTCGTCGTCTTCCGGCTGAGGATGTATGCGATCCCAATAGCTCTCCAGCAAGGTCCCCATCAGGTCCAGCCCGCGAGCCAGCCCCACGAATCCCTCCACATTGGTCCAAGACCTGCACAGCAGGCCGGCGACTCGCATGTCCTTGCTTTGCCGTAATAACAGCGAGGCCGCGTTTTCCACGGCCTGCCAGTCGGGCTCTTCCGCCGGAATGATGGTGTCGCCGTACTGCTGCTCGAGTTTCCCGCGTGCCAATTGTTCCAGCGCCAGAAACTCCGCCGCATACGTCATATCCGGCCCACAGGGCGGGCTGGCCGATGCTGCACTGAGGAGTTCTTCGATGTCGGTCATGGTGCAATTCCTGGGGATGCGCTTACAACGGGCCGATGGTCCATCTGTCAGTTGTTGGTGAACAATTGGGTGAAAAGCCAGCGGTCGCAGGCACCCTGGTGCAGCAACTCCTTGTAGCCTAGCCGGATGGTGGGAGATATCCACCAAAGGCTCTGTTCGCGCGGGTCCGCGGTCTGTCTCCTCCAATCGAGGGTCGGGAGCAGCACGTTGTCTCCGTGCTCGGCTGCATTGGACAGATGGACGAGTGAGGCTCCGCTGAGATCCGACAGGATGTCGTCAATGAGCGAAGGTTCACGCTCGGCCTGCGGGTAAGGCTCAAATGGGTTGGGCAATCGATTGACCCGCAGATCCAGCTCGTCGACGGACAGTGTCCTGCGCCGGGCTTCCACGATGGCCGAGCGGGCGCCCGCAAGGAAGGCCTTTACCGCGGCGTCTTCTCCAAAAGAGCTGCCTGGACGAGTGGCAGTAGCCATCACCGTGAGCGGGTAATAGCGCCCGACCCGGTCCATGCTTGGGGCCAGGGCGCCAATCACCGGTGAGCCCGATGCTGCGACATGGGCGACAAAAAACCACAAAGGAGCACTGACGAAAGTCTCAGGCCAGTTCGTGTCATCTGCTCGGCGCAATTCATCCATGCCCGCGCGAAGCCATGCGTCCCATTCCCCGGTCAGTGCGTGTGACATGCGCCGCCCCGCGAAGTCCCCAAGGCTCGGGAGTTTTCCGTACCACGCAATGGATGCCTGTGCAGGCACTCCGCGGGAATCGATGCCTATAGGTTGTTCGGACATTCGAACTCTTCCATCGCCTTGAGCCGGAAAGGATTGAAGACGCTGCTGGTAGTGACCTCAAATCGAACCCTGCGCCCCTCCACATTGAAAACCGCCGTGAATTTCTCAGGCGCATTGCCGGGCAGAATTTGTGCTCGGTCGAAGAGTCTGTGGAGCGCCCAGGGCCCCTCCGTGACCAAACCGGAGTTTTCTCCGCCAGCGGCGGTGATCTGGAGCCTGACTTGGCCTGTGCCACGGGTACCGGGCCAGTTCATCGACTTCGGAATTTGCGGGCCATGTTGGTAGCGCAGCACGTCGCCGTCGACATCCAGCACCATCTGAGAAATGGTCGCATCCATTTCGATGGGCTTGATGTCCAGGCGGATTCCTGGCGCCTTGCCGCCCGCGCGGAAGTAGACGTCGCGGATAGTGGCGGCTTTCTGGAACGATGCCAGCGAAGCAGATCCGCCGACTGGGGTCCCATCCACCCCTTGCTTGAAGGACCAGGTGGCCGCCGAAATATCGACCATCGGTTGCAGCGTGCTGCGGAAGAACTCGTCCATGACGCCGCCCACCGCAAACAACTTGGCGAAGTCGTCCGCAGTGACGTCGCGTCCAGCGCTGCGTGTGAAGGGGTACCGGCCCAGGATGGCACGGCGGCAGAAATCTCCGATGGTGGCATTCAGGTTGCCACCAATGGTGCTGCGAACGTCCCGCCCTACCATGGTGGAGGTCGCTTCGGCCAAGTCGGTGTACATGAGGTTCAGGGGCGGGGGCAGGCGTTTTGCCTCTGCACGCACCCGCTCCAGCGTCGATGACAAGGTGGGAGGGACGGTGCCGCCGGACTTGACCTGCTGCCGGGCCGATGCAATCACAGTCGAGGCTTCGTTGAGCACCTGCAAGCTTTGCGTCAGAGGCGAAGGGCCTGAGCCGTTGCTGGTGGCCAGGCGCCGGTATTCCCGGAAGCGGAAGTCGACGATGTCCGCTTCGAGCGTGCCGCTAGCCGCCAGGCCGCCCACGTTGACCTGCTTGCCGGTCAGCCGGCTGAGCTGCCGCTGTTCTTCGCGGATGCGGTTGAGCTTTTCGCCCAGCCAGCTGCTGGTGCTGGCCCCGCTGTCCGCGTCCGCATCAGGGCGGCGTGCCAGCGTTGTCTCTCTGGACACAGCACGAATGAACTGCTCCAGGCTCGAGTTGGCGGAGGAGTAAAGGCGCGCCTGTTCTCCAGCCTGGTCAAGTGACGCGATGCGGGTGGGGCGAACGTCGCCCAGGTAGTCTTCCCACAGCTTGGCGTACTCCATGAGGTACAGACGCTTGACTTCGTTGGCAACCTGGCCCGTCAAGACTTCCTGGGCAGTGCTGCGCTTGCCGTCTGCCTGTCCCAAGATCCAGCCCTCTTCCTTGGAAAGCAGCGTAGTGACCTTGGGGAGTTCGTGAAGAAAAACGCCATGGTAACCGTCGTAGGTGAACAGCCCAGATATACCCTGGGTGAGCGGTCGTCCGCTGCGGCGGCTGAATACCTGGGGGGCCTCTGGTCCGCTGGCGCGCACGACGCTGAACTCTGCAGGCAGGTTGTTGCCTGTCGTCAGCAGTTGCTTTAGCCGGCTGTAGGCCCGTTGGGCAGGGGACATCTGCGCCAGGCGCTGCCGAACCTCCCCCACGAGCGCAGTGTCGACAGGCGTGGGCGACACGAGAACGCGGCCGTCCATCAAGCGGTCCAGATGATGAGAGAGCCGGTCACTGACCCCGGCTTGAACCAGCTGTGGAGTGAGGCTCGCGTCCCACTCGTGACGGATCCAGGCCTTGACGGTTCGCGCATCAAAACGCTCAGCGTCGTGGACCATGAGATACGCCTTCAGCGCCTCGTAACTTGCTTCTGGATTGCTGGTCGAGGTCTGTTGCAGCGAGCGCCGCAGTTGGCGCACGATTCCAGGCAACCAGGCATCCTCCAAGAGACGCAGGTAAGTAGTGTCGGCCGCAGTCTCCACCTTGGGCACCTGCAGTAACCCCCAGCGCCAACTGATGGGGGGCGATCCTGTGTACCGCTCACTGGCCGCCAACGCTTCCGCGTGGTCCAGCAGTGGCAGCAGAGCCATCAGGTTTTCGGGGTCGGCCGTCTTTGCGTCTGCCACCGCTAGGCGCAAAGTGGCCGCGCTCGACTTAACCTCATCCAGGTATGCCAGGTTGTTCTGGTGGCTGATGCCCCACGCCAGCGCGGCGCCGCCCAGGGCAAGTGCCAGCCCGATCAAACCGCCGGCCTGCAGTAATTTGAGCTTTCGCTCCTTCTTGGCGTTACGGCCCGTAAGGCCCGCCTCGTTGAACATCACGCCCTTGAAAAGCGTCTCGATGAAGAAGCTTTTGCCCTGCTGTCCGGCACCAGGCTTTACGTTGGTAGCGATGGAAAAGCGTCGCTTGAGTGCTGACAGTACGCGGTCAAACGGCATGCCCTCCTGCGTGCCGCTG
This sequence comes from Acidovorax sp. LjRoot129, assembly GCF_964253765.1. Lineage (NCBI taxonomy): Bacteria > Pseudomonadati > Pseudomonadota > Betaproteobacteria > Burkholderiales > Comamonadaceae > Acidovorax > Acidovorax sp. LjRoot129. The sequence continues at coordinate 690,171 of NZ_CAXUSE020000001.1, forward strand.
GTGAAGTACACGCCCCGAAACAGCGGCTTTTCCTTGAAGCGAGATGACGAGAAGGCCTCTTGCAGCGTCTGGTTCACCACTTCGCGAAGCCCGACGAACTGCTGAGGCAGAGCGTAGATCAAGCCGCGCCGCCCGAGATCGGGTTCTGCAAGCAGTCGCTGGGGCAGCAACCGATTGATCTGCCCAACGAGTGCGTCGAACTCTGCGGTGAACTGCGCAGTCGGGTCAACGGAAGGCGCGTTTTCCTTGAATTGCTGCGTGAACCCCCAGACCTGGGACCGTTCGTCGCGGGTCATTTGACCAAAGAACTCGTTGAAGCCCGCCAGCAGGTCGGCCTTGGTGATCAAGACGTAGACAGGAAACTTGATGGCGAGTTCGTCGCAGAGCTCACCCAACCGGGCTCCGATGGTTTTTGCCAAGCGCGCTCGCTCTGTATCTGTACTGCTCAAAAGCTCCTGCACACTCAACGTGACAATCACGCCATTGATAGGCTGCCGGCCGCGAAAGCGTTTGAGTAGCTGCAGGAAGCCCGACCACGCTGCTTTGTCTTGAACGGCGTCGCTCTCTTGGGTGGTGTAGCGGCCTGCGGTGTCCAGAAGCACCGCCTGGTCAGTAAACCACCAATCGCAGTTGCGTGTGCCACCAACGCCCCGGATTGAGCCTTTGCCAAACTGATCCGCGAGGGGAAAATCGAGGCCGGAGTTGACCAATGCGGTCGTCTTGCCAGACCCGGGCGAGCCGATGATTAGGTACCAGGGCAGCTGGTACACATACCGTTTGGTAAAACGGCCGAAGAGGCCGCTCTCAGTCGCGCCGAAACGTGTCTTGGCTAGTACTTCGACCGCTTCCTTGAAGCGGCCTTCCAGCTCGGCGACTTCTTCCTGGCCGGGCGCCAACTCGTGCGGTGCGTCGCGACCGGCCGTGATCCGCGCAAGCTGGCCCAGCAGCTTGTCGTTCATCCGCTTGGCGCGCCACCAATGGAAGATGAGCTTGATCACCCAAATGGCGAACAAGGCCGCAATCAGAGTCCAGCGGACGTTCTCACTCTCGAGTGGTTGGTAGGGTTTGATGTAGACAAGAGGGCCGATGAACCAGATCACCAGACTCAACAGCACCAGTCCGATAAAAGCCAAAGTGAAGCGATTGAACAGCAGCGCTGCCATGTTTCTCAGCATGCTCATTTCTTGATGCCCTCAGTGCGTGGGGCATTGCCACTGAGTTGTAATTCGTTATCGCGCACTTGGGGTGCGACCAACAGAACGATCTCCACACGCCGGTTCTTTGCCTTGCCTTCCGTGGTCGTGTTGGGCGCCACCGGGTCAGCTTCTCCGCGGCCCTCCGCATGGACACGTTGCCCATCGCGGACCGTGCGTAACAACATCTCGGACACTGACTTGGCACGGTCCTGGGACAAGTGCCAGTTGGATGGGAAGCGGGCCGTTCGAATGGGCGAGTTGTCGGTATAGCCGTTAACAACCACCTTACCGGGCACTTCGTTCAGGGCGATGGCAATGCGCTCAATCACCTGGACATAGCGGGGCTTGACAGCCGTCGAGCCAAGGTCGAACAGCCCATCCCCGCGGAGAATGATTGTGCTGCGGTCTGCCTGGTCGATGACCTCGACCAAGCCTTCCCGAATTTCTGGCTCTAGGAACTGCCGCAACCTGGGTTTGTCCATGCTGGCCACAGCAGCGATGGCTTTCGGGAAGCGAATCGCATTGATCGCGGCAAACAGGTCGTCAGACTGCGCTGCCAATCGGTAGTTGAACCAAAGAAACAGAGCGAAAGCCAGGAGCAGTGCCAAAGCCGTCGCCACCCACAGGGGCACCATCGTCCATGGAGGTGCAGCCTTGCGCTCCTCGCCCTTCCATCGGATCGATAACGCTCCGCTGCGGTCGCCACGCGTGGTCTCGATCAGCGCAAGCAATCGAGCCTTGAGCGTCTCCAGCTGGCTGCGGCCGTTCTCGATGACCCGATAGCGGCCCTCAAAACCTAGCATCAGGCAGAAGTACATCAGCTCGATCAAGTCGATGTGCTGGTGGGGTGTCTGAACCAGCTTGGCCAGCAGCTGGAAGAATTTTTCTCCGCCCCAAGTTTCGTTGTGCAGTGCCACCAGAAGACTGAACTTGGGCCAAACTCCCGATCCGCCCCACGGGGTCTGCGCCGCAGCTTCGTCAACGACGGTACACAGACAGTACCGCGCGCCGATCACGGTCTCTATGGGGACTCCTGCCACGCCTGCGCTGCGTTCAAATTCACGTATGTTTGTGAGCAGCAGTCGCTGGAAACCCTCAGGGTCCGCATTGGATGCCATTGCCCGAATTTGCGGAATGAGATTGAGGAGCACGTTGGCGGACGCGACCAGCGGGTTGCCGCCGCTGACCACATCCGGCAGGCTCGTGCGGGGCAAGGTACTGGCCCCAGGCGAAGGCATAGATGTGTCCAGGAAACCTGGAGTGCCCTGCACGGTGTGGTCGCTGGCACTAAAAGCGAAGACGTTGTCCGTCGTTTGCATCGTCATGGGTGTTTCTTATCTGCGAATCGCCCAGAACTCCAGTTGGAGCTCTGGGAATTCGCCGGAGACGTGCATAGCCAAGCCGCCAGAATTGTTCAACTGGCGCCATAGGTCGTGCGTGGTGTCGACCTCGAAATAGGAATAGCCTGCGTGGTACGGAATCTCGCGGGGCGCAACAGAAAGTGGCCGCAGGATGACGCCCGGAAGGTGCAAATTGACGAGGTCCCGGATTTTTTCGACCGGCCCCAGCTTGGTCTGCGTAGGAAAGTGGGTGCGCAGGAATTCCACCGTGGTCTGGGCATGCACCGCGAGTACAAAGTCGCACGTGCTGAGCAGTTCCGTAGAGGGAATGAGTGCCACACGCACACCGTACTGCCGCTCCTGAAGCTCGATCTGGATGGCGTTCTGCTCGAGCACGGAAGACAGCCCGCGCCGCAGTTCCAGCATCAGTGGCGGAAAGCAGCTGCGAAGGTCGTCGTGATCGTAGGCCGGCAGGGGCGCGGGGCGCCGCTGTTCGCGAGTGAAGGTGGCAAGTTCTCCTGCCATCTTCAACAGGTCATCAAACAGCCGTTCAGGATGAATCGTACGGACGCGCACCCAATGCTCCACCGCAGGCTCCCAGCGGTTAATGAACTGCAGCATCAGGAAGTCGCCTACTTCGCCCACTCCGCCCCGTCCTGGCTGGATCAGACGCTCTTCCAGCGCAGCGCCCCGTTGGCGCAGAAGGCCGTGAAGCTCGCGGCAAAAGGCAAAAAGCGCTGAGATCTCGGAGTTGTTCACCACCGTAGGGATGAATGTCTTGTCCAGCAGCACCGAGCCATCGGCCTGGCGTTCCACTACGTGCGCGACGGGCAGAGACACCCATCCATCGGACAAGTCCTGTGACATACGAAGGCTGAAGCGGGCAATGCCCAGTTGCACCTCAGCCGCCTGCGCGCCCACATCATTGACGTCGGACACCTCCAAGACCTGTGTGTGATAGCGCGTCATCCCAGACTCGACTTCGCCGAGGGTGACTTCTGCTCCGCTGCGCCGCCGCAATGGGAGCGATAGATATACAAGGCCATCCTTGGCGTCCTTGCCCACCTCCAGCGGCGGGGGAGCGTCGTCCACCTGCGGAATTCGGAATGGCGTGCCGTCGGGCAGCACGCCGTGTGCCGATATCAAGGCGATCTTGCCCAATCCCAGCATTTGCGCGTCGAGGGTAATTTCTGAAAACCCCCAATAGAACGGCTGTGCGGGCAGTGCGCGCCCCTGCACCAGAAAGTCCACGTACCGCTCTTGCTGCTGAAAGTGCTGCGGGCGCAGGAACATCCCCTCCGCCCACACCACCTTGCGTTGCCAAACCATGGTTCTACCTTGAAGTTATTTGATGCTGCACCCGAACGGCGTCCCGCGAGACCGTGACCAGGTAGTGAACCGGCTTGAGCCGCTCCGTCTGGCCCAGCCCCCACCAACGGCGGCGCATTTCCACCGAGTTGGGGGCATCTGTAGACGCCCGCCAGGTACTGCGCTCCAGATCTCTGTAGCTGGCAAAAAAACCGAAGGCTCGGACGTCTGGATTTCCTTTGCGCTCAATGATTCGACGCTCGCCCGGGGCGACCAGTATTTCCTCGCGCCGGACAAAGTCCCCCCCCAGTTGGCTTTCATCCTTGTCCAGCAGATCAAAAAAGCTCGAGCGTTCAAAGGTCACCGCAGTGCGCAATTCATAAATGCGCAGCAGCACGGGTTTGGGCATGCCGTCGACATCGGGGTTCAGGCTCCGCTCGGCAACGATCTCGATGACGGCTGTCGGGACCGCGGTAGGCGCCTCGCTAGGGCGGTTGAGGGTATTTACGACGCCGCAGCCAGAGAGAGAAACCCCAGCGATCGACAGAAAGGGTGCCGTCTTCAGGATCGCGCGCCTCGATAGGGTGTTGTGGGTCATGCTCATGCCAGCATCCTTGGTTCAGTTGACTGCGGGGTTGGCGGACACCCACACCGCGAGCGCGCTGAGGTTGTCCTGGTGAGGGCGGCCTTTCGACATGACGGCGCCCGCCATGTCCTGCAGCCACACGTCGGGTCGCTCCGAGGCTTGCAGCGTCTGCTCCATGGCCGATTCGTGAAGGTTCTCCCACAGCCCGTCGGAGCAAAGGAGAAAAGCATCTCCTTCCATCAGCTCCATCGATTCATGGAGCACCGTCGGAGGCACCTGCGACTCCGCGCCGACCGCGCCGGCCAACACGCTGCGATTGGGCAATGAGCGAGGGTCGCCATTGGCGTACATGCCCGCGTGCAACAGTTGCTGCACCACACTGTGGTCCTCAGTCATGCGATGAACCTTGCCCTCGCGAAACCAGTACAGCCGCGAGTCGCCCCAGTGGGCCCAGAGCGCCCGACCGGTGACGGGATCAATGCACAAAAGCACAACCGTCGCGCTCATGTGCATCCGCGAGACGGACGTTGGCTGCTCCTCGGAGACAGTGTGTTCTGCACGGAAAATCAATGACGCCAGGCTTGCAGGCGCAAACATCGGATTCTCCCGATAGCCTCCCAGCACCGCGTCTACCGTGAGCCGTGCCGCCAATGCGCCGTTGCCATGGCCTCCGGCGCCGTCTGCGAGCGTGCAGCAGAAGCCTTTGGGACCCAGGTCGATCATCCCCAGGTAGTCCTCATTCGAGGCGCGGCCCCCTTTTTCGGTGAGGGCTGACACTGACAACTGCAACCGGTGCGCCTCGCCTGCAATGTGCGCGATCACAGGCTTCCTTTCGCTGCGTGAGCAGCGGCTTCATACGCATCCACAAATGTTTGGCCCGAGAACGCCATCAGGTCATCCTCAGCGTTGCGGCGGATGGCCTCGTAACGCTGTTGAAAATCATCCCAAAGCGCTGCTTTGCGGTGGGCGGATGAGATTTTGGCCAGTACGCCTGAGGCTGCCGCGGCGTCTTTTTCCAACTCGGCGGGGCTTAGACGCGCCACCGCCTCCGCGTAGGCTGCACGGATTCCGGCCATCAGCGCAATCTGGTGCACTGCCAGGTCGTTGTAGGCCTCTTTCATGGCGGGAACGGGCTTCATAAATCCAGGAAACATTTGGCCCGCTAACTGCAGCATCACGCCATCGGCGGTGGGGAGGAATTTGAGCGGATTGTTTGCACCAGAGGCAATGATGGTGACGTCCGCGCGGAATTCACGCTTGATCTCCGAGCGAGCAGAAAGCAAATCAATCGAGCCTTGCACAGCAACACGCAGCGCCTCGCCGAACGCGCGCATAAAGTCGGGTGTGATCGCGATATTGATCTTTCCCGGCTCTATCGCCGCGCCTTCGAGAAATGCCGCAGCCAACGTATCCAGTGGGATGGGGCTGCTTGCCATCTGCTGGAGCGGTACGGTTGCCTGCGGAGTGGCGGTTGGCGGAACGTTGGGTGAAGCGGTCACAGCGCCTCGGTGCAACTGAGGAGGAGCTGTAGACAAGCCTGCGGCGGAGTTGCCGGAGAGAATGTTGTGATTCCGCGCTAGTTCAAATGGAGAGCTTGATTGCGGAGAGGCAAGCACGTCAAGTGCATGTGGTGCCATACCTTCTGGGGTTGGTTGCACCGTACCTATGCCATGCGCGCCGGGGCCGCGTTCCAGCGCCTGAGCGGGGTGCTTCACCCACAACTCCGCAGTGGTTGACGCGCCCTGGGAAACACCGTCAAACAGCGCGAGATCCAAGCCTTGCATAGCTAGCAGTCCGGCTTGAATTACCTGCTCGGCAGGGAGCGCCGCCTCGGATTGAGGCGCCGTTGCCGCGGGTACTGCGTTTGATGCGTTGTTGGTCGCGCGATGCTGAACGTCGCGAGGCATGCTAAACACCTGAGCCAAGTCCGAACCGCGGGACATGCCATGGTCCTCAGTCTCCACGTACATCGACTCGCCCGGCTCGCGAAAGAGCTTTAGCGGGTTGAGTTCAATGGTCGGGTTCAGTTGCTGAGGAAGTCCGGTGTGCGCAGCGTTGTCCATTTCTCCTGCGAACTGGCCGGTCCGGGGCAGGGCCTGCAAAAGATCATCGTGCTTGAGTTGAGCGACCTCGGTCAGGCTCTTCGCGACGAGATCCCCGCTCCACGGATCTTGTTGACTCGCAAGTTCCTTCGGGTCTGCAGCAAACGGGTCGAAGTCGTCGGGTATCACCATAGCCCGATGCGCAGCAGGCGGGGTCGGTATGCCGCTAGTTGCGGGGCGCTGGCCCTCGAACAGATTGGGCAGCATCGGCGCCACTGTGCTGGGGCCGGTGATCAAATCAGCTGTGGAAGTAGCCCCCGCGCCTGAAGGAAATGGCAGATCAAGCGCAGAAAGCGTAGCGTGGGAGTCTTCCACACGGCCCAGCATTGCAAACGGATTGGCGTCCGGCGAAACGCGTGTCCCCGACGGTGAAAGCGCGGCTGGAAGACAGGCACGAACGAGATCCGACGCATACGGATCCCTGCCCTCAATGGGCGGGATGTCTGCCCACGGGTTGGGCAGCGAGGCCAGATCTAATGATGAGGCCAGCACCTCTGGGACGAGCACTTGCGCGTTCGAGGTTGCGGGCGGATTTTGTGTGCCCTCATCCGAGAGCGCCGAGCTTGCAGAAGCCTTTGCGGGTGCCAACGCCCTGGACTGCTCACCGGGAAGGCATGCCCGAAGCCGGTACGGCCCGATTCCAATTTCTGCACCGGGTACGAGAGGAACTTCTTGGCCCGACAGGACTTCCAGTCCGTCTACCTGAACGGAGCGGCGCTCGCAGAGATTCGCAATATAGGCCTGATCTGAGTCGAGGCGAACCATGGCGTGCACTCGCGCGACCATTGCATCGTCATCGGGCAGAACGAGCTTGTTCTGGCCAGCTCGCCCAACAGTCCCGCCAGCCATGCCAAAGATGGCAGACCAATGACGGCCCACTGGGCCGTCTGGTTGGTGCGTTACCACCAGTTCAATCTTGTCCATTGCATTCGGCTCGCGTTGTCTCGGGCAGGTCAGGATGATTTGCGTGTGCCGCGTTTGTTGCGGGCAGCATTGCGGGCATTGATGAACTCGCGTCCCCATACCGGATGGCCCTTCTCCGCTTCAGTGAGCTGAAATGTCGGGTCCTGCTCCAACGCGAGTTCAAACTGCTGCCTGCAAGGACGAGGTCGGCCCGCAGCGCAATGGCTGAATGCCATGAACTTCCGCGCCTTGATCTGTGAGGTCAGCGGGAGTTCTGCGGCATCTGCCAGCGGTGTGAGCTTGGTGATCGCCTCGTCAAACTGGCCCTCGGCGTAGACATTCAGCGCTTCGGTGAGCAGCGCCTCTTTCTGGGCACGCGGGTCCACAGGCGCAACGGGCTCCGGGATCGGCGGCGCAGGCTGTGATGCTTCCACCTTAGGCTCCGGCGCTTTTGGCGCGGTCTCGCAAGCAGTCAGAAGCAGGCCGGCGCAGCCAATGATGAGGGCGCTCCAATAGCGGTTTCGCATGGATTTATCTCGCGTCAAAGTCATGGGTGATCGTGATCGTTTGGTCCGACTCGACATGCAGCGTCTTGCGTACGGTCTCAAAGCCGGGGTTGCTGAAGTCGATGCTGTGGGACCCGGGTGGGAGCTTGAGCTCCGTGATGGGCGGGGTCACCCCTAGGCGTTTGCCGTTGAGGGTCACGTTCGCCCAAGGCGATACGCGCAGCTGAACATTGTTTTCCGTGCGCAGTGGCATGCGCGCCCCAAAAGCATTCGATCGCGCCCCATCTACGGACGCTGAGTGATTGCTGGTCGCCGGAAGCAATGGGGAGATGGCCGTTATCACGGTGCTGTTGAGCGAAAAAATGAGCGGACCGGCGTTTGCTGCATTTTGACGATCATTGCCGAGGCTCGCCAATGGTCGACTGCACTGCCAACCACGCTTGCCTTGGGCTTTCACGTAGGCGTCTCGCCACGGTGTGTTTTGCAACTCGTACTCTTCAAGAGAAAACGATGGCCGTGCTTCAAACGCCGCATCGAAGGCTGCGTCGCACCGAGCCCATTCTTTGTTGGTGCAATACACAAACGCCAGATATTTGTGCGCGGTGGATCGCTCGCGCCGATCGGGCAGGCCAGCGAACAAAGACGCTTGCAAGGCTTTTTCTGCCAAGTCCAGCTTTCGCGAGTCATAGAGCGAGATTCCTTGGCCCAGATACTGGCGACCTGCTGCGGCATCCGACCCGCGCGTGTCCCCTGCTGCCACCGGTTCATTGCAGTCGATGGCGGCAATCGCTGCTCCCGCGGCAAGGGAGAGACAAAACGCGACCCATCGCAGTAAAGCGTTCATTGGCATGTCGGCAGCTGTCGGCAATAGGCTGGGCTACTCGAACTGATGGCTGATCACCACCGGTTCACCTTTTTTTACCTGCACGGTCTTGATGACAGGCGATGCGGCCGGGTTGCTCACTTCGATGCGATGTGATCCTTCCGGAAGCTCAATATGAGTCAGGGGAGGCGTTGTTCCCAGAGTGTTGCCGTTTACTGAGATTCTTCCCCACGGACTGATCCGCAGTACCACGCGCCCTACGTCACCTACCGGCTTGGCTGGCACTTTTGGGGCAACCGGCTCTGCTGTGGCAGCGGCTGTAACAGCGGCGGGAGCTTCGGCCTTCGCGGCGACTGGGGGCGGCGCAGGGACGGCGGGCAAGGTCGGCGCTGGAGTTGACATGGCGCCTGGCGAGGCGGACCGCTCAGGGGTTGCATTGGCGGCAGCCACCACCTCGGCGGATGCGGACGCTTGCGGCCTGGCTACTGCTGGCTCCTGGACTTCCATCCGATTTATTAAGTCCATTGCCTCGCTGCGATGCTTGCCTGCGGGGTGGGAGTTCAGGTATGCGTCCAGCGCAGCGACCGTTCCGGCGGTCTGTGCCTCTTTCCAGCGCTGATCGTCCAGGTTCAGTGCAGCCTCCGCATTTGGCAGATTTGTGGCGCCGCCTTGCACCCCCCACCACACAGTAAGCGCTGTTGCCGCGGCGAGTGCTACGGCGACGGCAGCCCACCGCATGGGTGATACGCGGAACGACGTCGGGGGCGTCGCACCACCCGCTGGCGCTTTACCGTGGGCTTGTCCCGACAGTGGGGGGGCGGTGGGCGTCGGATGCGCAGCCGGCGCCTCGGAAGGCGCGATAGACGGCTCGGCAAGCTGTTCCACCGGTTGGAGCCTTGCCACTGTGCTGCGATTGACGGACTGGGTTTGGCTTGGCAATAAGACGCCATCGGCGTCTGTGCCGGCTTGTGTTGGCAACCATGGCATGGCTGAGCCAATTGCGTGTGCGGGATTCGCTGGCGCAGGGTCTGGGACTATCGAACTGCCAACCGAAGAAATTCCATCGAGATTCAGTCCTACCGGCCCTGTACTGGCGGCCGTAGTAGTGTTTGCAGAGGCATCGATGCGTGTCGATTGAACCGGTGTCACAGTGTCGGGCGTGATATGCGTCCGCGCAACGCTCGATACTGTGGCGGTCGCGGCAGGCTCTGCGGGCCCCGCCCACGACGCAACCATTGGCATCGTGAACGTGGTGATGCCCAACAACTCCTTGAGCTCGGCGATGGTCTGGGGCCGCTCTTGCGGTTTCACTGCCAATGCGCGGTCCACCCCGTGAAGGAACTGGGCGGAATACCCCGGATAGGCTGCAGTTGACAATGCTGCCACGGGGTCATTGATCATTCTCGCCACGGACGTGGCTGGGGGCTTGCCGGTGATTGCCAGATAAAGCATCGCGCCGATCTGATAGATGTCCGTCCATGCTCCCTGGGGCATTGCGCCGTCATCTACGTACTGCTCTATGGGAGCGAAGCCCGGCTTGAGGACCATTGTCAGGGCCTGCGTCATGTCGCCGATGATGCGACGTGCGGCCCCGAAGTCGAGTAGCACAGGCATCCCCGAGTTCTGCAAAAAGACGTTGTCCGGTGCAATATCGCGGTGGTAGCAATCTGCTGCATGCAGCATCTCGACAACATCAAGAATCGGACCAACGATGGCGGCCAGCATGCGCTGGTTCATCCGGTCGTGTTGGGCCGTGAGAAACGCTCGGAATGTTTGGCCTTCGTAATGGCGCATCACCATGTAGGCGGTGCCATTGAACTCGAAGAATCGATAGACATGCACCAGCGCGGGGTGCGAGAACTTCGCAAGCAACCGCGCTTCGTTGATGAAACTGCGCAAGCCGGCATCGAACGCCCCGCGGTGCTGGGAGCGGATGTGTATCTCGTTAGAAGATTTCCGCCCTGCCAGTGTGGCTGGCATGTATTCCTTGATGGCCACTATCCGGTCCAGGCTGACATCCCGAGCCCGGTACACGATTCCAAAACCACCTTCGCCAATGACATCGAGAAGGCGGTATTCGCCGACTTGAACGCCCGGCGCCAAGCAATTAGCAGATCCCCCTACGGTGTCCAACATGGAGCAGGCCCTCAGCTTTCGTTCTTGAATACAGCTCGACTCATCTGCTGGAGAACCCAGGTCTATGGTGCGTGGCTTGTTGCAGACTGCCGAAACTAGCCAGTCTGTCGTTGCAAAAAATCGTCAATCCCGTGTTCCGTATCGAAGTCTGCACGGAGCGCCATCGGCGCAGCGCTTGTGATGCTTGATCGCCCAACCTGGGTTCGTAGCGTGGTCGGTTCCGTCATCAAAGCGCGGGCGAGTCTACCGTGTGGAAATTGCAAAAGACGTCACAAAACCCCGCTTTAAGGGCATAGACACAGACTGTTTCCAATGTTGCCCGTGCGCGCTCATTTGCTGTCACTTGAAACCCTTTTATCTGTGCAGCACCCGTAACATCCGCCCGCAAATAAGTTCATGAGGGAGGGAGCGATGCAAGCATTTCAATCGGAGCTTCGAGGACGTACCTATGCCAACTTGGCGGTGGGCCCCGCTCGTTTCCACGCACTGCGAAGTGCTCGAGTCTGTTTCTTCAACCAAGTGTTTTTGTAGATCCCCGTAGTTGCAGGGGGCAAGGTGAGCGTCGCCCGTTGCAGGGCGGTTGCATTTTTTGAACCAAGAAAGGTAGCTGATGACAGTCGCAATTTTTATGAAGGTGGAAGGTGCTAGTGGCGAGTCGAAAGACGCGGCGCACAAGGATTGGACCGACGTCGAGTCGTTCACCTGGGGCGTGACCCAGCCGCACTCGATGGCCAGCGGAGGCGGTGCCGGTGCGGGCAAGGCGGATTTTCAGAACCTGAACATCGTTGCCAACATCGACAAGTGCTACCCCGCCGTGCTCAAGCATTGCGCCACAGGTAAGCATTTGGGCCAAGTGGAAATCTCGATGTGCAAGGCCGGCGGCACGCAGATCGAGTTCGGCAAGATCACGCTGACCGACGTCATGGTGACCAACGTCACCGTTAGCGGTACCAGCTCTGGTGACACCGTGGTGGTGAACTACGCGTTCCAGGCTGCCAAGATCAAGACCGAGTACTCCGAGCAGACCTCGCAGGGCGGCAAGGGTGCTACGAGCCAGATGGGCTTCAGCATCAAGGAAAACAAGGAAGCCTGATTGCCGGGGTTTCGCCCCCTGACTGCTTTCTTCGATGCGCGGCGCTGCCTGCGCATCCCAAGAGCCGCGTCTACGGATGCGGCTCTTTTTTGCCCGCTTGACGGCAGGCCCACCGACTTCACCCAGCTGAACCGGCGCCACGCGTTGCACTCCCTCAGTGCGGCTGTGACTGGTGACCGCCAAGACACTCCCCATTTGCCATGACCCGCCGCGTCACTATCCAAACCCCGCTGGGCGAACAACTGCAGTTTCGCAAACTCGACGGCACCGAGACGCTGAGCGAGCTTTACTCGCTCGACATCGACCTCGTGAGCCAAAGCAAAAGCATCGACCCCAAGGCACTGCTGGGCAAGAGCGCGAGCGTGGTGGTGGAAATCGAAGGGCTGGGCAAACGCTACCTCAGCGGCCTGGTCACGCACTTTGGCATGCAGGGCCAGGACCACCGCTGGGGGTCCTACAAGATGCGCCTGCGTCCCTGGCTATGGGTGGCAACGCGCAAGACCGATTTCAAGATTTTTCAGCACATGACTGTGCCGGACATCATCATGGAAGTGCTGGGAAAGTACGGTTTTGCCATCGAGAAGAAACTCACCCGCACCTATCGCACGTGGGACTACTGCACCCAGTATGGCGAGAGCGACTACAACTTCGTGGCGCGCCTCCTGGAGCACGAAGGCGCGTACTACTACTTCACGCACAGCGCCGGCAGCCACACCCTCGTGCTGGCAGACGACATCGTGGGCTCGCACAGCCCGCTGCCGGGTGGCCACGTCATACCGTTCTATCCGCCCGGCAAGGCGGCCGTTGCCGAAAAGGAGCACTTTCACGCTTGGGAGCTGACCCAGGAAGTGCAGCCGGGTCGCCACTATAACGACGATTACGACTTCAAGAAGCCGCGTGCCGACCTTTCTAACATGCGCCAAAACCCACCGGGGCACGAGCATGACAAATACGAAATCTACGAATGGCCCGGCGGCTACACGGAGTTCCCCGATGGCGAGACCTACGCCAAATTGCGCCTGCAGGAACATCTGGCCAAGCAAAACCGCGTGCTGGGCCGCGCCAACAGGCGCAACCTCGCCCCCGGCTACACCATCAACCTGGAAAACTACCCCCGCGAAGACCAGAACCGCCAGTACCTGGTGCTCAGCGTGCACTACCACTTCGAAGAAAACCCCGAAGTTAGCAGCAGCAAGGTAGGTGGCGCCACGTCCACCAAGAACACGCAAGAGGCAGGCTCCATTCAGCAATTTGTGATGCGGGCACAGCCCACTAACACAGACTACCGCCCAAAGCGCACCACCCCCAAGCCCCGCACCCGCGGCCCGCAAACTGCAGTGGTAGTGGGCCCGCCCGGCGAAGAGATCTGGACCGACAAGTACGGCCGCGTCAAAGTGCAGTTCCACTGGGACCGCATCGGCGCCATGGACGAGAACTCCAGCTGCTGGGTGCGTGTCTCCACCAGCTGGGCCGGCCCGCAGTTTGGCGCCGTGTTCATTCCCCGCATCGGCATGGAAGTCATCATCGACCATCTCAACGGCGATCCTGACTACCCTATCCTCACTGGCTGCGTCTACAACGCCGTCAACATGCCCCCGTGGAGCCTGCCGGGCAACGCCACACAAAGCGGCATCCTGACGCGATCAAGCAAAGGAGGCGCCGCGGGCGCTGGCATGAAGAACGGCCCGGGTGACGCCAACGCCCTACGCTTTGAAGACAAGGCCGGGCAGGAGCAGCTGTGGCTGCACGCACAGAAAGACCAGCTCACCGAAGTCGAGAACGATGAAGAAAAGTGGGTGGGCAACGACCGCAAGAAGACCATCGACCGGGACGAGACCAACACCATCCACCGGGACCGCACCGAGACGGTGGACCGCAACGAGAAGATCACCGTGCATGGCTGGCGCACGGAAGAGGTCGATGGCGACGAGATCATCACCATCCACAGCAACCGCAAGGAGCGGGTGGACCACAATGAGACCGTGGACATCGGCGACAACCAGACCTTCAAGATCGGCATCAACCGCACCAAGATGGTGGGCAAGAACGAAAAAGACCAGATCGGCAGCAACTGGTCCGTCAAGGTGGGTAAGTTCAAGACCGAGACAGTGGGCATTGCCTACATGCAGAACGTGGGCGTGGGTCGGATGGAAAACGTGGGCGTGGCCTACAACCTGAACGTGGGCGCGATCATGGCGACGGTGGTGGGCAAGACACAGACCACCAAAGTGGGCAACGACCAAAGCACCGCTGTGGGAACCAAATACGCCCTGACAGTGGGTGGAGGTAGCGCAAGCGGAGGAGCAGCAGGTGCCGGCGGCCCAATGAACGTAGTCGCGCCATCGGGTGGGGACGGTGGAGGTGGAGGGGGTGGCTCCAGCATCACCATGGACGCCGAGACTATCAACTTGAATGTTGGCAGCAGCACTCTCACCCTTAAAGCCGACGGAACTATCACCGTCAATGGCAACAGCATCAACCTCATCGGGTCGAGCGATGTCACCACATTGTCGGGTGCCATCAACGAAAACTGACCGATACATCGGACTCACTTTTCATATCACTAGGCGACCACCAAGATGACAGCATTGTTTCGACCCAAAGTCACTCCATCCATGGCCGTTGCCATGGCTCCCAATCCGGCGTGCAGGTTCACCTCAGCGACCGTGGCTCGGCTTGAAGACGATGGTCAAGTCGTCGTTCTCCACGACGGTTCAGAGTTTTATGCGGCCCTCGCGTCGCACATACCCGGTCTTGTGGAGGGTCAGACGGTTTTGTTGGCAGTAGTGGTGGCGCAGGATCAAGCACCAGAAGCTCCAGTAAAGCCAGATCCGGGTACGGAATCGCTTCCCCTGGTCATTGCTGCTTGGCCCGCACCTGGGGCACCAATAACGCCTCCTTGGCACTTTGATCGCAGTACCGGCACCTTGGCTCTCGCGGCGAACAACCTTGAGCTTGGCGCGGTAAACAGCGTGCTGCTCAACTGCGGCGAAGCTCGGATGCAGTTCACCCGCGATGGGGTCATGGAACTGCGCGGTCAAAGCATCACCTCTGCGGCTATCGAAACACATCGTATTGAAGGTGGATCGATTGAGCTCAACTGATGATGCAACTGCTTCCCAGATTCTGCAGCAACAGCTAACGCCTCCAACGCCACTTCCCCGGTTGGCTGAACAACTACTGGGATCGGCCATCCGCGCATACGCTCGCCGTTCAGGCAATTTGGCCTCTAGTTTGAGTCTGCGCGGTCTTAAAGCGGTTGACCAGAGACTTCAGGCGTTGATGCACGCGGCGCGCTACTACGGACCGGCGCTGTTGCAGGACCTGCAGAGCCTCGCACCCAAAGTCACTCGTCAGGAGGAAGTGGGTTTTGCCTTCGTGCACGTGGCGCTGAGCCAAATGTTGGAGGTTTCGGCGACCGATAAAAGACGCGTCCTCGCCCATTACGGTACGACCTTCCCGGTGGCCATCAAAGATGCATTGTGGTTCTTCGGAAACTCAAGCACCTGCGTTGCGCTGCTGCAAGACGCCGGCTTGAGCTTCGTCCGCCTCGGTGTGGAGTTGGCCGGGCGCATGAGCTTGCCCCAGCTATTGCCACAGGTTTACGAGGCTGCCAACCGGGGTATTCACACAGACGAATGTTTGCTTGCCTGCGCCCGCATCGGCCACTTTCCAGAAAACGCCGAAGGACATATCAAAGAGGTGCTGCATGGCCACGATCTGGCCCGGCAAATTCCGATTCTGGAAGTGCTCGCATGCATAGGAAAAAGCCTCGTCCATTCGGAGCTACACCGGTACATAGAAAGGCTTACTGCATCCGATGGACCGACCGAAGCCAGTCACCCTGGCGCGTGGGCGTCTGTGGTCGACACCGCTATGGCAATCTGGGCGGCGCGCGATCCGCAACAAGCGCTCAATGGGGTGATCAAAGGTCTGCGCGTCCCCACCGACACCGCCTTGCGCGTTGTGGCGGTGGCAGGCCACATCGATGGTCTCCTGCCAGTCCTGGCGCATTTCGATAGCTTGGACCGCGCCCTCAATGGTTCTGAGCAAGACGTAGTTCGTTTGGTCTTCGGGCACGTCCCTGGTGAGTTGAGCAACGCGTTGGGTGACCAAACCACACGCCGCTTGGCGATGCGGGGACTCGCCTGTGGCGTCTTTTCAGCCAACGGTTGTGCGGGTTTGAAGCCTGAGCACATCACCTCCTGGACCGATGCCTCCGTTAAAGAACGCCTGTGGGCGTTGGCGCCAATTCGCTTGCGCCACGGCCAGCCTCTAAAAGCTCAGCACCTGCTCGATGAGTGTTTTGATCTCAGCCATGCACTTCGTAGATGGTTGTATGTAGCTCATGCCCACCAAACCGGGTACCCATTTGCGCTATCGCATGAGGACCTTGCGATGCGGCAAATGGAAGCGGTTGAGTCGCTGTTACTCCTGCGCAGTTTGGAAGCCGAAGATGACGCCTTTTAACGCGCGTCTGACACATCTATGACGGGCTTCTTGATCAACCATACCCCATTTCACGCCGACCTTTTCCCTCACACCTCGGGGGATGGTCAGCACAGCGTGGTTGTTGTGGTCAAAGGCACTTGGACGCTCGGCAACTCTGCAACCGACTCTCCCTCGTTGGCGACCTATGACCAACAAATGCCGATCTTTCGGGTCCCGCCACTGGAATCGCTCCACCAGCTGAGTCAAGGCATGGCCTTGAGCAAGATGCAAGCCGAGATCGTTCGCGAATTGCCAGCCCAGCCTTGGGCGCAGCACGAATCAGATTTCTGTCCGCCCAAACCGCAGTTCGACGTCATCGTCAATGCGTGGGCTAACCACCCGGATCGTCAAGCCTTCTTGCAGACGGAAGCTGCTGTCGACCATGTCAACGAGCGGCAGCAAGTTCAGCGTCTGATCCAACTGCGTGCCCATGCTCCAAGACGCTGGATGGCCCGCCTTGGCGGCTTGGGTGACCCCGTGGCCGAATATGTCGATCCAGTGCGCCGCGTTCCCTTGTTTCGACGCTTCGCATTCGGAGGCCAAGCTCTGCAGGCCAACGGGGATACCACTTCGTTCGAGCAAAACCCTTCCGGGATGGGCTACCACCTGCAACGCGAACTGGCTAATGGTGCGCCGCTGCCTTGGGTCGAATCGACCCTTGATCCTTTGCGGCATTGGAAAGACACACCGGAGCCCGTCGCTTTGGGTACCGTGCCAGTGCACCACCTTCCCCGTCGTGCTCTGCAAGGCTCTTACGACAACCAATGGGAGCAGCAGCGGCTGCCAAAGCCGCCGGTCGATTCAGACCCGCGACAGTACAACGCCGCGCCGGACGCGCTGCAGTTGAAGGTAATGCCCGTGGCGGGCGAGGCTCTGGTTTTGCACAACATGGGCGACGAAGCCCAACTGCACTTCAGGTGGCCCACCATCGCAATAAGCGCTTCCCCAGAAACCGCTGGCGGTACGCGCTTGCCTGTTCAGGAGCTGACTTGGGACACCGTCGTCCTTGACGCCGCCTGCCTAACGGCCACCCTCGTTTGGCGCTGCCAGATGCCTCTTCCTCCACTCGAAAAACTTGGGGCCATCAGCTTATTTGCGCATGCTCGCTCGCCGAAGGCTCCAGCCCCCTTGATGGGATTCACTTTTCATGACCCAAGTTTCAATTCCTGCACGCGTGAGTAGTCCGCCCGCTAACCTCTGGCGGATCGAACACGCCGGAGCTGTCACGGCCGTGGGCAGCAGCGCATGGCAATCCGCCGCGTCTTGGGTTGGTCTGCAAAAGCGGTTTAGAAAGGCCGCTGTACCTGGACTGGGCGATGTGCCCATCACCTCTTCAGCCTGCCCAGAGGTGGCGGGTCGTTGGCCTGAAGAATCTGCCCTCAGCGTATCCAATGCAACCGGCGATGCAATGCTGGCGTCGCGTCGGATCACTCGCCTGTTGGGCGCGGCCTTGATTGACATGCTCACTGGTGCTCAAAGCCTATCAAACGCGGCGCCTGCACCTCTCACCACGGTTTTACGGGAGCCCTGGCCTCAGATGATTGTTCTGGCCTTGCCAGTGTGGCTCAGTGCTGATCAGGGCCAGACCTTGTGGAAACAGAGTCTGGAATTGGTACGGCAGCAACGGGGCGCACAGCAAGCTAATGCACTCTCGGAACTTCCGTTAAGCGTCTGTCATTCAAGCCACACTGCCGCATTCGAAGGCTTGGAGCTGTTGAATCGGGCCGACCCCCACGTAACTGCCGCGTTGCTTCTGGCCGCTGACAGTTGGATGGACCTTTCTCTGCTGCAGCCCGAGGCGATCGCCGCCCGGTTGATCACTGACAGGAATCAAGAAGGGTTTGTGCCAGGCGAAGCCGCTGCAGCACTTTGGTTGCGCCGTGTTCCCAACACCGCGGCTTCTGATGGGCCGCACTTGGTGTTGCATCCTCCCGCCGTGGCTCGATCTTCCTTTGCCCACCGTGACATCACGCGCGAGCCCGACCCCGATGGCCTGACCCAGGTGTTTCAAGACGCCCTGAGCAAAGCAGGATGGAAGCCCGAGCATGTGGGCAACACACTCAGCGACAGCGACGGCTCTGCATGGCGTGCGTCCGCTGAAATTGCCGCGACGGCACGTGTCCTGAAAGGACAAAACCCTGGCGAATGGCAGCCCGCCACGGTGCTGGGCCAAATTGGTGCGGCCACTGGTGCTGTGCACTGGGCCTTGGCCGCGCAGCGACTGCGCCACGACAAAACCGCACCTAACTCGTTTCTCAGCTGGGCACTGGATGCGGGCGAGCTTGCGGCCGCAGTGGCGATAGAGAAAACCATCCACGACGAGACCCTGGCGGCCATAGAACAACAAAACCGCCTGCAACGCCGCAGTCACGTCGAGACTGCCAGAACCTTCTCGGCCCGATTTTTAAACAAAAAACCCTGAAGAGAATTCAATGGGAACTCACATCTTCAGCGGCGGTAATGGCGAAGTCAGCCAGGTCGCCAGCGCATGGACCTTTGACCCGGCAGCCAACGTCAAACTCAAGACCAAAGGCAAACCGGGCACTGATTGGCACAAGAACAGCAGCGCCAAGCTGTTCATACCGCTGGGCACCATCAAAGAGCACGGCACAGAAGTCGTCAATCGCTATGGTGCGATGGACACGGGTCTTCATAACCCGGTAACCGTATTGGTGGGTCTGTTCACCAATGTGGCCGACAAAGTCAATCGCTACCAGACCTTTGTCAAAACCGTAACCCAGGAAGCCGGGGAGATGGTGGTGCACGGCGTGACCACGCTCACCAATGCGATCCTGACCCAACTCTCCCCCGCTCTGGCTCAGACAATCCAGAACGGCAGTGACGTGCTTGGAGGCATGACAGCCGAGCACCTCAAAGGCGCGGCGCTGGAAGAAGTTGAGCAGATGATGGCCATGCTCAAGGATCCTTCTACTTACACAGGCATTGCTGTCTCGATGGCCGCTACAGCCGTGCAGGGCGTACCGGTGATTGGCCAAGTGGTAGGCGGAGCCGTGGCGGCTGACCGCGTGATTGGGATGGGCCAAGCTGCTGTGGACGCGACCGCTGAGCTGCAAGACATCATGAAAGACTGGGGCAAGCCTATGACCCCCGATCAACAGGAGGCGGCCCGCAAGCGCCTAGCAGCGTGGATGGTGGGTGGTGGCATGGCACTGCTTGCCGCGCTTGCTGGCAAGAAGTGGAAAAGAAGTACCAAGTCCACCGACCAGAACGACAAATCCAAGACACCCCAAAACAGCGACCAAAGCCAGCATGGGAAAGGCCCATGCGACCAATGCGCCCTGCCTCGGCCGGTGATCATCTCGAGCGGCGAGAAACTTCTGGACGAAATCGACTTCCAGTTGCCAGGGCCCATTCCGATCCAGTGGCGACGGCGCTACCGCTCTGGCCATAGAGAAGCAAGTCCCTGGGGGCAGGGCTGGACCCATCCCTTTGCCGTGGAACTGCGCTTAAGTGCGCAAGGCATGGTGCATGTCAATGACGAAGGCCGATACATCGAACTCCCCCACGTGCTTGTGGGGCAAACCCATTTCCACAAATTTGAGAAATTCACCCTTCACCACCCCAGCGACAACGCCTGGGTGATCGAATACAAGGGCGGCTTGAGCCACCACTACCGTCGCGCCAGTCCAGAGCAGTGGCGGCTTCAGCTCTTCGGCATCAGCGACCGCAACGGCAACGCAGTGCGCCTGCTATGGTCTGCGCCCGGCGCCTTGCAACACGCGGGCGCCGGACGTACCTGGAGCGCAAACCTGTATGGCCCGGCGGCGGCCGAGATGCCAGCGCCTGCGGACCCCTTTGTAGTCGCGCGGCTGGTGGGTGTGATCGACAGTGCTGGGCGCGAGTTGCGCCTGCGCTGGGCCTCAACAGGCGATGCTGACAGCGGCGATACCCAGGCGCACGAGGACGCTGCGCGGAGCGCCCGGATCGTGTCTGTCGAGCTGATGGAGCAGGAGCGATACCGCCCCCTGGCCACCTACCAGTACGACTCAGAGGGCCAGCTCATTGCCACCCATCATGCCGGCGAGCCATACCGCCAATATGCATGGCGCTCTGGTGTGCTGGTGGGTTATCGCAAAGCCAGTGGGCACCGGTTTTTTGCGCAGTATGACCAGGAAGGTCCGCAAGGCCGCGTGCTGCGATCCTGGTGCGCCGACGCACCCGTGCCCGGGCAGGATGACGACCGCTTTGAATACAGGCCTCAGCAGCGCGTCACGCTGCACCGTGATGGCTTGAATCGCGTCACCCGTTATCACTGGGATGAGCGATTCAACATCATCTCCACTGTCGTGGCTGCAGGCACAGCCGAAGAAACCCGCATTCAGACACCCCTGGATGCCAACGCAAATCCCAGCGGTTCGGTGGACCCCATGGGCCGCCGCACCACCTACTTGTACGACCAGCGTGGCAACCTCACGCAGCTGATCAACCCCCTGGGCCACAGCACCCAGTTGAGCTACAACCACCTGGACTTGGTGGTCAGCCTCAAAGATGCGCTGGGCCATGCGTGGCTGCGCGAGTATGACGACCAGGGCAACCTGATTCGCGTGATGGACCCGTTGGCACAAACCACGGATTACTCGTACGACAAGCGTGGGCTTCCTGTCGAGGTGATCGACGCCAAAGGCGGCAAGAAGACCTTGGGTTGGGACGAGGCTGGCAACCTCACTGCTTATACCGACTGCTCCAGGCGGACCACGAGGTTCGAATACAACCCGCTGGGCCAGCTGACCGTGCGCACGGATGCATTGGGCCAATCCACGCAGTACCACTATGATGGGGTGGGGCGCCTCGTGCGTGTGAGCGA
The DNA here is from genome assembly GCF_964253765.1 of Acidovorax sp. LjRoot129. Classification (NCBI taxonomy): domain Bacteria; kingdom Pseudomonadati; phylum Pseudomonadota; class Betaproteobacteria; order Burkholderiales; family Comamonadaceae; genus Acidovorax; species Acidovorax sp. LjRoot129. The sequence continues at coordinate 711,480 of NZ_CAXUSE020000001.1, forward strand.
GCCTGATACAGCCAACGGCGCGCCAGTCGTGCACCAGTACGCATGGAACGGCGAAGGCCAACTGCTGGCCTACACTGACCCACTCGGTGGTTCCACCCGCTACACCTACGACGGGGATGGCCGGCCGCTCACCCGAATGGACGCTGCAGGCCGAACCCTGGCCTACCACTACGACGCAGGCGGGCGGCTCATCGCCCTCGTCAACGAGAACGGCGCGCAAACTACCTTTCGATACGATCTGCGCGATCAACTCACGGACGAAATCGGGTTCGATGGCCGCTGGCAACGCTACGTTTATAACCCGGCAGGCGAACTCACCCATGTCATTGAGGTGGGCGGTTGCGAAGCGGGGCCGGGGAAAGTCACGCAGCTTGAGCGTGATGCGTTGGGGCGTTTGCTGACCAAGCGAGCCCACGCCGAGCGGAACGATGCCGGCAAGATCTCCCCGCAAGAAACCACCTATGCATACGATGCACTGGGCCGCCTGACCCAGGCCGACAACGGCGCAGCTCACTTGCGCTTTGCGTACGACCCGTTGGGCCAGTTGATCAGCGAAACCCAAACGCTGATCGGGCAGGGTGGCTCCAGCCCAAACCGCGCAGGCCGTCCCCCCTCCAACCATCTGGTGCGCACACTGGACCACGGCTACGACCCGTTGGGCAACCGCACGGACACCACGCTGCCTGATGGACGCACGCTGAACTGGCTGTTCTACGGCTCTGGCCACCTGCACCAGATCAACATCGCGCAGCCGGGGCAGGACGGCGCACACCAGGTCGTTGCAGACATCGAGCGCGATGCACTGCACCGCGAAGTAGGCCGCAGCCAGGGCCACTTGGCCAGCAGCTACCAGTACGACCCTGCGGGGCGGCTCACACGCCACCGCGTGGCGCGAGCGGGCAGCGGTCCTGCAGTCGATGTGCGCGGGCAGACACTTGGCTCTGCATTGCTGGAGAGGGCCTATGCCTACGACGCGGCAGGCCAGCTCATCGCCCGCGCCGACAGCCTGCGAGGTCGCCAGGACTTCCGCTACGACCCCACCGGCCGCATACTGGCGGCGATACCTGGTGCATTGCCGGGCGGCAGAGCGGCCGGCAGCTACAACACCGAGCTGTTCGCGTTTGACCCGGCAGGGAATTTGCTACCCGAGAGCAGCACCAGCCCGGGCAGAACGGGCGAAGGTGTCATCTTCGACAACCGGCTGCGGTTCTATCAGGACCTGCACTTTGAATACGACGTACACGGCAACGTGATCCGTCGCACCCGGGGCAACCAGAAAGCGGGCCACCAGGAAGTAGTCGAACTGCGCTGGAATGCTGACCACCAGCTGATCGAATCGACAAGCACGCGCCACGGAGTCAGCCAAACCACTCGGTATGCCTACGACGCGTTGGGCCGCAGAGTGAGCAAGAGCGACGCCTTTGGCAGCACATGCTACCTGTGGGATGGCGATCTGATGATCCACAGCCAGCGTGGGGTCAAGCAAGCGCTGTATGTCTACGAGACTGACAGCTTCATTCCGTTGGCGACCGTGCAAGGGGCTGCGAACGACGCCGCCAGCGAGCAAACCTACTGGTATCAGTGCGATCAGATCGGGTCGCCGCAGGAGTTGACTGACGAGCGAGGCCACATTGCCTGGGCGGCGGATTACAAGGTGTGGGGGGAGGCCAAACTCAGAAAACTGGATTGGCCCAGAACCGGCACTGATGGTGGGCCTGCGCGGGGTAGCAGCGCTTGGCCCGTAGGCGCATCGGGTTCATCATCACCTTGTGATGCGGCGGCATCGCCGCTGGTCGAGCAGCCGTTCCGCTTTCAGGGGCAGCAGTTTGATGAAGAGACGGGGCTGCACTACAACCGCTTCAGGTACTACGATCCAGGAGTTGGTCGGTTTGCTTCTCAAGATCCAATTGGTTTATTGGGTGGTTTTAATTTGTTTCGTTATGCAACAGACCCGCTAATTCAGATAGATCCGCTGGGCCTTGCTGGAGCAGAAGGAACAATCAGTTCGCCTAATATACCGGGAGGGCAGCAAACAGGCTTAAGTACTGGAGAGGGAGGGGGCGGGATTAATAATCCAGCGGTCAAAGAAGCTTACGACAAAGTACCCGGGAATTCTAGATCTCCATATCACGGGCATTGTGCTGAGGCTGATGCGATGAGCAAAGCCGCGAATGCTGCAGGAGTAACTACTTTGGAGCAGCTAAAAGTACTTATGAAAGACTCTGTTTCAAAAGTCTGGCGTAGGGATGGGAAGATGCGGCCGATGTCTGCCTGTCCCTCATGTTCACATGTTCAAGAGCAATTGGGTATAAAAGATGACTGCAAGCTCAAATAATATTCAAACAGATTTTAAAAAAAAATACTTTGAGATATATAGGGATCTAAATCAAAATGTAGATTTTGATGCGATTGATTTTGAATTGGCTTTGGATTTGTTGAGGGTATTCTTAAGGGATGTCGTTCTGTCGCCTGAATGGTCTTCTAAGTTCCATGTTTCTGCTGAGGTTAAAGATCAAGTTGAATACTGTATCTTGGCATGCCAAAATTACATTGATGGAAGTTTTTCTGCTGAGCAGGAAAGGCGTGCTAATTTGATTTGGAGCTATTGTGACGAGCTTAAAGGTGCTGATAGAGATATGTTGAGGTTGGCAGTTGTTTGCCTCTCAAAAAAAGAATTGGCGATGTTCGATGAGTATGGGGCCAGTCTATTTTTTGATTCTGTAATTTCAACTTGCTATAGTTTAGGCGGTGACAGGCTGTGTGAAAGGTTGGCTGAGTTTGTCATAAATTGTCCTCGAACTCCTAAGAGAGGTTAGTTCAACAATGAACTTGGGTAACGAGGCTTGCACCTAAAGTAGCAGATGCGACCCCTGCGGGGCGGCTCACACGCCACCGCGTGGCACAAGCTGGCAGCGGTCCTGCAGTCGATGTGCGCGGGCAGACACTTGGCTCTGCATTGCTGGAGAGGGCCTATGCCTACGACACGGCAGGCCAATTGGTGGTGCGTGCCGACAGCCTGCGAGGTCGCCAGGACTTCCGCTACGACCCCACCGGCCGCATCCTGGCGGCAATACCTGGTGCATTGCAGGGCGGCAGAACGCCCGGCAGCTACAACGCCGAACTGTTCGCGTTTGACCCGGCGGGGAATTTGCTACCCGAGAGCAGCACCAGCCCGGGCAGAACGGGCGAAGGTGTCATCTTCGACAACCGGCTGCGGTTCTATCAGGACCTGCACTTTGAATACGACGTACACGGCAACGTGATCCGTCGCACCCGGGGCAACCAGAAAGCGGGCCACCAGGAAGTAGTCGAACTGCGCTGGAATGCTGACCACCAGCTGATCGAATCGACAAGCACGCGCCACGGAGTCAGCCAAACCACTCGGTATGCCTACGACGCGTTGGGCCGCAGAGTGAGCAAGAGCGACGCCTTTGGCAGCACATGCTACCTGTGGGATGGCGATCTGATGATCCACAGCCAGCGTGGGGTCAAGCAAGCGCTGTATGTCTACGAGACTGACAGCTTCATTCCGTTGGCGACCGTGCAAGGGGCTGCGAACGACGCCGCCAGCGAGCAAACCTACTGGTATCAGTGCGATCAGATCGGGTCGCCGCAGGAGTTGACTGACGAGCGAGGCCACATTGCCTGGGCGGCGGATTACAAGGTGTGGGGGGAGGCCAAACTCAGAAAACTGGATTGGCCCAGAACCGGCACTGATGGTGGGCCTGCGCGGGGTAGCAGCGCTTGGCCCGTAGGCGCATCGGGTTCATCATCACCTTGTGATGCGGCGGCATCGCCGCTGGTCGAGCAGCCGTTCCGCTTTCAGGGGCAGCAGTTTGATGAAGAGACGGGGCTGCACTACAACCGCTTCAGGTATTTCGATCCGGCGGTAGGTCGGTTCGTGTCACAGGATCCGATTGGACTGTATGGTGATATTAATTTGTTTGCGTTCGCGACGAACACGACGAATTGGGTTGATCCACTGGGCCTAAATCCATCCTGTCCCGCGGTACCGAAAAAAGAAATAGAAATTGAAGCAAAATCATATGAAGAGGCTAGAAATATTGCTTTAGAGAAGATGGGCTCTATTGATCCCAGTACCAGAGCCCCGCAAACGGGAAGATTGGGTGCCGGAAAAGGAAGGCGAACAGGATTTACTGGTATGGGTAAAGATGGAGAATTTAAAAGAATGCGGCTTGACTATGATCCGACAAAAGGCCCTCATATTAATGTAGAGGTAGGGAAGGGGGCTTGCGCAAAAAAATGGGCAATTAAATTTCGAGGAAATGAAAAAACCTTTGAAAAGCTCCTCAAGAGAAACACATGAAAAACTCGCCTAAATTTATCACAGATGCCTTAAAAGGTGAATTCAACATAGTTTATTTGGATGTTGATTTGGAAAAAATGATAACAAATAGGGGGTTGAAGATTCATTCCTGGGGGAGGATCAATCATGATTCTAGGTCGAAAAAGGAAATATATGAATTTAATAATGACGATGAGGCTGCGAGGATAGTGAGTAATTTGATAAATGAGAAATCTCTGAGTGGCGAGGTTGAGGTTGTATGGGGAAATGCGGAGGTTTCATCAATTAAATGTAAAATTGATTTTTTGAAAAATTACTCGAATGAAGTTGTGTGCGAAGATTGGGATGTTTGGATATTTGGAGGCGAGCAATGGGTGATGGAGAAATATCATGGAGGTGAACTTGTTTTCTTGGAGTAGAACTCAAGCGCCATTGGCAGAGGTTGTTTTGAATCATGATGCTGGCTGAGAAGATTCAGCGGTATTTTTCCGAGGCGTGTTGCGTAGGAGACTGCTAATTTGGGGGCTGCAAGGGTCATGGTTAAGAAGCGAGCGCATGCAGAGCCAAACGATGTCAGCAACAAACCATTTATGGGACGTGAAGTTCCTGGGCATTTGGCGTGGAGTCAGCCGCCTCGCCGCTGGCGCATCGTCAGCTCACTGTCTGGGCCTGACGCCCCGCAGCCATCGCAACATAGCCTCCCTCTCAAGCGGCACACACACCACAAACCCCTGGATCATGTCGCACCCCAACCCCTTCAGCAGCTCCACCTGTTCCGGTGTCTCCACCCCCTCTGCCACCGTCCTGAGCTGCAGGCTGCGGCCCATCTGGATGATGGCGGTGACGATGGCGACGTCGTCGACGTTGCCCGGGGTGTCCACGACGAAGGACCGGTCGATTTTGAGCTTGTCGATGGGGTAGCGCTTGAGGTAGGCCAGCGATGAGTACCCGGTGCCGAAGTCGTCGATGGAGATGCCTACTCCCAGCGCACTGAGTGTGTTGAGCGTGTCCAGCGCCTGGCCGGTCTGGTGCATGAGGACGGATTCGGTCAGCTCGATCTCAAGGTACTGGGGCGCCAGGCCGGTTTCGGCCAGCACTGCGGCGATCTCGCCGGCCACGTCGCGCTGGCGGAATTCCAGGGCCGACAGGTTGACCGCCACGGGCACCATGGCCAGGCCCTGGTCCTGCCATTCCTTGAGTTGGCGGCAGGCCTCGCGCATCACCCAGCGGCCGATCGGGGTGATCAGGCCGCGGGATTCCGAGAAGGTGATGAACTCGTCGGGCCCCAGCAGGCCGCGCTGGGGGTGGCGCCAGCGCACGAGCGCTTCGAAACCCATCAGGGACCCGTCGGCCAGGCAGATCTGCGGCTGGTAATGCAGCACGAAGGCGTTCTCGGTGATGGCCTCGCGCAGCAGGCGCTCGTGCTGCAGCACGTCGATGGCGCTGGGTTCCATGCTGGGTTGGTAGAACTGGCGGTTGCCCCGGCCGCTTTCTTTGGCGTGCTGCATGGCTGCGTCGGCGCAGCGCAGCAGCGCGTCGCCGGTGGCGGCATGCTCAGGAAACAGGCTGATGCCGATCGAAGGGGAGACCGTCAGCGGCACCTGGCCGAGCGTGAACACGCCGTGCATGGAGGCGAGCAGCTTGTCGGCCACGGCGGCGGCGTCGTCGGCGTTTTGCACATCCGTGAGCACGACCACAAACTCGTCCCCGCCCAGCCGCGCCACCACGTCGGCATCGCGCACGCCCTGGCGCAGGCGCTCGGCCACGTTGCACAGCAGCTGGTCGCCCGCGTGGTGGCCCAGCGAGTCGTTGACCGTCTTGAAGTGGTCCAGGTTCATGAACAGCACGGCCGCGCGGCCGTGGCGCCTGCGCGCCAGCGACAGCACCTGCGACAGCTGCTCCATCAGGAAATGCCGGTTGGGCAGCTGCGTGAGGGTGTCATGCAGCGCGATGAAGGCCTCGCGCTCCTGGGCCTGCTTGCGCGCGGTGATGTCGCGAACGACGACGATGCGGTAGTCCGCGTGGTGAAGCGGCATGGTCTTGCCCACCACTTCCACCGGGATGGCATGGCCGTCCTTGTGGCGGATGGTGACTTCGTAGGGGTCCTCACGTCCGCTGCGGGTGTAGTCCAGCGCGATGGCGCGCCACTCGGGATTGATGAAATGGAAGATCGAGACGCCCATGACCTCCGTCAGCGCATAGCCGGTCAGGCGGGTGAGCGCTTCGTTGCCGTCGGTGATGATGCCGTCGCGGTGGAACACGATGGCTTCTTCCGTTGCCTCGGTGAACTTGCGCATGCGCTCTTCGCTCTGGCGCACCTGGCGTTCCGCGCGCCAGCGCTCGGTGATGTCGGTGATCAGCACGAACGACCCCAATTGCTCCGAATGTTCGTCGAAGTGCGGAATCAGGTTGACCTCGATCATGCGCGCCTCGCCGTTGGGCAGGGTCTGCTCGCGGGTGTACTTCACGTGTTCGCGGCGGGTGGAGCGCTCGACATGCGCCTGGATGGCCTGCCACGCCTTCTCGCCGATGGCTTCCTCCACCGTGAGGCCGAGGATGGACTCGGTGGTGTGGCCGTTGTAGGCGGCATAGCCCTGGTTGGCGAAGCGGCAGCGCAGGCCGGGCAGGTCGAAATACGCCATCAACGCGGGCACGGAATCGGCGATGAGGCGCAGCAACGCATCGCTGGAGCCCCCCTGGCCCGGCCCGTTGGCTGCGTTGATTGAATCTGGCATGTCCCCACCCGATGCTTGTCGTTTGGTTATATCCGATACACCTGACGCATGCGTAAGGTAGTTGCCCGGATACCCCGGGCCGGATAATCGGCCCATGACCTCCAAAGAAAACCAAGCCAGCACTGATTTCAGCGCGCTGGCCCTGAACCCCGCCACGCTGGCCAACCTGCAGCAGCTGGGCTACACCACGATGACGCCCATCCAGGCGGCCAGCCTGCCGCCCGCGCTGCTGGGCAAGGACCTGATCGCTCAGGCCAGCACCGGCAGCGGCAAGACCGCCGCGTTTGCCCTGGCCCTGTTGGCCAACCTCAACCCCCGCCGTTTTGCCGTGCAGGCCCTGGTGCTGTGCCCCACGCGCGAGCTGGCCGACCAGGTGGCCACCGAAATTCGCCGCCTGGCCCGGGCCGAAGAGAACATCAAGGTCGTGACCCTGTGCGGCGGCGTGCCGCTGCGCGCACAAACGCTGAGCCTGGAGCATGGCGCGCACATCGTGGTCGGCACCCCCGGCCGCGTGATGGACCACCTGGAGCGCCAGCACCTGAGCCTGGAGGCCCTGAACACCTTGGTACTGGACGAAGCCGACCGCATGCTCGACATGGGCTTCTTCGACGACATCGTGGTGGTGGCCAAGCAGTGCCCCAAGGAGCGCCAGACGCTGCTGTTTTCGGCCACCTACCCCGAGGGCATCGCCAAGCTCAGCGCCCAGTTCATGAAGTCGCCCGTGCAGATCACGGTGCAGGCCCAGCATGCCGAAGGCAAGATCGAGCAGCGCTGGTACGAGGTGAAAAACAGCGACCGCCTGCACGCGGTGTCGCAGTTGCTGAGCCACTTCCGGCCTGAGTCGTCCATCGCTTTTTGCAATACCAAGCAGCAGTGCCGGGACCTGGTGGGCGTGCTGCAGGCGCAGGGCTTCAGCGCGCTGGCGCTGTTCGGCGAGCTGGAGCAGCGCGAGCGCGACCAGGTGCTGGTGCAGTTTGCCAACCGCAGCTGCTCGGTGCTGGTGGCCACCGATGTGGCCGCGCGCGGGCTGGATATTGCCAACCTGGCTGCCGTGATCAATGTGGACGTGACACCCGATGCCGAAATTCACATCCACCGCATCGGCCGCACGGGCCGGGGCGATGCCGAGGGCCTGGCGCTCAACCTGGCCAGCCTGGACGAGATGGGTTTTGTCGGCAAGATCGAAGTGCTGCAGGGCCGCGAGTCGCGCTGGTTCCCGGTGGCGGACCTCACGCCGACGGGCAGCGGCCCGCTGGTGCCGCCCATGGTCACCATCCAGATCATCGGCGGCCGCAAGGAGAAGATCCGCGCGGGCGACGTGCTGGGCGCGCTGACCGGTGAGATGGGCTACACCCGCGAGCAGATCGGCAAGATCAACGTGAACGACTTCTCGACTTACGTGGCGGTGGACCGTGCCATCGGCGCGCAGGCCGCGCAGCGCCTGAACCAGGGCCGCGTGAAGGGCAAGACCGTGAAGGCACGGCTGGTGACGGGGAACCAGGAATTTGAATGAAATTGGCTGCCAGCGCTTATCTATCAAGCGCTGGTAGCTATTAATTTTGTAGTAAATGGCGGCAGGTCGAGTGCACCGCATTACCCGATGCCGCGGCTTTTGTGTGGGGCGGGTGTCGGATTGCACCCTTGCGAACTCACCCGATCTTCAAAGGCTGCAGGTCGAGAATTTGAATGAAATTGGCCGCCAGCGCTTGCCTGGTAAGCACTAGCAGCTATCAATTTTGAATCTGTGCCTGCGCTCAGCGTTTGGCGCCTGCCGCGCTGAGCATCTGCACCATCTCGTTAAAGCCCCGCTGGCGCGCCAGTTGCCGTGGCGTGTTGCCCTGCCGGTCGGTCAGCGCATGGCTCGCACCCGCCTGCAGCAGGGCCTGCAGGGTGGCCTGGTGGCGCGGGCCGCCGTTGCCCAGCACGATGGATTCGATCAGTGCTGTCCAGTGCAGGTTGTTCACATGGTCCAGCGGAGCGCCGGCGGCAATCAGCTGCTGCACCACGCCGTCGTGCCCCAGGTGCGCGGCCGCAATCAGGGCGGTACCGTCGTAGCGGCTGGTCACCTGCTTGGCGCTGGCGCCCAATTGCAGCAGCAGCCGCAACGTGGCCTCGTCGTCGGCCACGGCGGCAATGGTCACGGCGTCGTAGCGGTCGTTTTCCAAGAGGTCCAGCTGGGCGCCGGCTTTGGCGAGGGCGCGGACCGCTTCAGCCTGCCGTGCGTACGTAGCCACATGCAGCGGCGTGCGGCCGTGCGCGTCGCGGACGTTCAGATCACCCTTTGCGGCCATCAGCTTGTTCAAAGCGGGCAGGTCGCCCCGGGCAGCAGCAGCATGCAGGCCTTGATAAGCCGCTGCTTCGGCGGCCGTCGGAGGCACCTGGGCGATGGCGGGGCCCGCGCAGGCCAGCGTTGCGGCGAGCGCGAATGCAAGGTTCCAGTGCTTCATAGGTGTCTCCTTCGGGGTGGGTGCGTGGTGCTGCGTGTTGAAAATTACTTCAAAAGGTCCTGCACCTTGGCGATGCCCGCCACGGCACATTGCTCGTCCAGGTGACCGCCGGGCGCGCCGCCCACGCCCACAGCGCCAATCACTTCGTTGCCCACCTTTACCGGCACGCCACCGCCCAACAGCAGGTAGCCGGGGATCTGGCCCAGGTTGGCAGCAGCGGGGTTCTTCTGCGAACCTTCCATGATCGCCAGCGTGGTGTTCTTCGCCGATGCCGAGGTGTAGGCCTTCAGGCGGCTGGCTTCCAGCGTGTGCGGGCCCGCGTTGTCGGCGCGCTGCACGGCGCGCACGGTGCCGGCGCGGTCCACCACGGTGGCCGTCACTGCGTATCCGTTGGAGGTGCAGGTGGCCACAGTCTGGGCGGCGATCTGCGTGGCCAGGTCCAGCGAGATGTTCTTTTCGGTGCGCACGCCTTCGGCGTGGGCTGCGGCGCTGGCGATGAGCGAAAGGGTGAGGGCGGCGACGGTGGCGAGGCGGTTTTGCATGGTGTTCTCCGGTGTTGTGGTGTCGGTGCCACCGGTTGTGGCGCCGTGGGAGAACTGTAGAAAACGCCGCTGTTTTCAGCCATTCGTGCGGCTACGCGCGGCACTCCGTAGAACTACGCAGTGGCACGCCGCCCATGTCCCTGCGCACCCCTCAGCCAAGAACCGTTCGTGCTATGCCTGTCGAAGCATGGCGCGGCGCTTCGGCAGGCTCAGCGTGATCGGTTTGTTGAATCGATTCGCTGGGATGCGCAAGCGTGGGCATCAGTGCGCATCCACCAGCGCCGCATACCGCCGGATGAGTTGCGCCAGGGACTCGGCCCCGAGCTTGCCAAACAGGTTGGCGCGGTGCGTCTCCACCGTGCGGGGCGAAAGCTCCAGCGCCCGGCCGATCTCCTTGTTGGTCAGCCCTTCAACGATCAGGCCCAGCACCTCGCGCTCGCGGGCTGACAGCTGGGCAAAGCGCTCGCGCGCCTGCTGGTCGGCCTGGTGGCGTTCGCGTGAGCGCACATGCTGGCGCACAGCGTTCTGCAGGGCTTCGATCAGCACTTCGTCATCCACGGGTTTTTCCAGAAACTCCGCCGCCCCGGCCTTGAACGCGCGGCGGCACATCTCCACCGTGCCGTGCCCGGTCAGCAAAATCATCGGTTGGTCCACACCCTGCGCCAGCAACTGCTCCAGCACCGTGAGGCCGCTGATGCCGGGCATGCGCACATCGAGCACGATGGCGCCGATGCTGGCGCGGTCAAACCCCGCCATGAACGACTGCGGGTCGGACCAGGTCTGCACGCGCAGGCCCACGGTGCTGATGAGCAGGCCCAGACTCTCGCGCACGGCGGCGTCATCGTCCACGAGGTGGATCAGCGGGGACAGCGAAGTGGCGTGGTCGGTCATGGCGGAGGCGGTGTCCAAGGCGCGGGTGCTGCGGGCTGCGTGTCTGGCGCTGCGGGCAAGGTCAGTACAAACTCTGCACCCCGTTCTGGCGCGGCGGTCGAGGTCGGAACCCCGGGCGCCAGCACCAGGCTCGCGCCCATGGCCTGGGCCAGGCTCTCGCACAGCGTCAGGCCCAGCCCCAGGCCGCCCGAGCGCGTGGTGTAGAACGGCTCGAACAAGTGCGCGCGCGCCTCAGGCGGCACGCCCGGGCCGTGGTCGCGCACCGACAGCGCCACATGCGCGGCGTCCGGCATCCACAGGCGCAGCGCCAGCTGGCGTTCGGCGGGCGGCACCTGGTCCAGCGCCTGCAGTGCATTCATCAGCAGGTTGTGCACGATCTGCTGCAGGGCCACGGGCTCGGCCAGCACCGCGGCCAGATCGGGTGCGACGGACACCGTGTGCAGGATGCCGCGCTGCGCGATCTCAGGCTCCAGCAGGTGCAGCACGTCTTGCACCGCCGCAGCTAAGGGCAGTGGCTGGGCCTGCGCTGCCAGGTCCGGGCGTTCGACGAGACGGCGCAGGCGGCCGACTACGGCCGTGGCGCGGCGCGCTTGTTCCACCGCGCGCGCCATGGCCGTCTGCGCGGTGCCAAGGTCGGGCGGGTCGTCCGCCAGCAGGCGCTGCGCTGCCTGGGTGCTCGACAGCAGTGCCGTGAGCGGCTGGTTCAGTTCGTGCGCCATGCCGGCGGCGAGCTCGCCCAGGGTGTTGAGCCGCGCCACCTGGCCCAGGCGCAGAAGCTCCTCGGCCCGCTGGCGCGCCACGCGCTGGCGCCACCAGGCCATGCCGCCGCCCCAGAGCGCGGCCGTCAGTACGCACCAGCCCAGCATGGCCCACCACGGCAGCTCGGCCCAGCCCACCTTGCGCTGCGCCACCACATCCAGCGGCTGGCTGGGCGCGGCCAGAACCTTGTGGAATTCGTATGACCAGCCCAGGCCGTCGGGCAGCCGCCCTGGCTGCACGACAAACGCCGCGCCGCCGTGTTCAAGCGTGACCCGCACCGGGCTTGTGGCCATGTCCATGGGCCATTCGTCCTGTGGCACGGTGGCGCGCAGGTCGATCTGCAGTGCGTGGCTGGACGGGGTGCTGGCCAGCACGAGGTAGAACCGGCCGGCGGGCAGGTCCGGCAGCGCCATCTCGGGGTGGCCCGAGCGGCGCGAGGCGGCCTCCGCTGCAGCTAACGAGGCTTGCAGCGCAGCAGGCCAGGCGCCGTCTGCCGGCCGCTGCAGCACCGACAGGATCTGCGGGTACACGGACGGCAGTCGGGGGAGGGCGGCGGCTGCCGAGGTGGCGCCGGCATCGGGCAGCGCGCCCTGCACTGCTGTGGGCTGCAGCAGCGCCAGGGTGGACATCACCGCATCGTGCTGCACCACGCGCTGGCTCAGCAGGCGGTGCACGATCCGGGCATCGGTCTCGAAGGCCGCGTGCAGTTGCTGCAGGCGCGCGGATGCCAGCCATACCGAGCCCGAGCAGGCGAGCAGCGCCCACAGCACCAGCCCGGCGAGATGCAGTCCTGCGATGTGGCGGCGCCATGCCTGAGTCATGAGGCCGATTCTGGCATGGGGGTGGGCGTGGCCACCCGTGCGCAAGCGTTGCTTAAGGTGGCTCTGGTGTAATTCCGGGCCAGGCCCTCCGGGCCTTGATACGCGCAGTCCATGTCCTCGCCCCCGCCACAATCTTCCGCCTTCCACCTCTGGCTGCAGCCCCGCAACCTGCTCTGGGCGTCGGTGGCCTTGGCGGTGGTCACCATCGCCCTCAAGACCTTGGCCTGGGAGGTGACGGGCTCGGTCGGGTTGCTGTCCGATGCGATGGAGTCGTTCGTGAACCTGGCCAGTGCCATGTTTGCGCTGGCCATGGTGACGGTGGCAGCGCGGCCGGCCGACGACGACCACCCCTACGGCCACCACAAGGCCGAATACTTTTCGTCGGGGTTCGAGGGCATTCTCATCGTGGGCGTGTCGGCCGGCATCCTGTGGGCAGCGGGGCACCGGCTGGTGGAGCCGCAGCCCATCGAGCAGATCGGCTGGGGCCTGGGCCTGTCGGTGATCAGCTCGGCGCTCAACGGGTTGCTGGCCTGGGTGATGTTCCGTTCGGCGCGCGAGCACCGCTCCATTGCGCTCGAAGCCGATGCTCGCCATCTGGTCACCGATGTGTGGACCTCGGCAGGCGTGCTGGTGGGCATCGTCGGCGCGGCCTTCACCGGCTGGCTATGGCTCGATGCCGTGGCGGCTATCGCCGTGGCGCTCAATATCCTCAAGGAAGGCGTGGAGCTGGTCTGGCGCTCGTCCCAGGGGCTTATGGATTCCGCGGTGGAGCCCGAAGTGCAGACCACCATCGACGCTACCCTGCGCCAGTTTGTGAAAGCCCAGCCGCCCGGCGCGGTACGCTTTGACCATGTCTCCACCCGCCGTGCGGGCCAGCGCCAGTTTGTGGACATGCATCTGCACATGCCTGCCCACTGGACCCTGGGGCACGCCGCCGAACTGCGGGGTCAGGTCGAACGCGCGCTGATGGCCGCCGTGCCGAGCTTGCGTGCCACCATCGAGCTGCTGCCCACCGATGTGGAAGCGCATTTTGACGACCCGAAGGATGAAGTGAAGTGATCAGTGTCTTGCAGCGCGTTCGCGAAGCGCGCGTGGAGGTGGAAGGCCGCACGGTGGGCGCCATCGGCGCGGGCCTGTTGGTGCTGGTGTGCGCCGAGCGCGGTGATACCGAGCTGGAGGCCGACAAATTGCTCGCCAAGATCCTGAAGCTGCGCATCTTTTCCGACGCGGGCGGAAAGATGAACCTGAGCGTGCAGGACATCGCCGGTGGCCTGCTGCTGGTCAGCCAGTTCACGCTGGCCGCCGACACCACGGGCGGCAACCGCCCGAGCTTCACCCAGGCTGCAGCACCGGACGAAGGCCGCCGCCTGTACGACCACGTGGTGGCCCGGGCCCGCGCCGCGCACCCGCAGGTGGCCACCGGCCAGTTCGCTGCCGACATGCAGGTGCACCTGGTCAATGACGGGCCCATCACGATACCGCTGCGGATTGCGCCTGCGGTTGCGGTCGGCGGCTGAGTTTGCTGGCGTCGCGCTTCGGTCTGTCGCCCGCCGCCCTGCCGCTCCAACTGCTCGGAGTCGACCGTGGGGGTGTCCACGCTGCGACGGCGCGAGCGCTGCAAATTCTGTAGGCTCGGGCGAGCGCTCTCCCCTTCTCAGCGCCATCGCCACTCCCCCTCCGCGCTCTGTCGCAATCCCCTCGTGACCCAAGCCACCGCTACTGTTGTGCCCCCCGATCTGCCGCCGCCGCCCCGTGCCTTGTGGGTCATGTACGTGTGCCTGTTGTCGGCCTTTGCGCTGAGCCAGGCCTACCGCACCGTGACCAGCATCATCGCCACCGGCCTGCAGGCCGACTTTGGCATTTCGCCGGATTCGCTGGGGGCGTTCGCTGGCTTGTTTGGCCTGTCGTTCGGGGTGGCGCAGCTGCTCATGGGCATCGGCATGGACCTGTATGGCCTGCGGCGCACCGCGCTGACGGCGTTTCCGCTGGCGGTGGTGGGCGCCACGGTGTCGGCCCTTGCGCCCAGCTATGGCTGGCTGATGCTCGGGCAACTGCTCATCGGTGTGGGCTGCTCGCCCGCTTTCTTGGCCAGCACCGTTTTTATCTCGCGCCACTTTCCCGCGCAGCGGTTTGCCTTCTTTTCGGGCCTGGGCATGGGCCTGGGTGGCCTGGGACTGCTGTTCACCGGCACGCCGCTGGCCTGGATGGTCCAGCACTGGGGCTGGCGCACAGGCTTTGCAGCGCTGGCGGCACTGTCGCTGCTGTCGTGGCTGCTGATCTTTCTGCGTGTGCGCGAACCCGCTTTGCCGCAGGCGGCGGAGCGCCCGCGCGAATCCTGGGCACAGGCCGCCAGGCGCTTTGGCGCACTGTTCAAGGTGCCGCACACCTGGGGCATCCTGATACTGGGCATGTGCTGCTACGCGGCCTTTCTGGCATTGCGCGGCTTGTGGCTGGGGCCCTTGCTGATGGGGCGGTATGGGTTCTCGCTGATCGAAAGCGGGAACGTCGCGCTGGTGCTGTCGTTGATTTCGCTGTTCATGCCCGCGATGTTCGGGCGCATGGACCCGGGCCCCGCGCGGCGGCGCCGGTGGATCACCAATTTTTCATTGCTGATGGGCGGCCTGTTTTTGCTGATGGCCTTTTTGCACCATGCCGCGGCCAATGTCGTGCTCATCCTCCTGATGGGGCTGCTGTCCGGCTACGGCGTCTTGCAGTACGCGGACGTGCGTTCGTCGTATCCCGCGGAGATGACGGGGCGTGCGCTGTCGCTGTACACCATGTCCATGTTCATGGGTGTGGCACTGATGCAGTGGCTCACGGGCCTGCTGGCCGCCTGGGCCCAGCGCCACGGCCATGAGCCGTACCAGGCCGTCATGATCTGCATCGCGTGCATGCTGGCTGCAGCGTCGACCGCGTTTCGCTTCTTGCCGCGTTCGCCCTTGCTACAGCGCAGCGCCGCGTGATCGCGGCCGGCGTCCCAGGATCAGCCACGCAGGAAGAACAAGCCCGCCATCACAAGCCCGGTGGCCACGATGCCCCAGCGCAGCCAGTGCGCCGGAATGCGCCGCGCCACCCGCGCGCCGCCGTAGCCACCGGCCGTGGCGGCCACCATCATCCACAGCGCCTGGGGCCACAGCACCACACCGCCGGCGGCGTAGATCACCACTGCCATCGCGGTGAGCAGCGCTGACACCCAGTTTTTCAGGCCATTCATGGCATGGAGGTGGGTCTGCCCCAGGAGGCCGAACAACGCCAGCAGCAAGATGCCCAGCCCGCCGTTGAAGTACCCGCCATACGCCGCCACCGCCAGCACACCCACGGTGGCCCAGGCTGTGGACGGCTTGCCGCCCGCGAGCCGCAGGCGCAACTGCGGCCCGAACGCAAACAGCGCCGTGGCCGCCAGCAGCAGCCACGGCACCACGCGGCGGAAGGTGGCGTCGGGGGTGACCAGTAGCAGCGCCGCCCCGGCCGCGCCGCCGATGAGCGAGAGCACCACCAGCAGCCGCATCGACAAGCCCGGCGGTGGGGATGTGTCCTCTCGGAATCCCCAGGCGCCCGCGATGTAGCCCGGCAGCAGCGCCACGGTGCCGGTGGCATTGGCCACCACCGGCGGCACGCCGGTAAAGACGAGGGCCGGCAGGGTCAGGAAGCTGCCGCCTCCGGCAACGGCGTTGAGGGCGCCGGCCAGGAAGGCGGCGGTGAGCAGCAGGGCGGTGTCGAGCATGTCTCCCCCCGTGGGCGCGTCACCGCGGCCGGGGTCTTGTCATTGGATTGGCTCGATCTTAGGTGCGCAGAGTCCGGTTTCCGGCGCGGATTAGAGCGGAAAAAGGTTGGATAGATGTGCGGCTGGGGACCGTCTGGCAGCGGCTACTTGGCGTACGGGTCTTCAAATCCTAGCTCGCGCAGGATGTCGGTTTCGTACGCTTCCATCTCGTCGGCGTCCTGGGCGCTGGTCTCGTGGTCCCAGCCCTGCGCATGCAGCGCGCCGTGCACCAGCATGTGGGCGTAGTGCTCTTCCAGGGTCTTGTTTTGCTCATTGGCCTCGCGCTCGATCACCGGTGCGCACAGCACCAGGTCCGCCGTCACCACGGGCTCTTGCGTGTAATCGAAGGTGAGCACGTTGGTGGCGTAGTCCTTCTTGCGGTACTCGCGGTTGAGCTGCTGGCCCTCGTCGGTGCCAACGATGCGAACGGTGATCTCGGCGTCAGTCGCCAGGGCGTGGCGAATCCAGCGGGCCACTTTGTGGCGGGGCAGTGCGGCCCGGTGGGCTGCCAGTTCGTCAAAGCGGCCGAACTGCAGCGACAGGGAGAGTTGGTTGAGGGGCATTTTTGGTTATTTTTGGCCGCTAGCGCTTGATATATAAGCGCTGATAGCTATCAAAAAAGGAGCATCACTCCCGACCGCGCGAAGCCGGTGCGCGCCGCGGTGCGTCGTAAGCGTCCACGATGCGTGCGACCAAGGGGTGGCGCACCACGTCGGCGGTGGTGAAGCGGGTGATGGAGATGCCCTTGGTCCGTTTGAGCACCCGCTCGGCATCGATCAGGCCGCTCATCGAACCCTTGGGCAGGTCGATCTGGCTTACGTCGCCGGTGACCACGGCCTTGGCGCCAAAGCCGATGCGGGTGAGGAACATCTTCATCTGCTCGGGCGTGGTGTTCTGCGCTTCGTCCAGGATCACAAACGCGTTGTTCAGCGTGCGGCCGCGCATGAAGGCCAGCGGCGCGATCTCGAGCGCATTGCGCTCAAACGCCTTCATCACCTTGTCGTAGCCCATCAGTTCGTACAGCGCGTCGTACAGCGGGCGCAGGTACGGGTCCACCTTTTGTGCCAGGTCGCCGGGCAGGAAGCCCAGCCGCTCGCCCGCCTCCACCGCCGGGCGGGTCAGGACGATGCGCTGCACGGCACTGCGTTCGAGCGCATCCACCGCACTGGCGACAGCGAGGTAGGTCTTGCCGGTGCCCGCCGGGCCGATGCCGAAGGTGATGTCGTGGCTGGCGATGTTTTCAAGGTACAGGCTCTGCGTGGGCGTGCGGCCGCGCAGATCGGCGCGGCGGGTGTTGAGCACGATGGCACCCTCGGGCGCCTCCACCAGCGCCGTGTCGCCCGCGAGCATGAGCTGCAGGTAGTCCTCGGTGACAGGCCGGTCGGCGATTTCATACAGCGCCTGCAGCAGTTCCATGGCCTGCGTGGCCTTGGCCTTGGGGCCGTCGACCTTGAACTGCTCGTGCCGGTGGGCAATGCTCACCTGCAGCGCGATTTCGATGGTCCGCAGGTGCGCATCAGACGGGCCACAGAGGTTCGTGAGCCGGGTGTTGTTGTGGGGGGCGAAGGTGTGGCGCAGGATCACGCGGATAATTCCAGTCTGAAGGTGTGAATGCGCCGTGCAGTGCCCCGAGGGCGGCCGCAATGCGGTCGATTGCAGTGCAAGGCACGGCCATAGTTTGGGCTTGGGCGCGCATTTACAACGGCGGGCAGGCAAAGCTGGGCGCGGCGAGTGGACATGGCGGATGGATTCACAGCTTTACAGGCGCCCGGGCAATGGATAGTAAGACAGCGCCGCGTCTGGGCCAGGCGCCGGCAAAGGACATCAATGATAGGCAAATTGACCGGCACCCTGCTGGAGAAGAATCCCCCCGAAGTGCTGCTGGACTGCCACGGCGTGGGGTACGAGGTGAACGTGCCCATGAGCACGTTCTACAACCTGCCGGCAGTGGGCGAGCGCGTGAGCCTGCTCACCCAGTTCATTGTGCGGGAGGATGCGCAACTGCTGTATGGTTTCGCCACCGCCCCTGAGCGCCAAGCCTTTCGCGAGCTGATCAAGATCTCCGGAGTGGGCCCGCGCACGGCGCTGTCCGTTCTTTCGGGGATGGGGGTGACTGATCTGGCACAGGCGATTTCGCTGCAGGAGGCGGGGCGTCTGGTGAAGGTGCCCGGCATCGGCAAGAAGACGGCCGAGCGCCTGCTGCTGGAGCTCAAAGGCAAACTGGGCGCCGACATGGGGGCGACCCCCGGCGCAGCGACCAGCGATGCCCAGGCGGATATCCTCCAGGCGCTGCTTGCGTTGGGGTACAACGACAAGGAAGCTGCGGCGGCGCTTAAGGCATTGCCTGCAGAGGTGGGGGTGAGTGATGGGATCAAGTTGGCGCTGAAGGCGTTGGCGAGGTAGCGTTTCGTTGGTTGATGAGGCCCCGGGCTGTCCCGCCCGGAAGGTGGATGGGTCAGTGGCCTGTGGGTCGATGCATGACCTGATCGATAGCAGTGAGGAAAAAATGGAAAAAAGCTTTTTCGCGCGTGGGGTCGTATCGTTCATTGGAGCGATGCTCCTTCTCGCAGGGTGCGGCGGTAGCCAGGACGGCGGTACGGTGGCCTCAGGCCAAGCGCCGGCCATTACCAAAGTGGACGGCTGGGTGCAGCCTGTGAGTACAGACCAGGGTGTAGCCAGCATCAAGTCGCGCAGTGTCTTGGATGTGCCGAAACCCGCACGGGTCGTTCTGGGCGAGCTGGCGCAGGCGAAGACCTCGGCGATGGCGTCGGCTGTCGGACCGCGGCAGGTGGGTGCCGCGCGCGACGTGAGTGCGACCAAAGATTCTGCGTCGACCCTGCAGCAGCTGAAATGGAAGCCTTCGGCGACCGGTGGCCAAGTGGCGGCCATTAGTTTCGTGGCAGATGGCGCACATGGCTTGCGTCTGGGTGTGGTTGTCAAGCAGCTGCCCGGCAGTGCGCAGTTGCGCGTCTACAGCCAAGCCAAGGCCGACACGGTGTTCCAGACCTCGGGCCAAGACATCCTTCAGCGCATCCAGCGCAACATCCAAGCCGGCGAAACCGGTGTCGATGGCCAGACTTGGTGGACCCCCGATCTTGGATCGAATGAGGTCACGCTGGAGGTGGAGTTGCCGCCGGGCACGCCTACAGGCACGGTCGATATATCGGTGCCCCGTGTTTCGCACATCTTTGAAAACCTCTCCATCCCCACAGATGAAGAGCTGCAATCCACCAAAATCAACGAGTCCGCTTCCTGCCAATTGGATGCGAGCTGCTACGAAACGTATGCAAGTCAGCGCAACGCCGTTGCGCGCATGATTTTTACGTCTGGGGCCAGCACCTATGTTTGCACCGGGACACTGCTCAACGACAGCCAATCCTCGGGAACACCTTATTTTCTGAGTGCCAACCATTGCATCTCCACCCAGGCAGAGGCGTCGACCTTGCAGACCGACTGGTTCTATCGCGCACCTACCTGCAACTCGCGAACGCTGTCGAGCACGACAGCCAAGCGGGTCAACGGCGCCACGCTGCTGTATGCATCCGACACCACTGACACGGTATTTCTCCGGCTCAACGACACGCCCCCGGCGGGCGCTTTCTTTGCCGGCTGGGACGCTGGTACGCAAGCCATCGGTGCATCAGTGGTGGGCCTCCACCATCCCAGGGGCGATCTGCTGAAAGCCAGCTTCGGCACGCTGAACAGCCTCTCCACATGTACCACGGCTGGGGGCACTCAGTTCCAATGCAGCGGCACGACGGGGAACTACTACCGCGTGAACTGGAGCCAGGGAACCACCGAGGGTGGCAGCAGCGGATCTGCCCTGTTCAAAGGAGGGACGCATGTTGTCGGCACGCTGTATGGCGGCAGCGCCAGCTGTACCTCCATTGCGTCCCCCGAGTTCTATGGCCGCTTTGACGTCGCGTACAACGCAGCGCTCAAGAATTGGCTGGCCAGCGGCGCGGCGACAGCGGCACGTACTGCGGTTTATCGCTTCTACAACGGCAAAACGGGTGCCCACTTCTACACAGCCAGTCCGTCAGAGCGCGACTACGTCATACGCACATTTCCAGAGTTCGGGTACGAGAACATTGCGTTCTATGCGTACGCGGATGCCAGCTCCGGCAAGGACCCCGTTTTCCGCTTTTACAACGCCACATCGGGCGCACATTTCTATTCTGGAAGCGCTGCGGAACGAGACTATGTAATTGCGAACTTCCCGCAGTTCCGCTACGAGGTGGTCAGCTGGTACGCACAGACCAATGCAGGCAACGGAGCGTCTCCGATATTCCGGTTCTACAACGACAAGACCGGGGCGCACTTCTACACCATCAGTGCGGCCGAGCGCGACTTTGTGATCCAAGTGCACAAGGACTTCCGCTACGAAGGCCCGATGTACTACGCGTGGACCAGCCTTTAATGCACCGCGTGCCCTGCTTGCCTCGCGTCTGACGACCGCATGACCATCCAAACCGACGACTTCGCCCCTGCGCCCACCAAACGGGTCATCTCCGCCGCCCCGGCCTCTCCGCAAGAAGAAGCCATTGAGCGCGCGCTGCGCCCCAAGCTGCTGCAGGAGTACGTGGGCCAGGCCAAGGCGCGCGAGCAGCTGGAGATCTTCATCGGGGCGGCGAAGAAGCGCGGCGAGGCGCTGGACCATGTGCTGCTCTTTGGCCCGCCGGGGCTGGGCAAGACCACGCTGTCGCACATCATCGCGGCCGAGTTGGGGGTGAACCTGCGCCAGACCAGCGGGCCGGTGCTTGAAAAGCCCAAGGACCTGGCCGCGCTGCTGACCAACCTGGAGAAGAACGACGTTCTTTTCATCGACGAGATCCACCGCCTCTCGCCCGTGGTCGAGGAAATCCTCTACCCGGCGCTGGAGGACTACCAGATCGACATCATGATCGGCGAGGGGCCGGCCGCGCGCAGCATCAAGCTCGACCTGCAGCCGTTCACGCTGGTGGGCGCCACCACACGCGCGGGCATGCTCACCAATCCGCTGCGCGACCGTTTTGGCATCGTGGCGCGGCTGGAGTTCTACACGGCTGAAGAGCTTGCGCGCATCGTCAAGCGCAGCGCGGGCCTGCTCAATGCGCCCATGGACGACGAGGGCGGATTCGAGATTGCCCGGCGTTCGCGGGGCACGCCGCGCATTGCCAACCGGCTGCTGCGGCGCGTGCGCGACTATGCCGAGGTCAAGGGCGATGGCCATATCACCAAGCCCATAGCCGACAAGGCGCTGGCCATGCTGGATGTGGACCCTCAGGGTTTTGACGTGATGGACCGCAAGCTGCTCGAGGCCGTGATCCACCGCTTTGACGGCGGCCCCGTGGGGCTCGACAACATTGCGGCCAGCATTGGCGAGGAGGCCGGCACCATCGAAGATGTGATCGAGCCTTACCTCATCCAGCAGGGCTTTCTGCAGCGCACGCCGCGCGGGCGTATTGCCACCCTGGCGGCGTTTCGGCACCTGGGTGTTACGCCGCCCAGCGCCGGGGCGCCGGGGCTCTTCGGGGCCTGACAGGTTTCCTTTCACCTACCCGAATCCCCGTCTTGCGCGTCGCCGCCAAGGCCACGCAAAGCTGCCATGGCATCACCGCGCAAACCGTCTAAGAAGAACGACCGCCGCCGCCAACTCCGCGCAGACGCCCGTGCGCGCGCTGCGCGCGGCTGGGCCGGTTCAGCGGGGCCAGCGATCACGCCAGAGCAGCAATTCCTTCGGTCGTGCGCACTGACATTGGCCGCGGGTACGGTGGCGTTGCATGCGCTGGGCGCACTCGTGTACGGCCAGCTCTCCGTGTTCGTGCTGGAAGGCTTTGCCGACCTGCGCGGCCGCGTGGCCGTGTGCGGTGCCGTGGCCGAACTGGCGTTGGCGGTGGCCCTGGCGTCGCACTTGATCGACTGCGACCAGCGCGACGGGACCCCTGCCGTGTGGTCGCGCCGCCTGCTCGTGTGGCGCGGCAGCGCTTATGTCGTGTTTGCCGCGCTGGTGCCTGTGACGTTCGTCCTGTCGATGGTGGACAGGCCGAGCTTCTCCATGGACCTGCCTGTGCAGCGCTGGCCGGGGCTGGGTCCGCAATCGGAATGGTTGCTCACGCCTTTGCCCTGGGCTTGGCACTGGCTGCTGCCTGCCGCCAGCGACCGCCTGCAGGGCTGGTGGCTGGCCGGTGCTGTGCTGGCTTTCTGCCTGGGCGTGTGGTGCACGGCAGGCACCATCAAACGCTGGCGCACCGGGTATGCGTTCTATGGCGTCGCGCTGGTACTGACCGGGTTCTGGGCGTTGGGAGGCGCCGTGTACCACTACGCCGCGGGGCGAAGTCTTATTGCGGTGCAGGAAACGCCCATGCTCGCCCTGCTGCAGGCACGCCCTGGCTGGTACAACGCCGACACGCTGCTGTGGCTGCTGAGCGCCGGCTCGTTCACCCTGGCCGGCGTGCTGTTTATTGCGGCTGCGGCGTATGTTCCGTCTGCAGCGCTGGCCCGCTCGTGGTCGCGGTAGCTCCGGCGACCGGCGGGTAGGAGAAGTCCTGTGCTCTGTGCTCAGGCACCCACGCCGCTGCAGACTTGAGCACTCCCGCCACGATCAGCGCCTGCGCCGCGTAATACGTCGCCAGCACCCACACCTGCGACAGCGGCAAGGGCGAGACAAAGCGGTGGGTGGCCAGCAGGGAGTCGCTGAGCATGAAGAACCCGGCGCCGATGGCCACCAGCAGTGAAGATGCGTCGCGCAGCACGGTGGCCCGCCCGATGGCCTGTGCGGCCATGAGGGCAATCACCAGCACGTAGGCCGCCACCGGCGCACGCAGCGCGGCGGGCAGCCCGCCCGCCCACAAAAAGGCGTACATCGCCACGCCAACGCCCAGCGTACCCACCAGCGCGCCGCGGTGCGGAAACCACTGTTGGCCCTGCTTGAACAGCGCCACGTAAAACAGGTGCGCCACCAGAAAGCTGACCAGCCCGGGGATGAAGTAACCCTCGACCATCAGGAACACATCGCCCACCAGCGACCCGGCCAGCGCAGCACCCAGCAGCCAGCGTGTTTTTGAGTTAAATAGGCCTCCAGCGCTTGATGTATGAGCGCTATGTGCTACCAAAATAATAGCAAACACCATGGTCAATGGTTTGAACAACCAATGCCACTGCACAAACCCCAGCGCGCTGGTGGCCGTGGCCAGCGCACCGCTTTGCAGCATCAGCGCCATCAGCATGCCGATGCGCCCCTGCATCACCGCGCCCAGCGCCCACTGGGCCACCAGCAGCGTGGCGAACCAGATGGCGTTCTCGGCCAGCGGCGCGCCGTCGGCTTGCCACAGAAAGGCCGCCACGCCCGCGAGCATCAGCGCAAACTGCACCAGCGCAAACCATTGCACCGCGCGCGACATCGCCGGGTGGTAGGTCACCATCTGCGCCATGCTGAAGGCGGGTTTCGGAAAACGCTCGGCCACATCCGCCGGCCGCCAGCCGGGGGGCTTGAGCCATATCCGGACCTTGTCGAGCCAGTTGCGCGCATGCCAGCTGTCGTGCGCCAGGCCCGCATACACCTGGGCATTGGCCCACAGCGGGTCCCAGCTGTTGAGCAGGCCCCGTGTGCCGTACACGCATTTCTCTTGGGCATCCTCGTCCTTGAAGGTGCCAAACAGCCGGTCCCACACGATGAGGATGCCGCCGTAGTTCTTGTCGAGGTAGGCGTCGTTCACTGCATGGTGCACGCGGTGGTTGCTGGGGCTGCAAAACCAGCGGTCAAACCACGAAAGGCGTCCGACCTGTTCGGTGTGCACCCAGAACTGGTAGAGCAGATCGATCAGCCCCACCACGGCAAACACCAAGGGTGGCACTCCCGCCAGCGCCATGGGCACGTAGAACACCCAGCCCAGCAGCGCGCCCGAACTGGTCTGGCGCAACGCGGTTGACAGGTTGTAGTCCTGGCTCTGGTGGTGCACCGCGTGCGCGGCCCACAGCACGGCCGACTCGTGCCCCATGCGGTGCAGCCAGTAGTAGCAAAAGTCGTAAAACACCAGGGCCAGCAGCCAGCCCGGGAGGCTGGTCCAGAACGCATCGTTGCGCCACAGGGCCACGTGCTCGAACAGCGCGGTGTAGATGCCCACACGCAGCAGCCGCGTGAACACGGCGCTGGTCTGGCTCAGCATCCCCAGGCTGATGCTGCTGACCGCATCGGCCAGCCGGTATGTGTTGCGCTGGCGCTTGTAGCCGATCGCCAGCTCGATGGCGATCAGCAAAAAGAAAACGGGGGTGGCAAGGACAATGATCTGGCTGGGGCTCATGGCGACGAGGAGAAAGCTCTCGCCGATTCTTGCCCCAATCAGGTCAGGGCGCCCCTGGCATCAACCCGGATGATCCGCTCCACGACGCCACTCACCAGGCCGCCGCGCACGCCGATCATGAAGTCGTGCAGGTTCACCGTCGGGTCGCAGTGGCCCGGGATCAGCCACAGCATCTGGCCCAGTGTGGGCAGGCGGGCTTCGGTGCCTTGTGCGTAGAGCAGGCCGTGCTCGTCACCCGCATTGGCGTAGCGCAGGGCCAGCTCGGGCGGCAGCAGGGCCACGGTGGGCAGTCCTGAGTCGATGGCGTGGCTCTTGTGGCCCGCATCGCAGACTGCATGGCTCTCTTGCACCGAGATCACCTGCGTCTTCACGTACAGCGCATGCTCAAACTGCGGTTGCGCCGGCTCGCGCTCGTTGCGCGCGTAGTCGGCGTCCATGAACAAAAAGGAGCCTGCTTGCAGCTCGCCAAACACGCCGCTGGCGGCTTCGTGCACCAGCGTGCCGGTGCCCGAGCCCGTGACCAGCGGCACCGGCAGCCCGGCGGCCTCGATCAGCTCGCGCGTGTGTTCAGCGGCGCGCACCACGGCAGCAATGGCCTGCTTGCGGCCCACGGTGCTGGCCAGGTGCTGGGCGCGGCCATGGTAGGCCTGCAGGCCCGCAAAACGCAGCCGCGGGCTGCGCGACACCGCCAGGGCCAGCGGCACCGCCGCCTCGCCCGGCGGCACGCCGCAGCGGCCCTGGCCCACGTCGATCTCCACCAGCACGTCGATGCCCGCGTCGCTGCCAAACTGCGCCATCGCCTCGGCCAGCCGCTCCACGCCCTGGAGGTGGTCTACGGCAATCGCCAGGCGGCCACCTGCGGCCGCCAGCTGCGCAGCCAGCCGCGCCACACGCTGCAGCTTGGGCATGGCGACCACCTGGTTGGTGATGGCGATGTCGTCCACGCCGCCCGCGGCCAGGGCCTCGGCCTCGGCGACTTTCTGCACGCACACGCCTTGTGCGCCAGCGCGTTGCAACTGCAGCGCAATGGCCGCACTCTTGTGCAGCTTGGCGTGCGGGCGCCAGCGGACCTGGTGCTTGCGCGCAAAGTCGGCCATGCGCTGGATGTTGCGGTCCATGGCGTCCAGGTCGATGACCAGGGAGGGCGTGTCGATCAGGTCCACCCGTTGACCGATGGTGCTCTTGAGAATCTCAGGAATGGGCTTCATCGCGTTGTGCGTTGTCCAGATGTTGGGTATCGGCCCACCCGACCAGGGTCAGGCCGTCGGGTGTCCACAGCAGCCGGTTGACCGCTGCGTTGGAGAGCTGCCAAGTGCGCGGCGCCTGGGTGTCCTGCCGCGTGGCCAGGCGGTAGAGCACGTCGAGCACGCCGCCATGCGCCACCAGCAAGATCTGCTCACCCGCGTGCGGTGCGGCCAGGGCCGTCACCGTGCGCTCGACGCGCTCGCGCAGCGTGACCAGCGACTCGCCACCCTCGGGCGTGTAGTCTGGGTCGCGCTTGCGCCAGCGCAGGGCGTCTTCGGGCATTTCCGACTCGATCTGCGCCCAGGTGCGGCCCTGAAAGTGCCCAAAGCTGCGCTCACGCAGCCCGATCACGGTCGACAGTGGCGCGCCCGTCGTGCGCTGCACCGCCTGTGCGGTGGCATGGGCGCGCTTCAGGTCGCTGGTGTAGATGGCGGCAAAACTCTCGCCCGCCAGCGCCTGGCCCAGTTGCTCGGCCTGCCACAGGCCAGTGTCGTTGAGCGGAATGTCCAAGTGGCCCTGGATGCGGGTGTCCACGTTCCAGGCGGTTTCTCCGTGGCGGACGGCAACGATGCGGGTGGCTTGCATGCGGCGTGTGGGTGATGGTGGGTGAGTGGGTCGAAAGTCGTTGAAAGTGGACGGCGAAGAAGCTGTGGCGGCGACGGATTGGCGTGCGGGGCAGTGCGGTCAGCGCACCACGCCCGGCACGGCATCAGGCGCCGCGGCCAGGGGCAACCGCACTTGCCGCGGGCCTTGCGGCGGCTGCGGAAATCCCGTCAGCGCGGCGTCGAACAACACGCCGTAGACGCCAGGGTCGGCCACCCACACATCTTCGTGCACGGCCGAGGTCTCGTACACCACGGCCTGCGTGGCGGCGTCGCGCAGCACGATGCTGACGGCGCGGCGGTGCAGCGGCGTGGGCTCATAAAAGCCCCAGGCGCCATGAAACCCCCAGCCGCGTCCGTGCCAGCCGCCAAAGCCCCAAGGGCCGCCATAAGGTGCATTGAAGGGCGCAAAAGGATCGCGCCGCGGCACGGTGTCGGCCTGCACGCCGATCTGCGCCAACAGCTTCGGCGCGGCGTCGTCGCGCTGCAGGCCGGCCCGGCCGAGGGCCTGCTCTGCCAGCGCCGCGATGGGCGCAAAGGATGGCATCTGCTGCGAAGGCAAACGCTCGATGCGGTAAGTGGCGGGCGCGGGCACGGCCGCCAGGGTCGAGAAACTCTGCACCTGGCCTTCGACCAGGCGCGGGCCGGTGCTGCAGCCCGCCAGCGTGGCGGCCGCTGCGCACAGCAGCAGGGTGGTGGTGGGGATCAAGCAGCGCTTCATGGTGACGGTCTCCTGAACTGACAACAGACCCCTCAGAGTGCGCCCAGGCCCGCGAGGTTCACGACGACAACTGAACGACTTGCACCACACCCACGCCGGGCAGCGAGGGCGACGGCGCGGTGAACTCTTCCTTGTCAAAGGCCTTGTCGCCGTCTTCGCTGGCCACGCCCGTGGCCCGGGCGTTCTTGAAGTCGTACAGGCCGGCATCGAGCAGGTGCGAGGGCACGACGTTCTGCAGCGCGTTGAACATGTTCTCGACGCGGCCGGGGAATTTCTTCTCCCATTCGCGCAGCATCTCGCCCACCTGCTTGCGCTGCAGGTTTTCCTGGCTGCCGCACAGGTTGCACGGGATGATGGGGAAGTTGCGGTGCGCGGACCAGCGGGCGGTGTCCTTCTCGGCCACATAGGCCAGCGGGCGGATCACCACGTGCTTGCCGTCGTCGCTTACCAACTTTGGCGGCATGCTCTTCATCTTGCCGCCAAAGAACATGTTGAGCAGCAGCGTCTGCAGGATGTCGTCGCGGTGGTGGCCCAGCGCGATCTTGGTACAGCCCAGCTCGTCGGCCACGCGGTACAGAATGCCCCGGCGCAGGCGGCTGCACAGGCTGCAGGTGGTCTTGCCCTCGGGGATCAGCTTCTTGACGATGCTATAGGTGTCCTCGTTCTCGATGTGGAACGGGACGCCGGTGGTGGCCAGGTATTCGGGCAGGATGTGCTCGGGGAATCCGGGCTGCTTCTGGTCCAGGTTCACGGCCACCAGGTCAAAGTGGATGGGCGCGCGGGCCTTCATCTTGAGCAGGATGTCCAGCAGGGTGTAGCTGTCCTTGCCGCCGGACATGCACACCATGACCTTGTCGCCTTCTTCGATCATGTTGAAGTCGACAATCGCCTTGCCCACTTCGCGGCACAGGCGCTTTTCCAGCTTGTGGGTTTCGCGCTCGATCTTGACGTCGCTGCGCGGCGCGGCGGCGGCAACGGAGGGGGCTTCGGCTTCTGTCCAGACGGTACTCATGCCGCCGATTGTCTCATTGGTGCCTTTTGGCGGGCCCGGGCGCTGCGCTCACCACTGCCCGGTTTCGACGCGGATCGCCACTTCGCAGTCGTCAAAAATCTCCAGCTTGGCGATCTTCACGCGCACGCCCAGCACGCCGGGCAGCTGCATCAGCCGGTTGGCGAGCTTGCCGATCAGGCTCTCGAGCAGGTTGACGTGTTCGGCCGTGCACTCGTCGATGATGATCTGGCGCACGCGGCGGTAGTCGAGCACATGGCCGATGTCGTCGTCGCGCGGGGACAGGGGCTGCACGCCCAGGCTCAGCTCGGCATCCACCTGGATGGGCTGGGGGGCGGTCTTCTCGTGCGAGAGGATGCCCAGGTTGGCGTCAAAACGCAGGCCGGTCAGGGTCAGGATCTGGGTGCCAACGGCGTTGTGTTCCATGGGTGAAGGCTTTCGTCGTGAGCGGGCGCTCACATCATTGAAAAATCGCGCTCGAACTTCATCAGGTGCTGGCCACCGTCCACCAGCAGTGTGGTGCCGGTGATGGAGCGGTTCTCCAACGCAAACTTGACCGCGCTCGCCACGTCCTCAGCCGTGGAGGAGCGGCCCAGCGGGCTCAGTGCGTGCAGCTGCTGGAACTTCTCCTCTGCCAGCATGTGGCTGGTGAGCGTGAGCCCCGGCGCCACGCCCACCACGCGCACGCGCGGCGCCAGGGCCAGGGCCAGCATGGTGCCCGCGGCTTCCAGCGCGGCCTTGGACAGCGTGTAGCTCATGAAGTCGGGGTTCTGGTTCCAGAGCTTCTGGTCCAGCAGGTTGACCACCGCGCCCTGCGCATCGGCCTCGCCGGCCGCCGCGCGTTCGCCCACGTGCTGGTGCAGCGCCTGCGCCAGCAGCACGGGGGCGGCGGTGTTGCTGCGCAGGTGTTTTTCGAGCGCGGCAAAACCAAAGGTCTGGGCGGTGTCGTGTTCGAACAGCGAAGCGCTGTTGACCACCGCATCCACACTGCCGAAGTGCGCCACCACCCGGGGCAGTAGCCCGCGCACGGCGGCTTCATCGTCAAAATCAGCACCAAAATGGGCGCTAGCGCTTGATAGTCGTGCGCATTCAGCTACTGTTTCGATAGCATCCTGCTCGGACGAGCGGTAGTGCACCGCCACCTGCCAGCCGCCCTCTGCCAGTGCCAACGCAATGCTGCGCCCCAGGCGCTTGGCGGCGCCGGTCACGAGCACGGTGCGGGGGCGGGTGGGGGCGGTCATGGCGGGGGGGAAGGGTGGGGGACAATGCGGGCCGTGACCCAAGAACCCGACAGTTTAACGACCGCCCTGGCGGCGCACATCCACCAGACCATCGCCGCCGAGGGTGGCTGGATCGGCTTTGACCGCTTCATGGCGCTGGCCCTGTACAGGCCCGGCCTGGGCTACTACGCCAACGACAGCGCCAAGTTTGGCGCCATGCCCCAGTCCGGCAGCGACTTCGTGACCGCGCCCGAACTCACGCCCTTGTTTGGCCAGACGCTGGCCGTGCAGGTCGGCGAGGCTCTGCAGGTGACCGGCACGGACGAAGTGTGGGAATTCGGCGCCGGTTCCGGCGCGCTGGCCCTGCAATTGCTGGATGCCCTGGGCGACCAGGTGCAGCGCTACACCATCGTCGACCTGTCGGGCAGCCTGCGCGCGCGCCAGCAGGCACGGCTGGCGGCGCATGCGCACAAGCTGCGATGGGTAGATGCACTGCCCGACCACTTCAGCGGCGTCATCGTCGGCAACGAGGTGCTCGACGCCATGCCCGTGCAACTGCTGGCCCGCCACGGCGGCCACGCAGACGGGGTGTGGCACGAGCGCGGCGTGGTGGCCGAGGACGACGGCAGCTTTGCCTGGGCCGACCGCCCCACGGCGCTGCGCCCGCCTGTCGACATCGAAGGCCCGCAGGACTACCTGACCGAGATCCACGCCCAGGGCGAAGGTTTTATCCGCATGCTGGCCGACCGGCTCGTGCGCGGCGCGGCCTTTCTGCTCGACTACGGTTTTGGTGAGAGCGAGTACTACCACCCACAGCGCCACATGGGCACCGTGATGTGCCACCAGGGCCACCTGGCCGACGGCGACCCGCTGGTGGCGGTGGGACGCAAGGACATCACCGCCCACGTCAACTTCACCGCCATGGCCCTGGCCGCGCAGGAGGCGGGGCTGCACGTGCTGGGCTACACCACGCAGGCGCATTTCCTCATCAACTGCGGTTTGCTCCCAAAAATGGAGCAGCTACCCCAGTTGGAACGTGCGGTAGCGGCCAAATTGATCATGGAACACGAGATGGGCGAGCTCTTCAAGGTGCTGGCCCTGGGCGCGGGTGAGCCGTGGGAGCCGATGGGGTTTGCGCACGGGGATCGCTCGCACCGGTTGTGATGCGGCGCTGCAGGCCGTGTGGCTCCGTCGCCTGCATGCCTTTTTGCTCTTCCAGCGCCAAGGCGGGTGCCAGTCCAGCTGGAGCCATGCAGCCGCACGCAGACGCTTCAAATGTCGGGCGCCAGAGGGTTGGCTTCATAGCGCAACCAGCCCGCGGTGACTGAAGCGCCGTCGGCACGGTCCTTGGGGTGGATTCGGCCCTCGGAAACCGGAACCTCTGCAAAATCGAAAGGGCTCACGCCCTCGATGCACGCGACATTGACTCCGTACTGGTGGGGGTTGGAGCGGCGCTGGTGGAAGGTGTAGATGCCGCACTTCGCGCAGAAGTAGTGCTTGGCCTCGCCCGTGTTGAACTGGTAGAGCGTGAGCGACTCTTGCCCCTGGGCCACGTGGATGTCATCCAGGTCCGCCGAGACCGCCACCGCCCCGCGCATCCTGCAGTAGGAGCAGTTGCACCGCCGCGCGGTCCGCAGGCCATTGGACAATCGCAGAGTGAACCGGACAGCCCCACAGTGGCAGGCCGCTTGATGGACAGGGCGATCGTCTGGGTTTTTTTCGGTCATGACGGCGGATTTTCATGGATGGCCTGCCGTGGCACCAGCGGAAAGCTCTTGCCACCGGCCAGGGCAGCGACGGCATGTCTATGAGGCGCCGATGGACAGTGCATCGCTGTGGTCCTTGAGCTGCACGCCCGTGAGCTGCAGGCGCCGGGCCTCCTGGCACAGCCACCACAGGCGCGTGGCCGCTGCCGACGGCGCCAGCCCCTCGGCCCGCACGTTGGAGATGCAGTTGCGCTCGGCGTCGCTGCGGCCCACCTGCGGGTGCCAGGTGAGGTAGATGCCCAGGCTGTCCGGCGAGCTCAGGCCCGGGCGTTCGCCGATCAGCACCGCGACCATGCGTGCGCCCAGCAGCGCGCCCACCTCGTCCCCCAGCGCCACGCGGGCCTGTGTGGCGATGACCACGGGGCCGATGCGCCAGCCCTGCGGCGCGGTGCGCAGGATGGTTTCCACAAGGGGAACGGCGTTGCGTTCGACGGCCAGGGACGAGAGCCCGTCGGCCACGACCAAAAGCAGGTCGCAGTGTGTGTGGCCATCCCCCAGGCCGCGCAGCCGCTCCGCATCCGCATCGCCCAGCCGTCGGCCGAGGTCGGGCCGCAGCAGGTAGGTGGCGCGGTCGGGCGCGGCGCTGGCCACTTGCAGCGTGCTGCAGCCCAACGCCCTGAGTTGCGCCGCCAGCGCGTCCGCGTCGAGCTGCAGGTGCACGGCATCGCGCGCCTGGGCGTGGGCCAGGCCAAAGCTGAGCAACTCGCGCGTGGGGACGGCCGTGCCCGCGCGGCCCAGCGCCAGCCGCGCGGCGGTGTGGGCGCGCAGGTCATCCCAGGGGTCGGGCAGAGGGCCGGTGACAGGGGCTGACTCGCTCATCTCTGCATCCCGATCTGCCGCAGCTGCGCAATGGCTGCCTGCTGCTGCGCGGCGGGCAGCAGCCGGCCCGCGCCATCGGCCAGGTGCATGCGCTGCAGCCAGGCTTCAAACTCCGGGGCGCGTTTCAAACCCAGCACTTCGCGTAGGTACAGCGCATCGTGGAACGAGGTGCTCTGGTAGTTGAGCATGATGTCGTCGGCCCCCGGAACCCCCATGATGAAGGTCAGGCCCGCCACGCCCAGCAACGTCATCAGCGTGTCCATGTCGTCCGAATCGGCCTCGGCATGGTTGGTGTAGCAGACGTCGCAGCCCAGCGGCACGCCCAGCAGCTTGCCGCAGAAGTGGTCTTCCAGGCCGGCGCGGATGATCTGCTTGCCGTCGTACAGGTATTCGGGCCCGATGAAGCCGACCACCGTGTTGGTGAGCAGCGGCGAGAAGGCACGCGCGACCCCGTAGGCACGTGCTTCGCAGGTTTGCTGGTCCACGCCGTGGTGGGCGTTGGCCGACAGCGCGCTGCCCTGGCCGGTTTCGAAATACATCACGTTGTTGCCCCGGCCATCGCCAAAGTCCATGCCGCGCTTCAGGGACAGGGCGGCCTCGCGCGCCTCCTGCAGCAGGGCCAGGTTCACGCCGAAGCCGGCGTTGGCTTTTTCGGTGCCGGCGATGGACTGGAACACCAGGTCCACCGGCGCGCCCTGCTCGATCATCTGCACCGTGTTCGTCACGTGGGTCAGCACGCAGGCTTGCGTGGGGATCTGCAGCTTGGTGATCACCTCGTCCAGCATGTGCACCAGCCCCGTGAGGGCCGTGATGCTGTCCGTGGCCGGGTTGATGCCGATCACCGCATCGCCCGCGCCGTACAGCAGGCCGTCGACCATCGACGCCGCGATGCCGCGCAGGTCGTCGGTCGGGTGGTTGGGCTGCAGTCGCACGGCCAAGTGGCCCGGCAATCCGAGGGTGTTGCGAAAGCGCGTGACCACCCGGCAGTTGCGCGCCACGGCGATCAGGTCCTGGTTGCGCATGAGCTTGCTCACGGCGGCCGCCATCTCGGGCGTCAGGCCCGGTGCCACGGCGGTCAGGGCGGCCGTGTCTGCGGCCAATAGCCAGTCACGCAGCGCGCCCACGGTGAGGTGGGCGATGGGCGCAAACGCTGCGGCGTCGTGCGTGTCGATGATGAGCCGCGTGACCTCGTCGCTTTCGTAGGGCACCAGCGCTTCGCTCAGAAAACGTGGCAATGGCACATCCGCCAGGCACATGCGCGCGGCCATGCGCTCCACCGCCGAGCCGGCCGCGATGCCAGCCAGTGTGTCGCCCGAGCGTGCGGGCGTGGCCCTGGCCACCACCTCGCGCAGGTCGCAGAACGACCAGCGCTGGCCGCAGACGGTGTGGTGATAGGTCGCAGGCATGGTGGGCAAAAGGGGTGAGAGCCAGTGGCCATGATGCACGGGCAAGCGCCTGCGCGCCATGCCGGCCCGGCGTCCAACAGGTACTCAGCTGTTTTGGTTGTTAACAAGTGAAAAAACCGTCGTTCCCAGAATAAGCGGCGCCGCCTAGAGTGCGGACCTCAGGGCCACTACGCCCCTTTCCTCCTTGCCCACCTACCCACGAGGTTCCCATGTCGGCTGTTCTGTCTTCTCCGCCCCCTACCGCCAAAGCCACCGATGGCGACGCGCGGCCGCAAGGTCTGGTGATCCGCCCCGTGGCGGGCGCCGCCGGCCCGCTGGGCGCTGAGGTGCTGGGGCTCGATCTGTCGCACCCGCTGGGCCGCGAGGACTTCGCCAGCATCCACCGCGCGCACCTCACCCACCACGTGCTGGTGTTCCGCGACCAGCGCATCACGCCGCAGCAGCACATCGATTTCAGCCGCCTGTTCGGGCCGCTGCAGATCCACGTGCTCAAGAACTTCCAGCTCGCGGGCCACCCCGAGATATTGATCGTCTCCAACATCAAGGACGCTGCGGGCCAGCCCATTGGCCTGGGCGATGCGGGCCACTACTGGCATTCGGACCTGTCGTACAAGGACAAGCCCAGCCTGGGCTCGCTGCTGCACGCGCAGGAGCTGCCGGGCGAGGGCGGTGGCACCTTGTTCGCCGACCAGCACGCCGCGTACGACGCCCTGCCCGAAGCCCTCAAGGCGCGCATCGCGCCGCTCAAGGCCGAGCACAGCTACCTGGCCAAGTACGAGGAGCTGCGCGCCAGGAGCCCCTGGCGCCCGAAGCTCACCCAGGCGCAGATCGACGAGGTGGCGCCCTCCATCCACCCCGTCGTGCGCACCCACCCTGAGACGGGCCGCAAGGCGCTGTTCGTGAGCGAGCACTTCACCACGCGCATCGTCGGCCTGCCGGAGGCCGAAAGCCAGGCCCTGCTGGCCGAACTGTTCGCCGCCAGCGTGCGCCCCGAATTCACCTACCGCCACCAGTGGCAGCCGCACGACCTGGTGTTCTGGGACAACCGGTCTGTCATGCACCTCGCTGCGGGCACGCCAGACACCGAACGCCGCAAGCTGTACAGGACAACGATCGAAGGCAACTTGCCTTTCTGAGTTCGCTCTGTTTTTGATAGCTATCAGCGCTTAATGGATAAGCGCTGGGGCCATATTTTGTTTGATTTTTGACTTGAAGGGCTTCCATGACGACCTCCACCCACCACCGTTTTGACCGACGAAGCCTCGGCCGCAAGACCGCCGGATGGCTCACGGCCGCGGGCCTTGTGCTGACAAGCCTCGGTCTTTCTTCCCCGGCCCACGCGGCCGAAGGGCAACTGCGCATCGCCCAGCAGTTCGGCATCGTCTATCTGCTGCTCAACGTGGCGCAGGAGAACAAGCTCATCGAGAAGCACGGCAAGGCCGCGGGCGTGGACATCAAGGTGGAGTTCCTGCAGCTGTCGGGCGGCTCGGCCGTCAACGATGCGCTGCTGTCGGGCAACATCGACATCGCCGGTGCCGGCGTGGGTCCGCTGTTCACGCTGTGGGACCGCACCAAGGGCCGCCAGAACGTCAAGGGCGTGGCCTCGCTGGGCAACTTTCCCTACTACCTGGTGAGCAACAACCCGGCCGTGAAGACCATTGCCGATTTCAGCGACAAGGACCGCATCGCGCTGCCGGCCGTCGGTGTCTCGGTGCAGTCGCGCGTGCTGCAGATGGCCTCGGCCAAGCTCTGGGGCGACAAGGAGTTCAACCGCCTGGACAAGAACCAGGTGGCGTTGCCGCACCCCGATGCGGCGGCGGCCATCATCAAGGGCGGCACCGAGATCACGGGCCACTTCGGCAACCCGCCCTTCCAGGAGCAGGAACTGGCGGGCAACCCCAAGGCGAAGATCGTGCTCAACTCGTACGACGTGCTGGGCGGCCCGGCATCGGCCACCGTGCTCTACGCCACCGAGAAGTTCCGCGCCGAGAGCCCCAAGACCTACAAGGCCTTCGTCGATGCGCTCGATGAAGCCGCGAAATTCGTCGCCGCAAACCCCGAGAAAGCGGCCGACATCTACCTCAAGGTATCGGGCGGCAACACCGACCGGGGCCTGCTGCTCAAGATCATCCAGAACCCCGAGGTGCAGTTCAAGGTGCGCCCCGAGAACACACTGGGCATGGGCCAGTTCCTGCACCGCGTGGGTGCCATCAAGAACCAGCCGACCGCGCTCAAGGACTATTTCTTCGAAGACGCGCACACGGCGTCGGGCAACTGAGTGGGCCTCCTGGCATGAGCGAGCACACCATCCGCCTGGGCCCCTTCTCGCCGCCGCTGCAAAGCGAACGCACGGCGCTGGAGGCCGAGGCGCAGGCGCTGGGCCTGGCTGCGGGCGAGGGCCGTGCCGCCGCCGTGTCCACCCACCCAGGCGCCGCGTTGCTGCAGGTGCAGGGCGTGAGCATCGACTACCGCACGCGCGAGCGCGTGGTGCGTGCCACGCACCGCGTGGGTTTCGACGTGTTTGCGGGCGACCGCTTCGTGCTGCTCGGTGCCTCGGGCTGCGGCAAGTCCACACTGCTCAAGTCGATTGCCGGCTTCATCGCAACGAGCGAAGGGCAGATCCTGCTGAACGGCCGCGCCGTCACGCGGCCAGGGCCCGATCGGGTGGTGGTGTTCCAGGAGTTCGACCAGTTGCCGCCCTGGAAGACGGTGCGCGACAACGTGATGTTCCCGCTGCTGGCCTCGCGCAGCGTGGGCCGCAAGGAGGCGGCCGAGCGCGCTGCGCTCTACATCGACAAGGTGGGTCTCACGAAGTTCGCCGACGTGCACCCGCACCAGCTCTCGGGCGGCATGAAGCAGCGCGTGGCCATTGCGCGCGCGCTGGCCATGCAGCCCCAGGTGCTGCTGATGGACGAACCCTTTGCCGCGCTCGACGCCCTCACGCGCCGGCGCATGCAGGAGGAGCTGCTCTCGCTGTGGGACGAGTTCCGCTTCACGCTGATCTTCGTCACGCACTCCATCGAAGAGGCGTTGGTGGTGGGCAACCGCATCGCCATCCTCTCGCCGCATCCGGGGCGGCTGCGCGCCGAGCTCAACAGCCACCAGTTCGGGCTGCACAGCCTGGGCGGTACCGAGTTCCAGGCCACGGCCCAGCGCATCCACCGCCTGCTGTTCGACGAACCCACCACCGGCGCCGTGCCGGGATCGGTGCAGGCCGACGCAGAGGCCCTGGCGCCCGGCCGCCAAGGTGGCGTGCCGCTCATCTCCCCACAGCGGCCCACGGGTTCGCTGCCTTTCCAGATTTCCGTATGAGCGCCTCCTTGCTGACCCCTCCCGTACGCCCCGAGTTCGAGCGCAGCCTGGAGCCGCTGGGCGGCATCACGCCCGTGCAGCCGCTGCCGCTGGGGGCGCGCATCTGGCAGCAGGCCTCTTTGCGCAAGCTCGTGATCCTGGCGGTGCTGGCCGTGCTGTGGGAGGTGGTGGCGCGCTGGCAGGACAACGACCTGCTGCTGCCCACCTTCCTGCAGACCGCCAAGGCGCTGGTGGAGGGCCTGGCCTCGGGCGAGCTGATCGGCAAGACGGCGATCTCGCTGTCGGTGCTGCTCAAGGGGTATCTTGCGGGCATCTTCGGGGCCTTTGTGCTCACCACGCTGGCCGTGTCCACGCAGTTTGGACGCGACCTGCTGTCCACGCTGACCTCCATGTTCAACCCGCTGCCGGCCATCGCGCTGCTGCCGCTGGCGCTGCTGTGGTTCGGCTTGGGGCAGGGCAGCCTGGTGTTCGTGCTCATCCACTCGGTGCTGTGGCCGCTGGCGCTCAACACCTACGCGGGCTTTCAGTCCGTGCCCGAGACGCTGCGCATGGCCGGGCGCAACTACGGCCTCACCGGCATCCGCTACGTGCTGCAGATCCTGGTGCCGGCCGCGCTGCCCTCCATCCTCTCGGGCCTGAAGATCGGCTGGGCTTTTGCCTGGCGCACGCTGATCGCGGCCGAGCTGGTGTTCGGCGCTTCGTCGGGCAAGGGCGGTCTGGGTTGGTACATCTTCCAGAACCGCAACGAGCTCTATACCGACAAGGTGTTCGCGGGCCTGGTGATGGTGATCCTGATCGGGCTGGCGGTGGAGAGCCTGGGCTTTCACACGCTCGAGCGCTTGACCGTGCGGCGTTGGGGCGTGCAGCGCTGAGGGCAGGCGCCTGTTCGCGGGGCAAGAGGCGCGCTGCGGCGGCTGAGCGTGGACTACAGCGTCCGGCCGCAGGCGGTTCGCGTGAGTCGCTGCGTTCTACACTCCCCGCATGATCCGCTGGCTCCTCGTCATCTTCCTGGCCCTCATGCTGCTGAGCTGGCTGTCGCCTTTTCTGCGGCGTCTGGGGTTTGGCAGACTGCCGGGGGATTTTCGGTTTCGCTGGCTGGGCCGGGATTGGGATGTGCCGCTGGCGTCCACGCTGCTGCTGAGCTTTGTGGTGAGCCTGTTGACCAAACTGCTGTGAGAGTGTTGCTGCGCCCCATGCCACGCGCAGCGCGACAGCAACCACAGCCAAAGCGTTACTCGTCCGCGTTCTCCAGCGCCTTCAAGAACGACTTGCGCCACCAGTGCACGTCGTGCTCGCGGATGCGGGCCATCAACTTCTGGTGCCGGGCCTTGCGCTCGGCCAGTGGCATCTGCAGCGCGTGCTGGATGCAGTCGGCCGTGCCCTGGGTGTCGTAGGGGTTCACCAGCAACGCTTCCTTGAGCTGCTCAGCAGCGCCCGCAAACCGCGACAGCACCAGCACACCGGGGTCTTCCGGGTCTTGCGCCACCACGTATTCCTTCGCCACCAGGTTCATGCCGTCGCGCAGCGGCGTAACCAGCCCCACGGCGGCCGCGCGGCACAGGCCGGGCACGCGTTTGCGGGCCACCATGCGGTGGATGTAGCGCACGGGCATCCAGTCGAGCTCACCGTAGTCGCCGTTGACCGAGCCGCACAGCCCCTCCAGCTCCTGGCGCAGGTCGCCATAGGCGTGCACGTCGTCGCGCGAGGGCGAGGCAATCATGATCATCGTGGCGCTGTCGCGGTTTTCCGGGTAGCGGTCCAGCAGTTCGCGGAACGCGCGCACGCGGTGCGGGATGCCCTTGGAGTAGTCCAGCCGGTCGATGCCCAGCAGTAGCCGCCGTCGCGAGTATTCATCGCGCATGTTCTCGTAGGTCTCCACGGCCTCGGGAGCATGGGTGAGGCGGGTGAACTCGTCCACGTCAATGCCAATAGGGAAGGCTTGCACGAGCACGGTGCCGCCAAACGCGCGCAGGCGCTGGGCGTCCACCTCTTCGGCGCTGCCCTCGGCGCGCACATAGCGGGTGAAGTGCGAGACATCGGCCTCGCTCTGCAGGCCCACCAGGTCATAGGCGAACAACGACCGCATGAGCCATTCGTGCTGCGGAATGGCCGCCATGATCAGCGGCGGCGGAACGGGGATGTGCAGGAAGAAACCGATGCGCTGTTTGCAGCCCATGGCGCGCAGTTCGGCGGCCAGGGGAATCAGGTGGTAGTCGTGCACCCAGATGATGTCGTCGTCGCGCAGCAGGGGCAGCAGCTTGCGCGCAAACATCTGGTTCACGCGGCGGTACCCGGCGATGTAGCGGGCGTTGAAGTCCGCAAGGTCCAGCCGGTAGTGGAACACTGGCCACAACACGCTGTTGCTGTAGCCGTGGTAGTAGGTGTCGTGGTCTTCGCGGCACAGGTCCACGGTGGCCAGCGTCACCGCGCCAGCATTTCGGGTTTGGAGTTCGCATTCACCGGGCGTGCCGTCTTCGGCCACGGTGCCGCTCCATCCAAACCACAGGCCCCCGGTCCGGTTAAGGGCGTCCCCCAGGGCGACAGCCAGGCCGCCAGCAGCGGGTTTTCGGGGGTCGGCAATGCGGTTGGATACAACAACGAGTCGGCTCATGCGGCGATCATCAGCGCGCACCGGGGTGCAGGCCTGTCGGACACGGCCTCAAAACGAGCAAGGTCACGGGCGCGCCATATCGCACGTGGCGGCAGGTACCCCAGCGGGTACCCCGTGTGCGGAGAGCTGGCTAGCGGTTCAGCGCTTCGCGGTCCCAGGTCGTGCGCGCGGCGGACAGCCATCCCCGCAAAGCGGCGGGCGTCATGCAGCGGTACTGCGCCATGGTGGGGCCTTCGCCCACCTTGATACCCCACCCGCCCAGCGCCTGCACGGCAGCGAAGGCGGATTCGTCGGTCACGTCGTCGCCCACGAACACTGGCATGCGGCCGGCAAACGGCGGCTGGGTCATGAAGTCCATGATCGCCTGGCCCTTGTGCACACCGCGCGGCTTGACCTCGAAAACGAACTTCCCGCGCAGCAGCTCGACGCCTTCCATGCCTTGCATCGCCCGCAGCAAGGTGTCGAGGCAGCGCGTTTCCATGTGCGGAGCCAGGCGGTAGTGCAGCGCCACGCTGGCGCGCTTGGGCTCGACCAGCAAGCCCGGGTGGCGCTGCACGAGGTCGTAGGCGGCCTGCAGCACGGGCGTCAGGTCGGGCGGGGCCACCGCGGGGTGCGAGGTGTCGTGCAGGCGGTATTGCGCGCCATGCTCGCTGGCCAACGGCAGACGCAAGGGTGCCAGGAACCCATCGATATCCACTTCCGGCCGGCCCGTGACGATGGCCAGCGCACCGCCCAGGTGGGCGTGCAAGGAAGCGAGGGTAGGAATCAGCCCGGATGCTATGCGCACAGCTTCAGGGCGCGACGCCAGCTCGGTGAGCGTGCCATCGAAATCGAGAAAGAGTGCGTGGGCAGTTGTCAGTATCGGGAGCAGCTGCATGGGTGGGCACCTTAGCAGATGCGGCCCGGGGCCTCATGGCGGAAACGGGCCCGTACGCCGGTAAACATCCGTAACTTTTGCGCATTGCTGATCGGCCGCTTGTCTGTGTCCCCTCGGCATGGCAAATCAGGCACGCCGACTTGAAACCATGTAAGTTGACCGCCAAATCACAGCGGAGCAACCCCGCTTTTCCTACCCACCTCTGCCGCATGACCGAAGCCCTGCACATCGTCTGTCCCCATTGCCACACCACCAACCGCGTCCAGAGCGCGCACCTCGCGAGCGCGCCCGACTGCGGCAAATGTCATCATCCGCTGTTCATCGGGGCGCCGCTGGAGCTGGACGCAGGGGCGTTTGAGCGCCACGTGGGCCGCAGCCACATTCCGGTGCTGGTGGACTTCTGGGCACCCTGGTGCGGGCCCTGCCGGCAGATGGCACCAGCGTTTGCCCAGGCCGCGCGCGAGCTGGAGCCTACCGTGCGCCTGGCCAAGCTCAACACCGAAGAGCACCAGGCGCTGGCGGCGCGCCATGCGATCCGCAGCATCCCGACCATGGTGCTGTTTCAGCAGGGGCGCGAGGTGGCTCGCCTTTCGGGTGCACTGGGCGCGGCGGACATCGTGCGCTGGGTGCGCACCGCGGCACCGGCCAGCCTGTGAACTGAAGCCTTAGCGCAGGCCCAGCGCGCGGTCCAGCGACACACTCCCTGCGCCGCGGCCCACCAGGTACAGCAGCAGCCCGGCCCACGACAGGTGGGTGGGCCACGCATCCGGGTAGACGAACACCTGTATCACCAGCGTCATGCCCAGCAGCGCCAACGCGGACAGGCGTGTGCACAGGCCCAGCACCAACAGCACGGCGAACAGGTGCTCCGCCACCGTGGCCATCTGTGCGGCCAGGTGCGGTGCGATGAGCGGTAGCTTGTACTCGTCGCGGAACAGCGCATAGGCACTGTCGGAGATGGTGAACCAGCCTTCGACCTTGGTGCGCGCCGACAGCCAGAAGATGCCGGCCAGGGCCACGCGGTGAATCAGCGCCAGCAGGCTGTGGGGCGTGAGCCAGGTGGCAGTGTCTGCGAGCCGGGCCGCCCAGGCGCGCGGGCCGACTGCGGTTAGGGAGAGTATGGGGATGGTGTTGGGGGTCATGGTGTTTCCTTTGAACATGGGGCCGGTGCATCAGCATCGGCATCGGTGAACGCCCCTGCATCCAGCAACAGCACCAGCAGCGCCGCGATGTCGGTGCCCGGCTCGGCCGTCAGCGCCTGCGTGGCGGCCGCCTCCAGCGGCAGGCCTTGGGCGCAGGCGTCCATGAATGCAATCCCTGCATGCGGCAGCGCGCACCACGCTACGGCGGACTCTGGCCGCGTGAGCAAACCTGCGTCGCCCGTCCAGGGCAGTTCCACATCCACCGGCAACTGATCGCGGTGGCGCTGCCACAGCGCGTAGGCGGGGTGCGCATCGCACCAGCTCCAGCGTGCGGCAGGGTGGGGCCGCAGGTACAGCAGTGCCAGCGTGCCCGGCGGCTGGCAGCCCAGCCAGGTGGCGTCTAGCGCCGGAGCGTCTGCCGCCAAGTGGCTTTCCGTCCAGCACCGGTCGAGGTGCGCAACGGCGGGCAGGTAGGGCAGCGCGGCGGCTGGCGCGAACTGCTGCAAAAAGCCGGCAAAGCCCGCGCCATAGCCCATGAGACGCCCGTCGGCAGGCGGCTGCGCGTGGGCGAACACGCCCGCCGCGGCACGGAACCAGTCGGCACCCACCAAGCTGCACACGGTGGGGTAGTTGGCCTGCAGCGCGTCGATGCAGGCGCTGAGCACGGTGTTGCGGTACACGGCAAATCCGGGCTGGGCGGCCAAGGCTGCGAGCCACGCAGGCGTGTGTGCCGCAGCGGGGGGCGAGGGCAGCAGGGCGGCGGACAGTCCGTCCTGAAAATCGCTCAGGTGCATGGCGCCACCTCGCGGTGTTCGTGATGTTCGCCCTGCTGTTCGCATGCAGCCAGGGCTCGGTGTGCCCCGTCGCGCTCGGCCATAAGCTCCGGCAACGCAGGCACGTTGCCATCCCTTTCGATGAGCGTGGGGACGGGGCCTGTGCGCGCCAGCACGCGCTCGTACAGCGCCCACACGGCGGGGTCGATGGGCGCATCGTGGCTGTCGATGAGCAGCGCCTCGCCCAGCGCCGGGTCGGCGTGGTGGCCGGCCAGGTGGATCTCTGCGACGGCGTGCAGCGAAAAGGCATCGATGTAAGCCCGCGCATCCGTGCCCAGGTTGTGGGCGCTCACGTGCACGTTGTTCACGTCCAGCAGCAGCGCGCAGCCGGTGCGCCGCACCAGCTCGGCCAGGAAGTCGGTCTCGCACCAGTCGTGCCCGTCGATGTGCAGGTAGTGCGTGGGGTTCTCGATGGCAATGGGGCGCTGCAGGGCATCCTGCGTGCGCGCGATGTTGTCCGCGACGCGCGCCAGCGCCGCGTGGGTGCGCGGAAACGGCAGCAGGTCGGGCAGGTATTGGCCGCGCCACGCGGACCACGCCAGGTGCTCCGACACGATGGCGGGCTCGATGCGATGCACTAGCGCAGCCAGCCGGGCCAGGTGGTCGGCATTGGGCGGTGCATCGGCCGCGAGCGACAGCGACACGCCGTGCAGCGCCACCGGGTGCCGCGCGCGGATGGCTTCGAGCCACGCCAGCCGCGGGCCGCCAGCGGCCAGGTAGTTTTCGGGATGGACCTCCCACCACAGGCCGGGGGCACTGCAGTGCAGCGCCTGGGCGTAGTGCTGGGGCTTGAGGCCTAGGCCGGCAGTCAGCAGCGATGGCATGGCAGCGGTCAGCGCGGGCGATGCGGGTGCGTGATCAGGACTTGATGGGCATCAGCGAACCCATGCCCTTCGGGGTTTTGAGCGTGGCGCAGGTGCCTGCAGGCACGTACTTCCAGGCATTGCCCTGGTAGTCCATCTTCGACGTGCCCGCACAGGTGGTGCCGGCGCCTGCAGCGCAGTCGTTCTTGCCGGCCATCGACACGCCGTAGCATTTCTCCATGGCCGGTTTGGCGGCGTCGCCCATGGGCTGGGCGGGTGCCTGTGCCAGGGCGGAGGTGCAGGCAATGGCCGAGAGTGCGAGGGCGCCGAGGCTGAGGGTGCGGTG
The DNA here is from genome assembly GCF_964253765.1 of Acidovorax sp. LjRoot129. Lineage (NCBI taxonomy): Bacteria > Pseudomonadati > Pseudomonadota > Betaproteobacteria > Burkholderiales > Comamonadaceae > Acidovorax > Acidovorax sp. LjRoot129. Next base: position 754,738 of record NZ_CAXUSE020000001.1, read on the forward strand.
GGTCATGGTGAAGTTCTCCAAAGGTTGGTAAGTGATCAAAGTGGACCGGTGGCGGTGGGGCACGGGCCAACAGCCCGCACCCTGCAACCCCCGATCTGCGCTGTAATTCGCGCTGGCGGCGCTGCGGGTTACGCGGCGCTGCCATCCCACGCGCTTTTTTATTTTTTGCACCCGCTGTAACCGGAGGGCCCGCTGTGACGAATACCTCAGCAGGGAGACGCCATGGACATTGAAGAGCGGCTGCGCGGATTGCTGCTGCAGGGGCTGGACGCCGACGCAGCGGCGTACCAGCGATTTCTGAAGGAGCTGAGCGCACACCTGCGCGCCTTTTTGCGCCGCCGCCTGGCGCAGCGGCCCGATGAGGTGGAGGACCTGGTGCAGGAGACCTTGCTGGCGGTGCACAACCAGCGCCACACCTACCGGGCCGACTCGCCGGTGACGGCCTGGGTGCATGCCATCGCACGCTACAAGCTCATCGACTGGCTGCGCTCACGCGCTGCCAAGGAATCGCTGCATGTGCCGCTGGACGCTACCTACGACCTGTTCGCCAGCACCGACAGCGATGCGGCCGAGGCGCGGCGCGACCTGGGCCAGTTGCTGCAAATGCTGCCCGAGCGCCAGCGCCTGCCCATCGTGCACATGAAGCTCGAGGGAATGTCGGTGGTGGAGACCGCACAGCTCACCGGCCTGTCGGAGTCGGCCGTCAAAGTCGGCGTGCACCGGGGCCTCAAGGCCCTGGCCGCCAAGATCAGGGGAATGTGATGAAAACCGATGAGTTGATAGAGCTGCTGGCTTCCGATGCGCACCCGGTCGCCCGGCACACCGTGGAGCAGCGCCTGGCGGTGGCGGCATTTGCCGGCATTGCTGGGGCCACCGTGCTCATGCTCGTCCTTTTCGGCCTGCGCAGCGATCTGGCGGCCACGTTGGCGATGCCGATGTTCTGGGGCAAGCTGGCTTTTGCGGGCACGTTGGCCGCGGCCGGGGTGGTGGTGCTGCAGCGCATGGCACGCCCCGGCATGCCTGCCGGGCGCGCGGCGCTGTGGCTGGCACTGCCGCCGCTGGTGATGTGGGGGCTGGCACTGGCAACGCTGGCGCAGGCGGCGCCGGCCGAGCGTGTGACGCTCGTCCTGGGCAGTACCTGGCGGACTTGCCCCTTCAACATCGCCGTGCTGTCGGTGCCGGCCTTTGTCGCGGGCTTCTGGGCGCTCAAGGGGGCGGCGCCCACGCGCCTGGCCTGGGCCGGCGCGGGTGCTGGCCTGCTGGCCGGGGCGCTGGGGGCGCTGGTGTATGCGCTGCACTGCCCCGAAATGGCCACGCCGTTTCTGGCGGTGTGGTACCTGGCTGGCATGGCTATTCCCACCGCGCTGGGCGCCGTGTTGGGGCCGCGCTGGCTGCGCTGGTAAGCGGGCCTTAAATAGGCTTTACGCCACCCGCTGGCTATAGGCGCGAAACACCGTGTCTTGTACCCAGCCCAGCGATTCGTACAGCGACTGGGCGGTGGTGTTGGTGTGGGCGGTGGTGAGGTCCATGCGCACCTTGCCTTGCGCGCGCGCATGGTCGCGGGCCGCGATCAGCAGGCCGCGGCCTGCCCCGGTTTTGCGTGCTGAGGGCGACACGAACAAGTCGTACAGCGTGTAGATCGGTGCTGACTCGACCGAGCAGAACGTGGGGTACAGCTGGCAAAAACCGATGGCGTTGCCTGCCGGTGTATCTGCTGCAGCCGCAGCGTCGAAGGCGATGAGGATGCAGGACTCGCCGCGCGTGAGCCGGTCGGCGATGAAGCGCTGGGCGCCCGCAAGATCAGGCGCCTGGTCATAGAACTGCCGGTAGGCGTCGAACAGCGGGGCGATGGTGTCTGCGTCGGCCGGAGTGGCCAGGCGGATGTGCAAATGATTCATGGCGTTGTTGTGAATGACAAGGGGCGGTCGGTCGCTAGAAGCGGCGTGGTCACTGCGCGCAGGCTGGGCAAAAGGAGGCGGATTCTAGGGGGTGGGCGGGGCGTCCCGCTCAATCTTCCGTGGCCCGAAACCTGTTGGGGGTTTGCGCACGGCGTGCCCCGGCTTCGACAAGCTCAGCCCGAACGGTAAGGGGCGGCTTCTTCCTCCCGGTGCGGGGCTTTTCCAGGAAAGTCCTGCGGCCGGGCGGTGGAGGCATGGCGGTGTGGAACCGGGCCTTCTATGTCTACCCCTGCTCTTTCTCTTGCTTCTCTTGCTGCAGCCACTGCGCCACAGCCTGCACACGCGCCTGGTGGATCAGCGCACCTACCTGCAGGCCCGACTGGCCCCGGCTGGCAGCCTGCGCGGCGATGTCGCGCGTGACCACGGACTGCGCGGCAGCCAGCACCGCCAGCAGGCGCGGGCGCTGCGGGTAGGGCGTTTCTTCGAAGTGCAGCCGCCCGCGCGCATCGCACTCGCAGGCCAGCAACACGTCGGCAAAGCGCGCGGGCTTGCGGATCGCGTCGCAGCGCTCCAGCAGGCGCATCAGGGCCGCGGCCGACAGCTCGCCGCTGCGGTGGATGTGGCCGTGCTCGCGGGCCACCACGTCAGCGGTCTCGCGGCAGTCCACCGGCACACGCAGCCGCTCGGCCACGTCCTGCAGCAGCTCGGCGCTGCGCTGCTCGTGCTCGATGTGGCGCGGCAGCATCTCGGCGGGCGTGGTGCCCTTGCCCAGGTCGTGCGCCAGGCAGGCAAACCGCACGGCCAGCGGGGCACCCAGCCGCGCGGACATGTCCAGCACCATCATCAAGTGCACGCCGGTGTCCACCTCGGGGTGGTATTCGGCGCGCTGCGGCACGCCCCACAGCCGCGCCACCTCGGGCAGCAGCACGGCCAGCGCGCCGCATTCGCGCAGCACCTCGAACATGCGCGAGGGCTTGGCCTCCATCAGGCCGCGGGCCAGCTCCTGCCAGACGCGTTCGGGCACCAGGTGGTCCACCTCGCCGTCGGCCACCATCTCGCGCATGAGCTGCATCGTCTCGGGCGCCACGGTGAAGTCGGTGAAGCGCGCCGCAAAACGCGCCACGCGCAGGATGCGCACCGGGTCTTCGCGGAAGGCATCGGTCACATGGCGCAACACGCGCGCTTCGATGTCGCGCACGCCATGATAGGGGTCAAAAGGGCCTCCAGCGCTTGATCCATCGATACTTTCTGCTATGGAATTAATAGTAAGGTCGCGGCGCGAGAGGTCTTCCTCCAGCGTCACGTCCGGTGCGCTGTGCACCGCAAAGCCCCGGTAGCCGTGTCCGCTCTTGCGCTCGGTGCGCGCCAGGGCATATTCCTCGCGGGTCTCGGGATGCAGAAAGACGGGGAAGTCGCGCCCCACGGGCAGGTAGCCTTCGGCCAGCATCTGCTCGGGCGTGGCGCCCACCACCACCCAGTCGCGGTCGTTTACCGGGCGTCCCAGCAGCTTGTCGCGGACGGCGCCGCCCACCATGTAGATTTGCATCGGCGTAGTTTAGGACGACCCCTCGGCCGTATATTCCAGCCCACCATGTCCCTATCGTCCGACCTCACCATTGCCCAGCTGAACCCCGACGGCAGCGTGCCCGTGCCCACTGCGCCCGATGCAGCGGCCAACGCTGCGGCCGAAGCCCTGCAGCGCGAGGCGCAGTTTGAAGCGCTGAAGGCCAAGGTGGATGACTTGCAGGAGATTCTGGCCAAGCCGCTGAACGAAATCCTGGCCGACCGCGACAAGTTCAAGGAAGCAATGGCCGCGTGGGATGCCTTTGGCGCGATGTGGATGCTGTCGCAGCGCGCCATGAAACGCGTGGCGCTGGACCTGGCCGCGCAGCAGGGTGTGAGTGACGAGGACGTGGTGGCACGTGCGCTGGCCTATGCCAACCAGGTGCTCAATGCGGAAGACGAAGACCTGGGCGGCACCGTCGCCCCCGCACAGTTGGCGCACATCGCGAGGCACAAGGCGTTTTTGCGCAAGCAGTTCCGGTAGTGGGTGGTGCGGGACTTCAGCGCTTGAACCCTGCTTCCCGCTGGTTGCGCACCGCCAGCACAAAAACGGTGTCGATAGCCGCCACATAGTGGTACAGGGCGACATATCCGCGAGAAGCCCGACCAATCACCAGCTCACGCTTTCCACCTTGCACAGGCCGACCGATCTGGGGGCTGTGCGACAGGATCTGCAGGGCGTCCATGATGGCGCCAATGCGCTCGGGGGCACTGCCCTGGTCGTACTGGGCGATGTGGTCGAAGAAGCGGTCAAAGTCTTCCAGCACCTCTGGCGCCAGCTCGATGCGCGTCATGCCTTGGCGGCGGGTTTGCGAGGCTTTTCGCCGTTGGCTCGGGCCGCCAGATAGGCTTTGGCATCGTCCCAGGCCACCGTCTTGCCCGTAGCGCGGATGCGCGCCCAGCGCTCGTCGGCCAGGGCGTGAAACGCGTTGTCCTGCTCCACTTGCTCCACCTTCTGGGCCAAGGCATCCAGGATGAAGGCGTGGGCTGTCTTGCCCACTTGCGCTGCCGCGGCATTGATGCGGCTTTTCATCTCATCTTCAAGGCGGATGGTGGTGGTGGACATGGGGGGCTCCTGTTGGAACAGGCAATGTAGCACAATGGTGCTACATGTAGCCCTCTGCCTCTCTCAGTCCAATCAATCAAACACCGGCCTGAAGAAACTCCGCTCATAGCTCACGATGCAGCCTGTCTCCTCGGCATAGCGGAACGCCACCAGGCACTCCGCATCCTGCATCGACTGCTGGCGGTACACCTCGTAGGCCCCCAGGCTCTCGAAGGTGAACAGCGCCAGCGCGATGTTGTTGGCGCCTTCGCTGGGCATGAAATAGCCGTGGTGCTGGCCGCCGAACTTCTCGACCAGGGGAATCCACAGCTTGCCGTAGTGCTCAAACTCCTTGAGCTTGCGGGTGTCGAGCACGTAGCGCAGGTAGATGGTGACTGCCATGGGCCTGTGCTCCTCAGCGCTTCGCGGGGGCCAGGCGGTAGGGCTCCTCGAAGTCGAGGAAGTCCTTTTCAGCCAGCGCGTCGTCGATCCAGGCCTTCACGCCCGGCAGGGCGCGCACGCGCTGCGCGTAGTCGGCGATGTGCGGTGGCAGGGGCAGGGCGTAGGTGATGAGGCGCATGCATACCGGCGCAAAGTACGCATCGGCGATGGAGAACTTGCCAAACAGCATCGGGCCGCCGTGTTCGCTCAGCAAGGCACTCCACATGCTCACCAGGCGCTCCACGTCGGCGCGCACACCAGCCTGGTCGCGCCAGAGCAGGGCGCCGGTGTCGGCCAAGCTCGCCTCGATGTTCATGGGGCAGTTGCCGCGCAGGTTGGTGAAGCCGCTGTGCATCTCGGCGCAGATGCTGCGCGCGCGCGCGCGTGCCTTGGGGTCGGCGGGCCAGAGCTGCTTGTCGGGGTGGGTTTCGGCGATGTACTCGGCAATGGCCAGCGTGTCCCAGACCACCAGGTCACCGTCCACCAGCACGGGCACCTTGCCGGTGGGGTTGACCGCGCCGATGGCGCGCTTGAATTCGGAGTCGGCGTCAAAGCTGTCGAAGCGCACACGCACTTCGTCAAAGGCGATGCCGGCCTGGCGCAGCAGCACCCAGGGGCGCATGGACCACGATGAATAATTCTTGTTGCCGATGTAGAGCTTGGGCATGGGACACCTGTCGATGGAACGCGCAGAGAAAAGAGCGTGTGTGGAAGAAGGAAGCCCGCCATGCTAGCGGCAGTCGCGCAAAACACCGATGCCAAAACGCCGCCTGACTGATGCGGTCTGCGCATCAACGGGCGAAGCGACAGCCAGCGCGGCCGCTCCGCCCAGGTCACCGCCACATCACACCGGCCAGACCACCCCGTTGTCGTTCAGGATCGCGTCAAGTGGCAGATCGAATTCTTCGGGCTCAAAATCATCCAGGTAGCCGTGGGTGAAGCCCAGGCCTACGGTGAACGGCTTGGGCTGCAGCGTGGCCAGCGTGCGGTCGTAAAAACCGCCCCCGTAACCGAGGCGGTAGCCGCCCGGGGCGTAGCCCACGCAGGGCACAAACAGCAGGGTGGGCACGATGACCTCAGTGTCCTTGGGCTTGGGGATGCCGTAGGCGTCCTCTTCCATGGGGCAGCCGGGGTGCCAGGCGTGAAAGGTGAGGGTCTTGTGCACCTTGTCGACCACCGGCAGGCCGATGCGGCGCCGTTGGGGTTCGTCCAGCAGCTCACCGTCTTCCTTCCAGCGGTGCAGGGCGGGCAGGGGGTCAAACTCGCCCTTGATGGGCCAGTACGCGCCGATCACGGTGTCGGGCCGGTTCACCAGCCAGATGCGCATCACCTGCTGTAACAGGTCGGACCGCTGTAGGCGGTCGGGCAAATTGAGGCGTTCTTCTATCAACGCGCGCCGCAGGGCTGCTTTGTCCATCAGATAATTCCCCCATGCAATTGTTTCGAATTCTGACACCGCTTGTTGCTGGCGCTCTGCTGGCCACCGCAGCGCCCCTGGTCCAGGCGCAAAACCGTGGTGACGATACCCTGCTGGAGATGCAGCAGGCGTTCCGCAAGGGTGATCGCAAAAAGCTTGAGCAGCTTTTGCCCACCGCACGCGGCCACGCTCTGGAGCCCTGGGCGGCGTATTGGGAGATCAAGCTGCGCTTGGCGGAGGCCTCGCCAGCCGAGATCCAGTCCTTCATGCAGCGCTACGCCGGCAGCTACCAGGAAGACCGCCTGCGCAACGACTGGCTGCTGCTCTTGGGCCAGCGCCGCGATTGGGCGCAGTTTGCGGAGCAACACCCCAGCTACCGCATGTCCGACGATCGCGAAGTGCGCTGCTACGCCCTGCTGATCGACCAGATCAAGGGCACCGCGGCCGCCAATGTGGCCGAAGACGTGCGCAGCAACTGGTATGCCCAGCGCGATGGCGACGATGGCTGCACCCACGCCGCGCGCGAGCTGTACGGCTACAAAAAGCTCTCGGCCCTCGATGTCTGGCGCAAGGCGCGCCTGGGTGTGGAGGCCAACCGCCCCCGGGTCGTGCGCACGGCGGTCGAGATCGTCTCGCCCGAGTCGCTGCCCCAGGTCAAGGACGTGCTGGACGCACCCGCCAAATACCTGCTGTCGCAAGCCACGGCCAGCGGAAAGGCCCGGCAAGAGCTGGTGCTGCTGGCGTTGATCAAGCTCGCCACTGGCGACCCGGACGGCGCGGCCCACCAGCTCGACAGCAAGTGGAGCGTGCACCTCTCGGCCGAGGAGCGCAACTGGGCCTGGGCCGTGATCGGTAAGACCGCTGCGCAAAAGCTGGCCAGCAATGCCCACAGCTACTTTGCCAACGTGACCAAGGACAGCGACCTCAACGACGACCTGCTGGGCTGGAAGGTGCGCGCCGCCCTGCGCGCCGGCCAGTGGAAGGCCGTGGGTAAGGCCGTGGATGCCATGGGCCCCGAAGCCCGCCAGGACAGCACCTGGGTGTACTGGAAGGCGCGCTCGCTGCTCGCGGGCCGAGTGACCGACGCTGAACGCGCCGAAGCACGCCAGCTGCTCGAAACCATTGCCAGCACGCGCGGCTTCTACGAGCAACTGGCTCTCGAAGAGCTCGGCCAGCGCATCACCACGCCACCCGCGCCCGCCCCCCTCACCGCCGAAGAAAAGGCCGCGGCCCGCGCCAACCCGGGCCTCAACCGCGCGCTGTATGCCATCCTGCTGGGCCTGCGCAGCGAAGGCGTGCGCGAGTGGAACTACACCACCAACCTGCACCAAAGCGGCGGCATGCCCGACCGCGAACTGCTGGCCGCTGCCGACTTCGCCTGCCAGCGCGAGGTATGGGACCGCTGCATCAACACCAGCGAACGCACCAAGAGCGTGGTGGACGTCACGCAGCGTTTCCCCACCCCCTTTCGCAACACGGTGGTGGAACGTGCCAACGGCATCGGCCTGGACCCGGCCTACGTCTACGGCCTGATCCGCCAGGAAAGCCGCTTCATCATGGACGCGCGCTCCCACGTGGGCGCCTCGGGCCTGATGCAGGTCATGCCCGCCACCGCGCGCTGGACGGCCAAGAAGATTGGGTTGAACAACTTCACCGCCGACCAGATCAACGAACGCGACACCAACATCACCATCGGCACCGCGTACCTCAAGCTCGCGCTGGATGACTTTGCGGGCTCCATGCCCATGGCCGCCGCCGCCTACAACGCCGGCCCTGGCCGCCCGCGCAGCTGGCGCAACGGTCCGGTGCTCGACGCCGCCATTTGGGCCGAAAACGTGCCGTTTGCCGAAACGCGCGACTACGTGAAGAAAGTGCTGGCCAACACCACCAACTACGCCGCCATGCTCACCGGCCAACCCCAATCGCTCAAGAGCCGCCTGGGCACCATCGGCCCACGCGATGCGGCGGCGCCTGAGGTGAACAAAGACCTGCCTTGAACGGCGGGCGAGGCCGGGCTAGATTGGCTTAGTTGCTATAAAAATAAGAGCTACTAGCGCTTTATGAATAAGCGCTAGAGCCTGATTTGGCTAAAAATTCGGGAGGGGTGGAGATGAAAAAATGGTGGTGGGCCGCGGCGGCGGCGTGGGGGATGCTGTGGTTCGGTGCCGTCGCGCAGGCCCAGCCCGTCTACAAATGGGTGGATGCCGATGGCAAGACACACTACGGCTCCCAACCGCCTCCGTCCAAGGCAGATGCCGAGCCGCTGAAGCTGCAGAACAACAACGGCACCAGCAAAAGCGCCTCTTCATCATCGCCCTCAGGCAAGACGGGCAGCGCCGCCCAACAGTACAACGCCGACGGCACCAAGAAAATCCCCAAAGACGTGGAAGAGCTTGGCCAGGGCATGAAGAAAGCGCTGGAGACGGTGGACAGCAAGCAGGCCCCGCTCAACTGCGCGGCCGCCGTGGACAACATCCACTACCAGGCCGACCAGATGCTGGAGGTGGGGCAGAAAAACATGCGCGACGGCTACGTCTCCAAGGCCGACTACGACAAGATGGCCCCCAAGATCCGCGAGGCCCGGGGCAAATACAGCGTGTCGGATTGCCAGGGTGCATCGGGCAACAAGAAGTCGTTCTACCAATGCATGTCGAGCAGCAAGAACCATGTGATGGGGTGCGACAAGCAGTTCAAGCAGGGAGAGTAGGAAGCCTTTCCCGAAGCCGGCTGGCGGGCAGGCCGTTTGCCAAAGGCTGCGACCGGAATCTCCGCCAAAACGCCAGTAAAGCCATGCACCGAAACCACATTGCAGGACCGAAGCTGGAACGAAGACTTGTTGACATGGTGCGCTCTTCAAGCAACTTGATGGCAGCGCTCACAACGGTCCGTTCTCTTGGCTTGACCTCTTGGTGCATCGGTGCCGGCGCCGTGCGGTCTCTGGTCTGGGACACCCTTCATGGGTTCGAAACCCCCTCGGTTTTAGAGGACGTGGATGTCGTCTACTTCGACAGCGAAACCGATGGTCCAGAGCAAGACACCCGCCTCGAAGAGCGCCTTCGCTCGCTCATGCCGGCGTTGCAATGGGAAGTCACCAATCAGGCCGCGGTGCATCACTGGTTTGCCAGCCATCTAAGGCAGGTGGTGCCTCCCCTTGGCTCCCTCGAGAGAAGGCGTGTCGACGTGGCCTGAATTTGCTACCTGTGTCGGTGTTTACCTTGGCGATGACGAGTCCATTGGGGTTGTCGCCCCGCATGGGCTTGATGACCTCTTCGCGCTTCGCGTTCGACACAACCCGCTCAGGGCGAGTTTGGAGGCCTACCGTCAACGTGTGGAATCGAAGCGGTTTGGCGAGCGGTGGCCGCTGGTGTCGATAGCCGGATACTGAAGGCAGCGTGCGGCCACGAGCAATCAATGACGGTTAGTGAAAGCGGACGCTCAACGAATGACTTATGTACTTGCAATTTGACGTATGCGGCTCGAACGCGCTTTTCAGTTTCGACGACGCCTCTCACCGCGCTAAGGCATGCCCCACATTCAAGACAGCGCCTTGAAAGCACAGCGCGCCAAGGCTCCGTGATCGTCGTAGTGGGCGTGATGCTGCCCCTTTGGCTGGTCTCAAGTCAAGGGCTGGCTCTGAGCCCTACACTGTGTTGGAGCAATGTTCCGGAGAGCGCCATGTTCCCATCGAGACTGAGCAAGCAAGTGGCCGCGAAGGCTTTTCTCGCCACTATCCTCTTGTCTGCGCTTGCAGGATTGGCTGGCGCTCACATCGCACCGCAAGTACCACTGCAAATGGTCTTGCTCTATAGCGCGGCAGGCGCCGTACTGGCGTTCACCGTCCTAGTGATCGCTACGGTTGCCGTAATTACGCTCATGCAATTCATCTTGCGCAAGGGCGGCACCGACCCTCAATGGTTCTGGTTTTCCGCAGAGCCACCGGGCTTGGTCCAGCTGCGACAGCAGGCCTCCCGAGGCACGGTATCAAAAGCACCTGAACACTGATCTTCACGTAGCGAGGTATTGTTCAAATGCGCGTGCGAGCGTAGGCTAAGGAGTTAGAAGCTCTCTGCTGGAGGCGGGGCATCAGCTATTCAAGGCACTCGTTATAGAAGCCCCCCGTAACCTTTGCTCCGCTGCGCGCTTGCAGCTCAGTGCTGAATTGGAGCACTTTCGCATTGGGCGTTGAACGGCACATCGAAAGGTGAACCCTTTCAGGTTTGAGGCGAACTACCTCGTCCACCACAGGGGTGGCGAGAGCCGATCTCACATTCCCCGTTTTGTACTCTGTCGGCAAGATCTGAACGTGTACGGTTTCAGGAGTGGCGCTGCATCCGGCAAGCAGCGCAACCGAAAAAAGCAGTGTTCGTTGAAGCATGGCAATCGGGAGCGCGCAGCGCATCTCGTTGTGAGGCGCCAAAGGATAGTCATCTGTCGCGTGCGCCGCTGTAAGCAGTCGTCACCCCGAGTAGACCAGTGGCACCGACCAGTCTGCCCAGCAGCATGCCCATCACAGTGGCTATGCTTCGTGTACGGCCGCACTCGCAACGAACGGACATCGACTTGACTCCCCAACCAAACCCATCCGTCTGGCGCCTGACAATCATCGGCGCTTTGGCACACGCATTCTTCACAGCGTTCTTTTGGATGGTCCCACTCATGTACGCGGGCTTGGGGCTTGGCTTCAAAGATCGCGCCCAGTGGACATGGCTCGATAGCAGCATGGCAGAGTGGGCGCAGCCCCTTGCGAACTTGCTGACTTCTCCCGGGCGCAGCCTGACCTACAACGGCATCGGTGGTTTCGTCATCCCGGCAGTTTTAACAAGTGCGATATGGGGCGGGGGAATTGCCTTGTTGTTCTCTGGCCTGAGCCGCTTGCGGCAAGGGGCGAAAGCTTGGCCGCCCTGAACGGCCGGTAGCGGCGATTCTCGAGGACTGTGTCGAGCCGGATGCTGCAGCACCCTGAGCTGAACCATAGGGCGCGGAACCGGCCAACCACCAACGTTGCTTTCTGGAGTAAACATGACTTTGTCTATTCTGTTGCGATGCTTCGAGATCGAGCAGACGAGAAACTTTTACGAATCTGTGCTTGGGTTCAGCGCCATTTCAACCGCCGACAGCACGATCACGGTCTCGAAGGATGGCGCCCGACTCGTTTTCACGGACCGAGATTTGTGGCACGCGAATCCCATCCTTTCAGGGACGATTTACCTCACGGTCGCAGATGTGGACGAATATTTTTCTATCATCAAAGACAAAACGTCTATTGCTTGGCCTCTACAAGACATGACCTATGGCAGCAGAGAATTTGCCGTGGCTGATTGCAACGGGTATCTGATCGCGTTCCAACAGGCAATGGGCGGGCAATAGACTGAAATTCCGCTTCGGGTGGCAGATTAAAGCGTGGCCATGCACGCACCCCGCCTACTCACGCGTTATGCAGCATCTCCCCCTCGCGCAGCGCCGCCCCAGAGCGCACTAAATCTTCCGCCAGGCTCTGCAGCCACTCCCCCTGCGCCTGATCGCCAAAGTGGCGTTCGTGCAGCATGCCGAAATACGGCGTGGCCTGGGCCCAGGCGGTGAGGTCGGACATGCTGATCTGCTGCCATTCGAGCAGCTTGTACTTGAGCAACACCTTGGCCGCATAAAGCGCGTGTTTCTGCGGGTTGCGCACAAAGCCCTCCAACCTGCGGCGGGCTCCTTCGATGGCGCGGGGTGCGTCGGCAAACACCGGCCCGTGGCCCGGGATGACGACCTTGGGCGCCAGTGACTCGATCACGTCCAGCGTGGCTGACACCTCGGCGAAGGCGCTGTCGCCCTCCAGCTCGGGGAAGACCACGCCAAAGCCGTTTTCCCACAGGGCGTCGGCCGAGATCAGCACGCCGTCCTGTGCGTTGAACAGCACCACCGAATGCGGGTCGTGCCCCGGGGCCGCATGCACGTGCCAGGGCTTGTCGCCGAGCAACACGCAGGAGCCGGGCTCGAGCAGCGTGTCGGCGCGAAACTGCGGGCATTCCTGGCCGGTGGGGGTGTAGCTCAGCGCGTAGGCGTTCCACTGCCGCACATGGCGTGCCTGCCCGGGTGGGATGGCCGTCAGCACGCGGGGCCAGGCCTTTTGCAGGGCTGCGTTGCCGCCGCAGTGGTCGCTGTGCAGATGGGTGTTGAGCACCCGGTCGAGCGTTCGGCCTGCCAGCGCATCCTGCACCAGGGCCACGGTCTGGTCGGCGTGGCTGCAGTAGCCGGTGTCGACCAGCGCGGTGTCGTGGTGGCCGATGAAGAGGATGTTGTTGGCAGAGAGCCAGCCGCGCTCCAGGACGGTGATCTCAGGCGGAAGCAGGTCGTGGGGCGCGGGGCTGTGGGGCATGGAGGGCGGGATGGGGCTGGCGGCGGGCCTTGGCCTTCGTCATGCCATGGCCGCCCGGGGCGGGCTGCCGACCAGCGTAACCCAGCCTGATGCACGCGCAGGCTATGCAAAACCCGTAAACGGCACCACTCTGCGGTGCCGATGTTGTTTCAGAACGTGACGCCAGCCACCAGGATCACGTTCGCATATGGCGTGCATTCCCCCGTGCGCACCATCACACGCGCGTTGTACGTGCGGCGCTTGAACTCTTCATGCGCAATGGGTGTGGGCGCCACAGGCAGGCCGGTGCACCACACGGGCGGGGCACCTGCGCTGCGCTCCACGGCTTCGGTGGCGATGAAGGCGTGCTCGACCTGCATCTCGGACAGCACCACGCGCAGCACCTCGGCCACGGTAGGGATGCCGGGGGTCAGGGCCAGGTCGATGCGGCGCGGGCCGTCGGGGATGGGCAGGCCTGCGTCGCCGATCACCAGCATGTCGCCATGGCCCAGGCTGGCGATGGCGTGGGAGAGTTCGGCGTGCAGCAGGGTGGTGCGTTTCACAGGGCGATCCAGTCGGGCGGTTGGGGGCTTTGCGCCACGGCGGCGCGGGTGGGGATGGACGGCTGCGCGCCGTGCTGGGTGACACACAGTGCCGCGGCGCGGATGCCATGTCGGACGCCTGCATCCAGGCTCTCGCCGCGCGCCAGGGCCACGGCGAGCGCGCCCAGAAAAGTGTCGCCGGCGGCGGTGGTGTCCACCGCCCGCACCGACATGCCAGGGTGGTGGCGGCAGCCGTCGGCATCGGCCGCCACGGCGCCAGCGGCACCGAGCGTGACCACCACCTGGGCGGGCCCGCGGCCGCGCAGGGCTTGTGCGGCCGCGGCGGCATCTTGCGGGGTGTCGACGGCAACGCCGGCCAGGGCGGCGGCTTCCACCTCGTTGACCACCAGCGTGTGCAGCAGCGGCCAAAGGGTTTCGGGCAGGGGCTGGATGGGCGAGGGATTGAGCACGACGGGGCAGTCGGCGGCGTGTGCGCGTTCTGCGGCAGCCAGCACCTCGGGCAGTGGTATTTCAAACTGCAGGACCAAGCCGGCAGCGCCGTGCAGCGCACCGTCCAGCGCGCTGGCATCCAGCACAAAGCGGCCATTGGCGCCCGGCACCACGACGATGCGGTTCTGGCCCGTGGCTTCCACAGTGATGGCGGCCACGCCGGTCGTGGTGCCCAGGTCGGTCTGTACGCCGGTGTGGTCAATGCCGTCGGCCTTGAGCGCCGCGCGCAGCGTGCGGCCGTAGCCGTCGTCGCCCAGGCGGCCGAAGAGGTGCACGCTGGCACCCTGGCGCGCGCAGGCCACGGCCTGGTTGCCGCCCTTGCCGCCGGGCACCAGGTGCAGGCCGTCGGCCAGCACGGTCTCGCCGGCCTCGGGCGCGCGGGCGACCTGGAGCACCAGGTCCATGTTCAGGCTGCCGACGACGGCAATGCGGGGTGCGGGCCCTGGGGCCGAGTCGGTCATCGCGGTCGTTGCCGGACCGGCGCCTGTTGCGTTCACTGCCGTGCTCATGCGCGGTCTTCCGGCGCGCGCGCGGTCGATGAGCGCACGCGCAGCTCGGGCTGCAGCATCACCTTGCGCACGTCCTGGCGCTTGCCATCGATGCGTTCGAGCAGCATGTCCACCGCCAGCGCGCCGATGCGCTGCTTGGGCTGGGCCACCGTGGTGAGCGGCGGGCTGGTAAAGGCGGCCAGCTCGATGTCGTCAAAGCCGACGATGGACAGCGCCTCGGGCACGCGCAGGTTGCGTTCGTGCGCGGCGCACAGCGCGCCCATGGCCATGAGGTCGTTGCAGACGAAGACCGCGGTGGGCGGCGTGGGCGCGCGCAGCACGGCGTGCATGGCGTCGTAGCCGCCCTGGCTGGTGAAGTTGCCATGCCACAGCAGGCCGTCGCCATCGCCGCAGCCGGCGTCGGCCAGCGCGGCGCGCCAGCCGGCGATGCGCTGCTCGCTGGGCACCAGTCCGGCCGGTCCGCCGATGCAGGCGATGCGGCGGTGGCCCAGCTCCAGCAGGTGGCGCGTGGCCAGTTGCCCGCCCTGCATGTGGGCGGTCTCGACCAGGTCGCAGGGCAGCTCGGCGATCTCGATCTCGCGGTCCACCAGCACGGTGGGGATGGACAGGCCCGCCAGCTGCGTGGGCAGCGTGGCGTCATGGCCGGTGGAGACGACGATCAGCCCGTCGATGCGGCGCTCGGCCAGCACCTGCAGGTAGCTGCCCTGGCGGTGCGCCTCGTCGTTGGTGTTGCACAGGATGACGTTGTAGCCCGCGCCGAAGCAGCGGTCTTCCACGCTGTGCACGATCTCGGCGAAGTAGGGGTTGGAGCTGTTGGGGATCAGCATGCCCAGCGTGCGCGTGTTGTTGCTCTTCAGGCTGCGTGCGATGGCGCTGGGCACGTAGCCCAGGGCGCGGATGGCTTTTTCGACGCGCTCGCGGCCCTCCGGGCTCACGCGGCGCGTGCCGTTGACCACGTGGGACACGGTGGTGACCGATACGTCGGCGTGGCGCGCAACGTCCTTGATAGTAGCCATGGGGTGGGGAAGCGGATTCGGTAGTTAGTGGTCAGTGTTTTTAAACGGCGGCGCGGCGCTGGCGCAGCGTGTCCACGATGACGGCGGCCACGATCACGCAGCCCGTGATGATGCGCTTGCTCGGCTCGCTCGCGCCCACCTGGGCCAGGCCCGCCTCCAGCACCGCGATGATCAGCACGCCGAACGCGGTGGTCACCACCGAGCCGCGCCCGCCCATGAGGCTGGTGCCGCCAATCACCACCGCGGCGATGACCTGCAGCTCCATGCCCGAGCCCGCGTTGGGGTCGGCCGCTTCAAGGCGTGCCGACTGCATGAGGCCCGCCAGGCCCGCGAGCAAGCCGGTGAGCGCGAACACGATGATGCGCACCGGGCGCGGGTCCACGCCCGCCAGGCGCATGGCCTCTTCGTTGGTGCCGATGCCCACGACCGAGCGGCCGAACACCGTGCGCGTGAGCACCAGTTGCGCCACCACCACCAGCACCAGTGCGATCAAAAAGGCCACCGAGATGCCGCCGAAGAACGGCGCGGCCAGCCACGAGATCGCATCGCCCACGTACTGCGTGCGCGAGTCGGTGACCAGGTAGGCGCTGCCACGCACGGCTTCGAGCATGCCCAGCGAGACGATGAACGAAGGCAGCCGCCAGGCCACCGAGATGGAGCCCGTGATGGTGCCGCACACCAGGCCCGTGGCCAGCGCCAGCGCGGCCGCGGCCGGCACCGTCCAGCCCCACTGCAGGATGGCGGCCGCGGACGTGGCGGCCGACAGCGCCATCACCGAGCCCACCGACAAATCAATGCCCGCGATGATCAGCACGAAGGTCATGCCCACCGCCATCACGGCCAGGGCCGGGATCTCGTTGGCGATGGTGATGAAGGTCGCGGGGCTCCAAAAGTATTCGGACATCCACGAGAACAGGCCCACCATGCCGGCCAGCACGGCCAGCAGCCCGAGGTAAGTGCCGAGCTGGCTGCGCCACACCGGGGTTGAGCGCGGGGCGGGAGGTGTGGTGGGGGAGGGGGCTGCGGCGTTCATGCGATGGCGGAAGAGGGTGCGGACGAAGGCCCGCGGGAAGAAGAGGGTGCGGCGGCGGCCGGCTCCGTGGCGCGTCCAGCCGTGTCAGAAAACGCGGCGGCCAGCAGCGACTGCTCGGACCACTCGCCGCGCTCGAACACGGCCACCAGGCGGCCGGCGCTCATCACGCCGATGCGGTCGGCCATGGCCATGAGCTCGCGCAGGTCGGACGACACCATAAGCAGCGCGCGGCCTTCGTCGGCCATGCGGTCCAGCTCGGTATAAATCTCGGCGCGTGCGCCCACGTCCACGCCGCGCGTGGGCTCGTCCAGCAGCAGCACGCGCACCGGGCGGTGCAGCCAGCGGGCAAAGACGACCTTTTGCTGGTTGCCGCCCGACAGCTGGCCCACGGGCTGCTCGCCATCTTTGCAGCGGATGCTGAGCGTGCGCACAAAGCCCTGCACCAGCCGGTGCTCCAGCGCACGCTGCAGCCAGCCACCGCGCGACACCGCCGACAGGTCGGACAGCGTGGCGTTGATGCGGATGGGCTGGGCCAGCAGCAGGCCCTGCGACTTGCGGTCTTCGGTGACCAGGCCGATGCCGGCGCGGATGGCCTGCAGGGGAGAGGCAAAACCTCTGTCAATCTTGTTTGCTATTAAATTAGTAGCTATTATCGCTTGTGTATCAAGCGCTGGAGCCTGTTTTTGCTTTAAATCCGGTGCATGCAGCGTGATGCTGCCCTCGTCTGCACGGTCCGCACCGAACAGCAGGCGGATCAGCTCGGTGCGGCCCGAGCCCACGAGGCCCGCCACGCCGAACACCTCGCCTGCGCGCAGGCTGAGGCTCACGTCCTGCACGGCCGTGCCCCGGCCGATGCCGTTGACTTCCATCACCACCGGCCCGGCCGTGCGGCGCGGGCGGTGTTCCAGGTCGTTGACCGATCGCCCCACCATGCGCTGCACCAGCGCGTCTTCCGACAAGCCGGCCATGGCCAGCACGTCCACCAGCCGGCCGTCGCGCAGCACAGCGACACGGTCGGCGATGCGGCGCAGTTCTTCAAGCCGGTGCGATACGTAGACGATGGCCACGCCCCGCGCGGTCAGCCGCGCGATCTGGTCGAACAGGTAGGTGGTCTCGCGCGGCGTGAGCATGGCGGTGGGTTCGTCCAGCACCAGGATGCGCGTGTCGTCCTGCAGGTTGCGGGCGATCTCCACCATCTGCTGCTGGCCGATGCCCAGTTGCGACACCGGCGTGGCCGGGTCGATGGATTCGAGGCCGATCTTGGCCAGCTGCGTGCGCGCCGCGGCATGCAGCACGTCACGTTGCAGCCAGCCCGCGCGGTTGGGCAGGCGGCCCAGCAGCAGGTTCTCGGCCACAGTGAGCGTGGGCACCAGGCCCAGCTCCTGCATCACCATGCGCACGCCGTGCTGCTCGGCCTCGCGGCGAGAGGCCGGGGCAAAGGTCTGCCCGGCCAGCCGCATGCCGCCACGCGTGGCAGACGTGAGTCCGCAGACGATCTTGGACAGCGTGCTTTTGCCTGCGCCGTTCTCGCCCGTCAGCGCCAACACCTCGCCCGCGTTCAGCGCAAGCGTCACCCCGTCGAGCACGGTGGTGGCGCTGTAGTCCTTGCCGACCGCGTCGATGCACAGCAGCGGGGTGGGCGGCGCGGGCGGGGTGGATGTTGGCGTCTGGGGCATGGTGTGGCTGGGTTGTTGTGGCGATTGAACCGCACCCCCCATCTGTTCGGGCTGAGCTTGTCGAAGCCAGGGCGCCTTGGGGCTGCCCTTCGACAGGCTCAGGGAGAACGGGTAAAGAAGGGCGGGCGGAAATCGCTGAGTGCGTCGTGCGGGTGCTGGGGTTACTTGCTGCCCTTGGTCACCAGGACCACGTCGGTCTTCACCGCAGCGGGCAACTGGTTCTGCGGCGTCTTGGCGGCGATGGCCTTCTGGGCCAGCTCGATGCCGAACACGGCCTGCTTGGCGGCGTACTGGTCGGCGGTGGCCAGCACGCGGCCGTCGGCCAGCATGGGCTTGATGGCGCCGATGTTGTCGTAGCCCACCACCTGCACCTTGCCGGCCTTGCCCGCGGCCTTCACGGCGGCCACGGCACCCAGTGCCATGCTGTCGTTGCCGGCCAAGAGGGCCACGAGGTCAGGGTGCTCGCGCATCATGCCGGCTGCCACGGTGTTGCCTTTTTCGATCTCCCAGTTGCCGGACTGCACGCCCACCACGGTGATGTTGGCGGCCTTCATCGCGTCCTGATAGCCCAAGGTGCGCTGCTGCGCATTGAAGGTGGTCGACACGCCTTCGATGATGCCCACCTTGTCGCCGGCCTTCAGGCTCTTGGCCAGGTGGTCGCCCACCAGCTTGGCGCCTACGCGGTTGTCCGGGCCGACGAAGGGCACGGTGATGTTCTTTTCCTTCAGCGCATCGGCATCGAGCTGGTTGTCGATGTTGATCACGATGACGCCCTTGTCGATGGCGGCCTTGACGGCGGGCACCAGGGCCTTGGAATCGGCCGGGGCGATCACGATGGCGCTGGCTTTTTGGGCCACGGCCTGCTCGACCATCTTGATCTGGGCTGCCGTGTCGGTCTCGTTCTTGATGCCGTTGGCCACCAGCGTGTACTCGCTGGCGTGCGCCTTCTGGTGCGCCTTGGCGCCGTCTTCCATGGTGCGGAAGAACTCGTTGGCCAGCGATTTCATGACGAGCGCGATCTTGGGCTTGTCTTGCGCCAAGGCGGGGCTGGCGAGCAGGCCGCCCAAAACGGCAAGGGCGGCGGCGGTTTGAACGGAACGGCGGGTGAACTGCATGGTGTCTCCTGTTGGAATAGTGAAAGCAGGCAACCGACAGCGGCGTGAAAAATCCGGACGTCGCCCGCCAGTGTGGTGTTGCACGCTACCCGGCACTTCAAACCGCGTCTTTTCGGCCAGGGCTGCGTTGCAAATCCTCGCGATACCTACCGGTATGGCTGTGGTTTGCGCCTTGCCCTGACCAAAAATCCATCGGCTTTAATGTGCCGTCAAGCATGCAACACCACCCTAGGGGCCACGGTGGATTCCAGGTGCGTGAACCCTGGGCTTGGAGCCTGGATGCGCGCACCGATCGCCTTTGTCGCCCGCGGATCATATCGAAAGCAAACGTTTGCGCAAACGTTTGCGGGTTGGTGAAAACCCGAAGAATTGTGGGAATGTCATGAATTCCCAGTTGACGGTTTTCCACAGACGCCGCGGTGCAATTCAGCTCGCCGGCGCGATCCAAGGGAACAGAGCAGGCAAAGAAAAAGGCGCCGAAGCGCCCTTGGTGTGTGGGGTTCAGTGGGCCAATCAGTGGCCGCGCCTTGAGCCCAACTCCCTACGCCTTGCGAAGCTCGCGCCGCAGGATCTTGCCCACGTTGCTCTTGGGCAGCTCATCGCGGAACTCGATGTACTTGGGCCGCTTGTAGCCCGTCAGGTTCTCCTGGCAGAAGCGGGCCACGTCCTCTTCGCTCAGGGTCGGGTCGTTCTTGATGATGAACACCTTGATCGCCTCGCCCTGCTTCTCGTCCGGGATGCCGATGGCCGCGCATTCCACCACGCCGGGGCACAGGCTGATGACCTGCTCCAGCTCGTTGGGGAACACATTGAAGCCGCTCACCAGGATCATGTCCTTCTTGCGGTCAATGATGCGGGTGTAGCCCTGCGCGTCCATGATGCCGATGTCGCCCGTGCGCATGAAGCCGTCGGGTGTGAAGGCCTTGGCGTTCTCTTCGGGCTGGTTGTAGTAGCCGACCATCACATTGGGGCCGCGGATGCAGATCTCGCCCGATTCGCCCTGGGCCACGCTGTTGCCCGCGTCGTCCTTGATGGCAATGTCGATGCCCGGCAGCGGCAGCCCGATGTTGCCGCTGAAGGTGGTGCTGAGCACCGGGTTGTTGGTGCCGATGGCGCAGGTCTCGCTCATGCCCCAGCCTTCGATCATGGTGCTGCCGGTCACCTTCTGCCACTGCTTGGCCGTGCCTTCGCTGGCCGCCATGCCGCCGGCCTGCGACACGCACAGGTGCGAGAAGTCGAGCGCCCGGAACTGTGGGTTTTGCAAGAGGGCGTTGAACAGCGTGTTCACCGCGGGCAGCATGTGGAAGGGGCGCTTTTTCAGCTCGGCCACAAACTTCGGAATGTCGCGCGGGTTGGGGATCAGTGTCATGCTGGAGCCCTGGCGGATGGCCAGCAGGCACAGCGTGAGCGCGAAGATGTGGTACAGCGGCAGCGCGGCAATGGAGTTGGCCTTGCTCACGTCGCCCACCTTGGACAGCGCCGGCGTGAACCAGGCCTCGGCCTGCAGCGTGGCGGCCACGATGTTGCGGTGGGTAAGCACCGCCCCCTTCGACAGGCCCGTGGTGCCGCCCGTGTACTGCAGGAAGGCAATCGAGTCGAGCGTGGCCTGGCTCGGTGCCAGCGACTTGTGCTCGCCCAGCGACAGCGCCTTCTTGAAAGAAACCACCTTGCGGCCGTGGGTCAGCGGCAGCTCGTACGCGGGCACCATCTTGGCCAGGTGGCGCACGGCGAACGTGATCCAGGTGCCGAACGCGGCGCCCAGCAGGTCGCCCATGGCGGTCATCACCACATGCTTGACGGCAGTGCGGTCCACCACCTCGGCCAGCGTGTGCGCAAAGTTCTCCAGGATCACGATGGCGGTGGCGCCGGAGTCCTTGAGCTGGTGCTCCAGTTCGCGTGCGGTGTACAGCGGGTTGACGTTGACGCAGGTGTAGCCTGCGCGCAGCACGGCGGCCATGGTCACGCCAAACTGCGGCAGGTTGGGCAGCATGATCGCCACGCGCGCGCCGGGCTCAAGGCCCAGGCTCTGGAGGTAGGCGCCCAGGGCGGCGGAGCGGCGCTCCAGCTCGCCGTAGGTCATCCAGCGGTCCATGCAGACCGAAAACGGGCTCGATGCGTGTTTGCGGAAGGACTCTTCCAGCAGGTGGGCTACAGAGCGGTATTGCTCGGGCTGCACGTCATGCGGTACGCCCGGTGGGTAGCTCTTGAGCCAGATCTTTTCCATGCGCTTGGTTCCTTAGCTGTGTTCGCTTGTTTTCGCGTGCGCTCGGCGTCGAGCGGCTGGGCACAGATTGTGGGAGCGCAGGGGGTGGATCAGCTACCGGGCTTGTCCTAGGGTGCGGAGTAGCTGGGTCTCGCAGGCGACACGTTCGGTATCAAAGAGATCGGCCATGAGCGCACGCTCGCGCGCCTCGATGGTGGCCAGGAACTGCTCGACACCGCCGCGCTGGCGCGCCAGCTGGCCAAAGGTGTCGAAGCCCGCTTCCAAAAACTGCTGCAGCGCGCCCATGCCGGCTGCGTGGGCCGGTGCCCGCATCATGCGCAGCATCATGCGAAGGCCGGGCGTGCGCGTCAGGCGCGCGAGGTCTGTGCCCATGGACAGCACACGCTGAAGTTGCAACGCGCGCCCAGCGCGGTCGCCCACGGCGCGCCAAGCGGCCACGTAGCGGGTGGCATCGCTGGCAGCATCGCTCGCAGTGCCCGCCACGCCTGCCGTGCCCGCAGTGCTGGTGGTGGCGGAGTCGGGCTGTGCGCTGGCCCACGCCTGGCCCATCGCTTGGTCCAGCGCTTCGGTCTGCGCATGCAGCACGGCCAGGGCCACTGCGGTGGCCACCACCGCTTGGGGAAACATGGACTGCAGCGTGCCCGCAATGCGGCCAAACTGCTGGTCGCGGGCGCTGTAGTCGGAGTCGCTGTACAGCTCTTCCAGAAAGAAGCGGGCGGCGGGGCCAAACGCTGGCGATGCCATCAGGTCCGCATAGGTGCCCCGAAAACGCTGCGCCTGCAGCGTCTTGACCCGGCCCACCGCTGCGCCCAGCGCCGGGTCGCCCGTGCGGTGCAGCCGCAGGGCGGTGACCTCGGCAATGCGATCGCGGATGGTCTGGGCTGCGTTCATGGTGTGAGGCCTTTGCTGAGGTGGCACCGGTGTTGTTGCTGCTACTGCTCCCGCGCGCCCCGGGCCTCTTAGGCCAGGCCGCACAATGCGGTGAACTGGTCGTCAATTACACCATCCCCCTGTCCATTTCCCTCCCCCGCACAGAACCATGATTGCGCGCTGGCAACGAGCTTTTCTTCTCTTCATCCTCACGGCCATGGCGGCCTGGCTGGCATGGCAATGGCCCCGGTCCCCCGGGCTTGCGCTGCTGGGCGCGTTGATCCCGCTGGCTGTGTACCTGCTGGTGATGGCCATCGAGTTCGTGCTCATGCATGTGACCAACCGCACCGACGCAGCGCCCCGCGCACGGCTGTTTCAGGTGTTTGTCGCGTGGTGGGCCGAGGTCTGGGTGGCGCTGGCGGTGTTCGGCTGGCGCCAACCGTTTCGCCACCAGTCGTTACCTGACTGGCTGCCCGCTGAGCCCACGGGCCGGCGCGGCGTGGTGCTGATCCATGGATTCATGTGCAACCGGGGGCTGTGGCTGCCGTGGTTTGCGCCTCTGCGTGAGCGCGGGCATGCGTTTGTGGCGGTCAATCTGGAGCCCGTGATGGGGTCCATCGATGAGTACGTGGACACCATCGACGAGGCCGTGGCGCGCGTGACGGCGGCCACGGGGCAGGCTCCGGTGCTGGTGTGCCACAGCATGGGAGGGCTGGCTGCGCGGGCGTGGCTGCGGGCTGGTGCTGCTACTGCTGCTGCTGATCACCAGAAGGAGAGGCGGGTCCACCGCGTGCTGACGCTCGGCACGCCGCATGGGGGGACGTGGCTGGGGCGGTTTAGCCGGGCGGTGAATGGGCGGCAGATGAGTCTGGCGGGGGAGTGGGTGGGGGCGTTGCAGCGGGCCGAGCCGGCGGGGCGGGCTGCGTTATTCACGTGCTGGTATTCGAACTGCGACAACATTGTTTTTCCGGCGACTACGGCTGCGTTGGCGGGGGCGGATAACCGGTTGGTGGAGGGGGTGGCGCATGTGCAGATGGCGTTTCATCCGGGGGTGATGGGGGAGTGTTTGGATGAGGTGGGGCGGGGGTGATGTTTTGTTTGAAATTGGTTTCTAGCGCTTATTCATAAAGCATTAGTAGCTATTGTTTTTATAGTGAACAGTTACTCCTTCAACAGCCGTTCGGGCTGAGCTTGTCGAAGCATTGGCGTGCTGGTTGGGAAAGCTTGCTCGTGTTGAGGGTGGAGGCCGGGAGTCGCCCGGCATGCGAGTAACTTTCTTTTGGGTCGCCAAAAGAAAGTCACCAAAGAAAAGGCGACCCCCAGTCTGCGACCCCTTCGCTTCGCTGCGGGGCAACCTGCGTCGGGGCGGTTGCGGGGCGCGCCGTGGAACTCGCTTTGCGCTGGCGCGCGCCGCTCGGACAGCCACGGCGAGCTAGATGACGAGGCATGGGCGCTCCGACGCCCATGCTCACCCCGCAACCGCCCCGCCACAGGCGCAGCCAGCAGGGGTTGGACAGCCGAACCTCCGAACAGCCAAACATCCACACGGGCCATCGCGTTGCTCGGCCGCGGCGCGAAGCGCCCGCGCGTTCGGGGCCGAGCGAAGCAATGGCCCGTCTGGATGTCCGATCCCTGGGTGCCCTTCAGGATGCGCCGAGGAGCGCAGCGGCCAGCGGATCAGGGCTCGCGATTGTTTGAGCGCAACGCAGTGAAGCGAGTTCGAGCGAGACCCCGCTGGACGTGAGCACCGCAGGTTTCCCCACTCGCCCGAAGGGCGGGTGGGGACGCAGCGTGTAGGGTCGCCTTTTCTTTGGTGACTTTCTTTTGGCGACCCAAAAGAAAGTTACTGCGCCGCCGGGCGCACACCCCGGCTCCCGCCCTCTGCATGGGCAAATCGCCCAGACTGGCGAGCGAGCGTGCCCCGGCTTCGACAAGCTCAGCCCGAACGGGAGGAGCAGCACCCCAACTTCGACAAGCCCGTTCAAGTGGATGAGTGGAATGTTGGCTATAAAAATAATAGCTACTAGCGCTTGTTGGGAAAGCGCTAGAGCCCAATTTCACTCAAAAATCAGGCCGCCACCCCATCCCGCTCATCCGCAGCAAACTCCGGCAACCCCCGCAGCCGCTCATAAATCGGCGCAAAGTCCTTCGCCGTCATCTCAAACAGCTGCTCAAAACTATCGATCACAAAATACGTCTGCTGGTACGTATCAATCTTGTACTTCGTGCGCATCGTCCTCTCCAGCGCCAGAGGAATCCGCTGCGGCTCGGGACTCTGCACCGAATACGCGAGCTCCCCCGACGAGCTCAAAATCCCCGCACCATACGCCCGCAACTCCCCCGCCTCACGGATCAACCCGAACTCGATGGTGTACCAATACAGGCGGCTCAGCATCTCGCAAGACCCCAGCCCCTGGGCCTTCAGCCCGCCTTGCCCATACCGCTGCACGTAGTCCGCAAACACGGGGTTGAACAGCAGAGGCACATGCCCGAACAGGTCATGAAAAATGTCCGGCTCGACGATGTATTCAAACTCCTCGGGCTTGCGGATCCAGTCCGTCACCGGGAACTTGCGGTTGGCCAGCAGGGTGAAAAACGGTACTTCGGGGATCAGTCCGGGTACGCCCACCAGCTCCCAGCCGGTGGCTTTGACCAGGCGCTCGTTGACCTCTTCAAAGCGCGGAATGCGGTCACTCGCGCCCAGGGAAGGCAGGGCGTCAATGAACGCCTGGCTCGCCAGGCCGGGCAGCAAGGCACGCTGGCGCTCGTACAGGCGCCGGTAGGTGTCGTGATCGGCGGCGGTGTAACTCGCGTAATCCTGCGGGCAGGTGTAGTCCTCGCTGGCGCGCGAGTAGTCGCCCCGGGGTGGGCGGGTGGATTGACCATAGACGACGGGGGCTTGTCCCATTTTTTTCTCCTTTGCCGCCATGGTCGGCGCACCGTGACAGTGGCGCGCACCAGCCCACGCGGCTGCTAATCGATCTTGATTTTTGCGGCCCGGATCAGGAACTCGTACTTGCTGTTTTCCGAACGCACAAACTGCGCAAACCCGTCGAGCGTCAGCTCTTCGGGCGTGATACCCATCTTCTTGAACTTCTCCTTGCCAGCCGGCGAGTGCATGGCGGCGGTGAACGCGTTGGCGTAGCGGCGCGCGTCGGCGTCGGGCAGCGATGCGGGGGCAAACAGGCCGAACCAGGTCGACACGTTGAAGCCCTGCACGCTGTCGTTGATGCTCGGCACGTTGGGCAGCGCCTCGTTGCGGCTCAGGGTCGTCACGCCCAGCGCCAAGAGCTTGCCCGACTGGATCTGTGGCAGCGCCGACGCGAGGTTGTCGAACACCATCAGCACCTGGCCGGATTCGAGTGCTGCGAGCGCGGGCTTGGAGCCCTGGAACGGCGTGTGGCCCATCTTGGTGTTGGTGAGCGACTTGAACATCTCGGCCGAGATGTGGCCGATGCTGCCGTTGCCGCCCGAGCCGTACTTGGCCTGGTCCGGATTCTTCTTGAGGTACTGCACCAGCTCCGGCGTCGTCTTGATGCCCAGCTTGGCGGCCTGCTCGGCGTTGACCACCAGCACGTTCGGCGTGCGGGCCACGAGCGCGATGGGTTTGAAGTCCTTGAGCGCGTCGTACGGGAAGTTCTTCTTGTAGAGCCAGGGGTTGACCGCATGCGTGGCCACGGCGCCCATCAGCAACTGATTGCTGGTCTTGGGAGATTTGGCGACCTGGTCGGCACCGGTACTACCACCCGCCCCCGGTTTGTTCTCCACGGTGATGGAGCCAAGCTGGGCTGCGGCACCTTCGGCCACGATGCGGGCCGAGATGTCCAGCGGACCACCAGCGGGGTAGGGCACCACGATGGTGAGCGGGGCAGAGGGGCTTTGGGCCATGGCAATGGTGGCCGCACAGGTCAGGCCAACACTGAACAGGGTGCTACGGAGCGACATCGGGATCCTTTTGAGTTCCGGGGAGCGCGCAGTATAGGCACCTGTGTACAGGGTTTACCCAGGATGTCTGATGTCTTATGTGTTCAACACCCCACGGCGGATCTGGTCGCGCTCCAGCGATTCGAACAGCGCCTTGAAGTTGCCTTCGCCAAAACCGTCGCGGTAGTCGCCTTCGCGCTGGATGAATTCAAAGAACACCGGCCCCAGCATGGGGGTGGAGAAAATCTGCAGCAGCAGGCGCGGCGTGCCGTCGGCGGTGGTGCCATCGAGCAGAATGCCGCGCGACTGCAGCTCAGGCACCGGCTGGCCATGGCCGGGCAGGCGGGTGTCCAGCATTTCGTAGTAGACGTCGTTGGGCGCGGTGGCCAGTGAGACACCGGCCATGCCCAGCTTGTCCACCACGTCCTGCAGGTTGTCGCAGATCAGCGCGATGTGCTGGATACCTTCACCATTGAACTGCATCAGGAATTCTTCGATCTGGCCGCCGCCCTGCTTGGACTCTTCATTCAGCGGGATGCGGATCTTGCCATCGGGCGCGGTCATGGCCTTGGACGTGAGGCCCGTGTATTCGCCCTGGATGTCGAAGTAGCGGATCTCGCGGAAGTTGAACAGCTTCTCGTAGAAGTTGGCCCAAAAGCCCATGCGGCCGCGGTACACGTTGTGCGTGAGGTGGTCGATGAGGTTCAGGCCGTGGCCCACGGGGCGGCGGTCCACGCCTTCGATGAATTCGAAGTCAATGTCGTAGATGGACTTGCCGTCTTCAAATCGGTCGATCAAATACAGCGGCGCGCCGCCGATGCCCTTGATGGCGGGCAGGCGCAGCTCCATCGGGCCGGTGGGGATCTCGATGGGCTGGGCACCCAACTCCAGCGCGCGGTTGTAGGCCTTGTGGGCGTCCTTCACGCGGAAGGCCAGGCCACAGGCCGAAGGGCCGTGTTCGGCGCCAAAGTAAGCCGCCTGGCTCTGGGGTTCTCGGTTGATGATGAAGTTGATGCCGTTCTGGCGGTACAGCACCACGTCCTTGGAGCGGTGTTTGGCCACGAGCGTGAAGCCCAGCTTTTCAAACACACCTTCCAGGACGCCGGGGGTGGGCGAGGTGAATTCGATGAACTCGAACCCCATCAGGCCCATGGGGTTGTCCCAGGCTTCGACTTGGGCGGCGGCTTGTGCGGGCAGGGCGGCGTTCATGGGTGTCTCCGGCATTCGT
Organism: Acidovorax sp. LjRoot129; assembly: GCF_964253765.1. Taxonomy (NCBI): domain Bacteria; kingdom Pseudomonadati; phylum Pseudomonadota; class Betaproteobacteria; order Burkholderiales; family Comamonadaceae; genus Acidovorax; species Acidovorax sp. LjRoot129. Next base: position 782,089 of record NZ_CAXUSE020000001.1, read on the forward strand.
TGAGGAATGTCATGGACTGTAGGCGCGCCTTGCCTCATGTTTCTGGCGAAATCAAGACAGTCTGTGCTGGGATTTGCAGGAATCTTGCGAATGGTCAAAGCACCGCGCAAAACCTGCGCGCGATGGGCCGCGCGGGCGGAGACATGGGTGCGTGCCCGGAGTGCGAGCAGGGGCGGAAGGGCGAAGCGGTGTGGCCGAAAGCGGAGAAGGCCCGGTCACGACCCGCGTGCGGGTGGCTGCGCAGCGCGCAGCGCCAGGGCGGCATCGATGCGCTGCTGCTCTTCGGCACTAAAGAGCTGCTGGCGCAACTGCTGCAGAGCGGCGGCATCGTTTTGCTGCGCCCGGGCCTGGCTGTACTGGTCCAGCCGCTGCTGCCAGTTCTGCTCTTCACGATCGAGCTGGGCCATGGCGTGGGCGGCGGTCTCGCCGTACTGCGCGCTGCGGGCGGCGTGGCGGGTGCGTTCGTCGGTGTTCTGGGCGTTGAACGCGGCGGTCTGGGCGGCGGCGTTCACGTGTTCGGAGGCTGCGGCGCGCTCGGCGCGGCGGGCTTCAGGCAGCTCGTTCTCGGCATCGCGCAGGGCTTGCGCGCGCTGCTCGGCCGTGAGCTGGGTGTTGCGGGCGATCTCCAGGCGGGCCAGTGTGTAGCGGTCCAGGTCGGCCTCGCGCGCGAAGAGGGCGTCGTGCTCGGCGCTGTCAAAAAACTGCTGGCGCACTTTGTGTCGCGCCTCCAGGGCGTTGCGCAAGGCCGCGGGGTCTGTCGGGTCCTTGGGCGTGCGCAGTTGCCCGAGTGCCACGCGGTAGTCCACGTAGCGCTCGGCCAGTGCCAATGCCCGGGTGACCAGCGCGGCGGGGAAATGCTTTCCTACCAGCGCGGCCAGGCGCTGCTTGAGCGCCGCGGGGTCGGCTGCGTCCTCGGCCCCGGCTTCCATCAGCAGGGCCTCGATGGTGTCGCGCAGGCCGTGGACCAAGAGCGGGTCGGCACTGTGCTGCGCGTCGCTGGCGCGGCGGGCGGCGAAGAAGCTGCTTTCGAGGGCCTGCGCCGCGGGTTGTGGCCCCGCACCCGCTCCCTGCAGGGAGCCGGCACGGGGTGAGAAGAACGAGTCCCCCGCGCCCGGCGGGCCTTGCAGCGGGCCCAGCCACCAGACCACGGCGGCCGTGGCAGCGGCCAGGGCGACCGCCCCTGCAGCGAAGGCGCGGGATCTCGTCTTCACGGCTTACAGGCCCTGCGCCTTGAGGCGGGCGGCGTGCTGGCGGTACAGCGTGACCGGGTCGGTCGAGAACCAGTCGCGCAACCCCACCAGCTGATTCACTTCATCAAGGTGGTTCTGGCGGTAGTCGCCCAGGTGTGTGCCCAGGCGCGAGGAGCAGGCGGACACCAGGCCATCGTTGGCCTCACCGAAGACCAAGCCCAGCACGCCCAGCAGTGCGTCGCTGGCATCGAGCACATTGGTCAGGGTCTTGGTCCCTGTCCAGGAGTAGTAGCGCACGCCGTTGACGAGTTCTGCGCCGTTGCCGCAGCCAGACGTGGGCACGCCTTGTGGAAAGCGGCGGTTGAAGGCGGCGGAGCCGGCGGTGGTGAGCGAGTCCAGCGCTGCGGTGGGCATCTGCGGCAGGCCGGAGCCCCCGGAGGTCAGGTTGATCAGCGCGACCAGCGCCGATGCCGCCCCGCTGGCGATGGTTTCAGACACCGACCCGGCGGGTGCCACGCCACGCATAATGTCGGCCACCCGCGATCCACGATTGACGCCGCCGACCGAAGTCACCGAGGCGATCTTGCCCGGTGCCACGCCCGCCACGTAGCGCGCGGTAGGCCCGCCGTGCGAATGGCCCACCAGGTTCACCTTGGCCGCGCCCGTCATGGCGAGGATCGTGTTGACCTGCGCCAGCAGCTGCTCGCCCCGCACCTCGGTGCTGTTGGCGGCCGAGACCTGTGCCACGTAGACCTTGGCGCCGCCCTGGCGCAGCGCGTCGGGGATGCCGTAGAAGTAGTCGACGCCCAGGGCCGAGTCAAAGCCGAAAAGTCCGTGCACGAGCACGATGGGGTAGCGGGTCTGGGTCGTGCCCGTCTGGGCCTGCGCGCTGGCGCCGACGAGCAACAAGGCGGCCGTTGCGGCCAGAACAAATCGCCGCAAAAAGCGGCTGAGGAATCCGGTCATGCAGTTGTCTCCGTTAGTGTGATTTTTTATGCTTGCAAAAAAGAACGGTCGTTCGTTTTTGCAGCGTTTATTCTTCTTTTCTTCAATCTGAGTCACTATCGGGACATACCCCAGCCTGCAATCTGGGAAGCGCAAAAGCCTAAAACTTCATAAAATCTTGCGCTATGCAAGGTTTAAGCGCACTCGACAAGCTGGACAGGGCCATCCTGCGCCGTCTGCAAGAAAACGGCCGTGAGACGTACGACGTCATCGGAGAGCAGGTGGGCCTGTCGCCCAGCGCGGTGCTGCGCCGCGTCAAGCGGCTGGAAGAGAGCGGCGTGATCGACCGTTACGTCGCGCTTGTCCCGCCCGAAGCTGTGGGGCTCGGGCTTACGGCGTATCTCAATGTGCGGCTCGAAAAACACACCGAGAGCCACAAGCGCAACCCCATGGATCTGTTCCGCGCGAGCGTGCAGACGTGGCCCGAGGTGGTGGAGTGCGCATCACTGACCGGTGAGATGGACTACCTGCTGCGTGTGGTGGTGGCCGACATGGCGCACTACAGCCGGTTCATCATGGACACGCTGCTCAAGCACCCCAGCGTGCAGGACTGCAAGACCAGTTTTGTGCTGGATCGGGTGAAGGCGACGACGGCAGTGCCGGTATAAACCGTGTGTGACAATCCGCGCGCCCTCGGCCCCGGGGTGTTACGGATTGTTCATGATCGCTATCGATAACCTGCAGTTCGGCTATGGCCGGCATGTGCTGTATGACGGCTTTGCCGCCCGCGTGGAGCAGCCCGGCATCTACGGTCTTTTCGGGCGCAACGGTAGTGGCAAGTCCACGCTGCTCAAGCTGATCTGCGGCCTGCTCACGCCCTGGGCCGGACAACTGCAGGTGCTGGGGCGCAACCCCCGGGCACGCGTAGCCGACCTGCTGGCGTCCATCTACATCGTGCCGGAAGAGTTCCACCTGCCCAACCTCACCTGCACGCAGCTCGCGGCCACGCAGGGCGTGTTCTATCAGCGCTTTTCTCCCGACTTGTTCGGCGAGTATCTGGCCGAGCTCGAGGTGCCGGTGAAGGAACGCTTCGAGTCCATGAGCCTGGGCCAGAAGAAGAAGGCAGCGATTGCCTTTGCGCTGGCCACCGGCACGCCGCTGCTGCTGATGGACGAGCCCACCAACGGCCTCGACATCGTGGGGCGCGCGCAGTTTCGCAAGCTGATGCAGCGCCCCGAACACGCGCACCGCGCCGTGCTCATCAGCACCCACCAGGCGCACGACCTGGAAAGCATCCTGAGCCACATCTGGTTCATCGACCAGGGGCGGCTGGCGCTATCGGCGCGCATGGAGGACCTGGCGCGCCTGCTGCACATGGGCGTGGCGCACGACGAGGAGGCGGCTCGTGCACAGGGAGGTGGCGCGCTGCTGTACCAGGAGCGCATCGGCCCTCAGCTGGCCTTTGTGGCGCTGCGTGCCACCGCGCCGTCGGCATCTGCTCCGACAGGCAGCTCAGTGCAACTGGAGCTTTTGTACAAGGCGCTGAGCCTGAACCGCGACCAGATGCTGCAGGCGCTGGCACCGCTGCAGCTGGCCCCCTCGGCCACGGAGGCCGCATGAGCGTCATCCCCCCACACACATCCACACCCTCGGTGAGCGCAGGTACCGGCGCAGACGCAGGCTCCGCGGCGTTCTCGTTGCGCCGCTTCACTCTGCTGACCCGTGCCCACTGGGCCGAGCACAGGCGGCAGTACCTTGGCCACCTGCTGGTGACAGGCATCCTGTACTGCGTGCTGCTGGTGTTCGTCCTGGCCCTGTCAAACGGGGACGTGTTCACCACAAGCGGGCAATCGGCCCTCTATTTCTGGGGTCTGTACCTCACCGGGTTCGTGTTTGCCGGGCGGTACTTCGACGGCATGTCGCGGCGCGAATCCGCGTTGCTGGCGTTGATGCGGCCGGCCTCGGTGCTTGAAAAGTGGTTGTTGTGCGTGGCCGTGGTGGTGGTGGCGTACCCGCTGTGCTACACGTTGCTGTTCCTGGCCATCTCGTGGCCTGCCCAGGGCATGGCGATGGCACTGCGTGCGATGCGGCTGGATTCTTCGTCCGTCAGCACCCAGGACTATGGCCTGTTCGTCCCGCTGCTGCGCCAGCCGGTTCGGGATTCCTTGCTGACCATTGCGCAGCAATGGGGCTTCTTCATTGCCGCCTGGGCCCTGCAGGCGGTGGCTGTAACGGGCTCGCTCTACTTTCGCGGGGCAGCCATGCTCAAGACGCTGGTGCTGGGCGTGGCGCTGTCCGTCGTGACCGCTTTGATCGCAGCGCTGGCGGACTCCCGGCACGAGGTGTTTTTTGCTTGGTGGATGGCTGGGGCGGGGTCGGCCGGGACCTCGGTCAACGTCTTGAATGCCTGCTTGTGGGTGGTGCTGCCGGTGCTGCTGTGGTGGCAAACCTACCAGCACCTGCGCGAAAAGGAGCTGACGTGATGGCGCGGCTTCGCTCCCGTGCGGGTGCGCCGCGCAAGCTGGGTCCATGGCTCTTTGCCGGAGTGCTCGTCATTTTTTGGGCGCTGCTGGCCATCAGCGGGATGGACCGCTTCAAGGCCAAGGACGACAGGCGCCAATACACCGTCCCTGCGGCACAACTGCAAGGCGTGACGCGGCTGCGCATTGAAGGCGACCCTGGCGACGCGCGGGGCTACGTGTCCACGACACGGGTTGTGCTCCAAAGCACGAGCGACGTCACGCTGAGCCTGCACCGGCGCCGCGAGGGGCGGCGAAAGGGCGCCCGCGCGGCCGCGCCGGCGTCGGGCTCAGAGCCGCCGCTGGTGGCGGTGCGCGAAGGCGACACGTTGGTGCTGCGCTGGTTGCCACGCGAGCCTTCGCCAAACGCAGGGTCCGACGACCTTCGGGACCAGTGGCTTGGTGAGATCGTGCTGCCCGCGCGCTTTCAGCACCTGGTGCTGTCGCACGCGCTGGTGGAGGTGCTGGAGCCAGTGGAGCAACTGCACGTCTCGGGCCGTACGGTCGAGGTCCGCGGACTGGCGGCGCATCTGGACCTGCAATCGACGCAGTGCCAGCGCTGTGCTGACACCGGGGCTGCAGCGGCTCCGGATGACAGCAGCGCGTGCGACGAGAAGACGCACCCAGGGCGGGACGCTGTGCTGGAGGTCAATGCCAAGAACATGCAGTCCGTGCGCGTCGTGGCCGGTGTGGGCAACGTCAAGCTCAACGAAACGCGGCGCCTGCGGCAGCTGGACTTGCAGCTGGGCGACAGCGTCGGGCTGTTGGTCGACCGGGCGGCCGTGCTCAGGCTGTGGCGCGGCGGCACTGGCGGTGGGGTAGTAGGTGCGGCGCAAGAGCCGGTGGTGGCGCGGGGCGACTGCGCTGCACCGCCAGCCGCCGGGCGCGATCCGGTGCCGTCTGTGCCGCTGGACCTGGTCCGCGTGGCAGAGCGCTCGCAGCCGGGCCACCCGTCAGCTTCCGAGTGAGTACCCGCGCGCTACGGCGGTCAGTATTCCCGCGCGCTCCAGGGAAGGGCGCGGGTCGCCTCGGGGACGGCGCGGCATGATGTGCTGTGGCGGTTTGCTATTGATTTCATAGCTGCTGGCGCTGGCACAGAAAGCGTTGAAGTGTGATTGCGCAGGGTTTGGAGTTGCCCCACTATTTTGCTGCATCGCAACAAAAGGTATGGAAATAATGAGGGGAAACCCTTATATTCGATCCATGTTCGCAACGAAAGACTGGCTCAAGGCATCCTGGTACGCAGGCAGGGACATGCTGCGTCCGGTGACGGGTGCCCCATCTGCGGCTGAACGCCGCGTCAAGCAGGAGGTGCCCGTGATGGTTCCAATCCGCGCCCTGGGCCCCTCGTACCGCGAGCGCATCACCCAGCATTTGCTGCAGCTTGAGCCCGCGGACCGCTACCTGCGGTTTGGCTACGCCGCCAACGACGAGCAAATCCGCCGCTATGCCGAGCAGCTCGATTTCAACCGCGACGAAATTTTCGGCATCTACAACCGGCGCCTCGAACTCATCGCGATGGCGCATCTGGCTTTCTCGGAACACCCGGAGCACAAGGACTGCGCAGAATTTGGCGTGTCCGTACTCAAGCAGGCCCGGGGCCGCGGGTTTGGCGCGCGGCTGTTCGAGCGCGCCATAATGCATGCGCGCAATGAGGGAGTGAACATGGTCTTCATCCATGCACTGTCCGAGAACACCGCCATGCTCAAAATTGCACGCAACGCCGGCGCCACAGTACGCCGCGATGGTTCGGAGTCCGAGGCCTACCTGCAGATCCCGCGCGCCAGCTTCGACACCCGCATGGCCGAGATGGTCGAGCAACAGTTTGCCGAAGTGGACTACCAGATCAAGAAGCAGGCCAAGCAGTTCTGGGACTTTCTGGCCAACGTGCAGGAAGTGCGCAGCGGCGTGCAGGACGCACGCCACCAGTCGGCTGAATAAAAGCTGCTGGCTGGCAACGTTGCGTACGGCTCGCGCGGGCCGTCACAACAATCCGCTATCCTAGGGGACTGATCCACTACCGCACGTCAAGACAGTGTCTGACCCGCACCCCGCGCACCCCGGGCGCCCGCCCGAGAGGGAAGACAAGCGCACCTTCCTGCAGAAAGTGGTCGAGTTCATCCACCCCGGGCCCGACTCGCGGGAAGAACTCATCGAGACCCTGGCCGAGGCCGAAGACAACGAAGTCATTGGGGCCGACTCGCGCGTGATGCTGGAACGCGTGATCCGCATGGCCGACATGACCGCGCGGGACGTGATGGTGGCGGCACCGCGGATGGACCTCGTCAACATCGACGCGCCGTTCGATGAGCTGCTGCACCTTGTGATCAACACCGCGCACTCGCGCTTTCCGGTGTACCAGGGCGAGCGCGAAAACATCATCGGCATCCTGATGGCGAAGGACCTGCTCAAGCTGCAGCGGGCGCCGGAGCTGAACATCCGCGCGCTGCTGCGGCCGGCGGTGTTCGTGCCCGAGAGCAAGGGCCTCAATGACCTGCTGCGCGAGTTCCGCGGCAACCGCAACCACCTGGCCATCGTGATCGATGAATTCGGTCGCGTGGCGGGCATCGTCACCATCGAGGACGTGCTCGAGCAGATCGTGGGCGAGATCGAGGACGAGTTCGACATCCCCGAGGACGACGGCGACATCTTTGGCCTGGCCGACCGCACCTACCGTGTGAGCGGAGACACCTCCATCGAACGCGTGTGCGAGGCGTTCAACGTGCTCATCCAGCCCAGCGACCCGGGCGAGCACTTCGACACCATCGGCGGCTTGATCGCGCACGAGATGGGCCATGTGCCCAAGCGGGGTGAGCAGTACCAACTGGGCGGCCTGGACTTTGTGGTGCTGCACACCAAGGGCGGGGCGGTGCGCTGGTTCAAGGTGTCGCCGGCCGCAGAGCCTGCCCACGACGGCGATTGATTTGATGGCGCGCGTTCGTGCACCCGCGGGACTGCCGCTGGTCCCGCAGGTGCTGCTCGCGGTGGCCGCGGGCCTGGCCCAGGCGGCATCCCTGGCGTGGCCCTGGAGCGGAAAGCCGCTGTGGTGGCTGCAACTCCTGTCGATGGCCGTGCTCGCTTGGCTGGTCCGGCCCACCCCGATGCAGGCCATCACCTGGCGGCGGGGCGCGCTGGTCGGAAGCGTGTTTGCCACGGCCTGGCTGGCGGGCACCTTCTGGTGGCTGTTCATTTCGATGCACACCTACGGCGGCCTCGCCGCCCCGCTGACCGTGGCCGCGGTGCTGGGGCTGGCGGCATTCCTCGGTAGCTACTACGCGCTGGTTTTGGGCATTTTTTGCCGCCTAGCGCTTACCAGTCGTGCGCTGAGTGCTATATTTTTCGGAGCGGTGTGGCTGCTGGCCGAGCTGGCGCGCGGAACCTTGTGGACGGGCTTTCCCTGGGGGGCTGGCGGCTACGCCCACGTGGACGGACCCCTGGCGGCACTCGCGCGCTACATCGGCGTGTACGGCGTCGGGGCCGTGGCGGCAATGCTGGCGATGTATGCCGTGCAGTGGCGCGGCGCCGATCTGGCCCGTTGGCGCACCTGGGTGGTGCCGTTGATGGCCGCCGCGGTGCTGGCCACCGCTGCCGCCGATCGCTTCTGCGCGGTAAACCTCTGCCATACGCCCGCCCAGCGTGCCGCCAAACCCCTGAGCCTGGAGCTGCTCCAGGGCAATATTCCGCAAGACGAGAAATTCCTGAGTGGCAGCGGCGTGCCCCTGGCGCTCAAGTGGTATGCCGAGCAGCTGCAAGCCGCCCAGGCCGACCTCGTGGTCGCGCCAGAAACGGCGATTCCGTTGCTCCCCCAGCAGCTTTTGCCGGGCTACCTCGAGGACATCCAGCAGCGCTACGCGCAGGGCTCCCAGGCTGCGCTCGTGGGCATTCCAATGGGCGACGAGGCCATTGGCTACACCAACTCGGTGCTGGGCATGGGCGGCGCGGCGGCGCCCGGCAGCAGCGCCTACCGCTACGACAAGCACCACCTGGTGCCGTTTGGCGAGTTCATCCCGCCCTTTTTCAAATGGTTCACCGCGATGATGAACATCCCGTTGGGCGACTTCAACCGCGGCGCGGTGGGCCAGCCATCGTTTGCCTGGGCAGGGCAGCGCATTGCGCCCAACATCTGTTACGAAGATTTGTTTGGCGAGGAACTGGGCGCGCGCTTCATCGACCCGGCGCAGGCCCCCACCGTGTTTGTGAACTTCAGCAACATCGGCTGGTTCGGCAACACGGTCGCCATCGACCAGCACCTGCACATCAGCCGCATGCGGTCGCTCGAATTTGAACGCCCGATGGTGCGTGCCACCAACACCGGGGCCACGGCCATCATCGACCACCGCGGGGTGGTCACCCATGCGCTTGAGCGCCACACGCGCGGCGTGCTGCGGGGCGAGGTGCACGGTCGCGGGCTCAATGCGGCCCAGGGGTGGGCGATCACCCCGTTTGCCTGGTGGGTGTCGCGCTGGGGGCTGTGGCCGCTGTGGGGCTTCGGGGCGGCGGTGCTGATTTTTGCCATGGTGGCCCGGCGGCTGCATGCGGTGCGCGGTGTTTGATCCGCGCCATTGCGCAACAAGGAGCCCTGGGACCCCACTGGGCCAAAACGCAGCACGCCGGCCGGTGCCTTGATAATGGAGCCCTACAAGCGGGGGCTTGTGTTTGCATACAACGATGATTTGAGGCGGGCCAACCGCCGTTCTGGAGCACGACTGAAGATGGCTGATTCCTTTTCCTACGAACAACTGATCGCCTCGGGCGAAGGCCGGCTGTTTGGCGCCGATAGCGGCCGCCTGCCGCTCCCGCCCATGCTGATGTTCGACCGCATCACGCACATCGACAGCGATGGTGGCGAGCACGGGCTGGGAAAGATCCGCGCCGAGCTCGATGTGCGCCCTGATCTCTGGTTTTTTGCCTGCCACTTCCAGGGCGACCCGGTCATGCCCGGTTGCCTGGGGCTGGATGCCATGTGGCAGCTCATCGGTTTTTACCTGACCTGGCTGCGCCTGCCGGGCAAGGGCCGCGCCCTGGGGGCTGGTGAAGTCAAGTTCACCGGCGAAGTGGGACCCAACGTGAAACTCGTGACCTACGAAATCGACATCAAGCGCGTGATCAAGCGCAAGCTGGTCATGGCGATTGGCGATGCACGCCTTTTGGCCGACGGCCAGGAAATCTACGTGGCCAATGACCTGCGCGTGGGCTTGTTCAAGCGCGAGGAACAGGCTCCGGGGGCACAAGGAGCAGCAGCATGAAGCGGGTAGTCATCACCGGCGCGGGCATCGTCTCGTGCATTGGCAACGACCTGGCCACGGTGGAGGCCTCGCTGCGCGCCAGCAAGAGCGGCATCAAGGCCGTTGAAAAGTTCAAGGAACTGGGCCTGCGCAGCCAGGTGGGCGGCGCACCCGAGATCGACATCGAGTCGCGCATCGACCGCAAGCAGCTGCGCTTCATGGGCGATGCCGCGGCGTACGCGCAGATCGCCCTGGAAGACGCGATTGCCCAGGCCGGCCTCACGCCAGAGCAGGTCAGCCACCCGCGCACCGGCCTCATCATGGGCTCGGGCGGCGGCTCGCCCAACAACCAGATCGAGGCGGCCGACACGCTGCGCGAAAAGGGCATCCGCCGCGTGGGGCCCTACCAGGTCACGCGCTGCATGAGCTCCACCGTGTCCGCGTGCCTGGCGACCAATTTCAAGGTCAAGGGCATCAACTACTCCATCACGTCTGCCTGCTCCACGTCGGCGCACTGCATCGGCGCGGCCGCGCAGCAGATCGCCTGGGGCATGCAGGACGTGATGTTCGCAGGCGGCGGCGAAGAGCTGTCCTGGGGCATGTCGCTGCTGTTCGACGGCATGGGCGCCATGTCCAGCAAGTACAACGACACGCCCGAGAAAGCCTCGCGCGCCTACGACGCCAACCGTGACGGTTTCGTGATTGCCGGCGGCGGCGGCGCGGTCGTGCTGGAGAGCCTGGAACACGCCCAGGCACGCGGCGCCACCATCCTGGCCGAAGTGGTGGGCTTTGGCGCCACCAGCGATGGCGAAGACATGGTGGCCCCGTCGGGCGACGGCGCCATTGCCTGCATGAAGCAGGCGATGGAGGGCCTTGATGTCCCCATCGACTACATCAACACCCATGGCACCTCCACGCCCGTGGGCGACATGCAGGAAGTGCGCGCCATGCAGGCGCTGTTCGGCGACAAGGTGCCGCCGTTCTCGTCCACCAAGTCGCTCACCGGCCACTCGCTGGGCGCCACCGGTGTGCAAGAGGCGATCTACTGCATGATCATGCTGAACAAGGGTTTCATTGCCGGCTCGGCCAACGTGGACACGCCCGACCCTGCGCTGGGCTCCATGCCCCTGGTCACGCAAACGCGCGATGCAGACCTGACCACGGTGCTGTCCAACAGCTTCGGCTTTGGCGGCACCAACGCCAGCCTGGTGCTGCGCCGCTGGGCCGACTGACGCTGCGGCCCGGTCGCCGCGCCACACCAGCCTGCCCGTCTTCGGACTCGGCGGGCTGTTTTGTTTTTGGGGCTAAGCAACGCGCGACGGTCAGCGCCTCTGCGCCTTGGCCGCCGCTGCGGGCGACAGGGCGCCGTGCAGCGCTTCGGGCAGCATGGACAGCATGCGCGTGGCCTGAAGGCCCGGCGGCGATGAACGCGCGTGGTAGCTGTACAGCGAAATCGGCGGCAACTCGTGCAGCTCCAGCGTCACCATGGTGGCGGGGTCGAGCCGCGTGGCGGTCAAAAAGTCCACCACCGTCCAGCCCATGCCCAGGCGCACCAGTTCCAGCGCCAGGCGGGAGGTCTGCACCTGGATGCCCGGCCCCACAGGTGTGCCCAGGCGCTGCGCGATCTCGTCAATCGACTGCCGCATCGGGTCGTCGCCCACCAGCCGGATCACCGGCACCTGGGCCAGCCGCGCGCTGCGCGAGGTGGCGCGTGGCGCGCGCATCCACACCGTCTGCGCTACCGCCAGGTACATGCGCCCGCTCACCAGCAGGTCGCTGCGGATCTGCGGGTGCGGGTGCTTGTAGAACCCCAGGCAGAAGTCCACGCTGCGTGTGAGCAGCGCCTGCGTCATCTGGTCCTGGTGGATGGTGCGCACCTCCACGCCCACCTGCGGATAGCGCACCGCATGCTGCTGCAGCAGCAGCGGCAGAAACTCGTGGCTCACGGCAGGGATCGCAGCCAGCCGCACATCGCCCGTGTCGCTGGCCGCCAGGTTGCGCGCGGTGCGCCGCAGGGCATCGAGCTGGCGGTGAATGCCCGATGACTCGGTAGCCAGCACCTGGGCCTCCGGTGTCGGGGTGAGGCCCGCGGGGGTGCGCAGAAAGAGGCGGTAGCCCAGCTGCAACTCGGTGTGCGCCACTGCCTTGCTGATGGCGGAGGGCGTGATGCACAGCAGCCGCGCCGCCGCGCTCATGTTGCCGGTTTGAAGCACCGCCTGAAAAACCTCCAGCTGCCGCAGGTTCATACCCAAGTCCTTGTTGTGGGGTGTGACTCAAATTCACAGGGGAGCGCTGATTATTCCGCATCAGTGTGCGGTGATCTCCCATAGGATGCGCCACCGCTAGAAAGCGGCGCGGCGTCCGCTGAGGCACCGCGGACACACAACACAGTTCAGGAGACTTTCATCATGCGTATTTCCCAACCCGCCAATCGCTGGCTGGCCGGCCTGCTGCTGTCGGCAGCCTCTGCCGTGGCCATGGCCCAGGCCGCCAAGCCCCATGTGGTCGTGTTGGCCACGGGCGGCACGATTGCTGGCGCTGGCGCCTCGGCCGCCAACAGCGCCACCTATGCCGCAGCCAAGGTGCCGGTCGACAAGCTCCTGGCCGGCTTGCCCGAACTGGCCAGCGTCGCCAAGGTGTCTGGCGAACAGGTGTTCCAGATCGCGTCCGAGAGTTTCACCAACGAGCACCTGCTCCGCCTTGGCCAGCGTGTCTCCGCTTTGTCCAAGCAGGCCGATGTGGACGGAATCGTGGTCACCCACGGCACCGACACGCTGGAAGAAACCGCGTACTTCCTGAACCTGGTGGTGCGCACCATGAAGCCCATCGTGGTTGTGGGCTCCATGCGCCCCGGCACGGCCCTGTCGGCCGACGGCGCGCTGAACCTGTACGACGCCGTGAGCGTGGCGGCCAGCAAGGATGCAGCCGGCAAGGGCGTGCTCGTCACCATGAACGACGAAATCCAGAGCGGCCGTGACGTCAGCAAGACCATCAACATCAAGACCGAGGCCTTCAAGAGCCAGTGGGGCCCGCTGGGCATGGTGGTGGAAGGCAAGAACTACTGGTTCCGCGCGCCCGTCAAGCGCCACACCACGGGTTCGGAGTTCAACATCGACGATATCAAGGCACTGCCTGCCGTGGACATCGTGTACAGCTACGGCAACATGAACACCACGGGCATCGAGGCCTACGGCAAGGCGGGCGTGAAAGCGCTGATCCACGCCGGCACCGGCAACGGTTCGGTGGCCGCCCAGGCGGTCGATTCACTCAAGGCCCTGCGCGGCCAGGGTGTGCAGATCATCCGCTCGGCCCGCGTGCCGGACGGTTTTGTGCTGCGCAATGCCGAGCAGCCCGACGACAAGTACGACTGGGTCGTGGCCCACGACCTGCGCCCACAGAAGGCCCGCATCCTGGCCATGGTGGCCCTCACCAAGACCAATGACAGCAAGGAACTGCAGCGCATCTTCTGGGAGTACTGATCCCCCCTGAGGCGCTGCGCGCCTTCCCCCCAGAGGGGGGACGCACCCGGTGGACTGGCAGAGCCAGATCCACGGGTGCGCTGGCTTGAAGGCATTCCCTCTGGATGCGCCATAGGCGGTGAATCACGCAGCGACTATTTGAAACGAGACTTTGGCGCACAACTTGTGCGCCGACGGGCTGCCCGCAAAGGTGGTCACTGGCACGCAATGGCTTACTGGCCGCGTGGCTGGTTGGGAAGGCTGGGGCTCCAAAAGGGCTCTGGCCTTTTTTCATGGCGCGGCGGTCCGAATGCTCCGAACCGGGCGCAACACTGGCGCCCCTTTCGCAGCTGTGGCTGGACCTGGTGCTGTTTACACGGGCCGCCTGCCGCTGCGCCGTAAAATCACTGGTTTGCGCGTGCAATGCCCGCCCCAGCTGCTATTGGCGGCGCGGACTGGCCTCTGTCGACGCCCCATCCCTTTCTCTTCCTACTTGCCTGCCCTGGCTTGCCAGTGCCACAGACGCCATGTTGACATTCCAGCAAATCATTTTGAAGCTGCAGTCCTACTGGGACGCGCAGGGCTGCGCCCTTTTGCAGCCTTACGACATGGAAGTGGGCGCCGGCACATCGCACACCGCTACTTTCCTGCGCGCTATCGGCCCTGAGCCCTGGAAGGCCGCGTACGTGCAGCCCAGCCGCCGCCCCAAGGACGGCCGCTATGGCGAGAACCCGAACCGCCTGCAGCACTACTACCAGTACCAGGTGGTCTTGAAGCCCGCGCCGGCCAACATCCTGGAGCTGTACCTGGGTTCGCTCGAAGCCCTGGGCTTTGACCTCAAGAAAAACGACATCCGCTTTGTGGAAGACGACTGGGAGAACCCCACGCTCGGCGCCTGGGGCCTGGGCTGGGAGGTCTGGCTCAACGGCATGGAGGTGACGCAGTTCACCTACTTCCAGCAGGTCGGCGGCATCGACTGCAAGCCCGCCACGGGCGAGATCACCTACGGCCTGGAGCGCCTGGCCATGTACCTGCAGGGCGTGGACAACGTCTACAACCTGAAGTGGACCGATACGCTGAGCTATGGCGATGTGTACAAGCAAAACGAGGTGGAGCAGTCCACCTACAACTTTGAGCACAGCGACGCGGACTTCCTGTTCACCGCCTTCAATGCGCACGAAAAGCAGGCCAAGTACCTGATGGAGCAGCAGCTGGCGCTGCCGGCCTACGAGCAGGTGCTCAAAGGCGCGCACAGCTTCAACCTGCTGGACGCACGTGGTGCTATCAGCGTGACCGAGCGCGCCGCGTACATCGGCCGCATCCGCAACCTGGCCCGCGCCGTGGCGCAAAGCTACTACGAGAGCCGTGAGCGCTTGGGCTTCCCCATGGCACCGCGCGAGTGGGTGGAACAGATGACGAAGAAGGCTGCGTGAGAGAAATGACGATGACAACCCAAAACCTCCTCGTTGAACTGTTTGTCGAAGAGCTGCCGCCCAAGGTGCTGCAGAAGCTGGGCGATGCCTTTGCCACCGTGCTGGGCGACCAACTCAAGGCCCTGGGCCTGGCATCCGCCGCGTCCGTGGTCACACCGTTCGCTTCGCCCCGCCGCCTGGCTGCGCATGTGACCGCCGTGGCCGACAAGGCGGCCGACAAGGCAGTGCAGCAAAAGCTCATGCCCGTGACCGTGGGGCTCGACGCCAGCGGCAATGCCAGCCCGGCACTGTTGAAAAAGCTCCAGGCCCTGGGAGCCGATGTGTCCGACCCGGCAGCCGCCGTGGCGGCGCTCAAGCGCGCGCAGGATGGCAAGGCCGAGGCCCTGTTCTACGACAGCGTGGTGCCCGGCGCCACGCTGCAGGAAGGCCTGCAAAAGGCCTTGCTCGAAGCGCTTGCCAAGCTGCCCATCCCCAAGGTCATGAGCTACCAGCTCGAGACCGACTGCGAGCTGCCCGGCTGGACCAGCGTGAACTTCGTGCGCCCCGCGCACGGCCTGGTCGCGCTGCATGGCAGCACCGTGGTGCCGGTGAAGGCGCTGGGCCTGTCGGCGGGCAACAGCACGCAAGGCCACCGTTTTGAAGCCGCCGCGTCGCCCGTGGTGCTGGCAGACGCCGACAGTTATGCCGCCACGCTCAAGAAGGACGGCGCCGTGATCGCGTCCTTTGCCGAGCGCAAGGCCGAGATCGTCCGCCAGCTGGCCGCTGCTGCCGCCCAGGTGGGCAACGGCGCGCGCCCCATCGAAGACGAGGCGCTGCTGGACGAAGTGACCGCGCTGGTCGAACGGCCCAACGTGGTCACCTGCTCGTTCGAGACCGAATTCCTCGACGTGCCGCAGGAGTGCCTCATCCTCACGATGAAGGCCAACCAGAAGTACTTTCCGCTGCTGGACGCCTCGGGCAAGCTCACCAACAAGTTCCTGGTGGTCAGCAACATCAGCCCCGAAGACACGAGCTTCGTGACGGGCGGCAACGAGCGCGTGGTGCGCCCGCGCCTGGCCGACGCGAAGTTCTTCTTCGACCAGGACCGCAAGAAAACTCTGGCTTCGCGCGTTGAAGGCCTCGGCAAGGTGGTCTATCACAACAAGCTGGGCACGCAGGGCGAACGCGTGGAGCGCGTTAGGTCAATAGCCAAAGCCATTGCCATGCAATTGGGCGATGCTGCTCTGGTCGCTGATGCCGACAAAGCCGCTCAACTGGCCAAGACCGACCTCGTGACCGACATGGTGGGCGAGTTCCCTGAGCTGCAGGGCATCATGGGCGGCTACTACGCCCTGAACGACGGCCTGGGCGAAACGGTGGCGCACGCCATCGAAGACCACTACAAGCCCCGTTTTGCCGGCGACACGCTTCCGCGCAACACCGCCGGCGTGGTGGTGGCGCTGGCCGACAAGCTGGAAACCCTGGTGGGCATGTTCGGCATCGGCAACCTGCCCACGGGCGACCGCGACCCGTTCGCGCTGCGCCGCCATGCGCTGGGCGTGATCCGCATGCTGGTCGAAAAGGACCTGCCACTGCAGCTCAACGACCTGCTGGCCGGTGCCGTGCCCGCCTTTGGCGACAAGATCACCGACGCATCGGCGCCGCTCGCCGACTTCATCTACGACCGCCTCGCCGGCAGCCTGCGCGAGCAGGGCTACCGCGCCCAGGAGGTCGACGCCGTCATGGCCCTGCGCCCGCAGCGTCTGGCCCTGGTCGAAAAGCAACTGGCCGCAGTGCGCGCCTTTGCCGCACTGCCCGAAAGCCCGGCCCTGGCCGCGGCCAACAAGCGCGTGGGCAACATCCTGAAGAAGGCCGAGGTCGAAGGCGCTGTGGACCCGCACGTCAACCCCGACCTGCTGCAGGAAAAGGCCGAGCAGGACCTCTACGCCGCGCTGCAGCGCTTTGTGCCCGAGGCCAATGCCCAGTTCGACGCGGGCGACTACACCGCGAGCCTGCAGACCCTGGCCGTGCTGCGCGCGCCGGTGGACGCGTTTTTCGACGACGTGATGGTCAATGCCGAGCAGATGGACCTGCGCTTGAACCGCCAGGGCCTGCTCAAGAGCCTGCACGACGCGATGAACCGCGTCGCGGACCTTTCCCGTCTGGCGGTTTGACCGGATGGCCCAAGCTGATAGGCTGGCGATTCTCACAAGGTAATCAAACCCCATGAAACTCGCCATCCTCGACCGCGACGGCACCCTCAATCCGATGGGGGAGGATTTCATCACCACCGCCGACGAGTGGACTGCCGTGCCAGGCGCGCTCGAAGCCATTGCGCGGCTCAACCACGCGGGCTGGCATGTGGTGGTGGCCACCAACCAGTCGGGACTGGGCCGGGGCTTGTTCGACGTGCTGGCGATCAACGCCATCCACGCCAAGATGCACCGCCAACTGGCCGCCGTGGGCGGGCGCATCGATGCGGTGTTCTATTGCCCCCACGCGGCCGACGAAGACTGCGCCTGCCGCAAGCCAGCACCGGGCCTGCTTGAGCAAATCTGCGACCGCTACGGTGTGGAACGCCACGACGTGCGCGTGGTGGGCAGCTGCGCCGTGCACCTCCAGGCGGGCGCTGCGGCCGGGGCCCAGCAACTGCACCTGGTGTGCACGGGCCAGTCGGCGCTGGTCGACCCCCGCGGGGCGGTGCCTGAAGGGCTGCCGGCGGGCACCGTGCTGCATGCGAGCCTGACGGATTTTGTAGACCGGCTGCTGCCTGCCGTGCCGGTGCCTGCGCCGTCCGCCCACGCCAGCGCTGCGCCTTTGCCAGCTGCAGCGGCTTCACCGTCTGGTGCTATCTAAATAATAGCTGCCGGCGCTTGCTGATCAAGCGCTGGCGGCCAAAAACACTTCAAAAATGGCTTTTCTCCGCTCCTTCTTGCATCTTCTCTTCATGGGCATCACCGTGGTGCCCTATACGCTGGCGATCATGCTGGGCTCGTTGTTCGGGCTGCGCGGGCGGCCCCTGTACCGCATTGCGCGGGCTTGGCTGGCGCTGTGCATCAGCAGTGCCCGGGTGATGCTGGGTGTGCGCGCCAACGTGATGGGCATGGAGAACCTGCCGCAGGGCGAGAACGCCGGGGCGGTGCTGCTGGTCAAGCACCAGTCCACGTACGAGACATTCTTGATGCCGGCGATCATGCCGCGTCCCCTGGCCTATGTGTTCAAGAAAGAGCTGCTGCACGTGCCGTTCTTTGGCTGGTCCATCGGCCGGCTGGACATGATCCACATCGACCGCAACCAGCGCACGCAGGCCTTCAACAAGGTGGTGCAGCAAGGCAAGAACCTGCTGGCCAAAGGTATGTGGATCATCATGTTCCCTGAAGGCACGCGCATCGACCGTGGCCAGAAGGGCAACTACAAGACCGGCGGCACGCGCCTGGCCATCGACACCGGCGCGCCGGTGGTGCCGATCGCCGTGACGTCCGCCAAGGTCTGGCCGCGCAAGGCGTTCATCAAGCGGCCGGGTGTGGTGGACGTGTCCATCGGCAAGCCCATCCCCAGCGCGGGCCGCCAGCCCGAAGAGCTGATGCGCGAGGTGGAGGCCTGGATCGAGGCCGAGATGCGCCGCCTGGACCCCGAGGCGTACCCCAAAGCTGTGGCCCCGCACGCCTCGGCAACCGCCACGACCACTGCCACTGCCGCCGCGCCAGCCGATGCGGTGACGCCCGGAAAGTAAACGCCTGTGATGCAGCGGCTCGTGCAAATGGCGCTCGACCTGTTCGACCCGCCCAGCGCACCAGCGGTGGTGGCCGTGCCGCCGCCTGCCCCCAAAATTGAATCAAAAAGCCCCCTGGCGCTTGATACACAAGGGGTTGATGCTATTGAAGAGGTAGCAAAAAAGATCGCGCCATCCGCAGCGCCCGCCGTTCCGCTGGGCTCCTTGCTATCCCCTGCCGAATTCCGCCACCCCGGCGCCAACCGCGAGGTGTTGCTGGGCGACGCCGTGGTGGGTTATGCGCTCACGCGCGCGCGGCGCCGCACCATCGGCTTCACCGTAGGTGCGGATGGCCTGTCGGTGCGCGCGCCAAGCTGGGTCACGCTGTCGGCCGTGGACGCGGCGCTGCGCGAGAAATCGGACTGGATTTTGCGCAAGCTGTCGGAGGCGCGGGAGCGCCAGCAGCGCATGGAGGGCGGGCGCATCGTCTGGGCCGCGGGCGCCGTGCTGCCGTACCTGGGCGAGCCGCTCACGGTGGTGCTGGACCCGAGCCATGGGTTTGCCGGCAAGGGCGGGGCGCTGATGCCGGCCGTGCCCTCCGCATCGCCTGTGCCTTCCTCCGCACCGGGAGAAGAGGGCTCTGCCGTCTTTGCCGCGCAGAGCCTGCACATCGGCCTGCCCCACAGCGCCAGCCCCGCGCAGATCCGCGATGCGGTGCAGGCTTGGCTCATGCGCGATGCGCGCCGCCACTTCACCGCGCGGCTTGACCACTTTGCGCCGCTGCTGGGCGTGCGCTGGGCCAGCCTGCGCCTGTCGAGCGCGCAGACCCGCTGGGGCAGCGCCAAGGCCGACGGCTCCATCCGCCTGAACTGGCGCTTGCTGCACTACCGCCCAGCCATCATCGACTACGTGGTGGCGCACGAGCTGGCCCACCTGCGCGTGATGGACCACAGCCCGCGCTTCTGGGACACCGTGGCCACGGTAGTGCCGGACTACGCGCAACTGCGCAGCCATTTGCGCGACGAGCCTGCGCCTTTGTGGTGAATCCGCCGGAATCGCCTACCGCGCCCGTGCGGCCCCTGGCTTGCTGCGCTCGCCTGGGCAGCGTCGATGCAAACGCTTTGCCGAATGCCATGAAAGGATTGAACTGATGACCCCACAACAACCCCCCCACGCCGCCGAGGGCTACGCCGGCGATATCACGCCCCAGCAGGCCTGGCAGTGGGTGCAGGCCGGCCAGGCGGTGCTGGTGGACGTGCGCAGCGATGCCGAGCGCGACTGGGTCGGCCAGGTGCCGGGTGCAGCCGCCGTGGCGTGGAAGCAGTGGCCGGGTATGGCCATGAATGCAAACTTTGATGCCCAACTGAGTGCCGCGGCTCCGGCGGGCGGCACGCTGGTGTTGCTGTGCCGCAGCGGCGTGCGCTCCATCGCCGCTGCGCGCCGCGCCACCGAGCTGGGTTTCAAGGCCTATAACATTCTTGAGGGCTTCGAGGGTGACGCGGACGGCGAAGGGCAACGGGGCAAGCGCGGCGGCTGGCGCTTTCACGGACTGCCTTGGCGGCAGAGTTGAGGAGCGGGGGTTGGGCGCCTGCTGAGGGCGCCCATCGCCCATCGCCCATGCGGCGCTTTTTGCCCGCGCGGTCATTGCCCACGGGCGGGGCATGAAAGGTTGATCTCGCTCGCAGCAGCAGTTGCGCAAAGGCCCTGACGGCCCTGACCCCCTGCCATTGACGTGAGAACGTCTGGGCGATTCGCTATCAGAAAAAGAGCTGCTACCGCCCTGTTATCAAGCGGTAGCAGCTCTTTTTGTTTGAATTTCCGAAGCTTACTTGGCCTGCGGAGGAATGCGCAGTTTCTGGCCAGGATAGATCTTGTCAGGGTGGGTCAGCATGGGCTTGTTGGCCTCGAAGATCGCGGGGTACTTGTTGGCGTCGCCATAGAACTTCTTGGCGATGGCCGAGAGCGTGTCGCCGCGCACCACGTCGTGGTACTGGGCTTCGGGCTCGGGGTTGGTCACGTCCATCAGGTTCTCGACGCTGGTCACGTGGGCCACGTTGCCGCAGCACAGGGTGACCTTCTCTTTCGCCGACTGCGTGGGGGCCGTGCCCTTGACCGTGACCTTGCCGGCCGTGCCGTCAAAAGCCACCTGCACGTTGCTGGCGCCGAGGTTCTGCGACGCGATGTAGGTCTCGATGGCGTTGGCGGCCGTGGCGTTGAGTTCATCCTGCGTGGGGGCGGCTGCCGTGGCGGCCTGGGCTTCCTTGCCGCCAAACAGTTTTTCGCCGGCTTCCTTGATGAAACTGAAAAGACCCATGGGGTACCTCCTGGAGTGAAACAAAAACGGGACCGTTCAATGTAGTGGCAAAGCCCGGGGGCAGTGTGTCAGACAGCAGCGTGAAACGATTTTTGACATTGTTGACCGGTGGGCCGCATGGAATGCAGGCCTGTCGCGCGCTGCTCGTGGCTCACGAGCCGTCCATGTCGCCGCTGAATCAGGACGTGTTTCAAAACTCGGGATAATCCGCCGCATGACTTTTCTGGCCATCGATGTCGGCAACACCCGCCTCAAGTGGGCGTTGTACGACGCTCCCCGTCCCGGGGCTGCGCTGCTGGCCCATGGTGCCGAATTTCTGGACCACATCGACCGTTTGGCCGAGGGCAGCTGGGCACCACTGCGCCACCCCGAGCGCATGCTCGGCTGCGTGGTAGCCGGTGACGCGGTCAAGCGCCGCGTGCAGGAACAGATGGAACTGTGGGACGTGCAGCCCTCGTGGGTGGTTTCGTCCACCGAAGAGGCGGGCCTCGTCAACGGCTACGACCATCCTTCGCGCCTGGGCTCGGACCGCTGGGTGGCGATGGTTGGCGCGCGCCACCATGTGCTGCGCCAGGGCCCTGCGCGGCCACTGGTGGTGGTGATGGTGGGCACGGCCGTCACCGTGGAATGCATTGACGCCGACGGCCGATTCATGGGCGGGCTGATCCTGCCCGGGCACGGCATCATGCTGCGGGCGCTGGAGTCCGGCACGGCCGGCCTGCATGTGCCCACCGGCGAGGTGCGCCTGTTCCCCACCAACACCAGCGATGCGCTCACAAGTGGCGGCACCTATGCAATTGCTGGCGCCGTGGAGCGCATGGTGCAGCACGTGATCCAGCACTGCGGCGAAGAGCCGGCCTGCCTGATGACCGGCGGCGCGGGCTGGAAGATGGCACCCAGCATGACCCGGCCTTTCGAGCTGGTGGACAACCTGATCTTTGATGGCCTGCTGGAGATCGCCACGCGGCGGTTCGGAGGCTGAGGGCTGCCGCTGCAGGTGCTGTGCGTGAGAGGCTTGTGAAAATTGCGTGAGATCTTGCCGCAGGCATCCACGGGGCCGGCGCAATTCACACCCATCGTTCGACGGCGAAGTTTTCAAAAAGAGCACTTGTTCCGGCACGGACTGCCGAAACTGTCGCTGCCCCACACCAGCGACCGCCGCGCAAGGGCCGCCATGCAGCGCAGCCGGCACTTTGCAGGCGTGCGCTGACGGTGGCCCCCTTCCCGAATCACGCAGTGATTAGAGAGAAGGGGGAAGGCGCGAAGCGCCTCAGGGGATGCCCTTTAC
This sequence comes from Acidovorax sp. LjRoot129, assembly GCF_964253765.1. NCBI lineage: Bacteria > Pseudomonadati > Pseudomonadota > Betaproteobacteria > Burkholderiales > Comamonadaceae > Acidovorax > Acidovorax sp. LjRoot129. The sequence goes on from NZ_CAXUSE020000001.1 coordinate 804,152, forward strand.
TCTTCTTCCAGCTCCGCGCGGGCCATCTCGATGTCCAGGCGCTCCATGGCATCGGCTGGTTCGCTCGCGGCGGCCTTTTCGTACAGCTGGGTGGCTTCCTTCATCTTCTTGTCACCCTCCAGCATGACCAGTGCGTTGGCATATTCGATCATGCCGATGGCCGAGCCCGGGTTGAGCTTGAGGGCTTCCTGGAACAGCTTGAGGCCCGTGTCCTTCTTGGCGCCGTAGGTCATGCCGCCGATCAGCGAGCCGACCTTGTCGATCACCTCGGCATGGAAGGCGCCCAGAGCAATGCGAGCGTCCGCATGTTTGGGCGACAGCGCAATCGCCTTCTCCAGCGACTCCTTCACCTTGCCGCCCAGCCCCTGCGCCAGCGCCTTGGCCACGCTGATGCCCTGGCTGTAGCGGCCCAGGGCGTACGCGTGCCAGTACCAGGCGTTGGCGTTGCCGGGCTCTGCGGCAGCCTGCGCCTCGGCGCGTTCCGCGACCTGCATGAAGAGGTCCAGCCGGGTCTTTTCTTTTTGCTCCAAATAGTTGGCGTAGATCGCCGTCGCCTTGTTGGCCACCGTGGTGCCCGCGCTGCCCGCCGCGATCCCGGCGGCGGCGGCCTTCTCGAAATCACCGCTGTGGAACAGCGCCCAGGCGTCGAGCACCGCCGGCTCCTTGGGGCAGGCCTCGGCGTCGCCCGCGTGCAGGCGGGCCCATTGCTTCTTGACGCTGGCGGCATCAAACGGATATTCACCAGCGTGAGGGAAAGATGTCCACTTGGCCATGGTGTGTGTCTCCTGAAGTTCTTGTTGGTGAGGAAGAGGGTGGCGCGCGGTGGCAGGGCTCCTGGTGGCGCCGTCAGTGGGCCGCCCGGGTGGCGTAGGCGCCGACGAGCTCCAGCAAATGTGCGCGCTGGCTGGTCTCCAGGTACGGCATCAGCAGGTTGAGCACGTGGTGTGCGCCACGCAGGAGCGCGGCCTGCGCGCTCTCGGGCTCCAGCGCCCGGCGCGGGTCGCGCACGTACTCGAAGCTGAGCCAATACGTGAGCACAACCACCATGCTGGTGGCGGTGGCCTCCAGTTCGCGTGTGTCGATGTGCAGCGCATCCGCGCGGCCCATGCCGTCGAGCATGGCGCGCACGGCGCGGGTCTTGTTCTTGAGGATGGCCTGGAAGTGCGTCTCCAGGCGCCGGTTCTTGGACAGCAGATCGTTGAGGTCGCGGTACAAAAAGCGGTACTGCCAGATCAACTCGAACAGCGTGTGCATGAAGAACCAGGCGTCCTCCACATTGCGCACGCCGTCGGCCGCGGCCAGCAGTTCGTTCAGCGACTGCTCGTAGCGATCAAACAGCGCGTTGATCAGCTCGTCTTTGGCCGGGTAGTGGTAGTACAAATTGCCGGGGCTGATGCGCAGCTCGGCAGAGATCAGAGTGGTGGAGACGTTGGGCTCGCCAAACCGGTTGAACAGCTCGAGCGTCACTTCCAGAATACGTTCTGCGGTGCGGCGTGGCGCTTTCTTCACCATGTCTGCAGGCCCCTTCGCGTCGTTTGACGTTGTTGTTTGCGTGTCTCTTGGGGGCTACTCTAACCCACGCTGGAATGCTGCACTGCGGCATGAATACGCCGCCGCGGTGCGGCGGCGCAGGTGCAATGGGGCACGTGCCCGGCGGGCTGCAGCATGGCCCTGCCCAAAGAAAAGCGGCCGAGGCGCATCAGATGCACATCGGCCGCGAGGAGAGGCTGGCAGCGTGCGCTGCCGCTCATCCGGGTGCGGGTATCAGTTGGCCGACGACGCGCTGGAGGCGGCGTCCGCTGCTTTGCGTGCGGCAGGCTTGCGGGCTGCGGCCTTCTTGACAGGAGCTGCCTTGGCGGTGGGCTTGGTGGCTGCCTTCGCAGGAGCGGCCTTCTTGGCGGGGGCCTTCTTTGCAGGGGCCGTGGCGGCAGGCTTGGCTGCGGCCTTGGCGGGCGCTGCCTTCGTGCCCTTGGACAATGCGTCCACGCGGGCGCTCAGGGCTTCCAGATCACGGGCGGAGGGTACGCCCAGCTTGGCCAGGGCCTTGGCCACGCGGTCTTCAAAGATGTTTTCGAGCTTGTCCCATTGGCCCTGGGCCTTGGAGCCGATGTCGCTGGCCATGTTGGTCACGCGGCTGGTGGCTTCGGAGATCTTTTCTTCGGCCACGGCCTGGGTCTTGCGCTGGATGGTGAGGCCTTCCTTGACCAGGGCTTCGAACACCTTGCCGCCTTCTTCCTGTGCCTTGGAGAAGGCTCCCAGGCCAGCCAGCCAGATCTGCTGGGCGGAGTCCTTCACGGTGCCGGACAGTTGGGCGTTGCTCTTTTTGTTGTCGGCGCTGAGTTTTTGCAGTTTCTTGACCATGGGGCCTCCGTCATTGAGATGGGTTTGGTTTGCCAGGGCAGGCTGCCTCTGACGCATGGCCGGACTGTACGCGGCACGGCGCGCCAGGTGTAGGCGCGGGCTCCTAAAAGTGTAGAGCGCGCTATCTAGGGCGCGCGCCGCATCGGCGCGGGTTTCTGCTGAATCGGCGGTTGCAGGCCCTGCGCAAGAATGAAGCCATTACAAAAGGAGTCATCCATGCAGTATTTCGTGACGGGGGCAACGGGGTTCATCGGCAAGCGGCTAGTCAAGAAGCTGCTGGAGCGCAAGGGGGCGGTGGTTCATTTCCTGATCCGCCGCGAAAGCGCTGACAAGGTTGCCGACCTGCGGAGCTTCTGGGGCGTGACTGCCGCCCGCGCCGTGCCGGTGTTCGGCGACCTCACCGCCAAGAAGCTGGGTGTGGCCGCGGAGGACATCAAGAAGCTCAAAGGCCAGATCGATCACTTCTACCACCTCGCGGCGGTGTACGACCTGGGCGCCGACGAGGAAACGCAGGTGGCGGTGAACATCGAAGGGACGCGCAATACGGTGGACCTGGCCAAGGCCGTCGACGCGGGGCAGTTCCATCATGTCTCGTCCATCGCTGCGGCCGGCCTATACGAGGGCGTTTTCCGCGAAGACATGTTTGAGGAAGCCGAAGGCCTGGACCACCCGTACTTCCAGACCAAGCACGAGAGCGAGAAGATCGTGCGCCAGGACTGCAAGGTGCCCTGGACCGTGTACCGGCCCGCCATGGTGGTCGGCGACAGCACGACCGGCGAGATGGACAAGATCGATGGTCCGTACTACTTCTTCAAGCTGATCCAGCGCCTGCGCCAGCTGCTGCCTCCCTGGATGCCCACCGTGGGGCTGGAAGGCGGGCGCGTGAACATCGTGCCGGTGGATTTTGTGGTGAACGCTCTGAACGTCATCAGCCACCAGAAGGACATCGCCAAGAAATGCTTCCACTTGGTGGACCCGGTAGGCTACCGCGTGGGGGACGTGCTCGACATCTTCAGCCGGGCTGCGCATGCGCCGCGGATGAACCTGTTCATCAACGCGGCTTTGCTGGGCTTCATCCCGAAGAGCGTCAAGAAGAGCCTGATGGCCATGGCCCCGGTACGCCGGGTGCGTAATGCGGTGATGAAAGACTTGGGCTTGCCCGAGGACATGCTGACCTTTGTGAACTACCCCACGCGCTTCGATTGCCGCGAAACTCTGGCAGCGCTGAAGGGTTCGGGCGTGGCCTGCCCGAATCTCAAGGATTACGCATGGCGCCTGTGGGACTACTGGGAGCGCAACCTGGACCCCGAGCTCTTCATCGACCGTTCGCTCAAGGGTACGGTCACTGGCAAGGTGGTGCTGATCACCGGGGGGTCATCGGGCATCGGCCTCGCTGCCGCGCACAAGTTTGCCGAGGCAGGCGCCACCACCATCATCTGCGGCCGTGACCAGGACAAGCTGGACGAGGCCTGCGCGGAAGCCAAGGCCAAGGGCTATAGCTTCATCGCCTACTCGGCCGATATTGCGGACATGGCCGATTGCGACCGGTTCGTGCAGTTGCTCATCGACAACCATGGCGGGGTGGACTTTCTCATCAACAACGCGGGCCGCTCCATCCGCCGTGCGATCGAGTCGAGCTACGACCGCTTTCACGACTACGAGCGCACCATGCAGCTCAACTACTTCGGCTGCCTGCGCGTCACCATGGGCTTCCTGCCCGGCATGGTGGCCAAGCGCAAGGGCCATGTGGTGAACATCAGCTCCATCGGCGTCCTGACCAACGCGCCGCGCTTTTCAGCCTACGTAGCCAGCAAGGCGGCGCTGGATGCCTGGACACGCTGCGCATCAAGCGAGTTTGCCGACCAGGGCATCACCTTCACCACCATCAACATGCCGCTGGTGCGCACGCCGATGATCGCGCCAACCAAGATCTACAACAACGTGCCCACGCTGAGCCCCGAGGAGGCGGCCGACATGATCGCCCAGGCCTGCATCTTCAAGCCGGTACGCATCGCCACGCGCCTGGGCATCACCGGTCAGCTGCTGCACGCATTGGTGCCGCGGGTGGCGCAGATCACGATGAACACGAGTTTTCGGATGTTCCCGGATTCCACTGCTGCCAAGGGCGACAAGAGTGCCAAGCCACAGCTGTCTGCGGAGGCGGTGGCGTTGCAGCAGATGATGCGTGGTATTCACTTCTGAGCTGCGGCGTTGCACCCTGCTGTTAGAGCCTGTTACGCATCCAGGAAACCCGGGTGGGATAATCACGAGCTTTGCCGCAAGGCATTTTCAGACGGCTTACCCATGATTCTGGTTACCGGCGGCGCAGGGTTCATCGGCGCCAATTTCGTTCTTGACTGGCTTGCCGCCTCCAGCGAGCCCGTGGTCAACCTCGACAAACTCACCTACGCAGGCAATCTGCACAACCTGGACAGCATCCAGGGTGATGCGCGCCATGTGTTCGTCCAAGGCGACATCGGCGATAGAGCATTGATTGCCCGTCTGCTGGCCGAGCACCAGCCTCGCGCGGTGGTCAACTTCGCGGCCGAGTCCCATGTGGACCGCTCCATCCATGGGCCGGAAGACTTTGTCCAGACCAATATCGTCGGCTCGTTCCGCCTGCTCGAAGCCGTGCGTGCCTACTGGGGCGCATTGCCCGAGGGGGAGCGCGAGGCGTTCCGCTTCCTGCACGTCTCCACCGACGAGGTCTACGGCTCGCTCGCCCCCACCGACCCGGCCTTCACCGAGACGCGCGGTTTCGAGCCCAACAGCCCCTACAGCGCCAGCAAGGCCGCCAGCGACCACCTGGTGCGCGCCTGGCACCACACCTACGGCCTGCCAGTGCTCACTACCAACTGCAGCAACAACTACGGGCCGTATCACTTCCCCGAGAAGTTGATCCCGCTGATGATCGTCAACGCCCTGGCCGGCAAGAACCTGCCGGTGTACGGCGACGGCATGCAGGTGCGCGACTGGCTGTACGTGAAGGACCACTGCAGCGCCATCCGCCGCGTGCTGGAAGCGGGCGCCCCCGGCGAGACCTACAACGTGGGCGGCTGGAACGAGAAGCCCAACATCGAGATCGTGAACATGGTCTGCAGCCTGCTCGACGAGCTGCGCCCCCGCGCCGACGGCCAGAGCTACCGCACCCAGATCACCTATGTGAAAGACCGCCCCGGCCACGACCGCCGCTACGCCATCGACGCGCGCAAGATCGAACGCGAGCTGGGCTGGAAGCCCGCCGAGACCTTCGACACCGGCATCCGCAAGACGGTGCAGTGGTACCTGGACCATGCCGACTGGGTGGCCAGCGTGCAGACCGGCTCCTACCGGGACTGGGTGCAGACCCAGTACGCGGCACAGGATCCGGCAGCCGTGGCGGACGCCAGCGCATGAACATCCTGCTCTTTGGCAAAAGCGGCCAGGTCGGCTGGGAGCTGCAGCGCAGCCTGTCGGTGCTGGGTACGGTGACGGCGCTGGACTTCGACAGCACCGAGCATTGCGGTGACTTCTCGAACACCGTTGGCGTGGTGGAGACGGTGCGCACCCTGCGCCCCGACGTCATCGTCAATGCCGCAGCCCACACCGCCGTCGACAAGGCCGAGAGCGAGGCCGACTTTGCGCGCACGCTCAACGCCACTACCCCCGGCGCCATCGCGCAGGAGGCCGCGAAGCTCGGCGCCTGGCTGGTGCACTACAGCACCGACTACGTGTTCGACGGCAGCGGCAGCCGCCCCTGGGTGGAGACCGATGCGCCCGCGCCCTTGAGCGTGTACGGCCGCACCAAGCTCGAAGGCGAGCAACTCATTGCACAGGCGGGCGCCAAGCACCTGATCCTGCGCACCAGCTGGGTCTATGCCGCACGCGGTGGCAACTTCGCCAAGACCATGCTGCGCCTGGCCCAGGAGCGCGAGCACCTGACCGTGATTGATGACCAGTGGGGGGCGCCCACCGGCGCCGACCTGCTGGCCGATGTGACAGCGCACGCCATCCGCCACCTGCAGCAGCGCCCGCAGGATGCCGGCCTGTACCACTGCGTGGCCGCGGGCGAGACGACCTGGAATGCGTACGCCAAATACGTGCTTGCGCAAGCCCAGATTGCACAACCTGCTATCGAAATAAAAGCAAAAGAGGTGGCGCCAGTGCCGACAAGTGCATTCCCGACCCCCGCAGTGCGCCCGCACAACTCGCGCCTCGATACCGGCAAGCTGCAGGCCACCTTCGGCCTCAAGATGCCGCACTGGCAAGCTGGCGTGGCACGCATGCTGGCTGAAACTCTCTGAACGGCACCGACCATGACGCAACGCAAAGGCATCATCCTCGCCGGAGGATCCGGTACCCGGCTGCACCCGGCCACCCTAGCCATCAGCAAGCAACTGCTGCCGGTGTACGACAAGCCCATGATCTATTACCCGCTGAGCACGCTGATGCTCGCGGGCATCCGCGACATTCTCATCATCAGCACGCCGCAGGACACGCCGCGGTTCGAGCAACTGCTGGGCGACGGCAGCCAGTGGGGCATCCGCCTGGAATATGCGGTGCAGGCCAGCCCGGACGGCCTGGCCCAGGCTTTCGTCATTGGCGAAAAATTCCTGGACGGCGCGCCCAGCGCGCTGGTGCTGGGCGACAACATCTTCTACGGCCACGACTTTCATGAGCTGCTCGGAAACGCGATGCAGCGCACTGAAGGCGCCAGCGTGTTCGCCTACCACGTGCACGACCCCGAGCGCTATGGCGTGGCGGAGTTCGACGCGCAGGGCAAGGTGCTGTCGCTGGAAGAAAAGCCTGCGCAGCCCAAGTCGAGCTATGCCGTCACCGGCCTGTACTTCTACGACAGCAGCGTGGTGGAACTGGCCAAGAGCCTAAAGCCGTCCGCACGAGGGGAGTATGAAATCACCGACTTGAATCGCCTATACCTGGAGAAGGCGCAGCTTAATGTCGAGATCATGGGGCGCGGCTACGCGTGGCTGGATACCGGCACGCACGAGAGCCTGCTGGAGGCGGGTCAATTCATCGCGACGCTGGAGCACCGGCAGGGCTTGAAGATTGCGTGCCCTGAAGAGATCGCTTGGCGATCAGGCTGGATCGACGCGCAGCAGCTCGAGCACCTAGCAAAGCCGCAGGCCAAGAGCGGGTACGGCGTTTATCTGATGCGCCTTCTCCGCGACGTGGTCTATTGATGATTGAAGGAAACCGGAAGGGTGGGGTGGGCGTGGTTGATCCCTGGTTCGAGGCGGTCAAGCGCGGGCTGGACTTACAAAAAGCGGGTAACAAGGCCGGGGCGCAGGCGTTGTACCAACAAGTCCTTGCACAGAATCCGCAGCATGCGTTGGCACTGCATTTGTCTGGCGTGCTGGCTGGTCAGTTCGGCCGGCTGAGGGAGGCTGTCGAACTCCTTCAGCGCAGTGTGATGCTCAACCCTGCAGACCCACTGGCCTGGAATAATTTTGCAAATGCCTTGCAGGACTTTGGTGCGATGCAGGACGCTTTGGCTGCGATCTCGCGGGCCGTGGAGATTGCCCCGGGCTATGCGACAGCATGGGTGACGCGCGGCACTATCTTGCAGACACTCTCGCGGCACGAGGAGGCTGCAGACGCGTTTCGTGCTGCCTTGAGTCTGGCACCAGAGAAGGGGGCTGTATGGGCGAGTCTTTGGCGGGTCTCAATGGAGTCATGCCAATGGGGCGAGCTGGCGGACATTGTCCCGAAGATTCAGATGGACTTGGCGCAGGGCAAACCGACCCTTTTGCCCTTCGAGGCGTTGTCTTTCTGCGAGGACCAAGCTGTCCATCAGAAGTGCGCCAGGGCATACGGCGAGGGAATTTTGACCAGAGAAGATATATCCCCTTTCCGTCATCTCCCTCGCCCCCGAAACAGCCGGATCAAGGTCGCATATCTCTCGTCAGATTTTCACGAGCATGCCACTGCGCATCTGACCGCGGGCATGTTTGAAGCACATGACAGGTCGCGCTTTGAGACGTTTGGTGTGTCATTTGGGCCGGATGACGGCTCACCCATGCGTATTCGCCTCTCTAAAGCGTTCGAGCATTTTCTGGATGTCCGCGAGTGGACCAATGAAGCCATTGCGGAGCATCTGAGGGCGCTTCAAATCGACATTGCAGTTGACCTGAAAGGCTACACCAGGGATGCGAGGGCTTCTGTGCTCCTTCGCAAGCCTGCGCCGGTCGTAGTGAACTACCTCGGGTACCCGGGGACCCTGGGTCTTCCGATTTATGACTATGTGATTGGCGACGCCACCGTCACGCCTTTTTCCAACCAGAGTGACTATGCCGAAAAGCTCGTGCATATGCCCAACTGCTATCAGGTGAATGACAACCGAAGAAACATTGCGGTTGACACTCCTTCACGCGAGGATGAGGGGCTGCCAAGCAACGCCTTCGTGTTCGCGGCATTCAACAACTGCTACAAGATAACGCCTGCTTTCTTTACCGTTTGGATGAGGTTGCTGCGCGAAGTGCCGGGCGGCGTCCTGTGGTTGATCTGCGAGTCTAAAACCATTCAGGACCGGCTCAGGGCAGAGGCTAGCAGTTGTGGTGTCGCCGCAGAGCGGCTTGTTTTTGCGCGGCGGTTGCCACTCGCGCAGCATTTAGCCCGCCATGCGCACGCAGGGTTGCTGCTGGACACATTGCCCTACAACGCTCACACCACGGCCAGCGATGCGCTGTGGGCGGGGGTGCCCGTCATTACTTTGCAGGGCCGGGCATTTGCGGGGCGGGTGGCGGCCAGCCTGCTTCACGCCGCGCAATTGCCCGAGCTGATTGCGCACTCGCTTGACGACTACCTCGAACTGGCAAAAACGCTCGCTAACGACGCCGAACGCTTGAAAGGATTGAAGCGGCATCTCTCGAACAAGCGAATGAGCCTTCCCTTGTTCGATACGGGGGGCTTCACCTCTGCCCTTGAGCAGGCGTTTCTGGTCATGCATGACCGGTGGCATGCTGGGTTGCCGCCTGAACAGTTTGCGGTGCCAACGCTGCTAACCTCTTCCCAGTAATATGCAATTGAATCGATATGCGCGTTATCCCCACATCTATTCCTGAAGTCCTCGTCATTGAACCCAAGATTTTTGAAGATTCGCGCGGGTTCTTCTTTGAGAGCTTCAACCATCAGCGGTTTGAAGACGCCGTTGGTCAGAAATGTGTTTTTGTTCAAGACAATCACAGCCGTAGCTCTAGATCCGTGCTGAGAGGCCTTCATTACCAGATTCGCCAACCGCAAGGAAAACTTGTCCGTGTTGTCTCCGGGGCTGTTTTTGATGTGGCGGTGGATATGCGCCGCTCTTCATCCACCTTTGGAAAATGGGTGGGGGAGCTGCTGAGCGCAGACAACAGGCGACAGCTCTGGGTGCCCCCGGGTTTTGCCCACGGGTTTGTGGTTCTCAGTGACAGCGCCGACTTTCTATATAAGACTACGGACTACTATGCGCCCAGTTATGAGCGGTGCGTTGTGTGGAACGACGAAATGCTTGGAGTCGATTGGCAACTGAATGGATTGGTTCCACAAGTCTCAGTCAAGGATACCGAGGGCTGCCCCTTCGCTTTGGCAGAGACTTTTGATTAATTCCGCCGCGGAGTTCAGGGTTGCTGCCGTCTGCTTTCTGTTGGGAAATGACTTTTTGAAGGGAGTGATAAAGCACATCTGATCCAAATTTCGGATTGTCTGGATCAAACGAAAAGATATTGTGATTTCTTGGGGTCGCGGCTCCTTGCCAGCGTGGCTCTAAGAAGAACGACAGAAATCTCGCACCGCTGCGGCGATGTGCTTCGATCACGTTTTCCATGGTCTGAGCATCTAGCGGCTTCAATGGATGAAACTCAGTAATTCCGTAGGGCTGGCGCGGACTTCGTTGGTGCCACGATAGATAGGAATTGCCGTAGGTGGTGTCCCCGTACAGACTGACACCAGGAAGCGTCGATTCGCCTGCTTTCAGTGACAAACCCACCGAGAACTTGTTGGAATCCCAACTGGGGTTGGCATAGGGGAATATCTGGTGCGTGTATCGTGGGACGTGTGAAAGACATGACTCAGCCAGCAAACGGCCGAAGAAGTCAATGTAATCTTTGACCTGCTTTTCACGAAATTCGAGCCATAGCGGTACCAACGGGTTGTAGTAGTAGGAGTACAAATCCCGGGGTTGATCCAGATGGAAGGGGAATGAGGAAGTGGCCTGGTGGGGAGGAAGCTCCGTCATCGATTGTTCCCGTGGTGTTGCTTGACTCCTGTCCATCAGCACGATGCGCCGAGAACCCAAGCGCACAAATTTTTCTGCTTCAGTCTCTAGAAAAATATCCAGCTTATGGATGCCATGGGGTAGCCGGCGAAAGTCCATGTCCATTCTCCAGCCCGTATCCGCGTGCGCCATCTCAGGATGGGCCTCCAAGACATCCTGACGCCGCTTGTTGACGGTGGTTTTGCCCCAAAATTTTCCATTGAGGTAAATGTGAATTCGGGGAGAGGAGCTATCGTTTCGGTGACTGGCAGGAGCGTAGACCCACCCGGACAGGGGGAGCACGCCGTGGGCAAACGAGTCGATGTGCTCAGTAAATGTGTTGAGTTCTTCCGATCGGATATCTTTTGCTGGTGGATTGATGTCACTGAATGACAAATATTCGGCGCCTACGCTTCGGTTTAAAGCGTCGATACTGATGAACTTTCGGGCGAGAAATGACTGGAACCCCGCCACAGATCGTTGACCGTAGTCCGTGACCAAGTACGGTAAATCAAAACCCATTCCGGTTTCGAAGTTGGGGAAATAATGGTGGGTCTCGCCCAGTAAAGTAATTCCTCTGATCTTTTCTCGATCTTTTGGGGGAAGTTGGCAAATTTGGTCAAGCAATACACTGATGGTTTGCGTCCTCCAATATGTGATGGAGTTTTGTGTCGATGCTGTGGACCAGTGATACACCGGCTCGCCGTAGTAGCTGCCAGTACTCAAATAGCCTTTTGGGGTGGACGCTATGTTCTCGGGGTCGGAAGCGAGAGTTTTCTCGATCGGCGCTCCGGTCGAGAAATGTGACGAGAACAGGTAAAGAATGAGAGGCCGTTGATTGTCGCGAATGGTTCTCGCAAACCTACCTGCGAGATCGGCATCAACATCCCATCCACCCGGCGTTTGCTTGGTCAACTGCAGCAACGGTACCGGTAGCGTATAGCCCACCTCCAACCCGCCCAAGCGGCCAGGGGAGTGGGGAGCTAGTGTGGAAAGCGTGGATTCCACCAGCGTCGCAGCTGAGCCTTGCTCTCCATCGCACACCTGGGACAGGGCATTGCTACGCGGTGCGCTGCCGTCGTATGGACGCAGAATGCAATTTTCAATGACACCGATCATTGGAGCGAGCAGTAGCGAACTCTTTTCCGGATGCGGAGCGTTAGGGCTTGAAGCAAACTGCCACCATCCCCAAGCGCCAGCGCCCAGCGTTAGCGCTCCAACGCTCAGGTACAGCGCCACATGTTGGGAGGATCTGCAGATGTAGGACGGAATTGGTTGCATGTGATGTGCATCGAAGAAGCGGTGATCGCAAGGCAATCAGCCCGCCGTGAACACGCACTGGAATGTAAGTGATCGACAGGAGTGTTCTGGTAGCCCGGATACACTCACGCCTTCGCGCCTCGCAGGGCCGTTCCCAAGACTTGCACAGACTTGGGCATTGCGTACATGACCACAGAACCCATTTTGTTATCCATCGAGCCAGACAGTTTGCCCGACACCCCGCATTTGCGAATCGGCGAAACGCTGGTCCGCTCCGGCAAGTTGAGTGCCCGTGACCTTGAGCGCGCCCTTATGGCGCAGCAGGAAATGGGCGGGCTGTTGGGGCGTGTTTTGGTTCGGCTTGGTGTTGTTTCCGACCTGGATATCGCCACGGCGTTGTCGGCTCAGTTGCGGTTGCCACTTGTGCAGGCGCCCGATTTCCCGGATTTGCTACCTGAGGTAGATGGGCTGCTGCCTGAATTTCTCCATGCCAATGGCGTGTACCCCCTGCGGGCTGAGGGCACTGTGCTCTATGTGGCCATGTCAAAGCCCCAGGACGCATTTGTCATCAAGGCGCTCCATCTCGCTACAGGCATGGAAATCCGGCCCTTTCTGGCGCTGGACAGCGACATTGAGAGGGCTTTGGCCGGGCCCGTTGAGGAGGCTTCCGATGCTGACGACGGACTTGAAGATACTGCAGACGGAGGTGACTTCGTCGAGCACCTCAAGGATCTTGCCAGTGAGGCCCCGGTCATACGGTTGGTCAACTCCATCATCGGACGAGTAATCGACCTGAGGGCGTCTGATATCCATCTCGAGCCGTTTGATGACGGATTGCATGTGCGGTACCGGGTCGACGGCGTCATTCACCCGGGCGAGCTTGTTGCCCCCAGGTTGAGTGCTGCCGTCAGTTCTCGGGTCAAGCTTTTGGCGCACCTGGATATCGCGGAGCGCCGATTGCCCCAAGATGGTCGCATCAAGACACGTGTGAAAGGGCGCGAACTTGATTTGCGCGTCTCCACGGTGCCTACAGTCCACGGCGAAAGCGTTGTGATGCGTGTGCTGGACCGTGCCAGCGTGCGACTCGACCTTGAGAAAATGGGGTTTGAGAAAGATACCCTGGCGCGGTTCAATGCGTTGTTGGCCAGGCCCCACGGCATCATGTTGGTCACCGGACCTACTGGCTCAGGAAAAACCACCACACTCTACGCCGCACTGGCCAAAATCGATGCGAGTGAGCAGAAGATCATCACTGTGGAAGACCCGGTGGAGTATCAGCTCGATGGCATCAACCAGATCCAGGTGCACGCCCAGATCAACCTCACCTTTGCAAACGCATTGCGCTCCATACTGCGCCAGGACCCCGACATCATCATGATCGGGGAAATGCGAGACGGGGAGACCGCGCAGATCGCTGTGCAGTCGGCACTTACCGGGCACTTGGTTTTGTCAACGCTTCATACCAATACTGCCGCGGGGGCAGTGATTCGCATGCAGGACATGGGTGTGGAGCGGTATCTGATCACGTCATCGGTTAACAGCGTATTGGCTCAGCGGCTAGTGCGCACGCTGTGTGGTGTCTGCAAGGAAACGTATGAACCCGAAGCTACTGTGATGGCGGGTTCTGGACTCCATCGCTTCATGCCGACCGGCCAGCGTTCGATCTACCGGGCCGTAGGTTGCTCCGAATGCCGACAGTCGGGGTACAAGGGCCGCACAGGTATTCATGAGTTACTGATGTTGGATGAGCCCGTGCGTCGAGCAATTCTAGAAGGCCGTGACGCAAACGCTTTGCACAGCATTGCTGCGGGTAATGGGATGTTAAGCCTGTATGAAGATGGCCTTCGTAAGGTCGCCGCAGGCGTTACATCGCTTGACGAGTTGGCGCGAGTGACCCAGGACCAGTCCGATGCCTGATTTCTCCTGGCGGGCTGCTTCCGCGCAGGGGCACATTCAGCAGGGTGAAATGTCTGCTGCCAGCCCGGTGGCGGTCATGAAGCTTCTTCGTGACAAAGGTCTTACGCCTCTCACGGTGGAGGAGGTAGGCTCAACCAGCGGCGCTACGGTTTCGGCTGTGCCTACCGGCAATGCCGTGGCTGGGCGTACGCGCAAGGGCCGCGTGGACAAAAGCGCCGTGAATTCAGCAGATGTGTTGGCGCTGACATCCGAGCTGGCGATCATGCTGCGGGCGGGTCTTGCGCTCGACAACGCCCTGCGTGTACTTATTGATATGAGTCACAAACCGAGCGTATCCGAATTGGTGAGTTCGACCTTGGGTGCGGTCAAGGGTGGTACCCCGTTGAGCAAGGCCTTAGCGCGCCATGGCGCACTGTTCGGTGACTTCTACATCAATATGGTGCGGTCGGGCGAAGCCAGTGGCCAGATGTCGGCAGTGCTGGACAGGTTGGTCGAGCATATGGAGCGCCAGCGTGCATTGCGCGACAGCGTCATATCCGCCACCATTTACCCTGCGATTCTGCTGGGTGTCGCCGTGCTCTCGTTAATTGTGATGCTGGGCTTCGTTGTGCCCCAGTTCGAAAAGCTCTTCGTTGATATGGGAGACGCTTTGCCCACGCCCACGCGCTTGGTAATGATGTTGGGGCAGATATTCACACGCTACGGCCTTTTTCTCGGTGTGGGGGCGGTGCTGTTGTGGCTTGCTATGTCACGGTGGCTCAAGGCGCCTTCAGGTAGACGTTGGTGGCAGGTCAGGCTGCTGCGCGTACCACTGGTGGGGCCATTGGCGTTGAAGTATCAGCTCACCTTGTTTTCCCGTTCGCTCGGGACCTTGCTTGGCAACGGCGTGCCGCTGTTGACGGCTCTGCACATTGCCACGGAAACCGTTAGCAACACTGTATTGAGGCGGGAACTGCTCAAGGTTGCGCCTATGGTCAAGGAAGGCGGAAAGATGGTGCAGGCAATCTCTGCCACCGGAATTTTCGAACCGCTTGCCATCAACCTGATTCGAGTGGGCGAGGAAACTGGCCGGACAGGCCCCATGATGCTGGAGTTAGCAAACATATTGAACCGGGAAGTAGAAACCGGCATCAAACGCCTGCTCACCTTGGTAGAGCCTGCGTTGATACTGATCCTTGGCGTTTTGATTGCCGCCATCATCGTTTCTATCCTGCTTGGCATTCTGTCCGTGAATGACCTCGCTGTTTAATTGTGAAGGAATCATTTTCCAATGACGAGTACACCTACTTCCTATGCCGGCCATGTGGTGCGCGCTAACGCCCGCGTCCAGCGGGGCTTTACCCTGATCGAGTTGCTGGTTGTACTGGCCATTCTCACGCTCCTCGCCGGCTTGGTAGGACCGCGTGTTCTGAATCAACTAGGAGGTGCAAAGTCCAAAACGACGGGGGTCCAAATTTCGGATCTCGACAAGTCCTTGGAGCTCTTCAAGCTAGATGTGGGGCGGTACCCCACCACGGAAGAGGGGCTCGACGCTTTGGCAAAACGTCCTGGCAATGCGGCGAGTTGGTCGGGGCCCTACATTAAGGGCAACGTCCCTCAGGATCCATGGGGTCGCCCGTACCGCTATGCCAATCCGGGCCCCAACGGCGGCATCGAAATTCTTTCGCTAGGTGCCGATGGCGCTCCTGGGGGCGACGGTGAAAATGCCGACGTTCGTAATACTCCCTGATCGGCCCGCGGTTGATTGAACGGCCTGGGCAGATGATGCGCGAGAGTGGCTTCACGCTGATGGAGCTTTTGGTGGCTTTTGCCATCGTTGGGCTTGTCATCGGCATCACGCCCATTGCCTATCAGAAGATGCGCGAGACCGCGCAGTATCGGGATGTGCTTCGCACCATGCTCTCCGAGTTGCGAGGGGCGCGCCAGCGGGCAGCTGCAGAGCGGACCGAGACTAGGTTTAGCGTCAATCTGCAGCAGCGCAGTTTTGGAATTCAGGGCGGCACCATGCACTCACTTCCGGACTCGCTTACCGTGCGTGCAACGGTGGCTGGTACTGAGCTGTCATCTGATGGTGTCGCGGCAATTCGCTTTCTCCCAGACGGAGGGGCCACTGGGGGCAGCATCGACGTACTGCGTGCGTCCAACAGTGGTGGTGTGCGGCTTCGTGTTGACTGGCTGTCGGGCCGCGTCAGCCAAGAGGCTGTGGGACCATGATTAAAAGCGGACATGTGGCTCGGCAAAGCGGCTTTTCTCTGCTGGAGTTGCTGGTGGCCTTCGTGATCATGGCGATCTCCCTAACCATGCTGTTCCGTGCCAGCGGTGGAAGTGCCCGTGCAGTGGGGGTAGCGGAACGCCAGCAGGGCGCAGTACTCCTGGCCGAGTCTCTGCTCTCCATGCGAGACAGTGTTTCGCCCGCGGGTTGGCAGGACGCAGGCAATTCTGGCGGATATGCGTGGCAAGTCCGTAGCGCGCCCTACGCCACACCAGTAGAAGGCCCCTCAGTGCCCAAGCTTCACGAGGTGGAGTTTGTTGTGAGTTGGCAAGAAGGTACGGCAGCGCGAACACTCGCCATGACGACGCTGATCCCCGAGCGAAAAGTCGAAGGCTTGGGGGCACCCAGGTGAAACCCGTTACAACGCATTCATCACGTGGCTTCACCCTTGTAGAGGTGCTGGTGGTAATGGCGCTGCTCTCGCTTATCGTGCTGGGGATGGGTTCCGCCCTGCGAACTACGGCCCAGACTGGTGAGAGGATAGACGCCCGGCTATTGCAGACCGATGAGCTTCGGATTGCTTCAGGATTCCTCCGCTCAGCCATGGGGCGTACCTATTTGCAGCGACCCAACGAGCCTTCGACGGTGGGGCAAGCTCCTTACTTTTTTGAAGGATCCCCCACCACGTTGACCTGGATCGGCATCATGCCTGCCCGGCACGGCGTCGGTGGCCGCTACTATTTCCGGCTTGCGTTGGGGCAGTCGGAAGGGCAGTCCGGCGTGGTGCTCAGTTTCGTGCCTTGGGTAGGCGAAGTGGCCGTGCCGGACTGGTCCCAGGCACAGAATCGCTTGCTGGTGCCAGGGGCCACGGCCCTCGCCTTGCGATATACCAATACCAATCTTGAGCCCGTACAGTGGGGCGGTGGCTGGAATCACCCCGAACTGCTGCCGGACAGGGTGGCCATTACTGTGGGGACCCAGGCTGGGGAGTGGCCCATGTTGGTGATTCCCATGCGCTCTACCCCGCGCGGCGCTCGGGGTTCTGGTGGTGATGCGGTTTTTGGCGGTGGACGCTCATGATGCGTCCCTTTCTGTCGCGTGCCCGACGAGCCTCTGGCGTGGCCATGATTGCTGTGTTATGGGTCGTGGCCGCGCTTTCGATTCTGGTGACAGGGATGAGCCGGGTCACCCGTGGCGAAATACGGGTTGTGGCTGCCCAGCGGCAAGCCGTTCAATCGCAAGCCATCGGCGATGCAGCAATCACGCTAGCGCTGCAGGAGTTCGTATCCAGTGCAACCCGTGTTTCCAAGGTCATTGCGGGAACAATTAACTACCGAGGCTTGATAGTTCCGGTTCAATTGGTCCCCCTCAATGGTTGGATTGACTTGAATGGCGCCTCCATTCCGTTGTTGGCGCGCCTGTATCAAGTCGCTGGAGGGCTAGCGCCAGACGCGGCGCAGCAACTGGCGCAATTGACGGTAGAGGCCCGGGAGCGCAAGGACTTGAGAGGGCAGGCTGAGCGGTTTGAAGCCCCTGAGGATCTGCTGCGCATACCAGGGGTCGGCTATGACCTCTATGCTAGACTTTCCCCGCTTGTGACTGTGTACGGAACATCGGGAGGCGGCGCACGGATCAATCCCTTGGCGGCTCCCATGGGTGTTCTCACGGTGCTTGCCAATGGCGATGAAGCGGTGGCTCGCCGCATTGTCCAGCAGCGTGAAACGGGCGCGGAAGGGATCGATACCACCTCTCTGGATGCGTCTTTGGTTTCTGTTTCCTCCACACGCCGATACCGTGTGGAAGCTGTGGTGCCGCTTGCAGACGGAGGATTCGTCCGCGTTGCCCGTATCGTCGATGTGGGTGCCAGCGCCCGGGATGGGCTTGCTTGGCGAACGCTCCAGACGGAACGCAGTATTGAAATCACGTCACCCTGAGTGACCCAAATACCCAAAATGCCAACCCTCTCTTCTGATGCCCGCTTTCTAGGCGTGGACCTCCATGCCGCGTGGCGTACCGTAGTCAAGGGTTGGCAAGGGTTGCAGAAACGTCGACCGCTGTCATGGCTTGCCCCGGCGGTGCCCGTGCGTCTGATTCAAGTGGATGGGCAAAAAACCCTGTGGCTCAACGGCACGCTGGTGTCTGAACGCGGGGGGGCGAGCGCATCGGTGGCACGTTGCGTCGCGCTAGAGTTGCCCGAAAGCATGGTCCTGCGGCGAACGCTTAACTTGCCGTCTATGTCCGAGCAGGACACCGCGAGTGCGGTGGCGCTTGATGTGAAATCGTCCAGTCCCTTTGGCCCGCAGGACCTTATCTGGGGCTACTCCGTTGCGCGCAGTAGCACAGGGTTGGTACATCTGGATGTTGCACTGGCATCCCGAAAGCAAGTCGAGCACTACCTGGTTTCACAGCAAGAGCGGCTGGTGAGTGAGCCCGCGCCTGAGATTTGGGTAAGGTCTGTTCTGGGCCCCGCCATCGTGATGACCGGGTATGGTGAAACGTTGCGTGCGCAGATAGAAAACCGTTGGCGGGCGGTGGGGTACGGTTTGTTGCTCCTCGCCTTTTGTTGGCTGCTGGCTATGGCCATCACACCTACATCGCAACTCCGGCTGCGGGCCATCGAGGCAGTAAATGCTTATGGCGATGTATTCGAGCGCGCTCGCCCCGTGGTAGCGCAGCGGGAAGAATTGCTTCAGGCGGTAGAGAAGCTGAGTCTCCTGTCGGACATCATGGGCAACCGCATCGAACCGCTGAGGCTCATGGAACGTTTGACCAAGGCTTTTCCAGACGACACTGCCTTGCAAAGCATAAAGTTGCAAGGAGACAAGGTCACTGTCGTGGGGCTTACGAGCAATGCGTCCGCATTGATGCAGATTTTGAGTGACCAACCGGGCGTACGGGACGTACGGGCCCCCTCAGCAGCGACGCGCATGCCTGGGGCGGCTAAAGAGAATTTTATGATCGAGTTCACACTTGATCCCAAGCTTTTCGGCGTGCTGATGGTGCCACCGCCCGTCGTGCAGTCTGCGACGCTGCCGTTGTCCTCCGCGTCTGGGGCAACGCCAAGCGGCGGTGCGTCTTCACCGGCGCCTGCCGCTGTAACTATTCCTGCCGGCAGCGCGTCTGTGGCCTCAGTTGTCAAGCCGGCCGATGTCATCAAGAACAATCCGTCGCCTGGCGCGGCAACTTTCGGGGGCGCGACGTTTGGTGGCTCCCCAACCCGACCTGCCCAGCCCAGAGAGGGTGATTCCTCCCCTGCCAAGAAGCCATGATATTCATATGAAGAGCCAAAAATCCGCCGAGATTCTGGCATTCGCCTGTATTGCACTGGTAATCCTTGCCACCGTGGGCGCCGCGGGGGCATATGTCTTGCACAAGCACCAGTGGGCGGAAGGCCGGCTCCAGGAATTAGAGCCCAGGTACTCCCGCTTGTTGGGGCTTGATGCCCAGCGCGAAGACATCGCAGCGGCGCTGGTAAAGGCCCGCGCCGCACGGCTGAAGTATGTCTATCCGGCGTCCCAAGAAGCGACTCAGGCTGGCAATGCGGCGCAACAACAGATCCGGGATGTGCTAACCAGCGCGGGGCTTCAGATTAGCAGCAGCCAGGTTCTCCCGCTAAAACCGGGCAAGGGCTATGACCGTATTCCCATTACCGTTCGCGCTGAAGGCGAGTGGCTTGCAGTGCAGAGTGCGCTTGCCGTATTGTCTAGCCAGGCGCCCATCATTGTGATCGATGAGTTTGAGGTGCAGATCATTGGCGGCTTGGGAAACACCATTCCCAAGTTCCACCCAAAACTGGCGGTGAACTTCGCCTTCAGTGCCTTGAAAGAGCACCCATGAGGCGAACAGTACTGCTGACTTTGCTGGCAATCAATGTTGCACTGGTGACGGTGCTCGTGTGGCTCTGGGTCACGCCAAAGGGACAGCTGCGTAACGTGCACTGGGAGGCTCCGCCTGCTCAGAAGGCGGACTATGGCGCAATGCTCCCCCCCCTGTCCGACGCTGCGCCTGTAGACACGGGGCTTTTCGTGGCAATACTGGAGCGGCCGCTGTTTTCTGTGACGCGCCGCCCCCCTCCACCACCGCCCCCGCCGGAGCCTACGACTTCCGTATTGGTAGACAACCTCAGTACGGCGCGGATATCCGGGATCTTTCAGGGCCCCTCGGGTGCAAGCATCATTATCAATGTGGCCGGAGTTGATCGGAGAGTCCGGCTTAATGAATCCATCGATGGCTGGGTGCTTCAGTCCGTCTCGGGCATGACGGCCACATTTACCGGTTCCGGGCAAACACGCACATTGACACTGCCGCGTGCTGCGCTGACCAGCTATACGGGCCAGCCAGCGGCCGTGTCGGCACCTCCCCCGCCCACGCCCGTTGCTGTGCCTCCCGATGCTGGTGCAGGCGGCGCGCCATCCAACCGGCCGGATCCCCGGCGGGCTACCTTTGGGGGTAGCCGCTAGCTATGCAGGCAACCTGTGTCCGCCGCACGCCCGCTTTAAGCGACTGTGTCTCGTCATCACCCGCCTTTGCGTATTCCTGCCCCATTGCGCGCGTCGCTGCTTTTGCAGTGACTTCGTTGCTGACCACCGCAGGTGACAACACGCGCAAAGACGCTCCGCTCCAGACAGATATCTAGTATGAAAAGACTCCAATACGCCTTCACCGCCTCAGCACTTGCCGTATGCCAACTGTCGAATGCGCAGCAGGCACCAGTCCCGTCGCCCGCGCCGGTAGCTCCGGCGACTGTGTCGGCAAGTGATGGTGCAGCTGCCGCCAAGACGAGCGAGCGCGCCAGCGCTCCTGCTGCATCCGACGGCGAGCCCGCGGTCAACCAGCCTCGCATCATTCGCGGCAACGATATGGTATTGGGTGCTCCCAAGGCGGCCCCTCGCCTGGATGGCCCGCCGGTTTCGCTCAATTTCGAAGAGGCCCCGGTCGCGCAGGTGGTGCGCACAGTGCTCGGCGACATCCTTAAGGTGGACTATGTTCTCCACCCTCCGCTGACTGGTACCGTGACGTTGGCCACTCGCAGTCCCGTGACGCCAGACCAGGCTGCCTTTCTTCTGGAAAGTGCCCTTCAAGCCAATGGCCTTGGCATGGTACGGGATGCCCGTGGGTCTTATCACGTGGGGCGGCCTGACGCATTACGCGCCATTGGTGGCTCTGTGCGCCAGGTGGGTGCCGGCCCGTTAGCACCAGGGCAGGGCGCTATCGTGGTTCAGCTGCAGTACATCGGTGCGGCTGAAATGGCGGCCATTTTGCGCCCGATGATGCCTGCGGAATCTTTGGTGCGCGTTGACAACCTGCGCAATCTCCTCGTGCTGACCGGCACGCGTACACAGGCCGAAGGCTGGCTCGACATGATCAGCACCTTCGACGTAGACCTGTTGAAGGGAATGTCTGTGGGGGTGTTCCCCCTCAAGTACGCCAGCATCAAGGAAGTGGAGGCTGCGCTTGCCTTGGTCAGCGGCGGCAGTCCTGGTGCAAGCCAGGGGCAAGGTGCGCCCACGGGAGCCACTTCGGCGGCCCGTCCTGGTTCCGCAACGGCAAGCACCCCTGCGGCGGGTGCCTCAGCGCTGGGCGAAGCCAACCCACTGTTTGGCGCCCTGCGCATTATGCCTATTGAGCGGCTCAACAGCATCCTGGTGGTCACGCCCCGTGCGTCGTATTTGGAGGAAGCGCGCCGCTGGATCGAAAAGCTCGATCAGCCCAGCGACAACGGGGCCGAGGCCCAGTTGCACATCTACAAAGTGCAGAACGGCAATGCGCGCCACTTGGCATCGGTGCTGAGCGGCATTTTCGGCGGTGCCGCCAGCCCTTCCACCACGAGCGCCAATACCGGCATTGCACCGGGTTTGTCGAGTGTTACGGGTAATTCGTTTGGGCAAACGGTCCCCAACGCGTTTGGCAACACCGGTAGCCTGGCGGGTGGCGGTATGCAGGGGAACCGAGGCGGCCTGAGCCTGGGTGGTGGGGGAACCACGGGGTCCTTGGGTCGTACCAACCAGGGCGGGAGTGGCTTCGGAACTCAGCAGCAAGGCACACCGGCTGCCGGTCAGGCGGTAGCAACCATCGGCAATATCCGCGTGATGGCCGACGAACTGAACAACTCCATCCTGGTATGGGGCACTAAGTCGGAGTACTCCAAGATCGAAGCTACCTTGAAGCGGCTGGATCTGCCGCCCACACAGGTGTTGATCGAGGCCACCATCGTCGAGGTCACTCTCACGGACGACCTGGAGTACGGCTTGCAATGGGCCTTCAACGACATGCACAGCCTCAATGGCCGAAACTATTCCGGCACCGGCGTGCTCGGCAACAGCGATACGGGCACCTATAAAAACCCTGGTAGTGGCTTTTCCTACACGCTGAGCAACGGTAACGTACGTGCTACCTTGCACGCTCTTGCGAGCAAGTCGCTGGTCAAGGTCATCTCGAGCCCGTCGTTGATGGTCCTCGATAACCACACAGCCAGTATCACCGTGGGGAACCAGCAGCCCATCACCAGCAGCATCACAACGCCGAACACGGATGTCACCAGCAACACCACAACCAGTTCCATCCAATACAAGGACACTGGAGTGGGGCTTTCGGTAACCCCGTCCGTAAACTCCGGCAATCTGGTCACGATGCAGATAGATCAGACGGTGACAGACGTTGGAGCGCAGATTCCTGAGGCCAACAACCAACGCGCTTTCTTGCAGCGGCAGATCAGCAGCAAGGTCGCGGTGCGCTCGGGCGACGCCATCGTGCTGGGCGGCCTGATCAAGGACAACTCGAGCAATGGCAAGTCTGGTGTGCCTCTGCTTCAGGACGTGCCCCTGCTGGGCAAGCTGTTCAGCACCAACACGGCCAATGGCGGTCGCACCGAGTTGCTCGTCGTCATCACACCGCGGGTGGTCCGCACGGACATCGACATCCGCGAAGTGAGCGAAGACTTGCGCGACCGGCTCAAGGGCCTGAAAGGCATCGACAACCTCGGCCTGGGAACCAAGGCAACCCCGTTGCAATCAGTCCCGCAGTCCACCAATACCTCCAACTGACTTGGCGGATAGACGGCCTGGTTCGGCGGCAAGATGCAGCACACGTGACTGGTGTGTGTGGTTTTAAGCCCACGCAGGCCCCACAATCACTTTCTTAGGATTTCTAGACACTATGGCTAAATCATTCGTCTCTTATCGGCTGGGCGCTTTTGCTTTGGCGGCTTCCATTCTGGCTGGCTGCGCATCCATGACTCCTTCAACGCCAGAAGCGACTGTAGAACAGCGCGCCACTGCTTACTGGAAGGCGCGGCAGGCAGGCCAGGTCGACAAGATGTACGCATTGGCTGCGCCCTCGTACCGCAAGGTCCGCACTTTCGATCAGTTCAGGCAAGCACAGGGCACTGCTGCGGCGGTGGTCAGCGCTGAAGTGACAAAAGTCACATGCGAGGCAGAAAAGTGCACGGCGCGTCTCAAGCTGGGTGTAACACCCGCCTTGGCAGGACTGAAGATCGGTAATATAGAGACGTACTTGGATGAGATCTGGCTGCTCGAGGACGGCCAGTGGTGGCACCATCAGGATCTGTGATGGGTGCAGCCCGGAACCGTTTCGAAGGGGAGATGTGCCGCCGTTTTATCAGTGTTGCATTTCTTCAACAAACGGGTTTTTTACGGTAGCAACGTGATGGAACGTCTCGAGACGCTGTGCTACCATCCCTCAGCGTAATCAATCGTGGTAGTTGCGCTTACAAACTTTTTTAACTGGAGTTCTTGATATGAAGAAAAATGTTCTGGCCCTGAGCATTGCTGCCATGATTGGTGGCCTGGGCTTTGCCAACATCGCTTCTGCTGATGTGGTGCGTGGCACTGGCGCGCCTGGCGCTGGCGGTGTCTACGTGACCGACCGCACGCTGCTGACTGCAACCGACACTGTCGACTTGGCTGTCACTCAAGGCGGCACGGGCCACTCGCTGGTGGTGCCTTACTTCAACGCGCAAAACGGCAACATGACCGTTCTGCACGTGGTCAACACCGACACGGTGCACGGCAAGCTGGCGAAGGTGCGTTTCCGTTCCGCTGCCAACTCTGACGACATTCTTGACTTCCAAGTGTTCCTGTCGCCTGGCGACACGTGGACTGCTGCTGTCACTGCTGCCGCTAGCGGCGTTGCTCAGCTGACCACTGCTGACGGCACCTGCACACTGCCTGCGCTGGCCAAGAATGTTCCCCAGTCGTTCGTTACTGATCGTCTGAGCGACAAGGTTGGTGATATCGCTAACCAAACCCGCGAAGGCTACGTTGAAATTTTCAACATGGCTAACATCGATGCGTCCAAGATTTATGGCGCGACCAACAACGCCAACAGCACGCTGTACACGGCTATCAAGCACGTGAATGGTGTTGCACCTTGCACAAGCGCCGCACTTGACGCGACTCTGGTCAACTTGGCAGCTCAAGCTGATGCTCGTGCTCTGGGTCTGGATACGCCTACCACAGGTCTGATGGGTGACTGGTACATCATCAACGTTGCTCAGTCGACCACGTTTGCTGGTGCTGCCACTGCGCTGACGGCTGTGACTACCGCCGGTGGTGCTACTGCAGGTCGCGGTAACTTTGTGCACTTCCCACAAAATGCTACTGCAGCTCCTACGCCTGAAACCTTCTCGTCTGATCCCTTGTTCCGTGTGAACTTCACGCGTAACAACGTCAACGCTCCGGTGACGACTGCTGCAATCCGCGCTGCAAACTATGACCTGCCTGATCTGTCCACGCCTTACACGCTGAATGCTGCCGCTGCGGCTGTGGTTGACACGCGTGTCCAGGCTTACAACCTGACCAAGGCACTGGCTGTCACGTCCATCACCAACCAGTACGCCAACGATCCTACGATCACGGCCAAGACTGACTGGGTGTTCTCGATGCCTACCCGCCGCTACAGCGTTGCTGCTAACTACGCAGCTACCACCACGACGGCTGACAACTATCGTCTGTACACCACGCTGGATACCGGTGGTGGTGCTTACGCTACGTGGTTTGCTCCTGAGAATACCGCCCTTCAAGGTGGTCTGATCTGCGTGAACTCCACAGGTCAGTCCTTCTGGGATCGTGAAGAAACGTCGCGTACTGCCGGCGCAGTGTTCTCGCCAGGTTCCGTTTCGCAGACTCGCTTCTGCGGCGAAACCAGCGTGCTGAGCTTTGCTGATACCGGTAATTCTGTTCTGGCTGCCTCCGTGGCACGTCAAAACGTGGCTGCCGGCGCCGCTTCCGGTCCGTTCACCAACGGCTGGAGCGTGATCGGTACGGGCAATGCATTCAACACCACCCTGGGCGGTACGTACAGCGCTCCTGGCACGACCAACTCCGTGGTGCTCGCATCCGTTGCATACGCTTCGCAAGCTGGCCTGCCAATCCTGGGCTCTTCGTTCATCAAGCTGACGAACCCTCAGGCTGCTGCTGGTACCGTTGGCACCTACGGCATCACTTGGCCACATCGCTTCACGAAGTAATTCGTGGGCACTTAATCGCAGCAATGCGATCAGAAAAGGCGGGGGGCTTCCCCCGCCTTTTTTTTTAACTGCTTGAATCTGGCTGATGACAAATCCAATCATGAACCGCTGTTTTTCTGTTCGAATCCGCCGCGTTGCGACGACCACCGTGACTGCAGTTGCGCTGCTGGGAGCACCTCTGCTCGCTGGTGCTGCCGATGCAGACAACGCCGCGCTGATCACAGGCGAATCCGCCGTTAGTGTCCTGGACATGCAAGCTGATTCGTTGCGCATGCCGGTGGAGATGCGCAACATCGTGCTGCAAAAGCCCGACACGGTGCTTCAGGTCGCAAATAATTTATACATTCGCCGCGTCTTTGCCGAACGCGCGGCTGCTGAAGGTCTGGAGAAAGACCCACAAGTCGCCGCTGCACTGAAGGTTGCCCGCGACAAAGTGCTTTCTGATGCCATGCTGGAGCACATCGATAAAAAAGCCGTGCCTACCGGTGCGGCCTTGGAGGCCTTAGCGCGTAACGAGTACCGCGCAAAGCCAGAACGATTCAAGGCAGAGGAGGAAGTCAAGATCCGGCACATTCTGCTGGCAGAGAAAACTCCCGAATCCAAAGCCAAAGCCGAAGAGGTGCTGGCGCAGCTGAAGAAGGGCGCGGACTTTGCCACGCTGGCCAAAGAGCGTTCGGCGGACACCGGCAGTGCGCCCAAGGGCGGTGAACTAGGCTATTTCGCCAAGGGTCGCATGGTGCCGGAATTTGAAACGGCAGCTTTTGCTTTGAAGAAACCGGGTGATACCAGCGGCTTGGTAGAAACCAAGTTCGGCTACCACATCCTGCAACTGGACGACCGCAAGCCCCAGCGAATCCGTACTTTTGAGGAGGTGCGCGAAGAGTTGATGAAGGAAATGCACACCAAAGCCGCTCAGGATGCACGCGCTTCTGCTGCAGAAAAAATCCAACAAGGTGCCAAAGTCAACCAAAAAGCGATCGAGGCGTTCGCCGCAACTTATAAGACCACGAAGTAAGATTTTGGTTATGAGTTTTAACCTGTATCTCACTGACGGGCCTTCGCGTGGGAATTGAGATAGGGTTCGCTGGCGCATGTTGGAGGTGCGCCAGTAGAAGAGCCCCACATCCGCCTCGTTAATGGCGGTTCTCTGCTTTAACAATTTCGCTTTAGCATGGTGCTGACCACGTTGTTGGATGAAATCCAGGCGCTTTGGCGCGCGCGGGCTTTGGTGTGGGTGCTCACCCGCCGGGAGTTGGCGGCCCGCCACACCGGCACTGCCGCTGGTGTATTGTGGCCCTATCTGCAGCCGCTTCTTACAGTAGCAGCCTACTACTTAGTCTTCGACGTCGTGTTCTCCATGCGATTGGGTGAGGGCGCTCCCTCGCACGCTGTGGGTACTTTTCTTATCGTGGGTGCCCTGCCATGGATGGCTTTTTGTGATGCGGTTTCCCGGGGTATGAATAGCCTCATCGAAGCAGGCGGACTACTGCACAAAAACCCGCTGCCACCGGTACTGTTCGTCGCCAGAGCGGTGTTGGCCAGTGCGCTGATCTATGGACCGCTACTGATGGTGGTGGCCCTGGTGTATACGCCTTTGCATCGCTTTAACGGACCGGTGGTGGGCTTTGTGTTGTTGCTGGCGCTGCAGCTGCTGCTCTGCTTGCTACTAGGTTATTTGGCGGCGGTGTTGGCTGCGGCCCTGCGCGACACGGTACAGCTGGTAGGCTTTCTGTTATCAGTAGGTATTTATCTCTCGCCCATTCTGTTTCCGCTCAGCCTGTTTCCGGAGAACTGGCGCTGGGTGCTGTGGCTCAATCCCATGACAGCTTTAGTTCAGGGCTACCAACAAATATTGTTGCAGGGTGCCTGGCCTCCCGCGAGCGTGTGGTGGGTGACGGGGGCTTGGCTGGCAGTGGTATCTGTACTTTTGAATGTAGCGGTCAAACGCAGCCGCGACCAATTGGTGGACTGGCTATGACCAGTGCGATGCAGAGCTTGGCAGAGGGCAGCAACCCAGCTTCACCGCACGGCGACGCCACAGTTTTGCGTGTACAGGGTGTAAGCAAAGAATACAAGCTGTACCCCACACCTAGAGCGCGCTTACGCGCGTTGATCACCGGCAAGGCGACGCACCGCAGTCACTGGGCGCTGAACGACGTTTCCTTCGAGCTGCAGCGTGGGGAATGTATTGGTGTGATTGGCGACAACGGCGCGGGCAAGAGCACGCTGCTGAAGCTGCTGGCGGGCACGCTACAGCCGAGTCACGGCAAAATTAACCGAGCTGGCCGCGTTACCGCCATTCTGGAGCTGGGGGCGGGTTTCCACCCCGACTTCAGCGGGCGCGACAACCTCTATTTTGCGGGCAGTCTCATCGGCATCTCGCGCGATGAGATGGAGCGGCTAGAGCCCGGGATCATTGCTTTTTGCGAGTTAGGCGAAGCGCTGGACCGGGCCGTCAAGACCTATTCGTCTGGCATGACGGTAAGGCTTGCGTTTGCCCTGGTCACTGCGGTTCAGCCGGACGTACTGATCATCGATGAAGCACTTGCGGTAGGTGACCAGACCTTCCAGAAGAAGTGTGTGGAACGCATCACTGCCTTCCGCAACAACGGCTGCACCATCCTGTTTTGCTCACACAGCCCTTACCACATACGGCACTTGTGCGACCGCGCGCTGTGGCTCAAGGGCGGGCGAGTCGAACAATTCGGCGGTACGGAAACCGTATTGGCTGCCTATGACGTCTATACCCGTGAAAAGGAAAAAGCTGCGGCCGACATTGCCGGGCAACGGGTGTTGGATGGTGCGATGGAAACAGCGCACGTAGCCCCTGCAGATGGGCCGCAAAGCAATGAAGCAGGGATGGGCGTGGTCGATGTGGGTGGCCGTGCGAGCCAAAACGCGGGGGGTGTGTCGCGGACACAAATGCAGGGGGGGAGTGCGTGCATTCTTTCTGTCGATGTCGCCAATCTCGCGGAGGCCGAGCAGAACCAGCCGGCTGTCTTGAAAGGTCAGGATCTGGTGGTGACCATCAAGGCGCGTGGGCGTGGAGAGGAAAGGCCGAACATCGGCTTCATGATCGAGCAGTCCAAAGGGGTGGGCATCACGTCGCTGGCCACACACGAAGATGGTGCTGCGCCGACGCAATTGGAGGACGGCACCTGGCAATCCGTTCTGGCCTTCCCGGACCTGCCTTTGCACAGCGGGGACTACGTCATCAGCGCCTTTTTGTTTGACGAAACGGGCTTGGCGGTCTACGACGAGTGGTTCCAGTTCTTGCACTTTCGCTTCATCTTCCCCAAGCCCTTGCCTGGCTTGGTGCGGCTCCCACATCATTGGAGCTGAGGTGATGGCCTTAGCATCGATCGATGCGGCCAGTGAAGGCAGAACGGGGTTGGTAGGACATCAGGCGTTCGGGGACTCTCAGGCTGCGCGAAGCGCGGGATTCACACCGATACGCTGCAACCCCCGAATCAATGAATAATCGACAGCGACTATGACAACCAAGGCAATCCAACAAATGACGCCAGGAGAACAACTCCTTGATGAAGGTCGGCAACTGCTCGCCCGAGGTGACCGGGTCGGGGCCGCACAGGTTCTGGTGCGCGCCAGGGACGAGCGCGATACGCTCCTGGCAGCCCACCGCCTGATTGAAAGCAACGACCTCGTCGGTTCTTACAACAACGTGATGGGGCTGGACTGCACGATCTGCCCACAGGACGATATTTTTGGCTTCTTTGCCAGCCATCACTCGAGTCGCAATCCGCTGCGCGACTACCTGGCTGACGGGTGGCGGACCTTGTCCGAGCTGATGCTGCTGCTCGAAGCAGTGGATCAGCCGTTGCTTAAGACAGAGCGAATCCTTGAATTTGCCAGCGGCCACGGTCGCTTTACGCGCCACCTCGTGAAAGCGGTCGGGGCACAGAAGGTGGCAGTCTCAGACGTCGTCCCCAGCGCGGTGGAGTTCGCCACGGGCACGTTTGGTGTGGATGGGTTTCTTTCTGCCAGCACGCCCGAACAGGTGAAATGGCCGGCGCAGTACGACTTGGTGTTTGTGCTGTCCCTTTTCAGCCACCTTCCAAAGGCTACCTGGACACGCTGGCTGACCAAGTTGTACGAGGCCGTGGCACCCGGCGGACTGCTGGTTTTCAGTACGCACGGCATCAAGGCCGCAAACTTCGATCATGTGTCACTGGACGACGATGGCTATTTCTTCGCGGCCTCCAGCGAGTCGAACGCAATCGACGAGCAGGAATACGGCACCACTTTCACGTCTGAGGCGTTCGTGCTGGGCCGCATTGCAGAGACCATGGGTGCTGACACGCTCGTGCACAAAGTGCCAGTCCATTTCTGGAACCACCAGGATGCCTATGTGCTGCGCAAGCCTTGATATGGGAACCGCTTTGAATCTCAGGGCGCTATCGCTCGAAAGTCCTGACGAATGAGCTGGATACTCAAGCTACAAGAGCGCCTTTGGGGCATTGCCCCATGGGATGCGGCCCAAATCAGCGACGAATGGTTTCGTGCTCATTTCGAGTACGCGGCCGATGTTGTCAATCACTGGATGGGGAGTGCGCTCGACCTTAAAACTGCCCGCTTATTGAACTTCGGCTGTGGAGACGGCATCACCGACCTTTCGTTGGTGTTGCGTCATGGTGCAACGTCCATTCATGGCATCGATATCCGCCAGGAGTACGCAAAGCTGCCGCGCATTGCCAGGGAGCAACTGGGCATGGCCCGCACAACCTCTGCGTTGACCTTCGAGACCATCAAGCCCGGGGCAGCACTGGCCGGCAAGCGTCCGCAGTTCGACGGAATCATGAGTTGGTCGACCTTTGAGCATGTGCAACGCGATCAACTGCTCCCGATCCTGAAAGACCTGCATGCGTGCCTGCGTCCAGGGGGCGTTTTCTTCTTGCAGATAGAGCCGCTGTTCTATTCGCCTTTTGGATCTCACCTGCGCCGGTATGATGATGTGCCGTGGCACCATTTACTGGCCGATGAAGATACGCTCTGGGACATCATTCAGAAGCACGAAGGCCCAATCGACGCGGCAGAGGTCGACTTCGGTTTTGCGGACTTCGGGGTAGACGGTTATAAGAAATTCGTCTTCAAAGAATACCAGGCGCTCAACCGGCTGACGGCGGGTGAACTGGTCGAGATCACCGCGCAGGCAGGGTTCCATGTGGTGCGGCAAGAGCGGCGCCATGTCGACATGCCCATACCGCTGGAACTACGGGGTCGATACCCCGAAGAGTTACTGCTCAACAACGAGATATTCCTGCTGTTGGGCAAGTGAAGCGCGCGGCCAGTGTGTAGGTCGCGCCGAGCCGTGGCCTGGGGATATGCCCCAACCCACGGTCCGGAGGTTATTGCCATCGATGCGCACTTGGCGATGGTTGCAGCCTGCGATGAATCCGGTATGCCCTCCCAGCGCCTCGAACGTTCGTTCGCAACCGCGCCGAACCATGCACCTCGTTGAACCGGTCAATCGAGCGTTAACGCTGCAGCCAGTTCTTCACCCGGGTTTGCCAATGCTGCGGCACGCGCTTGGCAACCTCACGCAACAGAGGGTGAGATCGAAGGCGCAACACACCTGTGAGCAGAAGCGATTTCGCAGCCGCACCCGTGGCAGCGGTAACTTGATGCTTTTCCAGGAACTCGTGCGCCAACCCGTTCGGTTGCGTGCTTCCCAGGTTTGCCGAGAAGCCGCTCACATAGTCGGTGCTGTAGTGGACAGTGGCAGGCGATTCCTGCTGCAGTGCCGACGCTTCAGATTGGTGCGGGCGGGGCGGGGTGCTATTGCCAGAACCCTGCTGAGAGGCAAAATTCTCTTGTCGCACCCGCATAAACATGTCCACCCACTGCGCCGGTGACTGGTCCCAGCGCTCGACCCAACTCCAGGAGCGGCCGGCCAAGCGTTCAGAAAAAGCGCCAATGTCAGGTGCCACGACGGGCAGGCCGGCTTCCAGGCAGGCACTGAGCGTGTAACTGTAAGTCTCAGGCCACTGCGCCGGGAACCACGCCACATTGGGCCGCAGCCACGCCAGCAAACGGGGCAGGTCCTTGTCCTCGTAGGCGCCGTGCACGGTCAGATGCGTTTTGGGTTGGGTCTTGAGGCTGCGGTAGCCGTAACCTAAAAGATGAAACTCTACCGGCGCATTGCGACGCGCGGCTTCTTCAGCCACAGCCTCCAACACGTCTGCGCCCTTGATGGCGCTGAGCGCCCCCAACACGACAACCTTCAGCGAACCGTTCGAAGCCAAGCCTTCCGGGGCTGGAGTGATACGGGGGACGGCATGATCAAGGTCGGTATGCGGCACCACCAGAATATTCGCGCCGGGTGCAAGGCCAGCAATTCTTCGGGCCGTGTCGTGGCTTGGCGCGATGACGTGTCGAGCGGCTGTGAGAAAGTGGCGGTTTCGGTGCCGCCATTCCCCCACGGTGCCTCCATAGGGTGCTGCAGCATCCGGCGGGCAGCACTTGCATTTGCCAGGCGCTACATCGCCGACGTAGCGGCCGTCCAAGCCAGTCAAGGAAATGTGGGTGCAGTAGCTGTAGAAATCATGCGCTGTGAAGTCGTATCCAACGCCTAGTTGATGTGGCAGGTCCAGAACGCTCTCGTCATGGCCCAGCAAATGGTGATAGTGGATATGCACCACGCCCAGGCTGGTCAAGGCCTGTAGTAGTTGGTCTGTCTCGTCTTCCAAGGCGAATTGCAAGGCAAACCCTTCATTCGCACCTGCGAACTGCAGCTTCACAGTGCGACCCGGTGCGGGGGTGAGTATGAGGAACTGCGCGCGCTTTGACAGGTGAGCTGCCAGTTCGCGCACATGGCGAAGCGTGCCTCCAGCACGGTCATGCAAAATCGTCAGTACGACCGGGAGCTTCGCAGCGCGCATCCGCTCGACGTCCAGCGCCAACCGATAGGGTTTCGCAGGATCTTCCTGCACAAACGACATGACTTCGGCCTCGTACCGCGGATGCAGTCGCCGCAGCGTCTCCATGGCCGCCTTCTCCCGCGGGCTCTTGCTGTCGCCGAAGCTCACGCCGCCGGTGTGCAGCACAAAGGTGTCCAGGTTGTGCAGGTTGCGCCAGCCCTTGGCTGCAGCGCGCTGGCAGAAGTCGTTCTCTTCGCCGTAGCCTTTGCCGAAGTTCTCGGTGTCGAACAGCCCGACGTCGGCCAGGCAGTCGCGCCGGATGTACATGCAAAAGCCCACGCCAGTGGGCACATTCACCACGGCGCCAGGGTTGGTGGCTGCGCACAGGGCGTCCAGCTGGGCGGTGCTGTAGCCTTCCGGCAGGTCATTGCCTTCGCAGAAACGGGGGTAGCTGCAGATGGTGGCGTTGTTCGAAAACGGCGTGACGGACGCGACTTTCTGGTCGCTGTAAGCGGCGCGGCGGATGCGGTCCAGCCAGTCATTGGCGACTTCCGTGTCGCTGTTGAGCAGCAGCACATCGTGACTGTCGCTGAGCGCCATGCCGCGGTTCACGGTGCCGACAAAGCCCAGGTTCTCCGGGTTCTCCAGCAGGGTGACGCGGTCGTCCTGCGCGGCTTTTTCTCGCAGCCACTGGGTGACCTCGGGCTCTGGGCTTGCATCGTTGATCACGATTAGGCGATAGGCACTCTGGAAAGAGCTCGTCAGCACTGACTCAACGCACAGCCGGGTATCCGCCAAGCCGCGGTACACCGGGACGATGATGTCCACCGGTTTGTCCGGAGCGGGAACGGGTTGGGACGCAGGGCGCGCAGCGGCGCGACTCTTGGGCGCACGGCCCAACAAACGGTCAATGCGCATTTTTGCGTGTACCAATGGGCGGGTGGCGCGAAAGACGGTGGACGCCTCGATGCTTTGCAGATGCTGGGCCAGATCGTCGTAGTCTCGCTGAACGCGGGTGGCCTCCAGTTGCCACGTGGCTCGCTGGTGCGCTGTGGCGCGATTGCTTTCTTCCAGCAGTGCGTTGCGGCTTTGAACGGCAGCCAGATTGGTTTGCACCTGGTCCAGGTGTCCTTGTGCGTCGCGGGTCGCTGCTTCCAGCTGTGCAATACGGTCATGCAACGGGTGGACTGTTCCGGCAAGCGCCAAATAATCTGTAGACATGGGCCAGCCCAGCTCGATGTGCAAGGCAAGGCCATGGGGCGATCGAGACTCGAGAATCTGCGCAGGGATCGGCAACTCGAACCAGGGATCTTCTCCCGACATCAACAGCAAAGTAGCCCCGCTGGCCACCGGCAAAGGCGCCTGCCAGACAATCTGGTTGTGAGGCGTGGCCGCGAGCAAGGATCTCTGGCTTGCGTGAGCGTCCCACGTCCACAACTCAGCGCCTTCCGTATCCTTCAGCGTGATACTGTAAAGATGCAGATAACCTGCCCGGTCTGCCGGGTCGAACCGAAGGTGCGTATAAGGTGCGCTGGCGCTCGGAATGTCGAAGCGCACGGTCTGCCGCTCTTGCCCGATGACACCCGAAGCCGTCAGTTTGTTGTCTTCCTGGTACTGCCCGCCCTGGCCCAAATACAACTCGGCAGAAAAATGCGCCTTGCCTTCTGCAGGAAACGACTCCTGAACCACCACCGCTTCTTCGGCGGACTCGACGGGACGCGCCGCACCGACAAACTGGTAGCTCAGCGCGTCCGGGCCCGACAGGATGAAACGCGCCACCGACGGCGGCAGGTCGTCAAATTCGACCTTGAACTCCGATTCGGGGATCGGACGCTCGATGACCTCCAGGGTATCGATGGCCCAGCGCTGTTCCGTCATGAACCGCACCAACGACCGGCGCGTGAAGAAGCGCAGGTGCGTTTCATCCAGCAAGCCTTCCTTGCGGTACTTGAATTCGCCCTTGAGCAATTCGGCGATCAGCCCGCTGTAGCTGGCATTCGGAACGGAGATGAGCAGCCGGCCTCGGGCTGTCAGCATGTTCCGGGCGGCTGCCAACACCGATTCGGGGTGCCGCAAGTGCTCCAACACGTCTGCACAAACGATGGCGTCGTACCGTTCCCCGGCGAACAGGGTGGGCAGATCCGCGGTTTCCAGGTCTGCGACATGCACATGGTGATAGTGGGGGCGGGCGTGCGCCGCTTCCGCTTCACTCCACGTGACGCCATCGCTGACACAGCTGCGGGTTTCCGCCAGGTACTGCCCCAATGCGCCGCTGCCACAGCCCAGGTCGAGGACCTTGGAGCCTGTCGGGATCATCTCAGCGAGGGTAGAGAGAGAAGTTCGTTCTTCGGGACGGATGCTACGTAGATAGACGTGCAAGTCCTCAATTGTTTGCGTCATCACAGAATTATGACGGGGCTTGTCAGCACGCTCCCAGGAGATTGTTACAAGTAGGCCACTGTCCGGGTGACAATAGTGTGGTGTCTGACGCTCCCCTAATTCCCAAGCCCGACCTGGTCGTCTCAATCGTCAGCCACGGCCACGGCCCTCAAGTGCTCGCCTTGCTGAAATCCGTGGCCCGCTTGAATCGCGTGGTGTCGAGAGTCGTACTCACATTGAATGTTCCTGAGCCAGAGTTGCGCGCAGCGGTGGGAAATCTTCCCTTCACGCTGGAAGTCTTATGCAACGAAGCGCCCTTGGGATTTGGAGCAAACCATAACAAGGCGCTGGCCGGGGCCACCGAGACCCATGTTTGCATCTTGAACCCTGACGTGGTGTTGGATGCCGACCCTTTTGAATCCCTGATGGGCGCAGTTGCAGGGAAGAAGTCAACCTGTGCGTATCCCGTTCAGGTCGATGGGGGAGGCAGGATTCAGGACAGTGAGCGGGAGATTCCTTCACTGTGGACATTGTTTCGTCGGCGGTTGATGGGGCGGTCAGAGGTGCGTGTGGACTGGGTCAACGCGGCTTGCCTGCTGATGCCCACGGCCCTCTGGCGAGAACTGAAGGGGTTCGATGAGCGCTACTTCATGTATTGCGAAGATGTGGATTTCTGTCTCCGGTTGAAGCTCAACGGCGGGCATCTGGTCAAGGTGCCTGTGAAAATCATTCATGCGGGCCAACGCGCCAGCCAACGCAGGCTGAACCATCTCGCCTGGCACGTTCGAAGCTTGTTGCGGCTCTGGGCCTCGCCCGTTTATTGGAGAGCGCAACAGTTGCTAACTCGGGCCCCGTCCAGCAAAGGTACCATCGGCACCCGATGATTTGGTTATCTGTGGTCGGTTTTTTGGTAGCAGCGCTGGCTGCAGGGCTCATTGTGCGTTGGGGGCGCGAGCACGCGCTGGTGTATGGCAGTGCCATGCCTCAGCGCTTTCATCTTGGTGATGTTCCGCGTCTCGGTGGGGCGGCGCTTCTTGGCGGCATGGCGGTTAGTTGGTGCCTGGGAATATGGCAATCCTCCCAGTGGGGTGATCCTGGCTCGCTGAGGTTAGGGCCCTGGGTCTGGGGGTGGCTTGCGGTGTTGCTGCCCGCAGCGATGGGGGGCATCGTTGAAGATTTGACCCAACGCCTGTCCGTGCGATATCGACTGATCTTGACGGGGGCATCTGGGGCACTTGCCGTCATGCTGCTAGACCTTTCAATGCCTCGCATCGGGTGGTACTGGTTTGACTCTCTGCTGGTCGCTGCACCATGGATTGGTATCGCGATTGTTGTCCTCGCCGTCACCGGCCTCCCCCACGCCTTCAACATCATCGACGGCTACAACGGCCTCGCGGGCATGGTGGCGCTTATCGTCTGCCTCGCGCTTGCCCATGTGGCCCTGCAAGTCGGTGACCGCGCCTTGGCTGCGTTGCTGGTTTCCACCGCCGCGGCCACCGGCGGGTTCCTGGTCTGGAACTATCCGCGCGGGATGCTTTTTGCGGGCGATGGTGGCGCTTATGTGTGGGGCGTGGTGATCGCCCTTGCCAGCATTTCGCTGGTCCAGCGCAACGCCGATGTGTCGCCCTGGTTCCCCATGCTGCTGCTCATCTACCCCGTGTGGGAAACCATCTTCTCGATCTATCGCAAGACCGTACGGGGCGTATCGCCCGGCGTGGCCGATGCGCTGCACTTTCACCAGCTCATCTACCGGCGCATCGTGCGCGGGGTGTTCCATGACGATGAATCGCGCCGGGTGCTGATGCGCAACAACCGCACGTCCCCGTACCTCTGGGGTTTCACTTTGCTGACGGTTGTGCCTGCCGTGCTGTTCTGGAGCAACACGCCCCTGTTGATGGCGTTTTGTGGCCTTTTTGTCGTCAGCTACGTGATGGCGTACCTGGCCATTGTGCGGTTCAAAGTGCCCAGCTGGCTGCGCCACTGACGGGCGTGCGGGAAGGTGCGTGCCGGTGCCTCCGTGAATGCGGCACAATTTGCGCTTCACATCTTTCTCTTGCGGATGGCACGCCTCCATGACCGACCTTCTTTCGATTGCTCCCCGCGACAAGGCTGAAATACTGGCCCAGGCGCTGCCCTACATCCGCAAGTTCCATGGCAAGACGATTGTCATCAAGTACGGCGGCAATGCGATGACCGACCCGGCCCTGCAGGCCGACTTCGCCGAGGACGTGGTGCTGCTCAAGCTCGTGGGCATGAACCCAGTGGTGGTGCACGGCGGCGGCCCGCAGATCGAGACCGCACTCAACCGCCTCGGCAAGAAGGGCCAGTTCATCCAGGGCATGCGCGTGACGGATGCCGAGACGATGGAAGTTGTTGAATGGGTGCTGGCCGGTGAGGTGCAGCAGGACATCGTGGGTCTGATCAACCAGGCCGGTGGCAAGGCCGTGGGCCTGACTGGGCGAGACGGCGGCATGATCCGCGCGCAAAAACTCAAGATGGTCGACAGCAAAAATCCCTCCATCGAGCACGACGTGGGCCAAGTCGGCGACATCGTGTCCATCGACCCCAGTGTCGTCAAGGCGCTGCAGGACGACGCTTTCATTCCCGTCATCAGTCCCATCGGCTTTGGCGAGAACAACGAGAGCTACAACATCAACGCCGACGTGGTGGCCAGCAAGCTGGCGGAGGTGCTCAAGGCCGAAAAGCTGATGTTGCTCACCAACACCCCCGGCGTGTTGGACAAGGAGGGCAACCTGCTCACCGACCTGACAGCGCGCCGCATCGACGAGTTGTTTGCCGACGGCACCATCTCCGGCGGCATGCTGCCCAAGATTGCGGGGGCGCTGGACGCTGCCAAGGCGGGCGTCAACGCCGTCCACATCATTGATGGCCGCGTGCCGCACGCCATGCTGCTCGAGATCCTTACCGAGCAGGCCTACGGCACGATGATCCGGTCGCACTGAGCCACTCACGATGACAGGCCGACGCGTCCTTCAACCGGTCACCGGATGGGCGCCTTGGCACTGCGTGCCGTGGCGGCTGCGCGCACCGGTCGCACTCGGCAGTGTCTGCAAGTCGCATGAGGGGCCCCTGTGAGACTTTTGTTGGTCGAAGATGACGTGATGGTGGCCAGCGGCATCAAGCTTGGGCTGAGCGATGCTGGCTACGCGGTGGACTGGGTCGGCAGCGGCGAACGCGCTGAGGAGGTGCTGCGAACGGAGTCATTTGACGCAGCCATCATCGACATCGGTCTGCCTGCCATGGATGGCCTCGAGCTCACGCGCCGCCTGCGCCGCTCTGACATGGTGAGCCCCTCCATGCCGGTGCTGATTCTGACCGCACGCGACGCCCTGCACGACCGGGTACAGGGTCTGGACCTGGGGGCGGACGACTACATGGTCAAGCCGTTTGAGCTGCCCGAGCTGCTGGCCCGCCTGCGGGCCCTGTTGCGCCGCTCGCAGGCCGCTACGACGGCGGTGCTGAGCTTTGGCCCGCTGGAGCTCGACACCGCAGGCCGCCGGGCCAGCGTCCGCAGCGGCGATGGGGAGCAGGTGATCGAACTTGGACCGCGCGAGTGGACCGTGCTGGAGTACCTGCTCATCAACGCGCCCAAGCCCGCGAGCAAAGACAAGCTCCTTCAGGCCCTGACGGGGTGGGACAAGGAAATCACGCCCAATGCGGTGGAGGTCTATGTGTCGCGCCTGCGCGGCAAGCTGGAGCCCCATGGCGTGGCCCTGCGCTCCATCCGGGGGTTCGGCTACCGGCTCGAACTCCAGTCACCTTGAGGCGGCGTGGCCGGATCCGCATGCCCGCGCTGCCCACCCACCCGCAATCCCCTGCACTGCAAGCTGTGAGTCGCCATCGTGCTGTCCGGCCGGGCAGGGTGCGTTGCGAGAGGCCTGTTCGCCCCTGCGAGTGCCGCCAGCGCGCCGGCTGACAAAAGAGCGCCCGCGCTGAAATCAGGGATGCAGATGACACCGCCGGACAAGACCACCCTGTCCCAGCGCCCCCGGCTGCGCGCAATGACGTCCGACCTGCGCAACCGGCTGCTGCTGCTGCTGGTGCTGCCCCTGTGCATGCTGGCGCTGGTCGGCGTGTGGCTGGACTACCGCTCGGCCGACGAGGCGGCCGGCCGGCACGACCAGCGCCTTCTGAGGTTGCTGCCCGCGCTGGCCGATTCGGTGCTGGCGCCCTCGATCCGCGACAACGAGCCGCCCTTGTTGCTGCTCGCGCCGCCGGTCGAGGATTTCCTGCGCCAGAACGCAGGCTTTTCCGGCTACAGCGTGCGCGACACTTCTGGCCGCCTGCTGCTGGGGGACGAATGGGTGGCGAGCGCGGTGCCTGGCACCCATGCGCCGGAGTTCCACAGCCTCGAATTCAGCGGCGTGACTTACCGCGTGGCCGTGCAGCGGGGCCGCACCGGCGCCGGCGAGCTGGTCGTGGCACTGGCCGATGGTTCGGACCCGCGCCAGCAGTGGGCGCAACAACTGCTCTTGCGCGTACTGCTGCCCAATTTGGTGCTGGTGGCGGCGGCTGCGCTGGCCATCCACTGGGCGGTGGGGCGGGCTTTCAAGCCGCTGGTGGACCTGGCCGAGGCGGTAGAGCACCGTTCGCCCCGCGACCTGAGCCCGATTGACGAGGCCGCGTCGCCGGCCGAGGTCCGGCCGCTCGTGCATTCGCTCAACCGCTTGTTCGCGCTGGTCAACGCGCAGGCCGAAGGGCAGCGGCGTTTTGTGGCCGACGCAGCGCACCAGTTGCGCACCCCGCTCGCCGGCCTGCAGGCGCAGGTCGAAGCGTGGGCCATGATGGCCAAGGCGGCGGCACCGCCGCGCGTGCCATTGCCAGATTTTGATAAAAAAGTGCCTCTAGCGCAGGACGGACGTGCGCAGGGCGCTATTGTTTTGAGAGCAGATCAGATCGAAAAGCTGCGCAACGCCACGCGCCGTACCTCGCAGCTCGCGCACCAGCTGCTGGCGCTGTCGCGGGCCGATGCGCGCAGCCTGGACGCACAGCAGACGCAGCGGGTGGACCTGAAAGACCTGTGCGAAACGCTGCTTGAAACCTTCCTCGATCCCGCCACCGGCAAAGGCCTGGACCTGGGCCTGGAGGTCCAGCCGGTGCACGTCACCGGGCATGGCTGGCTGCTGCGCGAGCTGCTGTCCAATCTGGTGGACAACGCCATCAAATACACGCCGGCCGGGGGCGTGGTCACTATCCGCTGCGGCATGCGCCAGGGGCGCGCAGGTCCGCCGCGTGTCTTCCTGGAGGTCGAGGACGACGGCCCGGGCGTGCCCGAAGCCGAACGTGCCCGCGTCATGCAGCGCTTTTACCGCGTGCCCGGCACGGTGGGGGAGGGCACAGGCCTGGGCCTTGCGATTGCCGATGAAATCGCCCGCGTGCACCGCGCATCGCTCACCCTGGGCTCGGGCTCCGAAGGCCATGGACTGCTGGTGGCCGTGGTATTTCCGCTGTAGCGCGAGGCCCGCTGGCCTGTTCGGCAACTCTTCCTGAACGTCCCCAGGGGCTGTGCGAGAATCATTTCCACACATGATTTACGCCCTGCCGCAGCCCCGTGTGTGCCTTGTAGGCATGTGAATTTGGCGCAGGGTGCCACCGGCCGCATGGCCCCAAAGCCCCTGTTTGCATGTCCGAACTTTCTCCCCTGCCCGAGCCCGCATCCACCGACGACGCCGGGGGGGCTGCCGCGGCCCGCAAGCGCCCCAAGCCGGGCGAACGCCGCGTACAGATCCTGCAGGCGCTGGCCGCCATGCTCGAGCAGCCGGGGGCCGAGCGCATCACCACCGCCGCGCTCGCCGCGCGCCTGTCGGTGAGCGAGGCGGCCCTGTACCGCCACTTCGCCAGCAAGGCCCAAATGTTCGAGGGGCTCATCGACTTTGTCGAACAGTCCGTTTTCACCCTGGTGCAGCAGATCACCGGCCGCGAGGTGCCCGACCCGGCGCAGCCGCCCGAGGTGGGCAAGCGCCAGGCTGCGCGTATCGTCGCGGTGGTGCTGCAGTTTGGTGAACGCAACCCTGGCATGGTGCGCGTGATGGTGGGCGATGCCCTGGTGTTTGAGCACGACCGCCTGCAGCAGCGCATGAACCAGTTCTTTGACCGCATCGAATCCACACTGCGGCAGTGCTTGCGCTCGGCCACCGCCGCGTCGGCCACGCCCACGGTCGATGCCCAGGTGGCCGCCAGCGCGCTCACGGCGTTGGCGGTAGGGCGCCTGCAGCGCTATGCCCGTTCGGGCTTCAAGCGCCTACCGACAGAGCACCTCGAAGCCAGCCTCGCGCTGATGCTGTAACTGCGG
Organism: Acidovorax sp. LjRoot129; assembly: GCF_964253765.1. Taxonomy (NCBI): domain Bacteria; kingdom Pseudomonadati; phylum Pseudomonadota; class Betaproteobacteria; order Burkholderiales; family Comamonadaceae; genus Acidovorax; species Acidovorax sp. LjRoot129. The sequence goes on from NZ_CAXUSE020000001.1 coordinate 845,189, forward strand.
CACGCCCGCTGCTGGGCAGCACGGTACGCCCGCGCTCTCGTTCCGCGTGGCAGAGAGCCCCATCGAGGTGGCGCCCGTGCAACGTGGCTTTGGGCGCCTCTCCCTATTTTTTCCGGGGGTTTTGGCCGGGCGGTGAATTTGCTGCAAAATAGAACGAACGTTCGTTTTTATTTGCCCGCATGTCCGCAACCTCTTCATCCAGCCAGGTCACCCGCATCCCGCGCGCTCGCAGCGGTACCGGCCGTGCCCTGCAAAAAGGCCAGCAAACCAAGGCGGCTATTGTCGAGGCGGCCCTCGGGCTGGCCACGCACATCGGGCTGGAAGGCCTGTCCATTGGGGCATTGGCCGACGTCACGGGCATGAGCAAGTCGGGCGTGTTCGCCCATTTTGGCTCGCGCGAAGAGCTGCAGATCTCCGTGGTCCGCGAATACCACACGCGTTTCGAGCAGGAAGTGTTCTACCCCGCCATGTCCGCGCCGCGTGGCCTGGCCCGGCTCAGCGCCATGTTCGACAACTGGATGAAGCGCACCTCCATCGAAATCGATTCGGGCTGCATCTACATCAGCGGTGCGGTCGAATTTGACGACCGCACCGGCCCCGTGCGCGACGCGCTGGCCAGCTCGGTGCTGACCTGGCACGCTGCCATGCGCCGCGCCATCGAGCAGTGCAAGGGCCTGGGCGAGCTGCGCGCGGACACCAATGCCGAGCAGATGCTGTTCGAAATACACGGCCTCATCCTTGCGCTGCATTACGAAGCGCGCTTCCTGCAGACCCCAGGCTCCATGGGCCGGGCCGTGCAGGGCTTTCACAACATCCTGGCGCGCTACAGCAGTGCCCAGGCCACGACCCCGGCCGCCGCCGCGTCTGCAGCACCGCCTGCTGCCGCCAAGCGCCGCAAAGTTTCCAACCAAACCACCACCTCCAAGGAGTAAACCCCATGCCTATCTACACGCCGCCCCTGCGCGACATGCAATTCGTCATGCACGAAGTGCTCAAGGTCAGTGATGAATTCAAGGCAATGCCGCCCCATGCCGAGGTGGATGTGGACACCATCAACGCCGTGATCGAAGAAGCCGGCAAGTTCGCCGCCGAGGTGACCTTCCCGCTGAACATCAGCGGCGACACCGAAGGCTGCGTGCTCGACAAGGCCACCCACGAAGTGAAGCCACCCTCGGGCTTCAAGGACGCCTATGCCAAGTACGTCGAAGGCGGCTGGGCGGCGCTGTCGTGCGACCCAGCCTATGGCGGCCAGGGCCTGCCCTTTGTGCTGAACCAGTGCCTGTACGAAATGATGAACTCGGCCAACCAGGCCTGGACCATGTACCCCGGCCTGTCGCACGGCGCGTACGAAGCCCTGCACGCCCACGGCACCGAAGAGCAAAAGGCCCTGTACCTGCCCAAGCTGACCAGCGGCGAATGGACCGGCACCATGTGCCTGACCGAACCCCATTGCGGTACCGACCTGGGCCTGCTGCGCACCAAGGCCGAACCCCAGGCCGATGGCACCTACAAGATCACCGGTAACAAGATCTTTATCAGCGCTGGCGAACACGACATGACCGCCAACATCGTGCACCTGGTGCTGGCCCGCCTGCCCGATGCGCCCAAGGGCAGCAAGGGCATCAGCCTGTTCGTCGTGCCCAAGTTCAACATCAAGGCCGACGGCTCGCTGGGCGAGCGCAACCCCATCTTCTGCACGGGCCTCGAGCACAAGATGGGCATCCACGGCAATGCCACCGCGCAGATCGCCATCGACGGCGCCATCGGCACCATGGTGGGCCAGCCCAACAAGGGCCTGGCCGCCATGTTCGTGATGATGAACGCCGCGCGCCTGGGCGTGGGCAACCAGTCGCTGGGCCTGACCGAAGTGGCCTACCAGAACGCGCTGGCCTACGCCAAGGACCGCATCCAGATGCGCTCCTTGAGCGGCACCAAGGCCAAGGACAAGGACGCTGACCCGATCATCGTGCACCCCGACGTGCGCAAGATGCTGCTGACCGCCAAGGCTTATGCCGAAGGTGGGCGCGCGCTGCAGATCTTCTGCACGCTGCTGCTGGACAAGGTGCACAGCCATCCCGACGAAAAAGTGCGCAAGGACTCCGAAGAACTCGTCGCCCTGCTCACCCCCATCGTCAAGGCCTTCATTACCGACAACGGCCACATCTCCACCAACGCCTGCATGCAGGTCTTCGGCGGCCATGGCTTCATCAAGGAATGGGGCATGGAGCAGTACGTGCGCGACAACCGCATCAACATGATCTATGAAGGCACCAACACCATCCAGTCGCTGGACCTGCTGGGCCGCAAGGTGCTGGGCAACAACGGCGCGACGCTCAAGAAGCTGGGCAGGCTGATCGGCAAGCTGGTGGAAGAAGAAGGCGTGAACGAGAAGATGGCCGAGTTCATCAACCCGGTCGCCATGCTGGGCGACCAGATGACCAAGTTCACCACCGAGATCGGCTTCAAGGGCATGCAGAACCCCGACGAAGTGGGCGCCGCCGCAGTGGACTACCTGCGCGTGGCCGGCCATCTGGTGTTCGGCTACCTGTTCGCCCGCATGGCCCAGGTCGCGCTGCGCGAGATTGCCGCTGGCAACACCGACCCCTTCTACGGCGCCAAGCTGCAGACGGCCCGCTTCTACTTCGCCAAGCTCTTCCCCGAGACCGCGACGCTGATGCGCACCGCCCGTGCCGGCAGCAAGGTGCTGATGGACACCGACCTGGCCCTGGCCTGATCGGTGCGTGGGTCGGTGGATGGATCGGATTTCAAGCCTTTTTGCGGGGTAGCGCTTATGTTTAAAGCGGTAGTGGCTATTGTTTTTGTAGCAGGCGCGTTGCCAGCCTGGGCGCAGGCAACGCCCGAGGGCCTGTGGCGCAACATCGACGACAAGACCGGCGAGGCCAAGGCCGAGATCCGCATCCGCGACACCGGCGGCGGCGTGCTGAACGGGGCGCTGGAAAAGCGCCTGTCCAAGGACGCCAAGGCCGATGACGTGTGCGACGAGTGCTCGGACGACCGCAAGGGCAAGCCGATCCTGGGGCTCGAGATCATCCGTGGCGCCAAGAAGGCCGAGGGCAAGGACGTGTGGGAGGGCGGCAAGATTCTCGACCCCGAGAACGGCCGCAACTACACCCTGCGCATGACGCCCATCGACGGCGGCAAGAAGCTGGAAGTGCGCGGCTCTTTCGGCCCCTTTGGCCGCACGCAGACCTGGATCCGGGTGCAATAAAGACGACAACACCGTGCGCGCCGCGCCCAGGCACGGCGTGCACAACAACGAGGGCAGGGCGCCCACCGCGGCCGCCTTTCTGGAGAAATACCGATGTCAAGATTCCAAGTGAAAAAAGTCGCCGTGCTCGGCGCGGGCGTGATGGGCGCGCAGATTGCCGCCCACCTCGTCAACGTGAAGGTGCCCGTGGTGCTGTTCGACCTGCCGGCCAAGGAAGGCCCCAAGAACGGCATCGTCACCAAGGCCGTCGAAGGCCTAAAGAAGCTCAAGCCCTCGCCCCTGGGCGTGGCCGAGGATGCGGCACTGATCCAGCAGGCCAACTACGAAGAGCACATGCACCTGCTCAAGGAATGCGACCTCGTGATCGAGGCCATTGCCGAGCGCATGGACTGGAAGCTCGACCTGTACACCAAGATCGCGCCCCACGTGGCCAAGCACGCCATCCTGGCGTCCAACACCTCGGGCCTGTCGATCACCAAGCTCTCTGAAGTGCTGCCCGAGAGCATCAAGCCGCGTTTCTGCGGCATCCACTTCTTCAACCCCCCGCGCTACATGACGCTGGTGGAGCTGATCAATACCCCCACCACGCAGCCCGAAGTGCTCGACCAGCTCGAAGCCTTCGTCACCAGCGGCCTGGGCAAGGGCGTGGTGCGCGCGCACGACACCCCCAACTTCGTCGCCAACCGCGTGGGCATCGCCGGCATGCTGGCCACCATGAAAGAGGTCGAGAACTTCGGCCTGACCTTCGACGTGGTGGACGACCTCACGGGCAAGAAGCTCGGTCGCGCATCGAGCGGCACCTTCCGCACTGCCGACGTGGTGGGCCTGGACACCATGGCGCACGTGATCAAGACGCTGCAGGACAACCTGAGCATCGAGACCGATCCGTTCTACGAAAGCTTTGGCACGCCCGCCGTGCTGAAAAAGCTGCTGGAGCTGGGCAACCTGGGCCAGAAGGCCAAGGCTGGTTTCTACAAGAAGGTCGGTCGCGACGTCATGCGATTCGACCTGGAGGCCGAAGAGTACGTGCCCGGCGGCCAGAAGGCCGACGAGGTGTACGCCCGCATGCTCAAGAAGCCTGCTGCCGAACGCCTGCGCCTGCTGCGCAACGCTGAAGGCGCGCCCGGCCAGTTCCTCTGGGCCATCCTGCGTAACAGCTTCCACTACGCCGCCGTGCATCTTGGCACCATTGCCGACAACGCCCGCGACGTGGACCAGGCCATGCGCTGGGGCTTTGGTATGAAGCAGGGCCCCTTCGAGCTGTGGCAAGAAGCTGGCTGGCTCGACGTGGCGAAAATGATTCAGGAAGACATCGACGCGGGTAAGGCCCTCTCCAATGCACCGCTGCCCGAGTGGGTCTTCAGAGGCCCCGTGGCTGAAGCCGGTGGCGTGCACACCGCGCAAGGTTCGTGGAGCGCATCGCAGAACAAGTTTGTCCCGCGCCGCCAGTTGCCTGTGTACGAGCGCCAGATCTTCCCAGAGGCCTTGCTGGGCGAGTCCAACCTTCCCGACTGGCGCACAGCCGGTACGACCATTGCCGAGTCCAAGGCGCTGCGCACCTGGACGTTGGATGAGGATGGAAGCCCCTTCGGTGGGCGGGTCCTGATCGCCAGCATCAAGAACAAGATGCACGCCATCAGCCCCGAGGTGATGGAAGCGCTGATGGAAGCCTTGGAGCTTGCCGAGGCCGAATACCAGGGCATGGTGATCTGGTCCGGCGACGCACCTTTCAGCGTGGGTGCCGACCTGGAAGCCACGATGCCGGCCTTTGTGGTGGGCGGTGCAGACGCCGTCGAAAGCATCGAGAAGGAACTGCAGAACCTGATGATGCGCATCCGCTACGCGCAAGTGCCTGTCGTCGCGGCCATCCACGGCATGGCGCTGGGCGGCGGCTGCGAGCTGGCTGTGTATTCGGCCAAGCGCGTGGCCCATATGGAAAGCTACATCGGCCTAGTCGAAGTGGGCGTGGGCCTGGTGCCTGGCGCCGGCGGCCTGACCTACATCGCGCGCCGCGCTGCCGAGAACATGGCGGCCTCTACCGGCAAGGACATCCTGCCCTTCCTGACCGAAGGCTTCACCGCCGCGGCCATGGCCAAGGTGGGCACGAGCGCCCTCGAATCGCGCAAGCTCGGCTTCCTGCTGGAGTCCGACATCATCGTGCCCCACAAGGACGAACTGCTGTTCGTGGCCATCAACGAAGCCAAGTCCATGGCCGCCAGCGGCTGGCGCGCGCCGCACAAGCGCCTGTTCCCCGTGGCGGGCCGCAGCGGCCTGGCCACCATCAAGGCACAGCTCGTGAACATGCGCGACGGCGGCTTCATCAGCGCCTATGACTTCAAGATCGGCGCCATGATCGCCGAAGTGGTGTGTGGGGGTGACGTGGACGCCGGCGCGCTGGTGAGCGAGGAATACCTACTCACGCTGGAGCGCAAGGTGTTCTGCCACCTGATCGCTCAGCCCAAGACGCACGAGCGCATCCTGGGCATGTTGTCCACCGGCAAGCCGGTTCGCAACTGATCCGAACGTCGATTGACAACCGGTTGACCGACATGAGCGAACACGCCCCCAACAAATTGCAGCGCTCGCTGATGCGCCTGGACGAGGCGCCCGCCTTCATGCGTGGCTTCGTGCAGAACATCATCCTGCGCCGGGCTGTGCCGTTCACCGGCACGGCCGGGGTGAAGTTCGTTTCGCTCACGCCCGAGCGCGTCGAGGTGCACCTGGCCAATGAGCACCGCGTGCAGAACCATATCGCTGGGGTGCATGCCTCGGCCATGAACCTGCTGGCCGAAACGGCCACGGGCATGGTGGTGGGCATGAACGTGCGCGACGACTGCATCCCGCTGGCCAAGGAGCTCTCCATGGCGTTCAGGAAGCGCGCCACCGGCGGCCTCAAGGCCGTGGCCACGCTGACCGCCGAGCAGCGCGCCGCCATGCAGGCCAGCGATAAGGGCGAGGTGAAGGTTGCGGTCACGGTGACCGACGAAGCCGGTGTGGAGCCGGTCGAATGTGTATTTACGTGGGCCTGGATTCCTTCCAGCCGCCCCGCAAAAAAGAATTGAAGGAGTTTCAACACCATGGCTCAAAAACAAGTCCAGGACGCCTACATCGTTGCTGCCACGCGCACGCCCATCGGGCGCTCGGGCCGCGGCTATTTCAAGAACACCCGCCCCGACGACCTGCTGGTCGCCGCCATCAAGAGTGCGATGCTGCAGGTGCCCACGCTGGACCCCAAGGCGATTGAAGACGCCATCATTGGCTGCTCGTTCCCCGAGGGCGAGCAGGGCATGAACATGGCGCGCATTGCTGTGGGCCTGGCGTTTGACCACCCTGTGGGCGGTGTCACCGTCAACCGCTTCTGCGCATCGGGCATCACCGCGCTGCAGATGGCCGCCGACCGCATCCGCGTGGGCGAGGCCGATGTGCTGATCGCCGGTGGCGCCGAGTCCATGAGCCTGGTGCCCATGGGTGGCAACAAGACCTCGTTCAACGCAGAAATATTTGCGCGCGACGAGAACGTGGGTATCGCCTACGGCATGGGTCTCACGGCCGAAAAGGTGGCCCAGCAGTGGAAGGTGAGCCGCGAAGCGCAAGACGCGTTCGCCCTCGAATCCCACCTGCGTGCCATCAAGGCGCAAAAGGCCGGTGAGTTCACCGACGAAATCACGCCGTTCGAGATCGTGGAGCGTTCGCCCAACCTCGTCACCGGTGAAGTGGTGGAAAAGCGCCGTACCGTGAGCCTGGATGAAGGCCCACGCCCCGACACGTCCCTCGAAGGCCTGGCCAAGCTCAAGCCCGTGTTTGCTGCGCGCGGCAGCGTCACGGCCGGCAACAGCTCGCAGACCAGTGATGGCGCGGGCGCGCTCATCGTGGCCAGCGAAAAGGCCGTGAAGCAGTTTGGACTGACGCCCCTGGCGCGTTTTGTGAGCTACGCCGCGCGTGGCGTGCCGCCCGAGATCATGGGCATTGGCCCTATCGAAGCCATTCCGGCAGCCCTGCGTTATGCGGGCCTCAAGAGCGATGACATTGGCTGGTACGAGCTGAACGAAGCGTTTGCGGCCCAGTCGCTGGCGGTCATCAACACGCTGGGGCTGAACCCTGCGAACGTGAACCCGATGGGAGGCGCGATTGCGTTGGGGCATCCGTTGGGGGCGACGGGTGCGATTCGGGCGGCTACGGTGGTGCATGCGCTGCGTCGGCACAAGCTGAAGTACGGGATGGTCACGATGTGTGTAGGTACCGGCCAAGGAGCCGCCGGCATCATCGAAGCGCTGTGAGTTAGCTGGCTACTGCGCGGGCCATCTGCGTCGTTGGGCGGTGCTCGGAATCCTCACGTACAGGAAGTACGTTCCGGTTCCTGCGCTCCGTCCGCCTAGCAGCTGATCCCGCTCGTTACGCCCTGGAGGGCGGGGTGTGAAGGCAGGGGAATGGGCGGGGTAAGACTTGAATTGCTCTCACCCAAACCGTTCGGGCTGAGCCTGTCGAAGCCAGGGTTCTGCCCTCAGCGATAGTTTCTTTTCAAGCCGGCGCAGATCGGTTTCGAACCAAGGAGACAGACATGAACAAGCAAACCTTGCAGGTCAACGGTGCAGTGGCTTTGGCGCTGCGCGTCTATGAACCCGAGGGCGCCCCGCGCGCCAGCGTCGTGATCGGCGGTGCGATGGGGGTGCGGCAGTCGTATTACGAGGCCTTTGCGCTGTGGATGGCGCAGCAGGGGTTTCGGGTCACCACGTTTGACTACCGGGGCCATGGGGATTCGTTGCACGGCGCCATGCGCGATGTGAAGGCGGACCTGTTTGATTGGGCGCAGGACTATGAAGCGGTGATCTCCGGCGCCAAGGCCGCGCTGCCGTCGCAGCCGCTGTACTTGCTGGGCCACAGTCTGGGCGCGCAGTTGCCCGGTCTCTTGAAGAAGCCCGAGCAGGTCGATGGCCTGCTCAGCGTGGCCGCAGGCAGCGGCTACTGGCGCGACAACGCGCCGCAGCTCAAGCGCATCGTTCCGTATTTCTGGTGGGTGCTGGTCCCGCTGGCCACGCGGCTGTGCGGGTACTTTCCGGGGCGCACGCTCAAGAAGGTGGGCGACCTACCGGCGGGGGTGATCCTGCAGTGGCGGCGCTGGTGCCTCGACCCAGGGTACAGCGTGGGGGCCGAAGGGCCTGCGGTGGCACAGAGTTATGGCGCGGTGCGGTTCCCGGTGCTGGCGCTGTCGATGGCCGACGATGAGCTCATGACACTGCGCGGCACGCACAACCTCGTCAACCTGTACGCCAACACCGAGCGCCGCGTGGAGAGCATCACCCCGGCCGACCTGCAGGTGCGGCGCATCGGGCACTTCGGATTCTTTCGTGACCAGTTCCGCCAGAGCCTGTGGCCGCGCGCGGCGGCGGCGTTCCTGGCGCTCGGTGCTGCCGCAGGCGTGCCGTCTGGCGAAGACGCCTCGCTGGCAGTCGCCGGCACGACGATCTGAGTTTTCGTTTGGCGGCACACTCGCAGCATGACTTCCGCACCCTCTTCACCACAGTCGCCATCACCACACCACCCGCTGGACGAAGCGCTGCAACTGCAAAGCGCTGCGGCGGATGCCGCGTCTGCTGCGGTCCGTTCTGCCGGTCAGTACCAAGGCACCACCCACCCGGGCTACTGGAACATGGTCGGCCCGTTTGGCGGCATCACGGCTGCGACGCTGCTGCAGGCCATCCTGCAGCACCCCCAGCGCCTGGGTGATCCGCTGTCGCTCACCGTCAACTACGCTGGCGCCCTGGCAGAGGGCCCGTTCACGGTGCAGGCCGTGCCCGTGCGCACCAACCGCTCGACCCAGCACTGGACCCTGTCCATCCTGCAGCCTGATGCCGACGGCGCGCCCGTGGTCACCACCACCGCCACGGCCGTGACGGCGGTGCGGCGCGAGACCTGGAGCGTCGGCGACGTGCCCATGCCCGAGGTGCCTCCCCCCGCTGAGCACAAGGCCATCGTGGCGCCCCCGGGTGCGGTCGAATGGCTCAACCGGTATGAGATGCGACCCATTGCTGGTTTCATCCCGCGCACCTGGGACGGCAGCGGCGACCACAGCCTCACGCAGCTGTGGATGCGCGATGCGCCGCCCCGGCCACTCGACTTTGTGGCGCTGGCTGCATTGGCCGATGTGTTCTTCCCCCGCGTGTGGCTGCGCCGCGCGCGCCAGGTGCCCGCGGGCACGGTGTCGATCACCGTGTACTTCCATGCCACGGCCGAGCAGCTGCAGGCCACGGGCACGGGCTTCCTGCTCGGCCAGGCACGTGGGCAGGAGTTTCGCAATGGCTTCTTCGACCAGACCGTGCAGCTGTGGAACGAGGCGGGCACCATGCTGGCCACCAGCCACCAGATCGTTTACTACAAGGAATAGGACGCAGGCACCCGCAGTTCTGTGCCGTTCCTAGTTCGTCTTCTCCCCATTCAGACACTGGAGTCCCACCACTATGACCGAAGCCACCCAAGACATCCTCGCCCACACCGAATCCGGCGTGACCACCATCACCTTCAACCGGGTGGACAAGAAGAACTCCATCACGCGCGACATGTACGCCGCCATGGCCGACGCGCTGGACGCCGCCAAGGCCGACGCCAGCGTGCGCGTGGTGGTGTTTCAGGGCGACGTGGCCATCTTCAGCGCAGGCAATGACATTGGCGACTTCTTGCAGCAGCCCCCGGCCACGCAGGACTCGCCCGTGTTCCGTTTTCTGCGCGGCATCGCTTCCTTTCCCAAGCCCGTGATCGCCTCGGTGTGTGGCCCGGCCGTGGGCATCGGCACGACGATGTTGTTCCATTGCGACCTGGTCTATGCGGGTGACAACGCGGCGTTCTCGATGCCGTTCGTCAACCTGGGTTTGTGCCCTGAGGCGGCATCGAGCCTGTTGGTGCCGCAGATGCTGGGGTATCACCGCGCTGCTGAGGCGCTGCTGTTGGGCGAGCCTTTTATGGCCGAGGCTGCGTTGGAAGTGGGGTTGGTGAACCGCGTGGTGCCTCCGACGGAGTGCAATGGGGTGGCGCAGGCGCAGGCGCGCAAGTTGGCTGCCAAGCCGTTGTCTTCGCTGATCGAGACGAAGCGGTTGATGAAGGGGGGGCAGACGGCGAAGGTGCTGGAGGTAATGGCGGAAGAGGGTGAGAGCTTTGGGCGCATGCTGCGCGAGCCCGCAGCGCGGGAGGCTTTCTCGGCGTTTATGGAAAAGCGTCGTCCCGACTTCAGCGCAGTCTGAAGGCGGGTAGCCGCGTCAGCGGCGTGGACTGCGGAGCAGGCCGACGGGCTTTCGATAAAAGAGAAAGCCTGATTTCAGCAAGAGCTGAAATTAGGCCACCGCGTTAGCGGCGAGAACCGCGCAGCGGGCCGAACGATCTTTCGGTAAAAGCGCCGGCTGGATTCCGGAGATCTCTGGGTCTTCGGATTTGGTCAATTTGGCTGCTGGCGCTTATCTAGCAAGCGCTAGCAGCTATTATTTTTGTAGTGTTGAGTCTTTTCTCAACCGTTCGGGCTGAGCCTGTCGAAGCCTGGACTTGCGTGTTGGTTTGGGCGGCGTGCTTGTCTTGAGGGCGGAGGCCGGGAGTCGCCCGGCGTGCGAGTAACTTTCTTTTGGGTCGCCAAAAGAAAGTCACCAAAGAAAAGGCGACCCCCAGTCTGCGACCCCTTCGCGGTGCGAAGGGGCGACCTGCGGCGGGGCGGTTGCGGGGTGCGCCGTGGAACTCGCTTTGCGCTGGCGCGCGCCGCTCGGACAGCCACGGCGAGCTAGACAACGAGGCATGCGCGCTCCGACGCGCATGCTCACCCCGCAACCGCCCCGCCGCAGGCGCAGCCAGCAGGGGGTGGACAGCCGAACAACCAAACATCCCGACATCCACACGGGCCATCGCGTTGCTCGGCCTCGCGGTCGCGGCGCGAAGCGCCCGCGCGTTCTGGGCCGAGCGAAGCAATGGCCCATGTGGATGTCCGCTCCCGGGTGCCCTTCAGGATGCGCCGAGGAGCGCAGGGCGCGGGGCGGGCGTGTGCCGAAGGACACACGCTTCGTGAACTGACTCGCTGCGGCTGTTTGAGCGTAGCGCGCAGCGCGTAGCGAGTTCCGCAGCGCGCCCCACGCACGAGCACCGCAGGTTGCCGCACTCGCCCGAAGGGCGGGTGGGGACGCAGCGTGTAGGGTCGCCTTTTCTTTGGTGACTTTCTTTTGGCGACCCAAAAGAAAGTTACTCGCACGCCGGGCGACTCCCGGCCTCCGCCCTCAGCAGAAGCACGCCGCCAGATCAGCACACGTGACCAGGCCCCGACAACTCAGTCCGAACGGCTGATTGCTATAAAAACAATAGCTAAAAACATAGACAGATAAAGCGCTAGCAGCCAAAAAAATCTAAAAAACCCACACCCCTACACTCGGATGAGTAATCTGCAAGTCTATTTTTACAAAGCACTTGCTTGCTAAAAATAAACCGTTTTGCTATCGTGCCACGCATGGACTCACCCGTGCGGCGCACCAGCGCCATCGCCCCCCCTTCTAAAAAATCCCCCGCCCGCCGCAACCAGGTGCCCGCCCCAGCGGCCACTGCAACCGCAACTGCAACCGTAACGGCAACAGCACCCAAACGCCCAGCCGCCGCCAAGCGCGCGCCTCCCACAACGCCTGTGCCGCAAGCAACAGAAGAACCCCGCCGCCCCCGCGGCCGCCCGCTCAAAACCGCGGGCGAACTCGACGACGGCAACCGCCGCCGCAAGCTCATGGACGGCGCGGCCAAGCTCTTCCAAACCAAAGGCTTTGCGGCCACCAGCACGCGTGACATTGCAGCCGCGGCCGGCATGCACAGCGGCTCGCCCTTCTACCATTTCGAAAGCAAAAACGCGCTGCTCTACGCCGTGATGAGCGAGGGCATGACCATGGCCACGCAGAGCCAGCAGCAGGCGCTGGATGCCCTGCCAACCGACGCCACGCCACGCGCACAGCTGCGCACCCTCATTCGCCATCATTTCGAAATCCTGCTCGGGCCGCGCAGCAGCTTCATCCCCGTAATGCTGTACGAATGGCGCTCGCTCACGCCCGCGCAGCGCAAAAGCATTGCGCGCATTAAGGACAGCTACGAGGCCGCGTGGATGCCTGCGCTTGAGGCCCTGGCGCAGCAGAACGCGCTGGAGGCCGAGCCCGCAGTGGCGCGGCTGTTCATCTTTGGTGCGCTCAACTGGGCGGTGCAGTGGTTTGCTCCCAAAAAGGGCAAGTCGCTTGACGGGCTGACCGACCAGGCGCTGGCGCTCTTCATCCGCAAAGCCTGAGCCAACGGCAACGACCAACACGATGGCGATCAACATGACGAAGACAAGCACGACCGCCGCGCTCCACACGCCCCAATATCGATCCGTCTTCGCCCTCGGCCTCTTCGATGGACAGGTGGTCGTCGTCACGGGTGGAGGCTCGGGCATAGGCCGCTGCACCGCGCACGAGCTGGCCCGTTTGGGCGCGCAGGTGGTTCTGGTGGGCCGCAAGCCAGAGAAGCTGCAGGCCGTAGCCGATGAGATCACTGCAGATGGCGGCGCAGCGTCTTGGCACGCCTGCGACATCCGCTCCGAAGACGCGGTGGTCGTGCTGGTGCAGCAGGTGCTGGCCGCGCACGGGCGCATCGATGGCCTCGTGAACAACGCGGGCGGGCAGTTCATGTCGCCGCTCGAATCCATCAGCGCCAAGGGCTGGGAGGCGGTGCTGCACACCAACCTCACCGGTGGCTTCCTCATGGCACGCGAGTGCTACCGGCAGTGGATGGCTGCGCAGGGCGGCGCCATCGTCAACATCGTGGCCGACATGTGGGGCTCCATGCCGGGCATGGGGCACAGCGGTGCGGCGCGCGCGGGCATGGTCAGCTTCACCGAAACCGCTGCGCTCGAATGGGCCTGCAGCGGCGTGCGCGTGAACGCTGTCGCGCCGGGCTACATCGCATCGAGCGGCATGGACAACTACCCGCCCGCCGCCGCGCACACGCTGCGCGCCATGCCGCAGACCGTGCCGCTGGGCCGCTTCGGCAACGAGGCCGAGGTGTCAGCGGCCATCGTCTTCTTGCTCAGCCCGGCAGCCAGCTTCATCAGCGGCAGCACGCTGCGTGTGGACGGCGCGCGGCCGCAGGTGCGCCTGGGCTGGCCGCTGCGCGTGCCCGATGCCGCCACGCAGCAGCGCGCTGCGGTCAAGCCCTATGCAGGCTTTCACCGCGCGCAGGTGCCGCGTGTGTTTGCAGCGTCCGCAGACCCTGCGGGCGATGCACCCAAGGACTCCGACGCATGACCACCGCCTTCGCTTCGCGCTTCCTCCCCGGCGCACCCGATGCGCAAAAGCGCCGCGCTGCCCTGGCTGCGCGCCTCGATGCCCTGCGCGCGCTGGAAGAGCGGGCCGCGGCGGCATCGGCCCGCTCGCAGCCCCAGTTCGACAAACGCGGCCAGCTGCTGCCGCGCCAGCGTGTGGCGCTGCTGCTGGATGTGGGTGCGCCCTGGCTGCCACTGTGCACCTTGGCGGGCTACCTGCAGGATGTGAAGGACCCGGCCAAGTCCGTGCCCGGCGGCGGGATGATTGCCGGCATCGGGTTTGTCAGCGGTGTGCGCTGCATGGTGGTGGCCAGCGACTCCGGCATCGAGGCGGGGGCCATCCAGCCCATGGGACTGGAAAAGATTCTGCGCGTGCAGGAGATCGCCCTGCGCGAGCGCCTGCCCTTCGTGCACCTGGTCGAGAGCGCAGGCGCCAACCTCATGCGCTACCGGGTCGAAGGCTTCGTGCACGGGGGCACGTTGTTCCGCAACCTCGCGCGGCTGTCGGCCGCGGGCATTCCGGTTATCACCGTGCAGCACGGCTCGGGCACCGCGGGCGGGGCCTACATGCCGGGGCTGTCGGACGTGGTCATCATGGTGCAGGGCCGCTCGCGCGCCTTCCTGGCTGGGCCGCCGCTGCTCATGGCCGCCACGGGCGAGGTGGCGACCGAAGAGGAACTGGGCGGCGCCGAGATGCACACCGCCGTCTCGGGTCTGGGCGAATACCTGGCGCAGGACGACCGCGAGGCCATCGGCATGGCACGCGACGTGATTGCGCAGCTGGGGTGGGCCACCCCCGCGCGACCCAGCGCACCCGCCCCTACACTGCCCGCCGACGACCTGCTGGCTCTGATGCCCGGCGACCTGCGCCAGCCCGTGGACATGCGCGAGGTGATCGCGCGGCTGGTGGATGGGTCTGAGCTGCTCGAGTTCAAGGCCCGCTACGGCATGGCCACCTTGTGCGCGCAGGGCCGCATCGGCGGCCATGCCGTTGGCTTCATCAGCAACAACGGCCCCATCGACGTGGCGGGCGCTAACAAGGCCACGCACTTCATCCAGTGGATGTGCCAGCTGGGCCACCCCATCATCTACTTGCAGAACACCACGGGCTTCATGGTGGGCAAGGACAGCGAGCAGGGCGGCATGATCAAGCACGGCAGCAAGATGATCCAGGCCGTGACCAACGCCACCGTGCCGCAGATCACCATCCAGTGCGGCGCCAGCTTTGGCGCAGGCAACTACGGCATGTGCGGGCGGGGCTATGCGCCGCGCTTCCTGTTCAGCTGGCCTGGGGCCAAGACGGCCGTGATGGGCGGCGAGCAGGCCGCGCGCACCATGCAGATCGTGACCGAGGCGGCGCTGGCGCGCAAAGGCATCACGCCCGACCCGGCTGAATCGCAAGCCCAGTTCGACAAGATCGTCGCCATGTTCGAAGCCCAGGCCGACGCGTTCTACACCAGCGGCCTGCTGCTGGACGACGGTGTGATCGACCCGCGCGACACGCGTGCCGTGCTGGCCTTTTGCCTCGATACCTGCGCTGAGGCACAGGCCCGCACGCTACGGCCTTTGAGCTTTGGCGTGGCGCGGATGTAAGCGAAGAGGGCGCAAGCACAAAGACACACATGGCCGAGCCTCTCAAATATTTGCTGAACGACACCGTGCCGCCGCGCATCGCCGCCATGGTGCAGCGCGCCTGGCGCAAGTTCGACACGGCCGCCTTTCTGCGGCAGGTCGAGCCCGGGTACGAATCGCTCGAATTAATGGCGCGCGGCCATCGCATTGCTCAAGCATTGCAGGTGCATCTGCCCCAGGACATACCGCGCGCACTGGCCGTGCTGGTCGACTCCATGGACCCGCCCATGGGCATCGACGCCGCCGGCGAGCCCGATGCGGGCGACCGCCCCTACAGCGCCTTCCTGTACCTGCCGCACAGCCTGTACATCGGATCGCAGGGCCTGGCGCATTTCGAGGCGGCCATGGCCGCGCAGCATGCGCTGACCCAGCGCTTTACCGCCGAGTTCTGCATACGCCCCTATCTGCTGCACCACCCACAGGCCACGCTCGCGCGGCTGAGGGACTGGATGCACGACGAGAACGCCCACGTGCGCCGCCTGGTGAGCGAAGGCACGCGGCCCCGCCTGCCCTGGGCGCCGCGCCTGCCCGCATTCCAGAAGGACCCGCAGCTGGCCCTGCCGCTGCTCGATGCGCTCAAGGACGACCCGTCGTCCTACGTGCGCCGTTCGGTGGCCAACCACCTGGGCGACATCGCCAAGGACCACCCCGACCTGGCCGTGGGCACCGCCCGCATCTGGCTGCAGGGCGCACCCGCCCCGCGCGAAGCCCTGGTGCGCCACGGCCTGCGTTTTCTCATCAAGCGCGGCGACGCTGGCGCGCTCGATGTCTTGGGCGTGGGCCACGCCGTGGCGCTGGATGTGCGGGCCGCCCGCGTGGTGCCCGAGCGCGCGCGCATCGGCGACAAGGTGCGCATCGAAGCCGAGCTGCACAACCCCACGCCATTGCCGCAGCGCGTGCTGGCCGACCTGAAGGTGCACTACGTCAAGGCCCACGGCGGCGCGGCGCCCAAGGTGTTCAAGCTGCAGACGCTGGACATCCCGCCAGGCGCCACCGTGGCCGTGGGCAAGACGCTGTCGCTGCAGCAGATGACCACGCGCACCCACTACCCCGGCGCGCACCAGGTCGAGCTGGTGCTCAACGGGCGGCCGCAGCCGCTGGGGCAGTTTCAGTTGTCGTGATCTAGGTCCGCACCAACAAAAAACCGGAGACAAACACCATGCAGTTCACGCACGAGCACCGCGAGATCCAGAAGACCTTGAAGCGCTTCATCGACGAAGAGATCAACCCCCACGTGGACGAGTGGGAGGCGGCCGAGATCTTCCCCGCGCACGAGGTCTTCAAGAAGATGGGCAACCTGGGCCTGCTGGGCCTGTGCAAGCCCGAGGAATACGGCGGCGCGGGGCTGGACTACTCGTACAGCCTGGCCATGGCCGAGACGCTGGGCCACATCCATTGCGGCGGCGTGCCCATGGCCATTGGCGTGCAGACCGATATGTGCACCCCGGCGCTGGCGCGCTACGGCAGCGAAGAGCTCAAGCGCCAGTTTCTGGCCCCGGCCATCGCGGGTGACATGGTGGGCTGCATCGGCGTGAGCGAGCCCGCGGCGGGCAGCGACGTGTCGGGCATCAAAAGTGTGGCGCGCAAGGATGGTGACGACTATGTGATCACCGGGCAGAAGATGTGGATCACCAACAGCCTGCAGGCCGACTGGATGTGCATGTTGGTGAACACGGGCGACGGACCCGTGCACAAGAACAAGAGCCTGGTCATGGTGCCCCTGCGCGATGGCCCCGGCGGCAAGCTGACGAAGGGCGTCGAGGTGGCGCAGAAGATCCGCAAGATCGGCATGCACAGCAGCGACACCGGGCTCATCTACTTCGACGAGGTGCGCGTGCCGCAGCGCTACCGCATCGGGGCGGAAGGGCAGGGCTTCATCTACCAGATGCAGCAGTTCCAGGAAGAGCGCCTGTGGTGCGCCGCGAGCACGCTCGAATCGCTGAACCACTGCATCCAGTGGACCATCGACTACGCACAGGAGCGCAAGCTGTTTGGCAGCACGCTCGCCGACCAGCAGTGGGTGCAGTTCAAGCTGGCCGAGCTCAAGACCGAGGTCGAAGCGCTGCGTGCACTCACCTACCGCGCCTGCGACCTGTACGTGAACGGGCAGGACGTGCTGGAACTGGCCAGCATGGCCAAGCTCAAGGCCGGCCGACTGAACCGCGAGGTGCCCGACACCTGCCTGCAGTTCTGGGGCGGCATGGGCTACACGCTGGAGAACAAGGTCTCGCGCATGTACCGCGACGGGCGGCTGGCGTCGATTGGTGGGGGCGCGGATGAGGTGATGTTGGGCATCCTCGCCAAGCTCATGGGCATCGCCAAGAGATGAACACCCCCCTGAGCGACTGCGCGCTTCCCCCCGCTCTCGCATTGCTGCGCAATGCGGGCAGGGGGACGCAGCCCTCGCTGCGGGGTGGACCTTGGCTTGCTGCCGTGGCACTGGGCCGCGCCAGTTTCGTATGTCGTGCGTAGCGCGCATCACGGTGGAGACCTGACATGCCTTTACAGATAACCCGCGCGCCGCTGGCCAGCGGCAGCGTGGAAACCTGGGCGCTGAACGACCCCGCCAGCCGCAACGCGCTGTCGGAGCCGATGGTGGACGCCTTGCTGGCCGCGTGCGAGCGGGCTGCAGCCGATGCCGACCTGCGCGGTGTGGTGCTGCGCGGCGCGGGCGGCCACTTCTGCGCGGGGGGCAGCCTGGATGGCTTTGCCAAGACCATCGGCCAGCCGCTGGCTGCGGATGAAGCCGATCCGCTCGTACCCCTGAACCGCCGATTCGGCACGCTGCTGCAGGCCCTGTGCGCGCTGCCGCAATGGCTCATCGTGGCGGTGGAGGGCGCTGCGATGGGCGGTGGCTTTGGCCTGGTGTGCTGCGCCGACCGTGTGCTGGCCCATTCCAGCGCACAGTTCGCCACGCCCGAGGTCACACTGGGCATCGTGCCTGCGCAGATCGCGCCCTTTGTGGTGCGGCGCCTTGGCCCCGCAGCGGCGCGGCGGTGTTTGCTGACGGGTGAACGCTGGGATGCCGCAGCCGCCCAGCGCTATGGCTTGGTCGATGACGTGGTGCATGGCGACATGGATGCCGCTGTGCAGGCCGCCATTGCGCGCCACGCCGCCGCAGCGCCCCAGGCCGTGGCCGCCACCAAACGGTTGTTGCTGGCCCAGACAGAGAGGCCGTTGCCCACGCTGCTCGATGACGCAGCCGTCGCCTTTGCGCAGGCGCTGCGCGGGCCCGAGGCGCCGCAAGGGCTGGCTGCATTTGCCGCGCGCAAGGCGCCGCCTTGGGGTGCGAACTCATGAAGAAAATCCTCATAGCCAATCGGGCTGTTCATGCTGCAGGCATGGCGAAGCACATTGCCCGTGCACGCGCAGCGTGCTGGCGGGCGATGGAGCCGCGAGGGCACAGCCTATGAACAAGATCCTCATCGCCAATCGCGGCGAGATCGCCCGCCGCATCATCCACACCGCCCACCGCATGGGCATCGAAACGGTGGCCGTCTACTCCGACCCCGACGCCAACGCCCAACATGTGCGCGAAGCCACGCAGGCCGTGGCGCTGGGTGGCGCCGCCAGTGCCGACACCTACCTGTGCACCGACAAGCTGCTGGCCGCAGCGCGCGCCACCGGCGCCGATGCGGTGCACCCCGGCTATGGCTTCCTCAGCGAGAACGCCGACTTTGCCCAGGCCGTGGTCGGTGCCGGCCTGACCTGGATCGGCCCGCCCCCCGCAGCCATCCGCGCGCTGGGCAGCAAGGCGGGGGCCAAGGCGCTGGCGGCGGTGCACGGGGTGCCGTGCCTGCCAGGTTATGCCGGTGACGAGCAGAGTGATGAGCGTTTTGCGCAAGAGGCCGCGCGCATCGGCTACCCCGCCATGGTCAAGGCCGTGGCGGGTGGGGGAGGGCGCGGCATGCGGCTGGTCACCGATGCGGCGCAACTGCCCGCCGCACTGGCCAGCGCCCGGTCCGAAGCGATCGCAGGCTTTGGCTGTGGCGACCTGCTGATCGAGCGCGCGCTGCTGCAGCCGCGCCATGTGGAGGTGCAGATCTTTGCCGACGCCCACGGCGCGTGCATCCACCTGGGCGAGCGCGATTGCTCGGTGCAGCGGCGCCACCAGAAGATCATCGAAGAATCCCCCAGCCCGGCCGTGGACGACGCGCTGCGTGCGCGCACGGGAGCCTGTGCCGTGGCGCTGGCGCAGGCTGCTGGGTATATCGGCGCGGGCACGGTGGAGTTCTTGCTGGACGGCCAAGATTTCTACTTGATGGAGATGAACACCCGCCTGCAGGTGGAGCACCCGGTGACCGAAGCGCTCACCGGCGTGGACCTGGTCGAGTGGCAAATCCGCATCGCGCGCGGCGAGCCACTGCCCATTACGCAGTCGCAGGTCGTGCTGCAGGGCCACGCCATTGAGGTGCGTCTGTGCGCCGAAGACGCGCACTTTCGGCCGCACACCGGCCGTGTGCTGCAGTTCAGCGCGCCCACGGCCACGGCCTTTGAACGTGCCGCGCCGGGTGCGCTGCGTTTTGACCACGCGCTGGAGGAAGGCGCCGAGGTCTCGCCCCACTACGACGCCATGCTGGGCAAGCTCATCGTGCACGCGCCCACGCGGGCCGAGGCCATCGACGCTTTGGTCCGCGCGCTGAACGGCACCCGCGTACTGGGCCTGCCCACCAACCGTGCGTTTCTGGCGGCGTGCCTGGGCCACCCGGTGTTCCAGGGTGGGCAAGCGCTGGTGCCGTTTCTCGCGGAGCATGCATCGGGCTTGCAGGGTTTGCTATTAAAAGATGAGCTATCAGCGATTATCCCTTCAGCGCTGGCGGCCATTTTTGCTTCAATTTCCACCGCTCCAGCCTCCGCCAGCCTGCCGTGCGCCCTGGCGCGTCCGCTGCGCCTACGCCACCAGGGCGCGGTGCTGCCGCTGGCGGTGCGCGAGCTGGGGGCCGGGTGGCTGCAGGTGGAGCGCGCGGGTGCCCTGCCTGCCGACGCCGCCCATCCTGCCGACATCTCGCAAGGGCCGAACGACGCAGACACGACCACCACCACGGTGCAGCTGACCCCGCAGCCCGGCGGTGCCGTGCGCGCCACCATCCACGGCGGCGACGCGCCGTTCACCGACCACACCGTGCACGCCGTGCCTGTGGGCCGACTGCGCTGGCACTGGCAGACCGGTGGGGTGGACGGCTGGGTGGAAGACGCATCGTGGGAGCCGGCAGCCCGCGCGGGCGCCGCCGGTGGCGCCACCGAACTGCGCGCGCCCTTCAACGGCAAGGTGGTCGCGCTGCCCGTGGCCGCGGGCCAGGCGCTGGCGGCGGGCGACACCGTGGTGGTCATCGAATCGATGAAGCTCGAACACAGCCTGGCGTGCCCCGTGGCTGCCACGGTGGCCGAGCTGCTGGTCGCGCCCGGCCAGCAGGTGGCGCCCGGGCAGGTGCTGGTCCGCTTTGCGCCCGCCCTGCCAGGAGCACCCGAATGACGGCCCCGGCCCATACGACGTTGGTGAGCGACGAAGACCGCACCGCGCTCACCGACACCGTCACCCGCTTCGCCCGCACCGAGATCGCGCCGCATGTCGGTGCCTGGGACGCGGCCGGCGAGTTTCCGCGCAGCCTGTACCGCCGCGCGGCCGACCTGGGCCTGCTGGGCCTGGGCTACCCTGAGCAGTACGGCGGCACGCCTGCCAGCTACCAGCTCCGCCTGCCGCTGTGGCGCGCACTCAGCCGCCACGGCGCCAGTGGCGGCGTGCTGGCCAGCCTGCTGTCGCACAACATCGGCCTGCCGCCCGTGCTGGCCCACGGCAGCGACCACGTGCGTGCCGAGGTCATCCCGCCCGTGCTGGCGGGCGAACAGATTGCCGCGCTGGCGATCACCGAGCCCGGTGGAGGGTCGGACGTGGCGCAGCTCAAAACCACCGCGCGGCGCGAGGGGTATGACTACATCGTCGAGGGCGAGAAGGTGTTCATCACGTCGGGCATGCGCGCGGACTGGATCACGGTCGCTGTACGAACGGGGGACGCCGGCAGCAAGGGAAGTGCCGGCATCTCCATGCTGCTCATCCCCGGCCACAGCGCAGGCCTGGCACGCACGCGCCTCGACAAGATGGGCTGGCTCTGCTCCGACACCGCGCACCTGCGCTTTGACAACGTGCGCGTGCCGGAGCGCTACCTGCTGGGCGAAGAGGGCGCGGGTTTTCGGATCATCATGTCCAACTTCAACAGCGAGCGCTTTGGCCTGGCCGTGTCGGCCCTGGGCTTTGCCGAGGCCTGCTACGACGAAGCCCTGGCTTGGGCCCGCCAGCGCAAGACCTTTGGCGCCGCGTTGGTGGAACACCAGGTCATCCGCCACAAGCTGGTCGACATGCAGATGCGCATCCAGTCCACGGCAGCGTGGTGCGAATCCGTGGCCGCGCAGGCGGATGCGGGCCGAACCGGCCCAGAGTGGGTGGCCAACGTCTGCATGCTCAAGAACCACGCTACCCAGACCATGCAGTTCTGCGCCGACCAGGCCGTGCAGATCCTGGGCGGCATGGGCTTCATGCGCGGCACCGTCAGCGAGCGCATCTACCGCGAGGTCAAGGTCATGATGATCGGCGGCGGTGCGGAAGAAATCATGAAGGACCTGGCTGCACGTCAGCTCGGCATTTGAAGGAGACAGGCAGCATGCACGGTACCGACCACGGCAACAAAGCCATCATCACCTGCGCCATCACCGGCGTGCTCACCGACCCCGGCCAGCACCACGTGCCCGTCACGCCCGAGCAGTTGGCGAAAGAAGCCCGTCGCGCCTACGACGCAGGCGCCGCCGTGGTGCATGTGCACTTTCGCAACCAAGAGCCCGGCAAAGGGCACCTACCCAGCTGGGACCCGCAGGTGGCGCGCGACTGCGTGCAAGCCATGCGCGAAGCCTGCCCCGGTTTGATCATCAACCAGACCACCGGCGTAGTGGGCCCCAACTACCAAGGCCCGCTCGACTGCCTGCGCGCCACCCGCCCCGAGATGGCCGCGTGCAACGCCGGTTCGCTCAACTACCTGAAGGTGCGCAGCAACGGCACCTGGGCCTGGCCGCCCATGCTGTTCGACAACCAGCCCGCCAAGGTCAAGGACTTCATCGACGTGATGCTGGAGACAGGCACGCTGCCCGAGTTTGAATGCTTCGACGTGGGCATCGTGCGCTGTGTGGAGATGTATGTGCAGACGGGCCTGTACACGCAGGGTCTGCCTGAATACAACTTTGTGATGGGCGTCGAATCCGGCATGCCCGCCGACCCGGACCTGCTGCCCATCCTGCTCAAGCTGAAGATCAAGGACGCCCCCTGGCAAGCCACCGTCATCGGCCGCAGCGAGATCTGGCCCGTGCACCAGCGCGTGGCCGAGCTGGGGGGGCATTTGCGCAGCGGTCTGGAAGACACGTTCTATCTGCCGGATGGGACGAAGGCGGATTCGAACGGGCCGTTGATTGAGCAGCTGGCGCGGTATGCAAGGAATGCGGGGCGAGAGGTGGCGTCGCCGCTGGAGGCGCGGGGGATGTTGGGTTTGAAGGCCGCGGGCATTCAGTGAGCGGGAATAGCGCCCAGCGCCGCAGCTTGGGTTAGCTAGCAGCGCCAGTTGACACTTTACCCAGCGGCGGAGTGGTCTCGGGTAGCGCTGCGTTAACTCTGCGAAGGGTCTGGACACACCCGCCGCGCAAGAAGCCAGCCGACTACAAGGCTCAAAGCTGCCGATAGCGAGAATCCGTAAATCACCACCATCCGAGAAAAGCGATGCCTTCCCCAATGAGCGTCTTCGTTGGTTTGGATGGCGCGTTTGTATTCGTTCAACTCACTGATCTGCGCAGGAGTCAACTGGTCGCGGTGTACATAATTTCTGTCGATGTTTTCGACCATCCCAATGGTGTCCGTCTTGATCATGGGAGAGTGAGACACCATGAACACGCCCGCTACACAGAAAGAGAGAACTGCTTGGCCAATGAGTACGCAAACGAGCTTCTTCACTATTTGTGGTGTTATCTCTACTGAGCATCTAAGGTGGCTGAGTACGCAGGACCGTAACGAGTCCGTTCGAACTGGAAAAATCACATGAACGTCTTCTACAGCTGGTGAAGGGGAAAGTCCGTGACGCAGTCCTCCTCGGTCCTCAAGGGATTTGCCGCGCTGTCGTATCGTGACCCCGCGGTAGTTCTGCGTGAACTCCGCCAGATCGAGGCACAAATGGTAGGCGCAAACTTGTCCCCACAAGTCCGCAATCTACGAACCAACGGCTTGAAGCACATACGCGAGTTCCGCCATGCTGCGCTTTTTTGCCATGGCATGTCACTGCGTCTGGGGCACCAGGTCTTGTTTTCCCCCGTGGAATCAAGTGACTATGACTTCGTTGCCACATGGCGGACTGCTGATGCTCAGCACTTTGCGCGAGTGCAACTCAAGGAGTTAGTGCCCGCGCATTTGAACGAAGGTGCAACTGTCCAGGCATTGGTCGATGGTTTGAGCAAATATTCCGGCGATGACCTGATAGTTGCTATCTTTCTCAACAGAGAGGGCCGTTTCTCTCTGGAGGAGGTTGTGTTTCCCGCCCTGCACATTGCAGAGTTGTGGTTCGTGTTCGCAACAACCCCAGACCAACATATGTGGCAGTTGGTCGGGGATGCATTGCGGGAGCCTGAAGTTAGCTCCTTCAGGTATCCGACTTGAAGGGCCCTGGTTCAGTCAATAGCGTGGCTGAAATTCGCGAATGGCATCTCGGACTTTTGTTTCTAACGTGAACCCCGCTCCATACTTCGCCGCCAGTTCATCCGCACGCTTCAGGAACGCCTCAACACCCGTTCCATAAACGAACTGCATCGCCCCTCCCGTCCACGCCGGAAACCCGATCCCAAAAATCGACCCAATGTTCGCGTCATGCACGCTGGTCAACACGCCCTCGGCCAGGCAGCGCGCGGTTTCGATGGCTTGGCGGTAGAGCAGACGGTCCTGGACCTCCTGCACGCTCCATTCCACGCCGGGCTTTTCGAACAGAGCTTTCAGCTCGGGCCACAGGTGCTTCTTGGCGCCAGCGGGGTAGTCGTAAAAACCGCCGCCGCCCGCACGGCCAGGGCGCTTCAACTCTTTGACCATGCGTTCCACCAGCAGCTCGCCGGGTGTGACGGTGTAGGTCTTGCCTTCGGCCGCGTAGTCGGCGCGGGTCTGGTCCAGCACGTGCACGCTTAGGGTCAGCGCGGTTTCATCCAGCACGGCCAGTGGGCCCACGGGCAGGCCGGCCTGCATGGCGGCGTTTTCAATGGCGGCGGCGGGGATGCCTTCGCCCAGCATGGCGGCGCCTTCCATCACAAAGGTGCCGAAGGTGCGGCTGGTGTAGAAGCCGCGTGAGTCGTTGACCACGATGGGCACCTTGCCAAGGGCCTGCACGTAGTCGAACGCGCGGGCCACGGTTTCGTCATCCGTCTGTTTGCCGCGGATGATCTCCACCAGCTTCATCTTGTCCACGGGGCTGAAGAAGTGGATGCCGACAAACTTTTCGGGCTTGCTGCTGGCCGTGGCCAGGCCGCTGATGGGCAGGGTGGAGGTGTTGCTGGCGAAGAAGCCGCTGGGGGCGAGTTGCGGCTCGGCCTCTTGCGTGACCTGGGCCTTGAGGTCGCGGCTTTCGAACACGGCTTCAATGATGAGGTCGCAGCCCGCCATGTCGGACGCGCTGGCGGTGGGCGTGATGCGGGCCAGCAGCGCTTGCTGCGCTTCAGCCGTCATGCGGCCCTTGTCCACGCGGGCCTGGGTGAGCTTGGCGCTGTAGGCCTTGCCGGCCTCGGCCTTCTCCGCGCTCACGTCCTTGAGCACCGTGGCAATGCCCCGGCTGGCCTGGGCCCAGGCGATGCCCGCGCCCATCATGCCGGCGCCCAGGATGCCGACTTTTTGGGGCCTGTAGCGTGGGGTGGCGCCGGGGCGCGACTTGCCGCTCTTGATCGCGTTCATGTCGAAGAAGAACGTGTTGATCATGTTGCGCGCCACGGGGCCGGTCATCAGGCGGGCGAGGTAGCGGCTTTCGATGCGCAGGGCGGTGTCGTAGTCCACCATCGCGCCTTCGACCATGGCGGCCAGCGCTGCCTCGGGCGCGGGGTAGCGGCCGCGGGTGGTCTTCTTGAGCATGGCGGGCGCGACCGTCAGGGCGCTGGCGATCTTGGGGTTGGGGGGTGTGCCGCCGGGCATCTTGTAGTTCTTGTCGTCCCACGGCTGCACGGCGTGCGGGTGGGTGGCGATGTGGGCCAGGGCTGCGGGCAGCAGCTGCTCGCGCGTAGCGACCAGCTCGTGCACCAGTTGCAGCTCCAGCGCTTCGTCGGGGTTGAAGAGCTTGCCTTCCAGGATGTAGGGCTGCGCGCCCATCAGGCCCAGCAGGCGCGTCATCTTGGTCACGCCGGTGGCGCCGGGCATCAGGCCCAGCGTGACCTCGGGCAGGCCGAACTGGATCTTGGCGTCGGCCACGGCGATGCGGTAGTGGGCTACCAGGGCGACTTCCCAGCCACCGCCTAGCGCGGCGCCGTTGAGGCAGGCCACCACGGGGATGCCCAGTGTTTCGAGCGTGCGGAAGTGCGCCTTCATGCGCTCGATTTCGCCGAACACGGCGGGCGCGTCGGCGGGCGTGAGGCGCATGGTCGCCTTGAGGTCTGCGCCGGCAAAGAAGCTGGTCTTGGCGGATGCGAGCACGATGCCCTTGAGCGCGGCGCCCAGGCGTTCGCGGTCGCCCAGCACCTGGGCCGTGACCTCGCCCAGCTCTTGCTGCCACTGGCGGCACATGGTGTTGACGGGGGAGTTGGTTTCGTCGAACGTGATGACGGCGACCTGGCCTTCGGTGCCCTGGGCGGGGATGAGTTCGTAGCGGATGGTTTGCATGCTGATGTCTCCGAATCTGTAATGCGCCGTGGCGCAGCTATGGGGCGCGGCCTTAGAAGAAGCGTGGCCGAGGCCAGCGGACGCCGTGGAACTGGCTTTGCCAGGCCAGTGGCGTCGTCCCCCTTCCCATCGCGCAGCGATGAGAGAAGGGGGAAGCGGCGCAGCCGCTCAGGGGGTTGTTCCTCATACGCGTTCAACGATGGTGGCGATGCCCATGCCGCCGCCCACGCACAGCGTGGCCAAACCATAGCGCTGCCCCCGGCGGTGCAGCTCGTCGATGAGGGTGCCGAGGATCATCGCGCCCGTGGCGCCCAGCGGGTGGCCCATGGCGATGGCGCCGCCGTTCACGTTGACCTTGTCGTGGGGCACGGCCAGCTCGCGCATGAAGCGCATGGGCACGGCGGCAAAGGCCTCGTTGACTTCGAACAAATCGATCTGGTCGATGGTCATGCCCGCACGGGCCAGCGCCTTTTTGGCGGCGGGCACGGGGCCGGTGAGCATGATGGTGGGGTCTGCACCGCTCAGTGCCGTGGCCACGATGCGCGCGCGCGGCGTGAGACCGTGGGCCTTGGCGGCGGCCTCGTTGCCGATGAGCACGGCGGCTGCACCGTCCACGATGCCCGACGAGTTGCCCGCGTGGTGCACGTGGTGGATGCGTTCTACCTGCGGGTAGCGCTGCAGCGCCACGGCATCGAAGCCCATGCCGCCCAGTTGCTCGAACGATGCTTTCAGCGCGCCCAGGCCTTCGAGGGTTGTCTTGGGCTTGATGAATTCGTCTTCCGCCAGGATGGTCTGGCCGATGAAGTCGCGCACGGGCACGATGGAATTCTTGAAGTGGCCGGCGGCACGCGCCGCGGTGGCGCGCCGCTGCGATTCGAGCGCGAAGGCGTCCACGTCGGCGCGGGTGTAGCCGTCCAGCGTGGCGATCAGGTCGGCGCCGATGCCCTGGGGCACGAACAGCGTTTCCGAATTGGTGGCGGGGTCTTGCGCCCAGGCACCGCCGTCGGAGCCGATGGGCACGCGGCTCATGCTCTCCACGCCACCGGCCACCACCAGGTCTTCCCAGCCGCTGCGCACTTTTTGCGCGGCCAGGTTCACGGCTTCAAGGCCGGATGCGCAGAAGCGGTTGACCTGCACACCCGCACAGCGAAAGTCCCACCCGGCCTTGAGCGCGGCCACCTTGGGCAGCACCGAGCCCTGTTCGCCCACGGGCGAGACGATACCCATGACCACATCGTCCACCGCGGCTGTGTCAAAGCGGTGGCGCGCCTGCAGCTCGATCAGCAAGCCAGTGAGCAGGTCGATGGGCTTGACCTCGTGCAGGGTGCCGTCCTTCTTGCCCTTGCCGCGCGGGGTGCGCAGCGCATCGAATACATAGGCTTCGGTCATGAATGGTCTCCGGTGGTCTTTAAACGAAGGCAAGGCCGAACAAGCCCATACAGGGCCTTGCTACGTGATGCCGTGAAAGTCGCATGGGAAATGCGCAGTGCCTTAAAACACGCTTCGTACACATCGACAGCGAACGGCGCCCGGCCGACCCACGCCACGACAGCACAATCTCTGACGCCGGCCCAGCCGTTTTTGCACTATCTTTCTGCAGTCGCTATCTAAATTTCTGGCTATGAAAACAAACACATCCTCTGCCGTGCAGCGCATGGCCCGTGGCGCCATCGAGTACGACGACACGCGTGACGGGTTTGCGCTGGAGCACCACGTGGTGCTGGCCGCATCCAGTGCGTTGGCGGTGGCGGCCTTCATGGCGCCCTCGCGCGGTGCGGCCGCCGTTCGCGGCATCGGCGCCGGGTTGCTGCTGATGCGCGCGCTGAGTGGCAGCCAAGGCATCCGCGCCTGGCTGAACGTCACAGACCGCCGTCCCGGGGCGCCGCTCAGCCCCGAGGAAGCCCGCGCCGCCTGGTACCTGTGACGGCGGGGGGCGCGCAACGCGGCGCTGTTTTGCGCGCTGCTGCGGGCGCTACGTGCGGCGCAGTCCATGGTGCTATTTGCCCAGGCCCATGGCGCGCGCAATCACCTCTTTCATGATCTCGTTCGTGCCGCCGTAGATGCGCTGCACGCGTGCATCGGCGTAGGCGCGGGTGATGGGGTATTCCCACATGTAGCCGTAGCCGCCGAAGAGCTGCACGCATTCGTCCATGACCTTGCACTGCAGGTCGGTCGTCCAGTACTTGGCCATGCTGGCGGTCTGGGTGTCGAGTTGGTCGTTAGCGATCAGCTCGCAGCACTTGTCGACGAACACACGCGCCACCTGCACCTGGGTCTGCAGCTCGGCCAGGGTGTGGCGGGTGTTTTGGAATGAGGCCACGCTCTGGCCGAAGACCTTGCGGTCCTTGACATAGTCCACCGTCCAGTCGATGGCGGCCTGCGCGGCGGACACGGCGGTGATAGCAATCTGCAGGCGCTCCCACGGTAGTTGCTCCATCAGGCAGATGAAGCCGCGCGCTTCCATGGCGGGGCCACCCAGCAGGTTGGCCGCGGGCACCTTCACGTCGGTGAAGAACAGCTCGGAGGTGTCCTGCGCCTTCATTCCCATCTTCTTGAGGCGCTGGCCTTTTTCAAACCCAGGCATGCCGCGCTCCACCAGGAAGAGGCTGGTGCCCTTGGCCCCGGCTGCCGGGTCGGTCTTGGCGACCACGATCACCAGGTCGGCATGCCAGCCGTTGGTGATGAAGGTCTTGCTGCCGTTCAGCACATAGTGCGATCCATCGGCGCTCTTCATGGCGGTGGTCTTGATGCCCTGCAGGTCGCTGCCCGCGGCGGGCTCGCTCATGGCGATTGCGCCCACCATGGCCCCGCTGGCCATCTGCGGCAGGTAGCGGCGCTTTTGCTCTTCGGTGCCGTAGTGCAGGATGTACGGCGCCACGATCTCGCTGTGAAGCCCAAAGCCGATGCCGGTCGTGCCGGCGCGCGCCAGTTCTTCCATCTGCGCCACCGAATAGAGCTTGTCTGCCCCGGCGCCGCCGTACTCTTCGGGCAGGCTCATGCACAAGAAGCCGTTGGCGCCCGCCTGGCTCCACACCTCGCGTGCCACGTAGCCCTGGTCTTCCCAGTCGGCGTGGTGGGGTGTCACTTCTTTCTCGATGAAGCGGCGGAAGCTGTCGGCAAAGGCCTGGTGGTCGGCCTGGAAGAGGGTGCGTTCGATCATGGCGGCGATCCTGTCTGTCTATTTATGCAAAGTTACTGCTTGGTTAAATTTTGCCATTGACCGGGCCCGAACGCACCCCCCAAAGAAAAAGCCGCCCCATGGCGGCTCTATGGCGGAGTAGCGGCGCGGTTACTTCACGTAGTCCGACACCACTTTCCATTTGCCATCGGTAATTTGCGACAGGCGGGACAGGTCGCTGCCCAGGCGCTTTTGCGGGCCGAAGGTTCCCTCTGCGCTGCCGAACATGTCGGGCGGCATCACCATGGTGTCCATGGCCTTGATGAAGCTGTCGGTGCTCAGACCGGGGCCTGCCTTTTGGGCGGCCTTGATGAAAGCATCGATCGCGTTGTAACCGTACACCGAGAACACCGTGGGGTCTTCGTTGAACTTGGTCTTGTACTTGTTGGCCCAGAAGCGGATGGGCTGGCTCGCCTCGTCCAGATACGGATGCTGCACCGTCATGGTGGCGTACAGGCCGTCCATGGGCTTGCCGCCCAGCTTGTGGATGAGGTCGGTGTATGCGGCGCTGGAGCCGAGGAAGGTGGGGTTGAAGCCCGTCTTGCGCGACTCGCCAATGGTGCCAATCGTCTCGCGGATGATGGTGCCCAGGATCACAAAGTCGCATTCGGACGACTTCATCTTGGCGACCTGCGATGAGAAATCGGTGGCGCCGCGCTTGTACGAGGTCTTCTCGGTGAACTCCATGCCCAGGGCCTTGAGCGCTGCCTCGCCACCGCGCATCACCTCCAGCCCGAACTCATCGTCCTGGTAGATGGTGCAGATTTTTTTGGCGCCCTTTTCCTTGATGAGCTTGGGCGCGGCCAGGCGGATCTGGTCGTAGTAGGTGGCGGCAAACGAGTACTTGAGCTTGTGGAAGGGCTCGTACATTTCGCGCGCGGCCGTGACCGGGAAGAAGTTGATCACGTTCTTGCTGAACTGCACGGGCATGGCAGCCAGGTTTTGCGCCGTGCCAATGTGCGCAATCATCATGAAGATCTTGTCCTGGTTCACGAGCTTCTGCGCGGCCAGCACCGCCTTCTTGGGGTCGTAGCCAGAATCTTCCACCTTGAGGTCGAGTTTGCGGCCGTTGACGCCGCCTTGCTCGTTGGCCTCGTCCACGCGCAGCATCATGCCCAGCCGCACCTGCTTGCCAAAGCCCGCCAGCGGGCCCGACAGATCCTGGATGGAGCCCAGCGTGATGGTGTCCTTGCTCACGCCCTGGGTGGCCTGCGCGTGCGCGGCGCCAGTTGCCAGAGCCATGACAGCAACGGCTGCGATGGAATGAAGTTTCATGGCACGTCTCCTTCGGTTGGATCGAACACGATCGCTCGTTATAGAACGATGCCCGGGGTGGGGCACCAGCACTTTCCCTATCCTGGTCGGATCGCGGTGGGGCTTGCCCTGGCTTCGATAAGCCCAGCCTGAACCGTGTGGGCATGTGAACTCGCCATCCCCATCCGTTCAGCCTGAGCCTGTCGAGACCGGTGCCTACCGGTACATCGCCTCAATCTGGGGCGCGTACTTCTGCTGCACCAGCTTGCGTTTTAGCTTCATGGTGGGCGTCAGCTCTTCGTCCTCGGCGGTGAGCTGCGTGTCGAGCAGGAAGAATTTCTTGATCTGCTCCACGCGCGCAAACTGGTTGTTCACGCGGTCGATCTCGGCCTGGATCAGGTCCTGCACCTCGCGGGCGCGGGTCAGGCTGGCGTAGTTGGAAAACGGTACGTCGCTGTCCTGCGCAAACTTTTCCACGTTCTCCTGGTCGATCATGATGATCACCGTCAGGTACGGAAGCTTGTCGCCAATGACCACCGCGTCGGTGATGTAGGGGCTGAACTTGAGTTCGTTCTCCAGCTCGCTGGGCGTGATGTTCTTGCCGCCCGCCGTGATGATGATGTCCTTCATGCGGTCGGTGATGCGCAGGTAGCCGTCGGCGTCGACGGTGCCCACATCACCCGTGTGCAGCCAGCCGTCGGCGTCGATGGTCTCGGCCGTCTTCTCCGGCAGGTTGAGATAGCCCTTGAACACGTTGGGGCCGCGCACCAAAATCTCTCCGGTGGCGGGGTCGATGCGCACCTCGTTGTACGCCGCAGCAGGGCCGATGGAGCCAGGCTTGATGCGGTTGGCCGGCACGCCGGTGGCGGCGCCGCAGGTCTCCGTCATGCCCCACACCTCCAGCATGGGCACGCCCAGGGCCAGGTACCACTTCACCAGTTCGGGCGAGATGGGCGCGGCGCCCGTGACCAGAAAACGCGCGCGGTGGATGCCGATGAGCTTGCGCACGTTGTTCAGCGCCAGAAAGCGCGCCAGCTGGAACTGCAGCTTCAGCAGACCGCCCACCGGCTGGCCCGCCAGCACCCTGTCGGCGATGCGCGTGCCCACGCCAATCGACCATGCATAGGCCGCCTGTTGCAGCGCGGTGGATTCCTTGAGCGCAATCATCACGCCCGAATAGAACTTCTCCCACACCCGCGGCACGGCGGTGAACACGGTGGGGGCGATCTCGCGCACGTTCTCTGGCACGGTGTCTGGGTTCTCGACAAAGTTCAGGCGCGAGCCGGTGTACAGCGAAAAGTACTCTCCGCCCATGCGCTCGGCAATGTGGCACAGCGGCAGGAAACACATGGCCTCGTCGTCTTCGGTGCGCGAGATCAGCGTGTTGTAGCCGCGCACGGTGTAGGTGAGCGCGGCGTGGGTGTGCATGGCGCCCTTGGGCTTGCCCGTGGTGCCCGAGGTGTAGACCAGGATGGCCACATCGTCGGGCTGGCAGGCCTGCACGCGACGCATGAGTGCGTCGGGGTTCTGTTGGTTCCACGCGCGGCCGACCTCGCGCAGCGCAGCCAGGCTGATGATGTCCGGGTCGTCCAGGCCCCGCAGACCCTCCATGTCGAACACGACGATCTTGCGCAACTGCGCCAATCCGCCGCGCACCTCCAGTGCTTTGTCGAGCTGCTCGTCGTCTTCGACAAACAACACGCTGGTCGCGGAGTCTTCGCTCAAATAGTGCACCTGCGCAGCCGCGTCGGTGGGGTAGATGCCGTTGGACACACCGCCACAGCTGAGCACGGCCAAGTCCGCCAGCACCCACTCGATGTTGGTGCTCGACAGGATGGATGCGCAGTTGCCCCGCGCAAAGCCCAGCGACATGAGCCCGCCCGCGATCTCGCGCACGGCCTCGGCAGTCTGGTCCCAGGTCCAGCTCTTCCAGATGCCCATTTCTTTTTGGCGCATCCACACGTTGGGGCCACGCAATGCCACGGCGTTCCAGAACATGGCAGACATGGTGGTGCCGGCCAGCACGTCGGTGCCAGCGGGCTGGATGTGATCGAGGTCCCAGAGATTCGACATGTCAGTGATCCACTCCGCAGTGCTTCATTGGCAGCGCATGAAACCGCCGAGGCCTAGGCCAGCGCCCCCGCGCAAGGGCCGCCCCGCCGTGCTGGGGGCGTCCCCCACCCCACTCGCGCAGCGAGTCGAGAGAGGGGGAAGGCGCGAAGCGACACAGGGGGTGCTTCATGTCACCGCCAAGTCTTTTTCTTCTTCCACCGCCGCTCGCCCCGCACACCTTCGTCCTTCATGCCCAGGTAGAACTCCTTGATGTCGTCCTTCTCGCGCAGGCGCTCGCAGCTGTCTTCCATCACGATGCGGCCGTTCTCCAGCACGTAGCCGTAGTCCGATGCGTTGAGCGCCATGTTCGCGTTCTGCTCCACCAGCAAGATGGTGGTGCCGCGCTCGCGGTTGATGCGCACCACGATCTCGAAGATTTCCTTGGTGAGCTTGGGCGATAGGCCCAGGCTGGGCTCGTCGAGCAGGATGAGCTCGGGGTTGGCCATGAGGGCGCGCGAGATGGCCAGCATCTGCTGCTGCCCGCCTGAGAGCAATCCGGCGTCTTGCGCGGCACGCTCTTTCAGGATGGGGAAGTAGCCGTACACGGTTTCGATGTCGCGGGCCACGGCGTCGGCGTCTTTGCGGGTGTAGGCACCCATCAGCAGGTTGTCGCGCACGGACAGCAGGGCAAACACCTCGCGCCCTTCCGGCACGTGCATGAGGCCTCGGCGCACGATGGCCGCGGGGTCGTTGGCGGTGATGTCGACGCCCGCGAATTCGATGGACCCTTTGCGCGGGTCGATGATGCCGCTGATGGTCTTGAGGATCGTGGTCTTGCCCGCGCCGTTGCTGCCCAGCACCGCCGCGATCTCGCCGCGCCGCACCTGCAGGCTCACGCCGCGGATGGCCTTGATGGGGCCGTAGGCGCTCTCGACGTTCTGCAGGCGCAGCAGGGGCTGGTCGGCCACGACGGGCTGTATGGGGGCGGCTGCAAGCACGGCGCTCATGCTCGCGCTCCCAGGCTGGCGCCTGCCGGACGCCGCAGGTTGCTCACGTCGTCGATGGTGCCCAGGTACGCCTCGATCACGCCGGGGTGGGCCTGCACCTCGCGCGGCGTGCCCATGGCCACCACTTCGCCCTGGTTCATGGCCAGTACGCGGTCGGACACTTTGGACACCAGTGACATGTCGTGCTCCACCATCAGCACCGTGATGCCCAGCTCATGCTGGATGTCCTGGATCCAGAAAGCCATGTCGTCGGTCTCCTCCACGTTCAGGCCCGACGAGGGCTCGTCGAGCAGCAGCAACTGGGGCTCGGTGCACAGCGCGCGCGCCAGCTCCACCACCTTGCGCACGCCGTACGGCAGGCCGGCCACCAGCGTGTCGCGGTAGTGCTGCAGGTCGAGGAAGTCGATGACCTGTTCGGCCTTCTCGCGGGCGCGCACCTCGGCGTCGCGCACCTTGCGGGTGAACAACATCTCGGCCCACAGTCCGGTCTCGCGGCGCGTGTGGCGGCCGATCAGCAGGTTGTGCAGCACGCTCGCGTGCTCAAACAGTTCAATGTTCTGGAAGGTGCGGGCGATCCCCAGGCCCGCCACCTTGTGCGGCGGCTGGTCGCTCAAAGGCAGCATGGCGCCGCCCGGCCCGGCATACGCGATGGTGCCGGTGGTGGGCGTGTAGATGCGGCTGATGAGGTTGAACACCGTGGTCTTGCCCGCGCCGTTGGGGCCGATGAGGGTGAACACCTCGCCCCGGCGCACGTCGAAGCTCACGTTGTTGACCGCGAGCACGCCGCCAAAGCGCACGCTGAGGTTCTGGGCCGAAAGCAGGATGTTGTCGGTCATCTCAGACGATCAGACTTTTGGAATGACTTCTGCCGCTTGAACAGGCCCCTGCGGTAGAACGGAAACATCTGCAGCCAGGTGCGCACCTTGAGCCAGCGGCCATACAGGCCCATGGGCTCGAACAGCACAAAGGCGATCAGCACCACCCCATAGACGACAGCCTGCAGGCCCGGCGCCTGGCCGATGGAGGCGGGAAGCCAGTCCTTGCTGAGCGAAATCATCTGCGGCATGGTGATGAGGAAGATGGCCCCCAGGAACGCGCCATGCACCGAGCCCAGCCCACCGATCACGATCATCAGCAGCAGGTCGATGGACTGCAGGATGTTGAACTGGTCGGGCGAGATGAACTGCAGCTTGTGCGCATACAGTGCGCCGCCGATGCCGGCCAGGGCGGCGGAGATGGAGAACGACAGCGTCTTGTACCGCGCCAGGTGGATGCCCATGCTCTGCGCCGAGATCTCCGAATCACGGATGGCCACGAAGGCCCGGCCCGTGGAGGAGCGCAGCAGGTTCAGGATGGCCAGCGTGCTGACCACGGCAATCACGAGGCACAGAAAGTAGAACGATTCGGTGGACTCGAACTTGAATCCCCATATCTCAGGAGGCACCAGGTGCTTGCCGGAGTTGCCGCCTGTGACCGACTCCCACCGCGCAAACACTTCCTCGACGATGAACCCAAACGACAGTGTGGCCATGCCCAGGTAGATGCCCTTGACGCGCAGCGCGGGCAGGCCCACCACCACGCCCACGGCGGCCGACAGCCCCGCCGCACAGGCCAGCGACAGCGCAAACGGCCAGCCCATGCCCGTGAGCACCGCCTGCGTGTACGCCCCAACGCCCAAGAAGGCCGCGTGCCCCAGCGAAAACAGCCCCGTGAACCCGGCCAGCAGCATGAGCCCCAGGCCCACGATGGCGTAGATCAGTACAAAGGTGAGCTGCGCCAGCCAGTACTCCGGCGCCACCCAGGGTGCTGCGACCAGCCCTGCGGCCAGCAGGCTGTACCAAAAGACATGCCCGCCATGTTTGGCCAGGCGCAGGTCTTGTTCGTAAGAGGTCTTGAAAAGAAAGCGCATGGGGTCAGACTTTCTTCCTGAGCTTTTCGCCGAACAGACCGTTAGGTTTGACCATCAACATGATCAGCACCACGATGTACGCCGCCGTGTCCTTGAAGCCATCGGGCAGGTAAAAGCCCGAAAGCGACTCGACAATGCCGATGACAAGCCCGCCCACAATCGCGCCCGGCAGGCTGCCAAAGCCACCCACCACAGCGGCCGGAAAAGCCTTGAGCCCGATGAGCCCCATGTTGGCGTGCACGAAGGTAATGGGCGCCAGCAGCAGGCCCGCCACGGCGGCCACCGCAGCGGCCAGGCCCCAGGCCAGCCCGTTGAGCCGCTGCACCGGGATGCCCATGTAATAAGCCGCCAGCTGGTTCTGCGACGAAGCCTGCATCGCGATGCCCAGCTTGCTGTAGCGGAACATCGCGAACAGCAGCACACACAGCGCGGCCGTGGCGCCGATCACCACCAACTGCTCGGCGTTGAGCACGAGCGCGCCAAGGCGAAAGGACATGTCCTTGTACGGCACAGGCAGCGTGTGCGTGTCGGTGCCGATGTTGGGGATCATGGTCACCAGCCCGCGCAGCACATAGCCAATGCCGATGGTGAGCATGACGATGGAGAAAGCCGGCTGGCCGAGGATGGGGCGGATGACGGCGCGCTCTAGCACCGTCCCAAACAGCCCCATGGCCAGAATGCTGGCAAGCACCGCCACCCAGAAGGGAAAGCCCAGCACCGTCATGAGCGCAAGGCCGCAGAAGGCGCCCAACATCATGAGTTCGCCCTGCGCAAAGCTCACGGTTTCAGTGGCTTTGTAGATGAGCACAAAGCCCAACGCGATCAACCCGTAGATGCATCCCTGCGAAACACCGCTGATCAACAGTTGGACGAATTGCACCCTGGCTCTCCAGAATAGGACTCACGCAAATCGGGCGGGGCGAAACGCGTGCCCAGGGGACGTGCGCTGTGTGCATCCTCGCTCGCGCAGGTCCTGCAGAATATTTTTACAAAGCGATTGCTTTGCATAAATAATGGTGCACGCGCTGCAGGCGCACCGCACTCGGGGCTAACCCTGATGGTCGGTCGTAGAGGCAGCGGCGCATATTGACGCAGCGCGGGGCAGGGCGCAATAAGGGTTGCGGCGGATGCCGCGCGGGGCGCAGGGCGCCGAATGCACAGGTAGAGAGCGGGGTGTGCGTGGAGACGCAGATCGCGCTGTGTCGCGCTGGTGACATCGCAAGGGGCGCGCGCAAGCGCTGCGGACGGAACACCGCGCCAACGCTGCATGCCCCGTTCATCGCATTGAACACGACGGGCGGCGCAGCCGGGTTTGCGGTGAGGGCTGGGATGGGCGCGCGACGGGTCCTGTGGGGAGCAGCCGTGCGGACCGCCGCAGCACTGCGCATCGCAGGGGCCTCACCGCGTAACAGGGGTACGCCTTGCATTTTTAGGTCAAAATGGCTGCCAGCGCCTTATTTATATGCACTCATAGCTATAAAAATAATAGCAATCGGCGCTGTTGCCTTCAGCAGGCCGGGCGCCACCGCACAGGAACCGCATGAGCAAAACCACCCACACCACCGCGCCGCCAGAGCATTTCGAGCCAGACTTCGTTGCCGGGCTCAAGGCCATCTTTGAAGAGAAGATCGTGTTCAACCAGGTGCTGGGCCTGAAGGTCACCAGCCTGCGCCCCGACGGCGTAACCGGCCGCATCGACATGAAGCCCGAGCTGGTGGGGCACTACGCGTACAACCGCATCCACGGCGGTGTGATCAGCGCGGGGCTTGACGCCATGGGCGGCCTGGCGGTGATGGCCGCGATTGGCGCCAAACACATGGACGAACCGCCGGAGCAGCGCCTGCACCGTTTTGCCAAGCTGGGCACGATCGATCTGCGCATTGACTACCTGCGCCCGGGCATCGGGACGCACTTCGAGCTGCGCGCGCACGTGCTGCGCCTGGGGTCGCGCGTGGCCAGCACGCGCATGGAGTTCTTGGGTCCCGATGGCCAGATCATGTCGGCGGGGGCGGCGGCGTACATCGTGTCTTGATCAGGCTTTCCGGAATCCATCCCTGCGCGATGGATGTGTGATCCCGCAAGCCTTGCAAGTGCATGCAACCAGAGAACCGTTTGGTTACCGTTCTTGCGTAACGAAGGCATCTTTCCCTACGCGCGGTCCCTACGATGAACCTCTTTTCAAGGAGATCTGATGG
Source organism: Acidovorax sp. LjRoot129 (assembly GCF_964253765.1). Classification (NCBI taxonomy): domain Bacteria; kingdom Pseudomonadati; phylum Pseudomonadota; class Betaproteobacteria; order Burkholderiales; family Comamonadaceae; genus Acidovorax; species Acidovorax sp. LjRoot129. The sequence continues at coordinate 882,809 of NZ_CAXUSE020000001.1, forward strand.
CCGTGCAAAACCCTTTCTTTGGCAAGCGTGAACCCGAATCGTTCCAACCCCGCCACAGCGCCACCACTTCCACACCCACCCCATCCGCTTCCGGCACAGGGCTGTCCGGCACCGCGGCCAGCAGTGTCGTCAATTCGCAATCGCTGACGGGAGCCGCCGCGGCCAAGGCAGCATCAGATTCCACCGGCAGCAAACTGACGGTAGGCCCCAACATCAAGCTCAAGGGCGTCGAGATCACCGATTGCGACACGCTGGTGGTCGAGGGCACAGTCGAAGCCACCATGGATTCGCGCGTGATCCAGATCTCGGAGAACGGTGCCTTCCGCGGCTCGGCCGAGATCGACATCGCCGAGATCCACGGCGAGTTCAACGGCACGCTGACCGTGCGCCAAAAGCTCGTGATCTACAGCACCGGCAAGGTCCACGGCAAGATCCGCTACGGCAAGCTCGTGGTGGAAGAGGGCGGCCAGCTGGCCGGCGAAATCGAAGCCGGTTTTGCCAACGGTGCGTCGTCCTCCGGCGCAAACCGCGCGGCTTCGGCGCCCATGCGCGCAGAGCCCACGGCGATGGCGGCCTGAGCGTCGGCCGTCACCGACGACCTCCACGCCAACACGCGCTGAAAAAGCACGCGGGGCACCCGGCGCGGCCCGGGTTGCCTAGCGTGCTGTGGTGGCTGGTGGCGACAGTGTCCTCGCACACAGAGGGCGTGACCTGGGCCTCTGCATCGCAATAGGGTTCGGCCGCCACACGGAGCGGTCGATGGCGCAGCTATGGGCGCGGGGTTTGAGTGGGCCCTGTGCCGGAACGTCTTTGTAGAATTTCCGCATCCCATCCACTCCCGCGCGCTCGCTGCGCGCTGGCCACCATGACGCGAGTTCTCCTTGCCGCGTGCCTGATGCTGATGTCGCTCTCTGCTTGGCCGCAGGCCGACCCGACCGAGCCCGTGCGGCGCGCCCGGCAGCCCGTACAGCGGGGTGCTGCAGAGCCCACCGCGTCCGCAACACCCACGCCGTCCTCAGCCGGAACGCCCATCCCGTTTGTCGATGCCCACGTGCACCTCAATAGCCTGCCGATGCAGCTGGAGCTGATGGCCCGCTGGGGCGCGAGCCACGCAGTGGTGTTCTGGGGCGGGCGCAGCAGCAACGAATCAGTGGCCGAGGCCGCGCGCCAGCATCCGGGCGTGCTGATTCCATTTGCCTCGATATCGCCCGAGCGCACGGCCTATCGGCTGCAGTGGGAGCAGCACAGCGGCGAGCTGCTCAAGCAGCTCGACACCCTGCTCGCGACCGGTGTCTACAAAGGCATCGGCGAAATCTCGGTGGCGCATTTCCCCTCTACCGGTTTTGACGAGACCGACTTTGGCGTGACCGGCCCGATGATGACCGGCATCCTCGAGCTGGCCCGCAAATACAAGGTGCCGGTGATGGTGCATGTCGAGAGCACACGCATGGCCGAGCTTTCGCAGCTGCTCCAGCGGTTTCCGGATGTGCCGGTAATCTGGGCGCACGGCGGGTACACGCCGCTGTTCCTTGCGCGGCGCATGCTGGAGCAGCACCCCAATCTGTATTACGAGCTCAGCGCGCGCACCTGGCCGCACCATCCCCGCTCGCCGGACTACACCATCCTGCGCGATGGGGCACGGGTCTGGCCCGAGTGGCTGGCGCTCATTGAGGAAAAGCCCGGGCGTTTTCTGGTGGGCACCGACGCCAGCCACCGCTCTGCGGCCAGCGACGACAGCAAGTACGCGAGCGTGCAGGGCTTTCTGGCGCAGCTGTCGCCGCCCGCACGCGAGCAGGTAGCGCGTGGCACGCTGCTGCGGCTGGTGGGCATGGGGCCTTGAAACCGGTGCAAGGTCTCGATGCGCCGCGCCCGGCTGGTGTCAGGACTCAGGGTCCTGCGTGCGCTTGGGCACGGGGCGGGGGCGCCCCTGCTCATCGATCGCCACGTAGGTCAGGCGTGCCTCGGTCACTTTTACATAACGGCCCTGGTCCGCAAAACGCTCGGCATACACCTCGACCTCCACGGTCACCGAGGTGTTGCCCACGCGGGTGATGGACGAGAAGAACGACAGGATGTCGCCCACGCGCACGGGCTGCTTGAAGATGAATTCATTGACGGCCACCGTGGCCATGCGGCCGCGCACGTAGCGCGCCGGCAGCACCGAGCCGGCCAGGTCGACCTGGGCCATTACCCAGCCGCCAAAGATGTCGCCATTGCCGTTGGTGTCGGCGGGCATGGGGATCACCTTGAGCACCAGTTCCTTGTCGGAGGGCAATGCGGCGGGGGGCGGGCTGAAAACGGCAGACATGGGCACAATCTCGGTTGGGGCTGAGCCAATCCTCTGGGAAACCAGTGGTTTCACAGGCGCTTGCGCCCCGCAAAGACCACCTGGGCGTCAGCCGGGTCGGTAAAAACAACAACCGGAATTGTCCCCCATGCGCCACCACGGCGAAACCGCCCCCACCGTCCCTGTCGTTCCCGGTGCCTCCGCCGCTCCCGCGCCCGTCCAGTCCGACTGGAGCACCCTGAACCGCCTGCTGCCCTACCTGTGGCAATACAAGTGGCGTGTGGTCGCCGCCATCGTCTTCATGGTGGGTGCCAAGGTGGCCAACGTGGGCGTGCCGCTCCTGCTCAAGACCCTGGTCGATGCGATGAGCTTCAAGCCCGGCGACCCGGCCTTGCTGCTGGTCGTGCCCGTGGGGCTGCTGGTGGGCTATGGTGCGCTGCGCCTGTCCACCTCGCTGTTCACCGAGCTGCGCGAGCTGGTGTTTGCCAAGGCCACGCAGGGCGCCGCGCGTTCGATTGCGCTGCAGACCTTTCAGCACCTGCATGCCCTGAGCCTGCGGTTTCACCTGGAGCGGCAGACCGGTGGCATGACGCGCGACATCGAGCGTGGGGTGCGTGGCATCGAGTCGCTGATCTCGTTCACGCTGTTCAATGTGGTGGCCACGCTGGTGGAGGTGGTGCTGGTGCTGTCTGTGCTGGCCGTCAAGTTCGACGCCTGGTTTGCCTGGATCACGCTGGCGGCACTGGGCCTGTACATCGTCTTCACCGTGCTGGTGACCGAGTGGCGCACGCAGTTTCGCCGCGAGGCCAACGAGTTCGACTCGGCCGCCCACACCAAGGCCGTGGATTCGCTGCTGAACTACGAGACCGTCAAATACTTCAACAACGAAGGCTTTGAAGCCCGCCGCTACGACGAGAGCCTGGAGCACCTGCGCCGCGCGCGCCTCAAGAGCCAGACCACGCTGTCGCTGCTCAACACCGGGCAGCAGCTCATCATCGCCACCGGTCTGGTGGCCATGCTTTGGCGCGCCACGCAGGGCGTGGTCGACGGCCGCATGACGCTGGGTGACCTGGTCATGGTCAACGCCTTCATGATCCAGCTGTACATCCCGCTCAATTTTTTGGGCGTGATCTACCGCGAGATCAAGCAGAGCCTCACGGACCTGGACAAGATGTTCACGCTCATGGACAAGGAGCGCGAGGTGGCCGACGCGCCCGGCGCGCAGCCGCTGGCGGGGCTGGACCAGCCCACCGTGCGTTTCGAGGACGTGCACTTTGCCTACGAGACCCGCAAGGGCAATGACCTGAGCTCCGGCCGGCCGATCCTGCAGGGCATCAGCTTCGAAATCCCGGCGGGTAAGACCGTGGCGGTGGTCGGGCCCTCGGGATCGGGCAAGTCCACGCTCGCGCGGCTGCTGTTTCGCTTCTACGACATCCAGCAAGGCCGCATCACCATCGCCGGGCAGGAGATCCGCGACGTTACGCAGGCCAGCGTGCGCCAGGCGATCGGCATCGTGCCGCAGGACACCGTGCTGTTCAACGACACCGTGGCCTACAACATCGCCTACGGCCGGCCCGGAGCCAGCCAGGAGGATGTGGAGGGCGCAGCACGCTCGGCGCGTATCCATGACTTCATCGCGTCCACCCCCAAGGGCTACGCCACCATGGTCGGCGAGCGCGGGCTCAAGCTCTCGGGCGGCGAAAAGCAGCGCGTGGCGATTGCGCGCACGTTGCTCAAGAACCCGCCCATCCTGATCTTTGACGAGGCCACCTCGGCGCTGGATTCGGCCAACGAACGCGCCATCCAGGCCGAGCTGCAAAGCGTGGCGCAGAACAAGACCACGCTGGTGATTGCGCACCGGCTGTCGACGGTGGTCGATGCGCACGAGATTCTGGTCATGGATGCGGGCCGCATCGTCGAGCGCGGTACCCATGCACAGCTGCTGTCGCTGGGAGGGCGCTACGCAAGCATGTGGTCCCTCCAGCAAAGTGATGCGGCTGCTTGAGCTGCGCATTCTTGGGCCCGCGTCCGCCGGTTTGAAGTCGTGCGCGCTCAGCCTGTCCAAGCGCCATGCGAGGGTTCGGCAAGCTCAGCCTGAATGGAAGTTTCAAATTCAGAAGATGCCGACCCCTCCGTTTCCACTCTTCATTTTTCTTTTGCAATCTCCTCACCCATGAAGCCTGTCCTGCTCGCCCTCATGTTCCTCTCCGACGAACACCGCGCCCAGATGGCGCAATCGTTCGAGTTGATCTACGCACCCGACGCCGCGCAAGCCGCAGCAGCTATCGCCGCCCACGGCGAGCGCATCACGGTGGCGCTGACCATCGGCGCCACGGGCCTCAGCGCGGCGCAGATCGACGCGCTCCCTCACCTGTCGCTCATCTGCGCGCTGGGCGCGGGCTACGAGAACATTGCGGTGGCGCACGCCAAGGCGCGCGGCATCGTGGTCGCCAACGGCGCGGGCACGAATGACGACTGCGTGGCCGACCATGCGTTTGGCCTCTTGATCGCCACCGTGCGCGGCATCCCCAAGCTCGACACCCTCACGCGCCAGGGCGTGTGGCGCACGGCGCTGCCCCTGCCGCCCAACGTGTCGCGCAAGCGGCTGGGCATCATCGGCCTGGGCACCATCGGCAAGAAGATCGCGCAGCGTGCGCTGGGCTTCGAGATGGAGGTCGGTTACCACAACCGCAGCGCACGCAGCGACGTGCCGCACCGCTACTTTGCCGACGTCACGTCGCTGGCCGAATGGGCCGACTTCCTCATCGTGGCCACGCCCGGGGGCGCAGGCACGCAGCACCTGGTGAACGCGCCCGTGCTTAAGGCGCTGGGCCCGCAGGGCCATGTGGTCAACATTGCGCGCGGCAGCGTGATCGACACCGCCGCGCTGGCTCAGGCGCTGCGGGACGGCACGCTGGGGGGCGCGGGCCTGGACGTGTACGAAAGCGAGCCCGCGCCTCCGGCCGAGCTGATGGACCTCGACAACGTCGTGCTCACCCCGCATGTGGCCGGCTGGTCGCCCGAGGCGGTGCAGGCGTCGGTGGACCGGTTCTTGGAGAACGCGCGCCGGCATCTGGCGGGCGAGGCGCCGGTGTCGCCTGTATAGGAAGCCCCCCTGAGTCGCCTTCGGCGCCTTCCCCCGGAGGGGGACGCCACCGGTGGCCCGGCGAAGCCGGTTCCACGGTGGCTCTGGCCTTGGGCCGCGCCAGTTGCAGCCGGTGTGTCGCAAGAATGCCTGCTACCACCCGATGGAAAAGCCCCAAGCCGTTATCAAATCAGGAGTGACGGGATGCCGATCGACCTTGACGACCTTCAAGCCCGGTTGCGTGCCTTCGCGGCCGAACGCAATTGGCAGCCGTTTCACACACCCAAAAATCTGTCGATGGCGCTGATGGTCGAAGCGGCAGAGCTGGCCGAGATCTTCCAGTGGATGACGCCCGAGCAATCGCTGGCGGCACGCAACGATACGGCGCTCAAGGAACCCATTGCCGACGAGGTAGCCGATGTGCTGCTGTACCTACTGCAGATCGCCGACCACGCGGGCGTGGACCTGGCCGCAGCGGTGGAGAAAAAGCTGCGCAAGAACGCCCTCAAGCACCCGGCTCCGCCAACGGGGTTGTAGGCGGGGTGTAAGCGCTAAATTTGAATGAAATAGGCCTCCAGCGCTTGTTGTATAAGCGTTGTATGCTATTAAATTAATAGCTTTCTGATTTTTGGCGTCTCGGGCGATTGCCGGGCAATGCCCATAAAAAAGCCCCGCCGAAGCGAGGCTGGTGCAGCGACAGGGGCGGGCAGCGCCGCAACCCGCGGGCATTTCTTTCGCCCGGCCGATGCGCTGTCCGGCTGCGTTACTTCTTGCGCGCCGTGATGGCCTTCTCGGCCGACGTCACCAGGTCGGCGCCGATCTGGCCCTTCCACTTTTCATAGACAGGGCGCGTGGCTTTTACGAAAGCGTCGCGCTCGGCGGGCGACAGCTGCGTCACCGTCACGCCGTTGGCAGCGATGTCCTTGAGCAGCGGCTTGTCGGCTTCGACCATGCCCTTGCGTGCGATCGCGATCTCTTCCTTGCCGGCATCGATGGCGGCCTGCTTGACGATCTCGCGGTCGGCGGGCGTCCAGGAGGCCCAGATGTCCTTGTTGACCACGAAGATCAGCGGGTCGTTCACGTAGCCCCACATCGTCACGTGCTTTTGCGCCACGGTGTGCAGCTTGGCGGCCATGTAGACGGCAATCGGGTTCTCCTGGCCGTCCACAGCGCCGCTGGCAAAGGCGGGTTGGGCGTCGGCCCAGCTCATCTGCGTGGGGTTGGCGCCCAGGGCGGTGAAGGTGTCGAGGAACAGGGGCGAGCCCACCACGCGGATCTTCAGGCCCTTCAAGTCTTCAGGAGTCTTGATGGTCTTCTTGGAGTTGGAGATTTCGCGGTAGCCGTTTTCACCCCAGGCGAGCGGCACCACCCCGGCCTTTTCCAGCGTGGTGAAGATCTGCTTGCCCACGTCGCCCTGCGTCACGGCGTCCACGGCCGCGTAATCAGGGAACAGGAAGGGCAGCGAGAACAGGTTGAGCTGCTTGACCTGGGGCGACCAGTTGATGGTGGAGCCCACGGCCATGTCGATCACGCCCTGGCGCAGCGCGCTGAACTCGCGCGTCTGGTCACCCTGGATCAGCGAGACGCCGGGGTACAGCTTGATGTTGATGCGGCCATTGGTGCGCTCGCGGACCTTGTTGGCCCACAGCTCGCCGCCCTTGCCCCAGGGGAAGGCGGTGCCCAGCACCAGCGACATGCGGTACTCGCTCTTGTAGGCGGTCTGGGCAATGGCGGGGGCGGTGAAGGCCAGGGCGGCGGCAGCGGCCACGGCAGAAGTGAGGAAGGTGCGCAGTTTCATTGTTTCAGTCTCCTTGTTAGAAATTCATCACTTAATCAATTACTCACTCAATAACCCAGCTTGGCCGGCAGCCACAGCGCCAACTGCGGGAAGGCAATCACCAGCACCATCACCAGGAACATCGCCAGCAGCATCCAGCCGACCCAGCGCACGGTCGACTCCATGCGCACGCCGGCAATGCGGCACGAGACCATGAGGTTCACGGCCAGCGGGGGGGTGAATTGGCCGAGCGCGACCTTCAGGGTCAGGATCACGCCGAACCAGACCGGGTCCCACTTGTAGAACTGCATGATGGGCAGCAGCAGTGGCACGAAGATCAAAAAGATGGAGATGCCGTCAAGGAACATGCCCACGGTAATCAGCAGCACGATGAGCAGCGCCAGCACACCGTATTCGCCCAGGCCCGAGTTCACGATGGCGTTGGCGACCGGGTCGATGACGCCCAGGGTGGACAGCGAATACGCAAAGATACCCGCGAGCGACACTACGATGAGGATCACCGCCGAGAGCTCGCCCGATTCGCGCAGGATGGGGAACAGGTCGCGCACGCCGATCGTGCGGTGGATCACCATGCCGACGAACAGGCCGTAGAACACTGCGACCACGGCAGCTTCGGTGGGGGTGAACCAACCGGCGCGCATGCCGCCCAGGATCAGCACCGGTGCGGCCAGGCCCCAGGTGGCCTCGCGCAGGCTTTTCCAGAACGGGGGGCGGGGCATGGTGGCTTCCAGTGCGCCCATCTTGTGCTTGCGGGCCATCCACACGGCCGGAATGATCAGTGCAATGCCAGCCAGGATGCCGGGGATCATCCCTGCGGCAAACAGCGCGGGCACCGAGGCACCGGGCACCAGCACCGAGTAGATGATGAACGCCACCGACGGCGGGATCAGGATGTCCGTGGCCGCAGCAGCGCCCACCACGCTGGCCGAGAACGACGGCGGGTAGCCCGCGCGCGACATGGCGGCGATCATCACGCCCCCCACGGCCGCGGCATTGGCCGGGCCCGAGCCCGAGATGCCACCCAGGAACATGGCCACGGCAATCGCCACCAGCGGCAGCATGCCCGGGCCGCGCCCCACGATGGCCACGGCAAAGTTGACCAGGCGCAGGGCCACGCCCGAGCGGTCGAAGATGGAGCCGACCAGCACGAACATCGGGATCGCCAGCAGCGGGTACTTGCCCAGGCCGGCATAGAAGTTCTGCGGCACGGCCAGGAGGCCGAACCACTGGCTGTCGGCATTGGCGAGCGCAATGGCGGCGGCACCCGCCAGCCCCAGGGCGGCGCCAATCGGCACGCCCACAAACATCAGGCCCAAAAAGGCCACGAAGAGCAGCGTGGCGATCATGGCTGGGCGTCCTCGGGCACTGCTTCTTTTTCAGCGCTGTCAGGCAGGGTGGCGCGGCTGCGGCGGATGAACAGGCCCACGGCGCGCGCCGTGATCAGCGCCGCAAACACGGGCAACCAGATCGAATACCACCACTGCGGAACGCCAATGCCGGGCGAGGTCTCGCCAAAGCTGTAGTCGTCCCACACCACGCGCACGCTCAGCACGGCGATCACACCAAACAGCAGCGCGACCGTGGCCGCGCCCAGCATCGACAGGCGTTTGCTGCGCAGGGCCGAGCCGCCCTCGGCAAAATATTCGATGCGAATGTGCTGGTCGCGCGCCACGGCAGCGGAGCCCGCGACCAGCGCCAGCACGATCATCAGGAAGACAGAGATTTCCTCCGTCCAGGCAAACGAGGAATTGGTGAAGTAGCGCACCAGCACATTGGCAAACGTGATGAGCGCGAGCGCCGCCATCACGAAGACGGTGAGCCAGTCTTCAAGGCGCAGCGAGCGGGGTTCGGCGTCGGGGCGGGCAGCGCCGGGTGATGTGTCGGGCAATGCGCCGGGTGGTGCGTCGGCCGCAGGCCCGGGGGTGGGAGAGGAGGACATGGGGGGCAGGGGTGGAGGAGAACAAACATGCGATTGCCAGCTGCCCTGCCCGGCGGCGTTGTGCGCCGAGGGCCTGGGGCGATCCCGCCCCGAGCGCAAAAAAAGCGCGGTAAGCGCCAGGGAATCTCTGCGCGGCTCACCGCGCCGTTCGCATCTGCGGTCTCGGGCGGTCTGCGTTGTTGCAAAAAATGCTCGCAATAGCTACGGCTATTGCTGCGCTTTGCGCCTAGCAGCCCATCCCGATCCACAGCGCACACTTGGCCAGCTGGATCCGTGCAGAGGCTTCCCAGCTTCCATTATGCGGTGCTTGCTATGCATGCACACCGTTTGGTTCCCCGAGGGCGCACTGTGAAAACCCTCATATCTTTGCGAAGCGCCGTTCTGGGTGGGCGCGGATAATGCACCCATGGAAACCAAGTGGCTCGAAGATTTCGTCAGTCTTGCGGAAACGCGCAGCTTCAGCCGGTCCGCCCAGCTCCGCCACGTGACCCAGCCCGCGTTTTCGCGGCGCATCCAGGCCCTGGAAGCCTGGGCCGGCACCGATCTGGTGGACCGCAGCTCCTACCCCACCCGCCTCACGCCCGCCGGCAAGACCCTGTACGACCAGGCGCTGGAAATGCTGCAGTCGCTGCAGAACACGCGGGCCATGCTGCGCGCGCACACCAGTGCCGGCAAGGACATGATCGAGTTTGCGGTGCCGCACACGTTGGCGTTCACGTTCTTCCCGGCCTGGGTGTCGAGCCTGCACGACAAGTTCGGCCCCTTCAAGAGCCGGCTCATCGCGCTGAACGTGCACGACGCCGTGATGCGGCTGGTGGAAGGGGGGTGCGACCTGCTCATCGCCTACCACCACCCCTCGCAGCCGTTTCAGCTCGATGCCGACCGCTACGAGATGGTGAGCCTGGGGCAAGAGGTGCTCTCGCCCTACAGCAAGGCCGATGCCGAAGGCGCGCCACTGCACCGCCTGCCGGGCCGCGCCGGGCAACCGTTGCCGTACCTGGGCTATGCGCCCGGGGCTTACCTCGGTCGGGTGACCGAGCTGATCCTCAAGGAATCCGGCACGCCCATCCACCTGGAGCGGGTGTACGAGACCGACATGGCCGAGGGCCTCAAAGCCATGGCGCTGGAAGGGCACGGGGTGGCCTTCTTGCCGCACAGCGCGGTCAAGAAAGAGTTGCGGTCGCGCCGGCTGGTCAGCGCGGCGCCAGCCGATACCGACGGCCTGCAGATGACCATGGACGTGCGGGCCTACCGCGAGAAGCCCGCCGGCAAAGAGGCACCCAAGGGCACGGCCCAGGCGCTGTGGACCTACCTCCAGGCGCAGGCAGGGTCATGCTAAGGGTAACTACTGATATAAACACTTTGCATAGTTGTGCCCGCAAACGGCATTGGAGTTTCATAGTAACGACACGTACAGTTCGCGCCATCGCCGGGTCGGGTACCGCAGGGCAGGCCCCTCGGGCCGCAGCAGATGGCACGAACATTGCGAATCCGATTCCATTCACTCACCGAGACGCCGTATGAAAGTTCAGCATTGGGAATTCGCCACAGGCCTTGCCGCCCTGTGCTGCGCATTGGCGCTGCCGGTTCAGGCAGCCACGGTGCTGGAGCGCATCAGCGCCGGCGGCAAGCTCGTGATTGCCCACCGCGAGTCGTCCGTACCGTTTTCGTACGTGGATTCCCAATCCGGCAAGCCCGTGGGCTACGCGGTGGATCTGTGCCTGCGCCTTGCCGACGTGGTGCGCAAGAAGACCGGCAAGAAGGACATGGAAGTGGAGTTCCTGGCCGTCACGCCCGCCAATCGCCTGGCGATGATCGAGCAGGGCAAGGCCGATATGGAGTGCGGCTCCACCACCAACAATGCCGAACGGCGCCAGAAAGTGGCGTTCACCATCCCCCATTTCATTACCGGGGCGCGCCTGCTGGTCAAGGCGGCCAGCCCCATCGACAAGGTGGAAGACCTGAACGGCAAGAAGCTGGTGTCCACCAAGGGCACCACCCCGCTCAAGGCGGCCGACCAGGCCAATCGTGAGCGCCTGATGGGCATCACCATCGTGGAAGCGCCCGACCATGCCAAGGCGGTCGAGATGGTGGAAAAGGGCGAGGCCGATGCCTTTGTGATGGACGACGTGCTGCTGTATGGCCTGGCCGCGGGTCGGCCCGACCCCAAGGCGCTCAAGGTGGTGGGAAGGTTCATGACCACCGAGCCGCTGGCGATCATGCTGCCTAAGAACGACCCCGAATTCAAGAAACTCATCGACGAGGAAATGCGCCGCCTGATCACCAGCCGCGACATCTACCCCATCTATGACAAGTGGTTCAACAAGCCCATTCCACCCGGCAACACGGTGCTGAACCTCCCGGTCAGCTATCTGCTGCGGGACTTCTGGAAATACCCTACTGACCAGGTTCCGTTCTGACTAACAATCCCTGGTTGCGTCCCCCTTTTGCAGAGCACTGCCCTCCGGCCATCCCGGCAGGCGCGGCGCCCTAAAATTCCCCTGTCCTTTCGCTATACACACAAGGAGATTCTCATGAAGAAACAATTGCTCGCGGTTGCAGTGACCGCTCTGGCAGCAGGCAGTGCGTTTGCCCAAGCCACTGACACGCTGGCCAAAATCAAGGCGTCGGGCAGTGTGACGCTGGGTGTGCGCGAGTCTTCGGGTCTGTCTTACACGCTGGGCAACGGCAAGTACGTGGGTTTTCACACCGAAATGGGTGAAATCATCCTGGCCGACATCCAGAAGCAACTGGGCCTGGCCAAGCTGGAAACCAAGTACCAGCCCGTGACCTCGCAAAACCGCATCCCCCTGGTGACCAACGGCACCGTGGACCTGGAGTGTGGCTCCACCACCAACAACGCCGCCCGCCAAAAGGACGTGGCTTTCGCCGTGACCACGTATGTGGAAGAAGTGCGCATCGCCACCAAGGCCAACTCGGGCGTCACGTCCGTGAAGGACCTGAACGGCAAGACCGTGGCCACCACCACGGGCACCACCTCGGTGCAAACGCTGCGCAAGCACGAACGCGCTGGCGGCATCGATTTCAAGGAAGTCTTCGGCAAGGACCACGCTGACAGTTTCCTGATGCTGGAAACCGGCCGCGCCGACGCCTTCGTGATGGACGGCTCGATCCTGGCTGCCAACATCTCCAAGTCCAAGAATCCGGCTGACTACAAGATCGTTGGCGAAGTGCTGAACGTGGAGCCTATCGCCTGCATGCTGCGCAAGGACGACCCCGCCTTCAAGAAGGCTGTGGACGACTCCATCAAGCGCCAGATCAAGGACGGCTCGCTGGCCAAGCTGTACGACAAGTGGTTCATGCAACCCGTGCCACCGACCAACACCAAGATTGGTCTGCCCGCATCCGACGCTACCAAGGATGCATGGGCCAACCCCAACGACAAGCCCATGGAAGACTACGCAAAGAAGTAATTTTCTGAACGCTTGTGCCCCTTCGGCCAAACGGTTTGAAGGGGCTTTTTTGTTGGGCTGGCACAGCGTTGCGTCCAACGCCACACCAAGAATTTAAGGGGTGCTCCTATGAGTTGGGATTGGCAGGTGTTCTGCCAGGACACCATGGACAGGGAAGTCGTGCAAAGCTGCTTTGGCAAGGGCGGCGACATCACGTACCTGGACTGGATGCTGTCGGCCTGGGGCTGGACGGTATCTGTTTCGCTGCTGGCACTCGTGCTGGCACTTGTGTTGGGCTCTCTCATTGGCACGCTGCGCACCTTGCAGGACCGGCCGATGATCGTTCGGCTGGGCAATGCCTGGGTCGAGCTGTTCCGCAATATTCCGCTCTTGGTCCAGATTTTCCTCTGGTACCACGTGCTCCCCAGCCTGTTCCCGGTGCTCAAGGGCGTCCCCGGTTTTGCGCTGGTGGTGCTGGCGCTCGGGTTCTTCACTTCTGCGCGGATCGCCGAGCAGGTGCGCTCGGGCATCCAGACGCTGCCGCGCGGCCAGCGCTATGCGGGCCTGGCCGTAGGGTTCACCACGTTCCAGACCTACCGCTACGTGCTGCTGCCCATGGCGTTTCGCATCATCATCCCGCCGCTCACCAGCGAGACGATGAACATCTTCAAGAACTCGTCGGTGGCGTTTGCCGTGTCGGTGGCCGAACTCACCATGTTCGCCATGCAGGCCCAGGAAGAAACGTCCCGCGGCATCGAGGTGTACATGGCCGTGACGGCGCTCTACATCATCTCGGCCTTTGCCATCAACCGGATCATGGCCTTCATCGAGAAGCGCGTGCGCATCCCTGGTGTGGTTGTGGCCAGCGCAGGCGGGGGTCACTGATATGAATCTCGACTTCTCCTTCTACAACTGGGACCTGATCTCCAACTTCGTGCTCAAAGGGCTGTACTTCAGCCTGCTGCTCACGTTGGTGGCCACGATTGGCGGCGTGCTCTTCGGCACCGTGCTCGCGCTGATGCGCTTGTCGGGCAAGAAGTGGCTGGACGTTCCGGCCACCATCTACGTCAACGGCATGCGCTCCATCCCGCTGGTGATGGTGATCCTGTGGTTCTTCCTGCTCGTGCCTGCCATCATCGGCCGGCCCATTGGCGCCGAAGTGTCTGCGGTCATCACCTTCATCGCGTTCGAGGCGGCGTACTTCAGCGAAATCATGCGTGCCGGCATCCAGTCCATTGCGCGCGGCCAGGTACATGCCGGCCAGGCGCTGGGCATGACCTATGGCCAGAACATGAAGCTGGTGGTGCTGCCCCAGGCGTTCCGCAACATGCTGCCGGTGCTGCTCACACAGACCATCATCCTGTTCCAGGACACGTCGCTGGTCTATGCCATCGGCGCCTACGACATGCTCAAGGGCTTTGAGGTGGCGGGCAAGAACTTCGGCCGCCCCATCGAGGCCTACCTCGCCGCGGCTGTCCTGTACTTCGTGATGTGCTATGCGCTGTCCTGGATGGTCAAACGCCTGCACCAGAAGATCGCGATCATTCGTTGATCCCGGGCACAACAAGCCAAAGCAAAAGAGATTGGATTGAGGAAAAAGAAATGATCGAACTCAAGAACGTATCCAAGTGGTATGGCCCGGTGCAGGTGCTCAACGAGTGCTCGGCCACCATCCAAAAGGGTGAAGTGGTGGTGGTGTGCGGCCCCTCAGGCTCCGGCAAGTCCACGCTGATCAAGACCATCAACGCGCTGGAGCCCTTCCAGAAGGGCGAGATCACGGTAGACGGCATCCGCCTGCACGACCCCAAGACCGACCTGCCCAAGCTGCGCAGCCGCGTGGGCATGGTGTTCCAGCATTTCGAGCTGTTCCCGCACCTGTCAGTGACGGAGAACCTGACGATCGCGCAGATCAAGGTGCTGGGCCGCAGTGCGGACGACGCCAAGAAGCGGGGCCTGAAGATGCTGGAGCGTGTGGGCCTGATGGCGCACAAGGACAAGTTTCCGGGCCAGCTCTCGGGCGGCCAGCAGCAGCGTGTGGCCATTGCCCGTGCGCTGTCGATGGACCCCATCGTGATGCTGTTCGACGAACCCACCTCAGCGCTCGACCCCGAAATGGTCGGCGAAGTGCTGGATGTGATGGTGGGCTTGGCCAACGAAGGCATGACCATGATGTGCGTGACCCACGAAATGGGCTTCGCCCGCAAGGTCAGCAACCGCGTGATCTTCATGGACGTGGGCGGCAAGATCCTGGAAGACTGCTCCAAGGACGACTTCTTCAACCACCCCGAAGCCCGCCAGCCTCGGACGAAGGACTTCCTCAACAAGATCCTTGCGCACTGATCGGTGCGTGCGCATCGGCGGCCCTCGCAGGCGCGATGCGGTGGTCGACCACAAAGGCGCCTTCGGGCGCCTTTGTTTTGGGCGCCCCACACCACCAGCCGAACGGCAGCCGACGCGTGCTGTCCCGCTACTTGCGTGACGGCCTGCGCACTGGCGGGGCAGCCACGATGAGCTGCTGGTCTTCCACGTCCTTCCACAGTGTGTCCCTGCGCTTGAGTGCCTCGGACACCTGCGCATGCCGAAGCTGCGCGACGGCCGAGACCAGGGCATTGCAGACGAAGAAGGCAGCGGTGTACGAGTCGAACGGCGATGCGTTGGACGTGCGCACCTGCACGAGGTGTTGGGCCAGTGCCGCCAGCGGGGCGGCCGGGCTGTCGGTGATGGCCAGGACCTGCGCGCCCGCGTCGCGAAAGCGCTGGGCCACCTTCACCGGCCCGCTGGCGTAGCGGCGGATGCTGAAGACGAGCAGTGTGTCTTCGGGCTGTACCCACAGCAGCTGGTCGGTGGCGGCCACCGCACCGGCACCCAGTTCGTGCACGCCAGGGCGGCACATGTTCAGGTGCAGCGCCAGCCACGCGGCCACGGGGGCGCTGTTGATCTGCGCCAGCACGAAGATCCGCCCCTGCGCCTGGGCGATGCGCCGGGTCATCGCTTCGAAAGCCGCCATGTCCAGGCTGTCGCGCGTGGCGGTGATGTTGTGCTGGTCGTGCAGCAGCGCATCGTCCACGCACTGCGGCAGGCTGCGCTCGGTGCCGATGGTCACCGGGGCGCGCTGGCCGGCCGTCTGCAGCAGAGCGGTGACTTCGCCGCGCGCCTCGCGCTGGGCCTCGGCATAGCTGGCGTAGCCCAGCTTGGCGAACAGCCGCACCACGGTCGACGCGCTGGTGCCGTTGCGCGCGGCCAGTGCCGTGGCGGATTCGAGCAGTGCGTGCGGGTAGTCGCGCCCCAGGGCCTCGGCCAGGGCGCGTTCGCTGGCAGTCAGCTCCGCGCTCTGCCGCGCCAGGCGCTCGGTCAGCAAGCCTGTGGATGTTTGCAATGATGATTTCATTGATGTCTCTTTGGTGAAAAACGTATTGCAAACACGGACGACGCGTGCAACACTTCAACCCAGATTCGCGCCCCGCTTCCGGGGCCAACCCCGAGGATTCAGATGCAGGATACCCTTGAAAACCAAGGCTTGGCGGTGCGCCAGCGCATTCTGGACTGGCTCGCCAGCCAGTCCCAAGCGATGCAAGACCTGTTGCAGAAAGTCGTGGACATCGACAGCGGCAGCCGCGACGAGGCGGGTGTGACGGCCGTGGCCACCGCGCTGCGCGAGCGGCTGGAAGCCGCTGGCGTGGCCGTGCAGTTCGAGCCAGTGCCAGGCTATGGCGTGCTGTTGCATGCCCACGTTCCCGGCGCCGCCGACGGCCCGCCCATCGTGCTCATGGGCCACATGGACACCGTGTTCCCCGCCGGCACCGCGGCGCGCCGCCCGTTTCGCGTGGCGGACGGCCGTGCCTACGGCCCCGGCGTGGCCGACATGAAATCGGGCCTGGTGATGAACGTGTTCGTGGCCGAGGCGTTTGCGCGCTGCGGTGGGCTCAAGGGGCCGCTGCAGCTGTTCTTCTCGTGCGACGAGGAGATCGGCTCGCCCGTCACGCGCGAGCGCATCATGGCCCAGGCGCGCGGCGTCAAGGCGGTGCTCAATGCCGAGCCCGGCCGCGTCAGCGGCAATTTGGTGACGAGCCGCAAGGGCTCGATGGTGGTGGAGTTCGAGGTGGAGGGCGTCGCCGCCCACGCCGGCATCAACCACGCGGCGGGCGCAAGCGCCATCGAGGCGCTGGCCCGCAAGACACTGGCACTGCACGCGCTGACCGACCCCGCCACGGGCACCACCGTCAACGTGGGCGTGGTGCACGGCGGCATCGTGCCCAACATAGTGGCCCCGCACGCCAAGGCCGAGGTGGACCTGCGCTTCACCTCCGACACCGACCCGGAGGTTTTGCTCCAGACAGTGCGTGCCATCGTCGAGGAAGAATCCGTGCCGCGCACCCAAGGCCGCATCACCGAATCGCGCCGCACGCTGCCCATGAAGCCCACGCCCGACGCGCTGCTGGCGCTGTACCAGCGCGGCGCTCGTTCGCTGGGCTTCGAGGTGCAGGGCGAGTTCACCGGCGGCGCGGCCGACAGCGGCCTGACCGCATCGGTGGGCGCGCCCACGCTGTGTGGCACCGGCCCCGTGGGTGGCCACCCGCACACCGAGCGCGAGTACTGCGAGCTGTCCACCTTCGTGCCGCGCGCGCAGGCGGTGGCGCTGGCGGTGCTGGACCATCCGTGATCCGGCCTCGTGATCACGCCAGGCCCTTACCTGATACGCACTTGATCTTCAGCTGATCCACGCCGCCCCCGCAGGACTGGCCCTGCCGCTGCGCGGACTCCCACTTCATTCCAGTTTCCTGAAAGTAGACCCATGCCCTTTGCTTCGCAATCCCCCCGCCGTCGCGTTCTTTCCGCCAGCCTGGCACTGGGCCTGGCGGCCTTGGCCGGCCTGGCGCCGCTGGCAGTGCAGGCCGACGACAAGTTTCCTTCGCGCCCGATCACGCTCGTGGTGCCGTTCCCGCCCGGCGGGTCGGTGGACATCATGGCGCGCCAGTATTCCGAGCCGCTGTCCAAGGTGCTGGGCGTGCCCATCGTGGTGGAGAACCGCGCCGGCGCGGGCGGGTCGGTGGGCGCGCAGTATGTGGCGCGCGCCAAGCCCGATGGCTACACGCTGGTCGTGTCGTCGCAAAGCAGCCACCTGGCCAACCCGCTGACCCAGCCCAAGGTGGGCTACGACCCGGTCAAGGATTTCGAGAACATCGCCATCCTGGGCCGCCAGCCCAACGCGCTCGTGGTGCACAGCAGCCTGCCGTTCAAGACGTTTGCCGAGTTCGTGGCCTACGCCAAGAAGAACCCCGGCAAGCTCAACTACGGCAGCGGCGGCGTGGGCAGCATGGGCCAGCTCAACGTGGAGATGTTCAAGGCCGCGACCGGCGCCTTCACCACGCACATCCCGTACCGCGGCGGCACGCCGCTGATCACGGCGGTGCTGGCCAACGAGGTGCAGTTCATCCTCGACAACCTGGTCATCATGCTGCCCCACATCCAGGCGGGCAAGGTGCGCGCTCTGGCGGTGGCCGCCGACCAGCGCCTGCCGCAACTGCCCGACGTGCCCACGCTGGCCGAGGTCGGCTACCCCGAGCTCAACCTCACGTCGTGGACCGGCCTGGCCGCGCCCGGCGGCACACCCGACGCCATCGTGCAGACCCTGTACAAGGCCGTGCGCCAGGTCGCCACGTCGCCCGCCATGGTGGCCAACCTCAAGGAGCGCGGCGTGATCGTGCCGGAAGAGATGGCGCCGGCCGCGTTCGAGAAGATGATGTCCGAGCGACTGGTGAAATTTGGCGAGGTGGTGCGCAAGGCGGGCATCACGGCCGAATGAGCGACGGGAAGCTTGATTTTTCGAGTGTTTTTGGCTGCTAGCGCTTATCTGGTAAGCGCTAGTAGCTATAAAAATGATAGTTTCTGAGCCGATGGGACAATGCTGCCCATGACAGCCGCCCCCCACACCCCCATCGACACCCTCACCATCACCCGCCCCGACGACTGGCACCTGCATGTGCGCGACGGCGAGCCGCTGCACACTGTGGTGCCGCACACGGCCGCCCAGTTTGGCCGCGCGATCATCATGCCCAACCTGCGCCCGCCCGTGACCACGGCACAGCAGGCGCTTGACTACAAGCAGCGCATCCTGGCCGCAGTACCGGCGGGCGTGCAGTTCGAGCCGCTGATGACGCTGTACCTCACCGACAACCTGCCCGCCGACGAGATCGCGCGCGCCAAGGACGCGGGCGTGGTGGCCTGCAAGCTCTACCCCGCCGGCGCCACCACCAACAGCGACGCGGGCGTGACCGACCTGCGCAAGACGTACAAGACGCTCGAAGCCATGCAAAAGGCCGGCATGCTGCTGCTGGTGCACGGCGAAGTCACCAGCAGCGACATCGACCTGTTCGACCGCGAGGCGGTGTTCATCGAGCAGCAGCTCATCCCGCTGCGCCGCGACTTCCCCGAGCTCAAGATCGTCTTCGAGCACATCACCACCAAGGACGCGGCCGACTACGTGCAGGCCTCCGACCGCTTCACGGCCGCCACCATCACCGCGCACCATCTGCTGTACAACCGCAACGCGATCTTCGTCGGCGGCGTGCGCCCGCACTACTACTGCCTGCCCGTGCTCAAGCGCGAGACGCACCGCGTGGCGCTGGTAGAGGCCGCCACCAGCGGCTCCGCCAAGTTCTTCCTGGGCACCGACAGCGCCCCGCACCCTGCGCACCTCAAGGAGCACGCCAGCGGCTGCGCCGGCTGCTACACCGCGCACGCCGCGATGGAGATGTACGCCGAGGCGTTCGACAACGCCGGCGCGCTCGACAAGCTCGAGGGCTTTGCCAGCTTCCACGGCCCCGACTTCTACAGCCTGCCGCGCAACACCGGCACCATCACCCTGCGCCGCGAGTCGTGGACCCCGCCCGAAAGTTTTGTCTTCGGCGAGGCCAACCTCAAGCCCTTGCGCTCCGGTGAAGCGCTGCCGTGGCGGGTGGTGTAGGCGACCCTCTCTGGGGCGGCATCGACTGGAGCGCTCCCTGGCTGGCGCCCTGGCGCGCCGTCGGCCAGCCGATCTCGGAGCAGCTGCAGGACCGCGGCGGTGACGGCACCGTGTGCCGCGCGCTGCAAGCCTCGGCACCCGCCAGTGCGGCCGTGCAGTTTGTCCCGCAGACCGATCTGCCTGAGGGCACGGCCTACGAGCAACACATTGGGGACACCCGCCGCGTGCCCACGCGCGACAACCTGCACGATTTTTTCAATGGTCTGGTGTGGCTGCAGTTCCCGCACACCAAGCGCCGCCTGAACCAGCTGCAGGCCGAGGCCATCGCTGCCAATGGCGTGCAGGCCGTGCGTGGGCCGCTGCGCGATGCGCTCACGGTGTTCGATGAAAACGGTGCGTTGCTGCAGGCGCCCGATGCGCTGTGGGAGGCATTCAGGGCGCGGGACTGGGAGCGCCTGTTCGGCCCTCTGCGCCCGCTGTGGCGCGATGCGCGGCTGGTGCTCTTCGGCCATGCGTTGATGGAAAAGCTGGTTTTGCCGCGAAAACCCATGGTGGCGCATGTCTATCAAGCGCCTGAAGCTATCGAATCAATAGCAGAGCTGGACGCCTGGCTTGCGCAGGACGTGCAGCCCTTGCTGTGGGCCTCCAAGCCGTTCACCCCGCTGCCAGTGCTGGGCGTGCCGGGCTGGTGGCCAGCTAACGACACACCGGGCTTCTATGCCGACGAGCGGGTGTTCCGCCCGCTGCGGGCTCCAGGCTCTAAGTCCCAACGGCGCTTGTGTGATAGCGCCCCGGCGCCGATTTGCACCTACCATTGCGCGATGAAATCGCGGCCAGAGGGATAGGGACTCGGGGGACTGCGCCGGCCCGCCGCAGCAAGCCTGCTGCTTGAAGCGCACGGCCCGGCCCCCATCTGGAACTGCGAACCTTGTTGTTGTTGTTGTTGACCCCACGGAGATTCATTCCATGAAGCGGATCCTTTTATTTGTGATGACCAACCTGGCCGTCGTGGTCGTGTTGGGGGTGGTTGCCAGCCTGCTGGGCGTCAACCGCTACCTCACGGCCAACGGGCTGAACCTGGGCGCGCTGCTGGGCTTTGCGCTCATCATGGGCTTTGGCGGCGCGATCATTTCGCTGCTGATCAGCAAGCCCATGGCCAAGTGGACCTCGGGCGTGCGCGTGATCGACGGCTCCGGCTCGCCGGATGAGCGCTGGATCGTCGAGACGGTGCGCAAGTTCGCCACCGAAGCCAAGATCGGCATGCCCGAAGTCGGCATCTTCGAAGGCGACCCGAATGCGTTTGCCACGGGTGCGTTCAAGAACTCGGCGCTGGTGGCGGTGTCCACCGGCTTGCTGCAGGGCATGACGCGCGAAGAGGTCGAGGCCGTGATCGGCCACGAGGTGGCGCACATCGCCAACGGCGACATGGTCACCATGACGCTGATCCAGGGCGTGATGAACACTTTTGTGGTGTTCCTGTCGCGGGTCATCGGCTACGCGGTGGACAGCTTTTTGCGCAAGAACGATGAGAACAGCTCGGGCCCCGGCATCGGCTACTACGTGACCACCATCGTGCTCGACATCGTGCTGGGCTTCGTGGCCGCGATGATCGTGGCCTGGTTCAGCCGCCAGCGCGAGTTCCGCGCCGACGCGGGTGCCGCCCAGCTCATGGGCCGCCGCCAGCCGATGATCAACGCCCTGGCCCGGCTGGGCGGCATGCACCCCGGCGAGCTGCCCAAGAGCGTGGCCGCTTTTGGCATCGCCGGCGGAATCGGCAAGCTGTTCAGCACCCACCCGCCGATCGAAGAGCGCATTGCCGCGCTGCAGAACGCGCAGAAGTAATGCTGATGCACGGCGGGCCACCGGCCCGCAACCAACGACAGAACGACCGCCGCAGGGTTTCCACCTTGCGGCGGTTTTTTTATGGCCCTTCACTGCAGGCACGGCAGTGCTGCAGTCAGAATGGCGCCCCTGCTCAGCCTCTGGGCAGAGCCCTCGCCGGCTCAAGTGGTTGTCACTTTGTGTCGATAAGCTCGTGTCGCCCCAGGCGCTCAGTGCGCGTGCCGCGGCTCCGCTTTGGTTCTTTCTCGCTTCCCGGAAATCTCTCTTATGTCTCTTTCCCACGCACGTGTTGCGGTGCGCCTGGCCCTGGCCTTTGGCGTGGTGTGCCTTGTGATGTCTTTGTCGGCTGCGGTGGGCATCTGGCGCCTGGCTGGCCTGCAAGACATTGCCGACGACCTGGGTGGCGCCTCTGCCGAACGCGCGCTGCTGGCGCGTGAACTGCACGCCATCGTGGTGCTCAGCTCGGTGCGTGCAGAGACATTGCTTGAAATTGACAACGCCGCCTACGCGGCCCGGATCGACGCGGACCGCAAGGTCACCTCCGCCCGGTCTGCCGAGGTGCGCAAGCGCCTGGATGAACTGGCGGCCGACCCGCCATCGCAGGCGCTGTTTGACGCCATCGACAAGACCGGCACCGCGTTTCGCACCGTGCGCGATGAGCTCGTCAAGCGCCGCAAGGACGGCGAAGCCCTGCCGCCCGATGCCATCGCCACGCGCCTGCGCCCCGCGGCCGATGCGTATGCTGCATCGGTGAACCAGTTGGCCGACTTCCAGCGCCAGCGTGTGGTCGAGGCCCGCGAGGCCGCCGCCCGCAGCGAGCGCCAGGGCATCACGCTGCTGGCCGCCGGCTCGCTCGTGGGCCTGCTGCTGAGCCTGGCCTGCGCCTGGTTGCTCTCGCGCTCCATCCTGGAGCCGCTGGCGCAGGCTTCTGACGTCACCGACCGCATTGCCGAAGGCGACCTGACCTCGGCCGTGCCTGTCGCTGGCGCCGGCAACCGCGACGAACTGCAGGCACTGCTTGCGCGCCTGGCCGGCATGCAGGCGCGTTTGGCCAGCCTGGTGGTGGGCATGCGCCAGGCCAGCACGTCGGTGGCCGGGGCCAGCAGCGAAATCGCCGCAGGCAATGCCGACCTGTCGGCCCGTACCGAACACACGGCGTCTAACCTCGAAGAGATCGCCGCCAGCATGGAAGAACTGCTGGCCACCGTGCGCCACAGCGCCGATGCCGCTGCGCAAGCCAGCAGCCTGGCCACGGGCGCGAGCGACGTGGCGCGCCGGGGCCGCGAGGCGGTGGACCGCGTGGTCGGCACCATGGACGGCATTGCGCTGTCCTCGCGCCGCATTGCCGACATCACCAGCGTGATCGATGGCATCGCGTTCCAGACCAACATCCTTGCGCTCAACGCCGCGGTGGAGGCCGCACGCGCCGGTGAGCAGGGCCGGGGCTTTGCCGTGGTGGCGGGCGAGGTGCGCAGCCTGGCCCAGCGCTCGGCCACCGCCGCCAAGGAAATCGGCGGGCTCATCACCGACAGCGTGCGCCAGGTGGACGAGGGCGCCAAGCTCGTGAATGCGGCCGGCAGCACCATGGGCGAGATTGTCGAATCGGTGCAGCAGGTGGCCACCATCATTGGCGAGATCAGCACCGCCGCGCGCGAGCAGACCACGGGCTTGAGCCAGGTCGGCGAAGCCGTCTCGCAGCTCGACCAGATGACGCAGCAGAACGCCGCCCTGGTCGAAGAATCATCCGCCGCCGCGCAGGGCCTGCGCGTGCAGGCGCAGCAGCTGGCCGAGCTGGTCGAGGCGTTCCGCCTGCCATCGGGCAACGCGCTGGTGCGGTAGCCCGTAGCCCGTAGCCCGTAGCCCGTAGCCCGTGCCCGTGCCCGTGCCCGTGCCCGTACTGCGGCTCAGCGCGGCGGCATTTCCACCCGCCAGCGCCGCCGTGGCGCGCGCAGGGCGTGGCGCTTGCGGTACTCGGCCGGCGCCATGCCGGTGTAGCGCGCAAAGATTCGGCGAAAGGCCGCCGGGTCCGCATAGCCGCAGGCCACGGCGATGCTGGGCACGCTCTCCAGCGTCACCTCCAGCATCACCCGGGCGCGCGCGCAGCGCAGGCCGTGCAGGTAGTCCAGCGGCGACTGCGACAGCTCTTGTTGAAAGTGCCGCAGCAAGGTGCGTTTGCTCACCGAAGCCGCGGCTGCCAACTGGGCCAGCGAGTAGGGCTGGTCCAGGTGCGCCTCCATCCAGGCCATCGCGCGCGCCAGGGTGCTGTCGCGCGTGGCCGGGATGTGCTGCTGCGCATTGGCCTGCAGCGCCGCGCGGGCGCGCTGGTGGTCGGGGGTCATCACGGTGGCGCAGGCGGCAGCCAGCTCGTCGCCCAGCGCGTGGCGCACCAGCGCAAGGGCCAGCAGGTTGACGCTTTGGGGCAGCGCGCAGCTGAGCCACGGGCCATCGTCCGACACATCCTGTGCCGGGCTGAAGCCGATGTCCGGGAAGTCCCGCTCAAACCCGGCGATGTAGAACCAGGGCAGGCTGGCTTGGTGGCCATTGAGCCGACCACTTTGCGCTGCGAGCCAGGCACCGCTGCCGACGGTGAGCACCTTCTGGCCCGCGTCGATGGCAATGCCCAACTGCCGCGAGAGCGCGCGGTGCCTGCTTGCCACCGCACGGATGGCCGGGATGTCCGCGGCGTGAATGGACGAGATGAACACCGCGTGCGCTGGAGTGTCCGCTGCGTTCTTGGCTGCTGACGGTTCTTGCGCTGCGGTGTACGCGGCCAATGGGCCGGGCAGCGGCGGCAGGGGCTGGTCATGGGCATCCGTCAGCCGCCAGGCCATGCGCGGCGCCTGTGCACCCAGGCGCAGGCCGGCCAGCAGATTGGCGCCGCGCACCAGGTCGATGAACTGCAGCGCGTTGCCCACGGCGGATTCGGGCAGCAGCGGGATGTCCACGGTAAACACCGGCGCCCGGGGCGCACTGGAAGGCAAGGGCATGGGGGACTGCAGCATGGCGATATTGGCTTGGTGGATGGCCATTTTCGCTTGTCATAAAGCAGGTGCCCGCTTTTAGCATGGACCTGCTTTTTCCCAAGACCGCGGCCTAACACGCTGCTACCCCCACCCTACGGATCTGCCCATGCACCAACCCCTCTCCGCCATCGCACTCGCCGCCAGCCTTGCCGCCAGCGCGCTCTGCGCCGTCTCTTCAGCCCACGCCCAGGCGCTGGACGCCGCCGGCCTGCAGGCCATCGACATCGCCGTGAACAAGGTCGCGCCCAAGATGGTCAACTGGCGCCGCGACATCCACGCGCATCCGGAACTCTCGGGCCAGGAAGTGCGCACCGCCAAGCTGGTGGCCGAGCACCTGAAAAAACTGGGCATGGAAGTGCAGACCCAAGTGGGCGGCACGGGTGTGGTGGGCACGTTGCGCGGCGGGCTGCCGGGCAAGGTGGTGGCGCTGCGGGCCGACATGGACGCGCTGCCGGTCCCCGAGAACACCGGACTGCCGTTCGCCTCGAAGGTGAAGGCCAACTACCTGGGCAAGGAAGTGCCGGTGATGCACGCCTGCGGCCACGATGCCCACGTGGCCATGCTCATGGGCGCGGCCGAGGCGCTGGCCGGCATGAAGGCCCAGTTGCCCGGCACCATCAAGTTCATTTTTCAGCCCGCCGAGGAAGGCGCGCCGGTGGAGGCCGACGCCAACGGCAAGGTGCCCAGCTTCGGCGCCAAGGCCATGGTGGAAGAGGGCGCGATGAAGGACGTGCAAGCCATCTACGGCCTGCACATCACGGCCAACCTGCCGTCTGGCGTGGTGGGCTACCGCAGCGGCCCGCTGATGGCGGGGTCGGACAACATCACGATCCAGGTCGAAGGCCGCGGCGGCCACGGATCGTCGCCCTGGAACGCGGTGGACCCGGTGGTGGCCGCCAGCCAGGTGGTGCTGGGCCTGCAGACGGTGGTCAGCCGCCAGCTCAATATCAGCCAGGAGCCCGCGGTGATCACCATTGGCTCCATCCACGGCGGCACGCGCTACAACATCATTCCGGACAACGTGGAACTGCTGGGCACGCTGCGCACGTTCGACGAAGGCATGCGCCAGGACGCCTTCAAGCGCATCACCACCACGGCCGAGCAGATCGCTGCATCGAGCGGCGCCAAGGCCAAGGTGCGCTTTGGCCCCGTGGCCTACCCCGTCACCACCAACCCGGCAGAGCTGACCGCAGCCTCGCTGCCCGCACTCAAGCTGGCCACGGGCGGCAAGGCGATGATCATCCCCAAGGTGAGCGGGTCGGAAGACTTCTCGGAGTTCCAGAAGGTGGCGCCCGGCTTCTTCTACTTTTTGGGCGCGCCACCCAAGGGCGCGGACTTCAGCAAGGCGCCGTCCAACCACTCGCCGTTGTTCGACATTGATGAAGACCAGTTGCCCGTGGGCGCGCGCACGCTGGCGGCGTTGGCGGTGGACTTTTTGCAGCGCAAGTAGGGCTGTCTCTGTTCTTCAGAGGGCCGACAAGGCGTTGCCTGAGAGACAGGCGCCGCGCAGGCCAGGGCGGCCCCGCCGCGCTGGCTACGCCGCCCTTCCCCCCGCGAGCGTGAGACAAGGGAAGGCGCGCAGCGCCTCAGGGCGTCGCGAGAATACTCCGGGCCACAGCCTCGCCCACCTTGATGCCATCGACCCCCGCCGACAAAATGCCGCCCGCGTAGCTCGCCCCTTCGCCCGCCGGGTACAGGCCCGGTGTGTTCAGGCTCTGCAGGTTTTCGCCCCGGCCGATCTTGAGCGGCGATGAAGTGCGCGTCTCGACGCCCGTCAGCACCGCGTCGTGCATGTCGAAGCCTTTGATCTTGCGGCCGAAGGCGGGCAGTGCCTCGCGCAGGGCCTCGATGGCGTAGCCGGGCAGGGCGGCGTGCAGGTCGCCCAGGGCGACGCCGGGCTTGTACGAGGGCTCCACATCTCCGAGGTGTTGGGACGGCGTGCCGCGGATGAAGTCGCCGACCAGCTGGCCCGGCGCGCTGTAGTCGCGCCCGCCCAGCACAAAGGCGTTCGATTCGAGCTGGCGCTGCAGCACGCTGCCCGACAGCGGGTGAAACTGCCCGGCGGGCAAACGCTCAACGCCATAGGTTTGGCCCAGGTGGGTTTCGAACGCGGCCGGATCGGTGGGGTAGTCGCGCGGATCGATGCCCACCACCATGCCGGCGTTGGCATTGCGTTCGTTGCGCGAGTACTGGCTCATGCCGTTGGTGACCACGCGGTTCGGCTCGCTGGTGGCGGCCACGACCGTACCGCCGGGGCACATGCAAAAGCTGTAGACCGCGCGCCCGTTGGCGGCGTGGTGCACCAGTTTGTAGTCGGCCGCGCCCAAGAGCGGGTGGCCGGCGTGGCGGCCCCAGCGCGCGCGGTCGATGATGCCCTGCGGGTGTTCGATGCGAAAGCCGATGGAGAACGGCTTGGCCTCCATGGCCACGCCGCGGTCATACAGCATCGCAAACGTGTCGCGCGAGCTGTGGCCCAACGCCATCACCACATGGTCGGCGCGCAGCTCGGTGGTCTCGCCGGTGGCCTGGTTCAGCACCTTCAGACCGCGCAGGTGCCTCGCGTCGCCCGTGCCTTCGACGATCACATCCGTCACGCGCTGCTCGAAGCGGATCTCGCCGCCCAGCGCAATGATCTGCTCGCGCAGGTTTTCCACCACCTTCACCAGTTTGAAGGTGCCGATGTGCGGGTGCGCCACGTACAGGATCTCCTCGGGCGCGCCGGCTTTGACGAACTCGTTCATCACCTTGCGGCCCAGGTGGCGCGGGTCCTTGATCTGGCTGTAGAGCTTGCCGTCGCTGAAGGTGCCAGCGCCGCCTTCGCCAAACTGCACATTGCTCTCGGCATGCAGCTCGCGCTTGCGCCACAGGCCCCAGGTGTCCTTGGTGCGCTCGCGCACCGGCTTGCCCCGTTCCAGCACGATGGGCTTGAAGCCCATTTGCGCCAGCACCAGCGCGGCAAAGATGCCGCAGGGGCCAAAGCCCACCACCACGGGCCGCAGGGGCAGGTCGGCAGGCGCCTGGCCCACAGGGTGCCACGCCATGTCGGGTGTGGGCTGGATGTGCGGGTGGTTTGCAAATTGCGCCAGCAGTGCCGCCTCGCGCTCGGGCTGGGTGAGGGTGAGGTCGATGATGTACACCGCCAGCAGGTCCACCTTGCGCGCATCAAAGCTGCGCTTGAAGACGTGCAGGCGGGCGATGTCGGCCAGGGCGATGCCCAGCAGCTTGGCGGCGGCGGCGCGCAGCAGCGCGTCAGGGGCTTCGGCGGCCGTGAAGGGCAGCCGGATTTCAGAGAGGCGGATCATGGTCTTGCGGGCCCGTGTCGATCGGGCGGCGTGCAAAGTCGTGGGGCCGTGATTTTACCGGCCGGGGGGTGGCGCGGTGTGCTCTGCCACGGGCTCTCCACCCGCCCACAGTGCGTTGCTATAAAATGTATAGCTATTAGCGCTTATGGAATAAGCGCTAGGGCCGTTTTTGACTCAATTTTTCGAGTCGTCGGCCGCTTCGCTTCGGCGCCAGCGCAGTTCGGCGACGCCAAATGCCACCGCGGCCAACACCAGCGGCAGGAAGTAGTACAGCGCCCGGTAGGCCAGCAGCGCGGCCAGCACCTTGTCTTGCCCCAGCGCGCCGTGCGCCAGCAGCGCCACGCCCACGGCCTCGAGCACGCCCAGGCCGGCGGGCACGCGCAGTACCAGGCCGGCGACGGCACCCAGCAGCACGGTGGCCAGCGCGGCGGCGTAACTCACCTCGCCCTGCAGCACCGTCCACAGCGCGGCACCCATCAGCATCCAGTTGGTGGCCGACACGGCCACCTGCCACAGGGCCACGGGCCAACGCGGCAGCGGAAACTCGTGGCCGCGCAGCGTGAGCGCCCGGCCCGCGCGTATTGCGCACAGCACGACATACGCCACCGGCAAGCAGCCCAGCACGGTGCCGCCCAGGCGCCACTGCCAAAGCTCCACCGTCCAGCCCGCCACCGTGGGCAGCTGCCACAGCCAGGCCAGCACCGCAGCCAGCAGCAGGTAGCCCACCCAGTTGGTGAGGATGCTGGTGCCCACCACCTGGCCGATGGTGCCGGGGTTGACACCGCGCCGCTCGTACAGCCGGTAGCGCACCCCCACCCCGCCGATCAGCGAGCCGAGGTTGAGCGTGAAGGGGTAGCTGGTCATCGCAATGCCCAGCGTGGTGGTACGCGACAGCCGATGGCCGATGCAATGCCGGCCGATCAAATCGAACGTGCCATAGGTGCAGTGGCTGGCCAGCGCCAGGGCGCCCGCCACCGCAAGCACGCTGGCCGGCAGGGCCAGCAACGCCTGCCACACCGCGGGCCAATCGACCGTGCGCGCCTGCCGCACGATGAGCCACGCGACCACCGCAAAAAACGCCAGTGCCACGCCGCGCGTGAGCCAGGGCCACCAGGGCCGCTCGGTGATGCCGCGCCAGCTGCCGCTGGTCGTGCGCTCTGCCTCGCCACCCATGTCGCGGTCAACGTCAGGCGCCAGGGAGAGTGGGCGCGGTGTGCTGGCGGCCATGGGCATATTGGGTGGGTGTGAGGGCGCGGCGTTCAGCGCGGTCAGGCCGCGGCACCTGCGTTGGACGTGGCGTTGGCGGTGGGATTGGAGGGCGCGGTAGCAGGCTTGCTGTTGCCCTGGCCGCCGCCCGTGTCATTGCCTTGGGCAGCGCCTGTGCCAGTGCGCACCATGGTGATGGTCGGCTCGTGGCGTGGCAGCCAGCCGGCCCAGGTGGGGAACCAGCGCATCAGGTGGAACACCACGTAGCTGCGCAGCAGCCGCAGCCAGTCAAAGCGCCCGGGGGGCGTGGCTTCGATCTGCCGGCAGCTGTTGTCCATCAGGTGTGCGAGGCGGTTGTGCAGGTGCGCGTTGAAGGCGCGGTCGCGGATGATGACGTTGGCTTCGAGGTTGAGCGACAGGCTCAGCGGGTCGAGGTTGCTCGAGCCCACGGTGGACCATTCGTCGTCCACCAGCGCCACCTTGCCGTGCAGCGGCCGGTCGCAGTATTCGTAGATGTGCACGCCGGCGCGCAGCAGGTGGTCGTACAGCATGCTCGCTGCCGTGCGCACGATGGCCATGTCGGGCTGGCCCTGCAGGATGAGCCGCACGTCCACGCCGCGCTTGGCGGCGCGCCGCATCTCGCGGATAAAGCGGTAGCCCGGGAAGAAGTACGCGTTGGCAATCACCACGCGATGGCGCGCAGAGCGCAAGGCCACGCGGTAGTGGCGCTCGATGTCGTTGGTGTGCTGGCCGTTGTCGCGCGTCACAAAGATCGCGTCGGCCGAGCCGGCGTGTGGCAGCTGCTGCGATGCCGCGCCTTGTGGCTGCCCTGGCACCGCGCCGCGCGGGGTGGCCGGTGCGGCGTTGTGTGCTGCGGGCTGCAGCCTGCGCCGCGCAGTGCCCAGTACCGCTGCCCGTGCAAACTGGTGCATCTGCGCCACGATGGGGCCGCGCACGGCCACCGAATAATCCTGCTTGGCCTCGGGCCCGAAGTCCGCCACATGGTCGGCCGAGTAGTTGATGCCGCCGATGAAACCCAGCTCGCCATCGACCACCACGATCTTGCGGTGCATGCGGCGCAGCAGGTTCAGCCGCTGGCCCATGAAGCTGCTGCCGGGGTCAAAAATGCGAAAGCGCACGCCCGCCTCGACCAGGCGGCCCACAAAGGTGTCGGGCAGATCGGGCGAGCCAAAGCCGTCCACCAGCACGTGCACCTCGACGCCCCGCTCGGCGGCGCTGAGCAAGGCGGCGTGCAGCTGCTGGCCAATCTTGTCGTCGAACAGGATGAAGGTCTCCAGCACCACCTCGCGCTGTGCATTGGCAATGGCCTCGAACACGCGGGGAAAGAATTCCTCGCCGTTCTCCAGCAGCTCGAAATGGTTGCCAGGCACCCAGCGGGACGACCGCGGCGGGAAGGCGGTGCGGCGCGCGCTCATAGGTAGATCTCCGCCGCCAGCGGCGCGTGGTCCGAGAGCTTGTCCCAGGGCTTCTTGGGCAGGGTGAGCGGCGAGTGCACGGCCGCGTTGCGCACATAGATGCGGTCCAGCGCGAGCAGCGGCATCGACGCTGGAAAGGTGCGCACGGCGCGCCCGAAGGCCTGCACAAACACCTCCTCCAGCCCTGCACCCTTGTGCAGGATGGCGTGGGCGCGGTGGCGCCAGTCGTTGAAGTCCCCGGCCAGCACCACCGGTTCGTCCTTGGGGAAGGTGCGCAGCAGGTCGCACACGCGCTGCAGCTGCCGCTGGCGGTGCGACTCCTGCAGGCCCAGGTGCACGCACACCGCATGCACAGGCAGGTGATGGCCCGGTGGCTGCAGCACACAGTGCAACATGCCGCGCCGCTCAGGCCCGGCAATCGAGATGTCGTGGTTCTCGTAATGCGTGATGGGAAACTTGGACAGCAGCGCATTGCCGTGGTCGCCGTTGTCATAGACCGCATTGCGGCCGTAGGCGTACTGCGACCAGATGGTGTCCGCCAAAAACTCGTAGTGCGGCACCTGCGGAAAGTTGGAATGCCGGCTCGCGTGCTTGTGGTGCGTACCCTGCACCTCCTGCAAAAACACCAGGTCCGCCTCCACCTCGCGCACCGCTTCGCGCAGTTCATGCAGGATGAAGCGCCGGTTGAACGTGGTAAAGCCCTTGTGTACGTTCACGGTCAGAACCTTGAACGCAATGGGCTGGGACGGGGTGGTATCCATGGGCAGAACAGTCGTTGTAGGGGCCCTGAGACAGCGCCGCAAAGGCCCAGCCCGAAGGGTCTAACGATTGTTCCGGCCGGAGGGGTGCCGCCTCTGTAGGACGGCTGGCCGTTGGCATGTGCTGCGGTGGCCGAAAAGGCTTTCGGAGCCCGCCTCGGCGCCCCTGGTGAGCATGGTGGGCAGCGCCACCAGCCCCTCAACTGGCGCGCCCTGACGCCCGTGCCACCGTGGCTTGCAGCGCCGCGAGGGAGGCGCGTTCAATCCAATACCGTTCGGGCTGAGCCTGTCGAAGCCTTGCGGGGCGCTTCGACAGGCTCAGCGTGAACGGTTTTGTGTTTTCGACAGCAACTGGTATCAGGGGAGCTTACGCCGGCAGAAAACCTTCGACCGAGAGGTAGCGCTCGCCCGTGTCGTAGTTGAATCCCAGCACCTTGGCGCCAGCCGGCAGCTCAGGCAGCTTTTGTGCGATGGCTGCCAGCGTGGCGCCCGAAGAGATGCCCACCAGCAGGCCTTCTTCGCGGGCGCTGCGGCGGGCATATTCGCGCGCCGGCTCGGCATCCACCTGGATCACGCCGTCTAGGATGCTGGTGTCCAGGTTCTTGGGGATAAAACCTGCGCCGATCCCCTGGATGGGGTGGGGCGACGGTGCGCCGCCCGAGATCACAGGAGACGCCGTGGGCTCCACCGCAAACACCTTGAGGTTTGGAAATTGGGCCTTCAGCACCCGCGCCACGCCGGTGATGTGGCCGCCCGTGCCCACGCCGGTGATGAGTACATCGATGCCATCGGGAAAGTCCGCCAGGATCTCCTGCGCCGTGGTGCGCACATGCACGTCGATGTTGGCCGGGTTCTCAAACTGCTGCGGAACCCACGAGCCCGGCGTCTGGGCCTGCAGTTCCTGCGCGCGGGCGATCGCGCCCTTCATGCCCTTTTCACGCGGCGTCAGGTCGAACTGCGCACCGTAGGCCAGCATCAGGCGGCGGCGCTCGATGCTCATGCTGTCGGGCATCACGAGGATGAGCTTGTAGCCCTTGACGGCCGCCACCAGCGCCAGGCCGATGCCGGTGTTGCCCGAGGTGGGCTCGATGATCGTGCCGCCGGGCTGCAGCGCACCCGACTTCTCGGCGTCTTCCACCATCGACAGTGCGATGCGGTCCTTGATCGAGCCGCCGGGGTTGCTGCGCTCGGATTTCACCCACACGTTGGCCGTGGAGCCAAACAGGCGGTTGATGCGCACATGGGGCGTGTTGCCGATGGTTTGCAGAATGTTGTCAGCTTTCATGGCGTCTCCTGGAGGTGAAGAGGGGGGAAGGGAAAGGGTGACGCGGATTCTGAACCAGTTGTGCCGCGTCACCGGCCGGATGGGCATGTTCGGCTGTGGCGTCGAGCGCCGATTGCCGAGCCCGCTCAGGCGGAGTCTTCGTTCGGCTTGGGCGTGATCTCCACGAGCATTGCACCCTCCACGGGCGTGATCTGCACCCGCACCGGCAGGCCCAGCGCAATGGTCTGCGCGTTGGTGGCCGTGTGCTGCGTCACCTCGCTGCAGGTGTAGCGCGCGGCGCGCCCGCTGCGCCACACCGCCAGAGCCAGCGGCAGCATCCACTGGTCAGCAAGATGCGGGCCCAGCGCGCCGCTGCTGCGCTGGTAGGCACGCACCTCGTCCACCAGCCGCCGCGCGACCTGCTCGGCCGACAGGCTGCGTTCGCCCAGCTGGCAGAACACCTCGGTCACGTGTTCATATTCCAGCGTGGCGATCAGCGCGTTGCCAGGCCCTTCGTTCTGGCGCGTTGGGGGTTGGCGCAATTGGCCGGCTTCGAACGTCCAGCCCATGCGCTGGCCCAACGCCTCCAGCTCGCGCGTCGCAATGTTGCGCGCCAGGCCCGGCACCAGTGCCTCGCCCCAGGCGTTGTTCAGCAGCCCGCGTTCCATGACATCCACTGGCGCCAACGGCTGGGCCGAGGGCGTGATGCGCGCCACCAGCTCGCCGCCCCCGGCGGGGTAGAAGCCGCGCCGCTGCAATTGCAGGTCCAGCCCCACGCCCAAACGCCGCACCAGCGGTGCAAACGCCCGCTCCAGAAAGTCGAACGGCGGTGCCATCGGGTTGTGCGTACCGCCCGACAGCTGCACGCGGCTTTCGCCATCCGCCAGCATCAGCGCGGGCAGCACGGTCTGCAGCACCAGCAGGCAGCTGCCCGCCGTTGCGATCTGAAAGCGGTAGTCGCCCGCCTGCACTGCGCCGGGCGTGAACAGCAGCGTTTGGGAGCCCAGCTCGGCGCCGTCCGCCTGCCCGCCGCACACCGCCACCGCGGCCTGCACGCAGGCCAGGTGCTGTCGCATCAGCCCGGGCTTGGCCCGCCCGGCGCGGATGCGCGTGATGTGCAGCGGGCGGCCGGTGACCATGGAGAGGGCCAGGCCCGTGCGCAGGATCTGGCCGCCGCCTTCGCCGGTGGAGCCGTCGAGGGTGACGGGGGATACAGCGAGCTCCGTCATGGCGACGCCTCCGCTGCCGCACTCTCGGCGCGGTGGTCGTATCGCAACACGGTGTCGTGCAGCAGTGCATCCAGCGCGGCGTGTCCGGGCACGGGCAGCGGCTGCACGGGTTCGGCCGCATTGCGCGCCAGCTCGGCCTCGATGAACGCGTGGATGCCGGGCCAGCGCGGGCTGGTGGCGGCCTCGCCGGCGCGCATCTTCACCTCCAGCAGGGCGTTGACCTCCGCGACCAGCGCAGCATCGGCCACCGGGTCCAGCGTGTGCTGGGCCAGCTCGGCAAAGCGCATGGGCGGCACGCCGGGGCGTGTGCGAATCCAGCGCGCAGCCAGCAGCGGGCGCAGCACGTACAGGTACTTCTTGTAGCGCACCTCGTCGGCCTGCAAGTACTCGCGGAAGTTCTTCTTGGCCATGGAGCTGTAGTGGTGCCATCCCTTGGCGTTGGAGAAAACGTTCTCTGCCAGCGCGCGGAACTGCGCCATGGTGGCCGCCTCTTCGCGGTAGACGATGGGCGAGCGCAGCCACTCCAGCAGCGTGGGGTTGGACTCGCGCAGCAGCCCGAGCGCCTTGCGCAGGTCCCAGCCGTTGATGTCCAAGTCACCGCTGATCGGCACCTCGATCACATCGCGGCCCGGCGCCACCGTGAGGTACCAGGGCAGCCGGTGCACGTAGATGAAGCGCACGTCGTAGTCGCTGTCGGGCGATGCAAAGCCCCAGCCGCGGCTGCCGGATTCGCAGGCGAAGAGGATGGCTACGCCGTGCGTGGACTCGATGCGCTGCAGCTCCTGCATCACTTGCGCGCGCATGTGCGGCTCCACGGGATGGTCAGAGCGCAGAAATTCTTGTTGTTGTTCTAGCTTGTGCATAAAAATCGGCCGTAGCGCTTATTGGATAAGCGCTAGCAGCTATCAAAAATATAGTATCTGAGTGCGGCGCTGCTGCCAGCGCCGCACGGGGCCGTCACCCCTTCACGCAAACCACCTGCTTGAGCGTGTAAACCACCTCCACCAGGTCCTCCTGCGCCGCCATCACCGCGTCGATGTTCTTGTACGCCATCGGGATCTCATCGATCACATCGGCGTCCTTGCGGCATTCCACGCCCTCGGTGGCCTTGATTTGGTCTTCGACCGTGAACATCTTCTTGGCCTTGGTACGGCTCATGGTGCGGCCAGCGCCGTGGCTGCAGCTGTTGAAGCTCTCGGGGTTGCCTTTCCCGCGCACGATGAAGCTCTTGGCGCCCATGCTCCCCGGGATGATCCCCAGCTTGCCTTGCTCGGCACTCACCGCGCCCTTGCGTGTCACGAAAACGTCCTGCCCAAAGTGCGTTTCGCGCTGCACGTAGTTGTGGTGGCAGTTCACCGCCTCCACGTGCGTCTCGAACGGCTTGGTGATCACTTTGCGCAGCGCGGCGATCACCCGGCCCATCATCACTTCGCGGTTGGCCGCGGCGAACTTCTGCGCCCACCCCACGGCCTTCACGTAGTCGCCGAAGTACTGCGCGCCTTCCTCGAAGTACGCCAGGTCCTTATCGGGCAGGTTGCGCTGGTTCATCTCGGCGTCCTTCTTGGCCAGCTCGATGAAGTGGGTGCCGATGGCGTTCCCCACCCCACGCGAGCCCGAGTGCAGCATCACCCACACGGACTGGTGTTCGTCCAGGCAGATCTCGATGAAGTGGTTACCCGTTCCGAGTGTTCCCAGGTGCTTGTAGTTGTTCGTGTTCTTGATGCGCGGGTGCGCTTCGCAGATCTCGTCGAATTCATGAACCAGGCCGGCCCAGGCGCGGTCGGTCTCGGTCGGCGGGGTATCCCAGCTTCCCTTGTCGCGACCGAAGCGCTTGGGCGTCATCCCTACTGGCACGGCGCGCTCGATGGCGGCGCGCACGCCGGACAGGTTGTCGGGCAGGTCGCTGGCAGTGAGCGTGGTCTTGCACGCCATCATTCCGCAACCCAGGTCCACCCCCACCGCGGCGGGGATGATGGCCTTGAGCGTCGGCACGACCGAGCCGATGGTGGCGCCGATCCCTAGGTGCACGTCGGGCATCACCGCCACGTGCTTGAACACGATGGGCAGGCGCGCAATGTTGCGCAGCTGGTTCTTGGCTTCTTCTTCCACGGGCACGCCGTTCGTCCACATCTTTACGGGGACGCCGTTGGGTACTTCGAGTTGTTGGTAGGTGGTCATATTGTTCTTTCGTCTTGTCTTCTTTGCCGTTCATTGAACCATTCCGCGTGCTGCGGCCTGGGCATAGTTCTTGAGTTCGTCGTCGTGCTTCACCTGGCGGATGAAGGCGTCCATGTGCGCCTGCAGTTCCTTGGGCCGCCCCAACCGCACGCCCTCGTGGCCGATCCCGTGCAATGCCGATTCCTGTGCGGCCCTGAACGGCATCGCCAGCATCTCGCAGAACACCTGCCACATCGCGTCGCGCCATTCAGGGATGTCCTTGGCGTTCCAGAACGTGGGCCACACGTCAAACCACATGTAGCTCACAAAGTACAGGCGGTCGCTTCGACTCCCGATGGGGGTCGGCCCGGTGTCCAGGCGCGGGCCGAGGCAGTCGCGCCACAAGGTGGGCAGGGCCCGCATCATGCGCATCGCGTCGGCCAGCGGCACGGACGGGTCGTTCACCATTTGCGGGATGTCGCCCGCGTTGTTGCTCATCACATGGTTCAGGCCCATACCCACCTGCTCGTCGCTGTAGGGTGCCCGCGTTAGCGAACAGCACGGTCTGGATGTGCGTCCACTGCAGCGGCGTGGCGTTGAATTCGGGCTCGTCGATCAGCCAGTACCACTCCTGCCCGCTCTTGTCGGGCACGGGGCGGTCGAACAGATAACGCAGGGCTGCGCTATAGACCGCCGGGTCCAGGTTTATCGACTCGCAACTCACCGGCGTCTCCTTGCGGTTCGCGCGCCTTTCACGTGCGGTCAGTTTCTTTGCTTTCATCTCGATTTCTCTTTCTTCATGAGAATCAACGCATCTTCACCAGTCCGTTCAGCACCTGGTCCAGGCCACCAAACACCGAGATCTTGTCGATCCGCTCGGCCACCCGCTCCAGCGTCTCCAGCTCCTTCATGCGCAGGGCGACGGGGTTGTCCTCCATCACCTTGGCGGTGTTGAGCAGCGACCGCGTGGCGGCGGTTTCCTCGCGGCGGCGGATCACGTTGGCCTGGGCCTGCTTTTCCGCCTGCACCACCTGCGTCAGGATGGTCTTCATCTCGCCGGGCAGCACGATGTCCTTCACGCCCACGCTCTCCAGTTGCATGCCGTAAGGCTGCAGCTTGGTGGCCAGGTGCGCGGTCACCACCTCGTCGATCACCGTCTTGTTCTCCAGCAGCTCGTCGAGCGTGCGGGTGCCCACGGCGGCGCGCAGCGCAAACTGCAGCTCGCGGTACAGGTAGTCGGCAGGCTTTTGCAGCTGGGCAAAGGCTTGCAGCACATTGGTGATGCGGTAGGTGGCCGACAGGTTCAGGCGCAGGCTCACCTTGTCGCGGGTCATGATGTCCTGGCCCGAGACCTCCACGGCCTGCAGCCGCAAATCCACCAGTTCCACAGCGATGGTGCGGCCATACTTCCAGAACGCGTAGGCACCGGCGGTCAGCAGGCGCTCGACCTTGCCGTCCACCGTCAGCAGCGCGCACTGGCCCTCGGGCACCTGCACCTGCAGCACGCCGTTCAGACCGGTCACTGCGCGCTGGCGCAGCTGGGTCTGAGTCAGGCGAGCGACCAGGTCGGAGGGCAGCTCGGCACCGTTTTGCAGGTTCACCACCTGCACGGTCACATCCACTAGGCCCTTCCAGTACAGGCGGCGCGTGCCAGGCGGCAGGATTTCGACCAGCACGCCGTTCTCGCTGCGCAGGCCCACTTCGCGCTCCGACAGGTTCACCTGCACGAAGTTGGCTGCCACCACCGCGGGCTCTTGGGCCATCAGGTAATCGGCCAGGCCATGCGTGAACGCGGGTTGCTCCAGGGCGAAGGTCTCCACGCGCAGCGTGTCCAGGCCGGCAAAGAGCCAGTGCGTGCCGCTCTGCAGCACGCGGTCGAAATCGCCGTTGCGCAGCAGCAGGGCGCGTTCGTTTTTCTTAACGGGGATGCGTTGGATCTTGTTGTTCAGCATTTCTTTTTCTCCTTGTTGCGGTCCGCGTCGCGGATTTCTCGTTCGTTCGTCTTCTCTTCTTCGTCGTCGTCTTCATGTCGGCTGCCGCACAGCGCAGGCAACACGACTCCAATCCCAAAAGGGCGCCGTTACAGCGGCGGCGGGGCTCCAGGCAGCGCAGCCGCGGGCCTTGCTGTGCGCCGTGGTGCCTGCCCTGCAAACAGGGCGGCAGCGTGGCTGGCTGCGGGCGCGGGCTGCACCGGGGTCTGGTGCAAACCGCCGCCGGCTGACGGAGTGCCTGCGGGGGCTGCCGTGCTGCAGCCTTTGCCTGCGCCCCGCGTCCGGCGGGTGGTCTTTCGACCGCTTCTTCAAAGCTCCGGCCTTGCGGCCGGAAGAATGGACAGGAGTCGAACCTGTGACAGACCCTTGCGGGTTGCTCTTCCTCTGAGCTACCAGTGGTGGCACGCCTGGAGTCGAACCAGACACGTCCTTTCGGAATGGTCTCCACGACCGTGCCGTTACCCGACGACGGCGACGTGCGGCATGCAGGGGTTCAACAAGAGCTTTTTTTATGGCTCCCGGAACCTCGGCACCGGCAGGGCGAACTTGTGTCCTAACCCTGGCCTGTGAGCGGTCGACGCTGGCGTCTGGTACCTATCTATTGCCAGATGCATGCCAGAGTGTGAACTTACGGTTCTAAAAAACGCAAGCTGTTGATTCATATGAATTTTCTGGCCCATTGGAAATTCTTGTTGCCCATCGATTTGCGTAAAAATTAGAATAGAAGCTAGTTAACTAGCTGAAAATGATGCGCAAAGAAAAAGTGGTCATTGGGTTTCTGGGCACCCAGCTGGACGCGGGCAAAGGGGCAGGCCGCTGGGAGAAATGGCGTCCCACGGTGTCGCTGGCCCAGCACGAGGACGTGGTCGTCAAGCGGATGGAGCTGCTCTACACCCCACCTCACGACGAGTTGGCCCAGCAGGTGCGCACCGACATCCACACCGCGTCGCCCGAAACCACCGTCCACCTCGTCAAGCTGGACATCGCCGACCCCTGGGACTTCGGCGAGGTTTACGCCACGCTGTTCGACTGGACGCAGGGCTACCGCTTCGACACCGAGCGCGAGGAGTACTGGACGCACATCACCACCGGCACGCACGTGGCGCAGATCTGCCTGTTCCTGCTGGTGGAGTCGCGCCGCATCCCGAGCGTGCTGGCGCAGACATCACCGCCTAAGCGCCAGCAGATGGGCGACCCGGGCAGCTATGCGCTGATCGACCTGGACCTGTCGCGCTACGACGTGATCGCGCAGCGCTTCGGCGCCGAGCAGCGCGATGCGGTCGACTTTCTCAAAAGCGGCATCGCCACGCGCAATGCGCGCTTCAACGCGCTGATCGAAGAGGTCGAGCGCGTGGCGGTGCGGTCACGGGCCCCCATCCTGTTTACCGGGCCGACGGGCGCGGGCAAGTCGCACCTGGCGCGGCGCATGTTCGAGCTCAAGAAGGCGCGCCACCAGGTCGAGGGCGACTTCGTCGAGGTCAACTGCGCCACGCTGCACGGCGACGGCGCGGCCTCCACACTGTTCGGCCACAAGAAAGGCGCCTTCACCGGCGCTGCGGCCGACCGCGCCGGCCTGCTGCGCACGGCGCACAAAGGCGTGCTGTTTCTCGACGAGATCGGCGAGCTGGGGCTGGACGAGCAGGCCATGCTGCTCAAGGCGGTGGAAGAAAAACGCTTCTACCCCATGGGCAGCGACCGCGAGGTGAGCAGCGATTTCGAGCTCATCGCGGGCACCAACCGCGACCTGCGCACCGAAGTGGCGGCGGGGCGCTTTCGCGAAGACCTGTACGCGCGCATCAACCTCTGGAGCTACCAGCTGCCGGGCCTGGCCCAGCGGCCCGAGGACATCGAGCCCAACCTGGACCACCTGCTCGCGCGCACCGGGGCCGAGCTGGGCCGCATGGTGCGCCTGTCGGCCGAGGCGCGCGTGGCCTACCTGCGCTACGCCCAGTCACCCGACGCGCTATGGAGCGGCAACTTCCGCGACCTGTCGGCCAGCGCCACGCGCTTGGCCACCCTGGCCGACAGCGGCCGCATCGGCCTGCCCCTGGTCGAGGCTGAGATCGCCCGACTGCGCTGGCTGTGGCAAGCCGCCCTGGATGCGCGCGATGGTTTGTCAAAGGCGGGCGCTAGCGCCGTGGGCCGCGACGACTTGGTGGATGTATTAGGCGACGAAGCGGTGCAGGCCATGGACCTGTTCGATCAACTGCAGCTGTCAGCCGTGCTGCAGGTGTGCCGCGATGCGCGCACGCTGTCGGACGCTGGGCGGCAGCTGTTTCAGGCCTCGCGCACCCAGCGCACGGTGGTCAACGATGCGGACCGGCTGCGCAAGTACCTGGGCAAGCTTGGGCTCGACTGGGACCGCGCAAGCCAGCGTGGCTGACGTGCCCCCAGCGCGCACCGCAGACGCGAGGTGCATCTGCGAGATAATCCAGTCCGTGAAGCACGCCAGACCGCCGCTGGTGCAATCTGGGAAACCAGGCACTGGAGGAACGTCCGGACTGCACAGGACAGCGTAGCAGCTAACGGCTGCCCACCGTGAGGTGAGGATTAGAGCAACAGAGACGAGTCCGGGTGGAAACTACCTGCCATGGAGTGTTCTGTGAGGCGCCAGCGCAAGCTGGCGAGAGGACAGCGAGAGCTGTCCGAACCCGGCGAAAGCCGGGTCCGAACAGCCACCCCGAGCGGGCAAGCCCGCTCGGGGTGAAACGGGCAATCTCTACGCGCAGCAATACCAAGTAGGCCAACGTTGATGTGGTTCCGCAGAGTTGGCGGGTAGGTAGCACCGAGCCGTGGTGGCGACACCCGGCCCAGATTAATGGCGGTCACGCTGCAGGGGCTCGCAAGAGCTTCGGCAGTGCACAGAATCCGGCTTATCGGTGTGCTTCACTTTTTAATTCAGACGGGTGTCTGCGCAATGCAGTTACACCCCCTCCAACGCGCCGCGCTACGGCGTGATTTCGCAGCGCAGGCTCGACGCCACCGCCTTGCCCCGGCGCACCCGGAAATGAATCACGGCGGAGGCCACGTCTTCTCCCGCCGCGTGGGTGATGGACAGCTTGCAACGCCCACCCGTGCAGCTGCCCACGATGATGTTCTGCCCGGCGTACAGATACCCCAATCGCAGTGCAAGCAGGTCTTTGACCCGCAGTGGGCCCGCCTGGCCGTGCGCACCCTGGCAGGTGGATGCCGTGGCAGGAATCGTGTCATTGGCCGCGCCCAGCAAGGCGGTCAGCGCCTGCGTGGTGGCCCTGGGGTCGGCTTCGTGGTCACTGGCATGCGCCATTGCAGGCCCGACGGCCATCGCAATACATAGCCAGGCGGTGGCCCAGCGCCCGCCGCGGTCTGCGGCCACGTGCGCCATGCGGGTCACCCCTTGCCGCAATGGGGCGCGTGCCCCTGCTCCAGGTCCGTGGCGCGCCGCACGGTGTCTGGGTGGCTGCTCAGCAACGACCACACGGGGTGGGCCTCGGCCTCCGCGCGGGCCTGGCCCTGGGTGCGGGGCTTTGGCGTGCTGGCGGGGGCGCTGCTGGCCTCGGCAGCCACTGCTGCCGTTTCTGCGGCCTGGCCTGAGGACGTCTTGTCGCCGTCCTTCTGTTGCTTCTTTTCCTTTTTCTCCTGCTCTTCTTCGTCGTGCGCAATCGCCAGCAGCAGCTTGCCCATGGGGGCGGTCGGCAGGGCGCTGTGGCGCATGAGGGCAATCGCGTAGCAGTCGGCTTCGCGCTCGTGGCTGCGGCTGTAGGCCAGGCCGGTGAGCACCGATGCACCCGTGGACACGATGGTGGACACATCCCCCAGCGCGAGGCCCAGGCCCACGTTGAGCACGCCTTGCTCCACCACCATGCGGGTGGTGTGGCGGTGCACCACGTGGCCGATCTCGTGCGCCAGCACGCCCACCAGGGCGTCGTCGGGCAGGCCCTTTTCGGCAGCCGCCTTGACGATGCCGTCGGTCATCACGATCTTGCCGCCCGGCAGCGCAAACGCGTTGGCGCCCATGCCCGCGCGGAACTCCAGCGACAGCGGCGGGCGGTAGCCGGCGTAGCGGTGGGACGTTGATGGCGCCTGCTGCACCAGGGTGTCGAAGCGTGCCTTGAGCTGCTCCTGCCGCTCCTTGGGGAGCTTGCTGGGCTTCAAGGTGCCGTCGTCCATCTGCTTGAGCACGTTGTCGGCGATGCTGGTCTCCCAGCCGAGGGGGACGAAGCGCGTGAGCTGTGTGGCTGTCCAGGGCGTGCCGTAGCGGTAGAACAGCGTGAGGCCGATGACGGCCGCCACCGTCACGCCCAGCAGTACGGGCCAGCGCGTCTGCATGCGCTGGGCGATGCCGGGGCGCTCGCCCGCAGCGGCCAGTGCGGCGCGCCAGTCCGCAACGGCGTCGATCTCGACACTGCCGTGGTCGCGCAGATCCACCACCACACGGGGCTGGGGCTTGCGCTCGTTCCAGGCCTCGGGCCAGCCGACGTTTTTCCAGGTGAACACGGTGGGCTCGGCACCCGGCTGCGAGAGCGGATGCAGCACCAGCGACGGGCCCTGGGGCGTAGGCCGCAGGCTCACCATCACGGGCCGTGCCTTGCTGCTCTGGCCGTCAAACCAGCGCCCGGGAACGAGAGCTGGCGTGTGGGGAGCGGTGGCGGTCATGCTCAGCCGATGAGGTCAAGGCCCGCCGCATCGGCCAGCGCATCGCCCAGGCCGCCTTGTTGCTGGCGCACCATGGCACCGGCGACCTGGTCCACGCCGCCCTTGACGTGCAGGGTCACGGATTCGAGCTTCATGCGGTATTCGCTCACACGGGCAAACGGCCGGTACAGGCCGAAGGTGAGCAGCGTGAGCAGCATGTTCTTGATGCGCAGGCCCACATAGCGGCCGGTGCGCAGGTGGCACTTGAAACGCGCCACATGGCTCACGCCGGTGTTGTTCCACTGCAGCTGAAACATGCGCGCCTCGCGGTAGGCGCGGGCTGGGGCAGACGCCAGGAACAGCATGAAGATGCCCACCACGAAGCCGACAATGATCGCCACGATGAGCCACAGCCCCATGCGCTCGCTGCGCGACGCGAACAGGGCGATGGAGCTGCCCGCGACCACGCCGACCAGGGCCGAGATGCCCACCACGCACAGGACGAACACCAGCACGGTGGCCAGCCACACCTTCACAAAATCCATGTACACCGGCTTCCAGCGGCCGCGCTCGGCGCCGACCTGGGCCTTGAGCACCAAC
This sequence comes from Acidovorax sp. LjRoot129, assembly GCF_964253765.1. Classification (NCBI taxonomy): domain Bacteria; kingdom Pseudomonadati; phylum Pseudomonadota; class Betaproteobacteria; order Burkholderiales; family Comamonadaceae; genus Acidovorax; species Acidovorax sp. LjRoot129. The sequence continues at coordinate 925,717 of NZ_CAXUSE020000001.1, forward strand.
AGGCTCTTGTAGTTGTACTCGAGGCGGATGAAACACAGCACCGTGAGCACCAGGCCCAGCCCCAGCAACCCGCCCATGGCGGGGGTAAAGCGGGGCAGTGCCTGCTTGACGTCTTCGTCCTCCATGGCGTCCAGCGCCTGCGCGAGTTCAGGAGACAGCGCCTGCATGCCAAAGAACACCCCAAACCACACCAGCGCCAGCGCAAACATGGGCCAGCTGGCGATGTAGACCTCTTTCCAGCTCGCGGTGAACTGCAGCCGCAGACCGCGCCAGCGCGTGGCCCCCAGCCGAAAGCGCATGGCACGGCCCCAGATCAGCGGTGAGAGCAGGGCGCCGGTCAGCAGGAACACGCCCACTGCGGCGTCCTGCCCGGTGTTGGCGGCGATGTTGTAGGCGATGGTGAGCAGCGTCAGCAGCACAAAACCCATCACCATCTTGCGCTGCTGCGCGGTGAACTCGAGCGGGCTGCCGGCTACGAGCGTGTGGCTGTAGAAATACTGCGCCGTGCGGCGCCGGGCCCAGGGCGTGTAGATGCCCAGCGTGATGATGGACAGCAGCACGTTGACGATCCACACCCTGAAATACTCGCCACCGCTGCCGGTGAATTCGAGTGGATGCGCATCGATTTCCTGCGGCATGAAGGTCGACATCGGTCCTGCCGCGTCGCCGGTCTTGTTTTCGTTCATGAACTCACTCCCTCCTGAGTGGCAGGCAGTGTAGCAGCGGCCTGCGAACGAAAATTTCAAGCCAAAACGGCCTCTAGCGCTTGATCTGTAAGCGCTATTAGCTATATATTTTGTAGCAATCTATCTAGGCAGCGCCGCTCGGCAAACTGGTGAGGCCCGGGGCAGTGCACCCGCAGAGCTGGCTTCACCAAGCCACCGGAGCCCTCCCCGTCCGGGGCTGAGTGGTCCGAGGCTCCAGCCTGCGTGCGCAGGCTTGGACATACCGAAGAGGCCGTGCCTCAGGCTCTGCCACAGAGCCGCACAGCCGCTCAGGGGGTCAGAACTTTTCCCAAGGCTGCAGATAGCGCCACTGGCCCTCGGGCACCTTGGACAGCGGCACCCGCCCGATGCGGATGCGCTTGATCGCCACCACCGACAGGCCCACGGCCTCGCACATCGCAGGGATCTGGCCAGGCCGGATGCCCTTGAGCGCAAAGCGCAGCTTGGTTTCGCTCTGCCAGCTCACCTTGATGGGCGGCAGCGGCCGGCCGTTGAAGGTGAGGCCGTGGCACAGGCGCTGCAGGCCATGCGGGGCGATCTCGCCTTTGACCTCCACCGTGCATTCCTGCTCCAGCGATTCGATGTCTTCGGCCAGCTTGCGCGCGATGCGTTTGTCCTGCGTGTAGACCACGAGCCCGCTGGCTTCAGTGGGCAGGGGAGTGAAGCATTCGAGCTGCTTGAAATGGCGCTGCAGCACACGAATGCCCGAGGCGTCTTCCGCCAGGTGCGACGCGGCGCCCAGCAGCGTGGTGGCCGGTGTGGCGCCCTGGCTGCGGCTGGCGTGGGCCGCCTGCCCGGCGGGCATTCCCAGGCCCGCTTCAAAGCCCGCTGGCTTGTGCAGCAGCAAGGTCACCGGGGTCAGCTCCAGCAGGCTGGCATCGGGGTCCACCGTCACGGCCTGGTCGGGGCGCACGCGGGCACCGGGGGCTTCCACCACCTGGCCCTCCACGCTCACAAAGCCGCCTTCGACGAATTGCTCGGCCGTGCTGCGCGAACAGTTCAGTTGGTCGGCCACGCGTTTGGCCAGGCGGATGTGGGTGGGGTCAGGGTTCTTGTCGGTCATAGGGGTATGGCTCGGTTCAGGAGGAATGCCACTGGGAGAGCGGTGCGGCATTTCCTTCAATGGTCGATCTGCGTGCGCTGATCTTGAGGCAAAGGACCCAGCAAACCCGTTCGTGCTGAGCTTGCCGAAGCATTGCGCGGCGCTTCGACGGGCTCAGCGTGAACGGTTTGTGGGGGGAGCGTAAGCGGTTTCGTGTCAGTCATTCCCGGGCTGCAGCGAGCGGATGCGTTCCACATGCGCCAGCAGCGAACGTTGGGCCACCGGCCACATGCGCTGTGGTACGTCGTCGTAGGCGTGGCGCACCCAGTCTTCCATGCTGCCCGCTGGCAGCGCCTGCATGGCGGCCAGCACCTTGGCCTCGCGCGCCAGGCGGTGGGCCTTGAGACGGGCAATCGCGCCCCGTGCATCGCCCAGAACATAGCCGTGCGCAGGCAGGATGAACTCCACGCCGTGCTGCGCGCAGACCGCGTCGAGCCGGTCGAGCGAATCCAGGTAGTCGGCCATGTTGCCGTCCGGCGGGTCCACCACCGTGGTGCTGCCGTTCAGGATGTGGTCGCCGCTGAACAGCAGGGCGTCTTCCACCAGCAGCAGGCACAGGTGGTTGGCCGCATGGCCGGGCGTATGGATGACCTGCAGCGTATGGGTAATTTCGCCCGCTGGCGCTTGCCCTGTCAGGGTCAATAGCTCATTTTTTTGTAGCACCCTGTCTGGCGTGAACACACTGGCCGCGCGCGCCGTGGGTGCGGACGGCAGGCCCAGGATGGGCGGCGGCGCCTTGCCCGCCTGCACGCACAGCGCCTGCAGCGGCGCCGCGCCCGGCGAGTGGTCGGCGTGCGAATGCGTGCACACGATCATGCGAATGTCGCCACCGGCTGCGCGCCAGAGCTTGTCCAGGTGCTCCAGGTCGGCCGGGCCGGGGTCGATGGCGATGAACCCGGTGGCCGGGTCGCCCACCAGGTAGCTGTTGGTGCCGGGCCCGGTCATCGCGCCCGGGTTGGGCGCGGTCAGTCGCTGTACGTTGCGCAGCAGCGGCACGGGCTGCGCGGTCTGCCAGTCGAGCGCGTGGACGATCTGCCCGTCGGGGCACACTAGCGCCAGTTCGCCGTAAGGCGTGTCGCTTTCCATGTAGCGCGCCTCCTTGCCGGCCAGGGTGCCCGCGCGGGGGCAACTGGTCCACAGCGGCTGCTCGTCGGCCAGCGCATCAAACACCGCCTCCGTGGTCTTGAAGGTGGCCAGCCGCTGCAGCGTGCGCACGGTTGGAAAGATCATGAAGAACTGCCCCGCCCCGTGCCGCGCCAGCGCATCGGCCGGGCGCACCCACACGGGCTCGAACTGCTCGGCTTCGTCGGCCACGGGCTCCTGGCCTTCAGGCATCCGGGCCACCAGAAAGGGCACATCGAAGCGGCGTGGCAGGTCGCGGTCGGTCGTCCAGTGGGCCAGCAGGAACACGCTGTCGGCCGCGAGCCGCAGGCCGCGTGCGCTGCATTGCTGGGCGAAGGGCTGGTGGCGGTCGATGGCGGCGATGTCGGCGGCATTGGCCCAGCGTCCATCGGCGGCATGGCGCGCCAGCAGCACGCCCAGCTCTTCGAAGCTCTCGCGGATGGCGGCGATGGCCTGTGTCAGATGCAGGTCGCTCTGCGTGGGGCGGCGGTCGGCGGACGCGTGGGTGCTGGGTGCAGCGTCCAGCGCGTCGATGCCGCCGCCGGGGAAGACGTACGCGCCCGGCGCAAAGCTGGCAGTGGCCGAGCGGCGCGTCATCAGGACTTCAAGGCCCCCCGCATCGCCCAGCGCATCGCGCAGCAGCAGCACGGTGGCGGCAGGGCGGGTGGCGACGGGTTCGCGGTGGGGGTGCAGTTGTTGGCTGGTGCGGGGCATCGGGCGATTATCGAGGGGCGCCCGCCTGCGCGCCCGTACGGGGTTCAGCCGCGCGCCGGGATGTTCAAGCCCTTGGCGACAGCTGGGCGGTTCACAAAGCCAGCCAGCACGCGCTGGACGTCTTTGAACTGGTCGAATTCCACCAGGTCGCCCGCGCCGTAAAAGCCCACCAGGTTGCGCACCCAGGGCAGGATGGCGATGTCGGCAATCGTGTAGGTGTCGCCCATCACCCACTGGCGGCCTTTGAGGCGCTCGTCCAGCACCTTCAAGAGGCGCTTCGATTCCGCCACATAGCGGTCGCGCGGGCGCTTGTCTTCATAGTCCTTGCCGGCAAATTTGTGGAAGAAACCGAGCTGGCCAAACATCGGGCCCAGGCCGCCCATCTGCCACATCAGCCACTGCAGGGTCTCGTAGCGGCCGGCGGTGTCCTGCGGCATCAGCTGGCCGGTCTTGCTGGCCAGGTACACCAGGATGGCGCCGGATTCGAACAGCGCCAGGGGTTGGCCGTCGGGCCCGTTCGGGTCCAGGATGGCCGGGATCTTGTTGTTGGGGTTGAGCGACAGGAACTCGGGCGAGGTCTGGTCGTTGGTTTCAAAGCTGACGAGGTGCGGCTCGTACGGCAGGCCCAGTTCTTCCAGCGCAATCGACACCTTCACGCCGTTGGGCGTGGGCAGCGAATACAGCTGGATGCGCTCGGGGTGCTGGGCGGGCCATTTGCGGGTGATGGCGAAGGCGGAAAGATCGGACTGGGGCATGGGGATTCATCCTTTCAAAGTGAGCGGCCGGGCGCGCGGCCAGGCAAAACAAGCGCGCAAGCCTAAACCGGCGCATCAACCGTTGCACGGCGAGGGCATTGGCCGCAGGCCCGTGGCGGGGGCGCACCGACGATAATCCGGCGGATGCAGATTCGCTTCACCAAGATGCAAGGCGCAGGCAACGATTTCGTCGTGCTCGACGAAACCTCCGGGCCGCTGGGTCTCACCGCCGCCCAATACCGCTTTCTGGCGGACCGCCACTTCGGCGTGGGGGCGGACCAGATCCTCACTGTGCGCCCCCCCACCCCCAATGCGGCGGCTGAGGGCATCGACTTCGAATACGTGATCCACAACGCCGACGGCGGCGAGGTGGAGCAGTGCGGCAACGGCGCCCGTTGTTTTGCGCGCTTCGTGCACGACAAGGGCCTCACGGCCAAGGACACGATCCGAGTGCAAACCAGGAGCGGCATCATCGCGCCCCGCCTCACGGGCGACGGCCGCGTGACCGTGGACATGGGCCGGCCAGAGTTCGAGCCGGCCAAGGTGCCGTTTGATGCGGTGGGCCTTGCGCCGGTGGAGCAGGGTTTTGGGCAAAAATGGCCTCTAGCGCTTGATACACAAGCGCAGTCAGCTACTGTTTTGATAGCGGTTGCCTCCATGGGCAATCCGCACGCTGTGCAGCTGGTGGACAACGTCGACACCGCCCCCGTCGCGCAGACCGGCCCGCTCATTGAAAACCACCCGCGCTTTCCGCAGCGCGTGAACGCTGGCTATCTGCAGATCGTGGACCGCGCCCATGTGCGCCTGCGTGTTTTCGAACGCGGCGTGGGCGAAACCCTGGCCTGCGGCACCGGTGCCTGCGCGGCCGTGGCCTCGGGCATCCGCCTGGGCTTGCTCGACCCCTCGGTGGAGGTCGAAACCCGGGGCGGGCGCCTCACCATTGCCTGGAGCGGCCAGGCGGCCGACTCTGTTTTCATGACCGGCCCGGCCACCACGGTGTTCGAAGGCCAGATCGACATTCCCGACACCCTCCTATGACGTCCCACATCCCACCGATCACCGAAGACGACATCGCCCAGTTTCTGAGCAACACGCCGGGCTTCTTCGAGCGCCACGCCGAGGTGCTGGCCAGCGTGCAGATCACGAGCCCGCACGGCGCGCGTGCCGTGAGCCTGCAGGAGCGCCAGGCCGAGATGCTGCGCGAGAAGATCAAGGGCCTGGAGCAGCGCATCATGGAAATGGTGCGCAACAGCCACGAGAACGCGTCCATCGCGCACAAGGTGCACCAGTGGACGAGTTCGCTGCTGGAGGTCAAGGACCCGTTCGACCTGCCCCTGGCCGTGGTGGAGGGCGTGCGCACCTTGTTTGATGTGCCGCAGGCGGCCGTGCGTGTGTGGGACGTGGCCGGCCCGTACATCGATGCCGATTTCACCCAGGGCGCGAGCGAAGATGCGCGCGCATTTGCCTCGTCGCTCACCATGCCGTTTTGCGGCCCCAACCTGGGCTTTGAGCCCGCCGGCTGGCTGGCGCAGGAGCCGGGTGAGCCGGCCCAGTCGCTGGCGCTGCTGCCGTTGCGCTCGGGCGCCATCGACAGCGCGACGCCGGCGTTTGGCCTGTTGGTGCTGGGCTCGCCCGATGCGCAGCGTTTTGACGCCACCATGGGCACGGACTTCCTGGCGCGCATGGCCGAGCTGGCCAGTGCGGCGCTGATTCGACTGAAGTAATGCTCCCCCCTGAAACGATGGAAGTGAACTCCCCCCTGAGTCGCTTCGCGCCTTCCCCCCTGAGGGGAGGCGCCACCCGTGGCCCGGCCAAGCCGGTTCCACGGTGGCGCTGGTGTGGGGCCGCGCCGGTTGCGGCCTGCGCGGTCACGGCTTAGAGCTTCACGCCTGCCGTTGTTCTGTTTGGCCGTTTCCACCATGCCCGACGCTGCGGCCACCTCGCCATTGCCCATCGACCCGCAGGTGCTGCGTTACTTGGAGCACGTGCGGGTAGAAAAACGGTTGGCCGACCGCACGCTCACGCTGTACACGTTGGACCTGGAGCGCCTTGCGCAGTTTGCGGCGGGTGTGAATCTGCCGCTGCTGAAGCTGACCAGCGCGCACATCCGCCGCTTTGTCGCCCAGATGCACAGCGCAGGGCGCAGCGGGCGGGGCATTGCGCTCATCCTGTCGGGCTGGCGCGGGTTTTTCACCTGGGCGGGGCGGCAGGGTTTGATCACGCACAACCCGGTGCAGGACGTGCGCGCGCCCAAGGCGCCCAAGCCCCTGCCCAAGGCGCTAGGCGTGGACGACGCGGTGCGCCTGGCCCAGTTCGACAACACCGGTGCCGACCCTTGGCTCGAGGCGCGCGATGCGGCCATGGTCGAGCTGCTCTACGGCTGTGGCCTGCGCGTGGGCGAGCTGGCCGGGCTGGATGCGATCCCCAACGCCGACACCCAGCGCCTGGGCCGCGGCTGGGTGGACCTGCAGGCCGGCGAGGCCCATGTGTTTGGCAAGGGCAGCAAGCGCCGCAGCGTGCCCGTGGGCCGCGCGGCCACGGCTGCGCTGCAAGCCTGGCTGGCATTGCGTGCCACGCCGTTTGGCGGCGAGGGCTCTGCGCGGCTCGACGCGGCGCTGTTCGTGGGCCAGCGCGGCGCCCGGCTCACGGCGCAGTCGATCTGGCTGCGCCTGCGCCAACGCAGCCAGCAGGCCGGGCTGACGACGCCCGTGCACCCGCACATGCTGCGCCACTCGTTCGCCAGCCACCTGCTGCAAAGCAGCGGAGACCTGCGCGCCGTGCAGGAGCTGCTGGGCCACGCCAACATCACCACCACGCAGGTCTACACGCGGCTGGATTTTCAGCACCTGGCCAAGGTGTATGACGCGGCGCATCCCCGGGCAAAGAAAAAGTAGCCCCCTGAGCGGCTGCGCCGCATCCCCCGGAGGGGGACGCACCCGGTGGCCTGGCAAAGCCAGTTCCACGGGTGCACTGGTAGGAGGCTCCGCGCGGGGGGAGCATTGCTTCCCAGAAGAAGACGCTCACGATGTCGCCGCGGACTGACGAACTGGCAGCGCGCCCATCAGCGCTTCTCGGGCGCCCGCCACGACGGAACCAAGATGCAACCCGACGTCTCCGAGCACAGTGGCGCCCGCTTTGGTGTGCCGTGGAGCTGTCCTCATGCGAAATTGGATCAAGTCGAACCGTGGGTTCATCGTGCTGCTGTTGTGCTTTGGCATCTTTCGCACTGCGGTGGCCGACTGGAACCCCATCCCCTCAGGCTCCATGCGCCCCACGCTGCTCGAAGGGGACGTGGTGTTCGTCAACCGGCTGGCCTATGACCTGAAGCTGCCCCTTACCGATGTCGTGCTGGCGCGCCTGGGCGAGCCTGAGCGCGGCGACGTCGTCACCTTCTCGTCGCCACGCGACGGCACGCGGCTGATCAAGCGCATCGCCGCCCTGCCGGGCGACACGGTGGAGATGCGCGACGAGGTGCTGTACCTCAACGGCGAGGCGGCGCGCTACGAGGCGCCCGAGTCCGTCACCGAAACCCTGGTCGAACTGGGCGCGCAGGTGCCCGCCACCCGCTGGACCGAACACCTGCAGGGCCACGAGCGCCGTGTGCAGTGGCTCGAGGGTGTGACCGCGCACCGCAGCTTCGGGCCCGTGACGGTGCCGCAAGGCCAATACCTGGTGCTGGGCGACAACCGCGACAACAGCGTCGATTCGCGCTACATCGGCTTCGTGCCACGCCATTTGCTCATCGGCCAGGCCCGCCGCGTGCTGGTGTCGGCCGACATCCTCACCAACTGGATGCCCCGCCTGGGGCGCATCGGGCACGCGCTTTAAAGAGCCTGTTCACGATCTCCCAGGGGTCGCGCAGCGGTCTTTGCCGGATGGGATGCAAAGCGCGTTGCGCAGCCAATAGCTCGGCTATTGGCAAGCGCCACAACGCCGCAGACCGCCCTCAAAGACCAATGCCCCAATGGTTGAAGCGAAATCGGGCCGATGAACTTGAGTGTTTGGCCCCCGCCTGCTTGCATGCGAGCGAGCCCCAACAGCAGCGTGGTTGGCGGCGTGGACGTGGGCAATGCGTCCGGGTACACCACCGTGCCTGGCGACAACGTAGCTTCATGTTCTTTTGCGTGACCCCAGTGGTGCCGGGGCTGTCTCCAGGCATGGAAGTCTGTTCGCCGGGCGTTCAGGTCAGTGCGGTGGCTGCAGCGTCTGCCGCCTCTATCCCGACGTTGTCTGAATGGGGGCTGATCATCTGTCGCTGCTGATCGGCGTGTTCAGCTCGGCTTCCCGCGACTTCGCCGGTAGAGGGCACTGCATGCAAGGGATCAAGCGCGGTGAACATGATAAAGCCCGCGGCGCTGGCCTGGGTGGCCGTGCTTTGAACTGAGCGGTCGGGCGCGTTTCGTCCGCCACCAGCCTTCGCAGTGGAGCCCAGTGCCTAGGGAGCCGGAGCTCAGCGCGCACCCTGTGTGCAACGTCCGCACCTTCACGGCGCCGCGCGTTGGACGACCTTGATCTGCTCGGGGACACCCCCAGGCCATGGGTAGCCGTCGAGAACGGCTGCATTTGCGCGTGTATGCCTGTGAACCCACAACCCCGATCATCGCGGCGAATCGCCACAAGGCGGAGGCACCACGGTCAACGGGGTGCGGACTTTCAGCTGATTGAAGGGCATCGGCCTTCGGCTCGAGGATCTTCGGGTGACGTGGCGATATCGGTATGCCGCTTGTCGTCCAGCCATGAAATGGAAAGTACATGTTTACCGCGTTGCGTCTTTTTTTTGTACTCACCCTTTGGTAGGGTGCGGTTCGATTGCCGGATGAAAGTTTGCCGGAAAATATGCTGAAACGACACACAGGGAGGGGCGCCCAGCGCCTGCAATGCATGGACGAGAACAAGAGGAGCGGACGGCAGGGGAGCGAGGCAGGGCGTTGGCTAGGTGCCATCCTTGCCATGGTGGTGCTGACAACCTTGGCAGGAGGTGGAGGGCTCTGGGCCCGGGCGAAGCTGCAGACTGTGGCCACCGCGAAGCCGGTGGATGTGACCGCACCGACAGGGCGCGCCATCGGCTACGTGGAGGCTTTCCGGCTGTCGGCAGGGGGCACGCTGCATATCCAGGGCTGGGCGGTCAGCCCGGACGTGGCGCGCGCAGTAGAGGTGTTTGTTAATGGCCGGTCGCAGGGCACTTTGCTCCTCGAGCTCTCGCGCCCAGATGTCGCCGCCGCGCACTCTGATCTGCCCGGATCGGCCGAGTCAGGCTTTAGTGGCGACGTCGTCATCCCGAGCCTGCGCCAGCGCATGGGATCCGTTGAAGTAGTTGTTGTGGACCGCAAGGGGCTCAAAACCACGCTGCTGCGTCAGTCCGTGTATCCGGACGACTACAGGACCCGCTGGCACGACCCTCTGCAGGGGCGAAGCCTTGACTCCAACGACGTTTTCTATTTCCCCATCGCCACCAGCCATGTAGGTGAAGGCGGCGCCGAGGGCATCCGCGAGACCTTCGCGCCCTATGAAAGTCGCACGGTCAAGGTCGGTATCCGCGTGCAGATCCTGTATATGCGCACCACCACCGGCGCCAGCGGTGACTACGCGTTTGACCCGGACTTCGCACTGGATAAGAAGTGCGGCGAGCGCTTCGTCGCAGAGGACAGCCTGAACCGCGTGATGCGTTTCGCCATCGAGCAGAAGATGCCCGTGCTGTTTACCCTCAACGCAGGGTTCTGGGCTGATGCCCCTTGTGACGCGCCGCAGTGGGACATCAACGATGTGCTGGAACAGGACGAGAACCTGTGCCAGTGGAACGAGAAGAACCAGGTGATGCCCGACAAGGCTCTGGCCGCGCAACCTGGCTCGTTCGATTCGCCGGAGCTCGGGCGTTCGCTCAGCCTGAACGTATTTGCCGAGCGTGCCCGCTTTTACAAACGGCGGAATCTACAGCAGGCTTCGGCCATCATCCAGCGCTTTGCGACTCAGCATCCCGATCTTTTTATCGGAGTAAACCTCGACCCGGACGTCTACATGAATCCGTTTTTTGAGGGGCGCCAGTGGTACGACTACAACCCCCAGACGCTGCGCCAGTTCCGCGATTGGCTGCAGGGCACTGGGGCCTACGCTGGCGCGGGCGGCCCCGGAGCGCCAGATCTTTCTGCCTACCGCCGCCAGCGCGTGCTGACGCTGGAAGATGTCAACAGACTGACGGGCAAGCGCTACGACAACTGGCGAGACGTGGACCCACCGCGCAAATTTCCCACGCAGGTGTCACAGTTTTGGAAGGACCCGTGGACGCAGGAATGGGAGCATTTCCGCCGTCACCTCGTCAAGCTGCACTATGACGAGCTGTCGCAGTGGGTCGCGCAGACAGGTGTGCCTGCAAACCGCATCTATTCCTCCCAGGGCTTCATGCCCCCGGGCGAGCTGATTGATCCATTTCCCGTGCGCCTGGATAGCCCGGCCAAAAACTATGACTCGGGTGGCATGTCGATCGAGGGTTCCGTGCCCGCGCAGGGACGCCTCGGGGCCATCATCTACGGCAACAGCGCCGTCAACGCCATCCGCATGGAGGGCCGCACGTCGCTCTTCTCCGAATTTCGGCGCTTCAGCCCGCAGTGGGCGGTGGTTGAATACAACACAGCGGATCTGTTGCACCCGCAACGCATGGCCCCCTACGACCAGGCCTACCGTTCTCTGCGGGACGTTTCGAACTTCGGCGCGCGTTTCATCTCCCCGATGGCCTGGAACGGCAGTCCTGGCGAGACTGCGGGCAGCAAAGGCTACGTCAGCTACACCTCGCTGCGCCGCACGCCGCTCGAAGAGGCCATCCAGCAATTCATGATGTCGCGCTATGACCTGCCGCGAAGCGCTCGGCTGTGGACCTTTGGCGCCGGCATGCACCGGGATACCGACCAGTGGCAAGCTGACGCGGGCGGACAGGCGTCCGCCACGGTCGAGGGGCTGCGGCTGCAACTCGGCGGCGATGGCCGCGTCAGCGTGGTTTCCCCCTCCGAGCTGGACGTGCGCAGCGGGGCGTTCGACGCGCTCATCGTGCAGGCAGAGGGCGGCGGCAATGGTTTGCAGCTGGGCGTGGACATGCAAGCTGAGGGCGGTGCATGGCAAGCCCTGGTGCTGGAGGCGCCGCTGAAGCAATGGCCGCGGGGCCCTGCGGGATTTCGCATCCCGTTCCCGGTGGAAACGGCTTTGGGTGCGCGTCCGTACGACCGTCTGCGCCTTGCGTGGCGCGGCCCGGCAGGCGAGGCTGTGGTTATTCGCTCTGTGGCTTTGTACCCATCGCGCCGCGATGCCTCTGCGCAGCCCGCGCGCTGACCTGTCGGGAGGTGGCGGGCCCGCGCGTGCCCCGCTCGGGGACAATACCAACCATGAAAACCCTCCGCCTTCGCCCTGGCAAAGAGCGCTCGCTCTTGCGCCGCCACCCCTGGATTTTTGAATCGGCCATCGCCAAAGGCGGCGGCGACAGCGGCGAGACCGTGCGGGTGGAGTCGCACGAAGGGCAGTTCCTGGCCTGGGCGGCCTACAGCCCGAGCTCGCGCATCCGCGCGCGGGTGTGGAGCTTTGACGAGGCTCAGCGCATTGATGCTCCGTTTTTCATCGCTGCTTGCGCACGTTCCATCATCGCCAGAGCCCGTTTTGATGTGCAAAGCGATGGCGTGCGCCTGGTGCACGGTGAATCCGACGGCCTGCCCGGGCTCATCGTGGACCGCTATGGCGACACTTTGGTGGCGCAGTTCACCAGCGCCGGCACGGAGCGCTGGAAGGATGTGATTGCCGACGCCTTGTTGCGCGAGACGGGTTTGGCCAAGCTGTACGAACGTTCGGACGCCAGCGTGCGCACCCTCGAAGGCCTGGAGCCTGCCACCGGCTGGCTGCGCGGCGGGCCCACGGGCGTGGGCGGCGACAGCGAGGGGCCCCCGCTCGAACTCGCCATCCATGAACACCAGTGGCGCCTGACGCTGAACATCGCCGAGGGGCACAAGACCGGCTTCTACCTCGACCAGCGCGACAGCCGCAAGCGTTTTGCCGACTATGCGCAGCGCCTGGGTTTCAAGCACGTGCTCAACTGCTTTTGCTACACCGGCGGCTTCAGCGTGGCCGCGCTGGCGGGCATGCGCGCGGCGGGCGCCGCGGCCGATGGGCATGTGACGTCGATCGATTCGTCCGGCCCAGCGCTGGAGCGTGCCCGCGCCCATGTGGCGCTCAACGGCTTCGATCTGAACCGCGCAAGCTTCATGGACGCGGACGTGAATGCCTCACTGCGCCAGTTCCTCAAGGAAGGGCAGCGCTTTGACGCCATCGTGCTCGATCCGCCCAAATTCGCACCCACCGCCGCGCACGCCGACCGCGCCGCGCGGGCCTACAAGGACATCAACCGGCTGGCGCTGCAGTTGCTCACCCCGGGCGGCGTGTTGTTCACGTTCTCGTGCTCGGGCGGCATCAGCGCCGACCTGTTCCACAAGATCGTTGCCTCGGCCGGCGCGGACGCGGGGGTGGACGGCTACATCCTGGAGCGGCTGGGCGGCGCGCCCGACCATCCGATGACGCTGGAGTTTCCGGAGGGTGAATACCTCAAGGGGCTGGTGGTGATGCGTAAATCTTGATGCTTTTTAGGGCCTGGCGCTTGATTGGTAAGGATGTGTAGCTATTAAAATAATAGCAATCCTGCCTGGCGCCTCTTGATTGCGTCGATAAACTCCCCATTTTCCCGGCTCACCCCCGCGGCCTGCCGCCGCGGCCGCTGCTGCCAACCACAAGGCCTTTTTCCATGTCCCTCATCCCTGTCACCATCCTCACCGGCTTTCTGGGCGCCGGCAAGACGACCTTGCTCAAGCGCCTGTTGTCGGAAGCCCATGGCCAGAAGATTGCCGTGATCGAAAACGAATTCGGCGAAGAGAACATCGACAACGACATCCTGGTGACCGAGTCCAAGGAGCAGATCGTGCAGATGAGCAACGGCTGCATCTGCTGCACCATCCGCGAGGACCTGCGCGAGACGCTGCAATTGCTGGCCGCCAAGCGGCGCAAGGGGCTGCTCGACTTTGACCGCATCGTGATCGAGACCACCGGCGTGGCCGACCCCGGCCCTGTGGCGCAGACCTTCTTCATGGACGAGGAGATCGCCGAGACCTATCTCATCGACTCCATCATCACGCTGGTAGATGCCAAACACGCCCCCCATCAGCTCAGCGACCGCCAGGAGGCGCGCCGCCAGGTCGGGTTTGCGGACCAGATCTTCCTGTCCAAGACCGACCTCGTGTCCAAGGACGAGACGGACGCGCTGATCCACCGCCTGAAGCACATGAACCCGCGCGCGCCCATCAAGGCCGTGCATTTTGGCGAGGTGCCGCTGGCAGAAGTGCTGGACCTGCGCGGCTTCAATCTCAACGCCAAGCTCGACATCGACCCTGACTTCCTCAAGGAGGAGGGCGATGGGCACGGCCATGACCACCACGACCATGACCATGAGCATGGCGAGCACTGCAGCCACCCGTCGCACCAGCACGAGCACGGACAGGGCCACCACCATCACCATGACGACGACGTGAAGAGCTTCGTCTACCGCTCCGAGCGGCCGTTCGATCCGGCCAAGCTCGAGGATTTTCTGGGGGCCATCGTCAATATTTACGGCCCGCGCATGCTGCGCTACAAAGGTGTGCTTAATATGAAGGGCACCGAGCGCAAGGTGATCTTCCAGGGCGTGCACCAGCTCATGGGCAGCGACCTGGGCCCGCAGTGGGCCGAGGGCGAGCCGAGGTTGAGCAAGATGGTCTTCATCGGCATTGACCTGCCCAAGGACATCTTTTTGCAGGGCCTGGAGCAAAGCCTGGTCTGATCACCACCCCGCCCGGACAGGCCGGCTTGCCACTGGTTTGTGTTGTATCCACAACATTTCCGTTTGCGTCAGCCGAGGTCGATACAATCGCGCCCCGGTAAAACCCCGGAAGGCTTGCCATCCGCCTGAGGCTGTAATAGCAGTCAAGGGCCAGCCCGTTAAGCGAGGAGACCAGGAAGTGAAAGCCGACACCAGCAAACCCAAGGCGGCCACCAAGGCAACCAAGCCTGCCGCCGCAGCCAAGAGCACGGCTGCACCGGCGCCAGCGCCCAAGGCTGCTGCAAAAGCCGCAGTGGCCAAGACTGCCGCCGCCCCCAAGGCCGTTGCTACCAAGGTCGCCAGTCCCGCAGTCGCTCCCGCACCGGCGCCGGTTCCCGCTGCCCCGACTGCAGCGCAGGTACCCGTGCGCACGACCCGGCCTTCTTCGCGATTGGCCCAATTGACCGTACCATCCATGGCACAGGCAGTGGCTTCCACCGCTGCCAAAGCCAGTTATCTACACACCATGCCCACGACCGTGCAAGCGCATCCGACCTATACGGCTGCGAAAAAAGACCCCAAGCTGGCGAACAACTGGAAGACCAAGACTGCCGCCGAGCTGACCGACCCTGAAGTCATGGCCATGCCCGACAGCGAGTACATGAACGAGAAGCAGATGGCGTTTTTCCGCCTGAAGCTCGTTCAACTCAAGCAGGACATCCACAACAGCGCTGGCGAGACCACCGAGCACCTTCGTGAAGACACCGTGGTGGTCCCCGATCCCGCAGACCGCGCCACGATTGAAGAAGAGCACGCCCTGGAGCTGCGCACCCGCGACCGCGAGCGCAAGCTGCTCAAGAAGATCGAACAGTCCATTGCCCGCATCGATGCTGGCGACTACGGCTACTGCGACGAAACCGGCGAACCCATCGGTGTCGGCCGCCTCATTGCCCGCCCCACCGCCACGCTGTCGCTGGAGGCGCAACAGCGCCGCGAACTCAAGCAGAAGATGTTTGGTGATTGATCTGGCTGCCAAGGCCAGACGCCGACCGCTGCGCAACCTGCACCCCGAGCCATGAGCAAGGAAGAAACCACCCCTGGCGGCCTGCTTTCGAAGGTGGTTCGGTTCGTGAAGAACCCGACGGTCAACTGGACGGAGCTCGACTCCGGCCTGAACGACCGCGAGAGCCAGTACAGCAAGCAGATGCTCAAGGAGATGATCGAGCGCAAGCGCCGCAACGACTTCGTGCGGCGCCGCGAGTTCGATCAGCTGCGCAAACTGCGCCAGCGCGAAGTGCTGCAAGGCCAGCGTGTGGAAGACGCCGCTGGCCGGCCCTCGTTCTTTCAAAGCAGCATGGCCTCGCCCGATGATCGGGCGGTCACGCTCAAGAAGATCGACGAGATCGAAGCGCAGATGTCCCAGCAGTGGTGGAAGAGCAAGCAGGGCGCCGACGCCCCCACCCAGCCTGGCGTGATGCCCGAATCGAGTTCCTCCAGCCCCGATTCGGCCCATTCGCGCGCCTACGCACCGACCTCGCCGGGGAGCCTGCCCGGCCCGCTTGAAGACAAGGCCGCCGTCCAGCCACTGTTTGCCGATGACAGCATGGCCATCGGGCGGTTCGGCGGCTCCGATGCGCAAATGCTCGCAGGCCCTGGGCCTGGCGAAGCGTCCTTCAGCCCTGCAGCGCCGACCGCGGCAACCCCAGCGCTTGCATCCGAACCGGAGGAATTCGTGCACGAACCCGATCTAGAAGAAGCCGCCATCCGGTTTGCCAACGGCGACCACGCTGGCGCGGAGTCCGGCCTGATGGATGTGCTCGCGCAGCACCAGCAGGACGATCCCGACGCGCAGCTTGAAATCTGGATGACGCTGTTCGACCTGTACCGCGCAACCGGACAGCACGACCGCTTCGACACCCTGGCCATCGACTTTGCTGCCCAGTACAGCCGTTCGGCACCCCTGTGGTTCTCGATTCCCGAGCAATTGGGCATGGCGAGTGCCCCGGCAGCCACAGCCGTACCGGGTGCGCCTGCGCGCCGGGACTTCAGCTGGAACGCGCCCGGTGCACTGGCCGTGTCGTCGGTCGCGGCTCTGCAGGCCTCGCTAGCCCGCTCGGCTTCGCCCTGGACCTTGTCCTGGGCACGCCTCGTGTCCATCGACGAGGCGGCCGTGCCGCTGCTGGCCGACCAGTTCACCCAGTGGGCGGAGCGCGACGGCCAGCTGGTGTTCTCGGGCGTTGAAAAGCTCAACGCCCTGCTGGACGCCAAGACCCAATCCGGTGACCGCGCCACCAGCCCCGAGTGGTGGCGCCTGCGCATGGCGGCGCTGCGGCTCATGGGCAAGCCCGACGAGTTCGAACTGGTTGCGCTCGACTACTGCGTGACGTACGAAGTCTCTCCCCCGTCGTGGATGTCGCCGCGCTGCGGGTATTCCGACAACGAAGGCGCGACTTCTGGCTCGGCTCCGCTGGCGGCCGACAGCGATTTCATGGCCTCGGACCTGGGGGATGCCTCGGCACCCGCGCCGCTCGACGCTGCACCCGTGGCGCAGCTCAGCGGCCACATCGACGGCGACGCGACGCCGCTGCTGGAGCCCTTCCAGGCTTTCCTGCGGCCGGGCGTGCCGCTCACGATTGCCTGCGACAAGCTCATCCGTGTGGACTTTGCGGCTGCTGGCTCCGTGCTCAACTGGGCGGCCGAGCAGCAGGCCCATGGCCACGTGATCCAGTTCCACAACCTGCAGCGGCTGGTGGCGATCTTCTTCAACGTGATCGGCATCAACGAGCACGCCTGGGTGGTGCCACGCAAGAACTGAGGAAACGACGATGGGCGAGGCCGCCTTGTCGCCGCAACCCGTTACCCTTTCAAAGCGCAGCCACGGCAAAGACCCGTGCTGCGCTTTGTGCATTGTGGGAGGGGGTTTGCTGGAGGGCTGAAGGGCACGCGCTGCGCTGCGAGTGTTCCCTGAGACAGTCGCAGGCTGCAGACCTTTGCGCGCTGTAAGCACTGATCGTGGCGAGAGCCAAGCCAAGCGTGGCGTGGTGCGTGCCCCTGGCCAGCCCTGCTCTCCACCGCTGCGGCGGGCCCTGCCAGCGCCGCGCAATGCACCCATTCCTTGCCGGGTTGCAAAACCGGCGCCCGGCCTTATCTTTCGCAGCTATGGATTCATCACACGACAACACCCCGGTGTTTCACGGCACCACCATCCTGAGCGTGCGCCGTCAGACGCCCGAAGGCATCCAGGTCGCGATTGGCGGCGATGGCCAGGTCACCCTGGGCAACATCGTGGTCAAGGGCACGGCGCGCAAGGTGCGCAGGCTCTACCACGGCAAGGTGCTGGCGGGCTTTGCGGGCGCCACGGCCGATGCCTTCACGCTGTTCGAGCGCTTCGAGGCCAAGCTGGAGAAGCACCAGGGCCACCTGACCCGTGCGGCCATCGAGCTCACCAAGGACTGGCGTACCGACCGCGTGCTGCGCCGCCTGGAGGCCATGCTGGCGGTGGCCGATGCGAGCGCCTCGCTCATCATCACCGGCAACGGCGACGTGCTGGAGCCCGAGCAGGGCATCGTGGCCATTGGCTCGGGCGGCGCGTACGCGCATTCGGCCGCCAAGGCGCTGCTCAACCACACCGACCTGTCGGCCCAGGACATCGTCAAGAAGTCGCTCGAGATCGCCGGCGAGCTGTGCATCTACACCAACATGAACCACACCATCGAGACGCTGTGATCCTGGTGTGTGGATACTATTAAATTGATAGCTACTAGCGCTTATTTATCAGGCGCTGGAGGCTAATTTTGCTTTGAATTTGAAGGCAGGCACCGCATGTCCTCCATGACCCCCCAGGAAATCGTCTCCGAACTCGACCACCACATCGTGGGCCAGACCAGCGCCAAGCGCGCGGTGGCCATTGCGCTGCGCAACCGCTGGCGGCGCCAGCAGGTCGAAGGCAGTCTGCGCCACGAGATCACGCCCAAGAACATCCTCATGATCGGCCCCACCGGCGTGGGCAAGACCGAGATCGCGCGCCGCCTGGCCCGGCTGGCCGACGCGCCGTTCATCAAGGTCGAGGCCACGAAGTTCACCGAGGTGGGCTATGTGGGCAAGGACGTCGATTCGATCATCCGCGACCTGGCCGAGATGGCCGTCAAGCAGACGCGCGAGTCCGAGATGAAAAAGGTGCGTGCCCGCGCCGAGGATGCCGCCGAGGAGCGCATCCTCGACGCGCTGATCCCGCCGGCCCGCGTGGCGTCAGGCGCCACCGAGCCCGTGGCCGACAACACCGCGCGCCAGGTGTTCCGCAAGAAGCTGCGCGAAGGCTCGCTGGCCGACAAGGAGATCGAAATCGAGGTGGCCGAGAGCCGCCCGTCGCTCGAGATCATGGGTCCGCAGGGCATGGAAGAGATGACCGAGCAATTGCGTGGCATGTTCAGCCAGATGGGCCAGGACAAGCGCAAGACGCGCAAGCTCAAGATCGCCGAAGCCCTGAAGCTGCTGACCGACGAAGAGGCTGGCAAGCTCGTCAACGAGGAAGAGATCAAGACCCGCGCCGTGGCCAACGCCGAGCAGAACGGCATCGTGTTCATCGACGAGATCGACAAGGTGGCCGCGCGCCAGGAGACGAGCGGGGCCGATGTGTCGCGCCAGGGTGTGCAGCGTGATTTGCTGCCGCTGGTGGAGGGCACCACGGTGTCCACCAAGTACGGGATGATCAAGACCGACCACATCCTGTTCATCGCCTCCGGCGCGTTCCACCTGTCCAAGCCCAGCGACTTGATCCCCGAGTTGCAGGGCCGCTTTCCGATCCGCGTCGAGCTGGAATCACTCTCGGTGCAGGACTTCGAGGCCATCCTTACCCAGACCCATGCGTCGCTCGTCAAGCAGTACCAGGCCCTGCTGGCCACCGAAGGCGTCACGCTCGAATTTGCGCCCGAAGGTATCACGCGCCTGGCGCACATTGCGTTTGAGGTGAACGAGCGCACCGAGAACATCGGCGCGCGGCGCTTGTCTACAGTCATGGAGCGGCTACTCGACGAGGTGAGCTTTGACGCGACGCGGCTTTCGGGCCAGACCATCACGGTGGACGCTGCGTATGTGGATGTCCGGCTCCAGACGCTGAGCCAGGACGAGGACCTGTCCCGCTACATTCTGTGACGACACGGTTGAGTACGGCCAGGCTTGAGAGGTCACTTTCATAGCCTGCCGTAAGTGCTTCTTTTTCAACGACTTTTGGTGCTTTTCGGGTCTATAAAGTCGCCGCTAAGTCGTTGATTTCATTACAAAAGTTTGGTGGACACCCCCTTGTTCGGTGGGCTTTTCCTGCTACAGTGCAAAAAAGTGCAATTAAGTGGTGAAAAGTGCCCTTCAGGCCATCGTCAGGCCCTGAAGGTTCTCAAAATTCCGAGTTGGGAAATCCTCCGTGTTCCAAGGTGCCTCGTCGCTAAGTCTCGATGCGAAGGGTCGGCTGTCCGTGCCGACCCGGCATCGTGACGTGCTCGCGGCCACCGCATCGGGCCAGCTCACGATCACCAAACACCCGCACGGCTGCCTGATGGTGTTTCCCCGCCCGGAGTGGGAGAAGTTTCGCGAGCGCATTGCAGAGTTGCCCATGTCCGCCCAGTGGTGGAAGCGGATCTTTCTGGGCAACGCGATGGATGTGGAGATGGACGCAACCGGCCGCGTGCTGATCTCGCCCGAGCTGCGCGAGGCGGCCGGCATTTCCAAAGACACCATGCTGCTGGGCATGGGCAACCATTTCGAACTCTGGGACAAGGCCACCTACGACGAGCAGGAGACCAAGGCCATGCAGGGCGACATGCCGGACGTCTTCAAGGACTTCTCTTTTTAAGGGCGCATGGTGACCGAGGTTTTGCAACACACCACTGTCCTGCTCGACGAAGCCGTGGATGCCCTGCTGGGCGGCGCGGGCGCCGAGCCTGCCGGCACGTGGATCGATGGCACCTTTGGGCGCGGGGGCCATTCACGGCTGATCCTGCTACGGCTGGGCCCTCAAGGGCGCCTCGTGGCCTTTGACAAGGACCCCGAAGCCATCGCCGAAGCAACGCGCATCACCGATGCGCGTTTTTCCATTCGGCACGAAGGTTTTCGGCACATTGCCGACCTGCCCGCGGGTAGCGCCGCGGGCGTGCTGATGGATCTGGGCGTGAGCTCGCCCCAGATCGACAGCCCCCAGCGGGGCTTCAGTTTCCGTTTTGACGGCCCCCTTGACATGCGCATGGACACCACGCGCGGCGAGAGCGTGGCCGATTGGTTGGCCACGGCCGAAGTCGGTCAGATTGCGGAGGTGATACGTGACTACGGTGAAGAACGGTTTGCTGGCCCCATTGCAAAGGCGATTGTTGCTCGGCGCGAGGAACGGGGCCCTCTTGCAACCACCGCCGAACTGGCCGATCTCGTGGCTGGCGCGGTCAAAACCCGCGAAGCGGGCCAGAACCCTGCAACGCGCACATTTCAAGCTCTTCGGATTTTCATCAACGCCGAGCTTGAAGAGCTGCAACAGGCGCTAGATGCTTGTCTGTCGGTGCTGCAGCCGGGTGGGCGGCTGGTGGTGATCAGCTTCCATTCGCTGGAAGACCGCATCGTCAAGCAGTTCATCGCCAAGCATTCCAAGGAGGTCTACGACCGCCGGGCCCCGTTTGCCGCGCCCCAGGCGATGAAGCTCGTAGCCCTCGACCGCATCAAGCCCAGCGCGGCCGAGGTTGCGGGCAATCCGCGCTCGCGCAGCGCCATCATGCGCGTGGCCGAGCGAACGGCTGTCGTCTGATATGACAAGGCTCAACATCGTCCTGCTGCTCGCGGTGCTCGCCAGCGCGATCTATCTGGTGCACACCCAGTACGAATCGCGCCGCCTGTTCACCGAGCTGGACCGCTCCGTGGCCGAGGCGCGCCGGCTGGAGACAGAGCACCAGCGCCTGCAGGTCGAAAAGCGCGCCCAGGCCACACCGCTGCGCGTGGAGAAAATCGCCCGTGCGCAGCTGAACATGCGTACGGCCACGCCGGCCATCACGCAGTACGTGTCCGACCCACAGGGTGTGGCGGGTGCTGCGGCAGGCGCAGCTGCGGCTTCTGCGGGCGCCGCGACGGCCCCGGTGCAGGGAGCCCAGCCGTGAGCCGCAGCGTGGTCTACACCGCCAGCCCCCTGCTGGCCAGCAAGACGCCCGTGTGGCGCAGCAAGTTCATCGTGGCCATGATTGCGCTCGGGTTCTTCGGCCTCGCGGGGCGTGCAGCCTATGTGCAGGTGTTTGGCAACGCCTTCTTTCAGCGCCAGGGCGAAGTGCGGTTTGCGCGCACGCTCGAGCTGCCCGCCAACCGCGGCAAGATCGTGGACCGCAACGGCCTCATCCTGGCCTCCAGCGTGCCGGCTGCCAGCATCTGGGCGATCCCCGAAGACGTGGAGCAGGACCGGCCCGAAGTCCGCGCCAAGCTCAAACAGCTGGCGAAGCTGCTCGACATGCCCCTGGCCGAGCTGAACAAGAAGCTGGCCGACGAGGACAAGACCTTTGTCTGGATCAAGCGCCAGCTCGACTGGGATGTGGGCCAGCAGATTGCGGCGCTCGACCTCAAGGGCGTCTACCAGCGCAAGGAGTACAAGCGCCAGTACCCCGAGGGCGAGGCCGCCGCGCACGTGGTGGGTTTCACCAACGTGGAGGACCACGGCCAGGAAGGCATGGAGCTGGCGTACGACAAGGACCTGGCCGGCAAGCCCGGCTCGCGCCGCGTGATCAAGGACCGGCTGGGCCGCGTGGTCGAGGGCGTCGGCGAAACCGTGCCGCCCGTGGACGGCAAGGACATGCAGCTGTCCATCGACAGCAAGGTGCAGTTCTTTGCGTACCAGAAGCTGCGCGACCAGGTCACTGCGCACAAGGCCAAGGCGGGCAGCGTGGTGGTGCTCGATGCGCACACGGGCGAACTGCTGGCGCTGGCCAACTACCCGAGCTACGTGCCCGACAAGCGCCAGAACCTCACGGGTGAGCAGTTGCGCAACCGCGCGCTCACTGATGTTTTCGAACCCGGCTCGACCATGAAGCCGTTCACCATCGGCCTGGCGCTGGAGTCCGGCCGCGTGCGTCCGGAGACGACCGTGGACACCACGCCGGGCCGCATCAACATCACCGGCTCCACCATCTCGGACACGCACAACTACGGGGTGCTGACGGTTGAAGGCGTGATCCAGAAATCGAGCAACGTGGGCACCACCAAGCTGGCGATGCAGATGCCGGCGCGCGAAATGTGGGAGACCTTCTCGGCCGCGGGCTTCGGCCAAAAGCCGCAAATTGGGTTCCCCGGCGCCATCAGCGGCCGCCTGCGCCCCTACAAAACTTGGCGGCCGGTGGAGCAGGCGACGATGTCGTACGGCTACGGCCTGTCGGCCAGCTTGTTCCAGATGGCGCGCTCGTACACCGTGTTTGCCAACGGCGGGCGCGTGATCCCCGCCACGCTGCTCAAGACGCAGGAAGCCGCAGTGGGCGTGCCAGTCTTCTCCGAGCGCACGGCCGATCAGGTGCGCAAGATGCTGCAGATGGCGGCCGGCCCCGGCGGCACCGGCCAGAAGGCGCAGACGCTGGGCTACTCGGTCGGTGGCAAGTCGGGCACGGCCCGCAAGCAGGTCGGCAAGAACTACGCCTCGGGCAAGTACCGCGCGTGGTTCACCGGCATGGCGCCCATCGACAAGCCCCGCATCATCGTCGCGGTGATGATTGATGAGCCCAGCAACGGCGTGTTCTACGGCGGTGCCGTGGCCGCGCCCGTGTTCAGCGAAGTCGTGCAGCAAACGCTGCGCATGATGGGCGTGCAACCGGACATGGCCGTCAAGCCGCAGATCGTGGCCAACGCCGTGGAGGAATCGCTATGACGACGACGCTGCCCTTGGTCCATTCGGTGCACGACGCTGTGGCCTGGCTGCGCGAGCGGGTCACCGGCACGCTGCAGACCGACAGCCGCCAGGTCCGTGCGGGCGACGGTTTCATCGCCTGGCCCGGCGCTGCCACCGACGGACGCGCGCACATTGGCGACGCCTTGTCGCGCGGTGCGGTGGCCTGCCTGGTGGAGCAGGAGGGCGCCGATGCCTTTCCGCTCGATGGCCTGCCCGTGGCGGCACTGCGGGGCTTGAAGGCCGCCACCGGCCCGATTGCCGCCGAGTGGTTCGAGCACCCCTCGCACCGGCTGGACGTGCTGGCTGTGACCGGCACCAACGGCAAGACCAGCACCAGCTGGTGGATTGCCGAAGCCCTCAATACGCTATCAAAAAATGAGCTGCTGGCGCAGGGCGGATGTGCGCTGGTGGGTACTTTGGGCATTGGGGTGCCGCCTGCCCTCACCACCACCGGCCTGACCACGCCCGACCCGGTGCGGCTGCAGCGCGCGTTCCAGCAGTTCACCGATGCGGGCCGCACGGCGTGCGCCATCGAGGCGTCGTCCATTGGCCTGGCCGAGCACCGCATGGTCGGCACACGCATCCGCGTGGCGCTGTTTACCAATTTCACGCAGGACCACCTCGACTACCACCCCAGCATGGCCGCCTACTGGCAGGCCAAGAGCATGCTGTTCGACTGGCCCGGCCTGCAGGCGGCCGTGGTCAACATCGACGACCCGCGCGGCGCCGAACTGCATGCCACGCTGGCCGAACGGCAACTGGACTTGTGGAGCGTCTCCACTGCCGGCCCGGCCCGCCTGGCAGCGCGCGACATCCACATGGGTGACGGCGGCCTGCGCTTTACCGTGGCCGAGGGCGTGCACACGCTGGTGCTGCAGACCCGCTTGATTGGCCACTACAACGTCTCCAACCTGCTCGGTGTGCTCGCCGGTCTGCGCGCACTGGGTGTGCCGCTGGAGCACGCTCTCTATGCCTGCGCCCAGCTCTCGCCCGTGCCCGGCCGCATGGAGCAGATTCAGAGCCCCGGCCAGCCTCTGGTGGCTGTGGACTACGCCCATACCCCGGATGCGCTCGACAAAGCCCTGCAGGCGCTGCGCCCCGTGGCGGCTGAACGCGGCGGGCAGCTGTGGTGCGTGTTTGGTTGCGGCGGCGACCGCGATGCCGGCAAGCGCCCGCTGATGGGCGCCGTGGCGCAGCAGCAGGCGGACCGGGTGGTGGTGACCAGCGACAACCCGCGCAGCGAAGACCCCGCGGCCATCCTGCACCAGATCCTGCAAGGCACGATTGCGGGCAATACCGTGCGCGCCGAACCCGACCGCGCCATCGCCATCGCCCAGACCCTGATCGAGGCTGCCTCCAACGATGTGGTGCTGATTGCCGGCAAGGGCCACGAAGACACGCAGGAGACGGCGGGCGTGCGCGTGCCGTTCTCGGACATGGCCCACGCGCAGAGCGCGCTGCAGGCCCGGGGAGCCCGCGCATGACCGCCCATGCCGATATGGCGATGACCCTGGCCCAGGCATACGACCTGTTGAAGCCCCACATTCCGGCGGCGCGGCTGGTCGGTGATGGCGCCACGCCCCTGGCCCGGGTGCACACCGACACGCGCACGCTGCAGGCGGGCGACTTGTTTGTGGCGCTCAAGGGCGAGCGCTTTGATGCCAACGCCTTCCTGGCCGACGCCCGCGCCGGTGGCGCCGCAGCGGCCATCGCACACGGTGGCCTGGAGGCCGCGGGCCTGCCCGGCATCGAAGTGCCGGACAGCCTGGCCGCGCTGGGCGCACTGGCCGCCGGCTGGCGCGCGCAGTTTGCGATCCCGTTGATCGGCGTGACCGGCAGCAATGGCAAGACCACCGTCACGCAGATGATCGCGTCCATCCTGCGCGCCTGGAAGGGCGATGCCGCCTTTGCCACGCAAGGCAATTTCAACAACGACATCGGCGTGCCTTTGACACTGCTGCGCCTGCGGGCCGGCCACGCGGCCGCGGTGATCGAGATGGGCATGAACCACCCCGGCGAGATCGCCACCCTGGCCACCATGGGCCAGCCCACGGTGGCCCTGGTCAACAACGCGCAGCGCGAGCACCTGGAATTCATGCACACGGTCGAAGCCGTGGCGCGCGAGAACGGCTCGGTGTTTGCCAGCCTGCCGGTTGATGGGGTCGCAATCTTCCCCGCGGGCGATCCCTACACCGCGCTGTGGCAGTCGCTGGCGCAGGGCCGCCGCTGCATCACCTTTGGCGACGGCGGCGATGTGCGCTGCACCGAGGCCACCTGGGTGCACGGCGCGTGGGACGTGACCCTGGCTACGCCGCAAGGCAGCGTAGCCACCCTGCTGCACATCGCCGGGCGCCACAACGTGACCAACGCACTGGCGGCCGCCGCATGCGCAGGGGCGGCCGGTGCGCCACTGGGCGTGATTGCCCGGGGGCTTGAAGCCTTCAACCCTGTCAAGGGCCGCTCGCGTGCCTTCAGCGTGTGCAGCGCTGGCCGCGACATCACGGTAGTGGACGACACCTACAACGCCAACCCCGACTCCATGCGCGCCGCCATCGACGTGCTGGCCGAGTTGCCCGGCCCCCAGCTGATGGTGCTGGGCGACATGGGTGAGGTGGGCGACCAGGGCCCGCAATTCCATGCCGAGGCCGGTGCCCATGCGCGCGCGGCCGGTGTCCCGCTGTTGTTCGCGCTGGGCGCCCAGTCGGTGCATGCCGCCACGGCGTACGGTGACGGCCCAGCGGATGTCAGTGGCCGCGCCCGCCATTTCAACGATATGAGCGCACTGCTGACAGCCGTGCGCGACGCGCTCCCCACGGTGGGCAGTGTGCTGGTCAAGGGATCCCGATTCATGAAGATGGAACAGGTGGTGGAAGCGATTTCCGCCACGACAAGCGCTGCCGGGCAGTCCGGGCAGCCGCAAGCACAAGAACAACAACAAACGCACAACTTGGCATCGGAGGGACACCATGGCGCAACGCACTGACCCCATCCGCGGGGTCGCGCCCCACGGCAGCCGGCCTGCGCACGGGGAGTCCACATGCTGCTGATGCTGTCGCAATGGCTGCAGGGCCTGTCGCCCGAGTTCGGCTTTTTCCGTGTGTTCCAGTACCTCACGTTCCGTGCGGTGATGGCCGCCATGACCGCGCTCTTGATCGGTCTGATCGCCGGCCCCAAGGTGATCCGCATGCTCACCTCGCTCAAGATCGGCCAGCCGATTCGCGGCTATGCGATGCAGTCGCACCTGTCCAAAAGCGGCACGCCCACCATGGGCGGCGTGCTCATCCTGCTGTCGATCGCGATCTCGACCCTGCTGTGGTTCGACCTGTCCAACCGCTTTGTCTGGATCGTGCTCATCGTGACGCTGGGCTTTGGCGCGATTGGCTGGGCCGACGACTGGCGCAAGGTGGTCAACAAGGACCCCGAGGGCATGCGCTCGCGTGAAAAATACATGTGGCAGTCGGCCATTGGCCTGTTGGCTGCGCTGTACCTGGTGTTCAGCATTTCAGAAAGCTCCAACGCCAAGGTGTGGGAGCTTTTCGTCGGTTGGGTGCAGTCGGGCTTCTCGCTCGACCTGCCGCCCAAGGCCGGGTTGCAGTTGCCGTTCTTCAAGGAGATCAGCTACCCGCTCGGGGTGCTGGGCTTTGTGATCCTGACCTACCTTGTCATCGTGGGCTCGAGCAACGCCGTGAACCTGACCGATGGCCTGGACGGCCTGGCCATCATGCCGGTGGTGATGGTGGGCTCGGCCCTCGGGGTGTTCGCATACGTCACGGGCAGCTCGGTGTATTCCAAGTACCTGTTCTTCCCGCACATCCCCGGCTCGGGCGAGCTGCTGATCTTCTGCGCCGCCATGGCGGGGGCCGGCCTGGCGTTTTTGTGGTTCAACGCGCACCCAGCCCAGGTCTTCATGGGCGACGTGGGCGCGCTGGCGCTGGGCGCGGCTCTGGGCACCATCGCCATCATCGTGCGGCAAGAGATCGTGCTGGCCATCATGGGCGGAATCTTTGTGGTCGAAGCGCTGTCGGTGATGCTGCAGGTGACCTGGTTCAAGTTCACCAAGCGCCGCTACGGCGAAGGCCGGCGCCTGCTCAAGATGGCGCCGCTGCACCACCATTTCGAGAAAAGCGGCTGGAAGGAAACGCAGGTCGTCGTGCGCTTCTGGATCATCACCATGCTGCTGTGCCTCATCGGCCTGTCGACCCTGAAACTGCGATGAACCCGGACGAGCCCCTCCACCCCGCGACTGCCGTCCCGCCGGCGGTGAAGCTGCCTCCAGACACGGATGCAGGCGGGGCCTTGCCTGACGATCTGCCAGCGGAAGGCGCGCCAGTGCCGCAGTCCAGCGGCGACACGGCGGGTGCGGACGACGCGGATGGCGCAGCGGCGGGAGTCATTGCTACGCCCGGCAGTGCTGCGCCGATGCAGTCGATGGCCGACGTGGAAGCATCCCCAGATTCCCTCGATACCCCCGTCGACACATCTATCGATCCGCCCATCGAACCACCGCCCGAGGCTGCGACGCCAGCGCCCGGCACCGCTGCACGCACAGCGGCAGCCGCCGCCGCTGCCTGGGACCCAGAAAAGCTTCCTGCCATCTCCGCCGCCAAGGCCGCCGCCGACTTTGTCGCGCAGATCTTTGCCGACGTCTCCGCCGCCGACCTGCCTGCGGACCCCAATTCCACCGGAGAGCCTGAAGCCGCCGCCCCCGCATCGGGCGACGAGCCTGCGCAGCCGACAGAGCCTTTGGGCCGCCCTGGCGAAGGCATGACGCCGCTGCAGGGCCAGAACATCCTCATCCTGGGCCTGGGCGCTTCGGGCCTGGCCATGGCGCGCTGGTGCGTGCGCTGCGGCGCCCAGGTCACGGTGGCCGACACGCGCGAGGCACCGCCACAACTGGCCGCGCTGCAGCAGGTGCTGCCGCAGGTGCGTTTTGTCGCCGGCGCCTTCGATGCGCGCCTTGTCGAGGGCCAGGGGCTGCACGCGGTCTACCGCTCGCCAGGATTGAGTCCTGAGACAATTGCTCCTGTTTTGATAGCTGCTGGTGCAAGTGGAATAAGCGCTGGCGGCGAATTAAGCTTGTATTCCATGGCGCTGTCCGCCATGCGCGCATCGCATGGCTATGCGCCCGCGGTGCTGGCGATCACGGGTACCAACGGCAAAACAACAGTGACCTCGCTCACCGGGCAGCTCGTGGAGCGATCGGGCAAAAGCGTGGCCGTGGCCGGCAACATCGGCCCCACGCTGCTCGACACACTGGCCGGCCACATCGATGCCGGCACGTTGCCCGAGGTGTGGGTGCTGGAGCTGTCGAGCTTTCAGCTCGACGGCGTGGCCGGGTTTGAGCCCACGGCGGCCACCGTGCTCAACATCACGCAGGACCACCTGGACTGGCACGGCGACATGGTTGCCTACGCCGCGGCCAAGGCCCGCATCTTTGGCCAGACGGGGCTCATGATTTTGAACCGCGAAGACGCGGAGGTCATGCGCATGCTTCCACCTCCGGTGAAGGTCAAGCTACAGAAACCCCAGGTGCGCGAGCACCTGACGTTTGGCGCCGACATGCCCCAGCGCCCCGGTGACTTCGGCATCGAGGTGGTGAGCGGCATGCCCTGGCTGGTGCGCGCCATGGATGCCGACGAAACCCGCAAGCGCGGCCGCAACGAGCCCGCCGAGGACCTGCACATCCAGCGCCTGATTCCGGCCGATGCGCTGCGCATCCGCGGCCGCCACAACGCGGTGAACGCGCTGGCCGCGCTGGCCCTGGCCTCGGCCGCGGGCTGCACGCTGGCGCCGCTGCTCTACGGCCTGCGCGAATACCGCGGCGAGCCCCACCGCGTGGAGCCCGTGGCCATCATCAACGGCATCGAGTATTTCGACGACAGCAAAGGCACCAACGTGGGCGCCACCGTGGCGGCCCTCACGGGCCTGGGCGCTGAGCGCCGCATCGTGGTCATCCTGGGCGGCGATGGCAAGGGCCAGGATTTTTCTCCGCTGGCCGCGCCTGTGTCGCGCTACGCACGCGCCGTGGTGCTCATCGGGCGCGATGCGCCGCTGATCCGCGCAGCGCTGGCCGACAGCGGCGTGGCGCTGGTCGATGCCGAGACGCTGCCGCAGGCGGTGGAGCTGGCCTCGCAGCGTGCCCATGCAGGCGACGCGGTGCTGATGTCGCCGGCCTGCGCCAGCTTTGACATGTTTCGCGGCTATGAACACCGCGCCGAGGTGTTTTGCGACACCGTGCGCGCGCTGGCCGATGACGCGATGGGAGGTGCGGCATGACTGCATCCGCTAACACCTTGCTGCAGCGCGTGACCGGCTGGTTCGGCGGCCTGCCGGGCAAGGCCGTGGACGTGCTGCCTGTGCGCGTGGGCGGCACCGACTACCGGCCCCGCACCACCAGCACGCCCGCGAGCGTGCTGGGCTTCGATCAGGCCCTTTTGTGGGTGGTGGTGGCGCTGCTCGCCTGGGGGCTGGTGATGGTGTATTCGGCCTCGATTGCGATGCCGGACAACCCGCGTTTTGCCAACTATGCGTCGACCCACTTTCTCACCCGCCATGTGATGTACCTCGTGGTGGGTTTTGTCGCCGCACTGCTGGCGTTCCAGATCCCGATGGCGCTGTGGGAGCGCGTGGCGCCGTGGCTCTTCGTGGCGGCGTTGCTGCTGCTGGTGGCAGTGCTGATCCCGGGCGTGGGCAAGGTGGTCAATGGCGCGCGGCGCTGGCTGTCCCTGGGGCCCATCGGCTTTCAGCCGTCCGAGGTGGCGAAGTTTGCGGTGCTCATCTACGCGGCCGATTACATGGTGCGCAAGATGGAAGTAAAGGAGCGGTTCTTCCGCGCCGTGCTGCCCATGGGCGCCGCTGTGGCCATCGTGGGCGTGCTGCTGCTGGCCGAGCCCGACATGGGCGCCTTCATGGTGGTGGCGGTGATCGCCATGGGCATTCTGTTTCTGGGCGGTGTGAATGCCCGCATGTTCTTCCTGATCGCCGGGGTGCTGGTCTCGGCCTTCGGCGTGATGATCGCCAGCTCCCCTTGGCGGCGCGAGCGTGTGTTTGCCTACCTCGACCCGTTCAGCGAAGAGCACGCGCTGGGCAAGGGCTACCAGCTGTCGCATTCGCTGATCGCCATCGGGCGCGGCGAGATCTTCGGCGTGGGCCTGGGCGGCAGCGTCGAAAAGCTGCACTGGCTGCCCGAAGCGCATACCGACTTCTTGCTGGCCGTGATCGGCGAGGAGTTCGGCCTCGTGGGTGTGGTCATCCTCATCGTGTTGTTCCTGTGGATGACGCGCCGCATCATGCACATCGGCCGCCAGGCCATCGCGCTCGACCGCGTGTTCGCCGGGCTGGTCGCGCAGGGTGTGGCCATCTGGATCGGCTTCCAGGCCTTCATCAACATGGGCGTGAACCTGGGCGCGCTGCCGACGAAGGGGCTGACGCTGCCGCTGATGAGTTTTGGCGGGTCGGCGATCTTGATGAATCTGGTGGCGTTGGCGGTGGTGCTGCGCGTCGACTATGAGAACAAATTGTTGATGCGCGGAGGTCGCGTATGAGTACGCAAAAGACCGCACTCATCATGGCCGGCGGCACCGGCGGCCACATCTTTCCGGGTCTCGCCGTGGCCGAAGAGTTGCGTGCGCGTGGCTGGCGTGTGCACTGGCTGGGCGCGCCCGGCAGCATGGAATCGCGCATCGTGCCCACGCACGGCTTCACACTGGAGCTCATCGATTTTTCGGGCGTGCGCGGCAAAGGCATCGTCACGCTGGCGTTGCTGCCGCTGCGCCTGTTGCGCGCGTTCGGGCAAGCGCTGGCGGTGGTGCGGCGTGTGCAGCCCGATGTGGTGGTGGGCCTCGGTGGCTACATCACCTTCCCGGGCGGAATGATGGGCGTGCTGGCGGGCAAGCCCCTGGTGCTGCACGAGCAGAACTCGGTGGCCGGCATGGCCAACAAGGTGCTGGCGGGGGTGGCAGACCGTGTGTTCACCGCCTTCCCCAATGTGTTCCCCAAAGGCCAGTGGGTGGGCAACCCGCTGCGCACCGCTTTCACCAGCAAGCCCGCACCGGCCGAGCGCTTTGCCGGGCGCAACGGGCCGCTGCGCCTTTTGGTGGTGGGTGGCAGCCTCGGCGCACGCGCGCTCAACGAGATCGTGCCGCACGCCGTCGCGCTGATGCCGGCTGACCAGCGCCCCGTGGTCATCCACCAGAGCGGCGCGACGCAGATCGACGCACTGCGCGCCAACTATGCCGCGGCCGGCGTCGAGGCGGAATGCACGCCCTTCATCGACGACACCGCAAGCGCCTTTGCCGATGCCGACATCGTTGTCTGCCGCGCGGGCGCCAGCACCGTGACCGAGATCGCTGCCGTGGGCGCGGCGGCGATTTTCGTGCCGTTCCCTTCGGCGGTAGACGACCACCAGACCACCAATGCGCAGTTTCTTGTGAACGCGGGCGGTGGCTGGCTGGTGCAGCAGCGCGACCTGACGCCCGAGGGTTTGGCCCAGATGCTATTAAATACAGAGCGCACTACCCTTATGGATAAAGCGCTGAAGGCCAAAAAAATGCAAAAAATCAACGCCACCCGCGAAGTGGTGACTGCCTGCGAGGAGTTGGCATGAGCCTGTCCAAAATCTTTTCGTGGTGCTCGTTGCCCCGCAAAGGCGGCAGGTGCAAGGCGCCCACCGCAAGTCGCACTGATGTGCGGCGAGGATGGGCAACGCCGCAGATGCCGCCTTTGCGGGGCAACCCTTCGGGCAAGGCGGCAAAAGGCCGCACTCGTCGTTGCGCGCCTTGTCCAGGCCACCAGCATGGCCTGCGGCACGCGCCTAGATTGCTGCCTTTTTCCGCCTTGCGAGCGCCACGAAAAGACTTTGGACAGGCTCTATGAAGCATGCGATCAGGCACATCCATTTCGTCGGCTTGGGCGGCGCCGGCATGAGCGGCATTGCCGAGGTGTTGTTCAACTTGGGCTACCGCATCTCGGGCTCGGACCTGGCCGACAGCGCCACGCTGCGTCGCCTGGAAGGCCTGGGCATCAAGACCTGCCTGGGCCACGCGGCGGCGCACATCGACGGAGCCGATGCGGTGGTCACATCCACCGCAGTCACGCCCGACAACCCTGAAGTGCTGGCCGCGCGCGAGAAGAAGATCCCCGTGGTGCCCCGCGCACTCATGCTGGCCGAGCTGATGCGCTTGAAGCAAGGCATCGCCATTGCCGGCACCCACGGCAAGACGACCACCACCAGCCTGGTGACCTGCGTGCTGGCCGAGGCGGGTCTGGACCCGACGTTTGTGATCGGCGGCAAGCTCAACAGCGCGGGCGCCAATGCCAAGTTGGGCAGCGGCGACTACATCGTGGTCGAGGCCGACGAGTCCGACGCGTCGTTTCTGAACCTGCTGCCGGTGATGGCTGTGGTGACCAACATCGACGCCGACCACATGGAGACCTATGGTCACGACTTCAGCCGGCTCAAGGGTGCGTTTGTCGAGTTCCTGCACCGCATGCCGTTCTACGGCACGGCGGTGTTGTGTGTGGACAGCCCGGCCGTGCGCGACATCCTGCAAAGCGTGAACTGCCCGATCACGAGCTACGGGTTTTCCGAAGACGCCCAGGTACGCGCAATCAACGTGCGCGCCGATGCCGGCCAGATGCGCTTTACCGTGCAGCGCCGCAACGGCGTGACGCTGCCCGACCTGGACATCGTGCTCAACCTCGCGGGCGAGCACAACGTGCTGAACGCGCTGTCTGCCATTGCGGTGGCGGTGGAGCTCAACATCCCCGACGAAGCGGTGCAGCGTGCGCTGGCTGGTTTCAAGGGCGTGGGCCGGCGCTTCCAACATTACGGCGATCTGCCCGCCAAAGACGGCGGTACGTTCACCGTGATCGACGACTACGGCCACCACCCGGTGGAGATGGCCGCCACGCTGGCGGCTGCGCGCGGTGCCTTTCCCGGTCGGCGCCTGGTGCTGGCGTTCCAGCCGCACCGCTACAGCCGCACGCGCGACTGTTTTGAGGATTTCGTCAAGGTCATTGGCAACGCCGACGCGGTGCTGCTGACCGAGGTGTATGCCGCCGGCGAAGCGCCGGTCGTCGCCGCCGATGGCCGTTCGCTGGCCCGCGCGCTGCGCGTGGCCGGGCGCGTGGAGCCGGTATTCGTCGACAACGTGGCCGACTTGCCGCAAGCGATTGCCGACAACGCGCGCAATGGCGACGTGGTGATGTGCATGGGCGCTGGCTCCATTGGGGCCGTGCCCGGCAAGGTGGTGGATATGCTACAAAATAATGAGCTGAAAGCGCTGGAGGGGAGCGCGCTATGACCGTTTTTGATTCAAATTTCGATGTGAAAACCCTGGGCAAGGTCGCCGTGCTGATGGGCGGTGACTCGGCCGAGCGCGAGGTCTCGCTCATGTCCGGCAGCGGCGTGCTGCAGGCGCTGCGCTCCAGCGGCGTGGACGCGCATGCGTTCGACCCCGTGCAGAACGCGCTGGGCGATCTCAAGCGTGACGGTTATGCCCGCTGCTTCATCGCGCTGCACGGCCGCCATGGCGAAGACGGCACGGTGCAGGGCGCGCTGGAACTGCTGGGCATCCCCTACACGGGCCCGGGCGTGATGGCCTCGGCCATTGCCATGGACAAGGTCATGACCAAGCGGGTGTGGCTGGCCGAGGGCCTGCCCACGCCACGCTACGTGTGGCTGGCACCCGACCGTCAGCAGCGCGAGGTGGTGCGCACCGTGCCCGACGAACTGGGACTGCCCCTCATCGTGAAGCCGCCGCGCGAGGGCTCGTCCATCGGCGTGACCAAGGTGCGTGGCTATTCGGACATGCAGGAAGCCGTGGCCCTGTCGGCCCGCTACGACCCCGATGTGCTCTGCGAGGAGTTCATCGACGGCGAGGAAGTGACCTGCCCGGTGCTGGGTCAGGGCGCCGGCGCGGTGGTGTTGCCGGTGATCCGCATCGCAGCGCCGGATGGCGCCTACGACTACCAGAACAAGTACTTCACCGACGATGTGAAGTACCAGTGCCCGAGCGGCCTGCCCGAAGCCGAAGAGCGCGAGATCCAGCGCATCGTGCTCGCCGCTTACCGCACCCTCGGCTGCCGGGGTTGGGGCCGCGCCGATCTGATGATCCGCGCCAGCGACCGCAAGCCCTTCCTGCTGGAGATGAACACGTCGCCCGGCATGACCGGTCACTCGCTCGTGCCCATGTCTGCGCGTGCTGCGGGTATCAGCTACGAAGAACTGTGCCTGCGCATCCTGGCCGATGCAGCGCTGGATACCACGCCGCGCACCGCCCAAGGAGCCGCCCACCCATGAACTCCACGCTGCCCGCGCCGCTGGACGTCAAGCTCATGAACTGGACCGCCTCGGCCCTGTTCGTGGGCCTG
Source organism: Acidovorax sp. LjRoot129 (assembly GCF_964253765.1). NCBI lineage: Bacteria > Pseudomonadati > Pseudomonadota > Betaproteobacteria > Burkholderiales > Comamonadaceae > Acidovorax > Acidovorax sp. LjRoot129. The sequence continues at coordinate 960,215 of NZ_CAXUSE020000001.1, forward strand.
GCGCTGGGCGTGCTGGCGGCGGGGGCCTGGTGGGTGTTGCGTTATCCCGGCTTTGCCGTGTCGCGCATCGTGGTGCAGGGCGACCTGGTGCACAACAACGCGGTCACGCTGCGGGCCAATGTGGCGCCGCACCTGGCAGGCAATTTTTTTACGGTCGACCTGCGCGCCGCCCGTGCGGCCTTCGAGCAGGTGCCCTGGGTGCGCCGTGCGCAGGTGCAGCGGGTGTACCCCGGCAGCCTGTTCGTGCAGCTGCAAGAGCACGACGCCGTAGCGTACTGGGGCCCCGAGAGCGGATCGGCCCTGGTCAATGCCCAAGGCGAAGTCTTCGAGGCCAACGTGGGCGATGTCGAGCAGGAAGGCCTGCCGCGCCTGCTGGGGCCGGCGGGCAGCTCACCCGAGGTGCTGCAGATGTACGCGGTGCTCAAGCCGGTGTTCAAGCCCCTGGGGCTGGACGTGGACACGCTGGAACTCACAGGCCGGGGCGGATGGCGCGCGACGCTGGACAGCGATGCGGTGATCGAACTGGGCGGCGGCACGCGCGAGGAAGTGGTGCAGCGCACCCAGCGCTTCACGCGCACGCTCACGCAGGTGGCGGCGCAGTACGGCCGGCGCGTGGACGCGCTCGAGTCCGCGGACCTGCGCCACACGGGCGGGTATGCGCTGCGCATGCGGGGCGTGAGCACCGTGATTCCCGATGGCACGGGTGCCACGGCCACCGTGCGCAGGAGGTAGTGGCATGCGGCAAAGAACATCGCTGAGAAGAACGCTGAAGAACGTGCACCAGGGCGTGGTGGCGACCGAGGGGCGGCGGGGCAGAACAGAGAAGGACAGGGACTGATATGGCAAGAGAATACAAAGACGTTGTGGTGGGGCTCGATATCGGCACGGCCAAGGTCATGGCCGTGGTGGCCGAGGTACTGCCCAATGGCGAGCTCAAGCTGGCAGGCCTGGGCGTGGCCCCGAGCAATGGCCTCAAGCGCGGCGTGGTGGTGAACATCGACGCGACGGTGCAGAGCATTCAGCAGGCGCTGAAAGAGGCCGAGCTGATGGCCGACTGCAAGATCCAGCGCGTGTACACCGGCATCACCGGCAGCCACATCCGCGGCCTCAACTCCAGCGGCATGGTGGCCGTGAAGGACAAGGAAGTCACCTCGGCCGACGTGGCGCGCGTGGTGGAGACGGCCAAGGCCATCAACATCAGCAGCGACCAGCGCCTTTTGCTGGTGGAGCCGCAGGAGTTCGTGATCGACGGGCAGGACGTGAAGGAGCCCATCGGCATGAGCGGCATCCGCCTGGAGGCCAAGATTCACATCGTGACCGGCGCGCAGAGCGCGGCCGAAAACATCATCAAGTGCGTGCGCCGCTGTGGTCTGGAGGTCGAGCAGCTCATGCTGAACCCGCTGGCCAGCAGCCAGGCCGTGCTGACCGACGACGAGCGCGAGCTGGGCGTGGTGGTGGTCGACATCGGCGCCGGGACGACCGACGTGGCGATCTTCACCGGCGGGGCGATCCGCCACACCGCGGTGATCCCGATTGCGGGCGACCTCATCACCAGCGACATCGCGATGGCGCTGCGCACCCCGACGAAGGATGCCGAAGACATCAAGGTCGAAAGCGGCTACGCCAAGCAGCTGCTGGCCGACCCGGAGGCGCAGGTGGAAGTGCCCGGCCTGGGCGACCGCAGCCCGCGCATGCTGAGCAAGCAGGCGCTGGCGGGCGTGATCGAGCCCCGGGTGGAAGAGATCTTCTCGCTGGTGCAGCAGGTGATCCGTGAGTCAGGGTATGAAGAGGTGCTGTCCTCGGGCATCGTGCTCACGGGCGGCAGCTCGGTGATGCCCGGGATGATCGAACTCGGCGAGGACATCTTCTTGAAGCCCGTGCGGCGTGGCATTCCAAAATATTCCAGCGCCCTGTCCGACATGGTGGCCCAGCCCCGCGCCGCCACCGTCATGGGGCTGCTCGAAGAGGCGCGCCTGGCACGGTTGCGCGGCTTCAAGGTGGCGCAAAAGAGCGGGTCGATGAAGACCGCGTTTGGCCGCTTCAAAGATTTCATCGTGGGGAATTTCTGACCATGAAATACCCAGGAATGAGCGCCGCCGGGCCGCCCCAAGGCGCGAAGGCCCCCATGGGGGGCAGCGCAGCACACGCAGTGGCAAGCGTGGGGGCCTTGTGGTTGGCGCGAGGGAGTCCGCACTGGCTACCGCGCGAGCGGTGGCGATGTACCGGACCACCGGCGCACCGACTACCACCCACACCCATCCCCACATTCCGAATTTCGCGTTTGCAAACAAATTTAGTACCAGGAGCTCCAACATGACCATCGAAATGATCGAAGCCGAAGAATTCAACCAGGGCACCCAGATCAAGGTGATCGGCGTGGGCGGCGGCGGCAGCAATGCCGTCGAGCACATGATTGCCCGCAGCGTGCAGGGCGTGGAGTTTGTCTGCGCCAACACCGACGCGCAGGCGCTGACCCGCAGCTCTGCCCACCGCATCATCCAGCTGGGTGGCAGTGGCCTGGGTGCAGGCAGCAAGCCCGACAAGGGCCGCGACGCTGCGGAAGCCGCCGTGGACGATATCCGCCTGGCGATTGACGGCGCGCACATGCTGTTCATCACCGCCGGCATGGGCGGCGGCACGGGCACGGGCGCTGCACCCGTGATCGCCCGCGTGGCCAAGGAAATGGGCATCCTCACCGTGGGCGTGGTCACCAAGCCCTTCGACTGGGAAGGCGGCCGCCGCATGAAGAACGCCGACGACGGCCTGGCCGAGCTGGAAGCCAACGTCGACTCGCTGATCGTGGTGCTCAATGAAAAGCTGCTGGAAGTGCTGGGCGACGACATCACCCAGGACGAAGCGTTCGCACACGCCAACGACGTGCTCAAGAACGCCGTGGGCGGGATTGCCGAAATCATCAACGAATACGGCCAAGTGAACGTCGACTTCGAAGACGTGCGCACCGTGATGGGCGAGCCCGGCAAGGCCATGATGGGCACCGCCACCGCCAGCGGCCCTGACCGCGCGCGCATTGCGGCCGAGCAGGCGATTGCCTGCCCGTTGCTGGAAGGCATCGACCTGTCGGGCGCTAAGGGCGTCCTGGTGCTGGTGACGGCCGCCAAGGGCAGCTTGAAGCTGTCGGAATCGCGCATGGCAATGACCACGGTCAATGCCTACGCGTCGCCCGATGCGCACGTGATCTTTGGCGCTGCCTACGACGAGACCCTGGGCGACGAGATCCGCGTGACGGTGGTTGCGACCGGCCTGGCACGCCAGAACGCGCGCCGCCAGCCTATCTCGGTGGTGCAGGGCGGCCTGCGCACCGGCACGGACAACGTGGCCTATCAGATGCCCCTGGCCGGCGCGGGCGTGATGGGCTCGACCGTGGGTTTGCAGGGCGGCCACGCCGGCGGCACACAGGCCGACTACGGCAGCATGTCGGTGCCCAGCGTGTGGCGCACCAACCGCACGCAGGCTGCCGCGCGTGTCGACGCGCTGTCGTCGGGTGGCATGGACGACCTGGAAATCCCGGCGTTCCTGCGCAAGCAGGCCGACTAGTAGAGGTCTTCCCCCTGAGCGGCTTGCGCCGCTTCCCCCTTCTCTCTGCGCGCTGCGCGCTCCGGGAAGGGGGACGACACCAGCGCGGCGGGGCGGCCCTTGCGCGGTGTCTCTGGCATTGGGCCGTGACGGTTTACACCACCGCGCTTCCTATTTGGCTCGCATGCTCCTCAGCTGCGCAGCCACCGCCGTCTGGCTACGCGGGGCGCGCCAAGCAGCCGTTCTTGGCGCTACCTGCGTGTCCCTGGCAGCTTGCGCCGCGGTTTCCGGCTCTCCGTTTCCTATCAGGGTCATAGGCAGCAACGGGTGGTTTGTGCGGGGTCGGCCCATTAAAATCCAAAGATGCTCCAGCAACGCACCCTCAAGACGATCACCCGCGCCGTGGGCGTAGGCCTGCACAGTGGTCAGAGGGTCGAGCTGACCTTGCGGCCTGCGCAGCCGGACACCGGGATCGTTTTCCGGCGTGTGGACCTGCCGCAGCCTGTGGACATCCCCATCCGTGCCGAGGCGGTGACCGACACCCGGCTGGCCTCCACCATCGCGGTGGGCAGCGCCAAGGTGCATACGGTGGAGCATTTGATGTCGGCCTGCGCGGGGCTGGGCATCGACAACCTGTACGTCGACATCACGGCGGAAGAGGTGCCCATCCTCGACGGTTCGTCTGCGTCCTTCGTGTTCCTGCTGCAGAGCGCTGGCGTGGAACTGCAGAACGCGCCCAAGCGTTTTATCCGCGTTACTCGGCCAGTGGAGGTGCGCGAGGGCGAGGGCGCCAACACCAAATGGGCGCGTCTGGTGCCGTACCACGGCTACAAGCTCAGCTTCGAGATCGATTTTGACCACCCTGCGGTGGACTCCACCGGCCAGCGCGTGGAGTTCGACATGGGTGCGGGCAACTACAGCCGCGACATCGCCCGCGCCCGCACTTTTGGCTTCACACGCGATGTCGAGATGATGCGATCCAACGGCTTGGCCCTGGGCGGCGGGCTCGACAACGCCATCGTGATGGACGATTACAAGGTGCTCAACAGCGACGGCCTGCGCTACGACGATGAGTTCGTGAAGCACAAGATCCTCGATGCCATGGGCGACCTGTACCTCATCGGCAAGCCGCTCCTGGCGGCCTACAGTGCTTTCCGTTCCGGCCACGGCATGAACAACCGGCTGCTGCGCGAACTGCTGGCCCAGCGTGATGCGTGGGAGGTGGTGACCTTCGAAGACGAACGGCAAGCCCCCGGCGGTTTTGCGCAGCCGGCGCGCGCATGGTGAACGGCGGCGCGCGGTGCTGATCTTTCGCTGGCTTGCCATGCTGCTGCTTCTGGCAGCTGCCGTGTCGTTTGCGTTCTACGCCGGCACGGGCCAGGCACGCTACAAGCGGCTTGGGCTGGTGATCCTGAAGTGGACAGTGATTGCCGCCGTGTTTTTCTTTGCAGTGATCCTCATCGGCCGGCTCGCCTGAGGGCGGTGCGGGCGCGCCGGCAGCGCTGGCCTATACTCGCGCCTGCTCCGGGGTGTGCTGATGCACTGAGATGCGGACCGCTTGAAGAAATTCAGGCGGTTTGCGAACCCGACGAACTTGATCCGGTTCATACCGGCGGAAGAAGAGCCGACCTCCTTGTCCCATGCCTGCCATCCGTGCGGGCACATTTGCCTCAGGCGCGCGCGCACTGAGGGGCGCACAGGTCCATTCCGGAGCAGCCATCCACCGCCCCGGAACCAGGAGACCTGCCCCATGAACGCACCCGATCCCCACGCCCAGCTGGCCACCCGCGAGACCTTCGCCGAGTTGCTGGCGCTCACGCGCGAGCCTTTTCCCGCATCCCGCAAGGCCTACATCCCGGGCCATGTCCACCCGGGCCTGCGCGTGCCGGTACGCGACATTGCGTTGACCAACGGCGAGCAGGTCAGCGTCTACGACACCTCGGGCCCCTACACCGACGCCGAGGCCGTGATCGATGTGCGCAAGGGCCTGGCTGATGTGCGCGGTGGCTGGATCACTGGCCGCGGCGATGTGGAGCACTACGAAGGCCGCGCGCCCGTGGCGCTGGACGACGGCCAAAAGAGCGAGGACGCCACCCGCCTGGCGCAGCTGCGCGCGGAGGCTGCCGCCCTGCAGCGCAAGCCCCTGCGTGCCAAGGCTGGCGCCAACGTCACGCAGATGCACTACGCACGCAAAGGCATCGTCACCCCCGAGATGGAATACGTGGCCATCCGCGAAAACGGCAAGCGCGAGTGGATGGAGCAGTACATGGCCGACGCAGGCCGCGAGAAGCGCCTGATGGGCAACCCCATGGGCGCCACCATCCCGCGCATCATCACGCCCGAATTTGTGCGCGACGAGGTGGCACGGGGCCGCGCGATCATCCCCGCCAACATCAACCACCCCGAGGTCGAGCCCATGGCCATCGGGCGCAACTTCAAAGTCAAGATCAACGCCAACATCGGCAACTCGGCTGTCACCTCGAGCATTGAGGAAGAAGTCGAAAAGCTCGTGTGGGCGATCCGCTGGGGCGCCGACAACGTGATGGATTTGTCGACCGGCAAGAACATCCACACCACGCGCGACTGGATCGTGCGCAACTCGCCCGTGCCGATTGGCACGGTGCCGATCTACCAGGCGCTTGAGAAGGTTGGCGGCGTGGCCGAGGACCTGACCTGGGCGATCTATCGCGACACGCTGATCGAGCAGGCTGAGCAGGGCGTGGACTACTTCACCATCCACGCTGGCGTGCGCCTGGCGTACATCCACCTTACGGCGCAGCGGCGCACGGGCATCGTGTCGCGCGGCGGCTCCATCATGGCCAAGTGGTGCATGGCGCACCACCGCGAGAGCTTCCTGTACGAGCATTTCGAAGACATCTGCGACATCATGAAGGCGTACGACGTGTCGTTCAGCCTGGGCGACGGCCTGCGCCCCGGCTGCGCATCGGACGCCAACGACGAAGCCCAGTTCGCCGAGCTGCACACGCTGGGAGAGCTGACCCAGGTGGCCTGGAAGCACGACGTGCAGACCATGATCGAAGGCCCGGGCCACGTGCCCATGCACATGATCCAGGCCAACATGACCGAGCAGCTCAAGACCTGCCACGAGGCGCCGTTCTACACGCTGGGCCCGCTGACCATCGACATCGCACCGGGCTACGACCACATTGCGTCCGCCATCGGCGCGGCCATGATCGGCTGGATGGGCACGGCCATGCTGTGCTACGTGACGCCCAAGGAGCACCTGGGCCTGCCTGACCGCGACGACGTCAAGCAGGGGATCATTGCGTACAAGATCGCCGCGCACGCCGCCGACGTGGCCAAGGGCCACCCCGGTGCCCGCGCGCGCGACGATGCATTGAGCCAGGCGCGTTTTGACTTTCGCTGGCAGGACCAGTTCAACCTGGGCCTCGACCCCGACACGGCCAAGGAATACCACGATGAGACGCTGCCCAAGGACAGCGCCAAGGTGGCGCACTTCTGCTCCATGTGCGGGCCCAAGTTCTGCTCGATGAAGATCACGCAGGAGGTGCGCGAATTTGCCGCGCAGAAGGGCGTGGCAGACGCGGAGGCGCTGGCCAGCGGCATGAAAGCCAAGGCCGCGGAGTTCCAGCAAGGCGGGGGCCAGCTCTACATTCCAGTGATACCGGTGGCATAAGCCCGCCTACTGGCCCCGAGGATTCCCTGAAAGCCCCCTCGGGGCGGTGCTTACCCTGTGCGGCAGACCTCCAAGCTGGCCCTATAGTCCCGCCCAACCCGTCGGTCCAGAAGACCGGCGGTGTGGGTGTGTGGCACCAAATTTGCTATGCTGAGTTGTCTGTTAAAAAATGTAAGGAAGAGCCATGAATGCTCTGGGCCGCTTCTCCATCCGCACGCGCCTTTACTTCGGAACCGTCTTTTCCCTAATTTTGCTGGTTGTCATTGGCGGCATGGGTTATGTGGCACTGGACCGCACGCGCGGCACGCTGCAGGTTTTGTTCTCCGAGCGGGTGCAGACCTTGACCGACATGTCGGAGCTGCGTACCACCTTGGGTGACCTGCGCCGGACCGAAAAAGACATCATCATCAACTTCAACAACTCGGTCGAGGTCTCCGCGCTGCGCGAGAGCTGGGCCAAGACCCTGGCCGCGCTGCGCAAGAGCCTGGCTGAGGTGCGCCAGGTGCAGTCGGGCGACAAGGCCTTTGTCGAGTCCATCGACAAGTCGCTGGACGAGATCAAGCAGTACGAAACCGGCATTTCCCCCATCTTCGAGAAGATCGAGGGTGCGCAGCTCGATGGCGCGGGCGGCGGCGCCTATGCCGACCGGCTCAAGGTTCACATGGAGGCCACCGACAAGCTGTTCTCCAGCCTGGCCACCACGGCCCGCGCGCAGATGGACGAGGCCCGTGCGGGTGTCGAGTCGCGGACCTCCACCATGTCGGCCCTCATCGGCATCGGCCTGCTGCTGGGGCTGGCCGTGCTGATCCCGCTCACGTTTTTCAGCGTGCGGTCCATCACCAAGTCACTGGGCCAGGCGCAGGAGCTGGCCGACCGCATTGCCAGCGGCGACCTGTCGCGCGATGTGGAGGTCATGAACCAGGACGAGGTCGGCCAATTGGTGGCCGCCATGGGCCGCATGCAGGATGCCCTGCGCCGCCTGGTGCGTGAGGTGCAGGACGCCGCGGGCAACATCTCCACCGCCAGCTCCGAGATCGCGAGCGGCAACCACGACCTGAGCCACCGCACCGAGCAGACGGCCGCCAACCTGGAGGAAACCGCGTCATCGATGGAGATGCTGACCAGCACCGTGCAGCAAAGCGCGCAGTCCTCGCGCCAGGCCAGCGACTTCGCCTCCACCGCAGCCGAAGTGGCCGCACGTGGCGGCGCCGTGGTCTCGCAGGTGGTGACCACCATGGACCAGATCACCACCAGCTCGCGCAAGATCGCCGACATCACCGGCGTAATCGACTCCATCGCGTTCCAGACCAACATCCTGGCGCTGAATGCCGCCGTGGAAGCCGCGCGGGCGGGTGAGCAGGGCCGCGGTTTTGCCGTGGTGGCCAGCGAAGTGCGCAGTCTGGCGCAGCGCAGTGCCGAGGCCGCCAAAGAGATCAAGGGCCTGATCTCCTCGTCGGTCGAGCGGGTGGAAGACGGCTCGCGCCTGGTCAGCCAGGCCGGCCAGACCATGACCGAAATCGTGAGCAGCGTGCGCCGCGTCTCCGACATCATTGGCGAGATCACCGCGTCGTCGGCCGAGCAAAGCGACAACATCGGCCAGATCAGCCAGGCCGTGAGCCAGCTCGACCAGATGACGCAGCAGAACGCCGCGCTGGTGGAGCAATCCACCGCCGCATCGGAATCCCTGCGCGAACAAGCCGTACACCTGACCAGCGCCGTGAGGCAGTTCAGGCTGCAGGAAGGCGCAACGGCGGCAACTGCTGCGTTCAGTGCGCCGGCCGAAGTCCCTGCACCCGCCGTGGCGCAGACACCGCGCCGGCCCGCGCTGCAGATTCGCTAACGGTTCACCGGCGCGTACTGAAGGCGGTGAACACCCGGCCTTCAGCGCACCCCTACCGCAGGCGGGATCATCGCGCCGCCGAGGCTGCACCTGCAGCTGCGGGCAGGGCGGTTGGTGAGGTGGGTGGCGTAGTTGGCGGGGCGGCGGGAACCCCACCGCCCGCGGCTGGAGGTGTTGATTCGACCGGTAGCGCCACCGGCTTCGCGGGCGCTGTCCACCGGTCCAGCCACTGCAAACGCCACGCAGTGATTCCCAAAACCAGCACCACCACCAGCGCGCTGAGGCTCCACCACAGCGGCGCCTTCGATTCGGCAAACGGATCCTGCAAGGTGCGGCGCGCGTTGTCAGGCACCTTGGCCGTTTGCGACAGCGATCCGCCCAGCCGGGTGTTGATGCGCATGCGTCCGTTGATCGCCCAGCCGCTGGCATCCAAGAGCGGTCCCAGGCTGCGCTGGCGCAGCTTGAGCCAGGCGATCAGCATGCTCGGGCCCGAGATGGCCAGCACGATGCCCACGAGCGCCAGCGGTATCCACACCCCCAGGTCCACAAACTTGGCAAACACCCCCACCAGCACTGCGCTGATGCTGCCCAGCGCCACGCCAATGGCCGCCACGGTGCCCACATCGGTGCGCCGGGGCGCCGTGGCAGTGAGGGTGTCGGCGGTGGTGGCAGTGCCCGCTGCCTTGAGCGGTGTGTTGGTCAGTGCGCCTGCGGTGCTCCCCAGCGACTTTTGCGCACGCGCCTCGCCGGCCGCAGCCCGCTTGGCCACCTGCTCCTCGATCAGGCGCACGAACTTCTTGTAGGGGGACAGAAAGGCCTGGGCAATGCTGGTCGGGTTCTCGACGATGCGCGTGATCGTGGCATCCCAGTCCTGGCCCTTGCGGTCGTAGAACACGCCGTTGCGGCCCACGAAGAGAAAGTCCACATCGCCGGCCGTGAACGCCGCCACGATGCCCATGTTCTGGCCCCTGCGTGTGCACTGGCAATAGGCCAGGTAGGTCTTGGCCAGACCCGCCAGCTTGGCATGCTGCGCGGCGTCGGCCACCTGCACCGTCAGGTCGCAGCTGCGCGCGTCCAGGTACAGCGTGCCGGCCTGAAAGATCGCGCCCTTGCGTTGGTAGAACGCCGAGAACGACACGAAGTTGTTCAGCAGCTCCAGCAGGTCGCGCTTGAAGCGCAGAAGCTTCTCCAGGTCTTTGGTGTGATCGTTGTGCTTCTGCTCGGCCTCGTCCTCGGCGATCAGGGCCATCACGCGTTGCCGGGCGTCGCTGCGGTGCAAGGAGTGCAGCACCTCGTCACCCAGCACATCCAGCGGGGTGGCGGGCCGGTCTGCCAGCCACTGCTGGCACGGTGCCAGCGCCGTGGTGATGGTGTGCCATTCTTGCTGCGTCAAGGTATCTGCCTGGCGCCCCAGCAGCGGCGCCACCGTGTGATCGCGGAACGTGCGCACTGCGCCGGCCCAGGCCGGATTGACGCCCTCGGTCAGCGGCAGCAGAGCTTTGGGGGTGATCGGCGCCAGCGGCAAGGCCGTGATGGAGGGCGACGACAGATCCAGCTGGGTGCCTGCCATGGCGGTGTATTCCTCCAGCGACGGGTTGAGGGCCGTAGCCGCGCGCAGGTCGTAGGCCGCCAGTTGGCTGCGGGCGAAGAAATCCTCCACCTTGTGGGCGACTGTGTTCATGGCCTGGGTGGCCTGGAGCGTGTGTTCGCCCAGCGCGAGCGCAGTCGTCGCCTCCCGGGCCTTGGCGGCCCAGGCGGAGATCTTGTCCAGGTCGGCAAAAAACGCCTCGGCGCGGGGGCCGTCGATGCCGGGCAGCGGCGGGTCGCCCACCGGCGGTGTGCCTCCGTGGGTCTTCAGGATGTGCTCGATGGTCTCGCGCGCGAGCGTGTCGTCCTGCGCAGTGTCTGCAGTGATGATGCCGTCGCCGTTGAACCGCTGGGTACTCAGGTGCTCGCTGCGTGCCACCACGTCGGCCAGCGAAATGGCGGTGGCATCGGCTTGACCGGCCAGGGCCAGGATGCGCTGCGCCGCACCTGCCAGCGCTGCACCGGACTCGGTGTGGTCGTCGATGGCGGCGATGTCCAGTGTGTCGCCGGGCCGTGTCAGCTCGTCGGGGTCGCGCAGTTGCGCGCAGGCCCAGGCGCAGGCGGCCAGCAGCTCGGGCGGCCGGATGCGGCCATCGTGGTCGGTGTCGATGAGGTCCAGCGTGCGTTCATCGAATTCGATGCCACGCGTGGGGCAGGCCAGCGCCACCCACAGTTTCTGGTCCAGCTCCGGCAGACGGGCGATGTCCTCGCCGGTGCGGATGATGACCTGGTCTACGCCCCCGGCGCGAAAGAATTGCCAGGCGTGGGGCGGAGTGTGGGATGGGGGCATGAGCGACGGCAAGGCGGGGAAGGACTGCGAGGCAAGGAAGGACCGGAAAGGTGGCGCTGGTAGCGAAGCTGCTGCGGCGCCACGCGATAGCCACAGATTCTTCCGGGATGCCGCGCGTCGCTCCAGCGGCCAGGGGCCAAAGCCAGTGCAGGAAGGGGCCTACGCTGTAGGGCCGCTGAAGGGGGGGCTGGACGCGGGCAGGGCTCCCGGCGCGCCGCTGTGCGTCCGGCAGTGGTGCAGATTTTGTGCTTTATTGGTCGCTAGCGCTTATTCAATAAGCGCTGATAGCTATCAAATTAATAGCAGTGGATGCAACGCGCTGTGCGCTAGTCGGAAGCAGTGCCAGCGCCCCTGCGCCGCCCCAGCGCTCAGTCCCGCGTCACCCGCAGCACTTCTTCGCGGCTGGTGATGCCCGAGGCGATCAGTCGCTCTCCGTCCTCGCGCATCAATGCCATGCCATCGGCCAATGCAGCGGCGCGGATGTCGGCCTCCGACGCCTGGTTGTGGATTTGCGCTCGGATCGCGTCGGTGGTCACCAAGAGCTCGAACACCCCGGTGCGGCCGGTGTAGCCCGTCCGGCCGCAGTGCTCGCAACCGCTGCCATGGCAGTGGCTGCAGTACTTGCGCACCAGCCGCTGCGCCAGCACACCCAGCAGCGACGACGACAGCAGGAAGGGCTCCACGCCCATGTCGGTCAGCCGCGTCACCGCGCTGGCGGCGTCGTTGGTGTGCAGCGTGGCCAGCACCAGGTGGCCCGTCAGCGAGGCCTGGATGGCGATCTGCGCGGTCTCGAAATCGCGGATTTCGCCGATCATGATGATGTCCGGGTCCTGGCGCAGGATGGCGCGCAAGGCCTTGGCAAAGGTCAGCTCGATCTTGCTGTTGACTTGCGTTTGACCGACGCCGGGCAGCTCGTACTCGATGGGGTCTTCCACCGTCATGATGTTGTTGCGCGTGGCATCGAGCCGCCCCAGGCCCGCGTACAGCGTGGTCGTCTTGCCCGAGCCCGTGGGCCCGGTCACCAGGATGATGCCGTGCGGCTGCGAGATCAGGCCTTCGAAGCGGCGCAGGGTGTCGCCCTGCATGCCCACGGCTTCCAGGCTCAGCTTGCTTTCGCTCTTGTCCAAAAGCCGCAGCACCGCGCGCTCGCCGTGGGCGCTGGGCAGCGTGGACACACGCACGTCGATGGCACGCGTGCCCAGGCGCAGGCTGATGCGGCCGTCCTGCGGCAGGCGCTTTTCGGAGATGTCGAGGTCCGCCATGATCTTCAGGCGCGAGATCAGCGCGGCGTGCAGCGCGCGGTTGGGCTGCACGACTTCGCGCAGCGTGCCGTCCACCCGAAAGCGCACGCTGGAATGGCGCTCGTACGGCTCAATGTGGATATCGCTCGCGCCGTCGCGCGCGGCCTGCGTGAGCAGGGCGTTCAGCATGCGGATGATGGGCGCGTCGCCGGCGGACTCCAGCAGGTCTTCCACCGCGGGCAGCTCCTGCATCATGCGCGAGAGGTCGGCATCGCTTTCGACCTCGCTCACCACCGTGGCGGCGCTCGACTCGCTGTGCGAGTACGCCGCGCTAATGCGCTGCGCCAGACCGGGCGCATCCAGCGGCAGCAACTGGTGCACGGGGTGCTTGCGCAGCACCTCGGACAGCGCGCCCGCATCGGGGCTCGGGCCATGCCACAGCACCAGCTGCTGGCCGTCATCCTCCAGCAGCAGCTGGGCCGTGCGCGCAAAGGCGTAGGGCAAGGGGTGGCGCATAGAGAGTCAGTTCCTTGTCGGCGTCAACAACACGCTCACAGCGCCTGGGCGGCCACTGTGGCGTTCAGCGCCAGCTTGCCGCGCACCGTGGCGGCAGCGGCATGGGCCGCGTCCTCGGTCGAGAAAGGGCCCACGCGCACGCGGGTGGCCTTGCCGCGGTTGGTGTCCACCGCCTGCAGCGACAGCGGCAGGGCCGAGTCGCGCAGCTTGGCCAGGGTGCTGCGCGATTGCGCATCCTGGCCGAACACGCCCACGTTCACGTAGTACAGCGGCGCAGGGACCTGTGCCTTGGCCACCGCTGCCACGGGCTCGGCAGGCGCGCTGCTGAGGGGGGCCGCGGCCGGGGCCGGCTGCACCGGCGGCGCGATGGGGGTGAGCTGCTGCATGGGCAGCGGCACGGGGGCGGCCGGCTGCACGGGCATGGGGGTGGCGACGGGCACCACACGCTCTGGCAGCGGTGGCAGCACTGGGGCGCCGGACACCGACTTCATCGGCAGGCTTGGGGCAGGCTGGGTGGCATGCTGCAGCGCGCGAATGGCCTCGTAGCGGTCCATCATCAGCGCATCGCTGGTGGCGTTGTCGCGCACGACGATGGGACGCAAAAACACCATGAGGTTGGTCTTGTTGCGCGAGCGGGTCTCGCTGCGGAACAGGTTGCCCACCACCGGCAGGTCGCCCATCAGCGGGACCTTGTCTTGCCCTTGCGAGTAGCTGTCTTCCAGCAGGCCGCCGATCACGATAATGCTGCCGTCGTCCACCACCACGTTCGACTCGATAGAACGCTTGCTGGTGCTGGGGCCGTTGGCATTGCTGAGCGTGGAGGTATCGATCTTGGAGACCTCCTGGTAGATCGCCATCTTTACGGTGCCGTTCTCGCTGATCTGCGGGCGCACCTTGAGCATCAGGCCCACGTCCTTGCGCTCCACGGTCTGGAACGGGCTCACGGTGCTGCTGCCCGTGGTGTTAGCGTACGAGCCGGTGACGAAGGGCACGTTGTTGCCGATGATGATGCGCGCCTCTTCGTTGTCGAGCGTCATCAGGTTGGGCGTGGAGAGCACGTTGGCATCGCCACTGTTTTGCAGAAAGTTGGCCAGCGCGCCGAGGTAATACTGCCCGTTGACGCGGGGTGCCAGCGCCAGGTTCAGGCCCTGGCCCAGGCCGGCAGCGGCCGTGCCGATGGTGGAGACATTGCCCGACGCCAGCGCCGCGGTAATGCCCAGGATGTTTGCACCTGCCTGGCCGGAATTGGTACCGATCACGCCCACGGTGCCGTCACCCTGTTTGCCCAGAATGCCCTGCCACTGGATGCCGAACTCGGCCAGCTTGGTGGCGGAGACTTCCACGATCAGGCTCTCTACCAGCACCTGCGCGCGGCGGCCGTCGAGCTTGTCGATCACTGCGCGCAGCTGGCGGTACAGCGGCTCGGGCGCAGTGATGATGAGCGAGTTGGTGGTCGGGTCGGCCTGGATCTGTCCGCCCGTGGAGGGCTGGTTGTTGTTGGTGTTGCTGGTGCCCATGGCGCTGCTCCCAGCGCCCAGCCCGGAGCTGCTGTTGCTGCTGCCGCCCGCCAAGCCACTGCCGCCCGACAACATGCTGCTGCCCCCATTGCTGCCGCCGCTAAGCCCGCCGCTGGGCGCGGCCGGGCTGCTGCTGCCGCCGGCGCTCGCGCCACCGTTGCCGCCCGTGCCCATGGCCGCCATGGCCGCACGCAGCGTGGTGGCGAGCTTGGTGGCATCGGCGTTCTTCAGGTAGACCACGTGGATGTTGCCGGTGGCCGCGCTGCTGCCGGGCGCAGGCGCCTGGTCCAGCTGGGCGACCAGTGCGCGCACCTGGGACACGCGCGCGGGGTTGGCGGCGCGCAGGATCAGCGAGTTGCTGCGGGGCTCGGCAATCAGCGTGGTCTTGAACGAGGTATCGGCCTGGCCCGGCGCCGCTGCGGGCGCGGCGCCGGCGCCCGTGCCGCTGCCGCCGTCGATGAGGCGCGCCACCAGCGGGGCGAGGTCGGTGGCCACTGCATTGCGCAGCGGGATCACTTCCACGTCGCTGGCGTTCGAGACATCCATCGCCGCCACGATGCGCGCCAGGCGCTGCAGGTTGTCGGCGTAGTCGGTGATCACCAGCGAGTTGTTGCCGGGGTTCACGTTGATGGTGTTGTTGGGGCTGATCAGCGGGCGCAGCACCGGCACCAGGTTGGCCGCGTTTTCAAAATTCAGTTTGAAGATCTGCGTGACGATCTGCCCGCCACCGGGTGCGGAGCCCGAACTGCCTTGCACCACGCTCACGCTGCCGCCCTGCAGCTTGGCGTCGGCTTCGGGGACCACCTTGTACAGGCCCGCCGCCTCGACCACGGTGAAGCCCTGCAGCCGCAGCGCGGCCAGGAACTGCTGGAAGGCGGCGGCGGGGGTCACAGCGCGTTCGGTGACCAGGTTGAGCTGGCCCTTCACGCGCGGGTCCACCACCACGTTGCGGCCGGTGATGGTGGCCATGGTGCGCGCCACCGCCTCGATCTCGGCGTTGGCGAAGTTCAGCGTGACCGGCTCGCCCGAGCGCACGCTGCCGGTGCGGGTGTCGATCGCGGTCTGAGCATTGATTTGGCCGCCAGCGCATGTCAGTAAGGCGCTTGCAGCTATTGTTTTAATAGCAAATGCCAGGCGTGGTGACAACAGGGAATTCATAGGTTCAACCCACGGTGATGATGGAGCGCGCGCCGCTGCGCCGTCCGATGATGTTCAGGAGATTGGACAGGGCCGCCTCGCGCTCGGGGGCGGCGCTGGCCTCGCCCGCAAAACGCAGGCGCTGGCCCACCCATTGGCCGGTGCCGTTCAATTGCAGGTGGCCGTCGAGCGTGCTGAGCGTGAGCGTGGGCACCTCGCCCCCCGCCAGCACCAAACGGTAGCTGCCCATGGGCCGCAGGGTGGACAGGCGCGAAGACATCGCGCGCGCCTCCATCTGGGCCTGGCCTGCCAGCGTCATGCGGCCCGCGTTCCAGCTGGCCGCAAGGCCGCGGGTCTGCACGGCCAGCTGGCCCTGCGGCTGCAGCGTGTTCCAGGGCGTTCCCAGCCCGGCCAATACGGCGGCCGGCCATTGGCTCTGGCCGTCTTTGACAAGGACCAGCGGACCGGCCCAGCGCGGCCGCACTTGCAGCTGCAGGGGCTGGGGCGTGCAGCAGCTCGCGTGCAGCTGGGCGCTCAGGCCGGTCAGGCTGGGGCGCAGGCGCCAGTCCACCCGGCCGGGCAGCGCAGCGCGGTCTTGGCTGGCGGCGCCGCCGGTCAGCACCAGTTGCGCGGACCCGGTCCAGACCGTGCCACGCGCCTGCAGCAGCTGCACCTGCCCCTGGGTGGCGCGCGCCACGCTTTGTGCGAGCCACTGCGCGGGTGCAAAAACCACCACCGCCGGCAGCACGCCCGCCACGGCGCCGGCCAGCGCCCAACCCCACGCGGAACGGGGCGCGCGGACGGGAGGCTTGCGGTGTCGGTTGCTGGTGGCCACGTGGGGAAGGTTGTCGATGGGAGAGGGCGCGTGTGTGTCGGGCAGGTCGGTCGTGTGATCCGGCGTCGGTCAGCGGGCGGCCGGCAGGGCCAGCACCAACGTACCGTCCCAGCGCGGCATGGCCACGGCTGCAGCGCCCAGTACCACCGGTGTTGTGCCACCTGCCGCGGGGGTGGCCGCCGCAGTGCTGCGAACCAGGCGCGCCTCGACCGGCGTGGCGCGGGCGTTGCTGCGCGCTTGCGCCAGCCACTGGCCCAGCGCGTCGGCCGGCGCACCTTTGAGCGTGACGGTGGCCCGGTCGCCCACTACGTTGAGCTGGGCGGTGTTGCCCAGGCGCTGGGTGAGGGCGGTGCGCAGCGCGCCCACGGCGTCGCCGGTGGTGGTGCGTGGGGCCGATTGCAGCTGCTGGGCTTCGGCCTGCAGGCTCAGCATCTGCTGCAACTGCGTGTCGAGCGCCGCATGGCGCGCGGGGGCGGTGCGCAGTGTGGCCAGGGCAGGCGCCACGGCCAGCCACCACAACAGCGCGAACGCGATCAGTCCACCTGCAGCCAGGACCAGGGACTGTTCGCGTGGTGCCATGGCCTGCCAGCGCGCTCGCAGGGCTGCGGTGGTGGGGGTGTTGCGTGTCATTGGCTGCCTCCTGCGCTGGCCCGTAGAACCAGGCTGCCATCGTCAACCCGCGCGCGGTAGCCCAGGGGCTCGAGCCGGGTGGTGAAGGCGGTTTCCTCGTCGGGAGGCAGCGCCACGCCGCGCAGGCGCAGCTCACCAGGGGAATATTCGATGCCCGTGGGCTGGCGGCCGGCGGGCAGGGCCGTGCCCGCGGCGGCCAGCAGGGGCTCCAGGTCCCGCGTGGACACGCTGCCGGCGGCCTGGCGCAGCTGGGCGAGTTCCCGCTCCATTTGCACCGGTGCGTCGACGACGACCTGCACCTTGGGGAAGGTCTGCGTCAGCGTGGCGCGCACGGCGGCTTGTTTTGCGGCCAGCGACTGGCGTTCCTGCCAGGCCCAGGCATTGAGGCCGATCAGGTGCGCTGCCACAAGCACCCCGGCGCCCCAGCGCGCGGCACGCCACTGCGGCGCATAGAGCAAGGCGCTGGCCAGACTGCCCGCCTTGCGCAGCGCGCGCGTGCGTCCGGTGCTAGCCAGGTCGAACTGGGCCAGGTCCCAGTCGCTTCGCGCCGCGTCCAGCGCGCGCTGGCTGGCGGTGTGCAGCACCACACGCTGGCCCAGGGTGCGCTCGGCAAGCGCCGCCACGGCGGGCTCGGCGCGCACCACCAGGGCGTCACCGTCGCCGTCTTGTGGCGCGGCCTCAGCCGGTGCGCCAGCGCGGGCCAGCGCGATGGCCATGTTGGACAAGGGCAGCACCGCCACGCCTTGGTCGGCGCCCTGGCCAGTCAGCACCACACAGGCGTCTTCTGGCGTGCCCAGCGCGCACAGTTCGGGGCGCCCGCTGGCGGTGGGCCCGGGGGCAAATTCAGGCACCACACGCGACACACGGCGGCCTGCGGCTTCCAGCGCCTGCAGGTTGTCGCGCAGCCAGGCTCGGTCGCACACCGCCACCCACAGCGGCTCGCCGGCTTGCGCGCCGGGCTGCAGCGCAAAGTGCAGTTGCGTGGCGTCATCCAGCACCCGGTCTTCGAGCAGGCCGTCGAGCACGGAACGCAGTCGCGGCGTCTGCTGCCCAGGGCCGAGCGCGAGCCCCGGGGGCAATTGCACGCGTTGCCACGACAGTGCCCGTGCCGGCACCACGGCCACCACCTCGCCACCAGGGCGCGTGGGCTCGGGCAGCAGCGCGGCCGCTGCGGTGGCGTGTCGGGTGGCGGTGTGGCCGTCCGCCGTCAGCGTGTAGCTGTACTCGGTGGCGGGGCCCGGGCGGGCCAGCGGCAGGAAAAGGATGAGGGTGCTCATGGACGGGTTTTGCAGGCCATTTTAGGGGGAGGGCATGTCAGTGCCCGGCCCAGCGTGCGGATGTGTTGCGGATGGGATGCTTCTCAGCGCTGGCCCTGCGGCAGGCCCTGGGTGGTTTCGCGGTCGAAAGCGCCGCGTTCGCGCCACAGGGTGGTCACCTCAATGCCTTGTTTGCGCACCAGCGAACGCTCGTCCACCATCACGTCGCCCAGGCGCAGGCGGCCCCGCACCTCGAAGTAGGACGAGGCCACGGCGTGCGCGCCTTCGTTAATGTCGATGGTGGCCCCGAGCAGGTCGCGCACCTCGCTGAGCGTGCGGAAGTGGCGGGACTCGCGCGCCTGCAGGATCTTCTGGGCGCTGGCCATGTCCAGGCCATCGATGGCGGCCACCAGCACATCGATGTTGGCGGTGTTGAGGTTGACCGGCGTGCGCACAGGCAGCACGGCCACATGGGGGGTGAGCGTGGCCACGGTGGTGGGGCTCAGCCCCAGCCAGCTGAGTTGGGACACCGCGGGCGGCATCAGCGGCGCCGAGCTGCTGTCATTGCCGCTGGTGGCCTGGGCCCGCCGCAGGGCATCGGCCAGCAGGCTCAGCTCCTGCGGCGGCAGCCCGAGCCGCTCGAACAGCCGCGTGAACTGCCGCAGTGGCAAGGACTGGTCCGGCCCGCTGACCGCCAGGTTCATGAGGTTCAGGCGCCCCTGCATGTCCGAGATCTGCCCCGACAGAAACGCCTCGGTGGTGTCGATGCTGGCGTCATCGACCTGGCTCACGTTCTTGTCGGCTGCCAGAAAGGTTGACAGCCGCGCCTCTTGGAGTGGCACGGCCCAGGGCTCGGCCAGGTGGTCGGCACCGCCCGAGCGGCCGTCTTCGCGCAGGATGAGGCGAGACCAGTCGAGCGCACCCACCAAAATCCAGGTGGACTGGACCCGGCCACGCTCGGCCGTCTCGACCTCGACCGCGCGCCACTGCTGCCACATGGCCGCCGCCGCAAAAGTGGCCACCAGCGTGACCGTGAGCATGGCCAGCAGCAGCGCCGCGCCGCGGGATCGATGAAACGGTTGCGGCCTTGTGAAACGGGCTTTGCCAGTCCGCATGTCGGGCCCCGCGAGCGCGCAGTGGCACTGGCGCGCCCCAAGCCAGCGCCACCGCGGAACTGGCTTTGCCAAACCACCGGTGGCGTCCCCCTTCAGGGGGGGGGATGATGCGAAGCGGCTCAGGAGGGACCTCATGTTCTGCCCCCACCCAGCACCGGGCTCACCCAGTCGCGCGTGAGCCGGCCCACCAGGGCCTGGCCCGGCGGCAGCGTGATCTGCAGGCGCACGCCGTCGGGAATTGCGGTCGAATTGCCTGACCCGGCGCCGCTGCTCGACAGCGCGTTGGACCATGCACCGCCGCGGTAATAAAAGATCTGCCAGTTTTCGAGCGGCAGCAATGTGGTCTCGTAGCGCCGCTCGGCCTCGCCGGGGCTGCGTGCCCATTGGCCCGCCAGCTGCCAGGCTTCCTGCCATTCGGCGCGGGTGCGCACCGGGGGGGATTGCCAGCGCATCCACCGGCCTGCGCCCTGTGCGCCCCGCACCGTCCAGGCCACCACCAGCGCGCCTTCGTCGGGCACGGCGCTGCTGCGCCGGGTGATGCGCAAGACCTGGCCATCCCAATCGAGCGGCGTGGTGTTGGCAATGGGCATCAGCGCATCCAGGTCGGTGCCCCACTGACCCAGGGCCGCCTGCAGCACCAGCATCTCATCCGCCCGCTGCCGCGTGATCTCTTGCGCCCGCACCATGCCATCGAGCCCACGCCAACTGAGGATGGCCAAGAGGCTCATCACTGCGATGGCGAGAAGCAGCTCGACGAGCGTGAATCCGCGCGCGCCCCTGGCATGTGAAACCGGCGCTGCGCCATCGCGAGGACGGCCAGCAAGGGCCGCCCCGCAGCAAAGGCCGTCGTCCCCTCGGGGGGAAGGCGCGAAGCGACTCAGGGGGGCCATCAATACCTTCCGATGATGGTCGAGATGCGCAGGATGGAGTTATCGCCATCCAGCACCTGCGCGTCCATGCGGCGAAAGCTCGGGTTGGGCGTGGGCCGTACGATCAAGGCCACAGTCAGCTGCCGCCCGGCCTGCTCGCAGGTGACCGTGCTGTCGCCCACGCTGGGCATCTGCCGCGACAGGCGCGCAGCCACCAGCTCGTTCTCGGCGCACAGCTGGGCCAGCACGATGTCCGACTGCCGCAGCGCATTGCGTGTGAGCGCAGTGGTGGCCTGCAGACCCGCCATGAGCGCAATCGCGACGATGCTGAGCGCAACCAGCACCTCTACTAGGGTGAATCCGCCCTCGGGCGTACAACGGGCCGACTGCTGGCGTACTTTCACTGGACCGGCTCGACAGTGAACGGCCGCACGCCGTCGGTGGCCACGCGCAGCGTGCGGTCGGGGTACGTCTGGTGGGTGATCAGCACCTGCTGGGGGCCGATCAATGGTTCGGGCCCGAGCACCAGCACCGTCGGCGCGCGCACCGTGGTGCCCGCGTCCAGCCATTGGCTGGGCAGGGCTGCCTGCGCGCTGGGCGCCAGCCCTTCAAAACGAAACCCGCGTGCATCGGCACGCCAGCGCACCGGCATACCGCCAGCACGCGACTGGGCCCGCGCGGATTCGAGCAGCGCCGCCAGCCGGGCCGCCTCGCGCTCGACCAGCGTCTGCCCGCTGTCGCGCATCGCCACACCCACCCCGGCCGTGGCCAGCGCGATGATGCTGATGACGACCAGCAACTCAAGGAGAGTGAAACCGCGTGAGCGGTTCATGGGCTCATGCGACGCGAGGTTGCAACGGTCACGGCGTCACCCGAGGGCGTGCGGCCGCCGCGCCGGGCCGCCCCTAGGCGAAACGCAGGCCCTTGGGGGCAGCGACCACACGCAGTGGGGAGCGTGGGGGCCATGGTTTCGCCGCCGGGCCGTCCCAAGGCGAAACGCGCCCCTTGGGGGGCAGCGACCACACGCAGTGGGGAGCGTGGGGGCCATGGTTTCGCCGCCGGGCCGTCCCAAGGCGAAACGCGGCCCCCTCGGGGGGCAGGGAGCGACACGAAGTGCGCGACCGTGGGGGTCATGCCTACTGCCAACTGCCAACGTCCGCATCCTTGCCTTCGCCGCCGGACTGCCCATCGGCGCCGAACGACATCACGTCGATCTCGCCCTTGATGCCGGGGTTCAGGTACTGGTAGGGGCGGCCCCAGGGGTCGTTGGGCAGCTTTTCCAGATAGAGCTTCCAGTTGTTGGGCACGGGGCCGGAGGTGGGCTTGTTGATCAGCGACTGCAGGCCCTGCTCGGCCGTGGGGTAGCGCTGGTTGTCCAGGCGGTACAGCTTGAGCGCCTGCATGATGTTGGTGATGTCGGTGCGGGCGGCGGTCACGCGGGCATCGTCGGCGCGCTCGAGAACATTGGGCACGATGAGGGCGGCCAGCACGCCGATGATGACGAGCACCACCATCAGCTCGATGAGGGTGAAGCCCCGGGCCAGGCTGCGGCGGGCGGAGCGCAAGAGGAGAGGGAAGGAAGTGTTCACTGCTGGCGGTCTCTCGGGTGGTCGGTCGGTGTCAGATCGGGTGAATCATAATCCCCGCATGGTGACCAATTCACACAGCAAATGGGGCGTACGCCTGGGGACTTTGACCCTTTGGGCCGCGGCGGGCGCCAGCGTGGTGTTCTGGGGCTTGCGCCTGTCGGCCCCCGCGGCTGGGGCGGCCGCCCCGGTGATGGTGCCGACAGCGGTGTCGCCGGATGCCCAGGCCCTGGCCCGCTTGCTGGGCGCCGTGCCGGCCGTGGCGGGTGCTGCGCCCGCAGTGGCAGCGCCTACGCTGGCCAGCCGCTTCGCGCTGATCGGGGTGCTGTCGGGCCGGAGCAGTGGCGGCGGCGCAGCGCTGATCGCGGTGGATGGCAAGCCAGCCAAGCCCTTCCGGGTGGGCGCTGCGGTGGATGAAGGCCTGGTGCTGCAGGCGCTGGGTCCGCGCCAGGCGCAGCTGGGTGGGTCGATGGATGGCGCTGCCACCCTCACGCTGGACATGTCCCTGAAGAACTGAGTCAGGCCGGGGCGAGCCCCCGGGCTGGGCGAGCGGGCCGACTTAACTGTTGAAGGGCGCTTGGAGCGGTGCTTGCAAAAGCGCGATCTCCCACTGCCCCCAACCCGGTGCGGCCACGGGCCATTCCTCAGAACGCGGCAGCACGTCGCCCTGGGCCTGCAGCCAAGCCACGCAGCGGATCACGCCAGCGTGGGTGATCCACACGACATCCTGCGCGGGTTCGTGGGTCCGTTGGGCGGTGTCGCAATGGGAACGCAGCGCATCGGCAACGCGCGCCAGCACCGAGGCCAGGTTGTCGCCGCCGCCGGGGCGGTAGCTGGTAAACCCGGCCGTCCAGGCGTCGATGTCAGCGCGGGGGATGGTGTCCCAGGCCTGCCCTTCCCAGGTGCCGAAGTCCATTTCGCGCAGGCGGGCGTCGGGTTTTGATGCTAAATCGGGCCTCAGCGCTTGCAGGGACTGCGCAAGCTGCTCACATCTTTGTAGCGTTGAGTGAAACACAGCCGCTTGAGGGGGCAGGGCGGCGGCCAGGCGCCGTGCTGCGGCGCGGGTGGCGGTGGCGTCGGCGGGGATGTCCAGCGCGCCATAACAGGTGCCAGGCGCCACCAGCGGATCGGCATGGCGCACCAGCCAGAGTCGGCGGTTGTGGAAGGGGCCCTTCGCGGCGTCCGTGCCCGTCGCCTTCATCACATCCAGCGCAGCGCCAGCGCCGCGCCCAGATAAAAGCCGATTTCGCTGACCTGCTGCGTGGCGCCCAGGCAGTCGCCGGTAAAGCCTTGGAGCCGGCGCGCAAACCAGCGCGCCATCCAGGCGGCGGCCACGGCGCTCAAGGCGATGGATGCTATCAAATAGAGAGCTGGTTGGGCATATACCACCAGCGCTAGGGGCACTAAACACCACAAAACAGCAACCGCCAACGCGCCGCCCGAGATCTGGTCGGCCAGCGGCTTGCTTTTGGACCGGGCAGTGTCGCCCACATGCGGCAGGCTGCGCACGATGAACAGCGGCCACAGGCGCGACAGCACATGCGCGCCCACCAGGGCCGATGTGGCGGCCAGCAGACTGTGGGCGCCCAGCAGCGCCAGCAGGCTGAGCTTGGCCAACAGGGCCAGCACCAGCGCCATAGCGCCATAGGCCCCGATGCGCGAGTCTTTCATGATGTCGAGCGCGCGCTCCCGGTCGGCACTGCCGCCCAGGCCGTCGGCCACATCGGCCAGCCCGTCTTCATGGAAGCCGCCCGTCATCAGCACCGTGGCCACCGTGCACAGCACCGCGGCCACGGCGGGTGCCCACGGGCTGGGTGCTAGCGCCCAGTGCAGGGCGGTGTAGACGCCCACGGATAGCAGCGCGGCCAGCCACCCGATGCCCGGAAAGTGCGCCGCGCTGGCCCGCAGCATGGCGGGGCTGAATCCCACCCACTCGGCCAGCCGGCCGGTGACCGGGATGCGGGTGAAGAACTGCACGGCCAGCAGGTAGTGGCGCAGGGGTTGCATGGCGTGCGTGACCTGGGGTGTGGTGGAGTGGGGTGGTGAATTGCTACTATTTTTATAGCTGCTGGCGCTTGCCTATCAAGCGATAGAGGCTATTTTTTGGTATTATTTGGAGCGCAGGAACAGGCGGTAGGCCGGGTTCAGCGTCTCTTCCACATAGGGGTAGCCCAGCGTGGCCAGGAACGCGTCGAACGCGGCCTTGTCCTCGGCCGGCACCTGCATGCCCACGAGGATGCGGCCGTAGTCGGCGCCCTGGTTGCGGTAGTGGAACAGGCTGATGTTCCAGGTGGGCTGCATCAGGCTCAGGAACTTGAGCAGCGCACCGGGCCGCTCGGGGAAGGTGAAGCGCATCATCCGCTCGTCCTGGGCCAGCGCCGAATGGCCGCCCACCAGGTGGCGCAGGTGCTCCTTGGCCAGTTCATCGTGCGTGAGGTCCAGCGCCTCGAAACCTTGCTGGCCGAAGTGGCTGGCGATCTCGGTGGACTCGCCCTTGCCTTGCGTGGTCAGGCCCACGAACACATGCGCACGGTCTGCGTCGCTGATGCGGTAGATGAACTCGGTCACGTTGCGCGGGCCGCCGGGCAGGCCACCCACCACTTCGCAAAAGCGCCGGAAGCTGCCGCGCTCCTCGGGGATGGTGACGGCGAACAGGGCTTCGCGCTCTTCGCCCACTTCGGCGCGCTCGGCCACGAAGCGCAGGCGGTCGAAGTTCATGTTGGCGCCGCACAAAATGGCAGCGTAGGTCTCGCCCGTGGTCTTGTTCTCGGCCACGTACTGTTTGATGGCGGCCACGGCCATCGCGCCAGAGGGCTCGACGATGCTGCGCGTGTCCACGAAAACGTCCTTGATGGCGGCGCAGACGGCGTCAGTGTCCACCGTGATGAACTCATCCACCAGGCCGCTGGCGACGACGCGGAAGGTTTCCTCGCCCACCAGCTTGACGGCAGTGCCGTCGGCGAACAAGCCCACATCGGCCAGCGTGACGCGTTGATGGGCCTGCACAGACTGGTGCATGGCGTCGGAGTCGTAGGTTTGCACCCCGATCACCTTGATCTCGGGCCGCACCGCCTTGATGTAGTTGGCCACGCCCGAGATCAGCCCGCCGCCGCCGATGGCGACGAAGATGGCGTCCAGCTTCTGCGAGCCCAGGCCTTGCAGCTGGCGCAGGATTTCCATCGCGATGGTGCCCTGGCCCGCGATGACGTCTGGATCGTCGAAGGGGTGGACAAACGTCAGGCCTTGCTCTTGTTGCAACTGCAACGCGTGGTTGTACGAGTCGAAATAGCTTTCGCCGTGCAACACGACTTCGCCGCCCAGTTCCTTCACCGCATCGACCTTGATGTTGGGCGTAGTCGTGGGCATGACGATGATGGCGCGCACGCCCATCTTGCGGGAGCTGATGGCCACGCCCTGGGCATGGTTGCCGGCCGATGCGCAAATCACCCCGCGCGCCAGCTGCTCGGGCGTGAGGTGCGCCATCTTGTTGTAGGCGCCGCGCAGCTTGAAGCTGAACACCGGCTGCTGGTCTTCGCGCTTCAAGAGCACCTTGTTGTGAAGGCGCCGGCTGAGATTGTGGGCGGGCTCCAGCGCCGACTCGATGGCCACGTCGTAGACGCGGGCGGTCAGGATCTTCTTGAGGTAGTCGGCGGGGGTCAGAGGCTGGGACATGGCGGAGGCAGGCTGTGCAGGCGGTGGAGCGCCGCCAGATGGCGGGGCCCACATCATAGGGCGTCGACTTTCGCGGCCCTGGCGCAGCAACGCGCTGGTGAGGGCGCCACCACGGAAGGGCCGGCCAAAAAAAAGCCCCGGGTCGTGAGACCTGGGGCTGAATCCATCCTTTGAGGAGATGGAGGAGACAATCGGTGCGGGGCATGTGCCTGAAGCAGTGTTCGAGGCCGGTTGCCATCTGCTTTGCCCATTGCTGGAAAAGCAGCGCTTGGTGTGAAGTTTAGCGCGACTCGTGTTGCGATGCAGCAAAATCAACAGCAAATTTAATTCGCCGGGCTGATCCGTGCGAAAAAAACGACGTCATCAAGGAGAAATATCAATGGAATGCACAGTCAGCTGGACCGGCGGGGCCGGAACGCGCTCTGGCATGGGCTTTGTTGCGGAAACCGGCAGCGGCCATGTTCTGACCATGGACGGCGCGCCCGACACGGCGAACCCCGCCAACGGCGGCCAGAACCTGGCGCCTAGGCCCATGGAGACGGTGCTGGCGGGCACGGGAGGCTGCACCGCCTATGACGTGGTGCTGATCCTCAAGCGGGGCCGGCACGATGTGCGGGGTTGCAGTGTCAAGCTGACCACTGAGCGCGCGCAGGTCGATCCGAAGGTGTTCACCAAGATCCACATGCATTTCACGGTGACCGGCAAGGGCATCCCCGCCGCTGCAGTGGAACGCGCCATTGCCATGAGCCACGACAAATACTGCTCGGCCAGCATCATGCTGGGCAAGACTGCGGAGATCACGACCGGGTTTGATGTCGTGGAGGCCTGAGACGGGCGGGCCACAAGGCGTCGCGACACCGAGGTGCAGATTTTTTGCACTGAACCGGTGCGGGTGCCGATGGCCGGCTGCGCGTCAGATGTAGTGCGCCGTGGTCGTCATGACCTTCGCCGCGGCCCTCATCGCGGCACGGGCGGGGGCGGGCAATTCGATGGCTCCCGAGGCGCGCGCCTGCGCGGCGTGCCGCTCCTCGTCATCCTTCATGCGGGCCACCACTGCGCGGGACGGCAGATCCTGCTCCGGCAAGCGTTTGAGATGGCTCTCCAGGTGCGCCGCCACTTGTTTTTCGGTCTCGGCCACAAACCCCAGGCTCGCTCGGTCGCTGATCCTGGCGGCCACGAGGCCGAGCGCAAATGCCCCGGTGAACCACAGGGGGTTCAGCAGGCTGGGCCGTGCGCCCAGCGCATCCAGGCGCTGCTGCGTCCAGGCGAGGTGGTCGGTCTCCTCGCGGGCCGCGTCGAGCAATTGGGTCCGCAAGCCAGCGTCCTTCGTCACCGCGGCCTGGGCGGTATACAACGCTTGGGCGCATACCTCACCCACGTGATTGACACGCATCAACGCCCCTGCAAGCCGCTTCTGGGCTGCGTCCAGCGAGGGCTCCACCATGCCGTGCGCCGGCGTCGGCTCTACTGCCCGAGGGGCGGCGAAAAGCGTGCGAAGAGCATGGTCAGCGGCAACTAACAAAGAATCCATGGATGCTTTCAGATTGGCAATAGTGCAGAAACACAAGTTGCACATGGATACATGTGCTAGGCCTTGTTTTTTGGGTTCTTGCAAGGCAAAGCCGTGATTTTGCAGGGCCCCGGTCGAATGTTGCAACACTGCAACGAATTTCCCCTTTCGGGCCAATTGTGGGTGAATTCCTTTGCGAAACCCGGCCGGGTCTGGTGCAATAAGAGCAACTTCCCCACCAGGAGGTTGGCCCGGGGAACCGGCGGGACTGTGCAGGTGTGTATTCACCATAGACCCCCCGTACCGGCGCCCTATGTTTAACCTTGGAGTAACTCGCAATGAAAAAATCCCTGATTGCCCTGGCTGTGCTGGCTGCTTCCGGCGCTGCAATGGCTCAATCTTCCGTGACCCTGTTCGGCGTGGTTGATGCAACCTACGCTTACGGTTCCGGTAGCGTCGCTAACCGTTCGCAATTGACGAACTCCGGCTACAACAGCAGCCGTCTGGGTTTCCGCGGCGTTGAAGATCTGGGTGGCGGTTTGTCCGCTTCGTTCTGGCTCGAAGCTGGTCTGAACAATGACAACGGTACCGGTGGCGTTACCAACACCAACAACCAAGCAGCTACCAGCACTGGCGGCGGCCTGGTGTTCAACCGTCGTTCGACGGTTAGCCTGAACGGCGGCTTCGGTGAAGTTCGTCTGGGCCGTGATTACACTCCCCAATTCTGGAACCTGACTGTGTTCGATCCGTTCGGCACGAACGGCGTTGGCACGACCCAAACCCTGAACTCCAGCCTGGGTGGCCCAACCACCATCCGCGCTTCGAACGCCATCGGCTACTTCCTGCCAGGCAACCTGGGCGGATTCTACGGCCAAGCTCAGTACTATCTGGGTGAAAACCTGAGCAACGCTGCCAACAAGAAGGACGGCAACGGCCTGGCAGCTCGCGTTGGTTACGCCAACGGCCCTATCAACGTCGCTCTGGCCGCTTCGCAAACGAAGTACCTGGTTTCCGGCAACATCAAGTCGTGGAACCTGGGCGGTCAATATGACCTGGGCGTGGCCAAGATCATGGCTCACTACAACCAAGACAAGATCAGCGGCGGCGCTGACGGTAAGGGTTTCCTGATCGGTGGTCTGGTTCCCGTGGGCGCTGGCGAAGTTCGTCTGGCTTACTCCACGTACAAGGTTGACACCGTTGGTGCTGACCCACGTTCGAACAAGATCGCTCTGGGCTACGTGCACAACCTGTCGAAGCGCACTGCTCTGTACGCAACGTACGCTCACGTGAGCAACAAGAACGGCGCTGCTCAGTCCCTGAACGGTTCCGTGACTGCTGCTGGCGACAACTCCAACGGCTACGACTTCGGTATCCGTCACAGCTTCTAATATCGAACTGGCCTCTGGCCAGTTACCGATATACAAGCTTAAAAAGCCGCCTTCGGGCGGCTTTTTTTATGGCCAGCATTATCGACTCAGGTCTAGGTCATAGTGCTGGTGGAGACGCACAAGGGCCTCTGGAAATTCCTGTGGATGCACCGGTGCGAGGCAGATTTTCACTGCGCGTGCTCACAGGGTCGGCTGTCACTACGCAGAAGCTGCTGCGAATATTGTGTGCGCGGGTTCGAAGCAGGAGCCATCGTCACCGGCTTCTCCAACCACTGAGCACATGCCCCGTGCGGGCAGGGCCTTTGGCGTGAGTCGACTAACAAGCCTTGCAGCTTGCTCGGACAACACGTGTAACTCCGGGAACATTGCAGCGCGCCAAACGGCCTCGATAACCCCGCAACCGACGCGCGTTGGCAAACTGTCGCCCAGGTTCCTCTCCCTCTTGTCTCGATGCCAGTTCTTGGCACCATCCTTGCGTATCCTCCAGTGAAAAATTCCTTCCTTAGGCCCTTCTTAGTGCCTGGGATTCAGGGATTTCCCGTTGGCTATAGAGCAACCTTTACTGCATAGTAAAACTTTTATTCAAGAGGGCTCCATGAAACTCAAATACAGTCTCTTGCCGTTGGCTGCCGCAGCTGTACTGCTTGCCGCACCAGCTTTGCACGCAAAGCCCTTCAAGTGGGCAAGCCAGGGCGAAATCGCCACCTGGGATATTCATTCCCAGAACAATGCGCTGCAAAACGGCATCCATGCGAACGTGTACGAGAGCCTCGTCTACTACAACAGCAAGACTTTTGACGTAGAGCCCGTCCTCGCAACCGCGTGGAAAGAGATCAGCCCCACACAGGTGCGTTTTACGTTGCGCCAAGGTGTGAAGTTCCATGATGGATCGGCCTTCACCGCAGACGACGCCGTGTACTCGCTTCAGCGCGCCATGGCCAAGACATCCAACTTCACGCCATATGTCCAGGGCATCAGCAAAGTGAACAAGGTGGATGCCCAGACCATCGACGTCATCCTGAGCGCACCCAACCCGGTGTTGCTGCGCCAGATGACCGAGCTGCGCATCATGAGCAAGGCCTGGGCTGAAAAGAACAAGTCGGTCGAGCCGAAGGACATCAAGGGGTCTGACGAGAACTTTGCGCACCGCAACGCCATGGGCACCGGCCCCTACACGCTAGACTCCTGGCAGCCAGACGTGAAGATGGTCTTCAAGCGCAACCCCAACTGGTGGGGCAAGATGGACGGCAATGTGACCGAGATCGTCTACACCCCGATCAAGTCGGCCGCGACGCGCATTGCAGCGCTGCTGTCGGGCGAGGTGGACATGGTGCTCGACCCTACACCCCAGGACCTGGGCCGCCTGCGTGCCAGCCCTGATCTGAAGGTGATCGACGGCATTGAAAACCGCACCATCTTCCTCGGCATGGACCAGTTCCGTGAAGAGCTGCCGGGTTCCAACATCAAGGGCAAGAACCCGCTCAAGGATGTGCGCGTGCGCAAGGCGCTTTACCAAGCCATTGACGCAGACACGATTTCGCGCAACATCATGCGCGGCCTGGGCAAGCCCACCGGCACCATCGTGGCGCCCCAGGTGGCGGGCTACACCGAAGCCGTGGGCAAGCGCTTCCCCTACAGCGTTGAAGCCTCCAAGAAGCTTCTGGCGGAGGCGGGCTACCCCGACGGCTTTGAAGTGGACTTCGCCTGCCCCAACAACCGTTACATCAACGACGAAGCCATCTGCCAGGCCGTGACCGCGATGTGGTCCCGCGTGGGTGTGAAGGCCAAGCTGCGCACGCTGCCGCTGGTGAACTACTTCCCCATGATCCAGCGCTACGAAGCCAGCATCTACATGCTGGGCTGGGGCGTACCAACGTTTGACGCCCTGTACAGCCTGCAGTCGCTCACACGCTCGGTGGGCCAAGGCGGTGACGGCAACTACAACGTGGGCCGCTACAGCAACCAGCGCATGGACTATCTGGTCGACCGCATCAAGGCAGAGACGGACGCGCCCGTGCGCACCCGCATGCTGACCGAAGCGTTGCAGCTGTCCAACGACACGGTCTCCCACATCCCTCTGCATGACCAGGTGATC
This sequence comes from Acidovorax sp. LjRoot129, assembly GCF_964253765.1. Taxonomy (NCBI): domain Bacteria; kingdom Pseudomonadati; phylum Pseudomonadota; class Betaproteobacteria; order Burkholderiales; family Comamonadaceae; genus Acidovorax; species Acidovorax sp. LjRoot129. The sequence continues at coordinate 990,991 of NZ_CAXUSE020000001.1, forward strand.
CCCTGGGCCCTGAAGAAGAACGTGGAGTTGGTCCACCGCGCCGACAACCGTGTGGACATGCGCACGGTCAAAGTGAACTGATCGATTGTCGATACGCTGAGAGCAAGGGCCTCGCAGGCCCTTGCTCTCTTTGATTCAGTTGACGACGACGTATTGCCAACCAGCGCCCCGGCCATCAAAAGTGGTCGCGGCGCTTTTATCGAACACTCACTCGACTTCCCGATGCTCGCTTTTATATTGCGCCGCCTGATACAGGCAGTGATCGTCATGGTCACGGTGGCCTTCATCTCCTTCATGCTGTTCCAGTACGTGGGGGACCCCGTGGTGTTTTTGCTGGGACAAGATGCCACCCCTGAACAGATACGCGAACTGCGGGCATCCCTCGGTTTGGACAAGCCCTTCTTTGTGCAGTTCTGGCACTTCCTGGTCAATGCCGCGCAAGGCGAATTCGGCTTGAGCCTGCGCCAGGGCGCGAAGGTCTCGCGCCTGATTGCCGAACGCTTCCCCGCCACGCTGGAGCTGGCCCTTGTCGCGGCCGTGCTCGCCCTGGCCATTGGTGTGCCGATGGGCGTGTATGCAGCGCTGAAGCGCGGCACCTTCACCAGCCAGCTGTTCATGACGCTGTCGCTGCTGGGTGTGTCCCTGCCGACCTTCCTCATCGGCATCCTGCTGATCCTGGTGTTCGCCGTCACGCTGGGCTGGTTCCCAAGCTTTGGCCGCGGCGAGGTCGTGCAAATGGGCTGGTGGAGTACCGGCCTGCTCAAGGCCAAGGGCTGGCACCACATCACGCTGCCCGCCATCACGCTGGCGATTTTCCAGCTCACGCTGATCATGCGGCTGGTGCGTGCCGAAATGCTGGAGGTGCTGCGCACCGACTACATCAAGTTTGCGCGGGCGCGCGGCCTGTCCAATCGGGCCATCCATTTCGGCCACGCGCTCAAGAACACGCTGGTGCCGGTGATGACCATCACCGGCCTGCAGCTGGGCGGCCTCATTGCGTTTGCCATCATCACCGAGACCGTGTTCCAGTGGCCCGGCATGGGTCTGCTGTTCATCCAGGCCGTCACGTTCGCCGACATCCCCGTGATGGCCGCCTACCTGTGCCTGATCGCCCTCATCTTCGTGGTGATCAACCTGGTGGTCGATCTGCTGTACTTCGCCGTCGATCCGCGCCTGCGCGTGGGCAAGGCAGGAGGCCACTGATGCAAGGCCCTCGCCTGAAGGCCGGCGGCCGGGCGTTTGCGCACATCGCGCAGTTCCATCCTGAGCTGACCGCGCTGCGGCGCGATCTGCATGCGCACCCTGAACTGGGCTTTGAAGAGATCTATACCGGCAGCAGGGTGAAAGAGGCGCTCAAGGTCTGCGGCGTGGACGAAATCCATGACGGCATCGGACGCACCGGCATTGTGGCGGTGATCCGCGGCCGCAGCACGTCCAGCGGCAGCATGGTCGGCCTGCGGGCGGACATGGACGCCTTGCCGCTGACCGAGCACAACGACTTTTCCTGGAAGTCGTGCAAGTCCGGGCTCATGCACGGCTGCGGCCATGATGGCCACACCGCCATGCTGGTCGGTGCTGCGCGCTACCTGGCGGAGACCCGCAACTTCGACGGCACCGCGGTGCTGGTGTTTCAGCCCGGAGAAGAAGGCTTGGCCGGCGCGCGCGTGATGATGGAAGACGGGCTGTTCGACAGGTTCCCGGTGCAGTCCATCTACGCCATGCACAACTGGCCTGCGATGAAGCCCGGAACCGTGGGCATCAATTCCGGCCCCATGATGGCCGCGGCCGACCGCTTCACCATCGAGATCACCGGCCGCGGTGGCCACGGTGCCCATGCGTACCAGACGGTCGATGTGGTGGTCGTGGCCGCGCACATCATCACGGCGGCGCAAAGCATCGTCTCGCGCAACGTGCGTCCCATCGAGAGCGCCGTGGTCAGCATCTGCGCCATGCAGGCCGGCGATCTGGGCGCGTTCAGCGTGCTGCCCGGCAGCGCGACGCTGGTGGGCACCGTGCGGACCTTTGATCCCCAGGTGCAAGAGATGGTGGAAAAGCGGCTCAAGGAGCTGTGCAACGCCATCGCCCTGGGCTTTGGCGCAACCGCCACCGTGCATTACGAGCGCATCTACCCGGCCACGATCAACAGCGAAAGCGAAGCCGTTTTTGCGGGCGACGTGGCCGAATCCCTGCTGGGCGCAGACCATGTGGTGCGCGACCTCGAGCCCAGCATGGGCGCAGAGGATTTCGCCTTCATGCTCCAGACCCGGCCGGGCGCGTACCTGCGCATTGGCCAGGGCTTGGGCGCGAGCGGCAGCGCCCTGCACAACAGCCGCTACGACTTCAACGACGACATCTTGCCCCTTGGCGCCGCCTTGCACGCGAGCCTGATCGAGCAGGCCATGCCCTTGCCCGCGGCTTGATGTCTTTGCCGACCACCGCATCTCTCCAAGACCATTCAACCCGAGAGCCCACACGCTTTCGACCACCGTTTTTCTACCAGGAGGTTTTCATGAAATTCCACAAGAAACTCGCCCGTACCGCTCTTTTTGCTGCGCTGACCGCGGCGAGTCTGGTAGCCCAGGCACAGACCCTCCGCATCGCCAACCAGGGCGATTCGCTGTCGATGGACCCGCACTCGCTCAACGAGTCACTGCAACTCAGTGTCACGGGCAACGTCTATGAGCCGCTGGTCGGCCGCAACAAGGACCTGAGCCTGGCGCCCGCGCTGGCCACCGCCTGGAAGCAGACATCCCCCTCCGTGTGGCGCTTCGAGCTGCGCAAGGGCGTGCAATTCCACGACGGCACGCCGTTCACCGCGGACGACGTGTTGTTCAGCTTTGCGCGCACCCAGGTGGAAGGCTCGGACATGAAGAGCTACACCAACGACTTCAAGGAAGTGCGCAAGATCGACGACCACACCGTCGAGATCGAAACCAAGACGCCATTCCCCATCCTTCCCGATGTGATCTCGCTCGTGTACATCATGAGCAAGAAGTGGTGCGAGACCAACCAGGCGCAGACGCCGGTGGACCGCCGCAAGGGCATCGAAAACGCTGCATCGTTCCGCGCCAACGGCACGGGCCCCTACCGCCTGCGCGAGCGCCAGCCCAACGTGCGCTCGGTGTTTGTGCGCAACGGCACCTACTGGGGCAAGATCGAAGGCAACGCGACCGAAGTCGTCTTCACCCCCATCGGCAACGACGCCACACGCGTGGCGGCCTTGTTGTCTGGCGAAGTGGATGTGATGGAACCTGTGCCAGTGCAGGACATCGACCGCGTGAACAGCAGCGCCAACACCCGTGCCATCACCGGCCCTGAGCTGCGCACGATCTTCCTGGGCATGGACCAGAAGCGCGACGAGCTGCTGTACTCCAGCGTGAAGGGCAAGAACCCCTTCAAGGACAAGCGCGTGCGCCAGGCCTTCTACCAGGCCATCGACATCGAAGGCATCAAGAAGACCGTGATGCGTGGCGCCTCCAACCCATCGGCCCTGCTCGTGGGCCCTGGCGTCAACGGCTTCCAGCCGGACGCCAAGCGCCTGCCGTTTGACGTGGAGGCTGCCAAGAAGTTGATGGCCGAAGCCGGTTACCCCAACGGTTTTGAAGTGGCGATGAACTGCCCGAACGACCGCTATGTGAACGACGGCCGCATCTGCCAGACCGTGGCCGCCAACCTGTCGCGCATCAACGTCAAAATCAACCTGCAGGCCGAAACCAAGGGAACGTACTTCCCCAAGATCCTGCGCCGCGACACCAGCTTCTACATGCTGGGCTGGACCCCCGCCACCTACGACTCGCACAACGCACTCAATGCCCTCATGCGCTGCGTGGACGACAAGGGTGCGGGCCAGTTCAACCTGGGTGCTTACTGCAACCCCAAGGTGGATGAGCTGACGCTCAAGATCCAGGCCGAGACCGACAAGGCCAAGCGCAACGCGATGATCAAGGAAGTCTTCGACCTGCACGCAGCCGACGTCGGCCACATCCCACTGCACCAGCAGGCGCTGGCCTGGGGCGTGGGCAAGAACGTCAAGCTGGTGCAGCTGGCCGACAACTTCATGCACTTCAAGTGGATGAGCATCGCCAAGTAAGTCAGCCGCACAGCCGACTACTGCAAGCGACTTCAGATCGTTAACACCCCACACCGCACCACGGTGATTGACTGCCCGCAGCAACACACGGCCGCTACCCGCGCCCTGTGTTGCTGCATGTCCACTAGTTTCCCACAATGAAAACAACCCTTGCCCGCTGGTTCGACAGCGATGTCGGCTACAGCTTTCGCACCTCGCCGGTGGCGATGGCCGCGGCCCTGATCGCGCTCATCTGCCTGTTCTGTTCGGTGTTTGCCGGATGGGTCGCACCCCACAACCCCTTTGACCTCGCCACGCTCGAACTGAGCGATGCGCGGCTGCCACCCGCCTGGATCGCCGATGGCTCCGCCAAGTACCCGCTGGGCACCGATGACCAGGGCCGCGACATCCTGTCGGCGCTGATCTATGGCGCGCGCATCTCCCTCGTCGTGGGCATCGCCTCGGTGCTGCTCTCGGTGGTGGTGGGTGTGGCGTTTGGCCTGCTGGCCGGCTTTCGCGGCGGCTGGATCGACGCTGTGCTCATGCGCCTGTGCGACGTGATGCTGTCCTTCCCCGCCATCCTCGTCGCGCTGCTGATTGCGGGCGTGGGCCGGGCACTGTTCCCCAACGCGCACGAATCGCTCGCGTTTGGCGTGCTGATCATCTCCATCTCGCTCACCGGCTGGGTGCAGTACGCGCGCACGGTGCGCGGCACCACGCTGGTCGAGCGCAACAAGGAATACGTGCAGGCCGCGCGCGTCACCGGCGTGTCGCCGCTGCGCATCATGCGCAAACACGTGCTGCCCAACGTGATGGGGCCCGTGCTGGTCCTGGCCACCATCCAGGTCGCCACGGCCATCATCACCGAGGCCACGTTGTCCTTCTTGGGCGTGGGCGCGCCGCCCACTTCGCCCTCGCTGGGCACGCTGATCCGCATCGGCAATGACTACCTGTTCTCCGGCGAATGGTGGATCACCGTGTTCCCCGGCGCCATGCTGGTGCTGATTGCTCTTTCCGTGAATCTATTGGGCGACTGGCTGCGTGATGCCCTCAATCCGCGCCTGCGCTGAACAAGAACAAGAAAAGCGATATCCCCATGAGCCTCCTAGAAGTCAAAAACCTCGTTGTCGAATTCCCGAGCCGCCGCGGTACCCTGCGCGCCCTGGACGACATTTCCTTTTCCATTGCGCCCGGCGAGATCCTGGGTGTGGTGGGAGAGTCCGGCGCCGGCAAATCGCTCACGGGCGCCGCCATCATCGGCCTGCTTGAACCCCCGGGCCGCATCGCCTCGGGCCAGATCCTGCTGGAGGGCCAGCGCATCGACAACCTCAGCAACGATGAGATGCGCCACATCCGCGGCCGCCGCATCGGCGCGATTTTTCAGGACCCGCTGACCTCGCTGAACCCGCTGTACACCGTCGGGCGCCAGCTGACAGAAACCGTCCTGGCCCATCTGCAGGTGACGCCGGCCGAAGCGCGCCAGCGTGCGATCCAGCTGCTCAAGGACACCGGCATCCCGGCCGCCGAAGAGCGCATCGACCACTACCCGCACCAGTTCTCTGGCGGCATGCGCCAGCGGGTGGTCATTGCGCTGGCGCTGGCCGCCGAGCCCAAGCTCATCGTGGCCGACGAGCCTACGACCGCGCTCGATGTGTCCATCCAGGCGCAGATCATCACGCTGCTGAAAAACATCTGCAAATCGCGCGGCGCGGCCGTGATGCTCATCACCCACGACATGGGCGTGATCGCCGAAACCTGCGACCGCGTGGCAGTGCTGTATGCCGGCCGCGTGGCAGAAATCGGCCCGGTGCACGACGTGATCAACAAGCCGTCGCACCCCTACACCGCGGGCCTCATGGCGTCCATCCCCGACATGACGATGGACCGCGAGCGCCTGAACCAGATCGACGGCGCCATGCCCCGCCTGAACGCCATCCCCACGGGCTGCGCCTACAACCCGCGCTGCCCCCACGCCTTTGACCGCTGCATGACCGAACGCCCTGACCTGTTGCCTGCGGGCTCCACCCGCGCTGCCTGCTGGCTGCACGCCGGCAACAACGCTGCCGCCGCTGTGCCGAACGCCGAGGTGACCGCATGAGCGCCACAACCACCACTCCGGCTGCAGCCACTGCGCCGGTCAAAAGCAAAGCCCTGGTGCAGGCGCACGACCTGGCCAAGACGTTTGATGTGTCCGCCCCCTGGCTCAACCGCGTGATCGAACGCAAGCCGCGCACGCTGCTGCATGCGGTGGACGGCGTGAGCTTCGAGATCGAAAAGGGCAAGACCCTGGCCCTGGTCGGCGAGTCCGGCTGCGGCAAGAGCACCGTGGCCCGCCTGCTGGTGGGCCTGTACGAGCCCACACGCGGTGGCCTCACTTTTGACGGCCAGGACGCGCACGCGGCCTTCAAGGGCAACGACGCCCGGGCCATGCGCCGCCGCATCCAGATGATCTTTCAGGACCCGTACGCGAGCCTGAACCCGCGCTGGCTGGTCGAAGACATCGTGGGTGAGCCGCTCAAGGAACATGGGCTCATCACCGACAAGGCCGAGCTCAAGCAGCGCGTGGGCGAGCTGCTCAAGTCCGTGGGCCTGTCGCCGCTCGACATGGTGAAGTACCCGCACCAGTTCTCCGGCGGCCAGCGCCAGCGCATCTCGATTGCGCGCGCTTTGGCCACCGAGCCCGAGTTTCTAGTGTGCGACGAGCCCACCTCGGCACTCGACGTGTCGGTGCAGGCCCAAGTGCTCAACATCATGAAGGACCTGCAGCGCGAGCGGCAGCTCACGTACCTCTTCATCAGCCACAACCTGGCCGTGGTCCGCCACGTGAGCGACCAGGTCGGCGTGATGTACCTGGGCCGGCTGGTGGAGCTGGCGGACAAGCACACGCTGTTCAATACCCCGCGCCACCCCTACACGCGCATGCTGCTCGACGCGATCCCCAAGATGCACGACACGGGCCGCGCGCGCACTCCCGTGCAGGGCGAGGTGCCCAACCCGCTGAATCCGCCCCCCGGCTGCGCCTTCAACCCGCGCTGCCCGCACGTCAACGACCGCTGCCGCGCCGAGCGCCCACAACTGCTCAACATTGGCGGCATCCGGATCGCGTGCCACGCGGTGGAAGAGGGGCGGATTTGAGGTTTGCTATTTAATTCATAGCTGCAAGCGCTTATGGAATAAGCGCTAGGGCCGCTTTGGAGCATAAAAGCCGGTCGCCATGCCTTTGCCAAGCGGTTGCAGTGCGCTGCTCCACGCTGGGTGATCACCACGCCACAGATCCTTCGGGGTCTGTGGCGTTTTGTTTGGGCGCTTGAAAGGCAGCGTACCTTGCCGATGACCTCAGGAAGGGCGGCTTCGCGCGTCCGCTGGGATGCCGCTGAGCGGGGCAACGGCTGCGGCAATGTGGGCCGTCGCGGCAGCCGAGTGCGAAGCGCTATCGCAAGCCGCTTGCTATCAAAAAATATAGCTTCAGACGCTCTACCATCAAGCGCTAGGGCCTCAAAAGACCCAAAATTCAAGCGTACCGCTTGGCCCGCAGGTTCTCTTTCATCTGCTGCAGGATCGGCTGCAGCGAACTGCCGATGCGCAGCGCCACGCAGGTCGCCAGCACGTCGATGATCAACAGGTGCATGAGCCGCGACACCATCGGGCTGTAGCGGTCGTAGCCCTCGGGGTGGTCGGCGGCCAGGTGGATCTGGCAGGTGCTGGCCAGGGGCGAGCCGCTGGCCGTGATGACGATGGTGGTGGCGCCGTTGCGGCGGGCGATGTCGGCGGCGTCCATCAGGTCGCGCGTGCGGCCCGAGTTGGAGATGATCACTGCGCAGTCGCCGGGCCCCAGCAGGGTGGCGCTCATCACCTGCATGTGGCCGTCGCTGCTGGCAATCGACGTGACGCCCAGCCGAAAGAACTTGTGCTGCGCGTCCTGCGCCACGATGCCCGAATTGCCCACGCCGTAGAACTCGATACGCTTGCCAGTCTTCCAGGTGGCGGCAATGGCCTCGGCCGCACGCTCGATGGCCACCGTGCTGGCCGCGTTGCGGTACTGCAGAAAGGCAGCCACCGCGTTGTCGACCACCTTCACCAGCACATCGCCCGTCTTGTCGTCGGCGTCCACGCTGCGGTGGATAAAGGGCACGCCCTCGCTCACGCTGCCGGCGAGCTTGAGCTTGAAATCGGCCAGCCCGTCGTAGCCCATGCTGCGGCAAAAGCGCACGACTGTGGGTTTGCTCACGTGCGCGCGTTCGGCCAGTTCGCGCACGGGCAGGCGGGCAAAAGCGCGGGGGTCGACCAGCACCAGTTTGCCCACGCGCTGTTCGGCGGGGGCCAGGGAGGACAGCGAGGCGGTGATGCGGTCCAGCATGTCAGCGGCGCTCCTGGGGCAGGCCTGCGCGGGGGGCGGCGGGGTGGGTGGTCATGGGTGTCCGGAAAGCAGGAATTAATGTAACTGGGTTCCTTCCGCGCGGGGTGTCCGGTTTCACGCTGCCGCCTTGGCGTTTACTCGTATTCCCGGTAGGCGCCCGCAGGGGCGGGGCCTACGATCCAGCGTAATTCCGTTACCCAGAAAGCAGAGGTTTTTTTATGCACAAGATCCTGGCAGGCACGGCCCTGGCGTTGGCCGCAGGCGGGGCCTTCGCGCAAGGGCAGGTCAACATGATTTGCTCGGTGCAGGCCGAGTGGTGCAGCCTGATGTCCACCGTGTATGCCAAGACCACGGGCACCAAGGTCAACATGACGGCCAAGGGCTCTGGCGAGGCGCTGGCCCAGCTCAACGCCGAGCGCGCCAACCCCAAGACCGACATCTGGTTTGGCGGCACGGGCGATCCGCACCTGCAGGCCGCCGAGCAGGGCCTCACGCTCGAGTACAAATCGCCGCAGCTGGCGCAGCTGTACCCCTGGGCGCAGAAGCAGGCGGTAGACTCCAAATACCGCACCGTCGGGGTGTACCTGGGCCCGCTGGGGTTTGGCTACAACAAGGAACTGCTGGCCAAACGCAAGCTCAACCCGCCGCAGTCGTGGGCCGACCTGCTCAAGCCCGAGTTCAAGGGCGAGGTGCAGATGGCCAACCCGGCATCCAGCGGCACGGCCTACACCATGATCGCCACGCTCGTGCAGATCATGGGCGAGGACAAGGCGTTTGACTACCTCAAGGCGCTGCACCCCAACGTCAGCACCTACACGCGCTCGGGCACCGCGCCCATCAAGGCCGCGGCGCGGGGCGAGACCGCGGTGTCGGTGAGCTTCGTGCACGACGTGACCACCGAGGCCGTCAACGGTTTCCCTGTGGGCTCGGTCACGCCGGCCGAGGGCACGGGCGCCGAGGTCGGCTCCATGAGCCTCGTCAAGAACAGCCCCAACGCCGAAGCTGCCAAGAAGTTCTACGAATGGGCGCTTACGCCGGGCGGCCAGCAGTTCGGGCTGGCGGCCAAGCAGTTCCAGCTGCCCAGCAACATGCAGGTGCCCAAGGACCCGCGCATGACCGATCCGGCCAAGATGAAACTCATCAACTACGACTACGCCAAGTACGGCGCTAGCGCCGAGCGCCGCCGCCTGATTGCGCGCTGGGAAAAGGAAGTGCAGAACGCTGCACGCTGACAGGGCAAGGCGCGGGCGATTCGGTACCGGTGTTTGTTAGGGCGTGTCATCCATCAATCCCCCCACGCGAAAGCCGGCCAGGCCGCGCAGTGCTAGGCGCCCTGAGAGCCGTGTAGCCCCGCTACACAAGCGAAGGGCAACGACGCAATGCGCGGCCTGGCTGGCTTTCCCTTCGGGCTGGCCCCGCAATGCGGCGTCTGCTTTGTCGCGTGGCTTGCACATAGATGACTATGGGCTGCGCCCCGCTTCGCGCATCCATCCGCATTGCGGGGCCGGCGCGTGGGGGGATTGATGGATGACTCGCCCTAGTACCGAGGCCCGCCGCGCCGATGCGGAATAATGGCGCCATGACCCAACTCGACGCCCTCAAACAGTTCACCACCGTGGTTGCCGACACCGGCGACTTCAAGCAACTGGCGCAGTTCCAGCCCCAGGACGCCACCACCAACCCCTCGCTGATCCTGAAGGCTGTGCAAAAGCCCGAGTACGCGCCGCTGTTGCAGGACACCGTGGCGCAGTTCAAGGGCCGGCCGATGGACGAGATCATCGACCGCCTGCTGGTGCGTTTTGGGCGCGAAATCCTGGCCACCATTCCGGGCCGCGTGTCCACCGAAGTCGATGCCCGCCTGAGCTTTGACACCCACGCCACCATCACCCGCGCCGAGCGCATCATCGAGCTGTACCAGGCCGAAGGCATCCACATCGACCGCGTGCTGATCAAGGTCGCCGCCACCTGGGAAGGCATCAAGGCCGCCGAAAAGCTCGAGCAGCGCGGCATCCACACCAACCTCACGCTGCTGTTCTCGTTCGCCCAGGCCGTGGCCTGCGGCCAGGCCAAGGTGCAGTTGATCTCGCCGTTTGTCGGCCGCATTTACGACTGGTACAAGAAGCAGGCCGGCGCCAGCTGGGACGAGGCTGCGCGCGCCGGCGCCAACGACCCGGGCGTGCAGTCCGTCACCCAGATCTACAACCACTACAAGCGCTTTGGCATCGCCACCGAGGTCATGGGCGCGAGCTTTCGCAACGTGGGCCAGATCACCGCGCTGGCCGGCTGCGACCTGCTGACCATCGCCCCCGAGCTGCTGGCCCAGCTGGCCGCCAGCGACGCGCCCCTGGCGCCAGCGCTCGACGCCAAGGCGGCCCAGCAGCTGGACTTGCCGGCAATGAACTACGACGAAGCGGGCTTTCGTTTTGCGCTCAACGAAGACGCGATGGCGACCGAAAAGCTGGCCGAAGGCATCCGCGGATTTGCGGCCGACGCGATCAAGCTCGACAAACTGGTCCTGGCGCTCTGACCGCTGGATTGAGTCACTGGCACACGGACTCGGCTACTGCGGCAGCGCATTCCCTGCCCCACAAAAAAGCGCCCTCTGGGGCGCTTTTTTATTGCCGCGCGATCCGGGAAGTCAAAGCGACCGCGCAGGCGGCACAGGCCGGCGCAGTGGCGCGGGCCCCTGGGGCAGCGGCAGCTTGATGCCCACCCGCAGGCCACGCGGCGCCACCGGTTCCGCTAGCGTGTGGCCACCATGGCGCAGCGCGATCTCTTCCACGATGGACAAGCCCAGGCCGCACCCGCCGGCGATGTCCGACCCACGCCAAAAACGTGCGAACAGTTCCGTCAGGTGCGCGGCCGGCACGCCGGGGCCGTCGTCTTCCACCACCAGCGTGGCCCACCGCCCCGGCGCGGTAGCCACACGCACCGTCACCGTGGCGCCCGGGCCGGCGTAGTGCAGTGCGTTGTCGATGAGGTTGTTGAGCGCCTCGCGCAGCAACAGCGGGTGGCCGAGCACGTCCAGCCGGTCGTCGCCCTCGTAGCCCAGGTCCATGCCCTGCGCCAGGGCGCGCGCCGCCCATTCGCGCGCCACCTCGCGGGCCAGCGCGGCCAGGTCGATGGGCTGCATCTCCACGTTGGATTCCGAGCGTGCCAACTGCAGCAGCTGGTGCACCAGGTGGGCGCTGCGCTGGGCAGCGGCGAGCACTTTCTGCAGGCGTTCCTGCACCGCCGGTTCATGGCTCTCGTGCAGGGCCAGCTCGGTCTGGCCGATGAGCCCGGCCAGGGGCGTGCGAAGCTGGTGCGCCGCATCGTTCAAGAAGCGCTTTTCCTTTTTCTGGCCGCGGGCCACCGTCTCGAGCAGACCGTTGATGGTGCTGGCCAGGGAGTGCACTTCCTGCGGGGCCGAGGTGAGCTCGATGGGCGGCAGCGGGTCGGCTGTGTTGTGCTTGCGCGCGCCCGCTTTCTCGATCTGCGCCTCCAGGCGCTTCAAGGGCTGCAAACCGCGCAGCACGCCGGCATACACCACCGCGCTCAGCGCCAGGCCCATGAGGCCCATGGGCAGCAGCATCTGCTCGAGCAACTCCTGCGCGATGCGCTCGCGCACGGTCAGGCTTTGCGCCACCTGCACGCGCAGGGTCTGGCGGGTCTGCGGCGTGCCGTAGTCCACGTCGAGCAAGGCCACACGCACCGGCTTGTCATCCACCCGCGCGTGGTACAGGTACGGGTCGCCCACTTGCACGTCTACCGGTGGGGGCGGGGGCAGCTGGGCATTGCCCAGCAAAAAGCGCCCGGGTGGGGACGACACCATGTAGGTGATGCGGTCGGCCGGGTCCTGCTCCAGGATGTCCTGCGCGGCCTTGGGGAAGTCCACCAGCAGCCCGTCGCCAATCGGCTTGATCTGCCGCGCCAGCGCGCGCACCGACTGGGTCAGCGTCTGGTCGATGCCCTTCTCGCCGTTTTGCAGCGCCACGCGCCACGCCAGAAACCCGCCCGAAAGCCACAGCACCAGCTGCGGCAGCAGCAGCCACAAAAGCAGCTTGCGCTGCAGCGAAACACCGTGGAGTGGCCGCATGTCAGTCGGAACCGGCAGGTCCCACGCCAGGGCCGCCCAGCAAGGGCCGCCACGCAGCAAGGGCGGCGTCCTCCCGGGGGGAAGGCGCGAAGTGCCTCAGGGGCGGAGCGACGCGCATCACGGTCTTTCGAGCATGTAGCCCAGGCCCCGGATATTGCGGATGGCCAGGCTGGTGTCGTCCAGCTTCTTGCGCAGGCGGTGCACATACACCTCCAGCGCGTTCGATGCGAGCGGCGGTGCCGACTGGCCGGGTTCGGGCGGGCCGGCGCGCCAGGCAGCCAGCACGTCGTCGCGTGTCACGACCTCGCCGCAGCGGTTGACCAGCAGCTCCAGCAGTTCCCACTCGCGCTGCGTCAGCTCCAGGGGGGCGCCGTCGAGCGTGGCGGCTTGGCCGGCATGGTCCAGCAGCAGTGGGCCGATGGTGGTGCTGGGACCGCCCGATGCGCTGCTGGGCTGCGTGAATGCGGGCTGCCGTGCGCGGCGCAGCATGGCCTGCAGGCGGGCCTGCAGCTCCTGCATGTTGAAGGGCTTGGTGATGTAGTCGTCGGCCCCGGCGTTCAGGCCCGCCACCCGGTCGTCGATGCCGTCGCGGGCAGTGAGAATCAGCACGGGCAGGCCGACGATGTGGCTGCGGACCCAGGTCAGCAGTTCCATGCCATCGGCCCCCGGAAGGCCCAGGTCCAGGATGATCCCGTCCACCGCCTGGGTCTGCAACAGCGCCATGGCCTGGGCCACGTTGCACGCCGTGCAGACGTCAAATTCGAGCTGTTTGAGCTGTCCCGTGAGAGCGTCGAGCAGCAGGGCATCGTCTTCGACGATCAGTAGGGTGGGCATGGATTGAGCATAACAAAGCGCCTCCCGCGGCGGTCGCCGTGGGCCTGTGTGTTCGGGGCGACCACACACTGCGCAAACGCGGTAATCGGATAACGGCGGCAGGGCACTGGCATGTAACCAACAACCCGGGAAAGCCCTGATATGTTCATTAATTATTGTAATTAAAGTACCGACTGCGCTGAACGGCACCGGACTGCTGCGCACCAAACGGATTCAAACATCGAGGAGACAAGGGTATGTGGAAGATGACAAAGATCGCCGCAGTCGCGGTGGGCCTGGCGGCAGCGATGTCGGCCAGCGCAGGGGAGGTCGAGGTTCTGCATTACTGGACTTCGGGCGGCGAGGCCAAGTCGGTCGCCGAGCTCAAGAAGATCATGCAGGCCAAGGGCCACACCTGGCGCGACTTTGCCGTGGCCGGCGGCGGTGGCGACAGCGCCATGACCGTGCTCAAGAGCCGCGTGATCTCGGGCAACCCACCCTCCGCTGCGCAGACCAAGGGTCCCGCCATCCAGGAATGGGCGTCCGAAGGCGTGCTGGCCAACATGGACACCCTGGCCAAGGCCGAGAAATGGGATGAGCTGCTGCCTAAGGTCGTCGCCGATGTCATGAAGTACAAGGGCGCCTACGTGGCCGCCCCCGTCAACGTGCACCGCGTCAACTGGATGTGGGGCAGCTCCGAGGCGCTGAAGAAGGCCGGCGTAGCCGCCATGCCCAAGACCTGGGACGAGTTCTTTGCTGCTGCCGACAAGCTCAAGGCCGCCGGCCTGGTGCCTGTGGCCCATGGTGGCCAGAACTGGCAGGACTTCACCACGTTTGAGTCCGTGGTGCTCGGTGTCGGTGGTCCCAAGTTCTACCAGGACGCACTGGTCAAGCTCGACGACAAGGCCATCAATAGCGACACGATGAAGAAGTCGCTCGAGACCTTCCGCCGCATCAAGTCGTACACCGACGCTGGCGCCCCCGGCCGCGACTGGAATCTGGCCACGGCCATGCTGATCCAGGGCAAGGCAGGCTTTCAGCTGATGGGCGACTGGGCCAAGGGCGAGTTCCTGGCCGCCAACAAGGTGCCCGGCAAGGACTTCCTGTGCGCTGCAGCACCGGGCACGACCACGTCGTACACCTTCAACGTGGACTCGTTCATCCTCTTCAAGCTCAAGGACGCCGCCGCCCAAAAGGCGCAGAGCGACCTGGCCAGCTCCATCATGAGCACCGAGTTCCAGGAAGTGTTCAACCTGAACAAGGGCTCGATCCCGGTACGGGCCGGCCAGAAGATGGACAAGTTCGACGACTGCGCCAAGGCCTCGGCCAAGGACTTCGTCGACACCGCCAAGAGCGGCAGCCTGCTGCCCAGCGTGGCCCACGGCATGGCGATTGCGCCCGCTACCGAAGGCGCCATCAAGGACGTTGTCAGCCAGTTCTGGAATGACGACAAGGTGAGCGTTGCGGACGCCATGAAGAAGATCGCGACCGCCGCCAAGACCAAGTAAGCCAAATAAACCACCACTAGAGGGATCCCATCATGAAGACAAGAAACCGCCTCACGGCGGTGGCTTTGGCCGCCGCATGCGCAAATGGCGCCTTTGCTATGGAAGTAGCGGGCTTTGAGTTCAACGGTTACTCGCGGGGCGGCCCCGTGTTCAACCACTCCGACGGCGTCAAAGGTCACATCGGCCTGGGCGGCGAGCTGCAGATGTTCCGCCTGGGCAATGAGGGCGACAACGGCATTGAAGTCAACTTCGCCCGCGGTTTTGAGACCAACGGCATCAAGTGGAAGGTGAACTACATGCCCGCCAAGTGGGGCAGTGGCGACATCAGCACCGAGCAGGCCTACGTGGAAATGAGCGGCTTCTCTTTCTCGCCAGAAGCCAAGTTCTGGGCCGGGCAGCGCCGCCTGCGCATTCAGGATGTGCACATCGTCGACTACTTTCTGCTGAACTACGGCGACAACATCGGTGCGGGCGTGACAGACATCCCGGTGGGCGGCATGAAGCTGGGCCTCGGCGTGTTCACGGGCGACAAGTTCGACGGCAACCTGCCCAACGACGTGAAGGCGCACCGTTTCAATGCCGACCTCTCGGAGATCAACACAAACCCTGGCGGCAAGCTGCGCGTGCTGCTGACTGCGGTGGGCGGCAAGAACCAGGTGGGTGGCGGTTCGGGCTCGGGCGTTTCGCTGATGCACACGCAAAAGGAATTCCTGCTGCCGAGCATCAGCAACACCCTGTTCCTGCAGACGTCCCGCGGCCATGCCCGCATCGATGGCGAGTTTGAATCCATCGACGGCACCCGTGCTGGCCGCCGCTCCACACGCATTGCCGACTCGATCAACTGGCAAAGCGGCCCCTTCGGTGGTCAAGCCATCATCGGCTACCAGACCAACAAGGCCGACCTGACCGGGGTGGAGACCAAGGACTTCTCGCTGGGCGGCCGCGGCTCGTACGCCGTAACGCAGAACTTCAAGATGCTGGCCGAGCTGTCGACCACCACGCGCAAGGGCAATACGGGTCCCGATCAGCGCCTGTCCAAGGCCACCCTGGCGGGTGCTCTGGCCTTGTCGGAAGACTTCTGGTCACGCCCCGAGCTGCGCCTGTATGTGACCAAGGTCAACTGGAACCAGGCAGCTGCCGTGGCGAATGCCGCCACGTTCGGCGCCAACGGCAAGACCTCGCGCACGTTGGTGGGCGTGCAGTACGAGGTCTGGTGGTAAGAAATTCCGCGTCGGGCCGCTGGGAACGCGGGGCGCTCGCTCCGCAAGCCTCGCGGCTTGGACATGGAATGGTGAGTGAGTTAGCGAGTTAGCGAGTTAGCGAGTTAGCGAGTTAGCGAGTTAGTCAGAGGTTACTTTGTTCATTTGGGGGGCACTCCTGCGTGCCCCCCGTTTTTTCTAATGCAGGACGATGACAAACACATTCCGCGGCCATGAGCAAAAACACGTTTGAAACATGGTTGCCCAAGCTGGTCGTGACACCGGCTTTTGTTCTGGGCTTTGCGTTCATCTATGGCCTCATGGTCTGGAACGGCGTGCTCAGCCTCTCCGCGTCGCGCATGCTCCCCAACTACGAGTGGGTGGGCCTGGCGCAATACGAAAAACTCTGGGAGATGGACCGCTGGTGGGTGGCGCTCAAGAACCTGGGCATCTTCGGGGTGGGCTATGTGGGCGGGTCGCTCGCCATTGGCGTGGTGCTGGCCGTGCTGCTGGACCAGAAGATCCGCGCTGAAGGCGCCCTCCGCACGATTTACCTGTACCCCATGGCCCTGTCGTTTGTGGTCACGGGCACGGCCTGGAAGTGGCTGCTGAACCCGGGCCTGGGCATCGAAAAAATGGTGCGCGACTGGGGCTTTCCCAATTTTGAATTTGGCTGGCTGGTCGATACCGACATGGCCATCTACTGCGTGGTGATCGCAGGCATCTGGCAAAGCGCGGGTTTTGCGATGGCGCTGTTTCTGGCGGGCCTGCGCGGCATCGACGACAGCATCATCAAGGCCGCACAGGTCGATGGCGCATCGCTCCCGCGCATCTACTGGCGCATCGTGCTGCCGGCGCTGCGGCCTGTGTTCTTTTCCACCGTCATGGTGCTGTCGCACCTGGCAATCAAGAGCTTTGACCTGGTGATGGCGCTCACGGCCGGTGGCCCCGGCTTTGCCACCGACGTGCCTGCAACGTTCATGTACACCATGTCGTTCTCGCGCGGGCAGATCGGCCTGGGCGCTGCCAGCGCCACCATGATGCTGGCCACCGTGGCGGCCCTGGTGATCCCGTACCTGTACAGCGAACTGCGGACCAAGCCCCATGACCGCTAAACCTTCACTTCTCCCTTCCGTGGGCCGCTTCCTGGTCTATGCGGTGCTGGCCCTGGCGACCGCGTTCTTCTTGCTGCCGCTGTACGCGATGCTTGTTACGTCGTTCAAGGATGCGGACGAGATCCGCAGCACCTCGCTGCTGGCCCTGCCCGCCGCATTGAATTGGGCGGCCTGGGGCTCGGCGTGGTCCACTGCCTGCACGGGTGTCGACTGCAACGGCCTGCGCCCGTTTTTCCTCAATTCGGTGGCCATGGCCGTGCCTGCGGTGCTGATCTCGACCGTGTGGGGCGCGCTCAACGGCTACGTGCTCAGCCTGTGGAAGTTCCGCGGCAGCGACGCGCTGTTCGGCATGTTGCTGTTCGGCGTGTTCATGCCCTTCCAGGTGGTGCTGCTGCCGATGAGTCAGGTGCTGGGCTGGCTGGGCTTGTCGAGCTCCATCACCGGCCTGGTGCTGGTGCACTGCCTGGCGGGCTTGGCGGGCACGACGCTGTTCTTTCGCAACTACTACGCGGCCATCCCGAAAGAGCTGGTGAACGCCGCACGCATGGACGGCGCGAGCTTCTTCCAGATCTTCTGGCGCATCGTGCTGCCGCTGTCCACACCCATCGTGATGGTCACGCTCATCTGGCAGTTCACCAACATCTGGAACGACTTCCTGTTTGGCGTGGTGTTCTCCGGCACCGACTCCAAGCCGGTGACCGTGGGGCTCAACAACCTGGCCAACACCAGCTCCAGCGTGAAGGCCTACAACGTCGATATGGCGGCCGCGATCATCGCGGGCTTGCCGACCATGGTGATCTACGTTCTCGCAGGCAAATTTTTTGTGCGCGGCCTCACTGCCGGCGCCGTAAAGGGATAAGGAATCATGGCGTCTTCATTGGACATCGCAGGCATCAACAAGCGTTTCGGCAAGGGCGACAAAAGCGTCGAGGTGCTGCGCAAGATCGACATCCACGTGGCACCGGGCGAGTTCCTGATCCTGGTCGGCCCCTCGGGCTGCGGCAAGTCGACGCTGCTCAACATCATCGCGGGCCTGGACGAGCCGACCGAGGGCGAGATCCGCATCGCCGACAAGAACGTGGTGGGCATGCCCCCGCGCGACCGCGACATCGCCATGGTGTTCCAGAGCTACGCGCTGTACCCCACGCTGTCGGTGGCGGACAACATCGGCTTTGCGCTGGAGATGCGCAAGATGCCCAAGCCCGAGCGGCAAAAGCGCATCGACGAAGTGGCGGCCATGCTGCAGATCAGCCACCTGCTGGACCGCCGGCCCAGCCAGCTCTCGGGCGGGCAGCGCCAGCGCGTGGCCATGGGCCGGGCGCTGGCGCGCCAGCCGCAGCTGTTCCTGTTCGACGAGCCGCTGTCCAACCTCGACGCCAAGCTGCGCGTGGAGATGCGCGCCGAGATCAAGCGCCTGCACCAGGCCAGCGGCATCACCAGCGTGTACGTGACGCACGACCAGGTCGAGGCCATGACGCTGGGATCGCGCATCGCGGTGATGAAGGGCGGCGTGGTCCAGCAGCTGGGCACGCCCGACGAGATCTACAACCGCCCGGCCAATACCTATGTGGCGACCTTCATCGGTTCGCCCACCATGAACCTGCTGCGCGGTGGTGCGCAGCCCGCCGGGCACTTTGGCATCGAGGGCGCATCGCTGAACCTGGCACCGCCCGCGGGCGCCGCTGAGATGTTGCTGGGCGTGCGCCCCGAACATCTGCAACTGCAGGACGACGCGCCCTGGCGCGGGCAGGTCAGCGTGGTGGAACCCACCGGCCCCGACACCTATGTGATGGTGGACACCGCGGCAGGCAGCGTCACGCTGCGCACCGACGCACAAACCCGCGTGCAGCCGGGCGATCAGGTGGGCCTGACCGTGGCACCGGCCAACGCCCACTGGTTTGATGCGAAGTCCGAAGAGCGCCTGGCCTGAGACTGCGGATTCAGCTGACCCGCCTCCACGCTGAAGAGGCGCGGTGGTTCCTCCGCCACCGGCGGCCCGCCCTGTCCTGGCCGCGGGCACCCGGCCCGGCTGACCTTGGCGGTACGCCGCCCGGTGCCCTCCCGCCGGCGGTTTGCCCAGTGGCCGCAGGGGCTTTGGTCTTTGCCAGGCCTTGGGTTTCAGGTAAAAACAGGCTCTACCGCTTGATGTATATCCACTTGTTGCTATATTTTTGGTAGCAAAAGGTTGCCCCCTGGCCGGGCCCTGCGCTACCGCCAACGACCTCTGCGATCGACCTATGCACCCACTGCGCCTTCTTGCCGACATTGGCGGCACCAACATCCGGCTGGCCTGGCAGGCATCGCCCACGGGCCCGCTCAACGACACGCGCGTGCTGCCTTGCGCGCAGTTCCCCACCGTCGACGCTGCGTTGGCGGCCTATCTGAAAGAGGTGGGCGTGCCCACCCCGCGCGAAGCAGCTTTCGGCATTGCCAACCCCGTGACAGGCGATGCGATCCGCATGACGAACCACAGCTGGAGCTTTTCGCAGCGCGCGGTCCGTGAAGCTTTTGGTTTTGAGCGCCTGGTGGTCATCAACGACTTCACGGCCCTGGCGCTGGCGCTGCCGCTGCTCACGCCCGACCTGCTGCGCCAGGTGGGCGGCGGTGAGGGCGTGGCGGGCAGCGCCATTGCGCTGGTCGGTCCCGGCACGGGGCTGGGCGTGTCAGGCCTGGTGTTTCCGCCGGGCTCCACCGCGGGCGTGCCGCTGTCGGGCGAGGGCGGCCACGTCACACTGGCCGCGCAGACCCAGCGCGAATTCGACGTGCTCAACATCCTGCAAGAGCGCTACGGCCATGTGTCGGCCGAACGCGCCGTGTGCGGCGCCGGCCTGGTGGACCTGTACCACGCGGTGCGCCGGCTGGCCCAGCGCGGCGGCAAAGAAGTTAGCTCCGCTGCGCAGGTGACCGAGCTCGCGTTGCAAGCGAACGACCCGCTGGCGCTGGAAGCCCTCGATCTTTTCTGCGGGTTCCTGGGCAGCGTCGCGGGCAACCTGGCCCTGACGCTGGGCGCGCGCGGTGGCGTGTACCTGGGCGGCGGCATGGTGCCGCGCCTCGGAACGTGGTTTGACAAATCGTCGTTCCGCGCGCGGTTCGAGGCCAAGGGGCGTTTTCAGTCCTATCTGGCGGCTATCCCCTGCTGGATCATCGACCCGACCGTCACCCCTGCGCTGTACGGCGCATCGCGCGCACTGGATATCGCGGGCGCAGAGTGATGGCGGACAGTGGCGCCGTGCCGCCCGCTTTGCCCGCGCTGCAGCTGGCAGGCATCCACCATGTCGCGATCATCGCCAGCGACTACGCGCGCTCGCGCCGCTTCTACACCGAGGTGCTGGGTCTTCAGGTCTTGAACGAGGTGTTCCGCGCCGAGCGGCAGTCCCACAAGCTTGATCTGCAGTTGCCCGATGGCTCGCAGGTCGAGCTTTTCTCCTTCCCCAACCCGCCACAGCGCCCTTCCTATCCGGAGGCCTGCGGTTTGCGCCATCTGGCGCTGCGGGTGGACGACCTGACCGCGAGCCTGGTGGTGCTGGCAGCGCACGGCGTGGCCGTGGAGCCGGTGCGAATTGACCCTTTTACCGGCGCCGAATTCACTTTCCTGGCCGATCCGGATGGGCTGCCGATTGAGCTGGTGGGGAGCTCAGCCGCGTAGCTGCCATGGAGCGGGATGCAGCGGCCTCAGCGTTCAGCCACTGGATGGGCGCTGGTCCGGTGCACCTCCACCAGCGCAGCGGATATGGCCGCCGATACAGCCGCCTGGGCCTGGGGGCTGTTCTTCCAGCACGACGATCCCGAGAGGCTGGCGCCCTTCGCCAGGATGTCGCGGGCGTCGGCTTCTGCGAGTTGGGCCATGCTGGCAAATCCCATTTGTTCCAGACGCAATACGACGGTGGGGCCGACGCCTTTGACTGCGAGAAGAACGGCGCGTTCAGCGGGAGAGAAAGAGGGGTTCATCCGTGAAGGAAGCGGTTTTGGCCGCGGGCAATGGGGTGAAGGGAGGCGGTGCGGAAGGGCCGGAAAAGGGCGGCGCTATTGGAAGCTTGCCTCATCACCTGTGGGCTCCACTGTAGCGGCGCTAACACGGAGGCAGCGCTACCGTTCGCTCTGGTTTGTAGCCCGAAAACGCCGGATCGCTGAATCGCTGGATTTGGAAGCCGCACCGCCGTTAGGCTGGGCTCCCGCTTCCCATCTACATCTCTTCGCTCCAGCAATGCCCATCGCGCGCAATCATCGCGCTGGCTGCACTCGGCCCCCAGCTGCCCGGCGCATACGGCCGCGGGCCCGCGGGGTCGTTCTTCCAGTGCTGCAGGATGGGCTCCACCCAGCGCCAAGCTTCCTCTTGCTCATCGCTGCGCACAAACAGGTTCAGGCGCCCAGCGATCACGTCGAGCAGCAGGCGCTCATACGCGCCCACGCGTTCGGTGCCAAAGCGCTGGTCGAAGTCGAGGTTGAGCGCCACCTGTGACAGCGCGGGCTCGGTCTGGTGCTGCGCGGCGCCCTGGGCCAGCAGGTGCAGCTCCAGCCCGTCCTTGGGCTGCAGGTTGATGACCAGCCGGTTCACCGCCCCCGAGGGCATTTTGAAGATGGGGTGGGGCACGGGACGGAAGTTGACGACGATGTGCGCGTCGCGCCCCGCCAGCCGCTTGCCGGTGCGGATGTAGAACGGCACGCCCGCCCAGCGCCAGTTGGAGATCTCGGTGCGCAGCGCGACAAAGGTCTCGGTGGTGCTGCCGGGCGCCACACCCTTTTCCTGCAGGTAGCCCGCCATGTTCTGGCCGTGGGTGTTGCCCGCGGCGTACTGGCCGCGAATCACATGCTGGCCGATGGTCTCCATGCTCCAGGGCTTGAGCGACTGCAGCACCTTGAGCTTTTCGTCGCGGATGGCGTTGGCGCTGGAGTTGATGGGTGGCTCCATGCCGATGGCGCAAAGCAGTTGCAGCGCGTGGTTTTGCACCATGTCGCGCAGTGCGCCGGTCTGGTCGTAGAAGGCGCCGCGCGTTTCCACGCCCAGCTCTTCGGCAATGGTGATCTGGATGTTGGCGATGTTCTCGCGCCGCCACAGGGGCTCGAACAGCGCGTTGCCAAAGCGCATGGCAAACAGGTTCTGCACCGCGGGCTTGCCCAGGTAGTGGTCGATGCGAAACACCTGCTCTTCCTTGAGCACGCGGCGCAAGGTGTCGTTGATGGCCTGGTTGGAGCGCAGGTCGTGGCCCAGGGGCTTTTCGAGCACGATGCGGGTGTTGGGGCCGTTCAGGCCGACAGCGGCAATCTGCTCGCACACGTTGGTGAACAGGCTCGGGGCGGTGGCCACGTACATCACCACGGTGTCGGCAGCGCGCTCTTGCAGCAGGCTGGCCAGGCGCGCGTAGTCCTGCGTTTGCGACAGGTCCATGCGCAGGTAGTGCAGCAGCGCGCCAAAGCGCTCGAACTCGTCGGGGGTGGGGCGCTTTGCCAGGTCCACGCTGTCAAAGCGCGACTGGATCAGGCTGCGGTATTGTTCATGGCTCAACTCGTCGCGTGCCACCGCAATGATGCGGCCCCCCTCGGGCAAGGTCCCGTGGCGGAAGGCCTGAAAAAGCGCCGGCATGAGCTTGCGCCAGGCCAGATCGCCGGTTCCGCCAAACAGGACGAGGTCAAAACTCATGGGGTCTCCGTATCAGTGTTGGTTGTTGGCACGCTGGCATGCAAGCCCACCGGCGCAGGCTGGAAATTGTAATCTCGTTACATCGAAATGTGTAGGTGCAAGGCCTGTAGAACGATTTATGACAGTTCCCAGATAGAAATTTATCGAACAAATTTGGTAATCAAGTTACTATCTCGCGGCATTGACCCTCCCACCCGAACCCACCATGTCCCTCCGTTGCGATCACACACCGCAGTGGCCTCAGCTGCAGGCTGCCTTTTCTGCCCAAGGGCGCGCGCTGGATCTGCGCCAGGCCTTTGCCCAGGACCATCAGCGGTTTGCCCACTTCAGCCAGTCGGCACCCCATGTGTTTGCCGACCTTTCCAAAAACCTGTGGGACCGCAGCACCGAAGCGCTGCTGCTGGACATGGCGCAGGCCACCGGCCTTGCGCAGCACCGTGACGCGATGTTGGGCGGCCAGCCCATCAACAGCACCGAAGGCCGCGCCGTGCTGCACACGCTGCTGCGCCGCCCCGCGGGCCTTTCGCTGCCGGGGGATAGCAGCAGCCTTGCCGGCCACCTGGCCGACGTGCACGCCACGCTCGACGCCATGCTCGCGTATGCCGACACCGTGCGTGCCGACGACGCCATCACCGACATCGTGAACATCGGCATCGGCGGCTCAGACCTGGGGCCGCACATGGCCGTGCTGGCGCTCGAGCAATTTCGCGCCCACGGCAAACGGCTGCACTTTGTATCCAACGTGGATGGGCATGAGCTGTACACGGCGCTGCAGTCGCTGCGCCCGCAGAACACACTGTTTCTGATCGCCTCCAAGACCTTCACCACGGCCGAGACCATGACCAACGCCGCCTCGGCCCTGGCATGGTTTGAGCAGCAGGGCGGGCGCGATGTGGGGCGCCACTTTGCGGCGCTCACCACCAATGTGGAGGCTGCACGGGCGCTGGGCATCACCACCACCTTCGGGTTCTGGGACTGGGTGGGCGGACGCTACTCACTGTGGTCCGCCATCGGACTGCCCGTGGCCATTGCCATCGGCTCCGCAGGTTTTCGCGATCTGCTGGCCGGCGCCCATGCCATGGACGAACACTTCCGCACGGCCCCATTCGCGCAGAACCTGCCGGTGCGCCTGGGCTTGCTTGACGTTTGGTACCGCAACTTCCACGGCTTCACCAGCCGCTGTATCGCGCCCTACCACGCGGCGCTGCGCCGCCTGCCGGCCTATTTGCAACAGCTCGAGATGGAAAGCAACGGCAAGCGCGTGGCGCGCGACGGCACGCCGCTGGCGCTGGCCACATCGCCCGTGTTGTGGGGCGAGCCGGGCACTAATGGCCAGCACGCGTTTTTTCAGATGCTGCACCAAGGCACCGACGTGCTGCCGCTGGAACTGATTGCCGTGCGCCAGGCCACCCATCCCCTGAAGGGACACCACGAGAAGCTGCTCGCCAATGCCCTGGCGCAAGCCCAGGCGCTGATGGTGGGCAAAGAGGGCGAAGACGGACATCGCCACTTCCCGGGCAACCGGCCCAGCACCTTCTTGCTGCTGGATGCACTCACGCCCGCTTCGCTGGGCGCGCTGATTGCGCTGCAGGAGCACCGCGTGTTTGTGAGCGGCAGCCTGTGGGGCATCAACAGCTTCGACCAGTGGGGCGTGGAGCTGGGCAAGGTGCTGGCCAAAGACATTGAAGCGCGGCTTGCCAGCGGCGATGCGGCGGGGCTGGATGGCTCCACCGCGGGGCTGCTGGGCCGCCTGCGCAGCGGCGCCTGAAGCGCAAGCGCACGGCATGACGCCGAGGCGCGCCCCTCACCGTTCAGGCTGACCCTGTCGAAGCCCCGCGCGCGCTACTGCCAGCACGCAACCAAACAAAAGTACAAGTCCGTTCACGCGGAGTTGTCGAAGCGACGCGCAAGGCTTCGACAAGCTCAGCCCGAACGGCTCAGGAGAGTTCCACCATGACTGCGTCCCAGCCCGATTTCCGCTCGCCCGACTTCCTGCGCGCGCACATCCGCCAGACCATGGCGTTCTACGACCCCGTGGCCACCGACGCAAGCGGCGGCATGTACCACTTCTTTCTGGACGACGGCACGGTCTACGACACCCGCACCCGCCACCTGGTGAGCGCCACACGGTTTGTGGTCACGCAAGCCATGCTCTACCGCACCACGGGCGAGCCCCGCTACCAGGCCGGCATGGTCCACGCCCTGCAGTTTCTGCGCGCCGCGTTTCTCGACCCTGCCACGGATGGCTACGCCTGGCTCGTCGACTGGCAGCATGGCCGGGCCACCGTGCTCGACGCTACGCGGCACTGCTACGGCATGGCATTTGTGATGCTGGCCTATGCCCGCGCGTTCGAAGCCGGCGTGCCCGAGGCGCGTGGCTGGTTGGCTGAGGCATTCGACACCGCCGAGCGCCACTTCTGGCAGCCTGCGAAGGGCTTGTACGCGGACGAGGCATCGCCCGACTGGGCGCTGACGGACTACCGCGGCCAGAACGCCAACATGCACGCCTGCGAGGCCATGATCTCGGCCTTTCGCGCGACGGGCGAGGCGCGCTACATCGAACGCGCAGAGCAGCTCGCGCAGGGCATTTGCCAGCGGCAGGCAGCGCTGTCAAACCGTGCCACGGCCCCCGGTGCCGAGGGCTGGGTGTGGGAGCATTTCCACGCCGACTGGTCGGTGGACTGGGAATACAACCGCCACGACCGCAGCAACATCTTCAGGCCCTGGGGCTACCAGGTCGGCCACCAGACCGAGTGGGCCAAGCTGCTCTTGCAACTCGACGCCCTGGTGCCTGCCGACTGGCACTTGCCCTGCGCCCAGTTCCTGTTCGATGCGGCCCTGGACAAGGGTTGGGATAGCGTGCACGGCGGCATCGTCTACGGCCTGGCACCGGATGGCAGCATCTGCGACGACGGCAAATACCACTGGGTGCAGGCTGAAAGCATGGCCGCCGCCGCGGTGCTGGCCCTGCGCACGGGCGACGCGCGCTATTGGCAGTGGTACGACCGTATCTGGGCGTACTGCTGGGAGCATTTCGTGGACCACGAACACGGCGCGTGGTTTCGCATCCTGGACCGCAGCAACCGCAACACGACCCGCGAGAAGAGCAATGCGGGGAAGGTGGACTATCACAACATGGGGGCGTGTTATGACGTGTTGTTGGCCTTGGGAGACGTGCGTGCGTGAGATGGCTGCTGTCGGTAGGCCGCAGCCAGGGCAGCTGCGACGGGCGGTCGCACAATGTTCGACGCAGGAGTCGGCCTGCGCCTTGGCACAAGGCATCCCCTGGACGGACGGTTAGATGTCTGGCGCGATGAGGGAAAAGACATAGGCATCGGTGAAGCTGCCTTGAATCTTGAGCCGATTTCGCGCGAGGCACTCTCGAACCGCACCTGACCGCTCCGCCGCGCTGAGACTGGGTGTGTTGTGTTCGGCAATGACGATCTCAACGCGATCAAGCTTGAGCTCCGCAAAGGCGTAATGGCTGAGTGCTTGAATGCTGGCCAAGGCGGCACCTCTGCGCTGCCAAGATTGGCGGACCCAATAGCCGAGGTTGCAAAAGCCGTTGGCTGGGTTGAACTGATTGAGGCCGCAGCCCCCAACAAGGATTTTTGATTCGGCGTCGAAGATGCCGAACTCGTAGCTGGAACCATTCTCCCGCTCGGCTTGGCAGTGGGCAAACCAGGCGTCAGCCTCGGCTGCTGTGTAGTTGGCATGGGCCCACGGCATCCATTTCCCGACGGTGTTGGTGGACTCCAGGACGGCCTCGACGAACGTCGGGAGATCGGATTCAACGAAGGGGCGGAATTGGAAGCGACCGGAAGCAAGCATGGGGACTGAAGCTGTAGCTGTGAATGGGGGCTTTCAAGCGCGGGCAGGCAGGGAGCCGCGGTCGACGGGGCCCGGCTCCAGGACGCTCCATTGCGGAGCGCTCCGTCTGCTCCCGCGGCGACGTTATCGGGACAGCCTGACTATTCCAAACGGATTGAACTTGAAATCATCGTCTTCATAAGTCGAGGTGAACGTAAGCTTGGCGCGGCGCTCTTTCAGCACCTCGACAAGTCCGCGCTGTGCGATCTCGTCCGCTACCGCATCCATCAAATTGACGATGAGCATCTCCGATCCCAGCGATTGCGGCACGTACACCTCTGGCAAGCCGACGAGGTGGAAGCCAACACTTTCAAGATAGCCTCGGGCCGAGAGCGGGCGTTTGGCGAAAGCCAGCCGGCCAATCCGTTGTTGTGCCAACAGGTCGCCCGACTTGAGTGCCTCCGCTCCTTGGCGGATCAGGTCCTTCCATCGATCGAGCCCGTGCGCGACCCCTGCACTTTCGCCCTTGGCAGCAATAGCTCCCGCATCGATCAACCGGCTGACCAGCTGCAACGCGGTCATCGAAACCTTGACCGTCTCGTGCTGGTGCATGCGCGGCCCCAGGACATAGAGGACGGACTGGTGGCTGGCGACTGATTTTTCGTCGGCTGCAGTCCATGCATTGGGTGCAACCCGATCCCGGCTGACCGCGAAAGACCTCTCCATGCGCTCGTCAGGCTCAGGCAGGGAGTAAGCCTCGTCCACACTGAACCCGGTCGCGAAATCACGGATCGCGCCAGACACTGCGTCCAACAGTGGCGTTTGATCGCGACTTTTCCCGAGGAAGCACAGGACGTGGCGGGGCTGTACCGACGATGCAGAAGCTGGAACCTCCTTGTTGGGGGATCCCTCCTCAGGCTTCAGGGCCGAGGCCACTTTCCAGCCCATGGCGGCTGCAATCCCTGCTGCAAGAAAACGGCGCATATGGTTCAAAGGTTTGTACTCATTGGAGGACAGCGATGGGGGATCCCACATCGTTTCCTAGTCGCATGGAATCAACAAGATGACTGCGCGTCTGCGCGCAAAGTAGGCGCCGACACAGACCACGCCCTGCAAAGGCATCAGGAAATTATGGCGGTTGGGGCGTCGCCCACGATGCAGCGCTAGCTGAGCGGGGTCTCGGGAGCTCGGCTCGGATCCATGCCCCGCGCCCGGCGCCTCTTTGTGACCTGCCGGGGCTTCGTGCTGCGCCCGTCAGGGTTCGAAGAAATTCACCCGCAGTCCCTGCACCTCCACGCGCAGGCTAAATAGCGATCCTGCTGGAACGTCTGCGTCCTGCTCTGCCACAGGCCTCCCTGCCCGTGCCGACGTAACGTACAGCGTCCGCAAATCCTCCCCGCCAAAACACACCATCGTCGGGCACACCACCGGCGTGGCGATGCGCTGCAGCACATCGCCAGCGGGCGAGAGCTGCAGCACGCAGCCGCCTTCATACATCGCCACCCAGTAGTTGCCCTCCACATCCACCGCAGCGCCGTCCGGCCGGCCGCCGTACGGCTGCCCATCCACTTTGCGGTCGAAATGCACCCAGGGCTGGCGGTTGGTGATGGCGCCCGTGGCCACGTCAAAGTCAAACCGGTCGATGCGGTGCTCGGGCGTGTTGGACCAGTACATCACCCGGTTGTCGGGGCTGAAGGCCAGGCCGTTGGCGGTGAAGTTGTCGCCCGCCATGTGGCGCACGGCGTAGCCGCCGGGGGTGGACTGCAATCTCCACAAGGCGGCGTTGGGCGCCGTGCGCGGGGTGATCATCGACCCCGCCCAGAAGCGGCCGGCCGTGTCGCAGCGGCCGTCGTTCAAGCGCAGCAGCCGGGTGTCGTGCTGCTCGTGTGGCAGCAAGGCCAACAGGGTGAGCGCGCCGTCGGCGGTATCGAGCAGGTAGAAGCCGTCCCGTAACCCGATTACTACTTTTCTGTTCGCTGCAGGCGCGCAGCAGGCGGGCTCGCTGGGCGTGTTCCACTGCCGGTGCACGCCGCTGACCGGGTCCCAAGCGTTCACTGTGCACCCCTGAATGTCACACCAGTAGAGGCAATTTTCGTCGGGATGCCAGAACGGCGATTCGCCCAGCTCGGAGGGCGGAAGGGGCAGGCGCTGGAGGGTCATGGGTTGAAACGGGGTGGTTATCGAGTTACATTGTAGGACTCAAAAACATGGCCTGAACACAGGCCCATCCAACGATGGAGCATCCCATGCATTCAGTCGTAGCGCGCGTGACGGCCCGCATCACCCTGCGCAGCCAGGACACCCGCGCGGCCTACCTGGCAACGGTGGACGCGATGGTCCGGCGCAAGCCCCCGCAAGACCGCATGGGCTGCGCCAATCTGGCCCATGCCTACGCGGCGCTGCCCGGTGCCGACAAGTTCAAGATCACGGTGGAGAAGGCGCCCAACATCGGCATCGTCACGGCCTACAACGACATGCTGTCGGCCCACCAGCCGTACCACAGCTACCCCGCATTGCTGCGCGACGAAGCCGCCCGCCACGGCGCCACGGCACAGGTCGCTGGCGGGGTGCCTGCGATGTGCGACGGCGTGACGCAGGGCACGCCCGGCATGGAGCTGTCACTGTTCTCCCGCGATGCCATTGCCATGGCCACGGCGATAGCGCTGTCCCACGATGTGTTCGATGGCGCACTGTTGCTGGGCGTGTGCGACAAGATCGTGCCCGGGCTGCTGATCGGTGCTTTGCACTATGGGCATCTGCCCTGCGTGTTTGTGCCAGCGGGCCCCATGGGCTCGGGCCTGTCGAACAAGGACAAGGCCAAGGTGCGCGAGCAGTATGCGCAAGGCCTGGTGGGGCGCGAAGAACTGCTCAAGGCCGAATCGGCTGCGTACCACGGCCCCGGCACCTGCACCTTCTACGGCACGGCCAACAGCAATCAGATGCTGCTGGAAGCCATGGGCCTGCACGTGCCCGGTGCGGCCTTTGCGCCGCCCGGCACGGGCGAGCGCGAATCCTTCACGCGGCAGGCCGTGCGCACGGTGCTCGACATCGGCAAGCGCGGCCAGCGTTTCACGCCCATCGGGCGCCTGGTGGACGAGCGCTGCATCGTCAACGCCATGGCGGCGCTGCTGGCCACCGGTGGCTCCACCAACCACCTGATCCACTGGGTGGCGATTGCGCGCAGCGCGGGCATCCTGATCGACTGGACGGACTTCGACGAGCTGTCGTCCGTGGTGCCGCTGCTGGCCCGCGTGTACCCCAACGGCGACGCCGATGTGAACCAGTTCCAGGACGCGGGTGGGCCGCCGTGGATCCTGCGCGAGCTGCTGGCCAACGGCCTTATGCATGGCGATGTGCTCAGCGTGAACGCAGGCGGCATTGCCGAAGGCGGGCAGAGCGCGCCGGCCGTATCGGGCGACACCAGCGTGCTGCGCCCGGTGAGCGCGCCGTTCAGCGCCACCGGTGGCCTGCGCCTGCTGCAGGGGCGCCTGGGCCGCGCGGTGATCAAAGTGTCGGCCGTTCCGGAAGACCACCACATCATCGAAGCACCCGCGCGCGTGTTCGATTCGCAAGAAGAACTCCTGGCCGCGTTCAGCGCAGGCGAAGTGCAACAAGACATGGTGGCTGTGGTGCGTTTTCAGGGACCGCAGGCCAATGGCATGCCCGAGCTGCACAAGCTCACCCCGCCGCTGGCCGTGCTACAGAACCAGGGCTTCAAGGTGGCGCTGGTGACCGATGGCCGCATGAGCGGTGCATCGGGCAAGGTGCCCGCTGCCATCCACGTCACGCCCGAAGCCATGTCGGGTGGCCCGCTGGCCAAGGTGCTCGACGGCGACATCGTGCGGGTCGATGCGGTGGCCGGCACGCTCGATGTGCTGGTCGACGAGGCCACCTGGGCCGCGCGGGCGCTGGCCCCTTACCCCGCCCCATCTGCCGCCGGCTTTGGCCGCGAGCTTTTCGCCAACTTTCGCCGCCATGCGGGCGGCGCTGAACAAGGAGCCTGCACATGGCTATGACCTCTTCATCCGTCCCCATGAACCCTCTCGATATCGCCAGCCATGGGCCGGTCATCCCGGTCATCGTGATCGACCGCGTGGAAGACGCGCTGCCACTGGCCGAAGCGTTGCTGGCCGGTGGCGTGAAGGTGCTGGAGGTGACGCTGCGCACTGCCGCCGGCCTGCCCGCCATCGAAGCCATTGCCCGCAACCTGCCTGAAGCCGTGGTCGGCGTGGGCACGGTGCTCAATGCCGATGACGCGCGCCGCGCGAGCGAGGCGGGCGCCCGTTTTGCCGTGAGCCCCGGCTACACCTCGGCCGTGGGCAGCGCCTGCAAGGGCCTGAACCTGCCGCTGCTGCCGGGCGTGGCCACGTCGGGCGAGATCATGGCGGCGCTGGCCGATGGGTTCTCTTTCTTGAAGCTGTTCCCGGCCGAGGCGGTGGGTGGCATTCCGCTGCTCAAGTCGTGGGTCAGCCCGTTTGGCGCGGTGAGCTTTTGCCCCACGGGCGGCATCACCACCGCCACTGCGCCCAACTATCTGGCGTTGCCCAACGTGCGCTGCGTGGGCGGGTCGTGGCTCACGCCCACCGACGCCGTGCGCGCGGGCGACTGGGCGCGCATCACGCAGCTGGCGCGCGACACGCAAAGCCTGCGCAAGGCGGCTTGAGTCGTATCAATTTCAGGTCAAATTGCCTACTAGCGCATGTTTTATAAGCTTTTATAGCTATTAAATATGTAGCAAATGCTGCGCAACGGTGTGGCAGCTTGCCGCGTGCGCGCACAGGCCATGGGCAGGCGACGAACAAGCGCGTGGTTTCGAAGCGCTGCTTCCCCCTATCATGCGCAGGGGCTTGCCCCACCATGAGGGAGCCTCTGCACCAATCACCGCGCGGCGCGCATTGCGGCTTTGGGCGTTTTGCCGGGTTGTGAATTGCCTGCGATACCTAGCGAAGGCTATTGATCGCGGCACTTCGCGCCTGGCAGCCGATCCGGGTCCACCAACGCGCGCTGGCTGCTGGATGTTTGGTCCGTGCAGAGGCTCCTTCGCCTTCATGATTTTTCTAAGAGAGGGAGTTCACTATGGATTTTGTTTCGGCTATCAAAAGCTGCCTGACGCAGTACGCGACTTTTTCGGGCCGCGCTGTGCGCTCCGAGTTCTGGTGGTTTTTCCTGTTCCAGATCATTGCGGTGATCGTTGCCAGCTTTCTGGGCGATGTGATTTCCGGCATCGTGTCCATCGCGCTGCTGCTGCCCGCACTGGCCGTGGGCGCCCGCCGCCTGCACGACATCGGCCGCTCTGGCTGGTGGCAGCTG
This sequence comes from Acidovorax sp. LjRoot129, assembly GCF_964253765.1. Lineage (NCBI taxonomy): Bacteria > Pseudomonadati > Pseudomonadota > Betaproteobacteria > Burkholderiales > Comamonadaceae > Acidovorax > Acidovorax sp. LjRoot129. The sequence goes on from NZ_CAXUSE020000001.1 coordinate 1,022,888, forward strand.
CTGTCGCTGACCGGTATCGGTTTTCTGGTGCTGGTGTACTGGTGGGCGCAGCCTAGCGAAGGCTGATCCGCTGAAGGATGGTGGGCCGCTGCGGCCCGCACACCGAGCCCGCTGGCCGCAAGGCCCGCGGGCTTTTTTGTGCGTGTGCCCGGTGCGGGCGCTACTGGCAACGCACAGGGTCCCCACTTCGAAATCGGCATAAAAAATTGGCCCTAGCGCTTGTTGGTAAAGCGCTTATAGCTATCAAAAGAGAAGCATCTCGTGGCGGTAAGCTGGGGGAGAGCTGTTGCCGTGGTACGACAACGCGTGTTTGAGGCCGGCCGCACAGCACTTTGATTTCTAGAATAGTAATCATTCTTATTTCTATTCTTGAATATCATGACGTTTCAACATCGGCAGACCGCGGTTTGCATCGGCATTGCCCTGGCTTTTGGCGGCACACCGGCCTGGGTGATGGCGCAGGGCGTGGGCGCCACCTTGTCCGAGGTGCGCGTGGACGCGAGCGCCGAGAAAGAGACTGCCACCGCCCCGGTGATCGGCTACCGCGCGCGCAACGCAGCCACCGCCACCAAGACCGATACACCGCTGTCGGAAACCCCGCAGTCCGTCACCGTGGTCACCCGCGACCAGCTGGTGGACCAGGGCGCCACGACCTTCCAAGAGGCGCTCCTCTACGCGGCCGGCGTGCGCAGTGACGCCTATGGCCTGGACAGCCGCTCTGACAGTGTGCGGGTGCGCGGCAGTTACCCAGATACCTACCTCGACGGCCTGCGCCAGGGCTACAACTGGTACACCAGCACCACACCGGTCGAGATCTACACGCTGGAGCGCCTGGAGGTGCTGCGCGGCCCGGCCGGCATGCTCTTTGGCGCGGGCACGGTGGCCGGCGTGGTCAACATGGTGAGCAAGCGCCCGCTGCAGGAATCGCAGCGCGAAGTGGGCGTGCAGCTGGGCAGCTGGAACCGCAAGCAGCTGCAGGCCGACCTGACCGGCCCGCTCACCAAGGACGGCGAGTGGTCGTACCGCCTGGTGGCCGTGGCGCGCGATGCGGACACGCAAACCGACCATGTGCAGAACGACCGCCGCCTGATCGCGCCCTCGCTCGCCTGGCGGCCCAATGCCGCCACGTCGCTGGTCCTGCAGGCCCACTGGCAGCAAGACCGCACGGGCAGCACCGCGCAGTTTTTGCCGTGGTCGGGCACGCTCCTGCCCAACCCCGATGGCCAGCTGCCCATCAACCGCTTCATTGGCGAGCCCGGCGACTACTACGACAGCGACCGCGAATCCATCGGTTACCTGTTCGAACACCGCTTCAACGATGCCTGGACGGTGCGCCAGAACCTGCGCCTGGCGCGCAACGAAAACCGCGGCGGCTACCACTACGCGGACTTCTTCAGCACCGTCGGCGGCTTCGGCGCAGACCCCGTGAACCAGCGCCTGATTGGCCGCCTGTACGGCCAGAACGTCACGCGCACGCGCATGGCCACGGTGGACACGCACCTGCAAGGCAACCTCACCACGGGTGCCCTGCGCCACCAACTGCTGCTGGGCGTGGACTGGAACCGCCAGAGCGAAAACAAGAACGAAGCCGACGATTCGTACAACACGCCCATCGATGCCTACGCACCGGTGTATGGCCACCGCATCAATCCCACGCTAGTCAACAAACCAGAGAACGTGCAGCGCCAGAGCGGCCTGTATGTGCAGGACCAGATGAAGTGGGGCAATTGGATCTTCATCGCGGGCCTGCGCCATGACCGCGCGGTGAACAGCCTGGCGGGCTCGGCCGATGACCGCACCAGCGACACGACCAAACGCCTGGGCGTGATGTACCAGCTGGCCGGGGGCTGGACGCCCTACATCAGCTACGCCGAATCCTTCAGCCCCGTGAGCGGCACCAATGCCTACGGCCAGCGCTTCAAGCCGCTGGAGGGCGAGCAGATCGAGGTGGGTGTGAAGTACGTGCCCGAGGGCAGTTCCACCCAGTTCACCGCGGCGGTGTACGACCTCAAGGAAAAGAACCAGAAGGTGGTCGACCCGGTGGTTCCGAACAACTCGCTGCAGGTGGGCCAGACGCGCAACAAAGGCCTGGAGCTGGAATACAAGGCCCGCGTGGCCACTGCGTTCGACCTGACCGCCCACTACAACTACACCGATGTCGATCCGCTGCTGGAAGGCCTGCCGCGCCACCAGGCCGCCGTGTGGGGCGTGTACCGCTTCTCCATCGGCGGCGTGCGGGGCTTCTCGGCGGGCGCGGGCTACCGCTGGCTGTCGTCGTTCCGCGACGGCTCGGGCCCCAAGGTGCCTGCGGCGGGCGTGGTCGATGCGCTGCTGGCCTACGACACCCAGGACTGGCGCTACGCGCTGAACATCAGCAATCTGGCCGACAAGAAGTACATGAGCACCTGCCTGTCCCGTGGCGACTGCTGGTGGGCGACACGGCGCAACGTGGTGCTGAGTGCGACGTACCGGTTCTGATCCCGACAGGGGACTGGCCTGCGCCTCGGCCCCCATGTAAACCCGGTCACGTTGAGGCTGTCGAAGCGCCGCACAAGGCTTCGACGGGCTCAGCCCGAACGGTTGGAACGAATTGGAGGGTTGAGCGCGCGAGTTGTTGGTTTGGCGCCGGCTGTGGCGTAGATCCCTCGGAATGAATCGGGCACAGACGCGCGCACTCTCAACAGGTCGCCATCAAGACCTCCTACCCTCCGAGGTGGTATCGCCTGTGCAGCAGTGCTGCCTCGTCACCGTGACTAGCGACAGATAGCGGTCCCGCCAGTAAAAAACCCCGCAGGTTTCGCAACCTGCGGGGTTTTTTTGTGGAGACTTACGCGCAGCAGGATCGTGGCCCGCCGCGCGTATGGCCGGCCGGCAATTACATGCCCATGCCGCCCATGCCACCCATGCCGCCCATGTCAGGCATGCCGCCGCCAGCGCCGGCTTCGTCCTTGGGCGCGTCAGCCACCATGCACTCGGTCGTCAGCAGCAGCGATGCCACGGAAGCCGCGTTTTGCAGTGCGGTGCGGGTGACCTTCGTGGGGTCCAGAATGCCCAGTTCGAGCATGTCGCCGTAGCTGTCGTTGGCAGCGTTGAAGCCGAAGTTGCCCTTGCCGGCCAACACAGCGTTCACCACCACCGAGGCTTCGCCGCCGGCGTTGTTCACGATTTCGCGCAGGGGCGCTTCGATGGCCTTCAGCACCAGGGCAATGCCGTGGTCCTGGTCAGCGTTGTCACCCTTGATGGAGGTGCCAACAGCTTGCTTGGCACGCAGCAGGGCCACGCCACCACCGGCCACAACGCCTTCTTCCACAGCTGCGCGCGTTGCGTGCAGTGCGTCTTCCACGCGGGCCTTCTTTTCCTTCATTTCGACTTCGGTGGCAGCGCCCACCTTGATCACGGCCACACCGCCGGCCAGCTTGGCCACGCGTTCTTGCAGCTTTTCGCGGTCGTAGTCGGACGTGGCTTCTTCGATCTGCACGCGCACTTGCTTGACGCGGGCTTCGATGTCACCTGCAGCGCCAGCGCCGTCGATGATGATCGTGTTTTCCTTGCCCACTTCGATGCGCTTGGCTTGGCCCAGATCGGCCAGGGTCACCTTTTCGAGCGTCAGGCCCACTTCTTCAGCGATGACCTTGCCGCCCGTCAGGATGGCGATGTCTTCCAGCATGGCCTTGCGGCGGTCGCCGAAGCCAGGTGCCTTCACAGCCACAACCTTCAGGATCCCGCGGATGGTGTTGACCACCAGCGTCGCCAGGGCTTCGCCTTCGACTTCTTCGGCAATGATCAGCAGCGGACGGCCAGCCTTGGCAACTTGCTCCAGCGTGGGCAGCAGGTCGCGGATGTTGCTGATCTTCTTGTCGAACAGCAGCACGAAGGGGTTGTCCAGAATGGCGGATTGCTTTTCTGGGTTGTTGATGAAGTAGGGCGACAGGTAGCCGCGGTCAAACTGCATGCCTTCCACGACGTCCAGTTCGGAGTCGAGGGACTTGCCGTCTTCCACGGTGATCACGCCTTCCTTGCCAACCTTGTCCATGGCGTCAGCGATCAGCTTGCCAATGGTTTCGTCGGAATTGGCAGAGATCGAGCCGACCTGTGCGATTTCCTTGGAGGTGGTCGTGGGCTTGGAAGCCTTCTTCAGCTCGGCAACCAGGGCCGTCACAGCCTTGTCGATACCGCGCTTCAGGTCCATCGGGTTGATACCGGCGGCGACGTACTTGAAGCCTTCGCGCACGATGGCCTGGGCCAGCACGGTGGCGGTGGTGGTGCCATCACCAGCGTTGTCGCTGGTCTTGGAGGCCACTTCCTTCACGAGCTGGGCGCCCATGTTCTGCAGCTTGTCCTTGAGTTCGATTTCCTTGGCCACGGACACACCGTCCTTGGTCACGGTAGGGGCGCCGAACGAGCGCTCCAGCACCACATTGCGGCCCTTAGGACCCAGGGTCACCTTGACCGCGTTGGCCAGGATGTTCACGCCTTCAACCATGCGTGCGCGGGCTTCGCCGCCGAAAACTACGTCTTTTGCTGCCATGATGGAGCTCCTAAATTTGGTTCAAATTTACCGCTAGCGCTTGTCCAGTAAGCGTTAGCAGCTATGAAAATGTGAGTTCTGGAATGCTGGGTGACTTCTGTCTTCGGCCGGGCCTGCGGCCCTTAACTTGGCTGCGCCAAGTTAGCCTTCGACGAAAGTAATCGCTTTAGCGATTACTTTTCGACCACTGCAAACAGATCGTCTTCCTTCATGACCAGCAGCTCGTCGCCGTTGACCTTGACGGTCTGGCCCGAGTACTTGCCGAACAGAACGCGGTCGCCGACCTTCACGTTCAGGGCGAGCACGTCACCCTTGTCGTTCTTCTTGCCGGGGCCGACGGCCAGCACTTCACCTTGATCGGGCTTTTCAGCGGCGTTGTCAGGGATCACGATGCCGGAGGCCGTCGTGGTTTCGCTTTCGATACGCTTGACGATCACGCGATCGTGCAGAGGGCGAAGGTTCATTGCATTGCTCCTGTTTTCAGTAAAAAGCTAAGGGACTCAAGGCCTGGCGATGCCAAGCGCTACCAAATTCCCGGCAGAAGGGTGCTGTTAGCACTCGTCTGAGGTGAGTGCTAATGATACGGGCATTTGTTGCAGTTTCAAGACCACCGCCCGGCTGGGAGTGGGATTTCGGGCTCTGGCCGGCCGACAGGGTGCTGGGTGCCGTAGGCGGCCCATGTCGTGTGACCAAACCCCCTGCGGGCCCAAATTGTCGATTTCGGACAGTCCGCTTCGTCGTTGGTTGGAACATCCTTAGAAAGCTCTTTCCCATGAAATACCTCGGTCTCGCTTACTTCACCCCCGACCAATTCACGGCCATGTCGTCTGAAGACGTCAAGTCACTGGTAAGCCAATGTCCGGCCCTGGACGAAAAGATGCGCGCGACAGGCAAGGTCCTGGTTTCCGCTTCGCTTGGCGAGCCGAATAGCTGGACGACGCTGCACCCCCACAACCGCAAGACGCGCGTCAGCGATGGACCCTATACCGAGTCGAAGGAAGTGATCGGCGGCCTGTTCATCATCGAGGCGGATAGCCGGGAGGAGGCAATCCGCCTCGCATCCATGCACCCAGCCGCCATCCTGGGCGAAGAAGGGGGATGGGCCGTCGAACTCATCCCCATGGATTTCTACCTCGCGCGGTGAGCTGACGGGGAGGGGCGCTTTTACGAGGGGCATGCGTGAGAAATTTCGCGTTGCGGCAGGCCGATGCGCCAAGCGGCTGGTGCAACGCCGTGGGCAAAGCCTAGAGTCCCTGCTCCACGTTGTTGAACCGAACATCCTCCAAAAGGCAGCCATGAAATACACCACTTCGCGCCCCCGCAAAATCATGATCGTCGGAGCGGGTCAGGCGGGACTCCAGCTGGCGCTCGCACTGCAACGTCGGGGCGACGATGTGACCGTGGTCTCTAACCGCTCGGCGCAAGATATTCGCTCTGGCCGGGTGATGTCCAGTCAGTGCATGTTTGACGCGAGCCTTCAACTCGAGCGTGCTCTGGGCCTCAATTTGTGGGACGAAACGTGTCCACCCGTGGAGGGCATTGCGCTGGCCATCCCGAATCCTGGTGAGCCCGCAGCGAAGCTGCTCGACTGGGGCCATCGGCTGGACCATCCGGCACAGTCCGTCGACCAGAGGATGAAGATCCCAGCGTGGATGGCACTGTTTGAGGAAAGGGGTGGGACAGTGCTGTGGATGGAGGCCGGCACCCCGGAGCTGGAGCGCTGGGCCGTCGAATACGAATTGGTCATCGTCGCCGCGGGCAAGGGTGACATCTCTGGCCTCTTTGAACGAGACGCCGAAAAATCACCATTCACTGCACCGCAGCGCGCCCTTGCGCTCACCTATGTGCACGGTATGGCCCCGCGCCCCGAGTATTCGGCGGTGAGCTTCAACTTGATTCCGGGCGTGGGCGAATACTTTGTCTTTCCGGCACTGACCCACACCGGGCCTTGCGACATCATGGTGTTCGAAGGCGTGCCGGGTGGGCCAATGGACTGCTGGGCCGACGTGCAGTCGCCCCAGGAGCATCTTGCCAAGTCAAAGTGGATTCTGGAGACGTTCTTGCCGTGGGAGGCTCGGCGCTGCGATGCCGTTCGACTCACCGACGACAACGGCCGGCTTGTCGGCCGCTTTGCGCCGACAGTGCGCCATCCCGTGGGACGATTGCCCTCCGGCACTCCAGTGCTCGGCATGGGCGATGTCGTGTGTCTGAACGATCCGATCACCGGCCAAGGCGCCAATAACGCATCAAAGTGCGCTCACGCTTATTACGAGGCCATAGTGGCGCAGGGAGATGCGCCCTTTGATGCGGAATTCATGCAGCGAGCGTTCGATGACTTCTGGGCCTACGCGGAGCATGTCGTGAATTGGACCAACGCGCTCTTGCAGCCGCCGCCTGCGCATGTGCTGGAGGTACTCGGCGCCGCTGGCTCGGCGCCCTCGGTCGCCAAACGGTTTGTCAACGGCTTCAACGACCCGCGCGACTACGTCAACTTCTTCATGTCGCCAGGCAAAGCCTCGGAATACCTGGCACGCGAACTGGCGCCGGCTTGAACCAGGGCCGGCGATCTTCCCCCTCTGGCTTGCGCGCACGGCCAGCCCCATGCGGCTGGTGATGAACTCGGATGCGCCATGCGCCGGTTGGTGGGCGCCGTCACCATCGTGACCACACGGACGGCGCCACGCTGAGAGGGGCTCACCGCAATGGCGCTCACACCAGCTACTCAGCCCAGCATCAAATCCAGGTTCTGCACCGCGGCCCCTGAAGCTCCCTTGCCCAGGTTGTCAAACACTGCCGACAGCAGCACCTGCCCATGCTGCGGGTTGGCAAACACCGAGAGCCGCAGCTGGTTGGTGCCGTTCAGTGCCTGCGGGTCCAGGTGCTCGGTGGCCTGAACGTCCTCGGTCGCCACCACCTCGACATGCCTCGCCCCTGCGTAGTGGTCGTGCAGACAGGCCTGCAGTTGGTCCGCGGTGGCACCACCGGGTAGCTGGCGCAGCAGCAGGGGAATGGTCAGCACGATGCCTTGGCGGAACGCGCCGTAGGCGGGCAGAAAGAAGGGGCGCTCGGTGAGCAGGGCGTGTTTTTCGATCTCTGGCGTATGTTTGTGCGCAAGCTTCAGCCCATACACCTGGAACGCAGGTGCCTGCACTGCCGCTGCGCCTTCATGCTGGTCCACGCGAGCCCGCCCGCCGCCTGAGTAGCCAGACACCGCGTGGATGGCTATCGGGTGGTCGGCCGGGATCAACCCGGCCTGTACCAAGGGCCGCAGCAAGGCGATGGCGCCGGTGGGATAACAGCCGGGGTTGGTGACTCGCCGGGCGGACGCAATGCGTGCGGATTGTTCGGTGCTCATCTCGGGAAATCCGTAGACCCACTCCGCGTCCGTGCGATGGGCGGAGCTCGCGTCGATCACCCGCACGGCGGGGTTGACGATGGACGCTGCCGCCTCGCGTGCGGGCCCGTCGGGCAGGCACAGGATGGCGATATCGCAGCTGTTGATGGCCTCGGCGCGGCGGGCGGGGTCCTTGCGCTCGCCTTCGGGCAGGGTCAGCAGCTGCAGGTCGGTGCGCCCGCGCAGGCGCTCGTGGATCTGCAGGCCGGTGGTGCCTTGGTCGCCGTCGATAAAAACAAGGGGTGCGCTCATGGGGTGCTCCGGTGCCAGTGAATGGCTAACAAAAAAGGACAAGAACAAAAGGGAATGCCGAATCTTCGGTGCCACCGTAAACTTTGAAAAGTTGAATTTCATAAACACCAAAGTCAGATCGGCTGAACGTCATGCGCGAACTCAACCTCGACCGGCTGCGCACGCTGGTCACCATTGCCGATCTGGGGTCGTTCGCCGAGGCCGCGCGGGTGCTGCACTTGGCGGCACCCACGGTCAGCCTGCACATCGCGGACCTGGAGGCGCTCTTCGGCGCGCCGCTTTTGGTGCGCAAGCGCGGCGAGGTGCATCCCTCGGGCGTGGGGGAGGCGCTGGTCGAACGGGCGCGCCGCCTGCTGGCCGACGCGGACGAAACGCTCGAGGCCGTACAGCGCCAGGTGCTGGGCCTGGCCGGTCGGGTGCGCCTGGGTGCGTCCACCGGGGCCATCGCCCACCTGCTGCCGCAGGCGCTGGAGGTGCTGGGCCAACACCACCCTGGCATCGATGTGCACGTGGCAGTGCTGACGTCGCACGACACCATGGCGCGCCTGGCCAATGGCTCGCTGGATGTGGGGCTGGTCGCGCTGCCGCAAGGCGCGGTGCAGGGTGTCAAGGTGGAGCCCTGGCGGCGCGACCCGGTGATTGCGTTTGTGCCGTCGGCCTGGGCTGCGCCCCAGCGCGCCACACCGAAGTGGCTGGCAGGCCAGCCCCTGATCCTCAACGACGTGGGCACAAGCCTGTCGCGGCTGACGGCGGAATGGTTTGCACTGGCAGGTGAGCACCCGAAGGCGCGCATTCAGCTCAACTACAACGACGCGATCAAGAGCCTCGTGGCCGCGGGCTATGGCGCGACATTGCTTCCGCACGAAGCTTCACCATCCGCGACCACGCCGCTCGACCCGCGGATCCGCATGCTGCCCGTGCGTCCCGCGTTGTGGCGCCCGCTGGGCATCGCGCACCGGGCGGGGGCCGTGGAGCGGGCGACGCAGCATGTGCTGGATGTGCTGCGGCAGCAGCGCCAGGCGTGAACAAGACAGGTTGTCCGGCGCGCCCCGGTGCGGGCGTTAGTGGGCGTGCGCTAGGTCGCTGTGCAGCCAGAATATGAATAAAAAGTGCTGCCAGCGCTTATTTAATAAGCGCTTTTAGCTATAAAAACAGTAGCAAATGACTGTGAATCGTTAGGCGTGCACCCAGCGGCCGCCCACTCGGATGGCGGGTCTGCCAAACGGCGGCGCATCTCGTGGGCAGCTCGGCAGCGCGCGTGGGCCCGGTATGTCTTGCGAAGGCTCTGGCAGTCAGCCAGCGTCCTGCAGTGCGTTCAGGCCACGGCGTCCGGCGACAGCGCGCTGAGCACCATCCGGATGATCAGCTCCTCGGCCTTCTCGTAATCGCGCTCCGTCAGCGCGGCCTTGCCCAGCAGCAGGGCGAACTGCGCCTCTTGCTCGGCGTAGGCCTGCGTCACCGACCAGATGATGAACATCAGGTGCGTGAAGTTCACCTTGGCAATGCGGCCCTCGCGCGCCCAGCGCTCGAAGGTGCGCACCTCGGTCTTGAGCAGCGGCCCGACGCGGTCGATGATGGCCTGGCCGTAGCGTGGCGCACCGGCGATCACCTCTTTGGTGAACACCTTGGCCCCCTGAGGGCGCGTGCGCGAGTACTGGAGCTTGGCGCGGATGTACCGGCGCAGCGCCTGCTGCGGGTCGTCGCTGTGCGAAAGGTCTTCCATCCCGGCGAGCCACTGGGTCAGCACATCGTCCAGCACGCGCTGGTACAGCGCCTCCTTGCTGGGGAAGTAATACAGCAGGTTGTGGCGGCTGATGCCGATGGCGGCGGCGATGTTCTCGAGCGACGCGCCTTCGAAGCCGAACTGCGCAAAGTGGTTCTCTGCCTCGGCCAGCATGGCCTGTTCCTTGAGCAGGCGTGACGCGGTGGGTGCCCGGGGTGCGGCCTCGTCAGCGGCGGTGGGGCCTTTGGACCGGGTGGTGGGGGCGGGGCGGGCGGTGCTGGCTTTGAGGGGGCGGGCGGCTGTCATTGCACCATTGTGGAACAAGCCGCGCGCCAAAAACCTGCAAAAGGCTTGCAAAGGACACGAAACGCCTGGCATGGCGCTTGCTGTAGGGATTTTACCAATTGGTAAATTTTTACGCGTTGGTAAATTGGCCCCCATCGCAGGGCACCGCGGCACATCAAAGCAGCGGGCACCTGCACCCCACAGCGAGGACCTCCCGATGAAACCTCCGAAGTTCGCGGGCGCAAGCACCCTGGCTTGCGCTGCGTTGGCTGGCACGCGGCATGGCTGCCGCAACTGCGACAACTGCCAAAAAGCTCCAGGCCGCGCCGTGCTGCACGCCGCACCTGCCAGGCTCCCCACCCCGACCCTCTCGGAGGAACTCTGATGGACACACCCGCAAGCCGTGCCTGTGGCATTCATGCCGCGCGCCTGAACCTCGCCGACTACGCCACCAATTTTGGCGATGCGCACCCGCCGCTGACCCGGCCCCAGGCGCTGATCGAAGCCGAGCGTTGCTATTACTGCTACGACGCGCCCTGCGCCACCGCGTGCCCCACGGGCATCGACATCCCCTCTTTTGTGCACCGCATCGCGCAGGACAACAACCGCGGCGCGGCCCGCGCGATCCTGGAGGCCAATCCCCTGGGCGGCATGTGTGCCCGCGTGTGCCCCACCGAGGTGCTGTGTGAGCAGGCCTGCGTGCGCAACACCAACGAGGACAAGCCGGTAGAGATCGGCTCGCTGCAGCGCTACGCGACCGATGCCTTCTTTGCCAACCCGGGTGCGCCGATGTTCCAGCGCGCAGCCTCCACAGGCCGCCGCGTGGCGGTGGTGGGCGCGGGGCCTGCGGGCCTGGCCTGCGCCCATGGCCTGGCATTGCGCGGGCACGACGTGGTGCTGTTCGAGGCGCGCCCCAAGCTGGGTGGCCTGAACGAATACGGCCTGGCCAGCTACAAGACCACCGACAACTTTGCGCAGAAGGAAGTGGATTGGCTGTTGTCGATCGGCGGCATTGAGGTGCGCACTGCCCAGCAACTGGGGCGTGATTTCACCCTCGACAACCTGCTGGCCAGCTACGACGCGGTCTTTCTGGGCCTGGGCCTGCAGGGCGTCAATGCCCTCGGCATCGCAGAGCCCACGGCGACGGGCCTGCGCAATGCGGTGGACTTCATCGCCGAGCTGCGCCAGAGCACTGATCTGTCGACCCTGCCCGTCGGCCGCCGCGTGGTGGTGATCGGTGGCGGCATGACGGCGGTGGATGCCGCCGTGCAGTCGCGCAAGCTGGGCGCCGAAGAGGTGACCATCGTCTACCGCCGGGGTGCCGACGCAATGTCCGCATCCCATGTGGAGCAGGCATGGGCACAGACCAACGGCGTGAAGATCCGCCACTGGGCTGCGCCGCAAGAGGTGCTGTGCGAAGGCGGCGCCGTGCAAGGCGTGCGTTTTGCCGCCACGGCGCTCGATGCGGCGGGCAAGCTCGTGCCCACCGGCGAGACCTTCACGCTGGATGCCGACATGGTGCTCAAGGCCATCGGACAGACCTATGTGGCCGAGTCTGCGGGCAGGGGCATCACGCTGGAGGGCGGCCGCATCGCCACCGACAGCGCCGGCCGCACCAGCCTGGCCCGGGTGTGGGCTGGCGGCGACTGCCGCGTGGGCGGCCGCGACCTGACCGTTGAAGCGGTGGAGCACGGCAAGGTGGCCGCGCTGTCGATGCACGAAGCGCTGAGCGCGCCCGTGGCACTCGTAGCCTGACGCTGCCACAGCCATCCCACCGCAATCCGACCCAAATCACGGGAGCACCCCATGGCAGACATTCGCAGCAATTTCCTGGGCATCCAGAGCACCAACCCCTTCTGGCTCGCCTCCGCACCCCCCACCGACAAAGAGATCAACGTCACCCGTGCCTTCGAGGCGGGCTGGGGCGGCGTGGTCTGGAAGACGCTGGGCGAAGATCCGGCCGTGGTCAACGTCAACGGCCCGCGCTATTCCACGCTGCTGTCGCAAGACCGCCGGGTGATTGGCCTGAACAACATCGAGCTCATCACCGACCGCCCCTTGCACACCAACCTTGAAGAGATCAAGCGCGTCAAACGCAACTGGCCCGACCGCGCCATGATCGTCTCGCTCATGGTGCCCTGCGAAGAGCAGAGCTGGAAGGCCATCCTGCCGCTGGTGGAAGACACCGGTGCAGACGGCATTGAGCTGAACTTCGGCTGCCCGCACGGCATGAGCGAGCGCGGCATGGGTGCCGCAGTGGGGCAGGTGCCGGAGTACATCCAGATGGTCACGGCCTGGTGCAAGCACTACAGCCGCCTGCCGGTGATCGTGAAGCTCACCCCCAACATCACCGACGTGCGCCAGCCCGCGCGTGCGGCCAAGGCGGGCGGGGCCGATGCGGTGTCGCTGATCAACACCATCAACTCCGTGATGGGCGTGGACCTGGACCGCATGGTCATGAGCCCCAGCACCGATGGCTGGGGCTCACACGGCGGCTACTGCGGCCCGGCTGTCAAGCCTATTGCGCTGAACATGGTGGCCGAGATCGCGCGCGACACGCAGACCGCCGGCCTGCCCATCAGCGGCATCGGCGGCATCACCACGTGGCGCGATGCGGCCGAGTACATTGCGCTGGGCTGCGGCACGGTGCAGGTGTGCACGGCGGCGATGGTGTATGGCTTCAAGATCGTGCAAGACATGTGCGACGGCCTGTCCAACTTCATGGACGAGCATGGCTACGCCACCATCGACGACTTCAAGGGCCAGGCTGTGCCCACGGTCAAGGACTGGAAGAACCTCAACCTCAACCACATCGAAAAGGCCGTGATCAACCAGGATGCGTGCATCCAGTGCGGGCGCTGCCATGTGGTGTGCGAAGACACGTCGCACCAGGCCATTACGGCCATCGTCGACGGTGTGCGCCACTTCGAAGTGAAAGAAGAAGAGTGCGTGGGCTGCAACCTGTGCGTGTCGATTTGCCCGGTGCCGGAGTGCATCACCATGCGCGCGCTGGCGCCCGGCGAGGTGGATGCGCGGACCGGCATCCCGGTGACGGGGGAGTACGCCAACTGGACCACGCACCCCAACAACCCGCAGCGCATTTCGGCAGCCGCCTGAAACGGGCAACCTACGCAATGCAACCTAGCGCAATGAAGTATCTGGCCATCACGGTGGTGCGCATTCGCAACGCGTGCTGCGCTGCATCTGGTGCAGTTCTTGCGTGATCTATAGCATCGCTCGCTTCCTTTGGCCCGCCATCTGAGAGCACCGGAGCGCCGGACCAGGTAGCGGGTTGTGTGCAACCCAAGAGGTCTTTGACAGGAGTACAGGCATGACGAACAGTACGGGCAGCACTGCCCACGCGGCAGGGCACATGCCCAGCGCAATCAACACGCTCGCCAACGAAGATTTGCTCCCCACCACCGCGGCGCAGCGGCATTGGACCTGGAAGGACTTCGCGGCGCTGTGGGTGGGCATGGTGGTCTGTGTGCCCACCTACACCATGGCCAGCTCGATGCTGGACCAGGGCTTCACCTGGCAGATGGCCGTGTGGCTCGTGTTCCTGGCCAATTGCATCGTGCTGATTCCAATGGTGCTCATCGGCCGCGTGGGGCCCAAATACGGCGTTCCGTTCCCGGTGCTGGCGCGTGCGTCGTTTGGCGTGAAGGGCGCCAACCTGCCGGCTGTGCTGCGCGGCTTGGTGGCGTGCGGCTGGTTCTCCATCAACTGCTACTTTGGGGCGCTGGCGCTCCATGGTTTCCTCAACATCGTGGGCATGAACCTCGCGGGGCCGGCAGCCGGGGAGACCATCAGTACCTCGCAGTTCATGTGTTTCCTCGCCTTCTGGGCCGTGCATATCTACTTCATCTGGAAGGGGCCGGAGTCCATCCGCCTGCTGGAGGTCATTGCCGCGCCGCTGATGATTGGCGCCTCGGTGCTGTTCGTTGTGGTGTTGATGATGAAGGTGCCGTCGGGCCAACTTTTCAACCTGCCTGCCAAGGTGGTGGAGGGCGGGCCCAAGACCTGGGCTGCCCTCACGGGGCTGGTGGGCTTCTGGGCCACGCTGGCGCTCAACATCCCGGACTTCACGCGCTTTGCCAAATCCCAGAAGGACCAGGTCGTGGGCCAGGCCATCGGCCTGCCGCTGCCCATGGCGCTGTTCTCCATGGTGGGAGTGATCGGCTTCTCGGCGTCCGCCATCCTGTATGGCAAGGCCCAGTTGTTTCCCGATGGTCTGCTGACCCAGATGGGCAGCGTGGCAGCTGGCCTGGGTCTGCTGGTGATCCTGCTGGCCAACCTGACGACCAACGTGGCCGCCAACCTGGTGTCGCCTTCGTATGACTTCAGCCAGATCGCGCCGTCGAAGATCAGCTTTCGCATGGGCGGCGTCATTGCCGCGCTGATCGGGCTCGTGTTCATGCCCTGGAAGATCCTCGCCACCTCGGGCGGCTACCTCTTCACCTGGCTGGGCGGCTACGGCACGCTGCTGGGCGCCATCGCCGGCATCCTGCTGGTGGACTATTACCTGGTGCGCAAGAGCGAGCTGAAGGTGGACGACCTGTACCGCCGGGGCGGCGAGTACGAGTACAGCAATGGCTGGAACCTGCACGCGCTCATCGCCTTTGCATTGGGCGTGCTGCCTTGCCTGCCCGGCTACTTGGCGGTGTCTGGCGTGGTGGACAAGGCGGGCATGCCCGCCATCTGGCTCACGCTGTTCGACTCGGGCTGGTTCTTCAGCCTGGCTGTGGCCGGCACCTACTACTACCTGACCGCCAAAAAGAAGTGATCCCGTGGCCTGCCCTCGCCAGCGGCCAGGGCAGGCCTGATTTGAACGAGCATCCCTGAAGGAGACCCTCATGACCGAAGCCCTAGTGATCCGCGGTGGCACCGTGGTCAATGCCGACCGCGAACAACGAGCCGATGTGTTGTGCGTGGACGGCCGCATCGTGGCCGTGGGCGAAGGCGTGGCAGCGCAGGCGCCGGCAGGGGCGCAGACCCTGGATGCGAGTGGTCAGTACGTGCTGCCCGGCGGCATTGATCCGCACACCCACATGCAGCTGCCGTTCATGGGTACGGTGACCATGGACGACTTCTTCACCGGCACGGCCGCCGCGCTGGCTGGCGGCACGACGAGCATCATCGACTTCGTCATCCCCGACCCGCAGGAGCCCATCCTGGATGCCTACCGCAAGTGGCGCGGCTGGGCCGAGAAGTCGGCGGCCGATTACAGCTTCCACGTCGCCATCACTTGGTGGAGCGAGCAGGTGCGCGCCGACATGGGCACGCTGGTGCAGGACGAGGGCGTGAACAGCTTCAAGCACTTCATGGCCTACAAAAACGCCATCATGTGCGACGACGAAACCCTGGTGAACAGCTTTAAGCGCGCGCTGGAGCTGGGTGCCATGCCCACCGTGCATGCCGAGAACGGCGAGCTGGTGTACCTGCTGCAGCAAGAGGTCGCCAAGATGGGCATCACCGGCCCCGAAGGGCACCCGCTGTCGCGCCCACCCATGGTCGAGGCCGAGGCCGCCAACCGCGCCATCGCCATTGCCGATGTGCTGGGCGTTCCGATCTACGTGGTGCATGTGAGCTGCATGGAGTCGGCCGACGCCATTGCCCGCGCCCGCGCGCGCGGCCAGCGTGTGTACGGCGAGGTGCTGGCCGGGCACCTGGTAGTGGACGAGAGCGTCTACCGCGACCCCGACTTCGCCACGGCCGCCGCCTACGTGATGAGCCCGCCGTTCCGCCCCAAGGTGCACCAGGAGGCGCTGTGGCGCGGCCTGCAGTCCGGCCAGCTGCACACCACCGCGACGGACCACTGCACTTTCTGCGCTGCGCAAAAGGCCATGGGCCAAGAGAACTTCGCCAAGATCCCCAACGGCACCGGTGGCGTGGAAGAGCGCATGGCGGCCATCTGGGATGGCGGCGTGAACACCGGGCGCCTCACCCCCAGCGAGTTCGTGGCCATCACCTCGGCCAATGCGGCCAAGCTGTTCAACATTTACCCCCGCAAGGGCTTTATCGGCGAGGGCGCCGACGCCGACCTGGTGCTGTGGGACCCCGAGGGCACGAAGACCTTCTCGGCCAAAACCCAATTCAGCAAGGGCGACTTCAACATCTTTGAAGGCCGGACCGTGCGCGGCATTCCGACCCACACCATCAGCCAGGGCCGCGTGGTGTTTGCCCATGGCGACCTGCGGGCTGAAATGGGCAAAGGCCGCTACATCAAGCGCCCGGCGTTCGGCAGCAACTTCCAGGCAGTGCAAAAGCGTGCACACGACTTGGCGCCCACTGCCGTCGCGCGCTAACCGACCAGCATCCGGAGAACACCATGGATACCAAAGTCAAACCCGACATCGACAACCTGCGCATCAATGGCGAGCGCCTGTGGGATTCGCTCATGGAGCTGGCCCAGATCGGCGCCACACCCAAGGGCGGCGTCTGCCGCCTCACACTCACCGACCTGGACAAACAAGGCCGTGACCTCGTCACCCGCTGGGCGCGCGAAGCCGGCATGAGCGTCACCATCGACAAGATCGGCAACGGCTTCATGCGCCGCCCCGGGCGCAACAACAGCTTGCCGCCCATCATGACCGGCAGCCACATCGACACGCAGCCCACGGGCGGCAAGTTCGACGGCAACTATGGCGTGCTGGCCGGCATCGAGGTGGTGCGCACGCTCAACGACCACGGCATCGAGACCGAGGCACCCATCGAGGTAGCGTTCTGGACCAACGAGGAAGGCAGCCGCTTCGTGCCCGTGATGATGGGCTCGGGCGTGTTCGCCAAGGCCTTCACGCTGGAGCATGCCTACGCCGCCACCGACACCGAGGGCAAGACCGTGATGGGCGAGCTGGAGCGCATCGGCTACATCGGCGACCAGGAGCCGGGCGACCATCCCATCGGCGCGTACTTTGAGACCCACATCGAGCAGGGCCCGGTGCTGGAAGACAACGACAAGACCATCGGCGTAGTCAGCGGCGTGCTGGGCATCCGCTGGTTCGACTGCACTGTCACCGGCATGGAAGCCCACGCAGGCCCCACGCCCATGGCCCTGCGCAAGGACGCCCTGCTGGCCGCCACCCACATCATGCAGGACGTGGTGGCTGCCGCCCACCGCCATCCGCCGCATGGGCGCGGCACCGTGGGCATGGTGCAGGTCTTCCCCAACAGCCGCAACGTCATCCCCGGCCGGGTCAAGTTCAGCATCGACCTGCGCAACAGCACGGACGAACTCGTGGACCAGATGGCCGCAGAAGTGAAGGCGCGGGCCCACCAGGTGGCGCAGGAGCACGGCGTGCAGGTGCATATCGAGATGGTGTCCAGCTACCCGGCGCAGGTGTTCCACAGCGAATGCGTGGAGGCCGTGGCCCGCGCCACGGCCAAGCTGGGCTACAGCCACATGCCCGCCGTCTCGGGCGCGGGGCACGATGCCGTGTACATGGCCAAGCTGGCGCCCAGCGGCATGATCTTCATCCCTTGCAAAGACGGCATCAGCCACAACGAGATCGAAGACGCCAAGCCAGAACACATCACGGCAGGCTGCAACGTGCTGATGCACGCGATGCTGGAGCGGGCGGGTACCTGATCGGCCAATCCGCTGCTCGGCCGATTCCGCTGAGCCCTGATCCGCCGACTGTGGGGGCTCAGGCCGCCCCGGCGATTTGCGGCCCACGCTGCTCGCGCCTGTCAGAGGCCGTTGCGTTGTGGGTGCGCCACATCCCGCAGCTGTTACACCGGCCGGCCGTGCGGGCGCCAAGCCAAGTTCTCACGCGGCCTGCGGGCCGATGTGCCCCTATCAGAACCTCATGAAAAGACCGTGACGGTTTGGCGGTCTTGGCAGCCTCTCGGGGCTTTGGCCTGTATCGTATGGTTACTTATTATTTCGTATTCTGAAAAGTAACCGATGAAGCTGCGTACCCGAATCCTGTGGCTGTGTGCCGCGACCTTGCTGGGTCTGGTGGTGTTGTCTGCTGTGGCGCTGACCACGCTCTACCAGTCGATGATGAAAGAGCGCACCGCGCAGCTGTCCAACCTGGTGGTGCTGGCCCATGCGGCCGCGCAAAAGGCGCACGACAAGGAAAAGAGCGGCGCCCTGTCACGCGAGGACGCCATCAAGGAAGCCGAGCGCACCATCGGCAGTTTTGTCGACAAGGACAAATACTTCTTCGTGCGCGGCTTTGCCAACGACGTGAACTACGTGCACCCCAACCCCAAGCGCATCGGCATCGTCGATGAGAAGGGCGGCAAGGAAGCCGGCGTGCGCTACCGCGCTGCGCTGAAGGGCGTGACCGTGGGCACGGTCACGGCGCCCGGCACACGCCCGGGCGCCAAGGAGCCGGTGGACAAGCTCTACGCCATCATCAAGTTCGAGCCCTGGGACTGGATCATCGGTTTTGGCGACTATGTGGATGACATAGAAGACGCCTTCTGGCGCAACACCGCCATCCTGCTGTCCATCGGCGCGGTGCTGATGCTGGTGATTGCGATGATGGCCTGGCAGATGCTGCGCACGCTGGTGCACCAGCTCGGCGGTGAGCCGCAGTACGCGGCCGAGGTCGTGACCCAGATCGCCGAAGGCAACCTGGCCGTGGACGTGAAGACCCTGCCCGGAGACACCACGAGCATCCTGCACGCCATCCGCGTGATGCGCGACAACCTGGCGCACCTGGTGACGCAGGTGCGCGACAGCACCGATTCCATCACCACCGCGTCGTCCGAAATCGCTGCGGGCAACGGCGACCTGTCGGCGCGCACCGAATCGCAGGCGAGCGCCTTGCAAGAGACCGCCGCGTCCATGGAAGAGCTCACGGCCACCGTGCAGCAGAACGCGGCCAACGCCCGCCGTGCGGACGAACTGGCGCGCTCGGCCTCAGACATGGCAGTGCGCGGCGGCGACGTGGTGCACCAGGTGATCGGCACCATGGACTCCATCAACCAGTCCTCGCGCAAGATCGTGGACATCATCAGTGTGATCGACGGCATTGCGTTCCAGACCAACATCCTGGCGCTGAACGCCGCCGTGGAAGCCGCCCGCGCAGGCGAGCAGGGCCGGGGCTTTGCCGTGGTAGCCAGCGAAGTGCGCGGGCTGGCCCAGCGCAGCGCCGCGGCGGCCAAGGAGATCAAGGGCCTCATCGACGACTCGGTGGCCAAGGTGGGTGTGGGCACGCAGCTGGTGCAGCAGGCGGGCGCGACGATGGGCGAGGTGGTGGCGGGCGTGAAAAGCGTGACCACCATGGTCGGCGAGATCAGCGCGGCCAGCAGCGAGCAAAGCGCAGGCATTGCCCAGGTGAACCAGGCGATATCGCAGATGGACCAGGGCACGCAGCAGAACGCCGCGCTGGTCGAAGAGGCCCTGGCCGCCGCGCAGTCGCTCAGCCAGCAGGCGGCGGCGTTGTCGCAGACGGTGGGGCAGTTCCGCGTAGCCTGACGTCAGGGTGGAGGGGACCCTCGTCCTTTCCCCGGTGACCTATGACGGGCTGGATGTTGTCGGGTATGTTCGCCCGTCGGCTAGGTCGCTTGCTTTGAGCCACGGAAGCCATATCCCGGCGTGCCTTTGCCAGCATCGGGATCCTTCACTGCCTACAGCAGTCCGCGACTGGAGAAATCACGTGCCAGTCTCTGACCGTGTACTTGGATTGGTTGCCTTGCTGTATCTACTTCAATGGCCAAAACCAAATCTCTTGGGCTTGGAAGTAGCAGGCAGAGGAGCAGACGATGTATTCACTCGAAGAGTCGATTAGGTCGATATGACCACCTTGATAATCAGACATTTTCCAAAAAAATACAACGCCTTTGCGTCCTTTGACCTTTGTTGGGAAAGTCGTTGAGTTGTATATTTCTGGCGCCCCAAAAACATCAGGTCTTTTAAACTGATCTGCCAGCAACTTGGCCCCGGTTTCTAGTTTCTGGCCTTTGTGAGGCCCTGTTTTTGCGGCCAACCTTCCCGAAAAACCTACGCCTGACTTTAATAATGCCAGACTCACGCGCGTGGCGCACGTGTTGATGTAAGCGGGGTTCTGCTTTATTAAAGTTGCGTGATCTATTCCAATTTCTGCATAGAGTTTTTCTCCACTCACATAATTGGTTTGAAGTTCGCTGGAGGAGTAATAATTTGATCGTAAGGTTGAAAATGCCGGCTTCATTATTTTTTACAGGGAAGAATTTCTTTTAATCTGGATTTGATGGCCGCAGCGGGGCGGCTCTTTGGCAATTTTTCAGATGCGCTCTTCAATCCTATATAGACCTGCTCCTGAACTGCATCAGGCGAGGCTATTTTGAACCCGCACCACGACTCTCCCTCAGAACTTGCTATAACGCCAATTACGTACATTTCTGCCAGTCTTCTCTGCTCCAGATTCTCGCTCATGTATGCGGCAAAAAGAGAATCAGTTGTAAGGTATAGATTATTGGCAATCAGTCTTTGATTTTTATCGCCAGGAATAATTATTGGATTCGCAGCCACCGGGGAGATTAAAGCGAGAGCGAGAGCTAACGCCCCTAGGAATTTTTTCAACTTCTAACTCCTTGGTGATGAATATGGGGAGTGCGAGAAAATATCGCAACACGAATAATCGGGGCGGTTAAGAGCGCCGGAATGGTATATCGCGCCTAACGCGTTTCACAATGCTTTTACAAACAGATGCAGCAGTGTTGTATTTAAAGACCGGTGAGGGGGTGCGGCGAGGCATCAGCCGTTGCGCTGTGTGATGCCTAAGAAGTGATCCAGCATGTGGAAGTGGTCTTCAAAAAAGTCTTCTTCCATCCCCGCCAGCTGGTCAATCGGCGTCCACTGCACGTGCAGCGCGTCGTCATCGGCCTGCACGGCGGGGAAGGGCGCGTCGCCCAGATCAAAGTAATGCGCGTGGGTCAGCGTGCGTCCACGCTGGCTGCGGTCGGGGTGGTCGAACACGGCCACGGACTGCAGCGCGGCGCGCATGGTGGCTTCGGGCAGGGCGCAGTGGGTTTCTTCCACCAGCTCGCGCAGGCAGGACTGCCACACGGTTTCGCGCTGCTCGATGAAGCCGCCGGGCACGGCCAGCTGGCCCTTGCCGGGCGCGTGCGCGCGGCGGATCAGCAGCACCTGGTTCTGGCAGCGCAGCACCGCGTCTACCGTCACAAACACCGGCGGGTAGGGCGCGGCGGCCCAGGCTTCGCGGTAGCCGCGCAGCATGCGCCACTCTTCCTGCAGCGCGGGGTAGTGTGGGGTGTGCGCAAATTGCAGCAGGGCGGCCAGCGTGCTCTCCGGGATCTCATCGGCCAACGGCTGCAGGGCCGCCTGCACGGTGGCGGGCGTGGCGCCAAAGTACGCGTCGCGGATGGCGGTGGCGTCGATGCGGCCTTGGCGCTCGACATGAATGAGCTCCCACCCGGGGAAGGCGCTCAGGTAGCTGCTGGTCGCGTCCTTGAAGTGGCCGACCAGCCCGATGTGGGCGTTGGCGCCGGCGATCTCGGCCACGCCCCGGCGCACGGCCTGCACCCAGACGGCCTCGTTGTAGTAGTCCCGCACCGGCAGCACGCGCACGCGGGCGCGGTCTGCGGCGGGCAGGGCCTCGTGCAGCATGGCCTCGCGCTCTTGCCAGGTGAAGGGGTTCTTGGGCGACCGCGCCTGCCAGGCAGACCCGACCACCACGATCACCTGGCGGGCGCTGTCGAGCGCGCGTTGCAGCAGGGCCAGGTGGCCGGTGTGGACGGGCTCGAAGCGGCCGATATAGATGGCGGTGTCGTACATGGGCAGGTGTCTCTGCGGTGCTGTGGGGGCGGCAAATATGAACAAAAATGGCCGCCAGCGCTTGACGGATAAGCGCTACTAGCTATTGTTTTAGGAGTAATTCTACCTGGGCGGGTTTTATTCGTACCGTGCCGCAATCGGCATCTGCCGCCCGCTGCCAAACGCCCGGGGCCGTACGCGCAGGATGGGTGGGGCCTGGCGGCGCTTGTATTCGTTGCGCGCCACCATGCGGCGCACGCGCTGCACCAGCGCGCGGCCGGCATCGCCCTCTTGCAGCTTGAGCACAAAGGCCTGCGCGGCGGTGTGCTCGGCGGTCGACAGGCGGTCGCCCTCGATGAGCAGCTTGAGCACTTCGTCCAGCACCGGGTAGGGCGGCAGGCTGTCCACGTCGCGCTGGCCCGGGGCCAGTTCGGCCGAGGGTTCCTTGTCGATGATGGCCACTGGTATCAGCTCGCGCCCCGCGTGTTCGTTGACGTGGCGCGAGAGCGCAAACACTTCGGTCTTGTACAGGTCGCCCAGCAGGCCCAGGCCGCCGTTGGTGTCGCCGTACAGCGTGCAGTAGCCCACCGAGATCTCGGACTTGTTGCCCGTGGTGAGCAGCAGGTGGCCAAAGGCGTTGGAGTATTCCATCAGCACCGTGCCGCGGATGCGCGCCTGCAGGTTCTCCAGCGGCAGGCCCGCCAGCGGCTGGCCAAACGACGCCTCGTACTGCTGCGCGTAGCCCGCCACCAGGTCGGCAATCGGGTGCGTGTGGAGCTGGATGCCCAGGTTGCGGCACAGCTGTACCGAGTCATCGACCGAGCCGCTGCTGGAGTAGCGCGAGGGCATGGTGATGCCCACCACGTTCTCGGGCCCCAACGCCTCTGCGGCCAAGGCCAGGGTGAGGGCGCTGTCGATGCCGCCCGAGCTGCCCACCACCACCTGCTTGAAACCGCAGCGGCGCGCGTAGTCCGACAGGCCCAGCACGATCTGCTGGCGGTAGAACTCCATGGTGGGGATGCCCTCGGCGGGCACGCTGGCCGGGGCTTGGCCGTCGGCCATCATGAAGCGGCCGTTGTCGAACTGCAGCGTGCGCACGTCCTCCACAAACCGCGGCGCTTCAAACACGATGCCGGCGTCCGGCTCGGCCGCGAACGACCCGCCGTCGTACACCAGCTGGTCGTGGCCACCGATCTGGTTCACATACAGGATGGGCAGGCCGTGCCGCTTGGACGAGCCGCCGAACATCACGTGGCGCTGCTCACGCTTGCCCACGTGGCTGGGGCTGGCGTTGATGCTGATCACCAGGTCCGGTGACGCATCGCGCATGCGCACGAACGGGTTGACCACGTAGTCGCCGCCGTGGTCGTTCCAGCCGTCCTCGCACACCAGCAGCCCGACCTGGGCGGCGCCGATCCGCAGCACCTTGGCCACGTCCGGGCCGGGCTCGAAGTGGCGGCGCTCGTCAAAGATGTTGTAGGTGGGCAGCAGCTGCTTGGCGTACTGCAGGCGCACGGCGCCGTTCTGCAGCACCACCAGGCTGTTGTGCAGCCGCTTGCCGGGCCCGCTGGCGCGGGTGGGCGTGCCCACCACCCAGTGCAGGCTGGGCAGATGGGTGGACGCAGCCTGCAGCGCCGCCATGCCTGCCTCCACGCGCGCGATGAATTCGGGCTCGTCCAGCATGTCGCCGGGGTAGTAGCCGCACAGCGAGAGTTCGCTGAAGACGACGATATCGGACTGCTCGGCCGCAGCCTGCCGCGCGGCGGCCACCATGCGGTCGACGTTGCCTTCGATGTCGCCAACGGTGAAATTCAATTGAGCGATGGTGATGCGGAGCATGTTTCTTTTTCCTTAAGTGCTGCAGAGCGCGTCGGAGTGGCTGAAAAACTCAGCGAAGCGGTCCAGGGATTCTCTTCACGAATCAAGCGGTAAGTGGGCGCTGCGGATCGGGAGGGGCTGCAAGGCGCAAAACGCAGCAATAGCTGTAGCTATTGCGAGTATTTGCAACGCCGCAGACCGCCCGAGCCCGCGGATGCCCACGGCGCGGTGATTCGTGAAGAGAATCCCCGGGCGTTCAGTCGCAGACAGTACCGGAGGTACGGCAAGACGGAACAACGACGCCAGGAGAGTTTTCTCAGCCACTCAGTTAGCAACGTTGAAGACTTGGCGGAGGTAGGCTAGATAGGTTTCATCGTCGCACAGCGTCTTGCCCGGCGTGTCCGACAGCTTGGCCACCGGCTGGCCGTTGGCGCGGGTGAGCTTCATCACGATGTTGAGCGGCTTCATCTCCCGCGCGTCGCCCATGTCGTTGGTGAGGCTGGTGCCGATGCCAAAACCCAGCTGCGTGCGGTCGCCAAAGTGGCGATACAGCTCGAGCGCGCGATTGAGCGTGAGGCCATCCGAAAACAC
Organism: Acidovorax sp. LjRoot129; assembly: GCF_964253765.1. Taxonomy (NCBI): domain Bacteria; kingdom Pseudomonadati; phylum Pseudomonadota; class Betaproteobacteria; order Burkholderiales; family Comamonadaceae; genus Acidovorax; species Acidovorax sp. LjRoot129. The sequence goes on from NZ_CAXUSE020000001.1 coordinate 1,047,189, forward strand.
CAGCCGCTTGGTGTGCGCATCGATGCGCAGCTTCGCATAGTGCGCCAGGGCCTTCTCGCCCCAGGCCACCGGGTCGCCCGAGTCGTGCCGCAGGCCGTCGAACAGCTTGGCAAAGTACAGATCGAAGTCGGCCAGGAACGCGTCCATGCCCACGGTGTCGGTGAGCGCGATCCCAAGGTCGCCGCGGTACTCCTGCACCCAGTCTTCCAGCGCGGCCTTTTGAAAATCGCGCAGTCGCACGCCCAGCGCCTGAAAGGTCTGCAGGTACTCGTGCGCCATGGTGCCGATGGGCACCAGGTTCAAATCGCGCGCCAGCAGCACGTTGCTGGTGCCCTTGAACCACTGCGGCGTCTGCTCGGCAAATGTCTGCACGACCTCGCGCTGCCACGCGCCGCTGTAGCGCCGGCGCAGGCCAAAGTCGAAGATCTCGAACGGATGGCGCAGCGTGGCCTGCTGGGCCAGGTCCTGCAGCTGTTGCACCTTGGTGGCCAGGCGCTCGCGGCCGCTGGCAAGGGCTGCTGCGGCATCGAAGCGGCGAAAGTACAGCTCGTTGACGATGGCCAGCACGAAGATCTCGAAGCCCATCACGTGCACCTGCGGACCACGGGCCACGATGCTGAGCGTGTCGCCGTCGGCCCGCGCCTCGATGAAGTCGCGCTGGAACTGGAAGAGGCGCAGGAAGTCGACAAAGTCGCTCTTGATGAAGCGCAGGCCCGCAAGGTAGTCGAGCTCGCCCTTCGTGAAGCGCAGGGAACACAGGTGGTCAAGCGCAGCATTCACCTCGGGCAGGAGTTCGGCCAGCGGGTACTGCGGCTGGTTGCGGCACACAAAGCGGTACTCGCTCTGCGTCTGGGGGTGGCGGTGCAGCAGCGCCTGCCACATGGTGAACTTGTACAGGTCGGTGTCGAGCAGGCTGGTGATGACGGGGTTCATGGTGGTCCTTCGTGAGGCTGGGGCCGCAAGAGTGGTGGAGCGGGTGGATGGAGCCTGCGTGGTGCCTCAGACGGTGGGCGTGCAGGGTTTGTCAAAATTGATAGCTAAAAGTGCTTATCCAACAAGCGCTAGAGGCTAATTTCGCTGCTATTTGCAAGCTGCATGCCCTGCGCACGCATCGCCTCAAGGAACGCGGTGTGCTCTGCCTCGAAGCCAGGCACCGGGCTCATGCAATCGGTCAACAGCACGATGTGGTCGGGCCGGGCGCCGGCGGCCTGCAGGCGAGGCAGGTGCTGCACGATGTGTTCGGTGGTGGCGCGCACGCAGTGGCTGCTGGCTTCGCCCGCGATGTAGAGCACATCGGCGGTGTCGAGCGCTGCGAGCAACCGGGTGTTGAGCGCAGTATCCGGGTCGGCAGGGTCCACCACCTCGGCCTCAGTGGCGCTGTAGTGCTCGGTCCACGGGTTGGTGCCCTTGAACACGTTGTGCACTGCGCGCTGGCGCCGCAGTTGCCACTCGCCACAGGCAGACAGCACATCGGCATGCACGCCGTGGCCCCAGCTGCCGATCTCGCAGTGCACGGGCCAGACCATGAGCGTGTAGCGGCCCTGGGCTTCGAGTGCGTCGAGGTACGCCAGAGTGCGCGGCAGCGCTTCGGCATTGCGCGGGGCAAAGGCGCCGGCGCGCACCTGCGCTGCGGTGATGGGCGTGAATGGGGCCACTGCCTTGCCACCGCCTTGTTGCCAGAAACCGGGATGGGCAATGTCAAAACGCTGGTGCGAGTCGAGCGTGACGGTGATCGCATCGAGCTGGCCGGCGTGTGCGCGGATGAACGCCGCCACCCGCTGCATGTCGGCGTGGGCGCCCGCCACGGGCAGGCTGGGCGCTGTGCGGGTGCCGTCCGGGTTGTGGGGTTGCCAGTCGGCGGGCAGGTCACAAAAGTCATTTTGCGGGTCGATCACCAGCAGCTGGATATTGCGGGCCATGGTCTTCTCCTCAATGGTGATTCCAGTCTAGTATAGTTAATTCATAAATGCAACTAACTAGTGTTAATAGCTCTGTGCGGGTTGTCGTTGGTACGGCAATCATCGGGAATGATCTTCACCTTGCGCTTCGGCAGTGGTAGCCTTGTTTGTCTCAAGTTGCAATGAACCCCTCGCCGCCCATGAAAGACACCCCTGCCCCCGCCGTGATCTGCACCGTCGACGTGGTGTTGCTGACCCTGCGTGGCGACGCGCTGCAGGTGGCACTGGTGCGGCGGGATCGGGCGCCGTTTGAAGGTGCCCTGGCGCTGCCCGGCGGTTATGTGCACGCCCAGGAAGACGCCGACGCCCAGGCCAGCGCGGTGCGTGTGCTGCGCGACAAGGCGGGGCTGGCAAGCCCGTACCTGGAGCAACTGGCCACGTTCTCGGGCGCGGTGCGGGACCCGCGGGGCTGGTCGGTGGCGGTGGCGTACTGCGCGCTGGTGCCACCGGAGTTGCTGGCCGCAGCCGAGGGGCGCATTGAATTGGCGCCGGTTGATGCCCTGCCGCCGCTGCCGTTCGACCACCGCCAGATCGTGGAGGTGGCCGTGGCGCGGGTGCGCAGCAAAAGCCAGTATTCGTCGCTGCCGGTGCACCTGTGTGCTGAGCCCTTCACGTTGCCCCAGCTGCAGGCGGTGTACGAGGTGGTGTTGGGCGAGGCCATCAACAAGGTGAGCTTTCGGCGCAAGGTGGAAGAACTGGCGATGCTGGAGCCAATCCCGGGCGCGCTGCAAACGGGCGCAGCCCACCGCCCCGCCCAGCTGTACCGCCTGCGCCCGGCCTACCGCCGCAAGCTGTCGCTGAGCGAGCGTGGGCTGTAGCTGCCGGCGCGCGTTGGCGCAATAGTGTTGGACCTGTTGCGCAAAATCTGGCACAAACGCAAACTTTGCCTCCCATGATCGCCCGGTGCATCCTTGCAGCCAGGGCGGCAGGGCGGGCCCCACCGGGCGCCCGTCCTTTCCAATAACAAGCTGGCCCAGAGCGCCGGCACCTGAGGGATTTCCATGTCTTTGCGGCTCAAATTCAACCTGGTGCTGGCAGTGGTCCTGCTCGTGGCGGCGGCCGGTGCGGGGGCGTATGTGCACCGCTTCCTGCAGCAGTTGGCCATCGAGGAAGTGCAGCACAACTCGCAGATGATGATGAACGCGGCCATGGCCATCCGCGACTACACCACCGAGCTGGTCAAGCCGCACCTGGATGTGACGCTGGCCGAGAAGTTCTTGCCCCAGACCGTGCCCGCCTTTGCCGCCACCGAAACCCTGCGCCGCCTGCAAAGCCGGTTTCCGGGTTATGAGTACAAGGAGGCGGTGCTCAACCCGACCAACCTGCGCGACCGCGCCAACGAGTGGGAGGAGCGCATCATCGGCGACTTCCGCGAAGGACGGTCCGACCTCAAGAAAGAGGTTACGGGCGAGGTGGGCGAGGGCATGCACCGCGCGATGTACGTGGCGCGTCCCATCACCATCAAGCAGGCCCAGTGCATGGCCTGCCACAGCACGCCCGCCGTGGCGCCACCCACCATGCTCAAGGTGTATGGCGACAAGAACGGCTTTGGCTGGGGCATGAACGAGACCGTGGGCATCCAGGTGGTGAAGGTGCCCATGTACTTCCCGCTCGAGAAGGCGCGCCAGACGTTCAACACCGTGATGGCCGCGCTGCTGGGCAGCTTTTTGCTGCTGTTCGTGGTGCTCAACCTGTCGCTGTCGTCGCTGGTGATCGGGCCCATGGCGCGGCTCAACAGCAAGCTGGAAGACCTGGCGACCAAGGACTTCTTGACCGACCTCGTGAACCGGCGCCGGTTCTTCGAGCGGCTGGAGACCGAGATGGCCGACACGCGCATCAAGAAGAGCAGCCTGTCGGTGGTGATGTTCGACATTGATTTCTTCAAACGCATCAACGACACCTTCGGGCACGACTCGGGCGACGTGGTGCTCAAGAGCACCGCGCTGCGCGTGCGCGAGCTGCTGCGCACCTCGGACTGTGCGGCGCGTTTTGGCGGCGAGGAATTCATCATCCTGCTCAAGGAAACCCCGGTCGATGCCGCCATGGCCATGGCTGAAGCGGTGCGGGCGCGTATTGCCGGCGTGCCGTTTGATTCGGTAGGGCACGTGAGCGCCAGTTTTGGCGTGGCCACCTGGGACCACCACGAAGACGCGCATGCGCTCATCAAGCGCGCCGACACCGCGCTGTATGTGGCCAAGTCCAAGGGCCGCAACTGCGTGGTGCAGGCTGAAGAATCGGTTTGACGCACCTGGCGGTACGCTGCCGCGGGCTGGTCCGCAGCCCGGGCACTCTGCATTCAGTGGTTGGTCAGGCAGTCGCGGCCTTGGCCTTGGATTCTTCGTAGGTGGCGAAGTAATCCTTGGCCAGATCCAGCTTCTGCTTTTCGGTCAGGAGCTTGCCCGCCATCTGGAAGAACTTGTGCTCTTCTTCCTCAAGGTGATGCTCCACCTTCTCCGCGAGTTTCTTCGCCAGGGGCAGCCATGTAGGCGTTGCCGGGTCGGCATCTTCCAACGACTCCACCAGTTCATCCAGCTGATGGTGTTCAGAGATTGCGTGGCGTGACAGATCGACTCCAGCGTCGTGATCCATCAGCGGGATGTAGAAGTGCCGCTCCTCTGCCAGTTCATGGGCTAGAAGTTCGGCTTTGAGCTGCTCGAAAAGCTCGCGCCGCTCGGGGGTGTCGCCGCTGGTGTCGACCAGCTGCCGGTACAGCTCGCGTTGGCGTTCGTGGCTTTCGCGCAGCGCTTCGAAGATATTGAGGGCCATGGAAGTCCTGGTGTTCGATGAAGTGCCGTGCCGCTTACTTGAGCACCTTGCGTGCCGCGCCCACACCGACAGCGGCCAGGACCACGAACACCACGGCGATGATCAGGAAGATCACGAACAGAACCTTGGCAATGCCTGCAGCGCCAGCGGCCACGCCGGTGAAACCGAGTGCAGCTGCAACCAGGGAAATCAGGGCAAAAATGATGGCGTACTTCAGCATGGCAGTCGCTCCTAAGGAGGGGTTGGTTTAGCAGCGTGGGGCCGCAAGAGGGTGTGGTGGAACGATAGGGGAGGAGCCTTTGTGCGGCCGTCAGTACGGGCGGGTCGCGGCTGTAGGAGAGAGCCGCAACGGGGGTGTGCGCAATGCGAATGGGCAAAGAAAAAGCCGCAACGCGGGGCGTTGCGGCTTTGGAGTCGTGGTGTTGCGGTGGCTGACACACCGCACGTGCGCGAGGGCTTTACAGCCCGGTGGCAGCACGCAGTGCCGCTGCCTTATCCGTACCTTGGTCTTCGTTCACATCGCTGGCGCGGTATGAAACTGCGCCCGAAGACCGATAACCGCGCAAGTAGCGTGGCGGGATTTACAGCCCCGCTGCTGCACGCAGTGCAGCTGCCTTGTCCGTCCGTTCCCAGCTGAACTCAGGCTCTTCGCGGCCGAAGTGGCCGTAGGCTGCCGTCTTCTCGTAGATAGGCCGCAGCAGGTCCAGCATCTGGATGATGCCCTTGGGGCGCAGGTCGAAGTGCTCGCGCACCAGGGCGGCCAGGCGGTCGTCGGAGATCACGCCCGTGCCTTCGGTGTACACGGTGATGTTCATCGGCTCGGCCACGCCGATGGCGTAGGCCACCTGAATCTGGCACTGGCGCGCCAGGCCGGCGGCCACGATGTTCTTGGCCACGTAGCGCGCGGCGTAGGCGGCCGAGCGGTCCACCTTGGTTGGGTCCTTGCCGCTGAACGCGCCACCGCCGTGCGGGCAGGCGCCGCCGTAGGTGTCCACGATGATCTTGCGGCCGGTCAGGCCACAGTCGCCCTGGGGACCGCCGATGACGAAGCGGCCGGTGGGGTTGATCAGGTAGCGCGTGTTCTGCAGCCACTCTTTTGGCAGCACGGGTTTGATGATCTCTTCGATGATGGCTTCGGTGAACGAGGCCTTCATCTTGGTCTGGGTTTCGCTCTGGTCGGGGTGGTGCTGGGTGGAGAGCACCACGGTGTCGATGCTGTGGGGCTTGCCGTCCACATAGCGCATGGTCACTTGCGACTTGGCGTCGGGGCGCAGGAAGGGCAGGCGGCCGTCCTTGCGCAATTGGGCCTGACGCTCGACCAGGCGGTGGGCGTAGTAGATGGGCGCGGGCATCAGCTCGGGCGTTTCGTCGCAGGCGTAGCCGAACATCAGGCCCTGGTCGCCGGCGCCGGTGTTCAGGTGGTCGTCGGACGCGTGGTCCACGCCCTGGGCGATGTCGTTGGATTGCTTGTCATAGGCCACGAGCACGGCGCAGCCCTTGTAGTCGATGCCGTAGTCCGTGTTGTCGTAGCCGATGCGCTTGATGGTGTCGCGCGCCACCTGGATGTAGTCCACGTGGGCGTTGGTGGTGATTTCGCCGGCCAGCACCACAAGGCCGGTGTTGGTCAGCGTTTCGGCGGCAACGCGCGAGCGGGGGTCTTCTTTGAAGATCGCATCGAGAATCGCGTCCGAGATCTGGTCGGCCACCTTGTCGGGGTGGCCTTCGGAGACGGATTCCGAGGTAAAGAGAAAGTCGTTCGCCATTTGAATAAACTCCTGTGTTCCGGCATTTGGGGCGTTGCCCTCACCCCGAAGGAGCTTTGGCGAACGCTTTAGCAGATTTTTTTTACGTCGCCCTGCAAGTTGCTCATTTAACTCAGCGACCCGTCCATTTTAATGCCAGTCGTCTTCCAATTTTTTTCCGTGTTTCCGCTGTGGTTGCTCCACATCATGGGCGCGGCCATGGGCTGGGTGGCGTTTGTGGCGTCGGCCACGTACCGGCGGCGCTTTTTGGCCAACGTGGCGCTGGCCGGCTATTCGTTTGGCGCGGTGCGTGCCGCCGTGGCGCACGCCGGCCGCATGGTGACCGAGCTGCCGCGCCTGTGGCTGGGCGCGCCCATGCCCTGCCGAATCGAGGGCGAGGCGTGTGTCGAGGCGGCCTATGCGGCGGGCAAGGGCATCGTGTACCTCACGCCGCACCAGGGGTGTTTTGAGCTGTCGGCCCAGGCCGCCGCACGCCGCTGGAGCGCCGAGCGCGGCCCCATCACCGTGCTGTACCGCCCCGCGCGCCAGGCCTGGCTGGCCAAGGTGATGGAGACTGCCCGCAACCGCCCCGGCATGCTGGCCGTGCCCACCACGCTGGCAGGCGTGCGCCAGATGATCAAAGCCCTGCGCCGGGGCGAGGCTGTGGGCCTGCTGCCCGACCAGGTGCCGCCTGATGGGCAGGGCCTATGGGCGCCATTTTTTGGCCGCGATGCCTACACCATGACGCTGGCCGTGCGCCTGGCGCAGCAGACCGGCGCGGCCGTGGTGCTGGCGCGCTGCGAGCGACTGCCCTGGGGCCGCGGTTTTGTCACCCATTTCGAGCCGCTCGCAGAGCCGCTGTCCGACCAGATCGACGTTGCCGTCGTACAGATCAATCAGGCCATGGAACACCTCATCCGCCAATGCCCCGAGCAGTACCTCTGGGGCTACGCCCGCTACAAGAAACCCCGGGCCGACGCACCCGCCGCCGCTGCTGAGGTGCCTGCATGACGGGGCGCCTGGGCGTGTGGTTCATGCGCGTCCTGGCGCGGCTGCCGCTGCCGGTGCTGCGCGGCATGGGATGGCTGATTGGCCGCACGCTGTTCGTGCTGGCTGCGCCGCGCCGGCGCGTGGCTTTGCGCAACCTGGCGCTGTGCTACCCCGACGCCCCTGAGGCCCAGCGCCGCGCGTGGGCGCAAGAAACGTTTGTGGTGTTCTGCCAGTCCTGGCTCGACCGCAGCTGGCTGTGGTTTGCGCCGCGCGATGTGGTGCAGGCCCGCGTCAAGCTCACGGGCGCCCTGCAAGAGCTGGAGGGCGACACGCCCACCATCATCTTCGCGCCGCATTTCTACGGCATGGACGCGGGTGGCTCGGCCCTCACGCTGCACACGTCGCGGGCATTCACGTCAATCTTCTCGACCCATCCGGACCCGGCCGTGGACGCGTGGTTTCGCGAGGGGCGCCAGCGTTTTGGCGATGTGCGCATGCTCAACCGCAATGACGGGGTCAAGCCCATCATCGCCAACCTGCGCAAGGGCGGCCTGCTGTACCTGCTGCCCGACATGGACTTTGGCCGCAATGACTCGCTGTTCGTGCCATTTTTTGGCGTGCAGGCGGCCACCGTGCCGTCGCTGCCCCGGTTCGCGCGGCTGGGGCGGGCCAAGGTGATCGCCATGGTCACGCGCCTCACGCCTGCCGGCTACGTGGCTGAGATTTCGCCCGCCTGGCCCGGCTACCCGACCGAAGACGCCGAGGCCGATACCGCCCTCATGAATGCCAATCTGCAGGGCTACATCGATGCGTCCCCGGGGCAGTATTACTGGGTGCACAAGCGCTTCAAGACGCGGCCCGAGGGCGAAGCTTCGGTGTATTGACGGCAACGCTGCGCCGCGCGGCTGGCCATGTCGGGTGGAGCTGGCAACGCAGGTCTCCCCGGGCTTGGGTGCAAGGGACCTTCAGGGCCGGTTTTTTAGCAAAAACAGGCGTCAGCGCTTATCCATCAAGCGCTGATAGCTATCATTTTGATTGCAGAAAGCGCCGCAGCTCCATCGCCACGCGCTCGGGATGCTCGTGCACGACCCAGTGCGTGGCCTGCTCAATGCGTTGCAGTTGCAGCTGTGGAATCCACCCGGGCAGTCCGTCGAGCAGGGCCGGCAGCAGGGCCGGGTCGTCCATGGCCCAGAGCACCAGCGTGGGTACGGCAATGGTGAGCATGCTGTCGGGCAGGGTGATGGCCTGCACGCTGTCGTCCTCGGTTCCGCCCTCGCTGCCGGCCTTGTTGCGCGGCGGGCGCAGGGGGCTGGCGCGGTAGTAGTTGCAGGCGCCCGTCAGGCCCTGCTGCCAGAGCGCACGGTACTGGGCGCGCACGGGGTCGGTCAGCCAGGCGGGTGCGCGGCCATCGGGGCCGTCGAAAAAGCCGAACAGACGGGCGAAATCGTTCTCGGCCAGCAGCGCCTCGGCGTCCGCGCGGCACAGGAAGTGCATGTACTGGCTGGCCGCCTGCTGCGCGGGGTTGTGCTGCAGCTCGCGCAGAAAGGCGCCGGGGTGCGGGGAGTTGACGATGGCCAGCCGCTTCATCAGCTGGGGCTGCTGGTTGGCCAGGTTCCAGGCCACCGCGCCGCCCCAGTCGTGCGCCACCAGGCATTCGAGCGGGCCGCCGGGCGACTCCGACGCGATGAGCGCCACCAAATCCTGCACCAGGTGCTTGGCCCGGTAGGCTTCGACCTCGGCTGGGCTGCTGGAGGGCCCGAAGCCGCGCAGGTAGGGCGCGACGCAGCGGTAGCCGCCGTTCTCGGGACGGGCGAAGTACGCCAGCTGTTCGTCCCAGATGAATGCCCCCTCGGGGAAACCATGCAGAAAAAGCAGCACGGGCCGGCCGGCCACGCCGCTGGTGCGGCAGTGCAGGGTGATGCTGTGGGGCAGAGTGACGGGGCGGGTCTGGATCATGGCGCTATTAACTTGATAGCTACTAGCGCATGATAGATAAGCGCTGGAGCCTAATTTTTCTCAAATTCCTCATCGGCATCTGGCGTGGAGGCGTCAGCGGCGTCCGTGACGCCTGCCAGTGCGCCAGCGGCAGGCACCGCGGCCTGCTCCGGGTGCGCCCACTGCCACAGCAACTGGGCCACCTCGTCCACGCCCTGCTTCTTGAGGGCTGAGAACATCATCACCTCTCCGCCGGCCGCGTTCAGTCGCGTAATCGACAGGATCTTGGCTTGCTCAGAGCGTGTGAGCTTGTCCGCCTTGGTCAGCACGATGAGGAATTTCAGGCCTTCCTCGACCCGGGGGCGCAGCACTTCAAGCAGCGCCTCGTCCAGTTCGGTCAACCCGAGGCGGGGGTCACACAGCAAGACGATGCCGGTGAGCCCGGGGCGGCTGACCAGGTAGTTGACCATCACCTGCTGCCAACGCACCTTGTCGGACCGCGAGACCTTGGCGTAGCCGTAGCCTGGCAGATCCGCCAGCACCGCATCGGTCACGCCGTGTTTGCCCAGAGAGAAAAGGTTGATGTGCTGCGTGCGTCCTGGCCTTTTGGAGGCGAACGCCAGCTGCTTTTGTTGCGTCAGGGTGTTGATGCAAGTGGATTTGCCCGCGTTGGAACGGCCCACAAAGGCGATTTCGGGCACGTGGATGGGCGGCAGGTGGTGCAGCTGCGCGGCCGTGGTCAGGAACCTGGCCGTGTGCATCCAGCCCATGGCGATCTTGGCGTCGGGTGCGGGCGGGAGGGAGCCAGCAACTGGCGCAGAAGGGGTGGTCGTCATGGGGCGTTGGGAGAGAAAGAACCATCATTGTAGAATCGCGAGGTTTTGCGCACATAAACATAGACCCTCGATATGAAGTTGCTTGCCTCCTTGTTGACAGCTGCCGCACTGGCAGCACCTGTTTTCTCGGCCTTCGCAGCGGGGGAGGCTCCCGCGGCACCGCCCAAGGCGGCCAAGCCCGATCTGGTCAAAGGCGAGGCAAGCTTCACCGCCGTGTGCGCGGCTTGCCACGGCGCCGATGGCAACTCGGCCATCGCGGCCAACCCCAAGCTGTCGCAGCAACACCCTGAATACCTGGTCAAGCAGCTGCAGGAGTTCAAGTCCGGCAAGCGCAACGATCCCGTCATGAAGGGCTTTGCCTCGGCCCTGTCGGACGACGACATGCGCAACATCTCGTACTGGGTGGGTGGCAAGACCGCCAAACCCGGTTTCGCCAAGGACAAGGAGTTGGTGGCACTGGGCGAGCGCATTTACCGCGGTGGTATTGCTGACCGCAACATCGCTGCCTGCGCCGGCTGCCACAGCCCCAACGGTGCCGGCATCCCTGCCCAGTACCCGCGCCTGTCCGGCCAGCACGCCGACTACACGTCCAAGCAGCTGTCGGAGTTCCGCGAAGGCAAACGTGCCAACAGCATCCAGATGACGCAGATTGCGGCCAAGCTCAACGACAAGGAAATCCGGGCGGTATCGGACTACATCGCCGGCCTGCGCTGATTGATCTTCGTCAACCCGTGGCCCTGGTAAACGGGCCGCACGGAACCTACCGCCAATAACAACCCCAAAAAGGGCGGGTCCATCGCAAGGATGGTCCCGCCCTTTTTGCTTTGATCTCTCTCCCGCGCGCACCGCAGCACCCTCGCTCCATTTTTTCATTCATGTCCGACAACACCCAGGGCCTTCGCGTCCAGACTGGCTCAGCGGCACTGCGCGCCGGGGTCGAACTGCTGTCCTCCATGCGGTTTGCGATCTCGCTGCTGACGGTGATCTGCATCGCCTCGGTGATCGGCACGGTGCTCAAGCAGCATGAGCCGGCGGTCAACTACGTCAACCAGTTCGGGCCTTTCTGGGCCGAGCTGTTTGGCGCCGTGAAGCTCAACGCGGTGTACAGCGCCTGGTGGTTTTTGCTGATCCTGGCGTTCTTGGTGACGAGCACCTCGCTGTGCATTGCCCGCAACACCCCCAAGATCCTGGTGGACCTCAGGGTCTACAAAGAAAACATCCGCGAGCAGAGCCTGAAAGCCTTTCACCACAAGGCCGAGGCGGACCTCCACGAGACGCCCGAGGCCGAGGCACGCCGCATCGGCACGCTGCTGGCCGGGGGCGGCTGGAAGGTGCGCCTGCAGCAGCGCGATACGCCCGCGGGCCCCGGCACGGGCTGGATGGTGGCGGCCAAGGCGGGTGCGGCCAACAAGCTGGGTTACATCGCCGCGCACAGCGCCATCGTGCTGGTGTGCCTGGGCGGTCTGCTGGACGGCGACCTTATCGTGCGTGCCCAGATGCTGCTGGGCGGCAAGACGCCCTACCAGGGTGGCGGCTTGATCGCCGACGTGAAGCCCGAGCACCGGCTGTCCGAGCGCAACCCCACGTTCCGCGGCAACCTGCTGGTCGCCGAAGGCACGCAGTCGAGCACAGCGATCCTGAACCAGTCCGACGGCGTGCTGCTCCAGGACCTTCCATTCGCCATCGAGCTCAAGAAGTTCATCGTGGAGCACTACTCCACCGGCATGCCCAAGCTGTTCGCCAGCGAGATCGTCATCCACGACAAAGCCACGGGCGAGAAGATCCCGGCGCGCGTCGAGGTGAACCACCCGGCCAGCTACAAAGGCATCGAGATCTACCAGTCGAGCTTTGACGACGGCGGCTCGCACCTCAAGCTGCGGGCCGTGCCCATGGTGGCGGGCGCCAAGCCGTTCGACATCGAGGGCGTGGTGGGCAATTCCACCGAGCTCACCAACCAGGGCGGCGGCCCGGGCAGTGACAAGCTCACGCTCGAATTCACTGCGCTGCGCACGATCAACGTGGAAAATTTCGGTGGCGCCGGCCCCGGTGGTGCGGGCGTGGATGTCCGCAAAGTCGACTTGCGCGAATCGGTCGAATCACGCCTGGGCGCGGCCAACAAGACCGTCACCAAGAAAGAGCTGCGCAATGTCGGCCCGAGCGTGAGCTACAAGCTGCGCGACGCCGCTGGCCAGGCGCGCGAGTTCCACAACTACATGCTGCCGGTGGACACCGGCGATGGCGCTCCGGTGTTCCTGCTGGGTGTGCGCGAGACACCGGCAGAGCCCTTTCGCTACCTGCGGGTGCCCGCCGATGACAAGGGCAGCATGGACGGATTTATGCGCATGAAGGCCGCGTTGGCCGACGAGCAAGCACGCGAGGCGGCCGTGCGCCGCTACGTGGCGCAGGCCGTCGACCCCTCGCGCACCGATCTGGCCGAACAGCTGCGCCAGTCTGCGTCGCGCGCGCTGGCGCTGTTTGCCGGCCGCGGCATGGTCGATGGCAAGCCCACGGGCGGCCTGCAGGCGGTGTCGGACTTCATGGAAGCCAACGTGCCGGAGGCCGAGCGCGCACGCGCCGGCGAGGTGCTGGTGCGCATCCTCAACGGCACGTTGTTCGAGGTGGCGCAGCTGTCGCGCCAACGGGCCGGCCTACCGCCGCTGCCGCAGGACGAAAAGACCCAGGGTTTTATGACGCAGGCCGTGCTGTCGCTTTCTGACGCGCAGATCTACCCTGCGCCGCTGGTGTTTGAACTCAAGGACTTCACCCAGGTGCAGGCCAGCGTGTTCCAGGTGGCGCGCGCGCCGGGCAAGAGCATCGTCTATCTGGGCTGCGCCTTGCTGATCCTGGGCGTTTTTGCCATGCTGTACGTGCGTGAGCGGCGCGTATGGATCTGGGTTGCTCCCCACGAAGGTGAGGGTGGCCGCTCCCGCGCCACCATGGCCCTGTCGACCAACCGCAAGACGATGGATGGCGACCAAGAGTTCGTCCAGCTCGCACAGAAACTGATCGGGGCCGGCAAGGCCCCGGAAGGCACCGCATGAACACCGCCACCAGCAACACGAACAACACCGCGATCACCCTGAACGAGGGGTTCTTCGCCCGCCGCAACTGGTTCGATTGGCTGTTTGCCGCCATCGTCGCGGCCGGGGGGCTGTTTGCGCTGCAACGCTACGGCAGCTTCATGGATGGGTACGAGAAGGGCATCCTGCTGGGCGCCATTCCCTGCACGATCTGGTTGTGCTGGTTCTGGCGCCCGCTGCGTGTGCTGCTGCTGGTGGTGGCGGCGGTGGCGCTGATGGCCATCGGCCTGTACCAGCACGATGGTGCGGGCAGCCTGGCGCGGGCCGATACGGTGTTCGGCCTCAAGTACTTCCTGTCCAGCCAGTCCGCCATCCTGTGGATGAGCATGCTGTTCTTCATGAGCACCATCTTCTACTGGGTGGGCATGTTCTCGCGCGGAGAGGGCCGCACGATGAGCCTGCTGGGCTCGCGCATCGCCTGGGTGGCGGTGGCCATGGCGCTCATCGGCACGCTGGTGCGCTGGTACGAGAGCTACCTCATCGGCCCCGACATCGGCCACATCCCGGTGAGCAACCTGTACGAAGTGTTCGTGCTGTTCTGCTGGATGACGGCGGCCTTCTACCTGTACTACGAAGAGCAGTACGACACGCGGGCCCTGGGCGGCTTCGTGATGCTGGTGGTCAGTGCCGCGGTGGGCTTTTTGCTCTGGTACACCGTGGTGCGCGAGGCACACGAGATCCAGCCCCTGGTGCCGGCCTTGAAGAGCTGGTGGATGAAGCTGCACGTGCCCGCCAACTTCATCGGCTACGGCACCTTCGCGCTGGCTGCGATGGTGGCTTTTGCCTATCTGATCAAGCAGCAGGCTGATGAGACGCGTTGGTACAAGCTGACACCTCTATGGCTGCTGGGTGCGGCCCTGTGCTTCGTGCCCATCGCTTTCCGCCAGCGTGGCGTGGCCGAGGCGGGCGGCAGCTACTGGGTCGGTTATGCGGCTATCTCGGCGCTGATCGCTGTCGGCATCCTGTTCGGGCGCAAGCGGATTGCTGCACGCCTGCCGTCGTTCGAGATCCTTGACGACGTGATGTACAAATCCATCGCCGTGGGTTTTGCGTTCTTCACCATCGCCACGGTGCTGGGCGCCCTGTGGGCGGCCGAGGCCTGGGGCGGCTACTGGAGCTGGGACCCCAAGGAGACCTGGGCGCTGATCGTCTGGCTCAACTATGCGGCCTGGTTGCACATGCGCCTCATGAAAGGCCTGCGCGGCACGGTGTCGGCCTGGTGGGCGCTGGTCGGCCTGGCGGTGACGACGTTCGCCTTCCTGGGCGTGAACATGTTCTTGTCGGGGCTGCACAGCTACGGCACTTTGTAGGCCAGCCTCTGCGTGCTGCGCTCCGGGGTGGCGTGGAGGGTGGCGGGAAGGGTGTGGCTGGGTGAAGGCGCGCATGAAACTATTGCGTCTTCGGTGTAACCTGAGCGGTACAGGGAACGAACTAACAGTTGTTCTGCTCTACCGCCACATCGTTTCAACGTAAGAACGTGCCACGTTCCCCACCGGAGACCGCCATGCTGATCCCTCCCCGCGACACAGGTTTCAACCACCCTCATTTCTCCGAGATCACACCGCGCTCGGTCTACGAAGATCGGCGCCAGATGCTGCGCCTGATGGCCGGCGGCGCCGCAGGGGCGGCTCTGGCGGCCTGGGCAGGGCGCGAGGCCATGGCGCAGGCGGCGGCGGTGCCGCGGCCCGGCAAGCTGGCGGCGCTGGCCAGCACCCGATCGGCGGTGGCGGGGGCCGTCACGCTGGAAAAGCTCACCGATTACAAGGACGCGAGCACCTACAACAACTTCTACGAGTTCGGCACCGACAAGGCAGACCCCGCGCGCAACGCCCACACCCTGAAGACAATGCCCTGGACGGTGGAGGTCGAAGGCCTCGTCAAAAAGCCCGGCAAATACGGCATCGAAGACCTGCTCAAGCTCAGCGCGCAGGAAGAGCGCATCTATCGGATGCGCTGCGTGGAGGGCTGGTCGATGGTGGTGCCCTGGGTGGGCTATTCGCTGTCTGAGCTGATCAAGCGCGTGGAGCCGCAGGGCAGCGCCAAGTACGTGGAGTTTGTGACGCTGGCGGACAAGGCGACGATGCCCTTTGTCGGCTCCCGCGTGCTCGACTGGCCGTATGTGGAAGGCCTGCGCATGGATGAGGCGATGAATCCCCTCACGCTGTTGGCCTTTGGCATGTATGGGGAGGTGCTGCCCAACCAGAACGGCGCACCTGTGCGGCTGGTGGTGCCGTGGAAGTACGGTTTCAAGAGCGCCAAGAGCATTGTCAAGATCCGCTTTGTCGAGAAGGAGCCCGGCACGGCGTGGAACAAAGCCGCCAAGCAGGAGTACGGCTTTTATTCCAACGTGAACCCCGAGGTGGACCACCCGCGCTGGAGCCAGGCCACCGAGCGGCGCATTGGCGAGGACGGCCTGTTCGCCAAGAAGCGCAAGACACTGATGTTCAACGGCTACGAAGCGCAGGTAGGGCAGCTGTACGCGGGCATGGATCTCAAGAAGTTCTATTGATGCACGAGGGCACGCCTGACCACCTGCGCTGCACTTTGACTCCATAGGCCCGACAGATCCATGCGAAAACTCTTGCTCCATCCGGCCGCCAAGCCTGTGATGTTTGTGCTGTGCCTGCTGCCGCTGGCTTGGCTGGTGTTTGCCACTGCCACCAACCAGCTGGGCGCCAATCCTGCGGAGGCTTTGATCCGCGCCACCGGCGACTGGACGCTGCGCGCCCTGTGCCTGGTGCTGGCAGTCACGCCCTTGCGCGTGATCACGGCCACGCCCCAGCTTGCGCGGTTTCGCCGCATGCTGGGCCTGTTCGTGTTCTTCTATGGCCTGCTGCACCTGCTGAGCTACGCCTGGTTCGACATGGGCTTTGATGTGCCAGACATCGTGCGCGACATCATCAAGCGGCCGTTTATCCTGGTGGGGTCGTTGGCGTTGCTGCTGCTCACGCTGCTGGCGGCCACGTCGTTCAACCGCGCCATCAAGGTGATGGGTGCGCGGCGCTGGCAGGCGCTGCACCGCGCGGTCTACGTCGTTGCGGGGCTCGCCATCCTGCATTTTTTCTGGATGCGCTCGGGCAAGAACGATTTTGGCGAGGTCGCGATTTACGCCGTCGTCCTGGCGGCGTTGTTGGGTTGGCGGCTGTGGCAACGGCTGCGAAAAAAGGCTGTCTTAGGCCGCGCGGCTGCGCAGGGAACGTCGTCGCCAGCGCGAGCTCGGTAGGGGCTTAGGTTACGAATGCTATTAAAAAGATAGCTACATGTGTTTATAAATCAAGCGCTGGAGCCGTTTTTTGCCCTTATTCAAGCGATTTGGGGGCGCAGTTGCCGACTCACGGGGTCGATGCGGGCGGTAGGTATCTGGTAGGCCCGCTCGTCGAACAGGTCGATGCCACACACCAGGTTCTCGATCCAGTCAAAGAAGTCGCTGATCGCCTGCCGCCCTTGGATCGGGGCGCCATGCTGGGGCACCAGCATCGAAATATCCAGCTGCCGCGCCATGCGCGTCCACAGTCGCAGGATCTTGTTGGAGACCATGTAGCGACGGTGAAACCCCTCCATGCGCGGAATGTGTGCCTTGAGGTCGGTCACCGGGATACGCGCCTCGGCCCCTGTTGTCATCGACACGCCCAGATCGCCTGTGAATAGGATCCGGCTGACCGGATCGTAGAAGTGAAAGTTGCCTTCGGAGTGCATGAAGTGAGCGGGCAGCAGCATCAGCTCACCGCGCCCCAGCGGCAGGTTGCCTCCGCTGTCCGGCACGCCGATCACCCGGTTCTCTGTCTTGCCCGCCTTGGTGAAATGCGGCGCAAAGCGCTCCCACACGCGCGAGATCACCAGGTGGGCCTTGGTACTGGTCATCCAGCGGTCCAGCGACGCGATGATGTCCGGATCTGCATGGGACGCGATCACGTACGAAAGCTTATGCGGTGGGAAATGCTGGGTCATCCCCATGAACAACTCATTGAATGCGAGGTTGCCGCCCGGGTCGATGATGGCGCCGGTGTCGTCGTCCACGATCAGGAACTGATTGGCCTGCACGGCCTGGCCGTCGTCTTCAATGAGGTCGGTGAACATCAGACAAGCGTGGTTCTTGTCGCGGTAGAGTTCCAGGGCCATGGCCATCCTGCGGTGCAATAAAGCGCCCGACTCTACGGGGGACCCTGTACAGGGTCCTTGATGGAAATCAACGATGGGGAGGGTGGTGGCAAGGCCCTAGCTGGGGCTGCGAGGTGCGCTGCCCGGTGCCTCAGCGCGGCGTGGAAGCTGCGGCGGCCGGGGCCGCTGGCGTAGCACCGCTGCTGGTGGAACTGGTGCTGTTATCGCGGGCAGGTGTCAGGGTTTCGGAGAGTGTGGCCCGCTGCGCGGCAGCAGGGCCGGTAGGCAAATACAGCGGGCCGCGCTGGCCGCAACCGACGGCCGCTGCCGCACTGGCGGCAAGGACAAGCGTCCTGACTAGAATTTGGGAAGCTTTCAACATCCGCAAATTGTAATGACCGACCTTGAATTCATGGACCATGCCGAAAAACTGCTTCTCGCCGTGGAGCGCAGTTGCGATCGGATCAACGATGACACCGACGCCGACGTGGATGCCCAGCGGTCGGGCGGCATGGTGACTTTGACCTTCCCCAACCGCACCCAGATTGTGATCAACCTGCAAAGGCCGCTGCACGAGGTGTGGATGGCCGCCAAGTCTGGCGGCTATCACTACAGATTTGATGGCGCAGCCTGGCAGGACACGAAGGGCGCGGGCGAATTCTTTGCCTGCCTGAGCCGCGATGCAACCCAGCAGGCAGGGCTAGCGCTGCGGTTTTCTGCCTGATCCGGCCGCTTAGCCACAAGGCCGGTCGAGATTTGTTGAGCGGCCGATCTATCTTCCAACGATCAGCCGGCCATTTCTGGCAGCTCCGCTTTAATTGCGGAACAGGTCCAGGATGCGGTTGCGCTCCTCAGTTGGTGGAGGCGTGTGGGGCGCCGCGGCTGCCGCAGCGCCCGTCGAACGGTCCTCCAGGCCGACGCTCGCGACCCCAGCATTGCGCGCATATTCTTCGTAGAACCATTCACCGCCGACGTTGACAACACCGGGAGGAACCGTCGGTTCCATCACCGGCACGCCCTTGAGCGCACGCTCCATGAAGCTGATCCAAACGGGCAAGCTCAAACCGCCCCCGGTTTCGCGGCTGCCTAGGTTGCGTGGCGTGTCGTAGCCGATCCACGTCACGGCCGCCACCGTGGGCTGGTAGCCCGCGAACCATGCATCGACCGAGTCATTGGTGGTCCCGGTCTTGCCGTACAGGTCTGGGCGCTTGAGCGTTGCCTGTGCACGCGCAGCCGTGCCAGAGCGTGTGACTTCCTGCAGCAGGCTGTTCATCACAAATGCATTGCGGGCAGTGATGGCTCGGGGTTGCTCGCTTGTCGCGGGCGGGGTGGTTTCAGAGATTACACGTCCTTTGTGGTCGGTCACTTTGGTGATCAGCCAGGGGTTCACGCGGTACCCACCATTGGCAAAGACGGAATACGCCGTGGCCATCTGCAGCGGAGTGACGGAGCCAGCGCCCAGTGCCATCGTGAGATACGGCGGGTGCTTCTCGGCATCGAAGCCAAAGCGCGACACCCATTCCTGCGCCGTCTTGGGGCCGACGGATTGCAGGATGCGGATCGAGATCATGTTCTTGGACTTGGCCAGACCGGTGCGCATGCTCATCGGGCCGTCGTACTTGCCGTCGTAGTTCTTCGGCTCCCAGGGTTGACCACCGGTGGTGCCGGCGTCGAAGAAAAGCGGGGCATCGTTGATGACTGTGGCTGGCGTAAAACCCTTCTCCAGTGCCGCCGAGTAGATGAACGGCTTGAAGCTCGAGCCCGGCTGGCGCCACGCTTGTGCCGCATGGTTGAACTTGTTCTTGTCAAAGTCAAAGCCACCGACCAGAGCCCGAATGGCGCCAGTGCGGGGGTCGAGCGCGACCAAAGCGCCTTCCACCTCGGGAAGCTGGGTAATTTCCCATGCGTTCTTGGGTGTCTTCACAACGCGGATCACGGCGCCCCGGCGAATCTTGATGTTGGGCGGCGCCTTGTCGCTCAAACCCGACAAGGCTGGCTTGAGGCCATCGCCCGTGATTTCCAGGGTGTCACCACTGGCGCGGGCTGCAACAATCTTGCGGGGGGACGCTTCCAGGACGATGGCGGACAGTACATCGCCGTTGTCGGGATGGTTGGCAAGTGCGTCATCGATCGCATCTTCGACCTCCTGCGGCCCGGCAGGAAGGTTCACGAACTTCTCAGGGCCCCGGTATTGCTGGCGGCGTTCGTAATCCATGATGCCGCGCCGCAACGATGCATAGGCAGCATCCTGCTCCGCAGCATTGAGGGTGGTGTAGACATTGAGCCCGCGCGTATAGGCCTCGTTGCCGTACTGCGTGAAGATCAGCTGACGCGCCATCTCCGCCACGTATTCCGCGTGCACCCGGGTGTTGTCGGGGCCCGACCGGATCTTGAGTTCTTCTTTCTTGGCCTCGGTCGCTTGCTGGGCGGTGATGAAGCCGTTCTCTTCCATCCGCTCGATGATGTAGAGCTGCCGCGAGCGCGCGCGCTTGGGGTTGCTGATGGGGTTATATGCGGATGGGGCCTTAGGAAGGCCCGCCAGCATTGCGGCTTCAGCCACCGATACCGACTTCAACGGCTTGCCAAAATAGGACTCGGATGCTGCGGCAAATCCATAAGCTCGATTTCCCAGATAAATCTGGTTCATGTAAATCTCAAGAATCTGATCTTTGGTCAGTAAATGCTCGAGTTTGAACGTCAGTAAGATTTCGTAAATTTTGCGAGTAAATGTTTTCTCTGAAGACAGGTAAACATTTCGCGCGACCTGCATTGTGATAGTCGAAGCGCCTTGGCTTTTGACACGGCCCAGATTGGCCAGTGCAGCACGCACCATCCCCTTGTAATCAACACCGCCGTGTGAGAAGAAGCGTGCGTCTTCGATGGCGAGCACGGCATCCTTCATCACCTTGGGGATGTCGCCAATCGGCGTGAGGTTGCGCCGCTCTTCTCCAAACTCGCCCAGCAGTGCTCCTTCGGAGGAGTACACACGCAGGGGAAGCTTGGGCCTGTAGTCGGCCAAGTCCGAGATGTCGGGCAGATTGGGATAGGCGACCGAAAGCGCGACGGCAATGGTCAAAGCCAAGCCTGCAACTGCAGCGGCCGCGAGGCCAGCCATCCATGCAATGGCGCGAAAGAACCAGCGAAGCCAGGTAGGGCGTGCGCGATCGGCGGTGGAGTCCGACTTGTCGGAAGGCTTCGATGGAGAGGGCGACATATCGCTCCGGAGAGGTAAGACCTGCCATTATAAAAAGCGGATGTCCTACTGCCCCAAAAACTGTTCAGGTGTTGTCCATGGATCGTTAAATGGTGCATTGCCGCCGCCAAACGGCCTTGCACGGTGGCAAAAAATCGTCTGCTTTTGGCAACGCTCCACCGGTGTTACACGGGGAAAAATCTTTGCTGGAGAAGTACCTTACTGATAGCATTCATGTGAAGTGTTAAGTTTTGTTGCCTCATTTTGGCAAGTTACAGGGGACCAATCTTGAGCTCAATGGGGTCTTTGTTCAGTCGCCAGTCTGCGCCACTGCTGGGAATCGACATCAGTTCCTCCAGCGTGAAACTGGTGGAGCTCGGGCGTGATAAAGCCGGCGGTCTGGTTCTCGAGCGTTGCGCCATCGAGCCGCTGGAGCGCGGCTGGATCACCGACGGCAACATCGAAAAATTCGATGAAGTAGCGGACGCCTTGCGCCGCCTCGTCAAGAAGAGCGGCACCCGGACGAAAAACGTCGCCTTGGCACTGCCGCCTTCAGCCGTCATTACCAAGAAGATCACACTGCCTGGAGGAATGACTGAGCAAGAGCTTGAAGTCCAGGTGGAGTCGGAAGCCAACCAGTACATACCATTCTCTCTGGACGAAGTGAGCCTCGACTTCTGTGTCATTGGCCCCAGCAAAAATGCGCCCGGTGACGTTGATGTTCTGATTGCAGCCTCGCGCCGTGAAAAGGTTCAGGACCGCCAGGGGTTGGCGGAAGCTGCGGGGCTCAAGCCCGTAGTGGTGGACATCGAGTCCCACGCTTCCCGCCTCGCCGCTGGACGTCTGATTGAGTCGCTGCCCAAAAAGGGCGTGGACGCCATGGTTGCTCTTTTCGAGGTTGGTGCCCTGACTACAAGCATGCAGGTCATCCGTAATGAGGAAGTCCTTTATGACCGCGACCAGGCTTTTGGTGGAGCTCAACTCACGCAGCTGATCGTTCGCCAATACGGGTTCTCGGTGGAAGAGGCCGAGAGCAAAAAGCGAAACGGTGATCTACCTGAAGATTATCAATCCGCTGTGCTTAAGCCATTTGTCGATTCGATGGCCCAAGAAATTGGCCGTGCGCTCCAGTTCTTCTTTACCAGTACGCCCCATAACCGTGTTGACCACATCATGTTGGCTGGCGGCTCTGCGCCTCTCCCTGGCCTGACTGAAGCGGTGACTCAGCAGACCGGATTCGCATGCAGCGCGGTCAATCCATTCGATGGGATGGAGATTGGAAGTTCCGTGCGTTTGAAAAAAATGGTGCGTGAGGCGCCTTCTTATCTCACCTCATGCGGCTTGGCCATGCGGAGGTTCCTGCAGTGATTTTGATTAATTTACTCCCGCACAGAGAAGCCGCGCGCAAGCGCCGTAAAGAGGCTTTTCAAGCGACGATGTTTGCCTCGTTTCTGATCGGCTTGGCGATTGCCGGCGCGATCTATTGGTGGTACCAAATGATGATCACTGCTCAGCAGGAGAGGAATGCCTTTCTGCAGAGTGAAATCAAGGTGTTAGAGGAGCAAATCAAGGAAATTGCAACAATTGAAGATGAGATTGCATCGCTGCGTGCTCGGCAGAAAGCAGTGGAAGATCTCCAGTCAGATCGGAATTTACCGGTTCATTTGCTAAATGAATTGGTTCGGCAGATTCCAGAGGGTGCTTATATAACCAATATTAAGCAAACGGATCAGGTGATTGCTATGCAGGGCGTTGCACAGTCCAACGAGCGGGTATCCGAGATGCTTCGAAATTTAACGGATAACACCCCTTGGTTATCGAAGCCTGAGCTGGTGGAAATTGTGGCCAGTAATATTAATTTGTCGTCGAGGGATCAGCGTCGCGTGTCTGCATTCAATTTGCGATTCCGCTTAATGCGGACTGGCGAAGCGCAGAAGAGCAAAGACGTTACTACGGCTGAGAGTGGAAAGTAATTATGTCCAAAAACGCAAAATCACAAGTTGATTTGGTTGCTCTCCAGGCTGAACTCTCTAAACAGTTTCGAAATTTGGATCCAAAAGATCCCTCGTTGTGGCCTATTGCGCCCAAAATTTTACTATGCCTCTTTATCGCGCTTGCAGTAACTGCAGCATTGTGGTTCGCGAAGATAAATGAATATCAAGTGGAGTTGGACACAGAAATCGCAAAAGAGCAGACACTTCGCCAAGATTATCAAGCTAAGCTAACTAAAGCGGTGAGTCTTGAGGCGCTGAAACGCCAGCGGGAACAGGTGCAGCAATATGTAATTCAATTGGAGAAGCAACTACCAAGCAAAGCGGAGATGGCTGCACTTCTGTCTGATATTAACCAGGCAGGACTGGGGCGAAGCCTGCAGTTCGATTTATTTCGACCAGGACAAGTAGTAGTCAAGGAATATTATGCTGAGTTGCCGATTGAAGTGCGTGTGGTTGGAAAATACCATGATATGGGGGCGTTCGCTTCAGATGTAGCTCAACTCTCCAGAATTGTAACGCTGAACAACATTTCTATTGCTCCTGCCGCGAAAGAGGGGCGGGACAGCGCGGTGTTAACAATGGATGCGACAGCTCGGACATTTAGATATCTTGACCCAGAAGAGATTCAGGCGCAGAAAAAAGCTGTGGGAGGCAATAAACCATGATATGGAATAGGACGGGGGTTCTATCGGCCGTGGGATTTATTCTGGCGGGATGCGGCGGGGGGGGGGACGACGAATTGCGCGCATGGATGACAGATTTGCGTGCTACAACAAAGCCATATGTAACCCCATTGGTCGAGCCAAAGCAGTTTTTGCCTCAGGTTTATTCCGTTGGCGCCGGTATTGAACCTTTTAATTCTGTCAAATTGACCCTGGCTCTTAAAAGGGAGTCCACTCAGTCCGCTTCAAACGCTGCGTTAATCGCGCCAGAAATGGCCCGGCGTAAGGAGCCGCTTGAGGCATACCCGTTGGATGTGATGGCCATGGTTGGGAATCTTGAAAAAAAAGGTGCCCCTACCGCATTGTTGAAGGTTGATAGTCTGCTTTACCAAGTACGGGTTGGCAATTACATCGGGCAAAACTACGGGAAAATAATCCGTATTACAGAAAATTCTGTTCGTTTGCGTGAAATTGTTCAAGATGCTACTGGTGACTGGATCGAGCGCGAAGCATCATTGGAATTGCAAGAGGGTAAAAAGCAATGAAATACTTAGTAAGCCTTATAAACAAAGTTTGCCGTGATCGGATCTTGTGTGCAATCTTTGTTCTTGCGCCAGTTGTGGCAAACGCTCAAACCGCGATTCAGTCCGTATCAGGGAGCAGTCAAAATGGTACAGAGGTGATCCGTATCGATTTTGCACAACCGCTGCTGGCCCTTCCTACCGGTTTCTCTATCGAGACCCCTCCTCGTATTGCGCTCGACTTTGCTGATGCCGCAAACGCGAGTGGTAAAACTGCCTTTGAGGTGGGGCAAGGTAATGTAAAATCAGTTAATGTGGTCCAGGCAGGTAGTCGAACCCGCGTCGTGCTTAACTTAAAGCAGTCCACTTCGTATCAAGCCGAGATTCAGGGTCGAACACTGTTTATTTCTTTGGGTGCTGCCTCTGTTGTGACTGTGCCAGACCGTCAATCAAGTCAGGTGCAGAATTTTTCCGCCGCTGTCAATTCTGATGTGATTGCGCTCAAAGATATCGATTTTCGCCGTGGGGGTGATGGTTCTGCTCGAGTGGTGGTCGCACTAGGAGCCGCGCAGGTGGGTGTTGATATACGTCAGCAAGGTAAGGGTCTAGTGGTTGATTTTCTGAAATCCTCCTTACCTGAAGGGTTGCGGCGACGGATCGACGTAAGCGATTTTGGTACCCCGGTTCAAACGGTTAACACCGTTCAGCAGGGGGATCGCGTCAGGATGAGTATTGACCCCATCGGCGAATGGGAACATAGCGCTTATCAGAGCGATAATCAGTTTGTTCTGGAAATCCGCCAGAAGAAGGTAGATTTGAGTAAATTGACCCAAGGCCCCGGATTCAGCGGGGAAAAATTGTCATTGAATTTTCAGAACATCGAAGTTCGATCCTTGTTGCAAGTCATTGCGGATTTCACGAATTTCAATATCGTTACTTCGGATACGGTAACGGGCTCGCTTACGCTGCGTTTGAAAGATGTACCGTGGGACCAGGCTCTCCAGATAATTATGGATGCCAAGGGTTTGGGAATGAAAAAAACAGGTAGCGTGCTTTGGATTGCGCCCAAAGATGAGATTGATGATAGGACAAAGAAGGATTATGAAGCAGCGCTTACGATTCAGAAGCTGGAGCCGTTACGGACCCAGCCATTTCAGATGAACTATGCGAAGGCCGTGGATATGGTGACGCAGCTAACTGCATCAAGTGCGGGTAGCGGAGGAGGAACTTCAAACAGACTGTTGTCCGAGCGTGGCAGTGCGATGGCGGAGCCTCGGACCAATCAACTTTTTGTTACCGACACCGCGGCTAAATTGGAAGAGGTACGTCAGCTGTTGGCAACTCTTGACGTAGCGGTGCGGCAAGTAATGATTGAAGCGAGAATTGTGGAAGCGTCAGACACATTTGGAAGATCCCTGGGTGTTCGATTGGGCGGTGCTGACTTACGTGCAAATAGAGGTGGTACCGGTGGATATAACATCGGAGGGGGGCAAAGTCTCGCGTTCGGTACGAGTTATAGTAATGCTGTCGCTTCGTCCGGGGCGGGGGGTGTTACCAACACTTTGGGTAATTTCGTCAACCTGCCCGCGCAGGCCCAGGGTGGATTCGATCCTGCTAGTTTTGCGATATCTATATTTAACTCAGCGGCAAATCGGTTTTTGAATTTAGAAATTTCTGCTATGGAGGCCGACGGTAAGGGGCGAATCGTTTCCAGCCCGCGGGTGGTAACTGCCGACCAAACCAAGGCGTCGATTGAGCAAGGTACGGAATTTCCTTATCCGGTTACTGCACCAAATGGGGGGACGGTGATTGCCTTTAAGAAGGCTGTATTGAAGCTTGAGGTGACACCCCAGATAACCCCCGAGGGGAACATTATATTGGATCTGGATGTTAATAAAGACAGTCCAGGCGAAGTGCTCAATAATGTTCGTGCGATTAATACAAAGCACATTAAAACGCAAGTGTTGGTAGAAAATGGCGGGACGGTTGTTATAGGCGGTATTTTTGAACTGTTCGAAGATGACGCAGAGGCCAAAGTTCCAGTGCTTGGTGATATTCCGGGTTTGGGTAATTTGTTTAAAACAAAAACAAAGCAGGCGAACAAGCAAGAAATGTTAGTCTTTATTACTCCAAAAGTTATTACTGAGCGTTCCGCAATTCGTTGAAATATCGTTACGGGATAAAAATGTTTAAACTCTATAAGTTGCTTGCTGTGTTTTTTGTGGCCTCAATTACCGCTTGCGGCGGCGGGGGGGGGAGTCCTGGATCTTCGAATCTACCGTACAGCATTACCGTGCGGGCTGCAAAAAATCAGCTCCCCATCAACATCGGCAATGTGAGTGCAAGTATCGGTGCGTATGCTAGTTACACTACCACTATCTACATAGAAGCTCAGACAGGCGGAAAGCCAATCCCAGGTGGGGAGAATATTTTTGCGTGTAATCTAGTCGGTGGATTGGATTCTGGTGCGCTTTACTATTTGGATGGTAGTGAAAGTCATGAAGACGAAGATGGCAATCCGCTGGCTTATCGTTCTGTGACGCTGGGTTCAAATTCAGGGGGTGCCTCTTTCCATTTTCACGCTGGCGATCAAGCAGGTACCGCGCGCATCACCTGCTCCGTCACAAATCCGAGTGATAACTTAGTAACTAGCGCAAGTGTCGATATTGTTGTCGGGGCAGCCACAGGCAAGCCAGCAAATGTAATTGCCACCACAATGGCTCCCTTTTCGTTAGGATCGCGGCTTAACTCTGGCCTCGTGCCGGACAATGTTGGAATCCAAGCCTTTATTAGGGACGATGCTAATCAGCCGGTACCAAACCCGACCGGGGGTGCCAATTTGCAAGTCAGTATTCGACCGTTTGGGGCTTACATCGGGGCTCGTCTTCTTTCGGGAAGTCAGTCCGGTAATGTTTTGCAAGTTCGGACGATCAGCGGCGTTGGGATGGTGTCTCTGTCCAGTGGTTCAGATACAGGCGTCATTCTTTTAGAATACTCTACAGATCGTTTTGATAATGATGTTTCGAATGGAATTCAAGATCCTATCGTTTCTCTGCATGCGGTCAATGTGATTAATACTGTGGGCGCCGGTGTCCCCATCGCTATTACGAGTCCAGATTCTATTTCGGTAACTGCTGGCAATTTGTTTGCATACGCCTTGTCATTGACCGGTGGTGTAGGTCCCTATACATGGTCTACTATCGGTGCGCTGCCTTCTGGATTGGCACTGAGTGAAAGTGGAGTAATTAGTGGTTCTACAAATGCTGCTGCTGGCGATTACAACGTTGTGGTGCGTGTAATTGATGGGGTCGGAGCGGTTGCGGTACAGAATTTGAAAGTGACAGTGGTAGCTGCGG
This sequence comes from Acidovorax sp. LjRoot129, assembly GCF_964253765.1. NCBI lineage: Bacteria > Pseudomonadati > Pseudomonadota > Betaproteobacteria > Burkholderiales > Comamonadaceae > Acidovorax > Acidovorax sp. LjRoot129. The sequence goes on from NZ_CAXUSE020000001.1 coordinate 1,074,320, forward strand.
CTACAACGCCCACGACGCCCACGACGCCTACGACACCTACAACTCCCGCGATTGGACCACTTGTTTTTACGGTCAACGGCTGTAGTGCGGATGTTGGCACCGCTTGCCCTTTGCCTGGAGCTGTTAGTACGGGTTCATACTCGTTCGCTTTCTCTGCTAGCGGTGGAGATACAACAAAAGCTGTCACGTGGAATTTCAATGGAGTACCAGGGTGGTTAACAAGTGGTAGCGCTGGTAACAATGGCGTTGTCACGGGAACGCCGCCTGCAGGGCCCGCATGTTTTAATTTCTTGGTTACTGCGACTAGGGATACATTGTCAGTGACGCGGCAGGTTTCCGTCGCAGTAGACGGAGGGGTATGTCCATAGTGACTTTGTGTCATGTTTTGGTTATTGCCTTGTCGATGCGACAATTCTGAATTACCGTTCGACAACGACAATCTAAGCCCCTTGGTTCTGATCAGGGGGTTTTTTTTAACTTCACATGACTGTTAGGTCGGTTTCGGTTTCACAGTGAAGAATTTGGCCTTATTCCATTTCTTGCCTCAAATCATTTACAAATGAGCAATCGAACCCTATCTCCACCTCAGACGGATGCATCTAAGCAAGTAACAATAAATTTGGGCGAACGCAGCTATGACATTTGGATAGCAGAATACTGCGATGCGCATTGGGGCTCTCTACTTACCCTGCCGACAGGCAGCGCCGCTCTAATCGTTACAAATGAGGTCGTTGGCCCTTTGTATGCCGATCAGTTGGGCAGGCAGCTAAGCCAGATTTACCCTGCCGTACACACTCTATTTCTACCTGATGGAGAGGAATTCAAAGATTGGCGTACGCTAGAACTGATTTACAACACCTTGCTTTCCCATGGTTGTGATCGAAAGACGGTGCTGTACGCGCTGGGTGGCGGGGTAGTGGGCGACATGACAGGATTTGCCGCAGCCACCTATATGCGTGGAGTCCGATTTGTTCAAGTTCCAACCACTCTTCTTGCTCAAGTTGACTCTTCGGTGGGCGGAAAGACCGCAATCAATCACCCTTTGGGCAAAAATATGATCGGCTCGTTTCATCAACCGCAACTGGTGGTTTGTGATTTGTCGACACTAGCAACTTTGCCGCTACGAGAGTTGCGTTCGGGCCTAGCTGAAGTTCTAAAATACGGGCCCATCGCGAGCATGGAGTTTATGGAGTGGTTGGAGGTGTCGGTTGAGAAGGTGCTGGCGTATGACCTTGTCGCGTTGTCGCACTGTGTACGCCGAAGCTGTGAAATTAAAGCTTGGGTTGTGAGTCAAGACGAGCGTGAGGGCGGCGTACGCGCTATTCTCAACTTTGGCCACACCTTTGGTCATGCCATTGAAGCCGGGGTGGGCTACGGAGTTTGGCTCCACGGAGAAGGAATTGCCGCTGGGATGGTGATGGCCGCCGAGCTGTCACAGAGGCTGGGGATGGTTGACGACGCCTTTGTCGATCGACTTACAAGGCTGATTAAGCGTGCGGGCCTGCCGACAAAGGGTCCGATTTTGGACGCAACTGACAACGCGGGCCGGTATTTGGAACTGATGCGTGTCGATAAAAAATCCGACGCCGGGGAGATCCGCTTCGTACTCATCGACGGGCCAGGAACGGCGGTACTGCGCACGGCGCCAGACAAGCTGGTTCGAGAAGTGATCGATGCTTGCTGCGCATAGTGCACGTTCGGCCACCATGGTATGTATGGCTATCAGCGCTTTCTAGATAAGCAAGAGGGAATATTCTGGCTCGAAATTTCGATTTGGCTGTTTTCGCTTGCGACGCTGTGCTCAGTCGGGGCAGACGCTTCTACGAGACCCCCGCACCCACCCGCACCGACTACCAGCGCGATCGAGACCGCATCGTCCACTCCACCGCGTTCCGCCGGCTCGTCTACAAAACGCAGGTCTTCCTCAACCACGAAGGGGACCTGTTCCGCACGCGCCTCACCCACTCTCTCGAAGTCGCCCAACTCGGCCGCTCTATTGCAAGGTCCCTGCGCATCAACGAAGACTTGGTCGAAGCGATTTCGCTGGCCCATGACTTGGGCCACACGCCCTTTGGCCACGCGGGGCAGGATGCCCTGCATGCCTGCATGGGCGAGTACGGTGGCTTTGAGCACAACCTCCAGAGCCTTCGGGTAATAGACAAGCTGGAAGAGCGATATCCGCAATACGACGGGCTGAATCTCACCTTTGAAACCCGCGAGGGTGTTCTCAAACATTGTTCGCGTGCGCACGCCGAGCAACTGGAGGCCGCCGAGCCCAATGGCGTTGGGGCGCGGTTTCTGCGCCGCGAGCAGCCCAGCTTGGAAGCGCAGTTGTGCAACCTTGCGGATGAGATTGCCTACAACGCCCATGACATTGACGACGGCGTGCGATCGGGCCTGATCACGATGGCGCAACTTGAAGATGTGCCGCTGTTTGAGCACTACCGCCTGGAAGCGGTGGCGGAGCATTCCACGCTGGCGCAGCCGTCAAACCACCGTCGGCTTTTGTACGAGGCGATTCGACGGATGTTGAGTGCCCAGGTCTACGACGTGATCGATGCGACCCAAGCCGCCATCGCTCGCCATGGGCCTGAGAGTGTGGACGCCGTGCGTCAAGCCCCGCCGTTGGTGATGTTCAGCGACACCATGCGCGAGCGCTCGCAGTTGCTCAAACGGTTTTTGTTCAAGAACCTGTACCGGCACCCGCAGGTGATGGAAACCACGGGACGCGCGCAGCAGGTGGTGCGTGATCTGTTTCAGGCCTACACGACGGCGCCGCACGAGATGCAGGCGGCATTTGCCGAGCAAGCGTTCCTGGACGAGGGGCCGCTGCGGGCCCGCGCGGTAGCCGACTTCATTGCCGGAATGACAGACCGTTTTGCTGTGCGCGAGCATGAACGGCTGACAGGCCAACGGCTTTTGTCTGAATGAGCGGAGCCGTGCGAAGGTGAAGTGACCCAAGGCGATTCCCTGCCTTTTTTATTCAACGAAGTCAGGCTCAATACCCGAGCCCTTCGACCTTTGACCTTTGACCTTCGATCAATGGCTGCGGTTTTCGGCTCACGCACGCGATGAAGGGCAAAGAGGCGCCCACGTAAAATCAAGCGCTCCTCCGCGCCGCGCTTTCTCCCATGACGTTTCCTTCCCCTGCTGCCCCGGCGCGATCTTCAGATCCTGCTGTTTCTTCCCCGTTCATCAGTGACACCATTCGCTGGCTGGAGCGGGCGGTCATTGGACTCAATCTCTGCCCTTTTGCCAAAAGTGTCCACGTCAAAGGCCAGATCCACTATTCCTTGGCAATGACCGAAAGCCTGGATGAGCTGCTGGGGCTGCTGCGCGATGAACTGGCGGCCTTGGTGGTCACTCCCGCTGAAGAGCGTGACACGACACTCATCGTTCTCCCGCACTGCCTGCATGACTTTCTGGACTTCAATGAATTCCTCGGGCGCGCGGATGCGGTGCTGGAAGAGATGGACTTGGAAGGCACGGTGCAGATCGCCAGTTTTCACCCGTTGTACCAGTTTGCGGGAACCGACGTGGACGACGTCACCAACTGCACCAACCGCTCCCCCTATCCCACCTTGCACCTGCTGCGCGAAGACAGCATTGACCGTGCCGTCGAGGTGTTTCCCGAGGCTGAGATGATTTTCGAGCGCAACATAGCCACACTGGAGTCGCTGGGAGCCCTGGGTTGGGCTGAGCTGGGAGTCGGCCCTGAAAGCGGCCACGCTGTCCCCACTGTGCAGACGGCAGCGCCATGAAGGATTCAACGATGACTGCGAAGAACAAGCCCGCCTTCCGCGCCCAGGATGGCAAAGGGAAGGGCCCCAAGTCCAATGGCAAAAGCACGGCCGGTGATGCAACCCCGTCATCCGAGCTCTCCGAGCTGCGCCCCGGTCAATCCATAGAACTGCTCAAGGAGCTGCACATCCTCACCCGCGATGGACGGCTGAATCAGGATTCGCGGCGCAAGCTCAAGCAGGTGTACCACCTGTTCAACTTCATCGAGCCACTGTTGACCGAGCTTTCCGGCAGCGAGAAGGGCCCCACACTCGCGGACCACGGCGCAGGCAAGTCCTACCTGGGATTCATCCTTTACGACCTGTATTTCAAGGCACTCGGCCGCGGGCAGATCTATGGCGTGGAGACCCGCGCCGAGCTTGTCGAAAAGTCCCGCCAGCTCGCGCAAAAGCTGGGTTTTGAGCGCATGTCGTTCCTCAACGTGTCGGTGGCTGAATCCACGGATGCGGACGAGCTCCCGGCACAGATTGACGTCGTGACCGCACTGCACGCCTGCGATACCGCGACAGACGACGCGATAGCGTTTGGCCTGCAGAAAAGGGCACGCGCGATGGTGCTCGTGCCCTGCTGCCAGGCCGAGATGGCCGCCTGCCTGCGCCAGGGCAAGGCGTTGCAGCTTGCCCGCACGCCGCTGGCAGAACTCTGGCGGCATCCGCTGCACACGCGAGAGCTGGGAAGCCAGGTCACCAACGTGTTGAGGTGCCTGTACCTTGAGGCGAGCGGTTACCAAGTCACGGTGACGGAACTGGTGGGTTGGGAGCACAGCATGAAGAACGAGCTCATCATCGCGCGCTACACCGGTCATAAGAAGCGCAGCGCGGCCGAACGATTGCGAGCCATCCTGGAAGAATTCGGTCTTGAGCAGGCGCTCGCGAGCCGCTTTGGCCTCGACACCTCACCGCAGGCCAAGGTGTCTGCGTCGGTTGCTGCCTCCGATTGAAAAGGTGTGACGCGGGTTGACGGTGCCTGCCACGCCCTCTTTGCTTGCCTGGTAAGGGTGCCTTTTATCTCTGGCGGCTGCTTGAGGCGCAGTAGTCCAGCGCCCAGGATTCCAGAGCCCAGGAGCCCAGGGGGCAGTTGGCTGCTTTATGACGAACGCAGCCAATCGATGAGCGCCAGCTGCGTACGGGTTGCATCGGATGCTGGCTCTTAGCCCGGCTTCCCTTTCAAGCGGGGGGCGGGCCTTATGATCGCCACCCACCCCTCCCGCGAAGTCCACCATGGCCCGTCTTCCGCGCCTGACCCTGCCGGGTCACCTCCACCACGTTCTCCAGCGCGGCAACAACCGCCAGCCGATCTTTGTGGACCGCGAAGACTTCGAGACCATGCTTGCGCTGCTGACGGACAACGCGCAGCGCTACGCAGTGGCTGTCCATGCGTATGTGCTGATGGGCAACCACTTCCATCTGTTGGCGACACCAAGCACGGCCAGCGGGCTGCCGCAAATGATGCAGGCCGTGGGGCGCAGTTATGTGCAGTACTTCAACCGCCGCCACGGGCGCACGGGCACGCTCTGGGAGGGGCGCTACCGTTCCACGGTGCTGCAACCCGAGCGGTACTTGTTGCCCTGCATGGTCTATCTGGACCTGAACCCTGTGCGGGCCGGCCTCGTGGCGCAGGCGGCCGACTATCTCTGGTCGAGCCACGCCCATTGGCTGGGGTTGCGGGTTGATCGCCTGCTCACGCCCCACGCGCTCTACTGGGCACTGGGCAACACACCGTTTGCCCGCGAGGCAGCCTATGCAGCGGCGGCGCAGGCGGGCATCAGTTCACAGGAAGAAGCGGCACTGACCGCCTCCGCCCTCAGTGGATGGGCGCTGGGCGAGGTCGAATTTGTGGCCGAGTTGCAAAAGCACACTGCACGCCGCGTGACGCGCGGGCGCCCCGGTCGACCGGCGTTACAACTAATCTAAAGCAAAAATTGCGGCCTAGCGCTTGTCCTTATTGGCATTGCTGCTACGAATTTTGATGTGTCCCCGAAATGGTCAGTACGAATTAAAACATCCGATTAATTAGTATCTGACCCCATTTAATATGCTTGCGCCGCATGTTGCAATGCACTAATCTTCCACTCCCTGCGAAAATATAAGGAGTGCGCCATGACCACGGCTGCCGAGATCCAGCATCTCCAACAACACGGTTTGTATTCATCGGGTAACGAACACGACGCCTGCGGGCTCGGCTTCGTCGCCCACATCAAAGGTGTCAAGCGCCACGACATCGTGACGCAGGCCCTGAAGATTCTGGAAAACATCGACCACCGTGGCGCTGTGGGCGCCGACAAGCTCATGGGCGACGGTGCGGGCATCCTGATCCAGATCCCCGACGCGCTCTACCGCGAAGAAATGGCCCGCGCCGGGACCGCGCCTGACGGGTCTGTGGGCGTCACGCTCCCTCCTGCCGGCGAATACGGCGTAGGCATGATCTTCTTGCCCAAGGAACACGCTTCGCGCCTTGCGTGTGAGCAAGAGATGGAACGCGCGATCAAGGCCGAAGGCCAGGTGCTGTTGGGCTGGCGCGATGTGCCGGTCAACCGCGACATGCCCATGTCGCCCACCGTACGCAAGAAGGAGCCCATCCTGCGCCAGGTCTTCATTGGCCGCGGCAACGACGTGATCGTGCAGGACGCGCTGGAGCGCAAGCTGTACGTGATCCGCAAGACGGCGAGCGCCAACATCCAGGCCCTCAAGCTCAAGCACAGCAAAGAGTATTACGTGCCCAGCATGAGCAGCCGCACCGTGGTCTACAAGGGTCTGCTGCTGGCCGACCAGGTGGGCGTGTACTACAAGGACCTGTCCGACGAGCGCTGCATCTCTGCCATCGGCCTGGTGCACCAGCGCTTCTCGACCAACACCTTCCCCGAGTGGCCGCTGGCCCACCCGTACCGCTATGTGGCGCACAACGGTGAAATCAACACCGTCAAGGGCAACTACAACTGGATGAAGGCGCGCGAAGGCGTGATGGCATCGCCCGTGCTCGCCGCCGACCTGCAAAAGCTGTACCCCATCAGCTTCGCTGATCAGTCCGACACCGCCACGTTCGACAACTGCCTCGAACTGCTGACCATGGCTGGCTACCCCATCAGCCAGGCCGTGATGATGATGATCCCGGAGCCCTGGGAGCAGCACACCACTATGGACGAGCGCCGCCGCGCCTTCTATGAATACCACGCCGCCATGCTGGAGCCCTGGGATGGCCCGGCCTCCATCGTGTTCACCGACGGCCGCCAGATCGGCGCCACTCTGGACCGCAACGGCCTGCGCCCCTCGCGCTACTGCATTACCGACGATGACTTGGTCATCATGGGCTCGGAATCGGGCGTGCTGCCGATCCCGGAAAACAAGATCGTGCGCAAGTGGCGCCTGCAGCCCGGCAAGATGTTCCTGATCGATCTGGAGCAGGGCCGCATGATCGACGACGATGAGTTGAAAGCCAACATCGTCAACACCAAGCCCTACAAGCAGTGGATCGAGAACCTGCGCATCAAACTCGACAGCGTGGGCGCCGACACGGCCTCCACGCCTGACGTCGCGCCCCTGCCGCTGCTCGACCGCCAGCAGGCTTTTGGCTACAGCCAGGAAGACATCAAGTTCCTGATGGCGCCCATGGCCAAGAATGGTGAAGAAGGCATCGGCTCCATGGGCAACGACAGCCCGCTGGCCGTGCTTTCGGGCAAGAACAAGCCGCTGTACAACTACTTCAAGCAGCTGTTCGCGCAGGTAACCAACCCGCCGATCGACCCGATCCGCGAAGCCATCGTGATGTCGCTGGTGTCGTTCATCGGCCCCAAGCCCAACCTGCTCGATATCAACCAGGTCAACCCGCCGATGCGGCTCGAAGTGAGCCAGCCCGTGCTCGACTTCGCCGACATGGCCAAGCTGCGCCATATCGAGAAGTACACGCAAGGCAAGTTCAAGAGCGCCACCATCGACATCACGTACCCGCTCGATTGGGGCCGTGAAGGCGTAGAAGCCAAGCTGGCATCGCTGTGCGCGCAGGCGGTGGACGCCATCAAGGGCGGCGCCAACATCCTCATCATCAGCGACCGCGCCGTGAGCGCTACCCAGGTGGCCATCCCTGCGCTGCTGGCGCTGTCGGCCATCCACCAGCACCTGGTGCGTGAAGGCCTCCGCACCACGGCCGGCCTGGTGGTCGAGACGGGCACTGCGCGCGAAGTGCACCACTTCGCTGTGCTGGGCGGCTACGGCGCCGAGGCCGTCCACCCTTACCTGGCCATGGAAACCCTGGCCGAGATGCACAAGGACCTGGCCGGCGACCTGTCGGCAGACAAGGCCATCTACAACTACGTGAAGGCCATCGGCAAGGGCCTGTCCAAGATCATGTCCAAGATGGGCGTGAGCACGTACATGAGCTACTGCGGCGCGCAGCTGTTTGAGGCCATCGGCCTGAACACCGACACCGTGGGTAAGTATTTCACCGGGACCGCCAGCCGCGTGGAAGGCATCGGCGTGTTCGAGATCGCCGAGGAAGCCATCCGCATGCACAAGGCCGCGTTCAGTGACGACCCTGTGCTGGCCACGATGCTGGACGCTGGCGGTGAGTACGCCTGGCGCACCCGCGGCGAAGACCATATGTGGACGCCCGACGCGATTGCCAAGCTGCAGCACAGCACGCGCGCCAACAACTGGAACACGTACAAGGAGTACGCGCAGATCATCAACGACCAGAGCAAGCGCCACCTCACGTTGCGCGGTCTGTTCGAGTTCAAGATCGATCCATCAAAGGCGATTGCCATCGATGAGGTCGAGTCCGCCAAGGAGATCGTCAAGCGTTTTGCCACCGGCGCCATGTCGCTGGGCTCCATCTCCACCGAGGCGCATGCCACGCTGGCCGTGGCCATGAACCGCATCGGCGGCAAGAGCAACACCGGCGAAGGCGGCGAAGACGCCGCGCGCTACCGCAACGAACTCAAGGGCATCCCGATCAAGCAGGGCGATACCTTGAAGAGCGTGATCGGCGAAGCCAACGTCGAGGTCGATCTGCCCCTGCTGGACGGCGATTCGCTGCGCAGCCGCATCAAGCAGGTCGCGTCGGGCCGCTTTGGCGTCACGGCCGAATACCTGTCGTCGGCCGACCAGATCCAGATCAAGATGGCCCAGGGCGCAAAGCCCGGCGAAGGCGGCCAGCTGCCAGGTGGCAAGGTGTCCAACTACATCGGCAAGCTGCGCCACAGCGTGCCGGGCGTGGGTTTGATCTCGCCCCCGCCGCACCACGACATCTACTCCATCGAGGACTTGGCACAGCTGATCCACGATCTGAAGAACGTGGCACCCCACGCCAGCATCAGCACCAAGCTGGTGTCCGAAGTGGGTGTGGGCACCATCGCCGCAGGCGTGACAAAGTGCAAGAGCGACCACCTCGTGATCGCCGGCCACGACGGCGGCACGGGCGCATCGCCCTGGTCGTCCATCAAGCACGCGGGCGGCCCTTGGGAAATCGGCCTGGCCGAAACCCAGCAGACCCTGGTGCTCAACCGCCTGCGCGGCCGTGTGCGCGTGCAGGCCGATGGCCAGATGAAGACCGGCCGCGACGTAGCGATCGGCGCGCTGCTGGGTGCGGATGAATTCGGCTTTGCGACCGCACCGCTGGTGGTCGAGGGCTGCATCATGATGCGCAAGTGCCACCTGAACACCTGCCCGGTGGGCGTGGCCACGCAAGACCCTGAATTGCGCAAGAAATTCTCGGGCAAGCCCGAGCACGTGGTGAACTACTTCTTCTTCATCGCCGAAGAAGTGCGCCAGATCATGGCCCAGCTCGGCATCCGCAAGTTCAATGACCTGATCGGCCGCTCGGACCTGCTCGACACCCGTTCCGGCATCGAGCACTGGAAGGCACGTGGTCTGGACTTCGGGCGCCTGTTTGCCCAGCCCAATGTGCCCGCCGATGTGCCGCGCTACCACGTGGACGTGCAGGACCACAACATCACCGACACGCTAGACCGCAAGCTCATCGAGCGCAGCAAGCCCGCCATCGAAAAAGGCGAGCGCGTGCAGTTCATCGAGGTGGCCCGCAACGTCAACCGCTCCGTGGGCGCGATGCTCTCCGGCGCTGTGACGCGCGTGCACCCTGAAGGGCTCCCAGACGACACCATCCGCATCCAGCTGGAAGGCACGGGCGGCCAATCGTTCGGTGCGTTCCTCACACGCGGCATCACGCTGTACCTGATCGGCGACGCCAACGACTACACGGGCAAAGGCCTGTCGGGCGGCCGCGTGGTCGTGCGCCCCAGCATCGACTTCCGGGGCGATGCGGTGCGCAACACCATCGTGGGCAACACGGTGATGTACGGCGCTACGACGGGCGAAGCGTTCTTCAGCGGTGTGGCCGGCGAACGTTTTGCCGTGCGCCTGTCGGGCGCCACGGCGGTGGTGGAGGGCACAGGCGACCATGGTTGCGAATACATGACCGGCGGCACCGTGCTGGTGCTCGGCAAGACCGGCCGCAACTTTGCGGCGGGCATGAGTGGCGGCGTGGCCTACGTGTACGACGAAGACGGTCAGTTCGACACGCGCTGCAACATGTCCATGGTCACCCTGGAGCGCATCCTGCCCGCGTCCGAGCAAGAGGCCACGGTGCCGCGTGCCATCTGGCATGGCGGCCAGAGCGACGAGGCCCAGCTCAAGAAGCTGCTGGAAGACCACAACCGCTGGACCGGCAGCAAGCGCGCCCGCGAGATCCTGGACAACTGGGCCGCCTCACGCGGCAAGTTCGTCAAGGTTTTCCCGACGGAGTACAAGCGCGCATTGGCAGAGATTTATGAGCGAAAAGTGCTGGAAGAGCCCGCTACACCTGCGGTAGCAGCTACTAAAAAGGAAGCAGTACCGGCCAAGTAAGGCCGCCATTGCCTCTATCCGCACCACATTCATAGATCGAGATACAAGGACACCGTCATGGGAAAGACCACCGGCTTCATGGAGTACGAGCGCATCGAAGAGGGCTACAAGCCCGTCGGCGAGCGCCTGAAGCATTACAAGGAATTCGTCATCGGTCTCGATGACTCACAAGCCAAGGTCCAGAGCGCGCGCTGCATGGACTGCGGCACGCCGTTCTGCAACAACGGCTGCCCGGTCAACAACATCATTCCGGACTTCAACGACCTGGTGTACCACCAGGACTGGAAGAGCGCGTGGGCGGTGCTGGATTCGACCAACAACTTCCCCGAGTTCACCGGCCGAATTTGCCCCGCGCCCTGCGAGGCAGCTTGTGTGCTCAACGTGAACGACGACCCGGTGGGCATCAAGTCCATCGAGCACGCCATCATCGACCGTGCCTGGGAAGAAGGCTGGGTTCAGCCGAGGGTGGCCAAACATCAGACTGGCAAGAAGGTCGCCGTGGTGGGTTCCGGCCCCGCGGGCATGGCTGCGGCGCAGCAACTGGCGCGCGCGGGCCACAGCGTCACGCTGTTCGAAAAGAACGACCGCATCGGCGGCCTGCTGCGCTACGGCATCCCCGACTTCAAGATGGAGAAGTCGCACATCGACCGCCGCGCCAAGCAGATGGAAGCCGAAGGCGTGACCATCCGCACCGGCGTGTTTGTGGGTGCCGCCAAAGACGGCCTGGGCAAGGACTCCAAGGTCACCAACTGGGCCAAGGAAACCATCACGCCCGAGCAGTTGCAAAAGGACTTTGACGCTGTGGTGCTGACCGGCGGTGCTGAGCAGTCGCGCGATCTGCCCGTGCCTGGCCGCGACCTCGATGGCATCCATTTCGCGATGGAATTTCTGCCCCAGCAAAACAAGGTCAATGCCGGCGACAAGCTCAAGGGCCAGCTGCGCGCCGAAGGCAAGCACGTCATCGTGATCGGTGGCGGGGACACCGGCAGCGATTGTGTGGGCACCAGCAACCGCCATGGCGCTGCCAGCGTCACGCAGTTCGAGCTAATGCCCCAGCCGCCTGAGGTGGAAAACCGCCCTATGACCTGGCCCTACTGGCCGATCAAGCTGCGCACCAGCTCCAGCCATGAAGAAGGCTGCGAGCGCGAGTTCGCCATCTCCACCAAGGGGTTCATTGGCGAAAAGGGCAAGGTCACTGGCCTCAAGACCGTGCGCGTCGAATGGAAGGACGGCAAGATGGTCGAGGTGGCGGGCTCTGAAAAGATCCTCAAGGCCGACCTCGTGCTGCTGGCCATGGGCTTTGTGAGCCCTGTGGCTGCCGTGCTGGAAGCCTTCGGCGTGGACAAGGACGCCCGTGGCAATGCCCGGGCCACCACGGACTTTGACGGCGGCTACGCCACCAACGTGCCCAAGGTGTTCGCAGCCGGCGACATTCGCCGCGGCCAGTCGCTGGTGGTGTGGGCGATCCGTGAAGGCCGCCAGGCCGCGCGCTCGGTGGACGAGTTCCTGATGGGCTACTCGGACCTGCCACGATAACGCGCAGCGACATGGATAGGTGATATGGGGAGCCGGCAGTGGCCGGAGCCCAGTCCCTAGACCCTAAACGGCGCCGCTGGGGCGCCGTTTTTTATTGGCATTTGACTTGGCAGGAAGTCGGCCTGATGGATGCCGCGTAGCTTGCAGGCAACACCGGTGGGTGGGGGGCTTCCCGCCGCCGGCTTCGGCAAGTGTGGGCCGACCCCTCAATCGGTGGGCCGGCCAACCCTTTCGCGTGGGCACCTCCGCCACCTGCCAAGCCCTTTGTTGGCACAATCGGAGGTCTGTTGGGGAGCGGCACGACGCTTTCCCCGGTTCTCCAACCGCACGGACAAGTGCTTCAATTTGCAAACATACATGTATGTATGTTTAACCGTTCGGCTACCATCGTACTTGGCCCTTGCGGGTTTTCCCCATGCAGACTGCGCTGTGCGGTCTCACATCCACCTCTTCTTGCATGCCCGAGCCCTCCGTACTTGCTGAATTGCGCAACGTCACGTTTTCATACGGCGACCGCGAAATCCTGCGCGACGTGACGCTCACGGTGCCGCGCGGGAAGGTCACCGCGCTCATGGGCGCCTCTGGCGGCGGCAAGACGACGGTGCTGCGCCTGATCGGCGGACAGCAGCGTGCCCAGAGTGGCCAGGTGCTTTTCGATGGGCAAGACGTGGGGCGGCTGGACGCCGCAGCGCTCTACACGGCCCGCCGGCGGATGGGCATGCTCTTCCAGTTCGGGGCGCTGTTCACCGACCTCTCGGTGTTCGAGAACGTCGCCTTCCCCTTGCGCGAGCACACGGACCTGTCCGAGGCGCTGATCCGCGACGTCGTGCTCATGAAGCTGCACGCCGTAGGCCTGCGCGGTGCGCGGGATCTGATGCCGAGCCAGATCTCTGGCGGCATGGCCCGGCGCGTGGCGCTGGCGCGGGCGATTGCGCTGGACCCGGAGCTCGTCATGTACGACGAGCCCTTTGCCGGCCTGGACCCCATCTCGCTGGGCACCGCCGCGCAGCTGATCCGCCAGCTCAATGACGCCATGGGCCTCACCAGCATCGTGGTCTCTCACGACCTGGAAGAAACCTTTCGCCTCGCAGACCACGTGATCATTCTGGGGGCCGGTGTGGTCGCGGCGCAGGGCACGCCCGATGAAGTGCGTGCCAGCACCGATCCGTTGGTGCACCAGTTCGTGAACGCCCTGCCTACGGGGCCGGTGCCGTTTCACTACGCTGGGCCCGCGCCCGAAGAAGACTTTGGTCCCCTTGGGGGGAAAGTGCTGTGAGCTGGTACAAGCCTTCCGACGTGGGTTTTGCCGTGCGCCAAAAACTGGCCGACATCGGCATGGCGGCTCGCCTGCTGGCGCGGCTGCTGCAACTGACGGGCGCGGCATTCGGGCGGCCTTCGCTGGTGCGCGACCAGATCCATTTCTTGGGCAACTATTCGCTGGCCATCATTGGGGTGTCCGGCCTGTTCGTGGGTTTTGTGCTGGGCCTGCAGGGCTACTACACGCTGCAGCGCTACGGGGCATCGGAGGCCCTGGGCCTGCTGGTGGCGCTGTCGCTGGTGCGCGAACTCGGCCCGGTGGTCACGGCTCTGCTGTTTGCTGGCCGTGCGGGCACGTCGCTCACCGCCGAGATCGGCCTCATGCGCGCAGGCGAGCAGCTCAGCGCCATGGAGATGATGGCCGTGGACCCAGTGCGCCGCATCCTCGCGCCCCGCTTCTGGGCAGGTGTGATCACGCTGCCCCTGCTGGCGGCAGTCTTCAGCGCCGTGGGCGTGATCGGCGGCTGGGTGGTGGGCGTGGTCATGATCGGTGTCGATCACGGGGCGTTCTGGAGCCAAATGCAGGGCGGGGTGGACGTCTGGCGCGACCTGGGCAATGGGGTGCTCAAAAGTGTCGCGTTCGGCTTCACGGTCACGTTTGTCGCGCTGCTGCAGGGCTACGTCGCCAGGCCCACGCCTGAGGGCGTGGCGCGTGCGACCACTCGCACGGTGGTGATGGCGTCGCTGGCAGTGCTGGCGCTCGACTTCATTCTCACGGCGTTGATGTTCAGTCTCTGACACCGGCGCCATCAAGACATCAACGAAAAACATATACAGGCAGGCGAAGAGGACTCTCACATGCAAGCATCCAAAAACGATCTCTGGGTGGGGCTGTTCGTCATGCTGGGCACAGTGGCGCTGGTGTTCCTGGCCCTCCAGTCGGCCAACCTGCTGAGCCTCAACTTCCAGTCCGGCTACCGCATCACCGCGCGGTTTGACAACATCGGCGGGCTCAAGCCCCAGACGGCGGTGCGCAGCGCCGGCGTGGTGGTGGGGCGTGTGGAGTCCATCACGTTCGACGACAAGACCTACCAGGCGCGCGTGACGCTGGCGATGGAAAACCGCTACGCTTTCCCCAAAGACAGCTCGCTCAAGATCCTCACCAGTGGCCTGCTGGGCGAGCAGTACATCGGCATTGAGGCTGGCGCCGACGAGAAGACCCTGGCGGAAGGCGACACGGTCACTGCCACGCAGTCCGCCGTGGTGCTGGAGAACCTGATCGGACAATTCCTTTACAACAAAGCCGAAGACGGCAGCAACAGCAACAGCAAGCCCGCAGCGGCGGGTGACAAGAAATGACGAAGATGATGACAAACATCCCTCAACCTTCGGGCCGCGTACAAGGCCCGGCACGCGCGGCTTTCTGGCTGGCCTTGGTGTTGGGTGCGGCGCTGCTCACCGGCTGCGCCACCGTGGCCAACCCCGACCCGCGCGACCCGCTCGAGTCGTACAACCGCAGCATGACCAACTTCAACGAGCAGCTCGATGCGTTGGTGCTCAAGCCCGTGGCGATCGCCTACCAGGACGTCACGCCGCCGCCCGTGCGCACAGGCGTTAGCAACTTCTTCGCCAATATCGGCGATGTGTGGTCGTTCGTGAACAACGTGCTGCAGTTGCGCGGTGAGGCAGCCGCGTCGACCTTCATGCGGGTGAACGTCAACACCTTCATGGGTATCGGCGGTGTGCTCGACATTGCCAGCGAACTGGGCATCGACCGCTACAAGCAGGACTTTGGCTTGACGTTGGGCCACTGGGGCATGGCCACCGGCCCCTACCTGGTGCTGCCCATCCTCGGCCCATCGACGGTGCGTGACACGCTCGCATTGCCCGTCGACATGAAGGGCAATGTGATCGGCTATGTCGATCCGGTGTCAGCCCGCAATTCGCTGTATGTGCTGCGCGCGGTCGACGTGCGCGCCAACCTGCTGCGGGCAGGCTCGGTGCTTGACAGCGCTGCGCTGGACAAATACAGCTTCACGCGCGATGTGTTCCTGCAGGTGCGCAGCCAGCAGCAGGGCGGCACCGCCCAGAACGCTGAGGAAAAGGAAGAGCGCAATGCCAACGACGGCATGCTGCCGGAGGAACCCCCGCGCTGAGAGGCCGTGCCCGGTGGGCGTTGCACTTGCTTGCAACCCGCTACCGGCGCGACGCACGGAGGCCCTGCGCCCCACCCACAATGAAATGAATGCAGGGCGCCAGCGCCCGCAGCTTGCAAGAAAGTAGACACCCTCATGACGATGACCCGCCGCACCCTGGGCCATGCCGCCCTTGCCCTGACCGCCGTGGCCGCACTCGGCCTGCCTTTCGCAGCGTTGGCTGCGGAAGAAGCGCCGGATGCGCTGATCAAGCGCCTGTCCACGGACGTCCTCAGCACGGTGAAATCCGACAAGGCCATCCAGGGCGGCGACCTGTCTAAGATCATCGCGCTGGTCGACAAGACCGTGATGCCCAATGTGAACTTCCGCCGCATGACCGCCGCCGCGGTAGGCCCCGGCTGGCGCCAGGCCACGCCCGAGCAGCAAAAGCGCCTGCAGGACGAGTTCAAGATTTTGCTCGTGCGCACCTATGCCGGCGCTTTGGCTCAGGTGAACGACCAGTCCATCCAGGTCAAGCCCCTGCGGGCCGCACCCGAAGACAAGGACGTGCTCGTGCGCACCGAGATCGTGGGCCGCGGTGACCCCATCCAGCTCGACTACCGTCTGGAAAAGACCCCCGGCGACGGCGCAGGCTGGAAGATCTACAACCTGAACGTGCTGGGCGTGTGGCTTGTCGAAACCTACCGCGGCCAGTTCGCACAAGAGATCAATGCCAAAGGTGTCGATGGCCTGATCGAAACCCTGGTGGCGCGCAACAAGAGCAACGCCGCCAAATGATGCATCCACGGGTGCGCTGGCCTGTTGCACGTCCTGTGGGCGGGCCGCGGGCAGCGTTGCTCGGCAGGAGCCTTTGACATGCTGGTATTGCCCGCCGAACTCACGCACCGCCAGGCCACGGCCTGCCTGCACATGCTGCTGCAGGGGCTCAAGGTGCACCGCGAACCGGGCGTGGTGGTGGATGCGAGCGCGCTCACCGCCTTCGATACCTCCGCGCTGGCGGTGCTGCTCGAATGCCGCCACGAAGCGCTCACTCTGCGCAAGACCTTCGCCGTGCAGGGCCTGCCTACCGCGCTGCGGGGCATGGCGGGTCTCTATGGCGTCGGGACCTTGCTCGCTCCTGCGTCCTGAGCCTGCTGCCGCCGCCTGCCGGCATGCGGCCACGCCCCTGGCCGGCGCAGGTTGGAGCGAGGCCGTAAAATCATGGGCTTCATGCCCGCAGTCTCATTCCAAGCCGTCTCCAAGACCTTCTCCACGCCCAAGGGCCCTTTCCAGGCGCTGAACAACGTCAGTCTGGACATCGAGGAGGGCGAGTTCTTCGGCCTTCTGGGCCCCAACGGCGCGGGCAAGACCACCCTCATCAGCATCCTCGCGGGCCTGGCCCGGGCCAGTCAAGGAAGGGTGTTGGTGCAGGGCAGCGATGTGCAGGCCGACTATGCCGACGCGCGCCGCAAGCTCGGCATCGTGCCGCAAGAGCTGGTGTTCGACCCGTTCTTCAACGTGCGCGAATCGCTGCGCATCCAGTCGGGCTACTTCGGCGTAAAGAACAACGAGGCCTGGATCGACGAGCTGCTCGAAAACCTGGGCCTTACCGACAAGGCCAACGCGAACATGCGCCAGCTGTCGGGTGGCATGAAGCGCCGCGTGCTGGTGGCGCAGGCGCTGGTGCACAAGCCGCCGATCATCGTGCTGGACGAGCCCACAGCAGGCGTGGACGTAGAACTGCGCCAGACCCTGTGGCACTTTGTGGCCCGCCTGAACAAGGAAGGCCACACGGTGCTGCTGACCACGCACTACCTCGAAGAAGCCGAGGCACTGTGCGGGCGCATCGCCATGCTCAAGTCCGGCCAGATCGTGGCGCTCAACCGCACCAGCGAGCTGCTGCAGGCCGCCTCGGGCAGCGTGCTGCAGTTCAAGACCGATGCCGCGCTGCCGCCGTCGCTGGCCACAGTGGCGCGTGTCACGGGCCGCATCGTGCAACTGCCCGCACAAGACGCCGCCGAGATCGAAAGCCACCTGGCCGCATTGCGCGTGGCAGGGGTGGATGTGCATGACATGGAGATCCGCCGGCCAGACCTGGAGGACGTGTTTTTGCAGGTCATGTCAGGCACATCCGCTTCGAACATTTCCCTGGACAAGATCGCGATATGACTGGCTGGCAGACCCTGTTTTACAAAGAGGTGCTCCGCTTCTGGAAGGTCAGCTTCCAGACCGTGGCCGCGCCGGTGCTGACGGCCGTGCTGTATTTACTGATCTTCGGCCACGTGCTCGAAGACCATGTCAAGGTCTACGACCGCATCAGCTACACCGCCTTCCTGGTCCCCGGCCTTGTGATGATGAGCGTGCTGCAGAACGCGTTTGCCAACAGCTCGTCGAGCATCATCCAGAGCAAGATCATGGGCAGCCTCGTGTTCGTGCTGCTCACGCCGCTGTCGCACTGGGCGTGGTTCTGCGCCTACGTGGGCTCGTCCATCGTGCGCGGGCTGGCGGTGGGGCTGGGGGTGTTCATCGTCACCCTGGCGTTTGCGCGGCCCGAATTTGCGGCACCGCTGTGGATCCTGGCGTTCGCCTTTCTGGGCGCTGCGCTGCTGGCCACGCTGGGGCTGCTTGCGGGCCTGTGGGCAGACAAGTTCGACCAGATGGCCGCGTTCCAGAACTTCATCATCGTGCCCATGACTTTCCTGTCGGGCGTGTTCTATTCCATCCAGTCGCTGCCGCCGTTTTGGCAGACGGTGAGCCACCTCAACCCGTTCTTCTACATGATCGACGGCTTCCGCTACGGCTTCTTTGGCCAGAGCGACACCTCGCCCTGGCTCAGCCTGACCATCGTGGGCGTTGCCTGGCTGCTGGTCAGCGCGCTGGCCGTGAACCTGCTGCGCACGGGCTACAAGATTCGGAACTGACATGACCGCTGAAGAACTCCAGAACATCATCACCGCCGGCCTTGCCTGCGAACACATCACGCTCGAGGGCGATGGCCGCCATTGGTACGCCACGATCGTCTCGGCCGAGTTCGAAGGCAAACGCGCCATCCAGCGGCACCAGCGCGTGTACGCCACGCTGGGCGCCAAAATGCACACCGATGAAGTGCACGCGCTGTCGATGAAGACCTTCACGCCGGCCGAATGGGCCACACACGCGCGGTGACTGGCATTTGCTCCTAAATTTATAGCTGTTAGCGCTTATGCAATAAGCGCTGGCGGCATTTTTTACTCATATTTTTGGTTTTCGAGATGGACAAACTCCTGATTCGCGGCGGACGCAGCTTGCACGGCGAGGTGCTGGTCTCTGGCGCCAAGAACGCCGCGTTGCCGGAGTTGTGCGCCGCGCTGCTCACGGCCGAGCCGGTGACGCTGCTCAACGTGCCGCAACTGCAGGACGTGAGCACCATGCTCACCCTGATCCGCAACATGGGCGTCACGGCCAGCCGCTCGGACGACGGCACCGTGCGCATCGACGCCGGCGCGCTGAACACGCCCGAGGCACCCTACGAGCTGGTCAAGACCATGCGCGCCTCGGTGCTGGCGCTGGGCCCGCTGCTGGCGCGTTTTGGCGAGGCGACCGTCTCGCTGCCCGGCGGCTGCGCCATCGGCTCGCGCCCGGTGGACCAGCACATCAAGGGCCTGGCTGCGATGGGCGCCGAGATCGTCGTCGAGCACGGCTACATGATCGCCAAGCTGCCCGCAGGCGCCACCCGCCTGAAGGGCGCGCGCATCACGACCGACATGGTCACCGTGACCGGCACCGAGAACTTCCTCATGGCCGCCGCGCTGGCCGAGGGCGAGACGGTGCTGGAGAACGCCGCGCAAGAACCCGAGATCATCGACCTGGCCGAAATGCTGATCGCCATGGGCGCGCAGATCGAAGGCCACGGCACCAGCCGCATCCGCATCCAGGGCGTCGACAAGCTGCACGGCTGCACCCACCGCGTGGTGGCAGACCGCATTGAGGCCGGTACTTTTCTGTGCGCCGTCGCGGCCACGGGTGGCGACGTCACGCTGCGCCACGGCCGCGCCGACCACCTGGACGCCGTCATCGAAAAGCTGCGCGAAGCCGGCGCCGAGGTGCAGGCGGTGGAAGGCGGCATCCATGTGAAGAGCGCAGGCGGCGCCACGCTCAAGGCGCAGGGGTTCCGCACGACCGAATACCCCGGTTTTCCCACCGACATGCAGGCCCAGTTCATGGCGCTCAACTGCATTGCGCAGGGCACGGCCACGGTGACCGAGACCATCTTCGAGAACCGCTTCATGCACGTCGACGAACTGGTGCGCCTGGGCGCCAAGATCCAGACCGACGGCAAGGTCGCCATCATCGAAGGTGGGCCACGCCTCTCGGGCGCCACCGTGATGGCCACCGACCTGCGCGCCTCGGCCAGCCTCGTCATTGCGGGCCTGGTGGCCGACGGTGAAACCGTGGTGGACCGCATCTACCACCTGGACCGCGGGTACGACTGCATGGAAGCCAAATTGCGCGGCATCGGCGCAGACATTGAACGGATCACAGCATGAGCAGCAGCACGATTACCCTGGCGCTTTCCAAGGGCCGCATCTTCGATGAAACCCTGCCGCTTCTGGCCGCTGCCGGCATCGAGGTGCTGGAAGACCCCGAAAAATCGCGCAAGCTCATCCTGACCACCAACCAGCCCAACGTGCGCGTGGTGCTGGTGCGCGCCACCGACGTGCCCACCTATGTGCAGTACGGCGGCGCTGACATCGGCGTGACGGGCAAGGACACCTTGATTGAACATGGCGGCCAGGGCCTGTACCAGCCGCTTGACCTGCGCATCGCCAAGTGCCGCGTGAGCGTGGCCGTGCGCAGCGATTTTGACTACGAGCGCGCCGTCAAGCAGGGTTCGCGCCTGAAAGTGGCCACCAAATACACCAGCATTGCGCGCGACTTCTTTGCCACCAAGGGCGTGCACGTGGACATGGTCAAGCTCTACGGCAGCATGGAGCTGGCCCCGCTCACCGGTTTGGCCGATGCCATCGTCGATCTGGTGTCCACCGGCAACACGCTCAAGGCCAATCACCTCGTGGAGGTCGAGCGCATCATGGACATCAGCTCCTACCTGGTCGTGAACCAGGCTGCGCTCAAGCTCAAGCAGGCACCGCTGCGCCGCATCATCGATGCGTTTGCCTCGGCCATACCCGCCGACACGAACTGACTGCCACCAGAAACCACTTCGACTGACACTATGACTTTGGTAGCTGCTCCCGCCCGTCTGTCCACCGCTGCAGCCACTTTTGAGGCTGATTTTGCAGACCGCCTGCACTGGTCTGCCGACACCGACGCGGCCATCGAGCAGCGCGTGGCCGACATCCTGGCCGATGTGCAAAAGCGTGGCGATGCCGCCGTGCTGGAGTACACGGCTCGTTTCGACGGCCTCTCGGCCCCCGACATGGCGGCGCTGGAGCTTACCCAGGCCGACTTCAAGGCCGCGTTCGACGCCATTCCACAGGCCCAGCGCGACGCGCTGCAGGCCGCTGCCAAGCGCGTGCGCAGCTACCACGAGGCGCAGAAAAAAGCCTCGGGCGAAAGCTGGAGCTACCGCGACGAAGACGGCACCTTGCTGGGCCAGAAGGTCACGCCGCTCGACCGCGTGGGCATCTACGTGCCCGGTGGCAAGGCGGCGTACCCGTCCAGCCTGCTGATGAACGCCATCCCGGCCCACGTAGCGGGCGTGCAAGAGATCATCATGGTCGTGCCCACCCCCGTGCGCGGCAGTGTGGCCACCGGTGGATCGGGCGCGCAACTGGCGTCCGACAAGGGCGAGCGCAATGACCTGGTGCTGGCGGCTGCTTATGTGGCGGGCGTCACGCGCGCCTTCACCATCGGCGGCGCGCAGGCCGTGGCTGCGCTCGCCTACGGCACGGCCACGATTCCGAAGGTCGACAAGATCACCGGCCCGGGCAACGCCTATGTGGCCAGCGCCAAGAAGCGCGTGTTCGGCACGGTGGGCATTGACATGATCGCGGGACCGAGCGAGATCCTGGTGCTGGCCGACGGCAGCACGCCGCCCGACTGGGTGGCGATGGACCTCTTCAGCCAGGCCGAACACGACGAGCTGGCCCAGAGCATCCTGTTGTGCCCCGACGCGGCCTACATCGACGCCGTGCAGCGCGAGATCGACCGCCTGCTGCCCACCATGCCGCGCGCTGAGATCATCGCCAAGAGCCTGAACGGCCGCGGCGCGCTGATCCTGACCAAGGACATGGAAGAAGCCTGCGCGATCAGCAACCGCATCGCACCCGAGCATCTGGAAGTGAGCAGCACCGACCCACACCGCTGGGAGCCCCTGCTGCGCCACGCTGGTGCGATCTTCCTGGGGGCCTACACCTCCGAAAGCCTGGGCGACTACTGCGCAGGCCCCAACCACGTGCTGCCCACCAGCGGCACGGCACGCTTTTCGTCGCCGCTGGGCGTGTACGACTTCCAAAAGCGCAGCAGCATCATCGAGGTGAGCGAAGCCGGTGCCCAGGTGCTTGGAAAAATCGCCGCCGAGCTGGCCTACGGCGAGGGCCTGCAGGCCCACGCGCAGGCGGCCGAGATGCGCCTGAAAACCCCGCTCAAGCCGCGCTGACGGCGCCCCCCGGGAACGGCATTGGGGCCGCGGCGGGCGCCACGGTCAGCGGTTGCATGGGCGCTGCCGCTGCTGCCGGCGCATACGTTGCACCCGCCTTGGGCTGGTGCCGAGCCCAGTTCAGCCGGGCAGGGCGGCGGCCTTCGGCGCTCACGCGCAGCCGCACCGGGCCGGTGAACGACAGGCGCTGGCCGGCTTCGAGGAAATAGTCTTCCATCAGGCCGTCGCAGGTCACCCAGATGCGCCCGTCCTCGACTTCCAGCAGGGCGATCTCGCCCTTGGCAAATTCCAGCACCTGCACGGCCTGCAGCGGCGGCAGTGGCTGGCGCTTCCATTGAAGTGAAAGGGCACCCTGCGCTGGCGTGGCGGGGGTGGGCGACGGGAGAGTGGGGCAGGGCTGGGTGTTCATGGCATTGACTGTGCGCGCGGCTGTCGCTGGGTGCCAGCCACAGCCTGCGGCGATGTGGGGCAGTACAGATAGGCAGTACAGGGCATCTGTACTGTGCGTACAGCCGCCGCTCTGTACTGGCCATTTCCTGGAGACCCAGTACAGAATCCTGCCATGGCCACCCAAGACGCACCCCCGCTTTATCTGCAGATCGCCGAGCAATTGGCGCAACTGATCCGTAACGGCACGCTGGCGCGCGGCGAAAAGCTGCCGTCGGTGCGCGAACTGGCCCGCCAGCATGCGGTGGCACAGACCACGGTGGTGCAGGCCTACCACTGGCTGGAGGACGCGCGGCTTGTCACTGCGCGCCCGCGCTCCGGTTTCTTCGTCGCTGCGCGGCCGGTGAGCCTGCCCGAGCCCAGCACGCCGCGGCCCATGCGCCGCCCGCGCGAGGTGGCGGTGGACTGGCTGGGCCAGCGCATCCTCGGGCGCAACCAGCCCGAGGACATGATCTCCTTCAGCAGCGGCACGCCCGGCCACGAACTCTTCAACCCCGACCGCGTGCGCCGCGCCGTGGTGCGCGCCGCGCAGCGCCACCGTGCCCTGCTGTGCACCTATCCCACCTCGGCGGGGCACGAAGACGCGCGCCGTGCGCTGGCGCGCTACGCCGTCGGCATGGGCTGCAGCCTGGACCCCGAGAACATCGTCATCACCGGCGGCTGCATGGACTCCATTGCGCTGTGCCTGCGCGCGGTGACCCAGCCGGGGGATGTGGTGGCGCTGGAGTCGCCCACGCATTTTTCGTTTCTGGAAGTGCTGCAGGGCCTGCATTTGAAGGTGCTGGAAATCCCCACCCACCCGCGCCACGGCCTGTCGCTGGACGCACTGCAGCTGGCGCTCGACACCCAGCCGGTCAAGGCCGTGATGATCGTGCCCACGCTCAGCAACCCGCTGGGCAGCTGCATGCCGCAGGCCGAACGCAAGCGCCTGGCGCAGATGGCCGCGCGGCACGACCTGGCGGTGATCGAGGACGCGATCTACAACGACCTGGTCGAGGTCGACGAGATGCGCCGCACTGTCAAGTCGTATGACACCACCGGCCACGTGATGCTGTGCGATTCGTTTTCGAAGACGCTGGCGCCGGGGCTGCGCCTGGGCTGGCTGGAGGCCGGGCGCTGGACCGAGAAGGTGCGCGGCATCAAGGACCTGCAGGCAGGCGGCCAGTCGGCCGTGCTGGAGCTGGCGCTGGCCGACCTCATCACCCAGGCCGGCCACGCGGCTGCCATGCGCCAGCTGAGGGCGGGCGTGGCGGCGCGCATGGACGAGGCACGCCGGGTGATTGCATCGCACTTTCCGCAGGGCACCCGGGTGAGCGACCCGCCCGGCGGCCTGCTGATGTGGCTGGAGCTGCCGCGCGCGCTCGATTCGGTGCAGTTGCACGAGGCCTGCCTGGCCAAGAAGATCCTGATCGCGCCCGGCACGGTGTTCAGCACCAGTGGGCGGTTTCGCAACTGCCTGCGCATTGGCGTGGGGGGCGACTGGTCGCCGGCCCATCTGGAGGCGCTGCGCACGGTGGGCGACATGGCGACCCAGATGCTGCAGAGCCAGCGGCAGGCCGCGTAAAAAAACCCGTATCTATGCAAAATTAACGACACGAACTTCGTGGTACACGAAGTTCGTGTAATATCAATTCCATGAAAAACGTCACCGTGACCATGGACGACACTGTTGCCGAATGGGTGCGCGTGGAGGCCGCCAAACGCGGCAGCAGCGTCTCGCGCCTGCTGGGTGAATGGCTGGCCGAGAAGATGCGCCAGGAAGACGCCTATGCCCAGGCGATGCGTGAGGCGCTGGGCTTTGAATCCTGGGGCGCTTCCACGGGCCCGTACGTGCCGCGCGAAACCTTGTTTCTGCGCTGAACGGTGCAATACACATGAGCACCGTCCCCATCTTTGTCGATACCGAAATCCTGCTGGCCAGCGTGGACGACCGCGATGCCGAGCGCCAGGCGCGCGCCCGCGAGTGGATGAACTTTTGCTGGCAAACCCGCAGCGGCCGCATCAGCTCGCAGGTGCTCAACGAGCTGTACAACCAGGCGATCCAGCGCTTCGATGGCCCCCACGTGCTGCAGCAGGTGCGCGCCCAGGTGCGCCGCCTGCGGGTGTGGCTGCCGCCGCACCTCGATTCGTACACCGTCGACGGCGCCTGGGATCTGCAGGACCGCTACCGCCTGGGCTACTGGGACGCGCTCATCCTCTCGTCCGCCCACCAGCAGGGCTGCCGCTACCTGCTGACCGAAGCCTTGCCGCACGACCACGTCATGGACGCCGTGCGCCCCATCAACCCGTTTCTTGTCACCCCCAACGAACTGGACACCACCGAATGACTACTCCTGCGTCGTCTCCCCTCCAAGCCCTGGCCCGCATCCGCCCCGACGTGCGCGCCATGCACGCGTACGGCGTGCAGCCCTCCGCCGGCATGCTCAAGATGGACGCGATGGAGAACCCGTTCCGCCTGCCCGCGCACCTGCAGGCCGCGCTGGGCCAGCGGCTGGGCGCGCTGGCGCTCAACCGCTATCCGGGTGACCGCCTGCTGGACCTGAAGGCGGCCCTCGCCCAATACGCTGGTATGCCCGAGGGCTACGGCGTGGTGCTGGGCAACGGTTCGGACGAACTCATCACCTTGCTGGCCCTGGCCTGCGCCCAGCCCGGCACGGGCCAGCGCGCCACCATGCTCGCGCCCATGCCAGGATTTGTGATGTACCCGCTGTCGGCGCAGCTGCAGGGCCTGGACTTTGTCGGCGTGCCGCTCACCCCGGACTTTGAGCTGGACGAGCCCGCCATGCTGGCCGCCATCGCCGAGCACAACCCCGCCATCACCTACATCGCCTACCCCAACAACCCCACCGCCACGCTGTGGGACGAGGGCGCGGTGCAGCGCATCATCGACGCCGCAGGCGCGCAGGGCGGCCTGGTGGTGATGGACGAGGCCTACCAGCCCTTTGCCAGCCGCAGCTTCATCGACCGCATGCGCGCCGAGCCCGGCCGCAACGCCCACGTGCTGCTCATGCGCACGCTCAGCAAATTTGGCCTGGCGGGCGTGCGCCTGGGCTACCTCATCGGGCCGGGTGCCTTGGTGAGCGAGATCGACAAGGTGCGCCCGCCCTACAACGTGAGCGTGCTCAACTGCGAGGCTGCGCTGTTTGCCCTGGAGCACACCGAGGTGTTTGCCGCCCAGGCCGCCGAGATACGGGCCGAGCGTGCCAAGCTGGTCGCGGCCCTGCGCCAGATGCCCGGTGTTGAAAAATGCTGGGACAGCGAGGCCAACATGGTCCTGATCCGTGTGGCGGATTCCGCCAAGACCTATGACGGCATGAAAAACCGCAAGGTGCTGATCAAGAACGTTTCTACAATGCACCCACTCCTGGCCAACTGCCTGCGCCTGACGGTGGGCAATGCCGATGACAACGCGCAGATGCTGGCCGCCCTGCAAGCCTCCCTATGACTTCCTCCGCACTCGTCACCTCCACGACCCCTGACCCCCTGGCCGACCGCATCGCCGAGGTCAGCCGCAACACCGCCGAGACACGCATCAGCGTGCGCATCAACCTTGACGGCACCGGCCAGGCCAAGTTGCACACTGGCATCGGCTTTTTCGACCACATGCTCGACCAGATCGCCCGCCACGGGCTGATCGACCTCGACATCGACTGCGAAGGCGACCTGCACATCGACGGCCACCACACGGTGGAAGACGTGGGCATCACGCTAGGCCAGGCCTTTGCACGCGCCGTGGGCGACAAGAAGGGCATCCGCCGCTACGGCCACGCCTACGTGCCGCTCGACGAAGCGCTCTCGCGCGTGGTGGTCGATTTTTCGGGTCGCCCGGGGCTGCACATCGATGTGAAGTTCACGGCGGGCAGCATCGGCCAGCTCGATACGCAGCTGGTGTACGAGTTCTTCCAGGGTTTCGTGAACCACGCGGGCGTCACGCTGCACATCGACAACCTCAAGGGCATCAACGCCCACCACCAGTGCGAGACCATCTTCAAGGCGTTCGGGCGCACGCTGCGCGCAGCGCTGGAGCGCGACCCCCGCTCGGTGGGCGTCATCCCTTCCACCAAGGGCTCGTTGTGAGTTTTTTGAGTCAAATCGGGCGCTAGCGCTTGATGTATAAGCGTTGGTAGCTATGAATATGGAAGCAAAAACGGTAGCGGTCGTGGACTACGGCATGGGCAACCTGCACTCGGTTTCGCAGGCCGTGCGGCACGCCGCGCAGGACACGGGCTGGACGGTGGTCGTCACCCAGCGCCCTGAAGAAGTGCGCGCCGCCCAGCGCATCGTGCTGCCCGGGCAGGGCGCCATACCCGACTGCATGCGCGAGCTGCGTGAATCCGGCCTTCTCGAGTCCGTGCTCGAAGCCGCGGCGCAAAAGCCGATGTTTGGCGTGTGCGTGGGCATGCAGATGCTGCTGGACCACAGCGCCGAGGGCCCCAATGGCGGCACGCCGGGCCTGGGCCTGATCCATGGCGAGGTGAGCAAGTTCGACCTGATCGGCCGCACGCAGCCGGACGGCAGCCGCTACAAGGTGCCGCAGATGGGCTGGAACCAGGTGCGCCAGATGCCCCATAGCCAATCTGGCACGGTGCACCCGATCTGGGCGGGTGTGCCCGACGGCAGCTACTACTATTTTGTTCACAGTTTCTACGCGTTGCCGCAAGATGCGGCCCATTGCGCGGGGCAGACGGACTACGGTGGCTTGTTTGCGTCGGCGATTGCACGCGATAATATTTTTGCCACGCAGTTCCACCCAGAGAAAAGCGCGGAGCACGGCCTGGCCCTGTACCGCAATTTCCTGCACTGGAATCCCTGATTCCCCCCATCACCCTTTTTTCCTCAACCAGCCCGTTCGGTCCGAGCCGCGACTCGTGCCTTCCCCCGAACCCCACCACCATGCTGCTCATCCCCGCCATCGATCTCAAGGACGGCCACTGCGTTCGCCTCAAACAAGGCGATATGGACCAATCCACCACCTTCGGTGAAGACCCGGCGGCCATGGCACGCAAGTGGCTGGAGGCGGGCGCGCGGCGCCTGCACCTGGTGGACCTCAACGGCGCCTTTGCGGGCGTGCCCAAGAACTTCACCGCCATCAAGTCCATCCTCAAGGCTGTGGGCGAAGAGATTCCGGTGCAGCTGGGCGGCGGAATCCGTGACCTGGACACCATCGAGAAGTACATCGACGGCGGCCTGCGCTACGTGATCATCGGCACGGCGGCGGTCAAGAACCCCGGCTTTCTGAAAGACGCGTGCAGCGCCTTCGGCGGCCACATCATCGTGGGGCTGGACGCCAAGGACGGCAAGGTCGCCACCGACGGCTGGAGCAAACTCACCGGCCACGAGGTGGTGGACCTGGCCAAGAAGTTCGAGGACTGGGGCGTCGAATCCATCATCTACACCGACATCGGCCGCGACGGCATGCTGTCGGGCATCAACATCGATGCCACGGTCAAGCTCGCGCAGTCGCTGTCGATCCCGGTGATCGCCTCGGGCGGCCTGTCGAACATGGCCGACATCGAGCAGCTGTGTGCGGTGGAAGGCGAGGGCGTCGAAGGCGTGATCTGTGGCCGCGCGATCTACAGCGGCGACCTCGACTTTGCTGCTGCGCAGGCCCGCGCTGACGAACTGAACGGCTGAAACAGATAACCCCCTGAGCGGCTGCGCCGCTCCCCCCGGGGGACGACGCCAGTGGCCTGGCGAAGCCAGTTCCACGGCGCCTGCTGGCCTCGGCAGCGCCTCATCCACGAACCGCTGACTGACTGACCGACATGCTCGCCAAACGCATCATCCCTTGCCTCGACGTCACCGGAGGCCGCGTGGTCAAGGGTGTCAACTTCCTTGAACTGCGCGATGCGGGCGACCCCGTCGAGATCGCCGCGCGCTACAACGGGCAGGGCGCCGACGAGCTCACCTTCCTCGACATCACCGCCACCAGCGATGGGCGCGATTTAATCTTGCACATCATCGAAGCGGTGGCCAGCCAAGTCTTCATCCCGCTCACCGTGGGTGGCGGCGTGCGCTCGGTCGAAGACGTGCGCCGGCTGCTCAACGCGGGCGCCGACAAAACCAGCTTCAACTCGGCCGCGATTGCCAACCCCGACCTCATCAACGCGGTGTCGGAGAAGTACGGCTCGCAGTGCATCGTGGTGGCTATTGACGCCAAACGCCGCTCGGCCGAAGACGCCCAGCGCATCGGCGCCAACGGCCAGCCCGTGGGCGACGGCTGGGACGTGTACAGCCACGGCGGGCGCAAGAACATGGGCCTGGACGCCGTGGCCTGGGCCACCGAAATGGCGCGGCGCGGCGCGGGCGAGATTTTGCTCACCAGCATGGACCGTGACGGCACCAAGGCGGGCTTTGACCTCACCCTGACCCGCGCCGTGAGCGACGCGGTGAGCGTGCCCGTGATCGCGTCGGGCGGCGTGGGCAACCTCGACCACCTGGCCGACGGCGTGCAACAGGGCGGGGCGGATGCGGTGCTGGCTGCCAGCATCTTCCATTACGGTGAATACACCGTGGGCCAGGCCAAGGCCCGCATGGCCGAGCGCGGCATTCCGGTGCGGCTGCTGTGAAGCGCACTGCGGCGGTTGCCGCCCTGCGCTGCGCCCTGGCCCATACCGTGGTGCTTGCTGGGCTGGCTGCGGCACTGCCGGCTGCGGCACAGGTGCCGCCGCCGTCGTACACCCGGTTCTCTGAGCGCATGCCCTGCGTCGACCGCATCGGCCGCTGCTTTGACGCCACCATCGGCGGCAAGCCCGTGGTGGTGATCGGCGAGAAGGCCGAGTTCGACAAGCTCAAGGCGCAGCTCCAGTCGCTGAACGACAACGTGCGCGACGTCTACTGGATCGTGCGCGAACCGGTGCCCGGCAAACAAGCGCTGGACGTGGTGACCCAGCCCAACGCGCTCGGCCTGCCGCTGGTGGGCGATGAGAAGGAAGAGCCCGATGTCACCGTCTACGCCCTGGACGGCCAGAACCTGGAGAGCGAGCCGGAACTGGTGGCGAACCAGAGCGTGCGCGTCAATGGCCAGCCGGTGGTGACGCAGCAGGAAACCCTGACGCAGGACTTCCTGCCGCCGGGCCGCTACGCGTTTGCCATCAAGTACCTGGGCCGCAAGAACTGGGACCGCAAATGGGTGTTCTTGTCGGTGGTGAAGTGAATGCCAGATAAAAATCGGCCTCAGCGCTTGACTGGTAAGGGTTTTTTGCTATTAATATAATAGCAATCGGCCTCATCGCGGCTCGGGTGCCGCCGGGGATATCACCGCTGGCTTTGGCGGGCAATTATTCATATTTGATAGCTATCAGCGCATGATAGGCAAGCGCTGGCGGCCTAAAAGGCTTCAAAACGGGCGGCCGGGCCTGCCGACCCGCAATTCAAATCGCCGACAATCCCGCCCATGAACTGGCTCAACGATGTGAAATGGGACGCGCAGGGCTTGGTGCCCGTGATTGCGCAGGAGCAGGGCACGGGCGACGTGCTGATGTTTGCCTGGATGAACCGCGAGGCCCTGGAGAAAACCGCAGAACTGGGCCGCGCCGTGTACTTCAGCCGCTCGCGCAAGAAGCTCTGGTTCAAAGGCGAGGAATCCGGCCACGTGCAGACCGTGCACGAGATCCGCCTCGACTGCGACAACGACGTGGTGCTGCTCAAGGTCACCCAGCTCGGCCACGAGCCCGGCATCGCCTGCCACACCGGCCGCCACAGCTGCTTTTTCAGCGTGCTCAAGGACGGGGCCTGGCAACCGGTCGATCCGGTCTTGAAAGACCCTGAATCCATCTACAAGTAAGACCCATGAGCTCCAACGATTCCCTGGCCCGCCTCGCTGAGGTGATTGAAAGCCGCAAGCCCGCCAACGGCGGCGACCCCGAAAAGAGCTATGTTTCGCGCCTGCTGCACAAGGGGCCGGACGCTTTCCTGAAAAAGATCGGCGAGGAAGCCACCGAAGTCGTCATGGCCGCCAAGGACGTGGATCACGGGGCCGACAAATCCAAGCTGCTGTACGAAGTGGCGGACCTGTGGTTCCACTCGATGGTGGCGCTGGCCCATTACGGCCTGACCCCTGCCGATGTGCTCACCGAACTGGAGCGCCGCGAAGGCACCAGCGGTATCGAAGAAAAAGCCTTGCGCAAGGCCGTTGCGCGTGCCAGCCAGGAGGGTTCCACATGAACGACATCATTGACGTGCAAAGCAACGAGCAGAAGGCCCAGGGCCTCAAGAACGTGGGCTGGGTCAGCTACGTGCTGCACCTCATCGTGGCCGTGGGGGCCGTGGTGCCGGGCGCCCAGGCCAGCGCGCTGCTGCTGGTCATTGCGCTGGTGATCGATCTGGTCAAACGGGGCGACGCCGAGGGCACCTGGCAGGCCAACCATTTTTCGTGGCGCATCCGCTCGACGATCTGGGCCGGCGTGCTGTACGTGGTGACCTCGCCGCTGTGGCTGCTGCTGATCGCGCCGGGCTGGATCGCCTGGGGCATCATTTCCTTGTGGTTCCTGTACCGCATCGTGCGCGGCATGCTGGCCATGAGCAAGAACCAGGCGGTGGATGCCTGAGCCTGGCGCGCCACTGCCGCATCTGCCCTCCTTGACTCGGCTGAATCTGGCCCTGCAGGGCGGCGGCTCGCACGGCGCGCTGACCTGGGGCGTGCTCGATGCGCTGCTCGAAGACGGGCAGTGGCACTTTGACGGCGTGAGCGGCACCAGCGCCGGCGCCATGAATGCCGTGGCCTTGGCCCACGGGTTTGCCAAGGCGGCCCACGAGCACAAAGACCCCTACGAAGCCCACCTGGCGGGCTGCCAGCTGGCGCGCGAGACGCTCTCTCGTCTGTGGGAGGGCGTGGGCACTATGGGCAGCTTCATGTGGGGCTCGCCGCTGTCCGCCGCCAACCCCATGATGGGGCTGATGCGGCAATGGCTGTCGCCCTACCAGACCAACCCGCTCGACATCAACCCGCTGCGCCGCCTGCTCGAACGCGAAGTGGACTTTGACCTGCTGTGCAACGCGCGGCGCGCCGCCCATGCGGCCGGCGGGCCCAAGGTGTTTGTCTGCGCCACCAACGTGCGCACGGGGCGGGGCGAGATCTTCTCGGGCGCCAAGCTCAGTGCCGATGCGGTGATGGCCTCGGCCTGCCTGCCGCTGCTGTTCAAGGCGGTGGAAATCGACGGCCAGCATTACTGGGACGGCGGCTACTCGGGCAACCCCGCGTTGCACCCACTGATCTACCAGACTGACACCTCGGACATCCTGCTGGTGCAGATCAATCCCATCGAGCACCTGGAGCTGCCGCACTCCGGCGCCGAAATCATGGAGCGCATGAACGAGGTCACCTTCAACGCCAGCCTGCTGGCCGAGATGCGCGCCATCGAGTTCGTGCGCCGCCTGCTGGCCGAAGGCAAGCTCGACCCGCGCCGCTACAAGAACGTGCGCATGCACCGCATCGACGGCGGCTCGCTTTTAGCCCCGTTCGGCGCGGACAGCAAGATGCGCGCGGACCTCGCGTTTGTGCGCAAGCTCTTCGCCATCGGCCGCACGGCCGGGCAGGCGTGGCTGCATGCGCACCGCAAGGACGTGGGTGTGCGCCCGACGATCAAGATCGCTGACAATGCATGAAGCGCGCGAAGCGGCCCTCGGGGTGCTTCGTGCGTTGCCCTCTTGGTCGGAAGGCGCTGCCGACGACCCGGCAGCGCCTTCCGCAAAAAGCTGACTCCCATTTTTCTCCCGATTTCGCATGCACGATCCGAACTGTCTTTTCTGCAAGATCATCGCGGGCCAGATTCCTTCGAAGAAGGTCTACGAGGACGAGGAAATCTTCGCCTTCCACGACATTCATCCCTGGGCGCCAGTGCATTTCCTGATGGTGCCGAAGGTGCACATTGCGTCGATGGCCCAGGTTACGGCCGAACACGCACCGGTGCTGGGCCGCATGATGGCGTTGGCCCCCAAGCTGGCGCTGGAGCAGGGCTGCAACCCTTACCCGGAGGGCGGGTTTCGCGTCGTGGTAAACACGGGGCTTGAAGGTGGCCAGGAGATCCACCACCTGCATGTCCACGTGATGGGTGGCCCCCGCCCGTGGCTCAAGGGCTGAAACTGACCGGTGGCGCGGGCGCCTTTCCCGGGCTTGCGCAAGGCTGCTGTGGTTCGGTCACAGCGGCCGTCTAAAATGATTGCAATTCGTTAGGAGATATTCCATGGGCTCTTTTTCCATCTGGCACTGGCTGATCGTGCTGCTGATCGTCGTCATGGTGTTCGGCACCAAGAAGCTCAAGAACATGGGCTCCGACCTCGGGGGCGCCGTCAAGGGCTTCAAGGACGGCATGAAGGACGGCTCGGCCGAAGCGGCCGGCACGGCCACCCCACCCGCAGGTCAGGTCGCCAACAACCCGGCCGCTGACAAGACCACCATCGATGTCGAAGCCAAGCAAAAGAGCTGAGCCTGCCGCACCGACGGCTGATCGCACCGGCACCCGCGCTGACTGACACCCATGATTGATATTGGCCTGTCCAAGATGATGCTGATCGGTGCGGTCGCGCTCATCGTCATCGGCCCCGAAAAACTCCCCCGCGTAGCCCGCACGGTCGGCACCCTGCTAGGCAAGGCCCAGCGCTACGTGACCGACGTGAAAGCCGAGGTCAACCGGTCCATGGAGCTCGACGAGCTCAAGAAGATGAAGGACACGGTGGAGAGCGCTGCGCGCGATGTGCACAGCTCCATCCAGACCGGCGCGAGCGAGTTCGAGAAAGACTGGGCGGCCGTCACCGATTCCAGCAACAACGACCTGCACGAATCCCATGCCGCGGTGGTGCCGGCGTACAAACACCCGGGCAAGAATTGGCGCCTGAAGCGCGGTGCCGTGCCCCAGTGGTACAAGGCCAAGAGCGGCGTACGCACCAAGGCGCAGTCTGGCGCGGCCCGCGTGGCGCGCTACCGTCCCCAGAAATTTCACTGATCCGAAAGCGCCAGCAAGCAGCCGGCGTCGCCGTGCGCTGCATGGGCGGCCTCCACGCCCTGAAAACCCACTATGTCCGAAACCCCTTCCAAAGAAGACGAGCTGGCCGGTACCGAGCAGCCCTTCGTGCAGCACCTGATGGAGCTGCGCGACCGGCTGGTCAAGGCGCTCATTGCGATTGCCATCGCGGCGGCAATCCTGTTCTTCTTTCCTGGCCCTGGCGCGCTGTACGACTTCCTGGCGGCGCCGCTGGTGGCGCACCTGCCCAAGGGGGCGACGCTGATCGCCACCTCGGTGATCTCGCCGTTCATGGTGCCGCTCAAGATTTTGTTGATGTCGGCGTTTTTGCTGGCGCTGCCTTTTGTGCTGTGGCAGGTGTGGGCCTTCGTGGCGCCGGGCCTGTATTCGCACGAGAAGAAGCTGGTGCTGCCGCTGGTGGTCTCCAGCACGCTGCTGTTCTTCATCGGCGTGGCGTTTTGCTACTACCTCGTCTTCGGCCAGGTGTTTGCGTTCATTCAGAGCTTTGCGCCCAAGAGCATCACGGCCGCGCCTGACATCGAGGCGTACCTGAGCTTTGTGCTGTCAATGTTCCTTGCGTTCGGTCTGTCCTTTGAGGTGCCAATTGCCGTCGTGGTGCTGGCCCGCATGGGGATTGTCAGCGTGCAGAAGCTGCGCGAGTTCCGCGGCTATTTCATCGTGATCGCGTTTGTGATCGCCGCCGTGGTCACGCCGCCTGACGTGGTCTCGCAGCTGTCGCTGGCCATACCGATGTGCCTGTTGTACGAAGTGGGCATCTGGGCGGCACAGATCTTCATCAAGCACACCAAGGCGCCGGAAGAGCCTGAGGAACCTGCGTCGGCATCCTGATCGCAGCGCGCCCCGCGGCTGGTGAGCTGGGGAGTGGTCGATCGGTCGT
This sequence comes from Acidovorax sp. LjRoot129, assembly GCF_964253765.1. Taxonomy (NCBI): domain Bacteria; kingdom Pseudomonadati; phylum Pseudomonadota; class Betaproteobacteria; order Burkholderiales; family Comamonadaceae; genus Acidovorax; species Acidovorax sp. LjRoot129. The sequence goes on from NZ_CAXUSE020000001.1 coordinate 1,108,807, forward strand.
CTGTGTGCTACTGCAGCTTCGCCTGGCCGTGCTCCGGCTTAGGTGCACCAGAAATTCAAACAAAAATAGCTGCTAGCGCTTGATGCATAAGCGCTAGCAGCTATTTTTTCGATAGCAGTGAGTGGACGGGCGCCTGCTCCCCCACTGGGGAAAGCCAGCCTGCAACAACGGGGTGCACGCCAGGCCAGCGCCTTCTTGGCACTGGCTCCGCGCGGCCCCCTGCAACGCCTCCTTAGGGGGCCTGCAGCTGGCCAGGGGCAAGTTACCGACGCTTGGGGCGCGGGCGCACGCCGGGAGTGATGTTCAACTCCACCATTTTGTCCGCGCGCTGCACGTTGAAGGGCGCCGCAGTGCCGGGCTTGAGCCCCGCCACAGCCGTCAGCAGTTCGGACACATTGCCCACGTTCTTGCCTTCCACGCGCACGATCACGTCGCCGGGCCGCATGCCGGCCAGGGCGGCAGGCCCGTCCTGCAGCACGCCGGTGATGATCACGCCCTCGGTGGCCTTCACGCCGAAGGTCTCGGCCAGTTCGGGCGACAGCTCATTGGGCTCCACACCGATCCAGCCGCGGGTGACCTGGCCGTCCTTCACGATGCCGTCGAGCACCAGGCGCGCGGTGGACACGGGAATGGCAAAACCGATGCCCATGCTGCCGCCCGAGCGCGAGTAGATCGCGGTGTTGATGCCCATCAGGTTGCCGTTCACGTCCACCAGTGCGCCGCCCGAATTGCCCGGGTTGATGGCCGCGTCGGTCTGGATGAAATTCTCGAAGGTGTTGATGCCGAGCTGCGTGCGGCCCAGTGCGCTCACGATGCCGCTCGTCACCGTCTGGCCCACGCCAAACGGGTTGCCGATGGCCAGCACCTGGTCTCCCACCGCCAGGCCGTCGGAATTGCCCAGCACGATGATGGGCAGCTTGTCGAGCTCGATCTTGAGGATGGCTAGGTCGGTGTCGGGGTCGGTGCCGATCACGCTGGCGCGGGCGCGGCGGCTGTCGGTGAGCGTGACCTCGATCTCGTCAGCGCCCTCGACCACGTGGTTGTTGGTGAGGATGTAGCCGTCGGGGCTCACGATCACGCCGCTGCCCAGCCCGGCCTGCGCCTGGGCACCCTGGTCGCCAAAGAAGAACTGGAACCACGGATCGTTGCTGCGCGGGTGGCGCACGGCCTTGCTGGTGTTGATGCTGACCACGGCGGGTGCAGCCTTGCGCGCGGCAGCGCTGAAGCTGCCCGCAGCCGGCTGCGGCACGGGCGCGTTGGGCGCCTCCAGCAGCGAGATGCCCGCACCGGAGCGGGTGGTACCGCGGCCCAGCCAGTCGGGCTGGAGCGTGGCGACGACGAAGTAGGCAGCAACAAACACGGTTACGGCCTGCGAAAAGAGCAGCCAGATGCGCTTCATGGGGTCCTGTCGAATGGTCGGGAAATCGAAGAAGCCGGGACGGAGTCCGGAGTGGGGCCGCAGCTTCTTGCAGCGTGCATTGTCCCCCAAGGCCTGATCCGGGGATGGCCTGCATAACCCTCGCGAGGCGGTGATAGTGCGGATCGAGGGGCCACAAGGCGTCTTTTGCAGGCAATAGCCGGGCTATTGGCAAGAAAAGTAACGCAGTAGACCGCCCGAGGCCGCGCTATCACAGACCGCAGGGAGTTGTGCAGGCCATCCCAACGGGCACGGGCGGCGCGCGACAATAGGCGCATGAGCATTTCCCGCACCGCGCTTTTGCAGGCCTTTGACAGCCTGCTGCAACCCGACCGCTTCAAGGACTACGGGCCCAACGGGCTGCAGGTCGAAGGCAGGCCAGAGATTGAGCGCATCGTGAGTGGCGTGACCGCCAGCCGCGCGCTGATCGAGGCCGCCATCGCTGCGCGGGCCGACGCGATCTTTGTGCACCACGGCCTGTTCTGGCGCGGGCAGGACGGCCGCGTGACGGGCTGGATGAAGCAGCGCCTGCAGCTGCTGCTAGCGCACGACATCAACCTGTTTGCCTACCACCTGCCGCTTGATGCCCATGCCGAACTGGGCAACAACGCGCAGCTGGGCCGCGTGCTGGGTTTTGTTGCCGACGCCCGTTTTGGCGAGCAGGACCTGGGCTTTGCGGCGCCCGCGGCTTTTGCCAATGGCCAGGCGTTGGCGGACCACGTGGGCGGGTTGCTGGGCCGCGCCGTGACCCTGGTGCAGCCGGAGGAAGGCGGCGCATTGCGGCCGATTCGCCGCGTGGCTTGGTGCACAGGCGGGGCGCAGGGCTATTTCGAATCGGCCATGGCCGCCGGGGCCGATGCGTTCATCACGGGCGAGATTTCAGAGCCCCAGGCGCACCTCGCGCGGGAGATGGGCGTGAGTTTTATCGCCGCGGGGCACCATGCCACCGAGCGCTACGGCGCACCGGCCGTGGCGGCGCACGTGGCGGGGCAGTTGCGCCTGGAGCATGCGTTCATCGAAATCCCCAATCCGGCCTGACCGCAAACTGCCTTGCGTCGTTTTGCTATTAAATTTATAGCTTATGGCGCTTTATCTACAAGCGCTGAGCACTGATTTCCCATTAATTTCACCCCACGCGCCCATGAAAACACTGGCCATCACCCAAGGCGACCCCGCAGGCGTCGGCCCCGAGATCGTGGCCAAGGCATTTCGCGATGCGCCGGAAGATTTGCGGGGCTGCTTCGTGGTGGGCGACATCGCCACGCTGCGCCGCGCTGCACAGGCCATCGCGCGCCCGGGCGTGCCATCGGTGCCGGTGGCGCTGATCGGCGCACCGGCAGAGGCTTTGGCAGTGCCCGACCGCTGCATCCCCGTCCTGGCTTTGCCGGGCATCCCGGGCCCGCAGCCCTGGGGACAGGTCAGCGCCGCCGCAGGGCGCGCGGCCGCAGACTGCGTCGTCTGGGCCGCGCGCGCGGCGCTGAGGGGCGAGGTGGCGGGGCTAGTGACGGCGCCGCTGCACAAGGAGGCTTTGTCTGCGGCGGGCGTCGCCTTTCCTGGCCATACCGAGCTGCTGCAGGCCGAGGCCGCCCAGCACCAGGGCGTGGCGCTGTCGGCGATGCCCGTACGCATGATGCTGGCCAGCGACGAGCTGCGCACGGTGCTGGTCAGCATCCACATGTCGCTGCGCGATGCCATCGCGGCCGTCACGCACGAGAACGTTTTGCAGACGCTGCAGATCACGCACGCCGCGCTGACCCGCAGCCTGGGACGTGCACCGCGCATGGCGGTTGCGGGACTCAACCCGCATGCGGGGGAGGGCGGGCTGTTCGGCCGTGAAGAGATCGAAGTCATCGCCCCGGCGGTCGCGGCGGCCCGCGCTGAGGGCCTCGATGCACAGGGTCCGTTCGCGCCCGACACGGTCTTCATGCGCGCCCGCCATACGCCCGAGCGGCCGGGCGAGTTCGACGTGGTGATCGCGATGTACCACGACCAGGGCCTGATCCCCGTGAAGTACCTGGGCGTGGACAAGGGCGTGAACGTGACGCTGGGTCTGCCCCTGGTGCGCACCAGCCCGGACCACGGCACCGCGTTCGATATCGCAGGTCAGGGCGGGGCCGACGCGGCCAGCCTCATCGAAGCGGTGCGCGTGGCGCGGGCCTTGTGTGCATGAATAGGCGCGGGCGCTTATCCGTAAAGCGCCATCAGCTACAAATAAAGTAGCAACTGGGGCGAATGGGCCCTACCGGGCGCGTTCTACCAAACTGGCGCGCCGCAAACAGTGCCTCCGTGGAGTCGGCTTTGCCGGGGCACTGCAGGCGTCCCCCCTTGGGGCTGAGGCCTGCTGCCCCAAGCCTGCCTGCGCAGGCTCGGACCGGCCGAAGAGGCCGCGCCTGCGGCGCGCACCACCGAGGCGCGTTGCGCCCCAGGGCTTACTTCTTCAAGCTATCCCTGATTTCGCGCAGCAGCACGATGTCCTCAGGCGTCGCTGCAGGCGCCGCAGCCGCAGCCGGGGTGTTGCGCTTGAGCCGGTTGATCTGCTTGATCATCATGAAGATGATGAACGCGAGGATGATGAAATTGACGGCAACGGTCAGGAAGTTGCCGTAGGCCAGCACCGGCACGCCGGCTTTTTTGAGCGCGTCCAGCGTCATCGCCGTGCCCGGTGGGACAGTGCCCAGCACCACAAAAAGATTGGAAAAATCCAGTTTGCCGAACACCAAGCCGACGACCGGCATGATGAGGTCGGACACCACGGAATCCACGATCTTGCTGAACGCGGCGCCGATGATCACCCCTACGGCGAGGTCGATCACATTGCCTTTGACGGCGAACTCTCTGAACTCCTGCATCATTCCCATGGGATCTCCTTGGCTGCCTGGACGGCGATGGGGGAGTATTGCGCAGCACAAGGCGGTGTCAAGGCTGGGGGAGGGGGTTTGAAATAACCATTTTCACTCCGCTACAATTCGCGGTTGACCCCAATGTAGCGATGATCAATCGAGGATCCCCATGAGTGACACTCCAATCGACTCCAGCAAGCGGACGTGGATCATCACGTCAGCATGTGCTGGTGCGGTGGGCGGCGTGGCAACCGCCGTTCCTTTCGTGAGTACGTTCCAGCCCTCCGAGCGTGCCAAAGCCGCCGGTGCTGCTGTCGAGGTGGATATTTCCGCCCTCAAGCCGGGCGAAAAAGTCACGGTGGAATGGCGCGGCAAGCCCGTCTGGATCATCAAGCGCACCCCCGAGCAACTGGCCGAACTGCCCAAGCTCGACGCTCAGCTCGCGGACCCCAAGTCGCAGCGCAATCAAGCCGATCTGACGCCCGAATACGCCCGCAACGAAGCGCGCTCCATCAAGCCCGAGATTTTTGTCGGCGTGGGCATCTGCTCGCACCTGGGCTGCTCGCCTTCCGACAAGTTCCAGCCCGGGGCCCAGCCCTCGCTGCCCGACGACTGGAAGGGCGGTTTTCTGTGCCCTTGCCACGGCTCCACGTTCGACATGGCCGGCCGCGTGTTCAAGAACAAGCCAGCGCCCGACAACCTTGAAGTGCCTCCGCACATGTACCTGTCCGATACCCGCCTCGTCATTGGCGAAGACAAGAAGGCTTGACGGAGAACGACATGGCCCACGAATTCAAAGAAATCTCCCCGAACGCGCCGATCAGCGCGCAGGTCACGAACTGGTTCGAGAACCGGTTCCCCACGGCCTTCGACGCCTACAAGGTGCATATGTCGGAGTACTACGCTCCGAAGAACTTCAACTTCTGGTACATCTTCGGCTCGCTGGCCCTGGTAGTGCTGGTGATCCAGATCGTGACCGGCATCTTCCTGGTCATGCACTACAAGCCGGATGCGGCCAAAGCATTCGAGTCGGTCGAGTACATCATGCGCGATGTGCCATGGGGCTGGCTGATCCGCTACATGCACTCCACGGGCGCATCGGCGTTCTTCGTGGTGGTGTACCTGCACATGTTTCGTGGCCTCATCTACGGCAGCTACCGCAAGCCGCGCGAGCTGGTCTGGGTCTTTGGCTGCGCGATCTTCCTGTGCCTGATGGCCGAGGCCTTCATGGGCTACCTGCTGCCCTGGGGCCAGATGTCGTACTGGGGCGCCCAGGTGATCGTGAACCTGTTCGCCGCCATTCCCTTCATCGGCCCTGACCTAGCGCTGCTGATCCGTGGCGACTACGTGGTGGGCGATGCCACGCTGAACCGCTTCTTCAGCTTCCACGTGATTGCCGTGCCGCTGGTGCTGCTGGGCCTGGTGGTGGCCCACTTGCTGGCGCTGCATGATGTGGGCTCCAACAACCCCGACGGCGTGGAAATCAAGGGCCCGCAGGCGCCCAAGGATGCCAACGGCAAGCCACTGGATGGCGTGCCCTTCCATCCGTACTACACGGTGCATGACATCTTCGCGCTGAGCATGTTCCTGATGGCATTCACGGCCGTGGTGTTCTTCGCGCCTGAGTTTGGTGGCTACTTTCTCGAGTACAACAACTTCATTCCGGCCGATCCGCTCAAGACCCCCGCGCACATTGCTCCGGTCTGGTACTTCACGCCGTTCTACTCAATGCTGCGTGCGATCACCACCGAAATGATGTACGTGCTGGTGCTGTGCGTGGTGGCAGGTGCAGGCTTCGGCATCCTCAAGGCTAAGCTGCCCAGCTTCGTCAAGGCAGGCATTGCAGTGGCAGCTATTGCCGTGATCGCGATGATGCTGTCCATCGACGCCAAGTTCTGGGGCGTGGTGGTGATGGGTGGTGCCGTGATCATCCTGTTCTTCCTGCCCTGGCTGGACTACAGCCCCGTCAAGTCGATCCGCTATCGCCCCGACTGGCACAAGTACCTGTACGGCATTTTCGTGATCATCTTCCTGATCCTGGGCTACCTGGGCGTGCAGCCCCCTTCGGCTATCGGCGAGCGCGTGTCGCAGGTGGGTACGCTGTTCTATTTCGGATTCTTCCTGCTGATGCCCTGGTGGAGCCGCATCGGCAAGACCAAGCCCGTGCCCGACCGCGTGACCTTTGTGGCGCACTGAGCCTGGAGATAACAACAATGAAGAAACTCATCCTCACGCTGATCGCCGCTGTCGGCCTGGCTGCCGGCGCGGCGCACGCTGCTGGCGGCGACACCATTGCCTGGGACAAGGCGCCCAACAAGACCAACGACATGGCTTCGTTGCAAAACGGCGCCAAGGTGTTCGTCAACTACTGCCTGAACTGCCACTCGGCAGCTTTCATGCGCTTCAACCGCCTGCGTGATATCGGCCTGACCGAGCAGCAGATCAAGGACAACCTGCTGTTCACGACCGACAAGGTCGGCGAGACCATGAAGGCCTCGATCGATCCCAAGCAGGCCAAGGAATGGTTTGGCGCCAACCCGCCGGACCTGACCGTGATCGCACGCTCACGTGCGGGCCACGGCGGCACCGGTGCAGACTATCTCTACACCTTCCTGCGCACCTTCTACCGCGACGACACCAAGGCCACGGGCTGGAACAACCTGGCGTTCCCCAGCGTGGGCATGCCCCACGTGCTGTGGCAAATGCAGGGTGACCGCCGCCCCGTGTTTGAAGAGCGCGAAAGCCACGGCCACAAGGTCCAGGTGTTCAAGGGCTGGGAGCAGATGAAGCCTGGCACCATGACCTCGCTGCAGTTCGACCAGACTGTCGGCGACCTGGTGAACTACCTGCAATGGATGGGCGAACCTGCCCAGAACACCCGCGTGCGTGTTGGCGTGTGGGTGTTGATTTTCCTCGGTATCTTCACCGTCATCGCCTGGAGGCTGAACGCAGCCTTCTGGAAGGACGTGAAGTAAGAACGCGAGTTCGGATCCACGTGAAGGCGCCCCTTCGGGGTGCCGCCGGATTCTTTGCAGAGTGGGCGCTTTTGGCGTCCCACTCTTTTGATTTTTAGGAGCCTCCCACCATGATGGTGCTTTATTCGGGTACGACCTGTCCCTTCTCCCACCGCTGCCGTTTTGTCCTGTTCGAAAAGGGCATGGACTTTGAAATCCGCGATGTGGACCTGTACAACAAGCCCGAAGACATCAGCGTGATGAACCCCTACGGCCAGGTGCCCATCCTGGTCGAGCGCGATCTGATCCTGTACGAGTCGAACATCATCAACGAGTACATCGACGAGCGCTTCCCGCATCCGCAGCTGATGCCCGGCGACCCAGTCGACCGCGCCCGCGTCCGCCTGTTCCTGCTCAACTTCGAGAAGGAACTGTTCGTGCACGTGAACATTCTGGAATCGCGCGCGACCAAGGGCAACGAAAAAGCGCTGGAAAAGGCCCGTGCCCACATTCGCGATCGCCTGACGCAACTGGCGCCCGTGTTCCTCAAGAACAAGTACATGCTGGGCGACAACTTCTCGATGCTGGACGTGGCCATTGCGCCGCTGCTCTGGCGTCTGGACTACTACGGCATCGATCTGTCGAAGAACGCTGCACCGCTGCTCAAGTACGCCGAGCGCATCTTCTCGCGCCCTGCGTACATCGAAGCGCTGACGCCTTCCGAGAAGGTCATGCGCAAGTAACTGTCGGTCTGCCTGCACCCTTCCCATCCACCGCTTTACCACCTTCATGACCGCACAGGAATCCACCTCCACGCGTCCCTACCTCATTCGTGCCTTATACGAGTGGTGCACCGACAACGGGCTCACGCCCTATGTCGCCGTGCGCGTGGACGATTCCGTGCAGGTGCCGCGCGAATATGTGAAGGACGGCGAGATCGTGTTGAACATCAGCTTCGACGCCACCAGTGCGCTGCAGCTGGGCAACGATTTCATCGAGTTCAAGGCACGCTTTGGTGGCAAGCCCCGGGAAATCCTGGTGCCGGTGGGGCGGGTGATCGCGATCTACGCGCGGGAAAACGGCCAGGGCATGGCCTTTCCTCCGCCGGTGGATGTGCTGGCAGGTAGCAGCAGCGCGGCAGCGCCTACGGTGCTTGAGCCGGTGGCGGGCATCGAGTCGGCGCCCGCAAGCCGTGCGCCTGCCGCCGCTTCTGAAGACCGGGTCGTTCAGCTGGTTTCTGCCGATGATGGCAAGAAGGATGGCGGCGGTGATGGTGATGCGCCAAGGCCCCCTCCCACATCGGGCGGAGCCCGTCCTTCGCTCAAGCGCGTGAAATAAGCGCTGGTTTTGAATTTTTGGTTGGTTTTTACGGGATAAAATCCAGCCCTCGCCGGTTTAGCTCAGTTGGTAGAGCACCCGCCTTGTAAGCGGTAGGTCGTCAGTTCGATTCCGACAACCGGCACCATTTTTTTCGGCCCTTCCCAAAATTCCCTGTTTCATGCCTGACTGTCAGGTTTGAACTTTCAGGCGAATCACGTTAACCTCCCACCCCCGGCTGCGCAAATGCGCCTGCAACGCAGGCAGCAGCTGGCGGATTTTTGCCGCTGCGGCATTGCTCTTGACCAGCAGGCACCAGGAATCCCCATCGATGGGGCCCGCCTGGATCGCTGGGCGCAAGGTTGCGGGAATCAGCATTTCAATGGCCTTGAGCCGATCACTGGAGTCGCGTGTCAGCGCAGTCAGCCTGGCCAGCGTGGGAGAGTCCGCGCTGGCTTGTTCGAGGCTCACGGCGTAGTGGCGGCGGTTCATGGCGTGCGTCTTCGGGCGTGGAGAATTCGTAGTGCATCTGATTATCACGGACGCCCGGCTGGCACGAAGCCGGGCCATTCATCTGTCCGGCACACGCTTGGTACTTGCTGGGTTGGGACTGTCTCTGTGCCTCATGCTGGTGGCGGCCACGCTGTACCACTGGGTTTTTCTCAAGGGCGCGCGCGAGGGCTGGCCCATCGTGGGCTCGCTGGTGCGTCTGGTCGTCAAGGACGAGTTTGCCGAGCGCGACCGCTTCATGCGCGCCAACCTGGATGCCATGGCGCGCCGCGTCGGCGAGATGCAGGCCCGCATGGTGCAGCTGGAATCGCTGGGCGACCGTGTGCTGGGCCTGGCGGGCATGGCGCCCTCGGACATCCAGAAGTCGGATGCGCGGGGCGGAGCCCTGGTGAGCGCCAGAAACCTGTCGATGGAAGAGCTTGAATCCACGCTCAACGAGCTGGAGCAACTGACCCACCAGCGCGTGGACCTCATGACGGTGCTCGAGTCGCGCCTGTTCGACCAGCACATCCGCAAGAAGATGGTGCCCACCCACGCGCCGGTGAGCGGCCGCGCACCGGGTTCTGCCTTTGGCTGGCGGGTGGACCCGATCACCGGGCAGTCGGCACTGCATACCGGGCTGGATTTCCAGGCCGACACCGGCACGCCCATCCTGGCTGCCGCGGGCGGTGTGGTGGTGACGCAGGAATTCCACCCTGCCTACGGCAACATGATCGAGGTGGACCACGGCAACCAGCTGGTCACGCGCTATGCCCACGCCTCGCGCACGCTGGTCAAACAAGGCGACATCGTCAAACGCGGGCAGAAGATCGCCGAGGTGGGCACAACCGGGCGCTCAACCGGCCCCCATCTGCACTTTGAGGTGCTGGTACAAGGGGTTTTTCAGGACCCGCAGAAGTTCTTGAGCGCTGGCGGCACGACTCCTGGCGCAGCGTCCGGCCCACAGGTCGCCTCGATTCAGCCCCGCGCTCCGCCAGCCCAGCCGGCTGCTCCCACAGCGGGCAGGTAAAATCGCGGGTCCGGCGTTCACGGCGCGGGGTTGCAATGCTTGCAATCCGCGGCGATGAACCCACCTGAACTCAATTCATCTTAGGGATTTCGGTCGCTTGGCGCGCTGGTTGCAGCGGGCAAGCGGTCCTGTTCGCATGGCCACCAACTTCCTCACCAAACTATTCGGCAGCCGCAATGACCGGCTCCTCAAGCAGTACCGCAAGACGGTCTCCCGCATCAATGCGATGGAGCCCGAGTACGAAAAGCTGTCGGACGAGCAGCTCAAGGCCAAGACGCAGGAGTTCAAGGAACGCGTGGCCAAGGGCGAGTCGCTGGACGATCTTTTGCCCGAAGCGTTTGCCGTAGTCCGCGAGGGCTCCAAGCGCATCATGAAGATGCGCCATTTCGACGTGCAGATGCTGGGAGGCATGTCGCTGCACTTCGGCAAGATTTCTGAAATGCGCACTGGCGAGGGCAAGACCCTCACGGCTACGCTGCCGGTGTACCTCAATGCCCTGTCGGGCAAGGGCGTGCACGTGGTGACGGTGAACGACTACCTCGCCAACCGCGATGCGCAGTGGATGGGACGGCTGTACAACTTCCTCGGTCTCACGGTGGGCATCAACCTGCCCAACATGCCACGCGAGCAAAAGCAGGAAGCCTACCGCGCCGACATCACTTACGGCACGAACAACGAATACGGCTTCGACTACCTGCGCGACAACATGGTCTATGAGGCCGCAGACCGCGTGCAGCAGGGCCTGAACTTTGCCATCGTGGACGAGGTGGACTCGATCCTGATCGATGAAGCCCGCACGCCCTTGATCATCAGCGGCCAGGCCGAAGACCACACGGCGATGTACATCGCCATGAACAAGGTGGTACCCCTGCTGGTGCGCCAAGAGGGCGAAGCCGACGCCCGCACCGGCGACGGCGTGACCAAGCCCGGCGACTTCACGCTGGACGAAAAGACCCACCAGGTGTTCCTGACGGAGCAGGGCCATGAAAGCGCCGAGCGCATTCTGGCCAGCCAGGGCCTGATCGCCGAGGGTGCCTCGGTGTACGACCCCGCCAACATCACGCTGATGCACCACCTGTATGCAGCGCTGCGTGCCAACCACCTCTACCACCGCGACCAGCACTACGTGGTGCAGGACGGCGAGATCGTGATCGTGGACGAGTTCACCGGCCGCCTGATGTCGGGCCGCCGCTGGAGCGAAGGCCTGCACCAAGCCGTGGAAGCCAAGGAAGGCGTGAACATCCAGGCCGAGAACCAGACGCTGGCCTCGATCACGTTCCAGAACTACTTCCGCCTGTACAACAAGCTGGCCGGCATGACCGGCACGGCCGATACCGAGGCCTACGAGTTCCAGGAAATCTACGGCCTCGAAACCGTGGTTATCCCGCCCAACCGTCCAAGCAAGCGCGACGATCAGCTCGACCGCGTGTACAAGACCACGCGCGAGAAGTACGAGGCGGCGATCAAGGACATCCGCGAGTGCCACGAACGCGGCCAACCCGTGCTGGTGGGCACGACGTCGATCGAGAACTCCGAAATCATCGACCAGCTGCTGAACAAGGAAGGCCTGCCGCACCAAGTGCTCAACGCCAAGCAGCACGCGCGTGAAGCCGACATCGTGGCCCAGGCCGGCCGCGCCGGCATGATCACCATTGCCACCAACATGGCAGGCCGCGGCACCGACATCGTGCTGGGCGGCAACATCGAAAAAGACGTTGCGGCCATCGAGGGCGACGAGTCTTTGTCTGAAGCTGAGCGCGAGGCCCGCGTGGCCGCGCTGCGCGAGCAGTGGACGGTGGAGCACGAGAAGATCAAGGCCCTGGGCGGCCTGCGCATCATTGCGACCGAACGCCACGAGTCGCGCCGCATCGATAACCAGCTGCGCGGCCGCTCGGGCCGCCAGGGTGACCCCGGCTCGTCGCGCTTTTACCTGAGCCTGGACGACTCGCTGATGCGCATCTTCGCGGGCGACCGCGTCAAGGCGATCATGGACCGCCTGAAGATGCCCGATGGCGAGGCCATCGAGGCCGGCATCGTGACCCGCAGCATCGAGTCGGCCCAGCGCAAGGTGGAAGCCCGCAACTTTGATATTCGCAAGCAGCTGCTCGAATACGACGACGTATCCAACGACCAGCGCAAGGTGATCTACCAGCAGCGCAACGACATCCTGGATGCGACCGACCTGTCCGACGTGATCGCCGCGATGCGCGAAGACTGCATGACCGACCTGGTGCGCCAGTACGTGCCTGCCGAATCGGTGGAAGAGCAGTGGGACCTGCCCACGCTCGAGAAGGTGCTGGCCGACGACTGGCAGGTATCCGTCGCGCTGCAGCAGGCTGTGCAGGGCGCCAGCAGCGTCACCGACGACGAGATCCTCGAGAAGGTGCTGGAGGCTGCCAACGCGTCGTTTGATGCGAAGGTGGAGCAAGTGGGCCGCGAGAACTTCACGCAGTTCGAGCGCATGGTGCTGCTGCAGAGCTTTGACTCCAACTGGCGCGACCACTTGTCCGCGCTGGACTATCTGCGCCAGGGCATTCACCTGCGCGGCTACGCACAAAAGCAGCCCAAGCAAGAGTACAAGCGCGAGGCCTTCGATCTGTTCCGCCAGCTGATCGACCTGGTCAAGAACGAGGTCACCAAGATCCTCATGACCGTGCAGGTGCAGTCGCAGGCGCAGCTCGACCAGGCCGCGCAGGACATGGAAAACCGCGGCGAGAGCATTGCCAACGTGACCTATACGGCGCCCACCGAGACCGGGGACGTGGAAACGACCCTGCAACAGAGCCAAGCCGCCGCGGCGCCGCTGCCAGAAGAGCTGCAAGGCCTTCGCGTGGGCCGCAACGACCCCTGCCCCTGCGGCAGCGGCAAGAAGTACAAGCAGTGCCACGGCAAGCTGGCCTGATGGGCTTGTGGCCCTCAGCGCTGATGGGACTGGATTGACTCACGCAACACGGGCTTCGGCCCGTGTTTTTCATTGGCGCGCCACCGTTTTCCGGATAATTGGCCGCAGTTTTTTTTATCGGACAGAAGTGGGCAACGCAGCCGTCGTTGCCGCCGGTCCGTCGTCATCACCACCGAAAGGCCCGCCCCTATGCCTGTGAATCTTGTTGCCCCCAATGCTGGCGATCTGCACCCGATCGCCGGTGTCCGTATCGGCGTTGCCGAAGCCGGCGTCCGCAAGGCCCACCGCAAGGACCTGACGGTTTTCCTGCTGGATGAAGGTGCCAGCGTGGCCGGCGTGTTTACGCAGAACCGCTTTTGCGCCGCGCCCGTGCAGATCAGCCGCGACCACCTAGCCAGCGGCCAATCGATCCGCGCGATGGTGATCAACACCGGCAACGCCAACGCCGGCACTGGCGCCGATGGACTTGCGCGTGCGCGCGCCACCTGCATCGCCATGGCGCGCCAGCTGAACGTGGCGCCCGAGCAGATCCTGCCGTTCTCGACCGGCGTGATCATGGAGCCTCTGCCCCACGACCGCATCGAAGCCGGGCTGCCCGCAGCCATCGCCGACGCGCAACCCGGCCATTGGGCCCGCGCGGCCGAGGGCATCATGACCACCGACACGCTGCCCAAGGCGTTCTCTGCGCAGGTCCAGATCGGCGGCGCCACCGTGTCCATCACCGGCATCAGCAAGGGTGCCGGCATGATCCGCCCGAACATGGCGACCATGCTCGGCTTCATGGCCACGGATGCCTGCGTGGCCCAGCCCGTGATGCAGCAGCTGGCGCGGGAGCTGGCCGATGGGTCGTTCAACCGCGTGACGATCGACGGCGACACGTCGACCAATGATTCGTTCGTGGTGGTGGCCACCAACAAGGCGGCGCACGCCCCCATCACCGCACTGGACAGCGCCGAGGGCCAGGCCCTCAAGGCGGCCATGCTGGCGGTGTCGCAAAAGCTGGCGCAGGCCATCGTGCGCGATGGCGAAGGCGCCACCAAGTTCATCACCGTGCAGGTAGAGGGCGGCAGGACCGGCAGCGAGTGCCGCCAGGTGGCGTACGCCATTGCCCACTCGCCCTTGGTCAAGACGGCTTTCTATGCCAGCGACCCAAACCTCGGACGCATCCTCGCGGCCGTGGGCTATGCGGGCATCGACGACCTCGACCAGACCGGCATTGACCTGTACCTGGACGATGTGCACGTGGCCCTCCAGGGCGGCCGCAACCCCGCCTACCGCGAAGAAGATGGCCAGCGCGTGATGAAACAAAGCGAGATCACGGTGCGCGTGCTGCTGGGCCGCGGAGAAGCCTCGGACACGGTGTGGACCTGCGACTTCAGCCACGACTACGTGACCATCAATGCAGACTATCGCTCCTGATTTAATAGCTGCTAGCGCTTTCTGAATAAGCGCTAGGTGCCAATATGAATGAAAAATTCGAACATTTGATCACGCGCGCCGAGCAGCTTATCGCCCGGATCGAGTCCGTGCTCCCGCAGCCGCTGGGCGCACCCGACTGGACCGCAGCCATCGCCTGGCGCTACCGCAAGCGCAGCAGCGGCCACGGCACGCTGGAGCCCGTGCGGCACATAGGGGCCCTGCAGCTGTCGGACCTGAAGGAGATCAATCCACAAAAGGAAAAGATCGAGCGCAACACCCAGCAGTTTGTGCAAGGCAAGCCCGCCAACAACGTGCTGCTGACGGGCGCGCGCGGCACCGGCAAGTCCTCGCTGATCAAGGCCTGCCTGAACGCCTATGCGCCCGCGGGCCTGCGCCTGATCGAAGTGGACAAGGCGGACCTTGTCGACCTGCCCGACATCGTGGATGTCGTCTCGGCGCGCCCCGAGAAGTTCATCGTCTTCTGTGACGACCTGAGCTTTGAAGACGGCGAGCCGGGCTACAAGGCGCTCAAGTCGATTCTGGATGGCTCGGTGGCCGCGGCCACGCCCAATGTGCTGATCTATGCCACTAGCAACCGCCGCCACCTGCTGCCCGAGTACATGGCGGAAAACCTCACCTACACCCACACCGAGGACGGCGAAGTGCACCCTGGCGAAGTGGTGGAGGAGAAGATCTCGCTGTCTGAGCGGTTCGGCCTGTGGGTGAGTTTTTATCCGTTCAGCCAGGAGGAGTACCTGACCATCGTTGCGCAGTGGCTCTCGTCGCTGGGCGTGTCTGCCGCGGCGATCACCGCAGCGCGGGCCGAAGCGCTGGTGTGGGCGCTGGAGCGCGGTTCGCGCAGCGGGCGGGTGGCGTACCAGTTTGCGCGCGACTACGCGGGGCGGGCATGACGGGCGGGGCCGTAGCACTGGCGGTGATGGGAGCGGCGAGCGCAGTCGATGCTGTGGGCATGCAGCACACGAGCGGCATTCGTCTGCGCCGCTGCGGGGCTTTCATGCGCCCTCTGCGATCACAGCGAACAGGAGTCACGTTCATGCCATTGCTTGAAGTGTGCGGTGGCAACGGCGCGGCATTGATTGGCCTGCGCAGCGCTGCACGTGCGCTGGGCGGCGGAAAGAGGGCATCATGATGTCCGAGCCACGCAAATACACAGAGGTCGCGGTGGGCATCCTGCTGCGTGCCGACGGCGCCATGCTGTTGTCGACCCGCCCGCCGGGCAAGCCCTATGCGGGCTATTGGGAGTTTCCGGGTGGCAAGCTCGAGGCGGGTGAAACCGTGGAGCAGGCCCTGCGCCGCGAGCTCATCGAGGAGCTCGGCGTGACCATCAGCGCCGCTGCCGTCTGGAAAGTGACCGAACACGATTACCCGCACGCGCTGGTGCGCCTGCACTGGTGCAAGGTGTGGGAATGGTCGGGTGACTTTGAGATGCGCGAGGGCCAGTCGATGGCCTGGCAGCAGATGCCGCTGACCGTGGCGCCCGTGCTGCCTGGGGCCTACCCGGTGCTGGAGTGGCTCGCCGAGGAACGCGGGCTGGCGTTCTCGCGAGGCGTTGAGGTCTGATGCTATTGTTTTAATAGCTATGAGCGCTTATAGAACAAGCGCTAGAGGCTATTTTCACTGAATTTTTTGGGCGGCGGACCTGTGCGGTGTCGCCGTCAGTGTTCCGTACGCGGGTCCCCGTACTGCGCATCGGTCGGTGGCGCTTCTGTCGGCATGCGGAAATCTTCACTGGCCCAGGCGCCCAGGTCGACCTGCTTGCAGCGTTCGCTGCAAAAGGGCCGGTAGGCGTTGGCGGGGCTGTAGAGGCTGTCGCCGCCACAGGTCGGGCAGACCACAATGCGGGTCTGGGCTGGTGTTAATGCCGTGCCGTTGTTGGCACCGGCGCGTGGAGGGGTGGCCATGCTCGTCGTCCTCAAATCACAAAGCGCTGCGCTCACTGCCCAGCGGCGGTCAGGCGCACAGGGTCAGCTCGAAGGCTGCGTCTTCATTGCTCGCATGCAGCCGCGCGTCGTCTTCCAACCGCATAAGGCGCACCGACACAATGAGGCGGTTGCCGCTGATCTCGGGGATCAGGTTCAGAGCCGGGTCGATGCGCAGGCGCAGCAGCTGAAAGGTGCGGCCCTGTGGCAGGTTCTGCTGAAACTGACCGCGCTCGGCAGCGACCTTCTGCGGCACACCGGAATCGCGCAGCAGCTTGAGCAACACATAAATCGATTCGGCCAGGGGCGCCAGCGTGGAGGCCCATTGCTCGAGTGCTTGCTGGCGCACATCCGGGGCATGGTGCTGCCAAGCGTAGTAAGCCGGCAGGTCAAACCCACAGGTACCGCCCGGGATGCCGACGCGGCTGCGAATGCTCATCAGCCAGTCGTTCTCAGTCAGCGAATGTCCGGACTTGCCGGACTGGGTGTTGAGCGCGGTAAAACAACGGTCCAGCTGCGCGATCACGGCATCGAGCGCGGCTTCAGAGATGGACGGGTTGCCGCGGTAGCCATCGAGCTGGTGCTTGTGTTTTTCCAGATCCTTGAGCACATCCGACTTCAGGTCGGCGCGCGCCGCCACGTCCATGATCTCGAAGATCGTGACCAGCGCGAAGTGGTGGTCCAGTGCGTGAGAGCGGGGGATCAGCTCCCCCAGGCGCCGAAAGAGCTGTTCAAGCCGCAGGTAGGTGCGCAGGCGCTCGTTAAAAGGGTATTCGTAAAGGATCACGCTGGCGGGTTCCTGGGGGCTCAGGGAATGTTCTGACGCCGGTGGCGCACGGCAGGGAGTGAAAGCACAAACGGTTTGTCGCGCATCATAGCCCGAACAGTGTGGCCGCCTGCCGCGCCTGGGTGTGCAGGTTCTCCAGCGTGCAGTCCATCTCGTTCGCAATGACCGCATCGGCCGCCGCCCGACGTACCGGCCGGCTGGCTTGTGACGCGATGATTCCCTGAACCACCTCGCGGGCAAGGCCGCTGCGGCGCATGACGCGCGCGATCTGTGTCTCGGCCGAGCAATCCACGACCACCACCGCATCCAACCGCCCCGCCCAGCGGCCCGACTCCACCAGCAGTGGGATATCAAAGACGACCAACCGGTGTCCGTCATCCATCGCTTGCTGGGCCTTGAGGGTGCTGTGCAGCGTGACCAGGGGGTGCACGATGGCCTCCAGCTGGGCCCGCGCCTCCGGCCGGCTGAAGGCGAGGGCGCGCATGCGTGCGCGGTCCAGCGCGCCGGTTTCGCCATCTACAAAATCGCTGCCAAACGCCGCGCGGATCGCCTCCATCGCGGCCCCTTGCGGCCCCGTGACCTCGCGCGCAATCTGGTCCGCGTCGATGAGCGCGGCACCCAACGCCACCCACATGTGGCCCACCGTGCTTTTGCCGCTGCCAATCCCCCCGGTCAATCCCAGGCGCAAGGGGCGTGGTTCACGGTGCGGCATAAATCAAAACCCGAACAGCCTTAGGACGGTGTCCAAGATCGCATTGGGCCCAAACACCATGGCCGTGAAACCGGCACCGACCAAGAATGGCCCAAAGGGCACATAGCCGCCCTCGCGCAGGCTGCTGAAAATCTTCATCCCGATGCCCACGATAGCCCCGATGACCGAAGACATCAGGATGATGGGCACCAGCGCCTGCCAGCCAAACCACGCGCCCAGCGCAGCGAACAGCTTGAAGTCACCATAGCCCATGCCCTCTTTGCCGGTCGCGAGCTTGAAACCCCAGTACACCAGCCAGAGCGAAAGGTAACCCGCCGCGGCGCCGATGACCGAAGCATTCAGCGGCACATTCGTCCACTGCAGAGCCGATGCCAGAAGCCCGGCCCACAGGAGTGGCAAGGTGATGTCGTCCGGCAGCAGGGTGGTATCCCAGTCGATGAACGCAAGCGCAACCAACGCCGCAGAGAAACCACACCATGCAACGCCCGTAGGAGTGAAGCCCCAGCGTTGGATGCAGAAGAAAAACAGGGCGCCGGTGGCTATTTCCACCAACGGATAGCGGACCGAAATCCGCACCTTGCAAGACGAGCACCGGCCGCGCAGGAAGAGGTAGCTCAATACCGGGATGTTTTCGTACCACTGGACCTCGTGCCCACAGGCTGGGCAGCGGGAGCGTGGGACCATGAGGTTGAACTTTGCCAGTTCAGGCGCCGGGTACTGTTGCTGGTTTGTCTCGTCTGAACTTACCGACATTGCCGCGAGCTCTGCAGCCCACTGGTGCTCCATCATCTTTGGGAGTCGGTAGATAACGACGTTAAGAAAACTACCGATCAGGAGCCCGAAGAGTCCACCAAGTCCCGCATTCAACCAGACCTCTAACTCCATTACACGACTTGACCGAGTTTGAAAATGGGTAGGTACATCGAAACCACGATGCCGCCGATCAAGGTACCAAGGAATACGATGATGATGGGCTCCATCAAACTCGACAGACCAGCAACCATTTCATCAACTTCCGCTTCGTAAAAATCAGCAGCTTTCCCTAGCATGTGATCGATCGATCCAGATTCTTCGCCAATCGCACACATTTGCAAAACCATGGACGGGAAAATGTTGGCATTCCCCATGGCGGCTGTCAGGCTGGTGCCTGTGGAAACTTCCTGCTGAATTTTCTCGGTCGCCATGGCATAAAGAGAGTTGCCGGATGCGCCGCCAACTGAGTCCAGAGCTTCAACCAACGGGACGCCTGCAGCAAACATGGTGGAGAGCGTGCGGGTCCATCGAGCTACACAAGATTTCTCAATCAGTGCGCCAAAGATCGGCATCTTTAAAAGAATTCGATCCATAAACATTTGCATCTTTTCGTTTCGCTTCCATGCCTGCATAAAGAAGTAAAAACCACCGCCGATTGCACCGAAGATCAGCCACCACCACTTCACAAAAACCTCGCTGATGCCCATCACAATTAAGGTCGGAGCAGGTAAGTCCGCGCCGAAGGAGGAAAAAACCTCCTTAAATGCAGGAATAACAAAAATCATGATCACGGCAACAACTACAAATGCGACGATTACCACGGAAATCGGATACATTAAGGCCGATCTGATTTTGGACTTGATGGCTTCAGTTTTTTCCATATAGGTGGCGAGCCTGTCAAGCAGCGCCTCTAAAATACCGGCTGCTTCGCCTGCCTCTACCAAATTGCAGTAGAGACTATCAAAATACATCGGATGCTTGCGGAAAGCGGCATTTAGCGAGGTACCCGTCTCCACATCGGTCCGGATATCATTGAGTAGTTTGGTAACGCTCGCGTTAGTATTGCCGCGACCTACGATATCAAATGACTGAAGCAGTGGTACGCCAGCCTTCATCATTGTGGCGAGTTGTCTCGTGAAAAGTGCGATGTCTTTCGGCTTAATCTTCTTTCCCGAGCGCATCCGACGCTTCTTGATCTTGGTCGGGAAAACGCCTTGCCGCCGCAGCGTCGCTTGCACCTGATTCTCCCCAGATGCACGTACTTCCCCCCGTACGATCTTCCCGTGGCGGTCTTTGCCTTCCCACTCGTAGACGAACTCTTTGATATCTCTTGATGCAGCAGTAGCCATGCTCGCCCTCTAGCTATTATTCGTTTGTGACGGCCAGCACTTCTTCTAATGAAGTGAAGCCAAGCCTCGCTTTGTGCAGGCCCGATTGGCGCAGGGAACGCACCCCTTCCGCTTTCGCCTGCTCGGCAATCTCCAGTGCGCTTCCATCGCGCAAGATAATGCGCTGAATTTCTTCGGAGATTGGCATAACCTGGTATATGCCAACCCGGCCTTTATATCCGTTATTGCAGGCGGAGCAACCCACTGGTTGGTAAGTTACCAAATTGCCATCAATATCCTCGTCCTTATAACCCGCTTCTAACAATGATTCATGGGGTATATCTGCCGGCACCTTGCAAATTGGGCACAGCCGACGGGCAAGACGCTGTGCTGTGATGAGGATGACACTCGATGCTATATTAAAAGGAGCAATACCCATGTTACGCATACGCGTTAGCGTAGTTGGTGCGTCATTGGTGTGAAGGGTCGACAAGACCAAATGGCCTGTCTGTGCTGCCTTGATGGAGATGTCCGCTGTTTCGAGATCCCGGATTTCACCCACCATAATAATGTCGGGATCTTGGCGTAAAAAGGATTTCAAAGCGACGGCGAATGTTAGGCCGGCTTTATCGTTAACGTTAACCTGATTGACGCCTGGCAAATTGATTTCCGAGGGGTCTTCTGCAGTGGCGATATTGACACCAGGCTTGTTGAGTAGGTTCAGACATGTGTAGAGCGAAACAGTCTTCCCTGAACCGGTGGGCCCCGTAACCAATATCATTCCGTAAGGACGACTAATCGCTTGGAGAAGGCGTTCTTTTTCCTCGGGCTCATAACCGAGGGCTTCAATGCCCAGTTTTGCACTGCTGGGATCGAGAATACGGATAACGATCTTCTCTCCGAACAAGGTCGGCAATGTGCTGACCCGAAAATCGATTACGCGGTCGGGACCGACCTTCAATTTCATCTTGCCGTCTTGAGGTACTCTCTTCTCGGAAATGTCCAATCGCGAGATCACCTTGATGCGGGAGGCAAGCTTGTCCTTGATCGCGATCGGGGGCGATGCAATCTCACGCAGCTCTCCATCGATGCGGAAACGAACGCGGTACTGATGCTCATAAGGTTCAAAATGCAAATCGGATGCTCGCATATTGAATGCATCGAGCAGCATTTTGTGGAGAAATTTGACAATGGGGGCATCTTCCACATCGCCCGCCCCAGCATCGTTATTATCTGGAGCCTCTTCTACGGGAACATCATCAAACTCAAAGTCTCCACCAGTCGAATTTAATGTTTCGAGTGAATCTCCCGCGGATTTTGAATTTACCTCTACCAATCTGCTAAGTTTATCGTACTCTGCTATTATCCAATCCACGCCCATTTGGGTGGTGAATTTGATTTTTTCCGCTGCTTCTTGGTCGGTCGGGTCTGCGGTCGCAACGATGAGCCGATTATTGCGCTTGCTAAGGACAACAACCCGATAGGCTTGGCATATTTTGCCATCCAAGAGGTCTTTAGGGAGCCTCAAAGGATCGATGGCGTCAAGGTCCAATAAAGGGGCGCCAAAAACTGCAGATACCGTGTGAGCTAAGTCCTTGGCCGACACAGCCCCGGACCCGGTCAGTTCCGCGATGAAACTAGTGCGGCCAATCTGTGACTTTTTGTAAATATCCTCTGCTGACTTTTGAGTCAATTTTCCAGCAGACATCAACGCCCTACCTAGACCGGGAAGGGCGACCGCAGAAGCTTCTTTGGGGGCAGTATCAACAGCGGCCATGTAACCAGGAGGGGTAGGTATGGAAAAGAATCCATCCTATCATCGTCGATTGCATACAGGGTGTACAGCAACCGGTATTGGCGCTCGCGCTACAGATAGCGCAAGCTGATTTGAAGGGTTTAGGGGCAGGTACGCGAGAATTGACCTCTAGCCTCAACATTCCGACCGAAGCGCTCCGCAATGCTAGCCACATTTGGCCTCGCGATTGCATCAACGGCTCGATGCAATTGGCAATTCAGTAACGTCGTGCAAGCAATTGTGCTGCTAAATCCAGCAAGCCAGACGTATATGGATTGGCAGGCAGTTGCTCTGCCGCTGCCATGGCGCGCCGAGCCTCGGCGTGGGCTGCGGCGCGGGTCGCGTCGAGGGCCCCGGTTTCCCGCACGATCTGAACTATCTCTGCCAATTCCTCCGTAGAGCCCTTTTCGATGGCCTCCCTCACGACGCGCGCTTGCGCTTCGGAGCCGCGCTGCATGGCGGCAATCAAGGGCAGGGTCGACTTCCCTTCCCGGAGGTCGTCGCCAAGGTTCTTCCCCATTTCCGTAGCATCGCCGTCGTAGTCGAGTACGTCGTCAATGATCTGGAAGGCGGTTCCAAGGGCTTGGCCATAGTTTGCACACGCATCTTCAATGGCTGGGGAGCTTTGAGCCAGGACGGCGCCTAAGCGGGCGCTTGCCTCGAAGAGTTTTGCGGTCTTGGATCGGATGACGCGCAAATACCCGGCTTCGTCCAGCGAGGCATCGTGCATGTTCATCAACTGCAAAACTTCGCCCTCTGCAATCACATTCGTCGCTTCGGAGAGAATCTCCATAATGCGCATGCTGCCCGCTTCGACCATCATCTGGAACGACCGGGTGTGCAGGAAATCGCCGACCAGCACACTGGCCGGATTGCCGAAGGTTTCATTGGCGGTGGGCCGCCCGCGCCGCAGGGTCGACGCGTCAACGACGTCGTCGTGCAGCAGAGTCGCAGTGTGGATCAACTCCACCACCGCTGCGAGGCTATGGCGGTGCTTGCCGCGATAGCCCAACGCCCCGCACACCATCAGCAGCAAAGCCGGACGCAGCCGCTTGCCGCCCGCAGCAATGATGTATTGAGAAATTTGGGCCACCAGCGGCACGCTGGACGTCAAGCGGTCGCTGATGACCTTGTCGACATCATGCATGTCTTGTGCAACGAGCAAGAGAGGGGATGCTGCAGGGGCGGTGTTGTCAGTCAAGATGATGGCCACAGAAAGTGCCCGGATTATAGGAAGCACAGCACGGCGATCTGCTGCGGCGAAGCCTATGGAATGTCGGGTCCGCGCAGGGCTGGCGCTTTTTGGTGCAGTGCGCTATACTCGCGGGCTCTGCGGAAATTCGTCTGCAGAACTCATATCAAGAGGTCATCATGTACGCGGTCATAAAAACCGGCGGCAAGCAGTATCGCGTTGCTTCCGGCGAAAAAATTAAAGTAGAACAGATTGCTGCGGACGTAGGCCAGGAGATCGTGATCGACCAAGTTTTGGCTGTCGGCAACGGCGCTGAACTCAAGGTTGGCACACCCCTGGTGTCCGGCGCAACCGTGACAGCCACCGTTGTGGCACACGGCAAGCACGACAAGGTTCGCATCTTCAAGATGCGCCGTCGTAAGCACTATCAGAAGCGCCAAGGCCATCGCCAGCAGTTCACTGAACTGCAAATCGGTGCGATTGCTGGTTAATCCAAGGAGCTAAGTCATGGCACAGAAAAAAGGCGGCGGCTCTACGCGAAACGGGCGTGATTCCAAGCCAAAGATGCTGGGTGTCAAGGCCTACGGGGGTGAACTGATCAGCGCTGGCTCGATCATCGTGCGTCAGCGTGGCACGCGTTTCCACCCCGGCAGCAATGTTGGCGTGGGCAAGGACCACACGTTGTTTGCTCTGGTCGATGGCCACGTGGCGTTTGGCGTCAAGGGCGCAATGTCCAAGTCAACGGTCAGCGTGACTCCTGCCTGAGGTTTTCCTCCGGCAACCATCGAAGCCCCGCCTGGTCGGGGCTTTGTTATTTGGTCTGTACGATAGCGGCGCGCCGCTGGGTGCGCAGGCCGCACTCGAATGGGGTTCTTTGCCGCTTTGCAAAAGCGGCAGCCAATGGGTTCCGCTGGCGCCACCCCCTTCTGTAAACTGGATATCCCATGAAGTTCGTCGACGAAGCCTTTATTGACATTGCTGCCGGTGATGGCGGCAATGGCTGCGTGTCCTTCCGGCACGAGAAATACAAGGAATTCGGCGGCCCAAATGGCGGCGACGGCGGCCGCGGTGGCCACGTGTTTGCAGTGGCGGACCCCAACCTCAACACGCTGGTGGATTTTCGTTACTCGCGCCGCCATGAGGCCAAGCGTGGCGAGCACGGCATGGGCTCCGACATGTTCGGCGCGGCCGGCGCGGACATCACGTTGAAAATGCCCGTGGGCACCATCATTACCGACGCTGAAACCGGCGAGGTGTTGTACGAACTTCTCACCCCCGGCGAGGTGATCACGATTGCCAAGGGCGGGGACGGCGGCTTCGGCAACATGCGCTTCAAGAGCGCCATCAACCGCGCACCGCGGCAAAAGACGCCCGGCTGGCCTGGCGACAAGAAAAATCTGAAGCTTGAGTTGAAGGTGTTGGCCGACGTCGGCCTGCTAGGCATGCCCAATGCGGGCAAATCGACCTTCATCACAGCCGTGTCGAACGCGCGCCCCAAAATTGCCGACTATCCGTTCACCACGCTGCACCCCAACCTGGGCGTCGTGCGCGTGGGCCCGGAGCAGAGCTTTGTCGTGGCCGACATTCCCGGGCTGATTGAAGGTGCGTCCGAGGGCGCAGGCCTGGGGCACCAATTCCTGCGCCACCTGCAGCGCACCCGCCTCTTGCTGCACATTGTGGATCTGGCGCCTTTCGACGATGCGGTCGACCCGGTTGCGCAGGCCAAGGCCATCGTGAACGAGCTGAAAAAGTACGACCAGAAGCTCTACAGCAAGCCGCGCTGGCTGGTGTTGAACAAGCTCGACATGGTCCCGCTCGAAGAGCGCGAGGCGCGCGTCAAGGATTTCGTCAAGCGCTTCAAGTGGAAAGGGCCTGTCTTCGAGATTTCGGCCCTCACCCGCGAAGGCTGCGAGCCGCTGATCCACGCAATCTTCCGCCACGTGCAGTCTGAGCAGCGCATAGAAAACGAACCGGTGGAGATTGATCCACGGTTTGCGGGCGATGCACCTGCCTGATGGGCATCTAGCAGGCGCTTAGTCTGATCGCTATAAATTTAATAGCTACCAGCGCTTTATAGATAAGCGCTAGGGCCTAAATAGACTCCAAAAAATGGTTTCCAGCGTATTGCGTGATGCCCGCCGCATCGTGGTCAAGGTGGGTTCGAGCCTCGTGACCAACGAAGGCCGCGGCCTGGATGAAGCGGCGATTGGCGAGTGGAGCCGCCAGCTCGCTGCCCTTGTGCGCGGTGACGGCGGCGCTCCGCGTGAAGTCATCATGGTCTCCAGCGGCGCGATTGCCGAGGGCATGAAGCGCCTGGGCTGGACCACACGGCCACACGAGATCCACGAATTGCAGGCCGCGGCTGCGGTGGGGCAGATGGGGCTGGCCCAGATGTACGAGACCAAGCTGCGCGAGCAGGGCATGGGCAGCGCCCAGGTGCTGCTCACCCACGCCGACCTGGCCGACCGCGAGCGCTACCTCAATGCGCGCTCCACCCTGCTGACGCTGCTGCGCCTGGGCGTGGTGCCCGTCATCAACGAGAACGACACGGTCGTCAACGACGAAATCAAGTTTGGCGACAACGACACCCTGGGTGCCCTGGTGGCAAATCTCGTCGAAGCCGACGCACTAATCATTCTCACTGACCAAAAGGGTCTGTACACCGCTGACCCGCGCCGCGACCCAGCTGCGCAATTCGTGCACGAAGCCAAAGCGGGCGACCCGGCGCTGGAGGCCATGGCCGGGGGCGCTGGCTCCAGCATTGGCAAGGGCGGCATGATCACCAAGATCCTGGCAGCCAAGCGGGCTGCGGGTTCGGGGGCCTCCACCGTGATCGCCTGGGGCCGGGAGCCTGATGTGCTGGTCCGTCTGGTGGGTGGCGAGGCATTGGGGACATTGCTCGTCGCACAGACGCAGAAGAAGCAGGCCCGCAAGCAATGGATGGCCGACCACTTGCAAATGCGCGGCGCCGTGGTGGTCGATGCGGGGGCTGCTGCCAAGGTGCGCGACGAAGGCAAGAGCCTGTTGCCGATTGGCATGGTGTCGGTGGAAGGCCATTTTTCGCGCGGCGATGTGATCGCGGTGCGCGATGCGGCCGGGGTGGAGATCGCCCGCGGCCTTGCCAACTATGCCGCCGCCGAAGCGCGCCTGTTGTGCCGAAAGCCATCGACCGAATTCGAAAAACTGCTCGGTTATGTGGCCGAAGCGGAAATGGTGCACCGGGACAACCTGGTGCTGGCGGCCCCCCAGGGCAGCCGCTGATTCATTGGCGGCCCGACGGGCCGGCCCGCAGCGGGAGGTGCTCAATAAGCTGCCGCCCCACGGAGTCACCAACAAAAATGCCTGCACATGGATGCAGGCATTTTTGTTTTGACGCTGGCCGCCAGCACATTCGCCAACGGGTCAGCTACTGCGCGGGCAGTCAACCACCGGGCACCACCGTCACAGGGCTCGGCGGCAAATCGTCCAATTCTGCAGGCATGCTGTTCTGCGGATCCGGGTCAAAGCTGGCGCCAGGCGGCAACTCCATCCCGGGGTTGAGCAGCATCGAACCTGTGCGGTACATCGCGCCGGCGTGCTCGCCTTCGCGTGTACGCATGCCACTGCGCAAATAGCGGTTGCGCTGTTCATGCCGCGGCAGGTAGCGGGCCAGTTCGGTCAGCGCCATTTCATAGACGCCCCGCTTGAATTCCACCACCACGTCGAGTGGCACCCAATAGTCATTCCAACGCCAGGCGTCAAACTCCGGATGGTTGGTGGCACGCAGGTTCAAGTCCCAGTCGTGGCCCACCAGTTGAAGCAGGTACCAGATTTGTTTCTGCCCTTTGTAGTGTCCCCGCGCATCGCGGCGGATGTACCGGTCAGGCACCTCGTAGCGCAACCAGTCCCGGGTGCGGGCCACCACGCGCACGTGGTTGGGCAATAATCCCACTTCTTCATGCAGCTCGCGGAACATGGCTTGCTCGGGGGTTTCGCCCCGGTCAATGCCGCCTTGCGGGAACTGCCAGCTGTGGGTGCGTATGCGCTTGCCCCAGAACACCTGGTTTTTCTGGTTGAGCAGGATGATGCCGACGTTCGGCCGAAAGCCGTCCCGGTCAAGCATAATCAAACCCCAATTTTTAAACTGTGTCCATTATGCACGGCGCTTTGCGTGCGGCAAGTGGGCTGCTCCCTTCTGCCCGAAATCGATTCCGATGAAAGCCTCCCAGTTCTTTATTTCCACCTTGAAGGAAGCTCCGGCAGATGCCGAAGTGGTCAGCCACAAGCTCATGACGCGGGCGGGCATGGTCAAGAAGCTCGGCGCAGGCATTTATAACTACATGCCCATGGGCTTGCGGGTGATCCGCAAGGTCGAGGCGATTGTGCGGGAAGAGATGAACCGTGCCGGTGCCGTGGAGTTGACCATGCCTGTGGTGCAGCCTGCTGAGTTCTGGCAGGAGACAGGGCGCTTCGAGAAAATGGGCCCCGAGTTGCTGCGCATTCAGGACCGCCATGGCCGGGACTTCGTGGTGCAGCCCACCAGCGAAGAAGTGATCACTGACATCGCGCGCCAGGAGCTCAAGAGCTACAAGCAGCTGCCCAAGAATTTCTACCAGATCCAGACCAAGTTCCGCGACGAGCGCCGTCCCCGGTTTGGCCTGATGCGCGGGCGTGAATTCATCATGAAGGACGCCTACAGCTTCGACAAGGACCAGACGGCCGCCAAGGCCAGCTACCAAGTCATGGCCCAGGCCTATCGCCAGATTTTCGACCGCTTCGGCCTGACCTACCGCGCCGTGGCGGCCGACAGCGGTGCCATCGGTGGCGACCTGTCTGAAGAGTTCCAGGTGATCGCTGCCACCGGCGAAGACGCCATCGTCTACTGCCCCGCGAGCGACTACGCCGCCAACATGGAAAAGGCCGAGGCACTGGCGCCAGCCGGCCCGCGCGGCGCTGCAACGCAAGCCCTGACCAAGACACCCACCCCCGGCAAGAGCACCTGCGCCGAGGTGGCCCAGCTGCTGGGCGTGCCGCTCAAGACCACCGTCAAGTCCCTGGTGCTGGCCACGGACGAAACCAACGGCGCGGGTGAAATCGTCAAGAGCCAGGTCTGGCTGCTGCTGTTGCGCGGCGACCATGACATGAACGAAATCAAGGCCGGCAAGGTGCCGGGGCTCGCCGGTTTCCGTTTCGCCACCTTGGGCGAAATCGAGGACCATTTCGGCTGCAAGCCTGGCTACCTCGGCCCCCTGCACCTCAAGAAGCCGGTAAAGATCGTGGCCGACCGCGAAGTCGCCCTGATGGCCGACTGGATCTGCGGGGCCAACGAGCCCGACTTCCACATCACCGGCGTGAACTGGGGCCGTGACCTGCCCGAGCCCGATGCCATTGCCGACCTGCGCAACGTGGTCGCCGGAGACCTCTCGCCGGACGGCAAGGGCGAGCTGGCGATTGAGCGTGGCATCGAGGTGGGCCATGTGTTCTACCTGGGCACCAAGTATTCCAAGGCGATGAACGCGACCTTCCTGGACGAAACCGGCAAGCCCCAGCCACTGGAAATGGGCTGCTACGGCATCGGCATCACGCGCCTGCCAGCTGCCGCCATCGAGCAGAACCACGACGAGCGCGGCATCATCTGGCCCGATGCGATTGCGCCATTCACCGTGGTCATCTGCCCCGTGGGCATGGACCGCAGCGAAGGCGTCAAGGCCACGGCCGAGCAGCTTTATGCCGACCTGCTGGCCGCCGGCGTCGACGTGATCCTGGACGACCGTGGTGAGCGCCCCGGCGCGATGTTTGCCGACTGGGAGCTGATCGGCGTGCCCCACCGCGTGACCATTGGCGACAAGAGCCTCAAGGAAGGTGTGGTCGAGTACCAGCACCGCCGCGACACGGCCGCCACCAAGGTGCTCACGGCAGACATTTTGGCCCACGTGAAGGGCCGCATGGCCGTATGAACGCGCCTTGGTTGGGTGCTGAGGATCGGCCTTCACCAGCGGGGGGCATGTCCCGGCGCGGTTGGCTGATGGCGGCTTCGTCCCTGGCTGCGCCGGCAGGCTGGCTGGCGGCGCCACCACTGGCGCACGCGGGCGGTCAGCTCGAAGAACCCCTGATGGATTCGGTGCGCACGGCGCTCAGCTCGGCGGTAGCCAACCAGGCCCCCCCCGAGCCCGAGTTCTTTACCACCGAAGCCCGCATCCACTACCTGCGCTGGCTGGGCACGATGAGCGATCGCCTGCGCCGGCGCAAGCCTGAATGGGAAGTGCGCCGCGATTTCCTGCAGACCGTCTGGTACGAGTCCAAGCGGGCCGGACTGGATGTGTCGTTGGTGATGGGGCTGATCCAGGTTGAAAGCGCGTTCCGAAAGTTCGCTGTCTCCAGCGTGGGGGCGCGTGGCTACATGCAGGTCATGCCGTTTTGGACGCGGGTGATCGGCGATGGCGACGCGGGCAAGCTCTTTCACATGCAGACCAACCTGCGGTTTGGGTGCGTGATCCTGCGCCACTACATCGACCGCGAGCGCGGCGACCTGTTCATGGCGTTGGGCCGCTATAACGGCAGCCGCGGGCGCTCGCCCTATCCGGATGCCGTGTTTGGCGCGCAGCGCACCTGGCTGTTTGGCGAGAAGCCACAAGTGCCGGCAGCTTGATTCGCTCCTATTTTTGTAGCTATCAACGCCTGATAGCCAAGCGCTGGGGCCGTATTTGATGCTTGATTTGGTGCGGTGGCTGGCGCCCGGGGCGCGGCGCGCCACGTTCCGGGGTGTGATGGAGCCAGGCAAGCGCTGCGCAGCGGCGAGTTTGGCGTGATCACGTTAAGGCCAGGGCGGGCACCACTGAGCTGGCGGCCGAAGTGGGCTTTCCCTCCGGCGCGCTCAACATCGTCACCGGCTATGGCCACGAGGCGGGCGACGCGCGATAGGCTGCTTCATGACGTTGCACATGCGGCGTTGCGTACACGGCGCTGCCAAGACGGCACGGCGCCAGCACAGGCGCGCTGACGCCAGCCCCCAAGGGGTCACCCCCCCTTGGTCGCCGATGGACCCTCTGGCACCGTCCCAGTCGCTGCCGCACCACTGCCATCGGCCAGGGCCGACCCCAGCCGGGACACCATCACCTGGTCGATGCGGTAGCTGTCCACGTCCAGCACCTCGAACTTGTAGCCACCCCAGATCACGCTGTCGGTGCGTCGCGGCACGCGGCGCAGCATCACCATCAAAAAGCCGGCCAGCGTCTCGTATTCGTCGGCATGTGGCAGATCGTCGAGCGACAGCGCATGCAGCACGTCCTGCACCGGCGTCACGCCGTCGATGAGCCACGAGTTTTCATCGCGCCGCACGATCTGCTCTTCATCCGCAGGGCCCACCACCAAGTCGCCCATCACCGTGCTCATCACGTCGTTGAGCGTGACCACGCCCACCACGAGGCTGTACTCGTTGACGATGACGGCAAAGTCCTCATGCACCTGCCGGAACTGCTCGAGCACCTCGGACAGCGTGAGCCGGTCGGGCACGATGAGCACCTTGCGCACCAGGCTGTCATCCGCCAGCGAGATCGGCTGGTTGTTCAGCACCCGCTGGAACAGGTCCTTGGCGTCCACATAACCCACCACGTGGTCGATGTCGCGCTCGCACACGGGGTAAGTCGAAAACGGCTCGGCGGCGATGCGCAGCCGGATCACCGAATCCGGCTCATCGCGCAGGAAGAACGCCACGCGGTCGCGCGGTGACATGGCGCTGGAGACCATGCGCGTGTCGAGCTCGAACACGTTGGTGATCACTTGCTGCTCGCGTGCGGCCAGCACGCCGGCGCGGGCGCCGGCTTCCATCATGGCCAGGATGTCATCGGACGTGATGCGGTCGTCGCGCAGGGACGACATGCCCAGCAGGCGAAACAATGCGTCCGCGCTTCGGCTATACAGCCACACCACCGGGCGCAGCAGCGTCATGCACCAAGCCATCGGCTCGGCCAGGCGCAGCACCAGCCGCTCGGGCTCCGCCATGCCAAGCCGCTTGGGGAACAGGTCGGCAAACAGGATGAACAGCGAGGTGATGACCGCAAACGACGCGAGGAACCCTGCGGTCAGGGCCGTGGCGTCCGACAGCCACAGGCCGAAGAAAGAAGTGAAGTGCGGGCTCAGCGCCCCCTCGCCGACGATACCGCCAAGGATCGCCACCGCGTTCTGCCCGACCTGCACCACCGTGAAGTAGTCGCCCGGTTGTTCCTGCATGCGCAGCACGCGGTCGGCTCGTGCGTCACCCTCGTCGGCCATCTGGCGCAGCCGCAAGCGGCGCGCGGCCGCGAGCGAAATCTCGGCCATCGAAAAAAAGGCACTGGCTGCAATCAGCAGCACGATCACGAAGAGGCTTTGGGAGAGGGAGAGAGTCATGGAGGGCGGCAGGGCGCGGCGCTAGTTCACACCGGTGCAGCAAGTGTATCTGTGCCTCCCGCGCGGGGATGTCGGGCCCGCGGAACGGGCACAGCCGCGCCGCCCGCGGATGGCCGCACAGGCTGGCTTGCGTGCCGGCGCGGCGGCCGCTGCAGCCAGCCGCCGCCAGCGCCCGGCGCGCCTACTGCACGAAGCCGATGCGCCCGCGCCCGGCCGCCGCCTTGGGCAGGTCGGCGATTTCCACCGTCGAGCGGCGGTCCAGACGGGCATTGCCAAACCCCGTCATCAGCGCCCGCCGCATCTCGCGCGGAGGCATGTGCGCCAAGTGGTCCAGCACATCGTCCAGTGGCTCCGGGTCCAGCAGGCGCCCCCAGTCGTGGCCGGCGCGGATGCCGGTGTACAGGTTGTGGGCGATCGTGCGGGCCTGCTCCAGCGTCGGCGCTTCCACCTCGAACACGTTCATGCGGTTCAAGATCGGGTCCGGGATGCCGCGCGGGTCGTTGGCGGTGGTGATCCAGATCACCTGGCTGGCGTCGATGGCGACTTCGGCGAACTCGTCGGTAAAGCTCTGCGCGGTGTCGTGCTCGAGCAGGCTGTACAGCGCGCCCAGCGGGTCGTATTGCGCGTCGGTGCTGGCCTTGTCAATTTCGTCCACCACGATGACGGGATTGGCGTATTCGCCCTCCACCAGCGCTTCGAACACCTTGCCGGGCCGGGCGCCTTTCCACTGCGCGGACGAACCCGACAGCAGCCAGCCTGCGGTCATCGAACTCATGGGCAGCAGGTTCATGCCAGTGCCCAGCAGCGTGGCCAGGTGGCGCGCAAAGTGCGTCTTGCCGATGCCGGGCGGGCCCAGCAGCAGCATGGGCGTGACCTCCAGGCCATCGCTGCTGTCCTGCGCCAGCGCCACATGGCGCTTCACATCGTCCAGCACGTCGGTAAAGTTGGGCAACTGCTCGTACAGGCTGGCCATGTCCGGGATGCCCGAGGGCTTGACCTGAAACCGCTCCGGGCCGCGCTCCAGCATGCGTTCGTACACGGTGCGCAGGGTTTCGTATTCGCGCTGGTTGCCGGACTCCTGCAGCCGTGCGAGCTTGCGCTCGACATCGCCGGGGTGGAACACATTGCGCATCTGGGCCACCGGCAGGCGAAGGGCGGGGGGCTGGGGAACAAGGCTATGGCTGGTCATTGCATGCTCCTTTGTGGCGTGAGGCCACAAAATCATTCAAGCACACAACATGCCCGCGTCAACATCGGAGAAGCCCGCTATTGGTGCCCCTGTTACCGATGCTGTTGCACGCGTGCATAAAAAAACCGCCCGAAGGCGGCTTTTGCGACGGAGCCGAGGCTCATGCTTCGGTGCCCAGCACCTGCTTGAGTTCGCCCGATTCGTACATCTCCATCATGATGTCCGAGCCACCAATGAACTCGCCCTTGACGTACAGCTGCGGGATGGTGGGCCAGTTGCTGTAATCCTTGATGCCCTGGCGAACGGCGTCGTCTTCGAGTACGTTCACGGTAACCACGCTTTTAGGGTCCACGCCGCAGGCCTTGAGGATCTGAATCGCGCGGCCCGAGAAGCCGCACATGGGGAAACTGGCGCTGCCTTTCATAAAGAGCAGGACTTCGCTGGACTTGACGAGGGCGTCGATGCGTTGCTGGGTGTTGTCGCTCATGGGGAATTCCGTAGGTTAAAGCCAGATACCCCCATTATCCCCGTTTAGCGCAAACCAGGGATGGCCTGCATAACCCCCGCGGGGCGGGGAAAGTGCGGATCGGGATGGGATACAAGGCGCCTTTTTGCAGCCAATAGCACGGCTATTGGCAAGAAAAGCAACGCGGTAGACCGCCCGAGGCCGCGCTATCCCCGGCCGCAGGGCGTTGTGCAGGCCATCCCTTGGTGCCCGGGTCAGCCTGTCAACTTTCGCAGTGTGCCTTCCATCTTTGCGACGTTGCCCGCTTCGGTCTCCAGCTTCTTGAGCAGCACGTTGACCTTGTCCAGGCTCGCCTGGGTCGTGGCCTGCACGTTCGAGCCCACGAAGGACACTTCCTTGGGGTTTTGCTCCACGTAGGTCACCAGCTCCATCGTCGCCGCCAGCATGCCCTTCATCGCGGGCAGCAGCTGCAGCATCACGCCGCCGAGCTGGGTGACGAGCTTGTCGAACGCGGCGTCGTACACCGCCTTCAGGTCCGCGGGCTGGCTCAGGGCGTTCTTGGCGGCCGTGGCGCGGTCGATGCGCGCCTTCACGTCCTGCTCGGCTTGGGGAATGTGCTCCAGCAGCTCGTTGACCTGCGTGCGCTTGGCAAGCAGCTGCGGCAGCGAGCGCATGCTCTGCATGGCGGCCATCATCTTGGTCAGCGGGGAGTCCGACATCTCCTGGTTGAAGCCCGTGATGATGTCGTAGTGCGCTGCATACGCGCCAAACGCCTTGCGCTGCTGTTCGTTGAGCTTGGGCACGGCGGCGCGCGGGGTGTTGAGCACGCGGGTCTGCAGAAATTCGATGAACGCCTTGCGTTCGCCGGGCTCGGAGCCGCAGCCGCTCAAGGCCAGGGCGGCGCCCAGGGACAGCGCACTCAGGCGGGTCAGCGCCCTGCGGCGCGAGGCAATGTGATGCATGAAGGTCTCGCAATAAAAAGCGGAAGGAGCCAGCAAGCCACACCGGCTGGGGAAATTGCCACGGGCCCCGGCATAGAACGCCACGGCGGCTGCCATGGTGGCTCGGTGACGGGGCGGGCAGTTCAGCGCGACAGGGTGTGCAAAGCTGCACACCGCCGCAGCTGCCGAGACACGGGCGCCCGGCGTGGACGGAAGCCGATGATTATCAAATCGACCCCATGGGCGGCCCGGCCTTTGTTGTAACAGTTGGTGGCCGTGAGAACGCGCGTAGGCGCTGTGACCAACGGGGGGCAGTCGCACTGAGCGGTGCTGGTCTCAACGACTCCGCCGCACGCAGGCTCCGGCAGGGGCCGCCACATCCAATGCCCCGAACTACCGCCAGCAGCCGCCGGTACAACGCTCCACACCCGCCAGGTCGCGCCGGCTCTCCACACCGCTGAAGCCTGCGGCACTCAGCAACGCGCGCACGGCCTCGGCCTGGTCGTAACCGTGCTCCAGCAGCAACCAGCCACCCGGCGCCAGGTGGCGGGGCGCCTGCAGGGCGATGGCGCGGATGTCCTCGAGCCCGTCGGCTCCGCTGGCCAGGGCTTCCAGCGGTTCGTGCGTCAGGGCCGCAAGGTGCGGGTCGGCGCTGGCGATGTACGGCGGGTTCGACACGATGGCGTCAAAGCTCGCGCCCTCCATCGGCGCCAGCCAGTTGCCCTGCTCAAACCGCACCGGCAGGCCCAGGCGGGTGGCGTTGCCCTGGGCCACGGCCAGGGCGTCGCTGCTGGCATCCACGGCCCACACCTGGGCGGTGGGGCGCTGGCTTTGCAGGGCCAGCGCGATGGCGCCGCTGCCGGTACCCAAGTCCACCACGCGCGGGGCAGGCAGGGGGGCGATCACGTCCAGCGCCCAGTCCACCAGTGTTTCGGTGTCGGGCCGCGGGTCGAGCACGCGCGCGTCGATGTGCAGCGGCAGGCCGTAGAACTCCTTGCGGCCGGTGAGGTACGCCACCGGCTCGCCCGCCGCGCGGCGCTGGCACAGGGCGATGAACTGCGCGTGCAAGGTGTCGTCCAGTGCATCGGTGTCGTGCGCCAGCAGCCACGCCCGGCCGGCGTCGGGGCGGCCCAGCGTGTGCAGCAGCAGCAACTGGGCGTCGATGCGGGCCAGGCCCAGGGTGTGGGCCTGGTGCAGCGCCTGGGCGAGGGTGTGAGAAACGTCGTTCACTATAAATTTGATAGCTGCCAGCGCTTATCAATCAAGCGCTGGAAGCTAATTTGACTCATATTTTGCGATAGGCGCCGCGGGCCGGGCTGCAGCAGGGCCGCGGCTCAGTTCGTCGCCCCGGTCTCCAGCTCTTCCAGCTGCTCAGCCTCGCGCGCATGCGCCAGGGCTTGCAGCACGTCGGCCAGGTCACCCTCCATCACGTACAGCAGCTTGTACAGCGTGAGGTTGATGCGGTGGTCCGTCAGCCGCCCCTGCGGAAAGTTGTACGTGCGGATGCGGTCGCTGCGGTCGCCGCTGCCGATCAGGCCCTTGCGCAGCGCAGCCTCCTTGGCGGCGCGTTCGCTGCGGTCCTTTTCTTGAATCCGCGCCTGCAGCACCTGCAGTGCCTTGGCCTTGTTGGCGTGCTGGCTGCGGCCGTCCTGGCATTCGGCCACGATGCCGGTGGGCAAGTGGACCACGCGCACGGCGGAGTCGGTCTTGTTGATGTGCTGCCCGCCCGCGCCCGATGCGCGGAAGGTGTCGATGCGCAGGTCGGCCGGGTTGAGCTTGATGGCCTCGTGCTCGTCGGGCTCGGGCATCACGGCCACGGTGCAGGCGCTAGTGTGGATGCGGCCTTGGGTTTCGGTGGCGGGCACACGCTGCACGCGGTGCCCGCCGGATTCGAATTTCAGGGCGCCGTACACATGGTCACCCTCAAAACGCAGCACGATTTCCTTGTAGCCGCCCAGTTCGGCCGCGTTCTCGCTCACGATCTCCACCTTCCAGCCCACGCGGTCGGCGTAGCGGGTGTACATGCGCGTGAGGTCGCCCGCGAACAGGGCCGATTCGTCGCCGCCCGTGCCCGCGCGGATTTCGACAAACGCATTGCGCGCATCGTCGGGGTCCTTCGGCAACAACAGGCGCTGCAGTTCGTCCGCGAGCTGCAGCAATTCGGCTTCAGCAGCGGTGATTTCTTCCTGCGCCATCTCGGCCATGTCGGGGTCGGCCAGCATCTCGCGCGCACTGGCCAGGTCGGCCTCGCGCACCTGGTAGCGCGCATAGCGGCCAGCGATCTGCGTGACCTCGGCATGTTCGACGGAGATCCGCCGGTACTGCGCCATGTCGCTCATGATGTCTTCGCGCGAGAGCAAAAAGTCGAGTTCGCCCAGGCGCTGCGCGTAGCGCTCCAGCTGGCTTCTGAGAAAGGGTTTCATGCGAGGAGGGGAAAAATAGGTTTGCTACTGATTTTGTAGCTGCTAGCGCTTATATATCAAGCGCTGGAGGCCGATTTGGCTTGAAATCGGGGCGGGCTGCGGAGCGGGCGAGCGCCGCTACAACCCGTGGGGAGGCTTGGCTTGCGAGCGCAGGAACAGGCGCGAGACCGTCTGGGCCGTCTGGGCGCGCATCTCGGCATCGCCCGCGCGCAGCTCGGCCAGGGTGCCGTGCAGCATCTTTTGCGTGAGGCCGCGCGACAGCGCCTCCAGCACCGCGTCCACGTCCTCGCCCTTGGCCAGGAGCTTCTTGGCGCGCGCGATTTCCAGCGCGCGCCACTCGTCCGTCTGCGCGTTGAGCTGCTGGATCAGCGGCACCACCGCGCCGGCTTCGGCCGCCGGGCTGCGCAGCTCCATCCAGTGCATGAAGCTCTGCACGCCCGCGTCGATGATGGCCTCGGCCTGCGCGACGGCGGCCTGGCGGTTGGCCTGCGCCGTCTGCACCACGCTGGCCAGGTCGTCCACGGTGTACAGGTACACATCACCCAGGGCCTTGACCTCGGGCTCGATGTCGCGCGGCACGGCCAGGTCGACCATGAACATCGGGCGGTGGCGGCGCTTTTTGAGCGCACGCTCCACGGCGCCCAGGCCGATGATGGGCAGGCTGCTGGCGGTGCAGCTGATGACGGCGTCGAACTCGTGCAGGCGCTCGGGCAGGTCGGCCAGGCGCATCACCTCGCCGCCGAAGCGGGTGGCGAGTTTTTCGCCGCGCTCGAGCGTGCGGTTGGCAATCGCGATCTGCTTGGGGTTCCGGGCCGCGAAGTGTGTGGCGCACAGCTCGATCATCTCGCCCGCGCCGACGAACAGCACGCGGATCTTGCCGAGGTCTTCAAACAACTGGCTGGCCAGGCGCACGGCGGCGGCGGCCATGCTGATGCTGTGCGCGCCGATCTCGGTGCTGCTGCGCACTTCCTTGGCGACGGCAAAGCTGCGCTGGAAAAGCTGGTTGAGCGTGGTGCCTAAAGCGCCGGCCGTCTCGGCGGCGCGCACTGCGTCCTTCATCTGGCCCAGGATCTGCGCCTCGCCGAGCACCATCGAATCGAGCCCGCTGGCCACGCGGAAGGCATGGCGCGCGACCAGGCTGTCTTCGAGCGTGTAGGAGTGCGATCGCAGCAGCGCGGGGCTCACGCCGCCGCTTTGCGCCAGCCAGCCCAGCGTGTGGTCCATGGCCGGAGCGTTGCCCGCGCAATAAATTTCGGTGCGGTTGCAGGTGGAGATGATGGCCGTCTCGACGCCCGGATGGTGGCCGGTACCACCCAGCGACTGGCGCAAACCCTGCAAGGTGGGGGCGATCTGGTCGAGCGCGAACGCGAACCGGCCACGCAGATCGAGCGGCGCGGTGGTGTGGTTGATGCCGAGGGCCCAGACTGCCATAGCCGCCGATTATAAAATTGTTGGCTTGTGTGAGCGACCGTGCTTGCCTAAGCCTTGATTTGGGTCAATTCCATGGGTCCTCTCGACATCCTCAACCACACACTGAATTTCCTGGCGCCGGCCGCTGCGCTGGCGCTGGTGCTCGTGCTGTGTGGCCGGTTTTTTGGCGCCAAGGGCGGTGCGGCGCTCTCGCGCTGGCGCCAGTTCGCTGTTGTTTTTGTGGTGGGCCTGGTGGTGCTGGCCTGCGGCCTGGTGGTGTGGGGGCGCGACGGCAAGATGCTGACCTATGCCGCGCTGGTGGTGGGCTGCGCGACCACGCAGTGGGTGCTATTGCGCGCTTGGCGCTAGGGACGCTCCCTGGCCGGCGCCGTCAGCCGAGCTTGTGCCGTGTCTGCAGCAAGCCCAGGCCCAGTGCGATGAAGGTTGCGCCCACGATGCGGTTGAACAGCTTGGCGCGCGCGACGACGTGGCCCTTCACGAGCGAAATCAGCGCCACGTAGAACGCGTGCGAGATCAGCGCCCAGACGGCGAACGTCGTGGTCAGCAGAAGGTATTGCGTGAACAGCGGGTCGCCAGGCGTGATGAACTGCGGGAACAGGGCCGAGAAGAACAGGATGGCTTTGGGGTTTGTCAACGACACGCCCAGGCCCTGCGCCACCAGCTGCCAGTTCTTGCGCTCCCGCCGCTCGGCAGGCGCGGTGCCCGCATCGTTGCCGATCAGCGCGTCCTTGCTGCGCCAGCGCTTGATGCCCAGCCAGACCAGGTACATCGCACCGGCCACTTTCATGGCGAGGAACGCGTTCGCCGACATGCTGAGAATGGTCCCCATGCCGATCATCGCCAGTCCCGACACGGCGAAGATGCCGATCACGCTGCCCAGCGAACTGAACGCCGTTCGTTTGGCGCCAACGTCCACCGAGTTCGAGACCGCCAGCAGCACGGCCGGGCCGGGGGTAAAACACATCAGCAGCGAGACGCCGCAAAAGACGAGCCAGTGGGTGAAGGTCATGGTGAGCGTGCTTTCAGTCGCTGCGAACAGCGGGTATTTTCGACGAGCGCGCAGTGCGTGCACTGCCTGCAATGCGTGCCAGAGGCTCTTGCGGGTAACACCCCGTGCCAGCCCCGGAAAGCCGGCCTAAGCTGCAGCCTTCCTGTTCAGAAACCTCAAAAAGGAGATCTTCGCATGCGCCTGCGCACCTGCCTGGCGGCCGCCGCCTTGGCTTGCCTTTCCTCCGTGGCCGCCCTGGCCCAGGGCTTTCCCTCCAAGCCGATCCGCATCGTCGTCGGTTTTCCGGCCGGCGGGCCGCTCGACCAACATGCGCGCCTGCTCACCGACAAGCTGCAGGCCGTGCTGGGCCAGCCGGTGCTGGTCGACTACAAGGCCGGCGCGGGCGGCACGGTGGGCGCGCAGGACGTGATGAAGGCGCCGCCTGACGGCCACACCCTCATGCTGGCCAACACCGGCGTGATGGTGATCAACCCCGGCCTGTACAGCCGGCTGCCGTACTCCACGCTCAAGGATTTCACGCCGATTGCGCGCACGGCCATGCAGCCGCTGGCGCTGCTGGTCAACCCCAACGTGCCGGCCAAGAATCTGCAGGAGTTCATGGCCTATGCCAAGGCCAAGCCGGGGCAGGTCAACTTTGGCTCGGCGGGCAATGGCGGCATCAGCCACCTGGTGCCCGAGATGTTCAAGACCGCCACCGGCCTCTTCATGGTGCACATCCCCTACCGCGGCAGTGCGCCTGCGTTCACCGACCTGATGGGCGGGCAGGTGCAGTTCATGGCCGAGAGCATTCCGCAGGCCGCGGCGTACCACAAGCAGGGCAAGGTGCGTGCCCTGGCGGTGACCAGCCGCGAGCGCAACCCCGCGCTGCCCGATGTGCCCACCGTGATCGAGAGCGGCATCAAGGGCTTCGAGGTGGTGGGCTTCTACGGCTTTCTGGCGCCCGCCGGTACGCCCAAGGACGTGGTGGCCAAGCTCAGCGATGCGTTCAGCCAGGTGATGCAGTCGCCCGAGGTGAAAAACCGCATGGTGAGCCAGGGGGCCGATCCGGCATTTCTGGGTGCGGACGACTTCGCGAAGTTTCTGGCTGCAGAAATGCCCCGCTGGGCGGATGCGGTGAAGAAGTCCGGCGCGAAGGTGGACTAACAGGCTGGACCCAAGTCCATGCACGCCGGGCTTGTCGATGCGCTGCATGAGGTGTCGACCCGCTCAGCGCGGACGGTGCGCACTGGTTTTTCAAGCCAAATTGGCGCCAGCGCTTGATCCATAAGCGCTTGTAGCTATTAAATAAATAGCATTCAGCCCGCCACAGTGCTGCCGCCACTGGCAGCGCCCTGCGGTTGTGGCACGTTCACCGTGGCCAAGGGTGCGTTGGATGAATCCGCCAACGCACCCGGCAACCCACCCGACAACGAACCCGGCACATAGGGCGCCACCGCCGTGGTGGCGGGTGGCGACAGCGCCAGCCCCGCGTCGCGCAGCCCGCTGAGGATGGTGAATAGCAGGTCGCTGCGCACCCCGCCCGCATTGCGCGGGTTGCTCACATAGCCGATGGCCAAAAAGGTGAGCGTGCCGTTGACGATGCCTTCGAGCTGCACGATGGGCTCGGGGTCTGTCATGACGCCGTCGTGGGCCTGGAAGGCGGTCAGGATCACGTCGCGCATGCGCTCGGCGTCGGTGTCCAGCGGGGCCGGCAGGCGCAGCAGCACGCGGCCGGGGGCGCCGGCCTGCGTCATATTGCGCACGGTCTTGGTGATGAATTCGGAGTTGGGCACGATCACGGTGGAGCGGTCCCCGAGCTGGATTTCGGTGGCGCGCACGTTCACGCGGCGCACGTCGCCCTCAGTCTCGCCCAGCACCACCCAGTCGCCCACCTTCACCGGCCGCTCGGCCAGAAGGATCAGGCCCGAGATGAAGTTCTGCACGATGGCCTGCAGCCCAAAGCCGATGCCCACCGACAGCGCGCTGGCCACCCACGCAATGCGCTCCACGCTGATGCCCAGGCCCGCCAGCGCCAGCGCAATCACCAGCACACCGCCCACGTAGCCCAGCAGCGTGGTGATGGAGCTGCGCATGCCCGGCTCCAGCGAGGTGTTGGGAAAGTAGCGCTCGGTCAGCCAGCGCTTGAGCACGCGGATCATGAACAGCCCCGCCACCACCACCACCAGCGCCGTCAGCAGCGCCTGCGGGGCCAGCGTGAGGTCGCCTACCTTGAGGTTGTGGTCCAGCGTGCTGCCGCGGCGGAAGACCTCGTCCGGCCCGGTGCCGAACGGCGCCACCAGCGCGATCACCATGTAGAACAGCAGCACCAGGCGCAGCACGCCCGAGAGCAGCACGGCCGCCTGGTCCAGCAGCTTGGCGTCCAGGCCCAGGCCCTTGTGCAGGCGCGCGCCAAAGCCACCCTTGGACGACAGCACCGCCTCGCACACATCGTCGACCAGCTGGAACAGCAGGTAGGTGGTGCCAAACACCACGCCCGTCCAGAGCATCTGCCGCGTGAGCGTGCCGGCCAGCGCCACATAGCCAAACGCGACCATGAGCACGGTGGCCACAATCGCCACGCCCGCCGCAGCCACCAGCAGGCCCACCCACAGTGGCCGCGTGGTTTCGGCCGGTGCGGCATCGCCCGCGTTGCCACCTGCATTCCCGCCTTCGCCCACGGCCGCATCGGGCGCGGCAGGCCCAGGGCTGGCCCGCAGGTGGCGCAGCGCCAGCGCCACGATGCCCGAGAGCAGCAGCGCCGTGACCGCGTGGACCGACACCTCGGCCACCAGGCTCGCGCCCACGATGCTGTTCACCTCGGTGAGCAGCCCGCTGACCGACGCGACGATGGCGATCCACCACGGGTACGGGCTCAGGCGCTTGGCCAGATCGTCCGAGATGCCGGGCAGGCGCCACGAGCTGCGTTTGCGCGACAGCAGCGCGTGGCCCAGGCCCACGATGAACGCCGCAAACACCGCCAGCCGCACGGTGGCCTGGGCCAGCGTCTTGAGGCCGTCGTGCAGGTTGCCGTCCACCTCCAGGCCCGACCAGGCCAGCTGCACGGCCATGCCGATGAGCACCACATAGACGAGCACCGACGCTGCGGCCAGCAGCGAGCGGCGCAGCCGCCCCGCGGGCAGGCGAGCGGGCGCCATGCGCACCAGCACGCGTTCGGCCAGCCAGGTGCCCGCCACGGCCAGCAGCAACGCGCCAGCCAGGCTCAACAGGAACGACGCGCGGTGCGCGGGTGCCATTGCCACAGCGGTCGCCCGGCGCAGCGCATCGCCCAGTGATTGCAGGCGGGCCATGTCGCCGGGCAGGGCATTGCGCAGCGCATACCAGAAGGTGCTGCCCAGCGGCGAATCGGTGCGGGTGGTGAGTTCGGCCTGAAACTGCTCGCGCCGCTGGCGGATGAGTTCGGTGCCGCGCTGCTCGGCATCCACGCTGATCAGGCGCGCGAGCTTGAGCTCGCCGTCGACCACGCCGCGCTGTTTGGCCAGGCTGGCGCGCTGCTCGGCCACGTCGGGCGCATCGGGCGTGGCGCCTTTGTCGGGGGCGGGGCCCAGGCCCGCCAGGCGCGAATCGATGTCGGCCAGCTCCTCGGTGCGCCGGGCGGCCAGCAGCTCGGCGGCGCTGCCGATGGCGTTCACTTCGGTCAGGAGCTTGCGGCCGTCGTCGTCCTCGCTGAGCTTTTGCGGAATGGCCTCCAGCTGCCTGCGAAGGTCGTCCACGCTGGGCAACGGTGCGTCGGCGACAGGTTTGCTGGCACTGGCCAGCGCCACGGGCGCCTCCTTGGGTTGCGCCTGGGCCAGCGCGTGGCCAGCAAACAGGCCCGCCAGGGCGAGCAGGCAGGGCAGCGACCAGTGCAACCACCAGCGCAACAACATGGTGTTCGGGAGCACGTCAGCGCAGGCAGTGCCTACGCAAGGGCTTGGGGCCGGGCGTGGGGCGATGGACGGGGTGGGGGTAGAAGCGGGCCGCGGGCGCGGCGCACCCGGGGTGCGGTGCAGGCAGGGCAAAAACATCCGGCCATTGTCGGCCTGCACCAGCACAAGTTGGTTAACAAACTGTAGGCCCGGGCCGCCGTGCCCTGTGGGCCGGGGCCGCGATCCGCGTGATTCAGAACCTGTTCAAAATCTTTTAGGGGATCGCGTTGGGGTGCAATCGGAACGAGTGGATGCCCTGGATGCGCCGCATGGGCTCATGCCCATGCAAGCGGCCGGGGCGCCAAAGCTCCGAGTTCATCGGCCCGATTTCACCCCAACCCTTCGGGCAAGTGCCTTGCCGGGCGGTCTGCGGCGTTGCGGCGCTTGTGGATAGCTGAGCTATCCACTGCACCCCGCGCCTAGCATCCCATCCCGGCAAGGCGCTTGCGCGACCCCGAAAAGATCTTGAACAGGTTCTTGCGGCAGAACCCGCTTTCAGAGCGCGGGGCTGAACAGGTCCACGCGGTCGGTGATGATGCCGTCGGTGCCCAGATCGATGAGGCGCTGCGCGGCCCAGTCGTCGTTGACGGTGTAGCTCAGCGTGCGCATGCCCAAGCCCTGCACCTGGGCCACGAGGGCCCGGTCCCACAGCGCGTGGTTGCACACGATGGCCACGCAGCCCAGCGCGCGGGCCGCATCCAGGCAGCCGTCCCACAGCGCATCGATGAGCAAGGCGCGGGGGATCTGCGGGGCCGTGGCGCGTGCGCCGGCCAGCGCGTCGGGCTTGAAGGAGGAGAACAGCGGTGGCACCGCCTGGCCCTGCCACAGGCGGGCCGACCACTCACCCACCACCTGCCCGGTCTTTTCTTCAAGCCCCGGTGTGGGCTTGATCTCGATGTTGAGAAAGTAGCCGTTGGCGATGCAGTAGCGCGCCAGGTTCTCGAGCGTGGGCAGCGGCTCGCCCGCGTGGCTGCGCGAATGCCAGGCGCCCGCGTCCAGCTGGGACAGCACCGACCACGGGTGGTCGCCGCCGGTGGCGCTGGCCGCTGCGCCCAGCACCTGCACGCCATTGGTGGTGCGGTTCAGCGTCGCGTCATGCATCAAGAAGGGCACACCGTCGGCCGAGAGCTTGGCGTCGCACTCGAACATGCGATAGCCGTGCTGTGCGCCCAGCCGGAAGGCGGCCAAGGTGTTCTCGGGCGCCAGCTTGCCGGCGCCACGGTGCGCGATCCAGCGGGGGTAGGGCCAGGGGGCCAAGGCGGACACAGGGGCGGGGGAGGGGGCGCTCATGCGGGTTCACCAAATTTCAGCAGGTTGCCATGCGGGTCGATGACATACATCTCCTTCATGCCCCAGGGCTGGACGATGGGCGCCGCCAATGCCAGGCCGCGTGCCGTGAAGTCGGCGTGCAGCGCATCGACATCGCCGCGCACGTAGCACGAGGTGTTCTCGGCGATGTGGCGTTCGTTGCAGGGCCAGAAATGCAGCTCGCAGCCGTCGCGCTGCACGATCAGGTAGTTGTCCATCGTGAGCAGCGGGGCAAAGCCCAGGTGCTCGGTATAGAACACCAGCGTTTCTGCAAGGTTCAGAGACGCCAGCACCGGGACGGTGGCCTGAACCCCGTTCCCGCTGCTGGCGGCCGGCTTGGGCAACATCGGCTCAGGCGGCGATGCGTTTGCCGGTGGTGGCGTC
This sequence comes from Acidovorax sp. LjRoot129, assembly GCF_964253765.1. Taxonomy (NCBI): domain Bacteria; kingdom Pseudomonadati; phylum Pseudomonadota; class Betaproteobacteria; order Burkholderiales; family Comamonadaceae; genus Acidovorax; species Acidovorax sp. LjRoot129. Next base: position 1,153,105 of record NZ_CAXUSE020000001.1, read on the forward strand.
GAACGCGTGCAGGCGGTCAGCGCGGGGCTGCACGTGGATCACCGAATCGGGCGCGGGCGAGTGGGTGCCTTCTTCCACGCGCACGATGACCTGCTCGCCGTTGATGCGGCCGTAGATCAGGCGTTCGGCGCCCAGCAGTTCCACCGTCTCGACCTTGACTTCCCAGCCTTCGCTGCGCACGTCCAGGTGCTCGGGGCGGATGCCCAGGATGGTGCCAGGCGCGGCGCTGGGCGCGTTCTTGAGCAGGTTCATCGGCGGCGAGCCGATGAAGCTGGCCACGAAGGTGGTGGCAGGCGTGTGGTAGACCTCTTCGGGCGTGCCGAACTGCTCCATGTTGCCGGCGTTCATCACGATCATGCGTTCGGCCAGCGTCATGGCTTCGACCTGGTCGTGGGTCACGAACAGGCTGGTAATGCCGAGCTCGCGGTGCAGTTTCTGGATCTCGAGGCGGGTCTGGGCGCGCAGCTTGGCGTCCAGGTTGGACAGCGGCTCGTCGAACAGGAACACCTGGGGCTGGCGCACGATGGCGCGGCCCATGGCCACGCGCTGGCGCTGGCCGCCCGACAGCTCGCGCGGCTTGCGCTCGAGCAGGTGGCCCAGCTCCAGGATCTTGGCGGCCTTGTCCACGCGCGCCTTGATTTCTTCCTTGGGCACCTTGGCGATCTTCAGGCCATAGGCCATGTTGTCGAAGTTCGTCATGTGCGGGTAGAGCGCGTAGTTCTGGAACACCATCGCGATGTCGCGCTGGGCGGGTTCCAGGTTGTTGACCACGCGGTCGCCGATGCGCAGCTCGCCGCCGGAGATCTCTTCCAGGCCCGCCACCATGCGCAGCAGGGTGGATTTGCCGCAGCCGGAAGGGCCCACGATCACGATGAATTCACCGTCCTTGACCTCGGCGTTGACGCCGTGGATGACCTGGTTGGCCTTGGGGCCGTGGCCGTAGCGCTTGATGATGTTGCGAAGAGAGATGGATGCCATGATGCAATGAATTTGATAGCTACAAGTGCTTGATAGATCAGCGCTGGAGGGGTATTTGGCTTATTTTTCGGTGTCCACCAGGCCCTTGACGAACCAGCGCTGCATGACCACCACCACAAACGCCGGGGGCAGCATGGCCAGCAGGGCGGTGGCCATCACGATGTTCCATTCGTTGCCCGCGTCGCCGCCGGCCAGCATGCGCTTGATGCCGATCACCACGGGGTACATGTCTTCGGACGTGGTCACCAGCAGCGGCCACAGGTACTGGTTCCAGCCGTAGATGAACTGGATCACGAACAGCGCGGCAATCGACGTGCGCGACAGCGGCACCAGGATGTCCTTGAAGAAGCGCATCGGGCCGGCGCCGTCCACGCGGGCGGCTTCCACCAGTTCATCCGGCACCGTGAGGAAGAACTGCCGGAACAAAAACGTGGCCGTGGCTGAGGCAATCAGCGGCACCGTGAGGCCCGCGTAGCTGTTGAGCATGCCGAGGTCCGACACCACCTGGTAGGTGGGGCCGATGCGCACTTCCACCGGCAGCATCAGCGTGATGAAGATCAGCCAGAAGCAGATGCCCTTGAACGGGAAGCGGAAGTACACGATGGCAAACGCCGACAGCAGCGAGATCGCGATCTTGCCCAGCGTGATGACGATGGCGGTGACAAAACTCACCCACATCATGCGTGCCACGGGGGCGGTCGAGCCGGCGCCCGAGCCACCGCCAAACAGCGCGTCGTGGTAGGTCTGCCAGAAGTTGCCGCCCGGCAACATGGGCATGGGCACCTGCACGATGTCCTGCGCGGTGTGCGTGGAGGCCACGAAGGCCAGGTACAGCGGGAAGCCAACGATGAGCACGCCCAGCACCATGATGAGGTGCGAGAGTGCGGTGAGATAAGGACTACGTTCAACCATTGGAATCTTTCAGGATCAAAGCATGGCCCGCGGCGCCAAGAAAGGGCACGCTGCAGGCGAGGGCCGCCGAGCAAGGGCCGCCCCGCTGTGAGGGCGGCGTCCCCCTGGAGGGGGAAGGCGCGAAGCGACTCAGGGGGTGCTTCATCTCAGTACTGCACTTTCTTCTCGACGTAGCGGAACTGGATCACGGTGAGCACCACCACGATCGCCATCAGCACCACCGACTGCGCGGCGGAGCCGCCCATGTCCATGGCCTTGAAACCGTCGTGGTAGACCTTGTAGACCAGGATGGCCGTGTCGCGGCCCGGGCCGCCTTGTGTGGTCGCGTCGACAATGGCGAAGGTGTCAAAGAACGCGTACACCACGTTGATCACCAAAAGGAAGAAGGTGGTGGGCGACAGCAGCGGGAACTGGATGCTCCAGAACCGGCGCCAGGGGCCGGCACCGTCAATGGCCGCGGCTTCGATGAGCGACTTGGGGATCGACTGCAGGCCCGCGAGGAAAAACAGGAAGTTGTAGGAGATCTGCTTCCACACCGCGGCGATCACGATCAGCGCCATGGCATGGTCGGAATTGAGCATGTGGTTCCAGTCGAAGCCCGACTGGCGCAGCATGTACGCCACCACCCCCAGCGAGGGCGAGAACATGAACATCCACAGCACGCCCGCGACCGCCGGGGCCACCGCGTAGGGCAGCAGCAGCGCGGTCTTGTAGACCATGGCGCCCTTGATGATGCGGTCGGCAAAGATGGCCAGGAACAGCGACAGCGTGATGCCGCTCACCGCCACCAGGATCGAGAAGAACGCGGTGGTCTTGAACGATGCCAGGTAGCCCGGGTCCTGGAACAGATCCCTGAAGTTGTCGAAACCGACCCACTCCTTCGAGAAACCGAAGGAGTCCTGCATCTGGAACGACTGCACCAGGGCCTGGCCGGCGGGCCAGAAAAAGAAGACGCTGATGATGGCCAACTGGGGGGCCAGAAGCACCCACGGCAGCCATGCCGAGCGAAATAAAACGCGTTTTTCCATGTCCACACTCTCAAATAATCCCCGGCTGGGCTCTGCACGGGGGCGCTGCCCGCGCTGGGGCAGCGTTCTTGCCGCAGGCGGGGCCCGGCGGCAGAAAAAGGCAACCCGCCGCGCAGTCAACCACAGGGGTTCACAGGGCGGCGGGCTTGTGATGCGGCCCCGCCCGGGGGCTCGGCCGCATCAACGGTCGCTCAAAACAATCGGCTTACTTGTTAGCGCGTGCGAAGCGGGCCAGTTGCTCGTTGCCACGGGTCACAGCGGTGTCGAGCGCTTCCTTCGGGGTCTTCTTGCCCGACCAGATTTGCTCGGTTTCCTCGTCGATGATCGAGCGGATCTGCACGAAGTTGCCCAGGCGGATGCCGCGCGACTTGTCGGTGGCCTTCTTGATCATCTGCGTCACCGCGACGTCGGTGCCGGGGTTCTTGGTGTAGAAGCCCGATGCCTCGGTCAGCTGGTAGGCGCCCATGGTCACCGGCAGGTAACCCGTGCGCTGGTGGCTGGCGGCCTGCACCTTCGTGTCGTTCAGGAAGTTCAGGAAGTCGGCCACGCCCTTGTATTCCTCGGCCTTCTTGCCGGCCATCACCCACAGGCTGGCGCCACCGATGGCGGTGTTCTGGGGGGCACCCTTCACGTCGTCGTAGTAAGGCAGCGCAGAGATGCCGTAGGCAAACTTGGCTTCCTTGGCGACGCGGGCGTACAGGCCCGACGAGCCGGTGATCATGGCGCACTCGCCCGAGGGGAAAGATGCGTCCGGCAGGTTGCCGCGGCCCTTGTAGACGAAGCTGCCGTCCTTGGAAGCCTTGGCCAGGTTCTCGAAGTGGCGCACGTGCAGGGGAGTGTTGACCTGCAGCTGGGCGTCGTTGCCGTCAAAGCCGTTGTTCTTGGATGCGAACAGCGTGTTGTGCCACAGCGAGAAGCTCTCCAGTTGCGTCCAGCTGATCCAGCTGGTGGTGAACGGGCAGGTGTGGCCGCTGGCCTTGAGCTTGGTCGCGGCAGCAAACACTTCAGGCCAGGTCTTGGGCGGCTTGTCGGCGTCCAGGCCTGCTTTCTTGAAGGCGTCCTTGTTGTAATAGAAGATGGTGGTCGAGCTGTTGAGCGGGTAGCTCAGCATCTGGCCATTGGGTGCGGTGTAGTAGCCGGCCACAGCCGACACGTACTGCGTGGGGTCGAACTTGAAGCCCGCGTCGGTCAGCACCTTGGCCGCGGGGATGATTGCGCCCTTGCTCGACATCATGGTGGCGGTGCCCACTTCGAACACCTGCAGGATGTGCGGGGCGTTGCCGGCGCGGAAGGCGGCGATGGCGCCTGTCATGGATTCGTCATACGTGCCCTTGTAGGTTGGCACCACCTTGTACTTAGTCTGGCTGGCGTTGTACTGCTTGGCCAGGTCGTTGACCCAGTCGCCCAGCGCTGCGCTCATCGAATGCCACCACTGAATTTCGACCTGTTGCGCCTGTACGGGTGCGCAGACCGAAAAGGCGATGGCAGCACAGACTGCCAAATGCTTCGTTTGCATGAATATTTCCTCTGAGGATGACGAAAAACACAAAGGCCGGATGCTATGCAGCCGATGTGTCATTGATATGTCGTTGTCGCATGACCTTCCGACATGCAACAACCGGGAAACCCCTTGGGATGCCCGTGAGGGGAGCGATTGTGACTCTTTTGTGACAATGTGCGGCGCAATTGCCCAAGCTTGCAAGGTTTTGTGCAATGCACCATGCTGGTGTCTTCCCTCGCCCCGGTTCGTTCGCGCCGCCAGCGCGCCGGTCTCTCTACCGTTTGTCCACTCTTTCCCATTCCATGGCCACCAATTCGCTCGACAAAAACAAGATCAAATTTCTGTTGCTCGAGGGCATCCACGCTTCCGCGGTGGATGTGATCCGCGCAGCCGGCTACACGCAGATCGAAACCGTGTCCGGCGCGCTGCCGGACGAAGAGCTCAAGCGCAAGATTGCCGACGTGCACTTTTTGGGCATCCGCTCGCGCACGCAACTGACGGAAGAGGTGTTCTCCCACGCCAACAAACTCGTGGCGGTCGGGTGTTTTTGCATTGGCACCAACCAGGTGGACCTGAACGCCGCCCGCGAGCGCGGCATTGCGGTGTTCAATGCGCCGTACTCCAACACCCGCTCCGTGGCCGAGTTGGTGTTGGCCGAGGCCATCCTGCTCCTGCGCGGCATCCCCGAGAAGAATGCGGTGGCGCACCGCGGCGGCTGGCTCAAATCTGCCGACAACGCGTATGAGATCCGCGGCAAGACGCTGGGCATCGTGGGCTACGGCTCCATCGGCACCCAGCTGTCGGTGCTGGCCGAAGCCCTGGGCATGCACGTGGCGTTCTTTGATGTGGTCAACAAGCTCCCGCTGGGCAATGCCCGGCAGGTGCACAGCCTGCACGACCTGCTGGGCCAAAGCGACATCGTGAGCCTGCACGTGCCCGAGCTGCCCTCTACCGAGGGCATGCTGGGCGCCGCCGAGATCGCAGCCATGAAGCCCGGCGGCATCCTCATCAACGCCGCGCGCGGCACGGTGGTGGATATCGAGGCCCTGGCCGAGGCGCTCAAGGCCAAGAAGCTGCTGGGCGCGGCGATTGACGTCTTCCCGGTCGAGCCGCGCACCAACAAGGACGAGTTCCAGTCCCCGCTGCGCGGCCTGGACAACGTGATCCTCACCCCCCACGTGGGTGGATCCACCATGGAAGCCCAGGCCAACATCGGCCTGGAGGTGGCAGAGAAGCTGGTGAAGTACAGCGACAACGGCACCAGCATCTCGTCGGTCAACTTCCCCGAGGTGGCGCTGCCGGCGCACCCCGGCAAACACCGCCTGCTGCATATCCACCGCAACGTGCCGGGCGTGTTGTCCGAGATCAACCGCATCTTCTCGGACAACGCCATCAACATTTCGGCGCAGTACCTGCAGACGAACGAGAAGATTGGCTATGTGGTGATCGATATCGATGCCGCGTCGTCGGATCTGGCACTGGACAAGCTGGCCAAGGTCGGCGGCACGCTGCGCAGCCGGGTGCTGTTCTGAGCTTGCTCCTATAAGCATAGCTGCCAGCGCTTGTCGTGAAAGCGCTGCGGGCTGATTTGACTTAAAAGTCAGCATTGGCCGCCTTCCAGGCAGGCCCGGCACACGCTGCCGGGCGGCGCGCCCGGAGGCGGTGGCTTAAAATCACGCCCCCAAGGCTCATGGGCGCGCAGCGCCCGCCCCAGGTTGAGAGCTTGTTATGCACTTTTACGTACTCACGTTGGACCCTGAGGCCAGTGATCGCAAGGCGCGGGCCACCGCCAAGGCAGATGCCTTGGCAAGGTCCGCAACGCAGCGAGCGCTGGCCTCAGGGCCCAACCCTCCGGGAAAGCCGGGGAAAGGCCCGGCCACGTCGTTGCAGATCGCTTGCGGTATCCATACCGCAGCGCGTCCTGCGCCTAGTTGCCGGGCCTTTCCCCGGCTTTCGTGGGCACGTAAAAGTACATAACAAGCTCTAATCCCATGAATGTTCCGATTGCGTTGGCTGCCTTGCAGGCGCAGGCTGCCGAGCCTGTGCGTCTGCGCGAGATTCCCTATAACTACACCTCGTTCTCCGACCGGGAGATCGTGATCCGCCTGCTGGGGTCCCCCGCCTGGGACCTGCTGGACCAGCTGCGCAAGGAGCGCCGCACCGGCCGCTCTGCCCGCATGTTGTACGAGGTGCTGGGCGACATCTGGGTGGTGCAGCGCAACCCCTACCTGCAGGACGACCTGCTGGACAACCCCGCGCGGCGCAAGCTGCTGGTGGATGCCTTGCAGCACCGCCTGGGCGAAGTCGACAAGCGCCGCACCCCGGATGACGATGCCGGGCGCGACCGCCTGGTGGGCGAGCTGGTGGTCGCGGCACGCCGCGCCGTGGCCGAGTTCAACGCCACCTTTGAGCAGGCCGCGCAACTGCGCCGCCAGATCCAGAAGACGCTGGGCCGCCTCACGGCCAAGGACAACATCAAGTTTGACGGCCTCTCGCGCGTGTCCCACGTGACGGACGCGACCGACTGGCGGGTCGAATACCCGTTTGTGGTTCTGACGCCGGACACCGAGGTCGAAATGGCCGGCCTGGTCAAAGGCTGCATCGAGCTGGGCCTGACAATCATCCCGCGCGGGGGCGGCACCGGCTACACCGGCGGCGCCATCCCGCTGACCTGGAAGAGCGCGGTCATCAACACCGAGAAGCTGGAGGCCATGACCGAGGTGGAAATGCGCCGCTTGCCGGGCATGGACAGCGAAGTTGGCACCGTGTGGACGGAAGCCGGCGTGGTCACCCAGCGCGTGGCCGACGCGGCCGAGCGCGCGGGCTTTGTGTTTGCGGTGGACCCGACCAGCGCCGAGGCCAGCTGCATCGGCGGCAACATCGCCATGAACGCGGGCGGCAAGAAGGCCGTGCTGTGGGGCACGGCACTCGACAACCTGGCCAGCTGGCGCATGGTCACGCCCGACGCCCAGTGGCTCGAAGTGACCCGCCTGGACCACAACATGGGCAAGATCCATGACGCGGAGACGGCCACTTTCGAGCTGCAGTACTTCGAGGCCGACGGCAAGACGCCCGTGCGCACCGAGCGCCTGGCGATCCCGGGCAAGACTTTCCGCAAGGAGGGCCTGGGCAAGGACGTGACGGACAAGTTCTTGTCGGGCCTGCCGGGTATCCAAAAGGAAGGCTGCGACGGCCTGATCACCAGTGCGCGCTGGGTGGTGCACCGCATGCCCCAGCATACGCGCACCGTGTGCATGGAGTTCTTCGGCAATGCCAAGGACGCCGTGCCCAGCATTGTGGAAATCAAGGACTACATGTTCGCCGAGCAAAAGCGCAGTGGCGTGTTGCTGGCGGGCCTGGAGCACCTGGACGACCGTTATCTGAAGGCCGTGGGCTACGCCACCAAGAGCAAGAAGGGCAACGGCGGTTTGCCCAAGATGGTGCTGATCGGCGACATCGCAGGCGACAACGCCGATGAAGTGGCGCGCGTGACCAGCGAGGTGGTGCGCATCGCCAACTCGCGCAGCGGCGAAGGCTTTATCGCCATCAGCGCCGAGGCGCGCAAGAAGTTCTGGCTGGACCGCAAGCGCACGGCCGCCATCAGCCGGCACACCAACGCCTTCAAGATCAATGAAGACGTGGTGATCCCGCTGCCGCGCATGGCCGAGTACACCGACGGCATCGAGCGCATCAACATCGAATTGAGCCTGCGCAACAAGATCAAGCTGTGCGACGCGCTCACCGAGTTCTTTGAGCGCGGCAACCTGCCGCTGGGCAAACACGACGACGCCAACGAAATCCCGTCGGCCGAGCTGCTGGAAGACCGCGTGGGCCAGGCCATCACGCTCGTGGACGAGGTGCGCAGCCTGTGGGCCGGCTGGCTGCAGAACGTGGAGACCTTGTTCCCCGGGTTGCAGGACCACACCTTGCGCGCCAGCTGGAAGACGCAGCTGCGTGCGCCGCTGCAAAACATCTTCTCGGGCGCGGCGTTTCAGCCCATCCTGGAAGAAGCCACCGCCATCCACAAGCGCGTGCTCAAGGGCCGCGTCTGGGTCGCTTTGCACATGCACGCCGGCGATGGCAACGTGCACACCAACATCCCCGTCAACAGCGACGACTACGAGATGCTGCAGACCGCACACGAAGCGGTGGAGCGCATCATGGTGCTGGCGCGCAGCCTGGATGGCGTGATCTCGGGCGAACACGGCATCGGCATCACCAAGCTGGAATTCTTGACCGACGAAGAGCTGCGGCCGTTTGCTGAGTACAAGCAGAGAGTCGACCCCGAAGGCCGCTTCAACAAAGGCAAGTTGCTACGAAATCAGGAGCTACCAGCGCTTGATGGACAAGCGCCAGCGGCCTATTCGACTCAAAGTCCGGTGCGCCACGCCGACTTGACGAACGCCTACACGCCGAGTTTCGGCCTGATGGGGCACGAGTCGCTGATCATGCAGCAGAGCGACATCGGCGCGATCGCCGCGTCGGTCAAGGATTGCCTGCGCTGCGGCAAGTGCAAGCCCGTGTGCGCAACCCATGTGCCGCGCGCCAACCTGCTGTACAGCCCGCGCAACAAGATCCTCGCCACATCGCTGCTGGTGGAGGCATTTCTGTACGAAGAGCAGACGCGGCGTGGCGTGAGCATCAAGCACTGGCAAGAGTTTGAGGATGTAGCCGACCACTGCACGGTGTGCCACAAGTGCGAGAGCCCGTGCCCGGTGAACATCGACTTCGGCGACGTCACCATGAACATGCGCAACCTGCTGCGCAAGATGGGCAAGAAGACGTTCCGGCCCGGCAACGCGCTGGCGATGACCATGCTCAACGCCACCAACCCGGACACCATCAAGTTCATGCGCTCGGCCATGGTGGATGTGGGCTTCAAGGCCCAGCGCCTGGCCGTGGACCTGCTGCGCAAGGTGGGCCGCAAGCAGACGGTCAAGCCGCCGGCGACGGTGGGCACGGCTCCGATCAAGGAGCAGGTGATCCACTTCATCAACAAGAAGCTGCCGGGCGGGTTGCCCAAGAAGACGGCGCGCGCGCTGCTCGATATCGAGGACAAGGACTACGTGCCGATCATCCGCAACCCGGCTACCACCAACGCCGAGACGGAAGCCGTGTTCTATTTCCCCGGCTGCGGTTCCGAACGGTTGTTCTCGCAAGTTGGTCTCGCGACCCAGGCCATGCTGTGGCATGCGGGTGTGCAGACCGTGTTGCCGCCGGGTTACCTGTGCTGCGGCTACCCCCAGCGTGGCTCGGGCCAGTTCGACAAGGCCGAGAAGATGATCACCGACAACCGGGTGCTCTTTCACCGCGTGGCCAACACGCTCAACTACCTCGACATCAAGACCGTGGTGGTCAGCTGCGGCACCTGCTACGACCAGCTGCAGGGCTACGAATTCGACAAGATCTTCCCGGGCAGCCGGATCATCGACATCCATGAGTATTTGCTGGAGAAGGGCATCACCCTGCAGGGCAAGGGCGCGTACCTGTACCACGAGCCTTGCCACAACCCGATGAAGCTCGGCGATCCGATGAAGACCGTGAAGGCGCTGGTGGGCGAGCAGGTCTTGAAGAGCGAGCGCTGCTGCGGCGAGTCGGGCACGCTGGGCGTGACGCGGCCGGATGTGTCCACGCAGGTGCGCTTTCGCAAGGAAGAAGAGATCCGCAAGGGCGAAGCGAAGCTGCGCGCCAGCGGAGCAGTGGGCGAGAAGGACAACGTGAAGATCCTCACCAGCTGCCCCAGCTGCCTGCAGGGCCTTAACCGCTACCAGGACGATCTGCAAAATGGTTTGCTCGAAGCCGACTACATCGTGGTCGAGATGGCCCGCGAGATCCTGGGCGACAACTGGATGCCCGAGTACGTGCAGCGCGCCAACGGTGGCGGCATCGAGCGGGTGCTGGTCTAGATGACCGCTGCCAGCAGCAGCGCCTGCCCTTTGTGCGCCGAAGATGGCGGCACGCTTGTCTGGCGCGGGGCGCACCTGCGCGTGATCCGTCCTGACGAAGCGGGCTTTCCGGCGTTCTACCGCGTCGTGTGGAATGCGCATCTGCCGGAGTTCTCCGACCTGTCGGCCGCCGAGCGTGCGCACTGCATGGATGCGGTGGTCGTGGTGGAGCAGGCCCTGCGCGGGCACCTGTCACCCACCAAGGTCAACGTGGCGGCGCTGGGCAACATGGTGCCGCACCTGCACTGGCACGTGATTGCGCGCTTCGATTGGGACAGCCACTTTCCGTCGCCCGTGTGGGCGGCGGCCCAGCGGCCCAGCCCGGTAGCCCAAGAGGACGCCGTGCGTGCGCAGCTGCCGCAGCTGGAGGGCTGGATGCTGCCCCGGCTGGCGGCACTCCAGCTGCCATGACCGTCCGTGCCGGGCGGGTATTGATCAGCCCGCGGCGGCATGGCGGCGCGCCACAATTCACCACACAGTTTTCTCACAGGGGACATCCATGGCAGGTTTGAAAACGGGCGCGCCCACACCGCAAGCGATCACGGTGCACGAAGCTTCGCGCGTGCTGGAGGTCGGGTTTTCCGACGGTGCCACGTTCCGCATTCCGTTTGAGCTGATGCGCGTGTACTCGCCCTCGGCCGAAGTGCAGGGCCACGGCCCCGGCCAGGAAGTGCTGCAGACCGGCAAGCGCGATGTGGCGTTGGTCAACCTCGAGCCCGTGGGCAACTACGCGGTCAAGCCCACGTTCTCGGATGGCCACGACAGCGGCATCTTCAGCTGGGACTATCTCTACGAACTGGGTCAGCAGCAGGACGCGCTGTGGACGCAGTACACCGAGCGCTTGGCCGCTGCTGGCGCAGACCGCGACGCGCCCATGGCCCCCAAGGGCGGTGCGGCCGGCCATGCCTGCGGTGGACATTGAACACCAGGGCCCCGGAGGCTTGCAGATCGATTTGCTATTGAAAATGTAGCTATAAGTGCAATATAGACAAGCGCTAGCAGCTGCTTTGACTTGAAATCCATTGTCCTAATTGCGACACAAGCCCCGTTTCGGTGCGTGGTTGTCGCTGTACCTCCGGCGCCCACGCGCCTAGCATGATTCTTATGAGCACCACGCATTTCGGTTTTCAGTCGGTCGACGAGCAGGAAAAAGCCCGCCGTGTGCGCGGCGTGTTCGACTCGGTGGCCTCCAAATACGACGTGATGAACGACCTCATGTCCGCCGGCATGCACCGCGCCTGGAAGGCCTACACCGTGATGGTCGCCAACCTGCGCGAAGGCAGCCAGGTGCTGGACATCGCGGGTGGCACGGGCGACCTGGCGCTGGCGTTTTCCAAGAAGGTCGGCACCACGGGCCGTGTGGTGCACACCGACATCAACGAAGCCATGCTGCGCGTGGGCCGCGACCGCCTGATCGACGCCGGCGTGGTGTTGCCCACGCTGGTGTGCGACGCCGAAAAGCTGCCGTTTCCGGATGCGCATTTCGACGTGGTGAGCGTGGCCTTTGGCCTGCGCAACATGACGCACAAGGACCAGGCCATTGCCGAGATGTGCCGCGTGCTCAGGCCCGGCGGCAAGCTACTGGTGCTCGAGTTCTCCAAGGTGGCCAAGCCGCTCGAGAAGGTGTACGACTGGTATTCGTTCAAGGTGCTGCCCCAGTTGGGCAAGCTGGTGGCAGGCGATGACGCCAGCTACCGCTATCTGGCCGAATCGATCCGCATGCATCCAAGCCAGGAAGAACTCAAAAGCCTCATGCAAAAAAATGGCTTTGGGCATGTGGACTATCACAACATGACGGGGGGCATTGTGGCCTTGCATGTTGGAATCAAGTGCTGAGTGCTTCACTCAGCGATTAACGGAGACGGAGAATTCATGATGAAACTGTGGTCTGTGGTGTTGGTTGCAATGCTGGCGTTCGCACACGCCGATGCCGATGCCAAGCGCATGGGTGGTGGCAAATCGACGGGTCAGCAGTCGAATAACGTGACGCAACGCGAGTCGGCCTCACCGTCCGCGGCGCCTGGCGCACCCGCGCAAAACGCCGCGGCAGCCAAGCCGGGTGCGGCGGGCGCGGCAGCTGCAGCTCCGGCCAAGAAGCCCTGGGGCGCCATGCTCGGTGGCCTGGCCGCTGGTTTGGGCCTGGCCTGGCTGGCCAGCTCGCTGGGTCTGGGTGCAGGCTTTGGCAACATCCTGATGATTGCGCTGCTGGCCGTGGCGGCGTTTGCCATCTTCAAGATGGTGATGCGCTCGCGCAATGGTGGTGCAGGCAACCAAGGCGGCGCGGCCGGTGGTGCGCCGTTTGCCTTCCAGGGTGCCGGTGCCGCAACACCCGCGGCAGCGCAGGTGCCCCCGCAATACAGCCCCAACAACGTGGGTAACGACGCTTCAGCGCGCCCCTGGGAGCGCAGCAGCATGGCGTTTGATGCGTCGCGGGCCGGGCAGGGCGGTGCAGCAGGCGTGGTGATCGGCTCGGGCCTGTCGGGCTCGCAGAACTGGGGCGTGCCCATCGACTTTGACACCGACGGCTTCCTGACCGCCGCCAAGCGCAACTTCGTCACGCTGCAGGCTGCCTGGGACCGCTCGGACATCAACACGCTGCGCTCGATGATGACGGACGGCATGCTGGACGAGATCCGCACCCAGCTGACCGAACGCGAAGCGCACCGCGGCGTCCAGCCCAACCACACGGACGTGGTGATGATCGAGGCCCAGCTGCTGGGCATCGAGGACCTCGGTGACGGCTACATGGCCAGCGTGGAGTTCTCCGGCATGATCCGTGAGGAGCCCTCGGCCGGCCCGAGCCCCTTCCGCGAAGTGTGGAACATGACCAAGCCCAAGACCGGTGGCGGCGGCTGGTTGGTGGCAGGTGTGCAAGCCCTGCAGTAGTGAGGGACATAGCCCCGCTTTGGGGCTATCCCAGTTCAGGGAATAATCGGGGACTATGGCAACACCACAGTCCCCTTTTTCATTTCTGGACGGCCTTTTCGAGCGCGTGGCCGCCGGGCCGCAACCGCCGCAATGGCTGGTGCACGAGGTTCAGCAGCGGGTCGTGCTGTTCCTCAACCATGTGCTGATGCAGGAACCTGAGGCCATGGACCGGCTGGTGCGCCAAAAAGGCCGCACCGCCCGCGCGCAGTGGCGTGCGTATTCGATGGCCCTCGTGATCACCCCCGCGGGCCTGTTCAACCTGGCCCCAGAGACCGCTGTGCCCGACCTGCGGCTGGAAGTGACCGAGACCTCGGCCATCTCGCTCGCGCAGACGGCGCTGCGCGGCGACAAGCCTGCCATCCGCATTGAAGGCGATGTGCAACTGGCGGCTGAGATCAACTGGCTGGTCGACCATGTGCGCTGGGATGTCGAAGAAGACCTGGCCCGCGTGATCGGCGACGCCCCCGCCCACACGGTGGCGCAGGTGGCGCGGCGCGCAGCCCAGGCGCTGCGCCAGTTTGTCGGTTCGCGCATGGCGCCTGCGGAGCCCGCTGCGGCAGCCGCCACGTCCAACTCCATGGCCACGGCGCCCGTCGTGGTGCCCGAGCCGCTGGCGCCATCCGTGCCTGGCAGCAGCCCTGACCGGTCTGGCGCATGAAGCAATTCTTGAGGGGGGCGGCCATCCTGTGGGTGGTGTTTCGGTACGGGCTGGACGGTCTGGTGCTCGACAGCTTTCAGAAGCCCGGTTTGCGCATGGTGTCGCGCGTGCTTTCGGTGGGGCGCAAGCTGGATGCGCCGCGCGGCCAACGGCTGCGCGAAGCGCTGGAGGAACTGGGGCCCATCTTCGTGAAGTTTGGCCAGGTGCTGTCCACCCGGCGCGACCTGCTGCCGCCCGATGTGGCCGACGAGCTGGCCCGGCTGCAGGACCGGGTGCCTCCGTTCGACGCCCAGATCGCGGTGGCCACCATCGAGCGGGCTTTCCGCCGGCCGCTGTCTGAGATCTTCACGTCGTTCGACCACGTACCCGTGGCCAGCGCATCGATCGCCCAAGTGCATTTCGCCACGGTGCGGGACCGGCATGGCATCGAGCGCGAGGTGGCGGTCAAGGTGCTGCGCCCCGGCATGCTGCCCGTGATCGAGAAGGACTTGAGCCTGATGCGCATGATGGCCGGCTGGGTCGAGAGCCTGTCGGCCGACGGCAAACGCCTCAAGCCCCGCGAGGTGGTGGCTGAGTTCGACAACTACCTGCACGACGAGCTGGACCTGATCCGCGAGGCGGCCAACGCCGCCCAGCTGCGCCGCAACATGCAGGGCCTGGACCTGGTGCTGATCCCGGAGATTCTTTGGGACTTCTGCCACCCGGAAGTGATGGTGATGCAGCGCATGAACGGCGTGCCCATCAGCCAGATCGGCCGCCTGCGCGAAGCGGGGGTGGACATCCCCAAGCTGGCGCGCGACGGCGTCACCATCTTCTTCACGCAGGTGTTTCGCGACGGTTTTTTTCATGCCGACATGCACCCCGGCAACATCCAGGTCAGCCTGGACCCTGCCACCTTCGGGCGCTACATCTCTCTCGACTTCGGCATCGTCGGCACGCTCACCGAGTCGGACAAGGAATACCTCGCGCAGAACTTCGTGGCGTTCTTCCGCCGTGATTACAAGCGTGTGGCCGAGCTGCACATCGAAAGCGGGTGGGTGCCGCCCGAGACGCGCGTGAACGACCTGGAGTCGGCCATCCGCGCCGTGTGTGAGCCGTATTTCGACCGGCCGCTCAAGGAGATCTCGCTCGGCCTGGTGTTGATGCGCCTGTTCCAGACCTCGCGGCGCTTTCATGTGGAGATCCAGCCGCAGCTCGTGCTGCTGCAAAAAACACTGCTCAACATCGAAGGCCTGGGCCGCGAACTCGATCCGGAGCTCGACCTGTGGAGCACGGCCAAGCCCTTCCTTGAAAAGTGGATGCTCGAGCAGATGGGACCGCAACGGCTGTGGCGCGAATTGCGCGCCGAGGCGCCGCACTACGCCAAGCTGATCCCCGAGCTGCCCCGGCTTGTGTACGACGCGCTGCGCCAGCGGCAGCGCCAGCCCGACCACCAGCATGTGATGCGCGACTTGCTCGAAGCCCAGAAACGCACCAATCGCCTCCTGCAAGGCATCATTTTTGCTGGAGTCGGGTTTGTGCTGGGATTGCTGCTGGTGCAGTTGCTGATCAGAATCCGCCTGTTCTAAATTCGCTCGTTCCGGTGTCCCTGTGGGGCACCGGGCAGGCGCAGGTATGTCCGTCCGGCTAGATAAATCAAGACAAAGAGAGAGGAGCGCCCCGTGCTGTTGACCCTGGTTATCGTTTACCTGCTGATCACCATCGGCATCGGCCTGCTCGCTGCCCGGCGCGTGAAGAACGCGGCGGACTTTGCCATCGCAGGGCGCCATTTGCCGCTGTACATGATCATCACCACCACGTTTGCCACGTGGTTCGGGTCCGAGACGGTGCTGGGCATTCCTGCCAAGTTCATCGAAGGCGGATTGGGCAACGTGGTGGAAGACCCGTTCGGCGCCGGTTTCTGCCTGATCCTGGTGGGACTGTTCTTCGCGGGCAAGCTCTACCGCATGACGCTGCTGACCATCAGCGATTACTACCGCGAGCGCTATGGCCGCACGGTCGAAGTGGTCTGCTCGCTGATCATCATGCTCAGCTACCTGGGCTGGGTCTCGGCGCAGGTCACCGCGCTGGGGCTGGTGTTCAACCTGCTGTCGGGTGACGCCATCAGCATCCCCATGGGCATGGCCATCGGCGTGGTCTCCATCCTGGCCTACACGCTGTTCGGCGGCATGTGGTCGGTGGCCGTCACCGACTTCATCCAGATGATCATCCTGGTGGTGGGTCTGGCCATCATCGCGGTGTTTGCGGGCAACATGGCCGGAGGGGCCGACAAGGTGATCGAGTTCGCCTCCAACCGCGAGCTGTTCCGCTTTCTGCCCGAGCCCAAGTTCCACGACGTGGTGTTCTTCATCGCGGCGGGCATCACCATGATGTTCGGCTCCATCCCGCAGCAGGACGTGTTCCAGCGCGTGATGTCGGCCAACAACATCCAGGCCGCCACGCGCGGCCCGATCATCGGCGGCATCTGCTACATCCTGTTCGCCTTCGTGCCCATGTTCCTTGTGGCCAGTGCCCTGATCATCATGCCCGGCGAGACGGCGGCGCTGCTCAAGGAAGACCCCCAGAAGGTGCTGCCCACGCTGGTGATGGCCAAGATGCCCTTCATCATGCAGGTGCTGTTCTTCGGTGCGCTGCTCTCGGCGCTCAAGTCCACCGCCTCGGCCACCCTGCTGGCGCCCAGCGTCACCTTCACCGAGAACATCTGGCGCCAGTTCCGCCCCACGATGACGGACAAGGAACACCTGCGCACCATGCGCATCACCACCCTGGTGTTCAGCGCCTGCGTGCTGGCCTATGCGATCCGCATGCAAGGCACGTCCATCTACGAGCTGGTCTCGGGCGCCTACCAAGTGCCGCTGGTGGGCGCCTTCGTGCCGCTGGTGGCAGGCCTTTATTGGAAGCGGGCCACCACGCAGGGTGCGATTTTCGCCATCGTGCTCGGCCTGGGCACCTGGCTGCTGTTCCTGGCGACGCCCATGGGCGCGGTCTTCCCGGCGCAGCTGGCCGGTCTGCTGGCGGCGCTGGCGGGCATGCTCGTGGGTTCGCTGGCCCCTCAGGCCATTGGCAACAGCCACGCCTCTCACCATAAGTTGGTCGGCGCGGAGTAACGGTGTGGTTGAAGGCGTGCCGCCTATAATTGAGGGTTTTGCACTTTCCCTCAACACACTGACATGCCTATTTACGCCTACAAATGCGGCTCCTGCGGCCATGCCAAGGATGTGCTGCAAAAACTCTCCGACACACCCCTCTCCGTTTGCCCCGCCTGCGGGGCAGAGGCCTTTTCCAAGCAGGTGACTGCCGCCGGATTCCAGCTCAAGGGTTCGGGTTGGTACGTGACCGATTTCCGTGGCGGCAACAGCGGCGGTGCGGCCCCCGCAGCGGATTCCAAGGCGGACTCCGCCTCGGCGCCCAAGTCCGAGGCGGCCGCCCCTGCCAGTGCTGGCGATGCTCCTAAAAAAGAAGCAGCCAGCGCAAGTCCAGCAAGCGCTGGCGGCAGTTCTGCCTCTACAACCACCTCTTCGAGCTGAGTCACTGCATGGCTGCCTTGCGCAAATGGCTGTTGACCGGCCTCCTGGTGATTGTGCCGGGGGTTATCACGGCGTGGGTGCTCAACTGGATTGTGAGCACCCTGGACCAGACCCTGCAGATCCTGCCGGGCGCATGGCATCCCGACAAGCTGCTGGGCGTTCACGTGCCCGGCTTTGGTGTGGTGCTCACCCTGCTGATCCTGCTGGTGGTGGGCGCCATCGCCAGCAACTTCGCCGGCCGCAAGCTGGTGCAGTGGGGCGATGCGGTGGTGCACCGCATCCCCGTGGTGCGCTCCATCTATTCCAGCGTCAAGCAGGTCTCCGACACGCTGTTCTCCGAAAGCGGCAACGCCTTTCGCAAGGCGGTGCTGGTGCAGTGGCCGCGAGAAGGCGTCTGGACCGTGGCCTTTGTGACGGGCGCGCCCAACGGCGAAGTGGCCGCCTACCTGCGTGACGAGTTCGTGAGTGTGTATGTGCCCACCACGCCCAACCCCACAGGCGGCTATTTTGTGATGCTGCGCAAGAGCGACTGCGTCGAGCTCGACATGAGCGTGGACTCGGCCCTCAAATACATTGTTTCGATGGGCGTGGTCGCCCCGGCTGACCCCACGCTTGTTTCCCCCAGTAAGTTGTGAATCCCCTTTAACGCGCCACTGCGGCGCCGGAAGTTTTTCCCATGGCCATGCGTTCCCACTATTGCGGTCTTGTGACCGAAGCCCTGATGGGCCAAACCGTCACCCTGTCGGGCTGGGTGAACCGCCGCCGCGACCATGGCGGCGTGATCTTCATCGACCTGCGCGACCGCGAAGGCTATGTGCAGGTGGTGTGCGACCCGGACCGCGCCGAGATGTTCAAGACTGCCGAAGGCGTGCGCAACGAGTTTTGCGTGCAGGTGGTGGGCCTGGTGCGCCCGCGCCCGGATGGCACGACCAATGACAAGCTCAAGAGCGGCCAGATCGAAGTGCTGTGCCACGAGTTGAACGTGCTCAACCCCTCGGTCACGCCTCCGTTCCAGATGGACGACGAGAATTTGTCGGAAACCACGCGGCTCACGCACCGCGTGATGGACCTGCGCCGCCCGCACATGCAGCGCAACATGATGCTGCGCTACAAGACCTCCATCCAGGTGCGCAACTTCCTGGACAAGGAAGGCTTCATCGACATCGAGACGCCCATGCTGGGCAAGAGCACGCCCGAAGGCGCGCGCGACTACCTGGTCCCGAGCCGTGTGCACGACGGCCAGTTCTTCGCGCTGCCGCAGTCGCCCCAGCTGTACAAGCAAATGCTGATGGTGGCCGGCTACGACCGCTACTACCAGATCACCAAGTGCTTCCGCGACGAAGACCTGCGCGCCGACCGCCAGCCCGAATTCACGCAGATCGACTGCGAGACTTCGTTCCTGAACGAAGAAGAAATCCGCGCGATCTTCCAGCGCATGATCACCGAGGTGTTCCAGCAGCAGCTGGGCGTGGACCTGGGCGAGTTCCCCATCATGACGTACCAGGAAGCGGCTTTCCGCTTCGGCTCCGACAAGCCTGACCTGCGCGTGAAGCTCGAGTTCACCGAGCTGACCGAAGTGATGAAGGACGTGGACTTCAAGGTGTTCTCGGCGCCCGCCACCACCAAGGGTGGCCGTGTGGTGGCCCTGCGCGTACCCGGCGGCTCGCAGATCTCGCGCGGCGAGATCGATGCCTACACCGAGTTCGTGAAAATCTACGGCGCCAAGGGCCTGGCCTGGATCAAGGTCAACGAAGTGGCCAACGGCCGCGAGGGCCTGCAGTCGCCCATCGTCAAGAACCTGCACGACGCAGCCATCGCCGAAATCTTGAAGCGCACCGGCGCACAGGACGGCGACCTGCTGTTCTTCGGTGCCGACAAGGAAAAGATCGTCAACGACTCCATCGGCGCGCTGCGCCTGAAGGTCGGCCACAGCGAGTTTGGCAAGAAGAACGGCCTGTTCGAAAGCCGCTGGGCGCCGCTGTGGGTGGTGGACTTCCCGATGTTCGAGCATGACGAAGAGAACGACCGCTGGGCCGCCGTGCACCACCCCTTCACGTCACCGAAGGATGGCCACGAGGACCTGATGGACACGGACCCTGGCAAGTGCATTGCCAAGGCCTACGACATGGTGCTCAACGGCTGGGAACTCGGCGGCGGCTCGGTGCGTATTCACCGTGCCGACGTGCAAAAGAAGGTGTTCGATGCGCTCAAGATCTCGCCAGAAGACGCGCAGGCCAAGTTCGGCTACCTGCTGGATGCCCTGCAGTACGGCGCTCCCCCGCACGGTGGGCTGGCCTTCGGCCTTGACCGTCTGATCACGCTGATGACCGGCGCCGAGTCGATCCGCGACGTGATCGCCTTCCCCAAGACCCAGCGCGCGCAAGACCTGTTGACCCAGGCGCCTTCGCCCGTGGACGAAAAGCAGCTGCGCGAGCTGCACATCCGCCTGCGCAACCTCGACGCTGTCAAGGCAGCCTGATACGGCACTGCCCCCGACCCGGCGGATGCGGTCTCGTGGCATCGCAATACAAAGCGGCAAGGGCCTGGAGGCCCGCGCCGCTTTTTTCTTGGCCAGTCCACCGCGGTGTGGCGCTGGCATTGAAAGGAAACCCTTCATGCGTTCAATGACGACCCGGGCCTTGTGGATGGGCGCTGCGCTGCTGGCACTGGCAGGCTGCGGCGAAAAAAAAACCGAACTGGGCCAGGGTGGTTCGGTGGTCACCGGCTCGGCGGGGCCGGTGGGCGCGAGCAACGCCGCGCGTGAACTGGTGCGCTGCGAAGCGCCCGTCGCCACGCTGGCGTTGGCCGAAAACCCCAACGGCTACGTCATGGGTTCGGGCTACAGCCTCCCACCGTCCCCCGTGCCCCTGGTAAAGCTCCTGGCCCAGCAGAGCGGCTGTTTCCGCGTGGTGGACCGGTCGGCCGGCCTGCGCGGCACCATCCAGGAGCAGGACCTCAAGGACTCCGGGGTGCTGCGCAAGAACAACTCCACCGTGGCCAAAGGCAAGGGCTACGAGGCGCAGTACACGCTTACGCCCAGCCTCACGTTCAGCGAGCAGGATGCGGGGCGCGGACTGGCCGGGGTGATCGCGATGATTCCGGTGCTGCGGGACATCGCCGGCCTGGCCGGCATCGTTGAACAGGTCAAGTTCAAAGAGGCGCAAACGGCCTTGCTGCTGTCCGACAACGAAACCACCGAGCAGGTCGCCGCGGCCACCGGGGCGGCTCGCACCACGGATCTGGGCGTGGGCGGGCTCGTGTTCGGCAAGCTGGGTGGGGCCGCCGGAGCCGGTTGGAGCAATACCAACGAAGGCAAGGTCATTGCAGCCGCCTTCCTGGATGCGCACAACCAGCTGGTCGTGCAAGTGCGCGCATTGCAGGCCAAGGAGCTGCCGCCGCCGGTGCCCACCACCACGGCAACACCGCGTTCCAAGGGCGGCTAAAGAGATCGCGGCACGTGGTGGCAGCAGCAGCGCAGCAGCGGCCTTACAAGCTCCCGGAGTCGGTGCTGGTGGTCATCCACACGCCGGCGCTGGAGGTCCTGCTCATCCGCCGCACCGGCGGTGAAGGGCACTGGCAGTCCGTTACCGGAAGCAAAGACCAGCTGGACGAGCCTTTCGAGGAAACCGCCCGCCGCGAAGTGGCCGAAGAGACCGGCCTCGATGCGCGCGCACCCGGTTGCGTGCTCACGGACTGGGCGCTGGAAAACGTCTACGACATCTGGCCGCAATGGCTGCACCGCTACGCCCCCGGTGTTGTGCGCAACCGGGAGCGCGTCTTTGGCTTGTGTGTGCCCACGGCCACGCCGGTCGTGCTGAGCCCCCGCGAGCACGATGCCTTTGAATGGCTGCCCTGGCAATGCGCAGCCGACCGGTGCTTCTCGGCCTCCAACGCCGAGGCCTGCCTGCTTCTTCCTCGGTTCACTGCGCAACGGGCGAAGTAGCGCGAACCGAGCGCCACCTGGAGCTATCGCTCATTTGCTTTTGGCGAGGGTCTGGATCAGGTGGTCTGAAAAGCCTTCTGCCGCTGGCGAGGTCGCGCGCCGCGCGGGGCTGTAGAGGCACACGTAGCGCATGACCTCGGGCGACAGGATGCGCCGGCGCACCAAGCCCAGGGGCTTGGCCAGTGCGCCGACATAGTCGGGCGCCAGGGTCGCAGCCACATCAGCGGCTGCCAGGCCCATGGCGGTGGAGATGTTGTCCACGATCTCCACCGGCGTCACCCGTTGCCCGCTGGGCAGGCCGGTGTGCATCTGCGCCACGCTGCGCTCATGGTCGCGGCCGGCGGCCACCAGGGGGTAGGCGTGCAGCTGGTTCCAGGTCACGCTGCGCTTGTGGGCCAGGGGATGGGTGGGCGCGCACCACAGCACCCAGGGGCTCTCGAACAGCTGGGTGCGCACGACGTCATCGCCGCAGGCGCGGTCCGGGCCCAACGCCAGGTCGGCATCGCCGCTGGCGACGGCATCCACGAGCTTTTCTACCGGCACATCGCGGATGTGGATGCGCACCTTGGGACGTTTTTGCACGTAGGCCTTGATGGCCTTGGGCAGGATCACGCTGGCCACCACCAGCGGTGCTGCAATCCGCACGATGCCGGCGGCGCGGTTGCGCACATCGCTGGCGGCCGATTGCGCCATGCGCAGGTGCTTGAGCACCGACTCTGCCGAGGCCAGGAACTCCCGCCCGGCGCTGGTGATGTCCACCCGGCGCGTGCTGCGCTCGAACAGCTTGAAGCCGAGTGCGTCTTCCAGTTCTCCCACCAGCTGGCTTACCGCCGACGGAGTGAGCGCGAGGCGGTCTGCCGTGGCTGCAAAGCTGCGCAGCTCGGCCACGGTGACAAAGGCTTCGAGCTGGCGGGGCGTGAAGTGGGGAAATGACATGGCTGGTGATCTCCGGCGCTCTCGGGTGCCATTAATTAGATCATCTTCACAATCGATCAGAAAGCATTGATTGTGGTGCGACGGGGGGCTCTCGATACTCCGCGGCAGATGCAGACAGCCGCGCTGGTCCAGCGTCACTGCCCAGCGAATTCAAGAAAACGATATGCCCACCTGCAGCACCAAATGATGAACGACTCCCGCTCAGAAACCGCACTGGCATCGCTGCGCAGTGCCTATGCAGGCCGTTTGTGGACGGAGCCAGCGGAGACCGCGGCGTTTCTCACGGACTGGCGCGGCAAGTGGACGGGGCCTGCGCTGGCAGTTGCCCAGCCTGCGGACACTGCCGAGGTGGCGCAGCTGCTCGCCTGGTGCCATGTGCACCGGGTGCCGGTGGTGCCGCAGGGCGGAAATACCGGGCTCTCCGGCGGCTCGGTGCCAGAGGCCGACATGGCGGAGGGGAGCTTGCCGCTGTTGCTGTCCCTCACCCGGCTCAACCGCGTGCGCCAGATGGACCCGCTCAACAACACCGTGGTGGTGGAGGCCGGCGCGACACTGTTGCAGGTGCAGGAGGCCGCCCGCGCAGCCGGGCGCCTGTTTCCGCTGAGCCTGGCCGCGGAGGGTTCATGCACCATCGGCGGCAATCTGGCCACCAATGCCGGCGGCGTGCAGGTGTTGCGCTACGGCAATGCGCGCGAGCTGTGCCTGGGGCTGGAGGTCGTCACGCCGGAGGGCGAGGTCTGGAACGGGTTGCGCACCCTGCGCAAGGACAACACCGGCTACGACCTGCGCGACCTGTACATCGGCTCCGAAGGCACGCTGGGTGTGATCACGGCCGCCGTGCTCAAGCTGTTCCCCCTGCCGGCCGCGCAGATGGTGGCGCTGGTCGGGGTGCCCACTCCCGAGGATGCGCTGCAGCTTTTGGTGCTGGCCCAACAGCGCGTGGGCGCCTCGCTGACCGCGTTCGAACTGTTGTCGGACACCTGTATGCAGCTGGTGGTCCACCATGTGCCGGGCACACGGCGCCCGTTGGCGGAAGCTTCGCCCTGGTATGTGCTCCTGGAAGTTTCGGTCACGGGCGCCGAGGCGGATGCCCAGGTGCACGCGGCCCAGTCGATGGAGGGCTTGCTCGAAGCGGCGATCGAGCAGGGTGTTGTCACGGATGCGGCCCTGTCGACCACGCTTGCGCAGTTCGAGGCTTTGTGGGCGCTGCGCGAGAACATTTCTGAGGCGCAGGGCGCCGAGGGCCCGACCATCAAACACGACATCGCCCTGCCGATCTCGCGCATCCCTGAATTCATTGCCCGCACCGATGCCGCGGTGGCTTCCACGTTTCCGCAAGTGCGCCAGGTCACGTTCGGCCACCTGGGCGATGGCAACCTGCACTACAACGCCTCGCCCGCCATTCCCGTGACTCCCGGGCCACTCGGCGCAGCGGCCAAGGCGGCCTTCCTGGCGCTCGAAGGGCCGCTCAACCAACTGGTGCACGACGCCGTGCACGACTTCGGTGGCTCCATCAGCGCGGAGCATGGACTGGGTGTGCTGCGGCGCGACGAATCGGCGCGCTACAAGGCGCCGCTGGAGCTTCGCCTGATGCATCGCATCAAGGCCGCGCTCGACCCAGAGGGCCTGATGAACCCGGCCAAGCTGTTGCCCCAGCCAGCGGCAGGCCACCGCCACTAATTGCATCTATCGCATTGGAAACCACATGAACAATGACACGCTCAGCGTTGCCGGCATCGCCGTATCGCCCCACCATTACATCGACGGCCAGCGCGTGGCGTCGGACCTGCGCTTCGACCTGCACTCGCCCATCGACCAGGCGCTGTTGGGCCGTATCAGCGAGGGTTCGCCCGCGCAGGTGGATGCCGCAGTTACCGCCGCAGCGCGTGCCTTCCCGGCGTGGAGTGCGCTCACGGCCGCCGAGCGCAAGCCGTATCTCGACCGATTCGCGGCCGAGATCGGCCAGCGCGCCGAGGCCTTCTGCACGCTCGAATCCAACGACGCCGGCGTGCTGCTCTCGCGCATGAAGCACGGCGTGGTGCCGCGCGCCATGCTCAACATCACCTGGTTCGCCGAGCATGCGCTGACCCTGCAGGACCGGCCCATCGAGACCGAGCAGGCGACCCACCTCGTGCGCCACGACCCGGCCGGCGTGGTGGCCATCATCACGCCCTGGAACGCGCCGCTGATGCTGGCCACCTGGAAGCTCGGCCCGGCGCTGGCCGCAGGCAACTGCGTCATCGTCAAGCCGCCGGAATGGGCCCCGCTGACCAGCAGCCTGCTGGCCGACTGTGCGCACGCTGCCGGCCTGCCGCCCGGGGTGTTCAACATCGTGCAGGGCGCGGGCGCCAGCACCGGTGCACGCCTGGTCAGCGACCCGCGCCTGGCGCGCATCTCGTTCACCGGCTCGGTGCCCACGGCCAAGTGGATCGCGCAGTCCGCCGGCGCCAACCTCGTGCCCTGCAGCCTGGAGTTGGGCGGCAAGTCGGCCTTCATCGTGCTGGATGATGCTGACATCGACAACGCGGCCGCCACCGGCGCGCTGATGTACCGCAACGCCGGCCAGGTGTGCCTGGCGGGCACGCGCTTCCTGGTGCACCGCAAAGTGCACGATGCCTTCGTGGCCGCGCTGCGCGGCTATGTCGAAAAGCTCACCGTGGGCGACCCGCGCGAGGAGGCCACCGAGGTCGGCCCCATCATCCACCCGCGCCAGGTCGAGCGTGTGCACGGCTTCGTGCAGCGTGCCGTGGCCGATGGCGCCACGCTGCTCTGGGGCGGCTCGCACCACCCCTTCGGCGCGCAGTATTACCAGCCCACCCTGCTCACCGACCTGCGCCAGGACAGCGAAATCGTGCAGAACGAGGTCTTCGGCCCGGTGCTCACCTTGCAGGCCTTCGACAGCGACGAGGAGGCCATCGCCCTGGCCAACGGCACGGACTACGGCCTGGGCGGCGTCTGCTACGGCGAAACGCAGCACGCCAGTGCCGTGGCGCAGCAGGTGCGCACCGGCTTCATCTGGGTCAACAGCTTCGGCATCCGCGACCTGGCCGCGCCCTTCGGCGGCATCAAGCGCAGCGGCGTGGGCCGCGAGGGCGGGGACTGGAGCTTCGAGTTCTTCTGCGACGTCAAGGATGTCGTCGTTCCGAAAAAGCCTTTCCGCGCCAGCTTCAGCCACCGTTGAGCGTTACCTACACACAGGAGACATACCCCATGGGAAACATCGTTGGCGCCGCCATCGTCTCGCACCACCCCGGCCTGATGCAGTGCGAAGAGTTTCGCGTGCTGCAAGGCGCCGGAGCGGACTCGGACTTGATCCCCGGCTATGCGCGCCTGCGCGCAAAGATCGCCGCAGCCCGGCCCGACGTGGTCATCATTTTCGATTCGCACTGGTTCACCACCGGCTATCACCTGGTGGATGGCGCTCCGCGCTACCAGGGCCACTACATCTCCGACGAGATGCCTTGGTACCTGCACGGCGTGCCCTACGACTACCGCGGCCACCCGGACCTGGCATTGGAGATCGAGGCCGTCTCGCGCGAGCAGGGCGGCTACAACCGAGTCATCAACCACCCTGACCTGGGCAAGCAGTACGCCACCATCAACCTGGTCAAGCACCTGCGCCTGGAGCGCAGCGACACACCGGTAGTCACCGTGAGCTCGTGCCAGAACTGCGACTGGCGCCACTTCCTCCAATCGGGCGAGGCCATCGCCGAGGCCGTGCGCCGCAGCGACCTGCGCGTGCTGCTGCTGGCATCGGGCGCGCTCAGCCACAAGTTCAACCCCATCGACTGGAAGCCGAACCACCCGCGCATCTTCCACGAGAGCAATGTCTCGCGCCCCGAGAACATCGTGAGCGACAAGGGCGCCATCGCGCTGATGGAGCAGGGCCGGCACGACAGGGTGCTCGATCGCTGGCAGGACGAATACCGCAAGATGCCCTGGGAGGCCTTCGGCGCCCACTATCTGCAGATGCTGGGCGCCATGGGCGGGGCCGACTGCCGCGCGCGCGGCGTGGCCCTGTCGGCCTACGAGAATGCACGCGGCACGGGCAACGTGCACATGTGGTTCGATGGGGAAACGCAAGCGGCGGAGGCGGCGGCATGAACTTCGAATTCCCGGTCACCGAACTGCCCGCCGTGATGCGCGGCCCGCGCGTGGAGCGCCGCCGCGTGCTGGTGGGCGGCAGCGCCTGCTGGGGCACCCTGGTGGAAGAAGGCGCGCAGCAGGGGCAGTTGCGCCTGGACGATGGCCGCGTGCTCGACCCTGCCACGGTGCAGCACCTGCCACCGGTCGCGCCCAGCAAGATCATCGCGGTGCACATCTCCTACAGCTCGCGCAGCTTGGAGACGCGCAACCAGCCCAAGCCGACCGAGACGCCCACCTACTTCACCAAGCCACCGACCTCCGTCAACGGCCATGGCTGCGAGATCCACAAGCCTGCCGACAGCCTGTACCTCAACTACGAGGGCGAGTACGCTGTGGTCATCGGCAAGACCTGCCGCAACGTGCTGCCTGATGAGGCCTGGGACTACATCGAAGGCTTTTGCCCCGCGCTCGACATGGGCCTGCAGAACTACCGCGACACCGACCAGGGCAGCATGCTGCGCGTGAAGGGCGCGGACACGCTGCTCCCCATCGGCCCCGGCATCGTGCGCGGCGTGAACCTGTTCGAGCAGACGCTGCGCACCTACCGCAACGGCCTGGTGGTGCAGGAGGCACACATCGGCGACGAGACCATCTGGGGCCCGCACTACGTGGTGGCCGACATCGCGCGCCACATCACCCTGGTGCCGGGCGATGTGATCCTGATGGGCACGCCCTGCCACTCGCGCTCTGTGGACCCGGGCGACATAGTCGAATGCGAGATCACCGGCCTGGGCCGCCTGGCGGGCACCGTGGTGGCCATCGATGCGCCGCGCGCCTCGGCATTGGGCGTGGGCCACCAGCCCACCGACAGCCCCGAGGTGCGGCGGGTTGCGTTTGGCTTTGACGAGCGGGTGCCCGAGCGCTTCAAAGCCAACTACCAACAGGCCGCAACAAAACAGGCGCGAACGCCGTAGCCCTTTCCCCGCTCCCGTTTTCCTTGATCGCACTACAACACCGGAGACAAACCATGAACCGTTCCTTCCCCACATCGCGCCGCAACGTTCTGCACATCGCGCTGGCCGGCGCCGCGGGCACACTGCCCATCATCGGGCGCGCCCAATCCATCGACACGGTCAAGATACTGGCGGGCTTTGCTGCCGGGGGCACCGTGGACACGCTCGCCCGGCGCGTCGCGACCCAATTGGCCCCGGTCTATGCCAAGTCGGCCGTGGTCGAGAACAAGACAGGCGCCGGCGGGCAGATCGCGATTGCCACGCTCAAAGCAGCCCCAGCAGACGGTGCCACCTTGTTGGTCACACCCATGTCCATGCTGGGCATCTACCCCCACACCTACAAGAAGCTTCCCTACGACCCGGTGGCCGATGTGACGCCGGTCTCGCTGGGCGTGGTGTTCGACATGGGTTTTGCCGTGGGCCCCCAGGTACCCCTGTCAGTGAAGACGGTGCCCGAGTTCCTCGAGTGGTGCAAGGCCAACCCCACGGGCGCCAACTTCGGCTCGCCCGCCCCGGGCTCGGTACCTCATTTCGTGGGCGAGCTGATCAGCCGCGCCGGCAAGGTCGACATGCGCCATGTGGGCTTTCGTGGCTCGCAGCCGGCCATCCTGGACCTGCTGGGCGGGCAGATCGCGGCCGTGTCGGCCCCGGTGGGTGAGTTCTTGCCGCACCTCTCAGGCGGCAAGATCCGCGTGCTGGCCACCTCCGGCGCCACGCGCAACAAGTTCATGCCCAATGTCAGCACGCTGGTCGAGCAGGGCTACAAGGACATGGTCTACAACGAGTGGTTTGGCTTCTTCCTGCCGGGCAAGGCGCCTGCCGATCTGGTGCAAAAGGCCAACGCGGCCATCCGCACCGCCCTGGCCGACAAGGACGTGATTGCCGGATTGGCGGCCATGGGGCTGGAGGCGCGTTCGTCGAGCCCCGCCGAGCTGGCGGCGCTGCTCAAGGCCGATGGGGAGAAGTGGGGTCCCATCGTGAAGGCCATCGGCTTCACCGCTGAGTCCTGAGGCCCGCACGATGCTCGACGACGCATTGATCCAGCAACTGGCCCGTGAACTGCACCAGGCCGAGAAGACCCGGGTGCAGGTAGAGCACTTCTCCAAACGCCACCCCGGCATGACGGTGCAGGACGGCTATGCCATCTCTCGCGCCTGGGTGGCGATGAAGATCGCCGAGGGGCGCACGGTGCGCGGCCACAAGATCGGCCTGACCTCGCGCGCCATGCAGGTCGCCAGCCAGATCACCGAGCCCGACTTTGGCACCTTGCTGGACGACATGTTTTTTGCCGAAGGCGGCGACATCCCGATGCAGCGCTTCATCCTGCCGCGTGTGGAGGTGGAGCTGGCCTTCGTGCTCCACAAGCCGCTGCGCGGCGAGCCGGGGCGGCCTCCTGTGAACATCTTCGACGTGCTGGCCGCCACCGAGTACGTGGTGCCGGCCATCGAGATCATCGACGCGCGTATCGAGCAGCACGACCGCCACACGGGCGTGATGCGCAAGGTGTTCGACACCATCTCGGACAACGCGGCCAATGCCGGCATCGTCACCGGCGGGCGCCCCGTGCGGCCCGATGCGGTGGACCTGCGCTGGTGCGGCGCGCTGCTCTACAAGAACGGGGTGATCGAGGAGTCTGGCCTGGCGGCCGCCGTGCTCAACCATCCGGCCACGGGCGTGGCCTGGCTGGCCAACAAGCTGGCACCCTATGGCGAGGGGCTGGAGGCGGGCGAGGTGGTACTGGGCGGCTCGTTCACGCGGCCTGTGGCGGCTGCTGCGGGCGACACCTTCCATGCGGACTACGGGCCGCTGGGCAATATCGCCTTCCGTTTTGTCTGAGGCCTCCACCATGCAGACACCGGTGAACACCTTCAAGCAGGCGCTGGCAGCGCGCACGCCGCAAATCGGCCTGTGGTTCGGTCTGGCCAGCGGCTACGCGGCCGAACTCGTCGCAGGGGCAGGCTTCGACTGGCTGCTGCTCGACGGCGAGCACGCGCCCAACGACGTGCCGCGCATGCTGGAGCAGTTGCAGGGCATTTCCAGCGCCCGCGCCATGCTGGGCACTGGCCCGCACCCCGTGGCCCGGGTGCCCGTGGGCGACACGGCGCTCATCAAGCAGTACCTGGACATCGGCGCGCAGACCCTGCTGGTGCCCATGGTGGACACGGCCGAACAGGCGGGCCAGCTGGTGCGTGCCATGCGCTACCCGCAGGACGACGGGCGGGGCGGCATCCGCGGCATGGGTGCCGGTTTGGCACGCGCCTCGCAGTGGATGCGCTACCCCGGCTACCTCACGGAGGCCAATGCCCAGGTGTGCCTGCTGGTGCAGGCTGAGAGCACCCTCGCCATCCAGAACCTGGATGCGATTGCCAGCACGCCCGGGGTGGATGGGGTCTTCTTCGGCCCCGCCGACCTGTCGGCCAGCATGGGCCATGTGGGCAACCCGGGCCATCCGGCGGTGCAGGCTGTCATCGAAGACGGCATACGCCGCGTGTTGGCGGCGGGCAAGGCCCCCGGCATCTTGATGGCCGACGAGACACTGGCGCGCCGCTACCTGGAGCTGGGCGCCGTGTTTGTGGCCGTGGGGGTGGACACCAGCGTGCTGGTGGCGGCCACACGCGACCTGGCGGCGCGGTATGGCAGGGCCGTGCGTTCGGTCCCGTCGGCCACCGCGCCAGCGCTGGCGGTGTACTGATCTGCCAAGAGGGTTAGGGCCGCAGCCGGAGCTTTTCCATCGGATCGTCTGGCACGCTGTCATCGCCCTCACCGAGGTCGCTGCCGCCTGGCGCGTTCGGCGTCGGTCCCAGCTCGGCAGCGTTGCGCGACCGGATGGCGACACCCCCCGGCCGGCGGTCGCTCTCCTGCCCCAGGATCGCGCGCGCTGGCGCACTTCCCACGCGGGTCCGCAGGGCGTTGATGGCCTCTTGCAGCGCTTCGGGCGATGCGATGCGTGCGCTGTGGCGCAGCAGCACCTGCTGCGACATGTCCAGCAGCTTGGAGTTGAGCGTGCGCTCAGCCTGTTGCAACAGTTGCTGCACGGCGCCGGCCGGGTCGCCCGCCAGGCTCTGCGCCATGGCAGCTTCGGCGGTCTTGTTGACCAGGGGCAGGCAATCGCGCACCACTTCACTGTAGGGCGCGTGCAGGTTGCAGGCGTTGGCCAGCAGCTCGGTCAGGCCGCGGGTATTGGCATAGCGCATGCCCACCGCCCGGATCCAGCCCTCGCCCTCAGACAGGTCGATGGACGTGACCGCCAGCACGGCCAGCAGGCTGCCCAGGTTGCACGCCGCCTCAAAGTCAAAACTGCTGGACGTGATCTCGGCCGCCATGTCGCGTACAGACTCCACCGCCTGCGAGAACTGCCGCTGCTGGATAAGCTGCAGCGCGCGCGCCACGGTGGTGAACCGCTGGATGCGCGCGCTGCCCTGGTGGCGTTCCAGCACGCGGCCGAAGTCCGCCATGCAGCGCTCAATGCCCTTGCGGTCGTTTTCGGCAAAGTACGCAAAGGTGAGCAGCACCAGCGACTGGAAGTCGAACAGTTTGGAGTCGATGCCCAGGATGGCGGCGCGCGACAGCACCTTGGTGGCCGTTTCCCGGTCGCCCATGTAGTACGACATCATTCCCAGCTTCTGCAGCCGCACCACCGAATCCGGCGTGAGCCCGCTGGCAGTGCGATAGGTCTCGATAGCCTGCGAGAAATTGCCCAGCTCCACCTGCGCGCGGCCCAGCACATCGTAGGCGTCGGCAAACGACGCGTCCTCGCCAATCAGCTCCTGCAGCGTGGTCACGGCGCGCGCCGCCTGGCCGGACTCGATCTGCGCACGCGCCACACCCAGCTTGGCCCAGGGCAGGGCGCGCGCCGCAATCACCGCCTCAAACAGCGTGCGTGCTTCGTCGTGGCGGGCAAGCCGCAGCAGCAACTCGGAGCCGATGCGCGCGGCGTACAGCCAGTAGGGCTGGCGGGCCTCGAATCGGGCCACACACAGGCGCGCGGCACTTTCAAAATCCTCGGCCTCGATGGCGTCAAAGATGGGGCGCAGGTGCACCTTGCGCAAGCGGGCCAGGCTCAGCCGCTCGAACAACGCACTCGGGGTAAAGGGTTTGAGCAGATAGCCATCGAGCGCCGACTCGGCGGCCTCGGCCACGGCGGCGTACGAGGCTTCGGACGTGACCATGAAGAACACCGTGGAGAAGGGCAGCAACTGGGCACGGCGCAGGTCGTCCAGCAGGGTCTGGCCGGAGTAGCCGCCTTCGCCAAAGTATTGGTCGCACAACACGTAGTCGAAAACGGTGTGCTCCAGCCGGTTGCGTGCGTCCTGCACGCGGGTGCATTGCACGATGCGGGTCACGCCGTACTCGCGCAGCTGCCCCACCAGAATGCTGCGCGACGTGGCATTGCTGTCGACGATCAGCGCCAGGACCGGGGGCGGTGCGGCGGATGGGTCGTTCTCGGTAGCCATCAGGGGTGTGGTCCGGGCCGCCGGGGCGGCAAGTGGATGCAACCAAGTGTAAGTCGATGGTTGCTGGCCGAGCGTCGGGCAAACCCGCACCGGGTGCGGCTTGCGACACAATCCCAGGTCCTACAAGCGGCAGACGACCGCCTGCTATCTTCTAGAGCGCCCCATGGACACTGACTTTCGCTGCTTCGTAGCGCGCCCTGCGGCGTTGCTTCTCCTTGCGGGCATGGGCCCGCCGCGTTGTCGCGGTTTGCCTGGCGCGCCCATCACCGCACTGGCCAGTGCGTTCAACTACCGTTTCTAGGACCATGCAACACGACGACATTCTGCGGGTGGCGACCTACAACATCCACAAGGGGGTACAAGGCATTGGTCCCGTGCGGCGGCTTGAAATCCACAACCTCGGGCTGGCGGTGGAGCAACTTGACGCCGACATCGTGTGCCTTCAGGAGGTGCGCAAGCTGCACCGGCGCGAGGCCACGTACTTTCAGCGCTGGCCCGAGCTGCCCCAGGCCGAGTTCCTTGCGCCCGAAGGCTACGAGGCGGTGTACCGCACCAACGCCGTCACCAAACACGGTGAACACGGCAACGCGCTGCTGTCGCGCTGGCCCGTGGTCGGGCACCAGCACGAGGACATCTCCGACCACCGCTTCGAGCAGCGTGGTTTGCTGCACGTCGAGGTCGATGCCCACGGCCGGCGCATCCACGTGATCGTGGTGCACCTGGGCTTGATTCCCGGCAGCCGCATCCGCCAGATCGAGCGGCTGGCGCGTTTTATCGAACGCGAAGTGCCGCCCGATGCCGCGGTGGTGGTGGCGGGTGACTTCAACGACTGGGGGCAGCAGATCAAGCGCATGCTGGCAGGATTTGCGTTGCACGAGTTCGATGCGCCGCGCGCCTTCACCTACCCCGCGCGCCTGCCGCTGGCGCAGCTCGACCATGTCTACGTGCGCGGGCTCACGCCGCTGTCGCTGCACGTGCCGCGTGGCCGCATCTGGTGGCGCATGTCCGACCACCTGCCCTTGATCGCCGAGTTCCGGCTGTAGCCCCACCCGTGAAGAAAAAATCGCCCTTCAGGACCCACGGTTTCGAATTTGCCGACGACCACCGGGTCCGGCTGCTGCAGGGGACGGAAGAGCTGTTCCCCGCGCTCATCGAGGCCATGGACGCCGCGCTGTCGGACATCCAGTTCGAAACCTACATCTTTGACTTCACGGGCGCCGGGGCCTCGGTGGCCGAAGCGCTGATGCGCGCCGCCCAGCGCGGCGTGCGCACCCAGCTGGTGGTGGATGGCGTGGGCACCGGCGCGCTGCCGGTGGCGTGGGCCGAGCGCCTTCAGGCGGCCGGCGTGCTGTACCGCGTGTATTCGCCCCTGGGGCCGCTGGGTCTGCTGCTGCCGCACCGCTGGCGCCGCCTGCACCGCAAGCTGTGCGTGGTGGACGGCCGCACGCTGTTTTGCGGCGGCATCAACGTGCTCGATGATTTTCACGACCCGAACTATGGCGCGCTGGAGGCACCGCGGTTTGACTTTGCCGTGCAGGCCACCGGCAGCCTGGTGACGGCCGCCAGCGAAACCATGGACCAATTGTGGTGGCGCATGCAGGCCGTGCGCGACGCGCGCGAGCGCCGCCTGCCCGAGGCGCTGCAATCCCTGCGCGCCGCCAGCGCAGCCCAACACGCGGCCGATGTGGCCAACGCCGACACCGGCCCGCCCATGCGCGCTGCGCTGGTGCTGCGCGACAACGTGCGCAACCGCAGCCGCATCGAAAAAGCCTACCGCCGGGCGATTGGCGCCGCGCGGCACGAGGTCATCATCGCCAACGCCTACTTCATGCCCGGCGGCAAGCTGCGCCGCGCGCTGGTGATGGCCGCGCGCCGGGGGGTGCGCGTGCGCCTCTTGCTGCAGGGCCGGTACGAATACTTCATGCAGTACCACGCGGCGCGGCCGGTGTACGGTGCGCTGCTGGAGGCAGGCGTCGAGATCCACGAGTACGAACCCAGTTTTCTGCACGCCAAAGTGGCCGTGATCGACGCGCTGGGCGACCGGCCCTGGGCCACGGTGGGCTCGTCCAACCTCGACCCGCTGAGCCTGCTGCTGGCGCGCGAGGCGAATGTGGTGGTCGAAGACGCCGCCTTTGCTGCCGACCTGCGCCAGCGCCTGGTGCACGCCATGCAACACGCCGGCCGGCGCATGGACCCGGCGCAGTACGCGGGCCGCCCGCTGGGCCAGCGCCTGCTCGACCGCATCGCCTTTGGCCTGATGCGGCTGGCGCTGTGGATCAACGGAAAAAGGTATTGAGGCTGGGTGAGAGTCCCCCAGGGCGGCTGAACCGCCTTCCCCCCGGGGGGACGCCACCGGCGGCCCGGCAAAGCGGGTTCCACGGGGTGCACTGGTGGGAGGGCGGCGCTTGCTTTTTGCGCAGTGGGCGGGCGGGGCTTGGTTAAATGCGGGATTCCTGCATCTGAATTTGCTATGTTTTTAATAGCTATTAGCGCTTATGGATCAAGCGCTGGAGGCCAAAAACCCTTCAAATCCGGATTGTTGCAATCGCTGTTACGATTCCTGCCATGTCCAGCACCACTGCCGCCGATAT
Organism: Acidovorax sp. LjRoot129; assembly: GCF_964253765.1. Taxonomy (NCBI): domain Bacteria; kingdom Pseudomonadati; phylum Pseudomonadota; class Betaproteobacteria; order Burkholderiales; family Comamonadaceae; genus Acidovorax; species Acidovorax sp. LjRoot129. Next base: position 1,187,605 of record NZ_CAXUSE020000001.1, read on the forward strand.
GACGCCCACCCCGCCGGACGAAGGCACGCCTGTCTCCGTCAAAATCCGGGAGCGCCTTGCCGCCGCCCGCAAGCGCTTTCATGCCAATGACAACATTGCAGAGTTCATCGAACCGGGCGAGCTGGAGAAGCTGCTCGACGAGGTGGAGCACAAGATGCAGGGCGTGCTGGACAGCCTGGTGATCAACACCGTGGGCGACCACAACACCAACAACACGGCGCGCCGCGTGGCCAAGATGTACCTCAATGAGGTGTTCAAGGGCCGCTACGTGGCCCAGCCGCCCATCACCGAATTCCCCAACGCCGAGCACTTGAATGAGCTCATGATCGTCGGCCCCATCACCGTGCGCAGTGCCTGCAGCCACCACTTCTGCCCGGTCATCGGCAAGATCTGGATCGGCGTGATGCCCAACGAACACACCAACGTGATCGGACTGTCCAAGTACGCGCGCCTGGTCGACTGGGTGATGGGCCGCCCGCAGATCCAGGAAGAAGCCGTGGTGCAGCTGGCCGACCTGATCATGGAAAAGACCCAGCCCGACGGCCTGGCCATCGTGATGGAAGCCAGCCACTTTTGCATGTCCTGGCGCGGTGTGCGCGAGATGGACAGCAAGATGATCAACTCCGTGATGCGCGGCGTGTTCCTCAAGGACTCGGCGCTGCGCCGCGAATTCCTCTCCCTCATTCCCCGGTAAGAACCGAGCTTCTTGCCCTCACCACTTTCGGAAAGAACAGACCATGCTTGTACGCCTGCTCTATGCCAGCCGCGCGGTGGACACCTCGCCCGCCGCCATCGAAGCCATCCTCACGCAATCGCGCCAGCACAACCCGGGTTGCGGCATCACCGGGGTGCTGTGCTACGGCGGCGGCGTGTTTCTGCAGGCCATCGAAGGCGGGCGCGCGGCGGTGAGCGACCTGTATGGCCACATCCAGCGCGATGTGCGCCACAAGAACGTGGAGTTGCTGCACTACGAAGAGATTTCGGAGCGCCGCTTTGGCGGCTGGACGATGGGCCAGGTGAACCTGTCCAAGATCAACCATTCGATCCTGCTCAAGTATTCCGAGAAACCCGAGCTGGACCCGTATGCGGTGTCGGGCAAGGTGTCGTTTGCGCTGCTCGAAGAGCTGATGGCCACCGCCGCCATCATCGGCAGAGCCTGAAAAGCGGGGTGCTTGGCTACTGCGCGGCCACATCCCGGGCCTGCGGTACTCGCCGCACGGGAGTGCGGCTGCGTTCCTCAACCCAGGCTGAGGCCGCTCGCTACGCAAATCACCCCACTTTTCTGCGCAGCTATAGATAGCGTTTCCTAGCCGCAGCTGCCCAGAAGGCGCTGCGGTTTTTTGCGTTCAGGCCGTTCCTTTTCCCACCCCGTGACCCTCACCGCCTTCGCCCTCATCATCCTCGCCGGCCTTATCCACGCCTGCTGGAACATCGTGGCCAAGAAAGCAGGGGGCGACTCGCGCTTCGCGTTCTTCACTTCGGTGCTGATGATGCTGTTCTGGGCGCCCCTGGGCTGGACCCTGGGGCGCGATGCGGTGCCGCTGTGGGGCGCGGTGGAGTGGGGCTTTGTGGTGGCCAGCGGGCTGCTGCACGTGGGCTACTTTGTCATCTTGTTGCGTGGCTACCGCAAGGCCGACCTCACGGTGGTGTATCCGCTGGCGCGGGGCTCGGGGCCGCTGTTGTCGTCGCTGGTGGCCATCACGCTGCTGGGCGAGCGCATCTCGGCGCTGGGGGCGTTGGGCATCGTTGGCGTGGTGGGCGGCGTGTTCCTCATCGCGGGCGGCCCGGGCCTGCTGCGTGCGGCGCACGACCCGGCGGCGCGCGCGCGTGTGCACAAGGGCATTGCCTACGGGCTGCTCACCGGCGCCTTCATCGCCAGCTACACGGTGGTCGATGGCTACGCGGTCAAGATTTTGCTGATGTCGCCCATCCTGATCGACTACATGGGCAACTTCGTGCGGGTGGCGCTGCTGGCGCCCGTGGTGCTGCGCGATGTGCCTGCCGCGCGCGCGCTGTGGCTCACGCAGTGGCGCGTGGCCCTGCTGGTGGCGGTGGTGAGCCCTGTGGCCTATGTGCTCGTGCTGTATGCGATGCGCGAGGCGCCCCTGTCGCACGTGGCCCCCGCGCGCGAGGTGTCCATGCTGTTTGCCGCGCTCATCGGCGGCCACCTGCTGGGCGAGGGCGACCGTGCGGCGCGCATTGCGGGCGCGGTGTGTATTGCCGCCGGCGTCACGGCCCTGGCGTTGGGATAAGAGGATGCACCCCCTGAGTCGCTTCGCGCCTTCCCCCTCTCTCGTCTCGCTGCGCGAGCCGGGAGGGGGACGCCCCCACCGCGGCGGGGCGGCCCTTGCGCGGGGGCACTGGCATTGGTCGCGCCAGTGGCATAGGTTGCGTCCAGTTGATCGGCCGGAGTCTGAAGGGGAAGGGCATGTTGGTCGGATGTGATTTCTCCAGCAGCCCCACGCGGCGCAAGCCCATCGTGCTGGCGCTGGGCCAGCGCCAGGGCGCGCGCGTGCAGCTCACCGCGCTGGAGCGGTTGGACACGCTCGCTGCGTTCGGCCAGTGGCTGGCACGGCCGGGCGACGACTGGGTGGGTGGTTTTGATCTGCCGTTCGGCCTGCCGCGCGAACTGGTGCAGACCCTGGGCTGGCCCACCGAATGGCTCGCCTGCATGGCGCACTACCGCAGCCTCAGCCGCGAGCAGATCCGGGCGCAATTTGCGGCGTTCTGCGATGCGCGGCCCGTGGGCGGCAAGTTTGCGCACCGCGCTACCGATGGGCCCGCGGGCTCCAGCCCGTCGATGAAATGGGTGAACCCGCCGGTGGCCTACATGCTGCACGCGGGCGTGCCGCTGCTGCTCGATGCCGGCGTGCACCTGCCGGGCTTGCAGGAAGGCCCGCCCGGGCAGGCCGGCCGCCGTGTGGCGCTGGAGGCCTACCCCGGCCTGCTGGCGCGCGAGGTGCTGCAGCGGCGCAGCTACAAAAGCGATGACCGCGCCAAACATACGCCCGACCGGCTCATTGCCCGCAAAGATTTGGTGAACGCGCTGGAGATGGGCCAGACACGCCTGGGTTTGCGCCTGAAGCTCAGCCACGCGCAGCGCGATGCACTGGTAGACGACGCCAGCGGCGACAGCCTGGACGCCGTGTTGTGCCTGCTGCAGGCCGCCTGGGGCCAGCAGCGCTACGCCGAGGGCGACCCGTTCTACGGCCTGCCGCCGGGGCTGGACCCGCTCGAAGGCTGGATCGTGACGGCCTGAGCGTGGTGAGCAAGGTCAGTCTAAGCGCTTGCTATCAAATCAATAGCTTTAAGCGCTTATCCATCAAGCGCTAAGTGCCAAAAACATCCAAAGTTTCTTCTGAAGAAGACTCTGAGAGTGCGGCCCCGGGCACCCCGCCGATGCCAAAGTGAAACAGAGAGAAACAGCCGCGTCGGCGGCGAACAACACATTGACCTCTGCGGTGCCGGGCCGCTGCCCCCAAACGGTGCAAGCCGCTGCTACGCTCGCGGGCGCTCTTCCGTGGAGGGAGGGTGAAGCGCATCAACGATCGGGAAAAAATGAACAAAAAAGCAGTGTGGGGCACCGCGGCGGTGCTGGTGGTTGCGGGCTATGGCGCCGCGACCTGGTACCTGGGCGAACGCGCGCAGAGCGCCTACCAGGAGGCGCTGGCCGAGATGCAAAAGCTCGTCGGCCCGGAGGTGCTGGTGTCCCAGCAATACACCCGCGGTTTCTGGACATCCCAAGGCCAGCTGGTGCTGCAGTGGACCCCGCCCGCGGCGACTGAAGAGGAAGAAGATGGCGAGGAAGCTGATGCGGCCCCGGCGGTCGCACCGCAGCCCATCCGCTTCACGGTGGAGAACACCGTGCGCCACGGCCCGTTGGCCGGCTGGCGCCTGGCTGCGGCGGTCATCGAAACGCGCGTGGCCAGTGTGGACGGTGTGGACGACAAGATGCGCAAGACCTTTGCCAAGGTCAGCGCCCCCACATTGACCACCGTGCGCAACCTCACTGGCAGCCATGACATCGCGGTGGCCTGGCCTGCGGGCGAGGTAGGTGAGGGCGAGGACCTGGTGCGCTGGCAGCCCTTGGTCTACCAGATGACTTTGAGCGCCGATCGCAGCCGCCTGAGCGGCGACTTCGCCTGGCCAGAGTTCATCCTGCAGACGCAACACCAGCCGGAGGAAGACGACGACGAGCCTGCCGCCGCCGAACGCCCGGTTGAGCGGTTTGCCGTGGCAGTCCAGGGCATGAAAGGCGACTTCAACATGCAGTTTCAGGACGGCCTGTGGCTGCTGGCGCCTGGCCATGGCAAAGGCACGTTCAGCAAGCTGACGGTCACGCGGACGCCGGCAACCGCTGCAGCTGCGGGCGCCGCACCCGAGCCGCTGATGGCGCTGAAGGACCTGTCGTATGGCATCAACATCGAGCGCACCGGCGCCAACCTGGGCTGGGTCACGACCATGAAGGGCACCGGCAGCGTGGGGCCCCTGGCGCTGGAGTCGCTGGAGCTCAACGAGACCGTGAGCCGCATCGATGTCGAAGCGCTGAAACTGGTGCAAAAGGCACTGATCGACGCCTACAAGGCAGATCCGGCCACCGCGATCCCGACGGGCGAAATGCCTTGGGCGGCATCGCTGATGGAAGCGGTTCCGAAATTTGTGGCCGCTTTGCCTGCCTATGCGGTCAAGCTGTCGGCCAAGGTGGACGGCGAGCAAGGCGAGTTGCAATACGGCGTCGAGCTCAAAAGCGTGCCCGATGCCGAGCAGATCGCAGAAGGCGCCTGGGGCCAGGCCGTGCTCAAGAGCAGCGCCCTGCATGCCAGCCTGCGGTTGCCCAAGGCCTGGTTGCCTCGCCTGGCGCAAGCTGCAGGCACCAAAGTGCCCAAGCCCGAAGAGATGGATGTGATGCTGGGCATGGCCCAGGCGCAAGGCTTCGTCAGGCAGGAAGGCAACCACCTGACCAGCGCCGTGCGCATGGAGGACGGCAAAGTGGTGCTCAATGGCAAGGAAATCGCCGTGCCACTGATGCGCCAGTGATCTATTGATCTATTGACCCGTTGCGCTGGCCGCACACCATGCCCATGCCTATGCCCGCACCAAGCGTTTCACGCATTGCACGCACGGCAGACCCTGCGGGGACTGCCAAGGGCTTGGCGGCAGCTGCCCTGGTGCTGGCGCTCTCAGCCCTGTCTGGCGCTGCGTTTGCGGCGCCTGCCCCGTGGTACTACTGGCGCAGCAAGGTGGATGGCGCGCGGGTCTGCGCACAGACCTCTCCCGGCTCCGGCTGGGAGCGCGACAGCGCCGCCTACGAAGGCCCGGGCTGCCAGCCCCGGCGCAAGGTGCTGGTCATCCCCATGCGCTGACCGCCACGCCCGTGCTTCCAGGGCGGCTTGTTATAAAAATCATAGCTAACAGCGCTTGTCACATAAGCGCTGGCAGCCAAAATCGCTTGCAATAGTGTGTATGCATTCGATAATGGCACGCATGACCGAACTGATCCTCATCCGCCACGGAGAAACCGACTGGAACCGCGAGCTGCGCTTTCAGGGCCACGTGGACGTACCGCTCAACGCTACGGGGCGCGAGCAAGCCCGCCGCCTGGCCGAGCGCCTGGCCTTTGACAAGCTGGCGGTGGACCACCTGGTCTGCAGCGACCTCATCCGCACACAAGAAACCGCCGCGCCCAGCCTGCAGGTGCTGTTTCCGCAACTGCGCATCGACACCCTCACCGACAGCGCTCTGCGCGAGCAGAACTTCGGCATCGTCGACGGCAAGCGGGTGGACGACGTCAAGCTCGAACATGCCGACGCATGGAACCAGTGGCTGCGCTTTGAGGCCGACTACGGCATGCCCGGCGGCGAGACCACGCGCCAGTTCCACACCCGCGTGATGGACGCCGTGCGCCGCATCGCGCAGCAGTACTCCGGCCAGAAAATCATGGTGGTCACCCACGGCGGCGTGCTCGACATGATCTGGCGCACTGCCCGCGGCACGGGCCTCGATGGGCCGCGCCAGAGCGACATCCCGAACGCGGGGCTCAACCGGGTGCGTGTGCAGGGCGATGCGGTGGAGGTGCTGGACTGGGCGGATGTGCGGCACCTGGCGGATCTGCCGGCGCAGCCGGTGTATGACCAGACAAAGTTGGTGGTGCGGTAGGGCCGCACAAGCTTGGCCGCCTCGCACGTGGCGCGGCGAGGTATCGTGATGGGACGTTGCTCTGTCAGCCGGCCAACCAGTCCGGGCGGCAGTCCCCACTCTCGATCTGAGCCGCGTTTATGCACAGGTATTTGCTGCCGTCTTCCCTCGCCAGCGCCAGGTAGTGGCCCAGTTGGCGTGATTCAATGGTGAGCAGAACCCACAGTGCCATGATCCGCTGGTATTCATGTCCGGACTCCCACGCTTGGCGGCACAGCCGCTCTGCGTGCGGCGACCCTATGAATCCCAGGGCTTGCAGTGCGATCCGGCGCACGTATTCATCCTGGTCTTCCACCAGCTGCAACAAGGCGCTTTCGGCCGTTGCGAACGGGAGTACATGCTTGCCGAGTTGTTTCGCAGTTTGCCACCGGGTGTCCGGTTCCTCGCAGGAAAGGATGTAGGGGAGCAACTCCGACAGCAGCAGGGGTCGTTGACCCAACTGAGATGAGAGGTAGCTGATTTCGTTGTCCCGGGCGATCGCGTAGATGAGGTCGTCCACGACGTCGACGCACAAGTCTGCGGCAGACACCGTTTCCAGACAATCGATGAAGGCGTGATGAAGTTCGGTCCACGCTTGGTAGCCGCATTCCCACTCACCGTAGCGGTCCTCAGCGGGATACTGTTGCGCCCAGGCGCGAAACTTGGCGACCTCGCTGCGGATCGCGCTTGGCCCTGCACTGTCACCGTCCCCCATCAATGGCGCCGTACTGGTGCATGCCCTTGGCACCTTAGACATCCTGCACAGCGCTGAGCGCAGGCAACCCCAACACCCCATTCAAAACCCCCACCTGCCGCGCCAGCCGCACCGACTCCGGCTGCGCATTCGCCATCGGCTGCAGCACGTTCTGCACCGCCGCCCACTGCCCGTTGCGCTGCAGTGCATCCATCCAGATCTGGTGAAAGAGGTCGCGTTGCGCATGGCTGCCACCGATCTCGATGAGCCTTGGCAAGGCAATGCCCAACTGCTGTGCTGCTGTCGCCCACTCGCCCTGCGCGTGTGCCAGCAGGCCCTCGGCGGCGGGCACACAGACCTGCTGCCACACGGTGCGCTCGTGCGCTTCGGTGCGGGTGGCGGCGTGGGCCTCGATGTTGTGCAGCAGCGTGCGCGCGGCGTCCAGGCGGCCGGCGCGGGCCAGGCCGTAGAGGTATTGCAGGTCCAGAAAGGGCAGCACGTGGTCGGACAGGCGTTGTGCCAGGTGGTCGGCCACATCGGCCCAGCGCGGTCCTACATCGACGCCGGCCAACTCCAGCCGCGCCAGCAGCGACACGGCGTTGATCTGGTCCTGCGTGTATTCCTTGACCACGCCCCACACCTGCTGGTCGTAAAGCGCCAGCACCTCGGCGTGGCGGTCCTGCTCCAGCAGGAAGAGCGCTTGGTGCCACCAGTTGTGGGTGACCATGAAGGAGTTCAGGCCCGTCCAGGTGTCGCTGACGCTGGCCAAGAAGTCCGTGCCTTCGGCGATGCGCCCCTGCGTCAGCATCACGTGCGCAAGCGCGTGGTGGGCCCAGGGCTCCTTGCGGCACAGGTGGACGGCGTGGCGCGCGGCCGCTTCGGCCTGGCCGAGCAGGTGGCACTGCTCCCAGCCAAAGGCCAGCATGCCGTGCAGGTAGGGCACGTCGGCCGCGGCGGGCACGGCCTGCAGGGCCAGGCGCAGCATGCCGGGCGAGTTGCCGCGGTTGAACAGGTGGTACTGGCCGAGCTTGAGCGATGCGAGGTCGCGCGGGTGCAGGCGGGCTTGCTCTTCATGCAGCGCGATGGCGCGGGGCAGGTCGCCGTCGACCCAGGCGGCCACGGCGGCCACAAAGCGCTGTTCGCGTTCACTGGCCTCCGGGGCGCTGGCGAGGGCCTGGTCGATGAAGGGGCGCGCATTGCGGGCTGCATCCGCCGATTCGGCAAACATGTGCAGCGCCGCGCAGCTGGCCTGCACGATGGCGCTGGTGTCGGCCGCTGCGCCCAGCACATTCACCGCACGGGCTTCGCAGGCGATAAAGCCTTCCACAAAGTCGTTTAACGCCGCCAGGCTGGCCGGGTCGTGCAGCGTGGTGGGGTTGCCCAGGCTATCGGTCAAGGGAGCGTGCTGCATGGATGGTTTGGGTAGGCCACTTACACGGATTCCTGTTTCAGGATCCCATGCCGTTCGGGCTGAGCTGGTCGAAGCTCTGCACTGCACTGCGCTTCGACAAGCTCAGCGTGAACGGGTTGTCGTGGTGAAGGCGAGCTGGCATCAGCCCCCCTTGATCAGGGTCAGGTACGCGTTGCGGGTTTCGGCGGAGACCGAGTTCACCAACTGCTCGTGCGGTGTCTGGTGGCGTGCCAGCATGCGGGCCGTGGCGATGGTCTTGGATTTGCAGAACCAGTGGCAGGTGTGCTGCATGAGGAACAGCTCCGCCGTCATCATGAAGGCGCGCTCCTTGGGCGACAGGTGCTGGGTGTTTTGCACCACGTGGGCAATGCCGCGCGCATGGATGGCCAGGGCCTTGCGCATGTCAAAGGTCATTGCCGGCAGCAGCTTCTCGGCAAACGGAATCGCCATCGACAGGCGGCTGACCCGCGCGTCCGCCTCTGCCACTTTGGCAAAGTCGGCGGCAAAGCGGTTGAATTGTTCGCTCAGCTGCAGTTCGGTGGTGCTCAGCAGGTTCCAGATCTGCGTGCGGCGCTCGTCGGTGCTCTCGCCCAGGGCGCGCAGGTAGCCGTCGGTCAGTGCTTCCATGAGCTTTTCGATCTGGAAGTTGGCCAGGTGGCTGCCCAGCAGGGCAATGCGCTTGCGCTGCTCTTTGGCGTTGAGCATGAAGGTGCCGGTGGCGATGAGGATCGCCAGGATGAGGATGTCCATGCGTCGAGGAGTGAAGGCGTTGTGTGGTGGTGGCCCGGGCGCGTGCCGGTCTCGGCGGAGGTTGGGGCCGGCGGTGGCTGCAGACCCTCAAGGGTACCAATAACCCGCGGCCTGCGGCTGCGCGCGTGCTGGCAAGTTCGGTGGTGGCGGCTCGGACGGAGGCCGATCATGCAAGGCGCACACATCGGCGCACTCACCGCAGCGGTGGCGCGGGCTTGCGGCGCAGCGGGACGTCCAGGCTGGCATGCGCGGATCGGCGCACGGGTGAACGACTTGCCGCTCAGTGCCCCTAGTGCCCTCAGTGCCCTCAGTGCCCTCAGTGCCCTCAGTGCCTCAGTGCCCTTAGTGGCCTCAGCCTGCGGGCGGCTGCGGCCAAGGCTGTTGTGGCTCGCGGATCAATTCGAACGCGTGCGCCACCTGCAGCACGCCCAGGTCGTCAAACCGCGCACCCGCAATCTGAAGGCCAATGGGCAGGCCGTTGGCGGTGTAGCCGCAGTTCACCGAAGCAGCAGGTTGCTCGGACATGTTGAATGGCACGGTAAAGCCGATGTGCTCCAGCGGGCGCAGCGGGTCGTTGGTGGGCGAGGGCAGCTCGGCCTGGAAGGCGGGCATGGGCGCCACGGGCGAGATCACGTAGTCGAACGCGCTGCAGGCTTTGACGGTAGCCACGCGTGTCAGGTGGAACTGGTGGCTGGCGTGGAAGACCTCAGTGCCGCTCATGCCGGCCGCGCTGTCGGCCCAGGTGCGGATGTAGGGCAGCACCTTGTCGCGGCGCTCTGCGGGCAGGGCCTGCAGGTCGGTGTGCGAGCGCATGCGCCAGAAGTGGTCCATGCCGTCGAGCATGGCTTGCGTCATGAACGGCAACATGGGCACGATGGTGGCGCCAGCGGCTTCCAGCCAGCGCGCCGCGCGCTCCACGGCGGCCTTCACCTCGGGCTCTACCGCCAGGCCGCAGCCTGCGTCCAGCAGCAGACCGATGCGCAGGCCGCGCAGGCGGTCGACACCCTGGTCGAACTCGCCCCAGGCGATGTCCTGCGCGGGCAGGCTCATGCTGTCGCGCGCGTCGGGCTGGCTGAGCACCTGCATCATCAGCGCGGCGTCGGCCACCGTGCGGGTCATCGGGCCGGCGGCGCGGCCGGTGTAGGGCGGGTCGATGGGAATGCGGCCCAGGCTGGGCTTCAGGCTGAAGATGCCGCACCAGCTGGCCGGCAGGCGCAGCGATCCGCCGATGTCGGTGCCGATGTGCAGCGGGCCGTAGCCGGCGGCCGCCGCAGCCCCGCCGCCCGCGCTGGAGCCGCCGGGGCCCTTGCGGGTGTCCCACGGGTTGCGCGACAGCGGATGAAAGGTGGACAGACCCGACGACAACATGCCGTAGTCGGGCATGGTGGTCTTGGCGACGATGACGGCGCCGGCCTCGCGCATGCGTGCCGCGGGTGGGGCGTCGGCCGCCGCAGGAGTCAGCTCGACGGACGCCGTGCCCAGCGGGGTCGGGTCACCTCGCGTCGCGATGTTTTCCTTGATGGTGCTGGGCACGCCGTCGAGCAGGCCCTGGGGCGCGCCCGTGTGCCAGCGGGCTTCGGACGCATGGGCCTGCGCGAGCGCAGCCTCGGGCCGCAGCAGGTAGGTGGCCTTTATGTGCGGCTCCCAGCGCTCGATGTGCGCCAGCACGGCCTGCGTGACCTCCACGGGGGACAACGTGCGCTGGCGGTAGGCGGCCAGGAGTTCGTGGGCGGGCAGGTCGTGCAAGGCAGTCATGGCGGGTATGGGGAGTTTTATCAATAAAAAAGGCTGCCAGCGCTTATGGATAAAGCGCTGGCAGCTATTGTTTTAGGAGCTATCTACGTCTGCGTGCTTCAGCTATTCATTGCACTGTGCGCTGCCCGCGAAACTGGCGCAGCCCAGGCGCGGGCAGCCGAGCAAGGGCCGCCCCGCAGCGAGGGCTGCGTCCCCCTGCCCGCGCGCAGCGCGAGAGCGGGGGGAAGACGCGAAGCGTCTCAGGGGGGTGTCCGAATCTCAAGACCAGGAGAGCGACGAGATGTCGTTCACGAACACGGGCATGTCTTTCCACAGGCCCTTGAGGTTCTTGTTGGCCACCGTGATCCACTGGTTGGAGTACAGGAAGGCGTGCACCGAATCCTGCGCCAGCAGGCGCTGCGCTTCGCCCAGCAGGCGCGAGCGGTCCGCGGGGCGGGCGGCGTTCTTGATCTGGCTGAACAGCTCGTTGAACTTGGGCGAGTTGTAGCCCCAGTAGTAGTCGGGCTTGGCAAAGTTGCCCAGGTCAAACGGCTCGACGTGGCTGATGATGGTCAGGTCGTAGTTCTTGCTGCCGTAGGTGCCGGACAGCCACTGCGCCCATTCCACGTTCTGGATCTTGGCGACGATGCCGACCTTGGCCAGCTGGGCCGCCACCACCTCGCCGCCCTGGCGGGCGTAGGGCGTGGGCGGCAGCGTCAGGGTGAGCTCCAGCGGCGTCTTGATGCCGGCGTCGGCCAGCAGCTTCTTGGCCTTCTCGGGGTCGTAGGGGTTCACGCCCGTGGTGTCCACGTAGCCGAACGCGCCAGGCACGTAGTGGCTGCCAATCGGTGCGCCATAGCCGTCGCCCGCGCCTTCGATCACGGCCTTGCGGTCCACGGCGGCGGCGATGGCGCGGCGCACGCGCACGTCGTCCAGCGGCTTCTTGCTGTTGTTGATCGCCAGGATGGTCTTGGCGCGCGAGCCGCTGACCACCACCTGGAACTTGGGGTTGGTCTTGAACTGCGGCACGCTGCGCGGCGTGACGCGGGGGAACGCATCCACGTCGCCGGCCAGCAGGGCCGCCACCTGCGCGGCGGGGTCGGAGATGAAGCGGAACGTGGCGCGCTTGATCTTGAGCGCCTTGGCGTCGCGAAAGCCTTCCCACGCCGTCAGCACGATGGACGAGCCCTTGTTCCAGGCCTGGAGCTGGTAGGGACCGGTGCCCACGGGCTTGTTGGCGTTGGTGTCGGCGCTCTTGGGCTCCACGATGATCGAGGTGGCCTGGCCCAGCACGAAGAGCAGGTCGGGATCGATCTCTTTGTTGAGCAGCACCACGGTGTAGTCATCCACCACCTGGGTGGTCAGGCCTGCGAAGGTGCGCTTGTCCTTGTTGGTGCTCTTCTCGCCACCTGCGCGGTCGTACGAGAACTTGACGGCGGTGGCGTTGAAGGGCTCGCCGTTCTGGAACTTCACGCCGCGGCGCAGCTTGAAGGTGTAGGTCTTGAGGTCGGGCGAGACTTCCCAGCTCTCGGCCAGCAGGGGCGACACGCTGCCGTCGGCATTGATCTTGGTGAGCGTCTCGAAGATGTTGTACTGAACGATCTCTGCAATGGCAGACGCCGCGCCGGCGGTCGGGTCCAGGCCTGGGGGTTCGAGCGTCATGGCCAGCGTCACCGCATCTTTGCGGCTCTGCGCCAGCGCGCTGAGGGGGGTGGACAACGGCACGGCGGCGATGGCGCCGGTGGCAAGGACGGTACGGCGGTTCAGCATGTTCGGATACTCCAGACAAAGGACCTGACAACAACCAGAGAAAAGCCCCGGCGCAATTTGTTACCGGGGCGCACAAAAGCGTTTTACACCATCACGTGCGCATTTGGTTATGCGGTTTTTGCGGTTGCTTTTGCCGCAGCGGCCGCAGCGGCCGCAGCGGCCGCACGGCGTGCGCGGGCGCGGCCGGGCAACACCTGGGGCACCGCGCCCACCAATGACCGCGTGTACGGGTGCTGCGCGTGGTGAAACAGCTCTGCGGGCGAGCCGCGCTCGACGATGCGGCCCTGGTACAGCACCACGACCTCGTCGCACAGGTGGTTGACCACGGCCAGGTCGTGGCTGATGAGCATGTAGGTGATGCCGAACTCCTGCTGCAGGTCCTGCATCAGGTTCAGCACCTGCGCCTGCACGGACACGTCAAGCGCGCTCACAGGCTCGTCCGCCACGATGAGGCGCGGGCGCGTGACGAGTGCACGGGCAATCGCGATGCGCTGGCGCTGGCCGCCAGAGAATTCGTGCGGGTACTTGCCCAGGTCGTTGGTGCGCAGGCCCACCTGCGACAGCACCTGGCCGGCCTGCTCGCGCTGCTCGGCGCGGCTGGTCTGGCCCTGCGCCTGCAGCGGCTCGGTCACGATGCGCTCGACCGTCTGGCGTGGGTCCAGCGAGCCATACGGGTCCTGGAACACCATCTGGAAGTCGCGCCGTGCTTCGCGCAATGCACCAGGCGCGAGTTCATGCAGATTGCGGCCCTGCAGGTGGACGGTGCCCGACGTGGGCGCGTCCAGCGCCATCACCAGGCGCGCGAGGGTGGACTTGCCCGAGCCCGACTCGCCCACGATGCCCAGGCTGCGGCCCGGGGCGATCGAAAAGCTCACGCCGTTCAAGGCATGCACTTTGCCCGGTGGGCGGAACAGGTGATCGCGTGGCAGCGTGTATTCACGCACCAGGTCTTTCACTTGCAGCAGCGTGCCGTCGGACGGTGCTGCGGAGGTGCCCTGCGTGGATGGAGCGATGACGTTGTTCATGCGGCCACCTCCACGACCCTCACGGCCTCGGCGCTCAGTGCCGCGGCGATGGCTTCGCGGCGGATGCAGCGCACCACATGGTCGCCGTCGACATCGGTAGACACCAGCGTGGGTGCCGGCGGCTCTTGGTGGCAGGCGTCGATGGTGTAGCTGCAGCGGCCCGCAAACGGGCAGCCCGCGGGCAGGTCGACCAGCTCGGGCACCGTGCCGGCGATGGTGGAGAGGCGAGGGCGCTGGCCCGGTGCATGCACCGCACCCAGATGCGGCCGTGCCGCAAACAGGCCCCGGGTGTAGGGATGGGTCATCGCGGAGAAAACGGACGCCGTCGAGCCGCTCTCAACCACGCTGCCGCCGTACATCACCATCATGCGGTCCACGTTCTGCGAGATCACGCCCAGGTCGTGCGAGATGAGGATCAGCGCCATGTTGCGCTCGGCCACCAGGTCGCTGATGAGGTCCAGGATCTGCTGCTGGATGGTCACATCGAGCGCGGTGGTGGGCTCATCGGCAATCAGCAAATCAGGTCCGCAGGCCAGGGCCATCGCAATGGTGATGCGCTGGCGCTGCCCGCCCGAGAACTGGTGCGGGTAGGCATCAAAGCGCTGCGCCGCGTTGGGAATGCCCACGCGGTCCAGCAACGCAATCGCCTCGGTGCGTGCGGCCGCCGCGTTCATGCCGCGGTGCAGCCGCAGCGGCTCGGCCACCTGGCGGCCGATGGTGTGCACCGGGTTGAGCGCCGTCATGGGCTCCTGGAAGACCATGCCGATGCGGTTGCCGCGCAACTTGCACATCTGCGCATCGGTCCGGCCCACGAGTTCTTCGCCGTCAAAGCGGATGCTGCCGGTGACCTGTGCACTGTCGGGCAGCAGGCCCAGGAGCGACATCGCCGTGATGGACTTGCCGCAGCCCGATTCGCCGATCAGGCCCAGGGTTTCGCCGCGCGCCAGCGAAAAGCTCACGCCGCGCACAGCATCGGCCGGACCGCGGTGGGTCTGCAGGCGGATGCGGAGGTTGGACACTTCTAACAGGGGCATCGTGGGCTCTTGGCTTGTCTTTTGATATGGCCGGTCAGCGCTTACGGGATAGGCGGGGATCAAGGAGGTCCCGCAGACCGTCGCCCAGCAGATTCAGGCCGAGCACGGCCATGGCAATCGCGACACCAGGCCACACGGCGAGCAGGGGCGCCTGGAACATCAGCGTCTGCGCCTCGCTGAGCATGCGGCCCCACGAGGGCTGGGGCGGCTGTGTGCCCAGGCCCAGGTACGACAGGGCGGCCTCGGCCAGGATGGCGATGGCGAACTGGATGGTGGCCTGCACGATGAGCACCGACAGGATGTTGGGGAGCACGTGCTCGAGGGTGATGCGCCAGGCGCCCTTGCCACAGGCGCGCGAAGCCATGATGTATTCGCGTGACCAGACCGCATTGGCCGAAGCGCGGGTGACGCGCGCAAAGGTCGGGATATTGAAAATCCCGATGGCGATGATGGAGTTGACGATGCCCGCGCCGAACACCGCCGTCATCATGATGGCCGACAGGATCGCAGGGAAGGCGAAGGTGAAGTCCGCCAGCCGCATGATGAGTTCCTCGACCCAGCCGCGCTTGGCCGCGGCCAGCAGGCCCAATGCCGTGCCGATGGTCAGGCCGATGCCCACGGCGATCACGCCCACCAGGATGGAGTTGCGCGCGCCCACCAGCAGCAGCGATGCGACATCGCGCCCATAGGCATCGGTGCCTAGCCAGTGGATGCCAGTGGGCGGCTGCAGCTTTGCGGCCAGGTCCATCTCGTACGGGGACCAGGGTGTCCAGACCAGCGACAGGGCCGCGGCCAGGATGAGCAGCAGCGACAGCACCGCGCCGATGACAAAGCTGCGGTGGCGCAGCGCGCGGTGCAGCCAGCCGGGTGCCGAGGTGGCAGGAGAGGAGGGGGTGATGGCGGCGCTCATGGTCGGGTCAGATATCGGAGGCCTTCACGCGCGGGTCGATCACGGCGTAAAGGATGTCCACGACGAAGTTGACGATGACCACCATGGCGGCGAGCAGCATCACGCAGTTGCGCACCACGATCAGGTCGCGGTTGGAGATGGACTGGAAGATCAGCCGGCCGAGGCCCGGCAGGTAGAACACGTTCTCCACCACGATGGTGCCGGCCAGCAGGTTGGCGAACTGCAGCCCCATCACGGTGATCACCGGAATCATGGCGTTGCGCAGCACATGGCCCCAGAGCGCGGCGCGCTGCGACAGCCCCTTGGCACGCGCGGTGCGCACGAAGTCTTCGCGCAGCACCTCGAGCACCGCCGATCGCGTGATGCGCGCCAGGATGGCGGCCTGCACCACCGCCAGCGCGATGGCTGGCAGCAGCAGCGCCTTGAGCGCTTCGAGCGGGCCGCCGCCGGCATCCTCTGTCCAGCCCGGAAAGCCGCCGGCCGAGAACCATTGCAGCTTGACCGAGAACAGCAGGATCAAGAGGATGGCGAACCAGAAGTTGGGGATGGCAATGCCGATCTGTGCCAGGCCCATCACGCCCACGTCGCCCAGCTTGTTGTGGCGCGATGCGGCGTACACGCCTGCAACCAGCGCCAGCACCGTGGTGATGGCCATGGCCATGAGCGCGAGTGGCACGGTGAGCGCCAGGCGCTCCAGCACCAGGTCCAGCACGGGGGAGCTGTAGGCGTAGCTGTCGCCCATGTTGCCCACCACCAGGCCGCTGACCCATTGCCAATAGCGCACGCCAGCGGGCTGGTCCAGGCCCAGCTTGGTGGCAAGCGCTGCCACCGCTTCGGGTGCTGCGTCGGGGCCCATCAGGATCTGGGCGGCGTTGCCCGGCAGGATCTCGAGCACAAGAAAGACCACCACGGAAGCGCCGATTAGCGTGGCCAGAAGGGTGATGAACCGCTTGAGAAAAAACAGACCCATGGGAGGCAAGCGTGGGGAGGGGATGGCGGCGCGGGCGCGTCAAAATTAATGTGTATACACAGCATAACGGCAAAAACATCCCCGTCAGCGGTGTTGGGTTGCAGTGTCGCACGCAAGGCACATGCCAACAGCGCGGGATAATACGGGCATGAACCGCGCCGCCCCTTCCACCGCCGCCGCTGTCGGCACCGCACCTCAGGGGGCCCCATGGCGCTGATGATCACCGACGAATGCATCAACTGCGATGTGTGCGAGCCCGAGTGCCCCAACCAAGCGATCTACCTGGGGCAGGAAATCTATGAGATTGACCCGCACAAGTGCACGGAATGCGTCGGGCATTTTGACGAGCCGCAGTGTGTGCAGGTCTGCCCTGTGGCCTGCATCCCGGTGAACCCGCAGCACACGGAAACCCGTGAGACCCTGTGGCAGAAATTTCAGCGGCTGCAGCCCGCCGCGTCGGCTTGAACCGGCAAAATTCAGGTCTTTTTGTGCCCTAGCGCTTGTCTGTAAAGCGCTAATAGCTATCAAAACAATAGCATATTACCGATCAGTCTTCGACTGGGCGTGGCGGCTTGGGACGGGGCGGTTTGGTGGTGTGGATGAGCAGGGTGGCCTTGTCCATCTCGCCGGCCAGCAGGGCGGGGTAGGCCTTCATTGAATGGACGATGCTGTCCTCGATCAGCGTGCGCTGGTCGGGTGAGGGTTTCTTGAGCACCCAGTTGGCGACCTCGCTTTTTATCCCGGGGTGGCCAATGCCCACGCGCAGGCGCCAGTAGTCGGGTGATCCCAGTTGGCCGTGGATGTCGCGCAACCCGTTGTGGCCCGCGTGGCTGCCACCGCGCTTGAGCTTGACTTGGCCGGGCGGGATGTCGAGTTCATCGTGCACCACCAGAATTTCTTCGGGCAGGATCTTGAAGAAGCGCGCGAGCGAGGCGACCGACTTGCCCGAAAGATTCATGAAGGTCTGGGGCTGCAGCAGCCAGACGCTCTGGCCGTGCACCGTGGTGCGCGCCACCAGCCCGTGGTAGCTGCGCTCGGGCACGAGGGTGGTTTTGAGCTCGCGCGCCAGAGCGTCAATCCACCAGAAGCCGGCATTGTGGCGGGTGGCTTCGTAGTCCGGCCCGGGGTTTCCGAGGCCTACAAACAGCTTGATCATCAGCTCGATTATCCGGGTTGTGTCGGCCAGCAATGCCGGCAGTCTGCGTCCTCACCGGGTGGCTTGCCGCGCGCATTCGCTGGCTTCAGCGCACGGGCCACCAAGTTCTGGCGACAGTGTTGTCTGCGGTTGGGGTGTGGGGGTTGGTCCGGCCCGCTGCAGTCGCCTGAAAACAAAACGGCCCACTTGCGTGGGCCGTTGTGCGCGTGGACAGCCTGCCGAGACAGGCGGGCCATGCATGCATGCAGAAGGGCTGCGGGCAGCCCCTCGTTGCAGGGCTGAATTACTTCTTGCCCTTGCCCTTGCCCTTGGCATCCGCTGCAGGAGCTGCTTCGGTAGGAGCAGCAACTTCCACGACGGGAGGCACCACAGACACCAACACGGGGTTGTTCTGGTTGCCGCGCAGCTTGGCGGTCACGCCCTTGGGCAGCTTGACGTTCTTGAGGGTCAGCGACGAACCCTTTTCGAGCTTGGACAGGTCCACGTTGATGAACTCAGGCAGGTCGGACGGCATGCAGGTCACGTCCAGTTCGTTCACGATGGGGTTCACCATGCACTTGTCGACCTTCACGGCAGGCGATTCTTCAGCGCCGGAGAAGTGCAGTGGCACCTTCATGTGCAGCTTGGTCTTCTCGTCCACGCGCTGGAAGTCGATGTGCAGAACGAGCTGCTTGTAGGGGTGGTATTGCACGTCGCGCAGCAGGACCTTGGCGGTCTTGCCGGCCACTTCCATGTCCAGCACGCTGGAGTGGAATGCTTCCTTCTTGAGGGCGTGCCACAGAGCGTTGTGGTCGATCTCGATCAGTTGGGGTTCAGCAGCACCGCCGTAGACGATGCCAGGTGTCTTGCCCGAAATGCGGAGACGGCGGCTCGCACCCGTACCCTGCTTGGCGCGCTCAAAAGCGACGAAGTTCATATTTAGCTCCTGATAAGAGGCGACCGCGACCAGTCATCCTCTGTTTTAAAAGGGCTTGAGGCCACATTGCCGCAAACCTGCTTGCTGCTCTCAAACAGACAACAAGCCTCCCGAAGGAGGCTTGTGTGCAGAACCCGTGCTCCCATGCTCCCGAAGGAGCGGGTCAGAAAAGGTTTTCTTGGTCCGAGAACAGGCTCATCACCGACTCACCCTTGGCAATGCGCTGGATCGTCTCGGCGATCAGCGGGGCCACGGAGAGTTGGCGAATCTTGGTGCATCCCTTGGCGTTGTCGCTCAGGGGGATGGTGTTGGTCACTACCACTTCATCGAGGGCCGAGCCCTTGGCGATGCGTTCAATGGCAGGGCCCGAGAAAATAGGGTGCGTACAGTAGGCGTACACCTTCTTGGCGCCGCGCTCCTTGAGCACTTCGGCCGCCTTCACCAGCGTGCCGGCGGTGTCGATCATGTCGTCCATGATCACGCAGTTGCGGCCTTCGATCTCGCCGATCACGTGCATGACTTCGGACACGTTGGCCTTGGGGCGGCGCTTGTCGATGATGGCCAGGTCGCAGTTGAGCTGCTTGGCCAGCGCACGGGCGCGCACCACGCCACCCACGTCGGGGGACACGACGATCAGGTCCTCGTAGTTCTTCTGGCGCAGGTCGCCCAGCAGCACGGGGGAGGCGTAGATATTGTCTACCGGAATGTCAAAAAAACCCTGGATCTGGTCGGCATGCAGGTCCATCGTCAGCACGCGGGCCACGCCCACGGCCTGCAGCATGTTGGCCACCACCTTGGCGGTGATGGGCACCCGCGAGGAACGTGGGCGACGGTCCTGGCGCGCGTAGCCGAAGTAGGGGATCACGGCGCTGATGCGTTCTGCCGACGCACGCTTGAGCGCATCGACCATGATCAGCAGTTCCATCAGGTTTTCGTTGGTCGGCGCGCAGGTCGACTGCACCACGAACACATCGCGTGCACGCACGTTCTGCCTGATTTCAACGGTAACTTCACCGTCAGAGAAGCGTCCCACGTCGGCTGCACCCAGGGTCGTACCGAGGTGCTGGGCGATTTCAGCTGCCATGCCAGGATTGGCATTGCCGGTGAAAACCATGAAGTCGGGGTGATTGGCTTGCATGAGAGTCCCAGCAGTCTGAAAAAAAATCCCGTACGCGAGAAGATATTTGGCAGGGGAAGAAGGATTCGAACCTTCGCATGCCGGAATCAAAATCCGGTGCCTTAACCAACTTGGCGACTCCCCTACACAGGTCAATTGCCGAAGGCAACCAACCTCAATTCTCGTCCGATGCCCAACCCGCAAGAGGGTGAATCATCAGATTCTCACATGCTCTGACCTGCCAGCCCTGGGGGGCTCCATTCAGATCAACCGCATGAGACATTTGCGCAAACACCGCACTGCCCGAGCCCGTCATCCGACCTTGCAATCCGCGTGACCTGAGCCAATCAAGGGCCTCGGTAACCTCGGGGCAAAGTGCCTGGGCAACGGGCTGCAAGTCGTTCTGACCGAAGTCAAAGTGTGCTGCAGCAAAGCCTAAGATTGTAGCACTGTCTGAATCACGTTTCAAACTCGACGACGAAAAAATTAATTTTGTCTCGAGGCCCGCTGCAGGTTTCACGACGGCGAAGCGTGCAGGTGGCACTTGGTGCGCTCTCTCAAGCGGCGTGATTGTCTCACCAATTCCCTCGACCCAAGCGTTGCAGCCGCGTAAAAAAAACGGAACGTCTGCGCCCAGCGTAAGGCCAATCGCTTCTAGGGCGGAGCGGGGCAATCGCAGGCCCCACAAGCGGTTCAAGGCCAGAAGGGTGGTCGCCGCATCAGAGGAGCCGCCACCCATGCCGGCCTGGGCAGGGATGCTTTTGTCCACCGTGATATGCGCGCCCTGTGTGCACCCGGTGGCTGACTGCAGCGCGCGTGCTGCCCTGATCGTCAAGTCCACGTCGGGCAGCGCCGGGCCGAGGTCTTCGCGTGTGATGTCGGTAGTTGCGCTGCGGAGTTCAAAGTGCAGGGTGTCGCACCAATCAATCAGCATGAAAACCGACTGCAGCAGGTGGTACCCGTCGTCGCGCCGTCCGGTGATGTGCAGGAAAAGATTGAGCTTGGCCGGAGCCGGCACGTCGTAGAGGGCTTGCATGGAAGCGGACAGGGCCCTAGCGGGTCAGGGCAATACGCAAGGTAGCCTGCGGTGCCGGATCGTCGCGGTGCGCTACGAGGCGACCCTCTGCGACCCCAGTCAGATCGGCGCGCCAGCCAGGTGCCGTAGCTTGGGTGCCCTGCAGCCAGCTGAACAGTGCAGTGACGGGAATGCGGGTGCCGGTGACGTCCTGCAGCAGCGCCTCCAACGAGTCGGAAGTCCGGTTCTCTTGCGCGCTGACCAGTTGGGCGTGTCCGTCTTTCCAATCAAGCTGGGCAAGCCTGTTGCCGAGCGGGCTGAGGAGCACAAGACCACCATTTTCGGGCGTGCCCCGGAGTTCGAACATGGCTGAAAAGGACTGCAAGGCCTGGCCTTCGACTTGCAACGCCAGCCTGCCGCTCCAGGCGTTTTCCTCAGTGTTGGATTTGGCGACTGGCTGCGCACAGCCAGCCAGCCACAGGGCGCAGATAGCCAAAAGGAACCACCAACCGTGCATGTTGCCACTGCGCGCAAGCGGTGCTGGCGCTTGGTGCACCGCGGGCATCAGAGCTTCACCCCAAGGCGCGACAAGGTTTCCTTCAAGGTCTCGTTGTCTGGGCTGACGCGCTGGCTCTCTTTCCAGATTTTCAAGGCAGCGTCTCGGTCCCCAAGGCTCCACAGCACTTCGCCCAAGTGCACGCCGATTTCCACGTCAGGCCTGGCCTTGTAAGCTGCCTCAAGGTGTTTGCGGGCATCGGCCGAATTGCCCATGCGGAACTCCACCCAGCCCAGGCTGTCGGTGATGAAGGGATCGGCTGGGGCGAACTCCAGGGCTTTGAGGATCAGTTGCTTGGCCTCCGGAAGGCGCTGGCCACGTTCCGCCAGCGAATAGCCCAGGGCGTTGTAGGCATGGTGGTAGTCGGGCTTTTGCGCTATCACTTGGCGCAGCAATCGCTCCATCACATCGAGCTGTCCAGCCTTTTCGGCAAGCATGGCCTGGTCGTACACCAGCTCCGCGTCGGTCGGCGCCAGCGCAACCAGTTCGGTCTGCACTTTGTAGGCTTCCTGATAAAGGCGCATCTCACGAAGCAATTGCACTTCTGCGAGCAGCTTCATGCGCTTGTCATCGACAGACGTGCCAGGCAGGTTGCGCAGCAGTGCCCGAGCCTGGTCCACCTTGCCCTGGCGCGCCAACAGCGATGCCCGGCGGCTTTGCGCGCTGAAGATCTCGTCCACGTTGTCGATGCGTTTGAGCCAGGCTTCGGCTGCGGGGAAGTCTTGCTTCTTTTCCGCGATCTGTGCGTAAAGCAGGTAAGCCTGCGTCAGGCCCCGTTGGCGCACTTCCGCGTCTTGGGATGCGGACATGAGTTCTATAAAACGCTTGAGGTCGTTCTCTGCCGCCGGCAACTGGTTGTTTTGCAGGTGCAGCGTGGCCAACACCAACCAGGCTTCAACCAAATCAGGTTTTTCTTTTGTCGCCGATTCCAGCTGACGGCTTGCGTCGGGATAGCGCTGCAAACCCAGGAGAACCCGAGCATAAGCCATGCGCAACTCGGGCACGGGCAGCTTGGTGAGCGCCTGTGTCACAAGCGCTTCGGCTTCCGGTGTGCCTTCTTCCATCAGCTCAAGCGCCAGTTGGGCCGCGCCTTCGCTGGCGTTGTCCAGCGCCTGTGCTTTGCGCGCGGCGTCCAGCGCGCCCGACTTATCTCCGGCCGCTAGGCGAATGCGCCCAAGGGATACCCAGGCCACGGGCCCCGTGGCCGGATGAGCAAGCTCGTCAACGAGTGCGGCCTCCACCACCTTGGCGGCAAGGGTCTTGTCGCTCGCCCGACCATACATTTGCGGC
This sequence comes from Acidovorax sp. LjRoot129, assembly GCF_964253765.1. Lineage (NCBI taxonomy): Bacteria > Pseudomonadati > Pseudomonadota > Betaproteobacteria > Burkholderiales > Comamonadaceae > Acidovorax > Acidovorax sp. LjRoot129. Next base: position 1,210,127 of record NZ_CAXUSE020000001.1, read on the forward strand.
AATGCAGCAAGCGTGGATGCCTTGGCGCGCGGAGGCGATTGCGCGAGTTCTTGCCGGAGCAGATCAGGTGTTTCGCCAATCCGGTTCAATGCCACCAGAATCTGGAGTACATATCGATTGGCTTCCCGCGATTGCGGCAGGGCTTCCTTCCACGCCTTGGCGGCTGCCAGTGCGTACTCGCCAGACCGCGATTGCAGCGCAATATCTGCGGCTCGTTGGTACAGCTGGCCGTCGACGCTGCGGCGCGCTGCTTCAAGCATGAAGGCGTACCCGGCACCTGGATCGCCCGTGCGGGCGCTGATCTCGCCCAGAAAAATCTCGTAGAACAGTTCAGCATCCAGTGCCGGATTCGACGCGGGGGGCGGGGCGTCAGCGGCGGCGGAGTCCGCGTCTTTTTGCTGAGCCCACGCTGAACTGGCAACTACCGCTATCAGGGTAGTCAATGCGGCGATCCGAAAGCTGTGAAATAGCACCATCAGGTCATAATAATCCATGCCTGTTAACCCATTGCCCGGGTCTTTGTATGCCTGAGTTGCCAGAGGTGGAAGTGACCCGCCGCGGTTTGGCCGGAGCCATCACTGGTGCGCGCATCGAGGCGGTCACGATGGGCAAGCCCTTGCGTTGGCCCCTGGGTTGCAATCCTCAGATTTTGGTGGGCCAACGCGTCCTCGATCTGCGGCGTCGCGGCAAATATCTGCTCGCGGATACCAGCAACGGGCTGCTGCTCGTGCACCTGGGGATGTCAGGGAGCCTTCGCTTTGACCAAGGATTGCCGGCGCCAGGCTCCCATGACCACTTCGACATGGTGACTGACCGGGGGACGCTGCGTCTGCACGATCCAAGGCGATTCGGAGCCGTGGTGTATGCCCAGGGGGAGCAGGACCCTGTGGCTGCCAAGCTGCTCGGCGGGCTGGGTGTGGAGCCGCTGTCGGACGGGTTTTCGCTGGCAGCTTTCCAGGCAGGACTGAAGCAGAGCCGGGTGCCCATCAAACAGTTGCTGCTCGCGGGGCGGTTGGTGGTCGGGGTTGGAAACATCTATGCGTCCGAGGTGCTGTTCCTGGCGGGGGTACGGCCGACGACGAAGGCTTCGCTCATCGGGCCGCTGCGGGCGCGCAGGTTGCATACCGCTATTCAACAGGTGCTGGCGCGGGCCGTAGAGATGGGCGGCAGCACGTTGCGCGACTTCTCCGGCGCGGATGGGGCTGCGGGGCACTTTCAAACCCAGGCCAACGTTTACGGCCGGGACGGGGAGCCATGCCACGTGTGTGGCACCTCAATTCAGTTGTTGCGCCAGGGCCAGCGCAGCAGTTACTTCTGTCCTACCTGCCAGCGTCATTGACCACGGGCCGTCAAATGCAGGCTTTATGACAGCCGGCGGGCGGTCGATGCTATATTTTGTATGTGCCAGCCGTATAGGCCATACATAGATATCTGGGAGCAAAGTGGGACCATCCTTCAACGAACAGTTCGACCAGCATGGCGCCTGGCGGCGTGAGTTCGCCCAGCAACTCAAGCGGCTGGCCGAATGGATGTCCTCGCACGAGCTCATGGACGCTGCTGTGCAAGAGCGCCTGCATCGCCTGGAAGAGCAGGTCCGCAGTGACAAGGTGATGGTGGCGTTTGTCGCCGAGTTCTCGCGCGGCAAGTCAGAATTGATCAACGCGATTTTCTTCGCGGACTATGGGCGGCGCATCATGCCCGCCAGCGCAGGGCGCACGACCATGTGCCCCACCGAGCTTGGCTACGATGCCAGCTTGGCGCCCAGCCTCAGGTTGTTGCCGATTGAAACCCGCCTGCAGATGCAGAGCCTGGCTGAATGGCGCGTGAAGCCCGAACGTTGGCAACAGATTCCTCTTGATGTCGGGAATGCGGACCAGATTGCCAAGGCCCTTGAGAAAGTTGCCGAAGTGCGCAAGGTGAGCCTGGACAACGCGCGCGCCCTGGGGTTTTGGCACGACGACCTGACCGACGAAAACCCTGTCCCTGATGCGCAGGGGCTGGTGGAAGTGCCGATGTGGCGCCACGCCATCATCAATATCCCTCATCCGTTGCTCAAACAAGGCCTGGTGATCCTCGACACTCCAGGGCTGAATGCCGTCGGGGCGGAGCCGGAACTTACCGTCAACCTCATCCCGCAGGCGCATGCGGTCGTTTTCATCTTGAGCGCCGATACTGGGGTGACGCGCTCCGACCTGTCCATCTGGCGAGAGCATCTGGCCACGTCGGTTGACAGCATGGAAGCGCGCCTCGTAGTGTTGAACAAGATCGACACTTTGTGGGACACGCTGAACTCGGCCGAGCAGGTTCAGGCGCAGATGGAGCGCCAGTGCCGCACGTCCGCCGAGATGCTAGGAGTCCCGTTGGAAAGGGTGGTACCCGTCTCTGCGCAGAAGGGTTTGGTTGCCAAGATCGCCGCAGACGATGTGTTGTTGGAGACAAGCGGCCTACCTGTGCTCGAAGAAGCCTTGGCCAAAGGAATCATGGGCCGGCGCCAGACCATCCTGCGCGCGGCGGTAGCCAACGGTGTCGGTAGTCTGCGCACCGAAACATCGCGGGTGATCAACATCCGTCGCCGTGATCTGGACGACCAGATGGCCGAGCTGCGAAGCTTGCGCGGAAAGAACGCATCGGTCATCGAATCGATGCGCCACCGCATTGAACAGGAGCAGCGCGAATTTGACCTCAGTACGGCCAAGATCCAGGCGGTGCGGGCTGTCCACTTGAAACTTCTGCGGGATGTATTCCAGCAACTCGGCGCGAAGGCCCTCAAGGCGGAACTCTCTGAACTTGCAAACACCTTGCAGCAAAAGGGGCTCAAGCTTGGTATCAAGCGGGTCTACGTAGAGACTTTTGACAAGCTTCGCGGTACCTTGGACAAAGCCCAGGCGTCGGGTACAGAAATCCAAGCCATGCTGGGCGGTACGTTCAGGCAACTCAATGCGGAGTTTGGGTTTTCGTTGCAAGTGCCAGCGCCACCGCAGCTTGAGCACTTCATGCTCGATTTTAACCAGATCGAGCAAAGCCATCTGCAGTACCTGGGCCTGAGCAACGCCCTGAAGCTGGCACAGCCGGAGTTTGCAGAACGCTTGGTACGGGCGCTGGCGATGCGTCTGCGGACCGTCTACGAATCTGCAGCGAACGATCTGGAGTTGTGGAGCAAGTCTGCCACTGCCCAGCTGGACGCTCAATTGCGTGAGCGCCGCCGAAGTTTCGCGCGCCGCATTGAAGCCGTGGACCGCATTCAGCATGCCGCCAGCGGACTGATTGAGCGCATTGCTGAAATAGAGGCAAGTGAGGCCGAGTTGGTGCAGCTGGAGGAGCGTCTTCAGGACCTAACCTCCAAGCTCATTGCCTTGCCTGCTGTGGACACTGCGGCCATGGACGGCCAGCTCGTGTCGGCATGAGCGATGTCGGCAAAGAGAGCGTCGCAGAACTTGTAGTCGCTTGGCAGGCGGCGCATGGGCGCAACCATCTGCCCTGGCAGCAAACTCGGGATCCCTACAAAGTCTGGCTGTCCGAAATCATGCTGCAGCAAACGCAGGTGGCCACGGTCCTCGACTATTACGCGCGTTTCCTCGCGCGGTTTCCAGATGTCGCAGCTCTGGCGGCGGCCAGTCAGGACGAGGTAATGGGCCTTTGGAGTGGGCTCGGCTATTACACGCGTGCCCGCAATCTGCACCGTTGTGCTCAGCAAGTTGTTGCAGAGCACGGCGGGGCATTTCCTTGTACTGCGGACATGCTGGCCACTTTGCCCGGCATCGGCCGATCCACCGCGGGGGCCATCGCGGCATTTTGTTTTTCCGAGCGCGTTCCTATTCTCGACGCCAACGTGCGCCGGGTGCTTACGCGCTTGTTGGGTTTTGAAAAGGACCTGGCATCGGCTGCGAATGAACGCTTGTTGTGGAGTGCCGCGGAGTCTCTACTTCCGCAGAAGAACCTCCGCGACGCCATGCCCCGCTATACGCAAGGGCTCATGGACCTTGGCGCTTCTATTTGTACGCCGCGGGCGCCGCGTTGTAGCCAATGTCCATTGGCAAGCCGCTGCGTGGCCTATCAGGCTGGTGACCCGGAGCGTTACCCTGTCAAGACGCGCAGGCTGGCTAGGCGTTCTGAATCTTGGCAACTGCTCTTGCTGCGTGGCCCCGAGGGGCGGGTGTGGCTCCAACGACGTCCGGCCTCGGGCATATGGGCGGGGATGCATTGCGTTCCTGTATTTGCCGATGATGCCTCTTTGAGCAGCTACGTTGCCTCTCTTGGCGACGCGTCGCGCGTGTCCTGCAATACGCTTCAGCCGTTCCTTCATGTGCTGACCCATCGGGATTTGCACCTCCACCCGATCTTGGTCACCGGAGAAATCGCGGAGCGGCCGACAGAAGAGGGCGAATGGTTCGGTCCTGATCAATGGGCTGCAATCGGTCTACCCGCGCCCATCCGCAAGCTCCTTGACTCGACCCAAGCACAATTGTGGTAATTGCTTGGTGCTACCGCCCGTCAAGTTCTCGGTGTCTTCTGAGAGCCGTCCATCGGTTGCTCAGGACCTCCGCCAATTGCTCGACCAGATAGACCGATCGGTGCTGACCACCAGTGCAGCCGATGGCGACGGTGACATAGCTCCGATGGTTTCGATCCAGCATTTCCAGCCAATGCGCTAGAAATTGTTGGATGTGTGCTTGCATCAATGAAACCTCAGGTTGCTGCCGCAGAAAGTTGGCAACGGGTTCGTCCAGCCCAGTCAAATCGCGCAGAGCCGGTTCGTAGTGCGGGTTGGGCAACATCCGCACGTCAAAGACGTAGTCCGCATCCATGGGAATGCCGCGCTTGAACGCAAAGGACTGAAAAACAAGGGTCATCTGGCCGCGGGACGTGACGATCAGGCTTTTGACATAGCTCTGCAACTGAGACGACCGTATCGTGCTCGTGTCGATCACATGAGATTGTTCGCGGAGTTCGGCCAGCAGTTCGCGCTCCAGCTCAATGATCTGGACCAGTGCTCTGCGTCCTTGCTGAAGATCGTCATGCGAAAGCGGGTGGCGCCGCCGCGTTTCCGAAAACCGTCTTACCAGCGTATCAATGGTTGCGTCCAAAAAGATGGACTGCACCGTCACGCCTTGGCTTCGAAGTCGGTTCAGCTCCTGCGGCACTTGGTGCAATGATGTCGCACTGCGCACGTCCATGGCGATGGCCACCCGGTTTCCGTGGTGCCGATGCTCAAGCGCCACGAAGGCTGGCAGCAGCTCGGGAGGCAAGTTGTCCACGCAGTAGTACCCGGCATCCTCCAGCGCGTGCAGCGCCACAGATTTCCCTGAGCCGGACATGCCCGTAATCAGTACGATTTCGAGCACCATCAGCTGTCGCCTCCTGAGTTCGTCGCCGCAAGATCCAGCATTTCCCGCGCATGGGCGAGCGTGGTGTCGGTAGAGCGTTCGCCCCCCAGCATGCGCGCAATCTCTGCAACGCGTTGGTCTGCAAGCATCGGTAATACCGTGCTCGTGGTTCCGCTTGGGCTCTTGCGTTTAGACACCTTGAGATGATGGTGAGCGCAGGCAGCTACCTGGGGTAAGTGCGTGACAGCCAGCACCTGGCGATCACTGCCGAGCTGCTGCATCAGCCGTCCTACCGTCTCCGCAACAGCGCCACCGACACCGGAGTCGACCTCATCAAAGATCAAAGTCGGAGCCATGCCCAACTCACTGGTGGTCACGGAGATCGCCAAGGAGATCCGAGAAAGTTCACCCCCAGAGGCCACTTTGCCTATTGGCTTGGGTGTCATGCCAGGGTGGCCGGCAACGAGAAACGCAACATCGTCAATGCCATGGGCAGAGGGCTCCTCAGACTTTGTCACAGAGACTTCGAATTTCCCGCCGTCCATGCCAAGGCCCTGCATAGCTTGCGTGATGGCGTGCGACAACTTGGGAGCAGCCTTGCCTCGGCCTAGCGACAGAGCCCGTGCCGCCGCGTGGTAAGCCTTGGCACTTGCCGCTTCGGCCGCTGTCAGATGGCCCAGATCGGTTGCTGCGTCGAGACGAAGCATTTCTTTCTTCCAGCCCTCGAGCAGTGCAGGCAATTCCGTGGGAGCCCGCTTGTACTTGCGTGCCAAGGTCATCCACAGTGAGAGGCGGCTGTCGAGTTCTGCCAAACGCTGAGGGTCAATCTCGCCATGCCTTAAATACAGCTGAAGCGAATGGACGACATCACTGGCCTGCGCCAGGCTCGACGAAAGAATGTCTGCAAGATTGGCGAACTCCGGCTCAATATGCTCATGGCTTTGGAGTAGGGCGTGCGCGCGCGAGAGTCCGGCCAGTGCACCTGCCTCATCGTCTTGCAGCGTCTGGAGGGATCCCTGTGCTGAATCGAGCAGCGCCTGTGCATGCGACAAGCGCTTGTGTTGGGCATCCAGCTCTTCCCATTCGCCCTCGGTAGGCGCGAGCTTGTCCACTTCGTTGATTTGCCACTGCAGGCGTTCACGTTCTTGCTGCAGAGTCGCCTGCGCTTGGCGGGCTTCCTGCAGAGCTTTCTGGTCCATACGCCACTGCGTCCACCGCGCCGTGGTCTCTGCCGCCTGCACGCCTGCGAAGGCATCGAGCAGTGCCCGCACCGAGTCAGGCTTTGTGAGGCTTTGCCACGCATGCTGACCATGGATGTCCAAGAGACTGTCGCCCAGTGTCCGGAGCTGGGCCGCTGTGGCGGGCGTCCCATTGATCCAAGCGCGGCTTTTCCCTTGCGCATCCACCGTGCGTCGCAGGAGCAGCAACTCGTCAATATCAAAGCCCGCTTCCTCCAGCCACGGTTGAAGGTGGGCCGGGCAGTCGAATTCAGCACAAAGGTCGGCCTTGGCGGCGCCCTCGCGGACTACTCCCGCATCGGAGCGCGCTCCCAATATCAGCTGTATGGCATCGATCAAGATTGACTTGCCAGCGCCGGTTTCCCCGGTAAGCACCGAAAAGCCAGAGTTCAGCTCCAGTTCCAAGTCTTGAACGATCACAAAATCACGCAAGGTGACCCGCTTCAACGCCATGCTCAAGAGCCCCCTTCATTCCACCGAAGCTTTTTACGCAACGTGGCAAAGTAGTTCCAACCCAAGGGGTGAAGAAAGCGCACGCAGTGTTCCGAGCGCTTGACCAGGATGCGATCACCGTGCAGGAGCGACGCGAGCGATTGCATGTCGAAATTGGCGCTGACATCACGGCCGCTGACCACCTCTACCGCCACTTCTGTCGCGTCTGATAGAACGATCGGCCGATTGGACAGCGTATGGGGGGCTATAGGGACCAGGACCCACCCCGGAATAGAAGGGTGGAGCATGGGGCCTCCGGCCGAGAGGGAGTAGGCCGTGGATCCCGTCGGCGATGCAATGATGAGGCCATCCGCACGCTGATTGGCGACAAACCGTCCCCCGACTTCCACACGCAATTCCACCATGCCGGAAGTCGCGCCACGGTTCACCACCACATCATTCATTGCGAGGGCTTCAAAAACGATCCGCTCGTCCCGGACTACCGTCGCATGCATGAGTGGCCTGAGGTCCTCTTCATACTCCCCCTGAAGCATTGGCAGCAGAGTGGCCTTGTATGCGTCGAGAGGAATGTCAGTGATAAAGCCCAACCGCCCTTGGTTGATGCCAATCAGCGGAGTGCCAAACTTGGCAAGCCTTCGCCCGATGCCGAGCATGGTCCCATCACCGCCAACGACCAGCCCCAGGTCGCAGTGTTTGCCTATTTCATCTACAGTGAGCGCGGAGTACTGGGCCATGCCGGTGTTGCTTGCAGTCTCTGCTTCAAGCACTACCTCGCAACCCTGGTCTTCCAAGAATTGGGCAATGCCTTCCAGCGCTTGGCGGGAGGTGTCGCCCACGGAGCCTGCCGCTGAAGCCTGGTACTTGCCTATGAGCGCAACATGGCGGAAATTGGACGTCATCGCGAAATTACATCATTAAAGTGACGTAATTTTTTTGATCCGCTTAAGCATGCGGTCTTTGCACGCGCTGTCTCGCTCTGACTCCAGCGCCGCCACCACTATCCAGTCGCGAGGGTCTTGTCCCAAGACGTCCGCCAAGGCACCTGCGATTGCAGGGCTCAAATGTCCGCGCTCTTTCGCGTTGTACAGCGCCTGCTTAGATAGCCCAAGCTCCTTGGTCCACTCGGCTACGTTCTTCACTTCTAGCGCTTTCTCGAGAAGATTCATTGTGTGTGTCATGGCTACTCCTGTTGTGTAGAAAATACACGAATTGAGTAGATTCTAGAAAGCTCTTGATACTCAATGTGAGTAGTTGTATGGTTCGGCCCTACTCAATGTGAGTATTTGGAGCCGCCATGACCTCGATATCAACGGTTTGCACGCCCCCTGCCATTAAACGGTCCGGCGACAGCTTGGCGGCTCCAGCCGCTGCCGGGCAAGGGGTGTGCATCTCGGCAGAGGACTATCGCTCTGCGCGTAGGTCCATCAGCTCAGCGGGGACGGTGGGCACCGATTGCGACGTGAAATCGTCCCGCACCTGCTGCACGTCTGGCACCCGGGGATACCGCACCACGCGATATCCGGCGTCTAAAAGCAGTGCGTCGCGGGCTCCGTCTTCCTTCTCCCGCCCACGGTGGCTGCTGTCGTCCAGCTCAACCACAGCAAGCACGCCCAGCGCTTTGTCGCAAACCACGAAGTCCGCGACCTTGCGATCAAACGTGTTGCGCGTCGCGTATGACCGCGCCGTGAGTAGCGCACTAAAGCCGACCTGCGCTAGCACGACCAAATCGGGTAAAGCCTGCACAAGCCGGTTGTACATGGCTTGCTCACGCTCAGTCATCAGCACTTTTGGTCTGACCTTTTCGCGTGTTGTGGTGCCCCTCTTTTTCGCCGCACCCATAGCGACGACTACGACGCCCAGAAGAGCCAACACGGCCAGCAGGACAAGCAAACTTTTCATTGGCTCTCTCTCCTTTGTTGCGGCAGTTTCGCATGTCTAAGCAGCCCTCCTTTCGCGGCCAATCCGGGGCCGGCATGGTCCCCATGCACACAGGCCGCATTCCCAACCAATGGCAGCAGATCACTGACTTCATCGCAGCCCTGCCACAGCGCGACGCGGACGCGACCGGCAAGCGCAGCGCGGGCGCGGCAGCGGCGGGCGTTCAAGCCATCCCCGTTGGTAATCACGGGGATAACAGGAGGTCGATCAAGTGACCCGTCCGGCTATGTCCACGCTCGTCCTTGACGGCTCAGAAATCAAGGCCCGCCTGCTCGCTGAGCGCACCGCTTCGCGCTCGGTGGTGCACATCGATTGGGTCCGCTTCACCTGCCTGCTGCGCAACGCGCCCGCACCGTCGATCGATGACCTCTTTCCGGTCGATCCTGGCCCACGCTTTGCGCCCAGCATCTGGGACCCGCAAGAGCTGTTCAACCCCAAGCAACGAATCATTGACCTCAAGCGCGAATTGGCCCTGTTGCCCGACGCCGACTACGCCGCCAGCATCCAGGCCAAAGACCTTGCAGACGCTGTAGCTGCGGCGCTTGGAAGCGACTATGCCGTCGCCCCCGAAGTGCGCAAGGGCCACGACTTCTACCGCTTCCGCTGGAGCATCGAGCGCAACGGCACAGAGTGCGGATGGGTCGGCTACCTGTCCAGCGGCGACAGCCCGCGCCAGCAAGCTCAAGGCCGGACCATTCACTGCAACCTCTACGGCACCGCGTGCACGTTTGCAGAGCACGGATGGAATGACCGCATAGCCTCCATCATCGAATCGCGCGATGGTGACATGACACGGTGTGACCTCGCACTCGACTTCTTCGATGGCCTGCCCGGTGGCATGGATCGCGTCGTTGAAGACTACAAAGCGGGCCTCTGCGACTCAGGCGGCAAGCGCCTCAAATGCAACATGGTCGGCGACTGGGCCAACGGCCATGAGCGCTCGTTCTACATGGGCAGCAAAGAGGCCGGCAAGCAAACCAACGCCTACGAAAAAGGCGATCAGCTCTTTGGCGTGGATGCGCAATCGCCCTGGATTCGCATCGAGTTGCGCTACGGCAACAAGCTGCGCGTCCTCTCCCCCGACATGCTGCGCCGCCCTGCCGATTTCTTTGCAGGGGCCAGCGAGTGGCACGCAGCGCAACTGCTCATGGCTGACCACACCGCCACGCCCGAGCCCGTGAAAACGACAGGCCGCCTAGCGCTGGAAACCGTCGAGGCCGAGGTCACCCGCAACACCCGCTGGCTGCGCAACGTCGCCGCGCCCACCGTCGCCGCCGCCATCAAGTTTTTGGGCACTGATGACCTCTGGTCCTGGCTGCAAAACCAAAAGCTCCCGGGCCGCTTGCAAAAGTTCTCCGTCGCAGAAATCGAGCGTGCCTTCATGCCCGCCTTCGAACGCTCCTCACTGGTCGCAGGCGCTGGCCCCGCCACTGCATAGACCACCACCCAAGGCCCAAGGAAAACACCATGCGTTTCAACTCTCAAGTCATCGTCCACGGCGTCAAAGAAAGCTCCGGCGAGTTCGAAGGCAAAGCCTTCTCCAGCACCACGTTTCATTGCGAAGTAGACCTTAAGGAAAACGGCGCCGGTCGCAGCATTGGCCGTGTCACGCGCCCTTTCAAGATCAAGGACGCTGGCGAGTTCGACAAGTGGGCGCACCTGGGTGCATCGCTGCCCATCTCTGCAAACGCGGTGTTCGAAATGGGTGCTGCCCGCGAAGACGGAACCACGCTGGTACTCGTGGAAATCAAGCCTGTAGAGCAGGCCAAAAAGGCCGCCTAAATGCGCCTGCTCATCCAGTCCCAAAGCACGGGCCGGTTCCTCGCGCCTTCGCTGGAAGACGGCCAACCCGAGTGGGTGGCTTCCTTGCGCGAAGCGGGCGGCGGCGTAGTCCCTGACGTGGAAAGCGCGCACCAGCTCGTGCAGGACTGGTGTGAGCCCGAAGACCGCCCCCAGCTCATCGACCTTGACCGCCTCGGCACCGAAGCCGACTACATGCCATGAACGAAATCAACCTCTCTCATGTGGCCCAGCAACTAGCCATCCTGGGCATCTGCGCAGGCTTCGTAGGCGCTGCCCTGTGGGCTCTTTTGACCGGCACCCTCGGCGTCCTGGCAGAGCGTCTGCATGCTCGCGCAGCACGCCGCCAACGCATCGCCGCTGCACGCAATCGAGTCTTCGGCGATGTCTGAACAAATTGTTTTGGCTACGGCTTGGGAGGTCTGGGGCGTCGCTGCCGCTGGTGGTTTTTCGGGCGCGGCGCTCTGCTACTTATGGCTTTCCTTCGTGTCTGACCCGCGCGTCTATCGCTGGCTTCGGCGTATTTGCCCTTGGGCAAAGAGGCACCTCTGATGCCTGAGCAAACCATTCAATGCACCTCGGCCTGCACGGTCACGGTGCAACACGAAATCACCCTTCATGTGCTCAACCTGAGCCCAGCCGAAGGGGCCGCAATCAGCAGTGCCGTCCTGCTGGTGTGGGCTGTGGCGTGGGCCTTTAGGACCCTCATCCAGACCATTAAATCAACCGACGGAAACCAACCTTCAGAGGACTGAAAAATGAACCGCTTCAATACGCAAACCCGTCGCTTCGCAACCGCTGCTGCAGCTGGCGCCCTGGTGCTGGCAACCAACATGGCTCACGCAGCCATCGACGTCACTGGCGTGGTCACTGAGATCAACGACACCATCACCCCCATCGGCCTGATCGGCGCTGCCGTTCTGCTGGTTGTGGTGGCCGTGGCCGCCTTCAAGTGGGTGCGCCGCGCTATCTCCTAAGCGCCCCTCGCATGTGCTCCCTGACCGGCCGGCAGGGGCCTTGCAAAAGCTCACGTCGTGGGCTTCTTCAAGGTGCAAGCAAATGGGCCTCATCGTCATGATCGCAATCCTGGGGGCCGCATGGCTTATCTTCTCCGCATAGTTGCGTTGTTGGTGCTGCTGTGCACCAGTCCATTTGCCAGTGCCCTCGTGCCTGCGCAGACGAACTACAAAGCTCTGAGCGGATGTGCCGCAGTGTGGCTCGGGCCTTTCAGCTCACTATCCGAAGCTTGTGCGGCCTACGCAACCGAGTTGACCGGCTGCAGTTCTGGCTACAGCTTTACGCCAGTCGTCACTAACGGCACATGCAGGGCGAAGCGCTCCGACAATGCAATGCTCAACGTTGAGATCACGGCAGAGGGCGGTTCTTGCCCTGCTAACTCATCGCCGGTCACGGGCGGTTGCCAGTGCAATACGGGCTACAGCGAAAACGGCACCCAATGCAAGCCCACCAACCCCTGCCCAGCAGGGCAGCACGAAGAAGGCGGCGCATGCGTTCCCGACAAGTGCCAGCCCAACGAAGTGCGTGTAAATGGCGTCTGCGTGAAAGAGCCGGACTGCCCCCCTGGCGAGACCCGCGTCAACGGGGTTTGCAAAAAGAACGGTTGCGAGGCCGGTAAATCCCTCGGGGAGTTTGAGACCAACGGCGAGGCCACCACGTTCTATTGCGAGCCCTACGGCGGCAAAAACTGCATGGTCCGTGTGAACCCCAGCGTGTGTGTCACGGCCGATGGAAAAACAAGCTGCTGGGGCACCGGCAAGATGACCGGCTCGACCTGCTCCCCTGGCAGTAGCGAGCCCGGCCAGGGTGGCCCAGGTGACAACCCCGGCGATGGCCCGGGCAACGGAGATGGCCCCGGCACCGGTCCAGGCACTGGCGGCAACGGTCCAGGCCCTGGCGATGGTGACAACGATGGTCCCGGTCCCGGTCCGACGCAGCCGCCTGTGCAGCCACCGCCACCGGTTCCACCGGACCCGAACACCGGCAAATGCCCTCCGGGCACCTCGCGCTATCCCGATGGGAATTGCTACGCACCCACGCCTCCCCCTAAGGAGCCCGACAACGACGGCAAGTGTCCGCCCGGCACAGTCAAGGTCGGTACGCAATGCGTCTATCCATCGCCTCCAGGCAAGCCCGTTCCGGACACCGGTACACCGGAGAACCCGAACCCGGGCGGCGGTGATGGGGACGGTGATGGGGATGGAGATGGAGATTCGATGTTTGCCGGCTCGTGCATGGGCGGCTTTACCTGCGAGGGTGATGCGATTCAGTGCGCCATTGCACGTGAGCAACACCGGCGCTCATGCCGGCTGTTTGACGACAAAAGCCTTGAATCGGAGCTCTACGAGAAAGAGAAAGGCAAGACCGGCGAGCAGACAAAGGATCTTCCTGGCAACAGGTCGGAGAGCATGGCCAATCGCATCAGCACCGCTGACGCCTTCGGCTCTGGGCAGTGCATCCAGGACTTGAACATCGTGGTTGCTGGCCGCGCTATCTCGCTGCCCATGAGCAAGATATGCCCGAGTCTCGCCATCATCGGAAACATCATGATCGGCGTGGCTTTGCTGCTGGCCGTTCGCATCGTTGGACGGGGGTAAGCCATGCCTGTATTCGTCGCCGCCATTGGGGGCATGCTCATCAATCTGGTTGGCTCCATCGTGGGCCGTGTCCTCGTCGCGCTGGGCATGGCCGTCGTCACTTACACGGGCGTGAATGCCAGTCTCGATGCCCTGAAAACGCAGGCTATCAACAGTTTCCAGTCGCTGCCGCCCGAGGTGTTCGGCATGCTCTCGATCATGAAGGTGGGTGTGGCGATCAGCATTGTCACCAGCGCCATTGCAGCGCGCTTGCTGCTCGATGGCCTGACCTCTGACACGTTCAAACGCTTCGTGCTGAAGTAGCCCATGCTGTACCTCATCAGCGGCGCAAACGGCGCGGGTAAGACTCTCAACACCCTCAAATGGGTGCGTGAACGCCAGCTCAAAGAAAACCGGCCTGTATGCCACAACGGGCGGTTTGAGCCGGTCGACGGCGGCGAGCTTTCCAACTGGAAGAAGATCGACTTCAAAGACTGGCAGGCCGAGCCGGATGGGACGATCTTCCTGATCGATGAGGCGCACAACGATCTGCCCAATCGTGCTGCAGGTGCCACCGTGCCCGAGGCCGTCAAGATGCTCGCTGAGCACCGTCGCCGCGGCTTTGATTTCTACATGGTGACCCAGCACCCGCAGAACATCGACAGCTTCGTGCGCCGGCTCATCGGCCCGCCTGGATGGCACCGCCACCTAAAGCGTTCCTTCGGTGTGGACATGGTGAGCGTGTTGGAGTGGCCCGCAGTCAATCCCAACTGCGAGAAAGACGGCAGTGGCAAGACCGGCACCGTCACGATGCAGGCCTACCCGAAAGAGGTCTACGGCTGGTACAAGTCGGCCAGCCTGCACACCGGCAAAAAGCGCATTCCCGGAAAGGTGTGGGTGTTCCTGGTTTGCCTGCTGCTGATACCTCTGCTGATCTGGTTTGCATCGTCCAAGCTGCTGGCAAAGACCGAAGCGAAGACCGCAGCAAAGGCCGCCACCGAGGTCCAGGGAAAGGCAGACGCCGCGCCCATGCCGGTGTCTACAAAGCTCACCTATGAGCAGTACATCACCGAGCGATCACCGCGCCTGAAAGACTTCCCACACACCGCGCCGGCCTACGATGAGGTCACTAAGCCAACGGTGGCTCCGTACCCTGCAGCGTGCGTCAGCATGGGCAAAACCTGCAAGTGCTACAGCCAGCAGGCGACCCTGCTGCAGGTCAGTGGGCCTACGTGCCTCCAGATCGTCGCGCAGGGCTTCTTTGTGGACTGGCAGCAGGCTACCCCTCATCAACCGCCGCAGGGCCTCCAGCAGCCCGCGAAAGGCACGCCGACCGGTCAGAACGTGCCAGGCACAACGCCACCGCTGCGAGAGGTCAGAACGGTCCCCATGCCGATCATTCCAGCGCCTGACCCCACGCAGATCACGCAGGCCGATGTGACCGGGGCACTGCGCACCCGAAACCCAGCCTTCCGATAGACAAGAAGGGCCCCGAGAACGAAGCCCTTGTGGCGCAGTGGCGGGGTCGGGGTATGGGGTGACAAACCCCATGTTGACAGTCGTTAACCTTGTGCCGGTTTTCCGTGTGCTTTCTCAAATTCACATCAAGTTTCTTTTGATACATTGAAGCTATCAAAACCCTAGCTGAGTAGCATTGTCTTGACTATTTACGGATATGCCAGGGTGTCCACCTTGGAGCAAAACACGGCCGCACAACTAGCCGCATTTCGTCGGGTAGGCATCGATGAGGTAGTGCAAGAAAAGCGCTCAGCGATAAAGGACCGTCCAGAGCTTGAAAAGCTTCTCACGATTATGGTCAAGGGCGATGTTTTAGTGGTGTACAAGCTCGACAGGCTTGCTCGATCTGTGTCGCATTTCGTCAAGGTGTTTGAGCTACTCAAGTCGAAAGGTGTGGGCTTCCGCTCGCTAACAGAAGCTATTGAAACGGACACCTCGCAGGGCCGTATGTTCTTGCATCTGCTGTCAGCCTTTGCTGAGTTTGAGCGTGAACTTATCAGAGAGCGTTGCCTTGCCGGGCAACGTGCTGCACGGGCCGCTGGGAAAACTTGGGGGCGTAAGCGGGCGTTGTCCGACGATGATGTAGCGTACGCCGCTGCTGCGTGGCGCTCAGGTTGGTTTGATCAAGACACTCTGGCAGGCATGTTCGACGTGTCTATTTCGTGTTTGCGTGATCACATCCATCGCCACGAAGGACGAGGCAGGTGGGCAAAGATGCAGTTGCAAAGATTGGCTGGCGCATGACTGCCGATGGCAGAATTCGGCCAGGAGCGGTCGTTGCTAGACGGTGAAAGGAGACATCAACGCTGATCGCCTCCGGAACGCCCACAGGCTAGATTTCGTGTTCGTGGTCATCCACATAGTAAAAGTCTAGATCCAGCGCTAACCCTAGTAGAGCAGCTTTACGGACTTGCTCGCGGTCGAAGTGCATCCCATGCCCGCTTGGCGGAAAGTAGCCCACGCACACCAAAGTAAGGTCGTGCTCAACCCATAGTTGCCGGAGATCCGATGCTTTAGGCTGCAGCCAAAGTAAAAGGGCGGCAATGTGCTCCGCGAGTGGATTGGTGTCGTCAAGGCCGCTACCCATACGCCAGCTCATTGACTTTCGTAGCCTCCCATTGCGTGGATTGGCGTCACCAACATTCCATGCTTCTGAAGGTCTCAAACCGAGCAACGCTGTGACTTCCTCATGCGTGCCTGGCCCCGTGACATGAAAGTAGGCGTACTCACGGGTTGTAAGTGGTGGGGATGTCATGAGCGGTGTGTGGGCAGGTAAAAAAATCCGCAAAACCCGGCTAACTTCAAGTAGGCAAACTATAGCCAGGAACTGGCTGGGTTCAGGCCACGAGCTACCCTGTGATGAATCAATGATCGCTTTGCGGTAGTTTGACCCACTGTCGAATTTGGGCCCTAAGCAGCCGCTCGACATTTGTGATATCAATGAACGAGGGGAGGACAGCAGGCCCCGTTCTATGCTCGAGAAGTCACATAATGAATCGTTGGTGCATCCAAGACGTAACCTCAACACATGAACCTCCTTGCCTTATGTCTTACCGCAAGTTGATGGTTACCGGGGTTCAACTCATCGGCGGTCTTCTGCTGATGGTTGGATTGGTAGTTATGGTCACCGACATGGATCCGCTATTACTGTGCTTTAAACAGTGCCGAGCACTTGAAGGCTGGCGTGTTCTCATCGGGCAAACGATATTTCGTTGGGTGACCGGACTTGGCTACGCTGGACTTGGAATAGGGTTCCTGCTGCTGCCCCGCCCCAAGAGTACTGGGGATGCAGGGAGGCATGAACGGTGATCACGTTTTTAGGCTCCAGCAAACATTCCTGCCTCGCGCCGCTTTCATCTTTTTTCTCCACCGGCCCAGCGCAGTGGTCGGCCGAATTCTGCCTAACAGCGAAGGACGCTCACGGGCCCTGAGCCGACAGTGGGCATCCCTTCCCAAAAGCGGCTATTTATCCGAAGCAGGCTGATCTAAATTACGTTAAGTAGCTATGCGAACTCATTCAGTTATGAATCGCCCTGGGTTCCGTGGAGGCCCGTTGGTTTAAGTCAGGCCGCCGTTGTGGCGGGCTGACTGGCGAGTTGCCGATAGTAGTTTGCCTCAGCTTCTGCAGGCGGGATGTACCCGATGGGTTCAAGCAGGCGATGGTGGTTGAACCACGATACCCATTCGAGCGTGGCGAACTCGACTGCCTCCTTCGTTTTCCAGGGAGCGCGGCGGTGGATGAGTTCGGCCTTGTAGAGCCCGTTGATCGTCTCGGCCAGCGCGTTGTCATAGCTGTCTCCCTTGCTGCCCACCGAGGGCTCGACGCCAGCTTCTGCCAAGCGTTCGGTGTACCGAATGCTGACGTATTGCGAGCCCCTGTCGGAGTGGTGAATCAGGCTGCTGTCCCGCTCGGGTTGGCGCGCGTATAGCGCCTGCTCAAGCGCATCGAGGACGAAGTCAGTTCGCATCGAACTGCTCACGCGCCAGCCCACGATGCGCCGGGCAAACACGTCGATGACAAAGGCCACGTACAACCAGCCCTGCCAGGTCGAGACATATGTGAAGTCACTGACCCACAACTGGTTCGGCCGCTCGGCTCGGAACTGGCGGTTAACTCGGTCCAGCGGGCATGGCGCCTTGCTATCACTGACGGTGGTTCGCACGACTTTGCCGCGCATCACACCGCGCAGCCCCAGCTTGCGCATCAGCCGCTCCACTGTGCAGCGGGCTACTGCTGTACCCTCCCGACGAAGTTGACGCCAGACCTTGTCTGCGCCGTAGACCTGCATGTTGGCCTGCCAGACACGTTCGATTTGCAATGCCAGCAGTTCGTCGCGACGGGCCCGAGCGCAGCGCCTGCCGGGCTCGCGCATCAGCGCTGCGTGTCTTCGATACCCCGACGGGGCGATCTGCAACACCTTGCAGATCGGCTCGACCCCGAAGGTGCCACGATGCCTGTCGATGAAATCCCTCAGGACTTCAAACGGCGGTCGAGCTCCGCCTGGGCGAAAAACGCGCTGGCCAGCTTCAGTATCTCGTTGGCCCGACGCAGCTCCTTGTTCTCGCGCTCCAGTTCCTTGACCCGTTGGGCTTCGGCTGTGGTGACACCTTCTCGCGCGCCTGCATCCACTTCGGCACGTTTGACCCATTCGTTCAGAGTCTGCGGAACACAGCCAATCTTGGGGGCAATAGATTCGATGGCCGCCCAAAGGGATGGGTACTCCCCGCGCTGTTCCTGCACCATCCTCACTGCGCGCTCACGCACCTCAGGCGAGAACTTGTTTGTCTTCTTCATGGCTCAATCCTCTCAGAGTGTTGAGCCTCCTCAAAACCCGGGGCGATTCAGTTATCGTTCTTGCCGCAGCAATTGGCGGTCTCGCTAGCGGACCGTTCTCGCTCCATGCTACTTCGGCCAGTCAGCCTTCACATGTGTGGGAAGACATCCCACTCGTATTTATCGGCTGTGCACTTGGCCTATTCATGGTCATTGGCTTTCAGGCTCTGCTGCGAAACTTCCGCGCCGCTCGGTTTGCCTCACTTGCGTTTGGCGCGATTGGTGTCTATTTTCTTGCTGCTGGCGTGGCAGCTGCCGTATGGGGACTGATCCAGTTCGGAGCCGTCCCTCACGCTTTCATTTTGCTGGCCTGCGGGCTAGGAATCATTGCGGGGGTTGCGGTGTGCCGTCTTCTATTCTCTTCAAAATGGTCAGCGATCTAACTGGTTGCTCTATAGGATCGACCGTGTCGTCCGCTAGCCAACGTTGAGTGTCTGCTTTGCTAAGCGCCACCGACTGTTACTGGCCGAATTCTGCCCAAGGTCTAAAAACGTTAGCGGGGACCCAGCACAAGGTGGGCCAAGACCCTAAAAAATTTAGCACGCTATGTCACGAACGAAAACCTCAGATTTCCAGTTGCATGAAGACATACGCTGCGTCGGCGGGGAATCTGACGACCAAGAGCCTGACGGTCCACTAAGTGCGGGACAGCAAGCACGCGTTGAAGCGCTATCGCAGTGCCAAGTAGCTGCGGCCGACGATGCGCTCATGAGTGCGGCGGCACCCCAGTGGCAAAAAGTCGCCCGTTTGGTCGCAGAGGTAATGACGAGCACTTGGCCCAACAAACCGAGCGGAATTGCGGATGTCTACTACGCTCAGCGTGTGGATAGGCTGGTCCAGAAAGGCATCCTGGAAGCGCAGGGAGACTTAAGAAGAATGCGATTTAGCGAAGTGCGACTGGCAACTTCACACAATCCAACGTGACCTAGCAGTAAGGCTGACACACTAAAAGCAGCCCGCTTGCTTTGTCGGTTGAGTGCGTGCCTTTATCTATCGCCAGAGACTGCTTCTGGCCGTCAGGTGTCGGTCGTAACGTCATCCCACAACTGGCCACAGTATCCGACCAGCCAGTTAATCGCATGGTGACGCTCCCTAACGACGTCCTCGTCGACCGCTGAGACGCTCGGTCGATAGCCTGGGCGCGACAAGCGACGCTGACGCGCGACCACGTGTAGCTCTTGTATTTCATAGGCTGCAGCAAAGAGCTCATCCTCCGACCTGAGCCTCGCAGAAGCGCGAAATTCCGTCGCAGACTCGTCGCCGTAAGGAGGAAGGAGCTCTTCTATGAAAGCCACACTGGTCTCAGGCGCCGGAAATGGGATGGCTGGAATCTTATTTAGTGCCCAGAGCAAAACAACGAGACGCTCGCTTTGCCAGGAGAAATCAATAACGAGCTGTCTGCTCGCCTGCTCATTCAATAGCATCTGCTCACTCGTCGTGAGCTCGCTTAAGAGGCCCATCTCGGCTATCCATGCCAGAAGCTCGTCGCACGGAGCACCGACAGTTCCTGCAACGGCCGCACCAAGAGCCAACGTGCGGTTCAGCACATCTTGAAGGGGACGAACCGCGTCCTTTTCGTCGCCGCCAATTTCCAGGGACCGAGCTGCCATAGGTGAAATGAAAGTTGATGACCGAGTGCGCCGTTGACGGGGTGGTCGCGTTAGATGGACTGCGATTGTTGCCTGGACAGTAGCCAGTGCGCGCGCTTCAGAGCTTGACAGCGACAGTCTGCTTTTGGCCGATAGCGGTCATGTTACCAACGGCTGGCAAGGCTGCACCCACGGCCGTTTCGCGCTGCTACTATGAATGTTTGCCTGCGAGCGACCTTACAACCGTAAAATCACTTCATGCTCGATGACCGTGCCAAGTTGTTGCTGAAAGCTCTGGTCGAGCGCTACATCGCCGACGGCCAACCTGTCGGTTCGAGAACACTCTCACGTGCGTCTGGACTCGATTTGTCGCCCGCCACCATTCGTAATGTCATGGCGGATCTGGAGGAGATGGGCCTTATCGCAAGCCCGCATACCTCCGCAGGCCGGATTCCCACTGCACGTGGCTATCGACTGTTTGTCGACACCATGCTCACCGTGCAGCGAGATCCGCTCATGCACCCGGAACTGGTGGCAGAGCAACCCCAAAAAGTGATCAGCAACGCCGCCCAGGTGTTGTCCAATCTTTCCCAGTTCGTCGGCGTTGTCATGGCGCCTCGGCGGACGTCGGTGTTTCGCCACATTGAGTTCCTGCGTCTGTCTGAGCGGCGGTTCCTGGTCATCATTGTGTCGCCGGAAGGGGATGTTCAAAACCGTGTGATCTTTACGGACGTGGACTACTCGCAGTCGCAACTCATCGAGGCTTCGAACTTTTTGAATACGCACTATGCAGGGCTTGCAATGGAGCAAGTGCGTGAGCGCCTCAAGTCTGAAGTGGACCTGTTGCGCGGTGAGATCGCATCACTCATGCAGGCGGCTGTGAATGTAGGGTCCGAGGCCCTTTCGCAAGCGCAGGACGAGGTGGTGATCTCGGGTGAGCGCAATTTGCTTGCAGTGAGTGATTTCTCCAGCGACATGGGGAACCTGCGGCGCGCGTTTGACCTGTTCGAACAAAAGACCCAGATACTGCGGTTGCTGGACATTTCCAGCCAAGCAGAGGGGGTGCGCATCTACATCGGCGGCGAGAGCCATGTGGTGCCGTTCGAAGAATTGTCAGTGGTCAGTTCGCCGTACGAAGTTGATGGCAAGGTGGTGGGTACCCTCGGTGTTATCGGCCCCACGCGCATGCCGTATGACCGCATGATTCAAATTGTCGACATCACGTCAAAGCTCCTGTCCAACGCCCTCAGCCATCGCAAGTAACACCTACAATACGGCGCTTGCCCCGTTGTATGCAAAGCGCTGGAGCATGGCCTGGGGCGTTAGCTCAGTTGGTTAGAGCAGAGGACTCATAATCCTTTGGTCGTTGGTTCAAGTCCAACACGCCCTACCACTCTTCGGTTCCACTCTGGACGGTTCGCAAAGCCAGTTTGTTGCGATGCTTGGCGGTTTTCGCTTTTTGAAGCTTTGCCGTGCATTACAATCGTGGCTTGCGTTGAATTGAGTAGTCGACAGCCTCTCGTTAGAGAGATAGAAGACAGAAAAAATGCAGGGTTTCGAGGGTCGCCAAGAAATCATGCTATAATTCGAAGCTTAGCGGCTGTAGCTCAGCTGGATAGAGTACTTGGCTACGAACCAAGGGGTCGTGGGTTCGATTCCTGCCAGCCGCACCAATGTTTAAAGCCTGCAATCGAAAGATTGCAGGCTTTTTCCATTTGTCCCGGTGCTTTGTATCGAGGGGGAGATTTGCCATGAGCAAGGCCTTTACCAAAGAAACCGATGGGGCGGACGACGATGAGTTGACCCTCCCCGCGCTACCTGCTGGCGGTAAAAACTACATCACGCCGGCCGGCTACAAGCGCCTGCGGGACGAGTTGTTCGACCTGATCGACAACGAGCGCCCGAAGGTGGTCGAAGCTGTCCATTGGGCTGCGAGCAACGGGGACCGGTCTGAAAACGGGGACTATCTATACGGCAAGAAGCGGTTGCGTGAAATCGACCGCCGCATACGGTTTCTGACCAAGCGTCTGGAGATTGCCGAGGTGGTGGATCCAAGCCTGCACGCCGGCAGTGATCAAGTTTTCTTTGGCGCTACAGTGACTTACGCAGACGACGCAGGGGTTGAGCGTTCCATCACCATCCTGGGCATCGATGAGGCCGAGAGCCGCGACGCCCAGGTCAGCTGGATTTCGCCAGTGGCACGCGCGTTGTTGAAGGCGCGCGTGGGAGATGAAGTGCAGCTTCCGACGCCGGGGGGCGTCCGCACACTCGAGGTCGTAGCCGTGAATTACCCTCGTACTTCAACAGCAGCTTGAGCGAATGCGTTAGCACTCGCCGCGCCATCAAGAGCGGACGGTGTTACGCCTGCGGGGTGATGCGGGCTGCACGGATGACGGCTTGTGTCCGCCGCAGATTGCGCAGGGCCGTCTCCAGGTGAGTCTGATCACGCACGGCCACGATGAAGCGCAAATCCGTGGTATCAAGCGCTGCTTCGTCGTCCATGTCGACATGGGTGATGTCCGCTTCCGAATTGGCGAGTTCTGCAGCCACTCGGGCGAGTACGCCCTTGCCATTGCTCACTGTCACCACCACCCCGGTTTCGAACATGCGGGTAGGCTCATCGGACCAGTCCACCGCAATGAAGCGCTCGCTGTCTTTGTGCTGAAGGCGCTTGGCTACGGTGCAGTGGGCGTTGTGGACCACCAACCCCTCACCCCGCCCCAGGTAACCCACGATGCTGTCGCCCGGCACCGGCCTGCAGCAGGTTGCGTATTGCACAGAGGCGTTTTCGCTGCCGTCGAGGGTGACCGCACCCTGTGACAGCGTTTCGTGCGATGTGTAGCGCTCACGGGTCATGAGCAGCGCGTCGGGGCGATGGCCATGTTCTGACATGAGCACCATGAGCCGTTTTGCCACGATGCTGGCAATGCGTTTGCCAAGGCCCAGGTCGGTCATCAGTTCGCTGCGAGTGCGGTTGCCGGTGAAGCGCAGCAACTTGTCCCACAGGGGCTGCGTTTCTGCATCGAGCGGCGGCAGTTGCTGCAGGCCCTCGGCGCGGATCGCCTGGGTCAGCAGCTTCTCTCCCAACCCTTCAGACTCGGTTTGTGCCAGGGTCTTGAGGTAGTGGCGAATCTTGGAGCGCGCGCGGCCTGTGCGGACAAAGCCCAGCCATGCGGGATTGGGGGTGGATACCGGCGCAGTGATGATTTCAACGACGTCGCCGTTCTTGAGCTCCGTGCGCAGAGGGACCTGCTCGTTGTTGATCTTGGCGGCCGTCGTGCGGTCGCCCACGTTGCTGTGAATAGCGTAGGCGAAGTCCACCACGGTAGCGCCACGTGGCAGCGCCATGATCTGGCTTTTTGGGGTGAAAACGTACACCGCGTCAGGAAACAGGTCCACTTTGACGTGGTCCCAAAACTCCGCGGCATCGCGTGTTTCATTCTGGATGTCGAGCAGCGACTGAAGCCACTTCGTTCCGAGTCGCTCGGCCGAACTGCCGTCGCCGTCCTGCGCCTTGTAAAGCCAATGCGCAGCCACCCCGGCTTCGGCAATGACATGCATCTCGTCGGTGCGCATCTGAAACTCAATGTTCACCCCGGACGGCCCCACCAATGTGGTGTGCAACGACTGATAGCCGTTGAGCTTGGCAATCGCGATGTGGTCTTTGAACTTGCCGGGAACCGGCTTGTACATCTGATGCAACACGCCCAAGGCTGTGTAGCAGTCCGTCACTGAGGGGACGATCACCCGAAAGCCGTAGATGTCTGTCACCTGGGCAAAGCTCAGGTGCTTGAGGTCCATCTTTTGATAGATGGCGTACAAGGTCTTTTCGCGACCGGCGAGACGGACCTTCATGCCGATCTTGGAAAACGCTGCGTCCACTTCGCTCTGGACCTTTTGCACGAGATCGCGGCGGCGGTTGCGTGATTTGTGGACCGCCTTCGAGAGCGTCGCGTAACGCCACGGATGCAAATGGCGGAAAGAA
This sequence comes from Acidovorax sp. LjRoot129, assembly GCF_964253765.1. Taxonomy (NCBI): domain Bacteria; kingdom Pseudomonadati; phylum Pseudomonadota; class Betaproteobacteria; order Burkholderiales; family Comamonadaceae; genus Acidovorax; species Acidovorax sp. LjRoot129. The sequence continues at coordinate 1,233,900 of NZ_CAXUSE020000001.1, forward strand.
AGGTCCTGCAGTTCCCGGTAGGTCTGGTTCAGCCCCAGTCGGTGCGCAATGGGAGCGTAGATCTCCAGTGTTTCTGACGAGATGCGTCCCCACTTGCTGCGAGGCATGTCCGACAACGTGCGCATGTTGTGGGTGCGGTCGGCCAGCTTGATGAGAATGACGCGCACATCACGAGCCATGGCCAGCAGCATCTTGCGAAAAGATTCCGCCTGGTTCTCTTCGCGGGTGTGGAACTGCAGCTTGTCGAGTTTGGTGAGGCCGTCTACCAGCTCGGCCACCGGCGCGCCAAAGCGATCAATCAAATCCGCCTTGGTCACGCCGCAGTCTTCCATCGCGTCGTGGAGCAGTGCTGCCATCAGGGCCTGCGCATCAAGCTTCCAGGTAGCGCATTGGGCCGCCACCGCAATCGGATGTGTGATGTAGGGCTCGCCGCTGTTACGCAACTGACCCAGGTGGGCCTCGTCTGCAAATCGGTAGGCTTGGCGCACCTGCTCGATGCTGGCAGCGTCGAGATAGTCCAGGTTGTCGGTCAGCGCAGCAAAACTGGCCGCTGCTGCGTTGGCTGCCGCTGCGGCCGCCGAGAGGGCGCCTGGCGCAGGCGAATCGCCAGGCCGGGACTGCGTTGCAGAAGGTAAGTTGAGCACCGCGTTCATGCCTTTAATGTAGCGCGGAGTGCATCCGGCCACTGTGGCGCAAAAAAAAGCACCGCAGCAGCGGTGCTTTTTGGTGGCTAACGCCGAGGAGAAACCTCAACCAGGAACCTTCTTGAGCATCTCCAGGCCAACCTTGCCTTCAGCGATTTCGCGCAGGGCGGTCACGGCAGGCTTGTTACGGCTTTCAATGCGGGGCGCGTGGCCCTGGCTCAGCATGCGTGCGCGGTAAGTAGCGGCCAACACGAGCTGGAATCGGTTGGGGATCTTTTCCAGACAATCTTCTACGGTGATGCGTGCCATGGGGGTGCTCCGGGATTCAGGTGATGTTGAGCGACTGGAATGTGTCAGCACGGGCGCGGCGCTGGGCGGCGTACTTCAGTCGCTGGGCATGAACCACGGCTTTCAAATCGAAAAGCGCGCGTTCAAATAACTCGTTGATTATAACGAAGTCGAATTTACTGACCTGCGCCATCTCTGTGGCCGCATTTTTGAGCCGCACCTCGATGACGTCTGCGGAGTCTTCACCTCGACGCTCGAGGCGGGACCTCAGCTCTTCCCAGCTGGGGGGGAGGATGAACACCAAGATTGCATTGGCGAAGGCCTGCTTGATCTGCAACGCCCCCTGAAAGTCGATCTCCAGGATGACGTCCGTGCCCTGCGCAATCCGCTCCTCGATGGCTTTCTTGGAGGTGCCGTAGCGGTTGCCGTGGACATGGGCCCATTCGACGAACGCGTTGCCCTCGACCATGGCGTCGAACTCGGGTTGCGACGCAAAGTAGTAGTCGCGCCCGTGCTTTTCCTGCCCGCGCGGAGGTCGGGTGGTATGGGATATCGACAGATGCACGTGGGAGTCAAGTTCCAGCAGTGCCTTCACCAGGCTGGATTTGCCGGCACCGCTGGGCGCCGCCACTACGAAGAGATTTCCTGGATAGTCCATGGTAGATCAGCGCCGGGCGCTATCAAAATATGAGTCTTATTCGATATTCTGCACTTGCTCGCGCATTTGCTCGATCAGCACCTTCATGTCCACGCTGATGCGGGTGAGGTCCAGCGCCGCGGATTTGGAGCCCAACGTATTGGCCTCGCGGTGCAGTTCCTGGATCAGGAAATCCAGACGTTTTCCGACCTCGCCACCCTTTTTCAGCAAGCGCTCGATTTCGTCCAGGTGTGAATCAAGCCGCGTGATCTCCTCAGCCACATCAATGCGGATGGCAAAGGCGGTGGCCTCCGTCAGGGCGCGGTCCCGGGCCGCCTCGGGCAGCGTGGCACCGTCGGTCAGAGCCATGGCCTCTTTCCAGCGCTCCATGAAGCGCAAGCGCTGTTGTTCAACCAGTTGCGGAACCATGGGCACGGCCTGGGCGGCCAGGGCCCGCAGTTGCTTCAAACGGTCCAGCAGCATGGTGGCCAGGCGTTTGCCTTCACGCTCCCGCGCTGTCATCAAGGCTTCCAGTGCCTCCTCGGCGAGTGCCGGCACGGCTTCGCTCCAATCCTGGGAGCCGGACGGCGCATTGGCGCACAAGCGCAGGGCATCGGCCACCGTGAGCGGGGCTGCATCGGGCAACCATGCCCTCACGGAATCCTGAATCGAATTGAGCCGTTGCAACAAACGGGGTGGCGGGTCTTGCAGCGCATTGCTGTCTTCGTTTTCCAGGGCAGCACGCACCTCGACCTTGCCCCGCTTGAGGCGGGCAGTGAGCAGGCTGCGCAAGGCCGGCTCCATCGCGCGAAGCTCGTCGGGGAGGCGGAAGGACAGGTCCAGAAAACGGCTGTTGACCGAACGGATTTCGAGCCCCAGCCGGCGCGATTGGGGTGCGCGGGCGTCGGTTTCTGCGCCAGTGGCGGACGTGCCATGCTGTGCGCTGGCGTATCCGGTCATGCTGTAAACTGGCATTGGACTTTTTGATGGTTGCTTGCGATCCGGCGATTATCCGGGTTCCGCTCTACCCCCGAGTCATCTTCGCAAAATATGTCAAAAATCAAGCCGGCTCCCTTGCCGCCCGACACCGCCATCGGTGGATACCGCGTGGTCCGCAGGGTGTCCTCCGGGGGCTTTGGCGTGGTGTACCTCGCCACGGACAGCGAAGGCCAGCAGGTCGCCATCAAGGAATATCTCCCGTCGTCGTTGGCGACCCGCGCGCCCGGCGAACTCCTGCCCAAGGTGCAGTCCGAAAAGCTGTCGCTGTACCGCCTGGGCCTCAAAAGCTTCTTTGAAGAAGGCCGTTCGCTGGCCCAGATTTCGCACGCCTCGGTGGTGAGCGTGCTCAATTTCTTTCGCGAGAACGAAACCGTCTACATGGTGATGAACTACCTGGAGGGCGCGACCCTGCAGGACTTCATCATCACCGCACGCGACCTCAAGACGCAGAAGGTCTTCCGCGAATCCACCATCCGTTCGCTGTTCGACGAGGTCCTGCGCGGCCTGCGCATCGTGCACCAGCACAAGATGCTGCACCTGGATATCAAGCCGGCCAACATTTTCATCACCGACGACAACAAAGCCGTGATGATCGACTTTGGCGCCGCGCGCGAAGTGCTGTCCAAAGAGGGCAACTTCATTCGCCCGATGTATACGCCCGGCTTTGCCGCGCCCGAGATGTACCGCCGCGATTCGCAAATGGGACCCTGGACGGACATCTACGCCATTGGCGCCTGCATCTACGCCTGCATGCAGGGTTTTCCGCCCAACGAGGCGCCCCAGCGCATCGAAAAAGACCGCCTCTCGCTGGCGCTGACCAAGCTGCGCGGCGTGTATTCCGACAACCTCATCGAGGTGGTGGAGTGGTGCATGGCGCTCGACCCTTTGTCGCGGCCGCAGTCGGTGTTTGCGCTGCAAAAGGAGCTCAGCCGTGAAGGCGAGCGCCGCTACACCAAGCTCACGGTGGCCGAGAAGATGCGGTTGCAGCTGGACACCCTGGTGTCAGACACCAAGAAGAATGTGCAGAAGGTGGGTGAAGCCACCGGTATCGGAGCGAAACCCAAATGAAAACGACCCAGGCGAAGCGGGTTCAGGCGGGGCGCCTATTCATTAACGATGCCGTGCTGCATCCCCGTTTGCGCGAGTCTCTATGAAGTTCTCGGTATTCCAGATCAGCCGCCGCGGCGGCCGCGAGAAGAACGAGGACCGCATGGGCTATTGCTACACGCGCGAATCGGGCCTTTTTGTGCTGGCCGATGGCATGGGTGGCCACCCTGAAGGCGAGGTCGCCGCGCAGATCGCGCTGCAGACCATTTCGGCACTGTTCCAGCGCCAGGCCAAGCCGCAACTCAAAGATGTGCAGGAGTTCCTGTCAGGCGCGCTGCTGGCGGCGCACCACCAGATCCTGCGCTACGCCACTGACAAGGGCATGCTCGACACGCCCCGCACGACGTTGGTCGCGGCGGTGCTCCAGTCAGGCACCGCTACCTGGATCCACTGCGGCGACTCGCGTTTGTACATGGTGCGCGATGGCGACTTGCTGACCCGCACACGTGACCACTCGTACATGGAACTGCGCAACTCGCCGCCGCCGGGGCTCGAGCGCATCAACCGCAACGTGCTGTTCACCTGCCTGGGCTCGCCCACCAAGCCCATCTACGACATCACCGGGCCGGTGTATTTGGAGCAGGGCGACCGCATCCTCCTGTGCTCCGATGGCTTGTGGGGCACGATCAGCGACGAAGAGATCGCCAAACAACTGGCCCGCAATGCGGTGGCGCACGCGGTGCCCGAGCTGGTGGAAGACGCCCTGCGCAAGGCCGGCGACACCAGCGACAACGTCACCGTGATTGCGATGGAGTGGGAAACACCCGACGCGTTCGAGTCCACCCAGGGCGTCTCGACCGACAGCATCAGCGACGACGTGTTTGCCTCGACCATTCAGGCGGGGCCGCTGGATGGACTGGTGGACGACCTGGATGACGCGGCCATCGAGCGGTCCATTGCCGAAATCAACGAGGCCATCCGCCGCTCTGCTGCACGGAAAGCCTGAGACTGGCAGGCATCGCGAGGTCGGTGCGCATGATGCCCTGAGGGCTGCAATGTCGCCAGCCACCGGTTGCCTGCCATGCCAAGGGATCAAGTCGGGGTTCGAGCTTCACCTCCCTGTGGTCCTGCCAGCTGCGATCTGGGAGCGGTGACTTGGGCTCATGCCGGCGCTGGCATTTGCGCAGCGGCGATTGGGGTTGCAATGGCGTGGCCCAGGCCCGGCGCGACATGCAGCACCTCGGGTCTTCCTGGGGCGGCAGGCCGGCGAACCCAGGCGCTGACCTCGACCGACCAGCCCGTGGCCGAATCGCCCTGGGACAACTCTAGAGCATCTACTTTTGACATCGGAAACAAACCACATGACCACGACGTTCACCCGCACCGATGCCCGCGCCGCCGACCAACTGCGCCCCGTGCGCATCACGCGCCACTACACGATGCACGCCGAGGGCTCGGTGCTCATCGAGTTTGGCAACACCAAGGTGCTCTGCACGGCGTCCGTGGAAGAGCGCGTGCCGCCGCACAAGCGCGGCAGCGGCGAGGGCTGGGTCACGGCCGAATACGGCATGCTGCCGCGTGCCACGCACACGCGCAGCGACCGCGAAGCAGCGCGGGGCAAACAAAACGGCCGCACGCAAGAGATCCAGCGCCTTATCGGCCGCTCGCTGCGCGCGGTGTTCGACTTGAAGTTGCTGGGTGAGCGCACCATCCAGCTCGACTGCGACGTCATTCAGGCCGACGGCGGAACCCGCACTGCAGCAATCACGGGTGCCTGGGTAGCGGCCCAGGATGCAGTCAGCCACTTGATGGCGGCGGGCAAGATCAACCAGTCGCCCCTGCTCCAACCGGTGGCCGCCGTGTCCGTCGGCATCGTCCACGGCATGCCCCTGCTGGACCTGGAATACGTCGAGGACGTGGGCTGCGACACCGACATGAACGTCGTGATGACGGGCGCCGGCCATTTTGTGGAAGTGCAGGGCACCGCAGAGGGCGTGGCCTTCACCCGCACCGAGATGGACAAGCTCTTGGCCCTGGCCGAAAAAGGCATTGCCGAGCTGGTGTTGCTCCAGCAGCAATCGCTTAGGGTTGCTATTTAATTAATAGCTAAAAGTGCAATACAGATAAGCGGTAGAGGCTATTTTGACCATGAAAATTGTGTTGGCGTCGAACAACCGCGGCAAGCTGGCCGAGCTGCAGGCCATGCTGGCGCCGTTGTCGGTGGAGCTCGTGCGCCAGGCGGACCTGGGCGTGGGCGAAGCGGACGAGCCTTTTCGCACCTTCGTCGAGAACGCGCTGGCGAAGGCGCGGTTTGCGGCGGCGCACACCGGCCTGCCTGCGCTGGCGGACGATGCCGGCCTGTGCGTGGATGCGTTTGGCGGCCTGCCCGGCGTCGACACGGCCTACTACGCCACCCAGTTCGGCTACGAGAAGGGCGATGACACCAACGTGCGCGCGCTCCTGGAGCAAATGCAAGGCATCGACCACCGGCGTGCCGCGATGGTCAGCACCCTGGTGGCTGTGCGCAGCCCTGAAGACCCCGAGCCGCTGATCGCCGTCGGCCGGGTGGCGGGCGAAATCACCCGCGAGCCACGCGGCAGCAACGGCTTTGGGTTCGATCCCGTCATGTTCATCCCCGAATTTGGCAAGACGTTTGCCGAACTCCCGGTCGAAGTGAAAAACGCACACAGCCACCGCGGCCGCGCGGCGCAGCAGATGCTGGCGCTGCTGCGCGAGCGCTGGTTTTAGGCCGCTGCTGCCGCTGTCCCAGTCCCTGCCATGGCCCATATCCCGATCACGCCCGCAGCCGAATCTGCGCCCGCGCCTGTGCGCGACATCCAGCACTACATGCGCCCCGGCTTGCTGCAGCTGGCCAGCCTGCCGCCGCTGTCGCTGTACGTGCACCTGCCCTGGTGCCTCAAGAAGTGCCCGTACTGCGATTTCAATTCGCACGAGTTCCGGGACGGCACCGCCGCGGCCGCCGGCACGGCACAGGTGCCCGAGCAGCGCTACATCGACGCGCTCATGGCCGACCTGGAGGCCGCGCTGCCGTTGATCTGGGGCCGCACGGTGCACAGCATCTTCATCGGTGGCGGCACGCCCAGCTTGTTTTCACCCGCAGCCATCGACCGGCTGATCGGCGACATCCGCGCCCGGCTGCGGCTGGAGCCTGACTGTGAAATCACGCTGGAGGCCAACCCCGGCACCTTTGAGAAAGACCGCTTCCGTGCCTTCCGCGCTGCCGGCGTCACGCGCCTGTCCATTGGCGTGCAGAGCTTCAACGACCAGCACCTGAAGGCCCTGGGCCGCGTGCACGACCGCGCGCAGGCGCTGGCCGCGGTCCAGGAGGCGGCCCAAGCGTTCGACACCTTCAACCTGGACATCATGTATGCGCTGCCGGGCCAGACCCTGCAGGAGCTCGAACAGGACATGCAGACGGCGCTGGCGCTGCAGCCGCCGCACATCTCCATCTACCACCTGACCATCGAGCCCAACACCTACTTCGCCAAGTTCCCCCCTACCATCCCCGAGGACGACCAGGCGTACGCCATGCTCGACCGCATCACCGAGATGGCAGGCCAGGCCGGTTTGGACCGCTACGAAATATCGGCCTACGCAAAGCCCGGCCACCAGTGTTTTCACAACACCAACTACTGGCAGTTTGGCGACTACCTGGGCATTGGCGCGGGTGCACACAGCAAGCTCAGCTTTGCGCACCGTGTGGTGCGGCAAGTGCGGTTTCGAGAGCCGCGCCTGTACATGGACAACGCGCTGGCGGGCCGTGCCGTGGCGCAAGACGATGAGGTGCGCCGGGGCGACCTGCCGTTTGAATACATGCTCAACGCCCTGCGATTGCGCGAAGGTTTTGCGCTGCAGGACTTCACCGCGCGCACAGGCCTGCCGTTGACGGCCATTGCCAAGGGCCTGGAGGCGGCCCAGCGCAAGGGCTTGATCGAGCGCGACATGGCCCGCGTACGCCCGACCGAGCGGGGCTTTGACTTCCTCAGCGACCTGCAGGAGCTGTTCCTCGCGGACTGAGGCCGCCGCCATGGGCGTCAGCCGCAGCGCACCGCGATGATCTTTCCGGCGCTATCCACCTCCAGGTTCAGCCGCTGCGCGTCAAATTCCTTGGTGATCATTTGTCCGGGCCGAAGAATGCGCGCCATCTGCGCCCCAGAGCGGGCACGCGCAGATTCCATCACCGACGAGGTGCTGTTTTGCCCCACCGCAAACTGCGCGGGCTGCGCGTTGCATTGGCCCGTGGCCGGGGGTGGGGTACTGGCCGCAGGTGGCGTCGAGGCCGATGCCCCGGGCGCAGTGCCGTAGCCGCTACAGGCTGTCATGGCAATGGCGGTGGTCACGGTGGCAAACGAGAGGACGGCAGTGGATCTGGACATTTTTTCTGGCTCCGAGCTTCAAGGACTTTTCACCATACTGGAACACGCATTGCGAGGCAGTGTCCAGCCGTAACAACAACGGACGTTGGCGTAGAAGAGTGCGCTCGTCGCCGGCCGCGATGATCAATCTACAGACGCCTCCTACGGCAATGTCGGTTGCGTCCTACAGCGATTTCGCAAACCCACTTTTACTATCCATCCGTCGATACCCCCTCGACATCCCTCCCGCTTGCACAGCAAGTGTTAAGCCTGCATCTGCAGGCTTTTTTTTGCCCAGAAGAAACGTCGGAATTGGAGTCGGGTTGCACGGCCGCATCGCGTTGGCGTGCGATGTGAAGAGTAAAAAAGCCTCTGGCACGCATCTCAAGAGTAGAGTGCGCCAGATCGCCACGACAGGAGAACTCCATGGTCAGCAAAAACACGATATGCCTGTGGTACGACGGCACCGCGCTGGAGGCCGCAACGTTCTACGCTAAGACCTTCCCCGACAGCAGGGTGGGCGCCGTCCACTGTGCCCCCGGGGACTACCCCGCAGGCAAGCAGGGTGATGTCCTCACGGTCGAATTCACGGTGATGGGCATACCCTGCCTGGGCCTGAACGGCGGACCGCAGTTCAAACACAACGAGGCGTTTTCTTTCCAGGTTGCGACCGAGGACCAGGCCGAAACCGACCGCCTCTGGAATGCCATCGTCGGCCACGGTGGTCAGGAAAGCGCGTGCGGCTGGTGCAAGGACCAGTGGGGCCTCTCCTGGCAAATCACACCCCGTGCCCTCACGGAAGCGATCACCGATCCCGACCAGGCCGCAGCCCAGCGCGCGTTCACGGCCATGATGGGGATGACAAAAATCGACATCGCAGTGATTGAGGCCGCGCGGCGGGGTTGACCTCGCGTTGACTTTGGCGACGACAGGCGCGACCGCTACTGAGAGTGTTGTAATCGCCGGCCTTGCTCCTCAAAGGTGCCGCATTGAAGACCGTCCTGCTCTTCGTCATCACAGCCCTTGCTGAAATCGTGGGCTGCTACTTGCCCTACCTGTGGCTCACCAAAGGCGGCTCAGTCTGGTTGCTGCTCCCTGCTGCGATCTCACTGGGGCTTTTCGCGTGGCTGCTCACCTTGCATCCCGCAGCGGCGGGGCGGGTCTACGCAGCCTACGGGGGGGTCTACATCGCTGTGGCGTTGGCGTGGCTCTGGGGCGTGGATGGCATCCGTCCGAGCGCGTGGGACATCGCCGGGGTCGTGGTCAGCCTGGCGGGCATGGCGTTGATCGCGTTCCAGCCAAGGACCGCTTAGCCGCAGCAGCCCTTGGGCTGGGCCAAAGCAGATGCGCCCAGGCTCAGGTCCTTCAAGATGGTGCATTGGGGCGCGGGGCCGCCGATGCATTCGTCCGAGCAGGCCTTCACAAACTTGGCCAAGCTGCGCTCCAGGTTTTGCAGCTCATTGAGCTTGGATCGAACGGCGTCAAGGTGTACCTGTGCAATGTCACGTGCCTCTGCGCAGTCGCTTTCATCGCTGGTCGAAAGCGCTACCAGCGCGCGCGTTTCTTCAATCGAAAAACCAAAGTCCCGGCACTGTCGGATAAGCGTCAGCACCTCCTGCACTTTTTCGTCATACACACGGTGACCGCTCGGGCGCCGCATGGCGGGCGGAATCAACCCCACTTCTTCGTAGTACCGCAGGGCGGACACGTTGAACCCTGTGCGCTGGGCCAGCGCCCCGATGCTCAATTGCCCGTCAATCGATAGGGTATTCATGCGTTGCTCCTTGCATCTCAAGCTACTTGAGGTTTTAGAGTCAGTGTACGGGAATGTTCCCGGCAAACCCTGAAGAGTAAGACGATGAAAAAACCCATCTTGGCCGCAGTCGGACTGGCCGGCGCGTGTGTCGCATGCTGCTCCATCCCCATCGCACTCACCCTGGTGAGCGGCATCTCCGCGGCGGGGTTGGCGGGATGGGTTGTGGGTGACCTCACGGGTCAAATCGCCGCTGCAGGTTTGGGCGTTGTGGTGATCGGTGGCCTGTGGGCTTGGAGGGTCCGCCGCGCCAACGCTGATTGCGCCACACAGGCTGCCCCATCGTGCGCGACAGGTGCGGGGAGTTGCGGATGCGCGGCGAAAGCAGGCTAGGGACGGCAACACGCACGGAAGGCAGAGCTTGCTCATCGCGTGGTTGAAGCGGCGGACAAGGCTGGAGCGTGTTGCGGCGGTAACGATCCCTAGGCTCTGGTTGAGGAACACGGTAAGCGTCCGGGCATCCCACATTGATCTGTAGTTGAAGGTTGCTGAGTAGGCGAACCTCTACGTTTTGGAACCGCAGCAGGTGTCGTCGCCACCGGCTTGGATTGGAGGGCACGGCACCGAACCGAACGAGCAGAACACACAACAATCGCCCGGTTTTGGACGCAAGACGGTGTGGCACCTTTCACACTCGTAGAACCATTGGCACGCGTCCGTCGGCATTGTTTCGTTCTTGGCATGCCCACACACTGGGCATGTCAGAACAGAGTCCAAGATCAAACCTGTCATGGCTTTGCCGCGGCAACAGATGACGGGAACCCGGCTTCCGCGGTGGCCTTGGTCAGCACGTCCACCTTGACCCTGGTGTCATCAAAGACCACCGTGGTCTCTCGTTTGGCCAGGTTGGATTTGACGCCAATGACTCCGTCAATCTGGGTCAGTGCCTTCTTCACCGTGATGGGGCAAGTGGCACAACTCATGCCGGGCACCGAAAGAGTGACGCTCTGTTGGGCAGCCCAGCCGGGCGTCAGCAGCAAGACTGCTGCAGTGGTCATGATCAACCGCTTCATGTCGGAGCCTTTCATCAGTAGAACCAGTGGGCGAACAGGGGGAACACCAGCGCGGCCACCAGTAACAGGGTCACCATGGCAAACAGCACCTTGTAGGAGAGGCTGACCATCGGCCGCTGACATACCTGTCCCGCTTCACAGGCCACAACCGGGCGCCATAACCGGCGCGCCGCAAAGATCAAGGCGATAGTGGCTGCACCAATGAACAGTGGTTGGTACGGCTCCAGCAGCGTCAACGTGCTGATCCATGCCCCAGAGATGCCCAGCATGATCAGCACCAGAGGGCCAAGACAGCAGGCCGACGCCAAGAGCGCGGACAGGCCCCCCGCGATCAAAGCCTTGCCACCGCGAGCGGAACGGTCAGAGCTATCGGTAGATTTTGTTGACATGGCTTAAGCTTAGTCCCGTACATTGGTACGGAGTCAAGCACCATGAGCCTTCCTCTTCCGCATGCCCACCCCGGCTTGACCATTGGTGATCTGGCCAAGGCGGCCGGTGTCAATGTAGAGACCATACGGTTCTACCAACGCAAGGAGCTGATGCCCGAGCCAGAACGGCCCCAGGGCAGCATTCGGCGATATGATCGAAATGACCTATCGCGATTGCATTTCATCAAGACTGCGAAGCGGCTGGGGTTCAGCCTGGATGAGACCGCGCAGTTGCTGCAACTCGACGATGGTGCGAGCTGCGCTCAAGCCCGTACACACGCGGAGTCCAAACTCGCCGAAGTTCAACTCAAGCTTGCAGACCTGCACCGAATGGAAGCCGTACTCTCTGAACTGATCGATCTCTGCGGTTCTGGGAGAGGCAAGGTCCGCTGCCCGCTGATCGCGGCAATGGTGAGGCAGTCGCCCCCTCTACAGATTTGAAGCAGTGGTGGACTGCCAGTAATGTGGCAACAGATCTTGAATGCGGCTGGCGCGCTGCATGGGCAGGCGTGCCATCACATCGTGCAGGTAGGCATACGGGTCGTGGCCATTCATTCGCGCTGACTGGATCAGGCTCATGACGGCCGCCGCCCGCTGGCCCGCGCGCAGGCTGCCAGCGAAGAGCCAGTTATTGCGGCCAATGGCGATGGGCCGAATCTGGTTCTCGATCCAGTTGTTGTCCGCGGGCAGCTGCCCGTCATCGACGAACCGCGTCAACGCTTCCCAGCGCCGTAGGCTGTAGTCCAGCGCCTTGGCGCTTGCAGAACCCTCAGGCACCTTCTGGCGTTGCAGCAGCATCCACCGGTGCAAGGCATCGAGCAGCGGCTTCGTTTGCTGTTGCCGGATGGCTTGGCGATGATCGGCGCTGAGCTCCTTGACTTCACGCTCAATCTCGTAGACCCGACCGAACTGCTGCAGCGCGAACTCTGCGATCTGACTTTGATTGGCCGCATGCAGATCGAAGAACTTGCGCCGCGCGTGCGCCAGGCAGCCAACCTCGGTCACGCCGCTGGCGATCAAGGCCTTGTAGCCGCTGAAGTCGTCACAGGTGAGGCTGCCTCTCCAGTCACCCAGGAAGCGCCGGGCGTGTTCGCCCGAGCGTGATTCACAGAAGTCGTAGACGACCACCTTCGTGTCCTCGAAGGCCCCCGTGGCGTAGGCCCAGAGGTATGCGCGGTGCGTCTTGCCATTGCCCGGTTTGAGCATGGACACCGGCGTCTCGTCGGCATGCAGCACGCGGTGCTGCAGCAGCTCGTTTCTCATGGCATCCACCAGCGGCTGCAGCTGCACGCCGCAGGAGCCCACCCATTGCGCCAACGTCGAGCGTGGGATGGCGAGACCAGCTCGGCCGAAGATCGCTTCCTGGCGGTACAGCGGCAGGTGATCGGCGTACTTGGCCACCAGCACCTGCGCCAATAGACCGGTGGTGGGGATGCCCTTGTCGATAACGTGAGGATCGACAGGCACTTGGGTGAGCGTCTCGCACTTCGCGCAAGCCCACTTACCCCGGATGTGGCGCTCCACGGTGAACACACCAGGCACGTAGTCCAGCTTCTCGGCCACGTCCTCGCCCACGCGCTTCATCTGGCAGCCGCACTGGCACAAGGTGGATTCGGGCTCGTGGCGGATCTCGCGCCGCGGCAGGCTCGATGGCAGCGGCGCGCGTTTGGGAACCTTCTTCTCTTCCAGCTTGGCTGGTGCCTGCGCTTCCTGCAGCGCATCGATCTCCGTGGCCACGGCCGCCAGGTCAGCTTCGATCTCGTCTTCGAGCAGGCTCTTCTGCTCGGGGTTGAAGCGTTCGGACTGAGCGGCAAACTTCATGCGCTTCAAGAGCGCGTTCTCGTGCGTGAGTTTGTCCAGCAGCGCGCTCTGGTGGCGCAGCTGCGTCATGAGGCGCGTGGTCAGCTCACGCAGCTCTTCTGCGCTCAGGCTCTGCAGGGATTGAGGCTCGACCACCATGGGCATTCACTGTGCCAGCACTGGCACATGCGCACCATTGGCGCATGCCCCAATTGGCAAGCACCGGTCCGCGCTTCAGAGTCAGACCACGGTGATGACTCCGCCGTCTGCCAGGCGCTGCCAGGGCAGGCCCAGCACCAGCGCATCGAACTGCGCGCGGGTGAGCGAGGCGGTGCTTGCCGCATCACGCGGCCAGACGAACTTGCCGCTGTTCAGGCGCCGCGCCGCCAGCCACACACCAATGCCATCGTGCACCAGCACCTTCATGCGGTTGGCGCGTCGATTGGCGAAGAGATAGGCGTGGTGCGGGCGCGCTGCGCCGAAGACCGACACCACGCGCGCCAGCGCCGTCTCGGTCCCAGCTCGCATGTCCAGAGGTTCAGTGGCCAGCCACAGTGCATCCACCCGGATCACTTGAGCAGCTCTCGCATCCACACGCCGCACTGCTCGGCCGCCGCCAGGGGCCAGGTCACCGAGACGCTGGTGGCGCCACGGCGCAGCTCGATGCGGATGTCTGGTGCAGGCGCGCACGTCGCGGGCGGCAGCGCTACAGGAACGAATGCAGGGGCCTGCAGTCCAGGCAGCGCGTTGCCATCCTGGCGGCGCCACTTGTGCACGACGTTGGCGTTGATGCCGTGCGACAGGGCAATGCCGGCCACCGAAGCGCCTGGCTCGGCGCACTTGGCAAGGATCTGCTTCTTGAGCTCGGCGCCGTATCTCCGGCGGGTCTTCTTCTTGGCTTCATTCATGGTGTCCACCTAACGCTTGGTGGACACCATCGTTGCCGCTTAGGTCAATGCATTCAAGGGTGGGATGACCGCGCGCTTACGGAACACGGAACAGGTGCAGCAGATGACCCCGACCTGTTTCTGCGTGTGTGCAATAGCCGCAGCGCCAATAAAAAAGCACCTCATGTGAGGTGCTTTCAATTTGGCGGAGACTGTGGTTTTCGAACCAAGAGTTTTTGCTCAAGCGCATGCTCGCCGACTTGGCTAACCCATTTTGAGATGCAGGCAAAATGTCAGCTATCGGCCAGAAGCGGCCAGTGGATGCGGATGAAAGCGGACGCTCAACGTTTGAGATGAGAGGCTGCCGGAGGCACTCCTCACCATTGAAGGGTTAGGCGCCATGCTGCGGAGTGCAGTGGATTGGCGGCCTCATCGGTTAGCTCTTTTTTTCGAGCCCCCCAGCACGTACGACAGGAAGCTCCCGCATAAGTGTTTGCGCCAGCCCGTAGGCGAGAGCGAGCCATGATGCGAGCATGATGAAGTGCACCCCCGTCGGGACTTTGCCGCCGCCGTATGGGCCCCCGCTCAGCAAGAACATCAGAGACAACGCTACGAGATATAGACCGGTGCCTAAAAGTCCAGCTGTCAGCCATTTCTTATAGACGTGGAGATGGGGTGCTGATGCAGCCACCCGCAGCATACGAACTACAAGGAGCGCCACGCATAGGCCAAGCAAAAGTATCGTGGCCCACCTTAGCGAGAGGACAGCCGCGATTGCGCCGACCGGATGATTTTCTTTGAAGAGTGCCTCGACGTTTACTCCCGCCTTCGATAGATATGTATCGGGCCACGGGAGAAAAAATGGGTAGCTCGCACTGACCAAAGTGGTTAAAGAGAGAACGATTCGAAGCATTTATTGGACCTAGCGTGGTGTATTCCGGAAAACATGAAGGATAAACGGGGTGGTGCGGGATATTCTGGACACTGATTCCTCCTGAAAGTGGTGTCCAGCTTGCGCTTGCGGCCTGTGCGGCATTCGAAAGTACAGATATAAATTTCTACAAATCCGGCAAGCATCAACTCAGCAACCTATAGCCTGCCAGTAGGCAGGCACAGGAACCTAGACAGCGCGGTTTGGACTGCAAGCCAGCGGGTATTGACCCAACGGCAGCTACGGATAGTTTTTTGCAACGGCGGCTTCGGGCCCTAAGCAGCCGGTGGACAAAACTACCCCAAAGCTACCGTTGACTCGCTACCTGCTGGCTTGACGTCCAAACCGCGCTGTTCCAGTGTCCGATGCTTGCCTACTGGCATATAGTCTGCTGAGTTGATGCCTGCCGGGTTTGTCGGAAATTTTATACCTGTGCTTTTGAACAGCGCACTGACCGCAAGCCCAATCTGCAAGCCCTTTCAGGGGGAATCAGTGTCCAGAATATCCCGCACGGTCCAGTTTATCCCGCAGGTTTTGCGAGATACATCACGTTAATCCTCACGATGCGCATCTTCAGTTTCGAGGTCGGCGACCCCATGCTTCTCGACAACGAGGAGGGGTTGCGCGCGTTTGGTTCTGAGCTGGAGGCGTTTTTGGCAAGCGCGGCTAGCGCACATTCGTTCCCGTCGCATACGTCTGGGAGCGCGGAGCCTTATGCCCAGTTTCTCGAAGGGCTCAGGGTTGAGAAAGTCGAACTCTTAGCGCCCGAACTTCAGATCGGGGAAGACCGTTGGCTTGCGTTGAAGGCCAGCGTTCCGGAACTGGTTCAACTTCGCGAGCGGATAGGCGTCCTGCAGAATGGCGATCACACGCATCTGTATGCATCGCCGATTTCGCTTGTCGTGGAGGCCGACGATACGTGGCCAAGCTGAGGATTAACTTGAAAATCGACACGGACCCACAACAGCAGCAGGCGGCTTCGCCGCTTGTGTTCGTAGTCCGGTCATTTTTACGTTAGCCGTCACTAAGAACCCATGAGCCCCGTCGAGATATTTGAGTGGGAGTTCTCGCCTGCCGACTACTTCGAAGAGTCATTCAACGTTGTCCGCGACCAGTACTCGCTGTCGGTGCGTCCCGGCAAGGCCGAGGCGCGCGTCTCGGCAGAGCTTTATGCGAGCGACCCGACGATTCGCCAACGGATTCAGGCGTCGCTCAATGACCACCTCCTCGGCGTCCAGCTATTGACTTTTCGGCCCTACACGCTCTCGTCAGCGAGAAGGACGCGTGAGCATCCAGATGGAAGAAGAGACACCTTCATCGAGCTCGAGGGGACTTCCGTAATCGCAATGGGCGGTTCTGTCGATTTCCGAATCACGGCCGCCGACGGAACGGTCGTCGCCGATACCAAGGCCGATCGAATCGCCGAGAAGAGGGTGCTCGCCGAGCGAATCGCAAAGTACAGGCCTTCCAGTCCAACGCTCGCCTCTATGCTGTCCAGCTTTGGGGCAGCTACTCGCGACCCCCAGAATGAACTCGTTCACCTCTATGAGGTTCGAGACGCCCTAAGCTCAGAACTCGGCGGAAAGTCTGGAGCCATGAGGACCCTCGGCATACCTGCCGCCACTTGGTCCCGCCTGGGCCAACTCTGCAACGATGAGCCTTTGCGTCAAGGGCGCCATCGTGGGAAAGGTGGCGCTAGCCTCCGCGACGCCACTGACGCCGAGTTGTCAGAGGCCCGCGAACTGGCTCGCTCCATGCTGCGCGCCTACGTCAACTTGCTCGCTACCCAGAGCGGGCAGTGACGGCTAACCCTTCGCTCGAGCGGATCCCACCGGCATGGCACTCGGGCCGCGAGGCCGTGCCTCTTATCATCGGCCTCGCGGCCCAAGCGCCATACCGGCGGCGGCCCGCTCAGCTCAAACGTTGAGCGTCCGCTTTAACCTGCAGCCAAAGGCCGCTCCTGGCCGGATTCTGCCCCACGGCGAGGGACGCTAGCGGGAGGCCCTAAGCGGCTGTACGCCTTTCTCCGGAGCCGACACTCGATGTGTTCAGTCCAGCGACATCAGTGCCCTGGCCAAGGCTTCCATGGAAGCCATCTCGAAGCTCCCTTCGTTCGAATCGGTTTCATGGAAAGAGCCCGCTACCACGCGGATCAGCAGGCCATCGGGGCTGTATCCGCCGAAATGAGCGTCTGCTTCAAACGACCGTCGGACACCCCGGTAGACGGCGTCCCTGAACATGTCTGGAATCTGGTCCGGCAAGACCTCCCAGATGAACGACAGGTCGGCGCCGGGTGCAGCCTCGATGGACAGGACAACGTGGCCGTACCGATGGAGTCCACCGGATTGGCGCACGATTCGACCTTCCCCACTCACGGGTGCAGGAACAAGCAGATTCTTCATTGCTGCGTATGTCGTTCGTGGCCGATCAATGCCGTTTCCTACGGCTCAAAATCTTCGCCTTGCTGCCATCGATCGGTCCGCAATCTAGCCAAGTAGTTTGCCTCTACGCGGAAATCCGGGATGAATTTGGCGACAAGGTCGGGTGGGTTGATTTTTTCAGCGTTGGCGACGCGCGCTTCGTCGCTCTGGTCCCCGGCCAGAAGAGTTACTAGACAATCATCTGAGACGAGGCCCGATTGTCGAATCTTCCTCAATACTGAGATAAAGACCTCGTGGATTGCGATGTAAGCGCGGTCTGAATCCTCTTCAGAAGCCCCCCGCGCTGTCTGCCAAATCTGCTCGAGCAACTCGTTCGGGCGGTCGAAAAGACTTTCATTTGCAAGGTGAAAAGGCCAGTCACAGGGGCTCCATTTGTACGCATCCGTAGCCGACGCTAAATCGGTATGGAGGCCTCGCGCAATGCTGGCTTCGGCTAGGTCGTGAAGGCCCTTCTTTGTATTGGCTGTATCACAAACATAGTTGTAGCCGCTGCTGGTAAATAGCGCTGCGCAGTAGATGTGGTCGCTCGCGTGCGCTTCTGCAAGGCGCCGGAAAGCCTCAAACGCGGCCCTCTCTAAGGTACTTTCGAGTAGCGGGTACAACTTAAGAACCTCCTATCAATGCCTGCTTCTGGCCGAATGCCGTATTCTGCTACTGCTACTGCTACTGCTGTTGCACGACGAGGTGGCTCAGTAGCCCATCTAGCTCTTCATCGGAGTGGCCTTTACCGTCTGCAGCCATATCCCAATGCCAGATTGCTTGTATTTCAGGAGTCGTGACGTTTTGGCATACGTCGGCAGCGACCCATGCGACATCAGTCCGCTGAAGCTGGAAGCGTCTTGCGATTGCTCGCAAAGCGGCCGATGGCGGGCCTGCGGATAGCTCGGCTCGGGCGGCGGCAAGAATTTCTGGTGTGACTTCAAACATACGTGAACTTGCGGTGCGTGACTGCGGGTTAAACGACTGCTCCTGGTCGAATTCTGCCCACAGCGAAGGACGCTACCGGGCCATGTGCGGACTTTGCGTTAGGGACGCCAGACCTGGATGCCCCCGTCTGGTCCCGCTCCAGTTAGGAGCATTTGCCCGCGCCAATCGACGAGCATGACTTTGTATTTCTGGTTTATACGGGTAAAAGCTGAGGTTAGAGCGAGGTCGTCGCCACCACGCTCAACCATGGCAGCTAGCGAAGTGACGCTCGAGTCAGTGGCGATGCCATAAAGGAACACCGACTCTGCTACCCGAATGGTGAAACCATCCTTGACTTGCCCTATCGGTGCCGACGATGTGGTGAGGATTGGCGCAGGCTTAATGGGACGCTGCATAAGCCCTGCCAGCTCAGTGCTGCCGGCCGTTCCAAGAACCGGTGCGCCGGCGATTCTTCGAGCGTAGATGTTCTTCCAACCATACTGAATTCGATTGTCTTTCTCAAAGGCTTTGAATTCCTTCAAACGCTTTTGAATCTCAGCTAGGCGAGCTACCGGGTAAAACTCGACTTGGCGCCATTCGTCTTCGTGGAACTGTGGCGCCCCGTCAAATGTTTTACCCGTCGGTATCTCAAATTGGAGCTCGTCTGCCGCGACAGTGGGCATTGTGAAGTTAATCGCCTTGGGACTCATCGTGCTGACAGGGGGCGCCGCTGTAGCAGCGGTGCCGATGCCCAGCACCGACATACTGGCAAGGAAGAACTTTTTCAGTGTCATGGTTTTGATGGTTGCCGATGTCCGCTATTGGCCGATAGCGGCCTGATTCCGCTGGGAATTTCGAACCCTATCTTAAGCTGCTGTGTGTAGGCTTCGTAACCCTATAAATCGCTCGTTTGACGCTTGAGGTGTGCACGTCAAAATGTTCAGCTAGAGCCTGCATCGTGTATTTGCCGGTCAGGTACATGCGGACCAGTTTGGCTTCGGTATTTCCAGGCATAGAGCGCTCCCGCCCGAACTTTTGTCCTCTTGCCCTAGCCGCTTCAAACCCGGCAGCGCAGCGCTCGCGAATCATGGCGCGCTCGAATTCTGCGAAGGCACCCAGCATCTGGAAGAACATGCGGCCGGCCGGCGTGCTGGTATCAATGGATTCCGTGAGACTGCGGAACTTGATACCTGCCTGCTCGAGCGACTCCAGCAGCCGCAGGAGGTCGCGCAGGCTGCGGGATAGTCGGTCGAGTTTGTAGACGACAAGCATGTCACCTGGGCGCAGTTTGGCAATCAGTGCCAACAGTTCAGGACGTCGAGCGACGCCGCTGCGCTTTTCCTGCACAACGTGTTTGATTCCTGCGCGTTTGAATGCCGCGAGCTGGACGGCAGTGTTCTGCTCGGTGGTGGAAACGCGCGCGTATCCGTAGGCCGTCACCGGTCCACGTACTGGCTATCGAAGCGCTTGCGAGCCACCATGTGCTCATTTGCGCATGCGGTGGTGCCTGGGTCAGCTTTGCAGCCGGGCGAGGGCTGAAAGAAGTGTGACCATGCCGTGTCCTTGCGCTGCTGCCTTTCAGTCTCAAGACGCTGCGCAAGAGCCATTGCTGATCTGAGTTGATCGGCGTCACGTGCAGCGGCATAGCGAGCGTCGGAATCTGCTTGTTGATTCGCCGCAAAGTCTCTTTTGATCCGGTCTGTCTCTGCCTTAACGTTCTCCTGGATCTTGCGCAGCGCCGCCTCGGTTCGGTAGGCCAAAATCGCTTCGTAGGTGAACGCGGCAGCGAGGCCGCCAATAAACACACCAACTGCAATCTTCAAAATGTCCAACAGGAATGTTCCCTCATCCTCTGTCTGGAATGAACGCCTTTGCATGCTCTCCCTCCTGCGAAATAGTGTAGCTGTGCTTAAGCATGCGGCACGAGTTGAGCGACGGTTTACATGGGGTTTGTCACCCCATACCCCGACCCCACCACTGCGCCACAAGGGCTCCGTTCCCGGGGCCCGTCTGTCTATCGGAAAGCTGAGTTTCGGGTGCGCAGTGCCCCGGTCACATCGGCCTGCGTGATCTGCGTGGGGTCCGGCGCTGGGATGATCGGCATCGGCACCGTTCTGACCTCTCGCGGCGGTGGCGCTGTGCCTGGCACGTTCTGACCTGTCGGCGTGCCTTTTGCGGGCTGCTGGAGGCCCTGCGGCGATTGATGAGGGGTTGCCTGCTGCCAGTCCACAAAAAAGCCCTGCGCGACGATCTGCAGGCACGTGGGCCCACTCACCTGCAGTAGGGTTGCCTGCTGGCTGTAGCACTTGCAGGTTTTTCCCATGCTGACGCACGCGGCAGGGTACGGAGCCACCGTTGGCTTAGTGACCTCATCGTAGGCCGGCGCGGTGTGCGGGAAGTCTTTCAGGCGCGGTGATCGCTCGGTGATGTACTGCTCGTAGGTGAGCTTCGTGGACACCGGCATGGATGCTGCATTTGCCGTGGTTTGGGCCTCTGTGGAGGTCTTTGCTGCGGCTTTGGCCTCGGTCTTTGCCAGCAGCTTCGACGATGCAAACCAGATCAGCAGCGGAATCAGCAGCAGGCAAGCCAGGAACACCCACACCTTTCCGGGAATGCGCTTTTTGCCGGTGTGCAGGCTGGCCGACTTGTACCAGCCGTAGACCTCTTTCGGGTAGGCCTGCATCGTGACGGTGCCGGTCTTGCCACTGCCGTCTTTCTCACAGTTGGGATTGACTGCGGGCCACTCCAACACGCTCACCATGTCCACACCGAAGGAACGCTTTAGGTGGCGGTGCCATCCAGGCGGTCCGATGAGCCGGCGCACGAAGCTGTCGATGTTCTGTGGGTGCTGGGTCACCATGTAGAAATCGAAGCCGCGGCGGCGGTGCTCAGCGAGCATCTTGACGGCCTCCGGCACGGTGGCACCTGCAGCACGATTGGGCAGATCGTTGTGCGCCTCATCGATCAGGAAGATCGTCCCATCCGGCTCGGCCTGCCAGTCTTTGAAGTCGATCTTTTTCCAGTTGGCAAGTTCGCCACCCTCGACCGGTTCAAAGCGCCCGTTGTGGCACACGGGCCGGTTTTCTTTGAGCTGGCGTTCACGCACCCATTTGAGGGTGTTGAGAGTCTTACCCGCGCCGTTTGCGCCGCTGATGAGGTACAGCATGGGCTACTTCAGCACGAAGCGTTTGAACGTGTCAGAGGTCAGGCCATCGAGCAGCAAGCGCGCTGCAATGGCGCTGGTGACAATGCTGATCGCCACACCCACCTTCATGATCGAGAGCATGCCGAACACCTCGGGCGGCAGCGACTGGAAACTGTTGATAGCCTGCGTTTTCAGGGCATCGAGACTGGCATTCACGCCCGTGTAAGTGACGACGGCCATGCCCAGCGCGACGAGGACACGGCCCACGATGGAGCCAACCAGATTGATGAGCATGCCCCCAATGGCGGCGACGAATACAGGCATGGCTTACCCCCGTCCAACGATGCGAACGGCCAGCAGCAAAGCCACGCCGATCATGATGTTTCCGATGATGGCGAGACTCGGGCATATCTTGCTCATGGGCAGCGAGATAGCGCGGCCAGCAACCACGATGTTCAAGTCCTGGATGCACTGCCCAGAGCCGAAGGCGTCAGCGGTGCTGATGCGATTGGCCATGCTCTCCGACCTGTTGCCAGGAAGATCCTTTGTCTGCTCGCCGGTCTTGCCTTTCTCTTTCTCGTAGAGCTCCGATTCAAGGCTTTTATCGTCGAACAGCTTGCATGAGCGCCGGTGCTGCTCACGGGCTATAGCGCACTGGATCGCATCACCCTCGCAGGTGAAGCCGCCCATGCACGAGCCTGCAAACATCGAATCGCCGTCACCATCTCCCTCGCCATCCCCGCCGCCCGGGTTCGGGTTCTCAGGCGTGCCGGTGTCCGGCACGGGCTTGCCTGGAGGCGATGGATAGACGCATTTGCTGCCGACCTTGACCGTTCCGGGCGGGCACTTGCCGTCACCGTTGGGGTTCTCAGGCGGAGGCGTGGGCGGATAGCAGTTGCCATCGGGATATCGCGAGGTGCCGGGCGGGCACTTGCCAGTATTGGTGTCCGGTGGCACCGGCGGCGGTGGCGTCACTGGCGGCTGCGTCGGGCCTGACCCTGGTGCGTCGTTGTCTCCATCGCCAGGGCCTGGGCCATTGCCGCCACTGCCTGGACCATCGCCGCCGTCGCCATTGCCTGGACCATCACCAGGACCATCGCCGTCGCCACTACTTGGAGGACTGCCGGGGGTGCACGTTGCGCCGGTCATCCGGCCGGTGCCCCAGCAACTGTTGTGACCATCCGCCCTGACGCAAACGCTTGGGTTGACGCGGACGAGGCAGTTTTTTCCGCCGTAGGACTCGCACAAGAAGCTAACGCTGTCGCCGTTGGTCTCGAACTCACCAAGAGACTTGCCTTCCTCGCAGCCGTTCTTTTTGCACACGCCATTCACGCGAGTTTGCCCAGCGGGGCAATCAGGCTCTTTCACGCAGACGCCGTTCACGCGCACTTCATTGGGTCCGCAGGCGTCTGGAACGCATGCGCCACCTTCCTCGTGTTGGCCTGCTGGGCATGGGTTCTTGGGCCTGCACTGGCCGTCTTTTTCCTCAAAGCCGGCTTCGCAAACGCAGCTGGAGCCTTGTTGCGTGGAATTAGCAGGGCAAGAGCCGCCGCTACTCATAAGGTCTAAGTACATGGTGCTGCCAGCACTTCCCCCGGACCCCTTGAATTGACACTGGTTAGGTGGGTTGCCGTTGGTTCTTTCCACGGTCCAATCGCCGGGTGAGGAGAAGAAAAACGGGATAGAGGCGGCACACGCGGCAGTCGCGGATGACATCCAGCCGGTATAGCCAGTTTTGAACTGGAGCGGCACAGGCAAAGCGCTAGCCGACAAAGCGACGACCATCAGAAGCGCCGCGCTGATCAGGCGGTAAAGATTAGCCATGCGGCCCCCAGCGTTGCGAGCAGTACAAGAAGGCCCATGTTTTTCACCTTGAAGAAGCCCACCGCGTGGACTTTTGCAAGGCCCCTGCCGGCCGGTCAGGGAGCACATGCGAGGGGCGCTTAGGAGATAGCGCGGCGCACCCACTTGAAGGCGGCGACAGCCACCACGACCAGCAGAACGGCAGCGCCGATCAGGCCGATGGGAGCAATCGTGTCGTCGATTTCGGCGACCACGCCGGTAACGTCGATGGCTGCGTGAGCCATGTTGGTTGCCAGCACCAGAGCACCAGCTGCGGCAGCAGTGGCGAGGCGACGGGTTTGCGTGTTGAAGCGGTTCATTTTTCAGTCCTCAGAAGGTTGATTGCCATCGGTTGATTTAATGGACCGGATGAGGACCCGGAAGGCCCACGCCACAGCCCACACCAGCAGGATGGAGCTGCTGATTTGTGCCGCCTCCGCTGGGCTCAGATCGAGCAGCGGAAGCGTGATTTCGTGTTGCACCGTGACCGTGCAGGCCGAGGTGCATTGAATGGTTTGCTCAGGCATTGCCGAGGGCTCGGGCACGCGCTGCGGCGATGCGTTGGCGGCGTGCTGCGCGAGCATGAAGACGCTCAGCCAGGACGACGAGAGAACCGGTGAACAGAGTCCACAGGGCAGCGCCTACGAAGCCTGCGCAGATGCCCAGGATGGCGAGTTGCTGGGCGACATGAGAGAGGTCGATTTCATTCATGACGAGACTTTCCATAGAGGTCATCGAGGTCAACCAGGGCGGGCCGGTAGAACGGCTCCACGTGGTCTTCGATCAGCTGCACGCAGGTTTCCACGTCACCCAGCGTTGCGGCCTCAGACAGCAACATGACCCACTCGGGCTGGCCGTCTTCGTTGTTGGGCGCAAGGAATGAGCCCGTGGTGCGCGACTGGATGACGAGGCGCATGGTCAGGCTGCGGCCTTGGCTGTAGATGCTGGGCGGATGCCCAAGAGCGTCAGCTTCGTGGAGTTGTCAGCACCTGCGACCACATCAAATTCGCAATCGCACATGACCCCGGTGATGGGCCATTTGGTCTTGAGGTGAGCCCACTTCTGGAACTCGGATGAGTCACCAAACTTGAATGGACGAGTGACCACGCCGATGCTTTCACCGCTGGCGCTTTGGCCCATGTCCACCGAAAGGTGGAACGTGGTGGAGTCGAAGGGTCGGCCTTCGTAATCACCCTTGCTGGACTTGATACCGTGCAACACGGCTTGGCTTTGCATACGCATTTGGGTTTCCTTTTTTGGCCGGTTTAAGCGGCAATCGCAGCGTGGCCAGCGCTGGTGCCAGATACTTTTTTGAACATCGCTTGATAGACGCGCTCGACCTCTTGGCGCTTGAACTTGGACAGGCGACCCGGTAGCTCGGCGCAGTTTTCGATGAAGGCTGCGAGGGTTTCGCGGTCCATGTACAGAAAGGCCAGAGCGGCAGACTTGCCAGCGGTCGAGAAGAACCACCGTGCATTGCGCGTGCACTCGGCCATGAGCGTTTCCAGGGCCAGCCGAGGCTCTGTTTTGATGGGCTCGGCCTGGGCGACGTCGCCGTGCTCAGCCAAGAGCAGTGCATGCCATTCGCTGGTGCCTGCAAAGAAGTTCGCGGGCCTGCGGAGCAGATCGACAGGCAGCAGCCGCTTTTGGTTGCCGTAGCGGACCTCGATGCGCTGCCAGCCGGTGGCGTCCTGTTCGCCGTACAGCTGCACACCCTTGTCATAGACGTTGGTCTGCTTGCCTGCGGCTTTGCTGCCGAAGTAGAACGAGCGACCCACGCCACCAGCACGCCATGCGCCCACACAGCTGTGCTTTGGCCGGTGGCCCATGTGGTCCATCAAGCCGGCGTCGTAGTCGGAGCCGATGCGATCCATGCCACCTGAGATGCCCTCGAAGAAATCCAAGGCAAGATCGCAGCGCGTGACGACAGCGCGATGCTCTTCGAGGTAGTCGGCCATCTGGTAATGCCAGCCAGGACGGGCGAAGGTGCAAGCAGCGCCGTACAGATTGCAGTGCAGGGTCTTGCCCTGTGCGGATTGGCGCGGGCTGTCGCCGCTTGACAGGCATCCAACCCAACCGCATTCAGAGCCTGCGCGCATGATCGACCAGCGGTAGCGGTAGAAGTCATGGCCCTTCTTCAGCTCGGGGTCCACGGTGAAGCCATCGCCTAGCAGCGCGGCGACGTTTTCCGCGAGTTCCAGGGCCTGCGTGGTGGCTGCAAAGTCCGGGTCTTCCAGGCCGCGAAGGATGCGGCAGAGGTCATAGCGGCGGCGGTCTTCTTCGCTGATCGAATGGACCGATTTGTCCCAGTCGGTGGCTTCATCCCGTGCGGGAAAGAGGGTGTCAACCGTGGGAATCGGTGCGAAGCGCAGGTTGATGGTGAAGCGCAGCCAATCGATATGGACCGGCGAGCCTGTCACCGTGCGCTCTTCGTGCAAGCGCAACAGCACTTCATTGCCGTCGAGGACGAGAGGGGTGGAGGTGGTCACGCTCTGACCTCATCGAAGTTGTCCCCGTGATTACCATCGGGGACAGCTGTTGCTGACGCTACGCACCCCCCAAAATTGATAGCAGAGGATTCAGCAGCCGCCGCCGCTGGCGCGCCCGCGCTGCGCTTGCCGGTCGCGCCCGCGTCGTCTTGCTTGGGCAGAAGCGCTATGAAGGCAGTGATCTGCTGCCAGTGGTTGGGGATGCTGCCGGTGTGCATGTGGACCATGCCGGCACCGGATTGGCCGTTGAACTTCATGCGAAGAACCTCCGCTCGATCCAGTCGAAAAGAGGGACGATCACCCAATGGAAAATGACCACGGCCAAAAGGCAGGCCGAGAACATCACGCCAAACCACAGAAAGACTTCCATGCCCATCGACGTTTCACCGGCTGAAATAGTGTTTGCAGCAGTGCTTTTGGCTGTCGTCGCAATTGGCACAGCAAGGCTTTTCATGCGGAACAGCGACAAAAAAGAAAAGGCCGAGGAGCGTGACGCCATGCTGCGCGAGGCGCGCAACGCTGCTGAGGAGGCCAGATGCAACCGCAGGCGCTGACTGGTGCACACCCCCTGCCCGGCTGCGGCTGGAGCCGCCAAGCTGTCGCCGGGCCGTTTGGTGGCAAGGGGCGTGCAAACCAGTGGTGAGAGTTTCAAGGCGGCTCCAAACATATTGAAACGGTTTCAATATGCGGAGTATTGAGAGCCTTTCAAACAACTGCCAAGAGCTTTGTGGTGAAATCCCCTCAATATTGAAGGGTTCTAAACATGCCTCAAACGATGGATTTGCTTCAGAAAGCGCTGGTCGTTCAGAACGCTGCGGCGTGGTCGCGGACGTTCAATATCACACCGGGCGCGCTGTCTCACGCGATCAAGCAAGGGCGCCTTAGCCCTCTACTTGCTGGAAACTTTGCTATCGAATTGGGAGAAGAGCCTGAACCGTGGATGGCAATTGCTGCCATGGAGGCCGAGAAGGAAAGCGAGCTACTTGCACGGCTGAAAAGCCGCGTCAAGGCATGGCGGAGACTGTGAGATTCGAACTCACGGACGGTTGCCCGTCGGCAGTTTTCAAGACTGCTGGTTTAAACCACTCACCCAAGTCTCCGGGAGGGAAGGCGCGTATTCTAGCCGGCCGCCGGGACGGGCTTTTGCAGCATGCCCTTGGCTTCGATGAAGGCGATCACCTCGGTAAGGCCCGCCAGGGTTTTGAGGTTGGTCATCACAAACGGCTTGAGCACCCCCTGGCCGTTTGTGCGCATGCGGGTCGTGTCGGCGTGCATCACATCCAGGTTAGCGCCCACGTGGGGGGCCAGGTCGGTCTTATTGATGATGAACAGGTCGCTCTTGGTGATGCCGGGGCCGCCCTTGCGGGGGATTTTCTCGCCGGCGGCGACGTCGATGACGTAGATGGTGAGGTCCGAGAGTTCGGGGCTGAATGTGGCGGCCAGATTGTCGCCGCCGCTTTCCACGAAGACGATGTCGGCGTTGGGGTGCTCGCCCAGCATGCGGTCGATGGCCTCGAGGTTGATGGAGCAGTCTTCGCGGATGGCGGTGTGGGGGCAGCCGCCGGTCTCCACACCCAGGATGCGCTCAGGTGGCAGGGCGCCGCTCACCGTGAGCAGGCGCTGGTCTTCCTTGGTGTAGATGTCGTTGGTGATGGCGATCAGGTCGTAGTCGTCGCGCATGGCCTTGCAGAGCATCTCCAGCAGGGTGGTCTTGCCGGAGCCCACGGGGCCGCCGATGCCTACGCGCAAGGGGGGGAGATTTTTAGTGCGATTGGCGATGTGGTGCAGTGTGTTGGTCATGGCGTTGTTCACTATCAAATCAATAGCTGCTAGCGCAGGTGGAGAAAGCGCTAGGAGCGGAAAAGTCTTGAATATTGCACTTCGTGCCGGGCGCTCAGGATGGCCAGCATGGGGGAGAAGGCCTGGCGTTCGCTGTCCATCAGGCCGATGGCGTGGTCGGCGGCAGCAGGGATGGCATCGGCCAGTTTTGCCAGGATGCGCTGGCCGGCGCTTTGGCCCAGTTGCATGGATTTGAGGGCGGCCTGCACCATGTTCTCGGCCCAGCCGAAGGCATAGGCCAGCAGCACGTCGCGCACGGGCGCTTGGGTGAAGGATGCAGCCAGTGCAAAGGCCACGGGGTAGGTGGGGGGCAGGGCGGCCAGATACTGCACGGCGGGCATGACCTGGTCATCGCCCTGGTGCTGGTTGCGCAGCCAGTCGGCCATGGAGCGGCCCATCTGCTCGGTCTGCAGGCGCAGCTCGCTCGTCTCGCGGGTGTGCAGCACCCAGTCGTTGAGTTCGCGCACATGCGCCAAGTCGCCGCCGTCGCCACGCCGCCATGCGCCCACGGCCTTGGCGATCAGGGCCATGTCGCCGCGGGACTGGGTGATGTGCAGCTGGTCGAGCAGCCATGCGGCTACGGCGGCTTCGTTGTCGACGCCGGCGTTTTCGATGGCGCTTTCAAGACCTTCGGAATACGAGAAGCCGCCCACGGGCAGGGCCGGCGACGCGAGCCAGATGAGCTGCAGCAGGCTGGCGGCGGGCAGGGGGGCGGGGCGGTCGGGGCGCACGGGCAGGGGGCTCAAGAGTCCGTTCGGGGAGGTATGGGCGCAGGGCGCGCGGCGTGCAGTGCCCAGGCTTCGACAGGCTCAGCCCGAACGGTGGGGGAGGCGCAGGCGCAGATGCAGATGCAAACGGTGCCCATGCTCAGTGGTCGTGGCCGTGGTTGCACTGCGGGCCGTGCACATGGCCCTGGGCCTGGGCCACCACCGGGATGGCGACGGTGCGACCGCGGGCGGGTGCTGCGGGCTGCGATGGATCGGCCTGATGGTTGTGGTCCGGACTGTGGCCGTGGGTGTGCCCATGATCGTGCGCCGGCGATGGCGACGCCGTCTGCGCGTGGCTGTGTCCGTGGTCGTGCCCATGTGCATGGTCATGATCGTGGTCATGGCCTTCATGCCCATGCCCACCATGGTGATGGTGCCCGCCGCCGTGCCCCGCAGCGTAGGCGCCGCCTTCGGGTTCGAAGGGCAGGTCCTGCGCCTTCACGATGAGGTGCATCGCCCGCAGCATGTCGGCCAGCACGTGGTCGGGTTCGATCTTGAGGTGGTCGGGTTGCAGCTCGATGGGCACGTGCCGGTTGCCCAGGTGGTAGGCGGCGCGGGTCAGGTCGAAGGGGGTGCCGTGCTGCGTGCAGTGCGTGACGACCAAGACGGGCTGCGGCGCAGCGATGACGCGGACCATGGAGCCGTCTTCGGCCACCAGCACGTCGCCGCCGCGCACCAGCGTGCCGCGCGGCAAAAAGATGCCCAGCTCGCGCCCGGCGGAGTCGGTGGCGGCAAAGCGGCTTTTCTGGCGCACGTCCCAGTCCAGCTCGATGGTGGTGGCGCGCTTGACGAGGACAGGGGCCAGGCCTTTGCCCTGGGGGATGAGTTTGGAGGCTTGGATCATGGAGGGGGTGTCGTTGGGGCGTGCGGCAAAACGCGCATTGTGGCCCGGCGGGACGGGGGAGGGGCGCGGTGCGTAGCCACTACAGCGGGCGGGTCATGAAGAAGCTGTACGGGTCCAGGTGGTAGTCGGCAAACGGCCCGCATTCGACAAAACCGTGCTGAAAGTACAGCTTGCGCGCGGGCTCGAAGAACGGCTGCGGCCCGGTCTCCAGGCTCACCTGGGTGTGGCCGCGTGCGCGGGCCTGTTGCAGCAGGTGGTTCAGCACCTGGCGGGCGATGCCGCGGCCCCGATGGTGGGCGCTGGTGCGCATGGACTTGAGCTCGGCATGCGCGTCGTCGAGCCGCTTGAGCGCGCCGGTGCCCACCAGCACGTCGCCGCCCGCATGCGGCAGCCAGGCCGACCAGAACGCGATCTCGGGCTGGCGCAGCTGGTCCATGTCCAGCGCGTGCACGCTTTCCGGCGGCGACACCGTGTACATGTCCTGCAAGTGCTCTTGCATGAAGGCTTCGATGCGCGGGTCGCTCAGGTCGTCCAGGCGGATGTTCAGGTCTTGCAGCACAGCATTCACGGGGTGTGGTCTCAGAACAGGAAGTAGCGCTGCGCCATGGGCAGCACGGTGGCGGGCTCGCAGGTCAGCAACTGGCCGTCGGCGCGCACGGTGTAGGTCTGGGCGTCCACTTCCATCTTCGGGGTGTAGCTGTTGTGCAGCATGTCGCGCTTGCGGATCCCGCGGATGTTGTGCACGGCGGACAGCGTCTTGCGCAGGCCGAAGCGCTCGCCGATGCCGGCATGCAAGCCTGCCTGCGATACGAAGGTGAGCGACGTCCTGGCAATGGCCCCGCCGAAAGCGCCGAACATCGGCCGGTAGTGCACGGGCTGCGGCGTGGGGATGGAAGCGTTCGGGTCGCCCATCGCAGCCATGGCGATCATGCCGCCCTTCAGGATGAGCGCGGGCTTCACGCCGAAGAAGGCGGGCTTCCAGATCACGATGTCGGCCCATTTGCCCACTTCGAGCGAGCCCACTTCGTGGCTGATGCCGTGGGCAATGGCGGGGTTGATGGTGTACTTGGCCACGTAGCGCTTGATGCGCGTGTTGTCGTGGCGGCTGGTGTCGCCCTGCAGGCTGCCGCGCTGCACCTTCATCTTGTGCGCGGTCTGCCAGGTGCGCAGGATGACTTCGCCCACGCGGCCCATGGCCTGGCTGTCGCTCGACATCATGCTGATGGCGCCCAGGTCGTGCAGGATGTCTTCGGCGGCGATGGTTTCCTTGCGGATGCGGCTTTCGGCAAAGGCCAGGTCCTCGGCAATGCTGGCATCGAGGTGGTGGCACACCATGAGCATGTCCACGTGCTCGTCCAGCGTGTTCTGGGTGTAGGGCATCGTGGGGTTGGTGGACGATGGCAAGAAGTTGTCCTCGCCCACCACACGCAGGATGTCGGGGGCATGGCCGCCGCCCGCGCCTTCGGTGTGAAAGGCGCAGATGCCGCGACCGCCCACGGCCGCGATGGTGTTCTCCACAAAGCCTGATTCGTTGAGTGTGTCGCTGTGGATGGCGACCTGCGTGTCGGTGGCCTCGGCCACGTCCAGGCAGTTGCTGATGGCCGCGGGCGTGGTGCCCCAGTCTTCGTGCAGCTTGAGGCCAATGGCGCCCGCGTTGATCTGCTCGTGCAGCGCGTCGGGCAGGCTGGCGTTGCCCTTGCCGAGAAAGCCCAGGTTCATGGGGAAGGCGTCTGCCGCCTGCAGCATGCGCTCCAGGTTGAAGGGGCCGGACGTGCAGGTGGTGGCCAGCGTGCCGGTGGCAGGGCCGGTGCCGCCGCCCAGCATGGTGGTCACGCCGCTGGCCAGGGCCTCTTCGATCTGCTGCGGACATATGAAGTGGATGTGGCTGTCGATGCCGCCCGCGGTGACGACGTTGCCCTCGCAGCTGATGACCTCGGTGCCGGGGCCGATGATGATGTCCACGCCCGGCTGGGTGTCGGGGTTGCCCGCCTTGCCGATGGCGGCGATGCGGCCCGCGCGCAGGCCGATGTCGGCCTTGATGATGCCGGTGTGGTCGACGATGAGGGCGTTGGTCAGCACCGTATCCACAGCCCCGCCACCGGAGGGGCCTGTTCCCGTCCCGGCGTTGGTGCGCTGGCTCTGCGCCATGCCGTCGCGGATGGTCTTGCCGCCGCCGAACTTCACCTCTTCGCCGTAGCTGCCGGCGCGTAGGGTGTAGTCGGCCTCGACCTCCAGGATGAGTTCGGTATCTGCCAGGCGCACGCGGTCGCCCACGGTGGGGCCGAACATCTCGGCGTAGGCGCGTCGTCCAATGGTTGCCATGGTGAAATTGCTCCGCGAAAACGGTTTGCTATTGTTTTAATAGCTATAAGTGCTTATAGAACAAGCGCTAGGGCCTGTTTTGGCTTGAAATGGGGCTCAAAGCGCGCCCTGCACACGACCCTGGAAGCCGAAGACGCGGCGCTCGCCCGCGTAGTCCACCAGCTCCACCGTGCGCTCCTGCCCGGGCTCGAAGCGCACGGCCGTGCCCGACGCAATGTTCAGCCGCATGCCGTGCGCGGCGGCGCGATCGAACCCCAGCGCGTTGTTGGTCTCGGCAAAGTGGTAGTGCGAGCCCACCTGGATGGGGCGGTCGCCGGTGTTGCGCACGACCATGGTCAGCGTGCGGCGGCCGGTGTTGAGCGGATGGTCGCCCGCGTCGATGAGGAGTTCGCCTGGGGTCATGGTGTGTACCTCGAATGCTGTGGCGGTTCAGGCCATCCGGGCCATCAACAGCACGCCACCAAAAGCGGCCACGCCGGCGCCCGCCAGCCGTGCTACCCACACGTGGCGCTGGCGCAGCGCCCAACCTGCGGCCAGGCCCGCGCAGTGCAGCAGCACCGTGGCGGCCAGCATGCCCGCCAGGGTCTGCCACGCACTGTGGCTGCCCGCCAACTCGTAGCCATGCGCCGCGCCATGGAACACCGCGAACACACCCACGCCCAGCGCTGCCACGATGCCCGGCACCCGCAGGCGCGAGACCACGAGCAGGCCGGTGGCCAGCAGCGATGCGGCGATCATGGGCTCCACCGCAGGCATGGCCACGCCCTGCAACCCGACGGCTGCGCCCGCCAGCAGCATGGCCGCAAATCCCGCGGGGCCCCACAGAAGCTCTGGCCCCGCGCGGCGGGCCGCCAGCGCGCTCCACAAGCCCACGGCCACCATGGCGGCCAGGTGGTCCATGCCGAACAGCGGGTGCATCAAGCCGTCGAAGAAGCTGTTGTGAGCGTGCGATGGCGCACCGGTGTGTGCGTTGGCACCCAGGCTGACGGCGCTGAGGGCCAGGAAGAGAAGGGGGTTTTGGATACGGGAAGAACGCATGCTGAAGATCTCCAAAATTGAAAGGGCGGCGTTGGCGCGTCAGCGGGCCAGATTGCAGTCAAGGTGCACAGCGGTCAAAACTGGTACGTCCCGGCCGAGTGCCACGCGAGACCTGGCTTGGCCAGGTCGCCGGTGGCGTCCCTCTGTGGCGTAAGGCGCGAAGCGAATCAGGGGTGCTTTCACACGATCGGTTGGTGCACGGTGACGAGCTTGGTGCCATCGGGGAACGTCGCCTCGACCTGGATGTCCGGGATCATCTCGGCGATGCCGTCCATCACATCGGCGCGGGTCAGCACGGTGCGGCCTTCGCTCATGAGTTGCGCCACCGTCTTGCCATCGCGGGCGCCTTCCATCACGGCGGCGCTGATCAGGGCCATGGCCTCGGGGTAGTTGAGCTTGAGACCCCGGGCCTTGCGGCGCTCGGCCAGCAGGGCTGCGGTGAAGATCAGCAGCTTGTCTTTTTCGCGAGGGGTCAGTTCCATTTCGTTTCACTCAATGCTGGGGTCATTGGCTCGCGCGGCCACGAATGAGGCCGAACGCGAGGGGTCAGTTCCATATCGTTTCACTCAATGCTGGGGTCATTGGCTGATGCAGCCGGAGTGCGGGCCAATTGCCGGTTTGCGTTGCCTCGTATTCAGAGGGGGCTTGTGAGGGCCGTCCCATCATAGGCAGCAAGCCCCGTGCCCGCCATACGTCATCTGGCGCAGGGGCAGTGCCCGCTACGGTGGGCCGTGGCATGGAAACTGCACCTGCAGGGCTTGCTGTCCTCCCACCCCATGCCCCTGCCCACCGCCCCCCTTGCTCCCGCCGATGCTGCGCCGGTGCAGCCGTCGGGGCAGGAGGTGGACGGGCAAACGCCGCAGCAGCAGGCGCCGCAACAGGTCGTCAAAATCCGGCGCGACTACAACAGCTGGGTGGCCACCGAGACCATGGAGGACTACGCGCTGCGCTACACCCCCCAGCGCTTTCGCAAGTGGTCTGAATGGCGGGTCGCCAACACGGCATTCGGGGCGGCGTCGTTCCTGATCCTGGAGGCGATCGGCGCCACGCTCCTCGTGCAGTACGGCTTCATCAACGCTTTCTGGGCCATCGTGGCCACAGGGCTCATCATCTTTCTGGCGGGGCTGCCCATCAGTGTGTACGCGGCGCGCTACGGTGTGGACATGGACCTGCTCACGCGCGGCGCGGGTTTTGGTTACATCGGCTCCACGCTCACATCGCTGATCTACGCGAGCTTCACCTTCATCTTCTTCGCGCTCGAAGCCGCCGTCATGGCCTATGCGCTGGAGCTCGCGCTCGACATCCCGCCCACCTGGGGCTACCTGATCTGCGCCGTGGTGGTAATTCCGCTCGTCACGCACGGCGTCTCGGCCATCAGCCGGCTGCAGGTGTGGACGCAGCCGCTGTGGCTGGTGATGCTGGTCGTGCCCTTTGCCTACGTGCTGGTGCGCGATCCTGGTGCGTTTTCTGGCGTCGTGCACTACGGCGGTGAATCCGCACGCGGCGCGAGCTTTCAATTGCCCTTGTTTGGTGCGGCGCTCACCGTCGGCATTGCACTCATTACCCAAATGGGGGAGCAGGCCGACTACCTGCGCTTCATGCCCGCGCGCACCCAGGCCACACGCGGGCGCTGGTGGCTGGGCGTGCTGGTGGGCGGGCCGGGCTGGGTGGTGCTGGGGGTGCTCAAGATGCTGGGCGGCGCGCTGCTGGCCTACCTGGCGCTCACCCACATGGTGCCGGTGGACCGTGCGGTCGACCCCAACCAGATGTACCTGGCCGCGTATGAATATGTGTTCCCGCACTACGGCTGGGCGGTGGCGGCCACGGCGTTGTTTGTGGTGATCTCGCAGCTCAAGATCAATGTGACCAATGCCTATGCGGGCTCGCTGGCGTGGTCCAACTTCTTCTCGCGCCTCACGCACAGCCACCCGGGGCGGGTGGTGTGGGTGGTGTTCAACACGCTGATCGCCTTCATGCTGATGGAGATGAACGTGTTTCGCGCCATGGGCGAGGTGCTGGGGCTGTACTCCAACATCGCCATCGCCTGGATCATGTCGGTGGTGGCCGACTTGGTCATCAACAAGCCGCTGGGCCTGTCGCCCAAGGGCATCGAGTTCAAGCGCGCGCACCTGTACGACATCAACCCGGTGGGCGTGGGGTCGATGGCGCTGGCGTCGGCGCTGTCCATCACCGCCCACCTGGGCCTGTTTGGTCCGCTGCCGCAGGCCTTCTCGGCAGTGATCGCGATGGCCGTGGCGTTTGTGGCTGCGCCGCTCATTGCGTGGGCCACACAGGGGCGCTACTACATCGCACGCCAGTCCGAGCCCACCACGCTGGCCGATGTGCAGGCAGTGCCCATCCATGGCCCCGTCCGCCGCAAAGCGGGCGGCAACGGGGGGACGGACCTTGGCAGCTATGTGCAGTACACCGTGCAGCGCTGCGTGATCTGCGAGCGCGAGTACGAAGCGCCCGACATGGCCCAGTGCCCCGCGTACCGCGGCGCCATCTGCTCGCTGTGCTGCACGTTGGATGCGCGCT
Organism: Acidovorax sp. LjRoot129; assembly: GCF_964253765.1. Lineage (NCBI taxonomy): Bacteria > Pseudomonadati > Pseudomonadota > Betaproteobacteria > Burkholderiales > Comamonadaceae > Acidovorax > Acidovorax sp. LjRoot129. Next base: position 1,268,934 of record NZ_CAXUSE020000001.1, read on the forward strand.
GCGGCGATTTGTGCAAGCCCCATGCGAGCATGGCGGTGCAGTGGTCGGCCGCACTGCGCTGGCTGCTGCCGCGCACCAGCTGGCGCTACCTCGACACCGGCCTGGGCCACTTCCTGCTGCTGATGCTGGTGATCGCACCCCTGCTGGCGTCCGTCATGGGGCTGCTGTACCACCAGGAGCTCAACACCATCGCCCAGGCATTGACGGCGACCGAGGTGCTGGCCGCGCCCGAGGTGGCGCTGCGCTCGGGGCTGCTCAAGGCCTACCTGGCGCTGCTCGTCATCTCCGGCATCGTGGCGTGGTGGCTGGTGCTGGCGCACAAGAGCCGCCAGGTGGCACAAGAGGAATCCAACCGCCAGACGGGCCTTTTGGTGCGCGAGATCGAGCTGCACCGCCAGACCGACGAGGCTCTGCAGACCGCCCGCAGCGTGGCCGAGCAGGCGCGCCAGGTGGCCGAAGAGGCCCAGCAGCAGGCTGAGGACGCGCGCATCCTGGCCGACCAGGCCAACCAGGCCAAGAGCCGCTACATCAGCGCCATCAGCCACGAGATCCGCACGCCACTCAACTCCATCCTGGGCTACGCGCAGCTGATGGGCGAAGACGCGGGCGTGCCGCCGCACCGCAAGCAGGCGGTGCACGTGATCCGCCGCGGCGGCGAGCACTTGCTGTCGCTGATCGAAGGCACGCTCGACATCGCGCGCATCGAGTCGGGCAAGCTCACGCTCGACATTGCGCCCATGCGTTTTGCCGATGGCCTGCACGAAATGGCGGCCCTGTTCGAGCTCCAGGCTTCGGCCAAGGGCCTGGCGTTCGTGTTCGACGTGCAGGGCGTGATCCCCGAGGTGGTCCGCGCCGACGACAAGCGCCTGCGCCAGATCCTCATCAACCTGCTGGGCAACGCCGTCAAGTTCACCGCGGCCGGCACGGTGACGCTGCGCGTGCGCTACGCCCGCGAGATGGCGCGCATCGAAGTGCAGGACACCGGCCCGGGCCTGAGTGCTGACGAAATCGACCGCATCTTCGAGCCCTTCGCCCGCGCGGGCGCCAGCGGCAGCGGCCCCGCCGCAGCGCCCGGTGCGGGCCTGGGGCTGACCATTGCCAGGATGCTCACCGTGCTGATGGGCGGCGAGATGTCGGTCTCAAGCCAGCCCGGCGTGGGCTCGGTGTTTCACATCAAGCTGTTCCTGCCCGAGGTGCACGCCGAGGCGCTGGGCAAGGCCGCCACCGCGCCCGGAAGTGGCCGCATAGCGCCGGTGCGCAAGGCCCGGGTGGGCTATACGGGCGAGCGCCGCCGCGTCCTGGTGGTAGACAACGAAGAGCCCGACCGCGAGCTGCTGGTGCACTTGCTGGAACCCCTGGGGTTCGAGCTGCGCCAGGCTGCCAGCGGGCACGACGCGCTCGACCTGCTGGCCACCGGGTATCGGCCCCACGCCATCTTCATGGACCTGGCCATGCCCGGTATCGATGGCTGGGAGACGCTGCGGCGGGTACGGCAGATGGACCTTGTTGGAATCCGCCCGGCGCCGGGCCGCCCCAAACCGGACGGGCCCCTCTCGGGGGGCAGCGACGACACGCAGTGCGGAGCGTGGGGGCACTCCATCCACTGCGCCATCGTTTCGGCCAACGCGTTCGACAAGGCGCTGGACAACGATGTGGACATCCGCCCCGAAGACTTCATCGTCAAGCCCGTGCGCCACACGGAACTGCTGGACTGGTTGGGGCGCCGCCTGGCATTGCAGTGGCAACACGAAGGCGATGCCTCGGCCGCTGCGCCATCCACCGCTTTGCCCGCTGGCACGGCCCCCGCCCTGGGCAGCGCGCTGACCTACCCCGATGCCGCCACCCTCGCCCCGCTGATGCAGGCCGTGGCGCTGGGTTACTACCGCGGCATCCTCAATACCCTGGACGACATCGAGCGCAGCCAGCCTGCGCACCAGGCGTTCGTCCACACCCTGCGGCAGATGGCGCGCGAATTCCAGTTCGACGCCATGGGCCAGATCCTGGAGCAGGCCCCTTCGTGAGCACGACGACAACGATGATGACCACCGCCTCTTCTTATCCACCCGGCCTGGCTGCCAGCGGCGCCGCCGCGCTGGACCGCAGCGACAGCGACGTGGTGCTGATCGTGGACGACGTGCCCGACAACCTGGCTGTGCTGCACGATGCCCTCGATGAGTCAGGCTACACCGTGCTGGTGGCCATGCATGGCGAGGCCGCACTGCAGCGCGCCGCGCAGGCGCTGCCCGACATCGTCCTGCTCGACGCGATGATGCCGGGCATGGACGGCTTCGAGGTGGCGCGGCGCCTCAAGGCGTCGCCTGCCACGGCGCACATCCCCATCATCTTCATGACCGGCCTGACCGAGACCGAGCACCTGGTGGCCGCGCTGGAGGCCGGCGGCGTCGACTACGTCACCAAGCCCATCAAACCGCGCGAAGTGATGGCGCGCATGGGCGTGCACCTGGGCGCGGCGCGCAAGGCCCGGCAGGACGCCAGCCAGGCCCGCGAGGCGCGCAATGCGCTCGACGCCTTCGGCTACGCCAGCATCACCGTGCGCGCGGTCGATGGCCGCATCGTGTGGCAGACGCCGCTGGCGCGCGAGCTGCTGCAGGGCTACTTTGGCGAGGCCAGCCCGTGGGCGCCCGAGCTGGTGCAGGCCTGGCTGCGCCGCCACGTGCTGGCCGAAAACGCGGCCGAGCTGCTGGCCCACGCGTTGGCCGAACCCCCGCGCCTGGCGGTAGAGCAGGGCGCACGCCGCCTCACCTTCCGCCTGCACCAGCAGGCCGGCGACAGCGAGGGCGGTGGCGACTGGCTGATCGTGATGCGCGAGGTGTCGGACGCGAAGATCATCGAATCCATGAGCCTGTCCTTCAAGCTCACCGCGCGCGAGGCCGAGGTGCTGTACTGGGTGGTCAAGGGCAAGATCAACCGCGACATCGGCGACATCCTGGGCGCCAGCCCGGCGACGGTGAAGAAACACCTGGAGCGCGTGTTTGCCAAGCTCGGGGTAGAGACGCGCACCGCCGCGGCGGCGATGGCGATGAACCGCATCCGGCAGCTGCATCCGCAGTTTGAAGGCTGAATTTCAAGTCTTTTTGGCTGCTAGCGCTTATTATATAAGCGCCTGTAGCTATCAAATTAATAGTTTGCTAGCAGCGGGGCTTGCGCCTGCAGCGTGCCATGCCGATGGGCTTCGGTCAGCGGCCGACGGCCTGCTCCAGCGCCTGCTTGTTCATCTTGGACCGGCCTTCGATCCCCTTCTTGCGCGCTTCTTCGTACAGCTGATCCCGCGTGCGGCCCTGCGCGCCCTGGTGTGACCGTTTGCCGCCGCGCACCGGCGCTGGCGTGTCCTTCAGCGTCTTGGGGTTGGCTGTTTTGCTTTCACCGTGCTGGGCGCGTTCCTTGTTCACGGTGCGCGCGGCAATCTCTTCGGCCGTGGCGGTGCTTTTGCCGCGTTTTTTCAGACTGGTTTTGATGTGCTTGAACTGGCGTTCGCGCTGGGCAGTCCATTGGGCTTGGGGCATGGCGGGCTCCTTCGAAAGGTGGACGGGTGGCGCAGCGGCACTGCCCCACGGCTGTGGACCAATCTACCCAGCGTGCGGTCCGTGTGCGTCAGCAGCTTTGGCGCGCCGATGTAGGACAAGGCAATCGCACTGCGCTCCATGCGCCAGTGGGCAGCACTGGCCCGCAGCTCACCGCCCGGAGGTTGGGGCGGCACGGGGCCGTCGAAGCCACCGCAATGCAACCCACCCCAGCGCGCCCACCACCATGCCCGCCGTGCACAGCAGGTGCAGGGTCGGCAGCGGGAGGGCCGCGTACAACCCATTGGCGTCGGACCACGGCGCCCAGGGCTGGATGTCCAGGTGCATCACGCTGTCGAGCAGCACGTGAGAGAAAGTCCCGGTCAGCGCGCTGACCACCAGCACCCGCGGCTTCCACGAAACGGTCTCTTGCAACCACGGCATCCCGTAGTGCACGACTTCGTGGTTCCAGCGCCGCAGCAGCGGCCCGCACAGCCAGGGCGTGAGCGCCGCGGCCGCCAGCGCAATCGGCACCGCGCCCAGGTAGGTGTGGGTGGGCCCGTGCAGCACGGCCGAATCGCGGAGCATGCCGATCAGCGGCTCGATGTCCATGGCCACCTGGGCGATGCCAAACGTGAGCACGCTGAAGTGCCGCCCGCCGACCGCCTTGGCGGCCAGGCCGACGCCCATGTGGAAGGGGGTGAAGGGCATGGCTTGGTGGAATCAGCGCGTGGCTATGGGGGCGAGGGGAGCACAGCGCGCGATCGGTCTGCGCGTGCTGCGTGGCATCGGGGCGGCTGCGGTGGCGGCGATCAGAGGCGGCGTGCGGCCGTATCGGTCGCTGTGATTGCTGTGTTTGATATAAAAATCAGGCCTATCACTTGTTGTATAAGCGTTTTAAGCTATTATTTTTGTAGCAATTGCCTGGTGCGTCGGCACTCTGCCCGGCGCCCGCAACTACATCCCCAACGACTTGAGCAGCGCGTCCGTATCGTCCTGCCCGGCGGGCGGCGGCACGGGCACAGGCGGCGCGGCCTGCGACTGCGCCATCAGGGCGTCCGGGTCAGGGGCCTCTTGTGCTTCGAAGTCGTAGAGCTTGATGAACTCGGTGCGGTCGATCGCCAGTTCCAGATAGAAGATGTTGTTGTTGCTGGTGTAGAAGGTCACGCGCCGGGCCTCGGGCTTGTCGAGGTTGGCGTCTACCGAGAGTTGCACCTGCTTGTTCAGCACCAGCATCTTGGGCTGGTTCTGCGTGATGTGGGTCTGCAGCTCGCGCCGCACCTTGCCGGTGAAGTCGCCCACCACCTGGTTCATGAGCTCGCCCATCACATTGCTCACTTCGTCCGAGGTGTACGAGGTGACCAGGTCGTCCTTGGACATGCCCATGTTGAGCAGGTAGCTGGCGTACAGCTCCATGGCGGCCTGGGCCGAGAAGTTGATGATCACCAGCCCGGAGAAGCCGCCGTCGAACAGCACGAAGCAGCCGATGTCAGGCTTGAGGCAGGTCTTGCTGATGCGCTGCACCATGCCGCTGTAATGGATCTGGCTGTGTGTGGCCACGCCCAGTACCCGGGTGACGGAGTTGCACAGGCTGATCAGCAGGTCTTCGGTGCTGTAGACGGGGGAGGTTTCGGGAAGGCTCATGGTGTGTGGGGCGACGGCCGGAAATGCGCGAAATGCAGGCCCGAGCATAGGCCATGGCGCGGCCCGAAGCCAGTGTGCAGCCGCGTTGTGGCGTGCAGTCCGCTGCGGGATGCGTCACGGGATGGCGCTGATTGACTTTCGCCCGCGCTCGCGTATCGTGCCTGCCAGCGACATTCCGTTACACAGGGCCGCAGCGGCCTGCTGTGGACGGGCAACACAACGAACAGCCGACAGCAGAGAGGGATGTGCACCGATGGGCAATGTCTATTCCTATGGCCTGACCGACTTCCAGGCAATCGCCACGGGCGCTGCGGTGCTCGCCAGCGGCGGCGGCGGCAGCTACACCGACGCCTGCTCCATCGTGCAGGAGCTGGCCAACCAGGGCTTCAGCGGCACCGTCAAGGTGCAGGATTACGACGGCGCCACCCCGGCGTGTGTGCTGGCCATCATGGGCTCGCCCGACGCGGCCTCCAGCCTCGACCTTGCGGCAATCCAGAACTCCATCAGCAACACCCTGGCGGTGCAGCAGGGCATGACGGGCATGCAGATCGGTGCGCTGATCCCTGTCGAGATCGGGCCGATCAACTCCCTGGTGCCGCTCATTGGTGCCGCGATGTCCAACGGCTCAGTCTGGGTGGTTAACGGCGACGGCGCGGGCCGCGCCGTGCCCGAGCTGCCCCAGACCACGTTCACCAGCCCGTCCGGCCCCGCGCCCAGCCCCGCGGTGCTGGCCAGCGATGCGCCCACCCTGGTGGCTGCCCAATACGCGGTGCTGGGGTCGGCCACGGCTTCGGGCATTGAGTCGCTGGCGGGCGGCGTGGTGGGTGGCTTCGGCGGGTATTCGGGGATCGCCATGTGGCCGTCGAACGCGACGAACCAGTTTGCGTTGTCGGGCAGCTACATCGAAGGCACCCTGGAGCAGGCGCGGGCGCTGGGCTTGCAGATGCTGCAGGCCGTTACGCCACTGTCCACAAACGACGTCGCCACCGCCATCCAGAACCTGACCGGGCGGGCTGCCAGCGCAGTGGTCACCAACTTTTTCATCACCTCGGTCACCCAGTCCACATCCAGCGCCACGTCACTGGACTCGGGCATCATCCGACTGGACAATGCGCAGGACTCGAGCCAGAGCACGGCCACGCACTACCTCTACAACCTGAACGAGAACCTGATCATGTATTCGTCGTCGAGCACGGCTCCCGACATCATCGCGCCGGACTCGATTTGCTACTACTCCGAGAGCACAGGGCGCGGGTTCTCCAATGCCAACGACGACCTGGCCGTGTATTTCGACGCGACCACCGGCCGCAGCACGGGCAAGGCGGTGAGCGTGATCGCCGTGCAGACAGCGCCGCAGCTGTACAACACGCCGGGCGTCGTGGCGTCATTTGCGGGTCTGCTGCGCAAGATCGGCTACGCCGGCGGCATGCCACCGGCCTGACCCTGTCGGCAACCTCGAAAGCCAGTGAGCCGCCATGGGTGAAGCAGACCTGAACAAGGAGCGGCTGGAGTTGGCGCTGGAAGCCGCCGGGCTGGACCTGTGGGAGAACGATCTGGTGACCGGCAACGTCACCCGCAAGGCCACCAAGACCTTCCTGGAGCTGGGCTTTACCGAAGAAGAGATCGTCTCGGGCGTGCAGGACATCTATGGCCTGTTCCACCCCGACGACGTGGACATGGTGCGCCAGTCCGTGGCCGACCACCTGTCGGGCATCACACCGCAATACCGCTGCGAATTCCGCCTGCGGGCCAAAAACGGCGAATGGGTCTGGTTTGCCAACTACGGCCGCATCATGGACGGCAGCAGCGATACGCCGGGCAAGCGCTTGATCGGCGTCACCTTCAACATCAACGACCGCAAGCAGCGCGAAACCGAGATCGCGCAGATCAACCGCCAGCTCATCGAGCAAAACAGGCTGCTGCAGCAGCTCAACACCACGCTGGAGCTGCTGGCGGCCCACGATGCACTTACCGGGCTGGCCAACCGCCGCACGCTGATGGAGCTGGGCGCCAACGAGTGCAAGCGCACCGAGCGGTTCGACCACCCGCTGTCGCTGCTGGTGGTGGACATCGACCTCTTCAAGCCCGTCAACGACGTGTGGGGCCACCTGGCCGGCGACCGCGTGATCTGCGCCGTGGCCCAGGCCTGTGCAGCGCGCAAACGCAGCGGCGTGGACATCGTGGCCCGCTTCGGCGGCGAAGAGTTCGTCATCGTGCTGCCCGAGACCGACACCGCCAACGCCGTGCGCCTGGCTGAATCGCTGCGCCACGATGTGTCGGTGATGAGCGTGCCCATCAACGAGGAGGGTGCGCGCATTTCGGTCACGGTGAGCATTGGCGTGGCCACGCTGCACAAGGGCGCGGGGCTGAGCTTTGAAGAGCTTGTCAACCGCGCCGACAAGGCGCTTTACCGCGCCAAGGGCGCCGGGCGCAACACCGTGGTTTGCGCGGATGTGCACCACGCCAGCGCCACCGTGCACGTGCTCCCCAGTGTCGGCGATGCGCCGGATGGGGTCTTCGCGGCCACCTGACTCCCCGTTTGAGGTGCTGCCCGCTGCAGCCCCCGGTCAGGGGTCTCGGGCGCTAAGAACCTGTTCAAAATCTTTTCGGGGATCGCGTTGGGATGAAATCGGGAGGAGTGGATGCTTCTGATGCGCCGCAGGGGTTCATGCCCATGCAAGCAGCCGGGGCGTCCAATGACCCGATGTCACTCCAACCCTTCGGGCAAGCGCCTTGCCGGGCCGTCTGCAGCGTTGCGGCGCTTGCCAATAGCCGAGCTATTGGCTGCGCACCGCGCCTAGCCTCCCCTCCCGGCAAGGTGCTTGCGCGGCCCCGCAAAGATCTTGAACAGGGTCTTATTCCTCGCTCGTCCACTCCACCTGAACGCCCAGGCTGCGCAGGTTTTCCACAAAGCGCGGGTGCGCGCGTCGGATGGGGGTGGCGTTGCGGATCTCAGAGCGGCCGGGCGTGCTGGCCGCCACCATGAAAAGCGCAATCGCCACGCGGATGATGTAGGGGCTCTCGACCACGGCGGGGGTGAGCGGGTTGCCGCCAAAGGTCACGAGCCGGTGTGGGTCGGACTGGAACACATGCGCGCCAAATTTGGACAGCTCGCCCGCCCAGCCCAGGGCGCCGTCGTAGACCTTGTTCCAGAACAGCGCGTTGCCCTCGGCCCGCACCCCCAGCGCGATGAAAATGGGCAGCAGGTCCACCGGAAAATACGGCCAGGGCGCGGCCTCGACCTTGGTCAGCACATTGCTCGTGAACGGCGTTTGCACCTTGAGCGGGCCATCGCACCGGGCGCGTGACCAGCCGTCCTCGTGCGTGACCGTGACGCCGAACTTGGCAAACGTGCGGTCGATGAGCGGGAAGTTCTCGGGCGCGCTATTGCGCACCACCACGTCGCCACCGGTGATGGCGCCCAGCGCCAGGAAGGTCGTGATCTCGTGGAAGTCCTCGTCGAAGCGGAACTCGCCGCCGCGCAGCGTGGTACCGCCATGCACCGTGAGGCGCGAGGTGCCCATACCCTCGATGCGCACGCCGATCATGGTCATGAACCGGCAGAACTCCTGCACGTGGGGCTCTGACGCCGCGTTGGTCAGCACCGATGTGCCCTCGGCCGTTGCGGCGCACAGCACGAAGTTTTCGGTGGTGGTCACTGATGCGTAGTCCAGCCAATGCTGCGTGGCCTGCAGCCGCCCGTGGGCATTGCGCACCAGCAGAGAGCCCTCGGCGCGCTCCACCGTGCCGCCAAAGCGGCGGAACACTTCCACATGCGGGTCGATCTCGCGCACGCCGAGCGTGCAGCCCTTCACGTTGTCCTCCAGCCGCGCCACGCCAAAACGCGCCAGCAGCGGCGGCACCAGCATGATCGACGAGCGCATCTCCTCCGGCAGGCGGTGCTGCGAGGCGTCGAACACGGTGGCGTGGTGGTGCAGGTCAAGCGTGCCGGTGTCGTGGTCCATGCGCACATCGCTGCCCAGGGTGCGAAAGATATCCAGGATCTTGCGCACGTCGGTGATGTCCGGCACGCGCAGCAGGCGCAGCGGCTCGTTGGTGAGCAGCGTGGCGCACAGCACCGGCAGCACGGCGTTCTTGTTGGCCGAAGGATGGATGCGGCCCTTGAGCGGGGTGCCACCGTGGACGACGAGGTTGGACATGGGGGATGGGGGGCGGGGGAGGGTAGAGGGTGCGTGCTGGGCGGCGCCAGGCGCTGCGCGAGGTCGATACTCTAACCAACCAGCGGCGCTGGCCCGTAGTGGAGCGGCGCACGGGCAAACACGCGGCATTGCTGGCCTTGTAGTGTGTTTTGAGTGATTGCTATAAAAGGAATAGCAATAAGTGCAATAGGAACAAGCGCTAGGGGCCTAAATGATGCGAATTGGCCGGCGTTGTGGGCTCCGTAACGTCACGCCAGAGCCCGAACCTGCAAGCTCTCAGCACAGGCCACGCCACGCCACACCACACCACACTGCGCTACGCGGCCGCACGCACCTCCCACCGCCTGCAAATCGCAGCGGCGCCGCACACGCCAGCGCCGTGTACGCCACCCGGCGTATTTCCGCCGCGGGCCCTGCTCTTCAGAATCCATTGCATCGCCCGATCCCAACCGCAGACAGGCTTCAAGGGGGAGCCTGCCGGGCGAGACGGTCCGTTTGAGACCACCACCGGAGAAGCCCACATGCAACGTCGTTATTCCCTCAAGGCCCTTGCGGCCGTCGCTACGCTCGCTGGTCTGTCTGCATTGCCAGCCCATGCGCAAGAGACCATCAAGGTCGGCATCCTGCACAGCCTGTCGGGCACCATGGCCATTTCGGAAACCGTGTTGAAAGACACGGTGCTGATGGCCATCGACGAGATCAACGCCAAGGGCGGCGTGCTGGGCAAGAAGCTCGAGCCCGTGATCGTGGACCCAGCCTCCAACTGGCCCCTGTTCGCTGAAAAGACCAAGCAGCTGCTGGGCCAGGACAAGGTCTCGGTGATCTTCGGCTGCTGGACTTCGGTGTCGCGCAAGTCGGTGCTGCCCGTCGTCGAAGAAATGAACGGCCTCTTGTTCTACCCCGTGCAGTACGAGGGTGAAGAGCTGTCCAAGAACGTGTTCTACACCGGCGCTGCGCCCAACCAGCAAGCCATCCCCGCGGTGGACTACCTGATGAGCAAGGACGGCGGCGGCGCCAAGCGCTGGGTGCTGCTGGGCACCGACTACGTGTACCCCCGCACCACCAACAAGATCCTGCGCGCCTACCTGAAGTCCAAGGGCGTAAAGGATTCCGACATCGACGAGAAGTACACCCCGTTCGGCCACTCTGACTATCAGACCATCGTGGCCGACGTGAAGAAGTTCAGCCAGGGCGGCAAGACCGCCGTGGTCTCCACCATCAATGGCGACTCCAACGTGCCCTTCTACAAAGAGCTCGGCAACGCGGGCCTGAAGGCGAAGGACGTTCCGGTTGTTGCCTTCTCCGTGGGCGAAGAAGAACTGCGCGGCGTGGACACCAAGCCACTCGTGGGCCACCTGGCTGCCTGGAACTACTTCCAGTCCATCAAGAGCCCTGAGAACACCGCCTTCATCAAGAAGTGGGGCGACTACGCCAAGGCCAAGGGCATCGCCGGCCACAAGGACAAGCCGCTCACCAACGACCCGATGGAAGCCACCTACATCGGCATCAACATGTGGAAGCAGGCCGTTGAAAAGGCCAAGAGCACGGACGTGGACAAGGTGATCGCCGCCATGGCCGGCCAGACCTTCAAGGCACCGAGCGGCATCGTCAGCAAGATGGATGAGAAGAACCACCACTTGCACAAGAGCGTGTTCATCGGCGAGATCAAGGCCGACGGCCAGTTCAACGTAGTGTGGAAGACGCCTGGTCCGGTGAAGGCCAAGCCATGGAGCCCGTACATCGAAGGCAACGACAAGAAGAAGGATGAGCCGGACGGCAAGACGAAACTCTGAGCACCCCCCTGAGGCGCTTACGCGCCTTCACCCCCTCTCTCGCCTCGCTGCGCGATGCGGGAGGGGGGACGCCGCCAGCGCGGCGGGGCGGCCCTTGCGCGGCGGCCCTCGCTTCTAGATCGCGCGTGCTTTGCGGCCCACTGCTTTTCACACAGCTCTCGTCATGCTTGCTTCCATCTTTTCTCGCTTGATCGCCTGCCTGCTGTTGTGCACAGCGGTGCAGGCGCACGCGCTCACGGCCGAGGCTGCTCGGGCCATGGCGGCGGGTGATACCGATGACCGGATCGCCGCGCTACAGAAGGCCATCGCCACGCCCGACGAAGCCACGTTGGCGTTTATCCGTGCGATGGGTGACGACGCCGTGAAGATCGCGGGCGACAAGGCCATCGTGATCCAGGGCGACAAGGGGCTGGACCCCGTGACCGGCGCCGAGGTGCCGGTGCCTGACGACGCCGAAGACATCGTCAACAACAACCGCATGCGTGGCGAGTTCGACACCGCGCTGGCTTCGCTGCAGCTGATGTCCACTGACATTGCACAGCGCCGCAGCGCCATCGAAGCGCTGCGCGAAGAGACCGACGAGGCGCGCCTGCCGCTCGTCGAAAAGGCGCTGGCCGCCGAGCAGGATGTGGCCCTGAAGGCGCGCCTCGCCAGCATCCGTGCGCGCATCCTGCTGAGCAGCAGCGACGCCGCCAAGCGCCTGGAGGCCGCGCAACACCTGGCCGCCAGCGGCAACCCCGCCACGCGCACCGTGCTGCTGGAGCAGCTGCGCAACGAACAGGATCCCAAGGTCAAAGCCGCGCTGCAGGCTGCGCTCAAGACGGTGGAAGACAGCCTGAAATGGGGCGAGCGCCTGGCGGCGATGTTCACCGGCATCAGCCTGGGCTCTATCCTGCTCTTGGTGGCGCTGGGCCTGGCCATTACCTATGGCCTCATGGGCGTGATCAACATGGCCCATGGCGAGCTGATGATGATCGGCGCCTACGCCACGTACGTGATGCAGGGCGTGTTCCAGAAATACTTTCCGGGTGCCTTCGACTGGTATCTGGTGGCGGCCGTGCCCGCCGCCTTCATGGCGTCGGCCCTGATGGGCGCGGTGCTGGAGCGCAGCGTGATCCGCTTCCTGTACGGCCGGCCGCTCGAGACCTTGCTGGCCACCTGGGGCATCAGCCTGATGCTGCAGCAGCTGGTGCGCACGGTCTTCGGCGCGCAGAACGTGGGTGTCGAAAACCCCTCGTGGATGAGCGGCGGCGTGCAGCTCATGGAGAACCTGCAGCTGCCCTGGAACCGCGTGATCATCGTGGCCTTTGCGCTGGCGGTGCTGGGTGGCGTGGCCTTCCTCATCAGCAAGACGCGCCTGGGTCTGTTCGTGCGCGGCGTCACGCAAAACCGCCCCATTGCCTCGTGCATGGGCGTGAACACGGCCCGTGTCGATACCTACGCCTTCGCGTTGGGCTCCGGCATTGCGGGCCTGGCGGGCTGTGCGCTCAGCCAGGTGGGCAACGTGGGGCCGGACCTGGGCCAGGGCTACATCGTCGACTCGTTCATGGTGGTGGTGCTGGGCGGCGTGGGCCAGCTGGCCGGCACCGTGTATGCCGCGCTGGGCCTGGGCGTGCTCAACAAGTTCCTCGAAGGCTGGACGGGCGCCGTGCTGGCCAAGATCGCCGTGCTGGTGTTCATCATCATCTTCATCCAGAAGCGGCCGCAGGGCATCTTCGCGGTGAAGGGCCGTACGGCGGATTGAGACTGTTATGAATACCCCTGCTATCCAACTCCCCGCACCCGCTCCGCTGCTTACCCGCAGCGGCTGGTCGGCCTTCATCGTGGCGCTCATCGTGGTGTGTGCCGTGGCGCCCGTGCTCAACCTGTGGGTACCCGCTGGCAGCCCGCTGCACCTGTCCGACTACGCCGTGGCGCTGCTCGGCAAGATCATGTGCTACGCCATCTGCGCGCTCGCCATGGACCTCATCTGGGGCTACACCGGCATCCTGAGCCTGGGCCATGGCCTGTTCTTTGCACTGGGCGGCTACGTGATGGGCATGTACCTCATGCGCCAGATCGGCCGCGACGGCAACTACAAAAGCGACCTGCCCGATTTCATGGTGTTCCTCGACTGGAAGGAACTGCCCTGGCACTGGGCGCTGTCCGACAGCTTTGTGGCCACGCTGATCTTGATCGTGGCGGTCCCCGGCTTCATCGCATTTGTCTTCGGCTACTTCGCCTTCCGCTCGCGCATCAAGGGCGTGTATTTCTCGATCATCACGCAGGCCATGACGTATGCGGCCATGCTGCTGTTCTTTCGCAACGAGACGGGCTTTGGCGGCAACAACGGTTTTACCGATTTCAAGCGCATCCTGGGCCAGCCGATTGCCACGCAGAACATGCGCATGCTGCTGTTCGTGATGACGGGCGTCACGCTGCTGGTGTTCTTTTTGCTGGCGCGCTGGCTGGTGCGCAGCAAGTTCGGCCGCGTGCTGCAGGCCGTGCGCGATGCCGAGACGCGCGTCATGTTCTCGGGCTACTCGCCGCTGCCCTACAAGCTCACCATCTGGACCATCAGCGCCATGATGTGTGGCGTGGCGGGCGCGTTGTACGTGCCCCAGGTGGGCATCATCAACCCCGGGGAGATGAGCGCCGCCAACTCCATCGAGATCGCGGTCTGGGCCGCAGTGGGCGGGCGTGCGTCGCTGATCGGCCCCATCGTCGGCGCCTTCATCGTCAACGGCGCCAAGAGCTGGCTCACCGTCACGGCGCCCGAGTTCTGGCTGTACTTCCTCGGCGCGCTGTTCATCGCCGTCACGCTGTTCCTGCCCGATGGTGTGGTGGGCCTGGTGAAGAAGCTGAAGAAAAACAAGAAAACTCCAGGAGCCGCACCATGACGCCCGATCTGATGGACGAAGGCGCAAGGCGCGTTCAGGCCAAGCTGGCACCCGCTGCCCCGGGCCAGACCGAGTCCGGCGGGCGCGCTGCAGGTTTTTCGCGCATCGCCACGCCCGGTGAGGTGGACATCACCCACGGCCGCATCCTGTACCTGGAAGATGTGAGCGTGAGCTTTGACGGCTTCAAGGCCATCAACAACCTGAGCCTCGATATCGCACCCGGCGAGCTGCGCTGCATCATCGGCCCGAACGGTGCGGGCAAGACGACGATGATGGACATCATCACCGGCAAGACCCGTCCGGACAGCGGCACGGTGTACTTCGGCTCGACCATCGACCTCTTGCGCCACAACGAACCCGAGATCGCCAGCTTGGGGATAGGGCGCAAGTTCCAGAAGCCCACGGTGTTCGAGCAGCTGTCGGTGTTTGAAAACCTGGAACTGGCTTTGAAGACCCACAAGGGTGTGAAGTCGAGCATGTTCTTTCGGCTGGATTCGACCCAGTCGGATCGGTTGGCCGAGGTCCTGCACACGATTCACTTGGCGGACAGCGTGACGCGCATGGCGGGCAATCTGAGCCATGGCCAGAAGCAGTGGCTGGAGATCGGTATGCTGCTGATGCAGGACCCGAAGTTGCTGCTGCTCGACGAGCCTGTGGCGGGGATGACGGACGAGGAAACTGCGCGGACTGCGGAGTTGTTTTTGACGTTGAAGGGCAAGCATTCGCTGATGGTGGTGGAGCACGATATGTCGTTCATCCGCACCATTTCTGAGATCGTGACGGTGTTGTGCGATGGGGCGGTGTTGGCGCAGGGGACGCTGGATCAGGTGCAGTCGGATGAGCGGGTGATTGAGGTTTATCTGGGGCGGTGATGGTGTGTTTGCGCTCTTCGGCTGCGGTGCTTTTTGGTGGTGGCGTGGTGCGTCACCAACCGTTGGGGCTGAGCTTGTCGGAGCCGGCGCAGGCACGTTCGATGATCTGTGCGGCGTGCTTGGTTGGAGGGCGGGAGCCGGGGTGTGCGCCCGGCGGCGCAGTAACTTTCTTTTGGGTCGCCAAAAGAAAGTCACCAAAGAAAAGGCGACCCTACACGCTGCGTCCCCACCCGCCCTGCGGGCGAGCGGGGAAACCTGCGGTGCTCGCGTCCAGCGGGGTCTCGCTCGAACTCGCTTCGCTCAAACAATCGCGAGCCCTGATCCGCTGGCCGCTGCGCTCCTCGGCGCATCCTGAAGGGAACCCGGGGATCGGACATCCATACGGGCCATTGCTTCGCTCGGCCCCGAACGCGCGGGCGCAAGCGCCTCGCGCTGCGCAGGCTGGGCCGAGCGAAGCAATGGCCCGTGTGGCTGTCGGCTGTTGGGCTTCCGGTTGTCCAACCCCCTGCTGGCTGCGCCTGCGGCGGGGCGGTTGCGGGGTGAGCATGCGCGTCGAAGCGCGCATGCCTCGTGAACTGACTCGCCGTGGCTGTCCGAACGTAGCGCCAAAGGCGCGAAGTGAGTTCCACGGCGCACCCCGCAATCGCCCCGCCGCAGGTTGCCCCTTCGCACCGCGAAGGGGTCGCAGACTGGGGGTCGCCTTTTCTTTGGTGACTTTCTTTTGGCGACCCAAAAGAAAGTTACTCGCACGCCGGGCGACTCCCGGCCTCCGCCCTCAACACGAGCATGCCTTTCAAACCAGCACGCCCAGGCTTCGACAAGCTCAGCCCGAACGGCTGGGGACTGCCCCAGGATCCTGCAAAAGCCCAGCCCGAACGGGGATGGCAGCACCACTATCAAAACAATAGCTACTAGCGCTTACTGAACAAGCGCTAGCGGTCAAAAAGGTTAAAAATGCTCACCGTCCAAAACATCAACCAGTACTACGGCGGCTCCCACATCCTGCGCGACGTGAGCCTCACCGCCGCCCCCGGCAAAGTCACCGTCCTGCTCGGCCGCAACGGCGTCGGCAAGACCACCCTGCTCAAAAGCCTCATGGGCCTCGTCCCCATCAAAAGCGGCGCCATCCACTTCGACGGCAAACCCATCGACAAAACCACCCCCTACGACAGGGCGAGAGCAGGCATCGGCTTCGTCCCCCAAGGCCGCGAAATCTTCGGCCGCCTCACGGTGGAAGAAAACCTGCGCATGGGCCTCGCCTACAAAAGCGGCTCCACGCCCATCCCCCCGCATCTGTACGAGCTGTTCCCTGTGCTCAAGCAGATGCTCCACCGCCGCGGCGGCGACCTCTCGGGCGGGCAGCAGCAGCAGCTGGCCATTGCCCGCGCGTTGGCGCCCGGCCCGCGCCTGTTGATCCTGGACGAGCCCACCGAGGGCATCCAGCCCAGCATCATCAAGGACATCGGCCGCGTGATTCGCATGCTGGCCGACAAGGGCGAGATGGCGATCCTGCTGTGCGAGCAGTACTACGACTTCGCGCAGGAGCTGGCCGACGAATACCTGGTGATGGAGCGCGGCGAAGTTATTGCGCGCGGCCCCGGCAGCGAGATGGAAGCCAAGGGCATTCGCAACCTCGTGGCGATTTGACCCCGGTTGCTGTGGCAGCCGGCGTGTGCGCTGCTGCGATCAGACCGGCTCCGTCGCCGGGCGGCGATCCGCGTGCCAGCGCGACACGCTCTCCATGATGAGCACCGTGCACACCATCCACGTCCCGCCCAGCAGCCAGCCTGCGAGCACGTCGCTGGCGTAGTGCACCTGCAGTACGACGCGACTCCAGCCCGTGGTGACGATGAGCGCGCCGGCGAGTAGGGCCGAGGGCAGGTGCCAGGGCCGTGGCAGCAAGCGTGTGGCCAGGTAGGCGAGCATGGCGTAGGCCACCATCGACGCGCTGCTATGCCCGCTGGGAAAGCTGTAGCCGTGCGCCTCGGCGATGCCGTGCACATGCTCGGGCCGCACGCGATCAAAAGTGTTCTTGAGGATTCGGGTCAGCGCGCCGTTGCCGGCCAGGGCCACCAGCCAGGCCGTGGCCAGCATGCGGTGCTGGCGCAGCCACAGCGCACCGGCCACCGCCGCCGTGAGCGCGGTCAGCATCCAGGTGTCCCCCAGGTGGGTCAGCGTGGCAAACCACCGCAGTACGGCGGTGTCTGCGTGTGCGCGCAGGCCAGCCGCTATCGCGTCGTCGAGTTCGCCCCAAGGGCCTTCGGTGCCGCTCTCGGCCAGCTCGGCCATGACCTCGCCGGCCATCACCAGCGCGCAGGCCGCAGCCGCCATCGCGGCGAGCATGAGCCAGCGCGCCTTGACGGGGACAAAGCGGTGCAGCGGCGGCCCGGCACGGCGCAGGCCGCGCAGCCCGAGGAGGGCGCCCCAGGCCAGCGATGCACCCATCAACACGCCGGCCACCCACCAGGCCATGGGGTGTTGCGCCAGCAGGGCGCCTAGCTCGGAGGGGGAGAAGATTGCTGTTGTCATGGGCAGTGGTGGTGCGCTGTCTCGGTGGTGGCTCATGGAGAGGGAACCCGCGTTTGTCTCAGAGTTCCCAGCATCCCTTGAGGCGGTAGGTGATTGATGGGTGGTTGAGAGAGGCATGGAAGTGGCAACCCCGCGGGCTGTCGGCGCGCGCTGACAGGCCCAAGGCGTGGCTACCGGCGGCGCGCGCCGGGCGCTGCTGCGACCATCATTTATCCCAACGGCGGTGCGCGGATGGCGTGCGCCACAGCCTGCGGCCCCGCTGCACAACTTTGTAGACATGACACCTCCACGGCATCCCATTCCAGCCCGGCCCGATGGGCCCATCCACATCGTGGTGCCCAAGCGTCCCGGTGCCGATCTGGATTTGCTGCGCGCCAAGCTCGAAGGCGTGGCGGCGCTGCAGCAGCACAACGTGGTGTGGCACGTGCCGGGCCAGCGCGGCGACATCGTGCAATTGGCCCGCGACGCGGCCTATGCCGCGCGGGGCGATGGCGGGCTGGTGGTGGCTGCGGGCGGCGACGGCACCATCAACGCTGTGGCGGCGGCCGCGCTGCGCGTGGGCGTACCGATGGGCGTGTTGCCCATGGGCACCTTCAACTACTTCAGCCGCGAGCATGGCCTCTCGCTCGACCCGGAAGCTGCTGTGCAAGACCTGCTGCAGGCCCTGCACGCCGGCGACATGCGCCCGGTGCAGGTGGGGTTTGTCAACCAGCGCATGTTTGTGGTCAACGCCAGCGTGGGCCTGTACCCCAAGCTGCTGGCCGAGCGCGAGAAGGCCTCCAAGCGGTTTGGCCGGTCGCGCCTGGTGGCCGTGGCATCGGCGGTGTGGAGCATGTTCCGCCCCGCGTCCGGCCGCCGCTGGCGTGTGGTGATGAAAACCCACGAAGGCGCGCAGGCGCGGCAGGAGGAGCACCTGGTGACCACGCTGTTCGTGGGCAACAACCCGCTGCAGCTCGACCGCATGGGCCTGCCCCAGGGGCGCATGGTGGCCGACGGCGGCAAGCTGGCCGTGGTGCTGCTGCAGCCCCAGGGCCGCTGGGCCGTGGCGCGCACGGTGTGGAACGCCGCCACCGGCCAGCTCCACAAGGACCACGCCGTGACCAGCATGGCCTGCACCGAGCTGACCGTGGAGCCCGCCAGTTGGCGCCCGCCCCAGGTCAAGGTTGCGTTTGATGGCGAGCGCGAGTGGATGGCGCCACCCCTGCACTTTCACATCGGCAAGCGGCCGTTGTGGCTGGTGACGCCTACAACGCTGATCCGTGATGATCCGCCCGAGGTGGCGAGCGCGGTGGTGCCGCAGGAAGACCCCGTGCCGGTGGTGCCGGTCGGCGGCCTTTTGCCCGCATGACGGCGCAGGTGCCGCCTATCTCCTGCCGGACGCGCCCATGGATGTGCTGATGCACCTGTCGGACCTGCACTTCGGGGCGCACGACCCGGCGGTGTGCGCGGCGGTGCAGCGCCTGGCGCAGCGGCTGGGCGTGTCGATGGCCGTGGTGTCGGGCGACCTGACGCAGCGGGCCACGGCCCCCCAGTTCGAGCAGGCCGCGCGTTTTGTGCAGGGTCTGCACGCGCGGTCCACGCTGGTGCTGGCCGGCAACCACGACCTGCCGTTGTTTGCCTGGTGGATGCGCTGGGGCCGGGCGTACGAGCGGTTTGCCGAGCAGTTTGGTGTCGACCACGAACCCGTGCGCCAAGCGGGGCCGTTCTACGTGGTGGGCGTGAACACCACGCGCGCATGGCGGCACGAACGCGGCAGCCTGTCGTCGGCGCAGATCGACCACGTGGCCGACCTGCTGGGCCGTGCGCCGCCCGATGCGTGGCGCATTGTGGCCAGCCACCACCCCTTGGTGGCCCGCGACGCGGCGGACCGCGACCACCGACCGCACCGTGCGGAAGAGGCGCTGCAGCGGTGGCGTGCCGCCGGGGCGCACATGATGCTGTCGGGCCACGCCCACCAGCCGGCACTGCTCAACCCGCTGCCTGGCCTGTGGGCCAGCCACGCGGGCACGGCCGTATCGCACCGCCTGCGCCATGGCAGCCCCAACAGCCTGGTGATACTGACCCTGGAGCCGTCGGGCACGGCCGAGGGCGGCTGGGCGCGCTGCGCGACGCGGTGGGATTACGACACGACCGCGGGCGAGTTTCAACGCGTGCTGCGCGAGACGGTGGGCTAGGAGCCTGCGTGGCAGAAGGCATCGAAGCGAAACTCGCGAAAACCGAGGATCGTGTGGTGCTACCGACAAGCCCAGGGTGGGCCCCTGGGCGCAGGAGGCAGGACCGCACGACACCAGTTTGTCGCGCGTTGCAGCCGATGTTCCTTCTGCCGCGCAGGCTCCTAGGCCGCCGTTACCAGCTTAGCCAGCCAAAAAAAGGGGCGCCTGCAAGCGCCCCCAACCTTGGATAAAAACTCAGCGCGTTGCTCAGAAGCGGTGGCGCACCCCCACGGCAAAGCTGGTGCCCTGGGCGCTGACCACCGAGGGCGGCGCGGGCAGGGTGTGGGTGCGGGTGCTGTCGCGCATCACAATGGCATACAGGTCCGTGCGTTTGGACAGGAAATAGTCATACCCCACGGTGAATACCTTGCGCTCTACATTGCCCCCCGCCAGCGTGGCGGGCACCGGCCCCACGGCATCGCCCGTACGGCGCACGGCATAGCCTGCCAGCACGCGGCCGGCACCCACCGGCACGGCCGCGCTCACATCCCACACCCGGTACGACACGTCGAGCGGCAACGCCGCTGTGCCCCGGTTGTGAATGCGGCCCAGGTGGGCAAACAGCTTGACGACCTCGAAGTCATACGAAGCTGCCAGCTGCCACGTCCGCGTGTTGTTGGCAGAGGTCCCGTCTGCGAAGGTCAGCGGGTTTTTCTTTACGCTTTGCCATGCCAGCGATGCTGCCAGCGGCCCCTGGGCATAGGCCAGGCGCGCGGCGCTGTTGCCGCCGCCCTGGCCTTCGGAGATGGCGTGCGCCACCGATCCGCCCAAGCCCGCGAACTGGGGTGTGTCGTAGACCACCGAGTTGGCCCAGGCGGTGCCACCGGTCAGCAGGCCGCCGATGAAGGTGGTGAGGTTGAGCGGGCCGAACACGGTGGAGTCGCCAAACGCGTTGGACGTGATGGCGTTGATGAACAGCTGCGTGGTGATGTTGCCGGCCCGCACCCGGCCCCAGGTGGGGTGGGCCAGGCCCACCCACGCGGCGCGCGCAAACACCGGATCGGCGCCGACATTCACCGGGGCGGGCAGGGCATCGCTGCGCCCGGTGGCGCCGGAGTCGTTGCGCACGAAGGAGGACAGCTCGAACTGCGCCGACAGCCCGCTGCCCAGGTCTTCATGGCCACGCACACCCCAGTGGCTGGTGGACATGCCGCCGCCGTCGAGCTTGGTGATGGCCCGGTCTTGTGCGTTCACACCCCCTGCCGGGCTGGCGAAGCGGCCCACAGCGGCGTCGACAAGCCCGTAGAGCTGTAGCCCCGGCGCGGCGGTGGGCTGGGCTTGTGCAGCCAGGGCAGCGGCCGAGAGGGTGGTGGTGCACAAGGTGCGCGCCCACAGGCGGCGCGGGGCAGGGGTGTGCAATGGACGGCAGAGGTGGCGGTGTGTCATGGTGGCTTTCGGTTTGAAGTGGGTGGGGACAGGCGCGCACGGACCCGCGGCGCAGCCGAAGGCGGCTGTTCCGAGGGGACGAGACGGGGCGGGCGGTGGCGGTGGGTCAGCGTCTTGTGAACGCTGAAATGGGGCTGTCAGGAACCTGTGGGACCTGGAGCGCAGATGCTGAAATAAGGCGCAGCAAGGCCCGGGCTCGCCGGATCTGCACCATCCGTCGTGGACGGGAGCAGAGCGCGGGTGAGCCGTGGACACGCCGTGGTGGCTTATCTCAGCGGGTGACTTGTGGGGTGGCCGCTAGGGCGCACCGGTCTGGCGCGACGATTCAGCGGGGGTGGCGGCGGTGCGCTGCCCCTGCCACGGCTGGCGGCGGGCGGCAGACCGCGGGGGAGCGCGGGCAGGGCTTTTCATGCGGGGCTCAGCGCAATGGGTTGGAGGATCGTCGCGCGCGCGGTCAGTGCACCGCGCCGCCACACGCGCCGCGCAAACCCTGGGCGATAAAGCGCACCAGCAGCGGCCCGGCAGTGGCCTCGTCGCCCGGCTGGTTCTGGCCCAGCGACAGCCGCTCGATGCGCCGGTCGTTGACGTGGTGCAGCAGGGCGCCCAGCGCAAACTGGTAGCACCACGCCGCCTGGCTGCGCGTGGCCTGGGGCAGGGCGGCGGCCATTGCGTCGATGAAGGCATGCGCCAGCGGATCGAACAGCTCGCGAATGATGGGCTCGTCTTCTTCCAGGTGGTCGTTCATGCCGCGCGACAGCAGGCGCAGAAAGTGGTGGCCTGCCGGCTGGCTGGCGACTTCCAGCACGGGCAGCACGAAAGCCTTGACGATCTCTTCGAGCAACTGGCCCGGCGGGGCCGCTTGCTGTGCCTGGGCCAGGGACTGCAGCCGCACATCGATATACCCCGCATGCGCCCGGAAGATCGCGTGGTACAGCGACAGCTTGGGGCCGTAGTAGTAGCCCACCAGCGCCAGCGGCACGCCCGCCTCGTCGGCGATGTCGCGGATGGACACGCCATGAAAACCGCGCGTGGCAAACAGCCGCTCGGCGGCTTGCAGGATGTTGGCCTGGCGGTTGGGCGCCAGGGTGTCGTCGGCGGCGGCTGCGCGGCCCGCGGCCCGCTTGCGCGGCGTGGTGGTGGCGGTTTGCGTCAGGGCTGCGGCTTTGGCAGGAGCCGCAGGCGTTTTGGAAACTGATTTGGTACGGGACATGGGTTCCGTTTATACGGTTGTATAAATTTATTGAACACTCGTACAAACCCCAGTCGACGAGAATTTGTACGTTCGTATAATTTTTGGCATGGGCGCCTGGAGGCCCTGCTGCACAAGGCCGGCGCGGTCGCTGGGCAGCCCGCCCATCTTGCGCTTACGGAGACACACCACCATGATCAGCCGCCGCCGCTTTGCCCAGCTTTCCACTGCCCTGCTGCCCGCCGCCTGGGCCGGCCCCACCTGGGCGCAGGCGCCCAGGGCGCCGCTGCCCGACGTGGCAAAAATCATCACGGGTTTTCCGGCGGGCGGCACGCTCGATGCCCTGGCGCGCCGCGTGGCCGACCGCCTGCGCGACAAATACGCGGCGGCAGTGCTGGTTGACAACAAGCCCGGCGCGGGCGGCCAGATCGGCATCCTCACGCTGCGCGACAGCCCGGCCGATGGCACCACCCTGCTCATCACGCCGTCGTCGATGCTCTCCATCTACCCCTACACCTACCCCAAGCTGCGCTACACGCTCGACGACGTGGCGCCGGTATCGCTGGGCGCGATGATGGACCACGGCCTCGCCGTAGGGCCGGGCACGCCCGACAGCGTCCGCACGCTGGCGGACTTCCTCGCTTGGATCAAGGCCAACCCCAACAGCGCCAACTACGGCAGCCCGGGCGCGGGCTCCATGCCGCACATGGTGGGCGTGCTGCTGGGCCAGTTTGCCAAGCTCGACATGCGCCACATTGCCTACCGTGGCACGGTGCCGGGCATACAGGACCTGCTGGGTGGCCAGATCCCCGCGTTCTGGGGGCCGATTGGCGACTACCTGCAGCATGCCAAGGGCGGCAAGCTGCGCGTGCTGGCCACCGCCGGGGCCAAGCGCTCGCCGTTCTTGCCGCAGGTGCCCACCTTGCAAGAGCTGGGCTACCCGCTCAAGGTGAGCGAGTGGTACGGCTTCTTCCTGCCGGGCAAGGCATCGGCCGAGACGGTGCAGCGCGCCGCCGACGCGCTGCGCGTGGCACTGGTGCACCCGGATGTGGTCGAGCATGGCAAGCAGTACGGGCTGGAGGTCAAGCCGTCCACCACGGCCGAACTGGCGCAGATGCTCAAGGCCGATGCCGACCAGTGGCGCTCGCTCATCAAGCAGACCGGCTTCACGGCGGAGTCGTGAACGCTGTCCCTCCCACTCCTCTGCACGAAAGCCGCCCATGACCTCCCTGCCGCCGCGTCGCATCGTCGACATCTCCATGCACCTTGAGAACGACGTGGTCTCCGACCCGCCGGGCCTGGGGCCACGCATCACGTACATCGACCACCAGATGAGCTTTGACGACCTGGCGCAGTTTTTTCCGGGCCTCCAGAAGGAAGACCTGCCCGACGGCGAATCGTGGGCGGTGGAAGACGTGCAGCTCAACACCCACAACGGCACCCACCTGGATGCGCCCTACCACTTTGCCTCCACCATGGATGGCGGGCAGCGGGCGCTGTCGATTGACGAGGTGGACCTTGACTGGTGTTTTCAGCCCGGCGTGAAGCTCGATTTTCGGCACCTGCCCGACGGCTACGTGGTGCAGGCCGCCGATGTAGAGGCGGAGCTTGCGCGCATCGGCCACACGCTGCAGCCGCTCGAGATCGTGGTCGTCAACACTCGGGCCGGCAGCGCCTACGGCACGGCGGGCTACACGCGTGCGGGTTGCGGCATGGGCTACGAGGCCACCATGTACCTGCTGGAGCGCGGCGTGCGCCTGACCGGCACCGACGCCTGGAGCTGGGACGCCCCCTTTGCCTACACCGCGCAGCGCTACGCCGAAAGCGGCGATGCCTCGCTGATCTGGGAGGGCCACAAGGCCGGGCGCGACATTGGCTACTGCCACCTTGAAAAGCTGCACAACCTCGAGGCGCTGCCCGCCAACGGTTTTTACATCTCGTGTTTTCCGGTCAAGGTGCGCGGCGCCTCGGCGGGGTGGACGCGGGCCGTGGCGATCTTCGACCCGATGCTGCCGCTGCGCCGCGCCGAAGGGGCATCGGCATGAAGCTAGCGACCCTGCGCAACGGGCAGCGTGACGGCCGCTTGGTGGTGGTGTCAAACGACGCCCGCCGCTGCATCGATGCCTGCGCCGTCGCGCCCACGCTGCTGGATGCACTGGAGCGCTGGAGCACCGTGCACCCTGCGCTCGAGGCGTTGTCCCGTGCGGTCAATGCGCCCAGCGCGCTGGACGCCATGCCCTTCGATGCCCGCCAATGCAGGGCGCCGCTGCCGCGCACGTGGCAGTGGCTGGATGGCTCGGCGTTTTTGAACCACGGCCACCTGATGGAGCGTGCGTTCAAGGTACCGCCCGTCGCCGACTTCGAGACCATGCCGCTCATGTACCAGGGCGCCGCCGACGATTTTTTGGGCCCGCACGACGCGGTGGTTCTCCCGTCAGAGGCCGATCAGATCGACTTTGAGGGCGAGTTTGGCGTGGTGCTGGACGAGACCCCGATGGGCATCGGAGCCGAAGACGCGCTGGCGCATGTGCGGCTGGTGGTGCTGATCAACGACTGGAGCCTCAGGGCGTTCGGCCCGCGCGAGGCCAAAAGCGGCTTCGGTTTTTTGCAGGCCAAGCCGTCCACGGCCTTTGCGCCCATCGCGGTCACGCCGGACGAGCTCGGCCCCGCGTGGAAGGGGGGCCGGGTGCACCTGCGGCTGCAGACAGAGCGCAATGGCGAATGGTTTGGCCACCCGCACGGTGGCGCCATGCACTTTCATTTTGGCCAGCTCATCGCGCATGCGGCCCGCACGCGCCGGCTCTCCGCCGGGACGGTGATCGGCTCGGGCACGGTGTCGAACGCCGATGCTGGCGCGGGCTCGTCGTGCATCGCCGAGCGCCGCATGATCGAGACGCTGGCCGATGGTGCCGCCCGCACACCTTTCTTGCGCTTTGGCGAGCGCGTGCGCATGGTCGCGCTGGACGCCCAAGGCCAGCCGGGGCCGTTTGGCGTGATCGACCAGCCTGTGGTGGCGAGCGTGGACAGCCTGGCAGAGGCAGTTAGGTTGGATGCTACTAATTTGATAGCTATGAGCGCTTATTGAACAAGCGCTAGGGCCCAAAAACACCTAAAAACCAGGTTGTATGGAGCCGCTCGGAGCTGTTTGGATCTCCGCAGATGGCATGGCGACCGGTGCTGCCGCGTGCCAGAGCTCGGCGCGGTGCCATGGAGTGTTTTCACCGGTTGACCCGCCCAGGGGCGCCACCTATTCTGGTGTGATGGTGGGCGGGGGACTGCGGCGTGTGTCGAGCCGGGGCCTTGCCCGTCCGATCACGCAGCCCTCTGACTTCCATGCACAAAGAATTCAACCACGATGCGCTGCGCCGCCTGCAGACGCTGATCGAACGCGAAACTGGCGCGCCACTGAGCGAGGCTGCGCAGGCTGAAGTCGCTGCCATATTGCGCGGCGTCGAGTCGCCGCAGGGTGCGGCCATCGAAGGTGTGGACGCCGCGCCGCGGGAGGTCACCATCTTGCTGGCCGACCTGCGCGGGTTCACGGCACTGTCGGGCTCGCAGCCGGCGGCCGTGGTGATTGCTGCGCTCAACCGCTGCCTGTCGCGGCTCAGCGAGGTGGTGTTCAAGTACCGGGGCAGCATCGACAAGTTCATGGGCGACTCGATCATGGTGCTGTTCGGTGCGCCGGTCGCCAGCGACGACGATGTGGACCGCGCTCTGATGTGCGCCGTGGAAATGCAGATCGCCATGCGCGAGCTGAACCTTGAACACCTGCGTGAGCGGCTGCCCGAAGTTTTTCTGGGCATCGGTGTGAACACCGGCACGGTGATGGCCGGCCGCTTCGGCTCCGACGTGTATTCCGAGTACACGGTGATCGGCGAGGCGGTCAACCTGGCCTCGCGCATCGAGGCGCTGAGCCTGCGCGGCCAGGTGTTGATCAGCGACGCGACCTACCAGCGGTGTTGGGGGCTGGTGTCGGCGTCAGAGCCCATGCTGGTCCACGTCAAAGGCCGCAGCCAGCCCGTGAGCCTGCGCGAGCTGATTGCGATTCCGTCGCAAAAGCTCAAGGTGCCGCGGCAGGAGTTTCGCCGCAGCCACCGGGTGGATGCGCGCTTGCCGTGCCTGTGCCAGCGCATGCAGCACAAGATCGTCGTGCCCCACATCGTGCACGGCGCCATCCGCGACATCGGCTACCACGGCTTGCTGGTGGAGCTGATCGAGCCGCTGCAGGCCCACAGCGAGATCAAGCTGGAGTTCGAGCTGCCGCTGGTGGACTACCGCGTGGCCGACGTGTATGCGCGCGTCATTACGGTCAAGCAGGAGGGCGACGAATGGGTGGCCGGGCTGGAGTTCACCTCCATCAGTGCCGAATGCCACGCCAAGGTGCAGATGTTTGTGCAGCTGCTAGTGGCGCACTGACGGTCGCGGCGCAGTCCGTCTGCCCGTACTGCGGAGTGTTTTCCACAGCCCCGCCGTGAGGCCAAGGGCAAGGCTTCAAGCCCCTCGCTCGTGGAGCTTGTTCATGGGCTGCGGTGGGCGCCTGGATCGTGTCCGTTGGCGGTCATGCGGATCCCATGAAAAGACTTTGAACAGGTTCTTGGTACGCCGCGCCGACCCGGCGGCTGGGCGCAGGGCTGCAACCCGCAGGAAGACGCCCACACCGACCGCTGGCGGTGGCTTGTATCAGCAGCCCAGCATCCGCGCCACGTCGTTCATGCCCGTGGCATGCAGGTCATTGCCCGGCTCAGGCGTCCCATCCTTGGGCCGGGCCTGCCCCAGCTCATAAGGCCGCTCGACATACACAGTGCGCAGGCCACATTCACGGGCAGCGGCCAGGTCGTCGTGGTGCGTGGCTACCAGCGCCACCTGTTCGGGCTGCAGGTCAAACAGGCGCGCCACGCCCAGGTAGGTGTCGGGGCTGGGTTTGTAGGCCTTGAACACCTCGGCGCTCAGCACGCAGTCCCAGGGCAGACCAGCACGCTTGGCCATGTTGGTGAGCAGGCCGATGTTGCCGTTAGACAGCGTGGTGATGGTGAAGCGTGTCTTGAGCCGCGTGAGGCCCTCCACGCTGTCGGGCCAGGCATCAAGCCGGTGCCACACATGGTTGAGGTGGCGGCGCTCGGGCTCGGACAGGTGCGCCAGGCCAAAGCGCGGCAGGATCTCGTCCAGCACGCCGCGGTGCAGGTCGTCGATCCGCGTCCAGCCCTGCTCGCCTCGCATCACGCGGGCCATGGCAGGCTGGTAGCCGGCGCGCCAGGCCAGCGCAAACGCGTCTCCATCCACCGCGGGGTAGAGCGCCTGCATCTCGCGCACGATGCTGCCGTGCCAGTCCACCACGGTGCCGAAGATGTCGAAGGCCAGCACTTTCACGGTGCTGGCAATGCTGTCTGCAGGGCTCTGGATCGTTGTCATTCGCAGTCCTTGGTGAAGGGAGAGAAAGGGCAGGGCAGGGTTCGGGGCGCCAGCGTAGCAGCCCCAGCGGCCTGAATTGTTCCCCCAGGGGACACATGCCCCCAGCACTGCAGCGCAAGGCATGCCGTGCTAAGGTTACGAAAATCGGGTTTACCCCCGTAACTCAGTTTCTTCGCCCCATCCCATTTTTTGTTTGACCTCCCGCGCCGGCCCCTCGCGTGCCGGTCCGGCGTTTGCCTGTTGCCGCCATGACCGCGTCCCTATCCCCCACGTCGCCCACCGCCCACACACCCACAGACGACCGCACCCTGGTGCGCGCCGTGCTGGCCCTGGGGGTGGGGGGCTTCTCCATCGGCACGGGCGAATTCGTCATCATGGGCCTGCTGCCCGAGGTGGCGCAGGACATCGGGGTCAGCATTCCGCAGGCCGGCCATGTCATCAGCGCCTATGCGCTGGGCGTGGTGGTGGGCGCACCCGTGCTGGCCGTGCTGTGCGCCAATTGGGGGCGGCGCGCGCTGCTCATGGCGCTGATGGTGGTGTACGCGCTGGGCAACTTTGCATCGGCCCTGGCACCGGGCTACCTGTCGCTCAGCGCCATGCGCCTGTTCACCGGCCTGCCGCATGGCACCTACTTTGGCGTGGCGGCGCTGGTGGCCGCAGCCCTTGCGCCGCCCGGGCGCCGCGCGCGCGCTGTGGGCTGGGTGATGCTGGGGCTGACCACCGCCACCCTTGTGGGCGTGCCCATTGCGGCGGCGCTGGGCGAATATTTTGGCTGGCGCGCGGCGTTTGTTTTTGTGGGTCTGATCGCCGTGGCGGCTGTCGTCATGGTGCGCTTGTGGGTGCCCAACATGCCCGCATCGCATGGCGCCAGCCCGCTGCGTGAGCTGGGCGCGCTGGCGCGCAAGCAGGTGTGGTTCACCCTGGGCATTGGCGCCATCGGCTTCGGCGGCATGTTCGCGGTGTTCAGCTACATCAAGCCCACGCTTATCGAGGTGGCTGGCATGCCGCCTGCGCTCATGCCCTTCGTGCTGTCGCTGTTTGGCCTGGGCATGGTGGTGGGC
Organism: Acidovorax sp. LjRoot129; assembly: GCF_964253765.1. NCBI lineage: Bacteria > Pseudomonadati > Pseudomonadota > Betaproteobacteria > Burkholderiales > Comamonadaceae > Acidovorax > Acidovorax sp. LjRoot129. The sequence continues at coordinate 1,297,590 of NZ_CAXUSE020000001.1, forward strand.
AACATCGTCGGCTCGCGCATGGCCGACAAGGCGCTGATGCCTTCCATCGGCAAGGTGCTGCTGTGGTCCATCGTGGTCATGGCGCTGTTTGTGCCCGCCGCGCACCACCCGGTGAGCGCCGCGTTGGTCACTTTCTTTTTGGGCACGCTGGTGGCCATTGGCCCCGCGCTGCAGATCCGGCTGATGGATGTCGCGGGCGACGCGCAGACGTTGGCCGCTGCGCTCAACCACTCGGCCTTCAACGCCGCCAACGCCCTGGGCGCGTGGCTGGGCGGCGTGTCCATAGCGGCGGGCCTGGGGTGGACGTCCACCGGCTGGGTGGGCGTGGTGCTGGGCATCTGCGGCGTGGGTATCTTTGCGTGGTCGCTGGCCAGCGAACGGACTACCAAAGCCCCGACGAGCTGACGACTCACCTGCGTCGCGGCGGTGCGACACCGCTGAAATCGAGAGAGCAATCACCGCGTTGTGCATTAAAGTGACCGCGGGCTGGCCTTTCTGCCAGCCACGTCGCTCGGACGGTTCCGGGCGCTTACGTGAAAGTTCTTCAGCATGTCTGCTTCTCAGGGCAAGCGCCGCTTCGCGCGCATTGATCGCCTTCCTCCCTACGTCTTCAACATCACGGCCGAGCTGAAACTGGCTGCCCGCCGCCGTGGCGAGGACATCATCGACATGAGCATGGGCAACCCCGATGGCGCGACCCCGCCGCACATCGTGGCCAAGCTCACCGAGGTGGCCCAGCGGCCCGACACCCACGGCTACTCCGCCAGCAAGGGCATCCCCCGCCTGCGCCGCGCCATCAGCCACTGGTACAAAGACCGCTATGCCGTGGACATCGACCCCGACACCGAGGCCATCGTCACCATCGGCTCCAAGGAGGGCCTGGCCCACCTGATGCTGGCCACGCTGGACCGGGGCGACACCGTGCTCGTGCCCGACCCGAGCTACCCCATCCACATCTATGGCGCCGTCATTGCCGGGGCCGACATCCGCAGCGTGCCCGTGGCGCCCGACGTCGACTTTTTTGCCGAGCTGGAAAAAGCCATCCGCGGCAGTTACCCCAAGCCCAAGATGATGATCTTTGGCTTTCCGAGCAACCCTACCGCGCAGTGCGTGGAGCTGTCGTTCTTCGAGCGCGTGATCGCCCTGGCCAAGAAACACGACATCCTGGTGGTGCACGACCTGGCCTACGCCGACATCGTGTACGACGGCTACCGGGCCCCCAGCATCATGGAAGTGCCCGGCGCCAAGGACGTGGCCGTGGAGTTCTTCACCCTCTCCAAAAGCTACAACATGGCCGGCTGGCGCGTGGGCTTCATGGTCGGCAACCCCGACCTGGTGGCAGCGCTGGCGCGCATCAAGAGTTACCACGACTACGGCACATTCACCCCGCTGCAGGTGGCTGCGATTGCTGCGCTGGAGGGTGACCAGCAATGCGTGAAGGACATCGCCGCCCAGTACCAGCGCCGCCGCGACGTGCTCTACAAGGGTCTTTGTGAATCCGGCTGGGCGGTGGATTGCCCCAAAGCCAGCATGTACATCTGGGCGCGCATCCCCGAGCCTTACCGTGCGCTGGGCTCGCTGGAGTTCGCGCGGCAACTGCTCGACAAGGCGAAAGTGTGCGTGTCGCCGGGTATCGGCTTTGGTGACCAGGGCGACGAATATGTGCGGTTTGCGCTGATCGAGAACGAGGCGCGCATTCGCCAGGCGGTGCGGGGCATACGCGCCATGTTCAAGGCCGATGGGTTGCTGAAGGTGCCTGCCGCAGCCGCGGGCTGACGGGCGCGCTCCGCGCCCGCCTGCCTTAGACGTGTCGGAGGTGCGGGGCGCCGTGTGCCGGTGCATCGGTTGCGCGGGTGCCGCGCCGCGCAAATCTGTGTATGGGTTGGTCGATGGAACGCCTCTAGTGGAAGCGTTCCCTCCATCGCTGCACCTCGACGGGGCTGTCGGCGGGTCGCCACCGTCGGTTACCGCCGTTTACAGTTGCGCGCCTGCGGGCACAATGCCGGGATGCGCCTATCCGCTTTCATCACTTCAAACTTGGATGCGATCCTCCGTGACTGGGTCGCATTTGCGGGCAAGCAGCTGCCGGCCGCCACTCACATGGATGAGACCGCTTTGCTGGACCATGGCCGAACCATGCTCCAGGAACTTGTCATCAACATGGATCGCCCGGAGGGCGAAACCGAGCGAAAGGCCAAGTCCGAGGGTGCCAGCAGCGAGGCGTCGACAGCGGCCTCCGTGCCATCGCGCAGCCACGCCCGCCAGCGGGAGAGCCAGGGTTTCGAGATCGGTCAGATGGTCGCGGAATACCGCGCACTGCGCGCGACCGTGCTGCGGCTGTGGCAGGCGGCCCACCCCCGGCCCGAGGTCCACGATCTGGAGGACATGGTGCGATTCAACGAAGCGCTCGACCAGGCCCTCGCAGAGTCAGTCGATGTCTTCGTGAAGGAGGTGGACCGCGCCAGGGATTTGTTCCTCGGGATGACCGGGCACGACCTGCGCGGCCCGCTGAGCACCATCGCCAGTTGCGCGGCGGTGGAACTGCGCAAGCGGCCTGAAGACGGCCGCTATGCGTTGTTGACGCTGCGCAGCGTGGCGCAGATGAAGGCGCTCTTGAACGATCTGATGGAGTTCACCGCCCACCGCCTGGGCAAGGGCATCGTCATCGCGTCAGCACCGTTGAAGTTGGACGAGTTTGCGCGCAACACGTTGGACGAAATCAATACCGTTTATATCGAGCGCACCATCGTCCTTGAGACCCACGGCGACATGCAGGGCCAATGGGACCGGACCCGGCTGCACCAGGCCTTGTCCAACCTTGTCTTCAACGCGTTGAAGTACGGAGATGCAGGCCAGCCGATAGGTGTGTTCATCGATGGCACCCATCAAGAAGAGGTGCAGCTGACCGTGCGCAATACGGGTAAACCGATTGCCCCGCACCTGCTTCCGCACCTGTTCGACCCGCTGGTGCGTGAATCGCGCGACGACAACGTTGAGAGCGCTTCGTCGTCGATCCCTGTAGCGGGTGCCAACCTGGGGCTAGGCCTGTATGTGGTGCGAGAGATCGCGCAGGCGCACGGCGGCTCGGTCAACGTTGTGTCGGAAGGGCCGAACACGGCATTCACCCTCTCCTTGCCGCGTGTCCAGCCGAGTGCTGGCGGATCACGCGGCCGGGGGGCAGGCGTCGACAGGGGTTGAAAAGACAGGGCATCGGAAGCTTCGTGAGAAGCCACCCGGGTCCCGCGTCATTCATTTGATCGGAGTTCGCACGGAGACGCCGGGCGGACCCGGCCGCAACACTACATCGCCCAGACCCGGGGCGGCTCGCCAGCCACATCCCACAGCGTGCGCCGCCAGGCGGCGCGCACGGCCTTGAGCAACTGCATCGCTGGCTCCACCTGCGGCGCCAGCACGCGCACCACCACCATGCGGTCGTTCGGGCTGGTGGCACCGGCAGTGGGTTTGAGCACATGGGCGTCCATCACGGCGCGGGCGGCGTCCAGTGCGGCGTCGCGGCGATTGCGCGCCAGCGGGGTGCCGGCGGCAAAAAACAGGCTGGCCACACAGCGCTGGCCGGCCAGGCCCAGCGGGCTTTGCAGCAGGCGTTCATCGGCAGCGTCGATCACACCGCGCTCCAGCCAGAGGCCGGGCACTTCGAGATGCTGCACAAACCGACCCTGCACGAAGGGCTGATCGGCATGGGGCAGGCCGAGCGCCGTGACGTCCCACCCCAGGCACTCGGCGCCGGGCGCAAGGTTCAGCGTGAGGTGGTTCTCGGCATTGCAGGCGCTGTAGCACAGGGCCTCCAGCGGCAGCCACTCCAGCCGCGCGCCTTCGGCAAGGGTGAGGTGGCTGCGCTGCAGCGCCAGCGGGCCGGTGGAGCGGTAAAAGCGCGTGGCACCCGGGGTGGTCACCAGCCCGTGGGCACCGGGGCCTACGGTGGCCGCGATGTCCAGCGTATCTCCACCCACCAGGCCACCGGGCGGGTGCACCAGTACGTTGTGGCAGACGGCGTCACCCTCGGGGTACAGGCTCTGCAAGATGCGCAGCGGCCCGTTGTGCTCATAGCGCGCCACCGTGCGGGCTTGCTCGAGCGTGTAGTTCAACTGCAAGCGTGCGTGCCAGGCCATGGGATAAAACAATCCGTTTGCTATTAAATGAGTAGCTAATTATGACCTCCAGATAAGCGGTGGAGGCCTAAAAGGCTTCAAACCACGGGGCTGGGCACGCCCAGGACGGACGGAACCCGCTTGCGGCACGCTGAGGTGCTCACGGTGCGCTCAACAGCGCCGCCACCAACACTTGCACGCTGTTCACCTGCGCGCCCTCTGGTGTCATGCAGATGAGCAGCTTGCGGCGGGCCCAGGCATCGGTCAGCGCGAGCACGCGGGTGCCGATGCCGCAGTGGCGTGACGCAGCGCTGTGCGGCATCACCGCAGCGCCAGCACCTCCAGCCACCAGTTGCGCAAGTGCATCGAAGCTGCCCAGCCGGACGCGATGGCGCGGAATCCGGCCGCTGCGGCTGGCCTGCGCCGCGAGAAAGCGGCTGAGCCCGCTGTCACGGGGCAGGCCGACCAGCGGATGCTCCAGCAGTTCGCTGTAGGCCATGGCACGCCGGCGCCCCATGGGCCAGCTGCGGGGCAACACGGCGACCAGCCGGTCATCGACCCACGGTCGCACCAGCAATCCGGCGGTGTCGATGTGATCCGCCACGATGCCCAGGTCGGCCGTGCCGCGGCGCAGGGCGTCGATCACCGCGTCGCTGGGCAGCTCCTGCACATCGACATCCAGGTCGGGCGTCGTCGACAGGAAATGGCCGATCCTGTGTGGCAGGGCTTCTGACATGGCCGCTGTGTTGCACAACAGCCGCACAGTACCGCGCAGCCCTTGTCCGAAGCTCGCCATGTCCATGTGCAGCGACTCCAGCTCAGCCAGCACGCGGTGGGCATGCCGTGCCAGGGCCCGCCCAGCATCGGTGAGCGCCGCGCCAGCCTTGGAGCGCTCCAATAGGCGCGCGCCGGTCGCGTTCTCCAAGGCCTTCAAGCGCGCGCTGGCTGCGGCCAGCGAAAGGTTCACCGCAGCCGCCGCGGCGGTAATGGTCCCGTGTTCCACGACGGCGGCGAACAGGTGGAGATCAAAAGGGTTGATGCGGTAGTCAACGGTGCGGCGCAGCTGGGTCATGGCCTTCATCCTACGGATTTTCCGAAGGATGGCTACGCGGCATTGCGATGGACACCGGCCGGTCTTGGCCGAACCATACGTCCATGAATCTGTGGCAACTTCTGATGGTGATGGCGGTGTTCGTTCTGGCGGGCGGCGTCAAGGGCGTGACCGGCATGGGGCTGCCCACCGTGGCGATGAGCCTGCTCGGGTTGTGGATGGTGCCGGTGCAGGCGGCGGCATTGCTCGTCGTTCCCTCGCTGGCCACCAATGTGGCGCAGTGCCGAGGTCCCCATCTGCGCATGCTGGCCACGCGCTTGTGGCCGGGCTGGGTGGCGATCTTCGTGGTCACCGTGGCTGCTCCCGGAGTCAGCAGCACCGCATCGGCGGATATCGCCAGGCTGTGGCTGGGGGCGATTCTCATCGCCTACGGCGCCTGGGGACTCTGGCGCCCAGTCCTCCCTGACCTCTCAGCGCACGGCGCCTGGCTGAGTGCCGTGGCCGGTGCCACCACAGGGGCGGCCACAGCGTTGACAGCCGTCTTCGTTCTGCCATGGGTGCCGTACCTCCAGGCGCTGCGACTCGGAAAGGACCAGATGGTGCAGGCGCTGGGCCTTTCCTTTACCGTCGCCACAGTGGCACTGGCGGTGCGGGTGCAGGCATCGGCTTCCGCGGGATGGTGGTCAGCCTCGGGTGCCATCGCTGTGTGCCTGGCACTGGTCGGCGCTTTCGCCGGGCTGAAAGTAGGAGAGGCCTTGCGCGGCCGGCTCGCGGGGCCCTCGTTTCAGAAGGCACTGTTCCTGGTGTTCATTGCGCTGGGGTTGACCAACCTCGTGCGGGCAGGTTGAGCGCGAGGAGCAACCCGATGGACCTGCTGCCCCTGGCTGCGCTGCTGGAGAGGGCTTACCGCCTCGCCTTGGTTGTCCAGGACGACCGCGCGATCTCGCCCGGCACCGGAGAGTTCCTCTTGATCGAGCTTGTCGATGTGCTGGACGAGGCGCGTGTCGCTCTTCTCGCGGCGCACCGAACTTTCACGGTGGGCTGATTGCGCAGGCAAGGGCTGGGTTTCCGAGGTGGCGGCGCACCTGGCCACCCAGAGAGAACGCTCAGGCTGCCTGCAGCACCAGCTGCAATTCATGCGTCCCCGAACTGATGGGAATGCGCAGCGGGCCGCCATCGCAGCCGAGGGGGGCATTGTCCAAAGTTGCCGATAGAACTCTGCGTCCTGGCGCATCGGTGGCGGTCACCTTGATGCTGTAGTGCGCGTCGCCGAGGGCGATGCTGGCTTCGAAACCCGGCCAATGGGTGGGAATGCAAGGGTCGATCACCAGCACCTGCCCCTCGCGCCGTATGCCCAGGATGCTTTCCACCCCTGCGCGGTACATCCAGCCTGCGGCTCCGGTGTACCAGGTCCAGCCGCCACGCCCGGTGTGCGGTGCCACCGAATAGACGTCGGCCGCGACGACATACGGCTCCACCCGGTAGCGCGCCACTTCTGTGGGCGTGCGCGCATGGTGGATAGGATTGACCAGCGCAAACAGCGCGTGGGCCCGGGTGCCGGCCTGCGAGTCATTGCGCAGCTGGGCCCGGGCCATGATGGCCCACATGGCCGCATGGCTGTACTGCCCGCCGTTCTCGCGCAGGCCGGGCGGGTAGCCTTTGATATACCCGGGGTCGTGTGGCGTCTGATCGAACGGCGGGGTGAACAGCAGGGCCAGGCCCTCCTGCGGCAGCACCAGCTTGTCGCCCAGCGAGGCCATCGCGATCAAAGCCCGCGCTGGGTCAGCGGCGCCCGAGAGCACCGCCCACGATTGCGCGATGGAATCGATGCGGCATTCCTGCCCGTTGTGCGTGCCCAGCCAGGTGCCGTCGTCGAAGGTCGCACGCCGGTACCAGGCGCCGTCCCAGGCCTCGCGCTCCAGCGCGGCGCGCACCGATTCGGCATGCGCGCGCCATCGCGCCGCGCGGCCCGGGTCGCGGGCATCCGCCAGCGGCGCCATCAGCGCCACCGTGCGCACCAGCAGCCAGCCCAGCCACACGCTCTGGCCCCGGCCCTCCTGGCCCACGCGGTTCATGCCGTCGTTCCAGTCGCCGGTGCCCATGAGCGGCAGGCCCAGGTCACCGGTCAGTTCCATGGTCTGGTCCAGCGCCAGCGCGCAGTGCTCGAACAAGGTGGCCGATGCATCCGCCAGCATGGGCTGGAAGAACGCGTCGTGCTCGCCCGGCTGCAGCGGCGGCCCGTCCAGGAAGGGTACGGCTTCGTCCAGCACCGCCGCGTCGCCCGACACCTGCACGTAGCTGGCGGTGGCAAACGCCAGCCACACCCGGTCGTCCGAGATGCGCGTGCGCACGCCCTGGCCCGAGTGCGGCAGCCACCAGTGCTGCACATCGCCTTCGGCAAACTGCCGGCCCGCCGCGCGCAGCAGATGCGCGCGCGTCTCTTCGGGGCGTGCGAACGCCAGCGCCATGCCGTCCTGCAACTGGTCGCGAAAGCCGTAGGCCCCGCTGGCCTGGTAGAAGGCCGACCGGGCCCAGATGCGGCAGGCCTGCGTCTGGTACAGCAGCCAGCCGTTGAGCATGATGTCCATGGCACGGTCGGGCGTGCGCACCTGCACGGCGCCCAGCAGGCTGCGCCAATGCTGCACCACCTCCTGCAGCAGGGCGTCCACGTCCAGCAGGCGGTAGCGGGCCACCAGGGCCAGGCTCTCCGCCGCCGATGCGCATTGCCCGATGAAGCCGGTCACCTCCCTGGTTTCCCCAGGCTGCAGCGTGAGCGTGCACTGCAGCGCCGCGCAGGGGTCGCGCCCCGCACCGCCGCCGCCAGACAGCACGGCCTGGCCGCGCAGCGCCGCTGGCGCCGCCAGGCTGCCATGCCGCCCCAGGAACTCCGTGCGGTCGCTCGTCCACGCCGTCTGCTGGCCGCCCAGGTCGGCAAAGGCCACGCGGCCGGCAAACGCCGTGCTCCAGGGGTTGCGTGCCAGCAGCACGCCGCTGTCCGCATCGCGCTCCGCCAGGATGAACGGGCCCGATGCCCCGCGCGACGTGCCCAGCACCCATTCGGCATACAGCGTCACGGTGATCTGCCGCACCTGCGCCGTGCGGTTGTGCAGGGTCAGGCGCGACACCTTGATCGGGTCATCGATCGGCACGAACTGCAGCAGCTCCAGCGCGATGCCATGGGCCTCGTGCAGAAAGCGGCTGTAGCCGTGCCCATGGCGCGCCGTGTAGGTGCCGTTGCTGCGAATGGGCTGCGCGGTGGGGCTCCACAGCTGGCCGCTGGCATCGTCGCGCACGAAGAAGGCCTCGCCCGCCGGGTCGCTTACCGGGTCGTTGGACCAGGGCGTGAGCTGGTTCTCGCGGCTGTTGCCGGCCCAGGTGTAGCCGCTGCCATCGGCCGATACGTGAAAGCCGAAGGCCGGGTTGGCGATCACGTTGATCCACGGCGCGGGCGTGGTGTCCCCGTCTCGCAGGATGGTCACGTACTCCGTGCCGTCCTTGTCGAAGCCGCCCAGGCCGTTGAAGAACTCCAGCCCGGCGGGGTCCGGCGCGGTGGCCTGCCCGTACTGTGGCTGCGGCGCCGGCACAGGCGCTGGTCTGGCCGCCGGTTCGGGCACCTCCGCGGGCATCAATGCCAGTTGCTGGGAAATGGGGCCGCGCCGCGCCACAAGGGCCACGCGGGCAATGGACTGCAGCAGCGCGCGTGAGGTCGCATCCATGAGGTCGGCACGCAGCGTGTGCACCACGCCCTGCGCCAGCGACTCACCCAGGCGCGGCCTCGACTGGCTGCTGCGCACGGCGGTCTCGATAGCGATCTGCAGGTCTTGCACGTAGGACGACGCACGCTCGTTGATGACCACCAGGTCCACGCCCAGGCGCTTCATGCGCCAGTACTCGTGCGCCTGCAGCAACTGGTGCAGTTGGGCGATGTCCTCCATGTCGTCGATGCGCAGCAGCACGATGGGCAGGTCGCCCGAGATGCCGTGCTGCCACAGGCCCGACTGCGGCCCCGCCCCGCGCGCAATGGCGTCGGCCGGTGCGCGAAAGCGTGCATCGGCATACAGGATGGGCGCGGCCAGGCGCTGAAAGTCCGCCGCCGCATCGGCGCCGATGCCGATGTGGCGCAGCTGTACCTGGGCCTGGGTCCAGGCCAGGGTGCGGGCGCGCTCGAAGGCGCTGCGGTCGTGGTGCTGGTCCAGCAGGTCGAGCAGCGCCTCGCGCGTGGGCGCCACCAGCGTCCAGAAGGCCACACGGGCCATCTGACCCGGGGCGATGCGCACGCGCTGGCGCAGGGCGAACACCGGGTCCAGCACCGTGCCCACGGTGTTGGAGAGCGCACCGCCGCCATGCACCGCCAGCGCATTGCGCGCCGTGCGGCCCCGGCCGAGGAACAGACCCCGGTCGGTCTCGTACTGCGCCAGGGCGATCACCGTGCCTTCCACCACCGCGAAATGCGCGGCCCACACCCCCGGCTCGCCCGGGCTGCGCGCGCGCCGCGTGGCCAGCAGCGCGCCAAACTCGGGCAGGTACTCGGTCTGCACGAACATCTTGGAGAACGCCGGGTGGGCGTTGTCCGCCGCAGGCGGGGCCAGCACCAGCTCGGCGTACGAGGTCAGGTCGATCTCGCGCGCCCGCGGCCCGGTGTTGACCAAGGTGACCTGGCGCACCTCGCCATCGGCCTCGGCCGATACGATCACCTCGGTGGTGGTGGTCATGCTGCCGTCGTGGCGGGTGAAGGCCGCATGGTCCTCGGCAAACGCAACCTCGTAGCTGTCGGCCGCGCGCCCCGAGGGCTCCGCCGCCGCGGACCACGTGCGGCCGCTGTGCGCATCGCGCAGGTAGACATGCGAGCCCCAGTCCTCGCTGGTGGCGTCCTCGCGCCAGCGGGTCACGGCCAGGTCGCGCCAGCGGCTGTAGCCGGTGCCGGCCGCCGTGAGCATGACGGCATAGCGCCCGTTGGACAGCAGGTGCGTGGCCGGTGCACCCGCGCCCGGCGCGCCCATGCGCCGCACGGCATGCAGGTCGTCGCGCACGTCGGCAGGGCCGGTCTGCGTTTCTTCGGCGCGCGGGTGGGCCACGGCCACCAGGCGCGGCATGCGCTCCTGCAGCAGCAGCTCGCAGGCCTGCACCATGGGCTCGCGGTGAAAGCGCTCGCGCATCTGCCCGCCGTGCAAGGTGTTGGCAATGGCCACAATGGTCATGCCCTGGTGGTGCGCCATGTAGTTGCGCACGATGGCCACGGCCTGCCCATCGGGCAGGCGGCTGCGGGTGAAATCAAGCGCCTCGTAAAAGCCATGCTGCCCCAGGGCGCCGAGCTGCGCCAGGCGCGCGAAGTTGTGGCCCGCCGCGGTCGCGTCCACCATGCACGCCAGGCCCGTGGCGTAGGGGGCGATCACCAGGTTCTCGGCCAGCCCGCGCTTGAGCCCCAGGCCCGGCACGCCGAAGTTGGAGTATTGGTAGGTGAACTCCAGGTCGCGCGCGTTGTAGGCCGACTCGGAGATACCCCACGGTATGCCCTGCTGCGCGCCGTAGGCCATCTGCCGCTGCACCACCAGGGTGTTGGTCTGCTCCAGCAGGCTGCCCGCGGGCGCGCGCATCACCAGGGATGGCATCAGGTACTCGAACATCGAGCCCGACCACGACACCAGCGCCGAGCCCTTGCCCACGGGGATCGCCGTGCGCCCCAGGCGGAACCAGTGGCGCGTTTCCACATCGCCCTTGGCGATGGCGAACAGGCTGGCCAGCCGCGCTTCGGAGGCCAGCAGGTCGTAGCAGTTGGCGTCGAGCCGGTTTTCCACCGCCGCGTAGCCGATGGACAAGAGCTTGCGCTCGGGGTCGAGCAGAAAGGCGAAGTCCATGTCCAGCGCCAGGGCGCGGGCGGTGTCGGCCAGCGACTGCCAGCGCGCGTCGAGCGGGGGCGCATCCGCGCCCATCCCGACAGCCTGCAGGTCGCGCCCCTGCTCGGCGATGCGCGAGCGCACGGCGTTGGTCCAGAACAGCAGGGCATCGCCATCGCCGCTGCCTGCCGGCACGCCGATGTCCTGCGCCTCCTTCAGCGCCTTGTCGGCCAGGCGCTGCAGGGCGGGCAGGCCCATCTCCACGGCGCCGCCCGCCACCGCGGTGTCGATCTCGGCCAGCATGGCCAGCAGCCTGCGGCCCTGTGCGCCCTGGGCTGCGGGCACGCCCTGCACCGCCTCGCGCGCCAGCGCCAGGGCATCGCCCAGCCCCTGCACCCAGGTGCCGGGCAGCGGCGCGCGCACCCAGCCCTCGCAGGCATTGGCCAGCGCGATCAGGTGGCCGGCCAGGTTGCCGCTGTCCACCGACGACACGTAGGGCGGCGCCAGCACCTGCGCCGTGCCTGTGTCGTACCAGTTGTAGAAGTGGCCCCGGTGGCGCGCCAGCGCGCCCATGCTGGCCAGCGTGGCCTCCAGCCGGTCGGCGGTCTGCACCGCGCCGGCCCAGCCGAAATCGCGCGACGCAACGGCCGACAGCAGGTAAAGCCCCATGTTGGTGGGCGAGGTGCGGCGCGCCACCACGGGCTTGGGGTCCTCCTGGAAGTTGTCGGGCGGCAGATGGTGCTCGGCCGCGGTGACGAAGGTCTCGAAAAAGCGCCAGGTGCGCCGCGCGATGCGCCGCAGGGCCATCGCGTTGTCCAGGGCGGGTGCGCTCTGTGGCGCGGGCACGGAACGGCGGCTCGAACGCCAGGCCAGGGCCGGCGCCGCCAGCCACAGCGCCAGCAGCGGCAGCACCAAGGCCCGCGATGCCGGTGCGAAGACGACAGTAGCAGCCGCCAGCACCGTGGCCAGCAGCAGGCCACCGGCCATCAGCCGGTAGAAGCCCGCAGGCCCTGGGCGCGGCTTGGTGGCCGACTGCGCGGCGGTCTTCCACTCCAGCATCTGCCGGTGCGTGGCGTACAGCCGAACCAGCGCGCGCACGATGGCATCGACCGCACGCCAGGCGTGGTCGGGCAGCAGTGCGATGGCGGCCACGGTCTGCAGCACCGCCACGCGAAAGTCGCTCACGAGCAGGCGCAGGTGGCTGGCCACGCGGATGCCGGGGCGGCTGGCCCACAGCTCGGCCATGCCCGGCAAAAATGCCGGCACGCCCAGCGCCGCGAGCACCAGCAGCACGCCCCAGGGTGCCTGCGGCCAGGGCAGCGCGCAGCACAGCACCAGGGTCAGCAGGCCGGTCGGGGCCAGCAGCGAGCGGCGCAAGTTGTCCAGCATCTTCCATCGGCCCAGCGCGGGCAAGGCGGCACCCTGGTGGCGCCGGCCCAGCAGCCAGGGCAGCAGCTGCCAGTCGCCGCGCGTCCAGCGGTGCTGGCGCTGCACGGCCACGTCGTAGCGGGCCGGAAAGTCCTCGACCACCTCCACGTCCGACGCCAGGCCGGCGCGCGCCAGCACGCCCTCGAACAAATCGTGGCTGAGCAGCGTGTTCTCGGGAATGCGCCCGGCCAGCGCGGCCTCGAAGGCATCCACGTCGTAGATGCCCTTGCCGGTGTACGAGCCCTCGCCGAACAGGTCCTGGTACACGTCCGACACCGCGGCCGCATACGGGTCCATGCCGCCCGGGCCCGAGGTCAGCCGCTGGTACAGCGAGCCCTCCAGCCCCATGGGAAGCGCCGGCGTCACACGTGGCTGCAGGATGGCATGGCCCCCCACCACGCGCTGCTCGGTCAGGCTGAAAGTGGGCTGGTTCAGCGGGTGGGCCATCTTGCCGATCAGGCGCAGCGCGGCGTCGCGCGGCAGCCGGGTGTCGGCATCGAGCGTGATGACGTAGCGCACGCCGGGCAGGATGTCGGGCTGCGCACCACCGTCCAGCGCCATGAAGCTGGTGTCCGTGGCACCGCGCAGCAGGCGGTTGAGTTCGTGCAGCTTGCCGCGCTTGCGCTCCCAGCCCATGAAGCAGCCCTCGCCGGCATTGAAGCGGCGGTGCCGGTGCAGCAGGTAAAAGCGCTGGCCGCCCGGCGCCGGGCCGTGCCGCAGGTTGAGCGCGGCAATCGCTTCCTGCGCCACGGCAATCAGGTGGGCGTCGCTATCGACGACCTCAGTGGCGGCATCGAGCCCGTCGGACAGCAGTGCAAACGACAGGTCGCCCCCCGCGCCCGCCAGGTGGTGCACCTCCAGGCTCTCGATGTGGGCGCGCAGGTCGGCCTCGCTGGTCAGCAGCGTGGGCACCACCACCAGGGTGCGCAGGTGGGTTGGCACGCCGTCATCGAGCGCCAGGCCCGGCAACCCTACTGCGCCGAAGCGCCGGGTGACGCGCCGGTTGACGAGCACGCTCGCCACCTCGGTGGCGGGCAGAAAGCCGGCCAGCGCCAGGGCCACCAGCCAGCCCGGGTGCGTGCCGTGCATGCCGGCCCAACCCAGCGCCGCGCCCAGCAGCAGCATCGTCAGGCCCATGATGGCGGCAATGTAGCCGCGCACGCCCAGCCCCACCTGCCAGCGGTTGAAGCGAAAGCCCCAGGGAGGCTTGAAGCCGATGGCCCGCTCCAGCGCGGGGCGGCCCTCGGCCACCAGGTGGTAGCCAGGGTCGGCGGCGCGCATGGGGGTGGCTCCGGTGCCTTGGGCGGCCGCTGCGGCCTGCGCGCTGGCCAGGGCCTGCTCGGCAATGGCCAGCTCCGACAGGGCCGAACCGCGTGCCAGTTGCTCGATGGCGTTGCGGTAGAGGTTGCGCGTGGCAAAGTCCATCGCCGCAAAGCCGCTGCTCTCACGCAGGCGCGTGTCCACCAGGCTCATGCCCTCGACCAGATCAGCCCAGTCGATGTCGGACATCAGGCGCATGCTGGTGATCACGTTGCGCACGCTGACGTTCGATGCGCCTTGGCGCTGCTGCGAGTGTTCGATCACCAGGCCCACGCTGGTGCCCTGCAGCTCGAGCCGCTCTTCCAGCCACTGCAGCGCCGGGGTGGTGCGCGGGTCCTGGTCGCGCAGCCGCTTGGCCAGCTGCGCGGCAAACAGCTCCGACAGCGGGCCGTGGGCGCGCGTACCGATGTCGCCCACCAGGGCCGAGTAGGCGCTGCCCGACGCGAGCAGGCGGTCGGCCAGCGCCTGGGCATCGGCGCGGTCGGCCCGGCCGGCCGTGATCTGGTCCGCCAGCCGGCGCAGGTTTTCCACCAGCACGATGCGCAAGGTGATGGCCACCGCCCACAGCTCGCTGATCATCAGCGGCTGCACCTCCTGGTAGGCCGCGATGAAGCGGCGCAACGCCAGCGGATCGAAGTAGCTGTCGGTATGGGCGACAAAGGCCCAGGCAATGCCCAAAACGCGTGGGTAGCCGGCAAACGGCCCCTGCGCCAGCTTGGGCAACTGCCGGTAGTAACCCGGGGGCAGGTCCACGCGAATCTCCCGGATCTGCTCTTCCACCACGTGGTAGTTGTCCAGCAGCCAGTCGGCGGCGGGCACCACGCTGGATCCCGATGCCAACTCGGCGGCGCTGGCGCGGTACGCGGCAAGCAACTGGCTGGCATTGGCGCGCAGGCGCCGGTGCAAAGAGGGCACAGCCACGGGCTTGGAGCTTATTTGCTGCGCCACAGCCAGCGTGCGGGCATGCTGCTCCAGCCGCTCTATCCCGAACAGTTCCTCGCGCACGGGGGCGGCGTCGTTCCACGGCGGCATGGCTGTGCCTCGCCAAGCATGAGCAAGAGAAGGCAACACAGAAACCTTTCAGGGCCCCCGTGACACCACGATGCCTGCGAGTTGCCCACGGCAAGAGGTGCGGACAGGCCTGGCCTGTTCGCACCTAAAAAAGCTATGGCGTCGGGCGCAGGCAAAAGCCTGCGCGGCAACGTGCGAGTGGAAATGTCATGGGCTCTTTTCAGAGCCGTTGCCTGGAGGGAGGCGCTCAGCGGGGGAAGGAGATCAGTCTATTTTTCAGCGGGCGCCAACGCAGTATGGCCCTGGTCTTCGTCGATACAGCGGAATGACCTCTTCGCGCTGCTTCGCCGATCGATAGCCCGCAGTGATCTCAAGCCACTGAAATGACCATCAAAGGGGAAGGGTTGGGTTGGCGCATGACCGAGCTACATGGATGCCATCTGCAGACGGGTTGGTGTCGGGCTTTCGACATCGATACTTGGAGGCGATCAGCTGGATTGCAAGCGAGACTGAGCAGCCCGGTCGAGGGGCGTCGCAAGCGCCATGATCCCTGGAGGTTCGCTGCAGCGCGAAAGAGGTAGCGCGGCTGGCCATTGAGGCTACACGACCATCATGATGGGTGGTCAAAAGCCGAGCTTTCCGAGCCACGGCCTTGGTTGAGACGCGGAGTGCGAGGATTGAAGTGCTCGCGGAGCCTGCTGGAAAAATACCGCGATGGCTGCGGTATCTGCGGTACGGCCGTACCTTAGAAAACATGCCAGCGGAGCTGCCGCGACAAACCGGAGCGACCTGACGGCACCGAAGTGGCGACTACCCTGCCGCAGTTCGGGTTACCGCATGCCTGCCACTTGGTCCTCAAACGCCGCCCCGGCAGCCAAGTCGTTCATTGCGCGAGCCGCTCGACCAGTGCCTCGAGTTCGTCAAGCTCAAAAGGCTTCCTCAGCGGATGAGCGGTAGGGCCGAGCGACAGGACGATGTCCCTCAAGTCCTGTCCGGAGCACACAATCACCGGCAGCTTCGGGTCCTGCTGAAGTGCCTCGCGCGCTACGTCAAGGCCCGATCCGTCGGGGAGGTTGATGTCGGTCATCAGCAGGTTCACCTTCTGCGCGCGCAGCGCCTCGCGCGCGCCAGCGCCGTCCGCCACACACACGACCCGGCGGTCGGCAGTGGTGAGCAACTCGGCGAACGACTCGCGGATCAAGTCGTTGTCTTCGACGTAGAGGATGACGAAAGGGTTGGCGGTCATGGTGGGCGGGCTGCTCGATTCTGTGCAAGGTCCAGGTGGGGCTGGGCGACGGCCTATTTGGTTTCTGATGACCAGGGGAAATTAATGTAGTTCTCGCGCGTTTCGAAACAGATATTGCCGTACATCTTCAGATAAGTCGCGCGCCGCGACGGATCGGCATACACCGCGCCGGGGTTGGCCGTATCGCGCTCATAGTCCGCGATGTTGCCGCTGGTAAGTGCCCTGGGCAGGATGTCCATTGCCTGCGGGATGGATTTTCCGTCCAGCCAATCAGCGGCATGCTGGCCCATCGCAAAGCCGAATATGGATGATGCAAGGCTGATGCTCGCCTTGTAGGGGCTGTCGCCTTTTTTGATTTCGACGACCGCTTCCTGCTCGCCGTCTATCCCGCCCAGAAATTGCTCCGGCCGCGCCTTGCCCGCCTCACGCAATGCCGACAGCGCTCCCAGCACCACCGTGTCTGCACCGAGCACCACGTCGATATTCGGTTGCGCCAGCAGGATCGTCTTCATCGTGCGATATCCGCCCTCCTTGTCGACCGTGGCGGGCGAAATGTCGGCCACGATCGTCACGCCCGGCAGTGCCCGCAGGGTATCGCGCATGGCTGTGAAACGCGGCGCCAGAAATTGCAGGCTGTCATGCGTCAGCAGCACAACCTTGGCCTTTCCGCCAAGCCGCGTGCGGATGTAATGTGATGCGGATTCCGCCAGAACCTTGCCGGTCAGATATTGCGGCGCGTTCAACACCGTCGTTGCCGGCGGCGCCACGACGGCCCCCACATAAGCGCCTCCGCCGATCACCTTCTTCAGTGCCGGCGCCAACGATGGCGGATCGATGGGTGCCACCACCATCGCGCCGGTCTTGTCGGCTGCGATGCCGCTCACCTGTTTGATCATCAGCTCAGGATCGTTGTTGGCAAAGGCAACGCTGTAGTTGAGGCCCCGCGCCCGTGCTGCGGCCTCCAGCCCGCGCCCTACGCCCTTCATGAACTCGCGCCTGTTGTCCTGCACGAACACCAGTTTTTTCTGAAATCCAATGGGCGCTCTGCAAGAAGCCCGTGCTGCGTCGTAGGCGGGCAACTTGACGGACGTGGTAAGCCCGTCGCCGCCCGTGGCAAACGAAGCGCCGCTGAGGCAGGCTAAGGAAACAACCACAGACATTCGAAATTTCATCGCAGGTCCCATTCCCATTACGCGGTGGTCAGCACCAGCCGTGCTGCCGTGCCAGGCATGCGGTTGATGTATTCCACATGTGTCTTCAACGACGACGCCATCGTTTGAATGATCTTGCTGCCCAATCCCGTGCCCGCATGCGTGGCGTTGGGCGCAATCCCGACGCCGTCATCCTCAACCGTCAGTTCGGCCTTGCCGCCGTCCAAGCGCTTCAGCCGCACCCGGACCTCGCCGGGCTTGTCGGCGGGGTAGGCATATTTGAAGGCGTTGGTCACCAGTTCCTGTACGGCCACGCCCAGGCTGACGCTGGCATCAGTGCTGAGCGAAATCGGCTCCAGATAGCACTTCAGGATGGCGGTATGGCCGTCCTTCTTCATCGCCGTCTCCATATTGCTCAGCATGGCGCCCAGGTAATCGTTCAGCGCCACGTTGGTCACATCGCCAGATGTGTAAAGGCTCTTGTGGATCAGCGAGATGGCATTGATCCGCGATTGCGTTTCGGCCAACGCATCCTTTGCCGCCGCATCAGTGACGGAACGCGTCTGCATCCTCACCAGCGCCGCCACCAGCTGCAGGCTGTTGGCCACGCGGTGATTGACCTCGCCCAGCAGAACTTCTGCGCGTTCCCGCGCCATGGCCAGATCGGAAGTGCGGGCCTTCACACGTTCTTCGAGTGTGAGATTGACTGCCTGCACTTCGTCGCGCGCCTGCTTCAAATCCTGTCCGTTGCGGTAGACCGTATAGGCCACCACAAGCACCACCAGGATGATGACCACCGCGGCGCCCGCCGAGATCCAGCGCAGCAGCGACGCATTGCGTTGCTGTTCCGCGCTGTTGAGCGTGCTGTTCTCGTCGGCGATCAAGATCGCGCCATAGAGAAAGACATTGATTTCATCCATCAGCGTCTTACCGCGATTTCTCTGGAGCAATGCCATGGCCTCGGCATCGCGGCCGGCGCTTTTCAGCGTAATGCTGGAGTCCATGTCGGCGATTTTTTCGCTTACTGCTTCCGACAACCTGGGCAGCATGGCCCGGTTGGGGGCATCCGGCGCAATCATCCTGCTCAGATCGTCCAGCTCCTGCCGCGCCCGCGTCTTGGCCGTGTCGTAAGGGGCCAGATAAATCTGGTTGCCGGTCAGAAGGAATCCCCGCTGGCTCGACTCTGCGGTGCGTAAATGATCGCGCAGCTCCACCGCGGCGATGCGGATCGTGCGCTGGAACGCTGATTGCTCAATCAGGCTGTTGCCGCGTTCCACCAGCCAGAGGGTGGTGCTGACGATCACGATCAGCGCCAGAAAGCCAATCGTCAAGCCCGCGCCAACACCTACCGCCAACCGACTTCGTTCGAACATCAATCAACTTTCAAAGGGCTGGGTGGACAAAATAGAGCGTGCGCCTTCGCTCCGTGTTCCATACTAAAAACGGGTCTGTCGCTAAGTTGGAAAACCTGGCAATGATAATTGCTGACATGCCTCATGGCCCGACCCGGGGGCAGCCCGCCTGACGGCACGGAGGCAGCGCATGTATCACCGGTCATAAGGCTGCGTCGCGCCTCTTTTGGGCAAGATCGGACAGCCAACCCGCCGAGGCAGCTCGCGCGCTCCTCCCTGTTTATTAGCCAGAACCGCGCGGTGGTCCGGGCAGGGCGGCAAGCGGCATCTTTCTCTCAGTCAAAGCGCTTGCAATACCTGCTCCCGGCCAGTACGCACCCGCGTGGGCTGCCACCCGCAAGCGGCCTTGCTACTTGTTAACCGCAGGCCCAGCACACCCCTCACCCATTCCCGCCATGCCCGCCAGCCGCTGCAAGCGCGACCGGTTTTCCATGCAAGCCTTGTGCTCCGCTTCCATCACCTTCTGCTGAGCCAATTGAGCGGCGCGCACACGCTCGGCCTGCAATTGCGCGATGCGTTCCCGGATCTGCGGCATGGCGGCCAGGGCGGCTTTTTCGCCCTCCAGGATCGCGCTGGCACGCTGGCCGAAGTCGGCAGGGCCGATGTCGAGCACCTTGGGGCGGATGACCACATCGGCGCGGGCCAGTTCGGCCTCGCCCAGTTTCTGTCCCATGATCGCAATCGACTGGTTCAGTGCGCCCAGCATGTGGGCCGGCGCCTGGCCGCGGGCCTTGTTGGAGATGTCCACGGCCACCACGATGTCGGCGCCCAGCTGGCGCGCTGCGTCTACCGGCACGGGGCTCACGATGCCACCGTCCACGAAGTGGTACTTGCCGATGGTGACGGGCTGGAACACGCCGGGCACGCTGCTGGATGCGCGCACCGCCTGGCCGGTGTTGCCGCGTGCGAACACAGTGCGCTCGCCGTCTTCAAGCCGCGTAGCTACCACCGCAAACGGTTTGACCATCTGCTCGAGCGGTTTGCGGCGCACTTGTTCGTTCACGTAGTCCTCGAGCTTCTGGCCGAGCACCAGGCCGCCCGACGACAGCTGCAGGTCGCGGATCTTCGCTTCGTCCAGCGCGACGGCTTTTTCCTGCATCTCGAACGCGTTCATGCCGCTGGCATACAGCGCGCCCACGACGCTGCCTGCGCTGGTGCCCGAGACGACTGCAGGCGCAAAGCCATTGGCCTCCAGCATCTTGATCACGCCGATGTGCGCAAAGCCTTTGGCCGCCCCGCCGCCCAGGGCGATGCCAACCTTGATGGCACCGCCTGCAGGGGCCGCAGCGGCGGCGCTGGCCGGGGCCGGTGTGGTTGCAGCGGGCTGGGTGGGTTGCGTGCCACCGCATGCGGCAAGGCCTGCACAGCCCAGAAGGGCCAACGGGCGAAAGAAAACGTCCAACCGCATGTGCAGGATCCTGTTGTCAACGGAGGCGGCGAGTGTAGCGGCAGGGGGATGCTGACGATTTCATGGGTCGGCAGATAGGTGCAGATGGATGCGAGTTGCTGCCCGCGACCGGGCGCGTGAATCGAACGCGATGAGACTCGCCAGCACAAATTGTCACAGGCGCCGGCATGCCCGTTACCTACACTGCCACGTCCTTTTTCTGGCTAACCTCCACAACCAATCCAACATGGCCAAACCTGCTGTATCCGTCATCCCTGGCACCATCATCACTGGCGGCGAACTGAGCCCATCCACCATCCTTGCAGTGAACCAGGCGGCCTCCAAAACCCCCGCGCAATGGCGCCGGTTCGTCGCTTATACCGGGGTCGTCAAAGTGGGCGGTTCGCTGGCCTGGCGCGCCAATAACCCGGGCAACTTGCGCGACTCACCCTTCAAGATCGGCAACGTCACCGGCGGCGTGGGTGTTTTTGCAGTGTTTGCCAACATGGACGATGGCCATGCCGCTCAACGCGCGCTTTACCTCAACAAATACGGAGCCATGAAAGTGCGCGACGCCATCTCCAAGCTCACGCCACCAAGCGAAAACAACACTGAGCGGTACCTCAAAGCGTTGGAGAAGGCGGGCGTCGACCTGGATAAAGATGTCAAATCGCAGATTGACGTGCTTATGCCCGCGGTGGCGGTGAGCGAAGGTGTCATTGCCGGTATTGAGGTGCCCCGATGATGAAACGCCTGGGTCTCGTGGCTTTGCTTCTCGCGACGCACTTGCTGGTGCATGCGGGAGAACGGATCGCTGTGGGCTGCAAGAGCGTGCAACTGGTGCTGGATGAGCGGGTAACGCCCAGCGAGCTTGACCGTCTGTGGGCCAGCGGCGAGCCGGCATCGGGCGGGCCGGCTGCGTTGCAGCTGCGTGGTTGCCACGGTGAATTGCTCGACAGCCTGACGCTGGAATCGCCCCTGGCCAAACTGGACCGTACCCCGTTGCGAGGCGTGCGCGTCCCCACATTGCTCGTGACGGTGGACCTGACGGCGCCTGCGGGCAGCTACAGCGGGCCGCTGACCAAGCCGGTTCAAGTCGACGGCAACCGGCTGATCCACGCGCAGGCCCGCGGGGTCGATGGCCGACTTGTGCCGATCGTGTTGGCCCACACTGGCAAAGCTGCCTGGAAGAAGGTACGCATCCGCGGGGCAGATCAGCTGCTGGCTGTGCGCAGCGAGCCGCAGGATGGTGATTTCACCACCAGCTTTCACCGCTATGCACCCGGGCCGCAGGGTTGGCGCATGCAGGTGCGTTCACAGCCGGGACTGTGGGAGTCCGACGGTGAGTTTCCGTCGCGGCGGTCTTTCCCTTGAGTCGGTAGTCGCCAGTCGCCAGTCGCCGCAGGGCTTAAGCCGACATGAGCACGCAGGGGCAGGGCGGCGCCTGCCCTCAGACCCGATCCTGCGGCCTCACTCCCCTTGCGACCCTCGGTGTGCCCAGCCCGTGGTGCGCTTCTCGACCCAGCTGAACAGCTCGTACATCACCATGGCCATGGCGCCCACCACCATCAGCCCGGCAAACGCCAGGCCCATCTGCATGGACGAACCCGCAGAGATCAACAGGTAGCCGATGCCTTCGTTGGCCGCCGTCATCTCCGACACGGTGGTGCCCACAAAGGCGAGCGTGATGGCGACCTTGAGCGAGCCGTAAAAATAGGGCATGGACCGCGGCAGGCCGACCTTGACCAGCACGTCCCAGCGCTTGGCGCCCAGCACGCGCAGCACGTCTTCCAACTCGGGCTCCAGCGTGGCCAGGCCCGTGGCGATGTTCACCATGATCGGAAAGAAGCTGATGAGAAACGCGGTGAGGATGGCTGGCCCCACGCCGATGCCGAACCACACCACCAGGATGGGCACGAAGGCTGCCTTGGGGAGGGCGTTGAAGGCGGTCATCAGCGGGTAGACGGCGGCATACGCCAGGCGAGAGCTACCGATGAGGAAGCCGAGCAGCACGCCCACGACGATGGCAATGCCGAAGCCCGCCATGGTGACCCAGTAGGTGCGCCAGGCGTGGGCGGCAATCACGCCTCCAAACTCCACCATCTGCGTGGCGATGACCCAGGGGCTGGGAAAGAGGTATTCAGGGATGCTGAACGCCGAGCAGATGATCTGCCACAGCAGGATGATGGCGACGAGCAGGACCCAGGGGGACCAGCGCTCCACGGTTTTCTTGTGCATGAATCGCTTTGATCTTTTATTGCGGGATAGGAGCGACGGCCTTGCCTGCTGCACCTTGGCGCAAGGCGCCGATGTGGCCGCGCAGCTCGTGCACGATGTCGGTGAACTCCTTCGTGTAGGTGATCTCCAGGTCGCGCGGGCGCGGCAGCTCAATGTCGCGCTGGACGACAAACCGGCCGGGGCTCTTGCTCATCACGTACACCTTGTCGGCCAAAAAGACTGATTCGCGCAGGTCGTGCGTGACCAGGATCACGTTGAACTGCTGCTCGGCCTGAAGGTCGCGCAGGATGCACCACAGCTCTTCGCGCGTGAAGGCGTCGAGCGCGCCGAAGGGCTCGTCCAGCAGCAGCATCTTGGGCTCGTGGATCAGCGCGCGGCAGATGCTGGCGCGCTGCTGCATGCCACCCGACAGCTGCCAGGGGAACTTGTCTTCATAACCGCCGAGGCCTACCTTCTGCAGCAGGGCACGGGCGCGTGCCTCGTACTCCTTGCGCTTGGCCTTGAACTGGCTGCGGTGGGGCTCGACGATCTCGAGCGGCAGGAGCACGTTGTCGACCGTGGTGCGCCAGGGCAGCAGCGATGGCGCCTGAAACGCCATGCCCGAGATCTTGAGCGGGCCGGTCACCGGCTGGCCGTCGATGAGGATCTTGCCGCGCGACGGCATCTTGAGGCCCGTGGCCAGCTTCATGAAGGTGGACTTGCCACAGCCGGACGGGCCGACGATGGCGATGAACTCGCCCTGCCGGATCTGCAGGTCGATCGCCTCGACGGCGAAGTGGTTCTGCGCGAGAAGCTCGTCGTTGTACGCGAGCCAGACGTCGCGGAAGTCCACGAAGTAGGAGTCAGCAGCCTGCATGGGAAGTGATTTTTGAATAAAAATGGCCGCCAGCGCTTGATGAATAAGCGCTGGTAGCTATCAAATTGATAGTATTTACTTCTTGGGCAGGATGTTCAGCTCGGCCGCGCTGGGCAGGAAGCTGGCGTTCCACACATCGTCGGCGTTCACGCGCGTCTTGGTGTTGAAAGCGTCGGACACCTGCGAGGCCATCAGCGACAGGCGGCCGGGCTTGGCCTGGCCAAAACCTTCGGCGCGTGCGTCGGGGCTGTTGATCACGGTGTCGATGGCCAGCTGCAGGCGGCGGGTTTCGAGCGGCACGTTCACGATGCCGTCGCGCGCCTTCACGTGTTCGATGGAGGCCGCGGGGTTGGCGACCACCTCCTTGGCACCCTTGGTGAAGGCGGAGAGGAAGGCCTTGATGGCGGCCGGGTTCTCCTTGATGAGCTTGGGGCTGGCAATGATCACGTTGCCGTAGAGCTTCACGCCGAAGTCGGCATACGGCAGCACCACCACGTCGGCCGCCTTGGCGCCGCGGGCTTCCAGGTTCAAAAGCGACGTGAAGGTGAAGCCGGTGATGGCGTCCACGTCGCCGCGCACCAGCATGGTCTCGCGCAGCGGTGGGTCCATGGCGGTCCACTGCACGTTGCCGATGCCGTTGGCCTTCTGGAAGATCGGGAACGCGCGGCGGCCGGCATCAAACACCGGGGCGCCCAGCTTCTTGCCGGCCAGGTCGGCGGGCTTGGTGATGCCGCTTTTCTTGAGTGCCATGACCGAGGCGGGCGTGTTGTTGTAGACCATCATCACGGCCACGGGCTTGTTCTGCGCGTCGGGGTTGTTGGCGTGGAACTCCATCACCGCGGCCAGGTCGGCAAAGCCCATGTCATAGGTGCCCGAGGCCACGCGCTGCACGGCGCCGCCCGAGCCGTTGCCGGCGTCGACCGTCACGTCGAGGCCCGCGGCCTTGAAGTAGCCCTTGGCCACCGGCTGCAGGAACAGGGCTGCGGGCCCCTCAAAGCGCCAGTCGAGCTGGAACTTGATGGGCGTGAGCGTCTGCGCCTGGGCCAGCGAGAACACGCTGGTGGCAGCCATCAGCACAGTGGTTTGCAAGAACGAACGTTTTTTCATGGGGGCTCCTGTCAGAAGACGGCAAGGGCGGGCAAGGGAGAAGGGGAAGAGAGAACACGGGGCGCGGCGACCGGTCGGGCCAGGCGTGCGCTGCCCATGCCGTCAAGTCAGCAAAAACGATGCCCGCTTTGGTGGTTGTGGTGTCGGGCAGGCACCCATTGTTCACCGAAGCGGTGCATCGGTGCATGCAGGGTTTCCCGAAATGGTGCACGGGGCAGCGCCTGCTGCGCCCGTAGGAGCGCAGCGACTGCGTGGGCTGAAGGTGCCGCGCCGGTGCAAGGCAGGCGGCTGCACGGGGCGGCCGAGAGCATTGCGCCCCCGGCGTGGTGCCCTTACTTGGGGCGCGCGGCCGCGCTGGCCACTGCCAGTGCCGTCATGTTGAACACCCGGCGCACGGTGGCGGCGGGCGTCAGGATGTAGGCGGTGTCGGCCACGCCCATCAGGATCGGGCCCACCGTCACGCCACCGCTGGTGGTGGTCTTGAGCACGTTGTAGAGGATGTTGGCCGCGTCCAGGTTCGGGCAGATCAGCAGGTTGGCCGAATCGGTCAGCGTGGAGTCCGCCATGTAGGCGTTGCGGATGTTGGGCTCCAGCGCCGCGTCGCCATGCAGTTCGCCATCGCACTCGATCTCGGGGTGCGCCGCCACGAACAGGTCGCGCGCCTCGCGCATCTTCTTGGCCGACGCGCGCTTGGACGAGCCGTAGCTCGAGTGCGACAGGAAGGCCACCTTGGCCGGCAGGCCAAAGCGCTGCACCTCTTGCACCGACATCCACGCGATATCCGACAGCTGCTGCGCCGTGGGGTTCTCGTTCACATAGGTGTCGGCGATGAAGAGCGTGCCGCGGTTGGTCATCAGCGCGTTCAGCGCCGCGTAGTCGTTCACGCCTTCCTGGCGGCCCAGGATGCTGTGGATGCGCTCCAGGTGCGTCTCGTACGTGCCCACCAGGCCGCAGATCATCGCGTCGGCATCGCCCAAGGCCACCATCAGCGAGGCGATGATGGTGTTGGAGCGGCGCACGGCGGCCTTGGCCACTTCGGGCGTCGCGCCGTTGCGCTTTTGCAGCTGGTGGTAATGCTCCCAGTACTGGCGAAAGCGCGGGTCGTCCTCGGGGTTGCACACCTCCACATCCTTGCCCAGCTGCATGCGCAGGCCGGCTTTTTCGATGCGGGCGGCAATCACCGCGGGGCGGCCGATAAGGATCGGCTGGGCGATCTTGTCGTCGATGGCCATCTGCGCGGCGCGCAGCGCGCGCTCGTCTTCGCCGTCGGCGTAGGCCACGCGTTTCTGGCCTTCGGGCAGGGCCTTGGCCGCCGTGATCACGGGGCGCATCAGCATGCCAGTCTGGTAGACAAAGCGCGACAGGGCCTCCTTGTAGGCCTCCATGTCCTCGATGGGGCGCGTGGCCACGCCGGACTCTGCCGCCGCCTTGGCTACCGCGGGCGCGATCTTCAGGATCAGGCGCGAGTCGAACGGCGTGGGGATCAGGTAGTCGGGGCCGAAGGTGAGTTCCTTGCCGGCATAGGCGCTGGCCACTTCTTCACTGATGTCGGCCTTGGCCAGGTCGGCGATCTGGCGCACGCAGGCCAGCTTCATGGCCTCGGTGATCTTGGTCGCGCCGCAGTCCAGCGCGCCGCGGAAGATGTACGGGAAACACAGGACGTTGTTGACCTGGTTGGGGTAGTCCGAACGGCCGGTGGCAATGATGCAGTCGGGCCGGATGGCCTTGGCCAGTTCGGGGCGGATCTCGGGCTCGGGGTTGGCCAGCGCCAGGATGATGGGCTTGGTGCCCATGGTCTTGACCATCTCGGCCGTGAGCACGCCGGGCGCGGAGCAGCCCAGGAACACATCGGCACCGTCGACCACGTCGGCCAGCGTGCGGGCCTCGGTCTTTTGCGCGTAGCGCTGCTTGGACACATCCAGACCGCCGGGGCGGCCTTCATAGATCACGCCCTTGGAGTCGACCATGAAGACGTTTTCGCGCTTCACGCCCAGGCCCACCATCACGTCCACGCAGGCAATGGCGGCGGCACCGGCGCCCGACACCGCGATCTTCACCGCGCCGATCTCCTTGCCCACCAGCTCCAGGCCGTTGAGCAGGGCGGCGCTGGAGATGATGGCCGTGCCGTGCTGGTCGTCATGGAACACCGGGATGTTCATGCGCGCGCTGAGTTGCTGCTCGATGTAGAAGCACTCGGGCGCCTTGATGTCTTCCAGGTTGATACCACCCAGCGTAGGCTCCATCGCGGCAATGATTTCGATGAGCTTGTCAGGGTCGCGCTCGGCCAGTTCGATGTCGAACACGTCCACGCCCGCAAACTTCTTGAACAGGCAGCCCTTGCCTTCCATCACCGGCTTGCTGGCCAGCGGGCCGATGTCGCCCAGGCCCAGCACGGCCGTGCCGTTGGTGATCACGCCCACGAGGTTGCCGCGCGAGGTGTAGTCGAACGCCTTGGACGGGTCTGCCGCGATATCCAGGCAGGGGTAGGCCACACCGGGCGAGTACGCCAGCGACAGGTCACGCTGGTTGGACAGGGGTTTGGTGGGGGTCACCGCAATCTTGCCCCGACCGGGGTTGCGGTGGTATTCGCGCGCAGCGTCGCGCAGTGCCTCTTCGGCGGCGGAAAGTTTCTGGGTCATAGGGAAATCCTGGAAGTCCTCGGCGGAATGCAAAACAAGCGTACCCGATGGGGGAACGGGTCCGTATGGCGGTTTATGCGTATGCGGCATGGAGCCAAAACCCCCCGGGCGGCCAGGCCGGCCAGAGGGCAGCGCCCCGGATGTGCGGGGCCGTTTCTTCATCAGCGGGCAGGCGGGACGCTGGTGCGCGTCGGCCTGGCGTGGGGCGTGCTCAGCGGCGGAGGTGTCGCGGCTGGTGCCAGGGAAGAAAACGTTCAGGGCCATGGCCTTGAGCGAGGCACGCAGGATACCGGATTCGGAGGGGCTTTTTTGGAGTCCATCCAGCCGCATTCCCCACACCTTCAGGACGGTGCCCGCTGCGCGGCCAGCGGCGTGAGCGAGTCGCGCAAGCGGTCGCGCACCAGCGGGTGGTCGGGGTTGAGCGCCGCCTCCACATGCCCGATGTGCGCCAGGAGGCGCTCGCGGGCCAGCGCCGTGTCGCCAGCTTCCAGGGCTTCCACGATCGACTCGTGTTCCGCGCACGACTGCTTGGCCTCATGCCGTGATTGGTAGAGCGAGGCCGCCAGCGTGGTGCGCGCGGTCAGGTCGCGCAGGATGTCGCTCAGGCTGCGGTGGCCCATGGCTTCTGCCAGGCAGACATGGAAGTCGGCCAGCAGGAAGGCGCGCGTGGCGGCGTCAGCCCCCTCGATGGCTTGCTGCTCGTCGGCAATGTGCGCGCGCAGCCGGGGCGTGACCGACTGCAGCGGCCGGCCGGCATCGGCCAGGATGCCCGACTCGATGATCCGCCGTGCCGAGAACGCATCGCGCGCATCCTCCACAGAGGGCTCCACCACGTACCAGCCGCGCCGTGGCCGCACCTCTACAAAGCCGCGTGCCTGCAGCTGCATCAGCGCCTCGCGCACCAGGGTGCGGCTCACGCCGAACAGGTCGGCCAGTTCCTGCTCGCCCAGGCGCTCGCCGGGTGCAAGCTTCTGGGCCAGGATGGACTCCACCACCTGTTGTGCGATTGGGTTCTGCTGGATGCTCATGGGGCCGATTGTGGCGCCACCTCTGGGGCCACCCGCGGTGCCACTGGCGGCAGGCTCTGGCCGTCCAGCACGGCGTGGGCGCGCTCGCGGTCGATGTCGCCCTCCCACGCGGCGATGGCCACCGTGGCCACACAGTTGCCGATCAGGTTGCCCAGGGCGCGGGCAATGCCCATGAACCAGTCCACCGACAGCACCAGCACCAGCCCGATGGCGGGGATCGCCGGAATGGCGTGCAGCGTGGCCGCCAGCACCACGATGGCCGAGCCTGGCACGCCGTGCGCGCCCTTGGACGTGACCAGCGAAATCGCGAGGATGGTCAGCAGGTCGGCCATCGAGATCGGCGTGTTCGTGGCCTGTGCGATGAACACGGCCGCCAGCGTGATGTAGATCGAGAACGCGTCGAGGTTGAACGAATAGCCCGTGGGGATCACCAGGCCCACGGTCGAGTCGCGGATGCCCAGGTGCTTGAGCTTGGCCATGATCTGCGGCAGAACGCTGTCCGACGATGTGGTGGCGAACACCACGGCAAGCTCTTCGCGCAGGTAGCGCAGCAGCTTGAACAGGCTGAAGCCCGAAAACCGCATGATGAGCCCGAGCACCACCACGACGAACAGGAACACCGCTGCATAGAACAGCACCACCAGCATGCCCAGCTGCTTGAGCGAGCCGATGCCGTACTTGCCCACCGTGAACGCAATGGCACCCAGCACGCCCAGCGGCGCCAGCTTGATGATCAGGCCCATGGTCTTGAACAGCACGTGCGACAGGTCTTCGATGAGCAGGGTGACGCGTGCGCCGCGCTCGCCCAGCAGTGCCAGCGCGCAACCGAAGACGATGGAGAACAGCAGCACCTGCAGCACGTCGCCATTGGCAAATGCGCTCACGGCTGTCGTGGGGATGAGCTTGAGCAAAAAGTCGCTGAAGCCGCCACCGGTGAGCTTGCTCGCGTTTTCGGCATAAGCACCCATGGCCTTCGGGTCCAGCGCGCTCGGGTCCACGTTCATGCCCACGCCCGGCTCGAACCAGAACGCGAGCGCCAGGCCCAGCACCAGCGCGATGGACGTGACCACCTCGAAGTAGATCAGCGCCTTGATGCCCACCCGGCCCACGCGCTTGAGGTCGCCCGTACCGGCAATGCCGTGCACCACGACGCAGAAGACGATGAGCGGAATCAGCATCTTGATGAGCTTGATGAAGCCGTCGCCCAGGGGCTTGAGCTGCACCGCTGTGTCGGGCCAGAGCAGCCCCACGGCCAC
The DNA here is from genome assembly GCF_964253765.1 of Acidovorax sp. LjRoot129. NCBI lineage: Bacteria > Pseudomonadati > Pseudomonadota > Betaproteobacteria > Burkholderiales > Comamonadaceae > Acidovorax > Acidovorax sp. LjRoot129. The sequence continues at coordinate 1,326,663 of NZ_CAXUSE020000001.1, forward strand.
GCCGGCGATCAAGGCCAGGATCACCCGGCCAAACAAGGAGTTGAGAAAACGAAGCATGGGAACCCTTCGATATGTGGATAAGCAAGCACGGAAATCAGTCTTGCATACAAGAAATGTAGACAAGTGTGTGCCGCCATGACATGGGGTTATCCCGCGCTCTGCCAGCGCTTGCCGGCGCACTGCTGCGGCTGCGCAGTTGCAGTGGCGGTTGAACCCCGTTTGACTTTCAAGCGCGGCTGCGCCGTGGCCGCTGCCGCACAATCGCCCGCGGAGACACACCATGACCCCAGCCCCATCCCACCACCCCGTGCCCGATCCGGTTCGCCAGAGCAGCGAGTTCCTCGAATACCTGTACCGCGTCGCCGTGCGCCGCGCGCTGCCCCTGCACAACACCGCCGCCTTTCTGCCCGCCCCGCCTACGCCCGAAAGCGGTGGCCGCACCCTGGTGCTGGGCGCGGGCAAGGCCGGGGGCGCGATGGCGCAGGCCGTGGAGGCTCTGTGGCCGGCCGATGCGCCGCTGTCCGGCCTGGTCGTCACGCGCTACCACCACACGCCGCCGCGGCCCGAAGGTCTGCCGCAACGCATCGAGGTGGTCGAGGCCGCGCACCCCGTGCCCGACGCCGCAGGTCTCGACGCGGCGCAGCGCATCCTGGCGCTTACCCAGGATCTGACGGAAAACGATCTGGTGTTGTGTCTGATCTCGGGCGGCGGCTCCGCCCTGCTCACGCTGCCGGCCGACGGTCTCACGCTCGAAGACAAGCAGCGCATCAACAAGGCGCTGCTGGAGAGCGGCGCTGCCATCGACGAGATGAACTGCGTGCGCAAGCACCTCTCGCGCATCAAGGGCGGGCGGCTTGCCGCTGCCTGCGCACCCGCGCGCGTGGTCACGCTCACCATCAGCGATGTGCCCGGCGACGATCCCTCGGTGATCGCCAGCGGCCCCACGGTGCCCGACGCCACCACCTGCGCCGATGCGCTGCGCATCCTGGCGCGCTACCGCATCGACATCCCGGCCAGCGTGCGCGCAGCATTGGAGGCGGGTGATTTGGAAACCCCCAAGCCCGGCGACGCCGTCTTCGCAGGCCATGCCGTGCACATGACGGCCACGCCCCAGCAGTCACTGGAAGCTGCGGCCGAAGCCGCGCGGGCGGCGGGCGTGCCGGCGTACATCCTCTCCGACGAAATCGAAGGCGAATCGCGTGAGGTGGGCAAGGTGCATGCAGCGCTGGCGCGGGCCGTGGCGCGCCACGGCCAGCCGTTTCCGCGGCCCTGCGTGATCCTCTCGGGCGGTGAGACCACCGTCACGGTGCGGCAGCGGCCACCTGGGGCCCCGAAGGGCCGGGGCGGGCGTGCGGGCGAGTTCTGCATGGGCCTCGCGCAAGCACTGCAAGGGCAGGAGGGTGTGTGGGCGCTGGCGGCAGACACCGATGGCGTCGACGGCGTGGAAGACAACGCCGGTGCCCGCGTCGCGCCCGACACCCTGGCGCGCGCCGCCGCGCAGGGCCTGCGCATTGCGGACCACCTGGACCGCAACGATGCCTATGGGTACTTTGATGCGCTGGGCGACCTCGTCATCACGGGGCCGACGCACACGAACGTCAACGACTTTCGGGCACTGCTGATCTTGTAGCGGGCCGTGCTGCAGCCCGCGCGCCGTGTGAAAAGTGGCAGCGGGGCTGGGACGCGGCGAGGGTATAAAAAAATCCCGCTGGCCTTTACGGCGAGCGGGATTTTGCATTGAAATGGCCTCTAGCGCTTATCTATCAAGCGCTAGTAGCTATGAATATAGTAGCAATCAGTACCCCAGCGTCTTCCCGTCCGGATTGCGCGGGTCCGAGTACCCATACAGCGCGCCTCCACGGATCTGAATCGTCTGCGTGCGGCCCATCGATGGTTTCACGGCGATGTTGTGGCCGCGCTGCTTGAGCAGGGCGATGGTGTCGGGCGACAGGCCCTTTTCCACGCGCAGCTCATCGGGCGTCCACTGGTGGTGCACACGCGGTGCGGCAGCGGCTTCGGCGGGGTTCATGCCGAAGTCGATGGTGTTGACCACCGTCTGCAGCACCGTGGTGATGATGCGCGCGCCGCCGGGGCTGCCGGTCACCAGGGTGGGCTTGCCATCCTTCAATACCAGGGTGGGCGTCATCGACGACAGGGGGCGCTTCTTGGCCGCCACCGCGTTGGCGTCGCCGCCGACCAGGCCGTAGGCGTTGGCCACCCCGGGCTTGGCTGAGAAGTCGTCCATCTCGTTGTTCAGCAGGATGCCCGTGCCCTTGGCGACGATGCCGCTGCCGAAGTTGGTGTTCAGCGTGTACGTCACGGCCACGGCGTTGCCAGCCTTGTCCACCACCGAGTAGTGGGTGGTCTGGTCGCTCTCATACGGCTGGGGCTGGCCGGGCTTGATGCTTTTGCCCGAGCGCGCGGTCTTCTCGTCGATGCCCTTGGCCAGCGATGCGGCGTAGCGCTTCGAGGTCAGGCCCTTGAGCGGGATCTTCACGAAGTCCGGGTCGCCCAGGTACTCGGCGCGGTCGGCGTACGCGAGCTTCATGCTCTCGGCCATGTAGTGGATGGTCTGCGCGCTGTTGGGGCCCCACTGGGCCAGGGGCAGGGGCTCCAACATGTTCAGGATCTGCACCAGGTGCGGGCCACCGGAGGAGGGTGGCGGCATGGTCACGATCTCATAACCGCGGTAGGTGCCGCGCGTGGGCACGCGCTCGGCCACCTTGTACTCGCGCAGGTCCTGCAGCGTCAGGGCTCCGGCGTGCGGCGCCATTTCGGCCGCGATCTTCTGGGCGATCTCGCCTTCGTAAAACGCCTTGGCGCCCTGCTGGCCGATCAGGCGCATGGACTGGGCCAGGTCTTTCTGCACCAGCGGGTCACCCACTTTCAGCGGCTCGCCGTTCTTCCAGAAGATGGCCTGGGTGGCGGGCCAGTTGCCCATGTTCTTCTTTTCCTGCTGCAGGATCTTGGCCAGCGTTTCGCTGACCGGGAAGCCCTTGTCGGCCAGCTCGATGGCGGGTGCGATCACGCGCGACAGCGGCAGCGTGCCCCATGTCTTGAGCGCGTGCTCCATGCCGGCCACGGTGCCGGGCACGCCCACGGCGTAGTGGGTGTACAGCGACTTGCCGTCCACCACGTTGCCCTTGGCATCGAGGTACATGTCGCGCGTGGCCTTGATGGGCGCCACTTCGCGGAAGTCCAGGGCCACGCTCTTGCCGGTCTTGGCGTCGTGCACCATCATGAATCCGCCGCCGCCCAGGTTGCCCGCATTGGGCAGGGCCACGGCCAGCGCAAAACCGATGCCCACGGCCGCGTCCACCGCGTTGCCACCGGCCTTCAGGATGTCGAGGCCGATCTGCGAGGCCAGCTCTTGCTCGGTGGCGACCATGCCGTTGCGCGCCACCACGGGGTGGAACACGTCCATGTCGAAGTCGTACGCGGCGCTGGCGGCCTGGGCCGAGGCCGTTTGCTGTACGGCGGGGGCGGGTGCTGCGGTAACGGCAGGCGGCGTGCTGCCGCAGGCGGTGAGGCTGGCCAGGGCCAGCGCGACGCTGCCAGCAAGCAGCGTTTGGCGAATGTTCATTGCATATCTCCGGTGTTGTTAGGGGCGCAAATCAAAACGGGCGCACCCGTTGTAGGGATGCGCCCGCGACAGTGTAGGCCGGTCAATGCGTCGCACATGGCCACCCAGCCATGACACTGCAGCGGGGCAGTGATGCGCAGCTGGCATTGCCGAGCTTACGGACTGACACCAGCTGCCTTCGAAAATACAAAACCGTTCACGCTGAGCCTGTCGAAGCGCCGCGCGAGGCTTTGACAGGCTCAGCCCGAACGGTATGGGGGTGTTGAATGATTGAACGCGAATCCGTGCGAGATCGTCAAAGCGTTGCAAGGTCAGGCGAGCAGGTCACTCAGCGAGCGCGCAATCACCTTCGTGGCGCGGCGCAGGTCCTCGAGCTGCAGGCGCTCGTCGGCACGCTTGGCGTGCGATTCGAGCACGGTGCGCGGGCCGGAACCGTAGATCACGCCCGGGATGCCGCGCTCCACATACAGGCGCACGTCGGTGTACAGCGGTGTGCCCACGGCAGGCACGGGCTCGCCGATCACGGCCTGCGCGTGCTTCTGGATGGCGTCCACCAGCGGCTGGTTGCCGGCCAGCGGCGTCATCGCGTTGGCCAGCAGCAGGCGCTTGATGTCGACGCTGATGCCCGCGCGCTCGCCCGCTGCCTGCTCGATGATGCGGCGGATGGCGGCTTCCACTTCCACCGGGTTCTCTTCGGGGATCATGCGGCGGTCGAGCTTGAATATCACCTTGCCGGGCACGACGTTGGTGTTGGTGCCGCCCTCGATGCGGCCCACGTTCAGGTACGGGTGCTTGATGCCTTCGACTTTGGACGTGACCTTCCTGTACTCGTCGTTCTGCGCATACAGCGCGTTCAGGATGTGCACCGCTCCCTGCAATGCGTCCACGCCGGTGTGGGGCACGGCGGCGTGGGCCATCTTGCCGTGCACGGTCACTTCCAGCTGCAGGCAGCCGTTGTGAGCGGTGACCACTTCGTAGCTGAAGCCGGCGGCGATCATCAGGTCGGGCTTGGTCAAGCCCTTCTCAAGCAGCCAGCCGGGGCCGAGTTCGCCGCCGAATTCCTCGTCGTAGGTGAAGTGCAGCTCCACCGCGCCCCGGGCGGGCTTGGCGACGGCTTCGAGCGCGCGCACCGCGAAGGTAAAGCTTGCAAAGTCGCTCTTGCTAACCGCGGTGGCGCGGCCGTACATGGCGCCGTCCACAATCTCCGCGCCGTAGGGGTCGTGTGTCCAGCCTTCGCCCGGGGGCACCACGTCGCCGTGGGCGTTCAGGGCAATGGTCTTGCCGCCGTCTCCGTACGGCCTGCGCACGATGAGGTTGGTGATGGACTCCATGCCGTAGGCCAACACATCGGCGGTGGGTACAGCATGTTTCTCGGCCTCGTAGCCGAAGTCCTTGAGCAGCTCGGCGGTGCGCTCGGCGTGCGGTGCGTTGTTGCCGGGTGGCGTGTCGGTGGGCACGCGCACCAGGGCCTGCAGAAAGCGCACTTCCTCGTCGAAGTGCTGGTCGATCCAGGCGTCCAGCGCGGCGTAGTTCTGTGGGGTGTTCGTCGTCATGGTTGTTGTTCCTCGGCAAGTTGGAGCAGGACCTGGGTGAAGGCGTCCACGGCCAGCTGAATATCGTTATTGGTGGTGCTTTCCAGCGGGTTGTGACTGATGCCGGAGTTCTGGCCGCGCACAAACAGCATGGCCTGGGGCATGACTTCGTGCAGCTTCATCGCATCGTGTCCCGCCCCGCTGGGCATGCGGAACACGGGCACGCCCAGCGTGTCTACGGCGCGTTCCCAGTGGTGCTGCCACGCGGGTGCGCTGGGTGCGGCGGCGGCGCGCATGGATTCTTCCAGCGTGTAGCGCAGGCCGCGGCGGGCGGCGATCCTGGCAAGCTGCTCTTTCACGTCGCTCACCAGCGCATCGCGCTGCGTGTCGGTGGGCGCGCGCAGGTCGAGGCTGAACTGGCAGCGACCGGGCACCACGTTGATGGAGCCTGCAGGCACCTGCAACTGGCCGATGGTGCCCACCGAGTCGCCGTCCTGCGCGGCGCGCTGCTCCACGTACAGCGCCAGCTCTGCCACGGCCACGGCTGCGTCGCGGCGGCGGTCCATGGGGGTGGTGCCGGCGTGGCTGGCGGTGCCGATCATCTCGCACAGAAACCGCACGCTGCCGTTGATGGAGGTGACCACGCCCAGGGGCAGGTCCAGCTCGTTGAGCACCGGGCCCTGCTCGATGTGCACTTCGATAAAGCCCAGGTACTGCGCGGGGTCGCGCTGCAGCTTGGGAATGTCGTCGATGCACAGGCCCGCGTGCTGCATGGCCGCGCGCATGGTCACGCCGTCCACGTCCTTCTGGTCCAGCCAGACGGGGTTGAAGTCGCCGATGAGCGCGCCCGAGCCGAGGAAGGTGGCCTTGTAGCGCTGGCCTTCTTCTTCGGCAAATCCCACCACCTCGATGCCGAAGGGCAGGCGCCGGCCGGCGCGGTGCAGTTCGCGCACGCAGGCCATGGGCACGAAGATGCCCAGGCGGCCGTCGTACTTGCCGCCGTTGCGCACCGTGTCGTAGTGCGACCCGGTGATGAGGTAGCGGGCCCCATCAGTGGCGGGGTGGTAGCGGCCCACCACGTTGCCCACGGCGTCCACTTCCACTTCGTCAAAGCCGCAGTCGCGCATCCAGTGGCTGATGCGCTGGGCGCAGGCGCGGTGCGCGTCGGTCAGATACGTGACGGTGAGCTGGCCCTTTTCGGCGAAGCCGGGGTCGGAGTGTTCGGCCAGCTTTTCCTGCCAGTCCCACACGTCGTTGCCCAGCAGGGGCTCGGCGGCGAACTTGTCGTTCAGGCGGATCTCGGCGATGCGGTGGATGTTGCGCAGGGCCTCAGCCAGCTCGAACTCGGGGTGGTTGTCCAGGCGGCGCGCAAAGGTGTCGATGATTTCCTGCTTGGCCAGGCCCGTGCCACGCGGACCGCGCACCGCCAGGATGAAGGGGAAGCCGAAGCGCTCGTTGTAGGCGGCGTTGAGCGCCTGGATGCGCTCGAACTCTTCGGGTGTGCACTGCGTGAGGCCTGCCTTGCTCTGCTCGTTGGTGGACTCGGCCGTGAGGTTCTGCGCCACCATGGCCTTGCCCGCGAGTTCGGGGTGGGCGCGGATGAGGGTCAGCTGCGCTTCCTGCCCTGCCGTGCGCACGGCCTGGGCCATGGCGTGCTGCAGGTGGGCCAGCGAGCGGAAGGGCCGCTGCGCCAGCGCCTGCTCGGCGATCCAAGGCGAGTGCTCGTACAGGCCGTCCAGCAGCTGCAGGGCCTCCGCCGCACCGGCCGTGTTGAGTTGTTCCAGGGTCAGGGCCATGGGTCAGCCTGCTTTCTGTGAAGGGTAGGGGTGCGCCTGTTTCCAGTGGCGCGCGATGTCGATGCGGCGGCACACCCACACGTCGCTGTGCTGCCCGATGTGGTCCAGGAAACGCTGCAGCGCCGTGATGCGGCCGGGGCGCCCGAGCAGGCGGCAGTGCATGCCGATGCTCATCATCTTGGGCGCGTTGTCGCCGGCCGGGTCGCCTTCGGCATACAGCGCGTCGAACGTGTCCTTCAGGTATCGGAAAAACGGGTCCGCGTGCGAGTAGCCCTGCGGCAGCGCAAAGCGCATGTCGTTGCAGTCGAGCGTGTACGGCACGATGAGCTGGGGCACGGTGGCTCCGTTGCTCTTCTTCACGTCCATCCAGAACGGCAGGTCGTCGCCGTAGTAGTCGCTGTCGTACTCGAAGCCGCCGAAGTCGGCCACCAGGCGGCGGGTGTTGGGGCTGTCGCGGCCGGTGTACCAACCCAGGGCCCTGTGTCCGGTCATGCGCTGGATGATCTCCATGGCTTCGGCCATGTGGGCACGCTCGACTTCTTCAGGGATGTGCTGGTAGTGGATCCACTTCAGGCCGTGGCAGGCGATCTCGTGGCCGAGTTGCACGAAGGCCTGGGTGAGCTCGGGGTGGCGCTGCAGCGCGCTCGACACACCGAACACCGTTAGCGGCAGCTTGCGCTTTTCGAATTCGCGCAGGATGCGCCACACGCCGGCCCGCGAGCCGTATTCGTAGATGCCTTCCATGCTCATGTGCCGCTCGGGGTAGCTCGCGGGGTTGAACATTTCGGACAGGAACTGCTCGCTGCCCGCATCGCCGTGCAGCACGGCGTTCTCGCCGCCTTCTTCGTAGTTCAGCACAAACTGCACGGCGATGCGCGCACCGCCCGGCCACTGCGCGTGGGGCGGGGTCTTGCCGTAGCCGATGAGGTCGCGGGGGTAGGGCTGGGTGGAGTCGTAGATCATGGGCGTCGGGATTCAAGGGGTCATGTCACGGACGGGAATGTCACGCGCTGAGCGCGGCGGCCAGGTCGCTGGCCGGGCGCTTGCGGTCGAAGGTCAGGCTGGCTTCCACGTGTTCCAGGTGGGCCTGCATCAGCGACACGGCCAGGGCCTCGTCGCGTGCGGCGAGGGCCGCCACGATGTCGCCATGTTCCTCGTGGGAGTGCTCGGCCGCGCTGGCCGACTGGTACATCAGCGTGATGAGCGCGCAGCGCGAGATCAGGTCGCCCAGCATCTGCGCCAGCACCTCGTTGCCCATGAGCTCGGCCATGCGCACGTGAAAGTCGCCCAGCAGCTCGGTGCGGCTGCTGGCATCGGCCGTGCCCATGGCGGCCTTCTCGCTGGCCACGTGGGCGCGCAAGGCCTTGATCTTGGCGGGGGGCACGCTCTGCACGAAGGCGCGGGTCATCTCGGTCTCGAGCATGCGGCGCACAGCAAATACCTGGCGGGCTTCTTCCACCGACGGGGTGGACACGAACGCGCCGCGCGCGGGCTCCAGCGTGACCAGTCGGTTCTGTGCCAGCTGAAACAGCGCCTGGCGCACCAGCGTGCGCGACACGCCGAAGTGGTCGGCGAGCTTCTGCTCGGCCAGCTTGGTGCCGGGCTGCAAGCGGTGCTCCACGATGGCACGGGTCAACGCCTCGACAATCGCACTGGTGGAGGAGGATTCCATGGCGGCATGATACGGTGGATTGGCGAAAAGTGTATACACTTTTGGTCTACACGCCGCGCCTGTGACACCCTCTCCGATAGGCCGTGCCCCACTTCAGGAGATTCCCCATGGGATTGAGCACCCACGTTCTGGACACCATGAACGGCTGCCCTGCCGCTGGCATGGAGGTCGCCTTGTACGCCACTGAGGGCGACACCGTGACCCTGATCAAACGCCTGGTGTTGAACCAAGACGGCCGCAGCGATGCGCCGCTGTTCGACAACGCGAGCCTGCGCACCGGCACCTACCGGCTGCGCTTTGACGTGGCGGGGTACTTCAAGGCCCGTGGCGTGCAACTGCCCGAGCCCAACTTCCTAAATCAGGTGAATCTGGACTTCGGCATTGCGCATGCCGACCAGCACTACCACGTGCCGCTGCTGGTGAGCCCGTGGAGCTATTCGACCTACAGGGGATCTTGATCGCTATGAAATGGATAGCTGGTAGCGCTTGCCGGGTGCAGGTTTCAGGCCAAAAGAACCTGAGACCCCATGCAATCAAGCGCTAGAGGCTATCTTTTTAAAGCTGCCCCTCGGTCAGGGTGTCCAGTTGGAAATTACCACTCTTGTCCCACAGCCAGGTTTCTGTGTAGGTGACCTTGCCCAGGCGCGTGGGCGCAGGAAAGGGCGCTGCGGCGCGCACGGTGCGCTCGATTTCCTTGACCACCTCGGGCGCGTGGCGCGGGGCGCGCAGCCAGTTCAGGCGCAGGACCTTGCCGGTGCGGTCGATGTCCACCTCGAGCACGCCAATGGCGTAGAGCTGCGGCGGCAGCTTGCCCTTGAAGATGCGTTCGCTGTTGAGGCCGTACAGGTGCGTGGCCCCGTCCTGGCGGTAGGCTTTGGGCGTGGCGGCGGCAGAGGCGCGGGCCGAGCCGGCGGTTGCGGGCACGGGGCCCTTCACAGCCGGGGCGTCCGGGGCAGACGGCGAGCGGCTCTCTGGCGCGGGCGTGGGGGTAGGCTCAGGGCCCGACCTGCAGGCGGCTACCAGGGCCGCGCCTGCGGCCATGATGCCTGCCAGCAGCCAGTGGCTGCGCTTGCCGGTGGGGCCTGGGGGCGGGGTGTTGGACATGGTGGGCGGGCTCGTGGTGGGTGGCCGAAGGCGCTGTTCAGGCAGCGCTGCAGGGCATAACGAAAGGACGATGGCGGTGGAACACTTGCGCTTGTTGCTGGAAGGCCTTGCGGCCGGCCCGGTGTGCCTGGTCAGGGTGGAGTCTACCCAAGGGTCGGTGCCCCGTGAATCCGGGACCTGGATGGCCGTGTTCGCCGATAGGTTGGTGGGGACCATCGGTGGAGGGCACCTGGAGCACCAGGCCATCGCCGAGGCGCGCCGCCGCCTGTCGGGCATGCCGGCGTCCGGCGCCGGGCCCCTGCGCTTTGCACTCGGCCCGGCGCTGGGCCAATGCTGCGGCGGGGTAGTGCATCTGGCGTTCGAGCTGCTGACCGCCGCGGATGCGCCCACGTTGGCCGAGCGCCTTGCGCCCCGCCGGCACCCGGTGGCGCTGTTCGGCGGCGGGCATGTGGGGCATGCGCTGGCGCGGGTGCTGGCGCCGCTGCCGTTCGCGCTCACCTGGATCGACAGCCGCGACGGGATCTTTCCGCAACCGGCGCCCAGCGGCGTGGCCTGCGAGCATTCCGACCCGGTGCAGATGGCGGTGCCGGGGCTGGCTCCGGGCACCCGCGTGCTGATCATGAGCTTCAGCCATGCCGAAGACCTGGACGTGGTGGCCGCCTGCCTGCGACGCCAGCGGGAGCGGCAGGACCTGCCGTTCATTGGCCTTATCGGCAGCAAGACTAAATGGGCGACTTTCTCGAACCGCCTGCACGGGCGCGGCTTTGCGCAAGAGGAACTGGCCCACGTTACCTGCCCCATCGGCATTCCTGGCATTACCGGCAAGGAGCCCGAAGTCATCGCTGTGGCTGTGGCGGCCCAGGTGCTGCGGACGCTGGGTGATGGTGGAGGAGCGACCTCAGGGTAACCACGGCCCATCAGCTCCGCGGCAGGGCTGGAGCCGGGAACAAATCCTGCATACACTTTTCACCGATTCATGGGTCGCAGCGGTGCCCCGGCCAGACCCGCTTCCTGGCCAAGGTGCGCGACCTTTATTTCTGCTCAGAGCGCCCGCAGTGGTGAGCAGGTTTGTGGCGCACACGCGCCACCAAGGTTGAGATATGGAAAGCTACTTTCTCGACTGGGCCAACCTGCTGTTGCGCTGGGTCCACGTCATCACTGCCATCGCCTGGATTGGCTCGTCGTTTTACTTCGTTTTTCTGGACAGCAGCCTCACGCCGCCCGAGGACGAAGACCTGAAAAAGCAGGGCGTCTCCGGCGAGCTCTGGGCCGTGCATGGCGGCGGGTTCTACCACCCGGTCAAATTCGCGGTGTCGCCCCCGCAGCTGCCCAAACACCTGCACTGGTTCTTCTGGGAAAGCTACAGCACCTGGATCAGCGGCTTTGCGCTGTTCACGGTGTCCTATCTGTACAGCGCCAGCACCTACCTCATCGACAAGTCGCGCATGGACTGGGCGCCCGCCACGGCCATCGTGGTGGCGCTGGCGTTCTTTGTAGTGTTCTGGCTGCTGTACGACGCGATCTGCCGCATCTTCGGCCAGAAGAAAAACGGCGACGCCATCGTGGGCGCACTGGTGTTTGGGCTGGTGTGCATCGCGTCCTGGCTGGCCTGCCACTGGTTTGCCGGGCGCGCGGCCTTCTTGCTGGTAGGCGCGATGATCGCCACGGCCATGAGCGCCAACGTGTTCTTCTGGATCATCCCGGGCCAGCGCACCGTGATACGCCAGATCCGCACCGGCCAGGACGTGGACCCGATCCACGGCAAGCGCGGCAAGCAGCGCAGCGTGCACAACACCTACTTCACGCTGCCCGTGCTGTTTGCGATGCTGAGCAATCACTACAGCTTCACCTGGGGCCATCCGCAAAACTGGCTGGTGCTCATCCTCATGATGTTTGCGGGCGCGGCCATTCGGCAGTTCTTCGTCATGCGCCACGGCTACAAGCTGGGCCGCAATGGCAACCCGCTGCCCTACGCACTGGTGGGTGTGGCGGTGATCGTGGGCGCCATCGTCTGGATGCGGCCCGCACCGGTGGCGGCCCCCACTGCGGCTCCCACCGTGAATGCTCCTGTTTTAGGAGCTAATGGCGCAATACCATCAAGCGCTGGCGGCCAATTTGGTTATCAATCCTTGCAACCCGTGCTGGCGCAACGCTGCACCAGCTGCCATGGCGAGCAGTTGCAGATGAAGAACGTGCGGCTGGATTCGCCCGCCGGCGTCAAGCAACACGCGCAGGCCATCTACCAGCAGGTGGTGGTGCAAAAACTCATGCCCATGAACAATGCCACCGGCATGACCGATGCCGAGCGCGCGCTCTTCAAGCGCTGGTTCGAGGCGGGTGCAGCGACGGGGCCTTGAGGTTTGCGGAGTGCAGTGGCTCATTGGCAGGGTTCGGTCTGGAGCCACCACTGAAGAAAGAGTGAATGCAGACGTTCAACTGTTGACGTCACCGGCGCGACGACGCGAGACCTTAGTCCGGCGGGCTGAAGGTCAGGCTGCAGCGGGGTTGGGAACGCGGAACACATCTCTCTCCAGATTGTCGGGAAACAAGCGCCTGTCCGTCTTCACGCCGCCCAGGCGGAGAACCAATGCACGGGCTGATTCGTTTTCATCGTTCATGTATGTTTCGACCGACTCCCACCGGAAAGCCTCGTAAGCATGAGCGACCGCCGCGAGAGATGCCTCGCGAGCAAAGCCCCCGCCCCGGGCCTCGGGCACGAGCCACCACGTCAGCTCGCGAGGCCAACCCTGGCCTTGCCAGAACCCACACACTCCAATGAAGTCGCCCTCCTTGCGCCTCTGAATGGCCCAGACCCCAAATCCTTGCAGGTACCAGCTTCCTATGTCGCTAGCCAATCTCGTCCACGCGGCCGCTGGTGACAAGGGGCCGCCATAGGCTCGTGATGCGTTCGCATCTGTGTAGAAGCGCTGGTAGATGTCTTCACAGGCCGCTTCAGGTGGAAGCAGCAGCAGGCGATCGGTGGCAAGGGTTGGAATTTTCACGGGAGGTGAGCGAAAGGGTTCATCTGTGGCCTAACGCGATTGCAACGCAAACCCAAGGGACAAACGCTCCTTTCGAAGCGTTAAACATTTTTGTGCAGCTTGCATATGCCTGCGTGTCGGTCGATCCATCAGCAGCGTGGATTGCACCATCCCGCTGAAAAGACCCAGACGAGAAGCCAGATCAGTCCGCCGACAAGTGCTGCTACACCGGCAATAGACAGGAAGGCTGTGGCGGCAGTCCCGACAACTAACGAACCCGTACTTGTTCGGGTGATGGCCTTGACCCGTTTGCTGAAGAGCAGTGCGCCAAAAGTTGCTGCAATGGCTACTCCGCAGAGAACCGCGTAGAAGTTTCCGTTAGGGCTCCCGTCTTGGACGAAGCCAGGTTGACTTAAGAATGAGGCCACTATTGCGACGACGAAAAGCGTCGGTAGGAGAATCACAAAGATGGAGATGTGAAGGAAGACACGCAGTGCCGTTTCGCCAAAGGTTTTTTTTTGAGTCTCCACAGAAGCTCTCCCTTTTATCTGCTGTTCCAAAGCGCTTGACCTAACGTATCCCGCAGAACCTGTGACATCGACTAGGCGGTGAACGGGCCTCGCAAGACCCGGCCAGATCCCACGACCTTCGGGCCCTCAAAAACTTCGAAATGAGTACCAACCGCCAATGCGGAGTAATCGACGCCGGGTTCGTACACCAGAGCAGCTAAGGCACGGGCTAGCAACGCGGGACGCGCCTGCGAGCCATCAACAAACGAGACCCCGAGGTATTCGCCGTCTTCCACGCGCAGATGCGGACGATAGATACCTCCGGTCAGGACGGGCATCGTTGCACGACCGTCGATGGTCAATTCCACCTCGATAAGACGTCTCGACATTTGTGCGCTCCTGGCCGCCTGCAGCCCACGAAGCCGTGAGCATAGCCGCCAGCAGGACGGCAATGGCAGGCTTCTGTCTCCCATGCGCGGCATCCTGCAGTGTGATCCCCCCTCAAGCCCGTAGCCTTGGCCTTGGTTCTGTCTCTGCGTATCCCCTACGCCGCCAGCGCATCCTGCAGCGCCCGGCTGGCCGTCAGGCCACCCAGGACCGAGTCCGCACCACCACCGTGCAGCACCACTCCGCTGGAGGATTGCTTGGCCTCGCGTTTGGCGGCGGCTGCGAGATTGGCTACCTCCTCCGCGTGCCGGTAGCGCCCGGGCGTGATGCGCACCGCGCCGATGGCCAGCGTGGTGCACGGAAAAAACCGCGGCACCCCGTGGCGGTCCTCCGCCTGGATACCTCCGGCCTGCCGAGCCGCGTCGTCAAACAGCGTGAGCGCCTCGCGCGCGAATTCGTCCACGATGTTCTTGCAGCGCTGCAGCCAGTTGTTGCTCTGAAAGATCAGCATGAAGTCGTCTCCGCCGACGTGGCCGACGAAGTCGCGGCGCGCATCGCAGTGCGCCGTGGCCAGGCGCGCCACCAGGCGAATCATCTGGTCACCACGCCAGTAGCCGTAGTGGTCGTTGAAAGGCTTGAAGTTGTTCAGGTCGGCATAGCAGGCAACAAACTCGGTCTGGTGGTCCAGCAGCCGCTGCATGTGCAGGCTGATGGGGATGTTGCCGGGCAAAAAGGTCAGCGGATTGGCGTGGCGCGCGGCCTCGATGCGGGTCTCCGTCACGGCTCGCACCAGCTGGTCGCCTGTGCCCAGGCCCAGGTAGCGGCCGTTGTCGGTCACGATGTAGCCGTCGCTCAGGTAGCGCTGGTCTTGCGAGGTGAGGATGCCCACCAGCTGGTCCACGTCGCAGTCCAGTTCGACCACGCGCGGGGCCTGGTTGGCGAACGCCAGGCACGGTTTGCGGCCGTGCACTTCGCGGAAGTACAGCGTGGCGTAGTGGTTCATGAACTGCTGGCGGTTGATGAGCGCCACGGGGCGGGTTCCGTCCACCACCGCCAGCGCATGCAGGTCGGTGCGTTCATGGAACATGGCGGCCACAGCGTCGTTGCTGGTGGCGGGCGCGGCCGTGGGGGCCTGCACCACCAGCAGGCTGCGCAGGATGCCCGGTCGCGCGGTCTGGCCCAGGTGGGGCAGCACGGCCACGCGGCGGTCCTGCATCACTTCCATTGCCGGGCCGTCCACCGCGTCGCGCGGGGCCGGCGCCGGCCGGCCCAGCAGCCAGCCCTGGCCGTAGGGGATGTCCAGGTCGCGCAGCGCACGCAGGTCGTCGCGTGTTTCGATGCCCTCGGCAATCAGCGTGGTGCCGAACACATCGGCGATGCCCTTGATGGCCTGCAGCATTTGCAGGTTTTCGGGGTGGTCGCTGATTTCGCGGATGAAGTATTTGTCGATCTTCACGAAGTCGGGTTTCACCTCGGACCACAGCCGCAGGCTGGATCGGCCATCGCCAAAATCATCCAGTGCCATGCGCGCGCCGCAGGCATGCACTGCCTTGATGGCCTGGCGCAGCAGCGGCATGTCGCTCACGCGCTCGTGCTCGGTGATCTCCAGCACCAGCATGCGGGCGCTCATGCCAAAGCTGCGCACCGTCTCGCCCAGCTTGTCGGCGCCCACCAGGGCCACGCCGTGCACCAGCGCGTCGGCGCTGATGTTGACAAACAGGCGCCCCGGCGCATCGTGCTGGCCCCACTGCTGCAGCGCGGTGAACACACACAGCAATTCGAAATCCTGCAGGATGCGCTCGCGCCGGGCGAGGTCCAGCAGGGTATCGGGGCTGTGCAGGGGTGTGCCCTCGGGTCCGCGGATCAGGGCCTCATGGGCATAGACGCTGCCTTCGCGCAAGTCCGCCAGCGGCTGGAACACGCAGTGCAGCCCGCCCGCACGCATGAGCGTGGCCAGCGGGCCGGTGCCCTGGCGCGCGGCCGGGGACAGCAGCGCCATCATGGCGTCCAGCCGGCTCGATGGGGTGGTGTGCATCGCAGTGGGGTGATGGTCTCTGGGCAAGGGGCCACGATATCGGTCGGGTGTGACAGCCTGGTTACAGACTGTCACGATTAGGTCCAGGTGGCGGACTTGCGCCTGGCGACTGCATGCCGCCAAGCTGAGCGGGCGGAGCTTGTCCCAGCCGGTGCGGGACGGGACGTGCTTCTGGCGGGGTGCACGGGTCGTCACCGTCCTGTGTGCTGCCTCAACCCAGGCACGGCGCGGTCGTGCGGCGCGACGCCCGTTTGATCTTGCGCAATGCACCGCCGCCACCGGCGCGGCACAGTCGGTTCCATGCTGCCCTCCACCTGCTTCTCCCTGCCTGCCCACACCGAGGTCGTCCCCGCGGGGGAAGTGCTGCGCCGGCGCAATGAGGTACTGACATCGGTGCTGCACCTGGAGAGCGGCCGCGTGCTGCGCGGCGTGCTCGACGATGGGTTTCTGCGCCACCAGCTCGGGGCTGTGGAAGGGCCGTTCTGGCTCGACGCCGCGTCGGCGCTGCTGGGGCAGCCGTTCCCGGTGGACATGGTGGCCGACACCCCGCTGCGGCTGCGCCGCCTGCCCATTGAAGCGTTTCAGCGCAGCCTGGCCGACATGCCTGCCGGCGCGCGTGGCCTGCTGCTGGACATGGCCCAGGGCTACCGCCAGCAGTCCGAGCTGGCCGTGAGCCGGCTGGCGCAAGACGCCGAATCGCGCTGCGCGCAGTGGCTGCTTCAACACGCCGAGCCGGCCCCCAGCGGCGCCATGCAAGTGACACTGCACCTGCGCAAGCGGTTGATTGCGGCCCAGTTGGGAATCGCGCCCGAGACCTTCTCGCGCGTGCTGCGCCATCTGCGCGAGCTGGGGCTCATCCAAGGCACCGGCAATGTGATGAACCTGCCGCATCCGCGGGCGCTGCAGTCCATGGCTGGCTGCTGAGCCTGCGGACAATGCCGCGGCGACGGCGCGGCGTCGTGGCCCGCGCAGCGCCCTCACTCAGGGTTTCTCCCTGCGGGTTTTTCCGTGGGCTGGATGGCGTTGACTGAGGGTTGTACCCAAGCGCCTAGGCGCGGGGGCTGCGTATATTTGTTGGGACCAGCCGGTCTGATCCGTCGTCCCGATGCCCAACGCCACGCCCTGTCACTGCCGGGGTGCTCCCCCAGCGGAGTGCCCATGAAACCACCTGCCCCGCCCGCGCCGACGCTGCTGCAGACGCCGCAGCATGACGCCCAGGGCTGGTACGTGCCGGGTGCGCTGGTGTGGCGCCTGGTGCTGGTGGCGGTGCTGGCGGTGGCGTTGTCGGGCGCCGTGTCGGCCTGGCTCGTGACCCGCGCCTCGGGGCAAGAGGCCATGCGACGCGTGGTGAGCCAGCAGACCGACGAGGTCGAAGTCGTGGCCCGCCTGCTGGCCAGCAAGATCGAGCAGAGCCAGAAGGTGCTGCGCACCGTGGCCGCCGGCATCACGCCGGGCATGCTCGAATCTCCCTCGACCCTGGAGTGGCTGCTGCAGCAGGGCCTGCCTGCGGTGCAATTTTTTGACGCCATGCAGGTGGCGCGCGACAACGGCGAGCTGCGCATGAGCCTGCGCGCCGGCCGGCTCGAGAAAGCCGCCGACCTGGACCCCGCAGAGCGCGATGCGCTGCGCCGCACGCTCATCGATGGCAAGCCGCTGGTCTCTGAGCTCATTGCCGCCCGCACCAGTGATGCGCGCGTGATGTTCACCATGCCGCTGCACCGCGAGGACGGCACCGTGCTGGGCGTCGTGGCCGGCGCGCTGCGCCTGCAGTCGCAGGGCCTGCTGCCGCCGTCGATGACGCTGCCCGCGCGCGATGACTCCCGGCTGGTGGTGTTCACGCGCGACGGCACCATCCTGTCGCACTCCAACCCAGCACGCATCCTGGGCAAGGTGCGTGACGAGGCCGGTTTGGCCCCCGTGTACGCGCGCTGGCTGGACCAGGCGCAGCCCGTGGCCGGGCGCGGCGCCACCCATGTCGAGGCCGAGCACATCGTCAGCATGGCGGGCATGCCCTTGCCGCAATGGATCGTGGCGCGGGTGAGCCCGTCGCAGGCGCTGCTGGCCCCGCTGCAGGGCGCGCAGCGCGAAGCCTGGTGGCTGGCCGCCGCCAGCATGATGCTGTGCATGTTGCTGGCCGTGGTGACGATGGCCTGGCTTGCCCAGCCACTGGCCCATCTCACCCACAGCGCCCGCCAGATGCTGCGGCGTGATGGGACCGTGGCCACGGGGGCAGGCGCATCTTCGAACGCGGCCAGCGCAGCACCACCGCCCGCCGGCATCGCCTGGCCGCGCGCTGGCGGCGAGGTGGGCGAACTGGTGCAGGTGTTCCAGGGCCTGGCGCAGCAGGGCCAGCGCGAGCAGATGCACAAAGCCACGCTGGAAGGGCAGTTCCAGTCCGTGCTGGACAACGCCTCGGTGGGAATCGTGATCTCGCGCCACGGCATTCTGGAAGTGGTGGGGCGCCAGGCCTGCGTGATGCTGGGCTACACGGCCGGCGAGCTGCAGGGCCGCCCGGCCCGCACGCTGTACGCCACCGACGCGGAGTACGAGCGCGCGGACGACCGCGTGCAGGCCGAGTTTGCGGCGCATGGCGCGTTTGACGGCGACGTGTGCTTCATGCGCAAGGACGGCAGCCCGGTGTGGGCGCGGGTGCAGGGGCGCGGCGTGCAGCCCGACGAAATGGCAGGCGGCACGGTGTGGATCCTGGAGGACATCACCGCCGCGCGCGAAGCGCAGGCCCAGCACGTGTGGGAGCGCGCCCACGATGCGCTCACCCAGCTCTACAACCGCAACGCCTTCGACGAGCGCCTGGGCGCGCTGTTGGCCGAGCGCTCAGCCCGCCCGCGCGCGCCGGATGCCCATGGCGAGGCGTCTGGCGACGGGGTGGTGCTGTTCCTGGACCTGGACCACTTCACGGTGGTGAACGACATTGCCGGCCACGACGCGGGGGACGATGTGCTGCGGCATGTGGCCCGGTTGCTTGAATCCCAGGTGCGGCAGGTGGGGTGGGCTGCGCGGCTGGGGGGCGATGAGTTTGCGGTGGTGCTGCCGGGGTGCGCGCTGGCACGGGGGCAAGCGGTGGCCGAGCAGCTGCGCGCGTCGGTGCAGGCGTGGGAGCCGTCGTACCAGGGGCGCAGCTTTACGCTGGGGGTGAGCATTGGGCTGGTGGTGCTGGATGCGAGCTTGCAGGATGTGCCGTCGGTGTTGTATGCGGCGGATATGGCTTGTTATGACGCGAAGCGGGCGGGGCGCAATCGGGTGGAGACGCGGCATGCGAGGCAGGCGACTGCGTCGGGGAGGATGGCGTTGGGGCCGGTTTGAAGGTTTTTTGGGCTCTGGCGCTTGTATATCAAGCTGTAATAGCTATTAATTTGATAGCTGATTGGTTCGTCTGTCACTCGTGCGTCGTTCATTCGTTTGCTCTCACCTGTTTGGGCTGAGCTTTTCGAATCTGGGCACCACCAAACCGTTCGGGCTGAGCCTGTCGAAGCCTGGGTGTGCTGGTTTGAGAGGCATGCCCGCGTTCAGGGCGGAGGCCGGGAGTCGCCCGGCATGCGAGTAACTTTCTTTTGGGTCGCCAAAAGAAAGTCACCAAAGAAAAGGCGACCCCCAGTCTGCGACCCCTTCGCTTCGCTGCGGGGCAACCTGCGTCGAGGCGGTTGCGGGGTGCGCCGCAGAACTCACTGCGCTGCGTCGCAGCTCCGTTCGAACAGCTGCGGCGAGTCAGTTCACAAGGCATGGGCGCTCCGACGCCCATGCTCACCCCGCAACCGCCCCGCCGCAGGCGCAGCCAGCAGGGGGTTGGGCAGCCGAACCTCCAAACAGCCACACGGGCCATCGCGTTGCTCGGCCTCGCGGTCGCGGCGCGAAGCGCAAGCGCGTTCGGGGCCGAGCGAAGCAATGGCCCGTATGGATGTCCGCTCCCGGGTGCCCTTCAGGATGCGCCGAGGAGCGCAGGGCGGGGGGCGGGCGTGTGCCGAAGGACACACGCCTTCGTGAACTGACTCGCTGCGGCTGTTTGAGCGGAGCGCGCAGCGCGTAGCGAGTTCCGCAGCGCGCCCCACGCTCGAGCACCGCAGGTTGCCGCGCCCGCCCGCAGGGCGGGTGGGGACGCAGGCTGTAGGGTCGCCTTTTCTTTGGTGACTTTCTTTTGGCGACCCAAAAGAAAGTTACTCGCACGCCGGGCGACTCCCGGCCTCCGGCCTCAGCAAAGGCACGCCGCCAGATCAGCGCATGAGCCCCGGCTTCGACAGGCTCAGCCCGAACGGGTGCGGTAGCACCCAGCTTCGAGACGCTGAGCCCGAACAGTTGGAGAGACGACAACTGCTCTGTCCCCCTTCGACCGTACAACGAACTGAGCACAGATCAGCTCAACCAGATCGTCGGAAGATGGGCTGCTACAAAAATAGTAGCTAATAACGCTTACCAGACAAGCGCCAGAGCCCAAAAAAATCAATCCCCCATCCGCCCCAACGCCCGGAGCACATTCTCCGCAGTCGCCGGCGCCATCAACACCACCGGCGCGGTCGTATCCCCACCACCCCGCCCCGCAGCCACCGCATTGCGCAACGCCTCATACACACTGATCGCCAGCATGAACGGCGGCTCCCCCACCGCCTTGCTGCCCCCCACGTTGTCCTCGCGGTTCGCCTCGGGCCACAGGTCCACCTTGAAGTGCGCCGGAATATCGCCCGTCGCCGGGATCTTGTACGTGCTGGGCGCATGCGTGGCCAGATACCCCTTGTCAGTCCACACCAGCTGCTCCGTGGTCAGCCAGCCCATGCCCTGCACAAAGCCGCCTTCGATCTGCCCGATGTCGATGGCCGGGTTGATGCTGTGGCCCACGTCGTGCAGGATGTCCACGGCGATCACGCGGCTCTCGCCGGTCAGGGTGTCGATGACCACCTCAGAGCACGCTGCGCCATAGCTGAAGTAATAAAACGGCCGGCCCGTGAGCGTGGCTTTGTCGTAGTGGATCTTGGGCGTGCGATAAAACCCGTCGCTCCACAGCTGGATGCGGTTGGCATACGCCTCCTTCACCACGTCGTCGAACGCGCGCACCTTCTTGGGTGAGATCACCTGGCCGCCTTCGGCGCCGCACTTGAACTGCACCGCCCCCGCGCCGCAGCCGTCGAGCCCGGCGACAAACGACGCCAGGTTGTCGCGCACGTTGCGCGCCGCGAACTGCGCGGCGCGGCCGTTCAGGTCGGTGCCGCTGCTGGCCGCGGTGGCGCTGGCGTTGGGCACCTTGCTGGTGTCGCTCGCCGTGACCAGCACCCGGTGCAGCGGCAGGCCCAGCTCGTCGGCCACGATCTGCGCCACCTTGGTGTGCAGGCCCTGGCCCATCTCGGTGCCGCCGTGGTTCACCTGCACGCTGCCGTCGGTGTACACGTGCACCAGCGCGCCGGCCTGGTTGAACAAGGTGGCCGTGAAGCTGATGCCGAACTTGACCGGCGTGATCGCCATGCCACGCTTGAGAACCGGACTCTTGGCGTTCCACGCGGCAATCGCCGCCTGGCGCTCCCGGTAGTTGGCATCGCGCTCCAGCTGGGGCATCAGCGCATGAAGGATGTTGTCCTCCACCGTCATCTGGTAGTGGGTGACGTTGCGGCCTTCAGCCGCGTCCTTGCCGTACAGGTTGCGCAGGCGCACGTCCTGCGCATCGAGGCCCAGCGTGCGCGCGATGTCGCCCAGGATGGCTTCGATCACGATCACGCCCTGCGGGCCGCCGAAACCGCGGAACGCGGTATGGCTCTGCGTGTTGGTTTTGCAGCGGTACGACGCGATCTCCACGTCGCCCAGGTAATAGGCGTTGTCGCTGTGGAAGACCGCGCGGTCGGCCACGGGGCCCGACAGGTCGGCGCTGAAGCCGCAGTTGGCCGCCATTTGCAGCTTCAGGCCCGTAATGCGGCCCGTGCCGTCAAAGCCCACGTCGTATTCATACGCAAACGGGTGGCGCTTGCCGGTGACCATGAAATCTTCATCGCGGTCCAGCCGCAGCTTGACGGCGCGGCCGAACTTGTGGGCGGCCACGGCCGCCCACACGGCCAGGTGCCCGGCCTGGGTCTCCTTGCCGCCAAAGCCGCCGCCCATGCGTCGGCACTCCACGCGCACTGCGTGGTTGTCGATGCCCAAAGCATGCGCCACCCAGTGCTGTACTTCGCCCGGGTGTTGGGTGCTGGAATAGATCCACCACTGCTTTTGCTCCAGCGGCAGCGCGTAGGCGATCTGGCCTTCTAAATAAAAGTGTTCCTGCCCGCCCACCTCGAAGGCGCCTTTGAGGCGGTGCGGCGACTGCGCCAGGCCCGTGGCAGCGTCGCCCCGGCGCACAAATACGGGGGGCAGAACGTAGCTCTCGGCCTTGAGCGCCTCGTGCACCGACAGCACGGCCGGCAGTGGCGTGATGTCGAGCTGGACCGCCCGAACGGCCCGGCGCGCCTGCATCACCGACTCGGCCACCACCAGGCCGATCACCTGGCCGATGTGCTGCACCGTGTCGATGGCAAACACGGGCTCGTCGTGCGCAAACGCAGCCAGCAGCTTGTCGCCGGGCACGTCGGCCGACAGCACCACGCCGCGCACGCCGGGCAGGGCCAGTGCCGCGCTGGCGTCCACGCCGTTCAGGCGGCCGTGGGCCACGGTGGAGAGGATGGGCGCTGCGTACAACGTGCCTTTGACCTCGGGAAGGTCGTCTATGTAGTGGGCCGCGCCGGCCACCTGCGCGCGGGCGCTTTCGTGGATGTGGGACTGGCCCATGGCCCGCTGGCTGGAGGCTGGGGTGGGTGCTGCCGGCGCGCGGGCGGCCAGGGGCTCGGCCGCCTTGGCATCGGCCGCGGCCACCATGGGGTCGTCCCCGGCATCGCGGCTCAAGGGAAGGGTATCGCGCTGGTTCATACGGCTTCCTCCAGGCGGAAGTTCTCTACGCTCACCGTCTCTTCGCCCTGGCTCTCGAGCCAGAAGCGTTGCAGCAGGCTGGCCAGCACGGTGCGGCGGTACGCGCCGCTGGCGCGCATGTCCGAGATGGGGTTGAACTCGGCCTGCAATGCGGCTGCGGCCTTTTTCACTGTCTCGGCGGTCCAGGGCTGGCCGGTGAGTGCTGCTTCGGTCTGGTGCGCACGCGCCGGTGTGGCGGCCACGCCGCCCGCGCCGATGCTGGCATGGCGCACCACGTCCGCTTCGATGTCGAGGTTGATGACGAGGCACACGGCCGAGATGTCGTCGTCAAACCGTTTCGAAATCTTGTACGCGCGCAGTGCCTCCGTGACCCCAGGCCGCGGCACCACGATGCGCACCAACAGCTCATCAGCCGCCATCACGTTCTGGCGGTATCCGGTGTACAGCTTCTCGAGCGGAAGCGTGCGTTCGCCACGCGTGCTGGCCAGCACCACCTCCGCCCGCAGGGCGATCAGGAGCGGCATCGAATCGCCAATCGGCGAGCCATTGGCCACGTTGCCGCCCAGCGTGCCCGAGTTGCGCACGGGCAGGCCGGCAAAGCGGGTGGCAAAGGTGTGCAGTTGCGGCCACTGCGCCGTCAGCGCAGCAAAGGCATCGGTCAGCGTGACCGCGGCGCCAAGGGTGATGTGGTGCGCGTCCTGCTGAACTTGCCGCAGCTCGGCCACACGGGTCACGTCGAGGATGCGCGCGAACTGCTTGTGCTGCTTGGTCACCCACAGGCCCACATCGGTGCAGCCCGCTACCACCTGGGCGTCGGGGTGTGCTGCGCGTGCGGCCAGCAGATCGGGCAGGCGGGTGGGCGAAATATATGAAGAATCAGGCCCTGGCGCTTGTCCTGCTTGCGATAGTTGATCTAATTTTTGTAGCAACAGCGTTTCGTTGACGGCCACGGGGGGCAGCGCGGCCATCTGCTGGGCTGCATCCAGGATGGGCCGGTAGCCCGTGCAGCGGCACAGGTTGCCGGAGAGTTCTTCCTGTGCCAGCTCGCGCGTGATGGGCTGGGTCGGCGGGGCGGTGCAGCCAGAGGTGTAGATGGGGACGATGTGCCGCTGGTACATGCCGAACAGGCTCATCACAAAACCGGGGGTGCAGAAGCCGCATTGGGAGCCGTGGCACTGCACCATCGCCTCTTGTGCGGGGTGCAAACCTGCTGCGCGAACGGGGGGCGTCGTTGCGCCGGAATGGGAGGCGGGCCCCTTTCCTTCCCGCTTGTCGGAATCCTCATGGACTTGCATGTCCATCCCGGTTCCTGCACTCCGTGCGCCTAGCCCGCCGTCTGCTCGCGACGGTTTGTGGGTCGAGGGTACCGGCTGGATCAGCGGGTCTTCCGCCAGATCCTCCACCGTCCACAGCGCCATCCCATCCACCGAATGCGCAAGGCGAATGCAGCTGTTCACCGCGCTGTAGTGCACCCGGCCGCCCTTCGCCTCGCCCAGCACCACGGTGCAGGCGCCGCAGTCGCCTTCGCCGCAGCCCTCCTTGGTGCCGGTGCAGCCCAGGTCTTCGCGCAGCACCTCCAGCAGCGTGCGGTCGGGTGGTACATTGCCCAGCGCCACGGGCTGGCCTCGGCGCAGGAATTGCAAGGGTCGGTTTGTCATGGCAGGAGCCACCTCGGTGTTCTTCAGTTCGTCAGGTTGCACAAGAGGGTAGGGCGCCACAGCGCAACCGGCATAACCTCAAGCTTATGGCACCCATGCCCACACCGCTATGAGAGACCACGCCCTTTTCGACAAGATAGACCTCCATCTCATAAGGGTCTTGCACACCGTGCTCACAGAACGCAGCGTATCGAGGGCCGCCGTCCGGCTGGGCATGCACCAGCCTGCGGTGTCTGCCGCGCTCAAGCGCCTGCGAGACCTGGCCGGCGATCCGCTGCTGGTGCGCTCAGGCGCCAACATGATGCCCACCGATGCCGCGCTGCGCATGGTGGAGCCGGCCGGCGCGATCCTGCGGTCGGCCGAGGCGCTGTTCTCCGATGCGCGCGGGTTCGATCCGCGCACCTCCACCCGCACCTTCCGCGTGGCGGCGAGCGACTACCTCGATCCGCTCTTCTTGCCGCAGCTGGTTTCGCGCCTCAAGGTCGAGGCGCCCCTGTGCCCCATCGAGATCCTTCCGCTGTCGGCCGATGCGCATTACCACGCGCACCTGGCGCAGGGCGAAGTCGATGTGGTCATCGGCAACTGGCCGCAGCCGCCGGACGACCTGCACATGGGCCGCCTGTTTGGCGACGAGGTCGTGTGCCTGGTCAGCCGCGAGCACCCGGCCGTGCGCCGCGGCTGGGACGCCGACAGCTGGCTCGCCGCCGAGCACATCGCACCCACGCCCACCCACCCCGGCGCGCGGGGCGTGATCGATGCGCACCTCGACAGCCTGGGCATGGCGCGCAACATCACCGCCCGCTGCGCGCACTTCAGCGCCATACCGCCCATCGTGGCGTCGAGCCTGCTGGTACTGACCACCGGGCGCCAGTACTGCGAGCGTTATGTCGACCAGTTGCCACTGGCCATCCTGCCGTGCCCGGTGCCTTTCCCCCGCCTCATGTATTACCAGCTGTGGCACGCGCGCACCCACCACTCGGCGGCCGCGACGTGGCTGCGCGACTGCGTGAAGACGGTGGCCGCTTCGCTACGAAAAGAATAGCTATCAAGGCAATCAGGACAAGCGCAGGAAGGCATTTTTGCTCCAATAACCAGCGATAAGAACTGAGAGACAATCCCCGCATGAGTTCACCTCCTACTCCCCACACCCCGGGCGTGGCCCCGCCCCGGCTGCAGCTGGTGGGCATCACCAAGCGCTACCCGGCGGTGGTGGCCAACAGCGGTGTCTCGCTCACCGTGTTGCCCGGCGAGATCCATGCGGTGCTGGGCGAAAACGGCGCGGGCAAATCCACGCTGATGAAGATCATCTACGGCTCGGTCAAGCCCGACGAAGGCAGCGTGTCCTTCAACGGCCAGGCCGTGCAGGTGCGCAACCCGCACGAGGCGCGGGCCCTGGGCATCGCGATGGTGTTCCAGCATTTCAGCCTGTTCGATACGTTGACCGTGGCCGAGAACGTGTGGCTGGGCCTGGACAAAAGCCTGCAGCTCGCCGAGGTCACGCAGCGCATCACCGCCAAGGCGGCCGAATACGGCCTGGACATCGACCCGCTGCGCCCCGTGCACACCCTCTCGGTAGGCGAAATGCAGCGCGTGGAAATCATCCGCGCCCTGCTCACCAACCCCAAGGTGTTGATCCTCGATGAGCCCACCTCGGTGCTCACGCCCCAGGCGGTCGAAAAGCTCTTCGTGGTGCTGCGCAAGCTGGCCAGCGAGGGCTGCAGCATCCTCTACATCAGCCACAAGCTGCATGAGATTCGCGCGCTGTGCACGGCCTGCACGGTGCTGCGCGGCGGCAAGGTCACCGGGGTGTGCAACCCGGCCGAGGAATCCAATGCGTCGCTCTCGCGCCTGATGATCGGCGCCGAGCCGCCGGCGCTGGAGCATCGCGCGGTGCAGACGGGCGCCACGGTACTGCGCGTACAAGGCCTGTCGCTGCCGCGTGCCGACCAGTTCGGTGTGGACCTCGTCGACCTGCAGTTCGAAGTAAAAGCGGGCGAGGTTGTCGGCATTGCAGGCGTGTCGGGCAACGGCCAAAAGGAATTGCTCTACGCGCTGTCGGGCGAAGACACACGCGCCGAACCCGCCAGCATCCAGGTGGCCGGGCAGAACGCGGGCCGCATGGGCCCGAGCCAGCGCCGCGCGCTCGGCCTGCACTTTGTGCCCGAGGAACGCCTGGGCCGCGGGGCGGTGCCCACCATGGGCCTTGCGCACAACCTGCTGCTCACGCGCACCAACTCGGTGGCGGGCAGCGGCTGGATCAAGGTGGGTGCGCTGCAGGACCATGCCAAGGCCCTCATCGAGCGCTTCAACGTGAAGGCGGGCGGCCCCCACGCGGCGGCCAAATCGCTGTCGGGCGGCAACCTGCAAAAGTTCATCGTGGGGCGCGAGATCGACGCCAACCCGAAGCTGCTCATCGTCTCGCAGCCCACCTGGGGTGTGGACGTGGGGGCCGCTGCGCAGATCCGCGGTTCCATCCTGGCGCTGCGCGATGCGGGCTGCGCGGTGCTGGTTGTCAGCGAGGAGCTGGACGAATTGTTTGAAATCTGCGACCGGCTGCATGTGGTGGCCAAGGGGCATTTGTCGCCGCAGGTAGCACGCGCCGACGCCACGGTGGAGCAGATCGGCGAATGGATGAGTGGCCTGTGGAATGCCGATGTGCAGGCGCATCTGGCCCACAGCGGCCAAAGCGCCCACGGTGCGGAGGTGCAGCATGCTTAAGCTGGAACCGCGCCCCCAGAGCTCCAAGCTTTGGACATATGGATCGCCGCTGCTGGCGCTGGCGTTCACGGTGCTCATTGGCGTCGCACTGTTCATGGCGCTGGGCAAAGATCCGGTGCGCGGGCTGCAGGTGTTTTTCTGGGAGCCCATCAAGTCGCAGTACGCCATCGGCGAACTCATGGTCAAGGCCACGCCGCTGTTGCTCATCGCGCTGGGCCTGGCGGTGTGTTTTCGCTCCAACGTGTGGAACATCGGCGCGGAGGGTCAATTCGTTATCGGCGCCGTGGTGGCTGGCGGCGTGGCGCTGCTGGCCGACAAGACCACGGGCCCGTGGATCGTGCCCGCCATCCTGGTCGCGGGCGTGCTGGGCGGCATGGCGTGGGCGGGGCTCACGGCGCTGCTGCGCGACAAGTTCAATGCCAACGAAATCCTGGTCAGCCTGATGCTGGTGTACGTGGCCACGCTGGTGCTGGGCTACCTGGTCTACGGCCCGTGGAAGGACCCCATGGGCTACAACTTTCCGCAGACCAAGACGTTCGAAAAAGTCACGCAGATCCCGCGGCTGATGCAGGGCTCGCGCATGTCCATCGGCCTGCTGCTGGCGCTGGCCGGGGCTGCTGCGCTGTGGGTGTTTTTGTTCCGCACCCGGGCGGGCTTTGCCCAGCAGGTGGGCGGGCTGGCGCCGGCGGCTGCGCGGTACGCGGGCTTCTCGTCGCGCCGCGCGCTGTGGACGGCGCTGTTGATCTCCGGCGGCGCGGCCGGGCTTGCAGGCGCGCTGGAGGTGGCCGGGCCCATCGGCCAGCTCACGCCGTACGTGCCGGCGGGCTATGGCTTTGCAGCCATCATCGTGGCGTTTGTCGGGCGGCTGCACCCGGTCGGGATGATTCTGTCGGCCATCCTGATGAGCATGTTTTACATCGGTGGAGAACTCGCGCAGTCGCGCCTGGGCCTGCCCAAATCGCTCACCGGCGTGTTCCAGGGTTTGCTGCTGTTCACGCTGCTGGCCTGCGACACGTTGATTGCCTATCGCGTTCGCTGGGTGGGCAGCAAGAAAGGAGGTGTCTGATGGAGTCTTATGCACTGCTCATCGGCGCCACGCTCAGCGCAGGCACCGTATTGGCCATTGCGGCCCTGGGCCTGCTCATCAACGAAAAGGCCGGCATCGTCAACCTGGGCGCCGAGGGCATGATGCTCTGCGCCGCCATCGCCGGGTTTGCCACCGTGGTGCACACGGGCAACACCTGGTTGGGTTTTGCCGCGGGCATGGCGGCCGGGGCGCTGCTTGCGGCCATCTTTGGCGTGCTGGTGATCTGGCTCAACACCAACCAGTACGCCACAGGGCTCGCGCTGTCGCTGTTCGGCGTGGGCTTTTCGGCGTTTGCGGGCATCAGCTTCGTGCAGGCCAAGCTTCCCGAGCTGCCCAAGTACGCCATTCCGGTGCTGTCTGATGTGCCGCTGCTCGGGCCCGCGCTGTTCCAGCAGCACCCGCTGGTGTATTTGACGATGCTGCTTGTGGCAGGGTTGATCTGGTTCTTGTACCGCTCGCGCGCGGGCCTCGTGCTGCGCTCGGTGGGTGAGTCGCCCGAGTCGGCCCATGCGCTGGGCTACCCGGTGCGCCGCATCCGCCTGGCCGCGGTGGTGGCCGGCGGGGCGCTGTGTGGTCTGTCGGGCGCGTACATCTCCACCGTCTACACGCCGCTGTGGGTCGAAGGCATGGTGGCTGGCCGCGGCTGGATCGCGCTGGCCTTGACCACCTTTGCCACCTGGCGCCCGGCGCGGGTGCTGCTGGGGGCTTACCTGTTTGGTGGCGTCACGATGCTGCAGTTTCACCTGCAGGCCACGGGCGTGCAGGTGGCGAGCCAGTTGCTCTCCATGCTGCCGTACGTCGCCACCATCGTGGTGCTGGCGCTGATCTCGCGCAATCCGGCATGGATCCGCATCAATATGCCCGCGTCGTTGGGCAAGCCGTTCTACCCGGGGTCATAGGGTTGGCCCGCGTCTTGCGTTCGCGGATACCGCTGAAAAACCTTTGGTTACCGTCCGGTAGATCGGACCATAATCACCGATTTCGTCCCCTGCCGTTGTAAATCTCTCTTCATCTTCATCCATAAGGAAACCGACATGACTGATCTGCAGAAACGCTCCCTGTTCAAGGTGGCAGCGCTCTCCGCCATCGCCGCCGCCGCGCTCGTGGGCTGTGGCAAGAAGGAAGAAGCTGCACCAGCCGCGCCGGCTGCGCCCGCCCCCGAGCCCGTGGCATCGGCCCCCGCGCCGAAGCCAGAGCCTCTGAAGATCGCGTTTGCCTATGTCGGCCCGGTGGGTGACGGCGGCTGGTCGTTTGCCCACGACAACGGCCGCAAGGCCATCGAGAAGGAATTCGGCGACAAGGTCGTGACGAGCTTTGTGGAAAGCGTGCCCGAGTCGGCCGACGCCGAGCGCGTGCTGCGCGACCTGGCCGGCCAGGGCAACAAGCTGATCTTTGGCACGACCTTTGGCTACATGGAATCCATGCTCAAGGTGGCCGAGGACAACAAGGGCATCAAGTTTGAGCACGCCACCGGCTACAAGACGGCCGAGAACCTGCGCACCTACGACAGCCGCACCTACGAAGGCGCGTACATGGCCGGTGTGATTGCCGGCGCCATGACCAAGACCAACACGCTGGGCGTGGTCGGCTCGGTGCCAATCCCTGAAGTGATCCGCAACATCAACAGCTTCACGCTGGGTGCGCAGTCGGTCAATCCCAAGATCAAGACCAAGGTGGTGTGGGTGAACGAATGGTTCAGCCCACCGAAAGAAACGGAAGCCGCCACTTCGCTGATCAATGGCGGCGCCGACGTGCTGTTCCAGAACACCGACTCCCCCGCCGTGCTGAAGACCGCGCAAGAAAAGGGCAAGCGCGCGTTCGGCTGGGATTCGGACATGACGGCCTACGGCCCCAAGGCCCACCTCGCATCGGCCATCATCAACTGGGGCCCGTACTACATCAAGGCCACCAAGGATGCGCTGGATGGCCAGTGGGCCAGCGGCCAAAGCTGGTGGGGCGTGAAGGAAGGCGCGATCGACATCGTCTCCATCGCGGAAGACGTGCCGGCCGACACCAAGGCCAAGGTCGAAGCCGTGAAAAAGGGCCTGGCCGACGGCAGCTTCCAGATCTGGAAGGGTCCGATCGTGGGCCAGGACGGCAAGGAAGTGCTGGCCAAAGACGCTGTCGCTGACGACAAGTTCCTGGGTGGCGTCAACTTCTACGTCAAGGGCGTCGAGGGCAAGATCCCCGGCGGCGACAAGAAGTAGCCTTCTGTTGAAAGCGGGTGCGCACCTTGTGGCGCGCACCACCCAGGGCCGCTGTCTGCGGCCCTTTTCGTTGGTGCCGCGCCAGTGCATGATGTGGCATCGCAGACCTACAAGAGCCCCACCGCCATGTTCAAAGTCCCGCCCATCTCCGCCGCGCAACTGCCCACCTTGCTGCGTGCCATGCCCAAGGCAGAGCTGCACATCCACATCGAGGGCTCCCTCGAGCCCGAGCTGATCTTTGCGCTGGCGCAGCGCAACGAGTTGACGCTGCCCTATGCCAACGTGGAAGCGCTGCGCAGCGCGTATGCGTTCAGCAACCTGCAGAGTTTTCTCGACATCTACTACGCCGGGGCCAGCGTTCTGCTGCACGAGCAGGACTTCTACGACATGGCGCGCGCCTACCTGGGCCGGGCTGCGCGCGACAAAGTGCTGCACGCCGAATTGTTCTTTGATCCGCAGACCCACACCGAACGCGGCGTGGCGATGGAGACCGTGATCAACGGCCTGCACCGCGCCTGCCAGGACGCGCGCACCGAGCTGGGTATCAGCGCCACGCTGATCCTGTGTTTCTTGCGCCACCTGAGCGAGGAGTCCGCGTTTGAAACGCTCGAGCAGGCACTGCCGCTCATCGACAAGATTGTGGGCGTGGGGCTCGACTCCAGCGAACTGGGCCACCCGCCCGAGAAGTTTGCGCGTGTGTTCGCGCGCTGCCGCGAGCTTGGCCTGCACCTGGTGGCCCATGCGGGCGAGGAGGGTCCGCCGGCTTACATCTGGAGCGCGCTCGATGTCCTCAAGGTCGAGCGCATCGACCACGGCGTGCAGGCCGTGCACGACGCGGCGCTGATGCAGCGACTGGCGCAAGACCGCATCGCACTCACGGTGTGCCCGCTGTCCAACCAGAAGCTGTGCGTGTTCCCCAATCTGGCGGATCACAACCTGGGCAAGCTGCTCGATGCGGGGCTGGCCGCCACCGTCAATTCCGACGACCCTGCCTACTTTGGCGGCTACATCAACGACAACTTCACGCAGGTGTTTGCGGCCACGGGCCTCACGGCCAAGCATGCCTACCAATTGGCCTTCAACAGCTTTGAGGCCAGCTTTGCGGGCAACGCCGACAAGCGTGTGTGGGAGCACAAGCTCAAGGAGACCTTCGAGCGCTGCGTGGAGCACGACTACTGACGACCCCTCTGGCGGACCTGCCGGCCAGCCGGCATGCCCGCGGTAAAATAGCGCGAAAGGCTGCTGTCCCGGCAGCCTTTTGCTTTTTCTGCCATCGGGACCATGTAGAGGAACACCATGTACAAAAACCTCGCCACCGCACTGCGTGCGGGTTGTGTGAGTGCGCTTTTTTCTGGCGCCGTTTTCATTCTTGCCACCTCCCCCTTCACCGCCGCTCCCGCGTTCTCGCAGACCGCGGCTGTGGCCAAGGCGCCACCCGCTGGCCCCGTCAAAGCCGGGTTTGTGTATGTCTCGCCCATCACCGAAGCGGGCTGGACGCGCCAGCACGACGAAGGCCGCAAGGCCGTCGAAGCAGCCCTGGGCGCGCAGGTGCAGACCACCTTTGTCGAGAACGTGGCCGAGGGTGCTGACGCCGAGCGCGTGATCCGCGACCTGGCCGCCACGGGCCACCAGATCATCTTCACGCCCAGCTTTGGCTACATGGAGCCCACGCTCAAGGTCGCGCAGGATTACCCGAACGTGAAGTTCGAGTCCATCACGGGCTACAAGACAGCGCCCAACGTGGCGGTGGCCAATGCGCGTTACTACGAGGGCCGCTACCTTGCGGGCATCGCGGCGGGCCGCATGAGCAAGACCGGCGTGGCCGGCTATGTGGCGGGGTTCCCGATCCCCGAGGTGCTGCAGGGCATCAATGCCTTCACGCTGGGCATGCGCTCGGTCAACCCCAAGGCGACGGTCAAGGTCGTGTGGCTCAACGTGTGGTTCGACCCCCCCAAGGAGCGTGACGCCGCCATGGTGCTCTTCAACCAGGACGTGGACGTGATGGCGTTTCACACCGGCTCCACGGCCGTGATGGCGGCCGCGCAGGAGCGCGGCAAGATGGCCGTGGCCTACCACTCGGACATGCGCAAGGCCGGGCCCGATGCGCAGATCGTGGCCGTGACGCACCAGTGGGGCCGCTACTACACGGAGCGCGTGCGCGCGGTGCAGGGCGGCACCTGGAAAAGCGGCAACCTCTGGGGCGGTGTGCGCGAGGGTTTGATCCGCGTGGGCGACTTCGGTCCCAAGGTGCCGGCTGCCGTGCAGCAGGAAGTGCTCGCCGCACAAAAGGCGATCGGCGCCGGGCAGCTGCAGCCGTTTCGCGCCAGCGCCAAGGCCGCCGTACGCGACAACGAAGGCCATGAGGTGATCGCCGCCGGCCAGGCGTTGACCGATGCGCAGATCCTGCAGATGAACTGGCTGGTGGAAGGCGTGCAGGGCAAGGTCGCGCGCTGACGGTGCGGGCCGAGGAGGTCGCGCAGATTCGTAGTTCTCTATCGCGCGGCGCCCGCCGTGCAGGACCAGGTCAGCACGCGGCAATCGTCCGCCGTGCATTGCGCCAGCGCCTTGCGTTCGGCCTCGCGGCGGTTGGCGCCGGTGGCGGCGCCATAGCGCTCGCGGCCTGTGGCCAGCGCGCCGCAGCCGTTGGCAAACCACATCATTGACTGGCAATGGCTGCCTGCGCACTCACGCACCGCACGCTCCTCGGCCGCCGCGCGGGTCGGGTGGTCGAACGAGAACCCATAGGCCCGGGTGCGCTTGTCGAACGCGATGGCGCCGTACAGGTTGTTCTTGCCTGCCGTTGATTTCTTGGGTTCGGGGTGAGCGCCCGCGGCCGCCACGGGCATTGCTGCGGTGACCGCCAGGAGGAGCGCAGTGAGCAGGGCAGTGAGTTTTCTCTGGGACATGGGGCGGTGCCTTTCGTGGGTTCCCGGCTGCGTGCAGACATGCCGTTGCCGCGCAGCATATGGGCCGGGGCAGTGGTTGGGCCGTGTCGCGGCACGCTGGGCAGCGCAAAGCGTGAAATCCTTCCGGGATGCCGCGATCACGGGCCGATAGAGGTTATCGCCGCGCCGGTATGGCCAGATCTGTCCCGGCCGCTAAGCTATCCCCATGCCCGTATACCGTTCAGCCCTTTTGCGATTTGCCGACGATGGCTCGGCCCTGTATGACGAAGACGGCCTGCTGGCCATTGGCCCTGACGGCGCGGGCCGCCAGCGTGTGCTGGCAGCAGGCGCATGGCAGACCCTCGCGCCCCAGTACGCCGGTCAGCCCGTGACGCACCTGCCGGGGCGCATTCTGGCGCCCGGTTTTGTGGACATGCACATCCACTTTCCGCAGACCGACGTGATCGGCTCGCCCGCGCCCGGCCTGCTGCCCTGGCTCGAGAACTACACCTTTCCGCACGAATCGCGGTTTGTCGACCCGGCCTACGGGGCGCAGGTGGCGGGCTTCTTCGTCGATGAGCTGCTGCGCAACGGGGTGACCACGGCACTCACCTTTGCCACCTCGCACCCGGCGAGCGTGGATGCGTTGTTTACCGAAGCGCAGCGCCGGCACCTGCGCATGATCACCGGCAAGGTGCTGCAGGACCGCCATTCGCCCGACGGCGTGCGCGACGAAACGGAGCAAAGTTTGGCGCACACCGAAGCCCTGATCCAGCGCTGGCACGGCGTGGACCGCCTGGGTTATGCGATCACGCCGCGTTTTGCGCCCACCAGCACGCCCGAGCAGCTGCGTGGCGCAGGCGAGCTGGCGGCGCGCTATCCCGACGTGTGGATCCAGTCGCATGTGGCCGAGAACCTGGACGAGATCCGCTGGGCGCGCGAGCTGTTCCCGGCGTCGCGCAGCTACCTGGCGGTGTATGACGACTTTGGCCTGATGCGCGAGCGCGCGGTGTACGCGCACTGCATCCACTTCGACGACGACGACCGGGCGCTGATGAAGGACACCGGTACCGTGGCGGCCGTCAGCCCGACGAGCAACCTCTTTCTGGGCAGCGGTTTTTTCGACTACGCGGGCGCCGATCGCGTGGGTTTTGGCTACGGCCTGGCCAGCGACGTGGGCGGGGGGACGAGCTTCAGCCCTTTCAAGACCATGCTGGCGGCGTACTACGTGGGCCGTGAGGGGCAGAGCAAACAGGGCGTGAGCCTGTCGCCCCAGCAGCTGTGGTGGCAGCACACGGCGGGTGCGGCCCGGGCGTTGGGCCTGGGCGGGGTGGTGGGCAACCTGCAGCCGGGCTGCGAGGCGGATTTTGTGGTGCTCAACCCCCGCGCCACGCCGCTGCTCGCGCGCAAGACCAGCCAGGCGAGCAACCTGGATGAGCTGTTGTTTGCGCTGATCGTGCTGGGCGACGACCGGGTGGTGGAGGAAACGGTGATTTCTCAAGCAAAATACGGCTCCAGCGCTTGATCATCAAGCGCTAATAGCTACATATTTCATAGCGCCCGGCCGTGTATCGACTGCCTGGGCCACAGCGCAGGGAGTTCACCGATGAGCATCAAGAGCGACAAATGGATCCGCCGCATGGCTGCCGAGCACGGGATGATCGAGCCCTTCGAGCCCGCGCAGGTGCGTGAGGCCGAAGGCCGCAAGATCATCAGCTACGGCACCAGCAGCTACGGCTACGACATCCGCTGCGCGCCGGAATTCAAGGTTTTCACCAACATCCACAGCACCGTGGTGGACCCGAAGAACTTTGATGAAAAGAGCTTCGTGGACTTTCACGGCGACAGCTGCATCATCCCGCCCAACAGCTTTGCGCTGGCCCGCACGATGGAGTACTTCCGCATCCCGCGCAATGTGCTGACGATCTGCCTGGGCAAAAGCACCTATGCCCGCTGCGGCATCATCGTGAACGTAACGCCCTTCGAGCCCGAATGGGAAGGCTACGTCACGCTGGAGTTCTCCAATACCACCCCGCTCCCGGCCCGCATCTACGCTGGCGAAGGCTGCGCGCAGGTGCTGTTCTTCGAGAGCGACAAGGACGACGTGTGCGAGGTGAGTTACCGCGACCGCGGCGGCAAGTACCAGGGGCAAGTCGGGGTCACGCTGCCCAAGGCCTGAAGAAGGGTTGGCCTGGGCAATTCACCCGCATCGGGTGTTGCCATGGACGCCTGTGGCAAGGCAGCCGGGCGCCTTGGGTCGCAGGCTGCGAGCCCTGAGCGGCGGCAGGGCGTTTCCGTTTGCACCGTACTGGCCGGCGGCCGGTGTCCTACACCGGCGCAGCTTTTTGGCTGAAGTGCAAGCGCACGTAAGGTTTCTAGCATGGTGTCATGCACCGGATGTTCCGGCCGCACGACGAAAGGAGTTCCCCATGCTGATCTTTGCTGCACCCGCCGCACCCGTGCAGAACCGGGGTGCAGATCGTTCCCCTGGGGCCGCGACCGAGCCTAGCGCCTTCCCTGCGCACGACCGGGGGGCTACCCACGATGGCCGCACGGGCGCGCTGCACGCTACTTACTGGCCGTGCGAACTCCTGAACGCCTTCACCCTCAAGATGGCCAGCCTGGGCCGTTGTGTGAACACCGACATGATGCTGGGCCACCGGCCCTATGCGCTGCAGCAGCTGGCTGCGGCACGGGCCTCAGACGACACGGCGCTGAGCGCACTGGCCGCGCGGCTGCAGGTGTATTTCGATGCCGCGGCGCCCGACGGGTGCAAGGTCGCTGCCGCACTGGACGATGAGGCGTCGCGCGGCGAATTGCTGCTGGTCTGACACCACTGTTTGCGCTAAGGGGTAAAAAGGGTACACAGCGCCCGGCGCGCTGCCTTGCGCTCAGTCGCCTCAGCTGGCGCTGATTTCAGGCCTCCACACACACCCGGTTGCGGCCCTGGCCTTTGGCTTCGTACAAAGCAGCATCTGCGCGGCGCAGGACGGAGGCGCTGGTGTCTTCCGGTCCGCGCACGCTGGCCACGCCCGCGCTGACGGTGATCTGGCCCACGACGGGGTCTTGCTGCTCTGCCATCGCCACCACGAGCGACTCGGCAATCGCCCGCGCGCCGGTCAGGTCGGTGTCGGGCAGCAAGGCGACAAATTCTTCGCCCCCAAGCCGCGCCACCACGTCCGAATTGCGCAGCCGTACCTCGAGCGTGCGTGCCAGCCGGCGCAGCACCTCGTCGCCTGCCTCGTGGCCAAAGGTGTCGTTCACGCGCTTGAAATGGTCCACATCCACGGTGATCAGGCTCAGCGGCCGTGCGCCGCGGCGGGCCAGCGCCAGGGCAAACGCCATCTGCGTTTCAAAGCCACGGCGGTTGAGCAGGCCCGTGAGGACGTCGGTGCGGGCCTGAAGGTCGAGCGCCCGGTTGGCGGCCTCCAGCTCCAACGTGCGCAGGCGCACCTTCTCTTCCATGGCTTCGCGGGCGGTGAGCAGGTGGTGCGTCATGCGGCGCAGCGCGCCCGCGAGCTTGCGCACCTCGCGGCTGCTCGTGGCCTGCGGGATGCGGGTGCCGGGGGTGTTGGCTTCGACCGCGCTGGCGGCGCTGGCCAGCGCGTACAGGTCGTCGCTCAGGCGCCGCGCGGCGAGCCACGCCAGCGCGGCCGCCAGCAACGCGGCCGTGAGGCCGATGGCCAAGGCCATGCGCACCGTGCGGCCCGCTTCCGCAAAGGCCACTTCCACGGGTTCGCGCGCCACGATGCGCCAGCCCAGGTCGCTGGCGGTGTTGCGCGGCTGCAGCGGCGTGGTGGCGGTCAGGTAGTCGCGGCCGTCCAGCCAGCGCACAACGGCAATCGACGGCTGGGCGCCCGCCACGCCGGTGCTGCTGGCCGGGCCCGGGCTGGCCTCTGGCAGGCGCTGGCCGGCGGCCTGCAGGGCCTGCGTTTGACCATCGGGTGCAAAGATCAACTGGCCTGCGCGGTCGAACACGAAGAGCTCCACCGCAGCGGCGTCGGTGCGCGGCGGGGTGAGGCTCTCGATGACCTCGCGCGTCCACTCCCAGCTGCCGTGGATGCCGAGCACGCCGACGGTGGTGGGGCCGATGCGGATCGGTGCCGCGAAGTCCACAAAACGGTATGGCTCGCCCGAGGCCTGCGGTGGCAGCAACTGCTCCAGCAATTTGGCGGGGTGGACGTCGCCCACGTAGAGCTTCTCCAGCCCCGCCTTGAACCAGGGCCGTTCCAGCACGCTCTGGTTCACGAGCAGCCCGCCGGTGGCGGTGCGCACGATGCCTTCGGCGTCGGCCACGCCGATCCACACGCTGTTGGGTTGGGCGGCCTGGCTGCGCGACAACATGTGGTGGGCCTCGGGCGCATCCAGCCCCTTGACCCACACGACCTCGGCGGTGGCCAGCACCTCGGCTTCGCGGCTGCGATCAAGCAGGCCGTTGGCCAGCAACTTGCCGGCGTTTTCAGCAATCCTCTGCAGGGTGGCGCCCGCATCGCGTTCGTTGCGCAGCTTGATCAGCTCGCCAAAACCCAGCGACAGCAACACGGCCAGCGCGGCCATGATGGCGCCAAACACCAGCGCGATCTGTGCGCGCAGGCTCAGGTCGGAGAAGCGGCGCGCCCTCATGGTGTGGCCCACCCGGGTTGGTCGGCGAGGGCGGCGGTGCCTGCAGCGCTGGCTTCGGCAGGGCCGCGCAGGGCCAGCCGCGCGGCTGCCAGGTCCCACCCGGCCCAGCCGCAGCTCTTGAAGAGCACCGGCCCTGTGCGCTGGATGCGTGGCCCTTGCAGCACATCGCGAAGGGTGGGGAGCGTGCCGACATCGATGCCGGCTTGCAACAGGTCGCCGGCCTCGTGCCGCGCATCGGGCGTGTCGACGACGATGTGGCCGTGCTCGGCGATGTGCTGGCACAGCGCCGGGGACAGCTCCGCCATGGTGGGCGTGAACGCACCCACTGCGGCGAGAAAGGCATCGGCCAGGGGCGGCGTGTGGAGCACCACGCTGTGCGCGGGGGTGCAGGTCACGATCAGGGGGCAATGGCGGACTTCGGCATTGGCGTCATCCACCACCCGGGCTTTGACGCCCAGGGTGCGGGCGTGCTGCGCCAGGGCCTGCGCGCTGGCCGGGCTGCGCGACGCCACGCGCACATCCCGAACCCCGAGCCCATGCACGAACGCCTCAAGGTGCGCGACCCCCTGCACTCCGGCGCCGACGATGAGGAGCGGGCCCTGCGGCTCGTGGGCCAGGTGCCGGGCGGCCAGCAATGATGCGGCGGCTGTGCGCCGCGCGGTGATGGTGGGGCCGTCCAGCACCAGCCGGCGCTCCCCGGTGGCCACGTCGAAGACCACCACATCGCCCTGGATGGCGGGGCGCCCGGTGCCGGCGTTGGCGGGTGTCAGGGTGATGAGCTTGGTCATGGCCACCCGGCTGTCGGTGGCAGGCATCACGAACAAAGTGCCGCCCTGCGGCAGCGGCAGCACGCTGCGGGCGGGCACCAGCACCGATCCATCGCGCAGCACGGCAGCAATTTCGTCAGCCAGCGCGGCCCAGGGCAACCGCGCCGCAGTTGCGGCCGCATCGAGGGTGCGAGGGGGCTCGGGGCGGGGCGAAGCGTGCATGCCGGAACTGTACACACGCCAGGGCGCACCGGGGGGCGGGCAAGCCCCAGTGGCGGTGATTGGCAGGCAGGGCGTGCGCGCGCCGCCGCCTACGTCAGTGCGTGGCGCCTGCGCCCAGCGCGATGTCCTCGTGCGCCAGCACCGCCGCCCAGAGCGCCATGTACAGGCCCCGCACCATGTCGCGCAGGGGCAGGTAGGGCGCGCCTTGCCCTGGTAGCCAAGGCACATGGATGAAGCCACCGCGCACGCCCGCCGCGCCGCCGGAGCGCGTCGCCAGCAGGTGCATCAGCCCGTACAGGACATGGTTGCAGACAAAAGTGCCAGCGGTCTGCGACACCTCGCCGGGCACGCCCGCGCGCTGCACGCCGCGCAGCATGGCCTTGACGGGCAGGCTGGCAAAGTAGGCTGCGGGGCCGGCCGGCACAACCGGTGTGTCGATGGGCTGGGCGCCTGTGTTGTCCGGAATCCGCGCATCGTTGATGTTGATGCCCACACGCTCGATCGACAGCGCGGTGCGCCCGCCGGCCTGGCCCAGGCACACGACCATCGACGGCCGGTGCGCTTCAAGCAGTGCTTCCAGCTGGTACAGCGAGCGGCCAAACACCGTGGGCAGTTGCGCCGCCACCACCCGGTGCCCGCCGACGCGCTGGCCGTGCAGGGCTTGGGCGATGAGCCAGCTCGGGTTGAGCGTGTCGCCACCAAACGGGTCAAACCCTGTGAGCAGGATCACCCGTTCGCCGGGCGGCGCGTAGTGGGAGGCGTGGTGGAGCATGGTGTGGAGCGCCAAGTTGGCCGGGATGGCCGCGCTCGGCATCGTAATCCGGCGCGGAACCCGCGAACCCGCGGACGCGTTGGGAAAGTGCCGGGCTGGACGCCGTGTGGCGCAAAGCACGCTCTGCGGCCCCACTGGCCATTGCTGCAGTTTTGCGGGCTGCCCCGTCCTCAAGGCAGCGCGTGTTTTGCGCTCTCTTCCTGCAAAGCCGCACCGGCCGCGGCGCGTAATATGGCGGCCATGCCTTCCACGGGGAGGGCGCTGGAGACTGGCATGAAATGGGAAGGCAATCGCGAATCCGACAACGTGGAAGACCGCCGGGGTGACGGCGGCGGCGGTGGCGGCTCGCCAATCTTTGGCGGGCGCAGCATCGGTATCGGCACGATCGTGGTCGCGCTGGTGGGCGGGTGGGTGCTGGGCATCAACCCGCTGACCATCCTGGGCATGCTGAGCGGAGGCGCGCCACCGGCGCAGGTGCAAAGCCAGGGGCCGGCCCAGAAGCCCCCGGCGGACGACACCATGGCCCGGTTCGTCTCGACCGTTCTGGCCGACACCGAAGACGTGTGGCAAGGCGTGTTCCGCGAGGGTGGCGGGCAGTACAAGGAGCCGCGGCTGGTGCTGTTTCGCGGCGCCACGCAGACGGCCTGCGGCACCGGCCAGGCGGCCATGGGCCCGTTCTACTGCCCGGCCGACCAGAAGGTGTACATCGATCTGGGTTTCTATGAAACCTTGAAGACCCGGCTGGGCGCGCCCGGCGACTTTGCCCAGGCCTACGTGATCGCCCACGAGGTGGGCCACCATGTGCAAAACCAGCTGGGCATCAGCGGCAAGGTCGACCAGATGCGCGGCCGGGTAAGCAAGGCCGAATACAACCAGCTGTCGGTGCGCCTGGAGCTGCAGGCAGACTGCTTTGCCGGTGTGTGGGCCCACCACGCGCAGAACGCTCGCAAGATCCTGGAGCAGGGCGACGTGGAAGAAGCCATGAACGCCGCCGCCAAGATCGGCGACGACGCGCTGCAACGTTCAGGTGGTGGGGCGGTGGTGCCCGAGAGCTTCACCCACGGCACCAGCGCCCAGCGCCAGCGTTGGTTCAACAACGGCTTGCAGAACGGCAGCGTGAAGGGCTGCGACACCTTCAGCACCCGCAGCCTGTAGCCGGCGCAACGACCTACTCACCAACTCATCGCAGCGCGCAGCGGCCCAGCACCTCATGCCATCCGCCCCGCAGTCACAACCTGCACCGCTTCAGCCTCCCGCCTCTACCGGCTGGAACACGCTGGAGCCGGAAGCGGCTGCACCGCAGGCGTCCGGCACTGCTGCCGCGTGGTCGGCGGCGGCTGTCACCGTGCCGCACGCGGTGGGCCTTGGTTTG
Source organism: Acidovorax sp. LjRoot129 (assembly GCF_964253765.1). Classification (NCBI taxonomy): domain Bacteria; kingdom Pseudomonadati; phylum Pseudomonadota; class Betaproteobacteria; order Burkholderiales; family Comamonadaceae; genus Acidovorax; species Acidovorax sp. LjRoot129. Next base: position 1,367,467 of record NZ_CAXUSE020000001.1, read on the forward strand.
CTGGCGTTTGCGCCGCTGGCGGGAGACCACTCGCTGGCCGCGCTGGCGTTGTGGTCCGCTGCGCTGCCAGGGCTGTTGCTCACGCTGGTGGTGCCGCGCCCCGGTGTGGTCTATGCGCCCACCACCGTGGTGGCGCTGCTGTTTGCCGCGGTGCTGGCCACAGCGCACGGCGCCGCGCCGGGCCTCGGCCTGAGTGCCCGCCAGGTGCTGGCTGTGAGCGGGGCCACGGTGGCGCTGGCGTTTGTTTTCCAATGGCTGCTGGGCGTGCTGCGGCTGGCGTCGGTGGCGCGTTTTCTGCCGATTTCGGTCACCCATGGTTTTGCTGCCGGCGTAGGCCTGTCGATGGTGCTGGGGCAGGTGCGCAACGGCTTTGGCGCGGGCATGGACGCGCTGTGGGACGCCCGCACAGCCTGGCATGCGCTGGCCGCGCTGGCCGTGGTGGCACTGGCCTGGGCGCTGCGCCTGCGCTGGCCGCGCGCCCCCGGGCTGCTGACCGCCGTGGTCGTGGTGGCGCTGGCGGTGGCTTTGGCGGGCATCTGGGGCGTGGGGCTGGGCACGGTGTTTGCGCCCGCGGTGCAGCCCAGTACCTTTGCCGGGCCGCTGTGGCCCGACTGGACCGGCATCCCGTGGATGGCGCTGGCGCAGCAGCATGGCTCGGACCTTGTCGTGCTGGCGCTCTTGATGGCGCTGGTCAACAGCCTGGAGATCATGGTGTTCAACCAGGAGCTGGAGCTGGACCACGGCCTGCGCGGCAACGCCAACCAGACCCTCCGCAGCGAAAGCCTGCTGGGCGTGTTGTGTGGCCTGGCGGGGATGATCCCGGCCTCCACCAGCGCATCGCGCTCGCGCATCGTGCTGGCGCAGGCCGGCGGGTCGCCCGATGCCCCGCGCTGGCATGCGGCCATCATGCTGGGGGTGGCGGCCACGGGGGCCTGGTGGCTGCACTGGGTGCCCATGGCGTGCCTTGCGGGCGGGCTGGTGCTGGCGGGACTGATGCAGGTACCGGGCCTGATGTGGTCGCTGCGCTATGCCAAAAGCTCGCGCGTGACGTGGGCGCAGAGCTGGCTCGTGGCGCTGGTATTTGCGGTGATGGGCGGCGTGGGCGCGCTGGTGGCGGGGCTGGTGGTGGCCACGTTTGTGCTGCTGCACGATTCGGCCGCCAAGGTGCTGCGGCATGTGCGGCTGGACGGCGAGCTGCGTTCGCGCCGCCTGCGCCGCGCGGGGTCGGACACCTGGCTCGTGCCGCGCATGAACCAGGTTGCCGTGTTTGAACTGCAGGGCGTGATGTCGTTTGGCGTGGCCGCGCATTTGGCCGAGCAGGTGCGTTTGCTGCTGCAGCCGCGCCACCGCTGGGTGATTTTGGACGCGGCGCGCGTACCGGCGTGGGACAGCACGGCGCTGGCCCAGCTGCGTGCGCTGGTGCGCGACCTGGCGCAGCAGGGCGCATCGGCCGCCGTGGCGGGGCTCGACCCGATGGCCGCAGCGCATGCTGGCGAGCAGGTGCGCAGCTTTGCCGACCTGGACCGAGCGCTCGAATGGGCCGAGGCCGGCATTCTGCTGCAGCGCCCCATCGAGCAGCGGCCCGCGTACCCGCACCGCGACCTGCTCGGCGAGATCGGTGAGGGCGTGCCAGCCGCCGCCGGCGAGGCGCTGCAGGCCCTGCTGGTACCCCTGGCCGTGCCGGCCCGCAGCGTGGTGTTCAGCGCGGGCGACAGCGACCGCGACCTGCTGATCGTGCAGTCCGGCCATATCACGCTGGTCACGCAGTGGCCGCCAGAGATGGGCCTGCGCCTGGCCACGGTGGGGCCGGGCATGGCGTTTGGCGAGATGGCTTTTCTCAGTGGCGCGGCCCGCACCGCCAGCGCCGGGGCCGAGCGCCGGCCCGCCCAGCTGGTGCGCCTGTCGCGCAGCCATTTCGACAGCTGGGCCCGCCAATACCCCGAGGCTGCGCTCACGGTGATGAATAACCTCGCCATGATTGGGGCCCGCCGCCTGGGCGTTACCACGCGCCAGTTGCGGGCCGTGCTGGAGTAGTCTTCACGCGAAATTGGCCCCTAGCGCTTGATTGATAAGCGTTTATTGCTATGTAAATAATAGCAATCAGGTGGCTGATATCTCACATCCAGCCGGTGCCCTGATGTGCGCATACCTCAAAAAATAGCGTTTTCACGCGTCAATGCGACAATAGAGGGCTAAATGACAAGTTCCTTTTCCAATCTATCGCTGGCTGAGCCGCTGGCACGTGCCGTGGCCGAAATGGGCTACGAGTCCATGACTCCCATCCAGGAGCAGGCCATCCCGGTCGTTTTGACCGGCCAGGACGTGATGGGCGCAGCCCAGACCGGCACTGGCAAGACGGCGGCTTTTTCGCTGCCTCTGCTGCAACGCCTTCTCAAGCATGAAAGCAGCTCCACCTCCCCCGCGCGCCACCCGGTGCGGGCTCTGGTGTTGCTGCCCACACGAGAACTGGCCGACCAGGTCGCCCAGCAGATCGCGCTGTACGCCAAGTACACCAAGCTGCGCAGCACCGTGGTGTTTGGCGGCATGGACATGAAGCCGCAGACCATCGAGCTGAAAAAAGGCGTCGAGGTGCTGGTCGCCACGCCGGGCCGCTTGCTGGACCACATCGAGGCCAAAAACGCCGTGCTCAACCAGGTCGAGTACGTGGTGCTCGACGAGGCGGACCGCATGCTGGACATCGGCTTTTTGCCCGACCTGCAGCGCATCCTTTCGTACCTGCCCAAGCAGCGCACCACGCTCTTGTTCAGCGCCACGTTCTCGCCTGAGATCAAGCGCCTGGCCAGCAGCTACCTGCAAAACCCCATCACCATCGAAGTGGCCCGCCCGAACGAGACGGCCTCCACGGTGGAGCAACGCTTCTACAGCGCCAACGACGACGACAAGCGCCGTGCCATCCACCAGGTCCTCAAGACCCGGGGCATCAAGCAGGCCTTCATCTTTGTGAACAGCAAGCTCGGCTGCGCCCGCCTAGCCCGCAGCCTGGAGCGCGAAGGTCTCAAGACCACCGCATTGCACGGCGACAAGAGCCAGGACGAGCGCCTGAAAGCGCTGGAAGCTTTCAAGAGCGGCGAGGTCGACCTGCTGGTGTGTACCGACGTGGCCGCGCGCGGCCTCGACATCAAGGACGTGCCGGCGGTATTCAACTTCGACGTGCCGTTCAACGCCGAAGACTACGTGCACCGCATCGGCCGCACGGGCCGCGCGGGCGCCTCGGGCCTGGCGGTCACGCTCGTGTCCGGTAGCGACACGCGCCTGGTGGCCGACATCGAGAAGCTGATCAAGAAAAAGATCGAACTCGAAGCCATCGAATACGAAGAAGACCAGCCGCGTGGCCGCATCAATGACGGCCGCCGCGCCTGGCGCGAAGCGGGCGAGACCGGCGATGGGCGTGATGCCATCTCGGCCGCCCCGCGCCGCGAGCGCGAGCGTGATCCCCGCAGCGGCAGCGGGCGTGAAGGCCGCGAAGGTCGTGAGCCCCGCGAACAGCACCGCGGCTTTCGGCCCGCCGTCGCTTCGCGCGACCCATTCTTCGAAAAGCCGTACGAAGCCACTGCAGCCGCAGACGCCGCCCCCGCATGGGAAGCCGCCAAATCGGCACCGCGCAGCAGCGTGTCGGCCAACATCAAGCCCAAGCGCAAGGTGGCTGCGCTGTTCAAGGCGGTTCAGCCTGAGACCGAAACCGAGACTTCGACTCAATAATTGGTCTAAATGGCCGCTAGCGCTTGATGTGTAAGCGGTGGGCGCTATTTATTTGATAGTAAAAAGACTGGTCGAATCGCTGCCGTCCATCGTGGGGCCGAGAGGGCGAGCCCGTCAGCCCTGGGGCATCGACCGCACCAGCGCCGCATCGGTGGTGCTGACATTCAGCACTCTCCCTTTGCGCCGTTGCAGGAATCGCTGTGCGGCCGTATCTGCCAGCGCAGGGTCGTCGCCCGCGAACCTTGGGCTTGCGCGTACCGGGCTCTGCACATACAGCGCCGCCGCGCGAGCAGCCGCGCGTACCGTCCGTATCAGCGACGTAACAGGGGGCGTGGTGGCCTTGGCTGCATGCCGGCGTGCTGGCTCCCGCGGCCAGGCACATCGGCAACCTCAACGGCAAATCTAGACATAAGGGTGCCCGTTCGCCGCAAACGCTTGCGCGCCCGGCGCTCTGCTAGGGATGACCTCAGGCGCCCGGTGCCTGCGCCTGCTCGCAGTGCACCTGCAGCAACTCGCGGTCGGCCAGCGTGGCGCCAAAGCGCACCGCGCTCAGGCAGCCGCCCCATACGCAGCCGGTGTCGAGGCCAAGCAGGTCGCTGCGGTGGAGCCAGCCGAGCGTGGACCAATGGCCAAACGCAATCAGGGTGCCGGCAGTTTGGCGGCCGGGCACGTCGAACCAGGGCACCAAGCCGGGCGGCGCGGCGCTGGCGCTTTCGGTGCTCTCGAAATCCATGATGCCGTCAGCAGAGCAAAAGCGCAGCCGCGTGAGCGCGTTCACGATCACCCGCAGGCGATCCGTGCCCGTGAGGTCGTCGCGCCACTGGTCGGGGGTGTTGCCGTACATCGACTGCAAAAAGCCGGCAAGGTCCGGGCCGCGCAGCACTGCGGCCACCTCGTCGGCGCGCGCCAAAGTCTCTGCAGAAGACCAGGCAGGAAGCACGCCGGCGTGCACCATCAGCAGGGTTTCACCCGCGTGCTCGTGCGCGCGGGCCAGCGGCTGCTGGCGCACCCAGGCCAGCAGGGCATCGCGGTCGCTGGCTTCTAGCACCGAGGCCAGCGTGTCGCGGCGCGAGGGCTTGCGCGCGCCGTGCGCTGCCGCCAACAGATGCAGATCGTGGTTGCCGAGCAGGCAGCGCAGCGCGCCGTCCACGGCGACGCAGCGGCGCAGCACGGCGGCGGAGTCCGGGCCCCGGTTCACCAGGTCGCCGAGCAGGTAAACGGTGTCGCGGCTGGGGGAGAAGCCGATCTCATCGAGCAGGCGGCCGAGGGCCAGGTCGCAGCCCTGGATGTCGCCAATACAGTAAAGAGCCATGGGTCAGTGTCTGGTGTGAAGGTAACCGTGGATTCTGTGCTGATTGCGCGGTCGCGCTGGGCCGTCGTGGTCCAGGTGTTCAGTCGGGCTGTCTGTGAACTGTGCTTCGGGCCAGCCCGATGGGGTTTCCACTATTCGAAGTGCCAGGGGTTATCGCGCTCTCACGGAGTTTTTGCGCGAAATGCCACATTTTCTCCGGGGTCCAGGATGGGCGACAGGGTACGCAGCTCCCCACTGCCGTGCGCGGTTTAATCGGTTTCATTAAGCGAAACCGGGCCGGATTGCCGTAGGGATATGGCGGCATGTGAGGACGGCAATGGCGGCCCGCTGCACGTGTCGGGTGGTTCGCAGGCAGATTTACATTGCTAATCGCCAGCCGTCGGCATTCATTCCGAATTCCTTGGGTAACCCACCCATCGAAAGGATAGCTCTGCGCACTGACCGGCCGCTGGCTAAATCCGGCGGGCCGATGCCGAGGAGAATGATTTGCACCAATATGGTGGTTTCTGCGCTGAGTCGTAAAAATTCGATTTAATTTCAAAGCGGGCTGCACAGATGTATTACAGATTCCTATAATGGCGCGTCTTCATCCTTATTTAACCCAGACACCATGACCAGCTACAAAGAACTGTTGAAGCAGCGCGAAGCCCTTGAGCAACAAATCGGCGAAGCCCGCCGCCGTGAATTGTCGGACGCTGTGGCGCAGGTCCGTTCGCTGGTCACGGAGTTTGGCCTGACGGCCCAGGACGTGTTCCCCGCAGGCAAAGCCTCAGGCAAGACAGCACGCAGTTCCACCGCTGGTACCAAGGTAGCCCCCAAATACCGCAATCCCGCCACTGGCGAAACCTGGACTGGCCGCGGCAAGGCGCCCAAGTGGATTCAAAACGAAAATCGCGAAAAGTTTGTGATTTAAGGGCTTGGCCCCTGGTTAAAAAAACCCGCTGAAGCGGGTTTTTTTATGGGCGATGTTTTTTGAGGTCTAGGCCTGGAGGCGCCCCTACCACAGGCTGCTCCAACCTGCATCACGAGAGCACGCTGGTTTGGCCAAGGGTGTCGGCCGACCTTGGCGCGGCCATTCTGGGGTATTTGGTGATTTGTTTTGTGGCCCCAGCGATGAATCATGTCGCCCAGCGCTGTATTCCCGTCACCCTCGCGCTCAGGGGTTTTCCTCTGCCACCTTGCGCAATACCTGCGCCGTGAATTCGTCGGCCGGAAAGAACGACTCCACCGCCAGCTCTTGCAGCGTCACATCCACCGGCGTGCCGAATATCGTGGTGGTACTGATGAGTGACAACATGCCGTGCACGCTTTCAAAGCAGAACGGCATTACCACGCCCAGCATTTCCCCTGCCAGTACCAGTGCGTTGGCCTCGGCCGGCGCGGGATATTCCAGCAACTCCGCCTGCAGCGCGATCAGGGCCGGGTCGGCCGTGGCCTGGATTTGCTGGCGCAGGCGCTCGAACAGGTGGGCGCGCCACTGCGCCAGATTGGCAATGCGCGGCGCCAGGCCCTCGGGGTGCAGGCTCAGCCGGAACACGTTGATGGGTGGTGCGAGCAGAGCGGGATTGACATGCGCCGCCAACAGCGCCTGGGCCGCGCGGTTGGTGGCCACAACGTTCCAGCAGCGGTCCAGCGCAATGGCGGGGCAGGGTTCGTGGCCCTTGAGCACCAGTTCCACCGCCTGCCGCGCAGCTGCCAGGGCCGGGTCATCCAGCGCGCGTTCGCGGTACATGGGGGCATAACCCGCGGCCACCAGCAGAGCATTGCGTTCGCGCAGCGGCACGGCCAGGCGTTCGCACAGCCGCAGCACCATGTCGCGGCTGGGGTTGGTGCGGCCGGTTTCCATGAAGCTCACGTGCCGCGTGGAGATGTCTGCCTCGTCCGCCAGCTCCAGCTGGCTCAGGTGCCGCTGCTGGCGCCAGGTGCGCAGGTGGTCGCCAAACGATGCGGGCCCCGCCGGCGCCGGGCGGTGCGGCAGGGCGGGGCGCGGTGGGCGGTGCGATGGGGTGGATGCGGAGGAGGTCATGGGCCACATCCTAGGGTGAAAGCGCGCGCGGGCCATTACCTGGCAGGTCATCGACTTGGTGCGCCCGGGCGGCAACGATGCAGGCCTGTTCTTCATCGTTTTTACTTCACCAAGGAGCCTTCCATGTTCAACCTGATGTCGTCCCCCCGATTCCTGCGCGCTGTGGTCTGGTTTGATGCGTCCACCGGCGTTCTGCTGGGTGCCCTGCACCTGCTTCTGACCGAGCCGCTGGCCGTGTGGCTGGGGTTGCCTGTCGGGCTGCTGCAAGCATCTGGCGCGATGCTGCTGGGCTACGCAGCGCTTGCCATTGCGATCGCCCGGTCCGAGCCTATGCCCCGGGGCTGGCTGTGGGTGCTGATCGTGGGCAACCTTGCGTGGGCCCTGGCCAGCCTGGTGCTGCTGCTGGGCTCCACCCTCGCGCCCACGCTGCTGGGGCAGGCGTACCTGGTGGTGCATGTGGCGTCCGTGGCCATGTTGGCCGAGCTGCAATGGTTTGGCGTGCGCCGCCTGCCGGCCTGGGCTGCCGCGTAAGCTTGTGTTTAATTTGCTACAAAAGTGATAGCTGCCGGCGCTTGCTAATCAAGCGCTGGCAGCTGTTTTTCTCGAAATCGGGGGCGAACGGCCACACGCTGTGGCTCCCCGGGGGGCTTGGCCGGGCGGCCGGCGGCGCTGCTGCGCGCATAGCCCCACGTTTGCGTCGTCATGGGAGGCTGACAGAATGGGCGCGTTGCGTTTCACAGGAGTTCGCCATGGCCCCATCGCCCAAGCTGCCAGCCACGCCGTCGCCCAGCCGACCCCCCCGCCACGCTTTTGCAGACACGCTGAAAAGTTTCAGAACGGCCTCGGGTACGGAGGGCAAGCTCTACTCCCTGCCCGCGCTCGCGCGGCAGTTCCCCCAGATCAAACGCTTGCCGGTGTCCCTGCGCATCGTGCTCGAATCGGTGCTGCGCAACTGCGATGGCCGCAAGGTGACGGCCGAGCATGTGCAGCAGCTTGCGCACTGGCTGCCCAACGCTGAGCGCAAGGACGAAATCCCCTTTGTCGTCTCGCGCGTGGTGCTGCAGGATTTCACCGGCGTGCCCCTGCTGGCCGATCTGGCCGCCATGCGCAGCGTGGCAGTGCGGCTGGGCAAGGACCCCAAAAAGATCGAGCCGCTGGTGCCCGTGGATTTGGTGGTGGACCACTCGATCATGGTCGACTACTACGGGCAGAAGAACTCGCTCGACCTGAACATGAAGCTCGAATTTCAGCGCAATCGCGAGCGCTACGAGTTCATGAAGTGGGGCATGCAGGCCTTTGACACCTTTGGCGTCGTGCCGCCGGGCTTTGGCATCGTGCACCAGGTCAACCTGGAGTACCTGGCGCGCGGCGTGCACAAGACCAAGGGCGACGCGCCCCCCGTCTACTACCCCGACACCCTGGTCGGCACCGACAGCCACACGACCATGATCAACGGCATCGGCGTGGTGGGCTGGGGCGTGGGCGGCATCGAGGCCGAAGCGGCCATGCTGGGCCAGCCGGTGTACTTCCTCACGCCCGACGTGGTGGGTTTCGAGCTCAAGGGCCAGCTGCGCGAAGGCGTCACCGCCACCGACCTGGTGCTTACCGTCACCGAGATCCTGCGCCAGCACAAGGTGGTGGGCAAGTTCGTCGAATTTTTTGGCGAAGGCACGCGCACGCTGTCGCTGCCCGACCGCGCCACCATCGGCAACATGGCGCCCGAATACGGCGCCACCATGGGCTTCTTTCCGGTCGATGAGAAGACCATCGACTACTTCGAGGGCACGGGCCGCACTCCGGCGGAGATCGAAGCGTTTGAAGCGTATTTCCGCGCGCAGGGGCTGTTTGGTGTGCCGCTGGCCGGCGAGATCGACTACTCGCAGGTGGTGCGCCTGAACCTGGGCGACGTCACGCCCAGCCTGGCCGGCCCCAAGCGCCCGCAGGACCGCATCGAGTTGGGCAAGGTCAGCAGCCAGTTTGCCGACCTGTTCAGCAAGCCCAATGCGCAAAACGGCTTCAACCGCCCTGCGGAACTGCTGCATACACGCCACCATGTGCGTCCGGCGGATGCGCCCGCCGACCCGGTGGCCCCGGCCGAGAAGCCCGCGCCCTCGGGCGGGCCGCGTTTCCTGGTCGAGATGGAGCACAACAAGCCCACCATGGCCGCTGCGCACGCCGAGGTGCCCGCGCAGTTGGGCGGCAAGCCAGGCGACCTCTCCGTGGGCAACGGCGACGTGCTGATCGCCGCCATCACGAGCTGCACCAACACCAGCAACCCCAGCGTGCTGCTGGCCGCTGGTCTTCTGGCCAAGAAGGCGGTGGAGGCGGGGCTCAAGGTCAAGCCGCACATCAAGACATCGCTCGCGCCCGGCTCGCGCATCGTGACCGAATACCTCACAGAAGCCGGCCTGCTGCCCTACCTCGAAAAGCTGGGCTTTGCGCTGGCGGGCTATGGCTGCACGACCTGCATCGGCAACGCGGGCGACCTCACGCCCGAGCTCAACGACGTGATCACCCGCAACGACCTGGTGTGCGCGGCCGTGCTGTCGGGCAACCGCAATTTCGAGGCGCGCATCCACCCCAACCTCAAGGCCAACTTTTTGGCCAGCCCGCCGCTGGTGGTGGCCTACGCGATTGCCGGCACGGTGCTCAAGGACCTGATGACCGAGCCTGTGGGCCAGGGCAAGGGCGGCCGCGACATCTACCTGGGGGACATCTGGCCTACCAGCGACGAGATCCACCGGCTGATGAAGTTCGCGATGAACGGCAAGGCCTTCCGCGAGAACTACGCCAAGGTCGCCACCGACCCCGGCAAGCTGTGGGAGAAGATCAAGGGCGTGGGCGGCAACGCCTACACCTGGCCTGCCAGCACCTACATTGCCGAGCCGCCGTTTTTTGCGCAGTTTGCTATCAAAAATGGAGCTAATAGCGCAGGTGGATCAAGCGCTGGAAGCCAAAAAGATGCTCAAAATCCTTCCGTGGAGGGCGCGCGCATCATGGCGCTGTTTGGCGACTCCATCACCACCGACCACATCTCGCCTGCTGGCTCCATCAAGGAGAGTTCGCCCGCCGGCCAGTGGCTGCTGAACAACGGTGTGATGAAGCAGGACTTCAACAGCTACGGCGCGCGGCGCGGCAACCACGACGTGATGATGCGCGGCACGTTTGCCAACGTGCGCATCAAGAACCTCATGATCCCGCCCACGGCCGATGGCTCGCGCGAGGAGGGCGGCGTGACCGTGTTCCAGAGCGAGGGGCCGCTCTCGGGCGAGAAGATGTTCATCTTCGACGCCGCCATGCAGTACATCGCGCAGGGCACGCCCACCGTGATTTTTGCGGGCGAGGAATACGGCACGGGCTCCAGCCGCGACTGGGCGGCCAAGGGCACGCAGCTCCTGGGCATCAAGGCCGTGGTGGCGCGCAGCTTTGAGCGCATCCACCGCTCCAACCTGGTGGGCATGGGCGTGCTGCCGCTGCAGTTCAAGGCGGGCGAATCGTGGGAGACGCTGGGTCTCACCGGCGGCGAGACCATTGATGTGGTGCCTGACCCGGCCCTCACGCCGCAGAGCGACGCGAAGCTGGTGATCCGCCGCGCGGACGGCACGCGCCAGGAAGTGACCGTGACCCTGCGCATCGACACCCCCATCGAGGTCGACTACTACCAGGCCGGCGGCATCCTGCCGTATGTGCTGCGCCAGCTGCTGCAGGCGTGACGACGGCGGGGCTTCGTCCGGGCTGTGGGTTGGCGCAACAGTGCGAATGCAGGGCCGGACGAGGGCGCGCTGAACGTGCAGGCCGCAGGGTCGGGCGTGTGGGCTGAATCCGCGCCCCGAAACCCAGTTTCTTACTCGTAGATACACTTGTGCTGCGAGGCGGAACTCCGTAGAACAGTGGGAGGCCACCCGCCACTTCCTACCCACCGACATGCCGCCGTCGCCGAACCCTCATCCTCCCCCGAGGCGCACCCGCGTGCCCCTGGCGGATGCGCCCGCGTTGACGGTGCTGCTGGTGGTGGCCGCGCTGGCGGCCGTTATTGTGCCCATGGCGCAGATGCTGGGCGAAGGTGCGGGCTCGCAGCATGGGCTCGAGCCCTTCATGGAACTGGTGGCGGTGCTGCTCGGTTTGCTGGTGGTGTCGGTGTCGCTGCACACCCTGGATGGATCCGAGCAGGCGCGGGCCAACGTCCTGGTGGTGGGTTTCGGCGTGGCCGCGGTGTGCAACTTTCTGCACGGGGTGCTGGCGCATTCCACACCGGTGCACATGCCGTCCGGTACCGCGCACATCTCGCTGTGGCTCAGCAGCTGGGCGCGGGTGGCCGAGACAGCCGCGTTGCTGCTCACGGCGGCGCACTTGGTGGTGCCGGGCCCGCCCAAGGCCTGGCTGGCGGTGACGGGTGCGGCGGCGCTGATGCTGGTGGTGTCCGCCATGGGCCCGCTGCCGGCGTGGTTCGCCGCGGCACGCGGCGGTGCGCTGCGGCAAATGGTGGCGTTTGTGCTGGTGGTGGTGCTGGCCGGGGCGGCGCTTTGGCTCTACCGCAACGCCACGCGCCGCGCACAGCCGCGCGACCGCGTGTTTGCCTGGGCGGCCATGGCATTTTTGGGTGGCGAACTCACCGTGGGCCTGCTCGGCGGGCACTCGCCCGTGGGCGGGCCGCTCGCCCACGGTTTGCGGATCGTGGCCTATGCGCTGCTGTACCAGGCGGTGTTCAACGCGGGCATCCGGTTGCCGTTTGCGCGCGTGCAAGAGGCCGAGCGGCGCCTGCGCGAGAGCGAGGGCCGCCTGTCGCTGCTGGGGCGCAACCTGCCGCACAGCATGCTGTTCCAGGTGGTGCGCGAGCTCGACGGCCGCACGCATTTTGCGCACATCGGCGAGGCGGTCGAGCGCCTGCACGGGGTGCGGGCGGAGGACGTGGTGCGCGACCCCTGGGTGGTGTACCGGCAGATCCTCGAAGAAGACCGCGCCAAGCTGCTGGAGATGGAGCGGGCCTCTTTCTTCACCATGACCAGCATGGAGGCCGTGTTCCGCGTGCGCCGGGCCGACGGCCAGTTGCGGTGGATGCACCTGAGCGCATCGCCCCGCCTGCTGGACGACGGCCGCGTGATGTGGGACGGCGTGCAGACCGATATCACCGCCCACCACCTCGCCGAGCAAGCCACCCACGCGCACGAGGCCCTGATGGCCAACGTGCTGCGCCAGGTGCCCGGCGGCGTGGCGCGCCTGGACCGCGACCTGCGCGTGCTGTACGTCAACGAGCAGCAGGCCCGCTGGCTGCGCACTGAGCCTTCGCAGCTGCAGGGCCAGCTGCTCCAGGATGTGGTGGGCCCGGATCTCATGGCGCGCATGCAGCCGCACTTCGACAAGGCGTTTGCCGGCGAAACCTCGGTGTTCGAGAACCACATCGCCGGCCCCGACGGCACGCAGTGCCGCCACACCACCATCGCGCCCGAGACCGTGACCGAGCAGGGCGTGCCCGCCGTGGTGCTTTTTGCCTACGACCTCACGGAGCTCAAGCGCATCGAGCAGGAACTGGCGCACCAGAAGGCGCACCTGGCCCGCGTGGTCAATGCGATGCCCGACATGGTGTTCCTCAAGGATGCCGACGGCGTCTATCTCTCCGTCAATCCGGTGTTCGAGCGTTTTGCCGGCCGGCCGGAGCGGCAGATCGTAGGCTGCAACGACTTTGATCTGGTGGCGCCTGCGGAGGCCGAAAGCTTTCGCAAGTACGACCAGCGCGCCATGCAGGCCTGGCAGCCGCTGGTGTATGAAGAAACGCTCACCTTTGCCGAGGACGGCTACCAGGGCCAGTTCGAGACCATCAAGACGCCCATCCGCGACCTGACCGGCCGCGTGACCGGCGTGCTGGGCGTGTGCCGCGACATCACAGACCGCAAGCGCGCAGAGCAAGAAATCGAGCGCCTGGCCTTCTTCGACGCCCTCACGGGCCTGCCCAACCGCCGCCTGCTGCTCGATCGCCTGCAGCGCTCCATCGCCGCCTGCCAGCGCACCCGTAACCTCGGGGCCCTGCTGTTCATCGACCTCGACAACTTCAAGGACCTCAACGACACCCTGGGCCACGACATGGGCGACCAGCTATTGGCCCAGGTCGCCACCCGCCTGGTGGGCAGCGTGCGCGAAGCCGACACCGTGGCCCGCTTTGGCGGCGACGAATTCGTCGTCATGCTCGAAGCCCTGGCCCCGGACCTGCCCGAAGCCGCCACCCAGGCCGAGACCGTGGCCGAGAAACTCCTGGCCAGCCTGAACCTGCCCTTCGAGCTCGATGGAGCCCAGCACTACAGCACCCCCAGCATCGGCATCACCCTCTTTGGGGATGAACGCCTGTCAGTGGACGAACTCTTGAAACGGGCCGACCTGGCCATGTACCAGGCCAAGGCCGCAGGGCGCAACACCCAGCGCTTCTTCGACCCGGACATGCAAGCGGCCGTCAACGCCCGCTCCAACCTGGAAGCCGACCTGCGCCAAGGTCTCGCCCGGGGGGAACTCCTCGTGCACTACCAGCCCGTGGTCGACCACCAGGCCACTCTGCTGGGCGCCGAAGCCCTGGTGCGCTGGCGCCACCCCCAGCGCGGCATGATCAGCCCCGGCGACTTCATCCCCCTGGCCGAGCAGACCGGCCTCATCCTCCCCCTGGGCCAATACGTACTGCAGACCGCCTGCGAACAACTGCAGCGCTGGAGCCAGCATCCCGAAACCGCCCACCTGTCCATCTCCGTGAACGTCAGCGCCCGCCAGTTCCGCCAGAGCGGCTTCGTGGCCGAAGTGCTGCAGACCCTGCAAAACCACCAGGCAGACCCTAAAAAACTCAAGCTCGAACTCACCGAAAGCCTGCTGCTGGGGGACATCGAAGACACCATCGCCCGCATGGTGCAGCTCAAGAGCGAAGGCGTGGGCTTTGCCCTCGATGACTTTGGCACCGGCTACTCCTCCCTGTCCTACCTCAAGCGGCTGCCCCTGGACCAGGTCAAGATCGACCAGAGCTTCGTGCGCGACGTGCTGAGTGACCCCAACGACGCGGCGATCGTGCGCACCATCCTGGCGCTGGCCAAAAGCCTGGACCTGGAGGTGGTGGCCGAGGGGGTCGAGACGACGGGGCAGCTGGGTTTCTTGAGGCTGCATGGGTGTGAGGGGTTTCAGGGGTATTTGTTTGGGCGGCCGGTGCCCATCGACGTGTTTGCGCGCGAGCACCAGCTGGCGCTGCCTGGGCATGCCGTGCCCGTTGCCTCAGACGCTTTCGATCCAGGGGCTGCGCCATGAGCGCGCCGGGCATCCTGTGGGTGGACAGCGACACGCAGCACGCTGCGCTGGCTCGGCGCATGATCGGCACCGACCACCCCGACTGGCGCGTGGTGAACAGTCCCACGCCGGATACGGCCAAAGCACCGCTGGCCTCGCATGCGTGGGATGCCGTGGTGCTGTGCCTCAAGCCGTCGGTGACGGACTTGCCGGGGGTGCTGGAGCTGTGCGCTGCCCGCCCCGTGCTGATGTGCATCGACGCCCACCAGGAAGCCCTGGCCGCGCGCGCGTTTCGCTGCGGCCTGGGCGACTACATGGTGCGCGATGTCGACGGCGTGGCGCACCTGGGCGAGCTGATGCACCGGCTGGCCGCCCTGCTGCAGCGCACGCAGGGACAAGGCCAGCACGTGCGCATGGTGGATGCGCGCATCTGGCAGGAGGCGCTGACCCTGCTGCAGGGGCAGCGCGCCACGCTGCAGGTGACGCTGGCGAGCATGAGCCAGGGCATCTTCAAGACCGCACCGGACGGGACGATCACCGTCTACAACCAGCGCGTGCTCGAGTTGCTGGACCTGCCCGAATCGCTGATGGCCGCGCGGCCGTCACTGTCTGAGCTCACCCGCATCCAGGCCGAGCGCGGGGACTTCGGTGAGAGCCACAGCCTGGTCGACCGGCGTGGGCATGCTTATGTGGCCGGCGGCGGGCTGGCCAGGGCCCCGGAGGTCTACTGGCGCACCACGCGCGACGGCCGCACGTTTGAAGTGCGCACCACCGACCTGCCCGACGGCGGCCTGGTGCGCACCTTTGCCGATGTGAGCGACTATGTGCGCGTGGAAAACGAGCTGCGCGAGAGCGAGGCGCGTTTCCGCTCGCTCTCCGATCTGTCGTCCGACTGGTACTGGGAGCACGACACCGAAGGCCGTTTTGTGCAGCTCGCGGGCGACCTGAGCGTCAACGGCATTCCGCTGACGACCGTGATGGGCCGCACGCGCTGGGAGATCGGCGCGCTCAACATGACCGAGGCCGACTGGGCCGCGCACCGCGCGGTGCTGCAGGCGCGCCAGCCGTTTCGCGACCTGGAACTGCAGCGCCGCCGGCCCGATGGCAGCATGCACTGGATCTCGGTCAGCGGCGTGCCGGTGTTCGACGCCCAAGGTGCGCTCTGGGGCTACCGCGGGGTGGGCCGCGACATCACCGAGCGCAAGGAGGTCGAAAGCCAGATCGAGCGCCTGGCGTTCTACGACGTGCTCACCGGCCTGCCCAACCGCCGCATGCTGGTCGACCGCCTGCAGCGCGCCATGGCGGCGGTAGGGCGCTCGGGGGGGGCGCAGGGCGCGCTGCTGTTCATCGACCTCGACAACTTCAAGGACCTGAACGACACCCTGGGCCACGACACGGGCGACCAGTTGCTGGTGCAGGTGGCCCAGCGCCTGCAGACCTGCGTGCGCGAGGCTGACACGGTGTCGCGTTTTGGCGGCGACGAGTTTGTGGTGCTGCTGGAGGGCCTGAGCGCCGACGGGCCGCACGCCAGCGCCGAGGCCGCACTGGTGGCCAGCCACATTGCCACGACGCTGGGCAAGCCCTATGCGCTGGGCGAAACGAGCCACCACAGCACGCCCAGCATCGGCATTGCGCTCTTTGGCCAGCAGACTGGCAGCGTGGACGAACTGCTCAAGCACGCGGACCTGGCCATGTACCAGGCCAAGGCGGCCGGGCGAAATACGCAGCGTTTTTTTGACCCCGACATGCAGGCCGCCGTGAGCAACCGCGCGGCAATGGAGGCCGACTTGCGCCGGGGCTTGCAGGAAAAGGAACTGGTGCTGTACTACCAGCCCATCGTGGACGGCAAGGGCCGGCTGCTGGGAGCCGAGGCCCTTGTGCGCTGGAATCACCCGCGCCGCGGGCTGGTGTCGCCCGTCGAATTCATCCCGCTGGCCGAGCAGACGGGGCTCATCCTGCCCCTGGGGCACTGGGTGCTCGAAGCCGCCTGTGCGCAGCTGGTGGCCTGGTCGCGCAGTTCGCTCACGCGCCAGTTCTTCCTGTCGGTGAACGTGAGCGTGCGGCAGTTCCGCCAGCCCGATTTTGTGGAGCAACTGCTGGGCATCGTGCACAAGACGGGCGCCAACCCCGAACGGCTCAAACTGGAGCTGACCGAGAGCCTGCTGCTGGCCGACGTGGAGGACGTCATCGCGCGCATGGAGTACCTGCGGCGCTACGGGGTGGGTTTCTCGCTCGACGATTTCGGCACGGGCTATTCGTCGCTCTCATACCTCAAGCGCCTGCCGCTCGACCAGATCAAAATCGACCAGGGTTTTGTGCGTGACCTGCAGACCGACCCCAACGACGCCGCCATCGTGCGCACCATCCTTGCGCTGGCGCACAGCCTGGACCTTGCCGTGGTGGCTGAGGGTGTAGAGACCACAGGGCAACTCGAATTCTTGCAGCGCCACGGCTGCCAGGCGTTCCAGGGGTTTCTGTTTGGCCGCCCCATGCCGCCCGAGGTGCTCGAGCGTGCGCTGCGGCCCGCGTTGTGAGCGGGTGCGTCTGGTCCATGCCTGCGACAAGGCAAAGAGCGGCGCAGACCCCGCGGCACAATCGCCGCATGACTGATCGCACCCCGGCTCTTCGCGTCCACACCGTGTGGCTATTGCGCGCTGATAGCGCTAGTAGCGCTGATTTTTGCCCCACGGCCGCATCGCAATGAAAAAACAGGTACTGGTTGCCGGCGGCGGCATTGGCGGCCTGGCGGCGGCGCTGGGCGCATCGCGTGCGGGCTGGGATGTGCGGCTGTACGAGCGCGCCAGTGCCTTCAGCGAAGTGGGTGCTGGCGTGCAGATTGGGCCCAATGTGGTGCGCCGCTTGCAGGCCTGGGGCCTGCAGCAGCCGCTGCAGGCTGTGGCGGCCTTTCCCAGCCGGCTGCAGGTGCGCAATGCTGTCAGCGGCCGCGAGCTGGCCGTGCTGCCGCTGGGCGCCGCCGCGGTCGAGCGCTATGGCGCGGCCTACGCCACCATCCACCGCGCCGACCTGCATGGCCTGCTGTTGTCGGCCCTGACGAAATACACCGACACGCAACTGCACCTTGATCACGCCATTGACAGCTTTGCCGACGACGGCAGTGTGGTGACGGTGCGCACCAGCCGTGGCAAGGAGGTGGAGGGCGACGCGTTGATCGGCGCCGACGGACTGTGGAGCCGCACCCGCACGCAGCTGCTGGCGGGCAGTGGGGGTGCGTCGCCCCCGCGCGTGACTGGGCACCTGGCCTACCGCGCGCTGGTGCCACAGCACGCGCTGCCCGAGGTGCTGCGCACCGGCCAGATCACGGCCTGGCTCGGCCCGCGCCTGCATGCCGTGCAGTACCCCGTGCGCCGGGGCGAGCTGCAGAACATCGTTGTCATCGTGCAGGGGCTCGCACCGCAGGACCTGGAAAGCTGGGACCACGCCGCCCATGCCGCGGGCCTGGACCACGCACTGAAAGGCACATGCGCGGCGCTGCAGGATGTGGTGCGCAGCGTTGGCGACCATGCCCTTGCTGGCTGGCGCCTGTGGCCGCTGTGCGACCGCCCGCCGGTGCGCAGTGCCGACGAGATGGCGCGGGGCCTGGTGGGGTTGCTGGGTGATGCCGCGCACCCCATGCGCCCCTATCTGGCCCAGGGGGCGGGCATGGCCATCGAGGATGCGGCCGAGCTGCAGCGCGCCTTGTCGATGCATGACCTGGAAGTGCCGCTGCGCCTGCGTCGCTATGCCCTCAACCGCTGGCAGCGCAATGCCCGCGTGCAGGCCCGTGCAGTGCGCAATGGCCGCATCTTCCATGCGATGGGGCCTGTGCGCTGGGGGCGTGATCTTTCGTTGCGTTGGCTGGGCGAGCGCCTGCTGGATGTGCCCTGGCTGTACCGGGGCGATGGCTCCAGCGCAAGCTCGCTGTAAACACTCTCAACGGCTGACAGCAAGTGCTGGATGACCGGTCCTGCGCCCCCAGGGATGTGTGAATCCGCCACCTGCCGGCATCCGGCGAGTGCGGCAGAACTTTATGCAGTGTGCCACGCTCTATCCGTGTGCGGGCATGGTTGTAAAAAGCACCTGATGCGCACACTAATACCCTGTTCAAGGGTGGACCGTGGTGCTACAAAGAGATGAGCCGTTAGCGATTCCCACTGCAACACCGTGGCATGTCCTGAGCCCGCCAGGAGTGCCACACCAGGAGGTCCTATGGATGCCATCAGCAGTTTCGCCGCGCGTTACGCCCGTAGCCGCGAAGAGGAAATGTCGATCGACGAGTACCTCGCGGAATGCAAGCGCGATCCCATGGTCTACGCCGCGGCCGCCCAGCGCATGCTGGCGGCCATTGGCGAGCCCGAGATGGTGGACACGCGCAACGATCCGCGCCTGTCGCGCATCTTTGCCAACAAGGTGATCAAGCGCTATCCCGCGTTTGCCGAGTTTTACGGCATGGAGGACGCCATCGAGCAGGTGGTGAGCTTCTTTCGCCATGCTGCACAGGGGCTGGAGGAGCGCAAGCAGATTCTCTACCTGCTGGGCCCCGTGGGCGGCGGCAAGAGCTCGATCGCCGAGCGGCTCAAGTACCTGATGCAGAAGGTGCCGTTCTATGCGCTCAAGGGCTCGCCGGTCAACGAATCGCCGCTGGGCTTGTTCGATGCGGTGGAGGACGGCGCGCTGCTCGAAGAGCAGTTCGGCATTCCCCGGCGCTACCTGCAGCGTGTGCTCTCGCCCTGGGCGGTCAAGCGGCTGGAGGAGTTCGGCGGCGACATCCGGCAGTTCAAGGTCGTCAAGCGCTATCCCAGCATCTTGAAGCAGGTGGGCATCGCCAAGACCGAGCCGGGCGACGAGAACAACCAGGATATCTCGAGCCTGGTGGGCAAGGTGGACATCCGCAAGCTCGAGACCTTTGCGCAGGACGACACCGACGCCTACAGCTACAGCGGCGGCCTGTGCCTGGCCAACCAGGGGCTGCTGGAATTTGTGGAGATGTTCAAGGCGCCCATCAAGGTGCTGCACCCGCTGCTGACGGCCACGCAGGAGAGCAACTACAAGGGCACCGAAGGTTTTGGCGCCATCCCGTTCGACGGCGTGGTGCTGGCCCACAGCAACGAGAGCGAGTGGAAAGCCTTTCGCAACAACAAGAACAACGAGGCCTTCCTGGACCGCATCTACATCGTCAAGGTGCCTTACTGCCTGCGCGTGAGCGAGGAGATCCGCATCTACGACAAGCTGATACGCGAATCCTCGCTGGGCAACGCCGTGTGTGCGCCGGGCACGCTCAAGATGATGTCGCAGTTCGCCATCCTCACCCGTCTGAAGGAGCCCGAGAACTCCAGCATCTTCAGCAAGATGCAGGTGTACGACGGCGAGAGCCTGAAGGACACCGACCCGCGCGCCAAGAGCTACCAGGAGTACCGCGACTATGCCGGTGTGGACGAGGGCATGACGGGCATCTCCACGCGCTTTGCGTTCAAGATCCTGTCCAAGGTGTTCAACTTCGACAGTGCCGAGCTGGCGGCCAACCCGGTGCACCTGATGTACGTGCTCGAGAAACAGATCGAGCGCGAGCAGTTTCCCGCCGAGCTGGAAACCAAGTACACCAGCTACATCAAGGAGTTCCTCTCGCCGCGTTATGCCGAGTTCATCGGCAAGGAGATCCAGACAGCCTACCTGGAGAGCTACAGCGAGTACGGGCAGAACATCTTCGACCGCTACGTCACCTACGCCGACTACTGGATCCAGGACAACGAGTACCGCGACACCGATACCGGCGAGGTGTTCGACCGCAGTGCGCTCAATGCCGAGCTGGAGAAGATCGAAAAACCCGCGGGCATTGCCAACCCCAAGGATTTCCGCAACGAGATCGTCAACTTCGTGCTGCGCGCGCGCGCCAACAACCAGGGCAACAACCCGAGCTGGACCAGCTACGAGAAGCTGCGCCTGGTGATCGAGAAGAAGATGTTCTCCAACACCGAAGAGCTGCTGCCCGTCATCAGCTTCAACGCCAAGGGCAGTGCCGAGGAGGCGCGCAAGCACGAGGACTTCGTCACGCGCATGGTGGCCAAGGGCTACACGCCCAAGCAGGTGCGGTTGTTGTGCGAGTGGTATCTGCGCGTCAGAAAAAGCAGTTGATCGACCGGATTGCCAGCGTGTCCCGCGGGAGCGCTGGCCCATGATGGGGGCAAGGGATGGCATTGCAAATCATCGACCGCAGGCTCGCAGGCAAGAACAAGTCGGTGGGCAACCGCGAACGCTTTTTGCGACGCTTCAAGGAGCAGATCGCAGACAGCGTGCGCCGTGCGGTTTCGCAGCGCGACATCCGCGACATCGAACAGGCCGGCAGCGTCACCATCCCCCGCAAGGACATCGGCGAGCCGGTGTTCCACCACGGCCAGGGCGGCATCCGCGACGTGGTGCACCCCGGCAATGCGGAGCATGTGCGCGGCGACCGCATCCAGCGGCCCAAGGGCGGCAGCGGCAGCGGATCGCAGGCCAGCGACAGCGGGGAAGGGGAGGACGACTTCACCTTCACGCTGACCAAGGAAGAGTTCATGCAGCTCTTCTTCGAGGACCTGGCGCTGCCGCACCTGCTGCGCACGCACATTGGCGAGAACCCGCAGTGGAAGTCGCGCCGCGCCGGCTATAGCCAGTACGGCATTCCCAACAACCTGGCAGTGCTGCGCACCATGCGCGGGGCGCTGGGGCGGCGCATCGCGCTGGGCAAGGCACCACACCGCGAGCAACTGCTGCTGCAACAAGAGCTCGACGCCCTGCTGGCAGAGGATGACGGCACCAGCGAGGTGGTGGCCGAACTGCAGCGCCGCATCGACGTGCTCAAGGAGCGCATCGGCCGGGTGCCGTACCTCGACCCCATCGACCTGCGTTTTCGGGCGCGCACGCCCGTGCCGGTACCCAACAGCCAGGCGGTGATGTTTTGCCTGATGGATGTCTCGGGCTCCATGGACGAGGGGCGCAAGGACCTGGCCAAGCGCTTTTTCATCCTGCTGTACCTGTTCCTCACGCGGCACTACGAGAAGATCGACATCGTCTTCATCCGCCACCACACCCAGGCTGCCGAGGTGAGCGAGGAGCAGTTTTTTCACTCCACCGAAAGCGGGGGCACGGTGGTCAGCAGCGCGCTGGTACTGCTCGACCAGATCGTCCGCGCGCGTTATCCCTCCGGGGACTGGAACATCTACGTGGCCCAGGCCAGCGATGGCGACAACTTCAGCAACGACAGCGCCAATTGCCGCAGCCTGATGGTGGACAAGATCCTGCCGCTGGTGCGCTACTTTGCCTATGTGCAGGTGGCCGAGGAGGAGCAGAACCTGTGGGAGGAATACAGCCAGCTGCAGTCGCAGTTTGGCCACTTCGCCATGCGCAAGGTGTCCCAGGCCAGCGATATCTATCCCGTGTTCCGCGACCTCTTCAAGAAAGAAGGGGTCCAGGCATGAACAACATGATTCAGTACCCGGTGCTGGAGCGCCGCCTGCGCGACAACCCCTGGAAGGCGGCCGCCGTCGGCGAGCGCCGCCACCGTGGCGTGCCTGCGCAGCCGCTGCCCGCCGGGGCCCGCCCCGCGCAGCCGCTGCCCGATCCGAGCGACTGGACGTTCGAGCTGATCGAGCGCTACCACGCCGCGATCGCCGCCACCGCCGAGCGCTTTGGCCTCGATACCTACCCCAACCAGCTCGAGGTCATCACTGCCGAGCAGATGATGGACGCCTACTCCAGCGTGGGCATGCCGGTGAACTACCGCCACTGGAGCTACGGCAAGGAGTTCCTGGCCACCGAGCGGCGCTACCGGCGCGGGCACATGGGCCTGGCGTACGAGATCGTCATCAACTCCGACCCCTGCATCAGCTACCTGATGGAGGAGAACACCACCGCCATGCAGGCGCTGGTGATTGCCCATGCGGCCTACGGGCACAACAGCTTCTTCAAGGGCAACTACCTGTTTCGGATGTGGACGGATGCGTCGTCCATCATCGATTACCTGGTGTATGCCAAGGACTACGTGGCCCAGTGCGAAGAGCGCTACGGCTTCGGCGAGGTGGAGCAGCTCATGGACTCGTGCCATGCGCTGTCCAACTTTGGCGTGGACCGTTACCGGCGTCCCTCCAAGAAGCCCCTGGCGCGCGAGCGGCTGGAGCGCGAACAGCGCGAGGCCTATGCCCAGCAACAGGTCAACGACCTGTGGCGCACGCTGCCCACGCGCCCGGGCAAGGACGGTGCGGCGCAGGAGAACAACCGTTTCCCG
Organism: Acidovorax sp. LjRoot129; assembly: GCF_964253765.1. Lineage (NCBI taxonomy): Bacteria > Pseudomonadati > Pseudomonadota > Betaproteobacteria > Burkholderiales > Comamonadaceae > Acidovorax > Acidovorax sp. LjRoot129. Next base: position 1,390,033 of record NZ_CAXUSE020000001.1, read on the forward strand.
CAAGAACCGCAAGAGAACATCCTGTACTTCATCGAGAAGAACGCGCCGCTGCTGGAGCCCTGGCAGCGCGAGATCGTGCGCATCGTGCGCAAGATCGCGCAGTACTTCTACCCGCAGCGCCAAAGCCAGGTCATGAACGAGGGCTGGGCCACCTTCTGGCACTACACCTTGCTCACCACCCTGTACGACGAGGGCCACCTGAGCGACGGGGTGATGATCGAGTGGCTGGGCTCGCACACCAACGTGATCTTTCAGCCGCCCGTGGGGCACCGCGCCTACAGCGGCATCAACCCCTACGCGCTGGGCTTTGGCATGTACCGCGACATCCAGCGCATCTGCCAGAACCCCACCGATGAAGACCGGCTGTGGTTCCCAGACCTTGCGGGCACACCCTGGCTGCCCGCGCTGGACCATGCCATGCGCAACTTCAAGGACGAGAGCTTTATCAGCCAGTACCTCAGCCCGCACTTGATGCGCGAGATGCGCCTGTTCGCCCTGCACGACGACACGCGCCAGAGCGAGCTGGTGGTCAGCGAGATCCACGACGAGAACGGCTACCGAAACCTGCGCCAGATCCTGTCGCAGCAGTACGACCTGGGCACGCGCGAACCCAACATCCAGGTGTGGAACGTGAACCTGCGCGGCGACCGCAGCCTGACCCTGCGCCACACGCAGTACCAGAGCCGCCCACTGGGCGACGACACACAGGAAGTGCTGCGGCATGTGGCGCGCCTGTGGGGCTTTGGCGTGCAGATCGAGGGGGTGGACGCGAATGGCAACAACCCGGTGCTGCTGCACTCGGTGCCCGCGCCCACCACATAGGCGGCTTCTGCTCGTAGTTGTGGGTGCGCGGGCGCGTGTGGGGCGTGGGGCGGGTGTAGATATGCCCAGGAACGTCGGGCGTGGGTTTGCCGCTGGCTATGTTGATTTGCTATGTATTTGATAGCTAAATAAGATTATCAATCAAGCGCTGGAGCCCATTTTGGCTTGAAATTTCGGCGGAGCAGACGCCTCAGAACGGCCCCACCGCGCGCAGTGGGCAATCGGTGGCCACGCGCTCGGCCAGTGTCTGGCGCAGGGCCTGCAGTGCGGCGATGCGCGCGTCGATCTCGCCGAGCTTGCCGGCCAGCACCTGGGCCAGCATGGGCGCGGGGTCGGGCGCGTCCCAGATGTCGGGCAGGCGGTCGCCAATCTCGGCCAGCGTAAAACCCAGCTGCTGCGCGGTGCGGATGTACTGCACCAGCATCACCGCCTCGGGCGGGTAGTCGCGGTAGCCGTTGGCCAGGCGCTGCGCGCGGATCAAGCCCTGCTGTTCGTAAAAGCGCAGCGCCTCGCGGCTCAGGCCCGAAGCGGTGGCCAGTTCACCGATCAGCATGGGGGGCTCCGCGGTGGTGGGTGCCGGCAGCGGCTTGTGCTTCGGCCGCCGATGCTGAGGCAAGGACCCAGCGCACGATGGCCATCTGCACCGGCAGCAGCAGCTCCTTTTGCGCGTGGCCCACAAAGCCGGGGTAGTCGACGGGGTCCACCGTCAGCTCGCGGCCCAGGGTGAAGGGCGGCGTGGGCAGCAGGGCCGGGTTGCCCATCGTGGCCAGGTGTTCTTCGGTCAAGGGCATCAGGTCGGTCTGCGTGGTGGCATCGGCCTCGGCGCTGGCCGGCCAGCTGTCGGTGATCACCACATCCACCGCGCTTGGCAGATGCTCGGGCTCCACAAACGCCACGTGGGGCAGCGCCTCATGAAAACGCCGGTCGCACACCTGCACCAGTTCGAACTCCAACACCTGCGCCAGTTCGTGCCACGAGCGGAACACATTGGTGCTGGGCCCCCACAGGCACACCCGCGCTTCCTGCAGCGGTTTGATTTTGGTGTCGACGTAGTACGCATCGGTCAGCACCTCGCAAGGGTGGCCCTGGGCCGACATCGCGTTGATCACCGGCCGCCGCGACGCCGCGGCAAAAGCCGAAATCAGCGGGTGGCCGGACTCGCGCACCACATACAACACATAGAACGGGTCGAGATAACCGGCCAGGTCCTCGGGCCGCTCGCCGGTCTTGAGCAGGTTGGGCAGCTCGGTGAACGCCAGGCCCAGCCGCCGGAACGCCTCGATGAACGTGGTGCGCGTGCGCACGCCGTTGCCCTCGAACGACCAGGCCACGGTGCCGTTCAACGCGGGGCCAGGTGCATCGCCTACCAGCGACCAGATGTGGCGGATGTCGGCGGGTTGCAGGTCGGTCAACTGGATGAGGTTCATGCGGTGGCCCAGATAAAAAAGTGCTTGACCCTGAAGCGTACTTCAGGCTCGAAGCTCGGGGCCTCCTTCACTTTGATGACCGCACGCCATGGCCACCTTTACCGCCACGCTACCTGCATTTTCAGAACCGCGCTACCTGCGCATCGTGCGCGCCAGCGGCTGGTACGACCTGTTCGTCACCTGGCCGTTTGCACTGCCCTGGACCTTTGCCTGGCTCTACGCGCAGCTCCAAGGGCTGGCCCAGGCGCTGGCCTTGCCCGGCATGCTGCACCCGCTCGACAGCACCCACATGCTGTTCGCCAACCTGCTGGGCTCGGTCGTGGTGGTGTGGTCCATCGCGCGCATCGCCGCACCCACCCTGCTGCTGGGCCGGCTCGATGGGCTGGCGCGGTTTCTGTTTGCGGCGTGGCAGATCTATGCCGTGACCCACGGCGCCAACGCCATCGTGCTGGGCTTTACCTTCTTTGAGCTGCTGTTTGGCGTGCTGCAGTGGTGGCGGGTGCGGGGTGCCGGCCTGGCTGTTTGTCCACCGGGGCCTGGCCAGATGAGCGCTAAGCGCAACCCGCGGGTCAGCGCGAAGGCGCAGGCAGAAGCCTGAAGGCAAACGCGCCCGCAGCCAGCATGCCGGCGATGGTGAGCATCACCGCCACATACGGGTCTGCGCCGCGCGCAGCCGCCAGCGACGCGGCCAGCCCGGTCACCCACTGCATCAGCGCCACACCCAGGAACAGCGCCATGGTGAAGACCGCCATGGCGCGCCCCGTCATGGCCGCGGGGTAGGACGAGCGCACGTCCGCGTACTGCAGCACCATGTAGCCCGACAACAGGCCCACCGCAATCGAGCCGCCCACGTCCAGCCATTCGGCGTGCAGCAGGCCCACCGCGCCAAACAGGGCCGCCAGCAGCACTGTAAAGCCGGTGATCCAGCGGCGCCGCCGCCCGGGGCCGGGGTCCAACCGTCCAAACAGGGCCGGGGTGAACAGCGACACCAGCGACGACAGCATGGCCACGTTGCCGCTGGCCACCAGGGAGTAGCCATGCCGCTCGATCAACAGCGGCCCGAGCCACAGCCCGCGCAGCGTGAGAAACGACGCATAGGTCATCAGCGCCAGCAGCATGATGCCGGCCGTGTGCGGCAGCAAAAACAGCGCGCCAAAGCCGCGCACCGCAGCGCCGATCGACTCGCGGGGCGGGGGCGTGCTGTGTGCACCCTGGTCACTGCCGACGGGCTGGGCGGGCTCATGCACCTTCCAGAAGATCAGCAGCCAGGCCAGCGTGGCCGCGCCCGCCAGCACGGCAAAGCCCATGCGCCAGGACGACTGCTGCACCAGCCACGCCAGCGGCGTGCCCGTGAACAGCATGCCCAGCCCGCCCACCCCCATCGCCACGCCCGACACCATCGCAAACCGGCTGGCCGGAAAGTAGCGCGCAATGAACACCGTGCACACCAGAAACGCCGGCGCGCAGCCCACGCCAATCAACACCTGCCCCAGCAGCACGCCGCCATAGCCGGGCGCCAGCGCCGACAGCAGCGAGCCTGCAATGGTGAGCGGAAACGCCACCAGCAGCGTGCGCCGCACGCCGTACAGATCGATCCCCACGCCCATGAAAAGCTGCATGGCGCCGAATGCAAATGCAAAGGCGCCCGCAAACACGCCCAGCGCCTGGGCCGACAGGCCGAACTCCGCCCGGAGCCCGGTGGCCATGATCGCCGTGATGGTGCGAAACGCCTGGCTCAGCGCAAAGCCGGAGACCAGCGCGAGCAGCATGGCCCATGCGGCGGAGGGCTGCAATGGCGGGGAAGGCGGTTGGGGCATCGAGGAGGTCAGGGAGGTCAGGGAGGTCAAGGAGGCCGGGGAGGTCGGGGAGGTCGGGGAAGAAGAGGGCGCCTGCAAGGTATTGGGTCTCCACACAACACGACGCTGGGGCGATGGCCGCGGTCGGTCTGTTTGTCTGTCGAGGGTACCTGCAGATGCGGAGGGGGCTGTCGCTGCGGGTGGATTGCCAGGCAAATGGGGCAGCAATGCCCGCAGCCAGTGGACGGGTTGACTTGGATCACACGCTGTTTCGGGCCTGAGTTGCCCCTCTAGACGGTCCGCACAGAGGCTCCCTAGGAGCTTGCGCGGCAGAAGGCATCGAAGCGAAACGCGCGAAAACCGAGGATCGTGCGGTGCTACCGACAAGCCCAGGGTGGGCCCCTGGACGCAGGGGGTAGAACTGCACGAGACCGGTTTGTCGCGCGTTGCAGCCGATGCTCCTTCTGCCGCGCAGGCTCCTAGGGTATGTCCTGATCTGCCGACGGCCCGTACGCGGTGCCTGCCAAACCCTGCTTTCTTTTCAACAAGTGCTCGCAATGCAGCAGCTGGGCAAACCATTGTGCCGGCGCATGCACCCAATGCGGGCCGGTTCGGGTCCCCCAGCACCGTCACGGGCGCGCCACAGCCCGGCGGCAGACTTTAGAGGGGGCTCTCGACGTGGGGATCACCCCAATGACGGGCCCCGGGCGCTGGGGCAATCTAGCAAACGTGCCCTGCACCGGGTGGTGTACATGGTTCTGGAGTCGCTGGTTTCGGTCTCTCGCCAGCAGGTGGTGCAGGTGTTTTTGGCAGTGGCAGGGTTCGTGCTTATGTGGCCTCAGGGCCGTTGTATGCAGGGGCCCAGCCGTTGAAAGTTGTCGGGTGTGCCGCAGGGTGCACCGCGATGTCAGGAGTGACTGATGAAGAAGATGGTTTTGCTGAGTTCGGGTGCGCTGGCCACGTTGATGTTGACGGGCTGCGCAAGCCAGCCGCCTGCGCTGCAGGCTTTCAGTGAGCCCACAGACCGCAGCAGCATGCAGTTTGCGTGCGGCAACGGCGAAAAGGTGGAGATGCAGTTCTTCCCCGACCAAGGCATGGGCGTCCTGCTGCGCAGCGGCTGGACGGTAGACCTGCCCAAGCAAGCCGCCGAGACCGGTTATGCCTACAGCAACGGCCCGACGACCGTGCTGGGCAAAGGCAACGAACTGACGATCCAGATCGGGCACCTGGCACCGATCTGGTGCCGCAGCAACCGCCCCATGATGGTGGCGGGCGGCAAGTAAACCGCACCCCGTTTTCGGCCCGCCTGCGCGGGTCTGGCGTGCACACCAGTGGTGTGGCAACACGTCAAAAACAATAGCTGCCCGTGCTTGCGTATCAAGCGCTGGCGGCTATTTTTATGCGCTTTTCACCGGCCGCAGCCGCTCACAGGTCCGTGCGCAGCTTCCAGATCTCGGGGAACAGCACCACGTCCAGCATCTTGCGCAGGTAGCTCACGCCGCCGGTGCCGCCCGTGCCGCGCTTGAAGCCAATCACCCGCTCCACCGTCGTCACGTGCCGAAAGCGCCAGAGGCGGAACGCGTCTTCCAGGTCGGTGAGTTCCTCGCCCAGTTGGTACAGGTCCCAGTGCTCCTTGGGGTTGCGGTACACGACCAGCCAGGCCTGCTCCACGCCGTCGCTCTCTGCGTAGGGCTGCGTCCAGTCGCGCTCCGTATGGCTGGCGGGCACGGGGATGCCGCGGCGCGCCAGCAGGCGCAGCGCTTCGTCGTACAGCGACGGCGCTTCATACGCGGCCTGCACCTGGGCCAGCAGGTCAGCGCGGTGCTCGTGGGGCTTGAGCATGGCGCGGTTCTTGTTGCCCAGGGCGAATTCGATGCTGCGGTACTGGTAGCTCTGGAACCCACTGGACTGGCCCAGGTAGGGGCGCATGGCGGTGTATTCGGGCGGCGTCATGGTGGCCAGCACATCCCAGGCGTGCACCAGCTGCTCCATGATCTTGGAGACGCGCGCCAGCATCTTGAAAGCCATCTGCAGTTCGTCGTTGGCGATGTGCGCAATGGCCGCGCGCAGCTCGTGCAGCATGAGCTTCATCCATAGCTCGCTGGTCTGGTGCTGCACGATGAACAGCATCTCGTCGTGCGCGGGCGACAGCGGCTTTTGCGCGGTGAGGATGGCGTCGAGCTGCAGGTAGTCGCCGTAGCTCATCGACTGGCTGAAGTCGAGCTGGGCGCGCTCCTCTTGCACGATGGATTCGGGCAGGGCGGCGGCCGGCGTGTCGCTGGCGGGAACGGTGGTTTGGGAAAAGGGGCACATGGTGGTCTCCTGCGTTCGCGCCGTGTCACACGGAGCGCTCGATCAATCAGAGCCGTTCGGGCTAAGCCTGTCGAAGCCTTGCGAGGCACTTCGACAAGCTCAGTGTGAACGGGTTGAGGTGTTTTTTGGCTACCAACAGGCCTCAGGTCACCGCGTGGGTCTGGTTGAACTCCGGCTTTTGCCAGTCGCCACTCTCCAGCACCTTGCGCAGATGCTCCACCGCATTCCACACGTCTTCAAAACCGATGTACAGCGGCGTGAAGCCAAAGCGCAGGATGTCCTTGTGCGGACCCTTGCCGCCGTCGCCCTTGCGGAAGTCGCCAATCACGCCGCGTGCGATCAGCGCCTGCACGATGGCGTAGGCGCCGCTGCCCTGGCCGTTGACGCCCGCGCCTTCGTCGCGCGTCAGGCACACCTGCGAGCCGCGCTGGGCATGGTCGCGCGGCGTGGCCAGGCCCAGGCCGTGGCCTGCGCAGCGCTCTTCCACGAGCTTTATGAACAGGTCGGTGAGCGCCAGCGACTTGGTGCGCAGCGCGGCCATGCCGCCCAGGTTTTCCGCGGCGGTGAACACATCCAGCCCGCACTGCAATGCCGACAGGCTGATGATGGGCTGGGTGCCGCACAGGTAGCGCGTGATGCCCGGTGCGGGTTTGTAGTCGGGGGTGAAGGCAAATGGCGCCGCGTGGCCCCACCAGCCCGACAGGGGCTGCCAGAAGCGATTGGCGTGGCGCGGGTGCACCCACACAAACGCCGGAGCGCCCGGCCCGCCGTTCAGGTATTTGTAGCCGCAGCCGATGGAGAAGTCGGCGCCCGCGCCGTTCAGATCGACGGGCACCGCGCCCGCGCTGTGCGCCAGGTCCCACACGCACAGGATGCCCTGGGCATGCGCGGCGGCCGTGATGGCGGCCATGTCGTGCATGGCGCCGGTGCGGTAGTTCACGTGGGTGAGCATCAGCACGGCGACGTCGCTCGTCAGCGCCGCAGTGATCTCCTCAGGCTCTACCAGCACCAGCTCCAGCCCACGCTCCTTGCACAGGCCTTCGGCGATGTACAGGTCGGTGGGGAAGTTGCTGCGCTCGCTCACGATGCGCTTGCGCGCGGGGTTGTCTTCGCGGGCGATGTTGAGCGCCGCGCTCAGCACCTTGTAGAGGTTGATGGACGTACTGTCGGTGCAGACCACCTCGTCCTGGCCCGCGCCGATCAGCGGGGCCAGCTGGTTGCCCAGGCGCTGGGGCAGATCGAACCAGCTCGCGGTGTTCCAGGATTGGATGAGGTCGGTGCCCCATTCGCGGGTGACCACATCGGCCACGCGGGCGGCTGCGGCTTTGGGCAGTACGCCCAGCGAGTTGCCGTCGAGATAGATCACGCCCGCAGGCAGCGTGAAGTGCTCACGCAGCGGGGCGATGGGGTCTTGCGCGTCGAGCGCGCGGCAGTCTTGAAGGGTGGTGGTCATGGCTGGCGAAAAGGTTTGCTTCTGTTTTGATAGCTGCTAGCGCTTATGGAAAAAGCGATAGAGGCCAAAAAGGCTTGAAATCGGTGAATTACAGCGCCCGCAGGACAGCGCGCACGGGCGACGCATCCGCGGTGGTCAGCTTGAGCGGCAGGGCGATCAACTCGTAGTCGCCCTCGGGCACATCGTCGAGCACGAGGTTCTCCAGCACCCGCAGGCCGCGGCGGCGGATTACCTGGTGGCTGTCGAGCGTCTTGCTGTCGGCCGGGTCGATGCTGGCGGTGTCGATGCCCACCAGCAGCACGCCCCGGTCGGCCAGGCGCTCGATGGTGTCGGGGGCATAGGCCGCCAGGGCGCCGTCCCAGTGGTCCACCGGCATGCGCTCGTAAGTGCGAACCAGCACGCGCTGCGGCAGGGAGGCATCTACCGCGTGGGCGATGTGGTCCCAGGTGATGAGCGGCCCATGTGCGATGGCATGGATCACGCGGCAGGGGCCCAGAAAGGCGTCGAGCGACACATCGCCGATGCTGGCGCCGTGCTCGTCGTAGTGCAGGGGCGCATCGGCATGCGCGCCCACGTGGGGCGACAGCGTGATGGTGCTCACATTCACCGGGCAGCCGGGCCCGATGGTGGCGCACCACTGCTGGCTGTAGGCCGTGTCGCCCGGAAACACGGGGCTGCCCGCATGCACGGGCGGCGAAATGTCCCAGAGCCTGCGGGTGGTGGAAGAAGAAGGGCTGGTTCGCATGGGACAAAGTTTGCATGTCCCTCAAAACCCGTGGTGTCGGTTATTTCCAACACCTGATGCATTTTGTTGAGGCCTAAACGATCAGCCTTTTTGCCGCGATGTCGGCAACCGATTTGCCCTGCGCTTTCAGAAGATCAGGCCTTCTGGCAGCGCCGGCAGCCCATGCCGCATGCGCGCGCGGTGGCAGGCGTGGTCGCCGGCTTCGAACTCGCGGCAGGGCGAAGGGCGCCATTCGTAGATGCCGCAGGCTGCCTTCACGCCCACCGTGCCGGTGAGCGCTGCGCAGCGCGCGGGCACGTGGTCGGTGCCGCGCATGCGACAGGTGCTGCTGGTCACCTCCACCGCCAGCCCGCCCGGCACCGTGCCGCCCAGCTCCTGCATTTCTTCCACCGCAAAGTCGACGCGAAAGCTGGCGCAGCAGGCGCCGCAAGTCAGGCAGGGGTGGATGGCGTCGGACATGGGGACATGCAGGTAGGTAGGTCGCGGTTGTTTTGGGGATGCGGCTGCGCGAGTGGGCGTTGAAAGGGCTCGTCAGCCAGCGTGCGGGAGGGGAATGCTAACGAAGAACCCCACGCCCGCACCGTTCAGTCCATCGCCCACGTGCACTTGCCCGCCCATGCGCAGCACGGCCTGCCGCACGATGGCCAGGCCCAGGCCCGACCCGTTGGCCGCGTGGCCCAGGCCGCGGTAAAAGCGTTCGAACACCCGACTGCGTTCAGTCACTGGAATGCCCGGCCCATCGTCCTGCACCGCCAGATGCAGCACCCCGCCCTCATGCCGCAGGGTCAGTGCCACATTGCCGCCCGCCGGTACATAACGCACCGCGTTGTCGATGAGGTTGTGCGCGATGGATTCGAGCGCCGGCAGGTCCAGCCGCGTGGGCAGGTTGTCCGGCGCGTCCAGCGACAGCTCGATCTGCCGCGCCATCGCTTGCGGTGCTGCCTGTGCCAGGGCTGCGCGCAGCCACTGCGCCACGTCCAGGTCGCGTGGCGCGGGGCGCTGCGCCTCGTCAAGCGCGGCCAGGTCCAGCAGTTGCTGCGCGAGGTGCGAGGTGCGTGCTATGGCCTGCTCCAGGTGCCCCTGGGCCTGTGTGCGCTCGTCCTCGCTTTGCGAGCGTGCCATCACATGCGCTTGCGCCGTGATCACGGCCAGGGGCGTGCGGATCTCGTGGGCCGCGTCCTGCACAAAGGCGCGTTCGCGTTCGACCTTTTGGCGCAGCTGGGCGAAAAGGTGGTCGAGCGATTGTTCGAGCGGCTTGAGTTCGCGGTGGCGGGCGTTGAAGCCTACGGGCTGCAAGTCGTCCCGGTCGCGCTGGGCGATCAGCTGGGCCAGTTGCTGCAGCGGGCGCAGACCGGTACGCACCGACAGCCACACGGGCAGCAGCACAAAGGGCGCGGCCAGCAACAGGTAGGGGATGAGCGTGCGGGCGTTGCGCGTCAGAAAGGCCGCGTCGCTGCGTTTGGGATCGGCAATGGTCAACATCCAGCGGTCGTTGCGCCCGGCGTAGATGCGGTAGACCTGCTCGTTGGCCGTGGTCTCTGTAATGCTGCCGTCAAGCGGGCGTTGCGGGAGCGGGGGCAGATGCTGCCAGCCGGGTGATGCAAACACCAGCCCGCCCTGCGCATTGCGCAGTTCGTACAGCGACACGCCCGGCAGCATGCCGAACTCACGGCGGCGAATGTTGGTCCAGATGTCGGTAGAGGACATGGCCGCGGCTGCCAGCGCGGGCTCGTTCACGTCTTTCAGAGAAACCAGCACGGCATCGCCGTATTTCTGCAGGCCCGGTTCGTTGGTGACGGTGTGCTTGTAATTTATGAAGTTGTAGCTCAGCAGCACCGCCCACACGAGTAGGAAAGCAACCGTGACTGACACCACGCTACGACGCACCAGCGTGGGTTCTGTCAGCCTTTTCCAAAGCCTACGCAGCTTGTGTGGAATGAACATGGCCCGGTTCATGCCTGCAGCAGATAGCCCACGCCGCGCACGGTGCGGATCAGCTCCGGACCAATCTTGCGGCGCAGGTTGGACACATGCACTTCAATGGCGCCAAAGTCCACCGGCTCGCCCAGGGGGTCGAGCCGCTGCGCGATCACGCCTTTGGGCACCACGGCGCCGGGCTCGCGCGCCAGCTCCAGCAGCAGTTGAAACTCCCGCGGCGACAGGTCCAGCGCCTCGCCGGCCCGCTGCGCCTGGTGGCGACGCGGCTCGATCACCAGCTCGCCCAGCACCCAGCGCTCGCTGGCCTGCCGGGCACTGCGGCGCAGCACGGCGCGGATGCGCGACATCAGCTCGGCCGTCGCAAAGGGCTTGACCACAAAGTCGTCCGCTCCGCCATCCAGCCCGGCCAGCCGGTCCTCCACCGCCGAACGCGCGGTGATCACGATGATGGGCACCTGCTCGCCTTGGGCTCGCCAGCGCGCGAGCAGATCGAACCCGCTGCCATCGGGCAATGTCAGGTCGAGCAGCACGCAGTCCACCGTGGTCGCATCGACCGTGGCGGGCGCATCCACGGCGCGGCGCAGCCACTCGCTGGTCAGGCCCTCCACCTTCAGGGCCGACTGCAGCGCGCGGCCGAGGTCCAGGTCGTCTTCGATCAGCAGGATGTGCATCGCGCGATTGTGGCCGGTGGCGGCTTAAGCGACGCCAAAGAACCGCGGGAGGGACTGCACCGGATGGCGGCACGGGCGGGCTTTGGGTAGAGTGCGGCGCAGCGCCGGCCGGGCCGCGCCCCACCAGGGCGATCAACGTCTGGCGCTGCACAGTCCAACCCTCACTGAAAGAAAGAAGAGCTCACCATGCACATCGGATTTATTGGCCTCGGCGTCATGGGGCTGCCCATGGCCCTGAATCTTGCGCGCGCAAACACCCCGCTGTGGGTGTGGAACCGGTCGCCCGACAAATGCGAAACCTTGCGTGCCGCCGGCGCGCGGGTGGCGTCCACCCCTGCCGAGGTTTGCGAGAACGCGCAGGTCATCATTCTTATGCTGGCCCATGAACAGGCGATGGACGAGGCGCTGCAGCGTGGCACGCGCGCGTTTGCCGGCCAGGTGAGCAACCGCACCATCGTGCACATGGGGACCACGTCGCCTGCGTACTCCAAGGGCCTGGAGAAAGACATCCTGGTGGCGGGTGGCCGCTATGTCGAAGCACCCGTATCGGGCTCGCGCAAACCGGCCGAGGCCGGGCAGCTTGTTGGCATGCTCGCGGGCGACGCGGCCAGCGTGGCGGCCGTGCAGCCGCTGCTGGCGCCGATCTGCCGCACCACCTTTGCCTGCGGGGCCGTGCCGTCTGCGCTGCTCATGAAGCTGTCGGTCAATCTCTTTCTCATCACCATGGTCACAGGGCTGTGCGAGGCCGCGCACTTTGCGGCCCAGCAGGGGCTCGACATGGAGCTGTTCCGCTCGGTGCTGGATGCTGGCCCCATGGCCAGCAGCGTGTCGCAGGTCAAGCTCGCCAAGCTGGTCGCGCGCGACTTCGAGGTGCAGGCCGCCATCCACGATGTGCTCAAGAACAACCAGCTGGTGGCGCAAGCCGCGCGCGATGCGCAGCTGGCATCGCCGCTGCTGGATGTGTGCCACGCACTCTTTGCGCAAACCGCGGCCATGGGGCTCGGGCAGGCCGACATGGTGGCGGTGGTGCAGGCGATGGAAGAGCGTACGCGGGCGCTGTAGCGGCGTTGAAGGGGGGAGCTGCCGGCGTGATGTAGCGCAGGTGCAACCTGTTGCGGTGAGCCTTTGGCATCGGCAAAGGTGGGGCACTCAACAATGCCATGATGCATCGCTACCACCCGGGCTTGGACACCCCAGCCTGTGTCTCCATCCCGCGCGTTCTCCGCCAGACGCGCCCTTTTATCCAGCCCGCACTGTGGCTTGGCGCTGTCTGCGCACTGGCGGGCTCGATAGGGATTGAGCCGGCAATAAACCCGGGCGCCACTGTCCGCTGCGCGTGGGCGGCGGACGACCACTGGACGCAGCAGAACCGCGGCACTGTGCGCCAGCGGCGGCCGCTGCTGGAGCGTGAGCTGCCCGGCTTCGCGAGGTCATAAGCGGCTTGCAGGGACGCCGACGCGCCAGCCTTTGGCTGGGCTTAAGGCGCGGCCTCCCACAATGGCGGCATCCAACGAGGGGGTTCTAGATGCAGTCGAGATTTATCGGTTTGTGGGGCGTGGTGTTGTCATGTGTGCTGGTGGCGGGCTGCGCCACCGGGCCATCGCACCCTGCGTTGGCCGGCGCGCCGCTGCCCGAGCTGATCCCGGTGCGCGACTTCGTGGCGAGCCGGCAGTCCACGGGCGGGTACCGGGTGTCGCCAGATGGCCAGCACATCGCGTGGTTTGGCACGGACGGCGTGGTTCCCGCGATCTGGATCCAGTCCATCGACGGCGGCGATGCCAAGGCGTTCCGCATTCGGGCGCGGTCCATTCGCTTCAGCGCTGATAGCCGCTGGCTCGGCATCACGGCCGACCCTACGGGAGACGAGAACACCCGCATCTATGCCGGCCCTGTCGAAGGGCCCGGCACGGATTTGCGCGAGCTGATGCCGGCGCCGCGCTCGGTGGCGCATTTCTCAGAAGCCGTGGAGGGCTCTGGCGACTTCATCGTCACCTCCAACCAGCGCGACAAGAAGGTGTTTGATCTGTACCGCGTGAACCCGGCGGGGGGTGCGCCCGTGCTGCTGGCTACCAACCCCGGCAACGTCAGCTGGTGGGGCGTGGATGTCAGTGGACAGCTGCGCGTGCGTGCGCGGCTCCAGGGCGATCAGACCTTGCTGGAAAGCCCAGGCGCGGAGCCTGGCACGTGGCAGGTCGTGACGCAGCGAAGCCGCTGGGAGACCCTGAACCTCTTCGGCCTGCACGACCAGGGGCGCAAAGCCTGGGCGCTGTCCAACCGGGGCCGCGACAAGCTCGCGCTGGTGCGGCTTGATCTGACCAATGGCGCCGAGGAGCTGGTGTACGCATCGCCCGATGTGGACCTGGACAACGTGACGCTGAGCCGGCGCACGCGCGAGCCGCTGGTGGCGTACTCCATGCCGGGCTATCCAGCGCGCAAGGTGTTTGACCCCGCGCTCGATGCGCGGCTGTCTGCGCTGGCAGGCTATCAGCCCGCCGAGGTTCTGGTGACCAGCGCAGACCATACCGACAGGGTGCTCACCGTGGCGGTGGCGACCGACCGGGGCACCCGCAACTACCTGCTGCGGGATGGCCAAGAGCCCAAGTTTCTGGGTGAGAACCGGCTGAGCCTGATTTCCAAGGACCTTGCACCGACGGAGCCCATCACCTTCACGGCGCGTGACGGGCTCCCCATGCATGGCTACCTGACGCTGCCCCAGGGCGTTGTGCAGCAGCAGCGGCTGCCGATGGTGCTGCTAGTGCATGGCGGTCCGTGGGCGCGCGACCGCTGGGGTGACGGAGCCACGAGCCGCGCGATGCAGCAGTTTTTGGCCAACCGCGGCTATGCGGTGCTGCAGGTCAACTACCGGGGTTCCAGCGGTTACGGTCGCGCGCACATGGAGAAAGCCATGGGCGAGTTCGCGGGCCGCATGCACGACGACTTGGTCGATGGTGTGCGCTGGGCGGTAGAGCGCGGGGTGGCCGACCCGCAGCGCGTGGCGATCTACGGCGCCAGCTACGGTGGCTACTCGGCCCTGGTCGGCGCCACCTTCACGCCCGAGGTTTTTGCCTGTGCGGTGGGTGTGGTGGGCGTGACGGACATCGCCCGCCTGCTGGAAGCTGCGCCGCCGTATTGGGAGCTGGGCTTGCCGTGGTGGCACCGCTATGTCGGCAACCCGGCCGTGCCGGAGGACCGCGCGCGCATGGATGCCAAGTCGCCGCTGTACCGGGCCCAGCATGCGCAAAAACCGATCCTCATCATGCATGGCGTGAACGATCCGCGCGTGAAGCTGGAGCAGTCTGAATGGATGGTGGCCGCCCTGCGCAAGGCGGGCAAGGACGTGCAGTACGTCACCTTTACGGGCGACGGCCATGGCAATCAGAAATGGACCAACAACCTCACGATGTACCGCAAGACCGAGGACTTCCTGGCGCAGTGCCTGGGCGGGCGCACCAGCGGGTTTGACTACTACCAGTTGGGGGCGTGGGCGTTTTGATGTGCCGTCCAGTCAAGGCATGGCGCAGGAGGGCGGTGTGATGGCGCAATGGAAAGAGATGAGGTTGGGGCTTGGGATGTGGGTCCCCGCGCTGAGGGGTGCGGCACTTGCCGCAGCCGCCATCGTGGCCATTGCGGCCAATGCCGCCGCGGCGCAGCCCGCTGTGTCGCCTGAGGCCACTTCTCCGTCTGGTCAGGCAGTCCCAGTGTTCACTCGTGCCCGTCTGGTGTCCGTTGAGCAGGACGCAGGGGGCAAGCTCTACGTCCGCTTGAAGTTGCTGCCGCGTGCCAAGCTTCCCTTCACGACGCAGGCGTTCAGGGTGCCTGATGGCGCGCTGTTGGCTGGCCTACCAGCAGGAGCTTGGGTGAAGTTCACCGCCCGGCATGTGGAGGGCGAGAACACGCTGACCTCCATTCAGGTCACCGAGGAATGCAAGCGCTTTTAACCCTGCGACTGACGGCTGGTTTACGCGTAGAGCGTTCTGGCCTGCAGCGCGCTCAATGCATTGCGGAGGTTGGTGCGTGCCTGCGTCTCGTAGCGCTCCTGAAACCAGTCGGTGCCGTAGATGCGCGGCCGATCAAGGAACCCCTGTAACACCGCAGTGCGCCCCGCTACATAGCGTGGCCAGCGCACGAAGAAATATTCGCGCCGCACGTTGTATTCGAACTGCCGGTACACCGCGTCGCTTTGGCCCAGGACCGCCAGGTCGATATCGACAACCCATTGCGCATCGCCGGTCAGCGGGCCTGGGGTGTGGCGCGTGTCCAGGATGTGCTGGTGCACGGTCTGCGCCAGCGCCGGAGGCAACTGCTGGCTGCGCAGAAAGCGCACCGCCCAGTCGGCACTGCGCTCCTCGTTGTGCTGGCTCCACGGCCAATAGATCGCGTCGTGGTACCACAGGGCGAGGGCCACCGCGTGCGGATCACTCAGAACGCAGGGCAACTGGTCTTGCACCGCCTGCAGGTGCCGCAGGCAGGCCCAAAGGTGGGTGGTGTCGTGGTACGCGCGGGGCCAGTGGGACCAGCTCAGGACGAGGCGGCGGCCCTCGGCGCGCCAAGCGGGCGTGTCTCGATCAAGCGCCTGGCCCAAGGCTTGCCAGTGCGCCAACAGTTCGGCGCTATGGGCAGGTTGGCGGCGCCACGGCATCTGACTTTGGAGCTCAGGCCACCTTGCCCAGAAGCAGGTATTCCATCAACGCCTTTTGCACGCGCATGCGATTTTGGCGGCGGCACGCAGTCCTCGACTGCTTCACGTCCGCGTTGCGGACATGAGCCTGCGCCGACACAGTCTGCTGGCGCTGGCGCGCCACCGCGCTGCATTTCATGCGACGCGGCCGAGCAAAAGGTACTCCATGAGTGCCTTTTGCACGTGCATCCTGTTTTCCGCTTCATCCCAGACCACCGACTGCGGCCCGTCGATCACATCGGCTTCCACCTCTTCGCCTCGGTGCGCGGGCAGGCAGTGCATGAACAGCGCGTCCGGCTTGGCGGCGGCCATCATTTCGGCGTCTACGCACCAGTCGGCAAAGGCAAGCCGGCGTTCTTCGTTCTCGGCCTCGTAGCCCATGCTGGTCCACACATCGGTGGTCACCAGGTCCGCGCCTTGGCAGGCCTCCAGAGGGTTGCTATAAAATTTATAGCTATCAGCGCTTATTCCACCAGCGCTAACGGCCAATTTCTCATCAATTTCGTAGCCGCGGGGGGTGCTCACATGCACCTTGAAGCCCAGCAGCGCGGCGGCCTGCAGCCAGGTGTTGGCCATGTTGTTGCCGTCGCCCACCCAGGCCACCGTCTTGCCTTTGATGGCGCCGCGGTGTTCGATGTACGTGAAGATGTCCGCCAGGATCTGGCAGGGGTGGTATTCGTTCGTCAGGCCGTTGATGACCGGCACGCGCGAGTTGGCGGCGAAGCTTTCGATCTTGGCTTGCTCGTAGGTGCGGATCATCACCAGGTCGACCATGCGGCTGATCACCTTGGCGCTGTCCTCGATGGGCTCGGCGCGGCCCAGCTGGCTGTCGCCGGTGGTCAGGTGCACCACGGAGCCGCCGAGCTGGTACATGCCGGCCTCAAAGCTCACGCGGGTGCGCGTGCTGGCCTTCTCGAAGATCATGGCCAGCGTGCGGTCCACGAGTGGATGGTGCTTTTCATACGCCTTGAACTTCTTCTTGATGAGCGCGGCGCGCTCGAACAGGTAGGCGTATTCGTCGGCGTTGAGGTCGTTGAACTGCAGGTAATGTTTCAGCGTCGTCGTCATGGCGGGGGTGCTTTTATTCATTCAGCCAGGATGGCTTTGACCAGCGGGGTCAGTTTGGCGACGATCTCGTCGGCCTCGGCAATGGTGAGGATCAGCGGGGGCACCAGGCGGATCACGGTGTCTGCTGTGACCGACAGCAGCAGGCCGGCCTCGGCCGCGCGGCCGATCAGGGCGCCGCAAGGCTTGTCGAGTTCGATGCCCAGCATCAGGCCCTGGCCGCGGATTTCCTTCACGCCGGGCAGGCTGCCCAGTTCGCGCTGCAGGGCGGCACGCAGGTGCGCACCCACGGTGGCCGCGTGCTGCAGCAAGCCGTCTTCTTCCATGATGCGGATGGTTTCGACCCCGGCGCGCATCGCCAGTGGATTGCCGCCAAAGGTCGTGCCATGGTTGCCCGGCTGCAGCACATTGGCGGCCTTGGGGCCAGCCACCACGGCGCCAATCGGCACGCCCGAGCCCAGGCCCTTGGCCAGGGGCATCACGTCGGGCACGATGCCCGCCCATTGGTGGGCGAACCACTTGCCGGTGCGGCCCATGCCGCACTGCACCTCGTCGATCATCATGAGCCAGCCGCGCTCGTCGCAGAGCTTGCGCAGCTGCTGCAGGTATTCCACCCGCATGCCGTTGATCCCGCCTTCGCCCTGGATGGTCTCGAAGAACACGGCCACCACGTTCGGATTGCCTTCGGTGGCCTTCTTGATGGCTTCGATGTCGTTCAGCGGTACGCGCACAAAGCCTTCGACCAGCGGGCCGAAGCCGTTGTAGATCTTGGGGTTGCCGGTGGCCGACATGGTGGCGATCGAGCGGCCGTGGAAGGCCTTCTCGTACACCACGATCTCGGGCTTGGCGATGCCCTTGTCCACGCCGTATTTGCGGGCGATCTTGAGCGCGGCTTCGTTGGCCTCGAGGCCCGAGTTGCAGAAGAACACGTTCTGCATGCCCGACAGCTCCACCAGCTTGGCCGCCAGGGCTTCTTGCAGGGGCGAGTGGTAGTAGTTGGAGGTGTGGATCAGCTTGGTGATCTGGTCCTGCAGCGCAGGCACGAGCCGGGGGTGGTTGTGGCCCAGCGTATTCACGGCGATGCCGCCCAGGCCATCGAGGTATTCCTTGCCGTTCACATCCCAGACTCGGCAGCCCTGACCACGGGCCAGCGCGATAGGGACGCGGCCATAGGTGTTCATCAGGTGGGGCGAGGCTGCCAGGGTGGAAGCGGTCATGCAGAAATCTCCAGACGGTACGGTGATGGGGCGGCTTGTGGCCGCAGGCCCGATAAAGCGAAGCACGATTCTAGGGGGAGCCCGATGAACGGCTGTTGACGATTGCGCATTACTGCAATGCGGTCTGCTGGGCTGTGCTTGCCGTGGTTTTGCACTCCGCCATGTGGATTGTGAGCCTCAGCTCTTATATAAGAGTTAGAATGCGCGCTGCAGTGCAGCAAGCAGCGATCCTGCCTTGCCCGCGCCCCACTACCACTTCCATCCGATGGTTTCCCCCTCCTCCAAAGAAGTCTTCATCCAGGGCATTACCCAAGACGGGAAGACCTTTCGCCCCAGTGATTGGGCCGAGCGGTTGGCCGGTGTGATGAGCAGCTTTCGTCCTGGCGGAGCCCGGCCTGGCAGCCATCTGAGCTATTCGCCGTGGTGCATTCCGACCACGCTGAACGGCGTCAAATGTGTGGTGGTGCACCGGGATCTGCGCGACCACGAGCCCATGGCCTGGGACTTCGTCATCAACTTTGCGCGGGACAACGACCTGCAGGTGGCTGAGGCCTGCCTGCTGCCCGACCCGCCCGCCAAGGGCTGACGTCTCTCGGGTCCTGTACTTGGCCTTAGGTCCGCTGAGACCCTGATCCAGGGCCGCCAGGACTGGCGCGCAACAGGTGGTCGGCCTGCAGCCGGGTCATCCAGGCTTTCTCCACAAACGGATCCGTCACGCCATAGTGCCCGTGTTTCACGCGCATGAGCAGGTTGGCCGAGGTCATCATGCCGATGATGCCCTGCACCTCCTGGGCCGTGACATCGCGTCCGATCTGCGCCGCGTACGCCTTGAGGGCCTCGCCGGTGAACACGCCCTTCACATCGCCGCCGATGCTGCAGATACGCGAGAAGACCGCCTCGGCCAGCGGGCCCATGGCTTCCACCTTTTGCAGCTCCACGTCGGCCGCCGCCGCACCCAATGACTGCGCGATGGTGGGCAGGTGCTCATTGGGCACGGCGTCCGGGGGCAGGCTGCGCAGCACGTTGAGGGCCTTCATCAACTCCTCGGGCCGGCTGCCCATGCTGCGAAACGCGGCCTCGGCCACGTCGGCCGAGGGCAACATGGGACCCAACTGGGGGCGCACCTGCGCGAGTACGTAGTCGATGAAGTCGCGACCCAGCACCGGAAACTCGTTGGTCACCGCGCCGTTGAAGGCCTGGTTGCCCTTGAGCGTGAGCTCTTGCACCCGCGCACGGTGCGAGCCGGTGCCGATGAAGAGGAAATAACCGGGTGTGCCTGGGCGGGTGTTGATCGCGTCACGCGCGGCTTTCAGCGCGTGCAGCAGGTGGTCGCCGTCGGTGCTGCCCAGTGCGTGCTGCACCTCGTCCACGATGAGCACCACATCGGTCCGGGCCTGGTCGATGAGTTCTTCAAACGCCCGGGCCAGGCTGGCGCCGTCGTCCTTGCCCACATCCGAGAGCTTGAAGCCAAACTTGAACCCCGCTGCACCCGCTTCGACGCTGGTGACCTGCTTGAGCCGCTTGAGGATGCCCGAGCCGGGTGTCTGCAGTTCCTTGAGCGTCTTGCGAATGGCCTCGTGCACCAGGTCTGCGGGGTTGGCCTGGGGTTGGCTCCACAAGTCGACATAGACCACGATGGCGCCCAGCGCTTCCAGCGCAGGGATCAGGTCGGTGGCCAGAAACGTGGTTTTGCCCACCCGCCGCTGGCCCGACAGGAACAGGCCCGAGCGCAGCGACGTGTCCAGGAACGAGGGCCGGAGCAGTTGCGTTGCCATCTGCTCGGCGAGGGCGGTGCGGCGAAAAGTCATGGTTTATTGGTTTTTATGAAATTCCAATAATTATGCTTTTTTGATAATTCCCCGTAAAGCCCGGCCTCTAGGTTCCTACCGAGAGGTCTTTATCCCGTTCGGAAACGAAAAAACCGCCCGGAGGCGGTTCGTTCGTTTTTTTTTGCTGGCAGCGCACCCGTTACAAACGGCGAACGGCACATGCCGTTCGGGCTGTTTGCCTGCCGAAGCAGGCGGGGATTGTTTAGGCGGCTGCCAGTGCCAGGGCTTTCACCTTGGCCGACAGACGGCTCTTATCGCGAGCTGCCTTGTTCTTGTGGAAGATGCCCTTGTCAGCCACGGTGTCGACCACGGCTTGCATCTTGGCGAACAGTTCGCTCGCCTTGGTCTTGTCGCCAGCCAGAACAGCCTTCTCGACGTTCTTGACAGCGGTACGGTATTTGGAGCGCAGCGAGGTGTTCGCGGCGTTGATCTTGACGTCCTGACGGACGCGCTTGCGGCCCGACGCCAGGCGCGGGTTCTTCTTCTTTGGTTTAGCGGATGCCATGTTTTTGATTCCTTGGGTCTGTGGATGATGCCAGCAAAGCCCGCGATTATAGCCCAGTGCGGGTTTCAGGCGCCATCACCCTCAAAAACCGGCGCAGTGCCATCGCGAGCGCACCCGTGGAACCGGCTTTGCCGGGCCACCGGGTGTGTCCCCCTCTGGGGGAAGACGCGCAGCGGCTCAGGGGGAATACACTCCCCGCCGTGTCACTGCTCAAAGCCGCCTCCACCGTATCCCTCCTGACCTTGGCTTCCCGCGTGACGGGACTCATGAGCCAGTTGCTCATGGCCTCGATGTTCGGGGCCAACGCCCTCACCGACGCCTTTCAGGTCGCCTTTCGCATCCCCAACCTGTTCCGCCGGCTGTTCGCCGAAGGGGCCTTCAGCCAGGCTTTTGTGCCGGTTTTGGGCACTGCCAAGACGCAGCAGGGCGAAGAAGCCACGCACAAGCTCATCTCCGCCGTGGCCACCGCCCTGGCCTGGGTGCTGCTTTTGGTCTGCATCCTGGGCGTGATCGGGGCGCCGCTTTTGGTGTGGGCGCTGGCCAGTGGCCTGCGCCAAAACCCTGAAGCCTACGACGCCGCCGTGCTGATGACGCGCTGGATGTTCCCGTACATCGGCTTCATGTCCATGGTCGCGCTGTCGGCCGGCATTCTCAACACCTGGAAGCACTTTGCCGTGCCTGCCGCTTCGCCCGTGCTGCTCAACGTGTGCATGATTGCCGCCGCCTGGCTGGGTGCACCGCAGCTGGAGGCCCGCGGTATCGAGCCGATTTTTGCCATGGCCGGCGGGGTGATGCTGGGGGGCGTGCTGCAACTGGCGGTGCAGGCGCCCGCCCTGGTGCGCCTGGGCCTCATGCCACGCATCGGCATCACCTGGGGCACCGTGCGTGCCGCCTGGGCCGACCCCGCCGTGCGCCGCGTGCTCACGCTCATGGGCCCGGCGGTGCTGGGAGTGGGCGTGGCCCAGATATCGCTGATGATCAACACCCAGATCGCCTCGTACCTGGCGCCCGGCAGCGTGACTTGGCTGTTCTACGCAGACCGGTTGATGGAGTTCCCCACTGCGCTGCTCGGTGTGGCGTTGGGCGTGGTGCTGACGCCGCAGCTCACGGCGGCCAAGGCCGCCGGAGACAGCGAAAAATACTCAGCCATGCTCGACTGGGGCCTGCGCATCGTGGTGCTGCTGGCCGTGCCCTGTGCGGTGGCGCTGCTCACGTTCTCCACCCCGCTGGTGGCCACGCTGTTCCACTACGGCAAGCTCACCGACCGCGACGTGGGGCAGATCGCTCTGGCGCTGTCGGGTTACGGCGCCGGCTTGGTCGGCATCGTGGCCATCAAGGTGCTGGCGCCCGGCTACTACGCCAGCCAGGACGTGCGCACACCCGTCAAGATCGCCATCGCCGTGCTGGTTATCACGCAGCTGCTCAACATCGGCCTCGTGCGCTGGATTGACCACGCGGGCCTGGCCTTGTCGATTGGCCTTGGGGCCCTGGTCAACGCGCTGTGGCTGCTGATCGGTTTGCTGCGGCGCGGCAGCTACCACCCGCAGCCGGGCTGGGGCAAGTTTGCGCTGCAAGTGATCGCCGCCAGCGCCTTGCTGGCCGTGCTGCTGGTGTGGGGCTCGCAGCACTTCGACTGGATTGACATGCGCGGGCAAACCCTCAAGCGCATAGGGCTGTTGGCAGGCCTCATGGTGGCCGCTGCAGTGCTGTATTTCGGCGCGCTGTGGGCTGCTGGCCTCAAGCTGCGCCAGCTCCTGCGGCGGTAAAGTCCGGCAGTGCGGGCAACAGGCCGGCAAAGTCCGGCTTTCTGCGGCTTGACGCGCCGGCAGGGTGCACTTACAACAATGCCATGCCTCTGAGCCTTTCCTTGCCTACCTCGCTGGAGTACTTTGCATCGCTGGTGCAAAGCGATGACCACTTTCCGCTGCTCGAAGCGGCTGCCAGCCTGGCCCAGGACGAATACCCCGAAGTGGACGTGCAGCTGCTGCTGGGCGACATGGACCAGCTGCTGGCGCGCATCAAGCGCCGCTTGCCGGCCGACGCTCCCGCGCTGCAGCGCCTGCGCACGCTCAACCAGTTCTTTTTTGCCGACCTGGGCTTTGGCGGCAACATCAACAACTACTACGACCCCGAGAACAGCTACCTCAATGCCGTGCTGCGCACGCGCCGCGGCATCCCGATCTCGCTGGCGGTGCTGTGGATGGAGCTGGCCCAGGGCCTGGGCCTGCACGCGCGCGGCATTGCGTTCCCGGGGCACTTCATGGTCAAGGTGCTGCTGCCGAAGGGGCAGGTGGTGCTCGACCCGATCTCGGGCCAGTCGCTCAGCCGCGAGGAGCTGGCCGAACGCCTGGAGCCTTACAAGCGCCGCAACGGACTGGTGGACGACTACGACGTGCCGCTGGGTCTGTACCTTCAGGCGGCCACGCCGCGCGACATCATCGCGCGCATGCTGCGCAACCTGAAGGAAGTACACCGCACCCAGCAGGACTGGCAGCGCCTGATCTGTGTGCTGGACCGCCTCATCGTGCTGCTGCCAGAAGCCTGGGGCGAGTGGCGCGACCGGGGCCTGGCCCATGCCGAGCGCGGCAACACTGCAGAGGCCATGGCCGACCTCGAAACCTACCTTGCCCATGTCGAGGACGGCCTGGACATTGATTTGGTGTCTGACCGGCTGAGCGCACTGCGCGCCGGCGGTTGATAGTCTGAGCCGTGGACCCGCTGATCAACTGATTGCGGAGTTAGCCGGTCCGCTCAGAACGGCGGGCTGTCCGCCGGCAGTGCAGCCTGCAGTTGCGACAGCTGCCTGCGCAACTCGGTGTTCTCGGCGGTGAGCTCGGCCACGCGGTGGCGCAGGGCCTGCAGTTCATCGGCACCTGTCCCCGCTTCTTTGGCAGGGCTGTCTTCCGAGGCCCCCTCGTCGCCTGCCTCGCGTGTTTCGCGCGGCTTGCGTTTGTTGAGTTCCCGCACCCGCTTGGCGGCCTGCTTGAGCTCGTCCTTGCCCGCCGCCACGGCCGCCACCTGCTCTTCGGCCGGCAGCGTGGCCACAGCCGCTGCAGCGTTGATCGAGATGGTGCCTGACTTCACGGCCGCCACCAGCTCCGGCGCGGCCTGTTTCTGGATCTTCTCGATCATCACCACCTGGCTGCTGCTGAGCCGCGCGGCCTTGGCAATGGCTTCGCGGCTGTTCAGCGGGTCGGGTGCGGGCAGTGCGGTGGATTCAGCAGCCGACACTGAGACGTCGACAGAACCTGCGGCTTCGCCGGCCTCTGGCGCAATGGCTGCACGCGCCTTGCGCTCAGCAATGATCTCGCGCTTGCGCAGCGCCAGCACGCCCCGCTGAAAGTCCGACACGCTGCGCCGACCCAGGTGCTGGTCGATCATCCACAGGTGCACGTCCTCCATCGACTGGAAGCGCGGGTTCTGCACCGTCTGGAACGGCAGGCCGTGTTTTTGGCAGATGCCGTAGCGGTTGTGGCCGTCCACCAGCACATCGCCCCACAGCACCAGCGCGTCGCGGCAGCCTTCGGACAGGATGCTGCGCTCCAGGGCCTCGTGCTCGTCGGGGGTCAGGGGTTCGATGTAGGCTTTGAGTTCTGGGTTGACGACGATGTTCATGGCAGGGGCGGGCGATTCGGAAGCGGGCAAGGGGCGGGATTGTAGACATGCCTGCGTACCCATCGGCCCAGCTGTCTCCCGCACTGTGCGGCGGTGCACCGCCGCATCGTCTCACCGGTCACGCGCACCCCGCAGCGCCAGCCAGCCCGCTACCGCCGTGAAGGCCAGCACCACCGCCACGATGATCCAGAAGCCGTGCGGGTCGTCGGCCAGCGGCACACCGCCCACGTTCATGCCAAACAGGCCCGCCAAAATGTTGATGGGCAAGGCCAGCACCGTGACCACGGTGAGCACAAACAGGCTGCGGCTGTTGGCCTCTTGCACGCTGGCGGCGATTTCTTCCTGCAGCAGCTTGATGCGCTCCTGCAGGCCCTGCATGTCGCGCAGCACCACCGAGAATTCTTCGGTGGAATCGCGCAGCTCCTGCGCGTCGTCCGCGCCCATCCACGCCGGCGGGTGCTGCAGCAGGCGGAACAGCGCCGCCGGCTCGGGCGCCAGCAGCCGCTGCAGGCGCACCAGCAGCCGCCGCAGCCCACCCAGCCGGGCGCGCTTGTGGTCCAGCCGGCCGGCCAGCAGTTCGTCCTCCACATCGTCGATGCGCTGCGTCACGCCGCGCACGATGTCCACCAGGCCCGACGCCTGCGTGCGCATGAGCTCGGCCAGCAGCCCCACGCTGGAGTTGGGAGCCTGCCCGCTGCGCACCGCGGTGCGCAGTGCGTCGACCGAGCGCAGCGGCCGCGTGCGCCCCGTCACCATCAGGTGCGGGGCCACGCTGGTCCACAGCGTAGCGATGTCCGAGGGTTCGAACGCAAAGTCGAACTGCGCGTCGTTGAGCACCGCAATCAGCGTGTCATCGTCGCGCTCGATGCGGGTGGAGACCGAGCGGTCCTTGAGCGCATCGAAGAATGCCTCGGGCAGGTCGGCGTGCCGCTCCATCCAGCGCATGGCCTGCGCCTGGCTCAGGTTGAAGTGCAGCCACAAGAACTCGCCTGCAGGTGCTGCGGCGCCGGTGGGCCCCGCCAAGGCCAGCCACTGTGCGGCTTGCACCGAGTCGACCTCGCGGGGCGCTGCATCCTCGCCCAGCAGATAGCCGCAGATGAGGCCTGCGGCGTCGCCGCCGTAGTTGAGGCTGGCGTTGAGCGCGGGCTGGCCAGAGGGGGAAGGGGCGGCGGGGGTGGACACAGGGCCTGCATCGTGGTGTGCGGCTGTGACGCTGGCGTGACAGATCACGCTGCTGTCACGCCGCTGTCACGATACCGTCACCGCCGGGCTCCAACATGGCCGTCTTTGCGACGACCTTCGAACCCTCCCATGCTCTACAACGACACCTTCGACACCCAGGAACTGATGCAACGCATCGCCAATGACCTGATCGACAGCTACGACGAGGAGCTGGAACTGGAGATCGAAGACCGCGAGGTCGATGACATCGGCGCGCCCAGCCCGGCCGACAAGCTGGCGCGCCAGCAATATTTCAAGGAACTGTTTCGCCTGCAGGGTGAGCTGGTCAAGCTGCAGGACTGGGTGCAGCACAGCCGCGAAAAGGTGGTGATCCTGTTCGAGGGCCGCGACGCCGCCGGCAAGGGCGGCGTGATCAAGCGCATCACCCAGCGCCTGAACCCTCGCGTGGCCCGCGTGGCCGCGCTGCCCGCGCCTAACGACCGTGAACGCACGCAGTGGTACTTCCAGCGCTACGTGGCGCACCTGCCCGCAGCCGGCGAGATCGTGATGTTCGACCGCAGCTGGTACAACCGCGCCGGTGTGGAACGGGTGATGGGGTTTTGCTCTGACGACGAGTACGAAGAATTTTTCCGCAGCGTGCCGGAGTTTGAAAAGATGCTCGTGCGCTCGGGCATCCGCCTCGTCAAATACTGGTTCTCGATCACCGACGAAGAGCAGCATCTGCGCTTTCTGGGCCGCATCCACGACCCGCTCAAGCAGTGGAAGCTCAGCCCCATGGACCTGGAAAGCCGCGTGCGCTGGGAGGCCTACACCAAGGCCAAGGAAACCATGCTCGAGCGCACCCACATCCCCGAGGCGCCGTGGTGGGTGGTGCAGGCGGTGGACAAGAAAAAAGCGCGCCTCAATTGCATCGCGCACCTGCTGTCGCAAATGCCGTATCAAGAGGTGCCGCACCCCACCGTCGTGCTGCCCGAGCGCGTGCGCAACCCCGAGTACCTGCGCCAGCCGGTGCCCGCGTCGATGTACGTGCCCGAGGTGTACTGACGCTGGCGAGTGCCCGGCGACCGGTGTTGGCGCTGGGCGGGCCGCTCCAGCCGATACGTAGATAACGCTACTAAATTGATAGCTATTAGCGCTTATTTATCAAGCGCTAGAGCACGAAAACACTCAAAATTTCCCGCTAGTCCGCACCCTTGAGCATCTGGATCGTCGCGATCACATCGCGCACCTTGAAGGGCTTGAGCAGCACGCGCCGCACCTGCAGCGCCTTCATCTGCACGGCGGTGGATGCATCGACTTGCGATGTGGTCACGGCGATGGGGGCGTCAGCCCGCAGGGCGTACTGCGCCGTGCGCACCTGCTCCAGCAGCATCACCGCGTCGTCATGTTCATCCAGCGACACGATGAGGGCTGAAAACTCCTGAGCCGCAAGCCGCTGCTGAGCCATCCGGATGCTGGCCACCTGGCGTACTGATGGGAGCACTAGCTGCCTGGCCGTCGCTACGATGATGCTGCCCGTGAGGGTGCTGGGCTCCACCAGCAAGATGGGGAGGCTGACCGTGCCGCTCACGTGGCGGATCCCTCTTCGCCGGACCGGCGCATGAGCTCTTCAATGGCCAGGTCGCGCAGTGACGCCAGGATGGCCAGATCGACTTCGTCCAAGGTACGTGGCTGACGGTCCAGCAGGCACAGGGTCCCCACGGTCTGCCCATTGGGCAGCTTGAGCGGCGCCCCCGCGTAAAACTGGATGTGGGGTGCGCCCGTGACGAGCGGGTTGTCGGCAAACCGTTCGTCCAGCGCCGCGTTGGGCACCACCATGGTCTCGTCCCGCAAGATGGCGTGGCCACAAAAGGAGATGTCGCGCGGCGTCTCAGGAATATCCAGGCCGACACGGGCCTTGAACCATTGCCGCTGGTCATCGATGAGCGAGAGCAGGACCACGGGCACGTCGAACTCCTGCGCTGCAAACGCAGCAATGCGGTCAAAGCGTTCTTCTGGTGGCGTGTCCAGGATCAGCAGCTCGCGCAGCGCCTGCAGGCGGCTGTCTTCATTGGCGGGGCGGGAGGGTGCTTGCATGGTGGATTCCTGGCGGGGCGCAACAGGCGCCACGGGATGAGCCCCATTATCGGCCGCGTGCCAACCCCGTGCCGCGGGCGCCCGCGCCGGGTTGCGCGGTCGCTAGGCGGGAGCCTGAGGCTCAATGCCTCCCGCTGCGTAGGCCCCTCAGCGGCGCAGCGTCATAGAGCCATTGCACTGCAGCTTGGCAGCGCTGCCCCAGCGATTTCAGTGGGCCCGGGCGCCCCCACGCGACGGCGTGCCGCTCCGGCCGAACTGGTGCCAGGCGCGGCGCAGTTGGGTGTCGGAGCTGAAGCCCGCCATCTGCGCTGCCTGGGTCCCGTTGCGCCCGGACTGCAGCGCGGCCTCGGCCGTGGCCAGGCGGATGCGGCGCAGGTAGGCCAGCGGCGCGATGCCGGCGTGTTCCAGAAACAGGCGTGTGAGGTGCCGCGGCGAGGTGTGCGCCACCTCGGCCATGGCGGGCACGCTCCACTCGGCCTGCGGCTGCAGGCCCACGGCGTCCTGCACGCGGTGCAGCGCGGCGTGCAGGTGGTTGCGGTGGTGCAGAAAGGGCGAGAACTGTGGGTCGTCCGGCCCGCGGCGCAGGCCGATCACCATGGCCTGCGCCACCTGCACGGCCACCGTGGGGCCACACAGGTCGGAGATGCGGTGCAGCAGCAGATCGATGCCGGTGGTGACGCCCGCGCTGGTGTAGACGGGGCCATCGGTCACGAACACGCGGTTGGCTGCCACGTCGCAGCGCGGGTCCACCTCGGCCAGCTCGTCCAGGTGCAGGTGGTGCGTGGTGGCGCGCCGGCCGGTGAGCAAGCCCGCATGCGCGGCCAGCACCGCGCCGGCGCACACGGTGACCAGCTCCAGCTGCCCGGCCACCGGGCGCAGGCCACGCAGCCAGTGCAGCAGCGCCTGGGCCTCGCTGCCGCTCACATCAATGCGCTGGCCCACCAGGCCGACCAGCACCACCCAGGCAGGGTTGGGCAGGGTCGCAGGCAGTGGCGCCAGCCCGCTGATCGCGACACCCACCGACGTCATCGACTCGGGCGTGGGGCTCACAAAGTGCTGCACAAACCGCTCGGGCAGGCCGCGCGCACGCAGCGTCTGGTTGGCGATGCGCAGCGCCTCGGCCGGGCCCGCCCAGTCCAGCACCAGGCTGCCGGGCAGCAGGGCGAAGTAGACGTGGATGGGGGAGGGCGGGGTGTCGTGCATCATGGGTTTGTGGCGGCTTCCAAGGTCAATGGCACTCTTTTAACCGGTCACGTCGACGCAGTGTGCCTTCAAGGCAGGGTGTTCCACGGGGTGTCCATCTGCCGTGCGGTGCGTTCCGACAGGGCTGCGCCCGCCAAACGCGTGACGAGGTGCAGGCTCATGTCGATGCCCGCGCTGATGCCGGCGGATGTGACGAGCGCGCCCCGGTCCACCCAGCGCACGTTTTCTTGCACGTCCAGGGCCGGGAACTGCGCGCGCAGGTCGGCAATGTCTTCCCAGTGGGTGGTGACGGCACCTTCGGTGACCACGCCGGCTGCCGCCAGGATGAACGCGCCGGTACACACCGACGCCGTGATCTGCGCGCCGCGCGCCGCCTGTGCCACCCAGGCGCGGGTCTCGGCGCAGGCTGCAGCGGCATCGATCACACCGCCGGGCACGATGAGCACATCGGGCTTGAGGGCCGTGGCGAAGTCGGCGTCTGGCAACACACGCAGGCCGGCGCGGGCCTGCACGGGCGCCAGGCTGCGGGCCACACACTGCACGGCAAAGGGGGCGGGTGCGCCGGGCTGCAAACGCTGCTGCATGCGGGTTGCGGTGGTGAACACTTCGTACGGGCCCCCCAGGTCCAAGGCTTCCACTTCGTCAAAGACGAGGATGGCGATCTGCAGGGGGTGATGGGCTGGGGTGGTTTCGGTCATGGTGCGGCGGCAGGTAGGAGGTGGGTGTCAGGCTTCGGTTGGGATCTGGCCTCGGGTGGCAGAAAACACGTAGCGTGGATAGGTGGCCTGCGCGTCCGTCACTGCCTGCAGATCCACATCGACGGTGCAAAACGGCTGCTCGGGCGTGGTGCGCGCGAGCAGCACGCCGTCGGGGCTGATGACCCAGCCGGCGCCGCCGTAGGTGCCGGCCGCAGCGTCCACGCGGTTGGACGACAGGCTGAACGCACCCGTGCGCACGGCGGCCACGGTGCCCACGGCCAGCCACTTGGCGGTGGTGGCAGCGGCCGTGGCGCGGGGCGACAGGATGGCCTGCACGCCGCCCTGTGCGGCGTAGTCACCGTAGGTTTCCAGGGCCCAGAGCTCAGAGCAGATGTTGAGCCCGAACGCCAGCGGGCCGGCGTCAAACCGGGGGAAGGCCGCGTCGCCACGCTCGAACCAGTGCGCCTCCCAGCCGCCGGGCTCGTCGGGCAGATGGAACTTGCGCCGCAGCGGCACATAGCCGCCCTGCAGTGACCACGCAAAACCTTCGTTGAAGCGCCGGCCGCCCACCGTGACCGGGCGTGCGCCCACCACACAGTCGGCGCCCAGCTCGTGCAGGCGCTGCTGCCAGGCATCGCTGAGCGCCACGGCGGCGTCCCAGCGCGCGGGGTCCATGGGCAGGGTCTCCCAGACGGGTTCGATGAAGGCGAACTCGGGCAGCAGCACCAGCTCGGACCGCTCGGCGCGGGTGTGCGCGCAGAGCGCGGCCCAGGCGGGGTCGAGCAGGGCGGGCAGGTGGGGCAATTCACAGACGGTGGCGCGCATGGGTGGGTCCTTTGGAGGGCGGGGAAAAGAGGGGCGGGGGGTGACAGGGACCGGCGGTCGGTGAAAACCAATCACTATCAGACAGGAGTGGATGACTTTCTGAATCCAGGGGAAACCTGTTATTGCCTATATTGCCTGCGCTGTGGAGCATGCGTCCGAACTGCATGGGACAGGTTTCGATCAATTTAGGCCACTGCTGGCGGCGTCCGGGGCTAAGCCGCTACCAGAGCGCGCTAGAGGGCTATGAAATATTGATAAAAATGGCTGCCAGCGCTTGCTGGATAAGGAATTGCAGCTATCAAATTAATAGTTTTCCGCTCCTGAAGCCAGATGCTGTTAAGGTGGTTAGGGTTTTCCCTGCTGTGGCGGTAGGCCGCCTGCCGTCCCCTTTGCTGACTTTTGGCCGCAACACGATCCCACACGACACACCATGGCCCGACGTTCTCGCCTGTTCTCCCTGTCAGCGCTGACGCGGGCGTACCAGCGCAACCTCAAGGCGCTGGTGCGTGCCACGCGGCCCGCACCCGCCAAGCGGCGCAAGGCGGTGGCCGCCAAGCCCCTGCTGAAGGACACGCCGGCCACTGCGCGCCGGTCTGCGGCTGGGGCGCCTCGTGCCGCGGCGCGCAAACCGCGCAGCGTGGCGCCTGCCGAATGGGTGGCCGGCGTTGCGCCCGGGCCTGCCGGTGCGCGGCGCTACCACCTCTTTGTGCCGCCCGGCCTTGCGCCGCTGCCGGGCGAGACCTTTCCATTGCTGGTCATGCTGCACGGCTGTGGCCAGACGGGCCGGGACCTGGCCGCCTCATCGCGCATGAACCGGCTGGCCGCCCGCGAGCGTTTTCTGGTGCTGTACCCCGAGCAGGAACGTGTGGCCAACGCCCATGGCTGCTGGAACTGGTTTGAGCGGCGCAATGGCAAGGCCGACGCCGAGGCCGCCACGCTGCTCGCGGCGGTCGACAAGGTGGCCAAGCGTTATCCCGTCGACCTCTCGCGCGTGGCAGTGGCGGGCCTGTCGGCCGGCGCCAGCATGGCGGTGCTGATGGCCGCGCTGTACCCGCACCGGTTTTGCGCCGTGGCCATGCATTCGGGCGTGGCGCCGGGCACGGCCGAATCGGCTGCCACCGCCATCGCCGCCATGCACGGGCGGCGCGATGCGCACCTGCCCGTGGCGATCTTGCCGCAGGTGCCCACGCAGGCAGCCGCCGCGGCGGGGGGCACCGTACTCGGCGCGGCGCAGCCTGCAGCGCTGCCCCCCTTGCTGGTGCTGCACGGCGATGCCGATGGTGTCGTGTCGGTGCGCAACGCGGCGGCCACCGCGTCGCTGTGGGCGCAGACGCTGGGCGCGCGGGCCGGCCCCGTGCGCACCCTGCAGCGCGGCCAGCGCCACGCCACGCAGGTGACGGAGTTCAAGGCGCGCGGCCGCACCGTGGTGGCATTGCGCGAAGTGGTGGGCCTGGCCCACGCCTGGAGCGGCGGTGCCGCCGACCACTCGTACAGCGATCCGGCCGGCCCCGATGCGTCAGCGCTGGTCTGGGCCTTTGTGGCGCGGCAGTTCAGTGCCAAAAAATGAATAAAAATGGGGTCTAGCGCTTGATGTATAAGCGCTAGTAGCTATGTATTTTATAGCAAACAGCGCTGGGCCCCTGCAGCCTGAGCCCGCAGCGTTTTTGCGCGCTGCGGTCGGTGCCGCCCGTGGGCGCGGCCGCCTGGCAAGGGCAGCGGCGGGCTGCCACCAAGCCATCTCCCTCCCTGCAGCGTGCGCCGCAGCATCGAGCGTGGCGCCCTGGCCCCGTTGTCGGCGCCTTGCCGCCCCCCCGCCAGCGCACCGCTGCCTCATCGCAACGGGCGCTGCACCGTCAGCGCAACTGGCGCTGCCCCGTGGCCGCCCCACCCGCACCGGCGAGCGCGGCGTGTGACGCAGTCGTAGCGCCTGCGCCATGCGCGCCGCCTTGCAGGTGAAACGCCGCCACCACCTGCTGTAACTCGTGCGCGTGCTGCTGCAGCGAGGCGGCTGCGGCCGTCGCTTCTTCCACCAGCGCGGCGTTCTGCTGCGTGCCCTGGTCCATTTGCGACACCGCCTGGTTGATCTGCTCGATACCGTCTGTCTGCTCGCGGCTGGCCTGGCTGATCTCTTCGATCACCGAGGACACCCGCTGCACGCTGTCCACTACGTTCTGCATGGTGGCCCCGGCCTCTTGCGCCAGCTGGGCGCCGGCCTTGACCTGCTCGGCCGAGTTGCCGATCAGCGCCTTGATCTCCTTGGCGGCCTCGGACGAGCGCTGCGCGAGGCTGCGCACCTCGCTGGCCACCACGGCAAAGCCCCGGCCTTGTTCGCCCGCCCGAGCGGCCTCCACCGCGGCGTTCAGCGCGAGGATGTTGGTCTGGAAGGCGATGCCTTCGATGACGCCGGTGATGTCAGACACCTTGCGCGATGACGCATCGATCGAGCCCATGGTCTGCACCACCTTCTCGACCACCGCGCCGCCCTTGCGCGCCACCTCGGACGCCGACTGCGCCAGCACGCTCGCCTGGCGCGCGTTGTCGGCGTTCTGCTTCACGTTGGATGTCATCTCTTCCATCGACGCGGCAGTCTGCTGCAGCGCGCTGGCCTGCGACTCGGTGCGGGCCGACAGGTCCTGGTTGCCCAGAGCGATCTCTTGCGACGCACCGGCAATGTGTTCGGTGCCGTCGCGCACGCGCTGCACGATGCGGTGCAGGCTGCCCTGCATCGCCTGCATGTCCACCATCAGGCTCGACGTGTCGCCCGTGCGTGTGGCCACCGCCACCGACAGATCACCTTCAGCAATGCTGCGGGCAATGCTGCGCGCATAGTCGGGCTCGCCCCCCAGCTGGTGCAGCAGGTTGCGCGAGATCAGCGTGCCCACCACCAGCAGCGCCGCGCCCAGCACCAGCGCGATGGCGCCAAAGCCCAGCGCGCGCTGCCAGATGGCGGTGTTGACGGTGTCGATGTACACGCCCGAGCCGATCACCCAGCCCCAGGGCGCAAAGCCTTTGACGTAGGAGGTTTTTTCCACCGGCGTGTCGCTGCCCGCCTTGGGCCAGAGGTAGGGCACAAACCCCGCACCGCTCGCCTGCACGGTGCGCACGAACTCGACAAACAGCTGCTTGCCGTTGGGGTCCTTGTTGGCAGTGAGGTCCTGGCCGTTGAGCTCGGGCCGGATGGGGTGCATGACCATGCGCGGGTGCATGTCGTTGATCCACAGGTATTCGTTGCCGCTGTAGCGCAGCGCCTGGATCGCCGCGGCGGCGCGCTTGCGGGCTTCGTCGTCCGGCATGCCGCCCTTGGTGCTCAGCTCATGAAAATGCGTGGCGATGCCATGTGCCGCCTCGACCACCTGGCGCACGCCGGTCTGCCGCTCTTCCAGGATCAGCTTGCGCTCGGAGATCAGGAACCAGGCTGTCATCACCGCGATGCCGAGCACTGCGCTCAGCACCAAAAGAGCGAGTTTTCTTGCGATGGTCATGAAAAACCTTTGTCTGCGGCAGAACGCACCGCGCCGCCTCAGGTTACTGCCGGATACATGCGCCCCCGCTTGGCACAAACCCGCATGGATGCTGGGCGCGGGGAGATCTGAGCAGGCGCGGCGGGCGCAAAAAAGCCCGGTCGGGCCGGGCTTTGCGCAGCAGCAGGGAAGCCAGGCGGCTACACCAGCCGCGCGGCCACCAGTTCTTTCTTGAGGTAGGCATAAAACAACGGTGCTGCCACCAGCCCCGCCGGCCCAAACACCGCTTCGGCCACGAACATCACCGACAGCAGCTCCCACACCCCCATCTGCGTGCGCCGGCCCACGACCTTGGCGTTGATCACGTACTCGGCCTTGTGGATCAAGATCAAGAAGCCCAGGCAGGCCGCCGCCGCCAGTGGCGACACCGACAGCCCCACGATGGTGATGACCACGTTGCACACCAGGTTGCCGACGATGGGCACCAGCCCCGCGATAAACGTGAAGGTGATGAGCACCGGCGTGTAGGGCAGCTCCAGATTCCACAGCGGCAAGATGAACAGCAGGAACAGCGCGGTCAGCAGGGTGTTGAACGCCGCAATCCAGAACTGGGCCGCCACGATCTGGCGGAAGGCCTCGCCGAACAGCGTGATCCGCAGCGTGAGCTGCTGGGCCAGTGGGCCGCGGGCCAGCACCGGCGGTCGTACCGCAGCCAGCGCGCCGATCAGCAGGCCCACATAGGCAAACAGCACCCCGGCCAGCCACGCACGCCCTGCAATCGCCAGTGCACCGGCCTTGGCGGCCAGGTAGTTGGCGATCATGCGTTGGATGTCGGCAGCGCCTTCGGGCAGGTGGGCGGCCATGTCGGCCGGCAGCTTCAGGCGCAGCTCCAGCACCGTGCGCGCCATGTAGTTCAGCAGCTCGCGGTATTGCTGCGGTGCATCGACCAGGTAGCCGCGCGAATGCGTGAGGCCGGCAGCCAGCAGCGCCAGCGGCAGCAGCATGACGATGGCCGCTGCCACCACCTGCGCCGCGCGCACCCCCCGGGTGGTAGGCGTGCTGGCCCGGCGCTGGACGCGCGTCAGGCCGCGGGTGAGCCAGCGGGTGAGCAAAAAGCCCAGGCACACGCACAGCAGGCCCGGCAGCAGCCCGCGCCACATCACGAGCAGCAGCGCGCCCGCCATCAGCAAATAGCTGGCCACAACGATGCCCCTGCTCAGCGGCCGGGGCGGCAGCGTGGTGGGTTCGGGCTGCGGGGCGAGCGCAGGCAGTGGAGGGCGCTGCGCCATGCGCGGGCGGCTCTGGACGGGTGTCGGTAGTTCAGCAGGGCCGGCGGCTCAGGCGACGACCACGGCCGCACCTTCGCCGCGCGCCGCGATCGTGCCGATCGTGTACACCTGCTCGCCCGCGGCGCGCAGCGTGGCGGCAGTCGCTTCGGCTGCAGCCGCGTCCACTACCACCACCATGCCGATGCCGTTGTTGAACGTGCGGTTCATCTCGATGTCGTCGATGCCGGCGGTCTTTTGCAGCCAGGCGAACAGCTCGGTCTGGGGCCAGCTGCCCTTCTTGAGGTGGGCGGCGGTGCCTTCAGGCAGCACGCGGGGAATGTTCTCGAGCAGGCCACCACCGGTGATGTGGGCCAGGGCTTTGATGCCGCCGGCATCCTGCGTATGCGGGTGGGCAGCCAGCGCAGCCAGCACGTTCTTCACGTACAGGCGGGTGGGCTCCATGATGGCCTGCTTGAAGGGCTTGCCGTCCAGCGTGGCCGGGGCGGTGGCGCCTGCGCGCTCGATGCACTTGCGCACCAGGCTGAAGCCGTTGGAGTGCACGCCGTGGCTGGCCAGGCCCAGCACCACGTCGCCAGGCTTCACGTCCTGGCCGGTCAGGATCTTGGCCTTTTCGACCGCACCGACGGCAAAACCGGCCAAGTCGTATTCGCCTGCGGGGTACATGCCAGGCATTTCAGCGGTTTCGCCGCCGATCAGCGCGCAGCCGGACAACTCGCAGCCTTTGGCAATGCCGCCGATCACGGCCGCTGCGGTGTCCACATCGAGCTTGCCGCAGGCGAAGTAATCAAGAAAGAACAGGGGCTCGGCGCCCTGCACCAGCACGTCGTTCACGCTCATGGCCACCAGGTCGATGCCCACCGTGTCGTGCATGTTCCATTCGAACGCCAGCTTGAGCTTGGTGCCCACGCCATCGGTGCCAGACACCAGCACAGGCTCCTTGTAGCGCTTGGGCACTTCGAACAAAGCGCCAAACCCACCGATGCCCGCCAGCACCCCTTCGCGCATAGTCTTCTTGGCCAGCGGTTTGATGCGCTCGATCAGCGCGTCGCCCGCGTCGATGTCAACGCCGGCGTCTTTGTAGGAGATGGGGGTGGAGGAGGCAGAGGAGCTCATGGAAGGGGCTTTGGTGCTGGTAGACCCGCCGGGCGGGCTGGAATCCGGGGATTTTAAGCGGCGCGCCACCCTCGGCTTTCGCAGCCCTGCCGGGGCGGGGGCTATGGGGCGCCAATCAATGCGGTACGCACGCTCGCGCACATGCCCTCACGACAGCAAGAACCTGTCGCAATGCATGGGCGTGACATTGATTGCTGCAGGGGTGTTCCCGCTGGGCGAACTAATAAGTTCACTCATCAAACTATGTCGGGTTTGCCCGGATGTGTGCACCCGTACGATCCTTTCATAATTAGTTCGTCGTCCGCACTATGTCGGGTTGAAGTCGTTGCCGGGCACCGGAAAACCCGTGCAACGGACTGCAGCCTGCAGGGTTCAGCGAGAGGGATCGCGGCGCGACAGTCGACGTCGTTCACACCAACCAAGGCCCGCACGAGGCCAATCAATGGAGACAAGAATGAAATTGAAGACAACCTTGACCGCCCTGGCAGCCCTGGTGCTGGGCCTGTCCAGCGCCAGTGCGTTCGCCCAGGTGGTGGGCGTGAGCTGGTCCAACTTCCAGGAAGAGCGCTGGAAGACCGACGAGAAAGCCATCAAGGACCAACTGACCAAGCTGGGCGCCAGCTACATCAGTGCCGATGCGGGCGGCTCGCCCGAAAAGCAGCTGTCCGACGTCGACTCCCTCATCGCCAAGGGCGCCAAGGTGCTGATCGTGCTGGCGATGGACAAGGACGCCATCCTGCCCGCCGTCAACAAGGCCGCGCAGCAGAAGATCCCGGTCGTGGCCTATGACCGCCTGATCGAGGCCCCGGGCGTGTTCTACATCACCTTCGACAACGTCGAGGTCGGCCGCATGCAGGCCCGCGCCGTGTTCGAGGCCAAGCCCAAGGGCAACTACGTGATGATCAAGGGCTCGCCCACCGACCCCAACGCCAACTTCCTGCGCGGCGGACAGCAGGAGGTGATCGAGGCGGCCGTCACCAAGGGCGACATCAAGATCGTCGGCGAGGAATACACCGAAGGCTGGAAGCCCGAGGTCGCGCAAAAGAACATGGAGCAGATCATCACCAAGAGCGGCGGCAAGATCGACGCCGTGGTGGCCTCCAACGACGGCACGGCCGGCGGTGTGGTGGCGGCGCTGACAGCTAAGGGCATCAAGGGCATCCCGGTGTCCGGCCAGGACGGCGACCATGCCGCGCTCAACCGCGTGGCCCAGGGCTCGCAGACGGTGTCGGTCTGGAAGGATGCCCGCGACCTGGGCCGCGACGCCGCAGCCGCCGCGGTCGCACTGGCCAAGGGGCAGAAGGTGGCGGGCGCACAAACCTGGAACGGCGGCGAGAAGAAGGTGCCGCTGCAGACGCAGTTCCTGAAACCCGTGCCCATCACCGCCAAGAACCTCGACCTGGTCGTGAAGGCCGGCTGGATTCAGAAAGACGCGTTGTGCAAGGGCGTGGACGCTGCCAAGGCGCCGGCCGCCTGCAAGTGAGCCCGGCGCGGCGCTGCGTACGGCCCGCTTGCTGAACAACACGTTTCGAAGCTCCCGGACCGGGAGCGGGGCCCCGCTGTGCGCGCCGTGGCGCGTGCAGAGCGGGCTGCCAGCCTGACTGCTTCCCGGTCCTTTCTTATTTCTGGCGGAGTGCGCTTGTGAGTCCTGTTCCCCATGCCTTCAGGCAGCTGGCCATCGACTGGCGGTTGGTGCTGATGGGCGCCGTGCTAATGGCCACGGCCATCGTGTTCAACATCCTCTCGGGCGGCTTGTTCCTGTCGCCCGAGAACCTCTACAACATTGCCCAGCAGACTGCTGTGGTCGGCATCGTGGCCACGGTGGTGGTGCTGGTGATCGTGGCGCGCCACATCGATCTCTCGGTGGGCTCGGTGATGGGTTTTGTCGGCGTGCTGATCGCTACGCTGATGTACACCGCCGGCTGGCACTGGGTGGCGGCGTCGCTGGCCGGGCTGGCGGTGGCGATCGGTGTGTCGCTCTACCAGGGCGCGCTCACGGCGATGCTCGGGGTGCCGTCGTTCGTGGTCACGCTGGGTGGGCTGATGTCGTTTCGCGGCGCGGCCTTCATGGTGGCCGACGGCAAGACCCAGCCGGTCAGCGACAGTTTCTTTCAGCGCCTGGGCGGCGGCTTCGATGGCGCCATCGGCGTGCAGGCCAGCTGGGTGCTGGCTTTGGTGCTGGTGGTGGCGCTGGGCTTGAAGACCTGGCTGCGGCGCCGGGCCAAGGCCTCGTATGGCGTGCCCAACCCGGCGCTGTGGCTGGATGCGCTGGTGGCAGCCGTGCCAGCGGTGATCGCCGTGGGCTTTGTCGCCACGATGAACGCGTACCAGATCCCCACCAAGGACGCGCCGCAGGGCGTGCCCATCCCCGTGCTCATCTGGGGGGGCGTGGCGGTGGTGCTGTCGTTCATCGTGCGGCGCACGCGCTTTGGGCGCTACGTGTTCGCCATCGGCGGCAACCCGGAGGCCGCGGCCCTGGTCGGCATTCCGGTGCGGCGCGTCACGCTGATGCTGTTTGCGCTGATGGGCGTGCTCATCACGATTGCGGCGATGGTCTCGATTGCGCGGCTCAACGCCGGCACCAATTCGCTGGGCACCGGCATGGAGCTGTTCGTGATCGCGGCGGCCGTGATCGGCGGCACGGCGCTTGCGGGCGGCAGCGGCTCCATCCTGGGGTCGGTGCTGGGGGCGCTCATCATGCAGAGCATCGACAGCGGGCTCTTGCTGCTCGACATCTCGATCGGCCTGCGCTACGTGATCATCGGGCAGGTGCTGATCGCGGCCGTGGTGTTCGACGTGGTGTACCGCCGCCTGACGGGAGACACCGCATGAACGCGCCCCTCGTGGAGATGCGCGGCATCCGCAAGTCGTTTGGCGGTGTGCGGGCGGTGGACGATGTCAGCCTCAACCTGTACCCGGGCGAGGTGGTGGCCCTGCTGGGGCACAACGGCGCGGGCAAGTCCACGCTGATGAAGATGCTGGCCGGCGCCTACCCCATCGACAGCGGCGAAGTGCTGGTGCAGGGGCAGAGCGCCCACATCCGCACGCCGGCCGACGCGCAGCGGCTGGGCATCGAATCCATCTACCAGACGCTGGCGCTCGCCGACAACCTGGACGCGGTGGCCAACCTGTTTCTGGGCCGTGAGCTGCTCACCCGCTGGAACACGCTGGACGACCACCGCATGGACGCCGAAGCCCGCAAGGTCTTCGAGCGCCTGAACAAGAACTTCCGCAACGTGCGCACGCCGGTGCGGCGCCTCTCGGGCGGGCAGCGCCAGGTGGTAGCCATCTCGCGGGCCATCTACTTCAACGCCCGCATCCTGATCATGGACGAGCCCACCGCCGCGCTGGGCCCCGAGGAGACCGCCATGGTGGGCCGCCTGGTGCGCCAGCTCAAGGCAGACGGCGTGGGCATCTTCCTCATCACCCACGACATGCCCGACGTGTTCGGGCTCAGCGACCGCCTGGCGGTGATGAAGAACGGGCGCATGGTGGGCGCCTACCGCACTGCAGACGTCACCGAGGACGAGGTTCTGGGCATGATCATCGCAGGCAAACAACCCGAAGGAAAAGCGCAGGCCCACCGCTTGGGCGAGCCTGCGCCGACCCCCACACCCGCATGAAGACCACCGGCGACCAGCAACTTGTCAAACGCATCAACCGCAGCGTGCTGCTGCGGCTGCTGCGCCAGCGCGGAAGCCTGTCCCGCGCCCAACTGGCCAGCGAAAGCGGCCTGACCAAATCCACCGTGAGCCTGCTGGTGCGGGAGCTGATCGACGAAGGCTGGCTCGCCGAAACCGGGCTGGCCGCCGCGCAAGGCATGGGCCGCCCGTCCACACCGCTGCGCCTGGACGGCAGCCGCCGCGCCATGGTGGGCGTGGAGATCGGCGTCGAGTCGCTGCGGGTGGTGGGCGTGTCGGTCACCGGCGAGGTGCTGTGCGCGGCCGAGGCGCCCCTGGCCGACCGCGACCCCGCCGCCGTGTGCCGCCAGGTGGCGGCGCTGGTGCTGCGCACGCAGGCCGAACTGGCGGCCAGGCCGGTCACCGTGTCGGGCGTGGGTATCGGCGTGCCCGGCGCTTTCGACGAGGCTACAGGCACCATCCGCTTTGCGCCCAACCTGGGCTGGCGCGACGTGGCCTTTCTGCCGCTGATCACGCGCGCCCTGGCCGATGTGGGCAGCCCGCCGGTGGCGGTGCATGTGCAGAACGAGGCGGACACCGCCGCGCTCAGCGAGTACGAGTTTGCAGATGGTGAAGCGACGGACTCGCTGATCTTCGTGACCTGCGGCGTGGGCGTGGGGGCGGGCATCGTGCTCAACGACCGGCTGTTCACCGGGCTGCAGGGCATGGCCGGCGAAATCGGCCACAGCATTTTGCAGATCGACGGGCCACTGTGTTCGTGCGGACGCAAGGGGTGTGCCGAGACTTTCTTCGGGGCACGTGCCCTGGAGCGCGAGAGCGACCCTGCGCGCGGCGGCGTGTTTCTGGGCGTGGTGCTGCAAAACCTCTGGACCACCTTCAACCCCGGCGCCCTGGTGGTGGGCGGGCCCTCGTGCGAGCGGTATCCCGGCATCGTGCGGCAGGCCCGCGACACGCTTGATGCGTACGCCGCCAGCGCCGGCGTGGCGGCGCCCAGCGTGCGCGCGGCCCGCTACGGCCTGCTGGCCTCGGCTGTGGGCGCGGCCGCGCTGGTGCTGCACCACGAGCTGCGGCCCATGCACTCACCGGTAGTCACCGCACTGGAGGGGGCCGAGGAGGACTTGGTTTCGTCATCGGCAGGCGGCACGCCGCCCCCTGATATTCACTGAACGCACCTATCCACCATGTACATCGGCATCGATATCGGCACCTCGGAAGTGAAGGCCCTTCTGCTCGGCCCGGACCAGCAGGTGCTGGGCACTGCAGGCGCACCCCTTTCCCTGTCGCGCCCCCACCCTGGCCACAGCGAGCAGAACCCGGCCGACTGGTGGGCGGCCACCCAGGACGCACTGGCCAGCCTGCGGGCGGTGCACTCGCAGGAGTACGCAGCCACCGAGGCCATCGGCCTGTCGGGCCAGATGCATGGCGCGGTGCTGCTCGATGCACACGACCGCGTGTTGCGCCCCGCCATCCTCTGGAACGACACGCGCAGCGCCGAGGAGTGCGCGGAGATGATGCGCGAGCTGCCTGCGCTGAGCGGTCTGGGCGGCAGCCTGGCCATGCCCGGCTTTACGGCACCCAAGCTGCGCTGGGTGGCACGCCACGAGCCCGCGGTGTTCAGGCAGATCGCCAAGGTGCTGCTGCCCAAGGACCATGTGCGCCTGATGCTGACCGGCGAGCACGTGAGCGACCTTTCCGACGCAAGCGGCACCCTGTGGCTCGATGTGCAGCGCCGCGACTGGTCGGATGAACTGCTCGCGCTGACTGGCCTGGCGCGCCGGCACATGCCGCGCCTGGTGGAAGGCAGCGCAGTGAGCGGGCGCCTGCGGGCCGATGTGGCGCAGTCCCTGGGCCTGCGGCCCGGCACGGTGGTGGCCGGTGGCGCGGGCGACAACGCCGCCAGCGCCGTGGGCATGGGCGCGGTGCAGCCCGGCCAGGGTTTCCTGTCGCTGGGCACCAGCGGCGTGCTGTTTGTGGTCACGCCGCACTACCAGCCCAATGCCGCCAGTGCCACGCACGCGTTCTGCCACGCGGTGCCGGGCCGCTGGCACCAGATGAGCGTGATGCTGGCCGCCGCCAGCGCGCTGCAGTGGGTGGCCCACCTGCTGGGCGCTGCGGACGCGGGCGAGGTGGCCGCACGCGCCGCGGCGCTGAGCGCCCACGACCGTGAGGCAGCGCCGGTGTTCTTGCCGTATCTCAGCGGCGAGCGCACGCCCCACAACGATGCCCGGGTGCGCGGCAGCTTCCATGGGCTGGATATGGACACCGACGCCGCACGCCTGGGCTATGCGGTGATGGAGGGCGTGAGTTTTGGCCTGCTGGACGGCCTCGCTGCCTTGCATGCCGCGGGCAGCGAGGTGTCGCGCCTGTCGTTGGTGGGCGGTGGCGCCCGCAGCGCCTTCTGGGCGCAGATGCTGGCCAGCGCGCTGGATGTAGAGATCGTGACCCACGGCGGCTCGGCCGTGGGCGGCGCACTGGGCGCGGCCCGCCTGGGCGCATTGAGCGTCGGCACCCCCATCGAGTGGGCGTGTCTGCCGCCGCCCATCGACACCGTGTACCACCCCGACGCCGTCGAGCACGCACTGCTGGCGCCGCGCCATGCCCTGTTTCGCAGCCTGTACCGCAAGCCCTGATGTCCCGAGGCATGTCCTGAGCCATCTTCTGTCCTTAGCCTTAGCCGAGAACCCCATGAGCACCTACTTCTCCGAAATTTCCCCCATTGCCTACAAAGGCCCCGAGTCCACCAATCCGCTGGCCTTCAAGTGGTACGACAAAGACCGCGTGGTGCTGGGCAAGCGCATGGAAGAGCAGCTGCGCTTTGCCGTGTGCTACTGGCACAGCTTCTGCTGGAACGGCCTGGACCCGTTTGGTGGCGACACCTTCCAGCGACCCTGGCAGCACATGGCCGACCCGATGGCCGCCGCCAAGGCCAAGGCCGATGTGGCGTTCGAGTTCTTCCGCAAACTCGGGGCGCCCTACTACTGCTTCCACGACCGTGACGTAGCCCCCGAAGGCGCCACCCCGCGTGACAGCGTGAACAACCTGCGCGAGATGGTGGACATCCTCGGCGCCAAGCAGGCTGAGACTGGCATGAAGCTGCTGTGGGGCACGGCCAACCTGTTCAGCCACCGCCGCTTCATGTCGGGCGCGGCCACCAACCCCAACCCCGAAATCTTTGCGCTGGGTGCCCTGCAGGTCAAAGAAGCCATGGACGCCACGCTGAAGCTGGGCGGCGCCAACTACGTGCTGTGGGGTGGCCGCGAAGGCTATGAGACCCTGCTCAACACCCGCATCGGCCACGAACTGGACCAGATGGGCCGCTTCCTGAACATGGTGGTGGAGTACAAGCACAAGATCGGTTTCAAGGGCACCATCCTGCTGGAACCCAAGCCGCGCGAACCCTCCAAGCACCAATACGACTTTGACAGCGCCACGGTCTACGGCTTCCTGTGCCGCTACGGCCTGGAGAAAGAAATCAAGGTCAACATCGAAGCCAACCACGCCACCCTGGCGGGCCACAGCTTCGAGCATGAAATCGCCACCGCAGTGGACCTGGGCATCTTCGGCTCGATCGACATGAACCGCGGCGACATGCAGTGCGCCTGGGACACCGACCAGTTCCCCAACAGCATTCCCGAGACGGCGCTGGCCATGTACACCATCATGCAGGGGGGCGGCTTCGTCAATGGCGGTGTGAACTTTGACGCCAAGGTGCGCCGCCAGTCCATCGACCCCGAAGACATGTTCCACGGCCACATTGGCGGCATGGACGTGACGGCCCGCGCACTGCTGATCGCAGAAAAGATGATCAACGACGGCAAGCTGGCCAGGCTGGTGGACGACCGCTATGCGGGCTGGAGCGCCGCGTTTGGCCAGGATGTGCTGGGCGGCCGGCTGGGGCTGGACCAGGTGGCTACCCGTGTGCTGGAGCGCAACCAGGACACGTTGCCGGTCTCCGGGCGGCAGGAGCTGCTCGAGAACCTGCTCAACAGCTATCTTTGAATCACCTTCTGAACAGGGAGCGCGCATGAAACCGGTGGTATGGGGGGTACTGAGCACGGCCAGGATTGGTATGCAGCATGTGATCCCCGCCCTGATGGCGAGCCCGCTGGTTGAGCTGCGCGCGATCGCCTCGCGCTCGCTGCCGGCCGCTCTGGAGGCCGCGCGGTCCCTGGGCATTGCCCAGGCCTACGGCAGCTACGAAAAGCTGCTGGCCGACCCGGCCATCGAGGCTGTCTACAACCCGCTGCCCAACCATCTGCACGTGCCGCTGACGCTGCACGCGGCGGCCGCCGGCAAGCATGTGTTGTGCGAGAAGCCGGTGGCGCTCAGTGCGGCAGAGGCCGAGCTGCTCAGGGCCGCCGGCAGCCGTGTGCACATCGAAGAAGCCTTCATGGTGCGCCACCACCCGCAGTGGCAACGCGCCCGCGAGCTGGTGCACGAAGGGCGCATTGGCACGCTGCGCGCGGTGCAGGTGTTCTTTTCGTACTTCAACAACGATGCCGGCAATATCCGCAACCAGCCCGGTATGGGTGGCGGGGCGCTCTTCGACATTGGTTGCTATGCGGTTCTGGCGGGGCGCTATCTGTTCGAG
Source organism: Acidovorax sp. LjRoot129 (assembly GCF_964253765.1). Classification (NCBI taxonomy): domain Bacteria; kingdom Pseudomonadati; phylum Pseudomonadota; class Betaproteobacteria; order Burkholderiales; family Comamonadaceae; genus Acidovorax; species Acidovorax sp. LjRoot129. Next base: position 1,434,186 of record NZ_CAXUSE020000001.1, read on the forward strand.
GGCGAGCCCCTGCGCGCTGTTTCGCTGGTGGACCGCGACCCGCAACTCGGAACCGACCGGCTCACCAGCGCCTTGCTGGACTTTGGCGCCGGCAGGCAGGCGACTTTTACGGTGTCGACGCAGAGCGTGCGTTTTCAAAGGGTGCAGGTCGTGGGCACGAAGGGCCGCATCGAACTGTTCATCCCGTTCAATGCGGTGCGGGGCGGCGAGATGCGCTTGGCGGTGGACGACGGCGGGCCGCTGGATGGAAGCGGCGTCACCGTCGAAACCTTGCCGGCCTGCGACCAGTACCAGCTGCAGGTCGAGGCATTTTCCCGGCAGGTGCGCGAAGGCGCGGGTCCGCAGCCCAGCGGGATCGATGGCGCGGTGGCCCAGGCGCGGGTGATCGATGCACTTTGGCTGTCCGAGCGCTCGGGGCGCTGGGAAGCGGTTGCCTGAAGCGGCGCGCGGCTGAAAGGGGCCGACGCTGAGGCGCGGCCCCACCCGGCCAATCGCCCGGGCGCAAGACGCTGGCGCGCAGGGCTGAGCACAGGGCGGCCTTCCGTTTCCAGGGCGAGGCCGGCTTGGTGCCGGGGGGCATTTGCGGCAGACTAAAATCGCGCGATTGCCGCCAAACGGTCCCTGCCAGCCAGGAGCGTGGCGGCATTGCGCCCGAAGCCGCTTTTTCGCCGCGCCCCGCCCGCCGCAGTTCCCCACGGCCAGGGGCCTTCCAATTCCACTGTGATGCCGCTGCCGACCCGATTCCTGCCCGCTGCTCCCAGATCCGCCCACCTGGGCCTGCCCCCGCTGCCGCGGCGGCGCGGCGCATGATGATGAAGCAGCTGGCGCTGGACATTGGCCTGGCCACCGGGCCCACGCTGGGGCGGTTTTATGCCGGCCCCAACGAAGCGGCCTTGCAGCACCTGCGGCTGGCGGTGGGCGAGGGCAGCAGCCAGGCCACCCGCTCCCCCGTGCCCACCTACCTGTGGGGCGAGCCGGGCAGCGGCAAGACGCATTTGCTCCAGGCCGTGCGCCAGGCCCTGCGTGAGCAAAGTGGCAGTGTCGGCTGGCTCGACCCCTCGGTGGCGGAACCGCCCGAGTTCGACGACCGCTGGGCCTGCGTGGTGATGGACGACGTGCACCTGTACAGCACCGCCCAGCAGGCCACGGCGTTCAACTGGTTCGTCAACGCCATCAGTCCGGCCAGCGGCAGCCAGCGCTGGGTGCTGGCCGCCGGCAACCTGCCCCCGGCCGACCTGCCCCTGCGCGACGACCTGCGAAGCCGCCTGGGGTGGGGCCATGTGTTCCAACTGCAGCTGCTGAACGAGGCCGAGCGCCGGTCGGTGCTGCGCCAGGAGGCAGACGCCCGCGGCGTGTTCCTGGGCGATGAGGTGATGGACTACATGCTCAACCGCTTCTCGCGCGACCTGGGCAGCCTGATGCTGCTGCTCGACCAGCTCGATGCCTTTGCGCTTCGCACCCAGCGGGCGATCACCATCCCCCTGCTCAAGACGATGCTGGAATCAGAGTGATGCCTTCTACCGTCCTAAGTGCCCCGTTTGCCTTTTGTGAACCTGAATGACCTCTGATACCCGCCGTCTGCGGCTTGCGCTGTTCGACCTTGACCACACGCTGCTCCCGCTCGACTCCGACTACGAGTGGGGCGAGTTCACCATCCGCATCGGCTGGAACGACCCGGTGGAGTTTGCGCGCCGCAACGACGAGTTCTATGCCCACTACCAGGCGGGCACCCTCAACGTGCACGACTATGTGCGGTTCGCGACCGAGGCCGTGCGCCAGCGCGGGCCAGAGGCCTCGGCCGCGGCCCATGCGCAGTTCATGCGCGAGGTGATTGGCCCGGCCATCCAGCCCCAGGCGCTCAAGCTGGTCCGCGAACACCAGGAAGCGGGCGACACGGTGCTGATCGTCACCGCCACCAACGAGTTCGTCACCCGCCCCATCGCGAAGGCGCTGGGGGTGGAGGATGCAGCCCTGCTGGCCGTGCAGCTGGTGCGCGACCCGCTCACCGGCTGGTACACCGGCGAGATCGACGGCGTGCCGACCATGCGCGAGGGCAAGGTGCGCCGCATGGAGGCCTGGCTGGCCGAGCGCGGGCTCACCTGGAGCGATGTGGACAGCACCTTCTACAGCGATTCCATGAACGACGTGCCCCTGCTCGACAAGGTGACCCACGCTGTGGCAACCAACCCCGACCCGCGCCTGCGCGCGCTGGCCCAGGAGCGTGGCTGGCGCATACTGGACCTGTTCCCGAAGACCGACGCCAGCCAGGACACTGCTTCCTGAAACACCGCGCCTCGGCGCCAGACCCATTGCTTCACCGCTGACCCATGATCAAGAAGTTCATCGACAAACTGCTGGGCAAATCGACCCCCGGCACCTCCGGCGGCAAGCCGCATTTCGGCAAGCGCGAAGAGGTGCCCGCCACCGTGCATGGCATCAACCCCGAGCTGGTGGACCGCCGGGCTGCCGAAGTGGTGGCCACGCTCAAGCAGGCCGGCTACGAGGCCTACATCGTGGGCGGTGCGGTGCGCGACCTGCTGCTGGGGTTGCGCCCCAAGGACTTCGACGTGGCCACCAACGCCACGCCCGAGCAGGTCAAGGGGCTGTTTCGCCGCGCCTTCATCATCGGCAAGCGCTTTCGCATCGTGCACGTGGTGCATGGCCGGGGCCGCGAACATGAGGTGATCGAGGTCTCTACCTTCCGCGCCTACCTCGACAACGCCGCCGCCGGGCAGGTCAGCGGCAACGAGAAGACGTCCAAGGCGGCCCTTGCGGGCATGCAACATGCCGTGGACGCGTCGGGCCGCGTGCTGCGCGACAACGTCTGGGGCCCGCAGGACGAGGACGCCACGCGCCGCGACTTCACCGTGAACGCCATGTATTACGACCCGGTCAGCCAGATCGTGGTGGACTACCACAAGGGTTTGCAGGACGCCAAGAAAAAGACGCTGCGCATGATTGGCGACCCTGCCACGCGCTACCGCGAAGATCCGGTGCGCATCATCCGCGCCGTGCGCTTTGCGGCCAAGCTGAGCGCGCTGGGCTTCACCATCGAAGCCAAGACCGCCGCGCCTCTGGTGCAGTCGCAGCTGCTGCTGGCCGAAGTGCCGCAAAGCCGCATGTTTGACGAAATGCTCAAGCTGCTGCAGACCGGCCACGCCATCGCCACCATCGAGCAGCTGCGCAAGCTGGGCATGGCCAAGGGCATTTATCCACTGCTGGACGTGGCGGTGGAGCGTGCCGACACCCCTTTCGTGAAGGCCGCGCTGCTCGACACCGACCGCCGCGTGAACGAAGGCAAGCCTGTGGCCCCGAGCTTCCTGCTCGCCTGCGTGTTGTGGGAAGACGTGCGCAAGAGCTGGACGGACCGCCTCGCCCAGCGCCAGCACCCGCTGCCGGCGCTGCAGGACGCCATCGACGACGTGTTCGACAAGCGCATCGGTGACGTGTCGGGCCGCGGCAAGCTGGCTGCCGACATGCGGGAGATCTGGGTCATGCAGCCCCGCTTTGAAAAGCGCGTGGGCAGCACGCCGTTTGGCATGGTGATCCAGCCGCGCTTCCGTGCGGGCTTCGACTTTTTGCGCCTGCGCGCCGATGTGGGCGAGGTGGACGAGGCCCTGGCCGAGTGGTGGCAGGACTTCCAGGGCGCCGACGACGAGCGCCGTGAAGACCTGATGGACCAGGCCAAGGAAGAACAAAAGAGCCGCCAGAAGTCCCAGCAGGCCGTCGTCAAGCGCGTGCCCCGCCCGGCCCCAGCTGCCTCGGCGGCCGGCCGAGAGGGTGGCGATTCTGGCGAGCGGGATGCCGATGACGGTGCCCCAGAGCTCGCCGGCGAAGGTGCTGCAGCCCCAAAGAAGCGCCGCCGCCGTCGCCGCAAGCCCGGCGGTGGCGAGAGCGCGGGCGGCGACGCTGTTGCCGGCCCGGCATCGGACGCCTGACCCGCGTTGCATCGCGCAAGCCGCTGCGGTGGGCGCGGCGGTTTGAAGTACACAACGCACCGTAGCCATGACACCCGTCCTGGAAGAAGGCCGCCACGCGCCGCGGCCTGACATCGCCCCAGGCGCCACGGCCTACATCGGCCTGGGCGCCAACCTGGGCGATGCGCCCGGCACGCTCAGTGCCGCTGTCGCCTCCGTCGCGGCCCTGCCGGGCACGAAAGTGCTGCGGGGGTCCTCGCTGTACCGCAGTGCACCGGTCGATGCCACCGGCCCCGACTACTACAACGCCGTCGTGGCCGTGCGCACGTCGCTGGCTCCCCGCGACCTGCTCACGGCGCTCCAGGCCATCGAGGCCGGTGCTGGGCGCGAGCGCCCCTTCCGCAACGCGCCCCGCACGCTGGACCTGGACATCCTGCTGTTTGGTGGACACGTCATCGATACCCCCACCCTCACCGTGCCCCACCCGCGCCTGCGCGAGCGCGCCTTCGTCTTGCTGCCGCTGGCCGAAATCGCGCCAGACCAGGTCGATGCCGCGTGGCTGGCCGGCGTGCAGGACCAGCGCATTGAGCGGCTGGGGGCAGTCTGGCTCTGAACCGAGGTCATTTGCACGGGTGGGCTGCCCCGGCCTGGCCCATCACTCCGCCTGCCGTGCGCGCTGGTTGGACGCAAACACGTTGTCCTTGGGCAAGGCCTCGCCAGCCTGCAGCGCCGTGACCCACTCGCTTGTCGAGGCCGCGGCAGCAAAGTTGCTGTGGAACACGACGCTGAACACGCGGTGAATCTCCTCGGCGCTGGCACTGCCGGCCGCATTGGCATAAGGCAGGGCGCCACTCGCGTCGCTCAGAAACTCCACGCCCAGGCCTCGGTGCGAGGCTTCGTAAATCGTGCTGGCATCGCAGTTGTGCGTCATGTAGCCCACGATGGTCAGGGTATCGATGCCGCGCTCGGCCAGCCACTCGGCCAGGCCGGTGTGGGTGAAGGCGCTGGCCATCGTCTTTTCGATGCGGTGGTCGGCGTGGCAGCGTGCCACCTCGGGGTGCAGCTGCCAGCGCTCGGTGGCCTTGTCGAACACGGGGGCACCCGAGGGTGCGGTGTGCTGCACCACCACCACCGGCACGCCGGCGGCGTGGGCGGCGTCCATCGCCCGGGCGATGTTGGGCAGCGTGTCGGCCACGGGTGGGTATTCGATGGGCAGGTTGCCGCCTGCGAAATACTCGTTCTGCACATCGATGACGATCAGGGCGCGGCGTGGGGCGGTGGTGGGGGAGGTCATGGTCTGGGTCCTTGGTGAAACGAGAGCGGGTTGAAGGAATGGAGTGATTGTTCGTCTTGCGGCGCATCATCAAAAGTGGCTTGATTGACACTCATCGATAGAATTGAGCCATCATGCACATCACTTTCCAGTCCGATTCCCGTGCCGTTTCTCCACCCGCCCCCACTGCCGCGACCGCCCCGGACACCGTGGCAGTGGTGGCCTTTGACGGCATCAGCCCTTTTCACCTCTCGGTACCCTGCCTGGTGTTTGGCGAGGACCGCACCGCCGAGGGCGTGCACCGCTACCGGCTCGTGGTGTGTGGTGTGGAGACCGGCCCGCTGCGTACCTCTGCCGGGTTTGGCATCCAGGTGGACCATGGCCTCGCGGCATTGCGGCGCGCGCAGATCATCGTAGTGCCGTCGTGGCGCGACGACCTGGCTGCCGCGCCGCCCGCGTTGCTGGCAGCGCTGCGGGCCGCGCACCGCCGGGGTGCGCGCATCGTGGGCCTGTGCCTGGGCGCCTTTGTGCTGGCCGAGGCGGGGCTGCTGGATGGCCGGGCCGCCACCACGCACTGGGCGCTGGCGTCGGAGTTTGCGCGGCGCTACCCGCAGGTACTGCCGCGCCCCGAGGTGCTGTACGTCGAGGACGGGCCCGTGCTCACGTCAGCCGGCACGGCGGCGGGCATCGACTGCTGCCTGCACTTGCTGCGCCAGCAACATGGCGCCGAAGTGGCCAACCGCGCGGCGCGGCGCATGGTGGTGGCGCCACACCGGCAAGGCGGGCAGGCGCAATACATTCAGCAGCCGGTGGCGCCTTCGGTGCGCGGGGATCGGCTGGCGCCGCTGCTGCAGTGGCTGGGCGAACACCTGCACGAAACACACACGCTGGAGGCCCTGGCCGAGCGTGCGGTGATGAGCCCACGGACCTTCACGCGGCGCTTTCGGCAGGCCACGGGGACCACGGTGGGGCTGTGGCTGCAGAACCAGCGCATTGCACTGGCCCAGCGCCTGCTGGAGGGCGGAGACCAATCCATCGAGGCCGTGGCCGCCGAAGCAGGGTTCGGATCGGCAGTCTCGCTGCGGCAGCATTTCTCTGCCGCGGTCGGCATCGCGCCGTCGGTGTACCGGCGGCAGTTTCGCGCTGCAGCTTGAATGCTATTGATTTAATAGCTACAAACGATTTACAGATAAGCGCTGGGTGCCTTTTTAAGCAATATTCTGGGGTGCGGGGCACGCCTCTCACGCCGTGGTCGCTACACAGCTCCCCGAAAACTGTCCGGCGCGGTGCGGTGCACCGGTGGGTACGGGCTCGGCAGGCCCACCGGATGCATCGCCTTTGCAGCCCAGTGCAAAGCGCGTCGCGGGGTCAGTCGACCTTGGCGCCGGAAGCCTTCACGACCTGCTGGTACTTGGCGCGCTCGGCGGCCATGAAGCTGTCGAACTGCGCGGGCGTGGTGGGCACGGGCTCAGCCAGCAGGGCGCCGAAGCGGGTCTTGGTCTCGGGCGCATTGAGGGCCGCCACAAAGGCCTTGTTCAGCTTGTCGACGATGGGCTTGGGCGTGGCTGCGGGTGCCACCAGGCCCCACCAGGTGTCGATGGAAAAACCCTTGAAGGTCGCGGACAGCGGCGGCACGCCGGGCAGCGAGGCCGAGGCGTCCTGCGAGGTCACGGCCAGTGCCTTGAGCTTGCCTGCGCGGATGTTGGGCGCAGCGGCGGCCAGGTTGTCGATGTTGAAGTCCACCTCGCCCGCCAGCAGCGCCAGCTGCGCCGGGTTGGCGCCGCGGTAGGGGATGTGCAGCGCGAAGATGCCCGCGCGCTGCTTGAACATCTCGCCCGCCAGGTGGCCTGCGCTGCCGTTGCCGCCGCTGCCGTAGTTGAGCTTGGCGGGGTTGGCCTTGGCGTACGCAATCAGATCGGCCACGGTGTTGATCTTGAGTTGCTCGGCCTTGGCGGCGTTGATGACCAGCACGTTGGGCACGCGCACCATCTGCGTGATGCCGGCGAAGTCCTTGGCGGCGTCAAAAGGCATCTTGGCGTAGAGCCAGGGGTTGACGGCATGGGTGGCGGTGGCCGAGATGCCGATGGTCAGGCCGTCAGGTGCTGCCTTGGCAATTGCGTCGGCACCAATGTTGCCGCCGGCACCCCCCTTGTTGTCGATGATCACCGTGCCCAGCGAGTCGCGCACACGCTCGGCCAGCGCACGCGCCGTGACGTCGATGGGGCCGCCGGCGGCGTAGGGCACGATCAGGCGGATGGGCTGGCCCGAGTCCTGCGCGAACGCGATGTGGGAAGAAAAAGCCGCTGCGATAGCGGTGCTGGCAAGGAGGAGGTTTCTGCGGTTCATGGTGCGATTGTGCAAAAAAATCGTAAGAGGGCTTATGAAGAGGTGCCAAGCAGTGTGATCGAAGCTGCGTTGGCGAAGTTTTCCGGGTCTCCTGCACCGGGCGGGCGGGGCGGGAGAGCCGGTCTTTTTGCAAGAAAGTACCCCGGCACATCCGAAGCAACCCGTGCAGTTGGCAAGCGCCGCGCTCCGGGCACTGAACGCAGCCTCACCCCATCTGCTGGATCAGCATGCCCAGCTCATGCGACGAGCGGATGTCCAGCTTCAAGAAGATGGCCGAGCGGTGCGTGTCCACCGTTCGTGGGTCGATCGGGCGTTCAGGGTCACGCTGGGCCATCGCCCGGGCGGCTTCCTTGCTGCTGATGCCGGTGGCCAGCAGGCGCGCCACCTCTTGCTGGCGGGGGCTGAGGGAATTCCAGCGCTCCAGTAGCTGGGTGCGCTGCAGCGCGCGCGTTGCCACTTCCTGCGACAACGTGGCGGCGCGCTGCACGGCGGCCAGCAGCGTGGCTTCGTCGCAAGGCTTCTCCAGCCAGTCCACGGCGCCTTGCTTGACAGCAGCCACGGCCGAGGCCAACTCGCCGTGGGCGGAGAGGAACACCGTCTTGAGCACCGTGCCCCGCTCGCGCATGGCCTCGAACACCTGCAGGCCGCTCATGCCATCCATGCGCAGGTCGAGCAGCACACAACCGGGGCGCGCCAGGTTGGCACCCGCGAGGAAATCCGGCCCGCTGGCAAACGACTGGGCTACGTGGCCGCCGGCCAGGAGCAGCGTGGCCAGCGAATGGCGCACGCCTTCGTCGTCGTCGACGATGTAGACGTGGAGCGGCACTGTGTGAGCGGCGTCGGTAAGGGAGGTGTGGGGTTCGGTCATGAAGAGGCTGCGGGGGGCTCGGTATGCAGGGGCAGCCGGATCTCGAAGATGGCGCCGCCGCCCTCGCGGTTGCGGGCCAGCAGCTCGCCACCCATGCTTTCGACGATGGATCTGCAGATGTTGAGGCCCAGCCCCAGGCCGTCGGAGCGGGTGGTAAAAAACGGCTCGAACAGACGGTCGGCAATTTCGGGCGCAAGGCCGGGGCCGCGGTCCAGCACTTCGAGTAACGCCCGGCCCGCGCTGGACGTGGTGCGCAGCAGCAGCTCATGCGCAGGGCGTGGCGCGGTGGGGAGTGGCATGGCCTGCATGGCCTGCAGAGCGTTCAGGCCCAGGTTGAGCACCACCTGCTCCAGCAGCACCCGGTCGGCGCTTACACACACCGGCTTTGGGGCCAGCTCGAGCTGCACGGCTACGCCATGGCGGCGTGCCTCGGCGCGCAGCAGCAGGGCCAGGGGCTGGTCCACGGCGGCGTTGAGGTCGCAGGGCTCGCGCGATTCTGGGTGCTGGCGCACCCAGCGGCGAATGCGGCCCACGATGTCGGCCGCACGCAGCGCCTGGGCAGACAGCGCAGCCAGGGTGTCGTTCAACAGCTCGGCCTTGCCCTGCGCCGCCAAAGACTTGGCGGCAGCCGCGTAGTTGACCAGTGCCGCCAGCGGCTGGTTGAGCTCGTGCGCCAGGGTCGAGGCCATCTCGCCCACGGTGATCACGCGCTGCACGCGTTGCAGCTGGGCCTCGCGCTGCTGCTGCTGTTCTTCGGCGCGCTTTTGGGCGGTGATGTCCACCACCGAGCTCATCCAGCCGATGTGCTGGCCGTTGCCGTCGATGAGGCGCGCCGTGTAGAACATGGTGTACACGTCCGTGCCGTTGCGGTGGCGCAGGCGGTTTTCCTTGCCCTGGGGGGTGAATTTGCCCGCCAGCACGGTGTCGATGTCGTTCCAATGCCGCGCAAGGTCGTCGGGGTGCCAGTAGGGGTAAGGAGGCACGCTGCCGATGAGCTCGGAAGCGGAATAGCCCACCATGTCGCACATGGCGGCGTTCACATAGACGATGCGGCCCTCCAGGTCACGCGCCCGCATGCCCACCAGGAGCGAATCTTCCATCGACTGGCGGAAAGCCTGCGCCTGCTGCAGGGCATGGGTGCGTTCCTGCACGCGCTGCTCCAGCTCGATGCGGGCCTGGCGGTTTTCAGCAAGTCGGCGTTCGCGCAGTTGCCAGTACAGCGCCCCCAGCACCAGCAGGCCCGAGGCCAGCGTGGCCAGCGCCCAGGCCTGCTGGCGCGCCAGGGCCACGACCTTGCTGTCGGCGGTGATGGTCAGCGTCCAGCCCAGGTCGGGCAGCGGTTCTTCGTAGGCCAGGTAGTCCTTGCCCGTGTCGGGTACACGCAGTTCTTTGCCAGGCTGGCCTTTGCGCGGTTCACTGCCCTGCAGCAGTTTCCAGGGCACGGGCTGCGGCGTCCATTGCGCGCCATATTGCTCGTCGTGCTGCACCTGCTGCACTGCATCGGGCGGCACGTCGCGGGTGGTTTTGTAAAGCCAGCTGGCGACAGAGCCGAGGAAAACAATGCCGCGCTCATCGGCCAGGAACACCGGATCGCGGAGCTGCGCCCAGGTGTCGACGATGGGCTGCATGCGCACCTTGACGGCCACCACGCCAATCACTGTGCCATCGGCCTGCCGCACCGGGGCCGACGCAAACAGCCCGGGCTCGCCAGTGGTTTTGCCCACGCCATAAAAGCGCCCCGCTGAACCATGCAGCGCATCGCGAAAGTAGGGGCGGTTGCGATAGTTCTGGTCCACAAAGCTGCTGGGGGTGTCCCAGTTGCTGGATGCCAGCGTCATGCCCTGCGCATCCATCACGTACAGGGTGTCGGAGCCGGCGTGGGTGTTGACGGTTTTCAGGTAGGCGTTGGCTGCCTCACGCACCTGCGGCGAGGCAGGGTTGCCCAACAGTTGTGTGACCAGCGGCTGCTGCGCGGCGGTGTAGGGCAAATAGCTGTAGCGCGTGGCCACCCCGCGCAGGGCCAGGGCCTGCACCTCGGCGGAGCGGCGCAGGTTGTCCCACTGGTTGTCGAGCTCATTGCGCGTGGCCCATTCGCCCGCGCCCAGCACCAGCAGCACGGCCACGCCCAGCACAGCGGACATGGGGCCCGCGCTACGCAAGGCCCGGCGCCAACCGGTGGGCTCGGCAGGCGGTGTGAGGCCTTGTGTGAATGGGGAAGGGGATGAAGGTGCGGGGGATGGCGAGGTTGGAATGGCCGCGCCCGCCCCCGCAGCCTCAGTACCGACGGATGGACGGGTAGGAATGGCCACGCCCGTTGTCCTCAGCCGCCGTGCTTGTCGGCCTCGGAGGTGAAGGCGTCGGCGTAGAACTCTTCGGGTGGCAGGCCGCGGTGCGCGCTGTAGCTGTCGCGCGCGGACTCCACCACGATGGGCGCGCCGCAGGCGTACACCTGATGCCCCGAAAGATCGGCAAAATCATCGAGCACCGCCTGGTGGACGAAGCCGCTGCGGCCCGTCCAGCCGTCCTCGGGCTGGGCGTCAGACACCACGGGCACATAAGTCAGGTGGGGCATCTCGGCCGCACGCGCCAACACCCAGTCGTGCATGTACAAATCGCCCGGGCGCCGGCCTCCCCAGTAGAGCGCGGTGGGGCGGGTGATGCCCTTGAACTGCATGTGCTCAATGAGTGCCTTGATGGGCGCAAAGCCCGTGCCCGAGGCCAGCAGCACGATGGGCTTGTTGGAGTCTTCGCGCAGGAAGAAGCTGCCAAAAGGCCCCTCGACCCGCAGGATCTCTTTTTCCTTCATTGCGCCGAACACATGGTCGGTGAACTTGCCACCGGCCATGTGGCGGATGTGCAGCTCCACGCCGGGGGCGCCGGTCTGCGTGTGGGGCGCATTGGCCATCGAGTACGCGCGGCGGGCGCCATCGCGCAGGATGAATTCGATGTACTGGCCCGCGTGGTAGCGGAAGGTGTCTGCTGCGGGCAACTGCAGGCGCACCTGCATCACGTCGTGTGATTTCTTTTCGAGCGTGGACACACGCACCGGCATCTTCTTGATCGGGTACGCGCTTTCGTCGGTGACCTGGCGGGATTCGAGCACCACGTCCGTCAAGGGCTGCGCGCAGCATGTCAGCACCAGGCCAGCGGCCTCTTCATCTGCGGTAAGCGCCTTGGACTGGTGGGGCCCATGGTGCACGGCGCCGCTGATCTTCTTGCACTTGCACGAGCCGCAGGCACCGTCCTTGCAGCCATAGGGCAGGCCGATCCCGCTGCGGATCGCGGCGCCGAGGATGGCTTCGCCAGGGTTGGCGTTGAAAGCGCGGCCGCTGGGCTGCACGGTGATCTGGAAGGCTGCTGCAGGGTTTGCGGCTTCGGCGCTGGTCATCTTGTGGGTATCCTTGGGACGTACTTCTTCAAGAACCGGTGTGTTTGTTCATTCCATTGCCGGGCTTTACCCGATGGACTGCCGGTTCGCGCAAACGGACCCGATTTTGCCCTCAATCCAAAACCCCCTTGGCGCCCTGCCAGCGCGCTTTCGCCGTGAACGCCTGCTGATCGTGGGCTGTGGCGATGTGGGCCAACGCGTCGCCCGCCGGCTTCAGAACGGGCCCGGCGCCGGCCGCGTGCAGGTGCTGGCTCTCACCTCGAGCCCTGAACGCACGGATGCCCTGCGCGCGCAGGGCATCCGCCCGCTGCTGGGCAATCTGGACGACATAGCCACATTGCGGCGCCTTGCGGGCCTGGCCACGCGTGTGCTGCATCTGGCGCCGCCACCGGGCGAGGGCGCTGGCGGCGATGGCTGGTGGCGTGACCCCCGCACGGTGGCGCTGGCCCGCGTGCTGCGGCTGCGCAGCCTGCCGGTCTCGTTCGTGTACGCGTCGACCACGGGCGTTTACGGTGACTGCCAGGGCGCGCTCGTGCCCGAGACACGCGCCGTGGCCCCCGCCACGCCCCGCGCCCAGCGCCGCGTGAATGCCGAGCGCGCCGTGCGCCACCTGGGTCGCACCGGTGTGCGCGCCAGCGTGCTGCGCATTCCCGGCATTTACGCGCCCGACCGCGAAGGCGGAACGCCCGAAGCGCGCCTGCGCCGCGGCACCCCGGTGCTGGCGCCTGAAGACGATGTGTTCACCAACCACATCCACGCCGACGATTTGGCACGTACCTGCCTGGCCGCCCTGTGGCGCGCCCGGCCCCAGCGCATCTACAACGCGAGCGACGATTCCGAACTGAAGATGGGGGACTACTTTGACCTTGCGGCCGACCTGTACGGCCTGCCGCGCCCGCCCAGGCTGCCGCGCAGCGCGGCGCAGGAGCAATTGCCGGTGATGCTGCTGAGCTTCATGAACGAGTCGCGCCGGCTGGACAACCGGCGGATGGTGGAGGAGTTGGGGGTGAGGCTGCGGTATCCGACGGTCGCTGAAGGGCTGCGCACTGCCGCGCCGTCATCGGGAACGAAGCAGGGTCAGCAGGGCGCCTGACCGCCGCTCGAGCGGCAGACGCCACCCGGTCCCGGGAACCGGCCTGGCCCCGCGCGGGGATAGGTGTTCCCCTGGTTGTCGGTGCAACGGAAATCGCCGCACTGTGTAAGGCGTGGCGGTGGCTGGGGAGTGCCCACCTGCGGGTACGGATCGGGAAACAAGGGGCGCGGCCGTCCGGTCGGCACCACCACCACGCGCGGCTGGTTCGCACGGGCCTTTTCCACCTCCGCATAACCCTGCGGGCCCAGGCAATCCAGGTCGACCTGGCGCTGCGCGGCTTCAAGCCTTAGCTCCTGCTCGTAGGTCGAGCGGCTGAGCCCGGCCGCCACACCCTCCAGGTTGCGCCGGGAGCGCGCGCACTCGGGGGAGCGGGCGTAGTCCTGGGGTTGCGGCGCAGCGGCCGCGGCCTGGGCGGCGCGTGCGCGGTCACGTTCCGCAGCACGGCGGGCGTCGGTTTCAGCCGCAGTGGCTTCGGCCTGCTGCCGTTGTTGCTTGCGCTCCAGCGCCTCGGCGGCCAGTTCGCGTTCCAATAGCCGCTCTTCCGGTGTCTTGCGCGCCTCCACCTCCCGAGCCGCGGTTCCGCCCTCGCAGCTTCCATCGGTGTACGTGACCTTGCCGGTGCGCGCATCGGTGCAGCGCAGGACCTGCGCCTGCGCGCCCCCAGCAATGACCACAGCGCACAGGCCGAAAAGGAGAGGGCGCATGCAAATCATCATGTCAAAGGCGTGGAGGCCAGGAAAGAGGTGGGCGGGGTGCAGGCGCCGCAATCCCGTCAGGGCTTGTCAGCGCTGTTCGACTGCTGACGCGAACGCCAGTCTTGCGGATGGGGCGTATAGCTGTCGGGCGCAATCCGGCCGGGGCGTGGTGCATCGCGGTTGCGGCGGTCGTCGGCGGCGCGGCGGTCGCGTTCGGCCTGCTCGCGGATGGCCTGGTCACGGTCGCGCTGGCGGCGGTCGGCGTCGCGGGCTTGCTGGTCACGGCGGTCGCGGGCCTGATCGCGTGCCGCACGGTCGCGCTCGGCGCGGTCCCTTTCGCGCTCACGTTCGCGCCAGTCGTTGCGGTTGCGGTCACGCTCCCAGCGGTCGTCCTGGCGGTCGCGGCCACCGTAGTAGATGACCGCGGGCGGGGCGGAATACGCGGGATAGACGGGCTGGGGGCTCGAATACACCGGGGAAGAGTTGTAGGTATAGCCTGGCTGCTGGTACACGGGGTACGGGGACGGATCGTAGTACGGGTCCCCGGGCACGGTGGCGCAGCCAGTCACCGCGGCGCCCAGGACCGCGATGGAAATGATGCGGGCGAATTTGTTTGTCATGCTGTTTCGACCCCGGCAGGCAGTGGGTGTTCCTGTCTGCTCGTAAAGCCCCCGAAAAGCACCCCGGCGGGATGTCACAAATTCGTGGGCTGGCGCATTGAAGCCGCTTTCACTTTAGCGCCCGGGCCCCCCATTTGGTTGACCTCTATGCCGATACGGGGAGTAGGACGAATTCTCTCGGCCTGCGCCGTCAACCGGCCTGCATGGGTCGGTAAATCAAAATTGATAGCAATCAATCGTTGCTATATAAGCGCTGGTAGCCATATTCACCAAATTATCCAGCCGCCAGGACGCCCATCCACAAGGTTTGTTCTTTACCCGCCGGTTACTTGGGCAGAACCCGCCGGATGGTCTGGGCCAGGTCTTCCGCCACGAACTTCGCCACGTAACCATCGGCCCCAACGCTGCGCACATGGTCTTCATTGGCCGAGCCCGACAGGGACGAGTGGATCAGCACGGGCAGGCCATGAAAGCGCGCGTCCTGCTTGATGTTGCGGGTCAGGGTGAAGCCGTCCATCTCGGGCATTTCCAGGTCGGTCAGCACCATGGCGACCTTGTCGAGCACCGTTTTGCCTTCGGCTTCGGCGTTTTTTGCGATGGCATTCAGGCGGTCCCAGGCCTCCTTGCCCGACTTGACCATTTCGTACGGCGCATTCAGGACCTTGAGTTCCTGCTCGATGAGCGAGCGCGCCACAAACGAGTCGTCGGCTGCCAGGATGATGGTGCCCGGCTTGAGCACCAGCTTGGCGCCCACCTTTTCTTCGGTGACCTCGTGCCCGTCCGATGGCGACACCATCTGCAGGATGGCTTCCACGTCCAGCACCTGAGCCAGGCGCGATTCGTCGGTGTTGCCATCGAGCCTGGCGATGCTGGTGACCAGCTTGCCGGCGGCGCCGCTGGTTTCGGCCGACAGCACCTGTTTCCAGTCCAGGCGCACGATGTCTTCGACCGACTCCACCGCAAACGCTTGGGTGGTGCGCGCGTATTCGGTCACCAGCATGATGTTCAGGCCGGTCTGGGGCTTGCAGCCGACGATGGCTGGCAGGTCCAGCACCGGGATCACTTGGCCGCGCAGGTTGACCACGCCCAGCGAGTACTGGGTGGTACCCGCAATCGGGGTGATGCTGGGCATGGCCACGATCTCGCGGATCTTGAAGACGTTGATGCCGAACAGCTCAGATTTACCCAGGGCACTGTCGGTACCCAGGCGGAACAGCAGCAATTCGAACTTGTTGGTGCTGGTGAGGTTGGTCCGCTCGTCGATATCCTGCTGCACAGCTTTCATGATGGGTCCTTCGCGCAGAAAAATGGAAGATACGCGCGTTTACAAATTCTAGGATCAGAACGGTATGCGCAGTGCGCTAAATGTTCAGGCAATACCCGAATAGTGCCAGTACAGCGCCCCGCGTCGCGCCACCGTCACAGCCAGGGCCACATCAGCCCGGCGGCAACGCCACCGGCGTGAAATGCACCACCGTAGGGAACGGGTCGTAGAAATGGTGCAGCAACTGCTTCCATTCCTGGTATTGCGGCGATTGGCGAAAGCCCACTTCGTGGTCTGCGAGCGTGAGCCAGCGCACGAGCAGAACGTAATCCTGCGGCCGTTCGATGCAGTGGCCCAGCTCGTGCGACACATAGCCGGCCATGGCGGCGATGATCTTCTGTGCCTGGGCAAATGCCTGCTCAAAGGCGGTGTTCTGCCCGGGGCGAACGGTCAGATGGGCGATTTCAAGGACCATGGTGGCTGCGCACTCGGCGCTGTGGGTGGCTGGAAGTGCCGTTGTACCGCATCCTGCCCAGCGCAATGGCAACCCTCGCAGCGTTCAAGAGCGACCAGAGTCGCCAGCGCTTACGCAGCGTTTGTCTTCGGAAACGCCGGTGCCACCAGGCACGATGCCAGGCGGCCCAGCAGCGCAAGCATGGGTGCGTCCGACGCGTCGCAGGCCAGGCCCAGGTGGCGTGAAAACGCCAGCGGTCCGTCCAGCGGCCGCGTGACGGCATGGCGCGCATGCGCCGCGTACGACTGCGGCACCACGGCCACGCCCAGGCCGCTGTCCACCATGTGCAGCAACAGTTCTTCGCGCTCGGCGCTGGCCTGTACCTCCAGTGCAATGCCGCGCTCGGCCAGCAGGCGGATAAAGGATTGGTGCAGCGGGCAGTGGGGCCATTCGATGAGCGGCACGCCCTGCAGGTCGGCCAGACCAAATTTCTTCTTGAAGCGCAGCGGGTGCTCTTCGGGCAGCAGCATCACATAGGGCTCGCGCCACAGCGATACAAAGGTGTCGCCGGGTGGTTTGCAATGCTCGGCCACCAGGCGCAGGCGCGCGTCCTGCGCAGTGGCCGTGAGCCGCACCAGCGCGTGGGGCAGCAGCTCGGCAATCTGCGCAAACAGCGGCGCGGCGGGGCCGACCATCAGGTCGTCCTGCAGGAACACGCCCAGCGTCTCCCGCGGCGCATCGCGAAAGTCCCGCATCATGGCAGTCGATTGCGCGAGCAGGCTGCAGGCGCGCGGATACAGGCGGTGGGCGGCGGGCGTGGGCGCCAGGCCCTGGCGGCTGCGCTCGAACAGCACCGTGTTCAGCGCGTCCTCCAGGCCCTTGATGGCCATGCTGATCGAGGGTTGCGCCACGAAGCAGCGGCGCGCGGCGGTGGTCACCGAGCGTTCTTCATAGGCCGCCACAAAATAGCCGAGGGCGCGCAGGTCAAACAGCATGGTGGTGCAGGGCTGCACGAGCAGCCTGGGGTGAGGTTCGTTCAGGTCGGGGTGATGGTGGTGACGGTTTCGCGGAAATAGTCCATCTGGCCGTTTTGCGAGTGGCTCACGATCCACGTCACCGATTCCACTTCGCGCTGTTGTACTGCATAAAAGAAGCGCTGGTGCAGTTGGGTGATCACCCAGTCATTGCCCAGGTCCTGGCTGTGGGTGTGCACGATGTGCGTGCCCCGCGGAAAAACCTCGGGGCCCAGCCGCTGCACCACGGTCATCAGCTCGGCCTTGTTGCGGGCCACCTGCCAGGCGGTGTCGGCGTCGTCGCGGTAGTGGTCGATGCGGAAATCGATGTCGTCGGCAATGCTGCCCAGCAGCGTGGGCACGTCGCCTTTTTCAAACGCGGCCAGAACGCGGTCGATGGGGAAATGGGTGGGGGTGGGGCGGGTGGTCATGGGCGTTCTCCAGTCGGCGGGTTACAGGGTCAGAAGCGAGTTCTGGGAGGCGACTGTAGGGAGCCCGCGCGGCCTGCACAACGATGGAATTTGTGGGGCCCAACGATAAAAAATCGATGGATGGAAAGGAGGCGCGGCCTCGGCCTATGCTCGCGACCAATCAGCCTTGCCCAGAGGCGGCGCCCCCCGTACAGCGCCGGGTCCGACAGAGGTCAACGCGCCGCGTGGCAGTCGACCTCAGGCCGTAACACCCGGCACCTGCCTGAGGTAATCGTGCAGCGCCGCGATGGCCTGGCGCACCTTGGCCGGCTGCGCATCGCGTTGGGGCGTGACAGCCCAGATGTCCATGGTTCCAAAAGACCAGTCCGGCAGCAGCCGCACCAGCCGGCCGGCCTGCAGCGCCTCGTGCGAATCCATGCTGCCCACCAGCGCCAGGCCCAGCCCGGCCTCGCACATCTGCTGGATCGACAGCTGGTTGTTGCTGGCAATGCGCGGCTCCACCCGCAGCGCGCGCGGCTCGCCCGCAGGGCTGCGCAGGTCGATGAGAAGGCCACCGCTCTCACGCGCAAAGCCCAGCCAGCTGTGCGAGAGCAGCGCATCAGGGTGCTGCGGCATGCCGTGGGCCGCGACCCAGCCGGGCGCGGCGCACAGCCACCACTGCATGCCCCCCAGCCGCCGCGCGGCCCAGTTGGAATCTGCCAGGCGCCCGTAGCGCACCGCCAGGTCAATGCGCGCGTTGATGAGGTCGATGGTGGCGTCGTCCACCAGCAGGCGCAGGCGCAGCGCCGGGTGGGCGGCCAGCAAATCGCCAAGTGCCGGGGCAATGTGCCGCGCAAAGCCCACCGTGGCCGACAGGCGCAGTTCGCCGCTGGGCGCGTCGCGGGAGGCCGCCAGCTCGGCCCGCGCCTGCTCGGCCGCGGCCCACATGGCGGCGCAGCGTGCGTGGTAGCGCTGGCCCGCCTCGGTCAGCGCCAGCTTGCGCGTGGAGCGGTGCAGCAGCGTGACGCCGCCATCGCTCTCGAGCTTGCGCACCTGCTGGCTCACGGCCGAGGTGCTCATGCCCAGGGCGCGCGCGGCGCCGCTCATCGATCCGTGCTGGATCACGGCGGCAAACACGGCCATGCGTTTGAGATCTTCCATGGGGAGGCGCCGAGTAGTGTGAGTAGGCGGATTGTGAAGTACAGCTTCAAGCACAAGGCATTTTTAGCCCTCTACCGCCTGCTTTGACAAGCTCCTATTCTCACTCCATCGCAACTTGACCTGAGGACCTTCCCATGAACATCGCCCTGATCGGTGCCACCGGCTTTGTCGGCTCGGCCGTGCTCGATGAGCTGCTGCAACGCGGCCACCGCGTGACCGTGCTGGCGCGCAGCCCCGGCAAGCTGGCCGCCCGCGAAGGCCTGACCGTGGTGCCCGGTGACGCGCAGAACGCTGCCGAGGTCGCTCAAGCGGCGGCTGGCCATGACGCTGTGGTCAGCGCCTACAACCCTGGCTGGACGGTGCCCGACCTCCACGACCAGTTCCTTGCCGGGACGCGCGCCATCATCGACGGCACCAAGCAGGCCGGCGTGCGCCGCCTGCTGGTGGTGGGCGGCGCTGGCAGCCTCTTCGTGGCGCCCGGCGTGCAGCTGGTGGACACGCCCGAGTTCCCCGCCGAATGGAAGCAGGGCGCCCTGGCCGCGCGCGAGGCGCTCAACTGGGTCCGCACCGAAAACACGCTGGACTGGACCTTCCTCTCGCCCCCCATCCTGCTGGCCCCGGGCGAGCGCACCGGCAAGTACCGCCTGGGCACCGAAGCGCCGCTGATGAACGGCGACCAGCCCGGCGGCATCAGCGTGACCGACCTGGCGGTCGCCATCGTGGATGAACTGGAAACGCCGCGGCATGTGCAGCAGCGGTTCACGGTAGCGCACTGAGCAAGCCGGACGAGACGCCGGCGCTGGGCTGAAACGCGCGGCGGACAGAACCACGGAGGCAGGCAGATGCCGGCAGTGTCGGCATCCCGTAGAAACGACGGGTGAGGGTGCAGCGCCGCTGGACGCGGCACCGCGCCTCATGTCCTAAATTTCCGATATTGCTATTAATTTAATAGCTACTAGCGCTTATACATCAAGCGCTGGAGGCCATTTTTATTCAAGAAAGGCGCCCTTGGGCGGCACGCCGCTGATCGCGGCACCCGTGCCAATGCCGCCGTCGGCCTGCGTGCTCGCGCCCTCAGCCGTCGATCAGGCTCGGGTCCCACGCAAACACGGTCTGCTCTTGCTCGCCCAGCTTCTCGATGCCCAGCCGCATCACGTCGCCGGGCTTCAAGAACTGCGCCGCGGGCTTCTTGCCCATGCCCACGCCCGGCGGGGTGCCGGTGGTGATCAGGTCGCCCGGCTCCAGGGTCATGAAGCGGCTGAGGTAGCTCACCAGCTTTGCCACCGTGAAGATCATCGTGCGGGTGCTGCCGTTCTGCTGGCGCTCGCCGTTCACGTCCAGCCACATCGACAAGTTCTGCGGATCGCCGACCTCGTCGGCGGTCACCAGCCAGGGGCCGATGGGGCCGAAGGTGTCGCAGCCCTTGCCCTTGTCCCAGGTGCCGCCGCGCTCGAGCTGGTATTCGCGCTCGGAGATGTCGTTGATGGTGCAGTAGCCGGCCACGTGGGCCAGCGCGTTGTCCTCGCTCACGTAGCGCGCGCGGCTGCCGATGACCACGCCCAGCTCGACTTCCCAGTCGGTCTTGACCGAGTCCTGCGGCAGCACCACCGGGTGGTGGCAGCCCACGGCGCAGTCCACGGTCTTGGTGAAGACGATGGGCTCCTGGGGGATTGGCATGTTCGCCTCGGCTGCGTGGTCTGCGTAGTTCAGGCCGATGGCGATGAACTTGCGCATGCCGGTCCACGGCACGGCCAGGCGGCCCTGCGGCACGACGGGCAGTGTGCCCGCGTCCAGCCCGGCCAGCGCCGCAAGGCCGGCAGGCGACAGGGTGGCGGGACCGATGTCGGCCAGCACGGTGCTCAGGTCGCGCAGCGTGCCATCGGTGTGCAGCAGGGCAGGTTTTTCGTGGCCCTTGGGGCCGTGGCGCAGCAGTTTCATGGCTTGAAGCTCAGGGTGGATGGATCGGCAGGTGAAGAGGGTAAGCGGCTTTGGATCAGTTGGACCAGCCGCCGTCGATGATCTGGGCGGTGCCCGTGGTAAACGATGACTCGTCGCTGGCCAGGTACACGGCCAGGGCCGCGATCTCCTCGGCCCGGCCCAGGCGCCCCATCGGCTGGCGCTCCACAAAGCCGGCCTCGACCGCCGCCAGGCTCTGGCCCGTGGCCGCGGCCTGGGCGGTGATGCGCTCCATCAGCGACGGTGACATCACGGTGCCGGGGCAGATGGCATTGCAGCGAATGCCCTGGGCGACAAAGTCCGCCGCCACCGATTTGGTCAGGCCCACCACGGCCGCCTTGGTCGTGCTGTACACAAAGCGCCGGGACACGCCCTTGATGCTGCCGGCCACCGAGGCCATGTTGATGATGGAGCCGCCGCCGCGCGCCAGCATGCCCGGCAAAAAAGCCTTGATGGTGCGAAATTGCGAGCGCACGTTGAGGTTGAACGCAAAGTCCCACTCGTCGTCCGTGCAGTCAAGCAGGCTGCCCGCGTGCACAAACCCCGCGCCGTTGAACAGCACATCCACCGGCCCGGCCGCCGTCGCAGCGTCCTGCACGGCCTGGGTTTGCGTCACGTCGAGCACCTGCGTGTGGCAATCGATCTCATCGCGCAAGGTGGCAAGGGCATCGGCATTGATGTCGGTGGCAATCACGCGGGCGCCCTGGGTGGCAAACGCGATGGCCGTGGCGCGGCCGATGCCCTGGCCGGCGGCGGTGAGGAAGGCGGTTTTACCTGCGAGTCGGAGTGTCATGGTGGTGCCTTGGTTGCGAAGCCGGGTGGGTAGATCGGATCGGGTGCGGAGGCCACGCGCGCGTCAGCCGGTAAACCAGCGCAGCGGCGCCAGCACGGTCTGCGGGAACAGCACCATGATGAACATCACCGCAAACTCGGCCGCCATGAAGGGCAGCACGCCGCGCGTGACCTCGTCCATCTTCATGCGCCCCACGCCCGCCACCACATTCAGGATGGTGCCCACCGGCGGGGTGACCAGGCCGATGGAGTTGTTGATGATGAACAGCACGCCGAAGTAGACCGGGTCAATGCCCGCGGCCTTGATGACGGGCATCAGCACGGGGGTCAGGATCAGGATGGTGGGCGTCATGTCCATGGCGGTGCCCACCAGCATCACCAGCACCATGATCGCAATCAACAGCAGTGTCTGGTTGTCCATCAAGGGCTTGAGCAGTTCCACCATCTGGGCCGGCAGATTGGCCACCGTGATGAGCCAGGACGACACCATCGCAGCCGCCACCAGGAACATCACCACCGCCGTCGTCTTGGCCGCGGTGGTGAGGATGGGCAGCAGCGCGCGCAGCGGCAGCTCGCGGTAGATCACGCTGGCCACAAACAGCGAATACACGGCCGCGACCACGGCGGCCTCGGTCGGCGTGAACACGCCCATGCGCAGGCCCACCAGGATGAACACCGGCAAGGTCAGCGCCCACACCGACTCCCGCGCGGAGCGCCAGACTTCGGCTCCTGTCTTCTTCTCGGGCATGGCCAGCACCTCCTTGCGGCCCACCCACCACCAGGTCACCGCCAGGCCCACGCCGATCATGATGCCGGGGAAGATGCCAGCGATGAAAAGCTTGCTGATCGACACGTTGGCTGCCACGCCAAAGATCACAAACCCGATGCTGGGCGGAATGATCGGCCCGATGACGCCCGAGGCCGCGATCAACCCGCCCGACACTTCTTTCTTGTGCCCGGCCTTCACCATCATGGGCAGCAGCAGCGCGGTCAGCGCCGCGGCATCGGCCACCGCCGAGCCCGACAGCGACGACAGCAGGCAGGCCGCCAGGATCACCACGTAGCCCAGCCCCCCCTTCACGTGGCCCACCAGCGCCAGCGCAAAGTTGACGATGCGCTGCGAGAGGCCGCCCACGTTCATGATCTCGCCGGCCAGCATGAAGAACGGCACGGCCAGCAGCGGAAAGCTGTCGGCGCCGTTGATGAAGTTCTGCGCGAGGATTTGCGAGTCAAACAGGTCGAGGTGCCACATCAGCCCGACGCCACTGGCCAGCAGCGCGTAGGCGATCGGGATGCCCAGGGCCATGGCGCCGATCAGGCCGCCCAAGAAAATCAGCACGGTCATGGTGTTGTCTCCGGTGTTGAGGCTGCGTTACTTGCCGGCGCGCGGCAGCGGGCGGTCGCCCAACGGGGACGGGCTCGCGGCGTTCTCGCGCGCGAGCTCCGCCTGCAGCGCTTCCAGCTCGGCCTGCTCTTCGGATTCCTTGACCATCACCAGCTCTTCCTCGCTCACCTTGCCCGCCAGCACGCGCAGCAGCTGCAGCACCAGCAGAAAGCCCGCGCACACCGAAAACACCACGCCCGACGCGTAGAAGATGCCCATCGACGCGCCGGTGACCGGGGCTTCCACATCCCAGTTGATCTTCATCTGCTTCCAGCTGCCTTCAAAGAACAGCCAGGTGATGTAGAGCATCAGCACATGCCCGACCACCATGCAGACCTTCTTTCCTTGCACCGACAGGCGCGACACCAGCATGTCGGTGCCCAGGTGTGCGTTCTCCTTGATGGCCGCCACCGCGCCCAGGAAGGTGATCCACACGAAGAGCCAGCGCGAAAGCTCCTCGCTGACGGCGATGCCCGAGTTGAAGACGTAGCGCAGCACCACGTTGCCGAACACGAGCACCACCATGGCGGCCAGCGCCAGCGCAATGAGAAGGTTGATGGCCCGGACGTAGTGGTGGATGACGGTGTTGAGCATGCGGGGGTCTCCGTGGATGGCGGGCGGGTATCGTGTTTTTGACGTGCTTAGAGCACCGCGCCCTGCAGCAGCCCGCGCGCCGCCAGGTTGGCCATGAAGGCCCGCAGTCCGAAGCGCCAGGGCGGCGCGGTTTCGCTGTGCGTCACGGTGTTGTGCAGCGCGCCCAGCCAGGCGCTCTGGATCGTGACCACATCGCCCAGCTTGTGCGTGAAGCCGCTGCCGGGCTGGTCGCGGTCTTCAATCGGCGCAAACAGCGTGCCCAGGAAGAGCATGAAGCCGTCGGGGTACTGGTGTGCGGCCAGGGTCTGGGCCACCAGGTCGGCTGGGTCGCGGCTGATGCTGGCCATGGTGTTGATGCCGCGCAGCGTGAAGCCGTCGGTGCCGGCCACACGCAGGTGCACGGTCTCGTTGCGTACATCGTCGAGACCGAAGCCGGCGTCGAACAGCCGGATGAAGGGACCGATGGCGCACGAGGCGTTGTTGTCCTTGGCCTTGCCCAGCAGCAGCGCGCTGCGGCCCTCGATGTCGCGCAGGTTGACGTCGTTGCCCAGCGTGGCACCCACGATGGCGCCGCGGCTGTTGACGGCCAGCACCACCTCGGGCTCAGGGTTGTTCCAGGCCGAATCGGCGCGGATGCCGATCTGCTCGCCCGTGCCCACCGAGGCCAGCACCGGTGCCTTGGTGAAGACCTCGGCGTCGGGGCCGATGCCCACTTCGAGGTACTGCGACCACAGGCCCTTGTCCTGCAGCAGTGCCTTCAAGGCCATGGCCTGCTCCGAGCCCGGACGGATGTCGGCCAGGCTCTCGCCGATGAGCTCCACCACCTGGCTGCGCAGGCCCTGGGCGCGGGCTGAATCGCCGCGGGCTTGTTCTTCGATCACACGCTCGATCAGGCTGGCCGCGAAGGTCACGCCGGCGGCCTTCACCACCTGCAGGTCGCAGGGGGCCAGGAGCCAGGGGCGCGTGGTGTCGCGCATGCCGATCTGGCTGTTTGCGAGCAATTCATTGACGCTGCACAGATATTGGCCCTTGGCCGCACGCGCAGCCTCGGCGGGCGCCGGGGTGTCCAGCAGCGTGCTCATGGTGGGGTACTCGCGGCTCAGGTCGAAGACACCCGCGTTGCGCAGCGCCACCACCGCCGGGCCGGGCACATCGCCGGGGATCCACGCACGGCCCACCAGGGTGCCGGCCACGCCATCGTGCGGAAGAATGTCGGCACGCGTCGCCCCACCGGCCGCTGCGGCCGCTGTCGTTTCAGTCATGGGAGTTCCTTGAAGAAGGGTTCTGAATCGGTGCCGCGCCCGCTTCGGGCGCAGCGTTTCAATGGTTGTGCCGCGGTGTGTGTTCGGAAATTCGGTGGTAGTCCAGCGCAAAGTCCAGCGTCGCGCCATCCACCAGCTGCCCAGTCTTCTCGCGGTACAGCGCCTCCCAGGGCGACTGGCTCTTGGGGATGGGTGGTGCCGGCAGTTCGCGGCGGCGGCGCTCGATCTCTTCGGGGGCCACCAGCGCATCGCAGCGGCCGGTGTTGAGGTCGATACGGATCGTGTCGCCACTCGCCAGCCAGCACAGGCCGCCGCCCACCGCACTCTCGGGCGACACGTTCAAAATCGACGGGCTGTCCGCCGTGCCTGACTGGCGCCCGTCGCCCAGCGTGGGCAAGGTGTTGATGCCGCGGCGGATCAGCGCGTCGGGTGGCTGCATGTTCACCACCTCGGCCGAGCCGGGCCACCCGATGGGGCCCGCGCCGCGCATCACCAGGATGCAGCCTTCGTCGATGTCGAGCGACGGGTCGTTGATGCGCGCGTGGTAGTCGTCCGCACCCTCGAACACCACGGCGCGCGCTTCAAAAATGCCTTCTGCGCCCGGCTGGCTCAGGTAGCGCTGGCGGAACGCCTGCGAGATCACTGACGTCTTCAGGATGCCAAAGTCGAACAGGTTGCCGTGCAGCACCAGGAAGCCGGCTTTGTCCATCAACGGCGCATTGAACGGGTAGATCACCTCGCGGTCGCGTGTCTCGCGGCCCTGCAGGTTGTCCGCCAGGGGCTTGCCCGTCACAGTCAGGCAGTCGCCGTGCAGGCGCCCGGCCTGCTGCAGCTCCCACAGCAGTGCCGGAACGCCCCCTGCGCGGAAGAAGCGCTCTCCCAAAAACTTGCCCGCGGGCTGCATGTTGAGCAGCAAGGGCAGGTCGTAGGCGTGTTGGGTCCAGTCCGACGGATGCAGCTCCACGCCCGCATGCCGCGCCATGGCCATGATGTGCACCTGCGCATTGCTGCTGCCCCCGGCCACGCTGACCACGGCCAGCGCGTTGAGAAAACTCTCGCGCGTCAGGATGCGCGACGGGCGCAGGTCCTCATACGCCATCTCGACGATGCGACGCCCGGTCTCGTACGCCATCTGGCCGCGTTCGCGGTAGGGCGCCGGAATCGCAGCGCAGCCGGGCAGCGAGAGGCCCAGGGCCTCGGCCACCGCGTTCATGGTGGACGCTGTGCCCATGGTGTTGCAGTGGCCGGCCGACGGCGCGCTGCTGCAGGCGCGCTGCAGAAATTCTTCTTCGTCGATGTCGCCCGCGGCCAGCTGGCGGCGGCTGCGCCAGATCACGGTGCCCGAGCCCACCAGCTCGCCGTCGTGCCAGCCGTCCAGCATGGGGCCGCCGGACAACACGATGGCCGGGATGTCTACGGTGGACGCCGCCATCACACCCGCTGGGGTGGTCTTGTCACAGCCCGTAGTCAGCACCACCGCGTCGATGGGGTAGCCGTACAGGATCTCCACCAGCCCCAGGTAGGCGAGGTTGCGGTCCAGTGCCGCCGTGGGGCGGCGGCAGTTTTCAAAGATGGGGTGGACCGGGAACTCCATCGGGATGCCCCCCGCGTCGCGGATGCCTTCGCGCACACGGCGGGCCAGGTCCACATGGATGCGGTTGCAGGGCGACAGGTCGCTGCCGGTCTGCGCGATGCCGATGAGGGGTCGGCCCGAGCGCAGTTCTTCGGGCGTGAGCCCGTAGTTCATGAAACGTTCGAGGTACAGCGCGGCCATGTCCGAGCGCTCGGGGGCGGCGAACCACTCGCGCGAGCGAAACGGGCGGCGGGGTGTCTTGTCCATGGGGAATCTTTGGAAGGCGATCAAAAAAAGCCAGGATGCGGCGGCGCGGGCGCAGGCCCGCACGCGCCGGATGAATGGCCTGCTTACTTGGCTGTGCCGCGCACCTTGGCCAGCTCGGCGTTCATCTCGCCAGTCGTTTCTTCGCCGAATTCCTTGGCGTACTTGACCAGCACCGGCTGCAGCTTGGTGCGCATCTTGGCCTGCTCGGCCGGGGCCAGCTCGGTCACCTGCATGCCCACTTTCTTGAGCTCGCCCAGCGCCTTGTCGCTGAACGCTCGGATGGTCTTGCGCTCGAACAGTGTGGCCTCGCGCGCGGCTTCCTGCACGATCTTTTGCTCCTGTGCCGAGAGGCCGTCCCAGGTCTTTTTGGACATCAGCAGCACCCAGGCGCTGTACATGTGGCGCGACAGCACCAGGTGCTTTTGCACCTCATAGAACTTGCTCGACAGGATGGTGGCAGGCGGGTTCTCTTGCCCATCCACCGCGGCCTGCTCCATGGCCGAATACAGCTCGGTAAACGGCATGGGCGTGGCGTTGGCACCCAATGCGTTGAAGGTATCGAGGAACAGCGGGCTCTGGATCACGCGCAGCTTCAGGCCGGCCAGGTCTTCTGCCTTGGTGATGGGGCGGCGCGAGTTCGTCACGTGGCGAAATCCGTTCTCCCAGAAGCCCAGGCCTACCAGGCCCTTTTCGGGCAGCTTGGCCAGCAGCTTCTGGCCGAAGGGGCCGTCCAGCACGGCGTCGGCTTCTTGTTCGTTGTTGAAGGTCAGCGGCAGGTTGAGTACGCCGAAGGGCTTGATCAGTGACATCAGCGTGGAGCTGTCGGGCACCGTCATCTCCAGCGTGCCGCCGCGCAGTGCCGAGGTCATGCTCACGTCATTGCCCAGCGAGCCGCTGGCATAGAGCTTGGCCACCAGTTTGCCGCCGCTCTTGGCCGCCAGTTGTTCGGCAAAGTGCTTCACGGCCTGGGCCTGCGGGTGGTCTTCGTTCAGGCCGATGCCGACCTTGAACACGTGGTCCTTGATCTGCGCCGACACGGGGGCGGCCACGGCGGCGAAAAGGGCGGCCGCCAGGGCGAGTGCTTTGAATTTCATGGTGAATGTCTCCGAATATGGAATGGCTGGGGCACGGTGGAGCACTGCGAAAGAAGGCCCATCGGCGCCATCGGGTCTCTGCTGGACCCTCCCGACGCAAGTGAGAGAGTAGGTTTCGCGCCGCGCGGGGTCCACTCAATTTTTTGCTAGCATCCATTCCAAATGCTTATGAGTTGCCATGGCCTCCGCTCCCGTTTCGGGTAAACCCTTGTCGATGGTGCAGGCCTGCGCGCGGCTGCGTTTTCGGCATTTGCAGTTTCTGGACATCCTGGGCCAGACCCGCAATCTGCGCCTGACGGCCGAGCAGATGCACATCACGCAGCCTGCGGCCACCAAGATCCTCATGGACATCGAAGAGATCCTGGAGTCCCGCCTTTTCGATCGCCTGTCGCGCGGCATGCGGCCCAACGAACTGGGCCTTTTCACGCTGCGCTATTCCGCCAGCGCGCTGGCAGGGCACCGCAAGTTTGTGGATGAATTCAATGCGCTCAAAGAGGGCGGGCACGGCCACCTGTCGATTGGCGCCATCACGGGTTCGGCCGCGCATGTGCTGATCGCGTCGGTGGCCGAGATCCAGCGCCTGCGTCCGCTGCTGGTGCTCAAGGTGCTGGAGCAAAGCAGCGACCAGCTCATCGTGTGGCTGGCCGAGCGAAAAATCGATTTGATGATCGGCCGCTTCACCGACGAGGCGCAGCGGGCGCAGTTTCACTACGAGCGCCTGTCCAACGAGCCGCTGCTGGTGGTGGGTGGCCTGCACCACCCCTTGCGCGGCGCGCGCGACCTGGACATGGCAGAGCTGTCGCACTGGCCGTGGATCCTGTACCCGGCATCCACCGCAGTGCGCAAGGTGTCGGACGACATCTTCGGGCGCAACGGCCTGGCGCTCAGCTCGGGTGTGGTTGAGACGCCGTCGTTTTTGTTTGCGCTCGAGATGATGCAGACCACCGACATGCTGTCGCTGCAGCCCCAGGCGCTGGTGGAGCGCTATATCGCCAAGGGCCTGCTTGCCCGCATCCCTGTGGAGCTGCCGGACCGCATGCCCGACTACGGTGCCATCACGCGGCTGGGCGAGGCGCCCACGCCCGCCATGCAGGCTTTCATGGAGGTGCTGCGCGACGTGGCGAACCCGGTGGTTGATGTACCGTGATGCTCACCTTGGCGGCCTCGTCGTCGCCCCTGAAGCCGATAGGACGCAGTCTTAAATGGTGGCTATCGATAACCAAACGTTATTGACGAACGCTGACAGCCGCGCCCGCGGCGGGCCGTTATGCTCTGCGCCCTTTCCTTGAATCTTCTGCGACGTTTTTTCCCATGCAAGACACCCCTGACACGCCCGAGACCCTCCAGGAACCGCGCCGTTGGTCCGACGGCCAGTGGACTGCGCAAGTGATCAAGAACGAAGACGACGACGGCTGGGCCGTGTCCATGACGCTCAAGGGCGAGACGGAGCCCGCGCTGGTCGGCCCCTGGACCATGGGGCGGGACAAGAAGAACCCCAAGCCGCTCGATGTCTCGGCCTTCCACACCCTGGTCAAGACCGCCAGCGAGGTGCTGCGCCGCCACGAGCAGCAACTGCACGCGCAGCTCAACAAGAACGTGTTGGTCACGGTGAATGGCCAGCGGCTGAAGGTGGCCCTGGCCATCGTCCCCGACGAAGAGGGCGCCACGGCCACGCTGAGCGCGCAGGACGAGCTGGGCGAAGAGCTGGCGCGGGTGCCGGCGCCGCCCACTTTCAAGCTCACTCCCGCCAGCGCCACGGCCTGGGTGGAGGGCGGTTTTGAAAAGCCTCGCTGATCGATGGCGGGCATCAATGGTGGCGGCAGGGCCATCACCTGGGCGACGGTGGGAGCTACGGGTAACCCCTAGAATGCGTTCGCCGGCCTTCAAGATGGTGAACACGATCTCGGGGCTGGCAGCGTTCTCAGGGCGGGGCGAAATTCCCCACCGGCGGTATCTGCAGGCGGCGTCTTCACAGCTGTACTGCAGCAGCCCGCGAGCGCCCGGGCCGTGCCAGCAGTGGCAGCGGCCTGGGGTCAGCAGATCTGGTGAGATGCCAGAGCCGACGGTCACAGTCCGGATGAAAGAGATCGCGAAACCAGGGCCCGCCCGCAAGGGTGGCGCCGTGTGTGCATCTGCGCAGTTTGTCGTTCGTGCGAGCCCCCGATGGTGATCCGTCACCTTTCCGGTGGCCCGGCCGGGCTCGTCGGCAGACGTGCGCGTGGCGCTGCCAAGGCACGGCGGCCCTGTTCGCGCGCCCTGATTCTGGTAATCCTTTCCTCGCTTTGAGATAAGTCCATGAATCAGTCCATTCCTTCCCAGACAGCCATCTCCGCCGCCACAGCGCGCCGCAGCGAACGCGTCGCGATCATCTGCGCCGGCTGGCACCGGGACATCGTCCACCAGTCGCGCGACGCAGCCGTCGCCGAGTTCGCGCGCAACGGGCTGCCCGCCGGGCAGATCGAGCAGTTCGAAGTGCCGGGCGCCTTCGAGATTCCGCTCCTGGCCAAGCGCCTGGCGCTAAGCGGCCGTTATGACGCCATCGTGGCCTGCGCGCTGGTGGTCAACGGCGGCATCTACCGCCACGAGTTCGTGACCACCGCCGTCATCGATGGCCTGATGCGCGTGCAGCTCGATACCGAAGTGCCCGTGATGTCCGCCGTGCTCACGCCGCGCGACTTCCACGAACACGAGGACCACCTGAAGTTCTTCCGCGAACATTTCGTGAAGAAGGGCGCCGAGGTGGCCGATGCCTGCCTGCGCACCATGGCGCAGTACAAGGCGCTGGAGCCAGCGCACGGGGATTGAGGCGGCGCGACCCGCTTCAGCTGCCGACCCGGTGCGTGGCTGGGTAAAAATGGCCCGATGAAAATCCTGGCCCTTTGCGGCAGTCTGCGTGCCGCGTCCATCAATGCTGCGTTGCTGCGCACGGCGGCGCGTTTAGCGCCACCGGGCATTGAGGTGGTTTGGTGTGCGGCGGTGGCCGAGCTGCCGCTGTTCAATCCCGACCTGGAAACCCAGCCGCCAGCCGCCGTGCTGCGCTTGCACGCCGGCGTGGCCTGGGCCGATGCGTTGCTGATCGCCAGCCCCGAATACGCCCACGGGGTGACGGGAGTGATCAAGAATGCGCTCGACTGGCTGGTGAGCCTGGAGGCCTTTGTGAACAAGCCGGTGGCGGTGCTCAATGCTTCGCCCCGCGCACACCACGCCGACGACGCGCTGCGTGAAACGCTTCGGACCATGTCGGCGCACATCGTGGAGCCTGCGTGCCTGAGCCTGCCCTTGCTTGGCGCGCACCTCGCAGAACGCGAGATGGCCATACACCCGCTGGTGGCCCCGGCATTGACCGTGGCACTGCAGGCCTTGCAGCGGGCCGCAGAACCACGCAATCATCAAATGCTATCAATAAAGTAGCATAAAACGCTTTATAGATAAGCGATAGGGGCATTTTTTATGGATTTTCTGCCCTCTGCCAGCCCATTCAACGGGCCATCAACCCAGAAGACCGCTGACGGGCGGCGGTAGCCCTATCAGCGCCCGGTGGAGCAGGGCATGCCAGCCTTCGGCCTGTGTGTCACACGGCAGCCAGCCGGGGCATGTGCGCCCTTGGCCCAGCGTGTTCGCCCGTGGACAGCCGGAACACCGCCACCGCGTCCACCAGCTGCTGCGCCTGCACCTTCAGGCTTTCGGCGGCGGCCGCGCTTTGTTCGACCAGTGCTGCGTTCTGCTGCGTGGCGCGGTCCATCTCGGTCACGGCCTCGCCCACCTGGGCCACGCCTGCGCTTTGCTCGGTGCTGGCGGCGCTGATCTCGCCGACGATGTCGGTCACGCGGCGGATCGATGCCACCACCTCCGTCATCGTGGCGCCCGCCTTGTCGACGAGGGCTGTGCCTTGCTCCACGCGCTCCACGCTGTTGTGGATCAGGGTCCGGATCTCCTTGGCCGCGTCGGCGCTGCGCCCGGCCAGGCTGCGCACTTCGCTGGCCACCACCGCAAAGCCCCGGCCTTGTTCGCCGGCGCGGGCGGCTTCTACCGCGGCGTTCAGCGCGAGGATGTTGGTCTGGAAGGCGATGCCATCGATCACGCTGATGATGTCGGCGATCTTCTTGCTGCTGTCGTTGATGCCCTTCATGGTGTGCACCACCTCGGCCACCACATCGCCGCCTTGCACCGCTACGGTCGATGCATTCACGGCCAGCTGGTTGGCCTGCCGCGCGTTGTCGGCGTTGGCTTGCACGGTGGAGCTCAGCTCCTCCATCGACGCCGAGGTTTCCTCCAGCGCCGACGCCTGCTGCTCGGTGCGCGCCGAGAGGTCGTTGTTGCCCTGGGCGATCTCGGTGCTGGCCGCGGCCACGTTGTCAGCGTTGTTGCGCACGTGGCTGACCACGCTCGACAGGCTCAGCTGCATGTCATGCAGTGCGTTCAGCAACAGGGCAATCTCGTCCTTGCCGCGCACGCGCTGCGCCACGGTCAAATCGCCACTGGCCACGGCCTGCGACACGCGCACCGCGTTGTCCAGCGGGTTCACCACCGTCCGGCTGAAGGCAATGGCGCCGGCTATGCCCAGCGCACACACCACCAGCATCACCACCAGGCTGATCGTGGTGGCGCGCTGCGCCGTGGCTGCGGCGCGTTCGGCCACCTCGCTGCTGGCCTTGGCGATCAAGTCGCCCGCCTGGTCGATCAGCTGCGAGGGTTCGCGGTCCATGCCCTGCACCGCCTTGTCGCCGGCCTCCGCATCCTGGCCCGCGGCCTTGAAGGCCTCGAAGCCCTTGCGGTAGGCCAGGCCCATGCGTTCGTGCGCCTGCGCAAACTGGGCCACGCGGTCGCGGCCTTCGCCCGGGGGCAGGGCGGCCAGCAGCTTTTGCGCTTGCGCCTTGATCGCCTGCTCCTGATTTTCAAACGCAGCCCAGTAGCGCGTGAGCTGGGCTGGGTCCTTGCCGCGCAGCAGCACGTTCTTCCACTCCTGCACCTGCACTTTGAAGCTGTTGAGCATGCCGGAGGCCAGCCGCTCGTTTTCAAAACTTTGCGCTACGGTGGTCTGGTAGGTGTCCAGCGCCTGGTTGAGCCGGCTGATGCCGAACAGCGCCGCTGCGAACAGCAGCAGCAAGGCAGCCGTAAAGGCCAGGGGGAGCTTGAGGCTGAGCTTCATGGGGAACTCCTTGCTTGCGTGGGCAGGGCGAAGGTAAGCGGGTGAAGTCTGCTGGCGTGCCCGTGCGCAGCAGCGGGCCGCAGAGGGGCCGCTCGCGCCATTGTGGAGCGGTCGTTACCTTCTGTAAACGAATATCCGGCTGCGGATTTCGCAGTTTTTTTGTCTGGGATGGAGGGCTGCGAGCTAGTGGGCGGCCCGGTCAAATTGCGTGGCGGTGGCTGGCCGGAGGGGTACGGACCGCAACGCCTCGGTGGGGAGGCGTGGGCATCCATTTACTCGCGTCGGACCGCACGGCGGCGACGCCCACCACGGGCGCAGGCTGGCTGTTACACCACACCCGCCGCCCGCAGCGCTGCGATGCGCGCCGCGTCCAGCCCCATCTCGGCCAGCACTTCGTCCGTGTGCTGCCCCAGCGCCGGCGGCGCATTGCGCAGCACCGGCGGCGTGACCGACAGGCGCAGCGGGCTGGCCACGCCGGTGATCTGCTGCACGCCATCGGTGGCGGCCTCGCCGTCCTTCCAGCGCGGCAGCGTTACCGCCAGGCCGCGCGCCTTCACCTGGGCATCGTCGAACGCCTGGGCAATGGTGTTGATGGGGCCGCAGGGCACGGCCTTGTCTTCCAGCAGCGCGATCCAGTCGGCGGTGGTGCGCGTGCGTGTCACGGCCTCCATCGCGGGGATCAGGTCGGTGCGGTGCTTCACGCGCAGCGTGTTGGTGGCGTAGCGCGGGTCGGCCGCCCACTGGGGCTGGCCGGCGGCGGCGCAAAAGCGCTGAAACTGCCCGTCGTTGCCGATGGCCAGCAGCATGTTGCCGTCCGCAGTTGCGAAGTCCTGGTAGGGCGCGAGGCTCGGGTGGCTGTTGCCCATGCGCTCGGGTGCTTTGCCGGTGGCGAGGAAGCCCGACGCCTGGTTGGCCAGCACGGCCATGCCTACGTCGAGCAGCGCCATGTCGATGTGCTGGCCCTGGCCGGTGCCGGTGGCCGCGTTGTCGCGCACATGCAGCGCGGCCAGGATGGCGTTGCTGGCGTACAGGCCGGTGAACAGGTCGATCACGGCCACGCCCACGCGCATCGGGCCGCCGCCGGGCTGGCTGTCGGCCTGGCCGGTGATGCTCATGAGGCCTGTGATGGCCTGCACCATCAGGTCGTAGCCCGCGCGCTCGGCGTACGGCCCGTCCTGCCCGAAGCCGGTGACCGAGCAGTAGATGAGCCGCGGGTTCAGCGCGCGCAGGCTCTCGTGGTCCAGGCCGTACTGCTTCAGGCCGCCGACCTTGAAGTTCTCGACCACGATGTCGGCCTCTTGCGCCATCTGCCGGATCAGCGCCTGCCCGTCGGGGGATGCCATGTCGATGGTGACCGACCGCTTGTTGCGGTTGCAGGCGGTGTAGTAGCTGGCTTGACTAGTGTCGTTGCCTTCGGCGTCCTTGAGGAACGGCGGGCCCCACTGGCGCGTGTCGTCGCCCACGCCCGGGCGCTCCACCTTCACCACATCCGCCCCCAGGTCGGCCAGTACCTGCGTACACCAGGGGCCGGCGAGCACGCGGGAGAGGTCGAGCACCTTGATGCCCGCCAGGGCGCCTGCATTGGATGTGGTCATGGAAATTTGAATAAAAAAGGCCGCTAGCGCTTATCTATGAAGCGCTAGCAGCTATCGTTTTAGGAGTGCCGGCAGTGAATCTGCCGGGCCATGATGGCTTGGAAGGCTTAGTTGCTGAATGCCGCAATGCCCGTCTGCGCACGGCCCAGGATCAGCGCATGCACATCGTGCGTGCCTTCATACGTGTTCACCACTTCCAGGTTCACCAGGTGGCGCGCCACGCCGAACTCGTCGCTGATGCCGTTGCCGCCCATCATGTCGCGCGCCAGGCGGGCAATGTCCAGGGCCTTGCCGCAGCTGTTGCGCTTGATGATGGAGGTGCCTTCCACGCTGGCGGTGCCCGCATCCTTCATGCGGCCAAACTGAAGGCAAGCTTGCAGGCCGATGGCGATCTCGGTCTGCATGTCGGCGAGCTTCTTCTGGATCAGCTGGTTGGCGGCCAGGGGGCGGCCGAACTGTTTGCGGTCCAGTGTGTACTGGCGGGCGGTGTGCCAGCAGAACTCGGCCGCACCCAGTGCGCCCCAGGCAATGCCGTAGCGCGCGCTGTTCAGGCAGGTGAAGGGACCCTTCAGGCCCTGCACTTCAGGGAAGGCGTTTTCTTCAGGCACGAAAACGTCGTCCATCACGATCTCGCCGGTGATGGAGGCGCGCAGGCCCACCTTGCCGTGGATGGCGGGGGCTGCCAGGCCCTTCATGCCCTTGTCCAGCACAAAGCCGCGGATGGGGCCCACGGCGCCGCCTTCAGACACTTCCTTGGCCCAGACGACGAACACATCCGCCACGGGGCTGTTGGTGATCCACATCTTGCTGCCCTTGAGCTTGTAGCCGCCATCGACCTTGTAGGCGCGCGTGGCCATGCTGCCGGGGTCGGAGCCGTGGTCGGGCTCGGTCAGGCCGAAGCAGCCGATCCACTCGCCGGTGGCGAGCTTGGGCAGGTACTTCTGCTTTTGCGCTTCGGTGCCGAACTCATGGATGGGCACCATCACCAGCGACGACTGCACGCTGGCCATCGAGCGGTAGCCCGAGTCCACACGCTCTACTTCGCGGGCGATCAGGCCGTAGGCCACGTACGACAGGCCGGGGCCGCCGTATTGCTCGGGGATGGTGGGGCCCAGGAGGCCCACTTCGCCCATCTCGCGAAAGATGCTCACGTCCATCTTTTCGTGGCGGAAGGCGTCCAGCACGCGGGGTGCCAGCTTGTCCTGGCAGTAGGCGGCGGCGGCATCGCGGATGGCGCGCTCGTCGTCCGTCAGCTGTTGGCTCAGGAGGAAAGGGTCATCCCATTGAAAAGAGGCGTGGGCCATGTGCGTGTCTCCAGGTGGAAAAAGGGTGGCAACAAAGGTGTTCTGGGCCAGATCGTAGGCCTCGCGCCAGCGTGCCGCAAGCGAGTTCTTTTCATCCAGATATGCACAAACGGAATGTATGAAAATGCTTTGTTCCATAGACCGCCTGCTGCCCTGGCCCGCAACAAATTCATCTTCATCATGCGCCGCAACATTCCATCGACCCAGGCCCTGGCCTGTTTTGAAGTCGCCGCCCGCCACGAGAGCTACACCCGCGCCGCGCAGGAGCTGTCTCTGACGCAGAGTGCCGTCTCGCGCCAGATCCAGGCGCTGGAAGAATTTTTGGGCGTGCAGCTGTTTCGCCGCACCCGCCACGGCGTGGTGCTGACGCCTGCCGGCGCGCACTACGGCCGCCAGGTGGCGCGCTGGCTGCAGGGGCTGGAGCGCGACACGCTGGACGTGATGGCGCACCAGGGCGAGGGCGGCACGCTGTCGCTGGCAGCCGTGCCCACCTTTGCCACCCGCTGGCTCATACCGCGCCTGCCGCAGTTGGCGCAGTTGCACCCCGACATCGTCGTGCACATCGACACCCAGACGCGGCCGTTTCTGTTTGCCGACACCACCTTCGACGCCGCGCTGTACGCGGGCACGCCCGAGCAGGTAGCCAACTGGCCCGGCGTGCAGGCCCTGCTGCTGATGCAAGAAGACGTGGTGCCCGTGTGCAGCCCCCGCCTGCTTGAATCCGCCGCGCCCCGGGGCCGGGGCCGCGCCCACCAGCCCGTGGCCGCCGAGGCGTTGGCCGACCTGCCCTTGCTGCAGCAGAGCACGCGCCCGTACGGCTGGCGGCAGTGGTTTGATGCCATGGCGGTCGAGGCGCCGCATGCGCTCGATGGCCCGCGCTACGAGCTTTTTTCCATGCTGGCCGTGGCGGCCACACATGGCATGGGCGTGGCGCTGATTCCGCCCCTGCTGATCGAGGCGGAACTGGCCAGCGGCGAGCTGGTGGTGGCTTGCAATCGCCCCCTGCGTGGCGAGCGCGGCTACTACCTCATCAGCCCCGCGCAGCCAGCGCAGTCGCCCGTGCTGGCGGCGTTCTCGGGCTGGCTGCAGGGGATGGTTGCAGCAGGGGGCGGCCCGGTGAAAGATGAACCGTAGCCGCGGCAGGCGCGTACGGGCGGGTCGCTTGCATCCACCGCGGCGGTGAACTAATCTGGCGCCAGGGGAGTCTGTCGAAAATCCACACACGGGAGTGACCTGATGACCACCTACCATGCGCCGCATTTCGATCCTACCGTCGACGAGATCGAAACCCTCAAGCAGTTAGAAATGGGCCAAATCATTACGCTCCCCCACGCGCTGAAGGACCACGTGTCCGGTCGCCTGCTGGAATGGGGTTTCATCACCAAAGGCAACGGTGGCGAGCTGGCCATCACGCCCAGTGGCCGGCAATTGATACGGCGACAGGACAACTGACCCGTGGCGTACTTCATCGGCCAGGAACGCGCCCGACCAAGAATGAGGGCCGTGCTGGCGTGGACGCTGGCCGCAGCGATGCTGGTGCTGCAAGGCTGCAGCGCGGTGAAGCTGGCCTACAACCAGGCGCCTCAGTTGATGGCGTGGCAGATCAACCGCTACCTGGGCCTGTCGGACGCGCAGGCTGAGCGAGTGCGCGACGAGCTGGACGATCTGCACCAGTGGCACCGCGACACCATGCTGCCGCAACATGCACAAGTGCTGCAAAAGGTGCAGCGCCAGTTGGCTGACAACATCACCTCACAGCAGGCCTGCGCCACCTACGCTGAGATCCGCACCCAGCTGGACCAGGTCGTGAGCCAGGCCGAACCCAAGATGCTGTGGCTGGCCGCCCAGCTGACCGATGCCCAGATCCGTCAGCTGGAACGCCGACAGGCCGACAGCAATGCCGACTGGCGCAAGGAATGGCTGGACCCCGCCCCCGACAAGCTGCGCGAACACCGTTTCAAGGAGCTGCTGTCACGTGCAGAAGGCTTCTACGGCCGGCTCGACGAGCCGCAAAAAGCGGCCCTGCGGGCGTTCATCGCCCAATCGTCGTTCGACTCCCAGCGAACCTACAACGAACGCTTGCGGCGGCAGAAAGACCTGGTGCAAGTGCTGCAGAAAATCGCCGAAGACCGCACCAACGCCGACCAGACCCGCAGCCTGCTGCGCGGTTACCTTGCCCGCTTCAATATGTCCCCCGACACGGCTTACCAACGTTATGCACAGACGCTGGTGGAAGAAGGTTGCGATGGCTATGCGCGCGTGCACAACGCAATGACGGTAGCGCAGCGGCTGAAAGCAGTGCAGTCGGTGAAGGGGTATGAGCAGGACTTCCTGGTGCTGGCGGTGCAGTAGCGCGGGAAGATTGAAAGACAAACAAGACGCTGCGTTGCCTCGGAAGACGCACAGCCTGTATCTAAGAGTCACCTGTAACGCCTGATCATTTCCCGCGCTCTGCATCGTGATCGCCAGCGCAAAATTGCTGTCATGCTCAGCCTTCATCACCTCAGGTAGTTACTTGTATGCGTTTCAACGGTTGTTGTGCTTTGGTCATTGCGATAACCGTGGCGGGTTTCGCCATCGCACAGCCGGCGAATCCGATGGATAACACCGCGCCATGCGCCGCAGAAAAGGCCGATGTCGAAAAACGCATGGAGGTCGCTCGGTCCAAGGGACAGATGCTGCTACGCCGGCAATTGGCGGACCAACTGGCGACGTTGCAATCGAGCTGTCACCCGACCGCGGCCGATGAGAGCCGTGCGGCAAATATCGAAAGGCTGGAGAAAGAAGTCAGGGTCCTCCGGGCGGAGCTTGAAGCTGCCGAGGAGCGGCTGCACAAGTTGAAAGGTGAAGCAAACCGCTAAACGGCCAAGTAGATGGCAGGAGCGGTGCTATGGCGCAGAAGTTCTGCCTCATGCAGCGGCCCCAGAGAGTGCTCAGCCTGATTGCCGCGTGAAAATGGGGCCAGAGAGCCGGTAGCGTCGCCAAGACCTCCTTTGGATTTTTGGCGTTGCGTGGCTGCATGGCCTTGCGGGTCTCGGGCCCTCATGGAATGCGCCGAAAATCGCACTTTAAAAATTGGAAATCGCCCGTGACCCCACCTGTTGCCCATGCCGAGCTGATCGCCACTTACAAAAGGGCACAGGCAGACGCCGCCCACAAGCAGGGACTGATCAAGGCCGTTGCTGCCAAGGGCCCGAAAGCTATTCAGGCGGCTATCGATGCGGCAGCCAAAGCAGTGAAGCGCAGGGATTCGTATGCGGCAAAGCTCGCCGCGCTGGGGGTGGTGCTTAAAAATTGAGCGGGGCCCCGCCGATGGCATCTGGCACGACAACGAGGCAGATATTGCTGAGGCCACGTGCTATGGGATCCGGGCCCTAAATGCGCCGTCACATTTTTGAAAACGTGCCCCGGTT
Organism: Acidovorax sp. LjRoot129; assembly: GCF_964253765.1. NCBI lineage: Bacteria > Pseudomonadati > Pseudomonadota > Betaproteobacteria > Burkholderiales > Comamonadaceae > Acidovorax > Acidovorax sp. LjRoot129. The sequence continues at coordinate 1,473,071 of NZ_CAXUSE020000001.1, forward strand.
TGGTGAGCGGGGCGACGGTCGATTTCAAAGAGGCAAGAAAAAAGGCCGTAAGAGCTTGCGCTCTTACGGCCTTGTTCGTGGTGCCCGGGGCCGGAATCGAACCGGCACGCCTTGCGGCGGGGGATTTTGAGTCCCCTGCGTCTACCAATTTCACCACCCGGGCTGGAATTCGTGAAGCCACAAATTATGGCACAGTAGGGCGCATGAAATATCCGACGATTGAAGACGCGGTTGGCAACACGCCGCTGGTCGCGCTGCAGCGCATTGGGGCCCAGGACAACGCCGCGCGCAGCAACGTGGTGCTGGGCAAGCTGGAGGGCAACAACCCGGCGGGGTCGGTGAAGGACCGGCCGGCGCTGTCGATGATCCGCAGGGCCGAAGAGCGGGGCGACATCCGGCCGGGCGACACGCTGATCGAGGCCACGTCGGGCAACACCGGCATTGCACTCGCGATGGCCGCGGCGATCAAGGGCTACCGCATGGTGCTGGTGATGCCCGAGGACCTGTCCATCGAGCGGGCCCAGACCATGAAGGCATTTGGCGCGGAGCTGGTGCTGACGCCCAAGAGCGGTGGCATGGAGCATGCACGCGATCTGGCCGAGGCCATGCAAAAGCGTGGCGAAGGCAAGGTGCTCGACCAGTTCGCCAACCCCGACAACCCGCGCATCCACTACGAAACCACGGGCCCTGAGTTGTGGGAACAAACGGGCGGGCGCATCACGCATTTTGTGAGCGCCATGGGCACCACCGGCACCATCACCGGTGTGTCGCGGTTCCTGAAGGAGAAGAACCCGAGCATCCAGATCATCGGCGCGCAGCCAGAAGAAGGTTCGCGCATTCCCGGCATCCGCAAGTGGCCGCAGGAGTACCTGCCCAAGATCTACGACGCCAGCACGGTGGATGAGCTGGTGTATGTGAGCCAGGACAACGCAGAAGAAATGTGCCGGCGCCTTGCACGCGAGGAAGGCATCTTTGCAGGCATCTCGGCCGCGGGCGCGTGCTGGGTGGCCCAGCAGATTGCCGCGCGGGAGAGCAACGCCACCATCGTGTTCGTGGTGTGCGACCGGGGCGACCGGTATCTGTCCACCGGCGTGTTCCCGGCGTGACGCCACGCGTCGGGTGGATGGCCAAAATCTGAGTCAAATTGGCTGCCAGCGCTTGATTTATAAGCCCTGATAGCTATAAAAATAATAGCATATGCACTACGAAACCCGTTTTTGCACCCATTGCGGCACGGCCTTGCAAGCCATCACCGTGGCTGAAGATGGCGGCGACAAGGAGCGCTTGCGCTGCCCCGCCTGCGGCTGGACTCACTGGAACAACCCCACACCGGTGCTGGCCGCCATCGTGGAGGTCAATGGCAAGGTGCTGCTGGCGCGCAACGCCGCCTGGCCCGCCAAGATGTTCGCGTTGATCACCGGCTTCATGGAAGCGGGCGAGTCACCCCAGGAGGGCATCGCGCGCGAGGTGAAGGAAGAAACCAACCTCGACGTGCGCTCCACCACGCTGGTCGGGGCGTACGAGTTTCTTCGGATGAACCAGATCATCATTGCCTACCACGTGGTGGCCGAGGGCGATGTGCGGCTGTCGCCCGAGCTCGTGGACTACCGGTTTTATGACCTGCACGAGCTCAGGTGCTGGCCTGCCGGCACGGGGTACGCGCTGGCCGACTGGCTGCGCACGCGTGGGCACGAGCCGGTGTTCTTCACGGCAGAGGAAAATGAGGAACGCCGCCGTGGCCTCAACCTGCCGCCCAAAAACTGAAGACGAAGAGACACCCCATGGACATCCACAAAGAAATCGACACACGGGGCCTGAACTGCCCCCTGCCCATCCTCAAGGCCAAGAAGGCGCTGGCCGACATGGCCAGCGGCCAGCTGCTCAAGGTGGTGGCCACCGACGGCGGCTCGCTGCGCGACTTCCAGGCTTTTGCCAAGCAAACGGGCAATGAGCTGGTGGAGCAGCAGACGGTGGGCGAGGAATTCATCCACGTTCTGCGGCGTCGCTGACGGAGTTGGCGGTGCGCGGTCGGCACGCCGCGCCACGGGCACGTTGCACGTCGCATGGCCTAGATTTCCGATGGGCGCGGTGGCTCCCCAGAACCGAGGCGAGCTGAAACAAAAATCCTCCCGCAGCGTGCGTTCGCTGCGGGAGGATTTTTTTGTTGTCGGGTGTCGGCTTTCGCATCGTGCGAAGCACCTTCACACAGTGCGTAGTCACGCTAAACGCGACCTGGACGCGCAGTTCGCCGGCAAATTGAAGCGCCTCCCAACAGGCTTCGACAAGCTCAGCCCGAACGATCTGGCGTAATCTGACGCAGGCCCGTTTTACAGCTCCAGCGCCTTCAAATATTCCCTGAAGTGCGCACCCACCTGCGGGTGTTGCAAAGCCAGCTCCACCGTCGCTTCCAGAAAACCTTCTTTGCTGCCGCAGTCGTAGCGCTTGCCTTCGTATTGAAAGGCGTACACGGCTTCGTGTTGCATCAGGCGGGCGATGCCGTCGGTGAGCTGGATTTCGCCGCCCACGCCGCGTGGCTGGTTGCGGATCTCGTCGAACACGCCGGGCGTGAGGATGTAGCGGCCGGCCACGCCCATGCGGGACGGGGCCACGTCGGCCTTGGGCTTTTCGACGATGCGCTCGATGCGGATCAGCGGGCCCCCGGCGGATTCACCGGCCACGATGCCGTACTTGTGCACCTGGTCTTCCGGCACTTCCTGCACCGCGATGACCGAGCGGCCTTGTTGGCGGAAGGCGGTGGCCATCTGGGCCAGCACGGGCTGGCCGCTCTGGGGGCCGACCATCAGGTCATCGGCCAGCAGCACGGCAAAAGGCTCCTTGCCCACCAGCGGCTCGGCGCACAGCACAGCGTGGCCCAGGCCCAGCGAGCGCGGCTGGCGCACGAAGGCGCAGTCCATGTCGTCGGGCTGGATGGAGCGCACCAGCGCCAGCAGTTCCTTCTTGCCGGCGGCTTCGAGTTCGGCTTCCAGCTCGTAGGCGGTGTCGAAATGGTCTTCGATGGCGCGCTTGCTGCGGCCGGTGACGAAGATCATGTGGCGGATGCCGGCAGCGTAGGCCTCTTCCACCGCGTACTGGATGAGCGGCTTGTCGACCACGGGCAGCATTTCCTTCGGAGACGCCTTGGTGGCGGGCAGAAAACGGGTGCCCAGGCCGGCAACGGGGAACACGGCTTTGCGGACGGTGGTGGCAACGGTCATGGAGAGAGTTCCTTCGGGGGTATGAAGTGAAGTCGGGGTGGGCCGCCACCAGGGCAGGCCCGTCATCCCGAAGAGTATGGCGTCGGTTTTTAGCCCAGGCGTGTCAGTTGATCGCGCAAACGGCCCAGCGTGACGCCGAAGTCGGCGATGCGCTTCCTTTCCTGGTCGATCACGGCAGGCGGTGCCTTGGCCACGAACGCTACGTTGGCGAGCTTGTTGTTGGCCTTGGTGATCTCCCCGTCGATGCGGGCGATTTCCTTGGACAGGCGGGCCTTTTCGGCCACCACGTCGATCTCCATGTACAGGCACATGCGGGCGTCGCCCACCACGGCCACGGGCGCAGCCTGCGCGGCGGCAGCCCAGGCGGCTTCGTCGTCGAACACCTTGACCTCGCTGAGCTTGGCCAGCGCCTGCAGCACCGGCGCCACGCCGCGCATGAACTCGGTGTCGCCCACCACGTACATGGGCAGGCGGGTCGATGGCGAGACGTTCATCTCGCCACGCAGGGCGCGGCAGGCGTCCACGAGGCCCTTCACGCGGGCCATGTGGGCTATTGAAGCCTCATCGATCTTTTCGAGCTGGGCTTGTGGGTAGCGGGCGATGCTGACCGACTCGCCAGGGATGCCTGCCACGGGCGCCACCGTCTGCCACAGCGCTTCGGTGATGAAAGGGATGATCGGGTGGGCCAGGCGCAGGATGGCTTCCAGTGTGCGGATCAGCGTGCGGCGCGTGGCGCGCTGCACGGCCAGACCCACTTGTGGGTCTTCGTGGTTCATGCCCTGCTGGATCTGCACCTTGGCGATCTCCAGGTACCAGTCGCAGTACTCGTTCCAGACAAAGTCGTAGATCGTGTTGGCCACGTTGTCCAGGCGGTACTCGGCAAAGCCCTTGGCCACTTCGGCCTCGGTCTTCTGCAGCAGCGAGGAGATCCAGCGGTCGGCCTGGCTGAAGTGCATGTAGCCATGGGCCGGGCCGCCGGGCTGGCACTCTTCCTTGGTGTGTTCCTTCAGGCCGCAGTCCTGGCCCTCGCAATTCATCAGCACGAAGCGGCTGGCGTTCCAGAGCTTGTTGCAGAAGTTGCGGTAGCCCTCGCAGCGCTTGCTGTCGAAGTTGATGCTGCGGCCCAGGCTGGCCAGCGCCGCAAAGGTAAAGCGCAGCGCATCGGCGCCGTAGGCCGGAATGCCTTCGGGGAATTCCTTCTGTGTGTTCTTGCGCACCGTGGGCGCAGTCTCGGGCTTGCGCAGGCCGGTGGTGCGCTTGTCCAGCAGCGGCTCCAGCGCAATGCCGTCGATCAGGTCCACCGGGTCGAGCACGTTGCCTTCCGACTTAGACATCTTCTTGCCCTGCGCGTCGCGCACCAGGCCGTGGATGTACACGTGCTTGAACGGCACGCGGCCGGTGAAGTGCGTGGTCATCATGATCATCCGGGCGACCCAGAAGAAGATGATGTCGTAGCCCGTCACCAGCACGGTGCTGGGCAGGTACAGGTTGAAGTCGTCGGTGGGTGCATCGCCCTGTTCAGGCCAGCCCATGGTGCTGAAGGGCACGAGCGCCGACGAGTACCAGGTGTCGAGCACGTCTTCATCGCGGCGCAGCGTCTTGCCGGGGGCCTTGGCCTGGGCCTCGGCTTCATTGCGGGCCACGATCACGTTGCCGTCTTCGTCGTACCAGGCTGGGATCTGGTGGCCCCACCAAAGCTGGCGGCTGATGCACCAGTCCTGGATGTTGTTCATCCACTGGTTGTACGTGTTGACCCAGTTCTCGGGCACGAAGGTCACTTCGCCCGTGGCCACGGCGTCGATGGCCTTTTGCGCGATGCTCTTGCCCGTGGGGTCCTGGTCGCTCACCTTGCTCATGGCCACGAACCACTGGTCGGTCAGCATGGGCTCGATGACCTGGCCGGTGCGGGTGCAGATCGGCACCATGAGTTTGTGCTTCTTCACCTCGACCAGCGCGCCGATGGCTTCGAGGTCTGCCACCACGGCCTTGCGAGCCACGAAGCGGTCCATGCCCTGGTACTTGGGCGGAGCGTTTTCGTTGATGGTGGCTTGCAGCGTCAGCACCACGATCATCGGCAGCTTGTGGCGCTGGCCCACGGCGTAGTCGTTCTGGTCGTGCGCGGGGGTGACCTTGACCACGCCCGTGCCAAATTCCTTGTCCACGTAGTCGTCGGCAATCACCGGGATCTGCCGGTCGCACAGCGGCAGGTTCACCATCTTGCCGATGAGGTGGGTGTAACGCGCGTCCTCCGGATGCACCATCAATGCCACGTCGCCCAGCATGGTCTCGGGGCGGGTGGTGGCCACCGTGAGGCTGCCCGATCCATCGGCCAGCGGGTAGGCGATGTGCCACAGCGAGCCGTCTTTTTCTTCGCTCTCGACTTCCAGGTCGGACACCGCCGACTGCAGCTTCGGGTCCCAGTTCACCAGGCGCTTGCCGCGGTAGATCAGGCCCTGCTCGTACAGCTTCACGAAGGTGTCGGTGACGACCTTAGAGAGCTTGTCGTCCATGGTGAAGTATTCACGGCTCCAGTCCACGCTGTCGCCCATGCGGCGCATCTGCGTGGTGATGGTGTTGCCGGACTTTTCCTTCCACTCCCACACCTTGCTCACAAAGTTCTTGCGCGCCTCGGGCGGGGTCGGGCCCATGTCGTAGCGGCTGATGCCTTGTTCCTGCAGCTGGCGCTCCACCACGATCTGCGTGGCGATGCCCGCGTGGTCGGTGCCCGGCACCCACACCGTGTTGAAGCCGCGCATGCGGTGGTAGCGCGTGAGGCTGTCCATGATCGTCTGGTTGAACGCATGGCCCATGTGCAGCGTGCCCGTCACATTGGGGGGCGGCAGCTGGATAGAAAACGCTGGTTCGCCCGCCTGGGCGGTGCCGGTGCCCCGGAACCCCGCGACGCCGTAGCCACGGCGTTCCCATTCAGGGCCCCAGTGGGCTTCCAGGGCGGCAGGTTCAAAAGACTTGGACAGGCTGTCGAGGCCAGGTTGTGCTTGGGGCGAGCTCATGGGGTGTGGGTGCTGCTGGGGTGCAAAGCGCGCGCGGGGCGTGGCGCCTTGTCGGACAAGATGGACCGGGCATTTTACGGGACCGCCCGCGTGCGTCGGAGGCTTGGTAACAAGCCCCGGTGCGACCGCCTGTCCGGCGTATCTTTCCGATGGTTACCTTGTTCCTTCGCGCGGCAGGCGCGCCCTGCCGATAATCGCGCCCCATGGAGCCAGCGGGCCGCTTGCGTGGCAGGCAGGGCTTCATGTTTGAGAGTGCTTAGGCGCTCGTCGGATCATCACCTACAGCACGGTGGGCGCAGCAGGGAAAGAGGTCGGGCTTCGGTGCCGCCCTCGCGGGGCGCGCCGCCACAACAGCCATCCGAATCCATGACAGTTTCATCTGCTTTCCGCAAGGCCTTGGCGAGGGTTTTTGTATTTGCGCTGCTCGCGCTGTTCCTTCTGCCCGTGGGGACGTATTTCTTTACCGGTTATGTGCAGCGCGACCAGGACGCCAGCTTTGTGGAAGGCATCAGCCAGCGCATCGATGCCGAAAAAGCCATGCCGCAGGCTGAAAAGCAGGCGCGCAAGGACTACTACCGCAGCAACCCCCCGTCTACCATCTGCGACAACACGGCGCCCGAGGCGCAGGACTACCGCGAAGCCCTGTGCGAGCGCTATTCAGACGTATGGCAGTTCGACATGGCGCGCAAGGCCTCGCTCTGGACCATCGTCGCCAGCGCACTGCTGCTGCTGGCCGTGCTGGGCCTGGGCGGCCTGGCCTTTGCCGACCGCACGCTGCAGTACAAAAGTTTTGTCACTGGCTGGCGGTTGACCACCTTTGCCAGCGCGGCGGCGCTGATCGTGCAAGGGGCCATGGCGGTGTGGCTGTCGTTCTGGGTCACGGCGTTCTTCTTCCACAAATACTCGCCCAAGCTCGTGCTCCTGGTCGGTTTTGTGGTGCTGGCGGCCGTGCTGGTAGCCGTGCGGGGCATCTTCAAGCGCGTGCAGTCCGACAACCGGGCCGTGGGCGAACTGGTGTCCGAAGACGATGCGCCTCTGCTGTGGACGCGCATCCGCCACATGGCCGAGCGCCTGAAGACCGCGCCGCCCGAGCACATCGTCGCCGGTATCGACGCCAACTTCTTCGTGACCGAGGCGCCGCTCACAGTGGGCGACAAGACCCTGACGGGCCGTACGCTGTTCGTGAGCCTGCCGCTGCTGCGCATCCTGGACCAGTCGGAAGCCGATGCGGTGTTTGGCCACGAGCTTGCCCACCTGCGCGGCGGCGACACCAAGAGCAGCGCGCTGCTTGGCCCCAAGCTCGTGCAGTACGACCACTACCGACACGCCATGCGCACCGGCGGGCTCACGGTGATGATCTCGCCCCTGCTCGACCTGTACCGCATCATTTTCGAGATCGCCCTGGCCCGCGACAGCCGCGAGCGCGAGTTCAAGGCCGACCGCATTGCCGCCAAGCTCATCTCGCCTGCGGCCATTGCGCAGTCGCTGGTCAAGATCGCGGCGTACGCACAGTACCGCTACAAGATCGAAGACGAGCTCTTTGGCCGCAATGAGCGCCACGACAACACCACGCTGGGCATCGCCAGTTTTGTGGCCCAGGGGCTGGCGCCGTATGCCGCGTCGGACGACTTCCTGTCCGCCATGAAGCACGCCAACGTGCCGCACCCTTACGACTCGCACCCGGCCATGCCGGAGCGCCTGCGCAACGTAGGCATGGCGCTGAAAGAGCAGGACTACGGCGGCATCGCTGTGCGTGTGCCCGCCGCCACCTGGGTGCAACAGATCCTCACGGCCGACGCTATCGAACAACGGCTGTGGAGCGCCTACGAACAGCAGTTCGCGCAGGACCACGAACGGAGCCTGGCCTACCGCTACGAGCCGGTGAACGACGAAGAACGTGCTGTCGTGCTGAAGTACTTCCCGCCGGTGGTGTTCCAGCTCAAAGACGATGACACGGTCGAAGTCAGCATTGAAGGCATCCGCACCAGCGCCGACGAAACCACCGTGTTCTGGGATGCCGTGAAGGCGCTCGAATACAAGGAAAGCAGCTTTGGCAATGCGCTGATCGTCACCCACCCCGAGAAGAACGCCCTGGGACTGGGTGCCAAGACCAGCAAGATCAAACTGGCCGGCATGAAGAAGGAAAAGGACCAATTCAACGCCACGGTGGGTCACTACTGGCAGCGTCACCAGATCATGCGCGCCCACCAACAAGGCGCTTGATCGCCAGCTACCGGTGTCGATCCGGTTCGGGGATCAGTTTTAGTGCCATGCGGCGCGCCGTTGGCTCGCGCGGGCGCTCTAGATGGTTTGCTACGCTATTTGTAGCTGCCAACGCTTGCCATTCAAGCGGTAGAGCCTGATTTGACCTGATTTTCTTTGGAGGCGCGCCTCGGCAGACATCTTGTCAGCCTTGGGCGTACTCCGGCCGGTCGTTCTGCTGCGGCTTGAGCGGTTCGGCCGCTTTGCCTGCGGCCCGCTCCTTGCGCCATTGCTCCTTGCGCGCCGTCCACTCGTTCAGCCGGGCGTGCGCCACGGTGCTGTCCTTGGCCATTTGCTCTTCGTTGGCCAACTGCGCCGACAGCTCAAGCCGGATGCCGTTGGGATCGAAGAAGTAGATGCTTTGGAAGATGTGGTGGTCCGTCACGCCCAACACCTCGATGCCGTGGGCTTCCAGGCGCTGCTTGGTGTTTTCGAGTTCCTCGACGGTGTTCACGCGGAAAGCGATGTGGTTGACCCACAGCGGCGTGTTGGGCGAAGGCTCAGCCTTGACGTCGTCGCCCAGGTCAAAGAAGGCGATGAACGAGCCGTCCCGCAGGCGAAAGAAGAAATGTGTGTAGGGGCAGTACTCGCCCGTGCTGGGCACGTAGTCGCTCTGGATGATGTGGTACAGCGGCAGGCCCAGGATGTCCTCGTAGAAGTGGCGCGTCTCTTCCGCATCGCGGGCCTTGTAGGCGTAGTGGTGCAGCTGCTGGATGGCTGCAGGTGCGGGGAGGGTGGCCAGGTCGGGTTTCAGGGCTGCGTTCATGCGGAGTCTCCTCAGATCGATTTTGTGATTCTACTATTCGTAATTGATTTACGTTAAGTTAATTATTGCCGCCGGCTGGGCTGGCCGTGCGGGGCATGAAAAAAGCCACCCGGCCGCGGGTGCGGTGGGTGGCTCTGGGTGGGGGCAGCGGACCAATGCCCACTGCGCCTGCCGGCTCCAGCCGTGCTGGATTACTGCTTCACGGCTTCGATCTGCACCACCAGGCGCACGTTCTTGGGGAAGCCCCAGTCCACGCCGTAGTTCAGGCCCCACTGGGTGCGGTCGATGGTGGTTTCGAAGTCGCCGCCACACACTTCGCGCTTGAGCATCGGGCTTTCGTAGCAGTTGAACTGCGTGGCCTTCAGCGTCACTGGCGCGGTCTTGCCCAGCAGCGTGAGCTGGCCGGTCACTTCGCTGACCTTGTCGCCGTTAAAACTGAACTTGTCCGACACGAACTTGATGGTGGGGTGCTTGGCAGCGTCGAACAGGTCGGCGCTTTGCAAGTGCTTGTCAAAGGTGGGCGTGCCCGAGTTCACCGAGGTGGTGTCGATCGTGATGTCCACCTTGCCGGTCTTGGCCGCGCGGTCGAATTCCACCGTGCCTTGCTTCTTGTCGAAGCGGGCGCGGTTGGTGGACGCGCCAAAGTGGCCGATCTCGAAGGTCACAAAGGTGTGCGTGGGGTCAATGGCGTAGTTGGCGGCCTGGGCGGCACCGGCGGTCAAGGCGGTGGCAGCAGCCACGGCCAGCAGGGAGAAGAGGGATTTGCGCATGCGAAAAACTCCTGAAGAAGGAAGGCTAGGGGAAAGGGAGCACGAAAAAGGGGTTTGGGTTGTCCGCTCACGCCTGAAACAGGCGCGGCCGAGGCCAGGGCTCCCGCGCAAGGGCCGCCCCGCCGCGCTGGGAGCGTTCCCCTCCCGCATTGCGCAGCAATGCGAGAGAGGGGGAAGGCGCGAAGCGACTCAGGGGAAGCTTCATTCAAAGCTTGCCCACGCCCGTGAGCGCCAGCTTGAACTTCACGGTCACGTCATCGGCCACCATCGAGGTGTCGGCCCACTCGTTCTCGCCGATCTTGAAAGCCAGGCGCTTGATGGGCAAGGTGCCCGTGGCCGTCGTGGTAGGCCCCGCTTGCGTCAGCGCCACGGGCACGACCACGTTCTGCGCGTTGCCCTTGATGGTGAGCTTGCCGGCCACCTCAAACTTGCCACCGCCCAGCGCCTTGATGCTGGACGACTCGAACTGCGCCTGGGGAAACTTGGGCACGTTGAACCAGGTGGGCTTGGGCAGCTCCGCATCAGTTTCGCGGGAGCCCAGCGTCGCGCTGCCGGTGTCGACCGTGAACGCAATCTTGCTCGTGGCCAGCTTGGCCGGGTCAAACGCCACCTGGGCGCTGAACTTCTTGAAATGGCCCTCCAGCGGCACGCCCATCTGGCGCGCGGTGAACTGCACCTCGCTCTGGGCGGGCACGAGCTGCTGCTGGGCTTGCGCGGACTGGGCACCAAGTGCCAGGGCAAGGCCCAACGCGGCGCTGGATAACGAGGAGGTCAAATTCATGCGGAAAGCTCCGGTCAAAAACAGAAAGTGGGATGTCGATTCAGTGATCTAAGCGCCGAGCGCCACCCGCTGCGCATGCCACTGGCGCGGCACAGGCCAGTGCACCCGTGGAACCGGCTTTGCCGGGCCACTGGGTGCGTCCCCCTCCCGAAGGAGAGGGGGAAGGCGCCGAAGGCGACTCAGGGGGTGCTTCATCCCCAAGGCAGCATGCGGGCCAGCAGGCCATCGCGGTCGACGATGTGGTGCTTGAGTGCGGCAGCCACATGCAGCACCACCAGGCCCGCCATGGCAAATGCGGTGCACTGGTGCCAGGGTTTGATGGCTTCGGCCAGGTCCTTGCTCACGGGGACAAAGTCGGGCAGCTGCCACAGCCCCAGAAACACGATGGGGAACCCCGCTGCCGAGCTGTACGCCCAGCCAATCAGCGGTACGGCAAAGAACAGGGCGTACAGCAGTGTGTGTGTGCCGTGGTGCGCGAGCTTCTGCCAGCCGGGCATCGCTTGCTCGACAGCTGCGGGCAGCGCGGGCGGCCGGTGTGTGGCGCGCCACAGCAGGCGAAGGGCCGACAACACGAGGATGGAAACACCCGCCCACTTGTGCCAGTTGTAGAGCTTGAGCCGCTGCGGCGAAAACGGCAGTCCCGTCATATACAGGCCCACGCAGAACAATCCGATCAGCGCCAGGGCCAGCACCCAGTGCAGGAGCATGGCAGTGCGCGTGTAGCGCCGGGGCGTTGTAGCCGCAGTGGAGGGAGTCGTGGCAGGGGCGGTCATCAAAACGAGGCTGGCGTTGCGGAGTGTGGAAGGTGCCGGGAGGCTGAGATCGGCCTGACTTGCGTCAAGCCTGGGCCAGACCATGGCGCAGTGTAGGAAGCCGTCGCCGCGTACGGCTTCAGGCAGATTGATGCTTCAATTCAAAAAAAATGAATTGAGACGGCCTGAGCGCTCAAAGTTCCCCAATGCTGTGCAAGTGGGCCGCGTTGCGCCTGGGGAGTTGTGTTGTGATCACACGCTGATCAGGTCGCGCTTATGTAAACCGCGCGGCGCTGAGACAGGCTCAGCATGAACGGTGTGAATTGCTGAGGCTGATGGGTATCGGGTCCCAGCGCGAAGCGGAGCTGGGCGTTGTAGGGCGATGGGGAGATGTCGCCTTGGAGCGGAGCCTAGGACGCCCGGCCGTCAGGTCGGGTCGTAAGAGCGGCTTGTCACAGGAGCCGCCGAAGAACACTCGTGACCTCGGGTTGAGAGGAGGCTTACCGCCCGAACGCAGCCTTCTTCCAGGCATCCGCCGCCGCGACATCGTCGCCGCGCTTTTCTGCCAGTTCGGCCAGGTGGCGCCACGCACTGGCGCGCAGGCCGGTGTCCGCCAGTTGGTGTGCTGCCTGGGTGAGCAGCTGCTGTGCCTTGCCCCACAACTGGCGCTTGAGGCAGGCCATGCCGGCCAGGTACTGCAGCCGCGCGTCGCGCGGGTTGCCCTGGTGGGCAGATTCAATGCGCGCCAGCCAAGGTGCGTCGAGCGCATCAAGCCCGGATTCGAGCGCGCGCACCAGTTTCAGCGCGTGGTGTTCGGCCAGGGCATCGGGCAGGTCGACCATGCGTTCCCACACCGGCAGCAGCCAAGCGCGCACCTGCGTGGCGTCGCCGCCCAGGCCGGCCAGCCGCTGCGCGGCGTGGATGGCCAGCTCGGGCATGTTGCGCTCGGCGGGCTCCAGCGATATCCAGATCTGCTGCAGCTGGGCCGTGTCGTGCGCGCTGTTGATGAGTTCGATGGCCAGGCCACGCACGATGCTCTGCGCCGCGGCGGGCGAGAACGCGCGGTGTTTGCCCAGCAGGCGTGCGGTGTCGAGGGCGTCCTGCGTCTGGCGGCCCAGGCGTGTGGCTTTGAGCTTGATGCGCAATGCCAGCGTGCGCCGCGCCGCGCCCTGGGGCAGGGCGGCCAGGCGCTCGAGGGCGGCGCTCGGGTCGCGGTCGTCCAGCGACCAGCGGGCGGCGCGCATTTGCGTGCCCTCGCGCATTTCCTGCTCGTTCACGGTGCCACGCGCCGGGGCTTCCTGCAGGGCGTCCTGCAAATGGCTTTCGCGCGTCGCGCTGTCCTGCAGGGCGTGCGACGCTTCGGCCGCAATCATGTGCGCCAGCGCGCGCAGCTGGCGGCCGTGGGGCACGCCCTCGCCCGAGGCGGCCAGCGCGCTTTCTTGCGACAGCGCGGCCACCGCGGCCTTGCGCGAGCGGATGAACCGGCCGCCCAGCATGTGGGTCAGCGCGTCGAGCAGGGCGGCGTGCATGGCGCGCTCTTTTTGCTGCACGCGCCAGCGGCGGGCCTGGTGCGGCAGCTCCAGCAGCGCGGTCAGCGCGCGCAGTGCCGCGTACACCGTGACAAAACCGCCCACCAGCAGCAGCACCACCATGTTCAGCGACAGGTCGATGCGGTAGGGCGGCCAGTACAGGGTGACGGTGCCCTGGTTGTTGCCCGCAAACAGCGCGGCCGCCACGGCCACGCCAAACAATGCCAAAAGCCAAAGTGCTGCGCGCATGTCGTTCAGCGCCCTGCAGCGGCGGTGGCCAAGGCAGACAAGGTCTCGTCCAGACGCGGCTGCTCGGCCGCCTTCATGCTCGCCTGGGCGGTCTGCAGCGTGCTGGCCGCGTTCTGGGTGCGGCGCGAGGCCGGGTCGAAATATTTGTTCAGCGCCATGGTGGCTGCAGCCAAGTCGGCACGGGCCGACTCAAACTGGCGGGCGAGCACGCCCAGGCGCGCGTTGAGCAGCTTGAGCTTGAGGTTCTCACGCAAAAAGAAGGTCTGCTCGGGCGCCAGCAAAATCGCCTCGGGCTGGTCGATGCGGCTCACGCGCACCAGGCCGCGGGCCTCGTCGCGCACGACCTCCCAGCTGCGCTGCAGGGCGGCCTGCCACCAGGCCATGCCTTCGGTAGGGGCCGCCGGCGCGCTGCCGGGCGCCGTGGCGCCGGCAAGGCGCCGCGTGGCAGCGGCCTGGGCCACGGCGTTCAGTACGGGCAACTCGTCCACCTGGCGCACCAGGTCATCCAGGCGGGCCAGCAGGCCGGCGGTGTCGGTGACGGTGGCGCGCGTCAGGCGGTCCAGGTCACGGCCGATGGCCCGTTGCACGGGCGCCAGGCGGGGCTGGGCTGCACGTTCGATGCGCGTGTTGGCGCTCTTGAGCGCGGCCACCAGCGGCTCCAGGCTGCCGGTGAGCTGGGATTGCTGCTGGGCCAGGCGGATGGCCGATTCGATGTCGACCACCAGGTTCTCGTCGCGCGAGCGCGACAGGCTTTGCATGAGTTCTTCGAGCTGGCTGCGCTGCAGGGCGACTTCGCTCACGCGGGCTTCGGCCACCGACAAGCGGGCGGCGGTCTCGCGCACCAGCTCTTCGGCCTGGCGGGCCATGGTGCGGGCTTCGATGGCCTGCGCGCCAGAGTCGGCGGATTGCCGGGCCAGCTGTTCCTGGATGGCGCTGAGCCGCTGCCACAACAGGCCGCTGCTGACCAGCGCGGCGGCGGCCACCGTGCCCAGCAGCAGGGTCAGCGCACCGCCACGGCCCGTGGCGGGCGGTGTGGGCGATGGTGCGGTGCTGACCGCCGGCGGGGCCACGGGGGCGGCGGCAGGTGCTGGTGGCAGGTCGTTGGAAGGCGCGGAACTCATGCGCCCGATTCTATCGACGCGACCACGTCTGCCAGCGCTGGCCGGCATTCGCGCACAGCGCCAAATCCCGCGGCACGGGCGGCCTGCGCGATGCGTGGATGTGTCACCAGCGCCCGCGCCTGGTCCCAGCGTTGCCCGGGCAGGGCCTCTGCCAGATGGGCCACCGCCTCGGAGCTGCTCAGCAGCCAGACCGACCCGTCGTGCGCGGCCTGTTGCGCCAGCGCCACCTCGGCCGCGCTGAACTGCGGCGCGCCGCGTTGGTATGCCACCACAAAGTCGACCTGCCCACCCGCCGCGGTGATCTGCTGCGCCAGCCAGTCGCGCCCGGTGCCCAATGCGGACTCGTGAGCGCCTTCGGGCGTGGCGGAGCGCCCGCGCACGATGAGCACGCGGCTGCCCGGGCCAATCTGGTGCCGCACCTGCTGCCACAGCGCCTCGGAATCGAACTGCGCCGCGTCGGCCGCAGGGCCGTCGATCTGGCGGGGCGATACGCCGGCCTGCACCAGCGCGGCCGCGGTGCCGGGCCCTGGCGCCCATGCTCTTGTTTTGATAGCTATCAGCGCTTTACTATCAAGCGCTAGGGCCTGATTTGATTCAAAAAAATGGGTTGCGGCATTGCCACTCACGAACATCAGCGCCCGGTAGTCGGCCAGCCGCGCGTGCGCTTGTGCCATCGCGTGCAAGGTCGCCGGGTCGGTGCACGGGCCGATGGCGATCAGGGGCAGCGCTACCGCGTTGATGCCATGGGTGCCGAGTTGCTCCACCCAGTGCGCAGCCTCGCGGGCTGGCCGCGTGACGATCACCCGGGGTTGGGGCATCGGAGCCTCAGCCTGGATGGCCTGCTGCGTCCACACCGCGCGCGCCGCCCGCGCGCAGGCGCTCTGCCACCGCGGTCCCCAGCGCCTCGGCCTGCGCCAGCGTGGTGGCGCGGCCGCTGGTCTGCGCGCGCACCAGGGGTGCATGGGCTTCCAGATCGCCCCAGGCTGCCTCGAGTTGCAGCACACCGCCGCTCAGCGTGCCGTGGGCCGCCAGCGGCATCGAGCAGCTGCCGCCCATCGCCCGGCTCACGGCGCGCTCGGCCGCCACGGTGAGCCAAGTGGGCTGGTGTGCCAGCGGCGCGAGTGCGTCGATCAGGTCCTGCCGGTCACTGCGCACTTCAATGCCCAAGGCGCCCTGGCCCGCCGCAGGCAGCATGGCGGTGGGCTCGAACGTTGCGCGGATGCGGGATTCAAGCCCCAGGCGCTTCAAGCCTGCGGCCGCGAGCACGATGGCGTCGTACTGGCCTTCGTCCAGCTTGCGCAGGCGGGTATCGAGGTTGCCGCGCAGCGGCTCGATCTTCAGGTCGGGCCGCAGGGCCTGCAGCAGCACCTGGCGGCGCAGGCTGGAGGTGCCGACCACTGCGCCCTGGGGCAGGTCTTGCAGCGACGCATAGTGGGGGGAGACGAAGGCATCGCGCGGGTCTTCGCGCTCCATCACGCAGGCCAGGGCAAAACCCTCGGGCAGCTCCATGGGCACATCCTTGAGCGAGTGCACGGCAATGTGCGCGCGGCCTTCTTCCAGCGCCACTTCCAGCTCCTTCACGAACAGGCCTTTGCCGCCCACTTTGGACAGCGAGCGGTCCAGGATCTGGTCGCCCTTGGTGGTCATGCCCAGCAGCTCCACCGTGTGGCCCCGTGCGCGCAGCAGGGCCTGCACATGCTCGGCTTGCCACAGTGCCAGGCGGCTTTCCCGGGTCGCAATGACGATGTCTAGCGGTGCTTTCGCCGCCGGGCCGCCCCCAGGCGAAAGGCGCCCCTCTTGGGGGGGCAGCGACCCGCGAAGCGGCGGAGCGTGGGGGGCTTTGGAGCTGCTCAAGTTCGTAACCTGTTTGTAATCTTTCCGGGGCGGGCGATGCTAGCATGCGCCCGCACTGGGGCTGGTGCGCCCGAGGGATGGGAGGCAGACAGCGCCGGGCGATATCTTCCATTCCCGGAGACACCTGCATGAAACGATCCGACAAGGACCAGCCCCTGATCGACGACATCCGCCTGCTCGGGCGCATCCTGGGGGACGTGATCCGGGAACAGGAGGGCGTGGCCGCCTATGAATTGGTCGAGCAGGTGCGCAAGCTTTCTGTCGCCTTCCGCCGCGATGCCGACCAGGAGGCCGACCGCGCGCTCAAGAAGCTGCTCAAGTCCCTGTCGGGCGACCAGACGGTGAGCGTGATCCGCGCCTTCACCTATTTCAGCCACCTGGCCAACCTGGCCGAAGACCGCCACCACATCCGCCGCCGCGCCGTGCACGAGCGCGCCGGCGACACGCAAGAGGGCAGCATCGAAGTCGCCCTGTCGCGCCTGCGCTGGGCCGGCATTGCGCCCAAGACCATCTCGCAGACGCTGGCCGGCAGCTACGTGGCCCCTGTGCTTACTGCCCACCCCACCGAAGTGCAGCGCAAGAGCATCCTTGACGCTGAGCGCGACATCGCCCAGCTGCTGGCCACACGCGACGACATCCAGGTGCGCGCCCAGCTGTACAACAGCGCCAAGGACGCACTCACACCCCGCGAGCTGGCTGCCAACGAGGCCCAGCTGCGTGCCCGTGTCGCCCAGCTGTGGCAAACGCGCCTGCTGCGCTACAGCAAGCTCACCGTGGCCGACGAGATTGAAAACGCGCTCTCTTATTACGAAGCAACCTTCTTGCGCGAGATCCCCAAGATCTACGCCGACCTGGAGGCCGAGCTGGGCCAGTACCCTGTGCACAGCTTTTTGCGCATGGGCCAGTGGATTGGCGGCGACCGCGACGGCAACCCCAATGTGACGGCGCAAACCCTGCGCTACGCCCTGGGCCGCCAGGCCGAGGTGGCGCTGCGCCACTACCTGACCGAAGTGCACTACCTGGGCGGCGAGCTGTCGCTGTCGGCGCGCCTGGTGCAGGTGTCGGCCGAGATGGAGGCGCTGGCCGAGCGGTCGCCCGACACCAGCGAGCACCGTGTAGACGAGCCCTACCGCCGCGCGCTCACGGGCATCTATGCGCGTCTGGCCGCGTCGCTCAAGGAGCTGACGGGTGGCGAGGCCGCCCGCCACGCCGTGGCGCCGCAAAACCCTTACGCCAGCGCCGATGAGTTTTTGGCCGACCTGCGCGTGATCGAGGCGTCCCTCCAATCGCACCACGGCGAGGCCCTGGCGGCAGAGCGCCTGCACCCGCTGATCCGCGCGGTGCAGGTGTTCGGTTTCCATCTGGCCACGGTGGACCTGCGCCAAAGCTCCGACAAGCATGAGGAGGTGGTGGCAGAACTGCTGGCCCAGGCCCGCATCGAGCCGAACTACGCCCACCTGCAAGAGGATGCCAAGCGGGCGCTGCTGCTCAAGCTGCTGAACGATGCGCGCCCGCTGCGCGTGGTGGGCGCCGAATACTCCGCCCATGCGCAAGGCGAGCTCGCGATCTTCGAGACCGCCCGTGCCATGCGCGAGCGCTTTGGCCACGAAGCCATCCGCCACTACATCATCAGCCACACCGAAACCGTGAGCGACCTGCTCGAAGTGCTGCTGCTGCAAAAGGAAGTGGGTCTGATGAACGGCACGCTCGACGCCGAGTCGCGCAACCACCTCATCGTGGTGCCCCTGTTCGAAACCATCGAAGACCTGCGCAATGCCGCGCCCATCATGCGCGATTTCTATGCGCTGCCCGGCGTGGCAGCCCTGGTGCAGCGCAGCGGTGGCGAGCAGGACATCATGCTGGGCTACAGCGACAGCAACAAGGATGGCGGCATCTTCACCAGCAACTGGGAGCTGTACCGCGCCGAGATCGCGCTGGTGGAGCTGTTCGACGAATTGGCCACCAGCCACGGCATCCAGCTGCGCATGTTCCACGGCCGCGGCGGCACCGTGGGCCGTGGCGGCGGCCCCAGCTACCAGGCCATCCTGGCCCAGCCTCCCGGCACCGTGCGCGGCCAGATCCGCCTGACGGAGCAGGGCGAAGTCATCGCGTCGAAATACGCCAACCCCGAGATCGGCCGGCGCAACCTGGAGACCCTGGTGGCTGCGACGCTGGAAGCCACGCTGCTGCAGCCCACCAAGCCCGCCACCAAGGCCTTTCTCGACGCCGCGGCGCAGCTCTCGCTGGCCAGCATGGGCAGCTACCGCGCGCTGGTGTACGAGACCCCGGGCTTCACCGAGTATTTCTTCAACTCCACCCCCATCCGCGAGATCGCCGAGCTCAACATCGGCTCCCGCCCGGCCAGCCGCAAGGCCAGCCAGAAGATCGAAGACCTGCGCGCCATCCCCTGGGGCTTCAGCTGGGGCCAGTGCCGCCTCACACTGCCCGGCTGGTACGGCTTTGGCTCGGCCGTCGATGCGTTTGTGAACCTGGAAGGCAAAGACCCCAAGACCCAGCTGGCCCTGCTGCAAAAGATGTACCGCCAATGGCCGTTCTTCCGCACGCTGCTGTCCAACATGGACATGGTGCTGGCCAAGAGCGACCTGGCCCTGGCATCACGCTACAGCGAACTGGTGACGGACGCCCGCCTGCGCAAAAAGGTGTTCACCAGCATCGAAGCCGAATGGCACCGCACCGCCGACGCCCTGACGCGCATCACCGGCGACAAGCAGCGCCTGATGCACAACGCGGCCCTGGCCCGGTCCATCAAACACCGCTTTCCGTACATCGACCCGCTGCACCACTTGCAGGTGGAACTGGTGCGCCGCTGGCGCGCGGGGCAGGGGGATGAGCGGGTGCAGACGGGGATTCATATTTCTATTAATGGGATTGCTGCAGGGTTGAGGAATACAGGGTGATAATCCATAAAGTTTTGAGTCATTAATTTATAAATTCTTCGAAGATAAAAAATTCTTCTGGATCACCAGGTGTGAGCAACTGTCGGGAGAGACTATTGCAGGCCGAACTACGGCTAATTATCTCGTGGGGCATGGCGATTTACTTATGCACGAGATACGCGGTGAACGGTCATGCGTAACCCGCGAAATGGTATTTTCAGGTGGCGCAGTCATTGAAATAACTTTCGGGGTTTTTTTGAATATCTTGCCGGCCGATAATCGAATGAATCAATGCAGAACGTAGAAAAAATTATGGGCGACCCGTTGGTAGCGCCGCTGGAGTGGCGCACGTAGCTACGACCAAGGCCTAGCTAGCTAAAACGATGTTCTGGATTGATAAAAATTAGGAGGGTGGGTGTGCGAAATTTATTGAGGGTTCTTTTCGGATCTCTGATTTGTATGTTTGCGGCGGGAGCTCAGGCTCAATTGCAGCAAGTCGGAGAAGTAAAAACAGATGCTATATTAAAATTCAAAAGCACAACCGCTGTAGATTGGTTTAATTCGCCGGAAGCCGTTGCAGCACAGGAGCTCCAGAAGGCGGTTTCTAGTTTTGTTCCTGATACTTGCAAAAATGTTTCTCTGAAGTGGTTGAGGCCATGGGACCCCGAAAGTAGTATTAATGGCGTTGCAAGAGTTCATGAATACGCTCTTTGGTGTGTGCATATTTTCGGTCCTGAATATGACATAATAATAGGAGGAGGGAATATCGACACTGGGGCCTTTTGTCCAGAGACAAGTGATGTCGGTATTGGTGCTTGGCTGGTCGAGATGCAACAAAACTCCAGAGCCTGGACTGCATGGTGCAAAGCCTCTGTAGACATACCTACTCGTGCGGAAAGTAAGACGTACAGTTGTACTCGTCAAGAAGGGGACAGGTTTGGTCATCCCATCATTGGCTCCACGGGTCAAAAAATTCGCGAGGAGGATGATTTTAAGGATGGAGCCGCGCACGGTTTGTCTTTTGTGCGAACCTTCTTAAGTCCCGTAAAGAGTGATGTTTATCGGCCTTCTGCATCTTTTGGGCACCATTGGTTTAATAATGTAGAAAGTCGAGTTAAAGTATTTAATGACCACGTCGCAGGAGTTTCTCTTGGAGGCGGTCAGCAGCAAATATTTATTCGTGACATTAGAAATGGTGAGCCGTTAGGATGGCGGCCTTTGGCCAATGATCTTGCAAGCCTCGAGGAGGCGCCGGCAGAATATGTATACAGGGATGCGAATTTAGGCGTCACGCAAGTGTACGACAATAAAGGCAATATAGCATCAAGAGCGAATCGTAATGGATGGATTAATTACTATAGATATGACAAACAGAATCGACTGTTGAAGGTGATAAACAACTTTGGGCGAAGCATGGAATTTTCGTACCATAGCAACGGCCAAATTGGGGCGGTCACACAGCCCGACGGCAAGCAGATTTCATACGCGTATAGCGACACTGACGCATTGCAGTCGGTTACTTACCCGGATGGCCGCTCGCGCACGTACTATTACGAAGATGGGCGCTACCCATCATTTTTAACAGGCATCGCAATCAATGGGGTGCGCTACTCCAGCTATACCTACGATGCCCAGGGGCGCGGACTTAGCACTCAACTGGCGGGAAATGTTGAGCACTATCGACTTGCTTTCGATAATGAATATCCGCGCAGTTCTATCGCTGTAATAGACCCCCTTGGGACTCTGCGCAACTACAGTTACGTTGGTAAAAACGGCTATGTGAGTGTGATCTCTAGCGCTCAGCCTTCTGCTGGGAGTGACTCAGGCGCTCAAAATCGCTCCCTCAACGATGAGGGACTGCTAGAACACGAAACCAACTTCGTTGGGGTGCAAACCCAATACAGTTGGAATTCTGCGCGGCGCGTACCCCTCGCAGTAATCGAAGCGGTAGGGACCCCTGCGCAACGCACGACCAGCACCACGTGGCACCCCCAATGGCGCCTGCCCGTCACCATCACCGAACCCGGCCGAGTCACCAGCTACACCTACGACAGCCTGGGCAACCCCCTATCCCAGACAGTCACTGACAGCGCATCCGGTGTATCTCGCACCACCAGCTGGACCTACCACCCCTCGGGCCTGGTAGCCACCGAGACCGCCCCCAACGGCGCTTTGTCCAGCTACGCCTACGACAGTGCAGGCAATCTCACCAGCACCACCAACGCCCTGGGCCACGTCAACACCTACACACACGACGGGGCAGGCCGGGTGCTCAGCCATACCGCCCCAACGGGCCTGGTGACCACCTACACCTACGACGCCCGCGGCCGGATGCTCACCTCCAGTGTGGCTGGGCGAGTCACCACGCTCACCTACCGCCCCAGCGGCCAGGTCGCCACCGCCACCTTGCCCCACGGCCATGTGGTCACCTACCAGTACGACGCAGCCCAGCGGCTGACCGGCTGGAGTGACAACCGGGGCGCCAGCGCCACCTACGTGCTGGACGGCATGGGCAACCGCACCTCCGAGGAAGTGCGCAACGCCCAAGGCCAGGCCGCCTGGACCCTGGCGCGCAGCATCAACAGCCTGAACCGCGTAGAGAGCACCACCGCAGGCCCTCAAGCCGCCACCACCTACGGCTACGACGCCAATGGTGACCTCACCAACACCACCAACGGCCTGGGCGAAGCCACCTCCTTGGGCCTGGATGCCCTGCGCAGAGTGCAAAGCATCACCAACGCCCAGAGCGCCACCGCCAGCCTGACCTACAACGCCCTGGACAGCGTCACCCAAGCGAGCGACTTCAAAGGCGTAGCCACCACCTACGAACGCGACGCGCTGGGCAACGCCAAGAGCGAAGCCAGCCCCGACGCCGGCACCCAAAGCGCCCAATACGACGCCCTGGGCCTGCCCAGCAGCATCACCGACGCCCTGGGCCGGGCCACCACCCTCGTGCGCGACAGCCTGGGCCGGCCCACCAGCATCACCCACGCGGCAGGCGCAGGCGCTGCCAGCCAGAGCACCACCCTGCGCTACGACCTGACCGGCAGCACCTACAACCAGGCAGGCCAGCCCAACGCCAGCAAAGGCTCCCTGAGCGAGATCGTGGATGCCAGCGGCACCACCACGTACCAGCGCGACTGGCACGGCCGCATCGTGCGCAAGACCCAACTGCTCAAGAACGGCAACAGCCGCAGCGTGGGCTACGGCTACAGCCCCTCGGGCCAGCTGGCCAGCATCACCTACCCGGACGGCAAGGTCCTGCAGCACCAGTACGACAGCACCGGCCAGCTCACCGCCCTTACCTGGAACAACCAACCCCTGGTCAGCGGCATCACCTGGAACCCTCTGGGCCAGCCCACCGGCTGGACATGGAGCCTGCAAGGAAGCAAAGGCAGCAGCAACCTGACCGTGGCCCGCAGCTACGACACCGCAGGCCAGCTCACACAAAGCGAGATCGCCAGCTACCAGTACAACGCCGCAGGCCGCATCGAGTCCCTCACCCAGAACTTGTGGGGCCCCGCCAGCACCAACCCGCTGGAGCAGACCGTGCAGGAGAGCCCTGCCACCTGGAGCGTGCAATACGACAGCGCCGGGCGCATTACCGGCTTCACCCGCCAGGTCCCAGCCAGCGCCCCAGCAGACGCGACCACCTACCAGTACGACGCCAACGGCAACCGCACCGCCAGCACCAGCGAACGCACCCTGGCGGGCAAACCCACCAGCACCAACCGCACCTACACCACCGACCCGGGCCACAACCAGCTGCTGGGGTTTGAGCAAACACAGACTGCCACCGACCCCCAAACGGGAGAAGTCAGCACCGCCACCACCAACGTGGCCTACAGCTACGACGCGGCCGGCGCCCAGCAAGGGGACGGCCTGTACGGCTACCACTACGACAGTGCGGGCCGGCTGGAGCGCATCACCTTGGGCACCGGTGCAGGCGCTCAGAGCGTGCAGTACGCCCACAACGCCCTGGGCCAGCGGGTGTTCAAGACCGAGGTGCTGGCAGGCGGCAGCACCAGCAGCAGCACCAGCCAAAGCACCACGAGCACCGGCAAGGGACAGATCACCCTGATGGGCGACGACGGTGATGACCAGGACGAAGCCCAGGCAGGCACCAAGACCAGCGTACTGCAGGACCTCAAGAACTTCTGGCTGCGCCTGTGGAGCCCACAGACCGACAGCAGCCAGGCCCATGGCCGGGCCTTTGTGTACGCAGAAGACGGCAGCCTGCTGGGCGAGTACCCCATGGAGAGCAACCCGGCCACCGCCCCCACCAAGGGAGCGCAGCACATCTGGCTGCCCACGGCCAACGGCCCGATGCCCATTGCAGTGGTGGGAGAAGGCCGGCAGTACGCAGTGCATGCGGACCACCTGAACACCCCCAGGCGCCTGACCCAGGAAGACGGCAAGGTGGCCTGGCAGTGGGCGTACTCCGCCTTTGGCGATGAGCAGCCGACCACGGCAGCGAACCGGTTCACCAGCGAGGGCACGAACCCGAGCACGGGATCAACGAGCGTGCCGGAAGTGCAATACAGCCTGCGGTATCCGGGGCAGTACTTCGACAGCGAGACGAACCTGCACTACAACTACTTCCGGAGCTATGACAGCAGGACGGGGCGGTATACGCAGGCTGATCCTATTGGGTTGGAGGGGGGGTGGAATCGGCGCTCATATGCCAATGGAAATGCTCTTGCGTACAGTGACCCCACCGGGTTACTGCCACCTCTCGTTATTGGGATACTTGCAGCGGGTGAATTAACTTTATTGATCGATTCAATTGCAAATGGTCCTGCCCCCTTGCCTGTTGGAGGGCGGTTGCTCGGCGGTGGTTTAGCAAACGGTGCAAAGAACTACAGCGTGCTCTTTGAGGCTCCGATTGTTGGTGCGACTAGGCAGGCGCATCGAGCCTCTGCAAATGCGTGTCTGGCCCGCGAGCTTGAGAAAGATGCTGCATTTTCGAGCAGGATGAGTCAAGAACTAGGTTCTGATGTTCTTCAGCATATGCAGGCTGGTCGTAGTTTGAAGAATCCTCCAGGTACTGTTTGGCACCACCCAGTAGATAACGCTTCTGCTGTGCAGTTGTTGCGACAAGGCGAGCACACTAACCCTGCTCTGCAGCATCTACTTCACCCTGAAGGAATTGGCGGATTTGGGACTTTTTATGGAAAATAAACTTGTTCGTGATAGATCTTTGGCTCGGGCGGCTGCGCTAGGATTTCCAATAAATATATCGTTACCTCTTCTGAGTGAAGAAATACATGAAAAATCTGCAGAGGAAATCCTGAATAGATTGTTGTGCCTACACGTGGTTGCAGCTTGTAGCTACGGGTTTAATCGAGAGAAAGCATGGGGTTGGGTTGAACAGGAAAATCTGCAAAATGCTCTTGTTGGGGGGGAGCTATTGTATTTGAGAGAAGGGATAGGGGAGCAAGAAAAGTATCGTCTTCAGATTGAAGGTATGTGGGCATTGTCATGGTCGTTAGGGGTAGTTCAAGAATTAGATTTCGGGAAGGGTTGCGCTAGTAGTTTTGCTCTGCTCTTGCCAAACTTAAAAATCTCCGAAAGTTCAGCTTCATTAAAATCAAAAATTGCGCCGCGTTCAATTGAGCAAATTTTTGAACAGTGTGATCTGGCCTACTGTTTGCATTGGGGAATTCGACAGGCGCAAATATCTAATAATTCCATTCCTGCTAAGGTGCCACCCTATGTAATCGTAGAGCGGCGGCGAGCACTTGAATGGTTAATTGGAGATGAAGATTGGGGTAACGTGATTCTTGACACTTAATGATGTAGCAGGAGCCTCGTCCGACACGAACCGCAATATTTCTCACGCCTGTCGAGGCCCGGCTATTGAGAACTTCGAAATTCATAGCTACCATCGCTTACCTATCAAGCGCTAGCGGCCAATTTGGCCTCAAACACCGCTTTGTGTACATCGACCCGCTGCACCACTTGCAGGTAGAGCTGTTGCGCCGCCGGCGCGCGGGGCAGGGGGATGAAAGGGTGCAGACGGGGATTCATATTTCTATTAATGGGATTGCGGCGGGGTTGAGGAATACGGGGTGACCGGGTGACTGGTGCGATGGCGGTACATACGCTTGGTGATTACGATTTATAAAAAAATACCGGGAGGATTATGTTTAGATTGATGGTGTCGCTCGCGTTTCTTTTTTCTATCAATTGCGCGCAAGCGCAGTTGAAGATCATTCCTGCGGAAAAAGGCTATGTCCCGCCCTCTGGGAAAATATATCAGAGCATTGATGCGGCGTGTATTGCGGGAACCCAAGGGGATATCGATGTCCACAATATTACGCAAACGGATAATATTGCGTGTACGGCAGATAAATTTGTCGTCCAGAGACAGGTAAATACTGCCGCGTATGTTGGATATAGACCAGGGTCAGGCGACTGGAACGGTGCCTATGCTTGCCGTGTAAAATTCACGCATACCTTGGATATCATCGCACCGTCACCGTGCGAAGCTATGGCGATGCATGACTATTCCGAAGTTACTTCGGACAGAATCCCCGTCGCAGAGGTTCGAGTGTGCGATAGAGCCGGCGGGTGGAGCAAATATGGTGAAGACACCTGCATTAAATACGAAGATACCCACGAAAAGTCAAATGATGTTCCGGCGTGCGGCAATCCGACCCGTGTCGGGAGCGGGTGCAAGTTGGAATCATTTCCACTCGGCTGGCTAACCACCACGGGCAATGCGCTGCAAATTGAGGCGAGGTATGCAAATCAGTTCGGAAAGGGTGTCCAAGGCGTATTTGGTGAGCCCGGCTGGTTTCTCGATCCTCTTGATCGGCGGCTAAGCTTCAAATGGTCATCGTTAGAGATCCAGCCGCGGATAGTGGCGTCCCGTGGACACGGCGAAATAGAAACGTTTTTAATTGAACCTGACGGGACCTATAAATCAATGGAGTCCCAGATAAAGTTGCAAAAAGTCAACGGCATCTGGATTCGACTTGATTTCAAAGCTGGGGTAAGGGAGGAATACGATAGCGTAGGGAGAATCACTAAGATACGTTCCTTTGCAGGGGGCGGTGCAGATATTGTGTACCCCGCAGGAGACGCGTCCCTTCCAGAGAAAATAGTCAGCCTCTCTGGAGCCACTATTCACCTTGAGTATGCTTCGGATCGCCTGGTGCGGATGCGTCTGCAGGACGGACAGCACGTGTCCTTTGAGTATGAAAACCTGAGCGATATAGGTCGAAACATTGCGGGTACTTACCTGAAGTCGATTGGTTATGAAAATGGCACCTCAACGCGCTTTAGTTATTCTCCGGGCGCGCGATTGCCGATGCCGTTTGCCAATTCCGCGGACCCTGAGGGCAAAGAGGTCTGGGCCGTCCCTGCTGGCAGCGCTTCAGGCGGAGGGATGGTGGGAGTCATTTCCTCGAATGTATTTGGTCGCACCTTCTTCAACTTAACACGGGTCGTTGATGAGAGCAGCAACAGCTTCGCTAATTTTTCGTACGACGAGGACGGTCGGGTAATCACTTCCGAGCGTAATGGCGGGACTTATCGCCACGAGTTCTCTTATTCATCTACAAGAACTGATGTCACGAAGCCTCGAGGCTCCGTGAACGCCTTTGAAATGAATCGTGTAGGCGATCAAGTTCGATTAACCTCGACGGCAGAATATGAAGATTCAAGTGGAGCACAACTTTCGAGTCTTTTTTACTATCAATATGATGCGAAAGGCAATGTTTCCGAAATCATCAATGCGGGAGCGAACAGGGGCATACATGTCTCCCAGTGCTTCAAATACGATCCATTGACCGATAGGCCGTCGGCTTTGATCGAAGGAGGCATATGCCCCAGCGATTTGCAAACGTATGTGCCCTCCGGGGTCGAGCGGATGAGGAGTTTTCGATGGAGCGGGCCGCTGCGCACGCTTGCTGCGGCTGCGGAGCCTGGCAGAAGACTTACCTATGTTTATCACGCACAGCCAGACCCCACAAATGGCGGCGCGAGCGCATCCTGCGCGCCTGCAGGGGCACGGTTGCCTGACGGCACCCCACTTGCCCTGCTCTGCAAACTCGTTGTTCACGCTACGAACGACCCCCAAGGCGCGCTGGGTTTTAATGCCCCCGTGAGATCGGCTGAGCCATCCCGCACCACCAGCTGGACCTACCACCCCTCGGGCCTGGTAGCCACCGAGACCGCCCCCAACGGCGCTTTGTCCAGCTACGCCTACGACAGTGCAGGCAATCTCACCAGCACCACCAACGCCCTGGGCCACGTCAACACCTACACACACGACGGGGCAGGCCGGGTGCTCAGCCATACCGCCCCAACGGGCCTGGTGACCACCTACACCTACGACGCCCGCGGCCGGATGCTCACCTCCAGTGTGGCTGGGCGAGTCACCACGCTCACCTACCGCCCCAGCGGCCAGGTCGCCACCGCCACCTTGCCCCACGGCCATGTGGTCACCTACCAGTACGACGCAGCCCAGCGGCTGACCGGCTGGAGTGACAACCGGGGCGCCAGCGCCACCTACGTGCTGGACGGCATGGGCAACCGCACCTCCGAGGAAGTGCGCAACGCCCAAGGCCAGGCCGCCTGGACCCTGGCGCGCAGCATCAACAGCCTGAACCGCGTAGAGAGCACCACCGCAGGCCCTCAAGCCGCCACCACCTACGGCTACGACGCCAATGGTGACCTCACCAACACCACCAACGGCCTGGGCGAAGCCACCTCCTTGGGCCTGGATGCCCTGCGCAGAGTGCAAAGCATCACCAACGCCCAGAGCGCCACCGCCAGCCTGACCTACAACGCCCTGGACAGCGTCACCCAAGCGAGCGACTTCAAAGGCGTAGCCACCACCTACGAACGCGACGCGCTGGGCAACGCCAAGAGCGAAGCCAGCCCCGACGCCGGCACCCAAAGCGCCCAATACGACGCCCTGGGCCTGCCCAGCAGCATCACCGACGCCCTGGGCCGGGCCACCACCCTCGTGCGCGACAGCCTGGGCCGGCCCACCAGCATCACCCACGCGGCAGGCGCAGGCGCTGCCAGCCAGAGCACCACCCTGCGCTACGACCTGACCGGCAGCACCTACAACCAGGCAGGCCAGCCCAACGCCAGCAAAGGCTCCCTGAGCGAGATCGTGGATGCCAGCGGCACCACCACGTACCAGCGCGACTGGCACGGCCGCATCGTGCGCAAGACCCAACTGCTCAAGAACGGCAACAGCCGCAGCGTGGGCTACGGCTACAGCCCCTCGGGCCAGCTGGCCAGCATCACCTACCCGGACGGCAAGGTCCTGCAGCACCAGTACGACAGCACCGGCCAGCTCACCGCCCTTACCTGGAACAACCAACCCCTGGTCAGCGGCATCACCTGGAACCCTCTGGGCCAGCCCACCGGCTGGACATGGAGCCTGCAAGGAAGCAAAGGCAGCAGCAACCTGACCGTGGCCCGCAGCTACGACACCGCAGGCCAGCTCACACAAAGCGAGATCGCCAGCTACCAGTACAACGCCGCAGGCCGCATCGAGTCCCTCACCCAGAACTTGTGGGGCCCCGCCAGCACCAACCCGCTGGAGCAGACCGTGCAGGAGAGCCCTGCCACCTGGAGCGTGCAATACGACAGCGCCGGGCGCATTACCGGCTTCACCCGCCAGGTCCCAGCCAGCGCCCCAGCAGACGCGACCACCTACCAGTACGACGCCAACGGCAACCGCACCGCCAGCACCAGCGAACGCACCCTGGCGGGCAAACCCACCAGCACCAACCGCACCTACACCACCGACCCGGGCCACAACCAGCTGCTGGGGTTTGAGCAAACACAGACTGCCACCGACCCCCAAACGGGAGAAGTCAGCACCGCCACCACCAACGTGGCCTACAGCTACGACGCGGCCGGCGCCCAGCAAGGGGACGGCCTGTACGGCTACCACTACGACAGTGCGGGCCGGCTGGAGCGCATCACCTTGGGCACCGGTGCAGGCGCTCAGAGCGTGCAGTACGCCCACAACGCCCTGGGCCAGCGGGTGTTCAAGACCGAGGTGCTGGCAGGCGGCAGCACCAGCAGCAGCACCAGCCAAAGCACCACGAGCACCGGCAAGGGACAGATCACCCTGATGGGCGACGACGGTGATGACCAGGACGAAGCCCAGGCAGGCACCAAGACCAGCGTACTGCAGGACCTCAAGAACTTCTGGCTGCGCCTGTGGAGCCCACAGACCGACAGCAGCCAGGCCCATGGCCGGGCCTTTGTGTACGCAGAAGACGGCAGCCTGCTGGGCGAGTACCCCATGGAGAGCAACCCGGCCACCGCCCCCACCAAGGGAGCGCAGCACATCTGGCTGCCCACGGCCAACGGCCCGATGCCCATTGCAGTGGTGGGAGAAGGCCGGCAGTACGCAGTGCATGCGGACCACCTGAACACCCCCAGGCGCCTGACCCAGGAAGACGGCAAGGTGGCCTGGCAGTGGGCGTACTCCGCCTTTGGCGATGAGCAGCCGACCACGGCAGCGAACCGGTTCACCAGCGAGGGCACGAACCCGAGCACGGGATCAACGAGCGTGCCGGAAGTGCAATACAGCCTGCGGTATCCGGGGCAGTACTTCGACAGCGAGACGAACCTGCACTACAACTACTTCCGGAGCTATGACAGCAGGACGGGGCGGTATACGCAGGCTGATCCGATTGGGCTTGATGGGGGATTTGACAGATATGCGTATGTGGGGGGGAATCCGGTGAGCAAGCGAGATCCCTATGGATTGACTGAGTCCGATGTTCGCTTCATCTTCAATGACGTGATGAACTCATTTGGAGATTTGAAGCCAAGAACCTCAGGCATCTACTTCAGAGATATGCCCATCTCCGAAGATGGCGAGACAAGGTACAACGGGGATATCACGATAGCCAGTAGATTTGCGCAGATTGACTGCTTTACATTCGAACAGTTCGGCAAGATATTTGGAGTACTGTTCCATGAATCCATGCACAGCACCGACAACTGGATCACAGTGCTCCACGACGGGTTTGGCAATGGTGAAACAGCGAATCACGCAAGAATTTATCGCCGCCAAGCGTACGAGACCTTAAGGTCATCCACGCAACGAACCGATATCCCGAAAGGCGATTTGTGGGGAAGGCCGAGCAGTAAGCCGGTCGATATGAAAAGGCTGTACGAAAGGTATCGATCAAGGACGAAGGCGTGCGAATGTTTCCGCTAGCAAAGAAGCCGAAGATTTATTTGATTACAGCGGCGGTCTCGATAGCTGCTTCAATATTTGTGCTCGATAAATTCGGCGGCGTCAAGCATGAGCGTAGTCGCCACGAGACCTTGGAAAGGCTCGCCACGATAAATCTTGCGCTCGAACTCTTCAGGAAAGATGTCGGACGCTGTCCAACTCCGACCGAGGGGTGGCAACTGATCTTGAAAAAGTATGGGCTACCCCAATCCCACAGTACAGATCCCTGGGGAAATGACTTCTCGTATTCTTACGCTGAGGACGGCGCCAAGTGCGAGCTGTATTCAATTGGAGAGAACCAAATAGACGAAAGAATGAAGGGCGACGACATAGTGTTTAGGTCGCGGAGATGAAGTAGCGGCTGAAGGCATGACATGTCCCATCGGGCGGCGGTATGCCTTCGACTACGGGGGGCGGCTGCAACCTGGGCCGGACTCCAATCCTTCTCTTCGAGGAAAGCCTCACCCGGCCCGCCTTCGGCGGGCTCACGGCGTTATCGGGGGTCAGGTCTTGCCTTTTGCCTAAATCGCACAAAACGTGGCGCCTTTCGACCGTGTATTTAAAAGTGAAGTCCAGCGCGCCCACTCATGCTGGCTTGCAGTTATTGAAAATTCCTCAATTCCATAGCTGCCAGTGCTTACCCATAAAGCGCCAGAGGCCAATTTGGCCTCAAACCTAGCAACGCAAGCAGGCTTCGCGGCCTGTTTCTCTTTTAATCTAAATAAAAAAAGCCACCCGCCACCTCTGCCAGCCGCTAAAGCTGTGGGGTTCCGGGTGGCTTCTTCGTTTAGCCGCTGGGTTGATTGGTTGGCGCTACGTCCTCTTGCGCTCCACCTTGCTAGCCTTTACCGCCTTGGCGCTCCCCTTGGCTTGTCGTGCTCCAGCGGCAAGAACCCGATAGGCCGCTTGGACGGTGGCGGCTCGGGCGGCGTCACCTTCTCGGCCAACTCGCGCAGCGCCTCAAACACTTGGCGCAGTTGATTGCGCGTATTGCGGTCGTGCGAGAGTTCCAGCCGCTCGGTGGACAGTTCCAGCTCGGTCAACCGCGTGGCCAGATCGGCATGCACCGCGCTGGCCTAGCGCAGCTGCACAAACGCGCGCACCACATAAATCCCCATTTCCACCGCCTGGGCTGAGGCCAACACATTGGCCAGCGCCACCGCGCCGTATTCGGTGAACGCAAACGGCAGCGCTTTAGAAAATTTGAGTTTGTGGAGGTGATCACAGTTTGTGACCACCTCGGCCTTCTCGGTCGCGTCGAGCTGGAACGGGAAATCCAGCGAAACCGCCCCGCATTGCGCTGACGGGCGGATTCAGAAGGCGGATTCAAAAGTGAAATGCCAGTTGCACGCACTTCGCATGGAAGCGTGGCGCTTCTAAAACTCCTAAATTTATAGCTACTAACGCTTATCTTTCAAGCGCTGGCGGTCAATTTGGCTTCAAACCCGGCAAGACATGCCGGGTTCGCGGCAGGTTTGCACTCGTCCTTGACGCACCGAAGACTGTTTCCCTACTCGCTCACCAACTGGGAATACCGCCAATACCCCCATACCACGCCAAAGACTATTCCGATACCCATTCCCCATCCCGCGTGGACATCGAAGCCAAAAATCAGCAGTGCCATCACGCCGACACTGACCAAGGAAATCCAGAGCAGGGTGAAGAAATTGAAGTGGGCGACCGCGGTGGCATCCTCGCCTATGCCGCGCGTTGTGCTGCCACGCTTTTCGCGTTCGCGCCTGAACAGAAAAACATCGGCAACGAACTCGGCAATGCCAGTCAGAAAATCGGTCACGATGCTCATGGCGAATACATCCCCTTTGCGGTGGCACCCAGAATTATTCAATGCGGCTGCATTGGATTGTCTCCCCGGGTGATAGGGCAGACCAGGCGCAATGTACCTTGACGGGGGTGTCTTCACGGGTCTGGGTTGCTCACAAGGCTGCGAGCCCCGCGGTGTTCTCGCGCACGGGCGAGGCCGCCGCTTGATGAGGGCGGCCGTGGGGCCTCAATCCCCCAACAACTCCCCCACCGCCTTCAAATCCTCCACCCGGTCGCACACGGCCTTCACGGCCATCATCACCGGGATGCCCAGCAGCAGGCCCCACAAACCCCAGAGCCAGCCCCACACCAGCACGCTCACAAACACAGCCACGGGGCTCATGTGGCTAGTGCGGCTGGTGAGCCAGGGGGTGAGCAGGTTGCCCACCAGCGTGTGGATGACCAGCGATGCGCCGCCGATGGCCAGCGCCATGTCCAGGGTGCCGAACTGCAGGAAGGCCACCAGGGCTGAGGCGCCGGCCGTGAGGGCGGAGCCGATGTACGGCGCCAGGTTGAGCACGCCCGCCACCACACCCCACACGGCCGCGTTTTCCAGGCCCAGGGCCCAGTAGGCGAGGCCGGTTGCCACACCCACCAGCACGCTGGTGAACACTTGCACCAGCAGGTAGCGCTGAATCTGGTTGGTGATGTCTTCAAGCACGTGGATGGTGACCTTGCGCCGCTCCAGGCTGGAGCCCGCGATGCGCAGCAGCTTGTTGCGAAACAGGTTGCCTGATGCCAGGGCGAAGAAGGTGAGAAACACCACCACCGTGAGCTGCCCCACAGCCGACACCAGCCCCATGGTGCCGCTCCACAGGTAGTCGCGCACGTTGAACGGCGGGCGTTCGACCACCACGCGCTGCACACCGCGCCGAGGCGCCTGGTTGGCAGAGTTTTCGTTGGCGGCCTGCTCGATCTGGGTGGCGGCCTGCTGGACGGTGTCGAGCGGGCTGGTTGTGCCGGTGCGGGCGCGGAGGTTGTCGCGCACCTTTTTGGCGGCCACCGGCAGCGAGTCCACCAGCTGCGCGGCGCCGTCGCTGAGTGACCAGGCGGCGCTGGCCACGCTGGCCACGATGGCGATTAGCAGGATGCCGGCGCCCGCCCAGCGCGGCACGTGCCAGCGGCGCAGCATCTCAACGCCGGGCCGCAGCGCGGTGGTCAACAGCAGGCTGAGCATGATCGGGATGAACACGGCGCTGGCCCAGTGCAGCAGGGCAACACTGGCAAATACGGTCAACAGCGCGAGCGATAGGTTGCGCACGTCGACCGGCATGTGGAGCATGAGCGGGCCGGCCAGGGGCGACAGGGGAATGGCGGAGGACGCGTCTGCGGCGGCTGAGGAGACTGCAGGGATTGAGAGGTCGGCTGCTGCCGCTGCGGGGGCGCTCTGGGCGGAAGCGGTGCTGCGGCCCGGTGCCGTGCCTGCGGCGTTGTCGGCGTCGGTGTTGGTGTCGGTGTTGGTGTTGGTGTTGGTGTTGGTGTTGGTGTTGGTGTTGGTGTTGGTGTTGGTGTTGGTGTTGGTGTCGGTGTTGGTGTTGGTGTTGGTGTCGGTGGGCGCTGTACTCGGTGCTGCCGCGGCGGCATGCAGTGTGGATTCAACCGTGATCGCGTCAAGCGCCTGGGCCGGCAGTGGCGCTGCAGCAGCTGCGGCGCGGTCGGCGTCGTCGCTGGGCGGCATGGCTGCGCGTGGGGGCGGAACGGTCAAGGTGGAAGCGGTGGAAGAGGGCAGTGGGGCGGCAGCGGGCGCGGTCATGCGCGGATTGTGCTGCAGCCCTTGCCTGGGCACTGTAGGTGGCGACCCCAGCCATGCCAGCGCTGTGAACCCACAGAAACAGCGCCGCGAAACCCGCGCTTATTGCCCGATGGCGACGGCGCGAGCCTACTAGGATGGCGCGATGCCATTGCCTTGCCTGCACTCCATCCACCACCTGACGACAAAGGGGTCGTGCGCATGAAGAAACAATACCAACGCCCCTTCGCCGCGCTGCCCTTGGGGCGCGCCGCTGTCGCCGCAGTTGCGGCCCTGCTGCTGGCGGGATGCTCGTCCCTGGATGTGCCGCGTGCCGACAACTATCCGGTATCCAACCAGAAGAAGGCGCGCGCCGTGCACCACTGGGACGTGCTGGCCGATGACGTGGCCACCCGCGTGGCCGGCAAGATCAGCGCGTGGCCCGCGGGCGAGTACCCGATCTACGTGGCTCCCTCGGCGGGCGACACCAGCTTCAACAACGGATTTCGCAAGCTCCTCATCACGCGCCTTCTGGACCGCGGTGTGACCCTGTCCACCCAGCCCGCAGCCGTCACCCTGACGTTTGAGACGCAGCTGGTGCAGCACGAGTCGCGCGTCGTCAGCATGGGCCCCATGCCCTGGACGCGCCTGGCGCTGGGTGTGGGCGTGGCGCGCGACTGGTACCTGTACCACCAGAGCGCCGGATCGATGCTGGGTGGGGTCGTGGCGCTGGGGGCGATCACCGACCTCACGCAGTACGCAATCAGCGGCCCCGCTGCGGGCGGACCCACGCGCACCGAGGTGCTGATCACCACGTCGCTGGAGAGTGGCGACCGGTACCTGGCGCGCACAGCCGATGTCTATTACGTGGAGCAGGAAGACTCGGGCCTGTACAAGGCCAAGGCGCCAGAGCCGCCACCGCCTCCGCCCCCGGCACCTCCGCCCCCCACGCCGGTCAAGACCTGGCGGGTGGTTGCGCCATGACGGCCGCAGCATGGGGCGCAGGCCCCGGCCGCGCAGCGGCGGTGCGTTGGCTGGCGTGCGCTGGCTTCGTGCTGGGCTTGCAGGGTTGCGAGACCACCATGGTCAACCCCATGCACAGTTACTACTACGGCGACCGGGGCGCTGGCGCGTCGCGCACCAACCTGATTGCTGCCAATGAGCGGGCAACCGATGCGTTGCTGAAATACGCGCCGCTGGATGCCAACCAGCCCGTGCTGGTGGCCACGCTGGTCAACATCGACCGGCTCACTGAATCGTCGCGACTGGGGCGCATCTTCTCGGAGCAGATCGCCGGCCGCATGGTGCACCAGGGCCTGCGCGTGACGGAGGTGAAGCTGCGCGAAAACCTGCTGCTGCAGCGCGACCAGGGCGAATTGCTGCTGTCGCGCGAGGTGCGCGAAGTGAGCCAGGCGCAGGATGCGCAGGCCGTGGTCGTGGGCACCTATGCGGTGTCGACGTCGGTGGTGTACATCAGCCTCAAGCTGGTGAATCCGGTGGGCAACACCGTGGTGGCCGCGCACAACTATGCGGTGCCGATGGATGAGAACGTGCGGGCGTTGCTGGCCGGGCGCTGAGCGGTCGTTGGCGGAGGAACAAAAAAGCCCCATCCAAGGGGCTTTTCTTTGTTGCTATAAAAATAGTAGCTGTGAGCGCTTATCTAGCAAGCGCTAGGGCCTGCTTTGACTGAGAAATCGCTCAGTGCAGCATCAGCGCACCGGCCGTCTTGCTCTTGCCAGCGCGGGCGGGCGGGTTGCACAGGCCGCAGGTGAAGTGGCGGTTTTCGTACAGCTCGGTCACGAACTGGCCGCTGCACTGGCTGCACTTGGTGCGCGTGAGCATGCCGGCGTCCACGAACTTCACCAGGCGCCAGGCGCGGGTGAAGGACAGCAGGGGTTCGATCTCGGCCGTGGCGACCTGTTCGTTGTACAGGCGGTAGGCCTTGGTCAGCAGTTCCACCGAATCCAGGTCCACGCCCTTGGACAGGTATTCGTAGATGTTGAGGAACAGCGAGCTGTGGATGTTTTCTTGCCAGGTCAGGAACCAGTCGGTGGAGAAGGGCAGTTGGCCCTTCGATGGCGACTTGCCGGCGATTTCCTTGTACAGGCGAATCAGGCGTTCATACGAAAGCGTGGTCTCCGACTCCAGCACCTGCATGCGGGCGCCCATCGCGATCAGCATCGCAGCGCGTTCGATCTGCTTGGACTCGTTGAGAACGCTCTTGGCAGGGGCCTTGGCGGCTGCGACGGGTGGGGTGCTGGTGGACATGGCGGGCTTTCGGCGTGGGGAGGGGCGACGTGCGGGAGAAGCTGAAGGAAGTGCGGGTTCAGAGCACTTCAGACACGCGGCTGGCCATCAGGATGTTGGCGTGCAGGGTGTTGGTAGCTTCGTTGCCTACCTTCTTGGCCGAGTGGTTGGTCAGCAAACTCCACACCAGGTTGTCGTCCACCCGGAAGCTGCAAAGAAGCGTGTTGCGGGAGGCCAGTTTCATCACTTGCGCTGCGGACAGCGAAGCGAGAATATCGGCAGACTCTTCGTTCATGCCCAAGCGGAACACGGCTTCTGCCTTGTCCTGGCGAATCAGGGTCTGGGCCAGCATCAGGTAAGTGAGGTTGGCTTCGCGGATTTCAGCGAGGATTTGTTCGTTGGTCATGGCAGCTTCCTTTGTTCCAGTGCCCGGATCCTGCGTGGTCTGCTGGTTGCAGGGTTTGCGTGATCCGTTGAAATGGATTGTGAAACCGCCCCAATCAGAAATTAAGTCGGGGTTTGGATGTGCCGCGTGTCTGGTTGTGCGGTGGGCCATGTAGGAATTTGCCTTACAAGCCGCTCAGCACCTGTCCGGCAATTTCATTGGGCAGCGCATGCTGTGCCTCTGAGGACATTGGGCCGGATCTTGCTCATGGTTTTGATAGCGCCTGCAAAACCATCTTTTTCGCGCTTTAGCAACTGCAGGACCCTGAACCTGCCGCAGCGACCCGCCAAAACGGGGTTTGCGCCGGCCCCATCTACCCCTGATGCGACAAAGACGTGCTCAAGGCAATACTCGCCTGGCTCGTCACCCGCGCCGCATGCCACAACGCGGTGGTGGCGGGTATGCACCAGGGCCAGCTACCCTCGTGCACTCAGCCTTTTTCGACCGGACGCGCCGGGTCTGAACACCATTCGCTCCAGCTGCCCGCAAACAGCGCGGTGGGGCCCAAGCCCGCCACTTCCATTGCCAGCAGGTTGGGCACGGCGCTCACGCCACTGCCGCACTGGTGCACCACCGTGGCCGGATCGCGGCCGGCGAGCAGCGCGTCGAACTCCGCGCGCAGCACGGCGGCCGGCTTGAAGCGGCCGTCGCTGCCGATGTTCTCGACAAAAGGCCGGTTGAGGGCGCCGGGGATGTGGCCTGCCACCGGGTCCAGCGGCTCCACTTCGCCGCGAAAGCGTGCGCCAGCACGGGCGTCGATCACGTTCTGGGCGGGGCTGTGCAAGCCGGCCAGCACATCGCCCGCGGTGGCCAGGCGGCGCAGGGGCTCGCCCAGCTCGAAATTGGATTGGAAATGTGCAGGCTCTTCGCCGCTGGCCACTGCACCACCGGCGGCCTGCCAGGCCTGAATGCCGCCATCAAGCACGGCCACGGCGTCGTGGCCCGCCCACTTGAGCATCCACCACAGGCGCCCGCAGTAGTTGGCGCCCTGGCGGTCGTACACCACGGCCTGCATGTTGTTGGCAAAGCCCACGCTGGAGAGCCACATCGCAAAACGCTCGCGGCTGGGCAGCGGGTGGCGGCCGCCCGACGCGGGCTTGTCGGCCTCTTGGGCGGTCAGCGTGCCATGCGCGCCGGGCACACCGTGTTTAGCGCTCAGGTCGTTGTTGAGGTCGGCGTACACCGCGCCGGGGATGTGCGCCTGCGCGTACTGCTGCGCACCGGCCGAGGCCTGCATCAGATCAAAGCTGCAGTCGAACACCATGAGCGGCGCGCCGCTGTCGATCAGTGCCTGCAGTTCAGAAGCGGAGATGAGCGTGGTGTAGGTCATGGTGTGGGCCGGGTGCAGCAGGGGTGCCGCCAAGGTGCTGAATGAAAACGGGGCTCCATTGTGTCCAGTTGCGGGCGCGCTGGCGCGTCGACTTCGTATCAATGTTCTTCCGCCGGCGTGCCCGGTGCGGCACGTGCCCGCAAGATGGTCGCTGCGATGCCGCTGCCCACAATGAGCATCATGCCCAGCCAGGCAATGGGTGGCAGCTTGTCGCCGAACAAGGCCACGCTGTAGACCGCCGCGAA
Source organism: Acidovorax sp. LjRoot129 (assembly GCF_964253765.1). Lineage (NCBI taxonomy): Bacteria > Pseudomonadati > Pseudomonadota > Betaproteobacteria > Burkholderiales > Comamonadaceae > Acidovorax > Acidovorax sp. LjRoot129. Next base: position 1,511,319 of record NZ_CAXUSE020000001.1, read on the forward strand.
CACGATGCCCGAATACTGAAGGTTGGCCACCACCAGCGTGCCGCGCTGCGTCTTGGCGCTGGCGTAGGCCTTGGTCATGCACAGCTGGCCGCCGGCGGCCAGGATGCCGATGGGCAGCAGCCACAAGGCCTGCCAGCCCGGCCATGCCGAGGTGCCCGTGAACAGCATCGCCCCGCCGCCGGCCACCGCCGAGCCCAGCGCAAAGTAGAAGACCGTGCGCGACTCGGGCTCGCCCAGGCGCGACAGCGCCACCACCTGCATGTAGGCAAACGCGGCGGTCAGCCCCGACATCAGGCCGATCATTCCGGCGAAGGCCTGGTTCTGGTCGAGGCTGGGGCGCAGCATCAGCACCACGCCGACAAAACCCGTGAGCACGGTTGCGATCAGCGTGCCCTGCAGCGCAGGGCGCGGCGCCGCGGCCGAGGGCCGCCATGCCAGCAGCGTGCCGCCGACGAGGAAGGCCGCGATCCACACGCTGCTCATGTAGTTGAGCGTCATGGCCGTGGCCAGCGGCAGGTGGGCGATGGCATAGAACCATGCACCAAGCGACACCACACCCACCAGGCTGCGCCATGCGTGCATGCCTGGGTACTGCGTGGCCAGGGTCACTTTTTGTGATCGCGCCAGCAGCCAGAGGATGAGCATGCCGATGAGGCCGCGGTAGCACACCAGTTCGGCCGAATTGAAGAAGGCCGAGGCGAACTTGACGCACACGCCCATGCTGGCGAACAGGAACGCGGCCAACACCATCCACAGGGCTTGCATCGGGTCGTGACTTCTTGAAATGCACTGCGCGCCGGGGTGGCATGCAGCGCAATGTTTGAAATGAAAATAGCCGCCAGCGCTTATTTTTTAAGCACCGGCAGCTATTGTAATGAGAGCAGGTTGTGGCAGGCCTGCAGATTGGCGGGGTTTTGCGGCGGTGTTCAGCGCTTTGGCGCAGCGCGGTCGATGCTGCTGGAGTCCATCGCCTGCCGGTACCACTCATGAAAGTGCTGCATGCCATCTTCCATCGGGCTTTGGTAGGGGCCGACCTCGTTGTCGCCGCGTGCCAGCAGGGCCTTGCGCCCGGCGTCCATGCGCTCGCCGATCTCGTCGTCCTCAATGCAGGTTTCCATGTACGCGGCCTTCTGCGCCTCGACGAACTCGCGCTCGAACGCGGCGATCTCCTCGGGGTAGTAGAACTCCACCATGTTCATGGTCTTGGTCGGGCTGATGGGGTGCAGCGTGGACACGGTGAGCACGTGCGGGTACCACTCGACCATGATGTGCGGGTACAGCGTGAGCCAGATGGCGCCGTATTTGGGCGGCTTGCCTTCGCGGTAGGCCAGCAGGGCCTCGTGCCAGCGCTCGTACACGGGGCTGCCGGCCTTGCCCAGCCGGTTGGCCACGCCCACGGTCTGCACCGAGTAGTTCTTGCCGAACTCCCAGCGCAGGTCGTCGCAGGTCACGAAGCTACCGAGGCCCGGGTGGAAGGGGCCCACGTGGTAGTCCTCCAGGTAGACCTCGATGAAGGTCTTCCAGTTGTAGTTGCACTCGTGCAGCTCCACGTGGTCGAGCACATAGCCGCCAAAGTCCAGGTCGGCGCGCGGGCCCATCTGGGCCAGGTCGGCGGCCACGTCGTAGCCGTTGTCTTCAAACAGCAGGCCGTTCCACTCGCGCAGCGGGTAGTTGTTGAGGTTCAGGCATGGGTCGTCGGCAAAATGCGGCGCGCCCAGCAGTTCGCCCTGGGGGTTGTAGGTCCAGCGGTGCAAGGGGCACACGATGTTGCCGCCCGCGTGGCCCTTGCCCTGGCCCATGAGCGAGCCCTTGCCCTTGAGCATGACGGCCTGGCGGTGGCGGCACACGTTGGAGACCAGCTCGATGCCGCCCTGGGCATTGCGCACCAGCGCGCGGCCCTCGCCCTCCTGGGGCAGTGCGTAGTAGTCGCCGGGGTTCGGCACGCTGAGTTGGTGCCCCACATAGCGGGGCCCGCGCTGAAAGATACTGGCTAACTCGCGCTGGAACAGCGCATCGTCAAAGTAGCTTGAAACTGGTAGTTGGCTTGCGGCCTGCTGCAGTTGAAGACTTAAATCAGACATGGGTGACCTGACCTAAAGACTCCCCACAGGGAGGTGCGCCGGTGCGCATCTGGAAAAAAGAAACCGGCTACGGTGGGGTAGCCGGTGAGGGAATGGGATTATAGGTGGTGGGGTTATTCCCGCACCTCAGCTACGTGTATTGAAAGCGTCGTTCTAGATGCCCATCCAGCCAGGAGGCGGACCGCGCCAACGTTGGGCGGCGGTGAGCGTATCAAGGGAGCGCCGACCCATTGCGCTGTATTGCCCCCTGCACGATGGGGGTGCGCCTAAAATGACCGGTTTTTTCACCCGCGCTCAGCCGCCCCCTCCATGCCTAAGGCCCCCGCCACCCCCGCGCCACCTTCCGAACCCGCCAGCTACGAAGCGGCGCTGGAAGAGCTGGAGCAGCTTGTGGCCCGCATCGAGTCGGGCCAGTTGCCGCTGGACCAGATGCTGGCCGGCTACCAGCGCGGCGCGGTGCTGCTGGCGTTTTGCCGCCAGCGCCTTGAGGCCGTTCAGGACCAGATCAAGGTGCTGGACGAAGGCCAGCTCCAACCATGGACCCAGGAATGAGTGCAGTGCCCGCGCCGTCAGACCCGCAATCAGTCATGAGCCTCCCGCCGTTCGACGTCGCGCCGTGGACCCAGAACCACCTCGCCCGTGTAGAGCAGGCCCTCTCGCAATGGGTGGGCGACGGTGCACCCGCGGGCCTGGGCGATGCCATGCGCTACGCGGTGCTCGATGGCGGTAAGCGCCTGCGACCGCTGCTGGTGCTGGCTGCGTACGAGGCGGTGTGCAGCGCGGCCGTCGCCTCCTCTGACAAGGCCCCACAGGCAGCAACGTCCGAAGCAGCGCTGCGGGCGTCAACAAGCGAGGCGGCCCTGCGGGCCGCGTGTGCGGTCGAGCTGATCCATGCCTATTCCCTGGTGCACGACGACATGCCGTGCATGGACAACGACGTGCTGCGCCGTGGCAAGCCCACCGTGCACGTGCAGTTTGGCGAGGCCCAGGCGCTGCTGGCGGGCGATGCTTTGCAGGCGTTTGCGTTCGAGCTGCTCACGCCCGATGACAGCGCCATTTCCCCCGCCACGCAGGCCACGCTGTGCCGCCTGCTGGCGCGTGCCGCGGGCTCGGCTGGCATGGCGGGCGGGCAGGCCATCGACCTGGCCAGCGTGGGCGTGGCATTGACCGAAGACCAGTTGCGCCAGATGCACCGGCTCAAGACCGGCGCACTGCTGCAGGGCAGCGTGCTCATGGGTGCTGTTTGCGGCGCTGCTGCGCAGCCTGCGTACCAGGCGCTGTCGGCCTACGGCGCGGCCATGGGGCTGGCGTTCCAGGTGGTCGATGACATCCTGGATGTGGTCTCCGACTCGGCCACCCTCGGCAAAACGGCTGGCAAGGATGCCGCCGCCGACAAGCCTACCTATGTATCGCTGCTGGGCCTCTCGCGCGCCCAGGCCTATGCGCAGGAGCTGCTGCAGGAGTCGCATGCCGCGCTGGCCCAGAGCGGCCTGCCCGACACCCGCGCCCTGGCGGCTCTGGCCGACATGGTGGTACGCCGGTCCAACTGAGCAATGATGGACCCGGTGCACCGCCTGCCTTCGCGCCCGCCCATGGTGATGAAATTTCATATGAAATTGGCCTCCAGCGCTTGATTGGTAAGCACTGTTAGCTATTAAAATAATAGTACATGTCCACGACGCACTTCCCCCTGCTGCAGAACATCAACGACCCGGCAGACCTGCGCGAGCTTTCGCGTGCAGACCTCAAGGCACTGGCCACCGAGCTGCGCGAGTTCGTGCTGCAGAGCGTCTCGCAGACCGGCGGGCACCTGAGCTCCAACCTGGGCACGGTGGAGCTGACCGTGGCCCTCCACCATGTCTTCAACACCCCTGAAGACCGGCTGGTGTGGGACGTGGGCCACCAGACCTACCCGCACAAGATCCTCACCGGCCGGCGCGACCGCATGCACACGCTGCGGCAGATGGGCGGCATCTCGGGCTTTCCGCAGCGCGCCGAAAGCCCGTACGACACGTTCGGCACGGCGCATTCCAGCACCAGCATTTCAGCAGCACTGGGCATGGCCCTGGCGGCCAAGCGCAAGGGCGAAAGCCGCCACGCGGTGGCCATCATCGGCGACGGCGCCATGACGGCCGGCATGGCGTTCGAGGCGCTGAACAACGCCGGCGTGGCCGACTGCAATTTTCTGGTGGTGCTCAACGACAACGACATGTCGATCAGCCCGCCGGTGGGCGCGCTCAACCGCTATCTGGCACAACTCATGAGCGGCCAGTTCTACGCGGCCGCCAAGAACGTCGGCAAGACCGTGCTCAAGCCCGTGCCCCCACTGCTGGAGCTGGCCAAGCGCTTTGAGCAGCAGGCCAAGGGCATGGTCGTGCCTGCCACGCTGTTCGAGAAGTTCGGCTTCAACTACATCGGGCCGATCGACGGGCACGACCTTGATTCGTTGATCCCGACGCTCGAAAACATCAAGAGCCTGAAGGGCCCGCAGTTCCTGCACGTGGTCACCAAAAAAGGCCAGGGCTACAAGCTGGCCGAGGCCGACCCTGTGGCCTACCACGGCCCGGGCAAGTTCGACCCCAGCGTGGGCCTGACGAAGCCCGCTACGCCACCCAAGCCCACCTTCACCCAGGTGTTTGGCCAATGGCTTTGCGACATGGCCGCGCAGGACATGCGCCTGATGGCTATCACCCCCGCCATGCGTGAGGGCTCGGGCATGGTCGAGTTTGAAAAGCGCTTCCCCGACCGCTATTTCGACGTTGGCATCGCCGAGCAGCATGCCGTGACGTTTGCCGCCGGCATGGCCTGCGAGGGCGTCAAGCCCGTGGTGGCGATCTACTCCACGTTTTTGCAGCGCGGCTACGACCAACTGATCCACGACGTGGCGCTGCAGAACCTGCCCGTCGTCTTCGCGCTGGACCGCGCGGGCCTGGTGGGGGCCGACGGCGCCACGCACGCGGGGGCGTATGACATCCCCTTCGTGCGCTGCATTCCCAACATGAGCATGGCCTGCCCGGCGGACGAGCGCGAATGCCGCCAGCTGCTGTCCACCGCGTATGAGCAGAACCACCCCGTGGCCGTGCGTTATCCGCGCGGCAGTGGCGCGGGCGTGGCGCCGCTGGCGGGTCTGGAAGGCTTGCCTTTCGGCAAAGGCGAGATCCGGCGCGAGCGCCAGGGCACTGCGCCCGACGCCCCGCGCATCGCCATTCTCGCCTTCGGCACGCTGCTGTACCCGGCCCTGCAGGCGGGTGAGGCACTCGATGCCACCGTGGTCAACATGCGCTGGGCCAAGCCCATTGATGAGGACCTGCTGCGCGATGTGGCCGAGCGCCACGATGCGCTGGTCACGCTGGAGGAGGGCGCCATCCAGGGCGGCGCCGGCAGCGCTGTGACCGAGGCGCTCAATGCCATGGGCGTCGTGCGCCCCGTGCTGCAACTGGGCCTGCCGGATGTCTTCATCGAGCATGGCGAGCCGGCCAAGCTGCTGGCCCTGCAAGGGCTGGATGCCGCGGGCATCGCGCAATCCATCCGGCGCCGTTTCCTCACGGCCTGATTCGCTGCGGCCCTGCTGCGGCGTTGTGTTCAGTTGATCGCGGCCGACTGCTCCTAACCGCTGCACGCTGCTTGGCGCGCACAAAGCTGCGCGGCTGCTCGCCGTCGCTGTTTTCATGCCGCGTGCATGAATGACTCGGCGACTGTGAAGCGCGCATGTCTTTGCCCAAAGCCATGCGCCCAGGCTTGATGCTCCCTTGTTCGGCATCGAAGGTGGGGCCGATAGCCTTCTGTGCCGTTGCCCGTTGCCCGTTGCCCGTTGCTGTCGCCTGTGACGCTGCGGTGCGTTTGTTCAGGCACCATCGCGATACGCCGCAGAGCGCGGGAAAACCTAGAGGGCTGCCCACACCCCCGCCTCCTACAATTGCGACAAAAGGCAACAGGCCGAGGCTGGGGCGGGCGCAGTGGCAAGCGCTGCCCTGCATTCCGACCGGCACAACCCGTCTGGAGACACGTTTTATGGATCGCCGTTCTCTCATCAAGCACACAGGCATCGCGGGGGTCTTGGCCGCCGGCGCAGCGCCGGCGGTGTTTGCCCAGGCGTCCATCCGGTGGCGGCTTGCATCGAGTTTCCCCAAGTCCCTGGACACGATCTACGGCGGCGCCGAGGTGTTTGCCAAAGCCGTCAGGGGGATGACCAACGGCCGCTTCGAAATCTCCGTGCACGCTGGCGGTGATCTGATGCCCGCGTTTGGCGTGGTGGACGGCGTGCAGGGCGGCACGGTCGAGATGTGCCACACGGTGCCCTATTACTTCTACGGCAAGAGCCCTGCGTTCGCGCTTGGATCGGCCATTCCGTTCGGCTTCAACGCCCGCCAGATGAGCGCGTGGATGCTGCACGGCAACGGCCGCAAGCTCATGGACGAGTTCTACGCCGGCTTCAACATGGTGAGTTTTGCGGCCGGCAACACCGGCACGCAGATGGGCGGCTGGTACCTGCGCGAGATCAAGAGCCCGAGCGACTTCAAGGGCATGAAAGTGCGCGTGGGCAGCGGCTTGGTGGGCGACGTGATGGCGCGCCTGGGCGCCGTGCCGCAGAACCTGCCGGGCGCAGAGATTTATCAGGCCCTGCAAAAGGGCACCATTGATGCGGCCGAATGGGTGGGGCCCTACGACGACCAGAAGCTGGGGTTCAACAAGGTCGCGCCGTTCTACTACTACCCCGGCTGGTGGGAAGGCGGCCCCGAGGTCGACCTCTTCGTCAACAAGAAAGCGTTTGATGGGCTGTCTTCGGACAACAAGCTCATCATCGAGGCTGCGGCCTCCATTGCGCATGCGGACATGCTCGCCAAGTACGACGCGCTCAACCCCACGGCCTTGAAACAACTGGTGGCCGCTAAGACTAAGGTGCTGCCGTTCTCGCAAAGCGTCATGGACGCGGCCTTCAAGGCATCGATGGAAGTCTTTGCGCACAACGATTCCATCAACGCCGATTGGAAAAAGATCTACGGCGACATGCGCAACTTCCAGCGCGACCAGATCCTGTGGTTCCGGTTTGCCGAGGCGCGCTACGACACGTTCATGTCGGCGCAAAAAATCTGACAACCCCCTGAGGCGCTACGCGCCTTCACCCCTTCTCTCAAATGCTGCGCCATTCGGGAAGGGGGACGCAGCCGGTGCGGCGGGGCGGCCCTCGCACGGCTGCCCTGGCAGGGGGGCGCGCCAGTTTCAACCGTCTGCGGTGGCGCTGGCGCGCTGTGAACTCATAGGCTTTGTTGACTGGTCGGCGCCGATGCTTGCAGAACCCTGAAGCCCTCAGTCCAGGGACGGGCTTTCACGGGAAAACCCGCAAATACGGGGAGGGGCATGTTCCTACAATCAATTTCGGTCACAAGGTTCTTGGGGCCTGGGCACACAACTGCCCAGCGTGCCAAGTTTTGCAATTGAGTTTTCGGAGATAAGCACATGGATCGTCGTTCAATCATCAAGCACGCAGGCATCGCGGGCGTGCTGGCCGCAGGTGTCGCGCCTGCCGTTCACGCGCAGGCCGCAGTGCGCTGGCGCCTGGCTTCCAGCTTCCCCAAGCCCCTGGACACCATCTATGGCGGCGCCGAAGTGTTTGCCAACGCGGTCAAGGCCATGTCGGGCGGCAAATTTGAAATCTCGGTGCACGCTGGCGGCGAACTGATGCCTGCCATGGGCGTGGCAGACGGCGTGCAGCAGGGTTCGGTGGAGATGTGCCACACCGTGCCGTACTACTTCTACGGCAAGAACCCCGCGTTCGCGCTGGGCTCGGCCATCCCCTTTGGCCTGAACTCGCGCCAGATGAACGCGTGGATGATGCACGGCAACGGCCGCAAGCTCATGGACGAGTTCTACGCAGGCTACGGCATGATGAGCTTTGCAGGCGGCAACACCGGCACGCAGATGGGTGGCTGGTACCGCAAGGAAATCAAGTCGGTGGCTGACCTCAAGGGCCTGAAGATGCGCCTGGGTGGCGGCCTCGTCGGCGAGGTGATGACCAAGATGGGCGTGGTGCCCCAGAGCCTGCCTGGCGGCGAAATTTATCAAGCGCTGGAAAAGGGCACGATCGATGCGGCCGAGTGGGTCGGTCCTTACGATGACCAGAAGCTGGGCTTCAACAAGGTGGCGCCTCACTACTACTACCCCGGCTGGTGGGAAGGCGGTCCTGAAGTGGACTTCTTCGTCAACCAGAAGGCATTCGACGCACTGTCGCCCGAAAACAAGGCCATCGTCCAGGCTGCTTCGTCGCACGCCGCGGTGGACATGCTGGCCAAGTACGACGCCCGCAACCCCGTCGCATTGAAGCAGCTGATCGGCGCCAAGATCAAGCTCCTGCCTTTCACCAAGGACGTGCTGGACGCCTCGTTCAAGGCATCCCAAGAGGTGTATGCCGAGAACGATGCCAAGAGCCCCGAGTGGAAGAAGATCTACGCAGACTTCCGGAACTTCCAGCGCGACCAGGTGGCATGGTTCCGCGTGGCCGAAGGCCGTTTCGACAGCTACATGCAAACCGTCAAGCTCTGAGCTTTTGCGCCTTGCGGCGCAGGCTCCGTGCAAAGCAAAAAACCGCGCTACGGCGCGGTTTTTTTATGGGTGTCTTTTGCAGGGACAGCGTGGAGCTTGGATTAATTATTTGGGTGCGTGAATCAGGCCAGGGCCTTCGCGCTACGGATGGCGGTGGTTGAGCTGCATCCAGCTGTTTCATATGGCCTTGCGACTTCAACGCGCGACAGACATCACGGGGCAATGTCGGGCGCGACGGTTGCGCGTTGATGGAGCGACATGCCGGACCCCAGCGTTGAAGGCGCGCTCAGGCGCTGGGTTGAACCATGTTGGATGCCTGCTGTTTGCCATGCGCTGTGGCGGCGTGAGCATAGGCGCCGGCGGCGCGCATGTAGCACTTGAACGTGCTGGGGTGGCGCGTGCACCACGTGACGCGGGCAAGGTAACCGTCGAACTCCCAGGGCCCGGGAGCCGGCGATGAAGAGGCAATGGCTCTGGTAGCCGCATCCCAAAGCTTCAGCAGAGCCGCCTTCCCCGAGATCGATCTCCACCTCCACGCACGCAGCCGCCATGAAAAAAGCGGGTCCCCCTTCCGGAGTACCCGCCCATTCGCAAAAGCTTGAGCCGCTGATGACTCAGAACTGCCGAAACGCGCTGAGCTCCTTGCCCATGCGTTCGAACTCGCCGATCAACGCCGGCGTGGCACCGTAAAACACGGTGAACTTGCCCGCCAGGGTGCGCACATACAGGCGCGGAGCAATGAGCCAGCTGAACCCGCGAACGCGGATCAGCCGGACATAGGCCATATCGTCGTAGGGCATGTCCTTGTTCCACACCCACCGCTGGTGCAGGCCGCGCGGGTCCAGGCGCGTGGTGCTCACCATGATGCTCCACCAGGTCCAGGCCATCAGTGCCAGCCCGGCGATGAACCAGCCCGTGCCGGTGCCTACCGACGTGCCCAGGGCACCGCGGGTCCACAGCTGGGCAAACCACGCGGCACACCCGCCCACGATCAACGTGGCAATGAAGCGGAACGTGCGCGAGAACGCAGGGCCCGACACCGAGCCCCCTTCGGGGTTGAAGCGAAAGGGCTCGGGCGGTGGCAGGGGCGTGAAGTTCAGCATCGACGTGTTGCCGGTATCACTTGGCGGGCTCGGACGCTGCTTCGGCAGGGGCGTTGCCGAAGGGGTTCTCGCCCGCAGTTTCACCGCTTGCATTGGACGTGCCTTCCGAGCGCATCAGGTCGTCGGCCGGAATCTCGATCTGCACCTTGTCGGTGTCGATGATCTCCTGCTTGGGCAGGAACATGGTCACCGTCTGCGGCACGAAGATCACGATGGTCACCAGCAGCAACTGCATGATCACCCAGGGGATCGCGCCCATGTAGATGTCGCTGGAGAGCACGGGCTTGGGAATGCGCCCTTCCTTGAACAGCGTGTTGGCAATACCGCGCAGGTAGAACAGTGCAAAGCCGAACGGAGGATGCATGAAGCTCGTTTGCATGTTCACGCACAGCAGCACGCCAAACCAGATCAGGTCGATGCCCAGCTTGTCGGCCACGGGGCCCAGCATCGGCAAGATGATGAACGCGATCTCGAAGAAGTCGAGGAAGAACGCCAGGAAGAAGATGAACAGGTTCACCACGATCAGGAAGCCGATCTGGCCGCCGGGCAGGCCCGACAGCAGATGCTCCACCCACTTGGCGCCGTCCACGCCCTGGAACACCATCGAGAACACGCGGGCACCGATCAGGATGAACACCACCATGGCCGTCAGGCGCATGGTGCCTTGCATGGCCTCCCACATCAGCGCCCAGGTCAGGCGTTTGTGGATGGCCGCCAGGATCATGGCGCCCACGACGCCCATGGCACCGGCTTCGGTCGGTGTCGCGATGGCGGTGTCGATACCGGGCAGGCCGCCCATGGAGCCCAGCACGGCAAAGATCAGCAGGGCCGAGGGGATGATGCCGCGCAGGCACTTGAGCCACAGCTTGGCGCCGGACATGGTGCGCGCTTCTTTCGGAATGCCGGGCACATGCTGGGGCTTGAACACACCCAGCATGAAGGTGTAGCCCGCGAAGATCAGCACCTGCAGGATCGAAGGACCCCAGGCGCCACGGTACATGTCACCCACCGAGCGGCCGAGCTGGTCGGCCATCACGATCAGCACAAGCGACGGCGGCACCAGCTGCGTGATGGTGCCCGAGGCCGCCAGCACGCCGGTGGCGTAGCGCATGTTGTAGCCGTAGCGGATCATCACCGGCAGCGAGATCAGCGCCATGGCAATCACCTGGCCCGCCACGGTGCCGGTGATGGCGCCGAGGATGAAGCCCACGATGATCACCGAGTAGCCCAGGCCGCCTCGCACGGTGCCAAAGAGCTGGCCCATGGAGTCGAGCATGTCTTCGGCCAGGCCGCACTTCTCGAGGATGGCGCCCATGAAGGTGAAGAACGGGATGGCCAGCAAGAGCTCGTTGCTCAGAATCCCGAAGATGTTGATGGGCAAGTTGGCCATGAAGACGGCCGGGAACCAGCCCATCTCGATGGCGAAAAAGCCCGAGGCCAGCCCCAGCGCGGCCAGCGAGAAGGCGACGGGGAAGCCGATCAGCATCACCACCACCAAGCCCGCGAACATGATCGGGGCAAAGTTTTCCATTTGCATTTTGTTGTTCCTGAAAATCCGGAATTGAGATCGCGGTGCGGGGGGCTTGACAGCTCAGCGGCACGGCGGGTTCATGGTTGGCGCAGCGGGCCTGGTTACTGAACCGGTTTCTCGTAGTGGGTGTTCATCTCATGGATGCCGCGCAGGTACGCCACGCGCTTGATGATCTCTGCCAGGCCCTGCAGGAACATCAGCGAAAAGCCGACCGGCATGAGCAAAATGGCGGGCCAGCGGATCAGGCCGCCAGCGTTGTTGGACATCTCGCCCGAGAAAAATGCGCGGGTGAACAGCGGCCAGCTGAGGTAGGCGATCAGTGCCATGGCGGGCAGCAGGAACACCACCAGCCCCGCAATGTCGACATACACCTGCTTGTTGCCGCGCAGCTTGCCGTAGATGATGTCCACGCGGACATGCTCGTTCATGTACAGCACGAAGGGCGCGCCGAGCATCACGGTGGCTGCAAACATGTACCACTGGATCTCGAGCCACGCGTTGGAGCTCTGGTCGAGACCGTACCGAATGAAAGCATTGCCTGCAGAAATCATGGCGGCCGCAAGAACCGTCCACGTGGCAACCTTGCTGAGCTTGCCTGAAATCCAGTCCATGCCAAGGGCTAACTTGAGTAGTGCTGACACTGGGTGCCTCCTAGAGTATAAAAATGGGTGGCGGTGCCCAATGCGCTGTTGGGCACGCGGTCGTACGGGGTGTCCGAAAGTAACGCGCATCGTACCCCCGCAGCGCTGAAGAAAGCCTGACGCGCAGACATGGGGTTTTCCTCAGGGTGCCCGGTCAAAACTGCGGCGCCATGCGGTTTTTGCGCTGTAAATCTCGCCCTATCCCCCAACCCGCTCCTGTGGTGCCCCGATGTGGTGCAACATCCCCGCGGGTGCCTGGGCGCCCCTTTATTACCGTCAGGAAGCGACAGAACGCGGCGGCCGCTTGGGCTGGGCAAAACGCCACCACGGCAGCACCGAGCTCATGGCCAACACTTCGCCACAGCGCAGCGGCGTGTAGCCCGGCAGTTCTGCCATTTGTTCCAGCCAGTCGGGCGTTTGCAGCAGGGTGCGCAATGCCAGGGTGGCCGGCTGGTCCAGGCTGGCCTTGAGGCAGGCCAGGTGATAGCGCTCGTGCACCAGCGGGACAAAACCCAGGCCGCGCGCACGTGCAGCCAGTTCGATTCCCATGCCAACATCAGCGGCGCCCGCGGCCACGGCCTGCGCCACGGCGGTGTGTGAGGGCTCGTCGGAGGCATAGCCCGCCAATGCGCCTGCGGCCAGGCCATCCTGTGCCAGCAATTCATCGACGAGCACCCGTGTGCCGGAGCCCAGGGGGCGGTTCACAAAGCGCGCCCCGGTGCGGGCCACGTCGGCCAGGCTTTTCAATTGCAGCGGATTGCCTGGCGCCACGATGAGCCCTTGCGCGCGCTGCGCAAAACCGATGACCTTGTGCAGGCCCGGCTGCAGCAGCGGCTGGTAGGTGCGCGCGGTCAGCGAATCGGCCTGGGCGTTCTCGACGGTGTGAAAACCCGCCAGCGTGCAGCGGCCCTCGTTGAGAGCGCGGATTGCGTCCACGCTGCCCGTGAAGCGGATGTCCAGGTGCAGCCCGCCGGTGCGGCCCGGTGTGGCCGCATGCGCGCGCAGGGCGGCCAATGCGTCGTCGTGGCTGGCATACAGCGTGAGCACGTGGGCTTGCGGGTCGAAGGCGACAGCGAACGCGCGCTCCAGGTCCGCGTGCAACGCTGCGATCTGGGGCGCGAGCCGCGCCTGGGCCTGCCGCTCGGCCCACAGGAGCTTGGTGCCGAACTCGCTCAGCTGTGCCGACTGGCCCTTGCCCCAGATGATGAGCTCGCCACCGAGCTGCTCTTCCCAGCGTTTGAGTGCGCCCCAGACATGGCGGTAGGACAAGCCCAGCGCCCGTGCCGCACCCGAGATGGAGCCATGCTCCGCCACGGCCTGCAGCAGCTCGGGCAGCGGGTTGCGGATGAGTGCGGTGCCCGCATCGCGGCTCAGCGTGTAGTGGAGTTGGACCCTATGCACGGGATTTCATATGGCTGGATATTGCTGGGGTGCCTACGATAGCCCAGTTCAATAGGGCCACCATGTCCACTCTGTCTGAAAGCGCGGGCACAGCGCTACAACTTACGCTCTCCTTCGACCCGGTCCTGTGGACCATCGTGGGCCGCTCGCTGTCGGTCAGCGCCACTGCCTGTGTGTTGGCCTGCGGGCTGGGCCTGGTGCTGGGCGCGTGGCTGGGGGTGGCGCGGTTTGCAGGGCGCGGGGCGGTGCTGGCGGTGCTCAACACCCTGTTGGCCGTGCCTTCGGTGGTGGTGGGGCTGGTGGTGTACCTGTTGCTGTCGCGCAGCGGGCCGCTCGGGTCACTGGGCTGGCTGTTCAGCTTCAAGGCCATGGTGCTTGCGCAAACGATTCTGGTCCTGCCGGTCGTCACCGCGCTCACGCGGCAGGCGGTCGAAGATGCCGAGCGCGCGCATGGCGAGCAGCTGCGGTCCCTGGGAGCGGGCACCTTGCTGCGCAGCCTGCTGCTGGCGTGGGACGAACGCTATGCGCTGCTCACGGTGCTGATCGCATCGTTCGGCCGCGCGATCTCGGAGGTGGGCGCGGTGATGATCGTTGGCGGCAACATCGACGGCTTCACGCGGGTGATGACCACGGCGATTGCGCTGGAGACCAGCAAGGGCGACTTGCCGCTGGCGCTGGCACTGGGCATCGTTTTGCTGGCCGTGGTGCTGGCGCTCAACGTGGTGATCGCCACAGTACGCCGTTGGCGCGAGCGGGTGGACGGCGCGGCCTCCAGCACGCCGGTGGGGGTGGCGGCATGAGCGCAGTGCATGTCTCCCTGGGTGTGGGCCTGGCAGGCAGGTCAGGCCAAAAAGCCGCCAACGATGGCGCTCCGTGGGTAGAGCTGCACCGGATCAGCGTGCGCTATGGCCAGGTGATGGCGCTCACCCAGGTGAGCCTGCGCATAACGCCCGGCGAGCGTGTGGCCCTGGTGGGCGCCAACGGCAGTGGCAAGAGCACGTTGCTGCGCGTGCTGCATGGCCTGGCCGACGCCGATGTCAACGGTGAGGGTGGCGGCGCCCTGCGCTGCGACCCCACCCTGCGCCAGGCCATGCTGTTCCAGCGGCCCCACATGCTGCGCACCAGCGCCCTCAATAACGTTGCGCTGGCCCTGTGGCTGCGCGGCGCGCGCTGGCGTGATGCGCGGCTGGATGCGCTCACGGCGCTGCAGCGTGTAGGGCTGCAGGACATCGCTGCGCAGAACGCGCGCACGCTGTCGGGCGGCCAGCAGCAACGGCTGGCGCTGGCGCGGGCCTGGGCGCTGCGGCCCGATGTGCTGCTGCTCGACGAACCCACCGCCAGCCTCGACCCACACGCCAAGCGCGAGGTGGAGGCACTGATGGCCGACTTCGCTGCAGGCCACGGTGCGAGGGGCCCGGCCCATCCGGTGACCATGGTGTTCAGCAGCCACAACCTCGGCCAGGTCAAGCGCCTGGCCAGCCGCGTGATCTACATGGAGCACGGCCGCCTGGTGGCCGACCTGCCTGTGCACGACTTCTTCAACGGCCCACTGCCCGAGGCCGCCCGTTTGTTTGTGAAGGGAGAGTTGGTATGAAGAGAACGGACCCCCACGCTCGCCACTGTGTGTGGTCGCTGCCCCCCAGCGGGGCAGCCTTTTCATCTTGGGGCGGCCCGGCGATGAGGGGTTTTAGGCTTTTTAGGCCGCCAGCGCTTATCCATAAAGCGCTAGTAGCTATTGTTTTTATAGCAAATGGTGCTGCGGGCGCCCAGAGCATCACGATGGCATCCACGACGTCCACCGAGCAGTCCGGCCTGTTTGGCCATCTGCTGCCGGAGTTCAAGAAGGCAAGCGGCATCGACCTCAAGGTTGTGGCGCTGGGCACGGGCCAGGCGCTGGACATGGCACGCCGTGGCGATGCGGATGTGCTGTTTGTGCACGACCAGGCCGCGGAAGAGAAGTTCGTGGCCGAGGGCTGGGGCGTGAAGCGCTACCCGGTCATGTACAACGACTTCATCCTCATCGGCCCCAAGGGCGACCCCGCCGGAACGCGTGGCAAGGACATCGTGCAGGCGCTGCAAAAGCTTGCGGCAAGCAACGGCAGCTTCGTCTCGCGCGGCGACAAGAGCGGCACCCACGCGGCCGAACTGCGCTACTGGAAGCTTGCCGGCGCCGACGCCGCCAAAGGCAGTGGCTACAAGGAATGCGGCTGCGGCATGGGCCCCGCGCTCAACATCGCTGCATCAAGCAATGCCTATGTGCTGGCCGACCGTGGCACGTGGCTCAACTTCAAGAACCGCGCCGACCTGGCGGTGCTGGTCGAGGGCGACACCAAACTCTTCAACCAGTACGGCGTGATGGTCGTGAACCCCGCAAAACACCCCCATGTGAAGTCGCAGGAGGCGCAGAAGTTTGTGGACTGGGTGGTGTCGCCTGCGGGCCAGCAGGTGATTGCCAACTACCGGATTGGCGGCGAGCCGCTGTTCTTTCCGAACGCTGAAAAATGAGCACTGCCTGAGTTGCCAGGCGACGCGTGCTCCCACGGGCGCGGGCGGAGGCTGGGCTCACCCTTGTGGGCAGTCCCGCAGCGAACGCGACGGTGGCCTTAGAGCGGATAACAAAACTCAGCGAAGCGGTTCTGGCTAGGCGCTGCGTCGCAGGCAGTACGAGTAGTGCGACAAGTCGCGGCAACGACGCCAGAAGAGTTTTGTTAGCCGCTCTTAATCGTCGTCCCGCTGGTGCGAACTGCGCCAGATGGCCCGCACCAGCCACAGCCCGCAGACCACTGCGCCAAAGAATCCCAGGAACCCAAACGCCGGCAGGCCAAACAGCGTCGGCCCGCCCTTGACCGTCATCACGATTGACGATCCGATGATCAGCGCGGCAATCACCATGGCCATGGCCAGCCGGTTGGCCGAACGGTCGATCTGGTCGCCCACGCGCTTGAGGTGCGCGAGGTCAATGCCCACCTGCAAGCGCCCACGCCGCGCATTGCGCAGCAGCCGGGCCATGTCGTCGGGCAGTTGCTCTACGGTCGAAAGCGTGCGCCGCAGCGCCCACAACGCGCGCCCGGCCAGGGCCTGCGGGTGGTAGCGGTCGCGCGCCACCTGCTTGAGCAGCGGCAGCGCCTGCGTGGCCATGTGAAAGCCCGGGTCCAGGCTGCGGCCCATGCCCTCCAGCGCGACAAAAGCCTTGATCAGCAGCGCCAGGTCGGCGGGCAGCGCGAGGTGGTGTTCGCGCAGGATGGCGGTGACATCGCCCAGCATCTGGGCCAGGCTCAGCTGCGCCAGCGGAACTCCGTGGTACTGGTCCACGAAGGCTTCGATCTCGGTCTCGAGCTGGCCCAGGTTGATGCCGTGCTCATCGCCCGTCCAGTCCAGCAGCACATCGGCCACGGACTGGGGCTGGTGTTCCACCAGGCCCAGCAGCAGCTGCAGCAGTTCATCGCGCCGCCGCTGCGACAAGCGTCCCACCATGCCGAAGTCGATGAACGCAATGCGATCGCCCGGCTGGTAGAACACATTGCCGGGGTGTGGGTCGGCGTGGAAGAGGCCGTCCTCCAGGATCATTTTGAGCACCGCCTGCGCGCCCCGCTGCGCCAGCACTGTGCGATGAAAACCAGCCTCGGGCGTGAGCGCGTCGAGCGCATTGCCGGGCACGCCGGTGATGAAGTCCTGCACGTTGATGCGCTCGTGCGTGTGCTCCCAGTGCACACGCGGCACCACGATGTGCGGCAGCGCCTGCATGTTGATGGCAATGCGTTCGGCCTGGCGGCATTCGCCCGCCAGGTCGAGCTCGCGGCGCAGTGAACGTGCGAACTCACGCACCAGTTGCTGGGGCCGGTAGGGCTTGGCGGCGGGGAGCTCCGCCTCGGCCAGCGCAGCCAGGCGGTGCAGAAGCCGCAGGTCGGCGTGGATGGTGTCGGCAATGCCGGGGCGGCGGATCTTGACGATGACCTCGGTGCCACCATGCAGCCGTGCCCGGTGCACCTGCGCAATTGATGCCGCAGCCAGCGGGGTGGGGTCGAACCAGGCGAACACCTCTTCGGGCTCGGCGCCCAGGTCTTCGCGCAATTGCGGGCGCAGCGCATCAATGGGCACGGCAGGCACCTGGCTGTGCAGCTTCTCGAACTCGGCAATCCAGTCGGGGCCAAACAGGTCTGCACGGCCTGCCAGGATCTGCCCGAACTTCACAAAGGTCGGGCCCAGCTCTTCGAGCGCCAGCCGCACCTGGGCGGGTGGCTCCACGCGGGCCAGGTCGGCAGCATGCGTCCAGTGCAGCGCCTGGCCGGCGCGCTCAAGCTTGTCGGCCAGGCCCAGGCGGCGCACGGTGTCGCCAAAACCGTGGCGCACCATCACGCCCAGGATTTCCTTGAGCCGACCCAGGTCGCGTGCCGTGTCGAGGGTCTCGATGAGCATGGGGACGATGATAGTCTTGCAGGCCCGTTTTTCCGCAACGCCCAGTGCCCTCTAGGAATCGCCAGACCATGACAAAGACCGCTCCAACGCTGGATGCGCGCCCACACCGTTGCGGCAGGCCTTGCTGCCCGCCGGGTGGTGCGTGCGTGGCAAGGATGGGCCTGGTGGAGCGGCCCGCCTGATGCGGGCCTTGGCCCTGGTCGTTGCTGCCTGCGCCGCCGCCTGCGTGGGGGCGGCACTGTGGCTGCTGGTCATCACGGCGCGGTGGTATTTGAGCGCCGACTACGCGCCGCATGCGGCAGGCATGCCGGGCTACATGGCCGGTGGCGTGCAGGCCGATGGGGACGGTATCTTTGCGCCGGCCCTCCTGTTGCTGGCCGTGGGCATCTTTCTGGGCCGGTTTGCTTTCAACCTGTGGCGCAAGCCCTGAGCTGGCGCTGCCCGGCGCAGGCTTACGCCCAGAGGCCGGGCTTGTTCACCATCAGGTAGAACACGACCACCATCGCCACGAAGGCCGGGTAGCCCAGCGCCTCCCACCGGCGCGCGTAGCGCCAGTACCGCGGTGGCAAGGCGCTACCCTCAGCGGCGGCCTCGGCCGCCATGTCGCGCATGTGCAGCTGCAGCCACACCACCGGCAGCCAGCAGATGCCCGCCAGCACATACAGGCCCAGCGACAGCGCTAACCAGGGGGTGGTCAGCGGCAGGCCGACCATGGCGGCCATGGCCAGGCCCGTGGCAGGCTGAATGAACACCGTGGGCGTTGTGAACCACCAGTCCGCCCGCACCACCAGCCGCGTGACCACGGCCTGCGCCTGCACGCTGCCGCTGCGGTTGGTGAAGAACATGTAGAACGCCGACCCCAGACCCGTGCCCACCAACAGCATGCTGGAGATGATGTGAATCCACTTGAGGGTGAGGTACAGGCTCATGGCTTGGACATGCGTGCTGCGTGAGGTGTGCCCTGCAGCAGCACCCACAGGATGGCGGCGATAGGCAGGTTCTTGGTCAGCGGGCCGAGCGGGTGCAGCCACAGGTCGGGCTGGATCACCGTGGCCAGCACCGTCATCGCAGCCATGAGCAGCAGCGCTGCCGCATACGCAACGCGGCCCGGGCGCCAGGCCATCCACACGCCCAGGGCGGCATCGGCAGCGGCGCCCGCCAGGATGAGGGCGGTGGCCACGCCGGGCGTGTTCCACGCGGCTGGCAGCCCGGCCAGGAGGTCGCGGCTTTGGCCGTGCAGCTCCCACACGCTGACGGCTGCAGTGACCAGCCAGACAGCGACCAGGCTGTGGCGCAGCAAGCGTTCGGTGGCCTGGGGCAGGGGGCTCATGCTTCTTCCACCACGTCGGTCACCATGTCCCACCTTGCAAACTCGGGCGCAAAGGCTTCGAGCGTGAGCAGGCTGGTGCTGGTGTGTGCGCCCAAGGGCAAGGCGCTGCCGCCCGCCAGGCGCCGCGCCAGCAGGATGGCAGCCATGCAGGGGATCTCGGGGCCGTGGTCGTTGTCGGCCGCGATGTGCCAGGCGCGGCGGCGCGCAGTGCCAGTGGCATCCACACCTGCGACGCGCACCACCATGCCGCCCAGCGGCGTGCCCAGGCGATCGAACACGCCCCCAGCGCGGTGCATCAGCCCGGCCAGGCGCTCGGGGTGCGGCAACACGCCCCAGTGGCGCAGGGCGGCGATGGCGGCAAAGCTGCGCTGGGCCAGACCCACTTCCAGCGCGGCGCGAAACACCACGCGGTCGCGCACCTGGTAGCGCGCTGGGAAGAGTTCCAGGTCCGGGATATCGCACACCGCGGCGAGGCGTGGCTGCAGGCGCTCAAACTGGATCGGCACCGGCTCGGCCCAGCCGCGGCGGTGCTGCCATTGGCCGCCTTCCCACACGGGGATCGGCGCGCCGCAGTAGCTCAGAACCGCTGCCAGCGTGGCCTGTCCGCGCGGCGCGCGCTGAGCGGGGGCAATGCAGATATCGATGCTGTCGATGTGCTGCCAGCCAGCGCACAGGTGGTCGATGACGGCGGACGACAGCGCGGGCACGGTGCTTGCGCCCGTGATGGCCGTGCGCTGCGCCGTCACAAAGGCGCCGTGCACCGCGGCGGGAAAGTCGCACACAAAACGGCGGCCGTCGGCCAGGTCGATGTAGTGCGCGCCGGCCTCGGCCGCCGCTTGCGCTACCGCATAGGCCTGCGCCTGGAACGGCCCCGCGGTGTGGATCACCAGGCCCACGCCCCATTCGCGCAGCGTGCGCGCAAGGCCTGGGGCCTGGTGGTCCAGCGCCACGCCGAGGGCCCCGTGGTGCAGCGTGGTGGCCAGTGCCTGGGCACGCGATGCATTGCGGCCGGCCACCAGCAAGCTCATGCCGTGGTGCTGGGCAGGGTCGCCCGCCAGCGCACGGCAGATGCGCGCGCCAAAGTTGCCGTAGCCGCCGAGAACTAGGGTGGTGAGGGGATTCACAAATCGGGGAGCAAAGAGGGGAAGTGGAGCGAAATGATGAACGGCTCAGGCCCGCGGCAGCCCGGGCACCCGGTTTGCCCAGGGGGCGCGCGGCAGGGCTGCGGGCAGCGCCATCGGATAAGCCGCCACGGGCGCGACCGCCGTGTCGGGTTCCACCTGCCGCGGTGTTTTCAGCGTCAGCGCCTCAAGTGCCGCACGCCGCGCCGGCATCTCGCGGGTGGTCCAGGCGGCGACCGCATCGGCCGCCATGGGTTTGCCGTACAGGTAGCCCTGCACGCCGTGCAGACCCGCCGCGGCCACGGCCTGCAGTTCTTCTGCAGTCTCCACACCTTCCACCACCACCGACAAGCCAAACTCCTGCGCCAGCGCCCCGATGTGCCGCAGCAGCGACTGCCGGCGCGGGTCGCGGGCAAGCTGCTGCACAAACAGGCGGTCGCACTTGATGCCGGCTATCGGCAGGTCGGCCAGCATGCCCAGGGATGAGTAGCCGTGCCGAAATCGTCCATCACCACGGCGATGCCCAGCGCGGTCAGTTCTCGCAATGCACCCACCAGCGGCGCGCCCAGCGCGATGATCGCGTGCTCGGTCATCTCGAGCTTGAGCGCGTGGTGGGGCAGGGCGTGCTCGGCCAGCTCCATGCACAGCCAATCGGCAAAGCCACGCTCCAGCAGCGTGATGGGTGCCACGTTCACGCTGACCGAAATCTCCTGGAGCCCCTGGCGGTGCCAATGCGCCACGTGGCCGAGCGCATTGCGCAGGATCATGCGGTCCACCTCGGCCGTTTTGCCCTGGAGTTCGCACACCAGCAAGAAGATCTCGGGGTTGAGCGGCCCGAGGGCCGGGTCCTCGATGCGCAGCAGGGCCTCGAAGGGCGCGCCCGGCTGGCGAAAGTCGACCATTGGCTGAAAGTGCAGTTTCAGCCGGTCGGGCTGCAGCAGGTCGTGCAGGTGGTCGGCCACCAGGGACAGCTGCACGTCGCGCTCCGGGTTCTGCGCCATGTGGGACACCCGCATCATCGACAACCCGCGGCGCAGCAAATGCTGGCGATCCACATCGTGGCGCATGTTGCTCAACTGCTCCAGCGCCAGGGCCACGCCGAACAGCAACACGATGAACAGCAGCACGGTGCTGTGCACCCTGCCGCCCGCGGTGGCGCTGGCCAGCGGAAAGGTGTTGACCAGCAACCAGTGCAGCAGCAGGATGGCCGCGCCGCTCACGGCTTTTTCCTCCCACGTGCGGCGCAGCAGATGGGGCGTGAGCACGCTGAGCTTGGCGGCGCGGTGGCGCATCGCGGTCAGGCTGGCCAAAGCAAGCGCAATGGCCATGCCGAGCAGGATGGTCGCCCAGTTCACTGCCGCAAAGCTGCGCACCTGGTTTTGCGTGATCGTGAAGTGGGCCAGCAGCATGCCCGCGGCCAGCCAGGTGCCGGCGACGGTGATGTGCAGCTTGCGGGTGCTGGTGCTCAAGGTCGGAATCGTGAGCCGCGTGCTCACCGCCATGATGATGAGCCCGCTGAGCGCGGGCACCAGCTCCAGCGACGCTGCGTGCTGCGCGAGTTCGCCGTACATGAAAAGGCCCACCACGTCGAGCGCCCATGCAATGCAGCCGATGCACAGCGCCGCATGCGATGCGCTCACGCGCCGGCTCGACACGTCCACCGAGAACGCGGTGTGCTCCACCAGCCGCTGGCACACATGCACCATCAGCGATGCAGCCACCCAGAAAAGCAGGCCCGCCAGCGGCGCGGGAAACCCTATCGCGAACGCTTGCGCCGCGTCATGCCAGATCGAATCCATGTACCACCCTGGTTCCCACTCTTCATTTTGTTAGGCGGTCATCATACGACTGCCGCAGGGCCTTCCGAGGTGCTCAGTTGACGATGGCGACGCCCTTCACCTGCGCGTAGACCGGCGTGCCCGGCGCGAGCCCGAGCGCTGTGGCCGAGCGCTGCGTGACCCGCGCCAACAGCCGCGTGGGGCCCGCGTCCAGCGCCACCATCAGCTGGCCAGGGCTGTCCTCGGCCCATGCGGCTACGGTGGCGGGCAGGATGTTGAGGATGCTGCTGTCGGCGGGCGGCGAAAGCGCCAGGCTCACGTCGCGGGCCTGTATGCGCAGGCGGACCGGCTCCCCTGCGGCACGGGCCCGTGGGCTCACGAGCAGCAACTGCCCGCCGCCGAAGGCGATGGTGGTCACGTGGTCGTGCGCGTCATGGTGCAGGACCTGGCCTTCGATCACCGTGGCGGCCGAGTCGCCATGGGCCAGGGGCAGGTCGAGCCGCACGATGAGTTCTGGCGTGGTCCCCTGGGCCAGCACGCGGCCGTTGTCCATCAGCACCATGTGGGTGGCCAGCCGCGCCACCTCATCGATGGAGTGGCTCACGTACAGAACGGGGATGTCGAGCGTGCGGTGCAGCGTCTCCAGGTAGGGCAGCACCTCGGCCTTGCGCTGTGCGTCCAGCGCGGCCAAAGGCTCGTCCATGAGCAGCAGGCGCGGGCTGGTGGCCAGGGCGCGCGCAATCGCCACGCGCTGGCGCTCGCCGCCCGACAGGGCGTCGGGCTTGCGCTCCATCAACGCGCCAATGCCCAGGAGTTCGACTGCCTGCTCCAGCGCCACCTGGCGCCGCGCGGGCGGTGTGCGGGCCAGGCCGTAGGCAATGTTGCCGCGCACAGTCAGGTGGTCGAACAGGCTGGCCTCCTGGAACACATAGCCCAGGGCGCGTTCGTGTGTGGCGCGCCAGATGCGGCGGGCGTCGTCCTGCCAGACCTCGCCGTTGACCTCCACACGGGCCTGCTGGGCGCGGGTGAGGCCGGCGATCGCGCGCAGGCAGGTGGTCTTGCCGCAGCCCGAGGGGCCGAACAGCGCGGTCACGCCACGCCCGGGCAGGTGCAGGTCCACATCCAGCGCGAAGCCGGGGCGCGCCAGGTGCAGGCGGGCACTGATCTGGGGGGCGGCGGTTTGGCTTGCGTGCATCACGGCACCATCGACGCCCGGCGCCGCGTGAGGTTCAGGCCCAGCAACACCACAAACGAAAAGACCACCATGCCAGCGGCCAGCCAATGCGCCTGCGTGTATTCCAGCGCCTCGACGTGGTCGTAAATCTGCACCGACACCACCCGCGTCACGCCGGGGATGTTGCCGCCCAGCATGAGCACCACGCCAAACTCGCCCACGGTGTGCGCAAAGCTCAGGATCGCCGCGGTGATGAAGCCCGGCCGGGCCAGCGGCAGCGCCACGGTAAAGAACCGGTCCAGCGGGCCGGCGCCCAGCGTGGCCGCAGCTTCCAGCGGACGCTGGCCGATGCTTTCAAACGCGTGCTGCAGCGGCTGCACCGCAAACGGCAGCGAGTAAATCAGCGAGCCTGCGACCAGTCCCCAGAAGGTGAAGGGCAGCGTGCCCAGCCCCAGCCCTTGGGTGATCTGCCCGATCGGGCCATGGGGCCCCAGGGTCACCAGCAGGTAAAACCCGATGACGGTGGGCGGCAGCACCAGTGGCAGCGCCACTACCGCCGCTACCGGCCCGCGCCAGCGCGAGGGCGTGTGCGCCAGCCACCACGCCAGCGGCGTGCACAGCACCAGGAGCAGCACCATGGTCGTGCCTGCAAGGCGCAGCGTGAGTCCGATGGCCGCGAGATCGGCGTTGGAAAAGGGCATGGGGTTATGAACGGGCGGGGTTCAGATCACGGAGGGCCGTGCTGAGCGACGAATACAACTCAACGCGGCTATCCTGCACTGTGCCCGGCCCATACAGTGGGGCACGGTCCGTAAGCGTGCGCAACGGCGTTTGAGGCATTTGAACGGCCACTCCTTCAGAACCCATACCCATAGCCTTTGATGATGGCGCGCGCCTTGTCTCCGCGCAGGTATTTGAGCAGCGCTGCCGCCGCAGCGCTGTCCTTGCCGGGCAGGAGCAGCGCGGCATCCTGGCGGATCGGGTCGTGCAACTGGGAAGGGACTTGCCAGGCCGATCCTTGCGCGACCTTGCCGTCCACCATCACCTGCGACAGCGCCACAAAACCCAGCGGTGCGTTGCCGGTGGACACGAACTGAAAGGTCTGCGCGATGTTCTCGCCCTGTACGAGGCGCGGTTGCAGCCGGGCCGCGACGCCGAGTTTGTCCATGGCTTGCACGGCGGCCAGGCCGTAGGGCGCCAGCTTGGGGTTGGCGATGGCCAGGTGTTTGAAGTCTCCGGTCTGGAGCACGGCACCCTGTGCGTCCACATAGCCGGGTTGCGCGCTCCACAGCACCAGCGCGCCGATGGCGTAGGTAAAGCCTGCGTTGGCGACGGCCTTGCCCTCGCGCTCGAGCCTTGCGGGCGTGGTGTCGTCGGCCGCCAGCAGCACCTGGAACGGCGCGCCGTGCGTGATCTGCGCGTAGAACTTGCCCGTCGCACCGAACGACAGCTCGGCCTTGTGGCCGGTGTCGGCCTCAAAGGCCGCGGCGATCTTCTGCATGGGCGCCGTGAAGTTGGCGGCCACCGCGACCGACACGGTGTCGGCATGGGCGCAGGGTGCGCAGAGTGTGGCCAACGCGGCCAGGCCCCAGCCAGTCACTGCGCTGAATGAACTTGCGGAAATGTTTCGGGCCATGGTGCTGAGTGGCAGGCGCTATTCAAAAATGGAATAGCGCAGAGTATAGGCAGCTTCGGAAGGCGCCTCTGCTCTGCAGCAGGCAGGAATGTCCGCCAGCGCAGCGGCTGGTGGGCTTGTCCATGGAATACTCGTGCGATGGCCGAACGGCTCGCGTTTGCTGTCTTCCAACGCTTCTCACTACCCTGTCCGCCGATCTCCCTACGCTCTGCGCAATACGCGACCCCACTGCCGCACGCCTCTGCGATCCAGATCCTGCCCCACTTCAACCATGTCTGCATCCATCTCCCTGTCTGGCGCCCTGGGCCACGCCCTTACCGACAAGCGCATCGACATCCTGCGGCAGATTGGCGACACGGGCTCCATCTCGCAGGCCGCCCGGGTGGTGGGCGTGAGCTACAAGGCGGCGTGGCAGGCGGTGGACACGCTCACCAACCTGGCCGGCACGCCGCTGGTGGCGCGGGCCGTGGGCGGGGCGGGCGGTGGCGGCGCGCGGCTGACCGAGGCTGGCCAGCAGCTGCTGACTGCCGCCGACGCCATGGCCCAGGCGCGGGGTGCGGTGCTCTCGCGCTGGCAGGCCACGCCGCACGCTGGCCCTGCGCTGGCACGGCTGGCCGTGCGCACCAGCATGCGCAACCAGTGGCCTTGTGTGGTGCAGCGGCTGGAGGTGCTGGGGCAGATCGTGCGGGTGCACCTGGCGTTCGAGGCCGAGGTGCTGGCCGATGCGCCCACGTCGGCGCCCACCGTACTCGCCTCGCGCATCACGCGCGAAAGTGCCGAGCTGCTGGGGTTGGAGCCTGGGCTGGTGGTGCAGGCGCTGTGCAAGGCCACGGCGGTGCGGGTGGAGCGTGCGGGCAGCCCGCGCACCGCGACGCGAGTGCAGAGCGCAGAGGCGGGCCGCTTTCGCTTGGCCGCCAAGGCTGTGCGCGTGGTGCGTGGTGACTCGGGCGACGAAGTCTCGGCCGAACTCGCAGCCGGTGTGCAGATGGTGGGTTTTGCCGCGCCCGGCAGCGGACTGCGCGCGGGCAGCCGGGTGGAGCTGCTGGTGGACGACAACGCGGTGGTGCTGGCACTCGCAGAGGTCTGACCGAGCCCTGCATCAGGCCAGTCGTCAGCAGGAAAACACCGTTTGCTATTGTTTTTATAGCTTAAGGCGCT
The DNA here is from genome assembly GCF_964253765.1 of Acidovorax sp. LjRoot129. NCBI lineage: Bacteria > Pseudomonadati > Pseudomonadota > Betaproteobacteria > Burkholderiales > Comamonadaceae > Acidovorax > Acidovorax sp. LjRoot129. The sequence goes on from NZ_CAXUSE020000001.1 coordinate 1,537,229, forward strand.
TATGTATCAAGCGCTAGGCCCTGTTTTTATTCAAATTTTGACCTGGCGCCAGCTCCGAATCCCATCGCGCTGAGCCAAAACCGCTGATCACTGCCGCGCCGGACGGCCGCCTCCTCAATGCCCCTTGGGTGCCCCCAGCTTGCGGTACACCGTGGCGCGGCTGATGCCCAGGGCTCGTGCGGCTTCGGCCACGTTGCCGCGTGCGTCCTGCACAGCGCGGCGGATGAGGGCGGTCTCGGCTTCGCGCAGCGGTGCCGGCGCGGCGGCGATCAGCGGCGGTGCCGCACTGCCTTGTGGCCAGGCACTGCGGGGCGCCGGTTGGTGGGGCCGCTGGGCCAGACCGGACAACCGCAGGCCCGACCACAGCGGGAGGTCGATCGGCGCGGGCATTCCGCCACGCGCCCGGGCAGCATCAAAGAGCTGCGGCCAGGGCAGGGCCACCAGGTCGCTGCAGTGTCGCAAGCTGCCGGGCGGGCACAGCGGCAGGGGCAGCAGTTGGCGGGCCAGGCTGTTGCAGCCCAGCACATAGCCGTCGGCGTCCAGCACCAGCAGCCCATCGGCTTCGCTGCCCAGTGTGCTGCCGGGCCAGTTCACGCGCAGCAGCAGCGCGTGGGGCAGCTGCAGCAGCAGCGCGTCTTCCATCGCGCGGGCGGAGCGGGCCACCAGGTGGCGCAGTTCGGGGCGCTCTGGCACGTCCACGCCGGTCAGGTCGAGCATGCCGATGCACTGCCCGTCGGGCCCGAACAGTGGCGCGCCTGCGCAGCTGTAGCTGCTGTTGTCGTCAAAGAAATGTTCGCCCCGGTGCAGCCACACCGGCTGCAGCTCGGCCAGCGCGGCGCCGATGGCGGTGGTGCCCACGGCGCCCTCCGACAGGTCGATGCCCACGCGGCCGATGGCACTGGCGCGCGGGTCATTGCGGTCGCAAGGGCCTTGCACGTCCACGACGATGCCGCGGGCGTCGGTGAGGATCGCAAAGTAGCGCATGCCCGCAATCGCACGGGTGAGCTGGTGCAGCACCGGGCGCGCGGCGGTCAGCAGCTGGTGGTTTTGCTCGCGGCTGCGGTGCTGGGCCGGTGCGCTCACCACATCAAACGCCACGCGCTGCGAGGGCTTCAAGCCCCGGTCCAGGCAGCGCTGCCACGAGCGCGTGATCCAAGGTTCGACGGCTGCGCGCGTGGTCAGCGTGCCGTCGTTCAGCAGCGCGCTGCGCGCCTGGGCGATGAGCGCGTGGCGGTCCTCGGCGGGTGATGGCGGTGCGGTGGCAAGCATCGGGATCCCGGTGGTGGGGCGGGGTGCAGCGCTTTTGCAAGGCGGCTGCAGCGGCGTGGCCGGATGATGCTCCGGGTGTGCGGCGCAACATGTTTCATTTTGAGAATATCCGGCGCCCGGTGCCGGGTATTCAGGGTTCTCCCTAGGGATGGGGCGGGGGGGCAGGCAGAAGATGCAGCGGCTTAGAACGTGAACACGTTCTTAGAACAGGTTCACAGCCAAACTCTTCGAGGAGACAGCCAGATGCAAGTCCAGTTCACGGTCAACGGGCGCGCGGCCAGCGTTGACGTCCCGCCCAACACCCTGCTTGTCCATGCGCTGCGAGAGCACCTGCTGCTCACCGGCACCCACGTGGGCTGCGACACCAGCCAGTGCGGCGCGTGCACCGTGCACGTCAACGGCCGCGCGGTCAAATCCTGCGCCATGCTGGCCGTGCAGGCCCAGGGCGCTGATGTGCAAACCATTGAAGGACTGGCCGCAGCGGACGGCACCATGCACCCGATGCAGGCAGCGTTCAAGGAGTGCCACGGCCTGCAGTGCGGCTTCTGCACGCCGGGCATGGTGATGAGTGCGGTGGACCTGTGCAACAGCCACCCGCACGCGAACGAAGGCGAAATCCGCGAGCTGCTCGAAGGCAACATCTGCCGCTGCACGGGCTACCAGAACATCGTGCGGGCAGTGCAAGTCGGCCAAAAAGCCATGGCCTCGGCATAACGGAAAACAAGGAGAACGACCATGGGTGCATCCGACTTTTCCAAGCTGCCGCACATCGGCGAATCGCTCAAGCGCAAGGAGGACTATCGCTTCCTCACCGGCGCCGGCCAGTACACAGACGACGTCGTACTGGCCGCGCAGAGCCATGCCGTGTTCCTGCGCTCGCCGCATGCGCATGCGCGCATCAACAGCATCAACATCGACGCTGCCAAGGCCGCGCCGGGCGTGTTGGGTGTCTTCGTCGGCACCGATGTGGCGGCCGACAACATCAACGGCCTGCCCTGCGGCTGGCTCATCACCAGCACCGACGGGCAGCCGATGAAGGAGCCGCCGCACCCCATCCTGGCGCAGGGCAAGGTGCGCTATGTGGGCGACCAGGTGGCGATGATCGTGGCCCTCACGCAGCAGCAGGCGCGCGACGCGGCCGAGCTGGTGGAGGTGGACTACGACGTGTTGCCCGCGGTGGTCAGCGTGGCCGATGCAGCAGCAGGCAAGGTGGCAGGCGCAGGCCTGCACGATGCTGCGGCCGACAACCACTGCTACAAGTGGGCCATCGGCGACAAGGGCGCGGTGGAAGCGGCCTTTGCCAACGCGGCGCACGTCACGCAGCTCGACCTGGTCAACAACCGCCTGATCCCCAACGCCATGGAGCCGCGCACGGCCATCGGCAGCTACAGCCGTGCCAACGATGAGTACACGCTGTACGTGAGCAACCAGAACCCGCACGTGGAACGGTTGCTGATGACCGCCTTCGTGATGGGCCTGCCCGAGCACAAGGTCCGCGTGATCGCGCCCGACGTGGGCGGCGGCTTTGGCTCCAAGATCTTTTTGTATGCCGAGGATGTGTGCCTGACCTGGGCCGCCAAAAAGCTCAATCGCAACATCAAGTGGGTGGCCGACCGCAGCGAGTCCTTTCTGACGGACGCCCATGGCCGCGACCACGTGAGCCATGCCGAAATGGCGATGGACAAGGACGGCAAGTTTTTGGCCATGCGCGTGCACACCGACGCCAACATGGGCGCCTACCTCAGCACCTTTGCCAGTGCGGTGCCCACCATCCTGTATGCCACGCTGCTGGCGGGCCAGTACACCACCCCGCAGATTTATGTGGAGGTCGATGCGTGGTTCACCAACACCGCGCCGGTCGACGCCTACCGCGGCGCAGGCCGGCCCGAGGCCACCTACCTGCTCGAGCGCCTGGTCTCGCGCTGCGGCTGGGAAATGAATTTGTCGCAGGACGAAATCCGCAAGCGCAACTTCATCACCAGCTGGCCGTACCAGACGCCTGTGGCGCTGCAGTACGACGTAGGCGACTACCACGCGTGCATGACGCAAGCGCAGGAGCTGGCCGACGTGGCGGGCTTTGCGGCCCGCAAGGCAGGCAGCGAGGCCAAGGGTTTGAAACGCGGAATCGGCTACAGCAGCTACATCGAGGCCTGCGGCATTGCGCCGTCCAACATCGCAGGCGCCCTGGGTGCGCGGGCGGGTTTGTTCGAATGCGGGGAGGTGCGCGTGCATCCCACGGGCAGCGTGACGGTGTTCACCGGCTCGCACAGCCACGGCCAGGGGCACGAGACCACCTTTGCGCAGGTGGTGGCCGCGCGCCTGGGCATCCCGGTGGAGAACGTGGACATCGTGCACGGCGACACGGGCCGCGTGCCCTTCGGCATGGGCACCTACGGCTCGCGCTCCATCAGCGTGGGCGGGGCGGCCATCATGAAGGCGCTGGACAAGATCGAGGCCAAGGCCAAGAAGATCGCCGCGCATTTGATGGAGGCCAGCGACGCGGACATTGACTTTGCCAATGGCGAATTCAGCGTGCGGGGCACTGACAAAAAGATTCCGTTCGGCCAGGTGTCTTTGGCTGCCTACGTGCCGCACAACTACCCCTTGGACGTGCTGGAGCCGGGCCTCAACGAGACCGCGTTCTACGACCCGACCAACTTCACCTTCCCCGCAGGCACCTACATCTGCGAGGTCGAGGTGGACCCGGCCACGGGCAGCACGCGCGTGGACAAGTTCACCGCGGTGGACGACTTCGGCACCATCATCAACCCCATGATCGTGGAGGGCCAGGTGCACGGCGGCCTGGTGCAGGGCATCGGCCAGGCGCTGATGGAAAACTGCGTGTACGACCGCGAGACGGGCCAGTTGCTGACGGGCAGCTTCATGGACTACGCCATGCCGCGCGCCGATGACTTCCCCGAGTTCAAGCTGGGCCACGTATGCACGCCCTGCACGCACAACCCGCTGGGCACCAAAGGCTGCGGCGAGGCGGGTGCCATCGGGTCGCCGCCAGCGGTGATCAACGCTTTGCTCGATGCGCTGCACCCACTGGGTGTGAAGGAATTCGACATGCCCGCATCGCCGCACCGCGTGTGGGAAGCCATCCAGAACGCCCGCTCATGAAACACCCCCTGAGTCGCTTCGCGCCTTCCCCCTCAAGGGGGACGCCGCCAGCGCGGCGGGGCGGCCCTTGCGCGGCGGCCGCTCGCCTTCGCTGCGCGCTTTTCTCCGGTTGTGAGCCTTTGCGGGCGCAGCTTGAAAACTGACAGGAGTTCGATATGTACGCCTTCACCTTTGAAAACCCATCCTCCACCGCTGCCGCCGCGCAGCTCATCGCCCAGGGCGGCAAGCTGCTGGCGGGCGGGCAGAGCCTGCTGCCGTCGATGCGCCTGCGGCTGGCCAACCCCGAGAAGATCGTCGATTTGAACAACATCGCCGAGCTGGCCGGCATCCGCCGCGAGGGCAACACGCTGGTCATCGGCGCCATGACGCGCCACATGGACGTGGCCAACAGTGCGGACGTGAAAGCCGCCATCCCCGGGCTGGCCGACCTGGCCGCGCACATCGGCGACCGGCAGGTGCGTGCACGCGGCACGCTGGGCGGGTCGGTGGCCAACAACGACCCTGCGGCTTGCTACCCCAGCGCGGTGCTGGGCCTGGGTGCGACGCTGATCACGAACCAGCGCGAGATTGCGGCGGATGATTTTTTTGTGGGCATGTACACCACCGCGCTGGAAGAGGGCGAGATCCTCACCGCGATCCGCTTTCCGATTCCGAAGCGCGCGAAGTACCTGAAGTTCAAGCAGGCGGCGTCGCGCTTCGCGCTGGTGGGCGTGTTCGTCGCGCAGACGGACGGCGGCGTGCGGGTGGCTGTGACCGGCGCTGCCAGCAGCGTGTTCCGCCATGCAGGGCTGGAGGCCGCGCTCAACCAGAGCTTCACACCTGCATCGGCCGCTGGTGTGAAGATTGATGCGAGCGATTTGAACAGCGACATCCACGCCAGCGCCGCCTACCGCGCCAACCTGATCAGCGTGCAGACGCAGCGGGCCGTGGAGCAGATGTTGGGTTGATGGGTGGGCGCACACGCCACCACCGCACGGCACCTGGGGGTGGTTTTTTGAATGAAATTGCCTCCAGCGCTTGATTTATAAGCGCTTGTAGCTATCAATTACGTAGCAATGACTTCCTCCAGCGCCGCACTCATTCCGGTTTCTATCGACGCATTGGTGCAGGCCTTACAGCGCGTGGGCTACTTTGCCGACCGGCGCCTGGCCACAGCGGTGTACCTGGCGCTCAAGCTGCAGCGCCCGCTGCTGCTGGAGGGCGAACCTGGCGTAGGCAAGACCGCTTTGGCCCGTGCGCTCTCCGAGGTGCTCGCGCGCAGCCTGATCCGCCTGCAGTGCTACGACGGGCTGGAGCAACGCGAGGCGCTGTATGAATGGAACTACGCGGCCCAATTGCTGCACATGCGTGCAGCCGAGGGCCAAGGCGGGGCCGACATGGCGCAGGTGGAGCGCGAGGTGTACCAAGACCGCTACCTTATCCGCCGCCCCTTGCTGCAGGCCCTGCAGGCCCCGGCGCCGGGTGCCGTACTGCTCATCGACGAGGTGGACCGTGCCGACGAGCCTTTCGAGGCGTTCTTGCTCGAATATCTGGGCGAGTACCAGGTCAGCATTCCCGAGATCGGCACCGTGCGCGCCAGTGCCACGCCCGTCACCTTGCTCACCAGCAACCGCACGCGCGACCTGCACGACGCCGTCAAGCGCCGCTGCCTGTACCACTGGCTCGACTACCCCGACCGCGACCGCGAGCTGGCCATCGTTCGCGCCCAGGTGCCGGGCGCCAGTGCGGCGCTGGCGCTGCAGGTGGCCGACTTTGTGAACCGGTTGCGCAGCCAGCCGTTTGCCAACGCCTTTCAGCGCGCACCGGGCATTGCAGAGAGCGTGGAATGGGCCAAGGCGCTGGTGGCGCTCGACACCATCGTGGTGGACCCGGAGGTCGTGTCCGACACCGCCGGCATTTTGTTCAAGCAGCGCGAGGACGTGGCGGCGCTGACGAGCGACATGGCGGCTCAGTTGCTGCAGCCTGCCGATGCAGCCCCCTGAGGTGCGGCGCCATGGCTGAGCAGCGCGTCACCACGGTCTCCCAATTCGGCGATGCCCGCACCGGCAAGCTGGCCGACAACCTCACCGGTTTTGGTCGCACGCTGCGCCGCGCCGGGGTGCCCGTGGATGCCGCGCGCATGGCGCTGGCGCAGCAGGCCGTGATGCTGGTGGGCGTGGGACGAGACGACTTTGGCGCCGCGCTGGAGTCGGTGCTGATCAGCCGCGAGCAGGACCGGCAGGTGTTCCGCGAGCTGTTCCATGCCTACTTCAAGAACCCCGCCATCGCGCAAAAGCTGCTCGCGCAGATGTTGCCCAGCGCCGAGACCAAAGCCGAACCTGCCAAGCGCCGCCCGCGCGTGAGCGAGGCCCTGGCCCCGGTGCGTGCGGCGCGCAACGCCCCGCCCGCGAGGGAGGACGAAAAGATCGACTTCGACGCCGCGATGACGGCCAGCGACCGGCAGCGCCTGCACCATGCGGATTTCAACCAGCTGTCGGCCAGCGAGTACCTGCTGGTAGAACGCCTGGCGCGCGACATGGCCTTGCCGCTGCCGCACTACGCGGCCCGCCGCACGCGCCCCGGCGTGCGTGGCAGCCGCCCGCACTGGCCCGGCGCCATGCAGCAGGCCGCGCGCACCGGCGGCGAGCTGTTGACCCTGCCGCGCCTGCAGCGCCGCCAGCAGCCGCTTCCCTTGCTGGTGCTGGTGGACGTGTCGGGCTCCATGGAGCGCTACGCGCGGCTGCTGCTGGCCTTTTTGCACGCCGCCACGGCGCCCCGCCATGCGGGGGCCGGCCTGCGGCGCGACGTGTTCGCGTTCGGCACGGGCCTGACCGACCTCACGCCCGCTTTTCGCTTGGCCGACACCGACGCCATGCTGGAAGTGGCCGGCCAGTCGATTGCCGACTTTGCTGGCGGCACACGCATGGGCGACAGCCTGGCCGCGCTGCGCCTGCAGCATGCGCGGCGCCTGGTGGGGCGGCGCACGCTGGTGCTGTTGATCAGCGACGGCCTGGACACCGGCACGCCCCAAGTGCTGGAGCGCGAGCTGGGCTGGCTGCGCCGCCACAGCGGCCGCCTGCTGTGGCTCAACCCGCTGCTGCGCTTTGACGGCTATGCACCCACTGCGCGCGGCGCGGCGGCGCTGCACCGGCAGGCGCACGGCATGCTGGCGGTGCACAACCTGGCGCGGCTGCAGGACCTGGCCGGCAGCCTGGCGGCGCTATTGCGGCAGTGAGGGTTTGGTTTGGAGCGGATGCGGTTGCCAACAAATGTCACCCCCCGTTCACGCTGAGCCTGTCGAAGCGCAGCACAGTGCTTCGACAGGCTCAGCACGAACGGTTGGTGGGGAGCTGTGCCGTGCATCCCTACAGCTTGATTTTTGAGACATGTGAACACTGAGAGGAATCCACCATGGAAATGCAAGCCAGCCGTACCCTTGCCGTGAGCCAGCAGCAGGCCTGGGACGCACTTAACGACCCCGAGGTGCTCAAGCTGTGCATCCCCGGCTGCGAGAAGGTCGAGCCCACGGGCGAGCAGCAGTACAGCGTGGCCATGGCGCTCAAGATTGGTCCGGTGTCCGCCAAGTTCGCTGGCAAGATCACGCTGTCGGACATCGTTCCGCCCGAGAGCTACACCATTGCCTTTGATGGATCGGGCGGCGTGGCCGGCTTTGGCAAGGGCAGTGCGCAGGTGCGGCTGGTGCCGCTGCCCGCCGATGCGGCTGGGCAGGACAGCTGCGAGCTGCACTACACCGTGCAGGCCACCGTGGGCGGCAAGATCGCGCAGCTGGGCCAGCGCCTGATCGACGGTGCCGCCAAGGGCATGGCCGAGGATTTCTTCAAGCGCTTTGACAACGAGATGCAGCGCCGCCATCCGCGTGCTGCACCTGAAGAGCCCGAGCCCGCGGCGGGTGTTGTGGGCGCCCCCGCTGTGGATGGTGCGGGTGCTGCGGTGGCGGGAGCCGGCGCGCTGGCGGCCACCGCCGGTGAGGGCAATCCCCCCAGCGGGATTCCGGTTTGGGTGTGGGTGGTCGGCGCGGGGGCGCTGGTGCTGTTAGCGTTGTGGATGAACTGAAGCCTCCCCAAGTCGCCTCGCGAAATGAACTGGTGAACAAGCAATGGAAAACCTGGATGTGATGGTGCTGCGCACGTTGCAGCGCTGGCGGGCTCTTGGCCGGCGGGCGCTGCTGGCGACGGTGGTGCGGACGTGGGGATCGTCTCCCCGGCCGGTGGGATCGATCATGGCGCTGTGCGAAGACGGCGCCGTGGTGGGGTCGGTGTCGGGCGGGTGCATTGAGGATGATCTGATCGACCGCCACACGCGCGCCTATGCGCAGGTGGCGGCGTCGGCCGGCGCGGGCGGCACTGGCATCGACCGGAGCATCCCGAGCGGACCACCCGCGTTTGTCAAGTACGGCATCACGGCGGACGAGGCGCACCGGTTTGGCCTGCCGTGTGGCGGCACGCTGGAGCTGCTGCTGGAATACGACCCCGACCCCGCCGGCCTGGCCGAGCTGATCCGCGCCCTGGAGGCGGGCCGCTTGATGCAGCGCAGCGTGCGCCTGGCCGACGGTGTGGCCACGCTGGCCGCTGCGGCAGCTCCGCAGGACCTGGTGCTGGACGCGCAGCAGCTGACCAACACCTTCGGCCCCGAATACCGCATGCTGCTGATCGGCGCGGGGCAGCTGGCCGAGTACCTGGCCACGATGGCGCTGTTCAACGGCTTTGCCGTGACGGTGTGCGACCCGCGCGAGGAGTACCGCGGCAGCTGGAACGTGTCGGCCGCCACGGTGGTGAGCGATATGCCCGACGACGTGGTGGCGGCCTTCAAGCCCGACCGGCGCAGCTGCGTGGTGGCGCTCACGCACGACCCCAAGCTCGATGACCTGGCACTGCTGGAGGCACTGAACACCGACGCGTTTTATGTTGGCGGCATCGGCTCGCGCCGCAACAACGAGGCCCGCCGCGCGCGGATGATGGAGCACTTCGGTCAGACCGCCCACAGCCTGGCGCGCCTGCGTGGGCCCATCGGCATCTACATCGGCAGCAAGACCCCGCCCGAGATCGCCGTGAGCGTGATGGCGGAGATCCTTGCCGTGAAGAATGGCGTGGCCCTGCCGCGCGACATGGAGGTGGCCCAGGCCAAGAACGAGCGGGAGGTTGCGCACAACGACCCCGGCCTGCTGGTGTGCGGCGTGGGCTGAAGCGGCTGCGTCAGGCAGCGCGCGGTGCGGCCTGCATCACGACCTGGTTGCGGCCGCCGTCCTTGGCCTGGACAGCGCCTGGTCGGCCGCTTCGATCATGCGCGCGGGGGGCGTGTCCTGGCCCGGGGGCAGGGCGGCCACACCGGCGCTGATGCTCACGTGCGGGTCGGTGGAGCACTGGCTGTGCGGGATCGACAGGCGCGACACGGCAAGTTGCAAGGCGGTGGCGATGTGCAGCGCGCCGTCCTGGTCGGTCTCGGGCAGCACCAGTGCAAATTCTTCGCCGCCGTAGCGCGCCGCGAGGTCCGACGGGCGGCGGCCGCAGGCCTGCAGCACCTTGGCGATGGTTCGCAGGCATTCATCGCCCTGCTGGTGGCCGTATTCGTCGTTGTAGGCCTTGAAATGGTCCACGTCCATCATCACCAGGGCCAGCGGGCGCTCGTGCCGTACGGCAAGGGCCACCTGCTCGGCCAGGTGGATGTCGAACGCCCGGCGGTTGGCCAGCTCGGTGAGCCCGTCCTGCATGGAGATGCGCCACAGCGAGTCGTTGGCAGCCTCCAGCGCGGCGGTCACCTGCCGCAGCCGGGCGTGGTGGCGGGCACTTTCGCTGAGCAGCACGATGAGCAGGAAGCCTGCAGCCAGGAGCCCGTAGACGCGCCCGACGTACCAGCCCAGGTCATAGCGCCCGGTGTTGAGCACGGCCGCCAGCGCAATGTCGAGTAACCACACGCACAGCACCACCTGCAGCCACACGTCGAGCAGCGAATGGGGCTTGCGCCGCCACAGCATGGCAAGCGCCACCAGGCTCAGCAGCCAGATGCCCGAGAGGACGGCCTTGCCCACGGGCGTGGTGCGGTTGCCGTTGAGGAAAACAGGGAGGTGTTCGTGCCCGGCGGTGGCAATGGTGGTGACCAGGGTCACCACGGCCAGCACCACCAGGGCTGCTGCGATGACGCCTTTGCGGGTCTGGCGGCGCTCCAGCCATTGGGCGCCTTGGGGCGTCCGGTGCTTGAGCTTGGCATACGCCATCACGGCCACGGGAAAGCCCGAGTGCCACAGCATGTACAACGCCGACGATGTCTGCGGGCCTGATCCGAACAAGCCCGTGGGCGTGAACAGCCCGGGAAAGATCAGCGCGTATGCCCCGGTGGCCGTGGCCGTGAAGAGATAGGCGCCGCCCAGCACCAGCAGGCCCACAGAACCCAGCGCGCGGTACTGCCCGAACAACAGCACGGCCGTGATCAGGTCGAAGATCACCAGGGCGGTGACATAGATCGGGATGAAGGCGGGAAACGGAACCAGCGCCACGGTCGCGTAGGGCACGGCGATGACAAACAGCACGACCGAAACGAAAACGGTGGCACCCGCGGCAAAAGTTTCCCTGGACCCCGCCGGTTCGGTGGCGAGGTAGGCCGTAGACGGCCGTTGGGGCGGAATGCTGTGCATGTTGGCCGATGCAACCCCGCGCGGGAGGGGGCGCCTCACATCTTATTCTTTTGTTACAAAAAAGCTATTTGCTTACATATCATCGCGAACGGGGACCTTGCTTGGCCGGATCACCGTTGCAAATAGTGGGGTCGCGTGCGTGCGAGCGCGTGGGGATCGCCGTCAGTCGCCCCATCACCACCGGGCCACCCTTGGCAATACCGCGCTGGTACGCGGGCCGGGCCTCCATGCGCTTGCGGTAGGCCTGAAGGTGGGGGCAACTGCTGGCCTTGTTGGCGCGGGCCAGGGCGGCTTCGACCGCAAAGCTCATCTGAAAGTCGGCCATGCTCAGGTGTTCCCCGGCGAACCAGGTGTTCTGGCCCAGGTGCTGTTCTATGAACTCCAGGGCCGTGTCCACGTTGGGATCGATCAGCTTGGCCTGCACCTTGCCGCACAGGGCCTTGGCGATGGGCTTCACAAAGAACGGCATCGGTTGCGTGGGGATGGTCATGAACACCAGTTTCATCACCAGCCAGTTCATGAGCGAGCCTTCTGCGTAGTGCATCCAGAACCGGCACTGGCGGTACGCCGCCGTGCCCCGCGCGGGCTGCAGATGGGCCAGGTCTCCGCCAGCGTTGGCGCCGTAGGTCTCGACCAGATATTCCACGATGGCGCCGGATTCGGCGATCACCTCATCGCCGTCCGTGATCACCGGGGACTTGCCCAGCGGATGGATTTTTTTCAGCTCGGGCGGGGCCAGCTTGGTGGCCTTGTCGCGCTGGTAGATCTTGAGCTGGTAGGGCACGCCCAGTTCCTCCAGGAGCCAAAGAACGCGTTGCGAGCGGGAGGTTTCGAGGTGGTGGACGGTGATCATGGTGCTGGGGCTGCTGCTGGGGAGGGGGCTACCGCTGAGTGAGTGGGCCCTTCACAAAAAAGAAATGCCCTCACGCGGAGGGCATTGCTTGCAGGCATCGGGTGAGCCGCTTGGGGGATCAACCGCCCTTGCTGGGGCGCTTGCCGGGGTTCTTCTTGCTGCGGGTTGCCACACCACGCTCCAGGCTCACGCGCTGGCCACGGCCAGGAGTTGCCGCAGGCATGCCAGGCATGGGCGCGGGACGGGGAGTGGCCTTACGGTCTGCTTCGGTAACGATCTTGTTGCCCATGATGAATCTCGGTCGGAGTTGGAAAAAAACGTGATTTTAGGCCAGAGCCGGACCGGGGGCTTTTTTCCCGGTCTGGCACAGCCCTGCGGTATCCCCGGTTTTCATGGCTGAGTGCGGCCGCGCATGCCGGTTCAGGGCAGCGTCAAAAGGCCGGGTGCGGCCGTTCCCTGGTCGGTCGACAGCGCTTCCAGGCAGTGCACGGGGCGTACAAAACCCTGCGCGGCGTCCTCGATGGCGGTGGTGCGGATGACGGGCGCAGCCGCGCGCACCCCGCCAAAAATGGTGGCGAAGGCCACGTCGGCTGCATCGCGCCCACTGCCAAAGCGCAGCAAACCCATGGGGATCGCCGTGCCGGACGGATCGAAGATGTACCAACGGCCGCCCAGGTACACCTCGACATAGGCATGGAAATCTGGCGGCCCGAGCGCCGGGTCTGCACCGTAGTCCGTGCCGGTGGTGAAGCGGGCGGGGATGTTGACGGCGCGGCACAGCGCGATCATTAAGTGAGCGAAATCACGGCATACGCCCACCTGCTCGATGAGCGTGTCGACCGCCGCGGTGTTGGAGTTCGAGGTGTTGGACGTGAACGCCACGTGCTTGCGAACCCAGTCGCAGATGGCCTGCACCCGGCTGTGGCCTTGCCACAGGGCACCGAACTCATTGTTTGCCAGGCGCAGCAGCCGGTCTGACTGGCAGTAGCGGCTGGGGTAGATGTAGCCCAGCACTTCTTGTGGCAGGTAGCGCACCGGCACCTCGGCCAGCTGCGACGGGTCGCTGCGGTGGTGGGTGATGTCTACCGTGGCGGTGTACGACAGCTCCAGCGTGCCGGGCTCGCCGTGCAGCCGCAGGTAGCGGTTGTTGGTGGCCGGGTCCGTGTGCACCTGGTAGGGGATGGCCTGGTTGATCACCAGGCGTTCGCCACTGACGGCTTGGCTGGCCGTGTGGGCGGCATGAATGTTGAACACGAAGTCGGCGCCGTAGGCATCGATCTCGTAGCTCAGGTCGATCTGGACCTCCATGCGCACGCGTGACTGCGTGGAGTGCAAGGCAGGCGCCGATGGCGCGTTGGCTGCACCCTGCCAGGGGGCAGCTTGGTAAGGGGTCGACTGGGCGTGCGCGAAGCTGTGGTTATGTGCCATGTCGGTTCTCAGCGCCTCCGGGCCGGGCGCAGGGTGGCAAAGATCGGTGCAGCAGGGCAGGCCATCGGCTGCCGTGCCGCCATCTGCTGGGTGACGGTCAGAGTTGGATGCATGAACGAATCCTCAGGTACGGCGAACACTGCACATCTCGTGCAAGAAGCATACCTGCAGGATAAATTCCTGGAAGAGGAGACGCTGTAGGCCGACCGCCCGCGATCACGCAGGTACCGCCAGACGCGCCAGCACCTGGGCCGTGCCGCCGCGGCCGGGCGCCAGGATCAGGCCTTCGCCCGACGAGACCGAGGTTTGCGCAAGGTCCGACAACACGAACATGTGCGTGAACCAGGCCTCGAAGCGGCCGGGGCGATGCGCGGCCGCCGTCAGCGCCTGCTGCAGCTCTTGCAGGTGGCGTGCGCCGGTGGTTTCTGGCGCGCCGTGCGGCGAGCCCAGGGCCGGCCACACCTCGGGCGGGCTGAAGGCGAGCGTCGCGCTGTCGATGCAGCGGCACCACGGGCTGGATAAAACCTTGGCCGGCTGCAGCTGGTGTGTGCGGAACCACTCCCCCATGCGGCGGGCCTGGGCTCGGCCCTCGTCGCTCAGGTTGCGCTGGGTGCTGCAGTCGCCCAGGCGGAACCCTGGCGGGTCGAAGGTGCCGGGCGCCAGGGCATGGCGGAACGCCACCACCACGCCGCCCTTGCGCAGCAGCGCCTGTGCGTTGGCGTCCTGCGCTGCCCAGCCAGGCAGCGCGGCAAGCCCCAGCCCCGCGCCCAGCAGTGTGCGGCGGCTGGGCGCCGCCGGGTCAGGCCGCAGGCTGGAAGGCATAGCCGTTGCCCGACGCCGCCATGCGGCCAAAGGCCGGGAAGGGGAAGTGGAAGCCGCCCAGCATGGCGTTGCTGGCGGTGATGCGCTGGAACACCTCGCGCCGCACCTTGCGCGCGGCCTCGGCGTCCATGTCAAACGTCACGGCCCAGTCGGGGTTGCGGGCAAACAGAGCCGGCACATTGGTGAGGTCGGCCACGTAAAAGAAGTTTTGCCCGGCGGACTTCAGCTCGAACAGCGTGTGGCCGGGCGTGTGGCCGTAGGCTGCTACCGACTGGATACCCGGGGCGACTTCGGTGCCCGCTGCAAATTGCACCAGTGTGTCGGCCGGCAGGGTGGCAAAGGTGCGCCGCACGTTCTCGAACGCGCCCTTCATGCCTGCGGGCGCTGCGGCCATGCGGGCATCGTCCATCCAGAACGCGTGTTCGGCCGCGGGCACCATCACCTTGGCCTTGGGGAACACCAGCTCACCGGCCTTGTTGCGGATGCCATTGATGTGGTCACCGTGGTAGTGGCTGATCAGCACCGTGTCGATGTCGGCCGCCTGCAGGCCGGCGGCGCGCAGGCTGTCGAGCAGCTTGCCCGTGGTGGCGCCGCCAAACTCACCCAGGCCGGTGTCGATGAGGATCTTGCGCCCGCCCGTCACCACCAGGAACGGCGTATAGGGCACGTCGATGTAGTCCGTAGGCAAGCCCTGGGAGGCCAGCAGCGCGCGCACTTCGGCCAGCGGCGCGTTCTTCACAAACTCCTCGCCCAGCGGGCGGCGCGTGATGCCGTCGTTCAACGCGACCACTTCCGCATCGCCCACCTTCATGCGGCGGAAGGCGGGGCTGGGCAGGGTGGGCGTGCCGAGGTTGGGCGCGTTTTGGGCCCAGACGGGCACAAAGGATCCCGCGGCGTAAACGGTGGTGGCCAGGCTTGCACCCAGGAAGTGGCGACGAGACAGCATGAAACTCTCCGGTAATGAGTTGAACTGATGAGTCGCAACTGTAGCCGTGCCAAGAGTTTGCCGTTTGCCGATGCGCTAACCTGTACGCAACGTGGGGCTTTTGCGGGTAACTGGGGTTAACCCGTTAGCGAAGGCTTACTCGATCGCAAAGGTTTCGCGCAGCGCACCGCAAAACGCAGCAGTGCCGCTGACCGTCAGGGTGATCGTGGTCCGGGGCGGAGCGGGGCTGCCTGCCGTCGTGTGCAGTTGCCCAGCGGTCTCATCAAATGTCAGCACCAGCGGTGTGCTGACTTCCTGCGCACCCTGCAGGTCGTATTGCCATTCGCCCCCATCTTCGGAGGGGCCGCGGACATCGGGGAAATGCTGGTGTGCCCAGGCCAGCACGGCACTGATCTCCGCGTGCAACGCGGGAATCTGTGCGGGCGATACGCTGGCCATGGCATCAAAAGTACCTGCACCGTCCGCGTCCTCGCTGTAGTCAAAGTCCAGGTAGTTCAGGTTCATGTTTGTCATTCGGGTGAGGCATGCCCAGGTGCGGCCGGCGCAGCCGAGGACCAGCAACCGGGGTGAGGTGTCGGGCCATGCCAAGCGTATTGCCGGGTCAGTTGGTCAGAACGGGTGGCTCAAACGACGGCAACTGTCAGCAGCGTCTCGCGCTATGGGAACGAAGCGACTCGTTGCCGAGGTTTTGGCTACCCGCCCTGATTGTCTTGGATGGAGTCTTTGACCGGGAGGAGTTCGCCCCTCAAGGCTTTTGTAGTGCCACGCCGACACCGACCAAATCGCCACTATCCGGTGCCAGTGCCAGTGCCAGTGCCAGTGCCAGTGCCAGTGCCAGTGCCAGTGCCAGTGCCAGTGCCAGTGCCAGTGCCAGTGCCAGTGCCAGTGCCAGTGCCAGTGCCAAATTTGCACTCTAATTGGCACCTAGCGCAAGCTATATATGCCTCAATAGCTCCTACATTTATAGCAAAAGCTTCTATGGCGGCTTCCGGTGTCGCAGCCCCACCTGTCGGGAAAACCCTGAACCTTGCTCGCGTTCATCCGTTCACAATGCGGCCAACTGGTCTTACCAATTTACCTTTGAGCCAATTTCTGCATGCCTTTCCAACCCATAGAGCCCCGCCGCTTGTACCGCCAGATTGCCGACCAGCTGCGCCAGCTCATCCAAAGCGGCGAATTTGCCGTGGGATCCAAACTGCCCGCCGAGCGCGACCTGGCCGCAAAGATGGGCGTGTCCCGCCCGTCGGTGCGGGAAGCGCTGATTGCGCTGGAGGTGGAGGGCCTGATTGAAGTGCGCATGGGTTCGGGCATTGTGGTGATTGGCCGCGAGAGCGTGCGCCTGCTGGACAACGCGCACGGCCCGCTGGAAATCATCCGCGCACGCCAGCTCATCGAATGTGAACTGGCCGCGCTGGCTGCAAAGAGCACGGACCCCACGCTAGTACCCGACCTGCTGGAGACCCTGCGCGACATGGAGGCCGACATTGCCGCGCGCACCCTGCCCATCCGCGGCGACCGCGCTTTCCACATCCGCATTGCCCAGGCCAGCGATAACAGTGCCTTGCAAGCGGTGGTGACCCAGCTGTTTGACGAGCGCAATGGGCCACTGTTCACCACGCTGGGCGGCCACTTCGAGCGCGAAGCCACCTGGAAAGAGGCGGTGGACGAGCACCGCGCCGTAGTCGCCGCCATTGCCTCCCGAGACCCCGACATGGCCCGCGCCGCCATGAGCGGTCACCTGGATCGCTCGCACCAACGTTTCTCGGCCGGCTGGAACAGCCCCGCCGACGCGTGAACCCACCGGACGCCTGACCATGAGCCTTGCCTGCACCCTGAATGGCCCGCTGAACCTCAGCGTGGAACAACTTGCCCTTCAGGAGCCCGGCCCCGGCCAGGTGCGCCTGCGCCTGGGTGCGGGTGGCATCTGCGGGTCGGACCTGCACTACTACCAGCATGGCCGCGCCGGCATCTTCGCCATCCGCGCGCCCTTTGTGCCGGGGCATGAAGCCTCGGGCGTGGTGGACGCCGTGGGCGAAGGGGTGACCAAGGTGCAAACGGGGCAAAAAGTGGCGGTCAATCCTGCCCATCCCTGTGGCGTATGCCCCGCCTGCCGCGCCGGGCGCAGCAACCTGTGCGAGAAGATGGTGTTCCTGGGCAGCGCGGCCATTTTTCCGCACATCCCCGGCTTCTTCCGTGAGCACTTTGTGATGCAAGAGGCACAGCTCACTGCCATTGACGAGGATGTGAGCCTGGGCGAAATTGCCTGTGCCGAGCCCCTGTCGGTGGGCCTGCATGCAGTGCGCCGCGCGGGCGCAATTCTGGGCGCCACCGTGCTGGTCACCGGCGCGGGCACCATCGGCTGCATGTCGGTCATTGCCGCGCGCCTGGCCGGTGCCGGCCGCGTGATTGCCTGCGACCCCAGCGAGCGCGCCCGCGCAATGGCGCTGACCGTGGGCGCCGACGAGGCCCTGCCCGATGCCAGCGCCTGGAAGGGCCGCGTGGATGTGGCGCTCGAAGCCGCAGGCCACCCCGCCGCACTGGCCAGCTGCCTGGCGGCGGTGCGCCGCGGCGGGCGCGTGGTGCAGGTGGGCACGCTGCCGCCCGAAATTCCTTTCCCGGCCAACGACATCATGTCGCGCGAGCTGGACTACGTGGGCGCCTTCCGCGCCGACATCGAATTCGACTGGGCCGTGCAGGCCATTCGCAGCCGGCGGGCCGATGTGCGCCCGCTCATCAGCGCCCAGTTGCCGATCAGCCAATCGAAAGCGGCCTTCGATCTGGCTTTGGACAGAGGCCGCAGTACCAAGGTGCAGCTTGTTCCCGGCTAAACCCCGGTGACGACCCGGCTGCGCAACATCCACAACAACAGGAGACAAAGAGCATGACATTCCAACGGATTACCCTGGCCCTGGCTGCAAGCCTTTTGGTTGCGGCCCCCGCCTTTGCGCAGACCAAGCTCAAGTGGGCCCATGTGTACGAGCCGGGTGAGCCCTTCCACACCGCATCGGTGTGGGCAGCCGAAGAGATCAAGAAGCGCAGTGCCGGCCGCTACCAGATCGATGTGTACCCCGCGTCGCAACTGGGCAAGGAGAACGACATCAACCAGGGCCTGAGCCTGGGCACGGTGGACATCATCATCTCGGGCTCGAGCTTTGCGGCCAAGGCCTTTCCGCGCATTGGCGTCACCTACTACCCCTACACCTTCCGCAATGTGGACCACCTGCTGGCCTACACCAAGAGTGACATCTACAAAGAGCTGACCGCCGGCTACGAACAGAAAAGCGGCAACCAGATCATTGCGACCACCTACTACGGCACCCGCCATACCACCAGCAACAAACCCATTGCCAAGTGCGCCGACCTCAAGGGCCTGAAGATGCGCGTGCCCGACGTGCCGGCCTACCTGGCCATGCCACGCGCCTGCGGTGCCAACACCTCGCCCATCGCGTTTGCCGAGGTCTACCTGGCGCTGCAAAACGGCACCGTTGAAGCCCAGGAGAACCCGCTGCCCACCATCGAAGCCAAGAAGTTCTACGAAGTGCAAAAACACATCGTGCTGACCGGCCACATCGTGGACCACCTGAACACCGTGGTGGCGGGCGGGCTGTGGAAAAAACTGTCGGACGCCGACAAGAAGATGTTCTCGGAAGTCGCGCTCGAAGCCGCTGCCAAGGCCTCCAAGGAAGTGGCAGCCCGCGAGGGCGAACTGGCCGCCGTGTTCCGCAGCAAGGGCATCAGCGTGACCGAGGTGAACACCGGCGAGTTTCGCGACACCGTGCTCAAGAACGTGCCGTTTGAGCAGTACGGCTACCAGAAAGCCGACTGGGACCGCATCCAGGCCATCAAGTAAGGCGACACCATGACGCTTCACAGCTCCCTGCCCCTGTCGGGCGGCGCGGCGGAGTCGCATCCCGTCGAAACCAGCGCGGAAGAGCTGGTGGCCAGCTTCGCAGAGGCCGACCAGCACACGGTCGACCTCTCCGTCTATGGCGTCGAAGACTGGATTTGCCTGGGCTTTTTCTGGACCATGGCCGGCCTGGTGTTTCTGCAGTTCTTCAGCCGCTATGTGCTGAACGACTCGTTTGCCTGGACTGAGGAGCTGGCCGTGTACTGCCTGATGCCGGTGGTGTTCATCGGGGCGTCCATGTGTGTGCGGCGGGTGCGGCACATCCAGGTCAACCTGGTCTACCGCTACCTGCCCGTTCCTGCAGGCCGGGCCCTGTCGACGGCGGTAGACATCGCCGCCATTGCCTTCTACAGCTATGGGGCCTGGCTCGTTGCACGCTATGCATTGGCCGTGAACAACGAACCCATGACCACCATCGACTGGAACAAGAGCCATGTGTACTGGCTCGCGTTTGCCGGTTTTGCCCTCATGGCCGTGCGGGCCGTGCAGGTGGCCATCGAAAACTGGCGGCGCGGCTTCTCGGCACTGCAAAACCCTGGCTTCTTTGACGGCTCCGCCGACTGAACGGAACCTGCACCATGCTAATCCTGATTGTTTCCTTCCTAGGGCTGATGCTGTGTGGCCTGCCGGTGGCGGTGGCCATGGCCGGCGGCTCGCTGGTCTACATCCTGGTGTCCGGCAGCGTGCCCGACATCGTGCTGGCCCAGCGCATGATTGCGGGCATCGAGTCCTTCCCGCTGCTGGCTGTGCCCTTCTTCATCCTGGCTGGCAACCTGATGAACATTGCCGGCATCACCAGCCGCATCTACAACTTTGCCGTGGCGCTGGTGGGCTGGATGAAGGGCGGCCTGGGGCAGGTCAACATCATCGGCTCGGTCATCTTCTCGGGCATGTCCGGCACGGCCATTGCCGATGCTGCAGGCTTGGGTGCGATCGAGATCAAGGCCATGAAAGAGCACGGCTACAGCACCGAATTTGCCGTGGGCGTTACCGCTGCATCGGCCACGCTGGGCCCCATCATTCCGCCTTCGCTGCCCTTTGTGATCTACGGGATGATGGCCAACGTGTCCATCGGCGCGCTGTTTGTGGCGGGCATCATCCCCGGCCTGTTCATGACCGCGCTGATGATGGCCACGGTGGCCTACTTTGCCCACCGCAATGGCTGGGGTGGGGACGTCGCCTTCCAATGGGCCCGCCTGGGCGGTGCCACGCTGGAGATTCTGGTGGTGCTGGCCTTTCCCATGACGGTGTGGCTGGCGGTGAAAGCCGGCATGTCAGTCAACGTGGCTGCGGGCCTGGCCTTTGTGGCCCTGCTGGTGCTGGACTGGCGCTTCAACTTTTCGGCCGTGCTGGCCCTCATGGCGCCCGTCATCCTGATTGGCGGCATGACCATGGGCTGGTTCACCCCCACCGAAGCGGCCATGGCGGCGGTCATCTGGGCGCTGTTTCTGGGCCTGGTGCGCTACCGCTCCATGACCCTCCGCACGCTGGCCCAGGCCACGTTCGAGACGATTGAGACCACCGCTTCGGTGCTGTTCATCGTGACCGCGGCGTCCATCTTTGCCTGGCTGCTCACCACCACCCAGGCCGCCCAAGCCCTGGCGGACTGGATTTTGTCCATCACCAGCAACAAGTGGGTGTTCCTGCTGCTGGCCAACCTGCTGATCCTGTTTGTGGGCTGCTTCATCGACACGATTGCGGCCATCACCATCCTGGTGCCCATCCTCTTGCCCATCGTGCTCAAGCTCGGCATTGACCCCATCCAGTTCGGCCTGATCATGACGCTGAACCTGATGATTGGCCTGCTGCATCCTCCCTTGGGCATGGTGCTGTTTGTGCTGGCACGCATCTCCAAGCTTTCGGTCGAGCGCACCACCGTCGCCATCCTGCCCTGGCTGGTACCGCTGATGCTGGCGCTGATCGCCATCACCTACATCCCGGCGCTCACCCTGTGGTTGCCGCAGCAAATGGGGTTGGTCAAGTGAATCCGGTGATCCGCATCCACCCGCAAGACGATGTGGTCATCGCCCGGCAGCAACTGCTGGGCGGCACCCGCATTGAATCCGAGGGCATCACCGTCTCGGGCCTGGTGCCGCCGGGCCACAAGATCGCGGTGCGCGCCATTGCGGCCGGTGCGCCGGTGCGGCGCTACAACCAGATTATTGGTACCGCCACGCAGCCCATTGCAGCCGGCCAGCATGTGCACACGCACAACCTGGCGTTCAGCCACTTTGACCGCGGCCACACTGTGGGCGGCGATGTGCGGCCCGTGGCCTATGTCGATACCCCGGCCACGTTCGACGGCATCAAGCGCCCCGACGGGCGTGTGGCCACGCGCAACTACATCGGTGTGCTGACCAGTGTGAACTGCTCGGCCACCGTGGCACGCGCCATAGCCGACCACTTCCGCCGCGACATCCACCCCGAAGCCCTGGCCGCCTTCCCCCAGGTGGACGGGATCGTGGCCCTGACCCACGGCGCGGGCTGCGCCACCGACAGCGAGGGCGAAGGCCTGCAGGTGCTGCGCCGCACACTCGCAGGCTACGCCCGCCATGCCAACTTTGCCGCCGTCATCGTGGTGGGCCTGGGCTGCGAGACCAACCAGATCCAGGGACTGATGGCGCAGGAAGGTCTGCGCGAAGGTGCCAAGCTGGTGACCTTCAGCATCCAGGACACGGGCGGCACGGCCAAAAGTGTGGCGCGCGGCATCGAGGTAGTGAAGCAATTGCTGCCCGAGGCCAATGCCGTGCAGCGTGAACCGGTGCCTGCCAGCCATTTGGTAGTGGGCCTGCAATGCGGCGGCTCCGACGGCTACTCCGGCATCAGCGCCAACCCGGCCCTGGGTGCCGCGGTGGACCTGGTGGTGCGCCACGGTGGCACGGCCGTGCTGTCCGAAACCCCCGAGATTTATGGCGGCGAACACTTGCTGCTGCAGCGCGCGGTGTCGCAAGCCGTGGCCGACAAACTGGAGGCCCGCCTGAAGTGGTGGACCGACTACTGCGCCCGCCACCACGCCGAGATGGACAACAACCCGTCCGCCGGCAACAAGGCCGGCGGCCTGACCACCATCCTCGAAAAATCGCTGGGCGCCATTGCCAAGGGCGGCACCACGCCCATGGTGGACGTTTACGAATACGCCCAGCCCATCACCGCCAAAGGTTTTGTCTACATGGACACGCCGGGCTACGACCCGGTGTCGGCCACGGGCCAGGTGGCAGGTGGTGCCAACCTGATCTGCTTTACCACTGGCCGTGGCTCGGCGTATGGCTGCGCGCCCTCGCCTTCGCTCAAGCTGGCCACCAACAGCGCACTGTGGGCCAAGCAGGAAGAGGACATGGACATCAACTGCGGCACCGTGATCGACGGCAGCGAGAGCGTGGAGCAGCTGGGCGAGCGCATCTTTCTGGAAATGCTGGCCGCAGCCTCGGGCCGCAAGACCAAAAGCGAGCTGCATGGCTACGGCCAAAACGAATTTGTCCCCTGGGCGCTGGGCGCCGTGATGTAACCCCTCTTCATCCGACAAGACCATGAAAATCACTTCCGCCAAAGTCATCATCTGCGCACCCAGCCGCAACTTTGTCACCCTGAAAATCGAAACCGACGAGGGCCTGACAGGCATCGGCGACGCCACCTTGAACGGCCGCGAGCTGGCCGTGGCCAGCTACCTCACCGAGCACGTCATTCCCTGCCTGATCGGCCGCGACCCGCAGCAGATCGAAGACATCTGGCAGTACCTCTACAAGGGCGCTTACTGGCGCCGTGGCCCGGTCACCATGAGTGCCATTGCCGGGGTGGACACGGCGCTGTGGGACATCAAGGCCAAGGCGGCCAACATGCCGCTCTACCAGTTGCTGGGCGGCAAGAGCCGCACCGGCGTCATGGTCTACGGCCACGCCAATGGCAAAGACATCACGCAGACCGTGGAAGAGGTGTTGCGCTACAAGGAGATGGGCTACAAGGCCATCCGCGCGCAAAGCGGTGTGCCGGGTTTGGAGAAGGTGTACGGCGTGGGCCGCGGCACCATGTTCTACGAACCGGCCGATGCCGACATGCCCAGCGAGCACGACTGGTCCACCGAGAAATACCTGCGCCACACGCCCGAGCTGTTTGACAAGGTGCGCGCGGCCGTGGGGCCAGACATCCACCTGCTGCACGATGTGCACCACCGCCTCACGCCCATCGAGGCCGGCCGCCTGGGCAAAGACCTGGAGCCCTACCGTTTGTTCTGGATGGAAGACGCCACGCCTGCCGAAAACCAGGAGGCCTTCCGCCTGATCCGACAGCACACCACCACGCCGCTGGCCGTGGGCGAGATTTTCAACACCATCTGGGACTGCAAGGACCTGATCGAGAACCAGCTGATCGACTACATCCGCACCACCGTGGTCCACGCCGGCGGCATCACCCACCTGCGCCGCATTGCGGATCTGGCCGCGCTCTACCAGGTGCGCACCGGCTCGCATGGCGCCACCGATTTGTCGCCCGTGTGCATGGGCGCCGCGCTCAACTTTGACCTGTGGGTGCCCAACTTCGGCATCCAGGAATACATGCGCCACACCGATGAGACGGACGCCGTGTTCCCACACGCCTACAGCTTCAAGGACGGCTATATGCATCCCGGCGAGGCACCGGGCCACGGCGTGACCATCGACGAGGCCTTGGCCGCCAAGTACCCCTACCAACGTGCCTACCTGCCGGTCAACCGCCTGCAGCACGACGGTACGCTGACCAACTGGTGATGGCGGACATGAACCGATTGAACGACACCACGGTGGGCACATTGCCTGCCGCCGTGGTGCGCCCGCCCTACGACCGCCGTGCGTTGAAAAACGGCATCGTGCATCTCGGCATAGGTGCCTTCATGCGTGCCCACATGGGCGCTGCCACCGAGGCCGCGATTGCCGCCGGCGACCTGCGCTGGGGCATCACCGGCGTGTCGCTGCGCCAAGCCGATACCCGCGATGCCCTGGCGCCGCAGGACGGGCTGTACACACTGGCGATTCGTGATGCGGATGCGCAAGGCCAACCCCGCCAGCGCCTGCAAGTCATTGGTGCCGTGCGCAACCTGCTGGTAGCACCCGAGAACCCGCAAGCCGTGCTGGAGGCAATAGCCGCCCCAGACACCCGCATCGTGAGCCTGACGGTGACGGAAAAAGGCTACTGCCACGACCCTGCCACCGGTGCCTTGCGGCTGGACCATCCCGACATCGTGCACGACCTGGCGCACCCGCAAGTTCCCCGCTCCGCCATCGGCATGCTGGTGCTCGGCTTGCAGCTGCGCCACGCCCAAGGCCATGGGCCGCTTACGCTCATGTCGCTGGATAACCTGCCAGCCAACGGGCGTGTGCTGCGTGCCGCCGTACTGCGCTTTGCTGAAGAAATTGATAGCGCCTTGCGCACGTGGATAGAGCGCCAGTGCCGTTTTCCATGCTCTATGGTGGACCGCATCGTGCCCAAAACCACCGATGGCGACCGTGCAATGGTGAGTGCTGCGCTGGGTTGCGTTGACGCATGGCCGGTGCTAGGCGAGCCTTTTTTTGACTGGGCCATTGAAGACGAATTTGCCGCAGACCGACCGGACTGGACACTGGGCGGCGCACGTTTTGTGCCCGATGCCGAACCTTTTGAGCGGCTCAAGCTGCGCATGGTCAATGGCACCCACTCCAGCCTCGCCTACCTGGGCGCCATGGCCGGCTGGCAGACCGTAGATGAGGCGATTGCGCAGCCTGCATTGCACACGCACATCGAAGCGCTGATGCGCGACGAGATTGAACCCACCCTGCCTGCCTTGCCCGGCCTGGACCTGGCGGCCTACCGCCACAACCTGCTGGCCCGCTACGCCAACCCGGCCCTGGCCCACCGCACGCAGCAGATCGCCATGGACGGCTCGCAAAAACTGCCGCAACGCCTGCTGGGCACGCTGCGCGACCGCCTGGCCCGGCCACTGCCCGTGCCGCGCATGGCCCTCGGCCTAGCCGCGTGGATGCACTACCTGCGTGGCGTGGACGAACTGGGCCAGGCCTACGGCATTGACGACCCGCATGCCACCCAGCTCACCGCGCTGTACCAGCAGTCGCTGGGCCAAGGCGTGAGTCCGCACACCGTGCAAGCGATGCTGGCCTATGCGCCGGTATTTGGCGACCTGGCGGGCCATGCAGCACTCACGGCCGCGCTGCTGCCCTTGCTGCAGTCGCTGCAAGCACACGGGGTTGCGGCCACGCTGGAAGCGGTGAACCGCGGGGAGTTGACTGCATGAGCACCCTTCCCGACACAATCGACGTTCTGTCCATGGGCGAAACCATGGCACTGCTGGTTGCGCAGGAGCCCGGCCCACTGGCCGAGGTACAAAGTTTCAGCAAACGCATTGCCGGTGCCGACACCAATGTGGCCATCGGCCTAGCGCGCCTGGGCTTCCGGGTTGGCTGGGTGAGCCGCCTGGGGACGGATTCGTTTGGCAGCTATGTGCGCAAGACGATTGAGGCCGAGGGCGTGGACACCTCGCAGGTGGAGCTGGACCCGCAACGCTCCACAGGCTTCATGCTCAAGTCGCGCAGCGTGGACGGCAGCGACCCGGCGATCGAGTACTACCGCCGCGGCTCGGCCGCCAGCCAGCTCAGCGTGGCGCACTTGAAAACCGATTACGCGCTGCGCGCAAGGCATGTGCACACCACGGGCATCACGCCCGCCCTGTCGCCCGCCGCACGCGAACTGGTGGCCCACGCCATGTTGACCGTGCGGGCCGCCGGCCGCAGCGTGTCGTTCGACCCCAACCTGCGTCCCAGCCTGTGGCCTGATGTGGCCACCATGCGCGACACCCTCAACGACCTGGCCCGCCATGCGGACTGGGTGTTGCCAGGCATTGATGAAGGCAAGCTGCTGACTGGCCAAAACACCCCGGCGGACATTGCCGCGTGGTACCTGGACCGGGGCGCCAAGGCCGTGGTCATCAAGCAAGGCGCTGAAGGCGCTTACTTTCGCACCGCCAGCGGTGAACAAGGCCAGGTGCCCGGTGTGACCGTGCCTGTGGTGGTGGACACCGTGGGTGCCGGTGACGCGTTTGCCGTGGGCATCATCAGCGCGCAGCTTGAAGGGCTGGGCTGGCCGCAGGCCGTGCGTCGCGCCAACTGGATTGCCTCGCGCGCACTGCAGGTGGTGGGCGACATGGAAGGCCTGCCCACGCGCGCGGAACTGAACGCACGGAATTTGGATTGAACCTGAGGAACCCGTCATGCTGACCGTTGTCTGCGAAATCCCCGGCACCCTGCGTGCCCACGACCGCCCCCTGCCCGAACGCGCGGCGGACGAAGTGCTGCTGCGCGTCAAGCGCGTGGGCGTGTGTGGCACCGACCTGCACATCTTCACCGGCAACCAGCCTTACCTGAGCTACCCCCGCGTGATGGGGCACGAGCTGTCGGGCATTGTGGAAACTGCGCCTGCGGGCAGCGCCCTGCAATCCGGCGACACGGTGTACGTGATGCCCTACCTCTCGTGCGGCAACTGCATTGCCTGCCGCGCCGGCAAGACCAACTGCTGCACCCGCATCCAGGTGCTGGGCGTGCACACCGATGGCGCGTTTACCGAATACCTGTGCGTGCCCCAGCAGTTTGTGCACAAGGCCGAGGGTGTGTCGTTGGACCAGGCCGCCATGGTGGAGTTTTTGTCCATCGGCGCCCATGCCGTGCGCCGCTCGGGCGTGGGGCTAGGCCAGAGGGTGCTGGTGGTGGGCGCTGGGCCGATTGGCATGGCGGCCATGATTTTTGCGCAGCTGCGCGGCGCCACGGTCACTGCACTGGACGGGCGCCAGGACCGGCTGGACTTCTGCACGCAGTCGCTGGGAGTGAGAGCCGGTGTTTCTTTGGGTGAGTCCGATGAGACGCAACTCGCAGCACTGACAGACAGTGAGTTTTATGACGTGGTGTTCGACGCCACCGGCAACCCCAAGGCCATGGAGCGCGGCTTCCAATTTGTTGCGCATGGCGGCACCTATGTGCTGATCTCGGTGGTGGGCGCAAACATCACTTTCTCCGACCCCGAATTCCACAAACGCGAAATGACCCTGATGAGCAGCCGCAATGCCACCGCCGAAGATTTTGAGACCGTGCTGAACGCCATGCGTGCGGGATTAATTCCACAGGCACTGAACACCCACCGCCTGACCCTGGCCGAAGTGCCCACCAAGTTCCAGGAGCTGCTGGACCCCAAGGCGGGTGTGATCAAGGCGATTGTGGAGTGTTGACTGGCTCAACCACTCGGTAGGTCCGCTGCAATGGGCGGGCGCAGACACCGCGTTGTGGGGGTTGTGCATCAACCAGGCCAGGGGTTGGCTGCGGGGGCAGCCGAGACAAACCCAACCGCTCTCTAGAATCGCAGGGCGGCGCAGGCTGTAGAAGAAGAATGCCCTGCGCCATCCATCAACCCAAGGGAGCAGGATGTCTGAGAACGTGGTGTTGCAGGTGGAGGGCCTGTGTTTTGCCTACCCCGAATGTGGGGTGCTGGACCAGTGGTCGGCGGCGCTGCCCGCAGGCCTGGCGCTCGTGCGTGGCGACGAGAGCAGTGGCAAGACCACGCTGCTGCGCCTGCTGGCGGGGAACCTGACGGCGCAGGCCGGGCGCATCACGCTGCAGGGTGTGAACCCGCGCGACAACCCCCAGGCCTATGCCCAACAAGTCTTCTGGGCCGATCCCCGCTCGGGCGACCTGGACCAACTCACGGCCCGTGGCTGGCTAGGCAGCCTTCCGGCGCGTTACCCATCGTGGGATGCCGCTGCACTCGCGGTCCACACCGAAGGGTTCAGCCTGCACGAACACCTGGACAAGCCGTTCTACGCGCTGTCCACCGGCAGCAAACGCAAGGTGCTCATGGCCGGGGCGCTGGCATCGGGCGCGCCGCTGACCTTGATTGACGAGCCGGTGGGCGGGCTCGACAAACCGTCTGCCGCGTACCTGGGTCGCGCCCTGGAGCAGGCTGTGAGCCCGCCGGGGCGGGTGATTGTGGTGGCGCACTACGAAGCTTTGCCGGGTGTGCCGTGGGGCACAGTGGTGGGCCTCAACGGTTGAGCTGAGCGCGACTAAAAAATCCGTCGGCGTCGTTGTTGCGCCTTGTCGTACTGCCGCACTGCCGGCACCACTGCGCTTGGTCAAACCGCTTCGCGGAGTGTTGTGGGCCGCGCTTCTCCATGGCGCTCAACGCCGTGGCCGTCTGCTCCCCCCTTGTTTTAGACTGCACCGCTGTTTAGTGTTTCTCCGTTCCTTGAAGGACTGCTCATGGACGCTCTTCTTTTTGCCCCGGTGGCGGTGGCCATTGCGCTCACGCCCGGCCCCAACAATTTCTGCGGTCTCAACAACGGCATCCGCGCGGGGGTGGGTGTGGCGCTGGTCGCCACGCTCGGGCGTGTGGCGGCGTTCGCGATTTTCCTGACGATTTCTGCGGTGGGCCTGGGGGCTATGCTGCTGGCGTCCGAAACCGCGTTCACCGTGGTGAAGTGGGTAGGCGCCTGTTATTTGTTCTGGCTGGGCTGGCGTGCCTGGCGCAGCCGCGAGTTCAGCGGTCTGGAGGTGGTGGACGGCGGTGAGGTCAAGGCGTCGTCCGGCCCGGTGCGGCTGAAGGCGCTCATCGCGCAGGAGTTTCTGCTGGGCATCACCAACCCCAAGGCCATCATTCTGTTTGCGGCGGTCTTTCCGCAGTTCATCGACCCCGGGCAGCCGGCAGTGCGCCAGTTTGTGGTGCTGGGCGCCGTGTATTTGGCGGCGGAGTTTGTGTCCACGGCGGTGTACGCCGCCGGCGGGCGCCAGATTCGCCGCTTCATCCGCACCTCGCGCGGTGTGGTGCGCCTGAACAAGGCCACGGGCGGGTTCTTTATGGGTGCAGGCGGCCTGCTGCTGGCGACCAACCGGTAGCGCGACGCAAGCCAACGTCGCGCCGGGGGCCGCTACATCGCCTTGAACAAATGGGCGTAGAGCCGGCTCACCGGCAGCTTCTCGGGCCGCCCGGCCAGCTCCAGGTGCAGCTTGCCCGCCTCGTCGCGGCTCACGGTGGTGATGCAGCTGGCGCGCACCATGGTGCTGCGGTGGATCTGCCAGAACACCTGGGTGTCCAGCTGGCCGATCAGGTCCTTGAGCGGCGTGCGGATCAGGTATTCGCGTGCCGCGGTGAGCACCCGCACGTACTTGTCGGCCGCTTCGAAGTACAACACGTCGGCCACCGGCACCATGTGGATCTGCGTGCCGCTGCTCGCCTGGATGAGGGTAAGTGGCGCGCTGGCGGCCGGGACGCCGGGGGCGGCGGCCGGTGCGCTGGCGGGTGCAGGCGCCGCCACCCCGGGCGCCACCAGCAGGTGCCGCAGCCGGGCCATGGTTGCTTCCAAATCGATAGCTGCAGGCGCTTTACTGGCAAGCGCTAGCTGCAGTTTTTGCACTGTTTTTTGCAGGCGTGCGGCCTGCACGGGCTTGAGCAGGTAGTCCACAGCCTGGGCCTCGAAGGCCTGCACAGCGTACTGGTCGTACGCGGTGACGAACACCAGCGCCGGAAAAGGGCGGCCCGTGGGCCCATCGGTGGGCCAGGCGTCGGCCAGTTCGACCGCGGCATCCAGCCCGCTTTGGCCTGGCATGCGGATGTCGAAGAACAGCACATCGGGCTGCAGCGCCAGGGCCTGGCGTACGGCGGACAGGCCGTCTCCCACGGTGGCCACCACCTGGAGGTCGGGCCAGGCGCGGGCCAGCTCCTGCTGCAGCGCGGCGGCCAGGAGGGGTTCGTCTTCGGCGATCAGGGCACGCGGGGCTGGCGAATTCATGGGTGGGGGCTGGATTTCAAGGGAAAAGTGACCGTAGCGCTGGTCCCGCCTTCATTTCTTGCTATCAAATGAAGAGTGCCTGCGCTGCCGTGCAGTGTGGCAAGCCGCTCGCGGGCCTGGGCCAGGCCAAAGCTCTGGCCCGGCCCGGGCGTGGGCAGGGTGGCGGGCAGCCCGGCGCCGGTGTCGCTGACCTCCAGCACCAGCTGCGGCCCGGCGTCGCCAGGCTGGGTGCTGGCGCGCACAGTGATGTGGCCGCCGTCCACTTGCGGCTCGAGCCCGTGGCGGATGGCGTTTTCGACCAGGGGCTGCAGCAGGAGCGGGGGCACGGGCACGCCGCGCAGGGCGTCGGGCAGGTCCAGCGTGTAGGCCAGCCGCGGGCCCATGCGCACAGCCATCAGCTCCAGGTAGTCGCGCAGGCGGTCGAATTCGTTTTCGAGCGGATGCTGGGTGCTGCGCGATGCACTGAGCGTGGCGCGCAGGTAGCCGATGATGCGGTCCAGCATCTCCTGCGCGCGTGCCGGGTCGGTACCAATCAGCATGCGCAGGTTGGCCAGTGTGTTGAACAACATGTGGGGCTCGAGCTGCGTCTCCAGCAGCTTCAGTTGCGCCTCACTGGCCTGGCTGCGCACCTCGTTGACCTTGGCGTGCAGCCAGGCGCTTTTGCTCTTGTTGTAGAAATAGTAGGTGCCCAGCGAACCGGCGAGCAAGGTGATGCCGATGGACACGCGCAACTGCGCGCGGCCGCCTTCGTCCCATGAGGAGATGCCGCACCACCAGTCACCCAGTGTGGTGCCGCCCAGGTAGCCCAGCACCACGCCGCCCACTGGCAGCAAAAGCCCGGCCAAGCCCGTGGGCCAGCCTCTTTCCTCGCTGGACGGGAAAAAGTGCCGCCCGAAATCGATGATTGCCCAGATCAGCGTGCCAATGGCCAGGGAATAGCGGGCCGGGATGTCATAGGGCTTGTCAGGCCGAAACGCGTACTGCAGCGCCGCGATGGCCAGGGAGAAGGCCACCACCTGCAGCAGGTGCTGCAGTTTCTCGATCCAATCGATTTTCATGAAAACGCCGTTGGGTTGGAGCCTGCGGCCTACTGCTGGTTGCGGTCTTGCTGCTGGCGCAGCAAACGCTCACGTTCTTTTTGCACCATGCGCTCGCGCAGGCCGCTGCCGGTGCCCAGCACAAACACCGAGATGCCATGCAGCGCCAGCCCCAGGCCCCAGCCCAGCAGCGGGAACACCGACCACGGCCGGTTGCCAAAGCCGTAGCGCGACATGCTGAACACCACCAGGTTGACCACCGTGAAGGCCGCTGCGTGCACGTACCAGCCCAGCTTGGCGCCAGCGCGGCGGCGGGCCAGTTGTTCGATGTCGTCGGGGGTCATGGGGTGGGGCATGGTGGGTGGATTCTAGGGGGCGGGGGTACGCCGATCAGCCGTTGCAGGCCAGTGCCACGGTGCGCACGGCGGTGGCGTCGAGCGTGAGTCCGATGTGGTTGACGCCCGGGACCAGGGTCACGGGCACGGATTTGCCAGCCTTGGCAAAGGTGTCGGCAAGCCGGTCGGCGTAGAAGAGTTCATCGTTCTGCCCGGCCACGATGCAGACCTTGCCGCGGGCATTGCGGATGTCCGCCTCGTAGTCGCTGTGGGGGCGAAAGTTCATGGCCAGGGCGAACGAGTAGCTCGGCGTGAGGTTGGCGGCCGAGGCTTCGTCCAGCGCAAAGCGCAGCACCGGCAGGTGGTTCCACTGCGTGATACCCACGCGGTTGAGCAGGGTCAGCGCAATCAGCCTTGGTACACCCGCGGATGCCCAGCCGCCGCTGTCGGGCCGCGCCGTGGGGGCGTCCTGGTGCAGGAAGGGCGAGAGCAGAACGTAGCGGTCGAACAGCGCTTGCCGGTCACTGCCGGCAAAGCGCAGCGCAAAGCCGCCGCCGGCCGAAAAGCCCATGAGCGTCTGCGGACCGGCGTGGGGCACGGCGCGCACAAAGTCTTCGACGTCGTCTTCCATCTGGCCGATGTACGCCACCTGCCCGCGTGGCCCTGACTCGCCATGGCCCCGCATGTCGAGCGTCGCCACCGCAAACCCCTGGGCTGCCAGCGCCTGCGCCAGCACATGGGTGGACCGCGCGCGCGACGACGAGCCATGCACCAGCACCACGCGGCGTGGCGGTGTGCTGGCCGCGTCGCTGGCCGGTGCGTAGGCGTACCACGCCAGAGCAGTGCCGTCCCGGGCGGTGTAGCGCTGCGCCGGCGGCACGCCGCTGAAGTCCACCCCGTCGAAAGGCGTGTTGACGCTGGCCAGCGGCGTGATGTCCTTCGGGCCGCCCCACGCAATGGCAGCTGCAAGCGCTGCCAGGCAGACGGTCAAAACGATGAGGGGAATGAGCATGATGACAAGCCGGTGGCGCAAGGGTTTGGACGACTGTGACAGGGTGGTGGTCGTTGCAAGCAAGGCGAGTGTGGCAGCGGAGATGAGCAGCATGGCGGGGGCGGATGGGGGGTCTTTTTAATGCAGCCGGTCATCACGGCGTGCGGGATTGCAGCGGCTGCAAGTGCTGCGCGAAGAAGGCCACGATCTTGGTATCCACCTGCGCCAATTGGCTGCGGTCGAATCCAGGCGGATCGATGAGCAGCTCGCGGGTCACATCGCTGAGCAGGTGCAGCGGTGGCATGGGCGACAGCATCACGCCATGGCTCCCATCCGTGAAGTCGGCGATGTGGGTGCACCGGCCCTGGCAGGCGGCGAGCACGGCGCTGCTGTGAAAACGCGGGATCTGATTGACGTCCTTGCTGGCGGTGACCAGCCCGAGCGGGATGAGCGGTGCAGCCAGCGAGGCCATGTCGAAGTCGGCCGCAAATGGCACGCTGGCAACGGCCGCATGCACGCGCGGGTCCTGGTAGGCCTGCTCGGCCGGATCGTCAAAGCGCATGCGGATCACGCCCAGCGCCACCGCCTTCTTGAGGCCATCGAACAGGTTGCCGCGCAGCCGCGTGAACGAACCCACGCACGAGGAAAAGTCGTCTGCAATGTGCGCGTCGCAGTGCTGTTTGAACCGCGCAGGCGACCAGCGGCCGCCCGCAAAGGTCAGCGCCGTGTGGCCCCCGGCAGAGCCTCCAAACACGCCGACCTTGTCCAGCGCCAACAGCGGCGCAAAGCGGGTGTCCTGCGCGATGGCATCTATCGCGCGCGACACCTCACCGGGGCGGCGTTTCCAGCTGTCGGGGCCGGGCGTGGACGGGTCTTTGGAGTTGTCGCCCGCGTGCTCCGGCAGGGCCACCACAAAGCCCGCCGCCACCAGCGCACGGGCCAGGTCGGTATGCACCCAGGGGTTGCCACCCGAGCCGTGCGTGATGACAACAAGGCGGCCGTTGCCGTGCACCGGCTCTGCCTGGTGCGCAAGTTGCAGGGTGAACGCTGCCCGCTGCACGGCCTGGTCGGCAGCGGCGGTGGGGTAAAACACGGTGACGGGGCCATCGCCCTGCAGGCCGGGCAGCTCCGCGAGGCCGGTGCCGGCATGGCTGGCGGTCGGCATGAAGACGGCGGTCGCGGCGGCGAGGGCCAGCAGGCCGGCAGCCAGCTGTTGCAGTAGGGTTTGTGCGACTGGGTGGGTCATGGCGGGCTTTGGTGAGTGGTTCAGGAGCGATTGCCCTGCGCTGCGGTCAGGCGGTCCCGCTCGGCCTGGACCATGCGCTCGTGCAGGCCAGAGCCGCCTGCCAGCACAAACACCATGGCGCCGTGCACCGCCAGCCCGATGCCCCAGCCCACGGCAGGGAAGACGGCCCAGTGGCGGCCGCTGGCGGCCGACAGGGTGATCAAGAGCAGATTGACCAGCAGGTAGATGCCGGCGTGCATGTACCAGCCCAGCTTGGCACCTGCGCGCCTCCTGGCCAGGCGTTCGATGGGGTCTTGGGTGAGGGTGTCGTGGCGCATGGCAGGTCTCCAGAAAGGGTGGAAATCGACGGAAAAGCTCAAGTGGCCAAAGGGGAGCTGAAGACGGGGCTCTGCTGGGCCAGGCGCCACAGCCGGAACCCACGGGCTGCAAACAGGCCGTTGAACACGCCGTACAGGGCCGAGATCTGCAGTGCAAAGCTGGCATCCCGGGCCAGCAACGGCTGCATGGCCAGCTCGACACCCACGAAATACTTGGTCAGGAAGATGCCCAGGATGAGCACCAGCGGCATGGCGCTGCCCGGGATGTGGAAGCTGCGCGCAGACGCGGTGTAGCGCGTGCCTTCGGGGGCGGTGGGCTGAAACCACAGGGCCAGCGCCGTGATCACCGCTGCGGCCAACAGCCATGCGCCCACGGCCTGCGCCGCCGTCTGGCCTGAGGCACCAAACGCGGACACCACGCCCGCTGCCGAGAAGACGGCCATGCCCAAGGGCATGAGCAGGATGCGGCGCAAGCCGGCGCTGCGGTCGCGCAGCTGGCTTGCGCCCAGCGCCACCAGGGCAGCCAGCAGGCCCCAGACCCAGTACGGGGTGTGTGAAACGACCTGGATCAGCGACTGGGGCTGGTGAACAACCATATTGATCAGCATGGGGAACTCCTTGGGATATGGGGAATGGATGGGGCTGGCTCAGATCACGCCCAGCGTGGACCAGAGCGAGTGCCCCAGAAAACGCCCGGGGAGCAGCGTGAACCCGCCGGCGACCACGCAGGCGCCGATGTAGACGCGCTGCATGACCTTGCGGTGGCCGACGATGTTGCGCCGGGCCAGGTAGACAAATGACATCACCAGCATGCCCAGCGTCAGCGGGATCAGCAGATGGATGAGCCCGAAGCTCCCCCAGCGCGGGCCGTTGCCGCCGTTGATGAAGATGGCCGAGACAGCAGCGGCCACCATCAGCGTGACCCAGGCGTACCCGGCGGCACGGTGCAGGCGGGGGCGCTGGGTGGCGCCCTTGCGGGCCCACAGTGCGATGGGGCCGATGGCGGTGGCAGCCAGCGCGGCGGCGAGGTGGATGGCGATGATGGGGGTGAGTTGCATGGGTTGCTCCTGGCGCGTTCGATGGAGCGGACTGTGCCGGCCGCCGCCCGTGGCAGCCAGCGCCTTGCGACGAAATGCGTCAGCACCGCCGCGAAATGCAGCAGCGCGGCGGGAGTTGCAGCGGGTTTTGCCTCTGTACAGGGGGAGGTGGGGACCATCGCCCCACCTGCGGGGGCTGTTTAACCCCCAGGTTTACTTTTCTTCGCACGCCGTTCAAGACAGAGCCTGAAATGAACCTCTACGATCCGGTACGGCGCGGGCCCGGCGTTGGGGCGTACTGCCACGCCGAGCCAGCCGGCCCGCAGCCCAGAACACAAATCAGGACCGTCATGAACCCGCCAGAAGTCAACGCGCCCCCACCACCCGCCATCCCACCCGCGCCACAAGCCAAGCCGCCACGCCGCTCCCGCTGGGTGGGCAGCCTGGTGGCCCTGGTACTGGTGGGGCTGGTTGGCGGTGCCGCCTGGTACCTGGTCAACCGGGCCAACAGCGACGGCGGCGAAGGGCCCCCCGGCAGGGGCGGGCCTGGGGGCGGGCGTGCCATGGTCACAGTGGGGGACGCGGTCGCCCGGAAGGCCGATCTGCCGGTCATCGTCGATGCGCTGGGCACGGTGATCCCGGCCACCACGGTCATCCTCCGGCCCCAGGTGTCGGGCATGCTCACCCAAGTGCTGTTTACCGAAGGGCAGATGGTCAAGAAGGGGCAGCTGCTGGCGCAGATCGACCCACGGCCCTTCGAGCAGGCGCTGATGCAGGCCCAGGGCACCCGCCAGCGGGATGAAGCGCAGCTGGAGAACGCGCGCCTCACCCTCGCGCGCTACCGCACGCTGCTGTCGCAGGATTCGATTGCCCGCCAGGATGTCGACACCCAGGCGGCGCTGGTCAAGCAGCTGGAAGGCACGGTCATGACCGACAAGGCCCAGGAAGGCACGGCAAGACTGAACCTGGACTACACCCGCATCGCCTCGCCCGCCACCGGGCGCATCGGCTTGCGCGCGGTGGACCCGGGCAACTACGTGACCTCGGGCGACGCCACCGGCATTGCCACCATCACCCAGGTGGCGCCCATCGACGTGCAGTTCTCTGTACCGCAGGACCGGGTCGGAGACATCCGCGCAGCCCAGGGCGAGGCGGGCACGCTGGCCGTGACGGCGCTGGACCGTGGGCGCAAGGCCGAATTGGGCAAGGGCCAGTTCTCCACACTCGACAACCAGGTGGACACGACCACCGGCACCGTCAAGGCCAAGGCGCGCTTCGACAACGCGGATGGAGCGCTGTTCCCCAACCAGTTCGTGAACGTGCAACTGCTGCTGCGCAATGTGCCCGCGGTGGTGGTGCCGGTGACGGCGGTGCGCACCGGGGCCAATGGCGACTATGTGTATGTCATCAACGAGGACCGCACGGTGTCGCTGCGCAAGGTCAAGCGCGGGCAGGCCACCATGGGGCTGATGGCGATCGCCGAAGGTTTGACCGAAGGCGAGCGTGTGGTGACCGAAGGCGGCGACCGATTGCAGGATGGCATGGCCGTGCAGCTGCCTGGCGCGCAGGCCGCCCGCGCACCGCGCGCGGGGGCCAGCGGGCCGCGCAGCGGGGCATCGGGTCCTCGCGGGGAGCGTGGCGAACGTGGAGAGGGCGGCCAGCGTCGCCAGCGTCCTCCTCAGAATCCCTGAGCGCGAATCGACACCATGAGTCCTTCGCGTCCGTTCATTGAAAGGCCCGTGGCCACTGCGCTGCTGATGGTCGCCATCGTGCTGGCGGGGCTGGTGGGTTTCCGCTTTCTGCCGCTGTCGGCCTTGCCCGAGGTGGACTACCCCACCATCCAGGTGCAGACGCTGTACCCCGGCGCGAGCCCTGAGGTGATGAGCCGCACGGTGAGTGCGCCGCTCGAGCGCCAGTTTGGCCAGATGCCGGGGCTGGAGCGCATGGCCTCCACCAGTGCCTCCGGGGTGTCCATCATCACGCTGCAGTTCGGCCTGGGGCTGGCTCTGGACGTGGCCGAGCAGGAGGTCCAGGCGGCCATCAACGCCGGGAATTCGCTGCTGCCAGCCGACCTCCCCGCACCGCCGGTGTATGCCAAGGTCAACCCCGCCGATGCGCCGGTGCTCACCCTGGCCATCAGCTCCGAGACGATGCCGTTGACCGAGGTGCAGAACCTGGTGAACACGCGCCTGGCGCAAAAGATCAGCCAGGTGACGGGTGTGGGGCTGGTGTCGCTCGCAGGCGGTCAGCGCCCTGCAGTGCGCATCCAGGCCGACAGCAAGGCGCTGGCGTCGTACGGCATTGGCCTCGATACGCTGCGCACTGCCATCACGTCGGCCAACGCCAACAGCGCCAAGGGGAGCTTTGACGGGCCCCAGCGTTCCTACACCATCAATGCCAACGACCAGTTGCTGACGGTGGACGACTACAAGAACCTCATCGTGTCGTGGCGCAACGGGGCGCCCGTACGGATGCTGGAGGTCGCGCGGGTGGTGGACAGCGCCGAGAACAACCGGCTGGGCGCCTGGGCGGGGACCCACAGCGGCAGCGGATCAGGCGAGGCGGGGAATGGCGAGGCGACAGTCACTCCAGCCATCATCCTCAATGTGCAGCGTCAACCGGGCGCCAACGTCATCGCCACGGTAGACAGCATCAAGAAGCTGCTGCCCGAGCTGCAGGCAGGCCTGCCCGCATCGCTCAAGGTGCAGGTGCTGTCCGACCGTACGACCGGCATCCGTGGGTCCGTCCACCATGTGGAACTGGAGCTGATGCTTGCCGTGCTGATGGTGGTGCTGGTGATCTTTTTCTTCTTGCACAGCGTGCGGGCCACCGTGATCGCCAGCCTGGCCGTGCCCATCTCGCTCATCGGCACCTGCGGGGTGATGTACCTGCTGGGCTACAGCCTGAACAACCTGAGCTTGATGGCGCTGACGATTGCCACCGGCTTTGTGGTGGACGACGCTATCGTGATGATCGAGAACATTGCGCGCTACCTGGAGGAGGGCGAGCCGCCGTTCCAGGCGGCGCTCAAGGGTGCGACACAGATCGGGTTCACCATCATTTCGCTCACGGTGTCGCTGATTGCGGTGTTGATTCCGCTCTTGTTCATGAGCGACGTGGTCGGCCGCCTGTTCCGCGAGTTCGCGGTCACGCTGGCCATCACGATTTTGATCTCTGGCGTGGTGTCTCTCACGCTCGTGCCGATGATGGCTGCGCGTTGGCTGCGGCCCGAACCCGTGGGCGGACAGCGCGGCGTGGCCGGCCGCATCAACCGCGGCTTCGAGCGCGTGATCGCGGGCTATGACCGCTGGCTGCACTGGGTGCTGCGCCACCAGGGCGCAACCTTGGTGGTGGCCGTGCTCACGCTGGCGCTGACTGCGCTGCTGTATGTGGTCATCCCCAAGGGCCTGTTCCCCACGCAGGACACGGGCCAGTTGCAGGCGCGCATCGAGGCATCGCAAGACGTCTCATACGACCGCATGAGCCAGCTGCAGCAATCCGCCGTGCGCGCGATTTTACAAGACCCGGATGTGCAGTCGCTCAGCTCCTTCGTGGGCGTGGACGCGGCCAACAACACCATGCTCAACGCCGGGCGCATGCTGATCAACCTGAAACCCGAACGCGACGGGCAGGAGGCAATCATGCAGCGCCTGCGCGAGCGCGTGCGGTCGGTGGCGGGCGTCACGCTGTACCTGCAGCCCACGCAGGACCTGACGATCGACGCCGAGACCGGACCCACCGAGTACCGCGTGTCCGTCGGCGGAGTGGATTCGGCCCAGGTGAATGAATGGACCCGCAAACTGGTCGAGCGCCTGAAAACCGAGCCCAAGGTGCGCAATGCCACCACCGACGCCGGCGCCCAGGGCCTGTCGGCGTATGTCGACATCGACCGCGACACGGCGTCGCGCCTGTCGGTGACGGCCAGCACCGTGGACGACACGCTCTACAGCGCGTTTGGCCAGCGCATCGTCTCCACCATCTTCACCGAGACCAACCAGTACCGGGTGATCCTGGAGGCGCAGCAAGAGCAGCTCAACACGCCCGAGTCTCTGGGTACGCTGCAACTGCGCACGGGGGGCGGCACGCCCACCCCGCTGTCTGCCGTGGCCACCATCCGCGAGCAGCTGGCACCTCTGCAGATCACCCGGGTGGCGCAGTACCCTGCCGCCACGCTGGGGTTCGACAAGGCCGAGGGCGTCTCCCTGGGCACGGCGGTGGACGCAATCCGCGCGGCTGCCAAGGACATCGGCATGCCGCCCGGGCTGTCGATGGAGTTCCTGGGTGCTGCGGGTGCGTACGAGAAATCGCTCTCCAGCCAGTTGTGGCTCATCCTGGCCGCGATGGTGTGCGTCTACATCGTCCTGGGCGTGCTGTACGAAAGCTATATCCACCCGGTGACGATCCTTTCTACCTTGCCGTCTGCCGGCGTGGGCGCGCTGCTGGCGCTCATGGTGTCGGGCAACGACCTGGGGGTGATCGGCATCATCGGCATCATCCTGCTCATCGGCATCGTCAAGAAGAACGCGATCATGATGATCGACTTCGCCATCGACGCCGAGCGCAACCAGAACATGCCGCCGCAGCAGGCGATCCACCAGGCGGCGTTGCTGCGTTTTCGCCCGATCCTGATGACGACGCTGGCGGCGCTGTTTGCGGCACTGCCGCTGATGCTGGGCTGGGGCGAGGGTGCAGAGTTGCGCCGCCCACTGGGCCTGGCAATTTTTGGCGGGCTCATCCTGAGCCAGATGCTCACGCTCTTCACCACACCGGTGATCTACCTCGCGTTTGACCGCCTGGGCCGGCGCGTCACGGGCCGGGGTACAGCCGCCGCGCCCGTGCAGCCGGGGGACGTGCGATGAATCTGTCGCGCCCCTTTGTCGAGCGGCCGGTGGCCACGGTGCTGCTCACCATCGGCATCGCGCTGGCGGGCATTGCGGCGTTTTTTGTGTTGCCGGTCTCGCCGCTGCCGCAGGTGGACTACCCGGCCATTTCGGTGTCGGCCAGCCTGGCGGGTGCAAGCCCCGAGACCATGGCCACCAGCGTCGCGACGCCGCTGGAGCGGCGGCTGGGCGTGATCCCGGGCGTCAATGAAATGACCTCGTCGAGCTCCAACGGCTCGGCCCGGGTGAGCTTGCAGTTTGACCTCAACCGCAACATCGACGCGGCCGCCCGCGAAGTCCAGGCGGCCATCAACGCTGCGCGCGCAGACCTGCCCGCCACGCTGCGCAGCAACCCCACCTACCGCAAGCGCAATTCGGCCGCCTCGCCGGTGATCATCCTGGCGCTCACGTCCAAGACGCGGTCGCCGGGCGAGATCTACGACGCGGTTTCCAACGTGGTGAGTCAGCGCCTGTCGCAAGTGGACGGCGTGGGCGAGGTGGAAATCGGCGGCGGGTCGCTGCCGGCCGTGCGGGTGGAGCTGCTGCCGTTTGCGCTCAACCGCTACGGGATCAGTACCGAAGATGTGCGCGCTGCCATCCAGGCCTCCAACGCCAACCGGCCCAAGGGCGCCATCGAAGGCGACGGCCGCCGCCTGCAGATCTACACGCCGTCCCCCGCCCGCAAGGCGGCCGAGTACCAATCGCTGATCGTCGCCTGGCGCAACAACGCGGCCGTGCGCCTGGGGGACGTGGCACGCGTGGTGGACGGCGTGGAAAACCGCCGCACGGTGGGGCTGTTCAATGGCGACCCTGCCATCGTCGTGCTGGTCACGCGCCAGCCGGGCGCCAACATCATTGAGACCGTGGACAGTGTGCGGGCCCTGCTGCCCGAGTTGCAGGCGCAATTGCCGCAGGACATTCAGGTGGCGGTGGCGTCCGACAGCACCAACACCATCCGCTCGTCGCTGCACGAAATCGAACTCACGCTCATGGTGTCGATTGCGCTCGTGGTGCTGGTCGTGGGGCTGTTTCTGCGCAAGGCGCGGGCCACGGTGATCCCGGCGGTGGCCACGGTGGTGTCGCTGCTGGGCACCTTCGGCGTGATGTACTTTTTGGGCTTCAGCCTCAACAACCTGAGCCTGATGGCGCTGACAGTCGCTACAGGATTCGTGGTGGACGATGCCATCGTGGTGCTCGAGAACACCATGCGCCACATCGAAGCCGGCATGGGCCGCCTGGAGGCCGCGCTGCAGGGCGCGCGCGAGGTGGGCTTTACCGTGTTGTCCATCAGCCTTTCGCTGGTGGCGGTGTTCATCCCGCTGCTGTTCATGGACGGGCAGGTCGGGCGGCTGTTCCGAGAATTTGCGGTCACGTTGTCGGTGGCGGTGATGATCTCGCTGGTCATCTCGCTCACCACCACGCCCATGATGTGCGCCTGGCTGCTGCGCGCGCACGACCCGGCCACGGACAAACCGCCGTCACGCATGGCCCGCTGGGCCGAACGCGGCTATGACGGCGTGCTGCGCGTGTACGAGCGTAGCCTGGACTGGGCGCTGGCCAGCAAGGCACTGGTGGTGCTCATCCTGCTGGCGGTGATCGGCCTCAATGTGTACCTGTTTGCCAAGATCCCCAAGGGCTACTTCCCCGAGCAGGACAACGGCCAGCTCAACGCCGGCCTGCGCGCGGACCAGAGCATTTCGTCCGAAGCGCTGGCGCGCAAGTTGCGCGAGGCGGTCGAGATCATCCGCAAGGACCCGGCCGTGGACACGGTGGTGGGTTTTTCGGGCGGCAGCCGGGCCGGGGGCGGGTTCATGTTCGTGAACCTCAAGCCTATGAGCCAGCGCACCGACACCACACCCGCCGTCATCGCGCGCCTGCGGCCGCAGCTCAACCAGATCACCGGGCTGCGCGTGTTCCTGAACCCGGTGCAGGACCTGCGCATGGGCGGGCGCTCGAGCAACTCGACCTACCAGTACACGCTCAAGAGCGACAACATGGCCGACCTCAAGCTGTGGGCCGGCAAGTTGGCCGATCGCCTCAAGGACGAGCCGCTGCTCAAGGACGTGGACACGGACCAGGCCGAAAACGGTGTCGAGACCTACGTCGAGGTCGACCGCGCCAGCGCCTCGCGCCTGGGGGTCAGCGCCTCGGCCGTCGACAACGCGCTGTACAACGCGTTCGGTCAGCGTTCCGTGGCCACGATCTACGGCGAGCTCAACCAGTACGCCGTCATCATGGAATGGGCGCCCGAGTACACGCGCGGGCCGCCGGCCCTGAAGGACATCTACGTGGCGGCCAACCCGACGGGCGCCACCGGCACGGCCGCCAATCCGGGCCAGCGCGGTGCATCCACCGGCCAGGTGATCAGCACCACGCCCTCCACCATGGTGCCGCTCAGTGCCATTGCGCGGGTGGTCGAGCGGGCCTCGCCCACGTCCATCAGCCACCAGGACGGCGAACTGGCCACGACGGTCTCGTTCAACATTGACCCCGGCACGACGCTCGGCCAGGCCCGCCAAGTGATCGAGCAGGCCGAGGCCGACATCGCCATGCCGACCAATGTGCGTGGCACCTTCCAGGGCACGGCGCTCAGCGCTCAGCAATCGCAGGGCCAGCAGCTGTTCTTGATCATCACCGCCATCGTGGTGATCTACATCGTGCTGGGCATCCTGTACGAAAGCCTGATCCATCCCATCACGGTGCTCACCACCTTGCCCTCGGCCGGGGTGGGGGCGGTGCTGGCGCTGCTGCTGTTCAACATGCAGTTCACCATCATTGCGTTGATCGGCGTGTTCCTGCTCATTGGCATCGTCAAGAAGAACGCCATCATGATCATCGACTTTGCACTGGACGCCGAGCGGGCCCGCGGGCTCTCGGCCCTGGAGGCCGTGCGCGAGGCCTGCATATTGCGCTTTCGGCCCATCCTGATGACCACCATGGCTGCTGCGCTCGGTGCGTTGCCGCTGGCCATTGGGTTTGGCCAGGGCTCCGAGCTGCGCCAGCCGCTGGGGGTGGCGATCATCGGCGGCCTCATTGCCAGCCAGCTGCTTACCTTGCTGACCACGCCCGTGGTCTATGTGCTGCTCGACAAGCTGCGCACGCCCGCGCCCAATGAACAACACCTGAGCCGCGCTGCAGCCCAGAGCGCCGCCACCTGATTGCGTCCCATGCCCTTCCGATCCCTATCCCTGACCCCTGGCGCCGCGTCGGTGCGCACGGCCTGCGCAGGCGCCGCGCTGGCGCTGCTGGTGGGCTGCGCGGCCACCACGCCTTACCAACAGCCCGACATGCCGGTACCTGCCGCTTTCAAGGAGGCTGGCGCCACCTGGGCACCGGCGGCACCGGCCGACGCGCTGGACCGCGGGCCGTGGTGGGAGCTGTTTGGCGACGCCGAACTGAACCGGCTGGCGGAGCAGGTGCAGCTGTCCAACCAGAACATCGCCGCGGCCGTGGCCGCCTATGCGCAGGCGCAGGCGGTGGTGCGGCAGCAGCGTGCGGGGCTGTTCCCCTCGGTGGGCCTTTCGGGCGGCGCGACCCGGACGGGCGGCGAGGGCGCGAGTCGCTCGGGCACGACCACACAGGCGTCGCTGGGCGTGGACTGGGCGCCCGACTTGTGGGGCCGCCTCGCCAGCGGCGTGAACAACGCCCAGGCCAGCGCGCAGGCCAGCGAGGCCGATCTGGCTTCAGCGCGGCTCTCAGCCGTGGGCACCTTGGCGTCTGCGTACTTTCAGCTGCGCGAGGCAGATGCAGAAATCGAACTGCTGGAGGCCACCGTAGAGGGCTATGAGCGCAGCCTGCAAATCGCCAGGAACCGCTACGCCGCTGGCGTGGTCGCCCAGACCGATGTGCTGCAGGCGCAGACGCAACTGGCCAATGCACGGGCCGACCTGGCTACCGCGCGCCAGAACCGCGCGCGCTTCGAGCACGCCATTGCGGTGCTGACGGGGCGGGCGCCTGCGGACTTTGCGCTGGCGCGCGCGCAGTGGGTGGCATCGGTGCCCGACGTGCCGCTCGGCGTGCCTTCGACGCTGCTGCAGCGCCGGCCCGACATCGCCGCGGCGGAGCGCGCCGTGGCCGCTGCCAATGCGCAGATCGGGATCCAGCGCGCGGCGTACTTCCCGAGCCTGAGTCTGGGGGCCTCATTGGGCAGCGGCGGCACCAGCGTGGCCGACCTGTTCAAGGCGTCCACGCTGGTGTGGTCGCTGGGCTTGTCGGTGGCGCAGACCATTTTTGACGCGGGCGCGACCACGGCCCGGGTCGACGAGGCCAAAGCGGCGCGCGACGGCCGCGTGGCCAACTACCGCCAGACGGTGCTGACGGCCTTCCAGACCGTGGAAGACCAGCTCACCGTGCTGCACACGTTGCAGGAGCAGGAGCCGCT
This sequence comes from Acidovorax sp. LjRoot129, assembly GCF_964253765.1. Classification (NCBI taxonomy): domain Bacteria; kingdom Pseudomonadati; phylum Pseudomonadota; class Betaproteobacteria; order Burkholderiales; family Comamonadaceae; genus Acidovorax; species Acidovorax sp. LjRoot129. Next base: position 1,581,218 of record NZ_CAXUSE020000001.1, read on the forward strand.
GCGGCGCGAGGCCGTGTCGGCGGCTGAACGCACGGCGCAGCAGCTGCTCAACCGCTACCGCGAGGGCCAGGTGGGCTATACCGATGTGGTCACGGCGCAGGCGTCGGCGCTGTCGGCGCAGCGCGCGCTGCTGCAGCTGCAGGTCAACCGCCAGCTGGCGGCGGTCACGCTGGTGCAGGCGCTAGGCGGCGGTTGGCAGGCGCCGTGGAAAGCGCCGGAGCAGGTGCAGCCACCCGTGCAGTAACCGTTGCCGCACCAAGCGCAGGCCTGGGGAGGCGCGCGCCCGCAGGGCATATACTCCTGTTTTGATAGCTGCTAGCGCATATGTGATAAGCGCTAGAGCCCTATTTGACTCAAATTTTCTCTCAAGGAGTGCGCGTGGACGTTCTATTGCTGGTCAAGGCCGCCATCATGGGCGTGGTCGAGGGCCTGACCGAGTTCCTGCCGATCTCCTCCACGGGGCATCTGATCCTTGCTGGCTCGCTGCTGGGTTTCGACGATGCCAAGGCCAAGGTGTTCGACATCGCCATTCAGACCGGCGCGATCTTTGCGGTGATCCTGGTGTACTGGCAGAAAATCCGCGACACGCTGGTGGCGTTGCCCACCGAGCGCCAAGCCCAGCGTTTAGTCCTCAACGTGCTGATCGGCTTCCTGCCTGCGGTGGTGCTGGGCCTGCTGTTCGGCAAGATGATCAAGGCGCACCTGTTCACGCCGGTCGTGGTGGCCAGCACCTTCATCGTGGGCGGCTTCATCATCCTGTGGGCCGAGCGCCGCCCCCCGTCCGCCACGCGCATCCAGACCGTAGACGAGATGACGCCGCTCGATGCGCTCAAGGTTGGCCTCGTGCAATGCCTGGCCATGGTGCCCGGCACGAGCCGCAGTGGCTCGACCATCATCGGCGGCATGCTGCTCGGTCTGTCACGCAAGGCGGCGACCGACTTCTCGTTCTTCCTGGCCATCCCCACGCTGATCGGCGCGGGCGTGTACAGCCTGTACAAGGAGCGAGCGCTGCTGTCGGCGGCCGACCTGCCGATGTTCCTCACCGGGCTGGTGTTTTCGTTCTTCAGCGCCTGGCTGTGTGTGCGGTGGCTGTTGCGCTACATCAGCACGCACAGCTTTGTGCCGTTTGCGTACTACCGCATCGTGTTCGGCATCGTGGTGCTGGTGACGGCGTGGACCGGGTGGGTGCAGTGGGCTGATTGAGCCCGCGCCTCCGGCTGTGCTGGGCGCGGGGGCAGGTGATTGTCGGAAGTGATAAGCTGCTATTGACATACTGTTACCCAGGGTGCCTCCCGCCGGGGCGTTCGCCGCATGATGCAAGACGAGCCCAAGTTGCCGCAGTCTCCCGATGTTGTCTGCAAGGATTCCTGGTCCCAGGCGGAACTGCTTGAGCTGATCACCCGCAGCGCGGGTGCCACCATGGCGGTGGTGGACCGCCGTCTGACTGTGATCTATGCCAACGACGAATATGCGCGGTGGTTTGGCACCGTACCCGAGCAGTTGGTCGGCAAGTCTCTGCCCGAGGTATACGGCGAAGTGGAATGCAACCGCTTCATGCCCTTTGTCGAGCGCGTGCTGGCGGGCGAGCGGGTGCAGTACCAGCGCCTGCTGCGCACCCCTTACGGCTTTGACGAGTGGCGCACCATCTGCCTGACCCCCTGGCACAACCCGCAAGGATCCATCGACGGTTTCATTGCCACCGCGCTCGACGTGCATGAACTGCAGGTCACCATGAACGCGCTGCGTGCCGCCAATCAGCGGCTGTCCTCCCACATGGAAAACAGCCCGCTCGCCGTGCTGGAAATGGACCACAACCTGAGGCTGTTGCATTGCTCGCAACGTGCCGTACAGCTCATGGGCTGGCTGCATGTGGCGGGACTGGAGGGCCGGTTGCTGACCGAACTCGTGGACCTGTCGCCCCAGCAGGGCGGGCTTGATGGAGCCTTGCAGCGCCTGCAGTCGGGGCAGGAGTCGCAAAACCGCGCGGAAACTAGCTTTGTGCGTGACGATGGCACCGAGGTGCATTGCGAGTGGTTCAACTCCGCGCTGACCGATGCACAGGGGCAGGTGACATCGATCATGGCCCTGGTGCAGGACGTCTCGGCCAAGATCCAGATTGCGCGCCAGCAGCACTATCTGGCCAATCACGACTCCCTCACGGGCCTGTTCAATCGTGCGGCCTTTCAGGGCCGTCTTGAACAGGCCCTGAGCCATGCGCGGCACGGCGCAGGTTCTGTGGCGTTGCTGTTCATCGATCTGGACGGCTTCAAGCGCATCAATGATGCCGAAGGCCACCGCGCAGGGGACGAAGTGCTGCGCCTCGTGGCCCAGCGCATTGCCAGTACGGTGCGTTCGGGCGACACCATGGCGCGCCTGGGGGGCGATGAATTCCTGGTCATGCTGGACCAGGATGTCACCCGCGACGTGACGGACACGATTGGCCACCGAATCATTGAAGCCCTGCACCAGCCGATGGCCGTGGAGGGGCGGGATCTGCGCATCGGAGCCAGCATCGGCGTGGCAATGCACCCTCCGCTGGAGTGCGATATCGATGCCCTGATGAGCCGTGCCGACCAGGCGATGTATTCAGCCAAGCGGGCAGGCAAAGGCCGGCTCCACTACGCCGAAGCCCTCGAGCCTTGACGTAGCTGCGTCGCAGTGTCGGCATGGACCTGTTGCGGACCCCGGGGCCACGGGTGTGACACTGCAGGCCCGGGGGCAACAGCGAGGGCCTCTTTCCTAGTCGCTTGCGTGCGGCAGCCGGATGCTCTGCTGAAAGTGAAAGAAGTTCGTGGGATCGTATTGCGCCTTGACGTTCTGCAGCCTTGGGTAGGCGGGGCCCCAATAGGCTGAGGCGAAGTCCTGCAAACGCGCATCCGGGTAGTTCTGGTAAACATGCCCGTTGAGGAATGGCCTGGCCAGGTCCATGAACCCCTCGAGCCAGGCTTCCATCACGGCCCGCTCGTCCGCATTGGTCCAGAACACATCCACCACCAGATCGGCGTCAGCGTAGCGGTGGATGAAAGCGCTGTCGGCTACCGGATAGCGGTTGATCGCGCCGCCATAGGGCTCCAGGTAGGCCAGCGACCAGGGATTCGGCGAGGTCTTGAAGTAGTCGATGATGCCCTGCCAGTCCGCCGTGGACAGCGGCACGCCGATGTAGCCGGTGGACTTGGTTTCCGCCACGCCGTCCGGCAGGTTGTCGGGCAGTGTGTAGGGATGGTCCTCCAGCCAGACGTTCATTTCCGGGTAGGTCCCCGTCTTGTCCACCAGCAGCTGGGCGCTGGGCACGGCCAGTAGAGGCGCAATGGCAAGCAGGCCTTCCTCACGCGTGCCGCAGTACATGCCTTGCACCATGTAGACCGGCACGCCGTTCTGGTAGCCCAGGTTCATCATGTAGCCCAGCGCATCGGGCGCGCCGGCTTTCATGAACTGGTTTTGCATCAGTGTCAGCACCTGCGCCGCGTGGGCTTCGTCCCAGCTGATGGCCCAGGCCCAGACCTGGTCGAGGCGTTTCATGCGGTAGGTGACCTGCAGCAGCACCCCAAAGTTGCCGCCAGTGCCGCCGCGCATCGCCCAGTACAGGTCGGCGTGCTCGCCAGCGCTTGCGACAATTATCGAGCCGTCGGCCAGCGCTACGCGGAAGGATTCCACCACGTCCGACTGGATGCCGAACGCACGGGACGTATAGCCGTAGCCCCCGCCCTGTACAAACCCGCCCACGCACACGCTGCCGCAGGCGCCGGTAGGCACGTGCCAGCCCGTGTTGTTCATCGCTCCATTGAAGCGGTCAAAGTCGGTGCCGGGCAGCACATGCACGCGCTCGCGATCGGGGTCCAGCACGACGCCTTTCATGTCGCTCAGGTCCACCACCATGCCGCTGTTGACTGAATACCCCGCCGTGCTGTGGCCGCCACAGCGCACGGCAACCCACAGGTCGTAGGTCCGCGCGACTGCGATGCATTCAAGGACGTCGTTCTCGCAGGCGCAGTAAACGATGATTTCGGGATAGGCCTGGAAAGCGGGGTTGGACTCCTGCCGCGCGTCGTTGTAGTCCGGGCTCGTCGGCACGACGATGCGGCCTGCGATGCGCATTTCCAGTGCGGCGAGGGCTTCCCACGCGACGGCCGGGGCTGGGATTTTGGAGGGGGCTGTGGCGGATTTTTGGGCTGCGAGCACACGAAACTGTGCGACACGAGCGTCTTTGGCGATGCGGGCAGGACTCTTGCGATGGGCCATGGCAAACGGTTCCTTTGTGAAAAAAGCGCGAAGCGTAGTGTGGTGTTGCATGCTTGACGGCGCACTTAAAACCGGTGAATTTTTGGTCAGAGCGAGGCGCAAACCACAGCGATACCCGTGGGTATCGCGCGGATTAGCAACGCAGCCCTGGCCGAAAAGACGCGGTTTTAAGTGCCGGATAGCGTGCAACACCACACTAGGGTGTATCCGAAGCCCCGTGCTTTGACCAGTTCGAATTTGCCCAGGTTGCCTGGCCAGGGCATCGCCACTGGCGCATTGGTTTGGCGCGCAGCTCAGGCGGACGACAGCGCAAGGTCGCCGCCGGTATTGCGCCGCAGGCAGAACTTGCCGCCTTGTTTTCCGCTGTACATCGCGGCGTCCGCGAGCTTGATCAAACCGATGGCGTCATTGCTGTCGTCGGGCGCAATCGCGTAGCCGATGGTCAGGCCCACATCCACCTGCACATTGCCCAAAGAGAAGGGCGAGCGGAACGCATTCAGCAGCTTGTGCCCCAGCTCCTCGGCCTGCTGCGCGCTCCCCAGGTGGCCGGCCATCACCACAAACTCGTCGCCGCCCAGGCGCGCCACCAGGTCGCTCTGGCGCACGTGGCCCTGCAGGCGCCGCGTGACCGCCACCAGCAATTCATCGCCCACGTCGTGCCCATGCTGGTCGTTGACGGGCTTGAAGCCGTCGAGGTCCATCACGTACACGGCCAGCAGCTTTTCGGGCCCGCAGCGGGGCAGGGCAGTCGCCAGCGCAATGTTCAATCCGCGCCGGTTGAGCAAACCCGTGAGGGGGTCGGTGTGCGCCAGCGAGCGCATGGCGTCGCGTTCGCGGTTGGCATGAATGGCTTCCCCGCGCAGCGCCTTTGTGCGCAAGCCCAGCACGCGCATGAACAGCAGCATGTCGAGGGTCGCACCGAACTCAAACGAGTGCAGGGTCCAGAAGTTCGCCGGCACCCAGCCGCGGATCACACCAATCACCGTGGCCGTGGCCGCAAAGTAGATCACCCAGGCGAGCAGCAGGCTGGTGCCCACCGGGTCGCCCCGGCGCGCCCGGCGCACGGCGCCCGGGATGCCCATGAGCGCCGGCATCAGGCCCAGGATGCTGACGATGGCTGCCACCGCCGGGATGCTCAACACGTCCAGCGCATGGATGAATGCCAGCAGCACGCAGAGCAAAGCACCCCCGCGCATCATGAGCAGCAGACGGCTTTGGGGGCGGTCGCCGACCAGGGCCTGGCTGATGAAGAGAAACGAGCCACACGTGGCCATCAGGGCCGAGAGTCCTGCCGCGTGCACCTCGAACCAGGTGTTGTCTTGCCAGAGGTACTGGGCGCCCAGCCCAAAAAAATGAAGCGAAAAGAGCAGGCTGCCGGTGAGCAGCAATGCGTACTGGATGAACAGCACCTCGCGCAGGTTGATCCATTGCGCCAGGCTGTAGATCAGCAGGCACAGCGCCAGTCCGGTGAGCAGGCCTTGCAGCATCTGCTCGTTCATGGCAGCGCTGTGCCAGGCGGCGGGCTTGTTGAGCGTGATGGGCAGCACCATCGCGCCGGTCGTCTCCACGCGCAGCAGCAACTCGTAGTGGTGCCCCGGCTGCATGGTGAGCGGAAGGGCGTGCGAGCGGGTGCGCAGCGGGCGCTGTGAGAAAGGTTGCAGGCTACCCAGCGTGGCCCGCTGGGTGACGTGGCCGCCGTGGGTCAGGTAGACCTCGATTCGCTGGAGCACGGGGTAGTCGATATCCAACACCCACATGCCGTCTGAGGTCGGTGCCACGGCGACCGGCACGCGCAGCCACACTGCGTCAGTCTGCACGCCCAGCGTCCCGCTGCTGCGAGGTGGGGCGGCAAACTCGGGGGTTCGCGCGATGACGTTCTGGATCGACAGCACGCGTGAAGCATCGTTCAGGATGCTGACCGCCGGCCAGGCGTGGTGCAGCGGCATGTCATCGCGCAGCTCGATGCGGTTGGCATCCGCCCAGGCGCTGTGGCTCGATGCCAGCAGAATCAGCAGCACACAGCCCGCCATCCAGCGTCTCATGAGTGCAGGCAACCGTGGGGCCTGCTGCGAAAGGAGCGCGGGGCGCATGGTGGAGCGACGCTCAGGCTGTATAGGAAGCCGGTAGAGGCTTGGGGCTGTTTGCGAAGGCCGTTGTTCAAGTAGACGGCGCCAGCTCGCTGCCGCCGCGGCGCACCGAGCGCTTGCCGTTTTGCTTGCCCTGGTACATCGCTGCATCCGCCAGACGTATCAGTCCATGCGGGTCTTCACCGTCTAGCGGGGCTATGGCATAGCCGGCCGTGAGTCCCACTTGCAGTCGGAGGTGGCTCAGGCTGAAAGGCTGCTCGAAGGCGCGCAGCAGCGCCTGGCCCAGTTCATGGGCCTGCTCAGGTGTATCAAGGCCCTGCGCCATGATGATGAACTCATCTCCGCCCAGGCGGGCGACCACGTCCGTATGGTGGCGCACGCTGCGTTCCAGGCGGTGAGCCACAGCCACCAACAGGTCGTCACCGACGTCATGGCCGTGTGCATCGTTCACGGGCTTGAACCCATCCAGGTCCATGAGATACACCGCCACCAGCCGATGCTCGGAACACTGGGCCAGCGCAGCATGCAGGGCATTCTGCAAACCGCGCCGGTTGCTCAGGCCTGTGAGGTGGTCGGTATAAGCCAGCGAGCGCATCAGGTCACGCTCTTGCATGGTTTCCCGTGCCTGGGTCTGTGCGGCTTTTGCGCGCAGGCCCAGCACCCGAAAGAAAAGCAGCGTGTCCACCGTGGCACCGAACTGAAACGAATGCATCGTCCAGAAATTCGCGGGTACCCAGCCCTGGACCAGGCACACCATGACCGCAGCGGCCACGCCAAAGGCGATCCACGCCGCCAGCAGGGTGGTGCCGATGGGGTCTTTCTGCCGCACTCGGGCGATGGCGGCAGGTAGGCTGATGAGGGACGGCAGGGCCCCCGCCAGGCTCATGTAGGCGATGGCCATGGGCACGCTCACCCAGCCCAGCACAAGTGCGGCGCAGACTGCTGCAGTGATCGCGGCGCCTGCGCGCATGGTGCGCGCGTAACGGCTGTTGGGTGTATCGCCTGCCAGCGTGTGGCCCAGGAAGAGGAACGAGCCCGCCAGGGCCATCAGCCCTGCTGCTAGGCCCGCATACCGCCCCATCCAAAGATTGTTCGGCCACAGAAACTGAGCACCCAGCCCAAAGAACTGCAACGAAAAAGCCGCGCTGCCCAGCACCACCAGAGCGTAGAACCCGAACATCCGATCGCGCTGCGTGACCCACTGGACCAGGCTGTACATCAGCAGGAAGAACGCCAGCCCGTTGAGCAGACCCTGCAGCATCTGCTCGCTCAGGGCTTTGTGCATCTGGTAGGGCAGTTCACCCACTGTGATGGGCAGGATCAGCGGCCCTGTGGCCTGCACCCGGATCAGCAGGTCGTAAGGCTGACCGGCCTGCAGCTCAAACACCATCGCGGGCGTGCGGGTGGAGAGCTGCGTTTCCCCGGGCTGGTGGGTGCGGGCCTGCTGGAGCACTTGGCCATCGCGGGCCAGGTAGATCTCGGCCTGCAGCGAGCTGTAGCCCACATCGACCATGAAGGGTGTGCGTGGCGTTTCGGTCGCGATGATGGGGATGTGCAGCCAGATTGCCGCCTTGTGGACGCCCAATGACCCGCCGCGCCGGGCGGGTGCCTCGAACTCGCCCAGGCGGTCCAGCATTTCCTGCGCAGAGAGCTTGTACGTGGGATCCGCCTTGAGCGTGATCGCCTCCCACGCAGTCACTCGGGGACTTCCCTGCGTCAGCACCAAGGGCGCGCCAGCCTGCGCCCCCAGAGGCTGGGCCAGGGGGATGAGCAGCAGCAGTGCCGATATCTTGCCGCCATGCGTACGCCAAAACCTGGCCAGCATGTGGAGGGCGTAGAGCAGTGCGTGCATCGGCTGGGACTCTGGCTATGCGGGCCGCTGCGCCTGGGCCGGGCGCGCGGCCTGTGCCCTGCGGGCCAGGCCCGTGCTCCAGCTGCCGCGGGTGGTGAGCCGGTCTTCCAGGCGATTGAGCCACCGCGGCGCGTGCGGGTCGTCGCTCCACGCGTGGACCACGTCGTCGACCTGGTTGAGCAGCTCGGTGGGCAACTGCAGGGGCCGTGTCTGGCTCATCAGAACGTGGCTCATGAAGTGGTAGCCCAGCACCCGGGTGAGCGCGCGGACCAACGAAAACCGCGGCATCACCAGGCGCGCCACCGCATCCAGCACGCGGGCCACTGTCAGCACGACCCAGAACAGCAGCGCGGACGACCAGGGAACGGGCTGGGTCAGCCCCAGGTCGCTTGCCGTGGCGCGCCCGCAGAGGTAGCGTGTCATGAGCCGGGGGAACGGTTTCACGATGTCCCAGGGCAGGTATTTGGCCATGGTCTCCATCAGCGCCTGGCCCAGGGCCGGGCGCGGGTCGGGTGCGATAGAGTCTGCGCGCCCCCGCGCCTGCATCTGCGCCATCAGCACCTTGCCGTGCGCCATGGTGTCGACCATCAGAGAGCGCTCAATACCGAGGACATGGCCCACCACGTTCCAGGTGTGCAGGTAGGCCTCTTCATCGCGACGGGGCAAGCCGATGCCCAGCCTTTGTAGGCTGCGCAGGAACACGTAGCCGAAGGTCAGCAGTGTGTAGGCCAGCTCTTCCTGGTTGCAGGGCAGTCCGTCGGCGGCCACGTCCCAGCCGCGCGCGTGCAGCATCTGGAACATCGTCACGCGGCCACCAGGCGGCAGCGCCGTCGGCGGTATCAGGCTGTCGTGGCCCGCGTTCATGTTGGCCAAGGCACGCTGCGGGCTGCCGTGCAGGATGAGGTTGCGAATGGTCGCGTGGATGAGCCGCACCTTCAGAACCTGGGCCACGCCCGCGCCACGCTCACTCATGCCGCCGTGCAGCATCACCGGAAAGATCATCGCCGCGGTGGAGCGGATGCGGTATTCGGTGTTCTGCTCCAACTGCCCTGCGGTGTGCAGCACTGCCGACAAATCCGGGATCACATAGCACTCGGGCAGGCTGGAACAAAAGAGCAGGATGCAAGACAACGCGCCGTGCTCCATGAACAGTTTTTCGGCGCGTTCGATCCTGTGGGCGTCGGCCCAGTCGGGCAAGACCTGGGCGGTGCACACATAGTGGTTCAGTGCATCGGCCATGGCCTGATCCACATACCCGTCAACAGGCTTGCCGCCTACGGTGCCCTGCACGGGGCCTACGCCAACCGTCCACTGCGCAATGCCCGCGTTGTCGGCCCACTGGCCCAGCAGAATGTTCACGGTGTCCAGACGCTTCCATTGCTCGGCGTCGGCATTGACGGTGCCCGGCGGCCAAGGGCCCAGCATGTCGGCGACCGTCTGGTCGGCTAAAGGGTCGGCCTGGTGCTGCATGCCGGCCAGCTCAGCCTCGGGAAGGGGGGGCATGCGGGTGGTTGCGGTGTTCATGCTGCAGTGCCGTTCTTGGCAATGATCTTGCCACCTAGCAGATAGGTGGCGCTGGCCCAGCAGCACGCAAACATCAGCACCGACGCGATGACGATGGCAATGGTGGTGTCGTTGTGGGTGCGCACCGCGGTGACCACCAGAAAGGCAGCCAGCAGGGCAGAGGTCAGCGCGGGCAGGCGCGCGGCCAGCGGGGTCTGTGCAGGCATGTTGGGTGTATCACGCTGTTACAAACCCCCAGTGTAGGGGATGGATTGCGAAAGTGGCGACGCCTGTTTGTCCTGCGCGTCAGCACCAGTACGGCCATTTGCGGTACCCGTATTTGGTGCTATAGCAGCAGTTCAGCCAGTGAGCGAGGCCAGATTGAGTAGCGACGCCTCGATGGCGGCGGCTGTGGCCAGGGGCTGCTCCATCGGAAAAAGATGGCTGCCGTCCAGCATCATCGTGCGGCCCTGGGTGATGCGCAGTGTCATCGCCATGCCGACCTGCTTCATCTCGTCAGAGTCCCGCCCGCCGATGAATGCCGCAGGGCATTGCAGCGGATGGGTGCTGAGCAGGCGGCCTAGGTTGTGCGGCAGCGTGTTGTAGATGGCCGTCTCGACGGCGCGGTCGAAGCCCAGCACGCGCTTGCCGTCGTGGTCTTGCAGGCCGTGGGTGATGTAGTCGTTCAAGACTTCGGGGGCCCACTGGGCAAACACTTTTTTCTTGCGAAAGTGCTCCAGCGCCTCTTCGTTGCTGGCCCAGCTGAAGCGCCGTTGCCGGCTGACCTTGCCCGGCGAGATGGAGCCCACCACCTGGGTACGCTTGGCCACATCGAGCGCATTGGCCTTCCAGCCGCCTAGCAGGGGCGAGTCGATCAGCAGCACGCCGCGCACCAGGTGCGGGTGGCGGGCCGCGGCCATCACGCTCAAGAAACCGCCCAGCGAGTGCCCGACCAGAAACACCGGCTGGCCCAGCCGCTCCACGTGCGGCGTGGCGAAATCGGCCAGCTGCTGCACCAGGTGCGGCCAGTTGTTGGTGACGGGGTACTGGGCTTCGTGCCCATAGCGCTCCACCGCATTCACCTCGAACCCACGGGCCCTGAGGTGCTTGAACAAGACGCGGTAGGTGCTCGCAGGAAAGCTGTTGGCGTGCGAAAAGACGATAGGGAGCATGGGGTACCGACAGGGACAGAAACAACAAAGCGGTAGGCACCCGCGCCACCAGCCTTGCTGGCGAGGTCAGATGAGCTTGTCCAGGTGGGTGGTGATTTTCTTAAGCGGCTTGCTGCGTGCCGGGTTCACCATGATGGGCACATTGGTCGCGCCGCCGCCCCAGGCCGGGTCCTCGATGCTGTCGAAGACTTCGCGCAGCTTCTGGCCCCAGCTGTCGTGCAGCATCCGAAAGTAAGGATTGTTCTCGTCGATGCAGACCACCTTGGCGGTCGAGAAGCTGTCCACCTCGTAGACCACCAGGTCGAGGGGCAAACCGACGGAGAGGTTGGATTTGAGCGTGCTGTCCATGGACACCAGCGCGCACTTGGCGGCTTCGTCCAGCGGGGTTTCGGGCGTGAGCACGCGGTCGAGCACGGGCTTGCCGTATTTGGATTCGCCCACCTGGAAGTACGGCGTCTCCGACGTAGCCTCAATGAAGTTGCCGGCCGAGTAGACCTGGAAGAGGCGCATGCCCTCGCCCTTGATCTGCCCGCCGAACACCATCGACACATTGAAGTCCACGCCCGAGCGCTTGAGCGCTGCGCCGTCGCGTTCATGCACATGGCGCACCGCGGCGCCCAGCACGCGGGCGGCGTCGAACATGCTCTTGGCGTTCCAGATCGAGATGCTCTCGCCCGAGTCGCCATCCTTGAGCTGCTCGGTCTGCAAAATTTCGCGCACCGACTGCGAAATCGACAGGTTGCCCGCAGACAGCAGCACCATGAAGCGGTCGCCCGCCTTCTCATAGACCATCATTTTGCGAAACGAGCTGATCTGGTCCAGGCCGGCGTTGGTGCGGGAATCGGACAGGAAAACCAGCCCGGCATTGAGCTTGATGGCAACGCAATACGTCATGGAGCTAAAGAGGGTCTGTGGGTGGGGGAACCCGCGAGTTTAGTCCGGCCCGCGATCTGGCTTGGTGCATTGCCCCCGCAGGGCGCTGCGGGGGAACGGCACTGCGCGGTGGTGAAAAGCCAAAATATCAAAAATGATAGCTACCAGTGCTTATTAGATAAGCGCTAGAGGCCTATTTGACTCAAAATTTGTGCCCACCGACACCGGAAAGCCGTGCACAAAGAAGGTGCATTCGTTCAAACCCCCGCCAGCTTCTTGAGCTGGTACAGCGCATCCAGCGCCTCGCGCGGGCTCAGGGCGTCGGGGTTGATGCCGGCCAGCGCCGCCTCTAGCGGGCCAGCGCCCACACCCTCCGGCGCGGCGGGGGCGGCAAACAAATCCACCTGCAGATCGTCTTCGCCCGCGCGCTCTTCCAGCGCGGCCAGCGCGTGCCGGGCGTGGTGCAGCACGGGCGACGGCATGCCCGCCAGTTTGGCCACCTGGATTCCGTAGCTGCGGCTGGCAGGCCCGGGCTGGATCTCGTGCAAAAAGACGATGTCGGTGCCCGACTCGGTCGCGCTCACATGCATGTTGATCGCGTGGCGCGCCTTGGCCGGCAACTCGGTCAGCTCAAAGTAGTGCGTGGCAAACAGCGCAAACGCACGCGTCTTGTCGTGCAGGTGTGTGGCAATGCCGCTGGCCAGCGCCAGGCCGTCAAAGGTGCTTGTGCCGCGGCCGATCTCGTCCATCAGTACCAGGCTGTGCGGCGTGGCGGCGTGCAGGATCTGCGCGGCCTCGGTCATTTCGAGCATGAAGGTCGACTGCGCGTTGGCCAGGTCGTCCGCCGCGCCGATGCGCGTGTGGATCGCGTCGATGGGCCCCAGGCGGCAGTGGCTGGCGGGCACATGGCTGCCCATGCTGGCCAGCAGCACGATGAGCGCCACCTGCCGCATGTAGGTGCTCTTGCCGCCCATGTTGGGGCCGGTGATGACCTGCATGCGCGTGTTGGCGTTCAGGCGCGTGTGGTTGGCGATGAAGCTGCCGCTGGAGGTCTCGGCCAAGCGCGCTTCGACCACCGGGTGGCGGCCACCTTCGATGTCGATACACGGCTCGGGCACGAACTGCGGCGCGCACCAGTTCAGGGTGAGCGAGCGCTCGGCCAGCGTACACAGCACATCCAGGGTGGCCAGCGCCTGCGCCAGGCGGGTGAGGGCGGGCACGTGCGGCTGGAGCTGATCGAGGATCTGCTCGTACAGCCACTTCTCGCGCGACAGCGCGCGCTCGTTGGCCGACAGCGCCTTGTCCTCGAAAGTCTTGAGCTCGGGCGTGATGAAACGCTCGGCGTTTTTCAGCGTCTGGCGGCGGCGGTAGTCGTCGGGCACTTTGTCCGCATGGCTGCTCGTCACCTCGATGTAGAAGCCGTGCACCTTGTTGAATTGCACGCGCAGGTTGCTGATGCCGGTGCGCGCCTTCTCACGGGTTTCCAGGTCCAGCAGAAAGGCATCGCAGTTGGTCTGGATGGCGCGCAGCTCGTCGAGTTCGGTGTCGAAACCCGAGGCAATCACGCCGCCGTCGCGCACCAGCGCGGCCGGCTCCTCGGCAATGGCCGCGCACAGCAGGGCCGTGCAGCCCTCGGGCGGGTGCAGGTGGCTGAAAATTTGAATCAGATAGGGCTCTGGCGCTTGTCCTGAAAGCGCAAGGTGCTCTGATTTTTGTAGTGTTTTGCACAAGGCGACCAATTCGCGCGGCCGCACCTGGCGCAGCGCAATGCGGGCCGTGATGCGCTCCACATCGCTCACGCCCTTGAGCTCGCCGCGCAGCAGTGCCCACGGGCCGCTGTTGCCGCCCACGTCCCCGGCAGCCCCGTCGCCGCGCAAGGCCGCGGTGGCCGACAGGCGTTGGCGCGCCTGGTCGCGGTCGCGGCGCGGCTCCAGCAGCCAGGTCTTGAGCAAGCGGCTGCCCATGCCGGTCATGCAGGTGTCGAGCAACGAAAAGAGCGTGGGTGCGTCCTCGCCGCGCAGGGTCTTGACCAACTCCAGGTTGCGGCGCGTGGTGGCGGGCAGATCGATCAGGTCGTCGCCGCGCTGTACCTGCACGCTGTGCACGTGCGTGAGCGTGCGGCCCTGTGTGTGTTCGGCGTACGCCAGCAGGCCGGCGGCGGCGGCATGCGCCTCGCCCAGGTCTTGCGCGCCCCAGGCCTGCAGGCTGGCGGCGCCCAGGTTCTCGAGCAGCTTGCGCTCGCCCAAGGCGCTGTCGAACTGCCAATCGGGCCGCGGGCTCATGGGGCAGGTGAAGGCGCCGCCCTGGCGCAGCACCTGCAGTTGCTGCTCAAAGCGTTCGGTCACGCCGGCGCTGTAGATCAGCTCGCTGGGCGCCACGCGTGCCAGCCAGGCGCCGAGTTCGTCGTGCGCGCATTCGGCCAGGTACACGCGGCCCTGCGTCACGCTCAGCCAGGCCAGGCCGCAGCGCGCACGCGGCGCCTGGTGCACGGCCATCAGCAGCGATTCCGTTTTGTCGGACAGCAGCTCGGTATCGGTCAGCGTGCCGGGCGTGACCACGCGCACCACCTTGCGCTCCACCGGCCCCTTGGTCGCGCCCACCTCGCCCACCTGCTCGGCAATGGCGACCGATTCGCCCATCTTGATCAGGCGGGCCAGGTAATTCTCAAGCGCATGGAAAGGCACGCCCGCCATCGTCACCGGCTGGCCCGCGGACTGCCCGCGCTGCGTGAGCGTGATGTCCAGCAGCCGCGCGGCCTTCTCGGCGTCTTGCCAGAAGACCTCGTAGAAGTCGCCCATGCGGTAGAACAGCAGCGTCTCAGGGTGGTCGGCCTTGAGCGCCAGGTACTGCTGCATCATGGGCGTGTGCTCAGGGGCTTCGAGTTTTTCCATATCAATCAAAAGCTTGTCAGTTCTGCCTGTGTTCTTGGGCCACTATGGGGCAGGTTTTTCCACGTTTTGCAACGCCGTTCCAGGTGCGCCGCGGCTCACTGAGGGATTCCGTTGCTACCCATCGACCATAAACGGTGACGAGCCCTGAATAGTTCCGGTGTCTCTGCGCGCCGGATCAGCTGGTCGGCCACCTCGCGCGGCTTGTCGAAATGGCATGTCCGGAAGTGGCGCGCCTTGCGGGTGGACATGCGATGGAATCGGCCCCCTACCCACTATGGATTATTAAGGCGGCGCGATGAGACTTTCTGTTCAAGGTATTTCGGGCGCGGAAATGCTCAGTTTCCTGAGTGGCGGCGCGGATGCAAATGGGCACCCCCCGTTGCGGCGCGTTGCGCAAGGCGCGGGAAACCCCTGCCGCCACTGCCTGCAACCCATCGCCGATGGTGATGAAAAACTCGTCCTTTCGTACCGGCCGTTCGACGAGGCCCAGCCCTATGCCGAAATAGGGCCCGTCTTCTTGCACGCCCGGGACTGCGTTCGCTACGAGTCGGATCGGCTGCCCGACTGGTTTGCCTACCTGGACCCCGCCATCGTGCGTGGCTATGGCCACGACCACTGGATCAAATATGAAACCGGGGCCGTGGTTGCGGGCAAGGATCTGGCCCGGCGGTGCGAGGACATCTTGGCCGACCTGGAAGTGGCCTACGTGCACATTCGTTCCAAGTTCAACTGCTTCCAGTGCAGGATCGACCGGGCGTAAGGCTGTGGGCGCTCAAACAAGAAGACGTTTGCCGTGCGTGGCTACGCCCTAAAGCGCGCACTCCACAAGATAGTCGATGAAGACGCGCACGCGCAGTGGCATGTGGCGGCCTGCCGGATAGAGGATGGAAAACGGCCGGGAGCGGCCACCGTGTCTCTGCAAGACTTCCACCAGGTCACCCCGGCGAAGGTCGTCTTCCACGATGAATCGGTAGGTCTGCAGCAGCCCTGCACCATGCCGCGCCAGGGTCGCTACGCCCAGAAGATCATCAAAGCAGGTCAGGCCACCGGTGGTGCCGACTTCGACGTCTTGGTCATCTTTCCGAAAGACCCAGGGAACGGGCTGGCCTGTGCTGGGCAGTACGAACTGGATGCACTCGTGAGAGGCCAAGTCCTCCAACTGCTCGGGCACGCCGGCAGATTGCAGGTAGCCCGGCGTAGCGACCACGACCAGTTCGGCGTCCATGAGCTTTCGGGCGATGAGGCCCGAATCTGCTTGCGCCCGCGCCCGCACGGCCAGATCGAAGCCGTCGGCAGTGAAGTCCACGTTTCGGTTGCTCAGCTGCACTTCGATCTGCACCTTGGGATAGCGCGCCCGAAAGCCTGGCAGGGCAGGGAGGACCCGGCAGTGTCCCAGCGTCGTGGGCACGCTGATGCGCAGCTTGCCGGCGGGCTCCGCCTGTGTGCCCGTGAGCTCGCGTTCCGCCTCGCTCAACCGGTTGAGCGCTTGTCGGCACTGGTCGAAGTAGCTTTTGCCCCCATCGGTCAGGCGAATCTTGCGCGTCGTGCGCACGAAAAGCCTCACCTGAAGCCGCTCTTCCAGCCGCGCGATAGACCGGCTCACTGCCGCCGGAGTCAGCCCGGCCTGCTGCGCCGCGCCCGTGAAGCTCTCGGCTTCGGCGGCCAAGCAGAAAAGCTCAATGCTTCCCAGCATCACTTCACCAAATTCGCGGGGCATGACTTACCTCATGTAATGAATGAAGTTAACGCGGGTGAGTTTATCAATTGCAAAGTATTCAATAACCTGCGGTTCCCTCATTTGTTTTGCCAGGACCGCCATGCCTTCCCCTATTTCCATCGTCTTTCACAGCGGCTACGGCCACACCCACGAGGTCGCGAAGGCCGTCGCTGCGGGCAGTGGCGGCACGCTTCTCGCCATTGACGATCAAGGCGAACTCAATGCCGATGGCTGGGCGCAGCTCGATGCTTCGCGTGCCATCGTGTTCGGCTCACCCACCTACATGGCTAATGTGAGTTGGCAGTTCAAGCGTTTTGTGGATGCCAGCTCTGCCGTGTGGGCCCGGCAGGGATGGAAGGACAAGCTTGCCGCCGGGTTTACCAACAGCGCGGGCATCCATGGAGACAAGCTCACGACGCTGTACACCCTGTTTTCGCTGTCGCAGCAACACGGCATGCTCTGGGCCGGCACCGCCATGATGCCCAGCAATACCAAGGCGGCTGTTCGCGACGACCTCAACTACCTGGCCTCCTTTGCGGGCCTGATGACCGCTACGCCTTCCGATGCCTCACCCGCGGAGATGGTGGCGGGCGACCTGGCGACCGCCAGGGCGTTTGGCGAGCGCATTGCCCAAGTCGTGGGCCGCATCGGCTGAAAGGATTTCCATGCCCTACGTGAACATTCAGGTCACCCGCGAAGGGGTGACGCGCGAACAAAAGGCTGAGCTCATCGCTGGCGTCACGGAGCTGCTGGTGCGTGTGCTGCACAAGAACCCGGCGACCACGCACGTGGTCATCGACGAGATCGATCTCGACAACTGGGGCGTGGGCGGGCTGCTGGTCACCGAGTTCAGAAAGCACAAGACATGAGCGCCGCCCCCGACTTTGCCGGCGTTACCGCCACGCTGAATCTCTACTTCGACGGCCTGTACCACTGCGACACCGCCCGGTTGGCCCAGGCCTTTCACCCAACCGCTACGTACTACAGCGCGACCGAGGGGCGGCTGCTGCATTTGGATATGAAGCAGTACTTTCCCATCGTGGACCAGCGCACCTCACCGGCGAGTCAAGGGCATAGCCGCCGTGACAGCATCCTGTCGATTGAGTTTGCGGGGCCGGTGACTGCCTTTGCGCGCGTGGAGTGCGCAATTGCGCCACGCTTTTTTACCGACTTTCTCACGCTGGTGCGTCTGGACGAACGCTGGCAGATTGTGAGCAAGGTGTTCCATTTCGACGTGATGGAGTGACTGCCCGCTCCTTCGCCACCGTCATAGATCGCGCGGCGCGTCGTGCCAGCAGCGTGGGTGTGTCGGGGCGTGTCTGCGCGGCTCAGTCCGCCATGGCATCCAGCCGGTACCCGAACCCCCGCACGGTCTTGATCAGCGCGAGGGCATGGCCTTCGTCGATCTTGGTGCGCAGGCGGCGCACGTACACATCGACCACGTTCGTCAGCGGGTCCTCGTTGGTGCCCCAGACGTTGGAGAGGATGCGCTCACGGCTGTACACGCGACCGGGGGCGCTCATGAGCAGCTCCAGAAACGCCAGCTCGCGCGCAGTCAGCACGATGGGCTGGCCGGCGCGGCTGGCCTGCATGCGCTCGAGGTCCAGCACCAGGTCGGCCACTTGCAAGGTGCTGGCGCGCGGGCGCTGCTCGCGGCCGCGGCGCAGCAGCGCTTCGATGCGGGCCAGCAGTTCTTCAAACGCAAAGGGCTTGGTGAGGTAGTCGTCCGCGCCCAGGCGCAGGCCTGTGACCTTGTCTTCGGTATTGCTCAGCGCGCTGAGCATCAGCACCGGCAAATGGTGGCCTTCGGCGCGCAGCGTCTGGCACAGCTCCAGCCCACTCAGGCCAGGCAACATCAGGTCGAGCAACAGCAGTACGCCGGGCTCGGCGCTCCGCGCCAGGGCCAGGCCTTCGGGGCCGGTGCGCGCGAGCTCTACGCGGTAGCCCTCGGCCTTGAGGCCGCGCACCAGGAAGTCGGCCACGCGCGCATCGTCTTCCACGACCAGGATGTGGGTCATATGCGGCGCTCCGGTGGTGCGGCTTTGGCGTTGTGGGCGGGGGTTGTGGTGTTGCCGTCCATCAACGGCAGCGCGATACGGGCCACGGTGCCCTGTTGCGCCACGCTGGTGATGGCAATGTGCCCGCCGTGTGCCTGCACGATGGACTGCGCGATGGACAGCCCGATGCCCGTCCCATCGGCCCGGTGCGCCCGCGCCCTGCGCCCGCGCACAAAGCGGTCGAACACGTGCGGCAATTCGTCCGCGTCGATGCCGATGCCCGCATCGCGCACCACCACCTCGACCCCTCCTGGAGCAGCCTGAAGCCACAAGCTCACGGTGCTGCCGCTGGCGGAGTAGCGCACCGCGTTGTCCAGCACGATCACCAGGGCCTGGCGCAGCCGGTCGGCGTCGGCATGCACGACGACCGCCGGGCCGGGCGGCAGTGCAGCGCCGCCCTCCTGGGGGCTGGGCGGGCTTGGCAGCAGTTGCACCTGCACGCCATGGGACGCCCCCAGGGCAGCCGCCTGCTCAGCAGCGTCGCCCACTAGTGCATGGACGTCCACCGGTGCGGGGTGCATCACCAGTTGGTCGGCGTCGGCTTTGGCAATCAGCATCAGGTCATGGATCACGCGGGTGAGCTGGTCTACGCCCCCCACGATGCGCGCCAGTGTCTGGCGGTATTCGTCCACGGGTTTGTCGCCGCCGCGCAGGGCGATCTCGGCCTCGCCGCGGATGGAGGTGGCGGGGGTGCGCAGTTCGTGGCCCAGGTCTGCAAACAACTGGCGGCGGCGCTGGTCCAGGCGCTGCAGGGTGTCGTGGGCAGCGCTCAGCTCTTGTGTGCGTGCCTGCACGGCGTCTTCCAGGCCACGGCGGGCGGCGTCGGCCTGGGCGCGGTGTTGCTGCAGCTCGGCCGCCATGGCGTTGAAGTGCTGGGCCACGCGGTCGAATTCATCGTTGAAGCCGGTGGCCACCCGGTGGTCGAGTGCGCCGGCTTGCAGTGCCTGCGTGCCCGCCAGCAGCCGGTCCAGCGGGCGCTGCAACCGTTGCTTGAGGTGCAGGGCCAGTGCCACCGCCACGGCCAGGGTGATCAGGGCCATGCCGATGGCTTGTGCGCGCAGCAGATCGAGGCCGCGCTCGGTGGCGGCGCGCGCCACGGGCACGGCCGCGCGCTGGTGCGCAATCGCGCCGTTGATCAGTTCGCGCAGGTCGCGCCCGCGGGCCATGTCGAAAACCTGCGTGAGTTCAGCCCACAGGGCCGGAAAGTCCGCTCCTTGCTCCAGCGGCACCAGTTGCGCCAATCGCGCCTCCACAGCCTGGATGTTGTCGCGCATCAGCTCCGTCACGCCCACGAGCTGGGGCACCTCGGCCGGCATACTCACCCCTTCACGGCGCACCATCTCGTTCCACAGCGCCAGATCGCGCTGTACCAGGTCATCCAGGTTGGCGGCGCTGGCGTACATCGCAGCCACCAGGCGCTCGCGCTGCTCGGGCTGGGCGTCGGTGTTCATCAGCCGCTGCAGGGCCCACACGCGCAGCCGCTGCTTGTTGGCCGACAGGTCGAGCAGCTCCGACTGGATGTCGCTGGCCAGCCGGCTGTGCTGCGCATAGTCGTTGACGCGGTTGGCTCCCCAGTACACAAAAGCGGCCTGGATACACACCAGGGCCACCAGGGCGGCGAATGCCAAGGAGAGTCGTGCGCGGTACATGGGGGCTTAAGCGGCGGTCCAGCTGTGACGGTGGCGCAGATGCTCGCGGCCGTCGCAGGCCTCGCTGCGGTGGAGTCGTCGGTCTGGCGTGGAATCCATCGGATTTACGGGCGGCATCGTTGAGCAGGAGGGCTCACGGAACAAGGCATGGATTATGAAGCCGGCCCCGGCGCGCCGGTCGCACGCCCGGGGGCTTCGCTCAAAGGGGGCGGGGTCGCCCCGCGTCGGTCCGTCAGTTGGCGCTGAAGGGCAGGGACGAGTGGTGCACCACGATGCGCAGCTTGCCCGCGTCATCCTTGACGAAAGCCCAGGTCTTGTCCACGCTGGTCACCTTGCCGTCCTTGCCCGTGAACATCACGTTGCCCATGGTCGTGGCCGAGTCACCTGCAATGAACACAGCGGCATTGGCGATTTCGCACTTTGTCCAGCCCTTGAGTGCAAAGCCCGTGTCCTTGGGGAAGGCGGGATTGCCGCCCACAAAGTACGACAGCGCGCCCTCGCGGGTGATGCGGAAGGTCTGGGGCACTTCGGTCAGGGTGGGCTTGAACAGCACGGCCCCCATCTGGTAGCCGTAGGCGGCGTCGATCACCTTCTCGGCCAGCGCTTTGGCGGCTGGCTGGCCGCTGGTGGTGTTGACGGTGGAGATATCCACGAGTGCCTTGCACCACGCCTGCTGGGCAGCCAGCACTTCGCTTTCCGAAATGGCGTGGTTGACGACCGGGCCCTGGGCCAGGGCAGGCAGGGCGGCCGCGCCCATCAGGAGGCTGGCGACGGCGATCGAGGTAAGTTTTTTCATGATTTTTAGATGCTGGGTTGAGGGTTGAATCCCGCAAGGCTGGGTGGCCGTTTGCGAGGACTACAGTTCACCAAAGGGAGATGGACGCACCCTGAATTCCAGATGAGCAAAGCCTGAGCGGAACATGAACAACGGATGAATCCAGTGACGCGGCGGGGTGGAAAGGTGGTCGGAGAGGATCAGGAAACGGCCAAAGACGAAGCGCCGGCTTGCCCACATGCCTTTGCCGGCTCAGTGCGATATCGGGTTTTCCCTGGGGCGAATGCCCCTGGTTTTGCCGACCCGTTACGTTTAGACATACTCTTGCCTGTATGCTGGCGCGTCGGCGTTTACAGCCGGCCCCGCATGCGCAGCGGGTCCATTTCAACTGTAGGTTTCAGAGGTTTCAGAGCGACCGTGATCTCGTCCGAACTGTTGACCGATCTTCTCGCCCCCACAGGTGATGGCCTGATAGAGCCCATGGCGCAGGCGCGTTTGCAGGCCCTGGTGGATGCCGTCCCTGTCGCGTTGATGGAATTCCGCTTGCAGCACGGCCGACTGCTGCTGTTGGCGGCCAACGCGGCCGCGCGGCGCATGCCTGGGCTGGGCGCAGTGCGCAATCCTGGGGCCGACGCCAGCGAGGTGTTCGACCTGCTTGCGGACACCTCGCTGCTTGATCAGTTGCATGGCGTGGTCCGCATTGGCGCCCCGCTCGAATGCCGCCAGGTGGTTCGTGAACCCGGCCGGCTGCTGCTGGCCTGGGACCTCTCGGCCCGCCGCGTGACCAACGACTGCATTGTGGTCACCGTGCGCGATGCCACCGAGGCGGAAACACTGCGCGTGGCGCTGGCAAGCGCCGAGCAGTCGCTCGAAGAAATGCGCCGCGAGTTGCGCGAACAGACCGACGTCTTCAACACCATGGAGAGCCTGGCCCGCGCTGGCCATTGGCGGCGCATCGAGGACCCGGGCGAAACGGTGCTGCTGTGGTCCCCGGGGCTGTGCAACATTGCCGGCTTTGAGCAACAGGAGTGGGTGGACCCCGAGCGGGCCGTGAGTGGCATCCTGCCCGAAGACCGCCAGGTATTTGACCAGGTGCGCGAGCGCGGCAAGGGCCTGGATGTGGAGTACCGCTGGCGCCGCCCCGACGGCGAGGTGCGCTGGATGCGCTCGCGCGTGCAGCGCACGCTGCCCCGCGATGGAGTACAGGTGGTGATGGGCGTGGTGCAGGACGTGACGGACGAACACCGCGCGGCCGAGCAGTTGCGCGAGCAGTTGCTGTTCATCCAGCGCATCGCCAGCCGCATTCCCGGCTTCATTTATGAGTACCGGCTGCATGCCGATGGTGGGACCAGCGTGCAGTACATCAGCGATGCCGTGCGCGACTTCATGGGCGTAGAGCCGCACGAGGTCACGGCCGACCACGGTGTGCTGATGCACCGCGTGTTCCCGGAAGACCTCGCGCATGTGCAGAAGTCTGCCATCACCTCGGTGCGCAAGCTGGTGCCCTGGCAATGCGAATACCGCGTGCGCATGCCGGACGGCAGCGTCCGCTGGCACATGACCAACGCGATACCGCACCGCGAGCCCGATGGCTCGGTGGTGTCCCATGGCTTCACCATGGACATCACAGACCGCAAGCGCGCAGAGCAAGAAATCGAGCGCCTGGCCTTCTTCGACGCCCTCACGGGCCTGCCCAACCGCCGCCTGCTCCTGGACCGCCTGCAGCGCTCCATCGCCGCCTGCCAGCGCACCCGTAACCTCGGGGCCCTGCTGTTCATCGACCTCGACAACTTCAAGGACTTGAACGACACCCTGGGCCACGACATGGGCGACCAGCTATTGGCCCAGGTCGCCACCCGCCTGGTGGGCAGCGTGCGCGAAGCCGACACCGTCGCCCGCTTTGGCGGCGATGAATTCGTCGTCATGCTCGAAGCCCTGGCCCCGGACCTGCCCGAAGCCGCCACCCAGGCCGAGACCGTGGCCGAGAAACTCCTGGCCAGCCTGAACCTGCCCTTCGAACTGGACGGCGCCCAGCACTACAGCACCCCCAGCATCGGCATCACCCTCTTTGGGGATGAACGCCTGTCAGTGGACGAACTCTTGAAACGGGCCGACCTGGCCATGTACCAGGCCAAGGCCGCAGGGCGCAACACCCAGCGCTTCTTCGACCCCGACATGCAAGCGGCCGTCAACGCCCGCTCCAACCTGGAAGCCGACCTGCGCCAAGGTCTCGCCCGGGGGGAACTGCTTGTGCACTACCAGCCCGTGGTCGACCACCAGGCCACCCTGCTGGGCGCCGAAGCCCTGGTGCGCTGGCGCCACCCCCAGCGCGGCATGATCAGCCCCGGGGACTTCATCCCCCTGGCCGAGCAGACCGGCCTCATCCTCCCCCTGGGCCAATACGTGCTGCAGACCGCCTGCGAACAACTGCAGCGCTGGAGCCAGCACCCCGAAACCGCCCACCTGTCGATCTCCGTGAACGTCAGCGCCCGCCAGTTCCGCCAGAGCGGCTTCGTGGCCGAAGTGCTGCAGACCCTGCAAAACCACCAGGCAGACCCGAAAAAACTCAAACTCGAACTCACCGAAAGCCTGCTGCTGGGGGACATCGAAGACACCATCGCCCGCATGGTCCAGCTCAAGAGCGAAGGCGTGGGCTTTGCCCTCGATGACTTTGGCACCGGCTACTCCTCCCTGTCCTACCTCAAGCGGCTGCCCCTGGACCAGGTCAAGATCGACCAGAGCTTTGTGCGCGACGTGCTGAGCGACCCCAACGACGCGGCGATCGTGCGCACCATCCTGGCGCTGGCCAAAAGCCTGGACCTGGAGGTGGTGGCCGAGGGGGTGGAGACGACGGGGCAGCTGGGTTTCTTGAGGCTGCATGGGTGTGAGGGGTTTCAGGGGTATTTGTTTGGGCGGCCCGGGCCGGTGGAGGACATCGATGCCTTTTTGTTTCCGACGCGATAAAGACAGCCGAAAGCGGGACCCACAGATGGTGGGGGGCGGGGCATGACACGGGTCGGCGAGGGGGTTGGCCTCTTTCTCGACAAGGTGGTGGACGGCAAGGCGTCCGGGGCGCGGGGCTTTGTGCTGGTGGTGGTGGGAGCCTTGGTGGGCGCGTGGCTTGTGGTGTTGGGCGCCTTGCAGTGGCAAGGTACCGAGCGTGCTGCCGACCGGTCGAAGCTGTTGCAGCAGACCGTCGACACCGTGCAAAGCCGCATTACCGGCGGCGGCATGCTCGGCGCGGTCTCATTGCTCGGCCTGAGTGAACCCATGCTCAAGGCCATGGCCCGGGGCGAGCTGCCGCGGGACGATCCCGAAGCGCTGGCGCGGCTGGGTGTGGCCCGCGGGCGGTTTTTGGTGAACGGGGTGTATGTGATGTCCGCCGACGGCACCGTCGTGGCCCACGAAACGCCCGGCACCCGGTCTACCGGCATCAACCTGGCGTTTCGGCCGTATTTCCAGCAGGCGATCCGGGGCGCGGTCAGCATCCATGCCGCCATCGGCAGCAATTCGCAGGAGCGGGGCCTGTATTACGCCGCGCCGCTGTACGAGGGCGACTCACCCGCGAGTTCCATCATTGGCGTGGTGATGTTCAAGGTCGGGTTCGAGGCCGTGGACGAAGTCCTCAAGCGCAACGACATGCCGACAGTGCTGCTGTCTCCGCAGGGGGTGGTGTTTGCCTCCACCCGGCCCGATTGGCTGTTCACCATGGCCCCGCCGCTCACCCAGGCGCGCATCGATGCCATCCGCGCGTCGCGCCAGTTCGGCAACCAGTTCGACAAGGGCATGGCGTCGGCCCTGCCGTTTGCACCCGATGCGGCCGAAGTGGTCCTCAATGGAGTGACCTATGCGGTGGAGCGCCGCAGTGTCGACTGGGGCGATCCTGGCGGGCAGTGGCAGGTGGCGATGCTCGATGACGTGAGCGCACTGATGCCGGTGGCCCAGCGTCTGCAAGTGGGCGGCGCCGCCTTTGTGGTGCTGTGCCTGATGGGCCTGCTGCTGCTCGACCTGCTGCGCAGCCGCGCGCGGGTGGCTGCGGCGCTGGAGCGTTTCAGGGTGCTGGGCGCTGCGTTGCAGAGCAGCCCCGTGTCGGTGGTGATCACCGATGGCGATGGCCGCGTCGACTGGGTCAACCCCCAGTACGAACGCAATACGGGCTACACCCTGGAAGAGGTGCGGGGCAAGAAACCGTCGCTGGTCGCGAGTGGCCAGACCTCGGCGCAGACGTACCAGGACATGTGGTCCACGTTGCTCTCGGGCCGCTCGTGGCAAGGCCAGTTCGTGAACCGCCGCAAGGACGGAAGCATCTACTACGACGAGGCCACGCTGTCGCCTGTGTTCGATGAGCGCGGCAGGCGGATCGCCATTGTCGGCCTGCACGAGGATGTGTCCGAGCGCTTCCAGGCCCAGTCGGAGCTGGAGCGCCGCGAGCGGTTGCTTAATGAACTGCTGGAGCAACAGACCGCGATCTTCGACAACGCGCCGCCCATCGTCCTCGTGGGCGACGGGAAGTTCCGGCAGTTCAACCCTGCGTTCCTGGAACTCATGGGAGGCACCGCCGCGGACCTGCAAGGGCTTGGCGTGGCGACGCTGCTGGGGCAGGGTGTCCGCGCCAAACGCTTCTACGCCGATGTGGGGCCGGTGCTGATCGCGGGGCAGGCGGTGCGCCAGGTCAACACGCTGTTTCGCCTGGACGGGCGCAGCTTCGAGGCGCGCATGGCCGGCCGCAGCGTGCAGATGGACGGTTACCGGAATGCCTCCATCTGGGTGATTGAGGACGTCAGCGAGCAGCGGCGGGCGGAGATCGCCATGGAGCAAGCCAAGGAACGGCTGGAGCTGGCGCAAGAGGCCGGCAAGATCGGCGTGTTCGACATCGACCTCATCGCTGACAAGGCGCTGTGGAGCGACAAGCTGGTGGCCATGATGGGGCTGCCTGCAGGGAGCGCCGAGCGCAGCCAAGCCGAGTGGCGTGAGCGCTTGCACCCGGAAGACCGCGACCGTGCCCTCAACAATTTCTACAACGTGATGGCCAGTGGTGCCATGGACTTGCGCGACTCCTGGCGCATCGTGCGGCCCGATGGCGAAACCCGCTGGTTCTTGTCTGCGGCCCGGGTGTTTCGCGACGACAGGGGCACGGCGGTGCGGGTGGTCGGCGTCAATGTGGACATTCACGACCAGAAGCTGCTCGAAGCCAAGGTGGCCGAGCAGCTCGATTTTCAGCAGGCGCTCATCGACGCCATCCCGGTGCCGCTGTTCTACAAGGGCGCGGACGGGCGGTACATCGGATTCAACCGCGCCTACGAGCATGCCTTTGGCGTCCAGCGCGAAGCCTTGATCGGCAAAACGGTGCTCGACCTGGCTTTTTTGCCGGAGTCCGAGCGCGAGCGCTTTGACGCCGATGCCGAGCAGGCCCTGCAGGGGGTGCAGTCGGTGCACAAAGAGGTGGACCTACCGTACGCCGACGGGAAAATCCACCACACGCTGTTCTGGCTGCATGGTTTCTCGCGGCCCGATGGTTCCTCGGGTGGCGCCATCGGCACGTTTGTGGACATCACCGACCGCCAGCGCGCAGAGGAGGACTTGCGCCGCGCCAAGGAACTGGCGGAGGAATCCACCGCGCTCAAGTCCAACTTCCTGGCCAATATGAGCCACGAGATCCGCACCCCGATGAACGCCATCATCGGCATGTCGCACCTCGCGCTCAAATCCGGCCTTTCGCCGCGCCAACACGATTACGTCAGCAAGATCCAGCAGGCGGGCCAGCACCTTTTGGGGGTGATCAACGACATCCTCGATTTTTCCAAGATCGAGGCCGGCAAGCTCACGGTCGAGAAGCAACCTTTTGTGCTCGACCGCATGCTCGAGAGCGTGTCCGATGTCGTGGGATACAAGGCCGGTGCCAAGGGGCTGGAGCTGGTGTGCGATGTGGCGGCCGACGTGCCACCCAACCTGGTGGGCGATTCGCTGCGCCTGGGGCAGATCCTCATCAACTTTGCGAACAACGCCATCAAGTTCACCGAATCCGGCGAGATCAGCATTGCCGTGCGGCTGCTGGAGGCTGCCGGCAACCGCGTGATGCTTCGTTTTGAGGTGCGCGACACAGGCATCGGCCTCACGCAGGACCAGATGGGACGGTTGTTCCAGAGCTTCCAGCAGGCCGATACCTCTACCACGCGCCGCTATGGCGGCACGGGCCTCGGTCTGGCAATCTGCAAGAGCCTGGCGGAGCTGATGGGGGGCGAGGTCGGCGTGGAGAGCACCTATGGCAAAGGTTCCACCTTCTGGGTGGCTGTGCCGCTCGAGCGCGGTGCGGTGGCCCGGTTGTTGTTGCCACCGCCTGACCTGCGCGGGCGCCGCGTGCTGGTGGTCGACGACAACCACACGGCGGCCACGGTGCTGTCCGACATGCTGCAGGCCATGGGCTTCGAGGTGGAGCAGGCGTATTCGGGGCTGGAGGCGCTCGACAGGCTGCGCGAGTCCATGGTGCAGCACCAGCCTTTCGGTCTGCTGTTGCTGGACTGGCGCATGCCGGGCATGGACGGCATTCAGTTGGCCGGCCACATCCGCGGCCTGGGCATGGCGCAGGTACCCAAGATGCTCATGGTTACGGCCTACGGGCGCGAAGACGTGATGCGCGCCGCCCGCGCCCAGGGCATCGAGACGGTGCTCATCAAGCCCGTGAATGCATCGCTGCTGTTCGACACGCTGATGCAGCCGCAGGAGCACTCCACCTACAGCCCGCCCCGCGTGATCACTCCCGCGCCGACGGCCGACGAGTTGCCGCTGTCCATTCGCGGTGCGTCTGTCCTGCTGGTGGAAGACAACGAACTGAACCAGATGGTGGCGGTAGAGCTTTTGGTGGAGGCCGGGTTTTCGGTGGACGTTGCCGAGAACGGGCAGATGGCCATCGACCGCATCGAGCGCAAATCGTATGACGTGGTGCTGATGGACATGCAGATGCCGGTGATGGACGGTGAAACCGCCACGCGCCAGTTGCGCAGCGACCCGCGGCATGCCCACCTGCCCATCGTGGCGATGACGGCCAACGCTATGGAAGCGGACCGCCAGCGCTGCTTTGCCGCCGGCATGAACGACCATGTGGCCA
Source organism: Acidovorax sp. LjRoot129 (assembly GCF_964253765.1). Classification (NCBI taxonomy): domain Bacteria; kingdom Pseudomonadati; phylum Pseudomonadota; class Betaproteobacteria; order Burkholderiales; family Comamonadaceae; genus Acidovorax; species Acidovorax sp. LjRoot129. The sequence continues at coordinate 1,609,138 of NZ_CAXUSE020000001.1, forward strand.
AACCCATCGAGCCCGCGGCGTTGTGGGCGGCCCTCATCCGGTGGATTCGGCCGCGGCCGGGGCTGGGCCAGCCGGCCGAGGGTATGGCGGCCCCGTCCGGCCCGGGCCAGGATGGCGCTGTATCCGCGTCCGCCGGGGGCGAGGCGACCGCGTTGCCCGCGGCCGATGCCGTGCCAGCGCAACCTTTCCCGCAGGTGGCGGGGCTGGACACGGCATTGGGCCTGCAACGTGCGCTGGGCAAACCCGGTCTGTACGCCGAGATGTTGCGCCGGTTTGTGCAAGGACAGGCGACGGTGGTTGCCGCCATCCGCGAGGCGCGGGGCAGTGGCGATGGGGTGGTGGCCGAGCGTTTGGCACACACGCTGCGCTCGGTGGCGGCCAATATCGGCGCCCAGGCGGTGGCGGACCACGCCCAGGCGCTGGAGCAGGCCATCCGCAACCGGCAGGCGGGCGTCAAGGTGGATGCCTTGCTTGCGGCGGTGGATGCGGCGCTCCACCCACTTTTGAGCGGATTGGGGGCCTGGAGTAAAGGCCAGGTACAGGACGGCGTGCACGCAGCGCCCGCAGTAACAAGCCCCGACGGGCTGGACCCCGCCGACGCGGTGCGGCGCCTGCGCGGCCTTCTGGAGCGCGATGATGCTGCAGCGCCGGAGTTTTTCCAACACAATGCCTCTGTGCTGATGTCCGCGCTGGGGAACGCCTTCACGCTGGTCGAAATGCACACCCTGAATTTTGATTTTGAGCAGGCCCTGGAGGCCTTGGACGCAGCGCCGTCCTCCGAACCGTCGGCCGCTGAAACCCCTTGAGTGACACAACACGCAGGAACTTTCATGGACAACGCGCCCTTCGCCTCCCCGCAGGCCGCTCTGGTAGACAAACACATCGCCACCGTGCTGGTGGTGGACGACACGCCCGACAACCTCACCCTGATGGGCAGCCTGCTGCGTGAGCATTTTCTGGTGAAGGTGGCCAACCACGGCGAAAAGGCGCTCAAGATTGCGCAGTCCGAAGCAGCCCCCGACCTCATCCTGCTCGACATCATGATGCCGGAGATGGATGGCTACGAAGTCTGCCGCCGCTTGAAGGCCGCGCCCGCCACGCGCGACATCCCGGTGATCTTCCTCACGGCCCGCTCCGACCCCGACGACGAGCGCATGGGCCTGGCGCTGGGCGCGGTGGACTACATCACCAAGCCCATCAGCCCGCCCATCCTGCTGGCCCGGGTCAACACGCACCTGGCGCTCAAAGCCACGGCGGATTTCCTGCGCGACAAGAGCTCTTACCTGGAGCGCGAGGTCGCCATGCGCACGCTCGAGGTGCAGGCCATCCAGGACGTGACCATCATGGCCATGACCTCGCTCGCCGAGACGCGCGACAACGAGACGGGCAACCACATCCGCCGCACGCAGCTGTATGTCAAGACGCTGGCCGAGCGGTTGCGCAGCCATCCGCGCTTCGAGAACGTGCTCAACGACCGCATGATCGAGCTGCTGTACAAGTCGGCTCCGCTGCACGACATCGGCAAGATCGGCATCCCCGACAGCATCCTGCTCAAGCCAGGCAAGCTCACGGTGGAAGAGTTCGAGATCATGAAAACCCACACCACGCTCGGCCGCAATGCCATCGACGAGGCCGAGCGGCGCCTGGGGATGCGGGTGGCGTTCTTGAGCGTGTCCAAGGAAATCGCCTACAGCCACCAGGAAAAGTGGGACGGCTCGGGCTACCCCGAGGGGCTCAAGGGCGATGAGATCCCGGTGTCGGCACGCCTCATGGCGGTGGCGGACGTGTACGACGCGCTGATCAGCAAGCGGGTCTACAAGCCGGCGTTCTCACACGACCAAGCGGCCAGCACCATCGTGCGCGGCAAGGGCACGCACTTTGACCCGGACATGGTGGACGCCTTTGTGGACATCGCGGAAGACTTCCGCAGCATCGCGCAGAAGTATCCTGATCCCGGCTAGAGCGCTGGCCCTGCGCTCTGCGCTGTTTGGCAGTGGGCGAGCGCAGCGGCGCGTGCTTTAGATGGCCTGGAACAGGGCCATGCGCGTGTCGCGCATCACCCTGTCTTCAACACCCACTTCAGAACGGCGCGTCTTGGCTCTTGGCGTTGTTGTCTTGTGCAGTGGCGCCGCCCTGACCTTCGTCAACGGCATCCGTGACCTCTGCCGGCTCGTTGGCTACATCGGCGCTGCCGGCTTCTTCCGCTGCGGCTTGTCGCACGGCCGCCTTGTCGCCAGCACTCGCGAACTTGCTGTATTTGCCCAGGATAGGTACCAGCTGGCCGTAGATGCGCGGGTTGCCGGCCAGGCATTCGCGCTGCTCTAAAAAGTCTGCTTCGCCCGTGAAGTTGCCGACCAGGCCACCAGCCTCGGTCACCAGCAGCGAGCCGGCGGCCACGTCCCAGATCGACAGGCCGGTTTCAAAGAAACCATCGGTGAAGCCGGCGGCCACATAGGCCAGGTCCAGCGCCGCGGCGCCGGGGCGGCGCAGGCCGGCCGTGCGCTGCATCACGTCGGCCATCATGTTCAGGTAGCTCTTAAAGTTGTCGCCCGGGCGGAAGGGGAAGCCGGTGGAGATCAGGCAGTCCTTGAGCTGCGTGCGCTTGCTCACGCGGATGCGGCGCTCGTTGAGGTAGGCGCCGCGGCCCTTGGTGGCGGTGAACAGGTCGTTGCGCGAGGGGTCAAAGATGACGGCTTGCTCGACCTTGCCGCGCACGGCCAGCGCAATGCTCACGCAGTACACGGGAAAACCGTGGATGAAGTTGGTGGTGCCGTCCAGCGGGTCGATGATCCAGACGAATTCGGAATCCTTGGCGCCGTATTCAGAGCCCGACTCTTCGGCCAGGATGCCGTGGCCGGGGTAGGCCGTCAGCAGCGTCTCGATGATGATTTTCTCGGAGGCGTGGTCCACCTCGGTCACAAAGTCGTTGATCTGCTTTTGCGAGATCCGCACCGATTCCACGTCCAGGGCCGCGCGGTTGATGATGGCGCCGGCGGCGCGTGCAGCCTTGATGGCCACGTTGAGCATGGGGTGCAGATTGGACGACATAAATTGTGGTGGTGAGCAGGGCGCCCGCGCAAAAGGGCGGAGGCGGCCTGCGAATCATGAGCGGATCGACCCGTCCCGGCGATGCGGGCGGCGACAATGAGGGCGGGATTTTACCCGCTACTACTTTTTTTGCCTAACCTCCGGCTGGAGGTAGGCTCTTTCCCCGCCCCTGTTCCACCCGGTTTCCGCGCCCATGAAGACCCGTTTTGTCCTGATCAATACCAGCCACGCCGGCAATGTGGGCGCTGCCGCCCGCGCGATGAAAACCATGGGTTTCGACGACCTGGTGCTGGTGGCCCCGCGCTGGCCCAATGTCCTGCGGCGCGAGGAAACCATCCAGCGCGCGAGTGGCGCCCTCGACGTGCTGGAGAACGCCCGCATCGTGGCCACGCTGGACGAAGCCCTGGACGGCATCAGCCACCTGTGCGCCACGGCGATGACCCCGCGCGACTTCGGCCCCCCCACGGCAGCGCCGCGTGCGCATTTCGAGTTGCTATTAAAACAAGAGCTGCTAGCGCTTGAGGGACAAGCGATAGAGGCCAAAAACACTCGAAATTCTGAGGAATCGGCACCCACCGCGCAGGGGGGAGCTGGTCAGGCGGGGGTGGCTTTTCTGTTTGGCTCCGAGCGTTTTGGCATGACCAACGAGGACGTCTACCGCTGCCATGTGGCGCTGTCGATCCCCACCAATCCAGGTTTTGGTTCGCTCAATCTGGGCGCGGCCATCCAGGTGATTGCCTACGAATGGCGCATGGCGCTGGGCGGTTTTGCCGTGCAGGACGCGACCCCCCCGCGGGCCCTGGCCGATGCCGCCCAGGTGGCCGGCATGCTCACCCACTGGGAGCAGGCGCTCACCGACATCGGCTTCCTCGACCCCGCCGCGCCCAAGAAGCTCATGCCGCGCCTTAACCAGCTTTTCAACCGCGCGCAGCTGGCGCCCGAGGAAATCCACATCCTGCGAGGTGTCGCCAAAGCCATGATCGAGACCGCGCAGGCAAAACGATAGACTGCGCAGCCAATAAGCACATAACCAAAAGAAACGACACCACGATGTTCGCCCGCCTGCGTTCCGATATCCAGTGCATCCTCGACCGCGATCCTGCCGCGCGCAGCACGTGGGAGGTGATCACCTGTTATCCGGGCCTGCATGCGATCTGGCTGCATCGCCCTGCGCACTGGTTCTGGACCCATGGCCTCAAGTGGCTGGGCCGCTTCACCTCGCACTTTGCGCGCTGGTTCACCGGCATCGAGATCCACCCGGGTGCCAAGATCGGCGAGCGCGTTTTCTTCGACCATGCCATGGGCGTGGTGGTGGGCGAGACTGCCGAGATCGGCGACGGTTGCACCATCTACCAGGGGGTGACGCTGGGCGGGACCTCGCTCTACAAGGGCGCCAAGCGCCACCCCACGCTGGGCAAGGATGTTGTGGTGAGCGCCGGCGCCAAGGTGCTGGGCGGCTTCGAGGTGGGCGACGGGGCCAAGATCGGCAGCAACGCGGTGGTTATCAAGCCGGTGCCCGCGGGTGCCACGGCGGTGGGGATCCCTGCGCGCATCATCCCCTCCAAGGCGGGCGAAAGCGCCGACGTCACCGAGCCGCAGCAGGCGCGCAAATTTTCGGCCTACGGCATCACGCAAGAGGACGACCCGCTCTCGCAGGCCATGCGCGGCCTGATCGACAACGCGTCGTCACAAGAGCACCAGATCGCCCTCTTGTGGCAGGCCATCGAGAAGCTCTCGGCCGGCTCGCAGCAGGCCACGGACTGCGTGCCTTGCGATGCGGCGCTCAAGGAGCAGTTCGAGGCGGGCAAGCTCAACGAGCTGGTGGGCAAGTAGGCCGCCCTGGCTTGCAGAGCATTTGCTATTAAAAGCATAGCTACTAGCGCTTAGATATCAAGCGCTGGCGGCCATTTTGATGCCCGAAACGCCGTTTCAGACCGCGCGCGGCGCCCGCACGGCACTCTTGGGGCGGAACGCCTTGCACACCTCGTCGCGCGACTCCAGGTACGGCCCGCCGATCAGGTCTATGCAATAGGGCACGGCGGCAAAGATGCCGGGCACGACCTGTTTGCCCTCGGCGTCCTTCAAACCTTCCAGTGTCTCGGCAATCGCCTTGGGCTGGCCGGGCAGGTTGATGACGAGGCTCTGGCCCCGGATCACCGCCACCTGGCGCGAGAGGATGGCGGTGGGCACAAACTTCAGGCTGATCTGGCGCATCTGCTCGCCAAAGCCCGGCATCTCCTTGTGCGCCACGGCCAGCGTGGCCTCGGGCGTCACGTCGCGCAGGGCCGGGCCGGTGCCGCCGGTGGTCAGCACCAGGTGGCAGCCTACCGTGTCGACCAGATCGATCAGCGTGGCGCTGATGCGCTCCTGCTCGTCGGGGATCAGGCGCGGCTCGAAGGTGATGGGGTTGTGCAGCGCGCGGGTCAGCCAGTCCTGCAGTGCAGGCAGGCCCTTGTCTTCGTACACACCGCTGCTTGCGCGGTCGCTGACGGAGACGATGCCAATGCGCACGGCATCGTGGGGTGCGCTCGCGGCGTCATGGGCAGTGTCAGTCATTGCCGTCTTCTTCAGAGTCGTCGTCGGCATCGTCCGCATCACCGGCGCCAGCGCCCAGATGCTCGCGCACCAGCTGGAACAGCTCGCGGTAGGCACGGCCCTTGCGCGGCGCCAGACCTTGCGAGACCTGAACATTGGCCTCCTTGCCGGCCGGCTGTGCATCCTTGCGCGCCTGGCGGATCAGAGCTCGCAGCTGCTGGGTGTCGGTGCCAGGCTGCTCCTCCATCCACTGCGGCAGGGCGCTGTCGTCAGCGATCAACCGGTCGCGCCATTGCTCGGCCAGGTGCAGGGCGAGCTTGTCAGAGGCCGAGCCCGTGCGCTGCGTCTCGAGCGCGCGGCGCGCGGCTTCCACCACCTGGGGCTCCAGCTTGCGCATGAGCTTGCCCACAAACTGCATCTGGCGGCGCTTGCCCTCGAAATTGGTGATGCGCTTGGCCTCCTTCATGGCGTCCGCCAGCTTGTCCGGCAGGCCCACACTTTCGAAAAGGTCGGGGCGCAAGCCCATCAATTCCTTGCCCAGATCCTGAAGTTCATCGCTCTCGCGCTTCATATCCGTGCGGCTGGCATCGGGCGTGCCTTTGAGTTCGGCCTTGAGCTGGATGTCCATTTCGCTGCCTTCGGCAACGAACTGGCCTCTCACAAAGTAGCCTTTTTTGGGTTTGCGTGACATGGGGTGGGGGCAAAAATGAATCGGACGGGGCAGTGCCACAGCGGCAAGTATCATAGCCGTCGCTATGAACAAACCCTCCCAAAGCGCCGCGCGCGCGCCTGGCGCTGTTGCTGCAGCCGCCGCTCCCCGCACCCCCGACTCGGGCTTCAGCTACAGCCGCCCTTTCTTTGAAGAGCTGGTGGACCGCGCCCTGGCACACGCCAAGAAGCTGGGCGCCACCGATGCGGGTGCCGAAGCGTCCGAAGGCTGCGGCCTGTCGGTCAGCGTGCGCAAGGGCGAGCTTGAGAACGTGGAGCGCAACCGCGACAAGTCCCTGGGCGTGACGGTCTACCTGGGCAACCGCCGCGGCAATGCCAGTACTTCTGATTTCTCCACCAAGGCCATCGAGCAGACCGTGCAGGCTGCATACGACATCGCCCGCTTCACGGCCGAAGACCCCGTGGCCGGCCTGCCCGACGCCGACGATATCGCGCCCGCCGACACCCACCGCGACCTCGACCTGTTCCACCCCTGGGCCATCGACAGCGAAGGCGCCGCGCGCATGGCGATGGAGTGCGAAGCCGCGGCGCTCAAAACCCACCGCCGAATCACCAACAGCGAAGGCGCCGGTGTCTCGGCGCAGCAAAGCCACTTCTTCAGCGCCCACACGCGCGGCTTTCGCGGCGGCTATGCCAGCTCGCGCCACAGCTTTTCGGTGGCGCCGATTGCCTCGCTGCCCGGCCGCAACGCCGAGATGCAGCGCGACGCCTGGTACAGCTCCATGCGCGATGCGTCCGAGCTGGCCTCCCCCGCGGCCGTGGGCCGCTACGCCGCTGAGCGCGCGCTAAGCCGCCTGGGCAGCCGCAAGATCCCCACCACGCAGTGCTCTGTGCTGTTCGAATCGACCCTGGCCGCCGGCCTCTTGGGCGGTTTTGTGCAGGCTGTGAGCGGTGGTTCGCTCTACCGCAAGAGCAGCTTCCTGCTCGACTCGCTGGGCAAGATGGTTTTCCCCAAACACATTGACATCGCCGAAGACCCGTTCGTGCTGCGCGGCAAGGGCAGCTCGCCGTTTGACGAAGAAGGCGTGCGCGTGGCGCCGCGCAAGGTGGTGCAGGGCGGCCGCGTGCAGGGCTACTTCCTCTCGAGCTACTCGGCGCGCAAGCTGGGCATGAAGACCACAGGCAATGCCGGCGGCTCGCACAACCTGGTGATGAATTCGCGCCTTACCCAGCCCGGCGATGACCTCGATGCCATGCTCAAGAAACTGGGCACGGGCCTTTTTGTTGTGGAGCTCATGGGCCAGGGGGTGAACTACGTGACGGGTGACTACTCGCGCGGCGCAAGCGGCTTCTGGGTCGAGAACGGCCAGATCGCCTTTCCCGTGCACGAGATCACCATTGCCGGCAACCTCAAGGACATGCTCAAGGGCATCGAGGCCGTGGGATCGGACGTCTACAACTACGGTGCGAAGACGGTGGGATCGATTCTGGTGAACCGGATGAAGGTCGCAGGCAGCTGATGTGTTGACGCGTTGATATGCTGCTGGGCGCCGTGAGACCGGCCCCCTGCGCTCCCGTCAAAGGCTCCTGCACCCGCCGGAGCCTTTTTTCATGGGCTTGCGGCGCGGGGAGGCCTTTGCACTGCGATTCAACGGTCTGTATGGTCCGCCACCACGGCTTGGACGGCCTGCAGCGCGGCGCGCAGCTGGTTGTGCGACACCGAGCCCAACGCGAGCCGAACTGCATGGGGAACCTGCCGTGAGGTCGCAAACGGCTCGGCCGTGGACACCGCAACACCCGCCGCCAACAGCGCGGCCGATACGCGGTCGGCACGCACCCCTTCGGGCAGCGGCAGCCAGCTGAAGTACGACGCTGGGTGACCCACCAGCGGCAGCCCGGTCAGTACCTTGCGTGCGATGGCCTGCCGAGCGCTGGCGTCGCGGCGCTTTTCTGCCTCCAGGCGTCGCACGGTGCCGTCCTGCAACCAGCCGCAGGCCAGGGCAGTGACCACCCCGGGCGTGTTCCAGGTGGTGGCACGGATGGCGCGCTCGAGCAGCGGCGCCCACGGCAGCGGCGCGGCCACAAACCCGAAGCGCAGCCCGGTGGCCATGCTTTTGGACAGGCCCGAGACATACACCGTGGCTTCGGGCGCAAAGGTGGCCAGGGGCGAAGGCGCATCCTTGGCCAGGAAGGCGTAAGCCGCATCCTCGATGGCCACCAGGCCATGCTGGCGCACGATGGCCGCCAGGCCCTGGCGCCACTGCGCGCTGCTCACCCATCCCAGCGGGTTGTGCAGGGTGGGCATGGTGTAGACGGCCTTCACGCGCCGCCGTGCGCACAGGCGCCGCAGCGCATCCAGGTCCATACCGCCCGTGCCGTCAGTTGCTGCGGGCACGGGCGCCAGCGTGAGGTGCAGCATGCCGGCCAGCGCCTTGAAGCCAGGGTAGGTCAGCGCGTCCACCGCCACCACATCGCCGGGTTGCAGCAGGGCCATGCAGGTCACGGCGAGGCCGTGCTGCGCGCCGTCCACGATCAGCACCTGCGCCGGGTCCACAGCCAGGCCACGTGCGCTGGCCAGGTGCTGTGCGACGCAGGCGCGCTCGTGCAGGCGGCCGCTGTGCGGGGCATAGCGCAGCAATGCCTCCAGGTCGCCGCCGGCAGCCAGCCGGCGCAGGCCGCTGGCCAGCAGCCGGGCTTGCCCTGGCAATGCGGGGTAGTTGAAGTTCAGGTCCATCACGCCCACCGCCACCGCCTGCTGGTCGATGGCCAGGCCCGGAGGCACGGCGGTCTCGCGCACAAATGTGCCGCGGCCCACCTCGCCGCTGGCCAGGCCCAGCGCCTGCAACTCGGCATACACCCGTGTGGCCGTGGTCAGCGCAATGCCATGCTGGCGCGCCAGCTGGCGGTGCGTGGGCAGGCGCGTGCCGGGCGGCAGCCGGCCAGTGCGAATCTGCGCGGCCAGTGCGTCCACCAGCGGTTGGTACAAGGCAGAAGTCATGGTTGGCAGCAAGCGCTGGTGGATGTACTCAGGACAATTTTTTGATTGTATTGGGCATGTTGCCTATGATGGATTTTGTTGTTCAACCTCCTACCGACGCCCGCTGTGGCGCACCTGCGATGCACATTGCCATCCTCACCTTCGACGGCTTCAACGAACTCGACTCGCTCATCGCCCTGGGCGTCCTTCACCGTATCAAGCGCCCTGGCTGGCGCGTGAGCCTGTGCTGCCCCACGCCGGAGGTCACGTCCATGAACGGGGTCACGGTGCGCGCGCAATCCCTGCTGGATGAAGTTCGCACGGCCGATGCCGTCATCGTGGGCAGCGGTGTGCGCACGCGTGAGGTGGTGGCAGATGCCGCGCTGATGGCCCAGCTGGCGCTGGACCCGGCCCGGCAGCTGATTGCAGCGCAGTGCTCCGGCACGCTGGTCCTGGCCAAGCTGGGTTTGCTGGGCACCGTGCCGGCCTGCACGGACCTCACCACCAAGCCCTGGGTGCTGGAAGCCGGCGTCGAGGTGCTGAACCAGCCTTTTTACGCCCAGGGCAATGTGGCGACGGCCGGAGGCTGCCTGGCCTCACCCTACCTCGCGGCCTGGATCATCGCCCGCACGGAGGGCCTGGAGGCTGCCGCTGGCGCGTTGCACTATGTGGCGCCGGTGGGCGAAAAGGAGGCCTATGTGGCGAACGCCATGAAGCACCTGATGCCTTACCTGCCCGAGCACCACGGTGCACAGGCACGGGTGGCGACACGTCGGCGCTAGGGAGGGCCTGCATAACTCCCTGCGGTCTGTGATAGCGCGGCCTCGGGCGGTCTACTGCGTTGCTTTTCTTGCCAATAGCCCGGCTATTGGCTGCAAAAAGACGCCTTGTAGCCCACCCGATCCGCACTATCACCGCCTCGCGAGGGTTGTGCAGGCCCTCCCTGGCGCCGACGCGCGAACGTACCTACACTGACCATCCGACCCAGTGACCCGGTCAGCTGGGTCGGTGCCGCGGGGCAATGCCAGGCCGGATCGAGCGAAAGGACCTCCCATGTTGTCCAATTCCTCTGTAACCACCATGCTGCCGGTGAAGGACATGGACCGCGCCCGCGCCTTTTACGAGGGTTGCCTGGGCTTGAAACCCGGCGGTTTCCGGCCCGACGGCAAGTTCGTCTATGAGGTCGGGGGCAGCACGCTGGCGCTGTTCCCGAAGCCGGAAGGGACCAAGGCCGACCACACTGCGATCAGCTTCAAGGTGGCGGACATTGCAGCCACCATCGACGAGCTCAAGCAGGCGCAGGTTGTGTTCGAGGACTATGACTTCCCCGGGTTCAAGACGGTCAACCATGTGTGCGTGCTCGGGGCAGAAAAGGCCGCGTGGTTCAAGGACCCGGAAGGCAACTATCTGTGCATCCATGAGGACATCGAACCGGGCTGAGGGTGCGCCGCCGTGAGTGTCCTGGCGTTGGGGGGGCCGGGCCCTCCTGGCGCAACAGCCCAGCGATGCCAGGGCAGTAACCGGTGCCTTGGGCCCGCGTGATTCTTGCGCGGGTTGGGGCCTGGACGATTCGCTCAGCGCCGCTTCGCACCGCTTGAACGAAGCGGGATAAGCTGCCGGGCTACCGCTGCTGCTGCCGCCCTCTACGCACCATGCCATCCCGCAACGACCCTCGCACCCCGTCCCCAGACCCCAAAGAAACCGGAGCGCAGCAAGACCCCGCCCTGCTGCGCCGCCTGCTGCGTGCAAAGGACCGCATGGATGCCGCGTCACACGAGGCTTGGCCCGTGGAGCGGCTGGCGCAGGTCAGCGGGGTGTCGCCAGCGCATTTCGCGCGATCGTTTCGCGAGGCCTTCGGCATTCCGCCCCACCGCTACCTGCTGACGCGGCGCATCGAGCAGGCAACAACGCTGCTGCGGGACACCGAGCTGCCCATCATCGACATCGCTTACGCCACCGGCTGGGAAAGCCTGGGGACCTTCGGCCGCACGTTCCGGTACATCACGGGCCAAAGCCCGAGTGCGCTGCGGGCCGCCTCCCGCATGGAGATGCAACCGCTGGACCGCGTTCCCGCCTGTGTGCTCAAGGCAGCCCAGCGCCCGGACCTCACCACCGCAGTTTCGGAGAAGCGCCGCCGCCTGTCCGAAGGTACAACCCAGCCTTCAACCAAGGAGATGTAATGACGGTCAACCAAGGTATCGGGGTGGTGGGTGTGTATGTCGATGACCAAGACGAGGCGCTGGCGTTCTATGTCGACAAGCTGGGATTTAGTGTGCACACCGATGTGCGCAATGGTGCCTACCGCTGGCTCACGGTGCAGCATCCGCAGCAGCCATCCTTCCAGTTGGGTTTGTTCACCCCTGGGCCTCCCATCCACGACGAGGCCACAGCGCAGACGCTGCGCTCCATGGTGGCCAAAGGCGCGATGCCGCCCCTGGTCTTGTACGTGGCCGACTGCCGCGCAGCCTATGCCGAGCTGGTCGCCAAGGGTGTGGAGTTCACGCAGGAGCCGGTGGACCGGTATGGCCATGTGGATGCAGGCTTTCGGGACCCTGCGGGCAATGGCTGGAAGATGATCCAGACGGCGGAGGCCGTGCAATGAGTGGCGGCGGTGGATGGGGCGGCGGCTGGGTGCGGCCGGTGCACCGATGGGTGTCGGTGGTTTTCACGGTCACCGTCACGGCCAACTTTGTGGCGATGGCGGTGAGCGCGGGCGGGCCCCCGCCCTGGATCACTTATGCGCCCTTGGCGCCGCTGGCCGTGCTGTGGTTGACGGGTGTGTACCTCTTCGTGCGTGCAATGCTGCAGCGCAAAAGCACGCCGCGCGCTGTTGGCGGCCACAAGGTACCGGTGGCGTGAGCGCAGGCCTGCAGGCTGTGGCGCGGCGCGATGGCCATGGCCGCGTGGCTGACTCATGCTGGCCGGAAGGCCGGCCCTATTGCAGCTTGCGGCTGATCCACAGACCGGCAATGCCCAACGCCACCACAATCCAGCCCGCCGTGTAGCCGCCGCTGTTCGACTCCGCGAGCTTTTGTTTGTACGCGGCCGTATCGCGGTAGTTGATCAACTGCCGGTTGGGCGTACTCAGGCTGAACACCGCTTTTTCGTCTTTGGGGTCGAACTTGGCAGTCACGGTTTCACCGCTCAATCCGGTCAGCACGCGCTCGGAATGGGGCTCTCCAACCCGCACCGTGACGACGCCCTCGGCGCCCTTGATATCGAGTTCGGCAAAGCGGCCCGCCAGCACATTCTTCTTGGCCTTGCGTTCGACGACCCGCGCGCCCATGGCCTTGCCGGACACGGTGCTCAACTCGGTTTCGGCAGGAACCTTCAGCCGCGATGGCCGGTTGCGGTTCTCTGCATATTCGGCGCCCAGCCAGGCCAGGCCGCCAATGATGAGTACCAGCGGGATGATTTTGAGACTCAAGGTAGCGCTCCTGGCAGAGGGGTGAAGGGGAGGTCCGTAGTCTCTCATTCAGCCATTCGCGCGACCCTGGGCGCGCCAGATTTTTCAGTGATCGGCGCGTTCAGTGGCGTGCCACCAACGCCGCCACCGCCTCGCCCATCTGCGTGGTGTTGGCGGTTCCGCCCAGGTCCGGCGTGCGCGGCCCGCTCTTGAGGATCTCTTCGATCGCACCCACGATGGCATCGTGCGCTGCGCGGCCTGCGCCCTGGCCCTGCGTGAGGAAGTCCAGCATCAGTGCCCCGGACCAGATCATGGCGACGGGATTGGCGATGTTCTTGCCGTAGATGTCCGGCGCCGAGCCGTGCACGGGCTCGAACAGGCTGGGGAACGTGCGCCCGGGGTTCAGGTTGGCCGAGGGGGCCAGTCCAATGGTGCCGGTCGTGGCGGGGCCCAGGTCGCTCAAGATGTCGCCGAACAGGTTGGTGGCGGCCACCACGTCGAAGCGGCCGGGCTGCAGCACGAAGCGGGCGGTGAGGATGTCGATGTGCTGCTTGTCCAGTGTGACCTCGGGGTAGTCCTTGGCCACATCGTCCGCCCTCTTATCCCACCAGGGCATGCTGATGGCGATGCCGTTGCTCTTGGTGGCCAGGGTGACGTGCTTCTTGGGGCGGCTCTGGGCCAGGTCGAACGCGAACTTCAAGAGGCGGTTGGCCCCGTGGCGGGAGTAGACCGACTCCTGGATCACGATCTCGCGGTCGGTGCCCTCGTACATGATGCCGCCCAGGGACGTGTACTCGCCCTCGGTGTTCTCGCGCACCACGTAGTAGTCGATATCACCGGGCTTGCGGCCGGCCAGGGGGCAGGGCACGCCCTCGAACAGGCGCACGGGGCGCAGGTTGATGTACTGGTCGAACTCGCGGCGGAACTTGAGCAGCGAGCCCCACAGCGACACGTGGTCGGGCACCGTGGCGGGCCAGCCGACGGCGCCGAAGAAGATCGCGTCCATGCCTGACAGTTGGGCCTTCCAGTCGTCGGGCATCATCTTTCCGTGGGCGGCGTAGTAGTCGCAGCTGGCCCAGTCAATGGTGGTGGTTTCCAGTTGGATGCCAAAGCGCGCAGCAGCGGCCTGCACCACGCGCAGGCCCTCGGGCATAACTTCCTTGCCGATACCGTCGCCGGGGATGACGGCGATCTTGTAGGTCTTGGGTGGAGTACTGGTGCTCATTGGGATTCCTTGCAAAAGGTGAAAAAACTGCGCGTGGTTTCGGGGCGTTGTGAATGCCGGGCGGCAGGGCGGGCGGCGGTGGTTGCGGTGGCCGCCACCGCCGCGACGCATCGATGGACTGGATTGTTTGGCACCGCACCAGAAAATACAATCCGCCAACTGTGCTTCTATTCTTCACACATCGTGCATAAAAATCCCGCCACCGACGACCTGCGCGTGTTCACCGTGGTGGTGCGCAAGTCGAGCTTCGGCGATGCCGCGGCAGAGCTGGGCGTCTCGCCCGCGTACGTGAGCAAGCGCATCCGCCTGCTGGAGCAGGAGCTTGCGGTGAAACTGCTGCACCGCACCACCCGGCGCGTGGCGGTGACGGAGGAGGGCGAGCGCGTTTTCCACTGGGCGCAGCGCATCCTCGACGACATGGACCAGCTGCTGCAAGAGGTGGCCATCACCCGGCGTGAGCCGCGCGGGCAGCTGCGGGTGAGCAGCAGTTTTGGCTTTGGCCGGCAGATCGTGGCGCCTGCGCTGTCGCGTCTGGTGGAGCAGCACCCGGGCTTGCAGGTGCGCCTGGAGGTGTTCGACCGTGTAGTGGACGTGGCGGGTGAAGGGTTCGATCTGGATGTGCGCGTGGGCGACGAGATCGCGCCGCACCTGATCGCCCGGCGCCTGGCCGACAACCACCGCGTGCTGTGCGCCGCGCCCACCTATCTGGCGCGCCACGGCACGCCGCGTGCGCTGTCAGAGCTGTCCAGCCACGACTGCCTGGTGATCAAGGAGCGTGACCACCCATTTGGCGTGTGGCGCCTGCGCAGCGGTGCGGTGGACGAGACGGTCAAGGTGCGCGGCCCGCTGTCGGCCAACAACGGCGAGATGGTGGTGCAGTGGGCGGTGGACGGGCGCGGCATCGCGTTGCGATCGCTGTGGGATGTGGGTGCGCACCTGCGTGCGGAGCGGCTGGTGCAGGTGCTGCCCGACTGGCGGCAGGAGGCCAATGTGTGGGCCGTGTACCCCACACGCCTCGACCGCTCGGCCAAGGTGCGGGTATGTGTGGAGTTTCTGGAGGCCTACTTCCGCCACGAATGGGGCCGCTGGCAGGGCACGGGCGCAGGCGGCTGAAGGCCCCCCGCCGCTGCGGCGAGCGCAATTGTGCCGATTTACAAGCAAAAATAGCCGCCAGCGCTTGATGGGTAAGCGTTAGCAGCTATTTATTTAATAGCAATCGCCCCTGGAAGGAGCGGTGTTTCAGCAGGCGAGCGGGTCAGCTCGCCCGAATCAGCCGGCCAGCGCGGCTTTCACCGCTGCAGACACCTGGCCCATGTCGGCCTTGCCGGCCAGGCGGGTCTTGACCACGCCCATGACCTTGCCCATGTCGCCGGGGCCCACACTGCGTCCCAGTTCTGCGCCCAGTTCGGCCACGATGGCCTTGACGGCAGCCAGGGTCTCCTCGGCGGACATCCGCGCGGGCAGGTAGGCCTGCAGCACCGCCATTTCAGACTTTTCCTTGTCGGCCAGATCCTGGCGGCCCGCGCCTTCAAAGGCGGTGATGGAGTCCTTGCGCTGCTTGATCAGCTTGTCCACGATGGCGACCACAGCCACATCGTCGAGCTCAATGCGCTCGTCCACTTCCCGTTGCTTCATGGCGGCCTGCAGCAGACGGATGGTGCCCAGGCGCTCGCTGTCCTTGGCGCGCATGGCGGTTTTCATGTCTTCGGTGATCTGTTCCTTGAGGCTCATGGGGCTTCCTTTTTGAGTAAGACAGAGTCGGAGGGTTTGCACAAAGCCCCTCTGGCTAGGCGCAGCGCCGCAGACAGTAGTTTTGCTACGGCAAAGCGCTGCAAACGACGTCAGAGGGGCTTTGTGCAGACCCGAAAAACAAAAACCCGCGCTTGGCGTCCCTAGCGCGGGTTTGGGGATCCAAGCGAAGCTCGGGATCCGAAGATGAATTAGTACATCTTCTTGGGCAATTGCATGCTGCGAACGCGCTTGTAGTGGCGCTTCACGGCAGCTGCCTTCTTGCGCTTGCGCTCGGCGGTGGGCTTTTCGTAGAACTCACGGGCGCGCAGGTCGGTCAGCAGGCCGAGCTTTTCAATGGTGCGCTTGAAGCGGCGCAGTGCAACGTCAAAGGGTTCGTTTTCTTTTACGCGGATCGTAGTCATTAGCTAATGGTTTCCAAAATGTTGCCCGCAGAGGGTCTTGGGGAGATCGGGCCTCAAGACCATACGTGGCGGTTTCCCCGTCTGTAACTAGTATTGGCCGACGGGGCATTGCCAGCAAAGCCGGAGATTATAGCCCGTGTCACGCCAATTGACGCAAGGGCACACTGTCAACGCTGCCGCGCGCAGGGCCCGAAAACGACGCGGTTGGCCGTGGCGTGGAAGTTGCTTCACGTTGTAACAGCAAACTCCACCCCAACGGCCGCGGCGCCAGCGCATGCGCTGACCGCCTCCGCCACGGACCCAAGACCATGGCATTCATGCACCGCGTATCCAGCTGGCTGGGCCGTCTCAGTGTGGGCCGCAAGCTCATGCTCATCTATCTGCTGGACCTGTCGGCGGTGATCTATGTCTCCGGCATCCTGATCCACGAAAAGTACGTGGCCATCGACTTCACCCGCAAGGAAATCGTGGGCACCACGTATGCCGCGGTGCTGCGCGACGGACTCATGGGGCAGTTTCTGGATGCGTCCCAGCAGCCACCGCGGGCCGCCGACGTGATGGCCCGGCTGGCGGCGGTGCGCCAGGCGCATGACGAGCAACTGCACACTGAGGAAGTGGGCGAACGCTTCAGCTTGGTGCTGGGGCAGCTGGCATTACAGGCGCCGCCCTCGGCCACCGATGCGCAAGCACTCACCGCCCTGCGCAGCCAGCTGCTGCGTGAAGGGCGCGAGTTGCTCACCACCGTGGGCAACCAGTCCAACCTGATTCTCGACCCGGACCTGGACAGCTACTACGGCATGTCGCTGGTGGTGCTGCGCTTCCCCGAGCTCCTGCAGGCCATGCACGACACCGTGGTCTTCTTGAACGCGCAGACCGGCCGCGGACCGCAATGGTCCTTTGACCTGCTCACACTGGTGGGCCGGCTTGACGCAGTGATGCAGGGCATCGAGTCGGACTACAACCAGGCGTTCATCGCCGGCTCGCCCGAAATGCGCGCTGCGCTGGGGCCGCAGCGCCAGGCGCTCAAGGCGTCGTTGCAGGGCTTTCAGGCGCTGCTGCAGGGCGTGGCCGGGGGAGAGTCGCGCCTCACGCCTGCGCAGATGGGCGCGCAGCAGATGCAGGTGCTGGGCGCACTGCGCGATGCCTGGACGGTGGGCATCGTGGACCTGGAGCGGCTGCTCAACCGCCGTGTCGATGGCCTTTTTGCGCGCATGTGGCTGCACCTGGGCACCGCCTTGGTGCTGCTCGGGTGCATCCTCAGCCTGGTCACGCTGGTGGCGCGGCAGATTGCCAAGCCGCTGCAGCAGCTGGCCCGGGTGGCCGACCAGGTGCGCCACAGCGGCGACCACACGCTGCGTGCGCACTGGGTCAGCCGAGACGAGATCGGCCGGCTGGTCACCGCGTTCAACGAGATGCTGTCTCAGCTCGACCGCGACCGCGTGCTGCAGCAGGAGCTGGCGGCCAGCGCCCGCGCGGCCGAGGCGCAGCGCGAGCTGGTGGAGGCGTTTCCGATCCCGATGGTGGTCACGTCCATCCCCGAGCATGAGGTGCTGCACTCCAACGCTCCGGCGGGCCACTGGCTTAATGACCGCAAGACCGACCCCTGGGCCGCGGGCCTGGAGCCCGGCGTGCGCGCCCGGTTTTTCCAGCGCCTGGCAGACCAGGGTGTGGTTGATGAGTTCGAGGTGCGCTGGAAGGGCAGCACCGAGCCATCCTGGGCCGTGCTGTCGGCGCGGCGCCTGCAGTTCCAGGGGCGGGATGCGGTGCTCACGGCCTTCACCCCGATCAACGTGCTCAAAGTGATGGAGCAGCGGCTGGAACTCTGGGCCAAGGTGTTCGAGGCCTCGTCCGAAGGCATCATCATCATGAACGCCGACCAGCAGATCATCAGCGTGAACAAGGCGTTTTGCCGCAGCACGCACTACGACTTCTATGAAGTCATCGGCGAGGGCCTAAGCTTTTTGCTGGAGGAAACCGGGGGCGAGCCGCTCACCGCGCAGATCCAGCGCACCATGGTCGACAAGGAGTCGTGGCAGGGCGAAGTGCGGTTTCGCCGTCGGTCTGGCGAGACCTACCCGGCCTGGCTGATGGTGTCGGCCGTGCGTGACGGCAAAGGCCATGGCAAGGGCGGGGAGGTGACCAACCACATCGGTATCGCCATCGACATCACCGACCGCAAGCGCAGCGAGGAACGCATCCAGTTTCTCGCGCACCACGACGTGCTGACCGAGCTGCCCAACCGCTCGCTGTGTGTGCAGCGGCTGCAGACGGCGCTGGCGCAGGCGCCCATCACGGGCGAAAAGGTGGCGGTGCTGTTCATTGACCTGGACCGCTTCAAGGCCATCAACGACACACTGGGCCACCACATCGGCGACGGGCTGCTGCGTTCGGTGGCCGGGCGGCTCACGCAGGCCATGCGCAGCCGCGATGCCGTCAGTCGGCTGGGCGGCGACGAGTTTGTGGTGGTGATGCGCGACGTGGCCGGGCGGGACGATGTGCAGCAACTCGTGGAGCGGCGCCTGATTCCGCTCATCCGCCAGGGGCACCCGGTGGAAGGGCATGAGCTCAATGTGTCGTGCAGCGTGGGCATTGCCGTCTACCCTGAGGACGGCAGCGACATCGACGAGTTGATGCGCCGTGCCGACGCCGCCATGTACGAGGCCAAGACCACCGGGCGCGACATGGCGCTGTTCTATTCGGCCGAGACCGACCAGCGTGCGCTGGCCCGCCAGACCCTGGAGCAGCACTTGCGCCGCGCGCTGGAGCGCCAGGAACTGAGCCTGCACTACCAGCCGCGCCTTGCCGCCCAGGGCGGCCGGTTGCTGGGTGTGGAGGCGCTGCTGCGCTGGAACAGCCCTGCGCTGGGCGCCATCCCGCCCAGCGAGTTCATCCCGATTGCCGAAGAGACCGGCATGATCCGCGCCATCGGCGGCTGGGTGCTGCAGCAGGCCTGCGAACAGTGGGCGCGGTGGCAGATGTCGCCAGCGGGCCCATCTGTGCGCGACGATGGGGGGCGCGACCCGGCTCGCGACTTTGCAGGCGCCGCGGGCTTGCCCTTGGGGGACGTGTCCATCTCGGTCAACCTCTCCGCGGCGCAACTGGCCGACCCGCAGCTCGTGCCCGACATCGAGGCCCTGCTGGCCCGCACGGGCATGCCCGCGCACCGGCTCGAGCTGGAGATCACCGAATCGCAGCTAATGGACAACGCCCATGCGGCCGCGCTGCAGCTGGCGGCCCTCAAGGCGCTGGGCGTGCAGCTGGCCATCGACGATTTTGGTACCGGGTACTCGAGCCTCGCTTACCTCAAGCGTTTTGACATCGACCGGCTCAAGGTCGACAAATCCTTCGTGCACGACATGCTGAGCAACCCCGCCGACATGGCGATCACGCGCGCCATCATTGCGCTGGGCCACACGCTAGGCCTCAAGATCGTGGCCGAGGGCGTGGAAGACCTCGCCACGGCACAGGTGCTGGGTGCGCTGGACTGCGAGGAACTGCAGGGCTACCACTTCAGCCGGCCGCTGCCACCGGAGGCGATGGTGGCGTGGGCGGTGCAGCACCGGCTGCGCGAACAGGCTGGGGCGCTGCGGGGCGGCGATCCATCATGTACAGAGCCAGCGCCGCTGGCGGCTTGAAGTGGGTGGAAAGTAGGCAGGCCGGTAGGTTGGCGCCAGGAGCGCGCGCCGGCCTTGCATCCGTCCATCGATCACCTTTGGGTTGAACTGTCTCGCGTGTAGCTTCCAGTGCCCTCAACATACCCCACAAGACGCTCAATCAAGTTCGCCTTCGTCGGCGGCAACCGTCGTGGCCGCATCTTGATGCGCGTGGATCGTGCGGCGCTGCCTGGTGTTCTGTGCGTACCACCATGGCCTGCTTTCCAGGGCTTCTGTCAGTGGCAGACGGCAGTCATGCCCCGGTGAGGAGGCCGGAGCGTCAGACGCTGGCGAGGGGCAACGCCTGCGCGCACGCATGGCCGCTGGCCCAGGCCCACTGGAAGTTGTAGCCCCCCAGCCAGCCCGTCACATCCACCACCTCGCCAATGAAATACAGCCCTGGCTGAGACTTGCACTCCATGGTCTGCTGCGACAACGCCTTGGTGTCCACGCCGCCCAGGGTGACCTCCGCCTTTTTGTAGCCCTCGGTGCCCGTGGGCGTGAGCTCCCAGCGCGCCAACTGCTCGGCCAGGCGCGCCAGGGCTTTGTCCGATGCCTCGTTCACCGGGCGCTGCCAGTCCGCTTCGCGCTGCGCCCAGGCGTCCGCCAGCCGGCTCGGGACCAGCGTGGCCAGCTCATTGGCAATCAGCTTGCGGGAGCGGGACTTGGCCAGCGCCAGCGCGGCGGGCAGGTCCACGGTGGGCGCCAGATTGACGGCCAGCGGTGCGCCCTCGCGCCAGTAACTCGAAATTTGCAGCACCGCGGGGCCTGACAGACCGCGGTGCGTGAACAGCAGGTCTTCGTGGAACGTCATGCGTTCCTTCTTCGCCCCGGTGGTGATCTCTACCGGAAGCGCCAGCCCGGCCAGCTGCGCATAAGGCGCCCAGCCGTCGCCATCAAAAGTCAGCGGCACCAGGCCCGCCCGGCGCTCGACCAGGGGCAGCTTGAACTGCTGCGCGAGCCGGTAGCCAAAATCGGTGGCGCCGATCTTGGGGATCGACAACCCGCCGGTGGCGATCACCAGAGAACGAGTTTGCATAGACCCCCGTGCGGTATCAATTTGATAGCTATAACCGCTTGTCCCGTCAGCGCTGGCAGGCAAAAAGGCTATATTTTTGACACTACAAGGCTGCCAGTGTTCGACACCACCGGCCGCGCATTCGGCCAGCAGCATGGCGATGATGTCCTCGGCCGAGCGGTCGGCAAACAGCTGGCCCTTGTGCTTTTCATGAAACGGGATGCCATGCTTTTGCACCAGCGCCATGAAGTCCGCAGGCGTGTAGCGCGACAGCGCCGAGCGGCAAAACTGCGGGTTCTGGCCGACGAAGTGCTTATGCGGCGCGGACGGGTCGAGGTCACGGTTGGTGAAGTTACACCGCCCGCCGCCCGAGATGCGGATCTTCTCCGCCACCTTTTCGGCATGGTCGATCAGCAGCACCTTCAGGCCGCGCTGGCCGGCCTGGCCCGCGCAGAAAAGGCCGGCGGCGCCTGCGCCGATGATGATGGTGTCAAAGAACGGCGTGGTCATGGAAGCGGCGGATTGTAGGGGGTAGGGCGATGGCTCAGTACATGAGCATCGACGTGAGAAAGCGAGAAGCAGGACGGGAGGCCTGGGGATGGCGGGGCACACCGCTCTGGCTTTGCGGGCTGGACAATGGTGCGAGCGGCCCGGTCGGGTCCAACATCGCATCCGATGCCGCGTCCGCCGCCGCCTGCCGCGCAAGTATCGCGGACGCTGCGCCGCGCGTTAGCATGCATGCGCCATCCACTCGCCAAGGACTGCCCCATGAATCCGATCCGCTACACCGTCCTCGCTCTGGCCCTGGGCTTTCTGGTCCCGGCCTGGGCCGTCAACAAGTGCACCGACGCCACTGGCAAGGTGTCGTTTCAGGACGCGCCCTGCGCGGGCCAGGGCGAGAAGATCGAGGTGCGGCCTGCCATGCAGGGAGCGGCCCCTGTGCAACCCGCTCCCACCGCATCCAAGGAGGGGGCGTTTGGCGCAGCGTGGCAGCGCAAGCACTACCTGCAGAACCAGGGCGTGCCGCAGGCGCGGGCAGCCATTGAGCGCAACCAGAAGGAATGCGCAGCCCCTCCCGATGCGGCGGTGGCCCACGCCGGGCCTCTGCGGCGCAGCACTTTGGCGGGGACGCAGTTCGCGCAAGAGGGCGCAGCCAGCGCCGCCAAGGACAAGGCCGCGTGCGAGGCGCGCACCCAAGAGCTGCGCAACCAGCTCAAAGCGCTGGAGGACGAACTGCGCGCGCTGTAGTGCAACCTTCTCTTGTGCGGTGCCTTGTCCGGCTCGCCGCAACCGGCTGTTCCTCTTCAGCCCTTCCAGGTAAACGGAAACTTGAACTGCTTCACAAACCCGTTGGGCACGTAGTCGCCCAGCACACCGTACTTCTCAGGCCACAGCTTGGTGCTTTTCACGGCCGTGCCGAACAGGTAGTCCAGAAACGCAAAGTGCGCTGAGTAGTTCTTGTCCAGCGCCTCCTGGTCCTGGCTGTGGTGCCAGTGGTGGAAGTTAGGGGTGACCAGCACGTAGCGCAGCGGGCCCAGGCGCACGCTGACATTGGCGTGGTTGAAAACCGCCTGAAAGCCGACAACGACGATGTAAGCGTCGATCACTTCCTTGGAAAAGCCCAGCACATAGATGGGCGCGAGCACCAGGGTGCGCGTGATGATGAGTTCCAGGATGTGCTGGCGCGAACCGGCCATCCAGTCCATGCTTTTGACGCTGTGGTGCACTGCGTGCAGGCGCCACAACACGGGCACTTCGTGGTAGGCGCGGTGGGTCCAGTACTGCACCAGATCAGCCACCAGGACGATGAGGAACAGCGCCACCCAGAAGTTCAGGCCTTGCACCCAGCCGCGGATGCCGTCGTTGGCCGCCCAGCCGAAGAACTTGTGCACGATGAGGTTGGTGGCCAGCAGCACGAAGCCCACCACCATGTGGTTCACGATGAAATGGTGAAAGTCGGTCTGCCACTCCTCGCGAAAGATCGGCTGGTCCTTGCGCAACGCGAAAAGCTTTTCGATGAAGATGAAGATCAGCGAGCTGCCCAAGAGGTCGAGGATGAACCAATCAAGGCCGATGTAGGGCGTGTTGTCCGGGAAGTTCGGGTCCACCTCCACCTTGTGGCCGCCCAGGAAGGCCGTCAGCGCGACCATGGCAAACGCGAACGTGGCGAGCCAGCGCGAGCGGTTAAAGAGGATGTTGACCAGCGAGATGCCGCCAGCAATGGCCAAGGCCACCAGCATGATGTTTCGGATCACCGTCACGTCGTAGCTCTTGCGCAGCTGGGGCGTAGTCAGGTATTCAGGGAAGTGGAAGGCCAGCACACCCAGAAAACACAGGATCGCCAGCGTGAGCGCGATCACGCCCGACACCAGCCCGCGCCCGGTGCGCAGCGCGCCATGGCTTTCGGTGAATTCATTGAGCTTGTCGATTTCGAGCATGGTTCCCTCCGGTGTCTGACGCCTTTGAACAGGCTTATGCAGGCTTGTGTGGCGCGAGTGTAGCGGCCGTTGCGTTGCGCCCGGGAGACGGCACGCCCCCTAAAATCGCGGCATGAACATCCCCTCGCACCAACTCAGCATGACCGTGCTCATGTCGCCCGACATGGCCAATTTTTCGGGCAACGTGCACGGGGGCGCCATCCTCAAGCTGCTGGACCAGGTGGCTTATTCGTGCGCCAGCCGGTATTCGGCATGCTACGTAGTGACCTTGAGCGTGGACCAGGTGATGTTCCTGCAGCCCATCCATGTGGGCGAGCTGGTGACCTTTCTGGCCAGCGTCAACTACACCGGTTCATCGTCGATGGAGATCGGCATCAAGGTGGTGGCCGAGGACATCCGCTCGCAAGTCGTGCGCCACGTGAACAGCTGCTTCTTCACCATGGTGGCGGTGGACGAGTCGCGCAAGCCGGTGACGGTGCCGGTGTTGTCCCCGTCAACACCTGACGAGCGTCGCCGCTGGGAGGCTGCCTTGCTGCGCAAATCATTGCGCAAGGAATTGGCCGCGCGGTTTCAGGAGGTGCGGGCCACCGCAGGGACCTGAAGAAGAAGCCCGCACGGCTTATCGCAGGTAGGCCGGTAGTTTCATCTGGCCTTCGCCCGTCAGCTGACAGGCGAAGGACACCCGATCAGCGGGCCGCGCAGAAACCGAATTCAGCCGCCGCCCCGGGAGCGAGCGTCTTGTTCCAGTCCACGCCCGATGCGCTCAGGTTGCTGCCCACCTGGGACCACGTAGCGTTCCACAAGTTGTTGACGATGCCGCTCACCGGAATGTTGATCGCCCAGTTGCCCGCGGCGGTGCCCAGGTTGAGCACCTTCACCCGCTGGCAATAGCCTGCGCCCCAGTCGCTGTCCACGGTCTGCAGCACCGAGAAATTGCTCACCGGGGTGGGCGTAGGCGTGGGGGTCGGTGTGGGCGTAGGAGTTGGCGTGGGGACCGGCGTCGGGTTGGTGGCTGCATCACCCCACAGCCGCTTGAGCAACTGCACCTTGTCGGCGCGCACCGTGGTCCAGTCATCGTCCAGAATGCCGCCCGTGTCGCCGCTGTTGGGGTTCCACGACCAGTAGAAACCGCTGCGCATGCCCTTGCCGACCATGTAGTCGACCAGGGCGTTTTGCCACTGCACATCGCGCGCATCGCCCCGACCAAACTTGCCGCCAAACTCGCCCAGCAGCACCGCATGACCCGCCTGCACAAACTGCCCAAAATGCTGGTCCCAGATGGCCGGCATGTTGCTGGGGAAGTTGGCGGCGTTGAAGTACGGCTGCACATACACGTCCGGCCCGTAGGTGTGCGGAGCCAGCAGCAGGCGGTTGGCAGGGATGTTCAGGGGCGTGCAGGCCAGGGGTTCGAGGTTGCCACCCCAGAAGTGCGCGTTGCTGCCCGAGCAGCTGGGGTTCTCGCCAATGCCTTCCACCGCGATCAGCCACTGGGGCGCTATCTGCAGCACGGCCGCTGCAGCACGCTCTGCTGCGCGGTTCCAGTCGGTGGCGTTGTTGCCGGTACCCCAGGTGGCGGCGCCATGGGGCTCGTTCTTGATGTCGATGCCAATCACGCCAGGCACGCCCGCGTAGCGCTGGGCGACAAAGCTCAGGTCGCTGATCCACTGCTGCTCGCTGTAGCTGGGTGTGTACCAGAGCTCGCTAATGGTCTGGCAATCGGGGGTGTGGTGGTCGAGCAGCACGTACATGCCGCGGTTGCTGAGCTCGCTCACCACCTTGTCCATCACCTGAAGCGCCGACAGACCTTGCAAATCGGCATTGCGGCCGTAATCGACGCTGTTGGGCGGCGCGGAGCCGTGCAGCGTGGCAGGGCAAAAGGGCAGGCGCACGGCGTTGAAGCCCTGGGCTTGCATCTGCGTGATCATGTCCGTCCAGTTGCGGGCCCACAGGCCATGCACCACGTGGTTGTTGGTTTCAAAACCGAACCAGTTCACGCCACGCAGCTGGATCGCCTTGCCAGCGCCGTCCAGCACCTTGCCTGCATTGATTTCATAGCTCCAGGCCGAACTGGCACTTGCCAGCAGGCAACCCGCCAATGCCAGGCTTTTGCACAGGGTGGTGATCTTCATGGCGCAGGCGCCTCCCAAAAAATGATGTGTGTGTGGCGCGGGCATGGGGCCGACTGGGGTAGCGGCCGTGTGACGCTGCAGCACCTTGTGGGTTGCCGCGTGACCTTCGGGAGTGTGGGCCCCTGGGCAGCTTCAGCGGTTTCCTACGCGTGCCAATTGTAAAAGCTTGCAAACAGGCGCCCGGCCTGTTTCGGGGGGCTTTTCAGGCCACGCTGCGACTGCGGCCCGCGAGCGACACAGCCTGCAGGGACAGCCCGTCGATCTCGTTGGTGATGCCTGACAGCACATTGGCGACCACGGCAAATTCACGCCCGTGCTGGCCTGCGCGGGCCGCCATGACCTGCGCATTGAAGCTCACCACCTTGGCTTCGCGCGCCACGGTCTGGATCGACGCGACGATTCCTGCCAGCTCCTTCATCAGGGTCTCGGACTTGGCTTTGCCGACTTGGTCGAACACCGTGGTGGCGGTGTTGAGCGCTTCCAGCGCCGCGTCGGTGCTTTCGACCAGGCGGGTCAGCGCGTCCTCGACTCGCGGGCTGCGGCGCTCGGTCAGGTCCAGCGCCGTGCCGACCTGCTGGGCAAACGCGTCGATGGTCGCGCCCACGCCGTTCGGGCCGCTGTAGGCCTGGCGGATGCGCTCTGCATCGGCGGGCTCGAGATGGCGTGGCGTATCCACCAGCTGGGCCTGGCTGGCGGTGAACACGGCCAGCGTGCCGCGTGCCGCTTTCAGGTGCAGATCGCTGCCGCCTGCGGCCAGAACAGTTTGCAGCACCATGCGCTGCGACAGCATGCGCTGGCGCGCTGCAAGGTTGACAAGCGACATCCCTGCATCGAGCGACGGGGCGGGGCCTGCGGGCGCTGCGTAGGTTGGCGATGCGGGCATGCCGGAGCGTGGGGAGAGGGAGTGGGCTGCCATGATGGTCCTTGTGCTCATTGCATTCAGATACATCCGTAAGCAATAGGTGGGCCAAGCCGCCGGGGTTTTTTGAGTGTGCCCGTCGGCAGGAACACCTGTCCGCGCACGTCGGATGGGCTGCGGAAGGGGGTTAGGAAATAGGTATGCTGGTGCAGGGATGCTGTGTGGGGCACAACATCTGCAAGTCGTGCCCCGCACGACATTCCACAGAGCCCCAGTTGCGTTTTTTGGGGTCCCCGTCTGTAGTCGGCGACCCGGCGCGCGCACCCTGCGCGCGTGGAGCGCTCAGACGGCAGCGCGGCGCGCCAGCGGGACGTCCTGCGATGCCAGCGCCACTCCACGCACCACATCGCCCACCACGATCACCGAAGGGCTGGCCAGCCCCTCGCGCGTGATGGTGGCGTGCAAGGCGCCGAGGGTGGTGATGGCGTGCCGCTGCTGCGGCAGGCTGGCGTGCTGGATGATGGCCACGGGCGTGTGCGCCGGCAGGCCAGTGAGGAGTTCCTGCTCGATGGTGGAGGCACCGCTCACGCCCATGTAGATCACCAGCGTGAGCTTGGCGTCGCGCGCGGTGGCGGCCAGTTGGCGCCAGTCGGTGCCGGCGTCGCCCGGCTTGGCGTGGCCGGTGACAAACACCACGCCGTGTGCATGTTCGCGGTGTGTGAGCGGCGCACCCAGCGAGGTGAGGCCCGCCAGGCCCGAGGTGATTCCGTTGATCACCGTGACGGCCACGCCGGCTGCCCGCAGGTGCTCGACCTCTTCGCCACCGCGCCCAAAGATGAAGGGGTCGCCGCCCTTGAGGCGCACCACGTTTTCACCCTCGTTGACCGCCATGAGCATCAGCTTTTCGATGAAGGCCTGGGGCGTGCTCTTGCAGCCGCCGCGCTTGCCCACGTGCACGATGCGCGCGTTGGGTGAGGCGTGGGCCACGATGTCGTCGCTCACCAAGTCATCCACCAGCAGCACGGTGGCCGCCTGGATGGCCTTCAGTGCCTTGATGGTCAGCAGTTCCGGGTCGCCCGGGCCTGCGCCCACCAGCGTGCAACTGCCCACGCCCGTGCGGGCAGCAAGCGGGTGCGAACCCGACAGGGCGCTGAGAAGGCCGGGCGTATTGGGGGGAAGCTGGGGTGGCGTGGGGCTGCGGCTCATGGCGATGTCTCCGAAACGGTTTGATCTGCGAGACGCAAGATATGTTCCACCTGCCGCTCAATCGCGGGCGGAATCGGCAACTCGCCGGCCAGCACGCGGCGCGTATAGACGGCCGTGGTGGCCACGTCGATTTCGGCGGGCAGGCCGGGTACCTCGCTGGCGGTGCCGGGCTGCTGGGATTCGAGCACCGCGTGGGTGCCGCGCACAAAACCGTCGTAGCGCGGCGTGCGGCGCGGGTCGGTGGCGACCTCGCCCTCCAGCCCGCGCGATAGCAACGCCGTCATGCCCAGCGTGCTGAATGTGGTTTGCAGCATCGCAAAGTATTCGGGGTGCGTGTACGCGGTAACCACCACCGACGGCCCGGCGCACGGGTTCATCAGCTTGACCACGCTGTGCCCCGGGTTGCGCAGCCCCACGACTTCGCGCACTGACAACAGGCGCGCCAAGCCCTCGTGCAAGTGCTGGGTGTGGATGTGGCGCACGGTGCCGTTTGCTATCTTTTCAGGAGCTGTCAGTGCAGGTACATCCAGCGCCAGCAGCACATCCGATGCCAAAATTCGGCGCGCCTCGGTGCGCATGCCATGCAGCAGCACAGGCAGGCCCTTGCGCGCCAGCAGCAGCGCCAGCAGCGGTGTCAGCACCGGCAGCTTGCGCGCGCCGTTGTAGCTGGGCAGCACGATGAGCGGGCGGTCGGTGGCGGGCAGCAGGGCTAGGCGCTGGTGCGTGGCATCGAGAAAGCCGCACATCTCATCAAAGGTTTCGCCCTTGATGCGCATCGCCAGGCAGAACGCGCCGATCTCCAGGTCCGTCACGCCGCCGTCCAGCACCTGGCCGAACAGGTCGGTGGCCTGCTCGCGGGTGAGGGGCTTGGCGCCGCGCGCGCCACGCCCAATTTCCTTGATGTACTGGCTTATGCCCATGGTAATAGTTGGCGGGACTTGTGAAACAGGGCTCCAGCGTCGTTATTTCGGCTTGCCGTACAGGCGTACTGTCTGCGCCGAAAATGCCTAGCTGGAGCCCTGTTGCACAAGTCCTTGTGGGTGATCGAAGAGGGGCTGAGCTGCAATTCTCCTGCAACCCAGACAACTTTTGGTTATATGGCGGCCTGCGCCATGGGTTTGGACGCCAGTGGCCCCGTAGCGCGCACCATGCGCTTGAGTTCTGGGAGGCACGAGCCGCAGTTGGTGCCGCAGCGCAGCTGGCCCTGCAGTTGCGCCAGGCGGTCGTCGTCGGTGCCATGGCAGCGCGACAGCTCGGCAGTGATGGCGGTGTCCGTCACGTTGAAGCAGGTGCACACCGATTTGCCGCGCGACTGCACGGCCACGGGTGCCTTGGCGCCGGGCACCAGCAGCAGGCGGCCGTAGGTTTGCGCGGGCAGCTCTTCCTGCAGCAGGGTCTTGAGCCAGCCTTCGGCGCTGGTGTCGCCCGCCAGCACGATGCCTTCGAGCGTGGTGGCGTCGTCCCGGCGCATCAGCCGTGCGGCCCGGCGCTGCCCGCGCTTCTTGTCGGCGTAGCGCAGCGTGTCGGTGGTGGCCAGGCCCATCAGCGATTCGATGCGCTCCAGCGTGGCGTCTGGCGGGGCCTCGTGCGCCGCGGCGCGCAGCAGCACGCCGACACGCTCGCGGCCGGGTTCGCCTAAAGGCGTGTTGTTGCTGAACGGCACGCAGCTGGCAAAGGGGAACAACGCCATCAGCGCAGACAGTGCCTCGCGTGTGGCCTGGGCGTTGCCGGCGGGCAACCAGGCCATGGCCAGCAAGGTCCAGGGCAGCTCGGCCTTGAGGATCTTCACCGCCGCGTGTTTGAGTTCAGGTTGCTTGGACGTGGGGCAGTAGGCCGACGTGGTGAGCGCGTTCACGCCCGCCAGCCGCTCGCCGGTGGACGACGAGCCGCTCAAGAATTCGCTGCCCCAGTGCATGGCCATGAAGGCCTGCGACAGCCCCACCGTGGTGTCAGCCTGCGCGGGCACCACGATGGTGCCGCGCTTGCTGGTCACGTAGACCAGGTCACCGTTCTTCAGGCCGCGCCGCTCCATGTCCTGCGGGTGCAGCTGCACGCTGGGCTCGGCCACATGGCCGAACAGGCGGCCCAGCGTGCCGGTGCGGGTCATGCCGTGCCACTGGTCGCGCAGGCGGCCGGTGGTCAGGCTGAAGGGGTAGCGCGATTCGCGCGGCTCGGCCACGGGCTTCCACGCGTGGGCTGCAAAGCGGGCGCGGCCATCGGCTGTGGGGTAGACGCCGTCCTCGTACAGGCGGGCCTTGCCGGTGGTGCTGCCCTCAGGCAGCGGCCATTGCTGCGGGCCCTGTGATGTGAGCATCTCCCACGACAGGCCGGTGATGTCCAGGTCGCGCCCGCGGGTGCTTTCGCGGTGCTCTTGCCACACGGTCTCGGCGCCTGCATCGGCGTGGTCCGTGGAATAGGGGAAGAGGGTGGGCACACCCGGGCGCAGCCGGGCCTCGAGCTGCTGCGCAAACTGCACGGCAATCGCCCAGTCGTGGCGGGCCTCGCCGGGTGCGGGCACTGCGGTGCGCACGCGAGAGATGCGGCGTTCGCTGTTGGTCACCGTACCGGTTTTTTCGCCCCAGGTGGTGGCGGGCAGCAGCAGGTCGGCATAGGCGCAGGTGGCGGCCGTGGCAAAGGCCTCCTGCACCACCACAAATTCGGCGCGCTGCAGGGCGCGCCGCACGGTGGCCTGGTCGGGCATGCTTTGCGCGGGGTTGGTGCAGGCAATCCACAGGGCCTTGATCTCGCCATCGGCCGCGGCCTGGAACATCTCCACCGCCGTCTTGCCGGGCTGGCTGGGCACATCGGCCACGCCCCACAGCGCGGCCACTTCCGCGCGATGCTGGGGGTTCGCCAGATCGCGGTGCGCGCTGAGCAAGTTGGCCAGGCCGCCCACTTCGCGCCCGCCCATGGCGTTGGGCTGGCCGGTCAGGCTGAACGGGCCTGCGCCGGGCTTGCCGATCTGCGCGGTGGCCAGGTGCAGGTTGATGAGCGCAGCGTTCTTGGCGGTTCCGCTGCTGCTTTGGTTCAGGCCCTGGCAGTACAGGCTGAGCGTCGCTTTGGAAGTGGCAAACCACTTGGCCGCGGTGGTCAGGTCGGCCACCGAAATGCCACACACCTCGGCCACGCGGTCGGGCGTGTAGTCGCGCACCAGCGCCTTGAGCTCGTCAAAACCCGTGGTGTGTGCCGCGATGTATTCGGCATCGGTCCAGCCCTCCCACAGCATCAGGTGCAGCATGCCGTTGAACAGCATCACGTCGCTGCCGGGCTGGATGGGCAAGAACAGGTCGGCCATGCCGGCCGTGTCGGTGCGGCGCGGGTCGGCCACGATGACCTTCATGCCCGGGTTGGCGGCGCGTGCGTCTTCGATGCGCCTGAACAAAATCGGGTGCGCCCACGCCGCGTTGCTGCCCACGATGAACAGGCATTGCGCGTGCTTGACGTCGTCGTAGCAGGCCGGTGGCGCGTCGGCACCCAGGGTCTGCTTGTAGCCGGCCACCGCGCTGCTCATGCACAGGCGTGAGTTGGTGTCGATGTTGTTGGTGCCGATCAAGCCCTTGGCCAGCTTGTTGAAGACGTAGTAGTCCTCGGTCAGCAACTGGCCGCTGACGTAAAAGCCCACGGCGTCGGGGCCGTGGTTCTGGATGACGTGGGCAAACTTACCGGCCGCCAGGGTCAGGGCCGCGTCCCACGCCAGCGGCTTGGGCGTGTCGGCCCGCTGGGTGCGGTGTTGCGGCTGCAGCAGCCGGGTCTGCAGGGTAATGGGGCTGGTGGCGGTGAGGTGCAGCGTGGAGCCCTTGGTGCACAGCCGCCCGAAGTTGGCCGGATGGTTCGGGTCGCCCCGCACGCCGGTGATCTGCGCGCCATCGCTTTCAATGATCACGCCGCAGCCTACGCCGCAGTAGGGGCAGGTCGATTGGGTTTCTTGCATGCGTGAATTCCAGGTGTTTTAGTGCTCTAGCGCTTGAATAGTAAGCGCTTATAGCTATCAAAATAGTAGCGTTTGTGCGATATGGGCTCGGGGCCGCCTGCTGCGTGCGTTGGGGTCGCGGCAGGTGTTTCAGGCCGCCAGGCCGCGCCGCGCGGGCCCGGCCAGCGGCCGCACCAGATCGACCGCGTGGGTGGCCAGCTCTTCGGTGTTGAGGTACACGGCGCCATCTTCCACCTTCACTGCAAACTTTGGGGTGCAACCTTCATCGGGCGCTGCGGCCTGGCCGTCGCACAGGCCGATGGTCCAGTTGTGCAGCGGGCAGGCCACCTGCGTGCCAAAAACGATGCCCTGCGACAGCGGGCCGCCTTTGTGTGGGCAGCGGTCCAGCAGGGCAAACACGCCGCCTGCGTCATTGCGGAACACGGCCACGTCCAGGCCCTGTGCACGCTCCACGCGGCGCGAGCCCAGCTCGGGGATGTCTTCCACGCGGCAGATGAGCTTCCAGTCGGCGGGGGTGGTCGTGGTCATCGCAAATCCTTGGGTTGTCTTGTTGTTGTCGGCGGGGGCGCTTGGCGTCGGCAGTCAGGCAGAAAGGGCCGCGTACAGCCCGGTCACGCGGTCCATGCTGGAGAGCAGGTTCTCGCTGGCCACAAACACATCAGACACCTTGCGGCCCAGGTTGGTGCCGCCTTGCATGCGCTGCAGTGCGGCATCAAAAAACACCCATTGCCCGTCGGCCAGTTGTAGTTCCTGCCGGATGCGGTTGGTGGCCTGGGGCGCGTTGCGCAGCAGCTCGGTGGCAGCCACAAATTCGCCGCGGGCCTTGGCGATTTCGGCGGTGGCGGTGGCAGCGTCCACCGGCAGCATGGCCGCCAGGTAGAACTTGGCCATGCGCTGGCTCAGCATGCGCTGGCGGCCGGCAATGTTGACGAGCTGACCCACTGCCTTGCCAGACGCTGCTTCGTACTGCGTGGTGCCCTGGTGGGCCAGGGCCAGAACCTTGGCGTCGGCCTGCAGCAGGGCGCTGGCGGCGTCGGGCGATGCGGCGGGGTTTTGCAGCGTGACCTTGTGCGCAACCCAGGCGGCTTCGAGCTTCACATAGGTCTCGCGGATGGCGGTGGACGGTGCAAACCCCCTGAGCTCGCCCAGATTGCGCTCGAACTGCGCGATCGACTGGTCGAGCACCTGGCGTGCCGTGGGCATGTCGGCCTGGTGCGCCAGCGCCAGCCAGGCCTTGCCCACGCGCTGGCTCAGCATGCGCTGGCGCCCGGCCTTGTTGATGGCGTCGTTCAGGTCGGTGATCTCGGCATGCGCCGCGCTGATCGGCGCGAGGCCGAGGGCGACGGCTGCGCTGCCGCAGGCGGTGGCAAGGAGGGTTCTTCGTTGCATGGGGCGGGTTCCGTCGGGGGCTGTGCTGCGGCGCATTCGTTCAAGTTGGGTGCGGTTGGGCGCGGAGGCGATCAGGCGCTCAGCGGCGCAAACTGGCGCGTGTCCACTGCGGCCTTGTCAAACTCGAACCACGGGTCGGGCTCGCCGTCCAGCGCAAACTGCAGCTGCTCCCACAGCGCCTTGCGGCCTTCGTGGTCGTCGAGGATGCGCTTTTTCACGTAGTCCAGGCCCACGCGGTCCACGTAGTGCACGGTGCGCTCCAGGTACCAACCTTCCTGGCGGTACAACTCGCAGAACGCGCCGGTGTACTCCAGCACTTCTTCCGACGTCTTGAGCTTGGTAAAGAAGTGCGCCACCTCGGTCTTGATGCCGCCATTGCCGGCCACGTACATCTCCCAGCCCGAGTCCACGCCGATGATGCCCACGTCCTTGATGCCGGCCTCGGCGCAGTTGCGCGGGCAGCCCGAGACCGCAAACTTGACCTTGTGCGGCGCGTACATGCGCCACATGGCGCGCTCCAGGTCCTTGCCCATCTGCGTGCTGTCCTGCGTGCCCATGCGGCACCACTCACTGCCCACGCAGGTCTTCACGGTGCGCAGGGCCTTGGCGTAGGCGTGGCCGCTGGGCATGCCGATGTCCTTCCACACATTGACCAGGTCTTCCTTCTTCACGCCCAGCAAATCGATGCGCTGGCCGCCCGTGACCTTGACGGTGGGGATCTTGTATTTGTCCACCGCATCGGCAATGCGGCGCAGTTCGTCGGCTGTGGTTTCGCCGCCCCACATGCGCGGGATCACGCTGTAGGTGCCGTCTTTCTGGATGTTGGCGTGGCTGCGTTCGTTGATGAAGCGGCTTTGCGGGTCGTCCTTGGCCTCCTTGGGCCAGGTGCTGATGAGGTAGTAGTTGACCGCGGGGCGGCAGCTGGCGCAGCCGTTGGGCGTCTTCCATTCCAGAACAGAGAACACGTCGGCGATGGTCACCAGCTTGGATGTGCGGATCGCATCGCGCACGGCCTGGTGGCCATGGTCGGTGCAGCCGCACATGGCCTTGGTCTTGGGCGTGGCGCTGTAGTCGCCGCCGGCCGTGAACATCAGGATTTGCTCGACCAGGCCGGTGCACGAGCCGCACGACGCACTGGCCTTGGTGTGCTTTTTGACCTCTTCCAGCGTGAACAAGCCCTTGTCCTTGATGGCCTTGCAGATCGCGCCCTTGGTCACGCCGTTGCAGCCGCAGACTTCGTCGCTGTCCTGCATGGCGGCGGCTTTGCTTTGGCCCTGGTGGCCCGTGTCGCCCAGGTGCGATTCGCCAAACATCAGCTTGTCGCGCAGGTCGGTCACGCTGCGGCCGTCGCGCAGCAGCTTGAAGTACCAGCTGCCGTCCACCGTGTCGCCATACAGGCAGGCGCCCACCAGCTTGTCGTCCTTGATGACCAGTTTTTTGTACACGCCGCCAAAGGGGTCGCTCATCACGATCTCTTCGGTGCCCTCGCCGCCCTGGAAGTCGCCGGCCGAGAACAAATCGATGCCGGTGACCTTGAGCTTGGTGGAGGTCAGCGAGCCCTGGTAGCGGCCGATGCCGAACTCGGCCAGGTGGTTGGCCAGCACCTTGCCCTGCTCGAACAGCGGGGCCACCAGGCCATAGGCGATGCCCCGGTGCGCGGCGCATTCGCCCACGGCGTAGATGCGTGCGTCGGTGGTGGTCTGCAGCGTGTCGCTCACCACGATGCCGCGGTTCACGTGCAGGCGCATCTTTTCAGCCAGCGCGGTGTTGGGGCGGATGCCCACGGCCATTACCACCAGGTCGGCGGGCACCTCGGTGCCGTCCTTGAACTTGATGCCTGCCACGCGCCCGTCGGCATTGCCCACGAGTTCCTGCGTCTGCGCGCCGATCAAGAACTGCATGCCGCGCTGCTGCAGCGAGTCCTGTAGCATCTTGCCCGCCACATCGTCCAGCTGGCGTTCCATGAGCCACGGTGCCACATGCACCACGGTGACCTGCATGCCACGCTTCATGAGGCCGTTGGCAGCCTCCAGGCCCAGCAGGCCGCCGCCGATGACCACGGCGTGTTTGTAGGTGGCTGCTGCGTCGATCATGGCCTGGGTGTCGGCAATGTCGCGGTAGGCCAGCACACCCTTCAAGTCCTTGCCCGGCACAGGCAGGATGAAGGGGTTGGAGCCGGTGGCCATGATCAGGCGGTCGTATTCGGCGGTGATCACATCGCCTGCGGCACTGGTGGCGCTGACCACGCGGCGCACGCGGTCCACGTCGGTCACCGTAAAGCCGGTGTGCAGCGTGATGTGGTTGTCCGCATACCAGGACCAGTCGTTCAGAATGATCTCGTCGATGGTCTGCTCGCCGGCCAGCACGGGTGAGAGCAGGATGCGGTTGTAGTTGGGATGGGGCTCGGCACCGAACACCGTGATGTCATACAGATCGGGGGCAATCTTGAGCAGCTCTTCCAGCGTGCGCACACCGGCCATGCCGTTTCCTACCATCACCAGCTTGAGCTTTTTCATCATGACTCCTTCTGTCCCACCGCCTGGGCAGCGCAAAAAACAAAAAAGGCGTCCACACGATGCAGCTTCGACCGGGATCGAAATCACATGTGGGGACGCCTTTGTCCTGAGAACCTGTTGTTGACCGGTGGTGATCGTGAACAAATTCCTCAACCCCTCCGCGCGCCTTTGCACGGGTGGATTGCGGGACCCGCGAGGGTCGTTGTTTTGTCTAAGCAATGCTTGTGCCAGCCGCGGTGCACTGATGCAGGGCGCGACGCCGCGATGGGGCCGGGCGCGCCCGCGCCGATGCCCGCGAGTTGCGCACGCGCAGCCAGTGCGCGCCCTGGCGGGGCACGGCATGCACCAGCTTGGGCATGAAACCTGCATGGAGCTGGTGCATGAGTTTTGAACTGGACTTTGGCCAATCCTCCGAAGCCGGGCGCAAGGAGCTGAACGAGGACTTCGCCGCGCTGGTGTCGGGGCAGGGCCGCGACCGCGACCGCGGGGCCATCGCCGCCATCGCCGATGGGGTGAGCACTGGCGGCAACGGCCGCGAGGCCGCGCAGACCACGGTCAACACGCTGGTCAACGACTACTTCGCCACGCCCGACACCTGGGACACCACGGTGGCGCTCGACCGCATCCTGAGCGCCCACAACGGCTGGCTCGCGTCCATGAACCGGCGCCGCCAGCCCGCGGTGGGGCTGACCACCGTGACCGCGCTCGTGCTGCGCGGCCAGTCGTACACGCTGGCCCATGTGGGCGACACACGCGCCTATCTTCTGCGCGGCGGGCGGCTGCAGCAGCTCACGGCCGACCATGTCATGTCGCAGCGCGAGTTCTCGCACCAGCTCACCCGCGCCATGGGGCTCGACGACCATGTCGTGGTGGACTACAGCCAGGGCGAACTGCACAGCGGCGACCTCTTTGTGCTGCTGTCCGACGGTGTGCACGGCAGCATCCCCGAGCGCGAGTTGCGCCAGATGCTGCGCCAGGGCGGCGCGGCGCAGGCGCTGTGCGACGAGCTCACGCAGGTGGCGCTGCGCCGCGGCAGCAACGACAACGTGACCGCGCTGATCGTGCGCGTGCAGGGCGTGCAAGAGGCCACGCTGCAGGACGAATCCCGCCGCGCGCAGGACCTGCCGGTGCTGCCGCTCTTGAAGGTCGGCGACCCGGTGGACGGCCTCACGGTGACCGCGCTGGTGGCCGACAGCGGCATCCACCGCATCTACCAGGTGCGCGACCCCGCCAGCCAGCGGCTGTACGCGCTCAAGACCTTGCTGCCGTCGCGCGCGCACGATGCCGAGGAGCGCGCCACGCTGGCACACGAGGCCTGGGTGGCACGCCGCATGCAGTCGGGCCAGGCCGCCACGCACCTTGCGAGGCTGAACGACTGGCCGCCCCACGGCAGCACAGACGCCAGCGTGGACGGTGAGGGCCGCACGCCACCCCAGGCCAGCGCCTTTTACCTGCTGTACGACTGGCATGCGGGCGACACGCTGGGCCAGCGCCTGCGCCGCCGCCAGCCGCTGAGCGTGGCGCAGATCCTGTCCGTCACCGTGCAAGCCGCGCGCGTGCTGGGCTGGCTGCACCGCCAGGGCGTCGTGCACCGGGACATCAAGCCCGACAACCTGCACCTGGGCGACGACGGCGTGCTGCGCGTGCTCGACCTCGGCGTCGCGCTGTCAGGCCGCGAGCCCGAGGCCACGCGCCGGCTGCACGCCGGCACTCCCAGCTACATGAACCCCGAGCAGTGGGCCGGCTACGAACGCAGCAGCGATGGCGAAGGGCGCCTGCCCGACGCGGGCAGCGACCTGTTTGCGCTGGGCGTGACGCTGTACCAGCTGCTCAGCCACGGGCGCCTGCCGTATGGCGAGGTCGTGCCCTACCAGTTGGGCCGCTACCACCGCGACCCGGTGGCCCCCAGCCGCCACAACCCGGGCGTGCCGATCTGGCTTGACCAGATCGCCTTGAAGGCCGTGGCCCGCCAGCGTGCGCAGCGGTTTGAGACGGCAGAAGAACTGCTGCTGGCGCTGGAGCGCGGTGCCTCGCGCCCTTTGGGCTCTGCCGGCCCCCAGCCGCTGATGCAGCGTGACGCTACGGCGCTGTGGAAGATCGCGCTGGCGGTGAGTGTGCTGGTGAACCTGCTGTTGATCTATTGGCTGCTGTTCTTGCCGCGGTGAGCGTTCGCGGCATATTGCTATTAAAAATATAGCTGGTAGCGCTTATGGGATAAGCGCTGGGGCCTTTTTTGGGTCTAAAACACGGCAACAGGGACAGAGGCCCACGGTCGGGCGACGGGTCCTACCGCCCTCTGTGACGCCTATTCAGCCCTGCTCACTGCGTTCAACTTTGCTTCGCAATGTGAGCCTTGATTGAAGAGGCGGAAAGTGAGAAGGCGCACGTGGCGCCTTAACGGCTGCGCCGTTCACGCGCTGCGCGCGCGTCCACCTTTCTAGCGAAAGTGCGGCAAGCGCTGCGCGCTTACATGCTCGCGCATGTCACGCGCTGCGCGCACGACCTCCCTTTTAGCTCCGGCCCACTTCGTTTAACTTTGCTTCGCAAAGTGAGCCTGCGCTGGAAAGTTGGAAAGGCGCTGTGCGCCTTAACGGCTGCGCCGTTCACGCGCTGCGCGCGTGCCCACCCTTTTAGCGAAAGTGCGATCAACGCTGCGCGTTGGCTGGCTGCGCCAGCTCAGGCACTGCGTGCCCGACCACCCTTTTCTGCCCACGTGCGCGTCCAGCGGATCTGCATCACCCGCAGCAGTACCAGCATGGCCAGCGCGCACACCGCGATGCCGACAAAGCCCCACAGGTAGGTGCCGGTGAACTGGCGCGAGACGCCCATGCCGTTGGGGATCAGGCCGCCGCCCAGCGCGCCGATCTCGCCAATCATCGAGCCCGCCACCGCCGTGGTCAGCGGCCAGCGCAGGGGCACCAGCTGGAACAGCGCGCCGTTGCCTGCGCCCAGCGCGGCAAAACACACCAGGAACAGCAGCATCGTGATGGGCAGCGAGTTTTCGGCCAGGCCACACAGCACCATGCTCACCGCGGTGATGGCAAGCACGCCGGTCAGCGTGTTGACGCCGCCCCAGTGGTCCGACAGCCAGCCGCCGAACACCCGCAGCGCTGCACCCAGAAAGGCCGCCATCATCGTCAGCTGGCCGGCCTGCACCTTGCTCACGTTGAACTGGTCATTGAAGTAGCTGGGCAGAAACGTCGTGAGGCCGATGAAGCCGCCAAACGTCACTGCGTAGATCAGGCTGAAGGCCCAGCCGTCTTTCTCGAACAGGCAGGCGACGTGATCGCGGAAGGTGCTGTGGGCCGGCAGGTCGGGTGGCTCCTTGGCGTAGATAGCCATCACCAGCGCGGGGATGGCGACGCTCACGGCGGCAAAGCCGTACACGGCCTGCCAGCCGAACTTTTGCGCCAGCGCGGGCGCCAGCAGGGCCGCCACCGCCGTGCCCACGTTGCCGGCACCCACGATGCCCATGGCCAGGCCCTTGTATCGGGGCGGGAACGAGCCCGAGCCCAGCGACAGCGCTACGCCAAAGCTGGCACCCGCCACGCCCAGCAGCACGCCCATGG
Organism: Acidovorax sp. LjRoot129; assembly: GCF_964253765.1. Lineage (NCBI taxonomy): Bacteria > Pseudomonadati > Pseudomonadota > Betaproteobacteria > Burkholderiales > Comamonadaceae > Acidovorax > Acidovorax sp. LjRoot129. The sequence continues at coordinate 1,647,859 of NZ_CAXUSE020000001.1, forward strand.
CCAGCAGGTCGTTGTAGGTGTGCACAAACAAAAAGCCATAGCCCATGGCGAAGAAGATGCCGGCCATTTCGACCAGCGTGGCGTTCTTGCGCCCGATGTACTGCGCGAGGATGCCCAGCGGAAAGCGCATGAGCGCGCCGGCAAAGATGGGGATCGACAGCATCATGCCCATCTGCGTGGGCGTGAGGTTGAAGGTCTCGCGGATGAACGGCGCCATCGCGCCGTTGATCACCCAGATGGCGCACGAGAAGCCGAAATAGAGAAACGACGACCACAGCGTGGGGGCGTGGCCCGACTTGAGGAACTCTCGGAATTGAAGCATGGCTGTCTTGTGCGAAGAGGCTGCGGCGGCTTTTGGGAGCCACCTGCAACCGGGCCAGAAAAACAAAAAGGCGCCTGCACGGACCACGCAGGCGGCTGAGCCTGTGCATTCCGTGAAGACGCCGACGTCTGTTCGCCCAATCCACCGTTGCACTGGGCTGTACGCAGCCCACTTTGGCCGCAGCTGGGTTCATGCAATGGCTGTGCCAGCTGCGTGCGGTACTGCAGTTTTAGGGTCTGGCAGGGCCCTGGCGCTTGTCCAATCAGCGTAAGGTGCTATCCATTTCGAAGTAAAGGCACTGGCAGTACCTCGAATGGTGCAGTGCAGCGAAACGGCCCGGCATGGCTTTGGTGCAGTGCACTGTTTTGGTGACCTGCCTCGGCACGCGGGCGGGGCCGGGTTGGCCGTGGGGGCGCTGCAAGTGCGCAGCCTGTCGCACCGCACGCTGGCGGCCACCAAGTAGGACGGGTGACGGCTTGCGCGCTCCCCTATCTCCGATTTGCTATCGAAACCAGAGCTGAAAAGTCAATGCCAATAAGCGCCAGAGCGCGAAAACTTCCAAAAATCTGGCCTCACGGCCTTGGCCAGCGGTCTTTACACCTCAGGTGCTTGCCCGCACCGTCAACTCAAACCCCAGGTTCACCGAGTTCTGCTCCGGCACCTCGCCGCGCATCAGGGCCAGCAGCATCTGCGCGCTGGCTTCACCAATCGCCGAGCGCGGGGTGCGCACGGTGGTCAGCGGCGGCAGCATCTGGTCGCTGCCTGCCAGATCGTTGAACCCGGCGATGGCCAGCTGGCCGGGCACCGACAGGCCCAGGCGTTGCGCGGCCAGCACACCGCCCTGGGCCAGGTCGTCGTTGCAAAAGAAGATGGCGTCCACACCCGGGCGGGTGCGCAGCACTTCTTCGAGCAGTTCGGCGCCCAGTCGAATGGAGGAGGGCTGGGAGCTCAGTAGCTCCAGCCGCGGGTCGTACAGGCCGGCCTCCTTCAGGCAGCGGCGGTAGCCTTCGGCGCGCTGCATGGTGCGCGGGTCGAGTTGCGCCGCGACAAAGGCCACATGGCGGCGGCCTTGGGCCAAGAGGTGCGCCGTCATGCTGTGGCCTGCGTCATGCTGCGAAAAGCCCACGCAGTACACGCCGGGTGCAGACGTCATCTCCATCAGGTGCACGCAGGGCACGCCGCTGGCGGCAATCATCTGGCGCGATGCCTCGGTGCGGTCAAAACCGGTGACGAGCAGGCCCGCCGGGCGGTGTGCGAGGTAGGTGCGCAGCAGCTGTTCTTCTTCCTGCGGGTCGTAGTGCGTGACGCCGATCAGCGCCTGGTAGCCGTGCGGGAACAGCGTGCGGTGCACGGCATCCAGCACGTCGACAAACAGCGCGTTGGACAGCAAGGGCACGAGCACCGGTACCTGCACGCTGCGTTGCGAGGCCAGCGCGCGGGCGGCAGGGTCGGGCACATAGCCCAGTTGCGCTGCGGCATCTTTCACGCGCTGCACCAATTCTTGTGCCACACCGCGTTCGCCACGCAGCGCGCGCGATGCGGTGATGGGGCTGACACCTGCAGTGCGGGCGACGTCGCTGAGCGTCATGCGGCCGCTGGAGCGGCGCCGGGATTCTGGTTTGGTCAAGGGTTAACCCGAATTTGAGTGGGCGGTGGATCTGGTTAGGATAGCGCTGTCCAATGGCTTGGGCAACGTGGCTGGCCTTCTTTTTAACCGAAGTCGCTGAAATCCCACCGTAATTTGAGGCATCCCGCAGGGGTGCTTTTTTATGAGATCTTTGGATAGCGCTACCAATATGACTGTTTCGTCGTCGGTGTACCTGGTCGTGATGGGCGTGGCGGGCTGCGGCAAGTCGAGCCTGGGCCTGGCGTTGGCGCAGGCCGAGGGCTTGCCGCTGATTGAAGGGGACGACCACCACAGCCCCACCAGCCGCGAAAAAATGCGCAAAGGTATTGCGCTCACCGACGCGGACCGCGAGGGCTGGCTCGTCACGCTCGGCGAGTTGCTGCAGGCCCATCCCGCGGGCGTGGTGCTGACCTGCTCGGCCCTCAAGCGGGCCTACCGCGACCGCCTGCGCAAGGCCTGCCCGGCGCTGCGTTTTGTGTTTCTGGAGATTGACCGCACGAGCGCCGGCCAGCGTGTGGCAGCCCGCGCGGGCACGCACTTTTTTTCCTCGGCGCTGGTGGACAGCCAGTTCGCCACGCTCGAGTCGCCCGTGGGCGAGGCCGGCGTGCTGCGGCTGGATGCGCTGGCCGAACTCACCACCCTGCAACAGCAGGCTTCGGCCTGGCTTGCCACGACGGAGGCTGCATGAACATGACAACCCCACCGGACCCGTCCGCCCCACCACGCCCCGGCAAGCTGACGCGGATTGCCGAGGCCCTGATGGCCGCCTGCCTGGGCGTGATGGCTGTGGCCGTCTTCGTCAACGTGGTGCTGCGCTACGGCTTTGGCAGTGGCGTGGTCGCCAGCGAAGAGCTCTCGCGCCTGTTGTTCGTCTGGATGGTGTTCATCGGCGCGGCCGCGGCCTACCCCAAGGGCGAACACATGGCGTTCACCACACTGGCCGGCCTGCTTGCCAAGCGTCCTGTGGCCTTTGGCGTACTCACCGCTGCCATCCGCCTGCTGGTGATTGCGGCCTGCGCAATGCTGGCCTGGGGTGCCTGGGCCCAGGTGGTGGTGGGGGTGGACAGCCATTCCGTGGTGCTGGGCTACTCGTCTGCGCTGCTGCCGCTGCCGGCGTTTTTGTGCGCTGTCGCCATTGGTGTGATGGCGCTGGTGGAATTGATTCAACGCACACCGCTGGACCTCGGTCACGGCGCTGAGCTGGAGTGATGGCGATGGGTGCAGAAGCGCAAGCCTTCCTCGTGTTTTCCGTGGGCATGCTCATGCTCATGGCCACGGGCATGAACATGGGCCTGGCCCTGGTGCTGACCGGTGCCGGCATGGCCTGGGTGCTGGATTTCTGGGACGCGCAGCTGCTTGCCCAGAACCTCGTGGCCGGGGTCGACAGCTTTCCGCTGCTGGCCGTGCCGTTCTTCATCCTGGCGGGGGAGCTCATGAACTCGGGCGGCATCAGCCGCCGCATCATCGACATGGCGCAGGCCTGGGTGGGCCACATCCGCGGTGGCCTGGGCTATGTGGCCGTGGGTGCGGCCGTGCTGTTGTCGGCCATGTCGGGATCGGCCCTGGCCGACGCGGCAGCCATGTCGTCCATCTTGTTGCCCATGATGCGCAAGAACGGCTACCCGGTCGATTCCTCCGCCGGCCTCATCGCCGCGGGCAGCGTGATCGGCCCCATCATCCCGCCGTCGATGGCATTCGTGATCTACGGCGTGACCACCAACACCTCGATCTCGGCGCTGTTCATCTCGGGCGTGGTGCCCGGCCTGCTGATGGGCGCGGGCCTGCTCGTTGCCTGGCGCTGGGTGCTGCGCGGCATGGTGCTGCCGCCGGGCCCCGAGCCGCTGCCGATGCGCGAGCGCCTGCGCGCCACGGGCAAGGCGTTCTGGGCGCTGCTGATGCCCGTCATCATCATCGGCGGCATGAAGTCGGGCATCTTCACGCCCACCGAAGCCGCCGTGGTGGCCGCGTTCTATGCGCTGGTGGTGGCCCTCTTCGTGCACCGCGAGATCCGCGTTGTGGAGATCTATGGTGTGCTGGTGCGCGCCGCCAAGACGACATCGATCGTGATGTTCCTGTGCGCCGGCGCCCAGGTGGCCAGCTACATGATCACCCTGGCCGACCTGCCCAGCGTGTTGACCGGATGGCTGGGCCCGCTGGTCGAGAACCCGCGCATGTTGATGACCGTGATGATGATCGTGCTGGTGCTGATCGGCACGGCGCTGGACCTCACGCCCACCATCCTGATCTTTGCGCCGGTGATGCTGCCGATCGCCGTCAAGGCGGGGATCGACCCGGTTTACTTCGGCCTGATGTTCGTGCTCAACGGCTCCATCGGCCTCGTCACGCCGCCCGTGGGCACGGTGCTCAACGTGGTGGCCGGCGTGGGGCGCATCTCCATGCCGACCGTGATCCGCGGGGTCAATCCGTTCTTGCTGACCTACGTCGTGATCATGGCGCTGCTGGTGGTGTTTCCACAGATCGTGACCGCGCCTGTGGCCTGGATGCGCTGATCCCGACCTTCCCTCTTTTTCCTGTGCGTTTGCTTTCTCTCTTTCCCCTTGCCAATCAATGGAGACAACCATGAAAACTTTCCGCCGTACCCTGCTGGCCGCCCTGTCGGTGGCCGCCCTTGCTGCTTCGTTCCAGGTCGCTGCCCAGGACTTCAAGCCGCGCATCATCCGTTTTGGCTATGGCCTCAATGAAGTGTCCAACCAGGGCCGCGCGTCCAAGCTCTTTGCCGAAGAAGTCGAGAAGGCCTCGGGCGGCAAGATGAAGGTGCGCGCCATCGGCGCCGCCGCGCTGGGCTCGGACGTGCAGATGCAGCAGGCGCTGATCGGCGGTGCGCAGGAGATGATGGTCGGCTCCACCGCCACGCTGGTCGGCATCACCAAGGAAATGGCGATCTGGGATACGCCCTTCCTGTTCAACAACGCCAAGGAGGCTGACGTCGTGCTCGACGGGCCCGTCGGCCAGAAGGTGATGGACAAGCTGCAAGAAAAAGGCCTCGTGGGCCTGGTGTATTGGGAGAATGGTTTTCGCAACCTGACCAACAGCAAGCGCCCCGTTACCAAGCTCGAAGACATGAACGGCATCAAGCTGCGCGTGATGCAGAACAACGTCTTCCTCGACAGCTTCAAGACCCTGGGTGCCAACGCCGTGCCGCTGCCGTTCTCCGAGCTGTTCTCGGCACTGGAGACCAACACGGTGGACGGCCAGGAGAACCCTTACAACACCATCCTGTCGAGCAAGTTCTATGAGGTACAGAAGTACCTAACTGTGACCAACCACGTCTACAGCCCCTGGATCGTGCTGGTCAGCAAGAAGTACTGGGACGGCTTGTCGAAAGCTGAGCAGAAGGTGCTGCTCGACGCTGCCAAGAAGAGCCGCGACTTCGAACGCCAGGACACCCGCGATGAGGCCAACAAGGCCCTGGCCGAGCTCAAGGGCAAGGGCATGCAAGTCAACGAACTGTCCCCCGCCGAAGCCAACCGCATGCGCGAAAAGCTGGGTGCGGTGAACACCAGCATCGCTGCCAATGTGGGTGAAAGCCTGTGGAAGGAAGTGCAGGGCGCAGTGGCTGCCGCGCGAGGTGGGAAGTAGCCACAGGGGCGCGGCCGGGGGGTTGGGGCCATCTGTGCTCGGCCCCGCGTGTGGCTTCAAGTCATTGTGAAAGATCGGCCCGCCACAAAGCGCCTTGCAAGGTGCGTTGGGGCTCGGTCTCGTGCTGCACCAGCCAATGCAGGCCATCGCTGGAGATGGCCTGCAGGTTGAAGTCGCTCACCGGCGGGGTGAGTTCCTGCAGCCGCAGCGGGCTGCTTTGCAGGTCGATGCGGTACAGATGGCTGTTGACTTGCAGGCCCAGCCAGCGGCCGTTGGTGGAGAACGCAACCTGCTGCTGGCCGGTTCTCCGATTGGTGGGCGGTCTTGTGTAGGGGGCATGTGCCAGCGTGGCTACCTGCTTCATTTCCGGACTCTTGAAGATCTTGATGGAGTTGTGGTTGAGATACACGAGCCAGGAGCCGTCGGGCGACACAACGGGCTGGTCTGGGGGCAACTCGGCTGTCGCGACAGGCTCCGGATGACCGCATGGCAGCTCGGCACATGGGTAGGGTTCGTTGTCAGGGTTCTTGGCAAACGCTTCCCGCGCGAACGGAAGCGCGAAAAGCTTGCGGTCAGACCATTCAGACATGCCTAAAAGACGCGTCCCGCTGGAATGCACCATTAGCCAGCGTCCTTGGGGGTCGAGCGTAGGGGTCAGCCGTCGGGCATCGCCAAACGGCATGATGAAGGCCCGACCTGTGGCCATCTCGCACACGGCCAGCGGCTTGGGCGGCTGTGGGCCCGTGGGTGCCAGCTGATTGGCGAACCAGCTGTCGGTGAAAGCGGCGTTTGATAACCAGCCCACGCGTGGAAACTGGCACACGCTGCGTTTTTCCTGCAGATCGTAGACGTCACTGACTGCGCCGTAGTAGTTGGGCGTGAAGTCATCCTCGCCTGGCCGCGGTCCGTTGCGCACGGCATACCGGCCGTTGGGACTCAGGAGGTCTGCCTTGCTGCCAATGCCCTGCCCCAAATCGGCAGTGATCCAGCCGTGCCTGCCGCCATTGATGTAGTGGAGTTGGCCGTTGGGACTGAATAGCAGTTGACTCAAGCCCAGCAGGGGGGCCCTCGGGATGCGTATCAAGCGCTTGAGCGGCTGGGTGCTCCACAACTCCAGCCCATTGACATCCCGGTGTGCAACTCGATCCCCCGTGGGCGAGAAAACTAGTTGTTCACTTCCTCCGTCACCGCCCAAGCTGCCGACTGGCTCCAATCGCACGGATCGGGTGCTGACTTCGGTGGTGTTGCCTGAAACGGCGGCAGGCTGAACCGCGTGGGCGGACCCGGGGACTGCGGCCTGCAGGCAAGCGGTGGTCAATACGGCTAAAGCGACGGCACTTGCGCGGGGGCGTCGCGCTGTGTGCGGCAGTGGATGCTCGGAAGTGCAGCAGGTATAGGGCATGGATCGATCTGGCTTAGGCGTGAACACCGTCCAAGGCTGGCAGGCGACCTGGTGCAGACAGCTCAAAGAGCCCCCGCGCAGCCCATCAGCGGCAGGTTCACGGGATGGATGAAAAGGCGATGCCTCCGTGGAAGCACTTGAGGAAGTGCGACAAGTGGGGCAATGCTTTGGTCGTGGCGAGTCCTTGGGCTTCGTTGCCCCAGGTGAACACGCGCGCCTGGATGGACGCAGTTTCCAGATCGGGTTTGTTGGTCTTGGTATAGCCGTTGATGGGGCGGCCGTTGACCATGATGGGCCCGTTCAATACCACCCAGTGATTCTTGTAGGTGCTTCCCCCGGCCCCTTGGAACATGGCAGCGGACACCAGCATCACTACCCAACCGCTCGCTTGGTAGGGAGCGAGGTCCAGCAATTCGTTCCAGTCCGCGCACGGGATGATTTCGTTGGTGTTGTCGAGCAATGTGGTAGCGCCTGCCGCGTTGAACCAACCCTGCATATATTTGGGGCGCGTGATCGCCGACACCGTCGCACTCGGGTGGTCGTAGTCTGCAAATGGGTTCAGGTCGGGACTGTCGTTGCGCAAACTCGCCATGCTGATCCAATCCACCGCATTGATGTCGGCAGCGCCCGGTATCGTTGTCTGCGAATTCGGGGCCAAGGTTTCCGCAGTGGTCTTCACCTGCGCGCTGGGCTGGACGCTCCGTTTGCCCAAGGTGGCAGGCCGGCCGGCCCACAGGTCGATGATGTGGTTGACGTAAAGGTCGGGCCGGTCCTGGATCAGGCAGAACATGAAGGCTGCCGGGCCGCACAAGCTGGTTTGGCCCTGCGACGGCCAAGTGGTGCTCCCCCCGCTCACCCGCACGCCCAACTGGTCGGCCAATTCCACGTTGTTCACGCCCCAGGCTTTGTACCCGTCAAATTGGCGGGTATTGCGGAGTTGGTTAATAAGTGCGGTGGCTGTAGACAGCGCGGCAGCGTTGATCATGAAACGTCGAGTTGAATTGAAGAGCAGACCGCGCTATTGCTTTGTCCGCGAATGGACTGGCGTGCAGAAATTCTATGGGCGGTAGGCAGAGGTGCAGATGTAAGGTTCTGTTTCCCGGTGGTGGTCCGCAAGGCGTTGACGAGCGACCAAAAAGAGAAAAGCCGGAGCCCTCTTCAGGGCTCCGGCTTGGATCGGAGTGGCGACTGCGAGACAGCCGCCATTTCTCAGACGACGCTGATTACATCGAGCCGATTTCGCCCGAAGGGATCTGGCCGGTGCGCAGGGCTTCAGCCGCCTGGGCACGCACGGCGGCGCGGTCGGCGGTGGACTTGTAGGTCACGACGCGCGAACCTGCTGGCTCGGTGCTGCGGGTCTGTGCCACGGTGGCGCCTTCGGCTTGCACTTCGGCGCGGGTGCGGTTGGTTTCGAACTTGGTGGCGAACTGCGAAGCGTCGGCTTCGTCAGCCTGGGCGCCAAAAGAAGCAAAAGCAGCAACGGCGGCGATGGAGAGGAAACGTGCGGTGTTGTTCATGGTGAAACTCCTGTGAAATTCAAAAATTGGGATGTGGTGCAAGGGTGCAGGCTGAGAAAGCTGGGACTCAAAAAGAATCAACCGCCTTCAGCAGGGCCCACGCGGCCGGTGCGCATGGCTTGGGCGGCAGCCTCGGCGCGCACTGCAGCGCGGTCGGCTGTGGACTTGTAGGTCACCACGCGGGAGCCGGCGGGCTCCTGGCTGCGCATCTGGACAGCGTTGGAGGCTTCGGCAACCACTTCAGCGCGGGTACGGCTGGTTTCGAATTGGGTGGCAAATTGCGAAGCATCGGCTTCGTCGGCTTGGGCACCGAAAGAAGCAAAAGCGGCAACAGCGGCGATGGAGAGGAAGCGTGCAGTGTTGTTCATGATGAAGGTCCTTTGAATAAATAAAGCGTCTCAAGAAAGCCGGGAAAAGGCGGAACAGCGAAAGATGCCAACTGCCAGATCCCGGGTTCGGTGAGTCGCCTTGCGGGTTCGGCTCATCGATGGGATGAACTGTACGCCGGTGACGTCCAGAGAAAAACTGCCTGGTCGCAAACTAACTATTCCAGTATTGGAAACAATCAGACTGCTCTTTCCTGAATTGCGTGAAGCGTTTTGGGTTAGCTCCACCGCTGCCTTGCGGCCCAGGTCACCTGGCGTTGAACTCTTGGGAAGTGCGTTGAACATGGGCTCTATCGTGCCCATCGGTGCGTTTGGCGTCGTCTCGTCGCGGTTTCGGTTCTTTTCAGTTTGTTTCGCTCCGGACCGAATGCAACAGACACGAAACAACTACGGGTGCGAATGGGCCACAAAGCGCGGCAAATCGGGCTTGCGCGGGTTGCGCTGGCCGGGGTTATGGGCTGAAATCAGTGGCATCTATTCCATGTCTCAGAGGGAGGTTCTCATGACCGTCGTCTCCAAAATTCTTCAGAGCAAGCCTGACGCCACCGTGCAGACCATCGCGCCGGGCTCCTCGGTGTTCGAGGCCCTGAAGCTCATGTCCGACAAGGGCATCGGCGCCTTGGTCGTCACGGAAGGCCCCACCATCGTGGGCATCTTCACCGAGCGGGACTACGCGCGAAAGATTGCGCTCATGGGCCGCACGTCGTCGATCACCCAGGTGCGCGACGTGATGACCACCGCCGTGTTGTTCGTGCGGCCGGACCAGACCAGCGAGCAGTGCATGCAGCTCATGAGCACCAACCGGCTGCGCCACTTGCCGGTGGTCGAGGATGGCGCCCTGGTCGGCATGATCTCGATTGGCGACTTGGTCAAGGACATCATCTCGGAGCAGAAATTCATCATTGAGCAGCTGGAGCAGTACATCAGCGGCGCGCGGTGACGCTGTAGGGGAGTCCCAGGGGTCCCCGCGACGGGGCGCAGCAGCGTCGCGAAGTGGTGTTGTGTTGTGAATGCGCGCGATATCTATAAAGGCTACCGCTGCATTTCACTCACGTTTCGGTCCAATGCCGCAGTGCACCCGTGCCGTTACGCTCGAGCAGAGACCCAAATAAAAATGGGGGCTGACTTCGCAAGTCAGCCCCCATTTCTTGTCTGCTGTGCATCCACGCGCGCAAGCCATGATGCGCTGGCGCGTGCTCCCCGCGCTACCGCCGCTACGACGATTTCAGGCCGCCTTCTCCACGTGCCCCTGGCGCGTGTACAGAAAATCGATCACGGCCTTGCGGTAGTGCACGTAGCGCGGGTCTTCGGCCAGCTCCACGCGGCGGCGGGGGCGGGGCAGATCGACGGACAACACCTCGCCAATCGTGGCTGCGGGGCCGTTGGTCATCATCACGATCTTGTCGCACAGCAGCACGGCCTCGTCCACGTCGTGCGTCACCATGACGACGGTGCTTTGCGTGCGGGCGACGATCTCCAGCAGCTCGTCCTGCAGCTTGGCGCGGGTGAGGGCGTCGAGAGCGCCAAAGGGCTCGTCCATCAGCAGCACTTGCGGTTCCATCGACAGGGCGCGGGCGATGCCCACGCGCTGCTTCATGCCGCCCGAGATTTCACCTGGGCGCTTTTGGCCCGCGGGCGTCAGGCCGACCAATGCCAGGGCGGCGTCGGTGCGGGCTTTGAGTTGCGCCTTGTTCTCCTTGCCCCCAAACACACGTTCCACCGCCAGGTAGATGTTGTCAAAGCAGGTGAGCCACGGCAACAGCGAGTGGTTCTGGAAGACCACAGCCCGCTCGGGCCCGGGCCCGCTGATCTCCTTGTTGGCGCAGATCAGCGCACCATTGGTGGGCGTGGTCAGGCCAGCGATCAGGTTCAGCAAGGTGGACTTGCCGCAGCCCGAGTGGCCGATCAGCGCCACGAACTCGCCCTTGGCGATGGTCAGGTTGATGTCGCGCAGCGCGGGGAACATGCCCTTGGCGGTCTTGAAGGTCTGCTCGACGCCCTGGACCTGGATGAATTTGGTAGTGAGAGATGTGTTCATGAGGAACTCCTGGTTTTTTACGAGGACCACGTGGAACCGGCTTTGCCGGGCCACTGGTGGTGCCCCCTGGAGGGGGTGACGCGCCGCAGGCGCGGCTCAGGGGTGGATCAAGCCTTGACCTCTTCAAACGTAAATGCGGTGGCCAGCTTGATGAGCGCAAACTCCAGCACCAGCCCGACGATGCCGATCACGAAGATGGCGATGATGATGTTCTTGACGTTGAGGTTGTTCCACTCGTCCCACACCCAGAAGCCGATGCCCACGCCGCCGGTCAGCATCTCGGCCGCCACGATCACCAGCCACGCGGTGCCTACGGCCAGGCGCACGCCGGTCAGCATGTACGGCAGCACGGCGGGGAACAGGATCTTGGTGGCGATCTTCCACTCCGACAGATTCAGCACGCGGGCCACGTTCATGTAGTCCTGCGGCACACGCTGCACGCCGACGGCGGTGTTGATGATCATGGGCCAGATGGAGCAGATGAAGATGGTCCAGATGGCGGCCGGGTTGGCGCCCTTGAACACCAAGAGGCCAATCGGCAGCCAGGCCAGCGGCGACACGGGGCGCAGCAGGCTGATGAGCGGATTGAACATGCGCGACAGGAAGTTGAAGCGCCCGATCACAAAGCCGGCCGGGATGCCCACCAGTGCCGCCATGCCAAAGCCCACCGCCACGCGCTGCAGGCTCATCAGCACGTTCCATCCCACGCCCTGGTCGTTGGGGCCGTTGCGATAGAACGGGTTGCTGAATACATCGAGTGCCTGCTTCCAGGTCTCCAAGGGCGTAGGAATGCTGTTGCCCGTGCTCACGGACACCACGGCCCACAGCGCCACCAGCAGGCCCAGGCCACACGCGGGTGGCAGTACCGCCAGCCAGAAGCTGCGCGAGATGGCAGCCCAGTCGCGTCCGGCGGCTGCGGGCGCAGCGGCAGCAGTCGACGCCGCAGGGCGCCCGCCGCTGGTCGTTTGGGAGGCTTTTGAGGCCCTAGCGCTTGATGTATTTGCGCTTGTAGCTACATTATTCATAGCATTGTGTGTAGCCGCGGGGGCTGCATCCATCGGGGTGTGAAAAACGGCGCTGACCATGGTGGTCTCCTTGAAAAGGGGCGGGCTGGCGGATCGAGGACGTCAGGACGGCGCTCAGGCCTTGATCTTGAAACTGTCGGCGTACTTGGCCGGGTCCTTGCCGTCCCACACCACGCCATCGAGCAACTTGCTGGTGCGCATTTCGGCCTTGGGCAGGGGCGTCTTGGAGGCCGCCGCGGCCTGCTTGTAGACATCGATGCGGTTCACCGCCTTGGCCACGCCCAGGTAGTCAGGGTGGTCCTTGATCAGGCCCCAGCGCTTGTGCTGCGTGAGGAACCACATGCCGTCCGTGAGGTAGGGGAAGTTGACCGTGCCCTCGTTGAAGAACTTCATGTGGTTGGGGTCGTCCCAGGTCTTGCCCATGCCGTCCTGGTAGCGGCCCAGGATGCGCTGGTTGATCGCATCGACACCCGTGTTCACGTAGGCCTTGCCGGCAATGGTTTCGGCCATCTTGGTCTTGTTGGCCAGGCCTTCGTCGATCCACTTGCTCGCTTCAAGGATGGCGGCCGTCACGGCGCGGGCCGTGTTGGGGTACTTCTGCACGAACTCGGACGTGGTGCCCAGCACCTTTTCGGGGTGGTCCTTCCAGATGTCCTGTGTGGTGGCGGCGGTGATGCCGATGCCATCCATGATGGCGCGGTGGTTCCACGGCTCGCCCACGCAGAATCCGTCCATGTTGCCCACGCGCATGTTCGCCACCATTTGCGGCGGCGGCACGGTGATGACCTTGGCATCCTGCATGGGGTTGATGCCGTGTGCGGCCAGCCAGTAGTACAGCCACATGGCGTGTGTGCCGGTGGGGAAGGTTTGCGCAAAGGTGTACTCGCGCTTTTCGCTGGCCATCAGCTTGGCCAGGCCCGCGCCGTTGACCGCGCCCTTGTCGGCGAGCTTTTTCGACAGCGTGATGGCCTGGCCGTTCTGGTTCAGGTTCATCAGCACGGCCATGTCCTTCTTGGGGCCGGCGAGGCCCAGGTGCACGCCGTAGACAAGGCCGTAGAGAACATGGGCAAAGTCCAGCTCCCCGGTCACGAGCTTGTCGCGCACGCCGGCCCACGAGGCTTCCTTGGTGGGGATGATGGTCACGCCGTATTTCTTGTCGATGCCCAGCACCGACGCCATCACCACGCTGGCGCAGTCGGTCAGCGGGATGAAACCGATCTTCACTTCTTTCTTCTCAGGGGCGTCCGACCCCTGGGCGTGCACCAGGGCGCGCAGGGCCGGGCTGACGCCGACGGCGCCCACGGTAGCGGCCTGCAGCACGGTGCGGCGGTTGAGGCTGGTTTTGAGCAGATCGGTCATGGGGCGTTTCCTCGAAGCGTTAAAAACGAAAAGGCGTCCACACCACACCCCGCGAGATGCACGCATGCATACGTCGGGGCGGGTGGGGACGCCTTTGTCCATTACGAAGCATTGGGGCTTCGCATCAGCACCGACCCGCCATTGGGCCGCTGCTGTCTGGGGCAAGACCGTCATTGGTCTTGCAAGGGTTAACGCAAGCTGCGTGCCAGCCGTTTGCGCACCGGCATCGCGCCAATGCGGAGCATGCATTGCTACAAAATTAATAGCTACACGTGCTTATGAATAAAGCGCTAGCGGCCTGTTTGGCGTGAAATGTGCGGAGGTGGTGCGCGCTGAGGAGGCTGCACTGCCTTTGTGCGGTGCACCATCTGGGGAGCATTGCTAGATGGGGCGCTGCCCAAGCGCACAAGCCATGGCGAGAGCGCCTGTAGTGGGTGCATCGTTGCCCTTCCAGAGGGGGCAGCGGCTTGAGAGAAGGGCCGGGCGCCGCGCCTCCAAGTCTGTCGTGGGCAGGTGGCAGGTAGGGCGGCCCGAAGGGCTGTCGCCTCTGGTGGCTGCACCGAGGCGCGCGTGGCGCCTCAGGCAGAAGTCCCTAGTTCAGCCGAGCAAATCCATCACGTCGAGCATGCGCTGGGCCACGTCCACGAGCTTGAGGCCCTTGTCCATCGCAGTCTTGCGCAGCTTTTCGTAGGCGGCTTGTTCGGTGAGGCCCTGGCGCTGCATGAGCAAGCCCTTGGCGCGGTCGATGGTCTTGCGGTCCTTGAGCTCGGTCTTGGCGTCGGCCAGCTCAGCGCGCAGGGCCTGTTCGTGCTGAAAGCGCGCCATCGCCACATCCAGTATGGGGCGGATGCGCTGCGGCGCGAGGCCGGCCACGATGTAGGCCGAGACACCCGCGGCCACGGCATCCTTGACGTGCGAGGTGTCCTCGTCATTGGTGAACATGACGATGGGCCGGCGCTCGTGGCGCGTGGCAACCACCACATGCTCCAGCGCATCGCGGGCTTCGCTTTCGGCGTCCACGATGATGAGGTCGGGTTGCAGCTGCGCGATGCGCTCGCTCAAGAAGACATCGGCCGGCAGCGTGGCTACCAGGTTGAAATTGTTCTCTAGCAGGCCGATGCGCAGCGCCCGCGACCGATCCGCCTGCAGCACGGCATGCTCGTCGGTAGGGTCGGCAACGGCCAGGTCAGGGGCCACCACCACGATGCGCAGAGACTCGTTCATACCCCGGAGCATAAGCAATTTTTACGCCATAAATTGGTGCGCCGAAGCAGTGCACGGAAGGGCGTCCCCATAGGATGAGGGCGGGCGCGCACTACAAGCCAGCGTTGCAGGGCCTGAAACTTGCTAATTATTGGGTGATTGGCAGGGCATACCCGATAGCGCCTTGCCGTCTGGCTCGCATATACATCTGGTCACATTGACATATTGATGAGGATTCCGCATGAACAAGCACATTGACCGGCGCCGATTTTCCGGTGCGCTGGCCGTCACCACCACCGTGGCTGTCACGGGGGCGCTGATGCTGTTGTCCGGCTGCAGCAAGGTACCCGACACGATCAAGATCGGCGTTGCCCAACCCCTGAGCGGCCCGCTGGGTGCCTTGGGGCAGGACTTGCTCAACGGCGTGAACCTGGCCGTGGCCGAGCTCAACAAGGGCGGCTACAGCGTGGACGGCAAGCGGGTGACGCTCGAAGTCGTGGCTGTGGACGACAAGGCCGACGCCGCCACCGGCAAGACCGTGGCCCAGCAACTGGTGGACGCTGGCGTGGTCGCCGTGATCGGGCACCTGAACTCGGGCGTGAGCATCGAGACCGCGCCCATCTACGCCGCCAAGGACATCCCGCAGATCGCCATCTCGACCAACCCCAAGTTCACGCAGATGGGCTTCCCCACCACGTTCCGCATGGTGGCCAACGACACCCTGCAGGCACGCGCCATCGGCTCGTTTGCCGCTACCCAATTGGGCGTTGCGCGTTATGCCGCACTGGACGACGGCACACCCTACGGCAAGGGCCTGGCCGACGGCGCGGCTGCGCAGCTCAAGGCCGAGAAGAAAGAAGTGGCGGTGCGCAAGTCGTTTGACGACAAGACCACCGCGTTTGACGAACTGGCTGCCGAACTCAAAGCCGCCAAGGTCGAGGTGATCGTCTCCACCCTCAACGACTTCCAGGCGCTGGCGCTGCTCGAAGCCCTGCGCAAGATCGGCCACACCAAGGTGAGCCTGCTGGGCGGCGACACCATCAAGACCACCGACATGACCAAGGGCGCGGGCATCATCGAGGGCGTGTACGCCACCTCGCCGGTGCTCGAAGCCAAGGAGTTCTCGACCGGCAAGCCGTTCCTTGAAAAATACATCGAGGCCTACAAGAAGCCCCCGGCCTACGGCGGGCACTACAGCTACGACAGCACGTATGTGCTGACGGCCGCGATCCAGAAGGCCAAGTCGGCCGACCCCAAAGAGATCACCAAGGCCATGCACAGCATCAACGGCTATGCGCCAGTGATCGGCACGATGACCTGGGACGATAAGGGTGAGCAGCGCTACGGCGCGGTGGGCGTGTACGAGCTGCGCAGCGGCAGCTGGGAGCTGCGGATGCGGTCCGACCGCTGGTAGTAACAAGACAGAGACGGGCGAGCGGGCGCGGCCATTCGGTCGTTCGTGGGTGATGAACCTGCTCCATCCGTTGCGCTCCGCTCCGCGCGGCATAACCCCTGCTGGTGACCCGCCCGCAGGGGTTTTTGCTTCAGGGTCCGCGAGGGGCCGGGTTTTACACTCGGGGCATGAGTCTGCTGATCCTTGGAATCGAATCGTCGTGCGACGAAACCGGCGTGGCCCTGGTGCGCTCCACCAGCGGCGATGCCGTGCCCACTTTGTTGTCGCACGCGCTGCACAGCCAGATCGAGATGCACCAAGCCTATGGCGGCGTGGTGCCTGAGCTTGCAAGCCGCGACCACATTCGCCGCGTGTTGCCCCTGGCCACGCAGGTCCTTAACGAATCGGGCCAGACGCTGGCGGACGTGGACGTGGTGGCCTACACGCGCGGCCCCGGGCTGGCGGGCGCGCTGCTGGTAGGGGCTGGCGTGGCCTGCGCGCTGGGGGCTGCGTTGGGCAAGCCGGTGCTCGGCGTGCACCACCTTGAAGGACACCTGCTCTCGCCCTTCCTGAGTGCCGACCCGCCCGAGTTCCCCTTTGTCGCCTTGCTCGTGTCCGGCGGCCACACCCAGCTGATGCGCGTGGACGGCGTAGGCCGCTACGAGATTCTGGGCGAGACCATCGACGACGCCGCCGGCGAAGCGTTCGACAAGTCCGCCAAGCTCATGGGCCTGGGCTACCCCGGCGGCCCGGCGCTGTCGCGGCTGGCGGAGCAGGGCAGTGCCACTGCGTTCAAGCTGCCCCGGCCGCTGCTGCACAGCGGGGACCTGGATTTCTCTTTTGCCGGGCTCAAGACGGCGGTGCTCACGCAGGCCAAAAAACTGGGCGACGAGCTGGAGGCGCGCAAGGCGGACTTGGCTGCAAGTACCGAGGCTGCCATCGTGGATGTGCTGGTGAAGAAGACGTTGACGGCGCTCAAGCAGACGGGTTTGAAGCGTGTGGTGGTGGCTGGGGGCGTGGGGGCCAATCGGCATTTGCGGGCCCAGCTGAATGCGGCGTGTGCGGCGGCCAAGGTGCGGGTGCATTACCCGGAGCTGCACTTGTGCACGGACAACGGCGCGATGATTGCCATGGCGGCGGCGATGCGGTTGCAGGCGGGGCAGCAGGAGGCCAGCAGCGACTATGCGTTTGATGTGAAGCCGCGGTGGCCGTTGGATGCGATTACGGTTGCTGGGTGACTGGATTGTGATTAAAAATGGCCTCCAGCGCTTTTCTGTAAAGCGCGAGATGCTATTGTTTTTGTAGTAATTGCATATCTTTAGACCGTTCGGGCTGAGCCTGTCGAAGCCTGGGCTTGTGTGCTGATCTGGCCGCGTGCCTTTGCAAAGGGCGGAGGCCGGGAGTCGCCCGGCGTGCGAGTAACTTTCTTTCGCGTCGCCGAAAGAAAGTCACCAAAGAAAGGGCGACCCCCAGTCTGCGACCCCTTCGCGGTGCGAAGGGGCAAACCTGCGGCGGGGCGGTTGCGGGGTGCGCCGCAGAACTCACTGCGCTGCGTTGCAGCTCCGTTCAGACAACTGCGGCGAGTTAGACCACGAGGCATGCGCGCTTCGACGCGCATGCTCACCCCGCAACCGCCCCGCCGCAGGCGCAGCCAGCAGGGGGTTGGACAGCCGAACATCCAAACAGCCCCACGGGCCATTGCTGCGCTCGGCCCAGAGGGGCGCAAGCGCTTCGCGCTGCGCAGGTGGGGCCGAGCGTAGCGACGGCCCGAATGGGTGTCCGATCCCGGTGGGCTCCCTTCTGGATGCGCCTGGGGCGCGCAGGGCGCGGGGTGGCACGCGCGTCGGAGCGCGCGTGCTTCGTGAACTGACTCACCGCAGTTGTCCGAGCGGAGCGCCGCAGGCGCGCAGCGAGTTCTGCGGTGCACCCCGTGACCGAGCACCCCAGGTTGCCCCGTAGCGCAGCGAAGGGGTCGCAGACAGCAGGGTCGCCTTCTCTTTGGTGACTTTCTCTTGGCGATCCAAGAGAAAATTACTGCGCCGCCGGGCGCACATCCCGGCCTCCGCCCTGAACAAAAGCACGCGGCCAGATCAGCACACGAGCCCTGGATTCGACAAGATCAGCCAGAACGGTTGATGGGATAAAACCACTATCAAAACAGGAGCTTCCGCGCTTTATGGATAAGCGCCAGAGCCCAAAAAGAACTAGAAAAAATCAGAACGGATAGTGCCGCTCAGTCGTCTGCACCGTAATCCACCGCAGCTCCGTAAACTCCCGCACCCCCGCCATTCCCCCAAACCGCCCGTACCCCGAACTCTTCACCCCCCCAAACGGCATCTGCCCCTCGTCATGCACGGTCGGCCCATTGATGTGGCAGATCCCAGACTCGATGCGCGCGGCGACATTCCAGGCCTTTGCCACATCGCGGCTGAACACGGCAGCCGAGAGGCCGAACTCGTTGTCGTTGGCACAGGCAATCGCTTCTTCCATGCCGTTGACCCGCACCACCGGCTTGACTGGTGCAAACGACTCCTCGCGGTAGATCAGCATGTCGGCCGTCACGTGGTCGAGCACCGTGGCGGGCATCAGCGTGTTTTCGCTCTTGCCGCCGCACACCAGTGTGGCGCCCTTGGCCAGTGCGTCGTCGATGAGCGCGTTGCAGCGCTCCACCGTCGCCATGTCCACCACCGATCCGAGCACCACCGGGCCTTTGCGTGGGTCGCCCAATGGCAGGGCTTTGGCGCGTTCGCCCAGCTTGGTGACGTACTCATCGGCAATGCGGTTGTCCACAATGATGCGTTCGGTGGACATGCAGATCTGCCCCGAATTGGCGAAGGCGCCGAACACGGTGCCCGCCACCGCGGCGTCGATATCGGCGTCGTCCAGCACCAGCAGCGGGGCCTTGCCGCCTAGCTCCAGCACCACCGGTTTGAGGTACTTGGCACAGGTCTGCGCCACGATGCGGCCCACCTTGGTGGAGCCGGTGAAGTTGACGCGGCGCACCGCAGGGTGGGCGACGATGGCCTCGACCACGGCGCCCGCGTCAGCAGGCGCGTTGGTGACGAAGTTCACCACGCCCGGCGGCAGGCCAGCCTCTTGCAGCGCTTCGATGATCAGGCCGTGCGTGGCGGGGCACAGCTCCGATCCCTTCAGGATCACCGTGTTGCCGCAGGCCAGCGGGGTGGCGATGGCGCGCACGCCGAGGATGATGGGCGCGTTCCACGGCGCGATGCCCAGCACCACACCCGCGGCCTGGCGCACGCCCATGGCCAGGCTGCCGGGCACGTCGGACGGGATCACCTCGCCCGCGATCTGCGTGGTCAGCGCAGCGGCCTCCTGCAGCAGGCCTGCCGCCAGGTGCACGTTGAAGCCGGCCCACAGGCCCGAGGCGCCGGTCTCTGCGGCCATTGCGGCGGCAAAGGCATCGCCCTTGGCTTCAAGCGCATGCGCGGCCTTGAGCAGCATGGCACGGCGAGCGTTGGGCCCCAGGGCCGACCAGGCCGGAAAGGCCTTGGCGGCGGCGTCGGCCGCGGCCACCGCGTCGGCCACGGTGGCGGCAGGCGCAGTGGTGGCAATGGAGCCGTCGAGCGGGTTGCGGCGTTCAAATGTGGCGCCGCTGTGGGCTTGCACGCGCTCGCCGTTAATCAGCATGGAAATGGCAGTCATGAATAGCTCCTGAATGGCATGAAAGAACAAACAAAATTTTGTGAATCCGCGGCGCTGTCGGCTCCTGCGCACCGGGCTTCTCGAAAGGCGCTGGGTGGCAGCGCCAAGGCTTCGACCAGCGCGGTCGGGACGGGGCAGGACGCAGGCCTTGAACTCGGGGTTTGCATACGAAGAGAGGGTCAAGCCACCCCCAGGTACGCCTGGCGCACCACGTCCGACTGCAGCAGCGTGACCGCATCGCCAGACGCCACGATGCGCCCGCGCTCCAGCACGTAGCCGCGCTGGGCCACCTGCAAGGCCTTGCGCACGTTCTGCTCGACCATGAGCACCGTGACGCCTTGCGCCGCGATGCGCTGCACGATGGCGAGCAGCTCGTCCACCATGCGCGGTGCCAGCCCCAGCGAGGGCTCGTCCAGCATCAGCAGGCGTGGTCCGCTCATCATGGCGCGGGCCACGGCCACCATCTGCTGCTCGCCACCGCTCATGGTGCCGGCCAGCTGCTGGGCGCGCTCCTTGAGGCGCGGAAAGTCCTCGAAGGCCTGGGCCAGACGCACGGCGCGCATGCGCGAAGGCACCAGCCAGCCGCCGAGCTCCAGGTTCTCGGTCACCGTCATCTGTGGAAACAGCTGGCGCCCCTCGGCCACCAGGGCCAGGCCGCGCTGCACGCAGGCCGTGGCATTCATCGCGGGCACCGGCTGACCATCGAGCTGCACCGTGCCCTGGCGCGGCAGCAGGCCGGCCAGCGCCTTGAGCAGCGTGGTCTTGCCCGCGCCGTTGGGGCCGACGATCACCGTGATGCCGGGCTGGGCCTCCAGCGACAGGTCCTGCAGCACCTGAAAGCCGTTGTAGCCCGTGGTCAGGCCCTGTACCGTGAGGTGTGCGCCGCTCATGCCGTGGCTCCTTCGGGTGTTGCCTGTGTGGCCATTTCATCTCCCAGATAGGCTTCGATCACCTGCGGGTCGCGCACCACCTCGGCCGGTGTGCCGTCGGCGATCTTGCGGCCCTGGTGCAGCACCAGGACGCGCTCCACGTACTTGAGCAGGGTGGTCACCGCATGCTCGATCCACACCACGGTCAGCCCCCAGTCGTCGCGCAGGCGGCGGATGCGCTGGGCCATGGCGTCCACCTCGGCCTCGGTCAGGCCGGCGGCCACCTCGTCGAGCAGCAAGAGGCGCGGGCGCGTGCCCAAGGCCATGCCGATCTCCAGCAGGCGCTGCTGCGAAGGCGTCACGTCGGCGGCGGGCCGGTCGGCCAGGATGGAGAGGCCCAGCATGGCCAGGATCTCGTCCTCATTGCGCAAGCCCACGGGGCCCTGGCGGTGGCGACCCGCGAACTGCATGCCAAAGCGCACGTTGTCGCGCACCGTCATGTCCGGGAACACGCGCGGCGTCTGGAAGGTGCGCGCGATGCCGTGGGCTGCATAGTGGTGCGGCCCCTTGCCGGTGAGGTTGTCGGCACCGCAGTGCAGCGTGCCCGAAGTGGGGGGCTGCACGCCCGAGATGGCGTTGAAGAACGTGGTCTTGCCCGCGCCGTTGGGGCCGATGATGCCGATGAGCTCGCCCGCATGCAGCGTGGCGCTCACGCCGTCCACGGCGGTCAGGCCGCCAAAGCGCACGGTCACGCTGTCGATGGTCAGCAAGGCTTCAGACATGGCCGGCCTCCGCTGCAGGCGTGGCCGCCCGCTTGCGCTGCCACAGCGTGGCCAGCCCGTTGGGCAGGTACATCACGCACAGGATGAGCAGCAGGCCCAGCACCATCATGTAGCCGTAGGGCAGCTGCAGGCGCAGCGTCTCGGCCAACAGGCTGAAGACGATGGCCGCCAGCACCGGCCCGCCGATGCTGGCCGCGCCGCCGATCAGCGCGATCAGCACCGTCTGGAAGCCGATGAAGGGGCTGAACACGGCCGCCGGCTCGATGTAGGTCCAGCGCACGGCCATGGCCGCGCCCACGGCGCCCGCAAAGGCCGCAGTGATGCCGAAGCCGGCGATCTTGGCCAGGCGCGTGTCCACCCCCAGCGTCTGTGCGCGCTGCTCGTCGGCGCCGATGCCCGACAGCGCCAGGCCAAAGCGGCTGCGCTTTACCGCAATCGACGTGGCAATGGCCGCCGCCGCGATCAGCAGCACCGTGAGGTACACCGTCTCATTGCTGGGCACCACCGTGAGCACACGGCCCACGGTGCCCGAGACCTGCTTCTCGACAAAGGTCACCGCATGGCGGATCAGCTCTGTCATGCCGAAGGTGAGCACGGCAAAGTAGGTGCCGCGCAGGTGCAGCACGGCCGCACCCATCACCACCGCAACGACGGTGGCAATGAGTGCGCCGCTCAAAATCACCAGCGGCCAGGGCAGCACGGCCAGGAGCGTGGCGCTGGTGTACGCACCGATGCCAAAGAAGGCCGATGTGGCCAGCGACAGGTAGCGCGTGGCGCCGCAGAACAGCGACCAGCTGGTGGCCAGCGCGATGTACATCAGGCAGCTGAGCAGCACCGAGGCCATGAACTCGGACACCAGCCACGGCAAGGTGGCAACAACCGCCACCCCCGCAGCCAGCGCCAGCCATGGCTTGTTGGAACGTAGAGAAGTCATTTTTTGGAGAACAGTCCGTTGGGGCGCCAGATGAGCACGCCGATGAACACCGCATAGCTCAGCAGCATCTTGAGAGACGGGCTGCTGAAGTGCATACCCAGGGCCTCGACCACACCCAGCAGCAGGCCACCGGCCAGGCTGCCGGCCAGGCTGCCGAAGCCGCCCAGCGTGATCACGATCAGCGCCGTCACGGTGTACGGCTCGCCCATCGACGGGGAGATCTCGTAGGTCATCGACAGCAAGGCCCCTGCCACGCCCGACAGGCCCAGGCCAATGCCGAACATCATCGGGTGCAGGCGCCGGGTGTTGATGCCCACCAGCTGCGCCCCGGTGGGCGACTGCATGAGCGCCCGCACAGCCTTGCCCAGCAAGGTGAGCTTGAGCAGCGCGATCAGCGCGGCCGACAGCGCCAGCGCCACGCCGAACAGCACCAGCTTGTTCTCGGTGAAGCGCATGCCCGCGATCTGCACCGGGTCGGCCAGGTACTCGTAGCCGCGCAGGTCGCCGCCCCAGATCAGCAGGGCGGTGTTCTGCACCAGGAACATCAGGCCGAAGCCCACCATCAGGCTGCGCGCCTCGAACACATCCACGTTCGGCGCGCGTGCCGCCAGGCGCTTGAAGCACAGCGCATGCACCGCCACGCCCAGCACGAACAGCGCGATGAAGGCCAGCGGCATCAGCGCCAGCGGCGACCAGCCCCAGGCGGTGTGCGCCCACCAGGTCAGAAAGGCGCCGAGCATCAGGAACTCGCCATGCGAGATGTTCATGATGCGCATCAGCCCGTATTGCAGGTTCAGGCCCATGGCCACCAGCGCATAGATGCCGCCGGTAATCAGGCCACTGGCGACCAGTTCGGCCCAGGAAGTCAGGGACACTTTGTTATTTCCAAACGGGTTTAGCCGTGTTGAGCTGCGCCGTGGCGCGGTCCTTGGGCCATACCACCTCGAAGTCGCTGCCCTGCCACTGGCTCACGGTGCCGGGGATGGAGGCGTTCTCGCTGCCCGCAAAGCGGATGCCGCCCAGGATGGTCTTGAACTCGTTCTTGGCGATGTGCTCGCGCAGCGCCTTGCGGTCGAGGCCCACCTTCTCCACGGCCTGCTGCAGGATCTGCAGGCCTGCCCAGGCGTGGCCGCTGGCCCAGCGGTCGGGCTCCTTATTGAATTTCTTCACATGGGCGTCGAAGTAGGCCTTGGCCTCGGGGCTGGTCTTCACGCTCCACGAGCCCATGCCGATCACGCCCTCGGTGTTGGCCTGCATCACGTTCTTGTACAGCTGGAAGGCCGTGCCCACCGAGGCATAGAAGAACTTGGGGTTCAGCCCCACCTCGCGCGCCTGGCGGCTGGCCAGGATGGTGTCGGGCGGGTAGGTGATGCCGATGAAGGCGTCGGGATTCAGGTCCTTGATGCCGCGCAGCACGGGCGCCAGGTCCTTGACGCCCAGCGGGTAGCTCTTCCTCTCCACCACCTGGATGCTGGTCTTCTTGAGCGCGCTGTTCAGCGCCGCGAAGTTCTCCAGGCCGAACAGGTCGTCCATGTAGACGATGGCCACCGACTTCACGCCGTTGGCCACCAGCATGTCCACCAGCGCGCCCATCATCTTGTCGGGCTGCTGCAGCAGCGAGAAGAAGTAGGGCAGGTTCATGTCGATCAGCTTGCGCGACAGGGCGGTGGGAGCCAGCAGCGGGTAGCCGAAGCGGTTGGCCAGCGGCGCGATGGCGAAGTTGGCGCCCGAGCCCCAGGGCGGCAGGATCAGGTCTACCTTGTCGCTGCCCATGAGCTTCTCGAACGTGCGCACGCAGGTTTCGGTCTCGCTGCGGTCGTCGTAGCCGATGAGCTCGATGGGGCGCTTGGCGCCCTTGATGCTCAGGCCGCCCGCCGCGTTGACCTGCTCGGCCCACAGCAGGTAGTTGGGCTCCTGGCTGACCTGTGCGCCCGCGGCCCAGGGGCCTGTGCGGGCAATCGCGTAGCCGATGCGCACGGGGCCGCTGCCAGTGCTTTGGGCCAGCAGCTGCGGCGCCACGGCCAGCGCGCCCACGGTGGCGGCGGCCCCCTTGATCCATTGGCGCTTGGAGGGTTGGGATGGTGAATGCGTTGTCATTGTGTGTCTCCTCGGATGGGAGGCCCGCGCAGCGCAGGCCGTACCCGGATCGTAGGAAGACGCCGCCCGGCACGCTGCGCTGAGCGTGCACAAAAGCCTTGTCCCTGCGTGCACGGCGCAGGGGGTTTACCCGGATTTCCGTGCCCGCCGCAGGAATAGCGGCGCGGCCGATAATCCCGCTGAGACACGCGGCACCGTCTGCATGACGACTGGAGACAACCATGGCCCACCCTCTGACCGAGGTATCGACCGACACCGTGCCACCGCGCGACCGCCTGCACCTGTGGGGCGATGCGGTGTGGCGCCTCATTGGCGGGCTGGAGTCCGATGCGTTTGGCGACGAGGCCTTCGCGGGCCATATCACGTCGGGCCAGGCGGGCTACGTCAACCTGTGCCAGCTCGACGTGAGCCGCCACCGCGTGGTGCGCACCCCCAGCCTCATCCGCAGCAGCGACCGGGCCTACATCAAGGTGGTGGCGCAGCTCGAAGGGCGCGCCTGCTTTGAGCAGAACGGCCGCCAGGTGTGGCTGTCGCCCGGCGAGTGGAGCGTGTACGACACCACCCGCGCCTACGCCGTGAGCAACCCCGAGGCCGTGCGCCAGATGGTGCTGATGATCCCCAAGGAGCAGATGCCCGAGCGCAGGCTTAAGCTCGACGACCTCATGGTGCAGCGCTTCTCCGGCACGTCGGGCGTGTCGCGCCTCGCGTGGGACACCATGCGGGCCGCTTTCAACGAGTTGCCCAGCATGTCCGACGCTGCCGCCGACGGGGTCGCCGATGTGATCACGCACCTGGTGCAGCTGTCGCTGCTGGAGCGCAACGGCCAGCACAGCGCCGTGTCGCAGCGCGAGGCCCTGCGCGACCGGATCGGCCAGTACATCGACCGCCACCTTGCAGACCCGGACCTCACCATCGACCGCATTGCGCAGGCGCTCAACTGCAGCAAACGGCACTTGTACAACGCCGTGGCCGACGATGAGGAAACGCTGGCGACGATGATCCAGCAGCGCCGGCTGGAGGCCTGTCTGCGCGACCTGCGCAATGGCGCGCAAGCGCAGCGCTCGGTCACGGACATCGCGCTGTCCTGGGGCTTTTCCAACAGCGCACATTTCAGCCGCGTGTTTCGCGCCCATGTGGGCTGCAGCCCCAGCGAATACCGCACAAGGGCCCGGGTTCCGGCACTGGCGCACTGAGACCAAGGGGTCATCGACCGTTCAACGGCGAACCACTCTGAACCTGTCAAATCGCCGCACGGGTTGTGCGCACGCCAATTCACAAAGAAAAAGTGCCCTACCGCAAGCGGTACGGGCACTTTTTGCTATCAATAAAATAGCGTTCGTAGCCAAACCGCCCGCCTTAGGCGAGCGGGCTGCGCCAGCGTTACTGAATGCTCAGCGACGTGGCTTTGCTCACGGGCTCCAGGCGGGCCAGCGTCAGAGTCAGCACGCCGTTTTCGAGCTTGGCAGAGCTGTTGGCTGCGTCAATGTCGGTGGCCAGCTCCCAGGCGCGTTGCACCTGGCGGGGCGCGCCTTCTACGCTTTGCAGGCGGACCTGGTTGCCTTCGATGCTGATGGACAGCTGCTCGCGGGCGAGGCCGGGCACATCCAGCTGCAAGGTGGTGGTCTTTTCGTCCTGGGTCACGGTGCAGCCGGCAGAGGTGGCAGCAGCAGGTGCGGCCAGTGCGCCCATCAGAAAACGCTGCAGTGCGAGGTCTGCGGAACGGGGGGATTGGGCGTAAGCGGCACGGCGGATCACGGGGGCGAAGATCATGGGTAACTCCTATAAACTGCGCGGCTCTCGACGTGGTCGCCGCATGCCAAGGAGTTGTGTACGGCCGGGTTGCTTTTCAAGGGAAAAATGGCATGAATAAATTGCGCTCCGTGGGCTTGAAAACAGGCGCAGCGGCATTACGTCAACCGGTTTTGGCGGCCGCCACAGCGCTGGTGTGCGCTCTGATGCCTTTGTCTGCCAGCCATGCCCAAGGCGCGCCAGGCGTCGCTGCAGGCACAGCCCAGACGCAGGCCAAACCGGTCAAGGTGGCCCTCATCGAAAGCCTGTCGGGCGCCTTTGCCAACACGGGTGAGGCGGTCTACCGCAACGTGTACTGGGCCATGGAACGCGTGAACGCACGCGGCGGCGTGCAGCTGCCTGCCAGCAGCGGCGGCCCCCGCCCGCTGGCGCTGGAGCGCTACGACAGCAAGGGCCAGAACGAAGAGGCCTTGTCGGCACTGCGCGCGGCCATCGACGACGGCGCGCAGGTCATCCTGCAGGGCAATTCGTCGGCCACGGCGGCGGTGCTGATCGAGGCCATCAACAAGCACAACGAGCGCGAGCCGAACAAGCGCGTGATCTTCCTCAACTACTCCGCGGTGGACCCCATCCTCACCAACGAGAAGTGCAGCTTCTGGCACTTTCGCTTCGACGCCCATGCCGACATGCGCATGGCCGCGCTCATGGAAGTGATGCGCGAAGACAAGGGCCTTAAGAGTGTCTACCTCATCGGCCAGGACTACAGCTTCGGCCAGGCCGTGCTGCGCGAGGCGAAGAAGCAGCTGGCCGCCCAACGCCCCGATGTGGCCGTGGTGGGCGACGAGCTGCACCCCATCGGCCGCGTGAAGGACTTCGCGCCCTATGCGGTGAAGATCAAGACCAGCGGCGCGCAGGCCGTGGTCACGGGCAATTGGGGCAACGACCTCACGCTGTTGGTCAAGGCCGCACGCGAGGTGGGCTACGAAGGCAGCTTCTACACCTTCTATGGCAACGCGCTGGGTGCGCCCGCCGCCATCGGCGACGCAGGCATCGGCAAGGTGGTGGCCGTGGCCGACTGGCTGCCCAACGTGCCGGGCGCGCAGAGCGAGACGTTCTACCAGTCGTTCCGCACACGCTTTCCCAAGCCGCAGGATGACTACGTGCACATGCGCATGCAGCTCATGGTCGAGGCGCTGGCCCAGTCCATCGAACGCGCGGGCAGCACCGACGCCGTGGCCGTGGCGCGCCAGATGGAGAGCGCCAATGTGCAGCTCTCGGGCCAGGGCGGCAGCATGCGTGCGGCGGACCACCAGTTCCAGCAGGCGCTGGTGGTGGGCGTGATGGACAAGAAGGGCGCCCAGGGCGTGAAGTTCGACGTGGAAGGCTCGGGCTACGGCTTTCGCGTGGTGCGGCAGATCTCCGCCGCCAAGGCACAGCAGCCGCACAGCTGCACCATGCAGCGGCCCTGACCTACGGCGTGGGCGGTATGCGGCGCAGCGCGCGCCGCATATCGATATGAAAAGTTAGCGCAACCGGTGCAGGCCGTCGGGCCACAGAATTTGTCGCATTGATCACCCATGCGCGAATCGCTGCCTCCACCGTGTCCTACGCCCTTTCCCTCCTCGACAAAAGTCCCATCCCCGACGGGGCCACGGCGGCCGAGGCGCTGCAGCGCACCGTAGCGCTGGCCCAGCGCGCCGAGCAGCTGGGCTACCGCCGCTTCTGGGTGGCCGAGCACCATGGCAACCCGGGCCTGGCCGGCTCGGCGCCTGAGGTGCTGGTGGCCCACCTGCTGGCGCGCACCTCTCGCATCCGCATCGGCTCGGGCGGCGTGATGCTGCAGCACTACAGCCCCTTCAAGGTAGCCGAGGCGTTCAAGGTGCTTGCATCCCTGGCGCCCGGCCGCGTGGACTTGGGCGTGGGCAAGGCGCCCGGTGGCCTGCCGCTGGCCACGCGGGCGCTGCAGGCGCTGCACGACAAATCCAGGCCGTCCGATTTCAGCGCGCGCTTTGCGGAGCTGGACGCCTTTCTGCAAGGCACGTTGGACCCTGAGCATGCGCTGGCGGGCGCCGTGGCCTACCCCGCGCCGCCCAGCCTGCCCGAGCGCCATCTGCTCGGCGGCAGCCCCGACAGCGCGGCGTTGGCGGCGCGCCATGGCTGGCACTTCACGTACGCGGGCCATTTCAACGGCGACCCGGTGAACATCGAGCGCACGGTGCGCGTGTACCGCGAAGCCGCCGGCCGGGCCCCGTCGCTGGCGCTCTATGCGTTGGTGGCCCCCACGCAAGCGCAGGCCGACAGCCTGGTGGGCGCATTGCGTGTCTTCAAGCTGCATTTGTCCACCGGGCAGAGCGTGAACCTGCCCAGCGCGCAGGCCGCCGCGGAGTTTGCGCGCCAGGCCGGCGTGGCGGATTACCGGCTCGAAGAAACCCGGCCCCACGTGATCGCCGGCTCGCCCGAGCATGTGCGCGAGCAGCTCGATGCGCTCAGCGAGCGCTACGGCATCGAAGAGTTCGTGGTCGACACGCCCGTCACAGGCTTTGCCGAGCGCCTGGCCTCGGTCGAGCTGCTGGCGGGCGCCTATGCCACCGCCGAGGCCTGACCCGCTGGCCGCCCCCTTTTCCCAGGAACAGACACCATGAGCAACACCCCACAACCCATCCGATTCGGCGTCATGCTGCACGGTGCAGGCGGCCACATGAATTCGTGGAAGCACCCCGCAGGCCCCGCGGACGCAAGCGTCAACCTCGACTTCTACATCGAGACCACGCGGAAGGCCGAGGCCAACGGCATCGCCTTCGCGTTCGTGGCCGACGGGCTGTTCATCAACGCGAAGTCCATCCCGCACTTTCTGAATCGCTTCGAACCCATCTCCATCCTGTCGGCGCTGGCCGTGGCGACGTCGAAGATCGGGCTGGCGGGCACCATCTCCACGTCGTACAGCGAGCCATTCACCGTGGCGCGGCAGTTCGCGTCGCTGGATCTCATCAGCAAGGGGCGCGCCGGCTGGAACGTGGTGACCACGCCGCTGGAGGGCACGGCCAGCAACTACAGCCGCAATCACCCCGACCATGCGCTGCGCTACGAGATCGCCGACGAATACCTGCAGGTGACGCAAGGCCTGTGGGACAGCTGGGACGAAGACGCCGTGGTGCGCAACCGCGCCACGGGCCAGTTCTTCGACCCCGCCAAGCTGCACACACTGGACCACAAGGGCCGCTTCTTCCAGGTGGCGGGGCCGCTCAACATCGGCCGGTCGCAGCAGGGGCAGCCGGTGATCTTTCAGGCGGGCTCATCCGATGCGGGTATCGGCCTGGCGGGCAAGTACGCCGATGCGGTGTTCACCCACTCGCCGTCGGTGGAAGAGACGCGCAGCTTTCTGCGCAAGGTCAAAGCCAGTGCCGTGGTGCATGGCCGCCAGGCCGACGACGTGAAGATCTTCCCCGGCATCGGGCCCGTGGTGGGCGCCACGCAGGAAGAGGCGGACGCCAAGTACCAGGCCATCCGCGAGCTGCTCACGGTCGATGAAGCGCTGGCCTACCTGGGCCGCTACTTCGACCACCACGACTTCAGCCAGTACCCGCTGGACGCGCCCTTCCCGGAGCTGGGCGAGATCGGGCGCAACAGTTTTCGCTCCACCACCGACCGCATCAAGGCCGATGCCAAGGCGCGTGGCCTGACGCTGCGCCAGGTAGCGCTGGAGGCCGCCACGCCGCGTTCGCAGTTCGTCGGCACGGGCGAGCGCGTGGCCGACGAGATCATCCGCTGGGTGGACGAGGGCGCGGCCGATGGCTTCATCCTGGGCTTCCCCGTGCTGTCGCAGGGGCTCGACGATTTCATCACCCATGTGATCCCGGCGCTGGAAGCGCGCGGCCGCTACCAGCGCACGCTGCCGGGCCACACCCTGCGCAACCACCTGGGTCTGCCGCGCAAGGCCAGCCGGTACGCGCAGGCCGATGTGGATGCAGCCACGGCGCCACAGAAGAAGGTCGCGTGATGGGCGCAGCATTGCCAACAGCAGCTTCGGCGCATGACGTGCAGCGGGTGAAACGTGTGGAAGAGGGCATTGCCGCCTTCATTCACGAGTTCCAGGCATTGCGCCGGGACCTGCACCAGCACCCCGAGCTGTCGTTCCAGGAGCACCGCACCTCGGCCATTGTGGCCGAGCGCCTGGCGTCCTGGGGCTACGAAGTCACCACCGGCATCGCGGGCACCGGCCTGGTGGGCACGCTGCGCAAAGGGCAGGGCACCAAGACCCTGGGCATCCGTGCCGATATGGATGCACTGCCCATCACCGAGGCCACGGGCCTGCCGTATGCCAGCCAGAACGCGGGCGTGATGCACGCCTGCGGACACGACGGGCACACCACGGTGCTGCTAGCGGCCGCGCGCTTTCTGGCCGAGTCGGGCCGCTTCGACGGCACGCTCAACCTGATCTTTCAGCCCGCCGAGGAGAACGGCGGCGGTGCACAGCACATGATCGCCGACGGCCTGTTTGAGCGTTTTCCGTGCGACGCTGTGTTCGGCCTGCACAACTGGCCCTGCGTGGGCGAGGGGCATTTCGGCTGCGTCACGGGGCCTGCCATGGCCTCGGTGGACCAGATCACCATCACCGTGCGCGGCAAGGGCGGCCACGGCGCCGCGCCGCACGAGACGGTGGACCCGGTGGTGGCCAGCGCACACATCATCACCGCGCTGCAGACGGTGGTCTCGCGAAACGTGGACCCGCTCGACATGGGCGTGGTCACCGTGGGTTCCATCCATGGCGGCAACGCACCCAACGTGGTGCCCGAGAGTGTGGAACTGAAGCTCACCGCCCGCGCCTTCAAGCCCGAGGTGCGCGCGGTCTTGCAAGAGCGCATCCCGGCCATCGCCCGTGCGCAGGCCGAGAGCTTCGGGGCCACGGCCGATGTGTTGTACCGGCCCGGCTACCCGGCCGTGCTCAACCACGAGGCAGAAACGGAGCTGGCGCGCAGCGTGGCGCTGGACACCTTTGGCGCAGCCCGCGTGGACGCAGGCTTTCGCCCCCGCACGGCCAGCGAGGACTTCGCCTTCATGCTGCTCAAACGCCCCGGCAGCTACGTGTTCGTGGGCAATGGCGATGGGGCATCGCTGCACAGCCCGTACTACGACTTCAACGACGCCATCCTGGCGCCCTCGGCCACGTACTGGGTGCGGCTGGCCGAGCGGTTTCTGGCCTGAGACCCTTTCACGAGAAAGCCCTCCCCATGAGTGACAGCTTCATCTACACCTCGCCTGCCGATCCCCTGGCCCGCCCCCTCATCGAAGAGCTGTCGCACGAGTACGAATCGCGCTACGGCGAGTTCTACGACCGCGAAGGCGGGCAGCGCGAGATGGAGAAGTACCCGCCCGAGCTGTTCACGCCGGAGCACGGCGGCAGCTTCGTGCTGCTGCTGCGCGGCGGGCAGGCCATTGGCGGCGGCGCCTTCAAGCGCCACAGCGATGCGCACACGGCGGAGCTCAAGCGCGTGTGGACGCATTCGGCCCACCGTCGCCAGGGCCTCGCCGCCAAGGTGCTGCTGGAGCTCGAAGCCCAGGCGCTGCGCCAGGGCTATGCGCGGCTGTACCTCACCACCGGCTTTCGCCAGCCCGAGGCCGTGGGGCTGTATCTGGGCCATGGGTACACGGCGCTGTTCGACACATCGCTGCCGCACGAGACGTACCGCCATCTGCCGTTTGAGAAGACTTTGCGCGCCGTGGAGGGCCTGGAGCCCACCGCCAGGTTGACGACGGCGCCCGTCACGCCGCAAGCCCCGGGCGTAGGGCGCGCCGCGGTCGTTGCGCAAGCGGCCTGAAAGCCGCCACGGACACCGGCCCCACCTGCCCCCGCTCTTTTCCACGAACCCCGACAGCCTGCGAGACCTCACCACCATGTCCACCTCCACCACCCTGGACGCCGCTGCCGGTCTGCCGCTGGGCCCTGGCCATGCCGCACCCCCTGGTGCGCATAGCCATGCGCCCAGCGCGCCGGCCCTCACACCCTCGTCCTCCTCGGCCCCTGCCCCGGTGAAGGGCGACTATTCACACTACAAAGTCGTGCCCGCGCGCTACCGGGCACGGGCGGCCGGCACGGTGTTTGCTGCCGTGGTCATCGCGCTGGTGCTGTATTCGGTGTTTACCAACCCGCGCTGGGGTTGGAGCATCTTCGGCGAGTATTTTTTCTCGGAGCCTGTGCTGGTGGGCCTGGGCCGCACCCTGCTGCTCACCGCGCTGGGGGCGCTGTTCGGCTTCACGCTGGGCACGGCGCTGGCGTTGGCCCGCGTGTCGCGCTCGCCGCTGCTGGCGGGGCTGTCGTGGACCTTCATCTGGATCTTCCGGTCCATCCCGGTCATCGTGCTGCTGCTCATCATCAACAACCTGGGCTATTTGTACGAGACCCTGAGCGTGGGCGTGCCGTTCACCAGCTGGACGCTCTTCTCGTACCCCACCACGCAGCTCATCAGCCCCTTCGTGGCGGCGCTGATCGGCCTCACGCTGAACCAGGCAGCCTTTGCATCGGAGATCGTGCGTGGCGGCATCCTGTCGGTGGACCAGGGGCAGCTCGAAGCGGCGGCCGCCCTGGGCCTGCCGCGCCGCCGGCAGGCGTTTCGCATCGTGCTGCCGCAGGCCATGCGGTCCATCTTGCCCGCAGGCTTCAACGACATCATCGGCTTGGCCAAGGGCACGTCCAACGTGTACATCCTGGCCTTGCCCGAGCTGTTCTACACCATCCAGATCATCTACCGCCGCAACCTGGAGGTGATCCCGCTGCTGATGGTGGCGACCGTGTGGTACCTGGTGATCCTCACGGTGCTGTCGCTGCTGCAGTACTACATCGAGCGCCATTTTTCCAAGGGCGCGCTGCGCAGCCCGCCGCCATCGATCTTCAGCGGCATTGCGCAGCGCCTGTGGCCTGCGCCGCGCGTGGCTACTCAAGCTGATACGGCAGTGGCCGCACCGGCAGCAGCGCCCACGCCCGCCGTCGCCACCGTGCCGCGCTGGACGGGCGAGCGCAACCGCGGTGGCGAGGTCACCATCCACGGCGTGTCCAAGAGCTACGGTGCCTTGCGCGTACTGAAGGATGTGACGCTGACGGTGCCGCCCGGCAGCGTCACGGTGATCCTCGGGCAGTCGGGCTCGGGCAAGTCGACCTTGCTGCGCACCATCAACCACCTGGAGCGCGTGGACGACGGTTTCATCGCCATCGATGGCGAGTTGATCGGCTACCGCCAGGACGCGGACACCCTGTACGAGCTGAGCGAGAAGGACATCCTCCAACGCCGGGTGGACGTGGGAATGGTGTTCCAGAACTTCAACCTGTTCCCACACCTCACGGTGCTGGAGAATATCGTCGAAGCCCCGGTCACCGTGCGCAAGCTGCCACGTGCTGAGGCTGAAGCCCTTGCGCTGGAGCTGCTGGCGCGCGTGGGCTTGTCCGACAAGGCGCACAGCTATCCGCGGCAGCTCTCCGGCGGGCAGCAGCAGCGCGTGGCCATTGCACGGGCCCTGGCGCTCAAGCCCAAGGTGCTGCTGTTCGACGAGCCCACCTCGGCGCTGGACCCGGAGCTGGTGGGCGAAGTGCTCGACGTGATCAAGGAGCTGGCGCGCACCGGCACCACGCTCATCATCGTCACGCACGAGATAGGCTTTGCCCGTGAGGTGGCCGACACCGTGGTCTTCATGGAGCAGGGCCGTGTGCTGGAGACCGGCACCCCCGCCAAGGTGTTCAGCCAGCCCGACCACCCCCGCACGGCGGAGTTCCTGGCCAAGGTGCTCTGAGCCACCGCCCGCCTCACATTCCCCTACCCGCAGCGGCCTTGTGCGGCAGCCGGCCTGTGGCCCAGGCCGGGCTGCGGCATGGGCGCCGCTGTGATCTGTCCGATTTTTTTTTCTCCCTTTGCCTGTTTTCCTGACCCATCCATTTCATCCCCGGAGCCGAACCATGACCCTTGTGAACCGAACCCTCGCAGCCCTCGCGCTGGCCGCTGCCTCCATCGCCGCACTGGCGCCCATCCACGCGGCTGCTCAGGCCATCGACCTGAGTCCCGAGCAGCCCACGCGCCCCCGCTCGCAGAAGGTGGACGAAGCGCTCAAGCTCGTCGGCAAGGACTTCAAGTTCGCCAAGGACGGCGTGCTCACCGTGGGCACCACCACGGGCCGGCTGCCGTTTGGCGCCTATGCCACCGACAACAAGACGCCCGTGGGCAACGCGCCGGACATCGCGCAGCTCGTGGCCGACAGCCTGGGGCGCAAGCTGGAGCTGGTGTCCGTGGCCTGGGCCGACTGGCCGCTGGGCCTGCAGTCGGGCAAGTTCGACGTGGTGATCTCCAACGTCACCGTGACCGAGGAGCGCAAGGAGAAGTTCGACTTCTCGACCTACCGCAATGACCAGCTGGGCGTGTACGTGAAGGCCGACAGCAAGATCACGTCCGTGAAGGAGCCCAAGGATGTGGCGGGCCTGAAGGTGGTGGTCGGCGCGAGCACTAACCAGGAGCAGATCCTGCTGCGCTGGAACCAGCAGAACATCGCCGCGGGCCTCAAGCCCGTGGACATCCAGTACTACGACGACGATGTGGTGCTGTACCTGGCGCTGGCCTCGGGCCGAGCCGACGCGTACCTGGCCCCCAACGGCATCGCCGCGCACAACGCGCGCGATGGCAAGACGAAACTGGTGGGCACCTTCTCGGGCGGCTGGCCACAGGCGGCCGAGATTGCCGTGACCTCGCGCAAGGGCTCGGGCATCGCCGATGCCGTCACCGCGGCGCTGAACGCGCAGATCAAGAACGGCAACTACGCCAAGGCGCTCGAGCGCTGGAACCTGCAGTCCGAAGCGATCCAGGTCTCGCGCACCAACCCTCCCGGCCTGCCCAAGAAGTAAGGCTGCGGCCTTCAAGGACCATCCATGACTCTCCATTCCTTATCGCGCCGCAGCCTGGTGGCCCTGGCCTCGGCGTGCGCGCTGTGCTGCGCATGGACCGTGGCCAATGCCGCCACTGCGTTTGATTTCAGCCCAGAGCAAAAAGGCCGCATCCGCGCCGAGAAAGACGCAGCGGCCGTGCAGGCCATTCCGAAGAATTTCAAGTTCGTGAAGGAAGGCGTCTTCACCGTGGCGATCGCGCCGTTTGCGCCGCCCATCGCCACGTATGCCAGCGACGCCAAGACCGTGGTGGGGTTCGATCCGGACTATGCGCAGCTGATTGCCGACGCGCTGGGGCTCAAGCTCGAACTGCTGCCGATTGCCTGGGCCGACTGGCCGCTGGGGCTCACCTCGGGCAAGTACGACGCGGTGATCTCCAACGTGGGCGTGACGGAGCTGCGCAAGGAGAAGTACGACTTCTCTACCTACCGCCTGGGGCTGCACGGCTTTTACGTGCGCGCCGACAGCAAGATCACGTCCATCAAGGAACCCAAGGACATTGCGGGGCTCAAGGTCATCACCGGCTCGGGCACCAACCAGGAGCGCATCCTGCTGGAGTGGAACAAGCAGAACGTCGCCGCGGGCCTCAAGCCCGTGGAGCCCGTGTACTTCGACGACGACGCTGCGCGCATCCTGGGCGTGATCTCGGGCCGGGCCGACGCCAACTTCAACCCCAATGCACCGCAGGCCTACCACGCGGCCAAGGACGGCAAGATCAAGCTCGTGGGCACGGTGAACGCGGGCTGGCCGCTCAAGTCCGACGTGGCCATCACGACGCGCAAGAGTTCGGGCCTGGCCGATGCGCTGACGCTGGCGACCAACGGGCTCATCAAGAACGGCAAATACACGCAGGCGCTGCAGCGCTGGAGTTTGCTGGAAGAAGCTTTGCCCAAGTCCGAAACCAACCCCCCAGGACTACCGAAGTTTTGACCATGGCCATCGCGCATCTCGCATTCCTGACCCCTGGCAACTACGCCGAGAACAGCCCGCTGCAAGGGCTGGAAGACACCCTGCGGTTGTTCGAGCACGGGGAAGCCCTGGGCTACCAGGGCGCCTGGGTGCGCCAGCGGCACCTGGAGCGGGCGGTGTCGTCTGCGGCCACGCTGCTGGCCGCCGCCACGCAGCGCACGCGTCGCATCGCGCTGGGCACGGCAGTGATCCAGATGGGGTACGAGAACCCTTTCCGGTTGGCCGAGGACCTGGCGACGGTGGACGTGCTGTCGCGCGGGCGCCTGCAGGTGGGGCTGAGTGCGGGGGCGCCGCCGTACGGGCCACTGCTGGGCGGGCGCTTGTTCGACGGCGATGCGCAGGCCATCGATTTCTCGCACGCCCGGGTGGAGCGCTTGCGCAGCAATTTGCGCGGCGACTTCTTGGGTGACGATGATTTCTTCGTGGAGTCGCCCGCAGGCCGCCAGCGCCCGCGGGTGCAGCCGCATGCGGCAGGGCTGGTGGAGCGCCTGTGGTACGGCGGCGGGTCGCTGAAGTCTGCGCAGTGGGCGGGCGCGCAGGGCTACCACCTGCTGATCGGCAACCTCAACCGTGGGGAGCAGACCGACGACTTCTTCGCGGCGCAGCGCAGTCAGCTCGACCTGTTCCACGCAAATTGGTCGGCCCCGTACGCGCCGCGCGTGGCGTTGGGGCGGGTCATCGTGCCGCTGGACAGTGCAGACGTCACCACCCGCGCGCGCTACCGTACATGGGCTGCATTGCGGCTGCCGCGCACTTTGGCGCCGCAGGGCGAGCGCCGCACGCTGTTCGCGCGCGACCTGGTGGGCACGTCGGACGAGATTCTGGAGAGCCTGCGCAAGGACCCCATCGTGCCGCGAGTGCAGGAGCTGCGGCTGGAGCTGCCGTATGACTTCAACGTGCACGAATACGCGCAGATTCTGAGCGACACCGCGCAGTACATCGCGCCGGAGCTGGGCTGGACTCCGGCGGCGGCCGGCCCCACTGCAGACAAATACTGTGTGGACCGCGCAGCCGCGACTTCGCAGCCCAGCTCGATCACCGACATGGCGTAGTAGCTCGACCAGTGGTAGCGGGTGATGGCGTAGCGGTTTTCGGTGCCCGCCACGTAGCTCGGCGTATCACCGCCGTTATGTAGTTCGACGAGGCCAGGGGCCCAAGATGCTGCGCGGCGGCGCCATCCAGCACGCCGCCCTTTGCCTGCATGCTGGCAACGCTGAAGGGGGCAGGATGTGTTACGGCAAGAGGTCATCCAGTTGCAGCAGGCTCAGACCGAACGGGTTGTTTCAAGTTCAAAATGCTGACGCTATGAAGCACCGCCCAGCCGACGTCTTGCGGTGCGTTCAGCGCCGGATGCGGCGCCCCGTCTTGAACACCCACCACACCACAACGAGGCACGAGGCCATGAACACGAGCGTCATGCCTGCGCTCACACCGATGTGGACATCGGCCTGGCCGTAGAACGCCCAGCGCAGCCCGCTGATGAGATAGACCACCGGGTTGAACAGGGAGACGGTCTGCCAGAACGGCGGCAGCATGCCGATGCTGTAGAACGCACCGCCTAAAAAGGTCAGCGGCGTGATGACCAGCAGCGGGATCACCTGCAGCTTTTGAAAGCTGTCGGCCCACAGGCCAATGATGAAACCGAACAGGCAGAACGTGACGGCAGTGAGCACGAGGAAACCCACCATCCATAGCGGATGCGCCACTTCGTAGGGCACGAACACCCTGGCGGTGGTGAGGATGAGCACCGACACCAGCAGCGATTTGCTGGCTGCAGCGCCCACATAGCCCAGCAGCACTTCCACCCAGTTGACCGGCGCGCTGAGCAGTTCGTAGATGGTGCCAGACCATTTGGGCATGTAGATGCCAAAAGCCGAGTTGGAAATGCTTTCGGAAAGCAGCGACAGCATGAGCAGGCCGGGAATGATGTACGCCCCGTAGCTCACGCCGCCGATGTCACCCATGCGCGAGCCGATGGCCGAGCCAAAGACGATGAAATACAGCGCCGTGGACAGCACCGGAGCGATCAGGCTTTGCATCCAGGTGCGAAACGCCCGATTCATCTCGAAGCGGTAGATGGCGCGCACGCCATGCAGGTTCAGGCCGGTCATGCTCGGGGTGCTTTCTGTTGCGACGGGGCGTCGTCCTGGTCCTTGTCCTGGTGTACCAGGCTCACAAAAATGTCTTCGAGAGAACTCTCGCTCGAATGCAGATCCTTGAAGTCGATGCCGTGTTCGGCCAGCGCACGCAAAAGCGCGGCGATGCCAGTGTCTTCTTGCTGGGTGTCGAAGGTGTAGGTGAGCGTGGTGCCACCCTGGCTGAGCGCCAGCGGCCAGCGGGCGAGCGCCGGGGGCACCTGCTCCATCGGTTGCTGCAGCGTGAGTGCCAGCTGCTTCTTGCCCAGCTTGCGCATCAGCACGTCTTTGTCTTCCACCACGATCAACTCGCCCTTGCGGATCACGCCGATGCGGTCGGCCATGTCTTCGGCCTCCTCCAGGTAGTGCGTGGTCAGGATGATGGTGGTGCCCGCATCGCGCAGCGCACGCACCAGGCGCCACATGTCGTGGCGCAGCTCCACGTCCACGCCCGCGCTGGGCTCGTCAAGGAACAAGATCTTGGGCTCGTGCGATAGCGCCTTCGCGATCAGCACGCGGCGTTTCATGCCGCCGGACAGCGCGAGGATCTTGCTGTCCTTCTTGTCCCAGAGCGACAGGTCCTTGAGGATTTTTTCGATGAACGCAGGGTCGGGCGCCTTGCCGAACAGCCCCCGGCTGAAATTGACCGTGGCCCACACGGTCTCGAACGAGTCGGTATGCAGCTCCTGGGGCACCAAGCCGATGGCCGCACGGGCTGCGCGGTAGTCCCGCACGGTGTCGTGGCCGTCAGCGCTGATGGTTCCGGCCGTGGCGTTGCTCATGCCGCAGATCACGCTGATGAGCGTGGTCTTGCCCGCGCCGTTCGGGCCGAGCAGGGCGAAGATCTCGCCGCGCCGGATGTCGAGGTCAATGTTCTTGAGCGCTTCGAAGCCGCCAGCGTAGGTTTTGCTCACGCCGCGCACACGGACGATGGCGTCTGCCGCGGGTGTTGGTGAAAGTGGTGCAGGCATGGGCATGGGTAGGCAAGGACGCGTGCCGTTGCGGCAAGCTGCCGCAGCGTTCGCAATGGTCGCAATGGTGGAAGCGAGGCATTGTGGACCGACTTGCGCCCGCGCGCTGGAAGGCCGCGGCAAACCCCGCCCGGCCATCCTGTCGTTCCCCTGTACAGCCGGACGCGTGCCGCAAAGTGTTCCCGAATGCGCCCCGGCGCGGGGGGTTAGCGTGCGCGGGCCGCCGCGACTTCGCGGCCCAGCTCGATCACCGACATGGCGTAGTAGCTCGACCAGTTGTAGCGGGTGATGGCGTAGAAGTTTTCGGTGCCCGCCACGTAGGTGGGCGCGTCGCCGCCGTTCTGCAGCTCCACCAAGGCCAACGGCCCGTTGTGCTGCACGCCAGCGGCGTCGAGGACGGCGCCCTTGGCCAACATGCTGGCCACGCTGAAGGTGGGCAGGATGTCGGGTGCCATCAATTCGTCGAGCTGCAGGCGCGCCGTGTCGAACTGCACCCCGAAGTGTGTGGGCATGCCCGGCGTCCAGCCGTGGCCGCGAAAGTAGTTGGCCACCGAGCCAATCGCGTCGGCCGGGCTGTTGAACAGGTCCACCCGGCCGTCGCCATCGAAGTCGATCGCATAGCGCACCCAGCTGGAAGGCATGAACTGGCCCAGGCCCATCGCCCCGGCGTAACTGCCGCGCGGCTCGAAGGGGTCGGTGTTGCTGCGGTTGGTGAAGCTCAGGAACTGCTCAAGCTCGCGGCGGAAGAACTCGGTGCGCTCCTTGGCGCGCGGGTGCGCCGAGGGGAAGTCGAACGCTAGTGTGGCCAGCGCGTCCATCACGCGGAAGGTACCCATCTGCTGGCCGTAGATGGTCTCGACGCCGATGATGCCGACGATGATCTCGGCGGGAACGCCGTACTCGCGCTCGGCGCGCTCCAGCGCGGCCTGGTTTTGCTGCCAGAAGCGCACACCCGCGCGGATGCGGATCGGCTCGACGAAGCGGCTGCGGTACACGCGCCAGTTCTTGGGCGTGCCTGCGGGGGGCGGCAGCATGAGGCGCGGCACCTGTGTGAGAAACCGGGCCTGGCCAATCGCCTGGCGCACCCATTCGCGGTCCAGGTCGCGTCGCGCGGCCAGGTCGTCGGCAAACTGCAGGGCCTCGGGACGGGTGGCGTACAGCACGGCGGGTTGCCGCGCGGGCGTGGTGCTGTTTTTGACTGATTCTTTCTGGCTTTTTTGCGGGCTAGCGCTTGTTGATATTGGTGTTATGGCTATAAATACGATAGCAAGTGCAGTAGCGGTGCGGCGCAGGGTCTTCAGCATGTCCGGTGTCGGTGGAATTCAGTGTTTGGCGGGCTTGGGCCACGGCAGGCTGCGGAACTCGCTGCGCAGGGCGCCCAGTTCGGCTTCAGGCTCGCGGGCGTAGCGCAGGCGCTCCAGGCGCAGCAGCCAGTCGGCCAGCGCGGCGGCTGGGGCCCCGAATTGTGCCCGCACGCGTTCAGCCATGGCGCGGGGCGGGAGGTTGTCTGGCAGTTTGAGGCCGGCGCGCGCCAGGCGCTGGCGCGTGCGCGCCAGAAGCCGCAGCCACGGGTCGTGCTGGCTGCGCTCCCACAGGCTCCAGGCCCCTGCGCCCAGTGCCGTGGTGATGATCAGATAGCCCAGAACCGTGGTCAGGTCCTGCCAGCTCGGCGACTCGAACCCCAGGGCCTTGAGCAAGTCCATCTGGCGGCTCTGGGTGTAGTTGAGCACCCACTGGTTCCAGCTGTTGTTGACGGCTTCCCAGACAGCGCGCACGTTTTGCACCATGCCGGGGCTGAAGCTGCCCATGGCCGCGGCAAACGCGCCTTGGGGCGCCCGCAGGCGCTGAAACGCCCCCACCCGGCCCGGCGACACCGCACCGGTGGGGTCCACGCGCACCCAGCCACGGCCTTCCATCCAGACCTCGGCCCAGGCGTGGGCATCGGCATTGCGCACCGTCCAGTAGCCGTCCACGGGGTTGCGTTCGCCGCCCTGGTAGCCGGTGACGATGCGCGAAGGCACGTCCATGGCGCGCATGAGCACCACGAAGGCGGAGGCGATGTGCTCGCAAAAGCCTTCCTTGCGGCTGAACCAGAACTCGTCGGCGGTGTGTTCGCCATAGACGCCGGGGTCGAGCGAATAGGTGTAGCCGCCGGTGCGCAGGCGCTGCAGGACGGCGTTGACCAGGACGTCCGTGCGGGCATTGGCCAGGGCCGGGTCCGCGCGCATCTGTGCGGCCAGCTCCAGCGTGCGGGGGTTGAAGCCGGGCGGCAGTTCGGTGTACACGCGCAATTGGCGGACGGACTGCTGGGGGCCGTGGCGGAACTCGGGGTAGCTCACGGCCTTGTAGCGCAGCACATCGGTGATGGGCCGCGTGGTCATCCACTGCAGGTCCTGTGTCATGTAAGCCTGCATGTTGGGCAGCTGCGGTGCTTCGGGCGTGGCCTCCAGCACCATGAGCCAGGGCTGCCGCTGGGGCTCCAGCGTTACTTCGTAGCGCACCGCCGGGCCACTGGTCTGCAGGTTGGCGGGCAGCGCCGCGCGGGCGGCCCAGGCGCTGTCTTCGCGAAACGGTTCGGCCTGCCACTGCCGGCCGTCGAACCCGGTCATGACGGGGCCGCGGAAGTACAGCATCGACTGTGGTGGCACGTCGGTGGGCGCGCCCTCAAAACGCAGGCGAATCGCCACCCGCTCGTCGAGCGCAATCTCGGCCATGTCGCCGATCTTCATATTGCCGGACAGGCCGCTGCGCCCGGTGAGGTTCTCGCTGGGCATGCCCCACAGCGGCGACATGCGCGGGAACAGCATGAACAGCGCCACCATGATGGGCGCACCCAAAAGTGCCATGGCGCCTGCGATGCGAAAAGTCTGCGCGAGCGGCGGGCGCCCGACCGGCATATGGGCGTTGACCAGGGCCATCAGCAGGCCCAGCAGCGCGACCAGCATGGCGGCGGCGGTCAGCAGCGACTGCGAGAAGAAGAAGTTGCTGAGCATCGTGAAGAAGCCCAGGAAAAACACGACCATGGCATCGCGCCGCGCGCGCAGCTCCAGCATCTTGAGCGCGAGCAGCACCACGATCAGCGTCACCCCCGCGTCGCGCCCGAGGATGGTGCGGTGGGTGAACAGCGTGCCGGCCACCGCCACCACCAGCAAGGCGGCCACCGTCCAGCGGCCGGGCAGGGGCCGGCCCTTCAAGGCAAGCCAGCCACGCCACAGCAGCAGGCCGGCGGCCAAGAGGCTCGTCCACACCGGCAGGTTGGGCACCTGCGGCGCGATGACCCACAC
The DNA here is from genome assembly GCF_964253765.1 of Acidovorax sp. LjRoot129. NCBI lineage: Bacteria > Pseudomonadati > Pseudomonadota > Betaproteobacteria > Burkholderiales > Comamonadaceae > Acidovorax > Acidovorax sp. LjRoot129. The sequence continues at coordinate 1,690,104 of NZ_CAXUSE020000001.1, forward strand.
GATCACGAATAGCAAAAAGAGCGTGTCGCGCGCATCGCGGGGCAGGGAAGTGATGGTCTGGCGCAGGTTCATCGCAAGGGGTGTGTGCCGATGGAATTCATTGAGTTGCTATGAATAAAATAGCTATAAAGGCAATTGGAATAAGCGGTAGGTAGCTTTTTTATGCCCAATTGGGCAGCTTTTCAGCACAGTGCCAGTGCCTCCAGGCAGTTTCTTTTGTGCGCAGGGCCCGAGTCCGGCGCGAACTCAGCATTGGGCAGGCGCAGGCCGTAGTCCACGCCCAGCTGGTCGGCCTGCAGCACCCAGGCGGTCAGGCGCGACACGCGGGCCTCGTGCTCGGCCAGAGTGGCGCGTGCCAGGTCTAGCCACAGCTCCTGCCGCTGGGCCTGCTGCGCATCGCGGCTGACCAGGTCGTCGGTGCCGGTGCCCAGCGACTTGGCGGCTTTTTTCCAGACCACCAGCTTCAGCGGGTCGCCGCGCCGGTACGCACGCACGCCGTCAAATTCGCCAATGCCTTGCGTGGGTGTGCTGCCCGCGCCGCCAGCGCGCGGCTCGCCGGGCGGCAGGGGCGGTGCGGGCGTCTCGGGAGCGGGGTACACCATGACCTGCGCGGCGGGCCGCCAGTAGGTCCACACGCGAAAGGTGCCCAGGGGAAACCGCGTCTCGGCCGTCAGCGTGGGTACGCGGTGCAGGCCGCGCCGCTCGGGCTTGAAGGCCACCTGCACGCTGGATTGGCCTTGTGCAGGAACGTCCGTCCATGCCCAGTGGTGCGGCTCCTTGCCGCTGCCGTGCACCGCCAGCGCGATGCCGTAGCGCGGGCTTTTGCGGTCGCTCGACAGCTGGATCTCGAACGCCGTGCTGGTGCCCATGAAGTGCGCATCGGGCGCTTTGAGGTGGAGCGTGAGGCCACGCAGGTTGGCGTGGCAGATGTGCATGCCGATCAGCGCGCTGCCTGCGAGCAGAAACGTGAGCAGATAACCCAGGTTGAGCTGGTAGTTGATGGACGCAATCAGCAGCACGATCAGCGTCAGCGCCAGCATCCAGCCCGAGCTGGTGGGCAGGATGTAGACGTTGCGCTGGGTGAGCGTCAAGGTGTCGTGCAGCGGCAGCCGCGCCTGCCACCAGCGCTGGAATCGCCGGCGCACGGGGGCCAGCGGGTTCAGCAGGGCGGCGCGGGCGCGCCACTGGCCCAGGGTGGAGGTGGTGGGGTTGGCGGATGTCATTTCAATTCTTCATGGCGCTGGGGCGCCACCCAGTGCCGGGGGCAGTGCTTGCCGGTGTCGCGGCGAAACCAGCGAGGGTGGTGAGGCCTCTCGCAGAATGGATCGCGCCATCGGCAGTGCATCGGTGTCTCATGGCCGCCAAGGCCTCACGGCAGCGGCACGGCTTCGACCATGGCACGCACTTGTTCCACCGCGCCGCGGCCAGCGTCCCCGACCGGGACGAGCCGGTGCGCGATCGTCTGCGGCAGCACCGCCTGCACGTCATCCGGCGCCACGTAGTCGCGCCCGCTGATGAGCGCCTGCGCCTTGGCCGCGCGCACCAGGGCAATGCCGGCGCGCGGCGACAGGCCTTGCAGAAACCAGCGGCCGGAGCGCGTGGCGGCCATCAGGTCCTGCACGTAGTTGAGCAGCGGGTCGGCCGTGTGGATGGCCTGCACCTCGCGCTGCAGTTGCTCCAGCTCGTCGCCGGACAGCAGCGGCAGCATGCTGTCGACCATGTCGCGCCGGTCGGCACCAGCTAGCAGCAGGCGCTCGGCCGCGCGGTCGGGATAGCCAATGGAGATGCGCATCAGGAAGCGGTCGAGCTGCGATTCGGGCAGCGCAAAAGTGCCCAGCTGGTCGTGCGGGTTTTGCGTGGCGATCACAAAAAACGGGTGGGGCAGGGCGCGGGTCTCGCCTTCGACCGACACCTGCTTTTCTTCCATGGCTTCGAGCAGCGCGCTTTGTGTCTTGGGGCTGGCGCGGTTGATTTCGTCGGCCAGCAGCACCTGGGCAAACACCGGGCCGGGGTGGAACACAAACGACTCCTTGCCGCGCTCGTACACCGACACGCCGGTAAGGTCGCTGGGCATCAGGTCGGCCGTGAACTGCACGCGCGAAAACTGCAGCCCGAAGGTGCGCGACAGTGCATGGGCCAGCGTGGTCTTGCCCACCCCCGGAACGTCCTCGATGAGCAGGTGCCCGCCGGCCAGCAGGCACGCCACGCAGTCCTGGACCTGCGCCTGTTTGCCCACAATCACCGTGTTAAGCTGATCCAGTAAGGATTTGATCTTGTGCTGTGCATTCATAGCGCGACGTTATCCGAAAAACTCCAAAAATTGCGAGACGCGGGGACAAGACTGTGAGCAAGACGGGCTATTTCACCCATCGGGATTGTTGGAAACACGAGATGGGCCCGGGCCACCCAGAATGCCCCGAACGGCTGGATGCCATCGAAGACCGTTTGCTGGTCACCGGCGTGGGCGATGCGCTGGAGCGTTATGACGCCCCCGAGGCCTCACTGGCCGACATCGAACTGGCGCACGGCCGCATGCACATTGCTGCGTTGCGCGGCATGTCCGACCGGCTCAACGAAGAGCTTCTGGCCGGCGGCCCCAACTACGCGCAGATCGACACCGACACCTCCATCAACGCCCACACCTGGAAGGCATCGCTGCGCGCCGCTGGGGCCGCGCTGGCCGCCACCGATGCAGTGATGGCCGGGGAGATTGAAAACGCGTTCTGCTCGGTGCGGCCACCCGGTCACCACGCCTGCCGCGACAAGGCCATGGGTTTTTGCTTCTTCAACAACGTGGCCGTGGCGGCCAAGTACGCGCTGCAGCGCTACAACCTGCAGCGCGTGGCCGTGGTGGATTTTGACGTGCACCACGGCAATGGCACCGAGGACATTCTGGCCAACGACCCGCGCGCGCTGATGGTCAGCATCTTTCAGCACCCGTTCTACCCGTACAGCGGCGACCAGAGCCCGGCCCCCAACATGGTCAACGTGCCCGTGCCGGCGTACACACGTGGCATGGACATCCGCGAAATCATCGAGATGATGTGGATGCCGCGGCTCGAAGCCTTCAAGCCCGAGATGATCTTTGTGAGCGCAGGCTTCGACGGCCACCGCGAGGACGACATGGGCCAGCTGGGCCTGACCGAGCAGGACTACGCCTGGATCACCCAGCGCGTGAAGGATGTGGCGCTGCGCTATGCAAAGGGGCGCATCGTCTCGTGCCTGGAGGGCGGCTATGTGATGGGCCCGCTGGCGCGCAGCGTGGAAGCGCATTTGCGGGTTCTTGCGGATCTTTGACTCCTCCTGAGCCGCAAGGTATTGCCCCCCTGAGCCGCCTGCGGCGTCTTCCCCCCAGGGGGACGCCACCCGTGGCCTGGCGGAGCCAGTTCCACGGTGGCGCTGGCGGGGCGGTGCCCACCAGTGACCCCCGCTGCCACTGGAGAAGTAAGACATGACGACTGCGAATGCTGAGGCGACCATGAATCCTGAAATTTTCTTGATGAACACCCGCGATGCGCGCGGCGTGGTCACCCTGACCTTGAATGACCCGGCGCGCTTCAACGCGCTGGGCACCGACATGCTGTCTGCGCTGCAGCAGGCGCTGGACGACGCGGGCCGCGACGAGTCGGTGCGCGTGGTGGTGTTGGCTGCAGCGGGCAAGGCCTTCTGTGCAGGCCATAACTTGAAGGAGATGGCAGCGAACCCTGAGTTGGCTTACTACCAAAAGCTGTTTGCCCAGTGCAGCCGCATGATGCTCACCATCCATAAGCTGCCTGTGCCGGTGATTGCGCGGGTGCAGGGCATGGCCACTGCGGCGGGTTGCCAACTGGTGGCGCAGTGCGATCTGGCGGTGGCGGCGGATACCGCCAGCTTTGCCACCAGCGGTATTCACTACGGCCTGTTCTGTGCCACGCCCAGCGTGCCGCTGGTGCGCAATGTGCCGGCCAAGCGGGCAATGGAGATGCTGCTGACGGGCGACTTCATCGACGCGCCCACCGCACTGGCGCAGGGGCTGGTCAACCGGGTGGTGCAGGCCGATGCGCTGGATGCCGAGGTCGAACAACTGGTGCAGGCCATCCTGAACAAACCGCGCGTGGCCGTGGCCATGGGCAAGGCGCTGGTGTACCAGCAGCGCGAGCTGGGCCTGGAGGCCGCCTACCAACTGGCGGGCCAGGCCATGGCTACCAACATGATGGACGAGGCCGCGCAGGAGGGCGCGCGCGCCTTTGCCGAAAAGCGCCCACCCCACTGGAAACAATGACCCATGGCTGTGGACACAACCTTGATCCTGGATGACCTGGGCCGTTGGGCAGAGGCCTTTTTGCGCCCCACGGTGCTGGTGGAGCTGGCCGCGCTGGCAGCCTGCGTGGGGCTGGCCTGGTTGCTGGTGTTGCTGTTGCAGCGCGGGCTGCGCCAGGGCGACCCGCGCTCGATCTTGTTTGGCACGCGGGTGATTGACGGGGCGCTGTTTCCGCTGGCCCTGCTGAGCCTGGCCTACGTGGCACGTACCTCGTTGATGCACTGGATCCCGCTGGCCGTGTTCACGGTGGCCATCCCGGTGCTGGTGTCGCTGGTGGTGATCCGCATCGGCGTCAAGGTCTTGCAGGTCGCCTACCCAGACGCCGGCTGGGTGCGGCCCATCGAGCGGTCGATCTCCTGGATGGCGTGGCTGGGCATGGTGCTGTGGGTCACGGGACTCTTGCCGCTGGTGCTCGAGGAGCTGGACCAGATCCACTGGAAGGTGGGCGGTGCCACGCTCTCGGTACGGACCCTCATCGAAGGCGCACTCACCGCGGGCGCGGTGCTGCTGATTGCGCTGTGGATTTCGGCGGCGATCGAGGCGCGGCTGCTGCGCGCCGCCTCAGGGGCCGATCTGTCGCTGCGCAAGGCGGTGAGCAACGCAGTGCGGGCGCTTTTGGTCTTTGTGGGGCTCATCATGGCCCTTTCGGCGGTGGGGATCGATCTGACCGCGTTGTCGGTGCTGGGTGGTGCCGTGGGTGTAGGGCTAGGTTTCGGCCTGCAGAAGCTCGCGTCCAACTATGTGAGTGGTTTCGTCATCCTGGCCGAACGCAGCATGCGGATTGGCGACAACGTGCGCGTGGACAACTTCGAGGGCCGCATCACCGACATCAACGCGCGCTACACCGTGGTGCGCTCGTCTACCGGGCGCGAGTCCATCGTGCCCAACGAGATGCTGATCATTCAGCGGGTCGAGAACCTCTCGCTGGCGGATCCCCGCGTGTGGCTGTCGACCGTGGTCAGCGTGGGCTACGACAGCGACGTGGATCTGGTCACCCAGCTGCTGTCCGACGCAGCCCAGGCCAGCAGCCGGGTGCTGCGCGACCCCGCGCCCAGCGTGGCCTTGTCGGCCTTTGGCGCGGACGGCCTGGAGTTCACCGTGGGGTTCTGGATCGCCGATCCGGAGAACGGGTCGCTCGGGCTGCGCTCCGAAATCAATCGCGCCATCCTCAAGGCGCTGCGCACCCACCAGATCCAGATTCCCTTCCCGCAGCGCGTCATGCACGTGCAGGTGGATGGCGCGCGGTCCGCCGGTCTGGCAGGGGGTGCTGCACCAGTTGCCTCGGCAGCGCTAGCGCCCAGTCCCGCTCCTTGAGCGACGGCCAGCCGCACCCGCCGGTTCCCGCATGCGACAGCAAACTCTAGACAGGGTCTCCATGCCCTGGCCTATAATCGACAAAAAGCACGATCGTTCGTTTTTCTGATCTTGCCCCCTGTGCCGCGGCTCCATGGCCCCCTCGCTGCGGTGCGGCATAGAATGTTCTAGTTTACGTAAACGTCAATTCAACCAACTCTCTAGGAGCCGCAGCAATGAAGGTCTTGGTCCCTGTCAAGCGCGTGGTGGACTACAACGTGAAAGTCCGAGTCAAGTCGGACCAAACGGGTGTGGACATCGCCAACGTGAAGATGAGCATGAACCCCTTTGACGAAATCGCCGTCGAAGAGGCTGTGCGCCTGAAAGAAAAGGGCCTGGTGACCGAAGTCATCGCTGTGTCCTGCGGTGTGACCCAGTGCCAGGAAACCCTGCGCACCGCCATGGCCATCGGCGCCGACCGCGCCATCCTGGTCGAGACCGATGTAGAGCTGCAGCCCCTGGCCGTGGCCAAGCTGCTCAAGGCCCTGGTCGATAAGGAACAGCCCGGCCTGATCATCCTCGGCAAGCAGGCCATCGACGACGATGCCAACCAGACCGGCCAGATGCTGGCTGCGCTGGCCGACCTGCCCCAGGCCACGTTCGCCAGCAAGGTCGAACTGTCGGCCGACAAGGTCAGCGTGACCCGCGAAGTGGATGGCGGCGCTGAGACGCTGTCCCTCACGCTGCCTGCCGTCATCACCACCGACCTGCGCCTGAACGAGCCCCGCTACGTCACCTTGCCCAACATCATGAAGGCCAAGAAGAAGCAGCTGGACGTCGTCAAGCCTGAAGACCTCGGCGTGGACGTGGCGCCTCGCCTCAAGACCCTGAAGGTGACCGAGCCTGCCAAGCGCGGTGCCGGCGTCAAGGTGGCCGACGTGGCCGCCCTGGTCGACAAGCTCAAGAACGAAGCCAAAGTCATCTAAGGAGAACAAGAAATGACCGTACTCGTTATTGCTGAACACGACAACGCGTCCATCAAAGGCGCAACCCTCAACACCGTGACCGCCGCAGTCGCCTGCGGTGGCGACGTGCACGTGCTGGTGGCCGGCCACAACGCAGGCGGCGCCGCCGCCGCTGCGGGCCAGATCGCCGGTGTCGCCAAGGTCATCCATGCCGATGCCCCGGGCCTCGAACACGGCCTGGCCGAAAACGTGGCCGCCCAGGTGCTGGCCATCGCGTCTAGCTACAGCCACATCCTGTTTGCGTCCACTGCCAGCGGCAAGAACGTGGCTCCCCGCGTGGCCGCCAAGCTGGATGTCGCGCAGATCAGCGACATCACCAAAGTCGTCGCTGCCGACACCTTCGAGCGCCCCATCTACGCCGGCAACGCCGTCGCCACGGTGCAGAGCGCCGACAGCGTGAAGGTCATCACCGTGCGCACCACGGGCTTTGACGCTGCGGCCGCCACCGGTGGCTCCGCTGCGGTGGAAACCGCTGCAGCAACTGCGGACGCCGGCAAGAGCACCTTCCTGGGCAGCGAGATCGCCAAGAACGACCGCCCCGAGCTGACCGCCGCCAAGATCATCGTGTCGGGTGGTCGGGCGCTGGGCAGCAAGGAAAAGTTCGACGAAGTCATCACTCCCCTGGCCGACAAGCTGGGCGCCGCCATCGGCGCATCGCGCGCAGCGGTGGATGCAGGCTACGCACCGAACGACCTGCAAGTGGGCCAGACCGGCAAGATCGTCGCGCCGCAGCTGTACGTGGCCGCCGGTATCTCGGGCGCCATCCAGCATTTGGCCGGCATGAAGGACTCCAAGGTGATCGTCGCGATCAACAAGGACCCCGAAGCGCCGATCTTCAGCGTGGCCGACTACGGCCTGGAGGCCGACCTGTTCACGGCCGTTCCCGAACTGGTCAAGGCGCTCTGAGCACGCCGCTGGCCCGCAAAAAGGCATCGCTTGCGATGCCTTTTTTTTGACGAAATTTCGCTTTCCCGGAGACTTTCATGAGCTACATCGCCCCCGTCAAGGACATGCTGTTCGCCATCGAGCACTTGGCCCGCATTGAACAGATCGCGCAGATCCCCGGTTTTGAAGACGCGGGCCTCGACACCGCGCAGGCCGTGCTGGAAGAGTGCGCCAAGTTCAACGAGGGCGTGCTGGCTCCGCTCAACTTTGAAGGCGACAAGAACCCGTCGAGCTGGAAAGACGGTGTCGTCACCACCACCCCCGGCTTCAAAGACGCCTTCCGCCAGTACGGCGAAGGCGGCTGGCAAGGTTTGCAGCACCCCGCGGACTTTGGCGGCCAGGGCCTGCCCAAGACCATCGGCGCGGCCTGCATCGAGATGACCAACAGCGCCAACATGAGCTTTGCGCTGTGCCCGCTGCTGACCGACGGCGCCATCGAGGCGCTGCTCACCGCGGGCAGCGACGAGCTCAAGGCCACGTACCTTGAAAAGCTGGTGACGGGCGAGTGGACTGGCACGATGAACCTGACCGAACCCCAGGCGGGCTCGGACCTGGCCCTGGTGCGCACACGTGCCGAGCCTCAGGCCGATGGCAGCTACAAAATCTTCGGCACCAAGATCTTCATCACCTACGGTGAACACGACATGGCCGAGAACATCGTGCACCTGGTGCTGGCCCGCGTGCAGGGCGCGCCTGAGGGCGTCAAGGGCATTAGCCTGTTTGTGGTGCCCAAATTCATGGTCAACCAGGACGGCACGCTGGGCGCGCGCAACGACGCGCACTGCGTGAGCATCGAGCACAAGCTGGGCATCAAGGCATCGCCCACGGCGGTGCTGCAGTTCGGCGACCACGGTGGTGCGGTGGGCTTCTTGGTCGGCGAGGAAAACCGCGGCCTCGAATACATGTTCATCATGATGAACGCCGCCCGCTACGCCGTGGGCATGCAGGGCATCGCGATCTCGGAGCGCGCCTACCAGAAGGCCGTGCAGTACGCCAAGGACCGCGTGCAGAGCCGCCCGGTGGATGGCAGCATTGCCGCCAGCGCCGCCATCATTCACCACCCCGATGTGAAGCGCATGCTCATGACCATGCGCGCCACGGTAGAAGGCTGCCGCGCCATGGCCACCGTGGCGGCTGCCGCGTTCGATGCTGCGCACCACCACCCGGACGCCGACACCCGCAAGCAGAACCAGGCGTTCTATGAATTCATGGTGCCGCTGGTCAAGGGCTACAGCACCGAGACCAGCCTGGAGGTCACCAGCCTGGGCGTGCAGGTGCACGGCGGCATGGGCTTCATCGAAGAAACCGGCGCCGCGCAGTACTACCGCGACGCCAAGATCCTGACCATCTACGAAGGTACCACCGCCATCCAGGCCAACGACCTGGTGGGCCGCAAGACCGCGCGCGACGGCGGCCAGGTGGCCAAGGGCATCGCCGCGCAGATCGAGAAGACTGAAGGCGAATTGCTGGCCAACGGCACCCCGGCCGCCCTGGCCGTGGCCAAGCGCCTGACGGCTGCACGCAAGGCGCTGCTCGACGTGATCGACTTCGTGGCGGGCGGCACCAAGGCCCAGCCCAACGCCGTGTTTGCCGGCAGCGTGCCTTACCTGATGCTCGCGGGCAATGTGGTGGCGGGCTGGCAGCTGGCGCGCAGCCTGCTGGTGGCGCAAGAGCTGTTGCACAAGGGACAGGACGCCGCCTTCATGCGCGCAAAAATCACTACGGCGCAGTTCTACGCAGAGCACATCCTGGTCAAGGCGCCCGGCCTGCGCGACTCCATTGTGGAAGGCGCTGCCAGCGTGACCGAGCTGGCGCTGGACTCGTTCTGAGTGTTGCCTGCGGACTGCGGGCTGTGAGGAGACGGGCTGTCTGCGGGGTAGCGGCCTATTGCTATAAAAATAATAGCTACTAGCGCTTGCTAATCAAGCGCTAGAGCCCTATTTCATCTAAAAATTCTGTTCAGGAAGTTGTTGCCATGTCCAAACTGCCCGCCGCGCTGCAAAACCTTTCGCTGCCTGTCATCGGCTCGCCGCTGTTCATCATCAGCAACCCCAAGCTTGTGATCGAGCAGTGCAAGGCCGGCGTGGTGGGCTCGATGCCCGCGCTCAATGCCCGCCCCGCCGAGCTGCTCGACGAATGGCTGGCCGAGATCACCGAAACGCTGGCCGCCTACAACAAGGCCAACCCCGACAAGCCGGCCGCGCCCTTTGCCATCAACCAGATCGTGCACAAGAGCAATGACCGGCTGGACCACGACATGCAGGTCTGCGCCAAGTACAAGGTGCCGATCATCATCACCAGCCTGGGCGCGCGCGAGGATGTGAACCAGGCCGTGCACGCCTGGGGCGGCGTGGTGCTGCACGACATCATCAACAACAAGTTTGCGCACAAGGCCATCGAGAAGGGCGCCGACGGACTGATCGCCGTGGCAGCCGGCGCTGGCGGCCACGCGGGCGTGAAGAGCCCGTTCGCGCTGATCCAGGAGATTCGCCAGTGGTTCGACGGCCCCATCGCCCTCAGTGGCTCCATCGCCAGCGGCGACGCGGTGCTGGCCGCACAGGCCATGGGCGCTGACTTCGGCTACATCGGCTCGGCCTTCATCGCCACGCACGAGGCGCGTGCGAGCGACGAGTACAAGCAGGCCATCGTGGCCGGCAGCTCCGACGACATCGTTTACAGCAACCTGTTCACCGGCGTGCATGGCAACTACCTGGCGCCGTCCATCCGCGCGGCCGGCATGGACCCGGACAACCTGCCCGAGTCCGACCCCAGCAAGATGAACTTCGGCGGCGACGCCAAGAAGGCCTGGAAGGACATCTGGGGCTGCGGCCAGGGCATTGGCGCCATCGACGCCGTGACCAGCACCGCTGAACTCGTCGCCCGCCTGCGCGCCGAATACGAGGCCGCGCGCGCCCGCCTCAAGCTCTGACGCTGGTTCCCGCAGCCGCTTCCTGCGCCCGCAGTGTGTATTGCGCTGCGGGCGTTGCCGTTTCGGGGACGCCTCCTGCGTCCGCACACGGTCACCGGGGCAGGGCAAACCCCTGGTAGACGGCATGCGGCGCGGTAGGTAATGATGATGATCAATAACCAAAAAAGTGCCACACGGTGTGGCACCGGTCGTCATTGTTGCGAGGGGACGTGCCATGCTTCGTTCGAGTTTGCTGGGGCTGCTGCTGGCCCTGGGTGCCAGCCAGGGGGCGCAGGCCCGCAATGAGGGGGTGACGGGCGACGAGATTCGCCTGGGCGCGTCGGCCGTGCTGTCGGGCCCGCTCGGCCCGCAGACGGCGCAGTATGGCGAGGGCTCGCGGCTGATGTTTGACGCCGTCAACGCGCAGGGTGGCGTACACGGCCGCATGATCCGCTACACCACGCTGGACGACGGTTTTGACGCGGCAAAAGCTGTGGCCAACACGCGCCAGCTGCTGGAGACCGACAAGGTCTTCATGATCTACAACAGCACCGGCACGGCGCAAACAGCGGCCATCCTGCCGCTGATCAAGGAACACCGCACGCTGCTGTTTGGGCCGGTCACCGGAGCATCGGCCTTCCGTGAAACGCTGAACCCGCTGGTGTTCCACGTGCGCGCCGGTTATGCCAGCGAGGCCGGCAAGATCGTGTCGCAGCTGCGCCACCAGGGCATGAGCCGTGTCGCCGTGTTCTATCAGGACGATGGCCTTGGCAAGACGCTGCTGGCCGAGCTCAAGAAGGCGTCTGAGGAAGAAAAACTCGCCTTCGTGGCCGAGGTCAAGGTCGACCCCAAGCAGCCGGACTTTGCCGCCGCCGCGCAGGCGACCGAAAAAGCCCAGCCCCAGGCCGTCATCGTGGCTACCGCCGGCACCACGTTCACCAGCTACGTGAAGGCCGTGCAATCGACCGCGGCCCGGCCCGCGTACTACGGCTTTTCGGTGGCCAGCATGGACGTGATCAACCGCGAACTCAAGGACAAGGCGCGCGGCATCATCCTGGCGCAGATCATGCCGTCGCTGCGCAATACCACCGTGCCCGTGGTGGCCGAGTACCTGGCCTTGCTGCGTGCCAAGTCGCCCAGCGCACAGCCGTCGGCCTCGCAGTTCGAGGGCTTCGTGCACGCCCGGCTGCTGGTCGAGGGTCTGCGCCGCACCGGCCGCAACCTGACCACCGAGTCCTTCACCAAGACCATGGAAGACGCGGGCGAAATCTCGTTCGGGCGCTTCAACGTCAAGTACTCGCCCAAGAGCCACAACGGCTCCACCTATGTGGAACTGGCCATCGTGGATGCGGAGGGGAGCTTGCGGTATTGAGCCGCTGCGAGCGGTGAGGTGTTGGGCAAGTCCACGGGGTCGCCAGATGGGAGCAATTCCTGCAGTCCACCACCGTCGGGCTGAGCTTGTCGAAGCCTTGCGCAGCGCTTCCACGAGCTCAGCGTGAACGGTTTGAGGGTCGTCTGGCCTGCAGCGATGGCCCTTACAACCCATACGTCAGCTCCCTTGCCTTGCCCCAGAACACGCGGTACATGAACACCGTGTAGACAATGATCGCCGGCAGGGTGATGGCCATGCCGATGCCGATCACGGCCAGCGACTCAGGGGCGCTCGCAGCCTGCCACACCGTGAGCCGGTCGATCACGATGTACGGATAGATGCTGTAGGCCAAGCCCAGAAACGCCAGCACGAAGATCAACACTGTGGCCGCGAACACAATCCAGCCGTAGCCTGCCGTCACCACGCGCTCGGTGGCCAGCACGTGGCGAATGGCAAAGAACGCCGCCACACACGCCAGCGGAATCGGCAGCAGCGCAAACAACTCGGGCAGCACGAACCATTTGGCGAACACGGTGTGGCTGACCAGCGGCGTGGCCAGCGAGATCCCGAGCAGCGCCAGCCCCATCGGCCACAGCACGCGACGGCCCCAGCGGGTCGCCTTGCGCTGCAGGTCGCCGTCCGTTTTCATCAGCAGCCAGCCTACGCCCAGCATGGCATACGCCGCCGGCAACATGAGCGCGATGCCGGCGGAAAACAGCAGTCCCCAGGCGTCGTTCTGAAAACCCGTGACGTACGCGCCCAGCATCCAGCCCTGCGCCAGCGTGGTCACCAGCGAGCCACCCGCAAACAGCTTGTTCCAGGTGGCCTTGTGCGCATCGCGCGCCTTCACCCGAAAGTCGAACGCCACGCCCCGCAGGGTCAGCCCCAGCAGCATGGCGGCCACGGGCAGGTACAGGGCCGAAAGCACCACGCTGTGCGCAAACGGAAAGCAGATCAGCAGCACGCCCACGCCCAACACCAGCCAGGTTTCGTTGGCGTCCCAGAAGGGGCCGATGCTGGAGACCATCACATCCTTTTCGGCATCGGTGGCGAAGGGCAGCAAGATGCCCACGCCCAGGTCGTAGCCGTCCAGGATCACATAGGCCAGCAGCGCCAGGCCCATGATGGCCATGAAGACCAGGGGCAGGGTGTGGGCCAGGGTCAGTTCCATGGCGGTCTCCTTATGCGGCAGGGGGCAGGGGCAGCGGCGACTGCCCTGGGGGCGGCACAGCGGGCACGGGCATGGTCGCGTGCTCGGACATGTACTTGATCACGCCGATGTAGGCCACGAGCAGCAGCACATACACAGCGAGGTAAGCCGCCAAGGTGGTCGCCACCATGCCCGCAGGGTGCGAGGCCACTGCATCCGCCGTCTTGAACAGGCCATAGACCAGGTAGGGCTGGCGGCCGATCTCGGTCACGTACCAGCCGGCCAGCGTGGCCACCCAGCCCGAGAACGTCATGCCCACCAGCGTGACCAGCAGCGCGCGGGGCAGGGCCGCCGATGCACGCTGACGGCGGCGGTACAAGACCCAGGCGCTGGTCCAGGCCACGGCCAACATGAGCATCCCCATGCCGACCATCACACGAAAAGCCCAGAACACCGGCGCCACCGGCGGGTGGGCACCGGGGAACTCGTTCAGGCCCTTGAGTTCGGCCTCGATGTCGTGCGCGAGGATCAGGCTCGCGGCCTTGGGAATCTGCAGCGCGTAGTCGGTGCGGCCCTCCTTCTCGTTGGGCACACCGAACAGGGTGAGCGCCGCGCCCTTTTCGGTGTGCCACAGGCCTTCGATGGCAGCGATCTTGGCAGGCTGGTGCTGCAGCGTGTTCAGGCCGTGCAGATCGCCCATGAAGATCTGCAGCGGGATCGCAATGGCCACGGTGGTGACGGCGGTGCGCAAGGCCTTGCGCGTGCCCTCGGTGGCCGCGCCCTTGAGCAGCTGCCAGGCGCTCACCCCGGCGATGAGGAAACCCGCGGTGAGCGTCGACGCCAGCAGCTTGTGGCCCAGGCGGTAGGGAAACGATGGGTTGAACACGATGGCGAGCCAGTCCACTGCGTGGAATCTGCCATCGATGATTTCGTAGCCCACGGGCGTTTGCATCCACGAGTTCAGGCTCAGAATCCAGAACGCCGACAGCGTGGTGCCCAAAGCCACCATGAGCGTGGCGATGAGGTGCACCCGCTCGGACACACGGCCCCGGCCAAACAGCATGATGCCGAGGAACGTGGCCTCGAGGAAGAACGCGGTGAGCACCTCATAGCCCAGCAGCGGGCCCGCAATGTTGCCCACGTGCTCCATAAAGCCGGGCCAGTTGGTGCCGAACTGAAAGCTCATCGTGATGCCCGAGACCACGCCCAATGCAAATGTGAGCGCAAACACCTTGGTCCACAGGTAGTAAGACTGCTCCCACCCCTTGGCAGCCGGCGTGCCGCGCGTGGCCGAGTGCCGCAGGCGGAAGAACACCAGAAACCAGCACAGGGCAATCGTGATGGTGGGGAACAGGATATGAAAGCTGATGTTGGCAGCGAACTGGATGCGCGACAGCGTGAAGGTGTCCATGGTCAAGCTCCTTGCGTCGTACTGCTGGCTTTACTGTGCAATCGCGGGCTGGCGAACCCATGGCGGCCCAGCTCCCCAGCGGCTCCACTGCACTGGTACCGAAGGCCAAATTCCGGCCACTGCGCGGTGGCAGGCGGGCATCCCGGAGCCTCCGCACAGGCGCAGGATCGCGGTCCAGGCGACAATAGAGGGCTTTGGCAAGCGTTGCTGTAGGCGCATTGCCCCTTCGCTCCCACCGTCTCTCATGTCTTCTTCCGCATCCCGTACGCCCATCATCGACATGGCCAAAGGCCTGGCGTGCGCCACCATTGTGTGGCACCACCTGGCCTTCTATGGGCCCATGTCGGACATCGCCCAGCCCCTGGCCCCCGCGCTGATTGCGTGGCTGTACGACTACGGGCGCATGGCCGTGCAGGTGTTCCTGGTGCTCGGGGGCTACCTGGCCGCCGCCAGCCTTGCGCCGCAGGGCATTGCGCGGTTTGACCATGCGGGCCATGCAATGGCCAAGCGGTTTGTGCGGCTGGTGGTGCCGTATGCCGTGGCCCTGCTGCTGACGGTGGTGGTGGCAGCCTTGGTGCGGCCGTGGATGAACCATCCCTCCGTGCCCGATGAGCCCACCTTGGCGCAACTGGTGGCCAACGCACTGCTGCTTCAGGATCTCCTGGGCGAAAGCGCCTTGTCGGCCGGCGTGTGGTACGTGGCCATCGACTTTCAGCTGTTTGTATTGAGCGTGCTGCTCTGGGCCGGCGTGCGCGCACTGCCGGGTGATTGGGCACGGCGCCATGCAGCGATGCTGGCGCAGGGCACGGTGGTGGCGGGCGTAGCCGCGTCGCTGTGGGTGTTCAACCGCATGTCCGGTCTGGATATGTGGGCGGTGTATTTCTTTGGCGCCTACGGCCTGGGGATGCTGGCCTGCTGGGCTGTGCGGTCGCCTCGCCCGTGGGGCTGGCTGGCCGCCATCTTGGTGTTGGGGGGCGTCGCCCTGGCCATCGACTACCGCGGCCGCATTGCAGTGGCTTTGGTGACCGCGCTGTGCCTCGTGGCTGCGTTGCGCTCGGAGCGCCTGCGTTCTTGGGCCGGGGTGCAGCCGATGGTGCAGTTGGGGCAAATGTCGTATTCGGTCTTCCTCGTGCACTTTGCCGTCTGCCTGCTGGTCAACGCCGTGGTCAGCCACCTGTGGCCCGCATCGCCCGGGCTCAATGCGCTGGGCATGCTGCTGGCGTTTGTGCTGTCGCTGGCGGCGGGGCGCCAGCTCTACCTGCGGGTAGAGCGCCACGTGCCCACCTGGAGCACTGCGTTTCGCTGGCAGATGGTGCTGGTGGGGGCGGGCCTGTTGGTGCCATTGATCGACAACTGGGCATGAAATTGCCCGCTTGCTGAGCGCCGGGTTTTTGGCGCCGATCCTCCGCGCTGGGAGCTCAGCGCTCTCTACGTTGTCGCAACGACGAGCACTGCGCGACGGGCTTTAAAGCATCGAACACCGCACAGCCAGCGCGACTGGCAATGCCCCACGCGTTTCAGTGTGGCTGGTGGACTAGCCCGACAGCTTGCGCTCGCGGCGCTTGCGTTGTTTGTCCAGAAACCAGGCCATGAAGGGCAGCAGCAACATCGAGCCCGGAATCACCCAGATAAACAGATAGGGGCTGACCGACGACGCCGACCGCATCACATCGCGCAGGTGCGTTCGTTCTTCGGCGGTCCAGTTGCCCTGGCGGCGCTGCTGCACCAGCCACACGACCGAGCCCTTCATCGTGGCCATCTCGCGCTTGAGGCGGCTTTTTTCGCGGCTGTTGCCGGCCAGGAAGGAGCAGAACCACTCGGGCGCCCGCTCCATGCGGCGCTGAAACGCGAGGGTGGAGTCCGGATCGAACGTGTCGATGCCGGGTGGCATGTCGGGCGGGAGTGGCGTGGTCATGACTGGTGCCATTGTCACTGCTGGGGGCGGGCGCACCAAGCCGTGTGTTGCCAGCAGTCTCGCGGGCGGCCCTCAGTGGTGCAGCTCGCCCGCGCTTTCGGACGGGTGTTCAGCGCAAAGCGAAGGGCTCCGTACCGCCTCTGTCCATAGATCAATCGCCCTGAATGTTGCGTGCCTTGATCAGCGCGCCAAAGCGTTTGCTGTCGATGGAAGCGCGGGCGCCGAAGTCGGCCGGCGACATCGGTGCAGGTATGCCGCCCAGCGCGTTGATGCGTTCCTGCACGGCCGGAGTGGCCAGCACCTTGTTGATCTCGCGGTTCAGCCGGGTCACCACCTCGGCGGGCGTGCCCGCAGGCGCATAAAAACCAAACCAGGTATCGGCGTCAAACCCCTTGAGCCCCACTTCGTCGAGCGTGGGCACGTCGGGGAACAGCGGCGAGCGCTTGGAACTGCCGACGGCCAGCAGCTTGAGCTTGCCGGCCTTCACATGCTGCAGGCCAATGCCCGGATCGAACATGAAGTCCACCTGCCCGCCCAGCAAGTCCTGCATGGCGGGGGCCGCGCCGCGGTACGGCACGTGCACGGCAAACACGTCGGCCTGGGTCTTGAGCATCTCGGCCGCCAGGTGTGGCGAGCTGCCGTTGCCCGGCGTGCCAAAGCTCAGCTTGCCGGGGTTGGCCTTGAGGTACTTCAGGAACTCCTCGATGTTGTTGACCGGCAGCGTGGGCCGGACCTCGAGGAACACCAGCACCCGCGCCGCAGCGGCCACGGGCACCAGGTCCTTGACGGGGTCGAACGGCATTTTGGGATACAGGTGCGGGTTGACCGACACCATGCCACCCGAGCTCATGAGCAAGGTGTAGCCGTCGGCCGGCGACTTGGCCACCGCCTCGCCGCCGATGTTGCCGCCGGCGCCGCCCCTGTTCTCGACCACCACGGGCTGGCCCAGCGCCGCCTGCAGCGGCACGGTCACCGCGCGGGCGATCTGGTCGGCCGCCCCGCCCGCCGGGAAGTTGACGACCACCTTGATGGGCTTGCCGGGCCAGGTGTCGGCCCCTGCTGCAGCGGGCAGCAGCAGGGCAGATGCAACGCCTGCGAGGGCCAGGGCGCCCAGCAGGCGGCGCGGTGTGGAAAGGGTAAGAAATGAACGCATGCTTGTCTCCGGGTGGGGCCCGGGTGTGCCGGGTCTTGTGGGGTGCAACGAAGGGATGAAAAGGTTTTGGCTTGTGCAGAGGTGTTTGGGCGTTCAGCGGGCGCTCACGCCACATCCACCTCCACCAGGATGGCGCGGGGGTGTGCCAGCGCCTCACGCAGCACGCCGGGCAGCTGTGCGGCGTCGCTCACGCGCACGGCCTCGCAGCCCTGGCCGCGGGCCAGCGCCAGGAAGTCCAGGTCCGGCAGGTCGGTGCCCTCCAATTTGTCGCCTTCGTGAAAGCCGAAGGTGGGCGCGAACTCCTGCAGCGCCGCATACCGCCGGTTCTTCAGGATGATGAAGGTGATGGGCAGCTTGAGCTGCGCGGCGCTCCACAGCGCCTGGATGGAATACATCGCCGAGCCATCGCCGATGAGCCCGATGACCTTGCGGTCAGGCTTGGCCAGGGCCACGCCCACGGCGGCGGGCAGGCCATAGCCCAGCCCGCCGCTGCACATGGTGTAGAAGGTTTCGCTCTGCAGGATAGGCAGGTGGGCATGCATGGCGGCGCGGGAGCTGGGTGCTTCCTCCACCACGATCGAGGCCGCATCGCGCACCTCTGCCAGGGTCTGCATCACATAGGGCACGCTCATCAGTTCGGAGGGCGCTGAAGGCTCCGCGCGCGGCCGCGGGGCGCGTGCAGGGGGCAGGGGGCGCGCAGCGGGTGCCGGGCGCGTCAGGAGCTCTTGCACGCCCAGGCGCACGCTGCCTACGGCCGAGGTGCCCTCGGGCGTCCACGCGGCTGTGCCCGGGTCGTCGATCAACTGCACCAGTTGCGCGCCCGGCGGCACGTGGGGGCCAAAACCTTCGACGTGGTAGGTGAACGCGGCAGCGCCCAGCGCAAACACCAGGTCGTGCCCACCGAGCAGCGCCACGATCTTCTCGCGCATGGCAGGCAACACGCCTGCAAACAGACGGTGGTCTTGCGGAAAACCGCAGCGGCCGGACATGGGCGCGATCCACACGGCAGCGTTGTGCCGCTCAGCCAGCGCCAGCACATCGTTCCAGGCGCGGTCGCGGTCCACGGCGGCGCCCACCACAAAGACGGGGCGCTGCGCGGCATCCAGCGCATCGCCGATGGCCTGCAGCACGCGCGGCTCGGGGCGCGTCTCGGTGCTCACGGTGCGCGCCTGCAGGGGCTCGCAAGGCTTGTCCCAGTCGTCCGCCGGGATCGACACCAGCACCGGCCCGCGCGGCTGCTGCATGGCGATGTAGTAGGCGCGGGCAACGGCCAGCGGCACGTCTTCGGCGCGGGCGGGTTCGATGCTCCATTTGACGTAGGGCTTGGGCAGCTCGGTGGCCTGGCCCGAGAACAAAAAGGGGTCGAACGGCAGGATGGACCGCGCCTGCTGCCCGGCCGTGATGACCATGGGCGTGCGGTTCTTGTGCGCCGTGAAGATGTTGCCCATGGAGTGGCCCACGCCCGCGGCCGAGTGCAGGTTCACAAACGCCGCGTTGTGCGTGGCCTGCGCGTAGCCGTCGGCCATGCCCACCACCACCGACTCCTGCAGACCCAGGATGTAGTGGAAGTCGCTCGGGAAGTCGAGGAACAGCGGCAGCTCGGTCGAGCCCGGGTTGCCGAAGATGGTGTTGATCTGGAACCCGCGCAACAGGTCGAGCACCACTTCGCGCACGGTAGGGGGCTGCGCGGGCGCGGCGGTAGCCTGGGTGGAGGGGTGCGCAGCGGCGGGTACAGCTTTGGCGGAGTGGGCCTGGTGCATAACAAGGGCTTGAAAGAGGAGCAGTGGCCGATCTTGGGCCGATACGGACCATCCATCAATACAATGAAACGACTAAGCGGTATTCATTGAATGCATATCAAGGACATTGACCTCAACCTGCTGCGGCTGTTCGACGCCGTCTACCGCACCCGCAACGTGAGCCGCGCGGCCGACCTGCTGGACCTCACGCAGCCGGCCGCGAGCCAGGCGCTGACGCGGCTGCGCTTGTTGATCAAGGACCCGCTGTTCGTGCGCGCTGGCGGCGGCGTGGAGCCCACGCCCAAGGCCGACCGGCTGGCCGATGCCGTGCGCAACGCGCTCGGCCTGCTGGAGGAGGCGCTCAACGAATCCGCGCTGTTCAGCCCCACGGATTCGCGCAAGGTGTTTCGCATCCACATGAGCGACATCGGCGAGGGCCGTTTTCTGCCCGAGCTCATGGTGGCGCTGCGCCGCGAGGCGCCCGGCGTGCGGCTTGAGACCCTGCCCGTGCCGCGCAGCGAGATCGCCCAGCGCCTGGACAGCGGCCGCATCGACTTCGCGTTCGGCTTTTTGCCCACGGTCAAGGACACGCAGCGCGTGCAGCTCATCAAGGACCGCTACGTGGTGCTGCTGCGTGCCGGACACCCGTTCGCCGCGCGCCGGCGCAGCGGGCCGGCGTTGCTCAGCGATTTACGCCAACTCGAATTTGTGGCGGTGCGCAGCCACTCGGACACGCTGCGCATCCTTGAAATGCAGCAGCTCGAAGACCGCCTGCGCCTGACCACTGAGCACTTCATGGTGCTGCCCGCCATCGTGCGCGCCACCGACCTCGCGGTGGTGATGCCGCGCAACATCGCCCGCGGTTTTGCGGCCGAGGGTGGCTACACCGTGATCGAGCCGGCGCTGCCGCTGCGCGACTTCACGGTCTCGCTGCACTGGAGCCGGCGCTTTGAAAGCGACCCTGGCAACCAGTGGCTGCGGGGCTTGATCGAGCAACTCTTCAAGGAATAGCCCCGGCTGCTGTGGTGGTGCGGCGATGCGCGTACGGATACGGTGGGCGCAAAATAACTGTATATTTGTACAGTCATGAACCCCAACCGCCCTCCCGACCCTGATGCGCACGACCTGCCGGTCGAAGTGCGCGTGCCGCTGCAGGCCATCCGCGGGCGCGGGGCGGCCACTGCGATGCCACACCGGTTTAGCCGCGATGTGCGGGAGGTGGTGGATGACGGCTGGCACCACGGGAGTGCCCCGGCGGATGCGGGCCCTGGTTCGGAAAGCGATGGCGACGATGACGCGCTGCCAGCGCTTGCCACCACGGTGCACTTTGAGAACGCGCGCAGTGCCCTCAGCGCCAACGACTCGCCCGACATCTCGTTTGACCTGTCCGTCAATCCTTACCGCGGCTGTGAGCACGGCTGCATCTACTGCTTTGCGCGGCCCACCCACAGCTACCTCAACTTTTCGCCCGGGCTGGATTTTGAGACGCAGCTCATCGCCAAACGCAACATTGCCGAGGTGCTGCGCCACGAGCTGAGCGCGCCGCGCTATGTGCCCAAGCTCATCAACATCGGCTCGAACACCGACTGCTACCAGCCCATAGAGCGCGAGCTGCGCCTGACCCGGGCGTTGATCGAGGTAATGCGTGATGCGCGCCATCCGTTCTCGTTGATCACCAAGTCCAGCGCGGTCGAGCGCGACCTGGACCTGCTGGCACCGCTGGCCGCGCAAAACCTGTGCGCGGTCTACATCACGGTCACCACGCTCGATGCGCAATTGGCCCGTTGCCTGGAGCCCCGCGCCGCCGCGCCGCACCGGCGCCTTCGCACCATTCGCACATTGGTCGAGGCGGGCGTGCCGGTGGGCGTGAGCGTCGCGCCGCAGATTCCCTTCTTGAACGAAGACATGGAACACGTGCTGGAGGCCGCGTATGACGCGGGGGCTCGCAGCGCGTTCTACACCGTGCTGCGCTTGCCGTGGGAGCTGGACGGGCTGTTCAAGGAATGGCTTGAAGTGCATTACCCACAGCGGGCGGCCCGGATCCTGGCCCGCGTGCAGGACCTGCACAGCATCGACGCGGCGCAGCGCAGCGCGGGCAAAAGCTATGACGCCAACTTTGCAACGCGCATGAAGGGCAGCGGCCTGTGGGCCGACCTGCTGCGCCAGCGGTTTGCGGGCGCGTGCCGGCGCCTGGGACTTAACCGCGAGCGGGTGGAGCTGGACCTGTCGCAGTTCCGGCCGGGTCTCACGCGGGGGCAGGGGAGTCTGTTTTGATGGTCTGGTAATTCCCAGCCCAGCCCAGGGACTAGCGGGGCCAAAGTCAGTCGCGGGCGCCGCTGCGGCGCGCGCCGGCACAAGCACGCAGCGTGTTCGTGTTGCGGAGACATGCCTTAGGGGGTGAAATTTGAATGAAAATGTGCTCTAGCGCTTATTTTTTAAGCGGTTGTAGCTATCATTTTTATAGTATTTGCTTTGGCGGCGTTTTCCAGGCGCTATCGGGCGTTCCAGGTGTTTCGGAGGCCTGTCAGGGTTTAAGGAAGACAAACGGCGCGCTCCGGTCCGCGCCTCCCCGTGGTGGCGGGTGGTCTGCGTGTGCGGGGGGCGTGCAGCCCGGGATCGGACGACGCGGTGACGCCGTGGCCACCGTTACGCGGGCAGTGTGCGGCCCGTCGCGGCGCGGCAGGCAGGCAGCCCTCAGGTGGTGGTCTGCACGTGCAACCGGCTCGACTTGCAGCGGTGCAGCGCGTTGTAGTACTCCAGGCGCCGGCCGTTGGCGCCATAGGCAATCGACTCAATGCGCAGCAGCGGCTCGGGCGTTGCCAACTGCAGCAGTTCGCAGGTCTCGGCATCGGGCAGCACGGCGTCGATCCAGCGCTCGGCGCGCACCAGGCGCACGCCGTATTGGCGGCGCAGCACGTCGTACAGCGAGCGGTCGTCCAGGCGCATGCGGTGCAGGCCGGGCGCAAGGTCCGCGGGCACCACGGTTTCCACCAGCAGGCGCAGTTCACCGTCGACGCTGCGCAGCCGCTTGAGCGCGACCACCTGGGTGTCGTCCGTGAGCCCCAGTGCGCTGATCTCCTGCGGCGTGGGGTCCCGCAGCTGTTGCACGAGGACCTGGGTGCGCACCGAGCGGCCCTTGCGCTCCATTTCGTCCGAGAAGCCCAGCACGGTCGAGACGAAATCCTCGTCGCGTTCGCGCGCCGCCACGAAGGCGCCGCGGCCCTTGATCTTGTAGATGAGGTTGTTGCGCACGAGGTCGGCCAGCGCCTCGCGCACCACGATGCGCGAGATGCCGAACTGCTCGCCGAGCTCGGCCTCGGACGGCAGCTTGGCCCCGATGGCCAGCTCGCCCTGCAGGATCTGCAGGCGCAGGGCGTCGCGAAACTGCGCCCACAGGGGCGACTCGGAGTTGCGGTCGAGCAGGGGAGGGAGTTCGTTCGGAGAGTTCACGTCAGGACGGGCTCAGGGCCGGATGGATGGTCAATGGTGCCTGCACAGCGGGTGCGGCATCGGTGGGGGCCGTCGTGGTTTCGGTGGTGTCGTGGGCATGGGTCGCGGCGGCAGGTGCCAGCCGCACGCCATGGCGCTCGCGCAATGCGGTGGCGCAATTGTGCAGTTCCTGCTGTTCGCGCCCGGTGTCCCAGCCCAGTGCCTCCGCCGCAATGCGGGCCATTTCGGCGAGCAGGGCGTCTGTCACCAGCCCGCGGATGGCCAGCAGCGTGCGGCGGATCACGAGGTCATCGAGGTGGATCACCCCGGTTTCGGTGCACAGCCAGGCAATTTCGGCCACCGAATATTCAGAGGCGTGCTGCAGCGGCGTATCGCCCGCCACCTTGAAGCCCTGCGCCAAGCCAAAAGCCTCGGCGCCATAGCGGCGCAGCAGCGCCTGGGCGCGGGTGCGGGCCAGGCCCGACTCTGTGGTGATGCGGTGGACAAACTGCTCGGTCGCCTGCGCGTCTTGCGGCATGTGGGCTCCGCCGCCAATGGGCAGCTGCCGGGTGGATGCGGTGCGCTCGCGCCCCAGCCACTGCAGCACCTCGTCGGTGGCCTCTTCGGCCAACGCGCGGAAGGTGGTCCACTTGCCGCCCACCAGCCCGACCACCGGAATGTCGCGCGAAGGCGAGGGTGGATCGACCACCACCGAATGGTCGCGGGAGATCTGGCCCGGCTTGTCCGCATC
Organism: Acidovorax sp. LjRoot129; assembly: GCF_964253765.1. Classification (NCBI taxonomy): domain Bacteria; kingdom Pseudomonadati; phylum Pseudomonadota; class Betaproteobacteria; order Burkholderiales; family Comamonadaceae; genus Acidovorax; species Acidovorax sp. LjRoot129. Next base: position 1,713,495 of record NZ_CAXUSE020000001.1, read on the forward strand.
CGACCGCGCCAGCGGCCGCACGCCCACGTAGGTGTAGACCACGTTGCCCCGGCCAAAGCGGAAGTTGGGGAACACCTCGCCCAGCACCTCCAGCAGGTAGTCCACCTCGGCCGGCTCGGTGGTGATCTGGTCCGGGTCGTCCACGGGGATGTCGGTGGAGCCGACCAGCACGCGGCCGAGGAAGGGGTAGACGATGCACACGCGCCCGTCGAGCGCTTCGAAGTACGCCATGCGCCCGCTCAGTGCGTCGCGCAGCGCGGGGTGGTCGAGCACCAGGTGCGAGCCTTTGGTGCCCATCACGCGCGGCACGGCGCCACCGAGCAGCGCGGTGCTGCGGTCCAGCCACGCACCGCTGGCGTTCACTACGCTATCGGCGGTGACCTGCACGACCTCGCCCGTGATCTCGTCGCGCAGCGTGATCGTTTTGCCCGCACAGCCCGTCACGCGGCAGTGGTTGGTGGCGGCCGAACGCGGCTCGTCGCGGCAGGCGTCGCGCATCAGCTCCAGCACCAGCCATTCGGGATGGCTGATCCAGGCATCGAAGAACGTGGCCGTCCAGCGCACCGCCGTGCGAAACAGCAGGCGGTCCGCCGGCTGCACGCGGCCGATGCGGTGGTTGGGCATCACGCGCTGGCGCCGTCCCAGCAGGTCGTACAGGCGCAGCCCCGTCGCCACGGCCAGCAGGCCACGCGTGCGCTGGGGCGGTGTGCGGCCCAAAAACTTGAGCGCGCTGCTCATCAGCCCGCCGAAAAAGCTCGACAGCGGCACCACGGTCTTCAAAGGCTGGACCAGGTGCGGCGCGTTGCGCAGCAGCAGGTTGCGTTCGCGCGTGGCCTCCGCCACCAACGAGAAGCTGCCGCTCTCCAGATAGCGCAGGCCGCCGTGGATCATGCGCGAGGGCGCGCTGCTGGCGCCGGCGCTGAAGTCGCCTTTGTCCACGATGAGGCAGTCCACGCCCTGCAGCGAAAGATCTCGGAACACGCCCACGCCGTTGATGCCGGCGCCGACGATCACGGTCGAGAAATGCCGGCCCGCCACGGCGGCCGGGCGCACGAAGGGCGATGGAGAGAAGCTGCTGGCGCTGTTCATGGCAACACCTCCACGCTGTGCGAGGGCGCCGCCGCGCGCTGCGGTGGCGCTTGCTGTGGCTGCGGCAACGGCGGCGGGGCTGCGCTGCCCGCCAGGTGACCCAACACAGGCGCCATGGTGTCGATCAATTCGTTGAAGGCAGCGTTGTAGTCCGCATGGGCCCGCGCCTGGCGGGCATCGGGTTCGACCGTGTCGCAGGGCGCGCGCAAAGGCTCCGTATCCATACCGCGCGACATCGCTGCGTAGATCGCCGCGCCGCGCGCGCCGGTCTCGTCGTCGGCGCAACGCTCCACCGGCCGCCCGAGCAGGCCGGCCAGCAGGCGTACCAGGCGCGTGTCGCTGGCGCCGCCACCCAGGATGGTGGACTCCGACACCGCAAGCCCCGCCGCCGCCAGGCGCGCCGTGTGGCGCACATGCAGCGCCGCCGTGGCATCGACCACCGCGCGGGCCATGTCGCCCCGCGTGTGGTGGCTCTTGAGGCCGACAAACCCCGCGGTGACACCGCCACCGCCGTTCACAAACGGCAAAAATCGCAGTCCGCCCGCGCCCAGCGGCACGGACATCGCCAGGTCGACCACCGCCCGCGCGTCCGGCAGCCCCAGCACACCGGCCAGCCAGGCGATGTTGGCCATCGACGAGGGGCTGTTCTCCATGTACAGGCGCCGGTTGGTGGGGCCGAAGTTGACGGTGCCAGCCACGCGGGGCTGTGGTTCCATCACCGGGCCGATGACGGCGTTGACGCACCAAGTGCCCAGCACCGATACGGCGCGGCCGCGTTCTTCGGCGCAGATGGCGGTCATCGACGCCAGCAGGTCGATCGCGCCCATGGCCACGGGGATGCCCGCGGGCAGGCCGTGCGCCGCGGCCGCGAGGGGTTGCACCGTGCCGACGGGCTTGCCGCTTTGCACCAGCGGCCCAAAAGCCTGCGATGACAAGCCTGCAATACCCGAGGCGGCAAACGCCGTAGGCGACCAGGTCCCCGTGGACAGCGAAAGCAGCCCTGCCGTGCTCGCATCGCTGGCATCGGTGGCGATCTCGCCCGTGAGCAAAAAGCCCACGTAGTCCTTGGCAAACATCAGGCGTTGCACTGCGCCGCTGCGCACGGCATCGCTGCCCAGCAGCTCGGCCGCAATCACGGTGGGCTGGCCCGGCCAGGGCTGGCAGCCCACATCGGCCAGCAGCCGCTCGCCATGGCTGCGCGCCAGCGACTGCGCCCGCGCGTCGGCCCGCTGGTCGGTCGAGGCCACGGCCCGGCCGCCCACCAGTTCCTGGTCAGTGCCCAGCGCGTACAGCCCCGCGCCGTGGCCGGTGCAACCGATGGCGCGGACATCGCCCACGCGGTTGCCCAGCTGGTGCGACACGTCGCGCAGCACGGTGGCCAGGGCCGAGCGGATCACGGAGGCGGGCACCTCGCACCCGCCCCCAGGCAGGCGGTTGTGCAGCAGGGGCATGCGGGACAGGGCCACGGTGCGGCCGGTCGCGGCCTCCAGGGCCAGGGCTTTGAGGCTGCTCGACCCCAGGTCGATGCCGATGAGTATGTTGGTCTTCATGTCATAACAGCTTCTGCCGGATCAGGCGGTAGTTCCAGTAGTGTTTCCCCTAACTAGCTGGTGAATCGATCCATGATTACATTCTACCTGTCATAACAACTGTCGTGACACCAAGAGCCCGAAGCTGCTGTCAATGAGCAGCATCGCAAGCTGTGCCACTCAACAAAGAGGAGACAAAACATGAGGCGTAATTTCTTGAAGTCCGCAGCCGCTGCCGGTATCGGTCTGGCCGGTACCACCGCTTTCGCGCAGCAACCGGCAGCCGCCGCACCCGCAGCGGGCGCTGGCCTGCGCGGCAATGCGAGCGACGTCTACGTGATGAACGTGATGGTCTCGGGTGTGGAGTACTGGTTTCCGGTCTACGAAATGATGAAACAGCTCGGCCGCACGCTGGGCGTGAAGACCCGCTATACCGGCACGCCTGAGTACGACGTGAACAAGCAGTTGGCGTCGTTTGAGCAGGAGCTGGCCCGCAAGCCCGCCGGCATCCTGCTGCACCCCATGAACCCCGATCCGTTCATCGAGCCCATCAACCGCGCCGCTGCGATGGGCATCCCGGTGGTCACGTTCGCGGCCGATTCGCCGAACTCCAAGCGCACATCGTTCATCACGTCGGACAACGACCGCGAGGGTGCCCAGGCAGCCGACGCTATCGCTGCATCGATGGGTGGCAAGGGCGAATTCGCCGTGCTGGAGAACCCCGGCCAGGACAACCACGACCGCCGCATCGCCGCGTTTGTCAACCGCATGAAGACCAAGCACCCCGGCATGAAGCTGGTGGGCCGCGCCGCCAGCAATCAGGACCCCAACAAGGCCTACCAGGCGGTGCAGAGCTTGGTGCAAGCCAACCCCAACCTGGGGGCCTTGTTCATGCCCGAGGCCAATTCGGCACTGGGTGCGGCGCAGGCCAAGGTCGAATCCAAGAAAAACATCAAGGTGATGTGCTGCGACGTGAACGCCAAGATCCTGGACATGATCAAGTCCGGCGACGTGTTCGGCGCGATCAACCCCAACCAGGGCATGCAGGGCTACATGGGGATGATGATGTTGTTCCTGGCCAAGAACCCCGGCCTCATCGACCCGATGAACGACGCCAAGCGCAACGGCGCCAACCCCATGGCCGTGCCTTTCTTGGACAACGGCCTGGCGGTGGTCAGCAAGGCCAACGCCGACGACTTCTACTGGGACAAGTACCTCACCCGCCGCGGTACCAAGGGCATCAACGAGTGAGCAGCAACGCCATGGGCTCTTCATTGCTCGAGTTGCGCGGCATCAGCAAGCGCTTCGGCGCTGCGCATGCGCTCTCGGGCGTGGATTTTTCGCTGCACAGGGGCGAGATCCACGCCCTGTGCGGCGAGAACGGCGCGGGCAAGTCCACGCTGATGAACATCATCGATGGCATCCACCAACCGGACGCGGGCGAGATCGTGCTCGACGGCCAGGTGGTGGCCATCGATGGTCCGGCCCAGGCCATGCGCTTAGGGTTGGCCCTGGTCCACCAGGAGATCGCCCTGTGCGGCGACGCCACCGTGGCCGAAAACATCTTCATGCCGGAGATCAACGCTGGCAAGCAGGCGTGGATGGACTACGGCAGCCTCAACGCACGGGCCGCAAAGGTGCTGGCGCGGCTGGGCCAGGACATCGACCCCGCGGCCCGGGTGAGCGACCTCTCCATATCGAGCCAGCAGCTGATCGAGATCGCCAAGGCACTCACGCTCGACTGCAAGGTGCTGATCCTTGACGAGCCGACGGCCGCGCTCACCGACAACGAGTCGGCAGCGCTGTTCCGCGTGCTGCACGACCTCAAGGACCAGGGCATCGGCATCATCTACATCAGCCACCGCATGGCCGAGATCTTTGCGCACTGCACCCGCGTGACCGTGCTGCGCGACGGACGCAATGTGCATTCGGGCCCGCTGGCCGAGCTGAACGCTGACGACCTGGTGCGCCGCATGGTCGGCCGCGACCTGGGCAGCTATTACCCCCCCAAGCAGCAGGATGCCGACCGCGGCGAGCATGTGCTCGAAGTGGCCGACCTGGCTGACGGCGAGCGGGTGCACGGCGTGTCTTTCACCCTGCAGCGCGGGGAGATTCTGGGCATCGCCGGGCTCATGGGCGCCGGGCGCAGCGAACTGGCGCAGACCCTGTGTGGCCTGCGCCCTGCCACGGGTGGCAGCGTGCGCCTGCGCGGCAAGGCACTCACCCTCCGCAAATACAGCGACGCGCTGCGCGCCGGCATTGCCTACCTCAGCGAGGACCGCAAGGCCGCTGGCGTGTACCTGGACCTTCCCATCGCCCAGAACATCACGGCGATGGCGCTCCAGCGCGTGAGCTCGCGATTCGGCCTGCTGCAGCGCGCGGCCGAGCACCGGCTGGCGCAGGAGCTGGGCGCGCGCCTCAAGCTCAAGTCCGACGGCGTGCAGATCGAGGTCGCCAGCCTGTCGGGCGGCAACCAGCAGAAGGTGGCCATTGCCAAGCTGCTGGCCACCAACCCGGCGGTGCTGCTGATGGACGAACCCACGCGCGGCGTGGACGTGGGCGCCAAGTCAGAGATCCACCACATCCTGCGCGACCTGGCCTGCCAGGGCGTGGGCGTGGTGGTCATCTCATCAGAGCTGCCCGAGATCATCGGGCTGTGCGACCGGGCCCTGGTGATCCGTGACGGCCGCATCGCGGGCGAGCTGCAAGGCAAAGACATGACCGAAGAGGCCCTGCTGCGGCTGGCCTCTGGATTGGAACGACAAGAGGAGATGGCATGAATCACCCCGCACAACTTGACGTCGGCATCGTGGCCGGCCTCCAGCCCCCGCGCGAGGCCCCGGGAGGGCCCGGAAAACCCGGCGGCACCACGCTCACCAGCATGCGCGAGATGGGCCTTCTGGTCATCATCGTGGCGCTGTGTGTGGGCATGAGCTTCGCGTCGCCGTATTTCCTCACGTGGGACAACATCCGCGCCATGCTGCTGTCGTTCTCCATCGAGGGCATCGTGGTGGTGGGCATGACCATCTTGCTGATCGTGGGCGGCATCGACCTGTCGGTGGGTTCGGTGGTGTGTTTTGCGATGGTGGTCACGGGCAAGCTGTTCCTGATGGGGATGGACCCGTGGTCGGCCGGGCTGATTGCGATTGCCGCCAGCGCGCTGATCGGCGCCATGATCGGCGGCTGCGTGGTGCGCATCGGGCTCAACCACTTCATTGCCTCGCTGGCCTTCATGGTCATCGTGCGCGGCCTGTGCCTGGCGCTCACGCAGGGCACGCCCCAGTCGCTGTTCTCGCTGCCCGCCGAGTTCAAGTTCATCGGCCAGGGCACTTTGTTTGGCATCCCGGCGGTGATCCTGATCTTCCTCACCATCGTGGTGGTCAGCGACTTCGTGCTGCGCCGCGCAAGCCTCCTGCGCCGCGTGTTCTACACCGGCAGCAACGAGAAGGCGGCGCTGTACTCCGGCATCCGCGTAGGCCACGTCAAGTTCTGGGTCACGGTGCTCTGCGCTGCATCGGCGGGCCTCGCCGGCGTGATCTACACCGCGCGCTTCGGCGCAGCCACGCCCACTTTTGGCGTGGGCATGGAACTCAACGTGATTGCGGCAGCCGTGATCGGCGGCGCCAGCCTGAAGGGAGGCTCGGGCACGGTGCTGGGCGCCGTCCTGGGCCTGGCGCTGCTCTCGGTGGTGACCAGCTCGCTGATCCTGCTGGACGTATCGCCTTATTGGCAAGACGTGATCAAGGGTTTGATCCTGCTGGCCGCCGTGACCATTGACCACCTCATGAACACCCGAAAGACCAAGCGATGAATGCCGTGCTGAACGCAGAAATGAAGACCACCACCCTCGGGCCCTCGGGCATCGAATGCTCGGCCATCGGCCTCGGAACCTGGGCCATGGGCGGATGGATGTGGGGCGGGCAGGACAGCGCCGCTGCCACCGAGGCCATTGCCGCTTCGCTCGACGCCGGGGTGACGCTGATCGACACCGCGCCCGCCTATGGCCTGGGCGCTTCCGAGAACATCGTCGGTGCCGCCCTCAAAGGCCGCCGCCACGAAGCAGTGGTTGCCACCAAGTGTGGCCTGGTGTGGCACACCCAAAAGGGCACGCACTTCTTTGATGAAGACGGCCACCCCGTGTACCGCCACCTGGGCCGGGAGTCGATTTTTCATGAGGCTGAAGAGAGCTTGAAGCGCCTGCAGACCGACTACATCGACCTGTACATCACGCACTGGCAGGATGCGACCACACCGGTCGAGGAGACCATGGACGCGCTGCTCACCCTCAAGAAGCAGGGAAAGATCCGCGCCATCGGCGTGAGCAACGTGAGCGCCGAGACGCTGTCGGAATACCTGCGCTATGGCCCGGTGGACGCAGCGCAGGAGCGCTACAGCCTGATCGACCGCGAGATCGAGCACACGCTGACGCCCCTGTGCAGCCAACACAACGTGGCGATGCTCGGTTATTCCTCCTTGGCGCTGGGCCTGCTGGCTGGCCCCATCGACCCGGCGCGCGAGTTCACCGGCGACGACCAGCGCGCCACCAACCCGCGTTTCAGCACGGCCAACCGCGCCAAGCTCAAGGCATTCTTTGAAGAGCTCGAACCCGTGCGCAACCAGATCGGCTGCTCGTTCGGCCAACTGATGATTGCCTGGACGGTGGCCAGCGGCAATGTGTCGGTGGCGCTGTGCGGTGCCCGCGTGCGCCAGCAGGCCGTGGAGAACGCCGCAGCCGGCGCCATCGACATTCCGCGCGAGGCCGTGCAGCGCATTGACGATGCCGCAGCCCGCCACCTGCGTGCGCTGGGCTGACATCGCCCGCTTCTCTTTCCCCGTCTCTCTTTCCCCATTTCACAAGGACCTCTTCGTATGTCGAAGGACAAGACCGCGCGCCTGAACCGTTTGCTCACCAACGGGCGTTGCCTGGATATCGCGCTCGACCACGGCGTCTGCAACGAACCCTCGTTCCTCAATGGCCTGGAGGACATGCCCCAGGTGATGGACAAGCTCGTGGCCGCCGGGCCCGATGCGATCCAGCTCAACTACGGCCAGGCTGACCTGCTGCAGGACCGCCCGGGCCGCAACAAGCCCGCGCTGGTGATGCGCATCGACATGGGCAACCCCTACAACGCCACCGCACACCGCGTGATGTGGGCCATGCTGCAAAACGAGCACGACCCGGTCCTGCCCGCCGTGCAGCGCGACGCCGCCTGCGTAGTGGTCAACCTGTTCATGCTGCCCAACGAGCCCGACCTGTTCCGCCAGTGCGTGGCCAACATCGCCCGCGTGCGCGCCGACTGCGACCGCTACGGCATGCCGCTGATGATCGAGCCGCTGGTCATGCGCCCGCACAGCGACCAGGGCGGCTACATGGTCGATGGCGACGCCGAGAAGATCGTCACCCTGGTGCGCCTGGCGCGCGAGATGGGAGCCGACATCGTGAAGGCCGACCCGACCACCGACCCCACCGACTTCCATCGTGTGGTGCAGGCCGCGCGCTGCCCGGTGCTGGTGCGCGGCGGCGGCCGCGAAGACCTGCAGCAGGTGTTTGCACGCTCGCGTGTGCTCATGGACCAGGGCGCCTCGGGCATGGTCTACGGGCGCAATGTGTACCAGCACGCCAACCCCTCGGCGGTGGTGAATGCGCTGATGTCCATGATCCACCGCGGCGCCAGCGCTGCCGAGGCGTGGCGCCTGTACGAATCCACGCCGGCCTGACCCTCCATGAAAACGCCCTGGATCCTCGCGGCAGCGCTGTTTTCGGCGGGCGCACTGGCACAGGGTGCGCCGGTGCGCATCGGGGTGATCGGCCCCTTCACCGGCGGCTCGGCCGATGTCGGCACCACCATGCTCAACGGCATCCGCATGGCCGTGGACGAGATCAATGCAGTGGGCGGCTACCTGGGGCGCCCGCTGGAACTCGACATCAAGGACGACTTCGCCGACCCTGAGAAGGGCCTGGCGGCCGCCAAAGAGTTGGTGGCCCAGAAGGTGGTGGCCACCATTGGCGTCTGCGACAACGGCGTGGGCATGAAGGTGGTGGACGTCTTCCAGCAAGCGAAGGTGCCGCTGGTGATCCCGTGCGCCACGGGCACGCCGCTCACCACCAAGGTGCCCCCGGCGCAGAGTTTCATCTTTCGCACCGCAGCGCGCGATGCGATCCAGGCGTCGTTCATCGTCGACGACATTCTCAAGCGCGGCTGGAGTCGGGTGGCGGTGTTTGCCGACACCACGGACTACGGCACTGCCGGTTTGCAAGACGTCACCCACGCCCTGGCACAGCAGGGCGTCAAACCCGTGTACGTGGCGCGCGTCGCGGCCAGCGCGAAGGAGGTGACGGCGCAGCTGGCCGAGGCCAGAGCGGCCCACGCCAACGTCATCCTGAGCTACGCAGCAGGCCCTGAGGCCGCCACCATTGCCAACGGCCGCAAGACCCTGGGCTGGAAAGTCCCTCAGGTCGGTGCCTGGCCCCTCTCGTTCCCGAACTACATCGATGGCGCCTATGGCGGCGCAGAAGGCTCGCTCATGGCGCAGACCTTCATTGCCGAGCCGAGCAACGAACGCCGCGCCGCCTTCCTCAGCGCCTATGCCCGCAAGTTCAGCATGTCGCGCATCCGCGTGCCCATGGCCGCAGCCCAGGCGTACGACGCGACTTACCTGCTGACCTACGCCTTGCTGGGCATCCACAACGGCGACCTGAGTGGGCCCGCCGTCAAGCACGCGCTGGAGACCATTCCCCGCGTTTTCTACGGCGTGGTCGCCACGTACGAAAAACCGTTCTCGCTAGAGGACAAGGAAGCCATCAGCCAGAACATGCTGGTGGTCGGGCTGGTGCGCAATTCCGCCGTCACCTTCGCGTATCCCGAGGATGCGCGGCGCAACCTGTTCGTGCAAAGAAAGAAGTAAGTCCCCCAACGCGCCCGGCCGTCTGGTCGTGGTCGCCTGGCGAACGCTGCCGTAGCAGGCACAGCGCGGGCCTGTTCCGCCACCGCCAATGAGTGAGAAGAAGACAAGAAGAGAGGGAGCGAGGGAGAAGAAAGAAAAAGAAGAGCCCTGCGGCCGGTGGCACACGCGCTACCGGCCGGGAGCGCCTGCGCGGGTTTGCGTGCGCTCGAGTACAGCGGCCTGTCGAAAAGACCGAGAAAAAAAGGTCCCACGAGGACCCACCCTAACCAGGAGACAACGATGAAGATCCGGTACTACTTGCTGGCGCTGTTGCTGCCATTCGCCACCTTGATGACGCACGCGGCAATCACGGGCGTGAGCCCGATGACCACCCTCAACACGATGGTGACTGCGGTCACGCGGGCTGGCGAGGCGACGCTGGCGCTGCAGGGCCCGGGCCTGGGCAACCTCACCTACACCTCGGCCGAGCTCTTCAAGCCGGTCTCCATGATCACCCGCGCCTCGGGCGATGTGCCGGCCACGTACCCGGGCCGCAAGGACTACGGGTTGAACGTGGGCATCATGCTCAACGGCTACTTCCTCACGTCCTTTGCGCCGGACAGCGGCCTGGGCCCTGGGGGCTTTCTGCTGTACGACGTGTCCAACCCGCGCGCCATTGTGCTGGTGAAAAAGATCTACGAGCCCGAGGGGCGCACCAAGGAGTTCCGCGAGGCACACTCCTTCGGCACCGCGAAGATCGGCGGCAAGCAATACGTGGTGGTGCCCAGCATCAAGGGCGTCGAGTTCTGGGACTTCACCGACATCAACAACATCCAGCAGATCAAGAAGCTGGCGCTGCCCACCGTGAACGGTGGCGACTACGCCAACGTGGCCTGGCAGCTGTGGTGGCAGGCGCCGTATCTGTATGTGGCCTCTGCCAACGACGGGGTCTACATCGTGGACGCCAGCGACCCGGCCAATGCCGTGATCGCCAACCGCGGCGCCGGCAAGCCCAACCCCGTGCCCACGGGCGAGCTGGGCGGTTTTCGTGTCGGGCCGATCTTCACCATGGGCAACCACATGGTGCTGACTTCGATGGACAACACCGACGGCTTTGCCAGCCTGGATATTTCCGATCCACTCAACCCCAAGGTGCTCGACACCGTGGGCTCCAACCCCAACTACTACGCCACCTGTTTTGATGGCAAGAACCTGCACGCGTCGGCACGCGGCAATGGCGCCAAGATGTACAGCTACGACCTGAGTGATCGCACGCAGTTTGTAGTGGAAGACAACCGGCTCGTGATCGACGAGCAGCTGTACTGCGGCATGCAGGACCACTACGTGTTCCAGGGCGCGCAGTTCAAGGTGCACAAGGTGGATGTGAGCAACCCGCTCAACCACGTCGAGGTGGGGCAGGGCAGCCTGTTCGCGACCAACCATCCTGACTATTCACATTCCGACCATGGCCAGGTCGCGCCCATGGGCAACCTGCTGTTCATTGGCAACGACCACGGCTCCGGCAGCGGCTTCATCGTGCACCAGACGGCACGCGACACCACGCCGCCCGCCGTCAAGCAGACATCGCCCACCAACGGCGCCAAGCAACAGGCACTGACATCGCGCATCGGCGTGGGCCTCACGGACAGCATCCTGCCCGAGAGCGTGACCGCCAGCACCTTCATCGTGCGGCCGGTCAACGGCAATGCGCTGGCTGGCACCTACAGCGTGCAGCTGGGCATCATCAACTTCCACCCCACGCAACCCCTGGCGGCCGGCACGAGCTACGAGATCGTGCTCCCCGCGGGCGGCGTGAAGGACTACGCGGGCAACGGCATCGCGGCCGAATACAAGGCGGTTTTCCACACCGGCAACGCCACCGACATCAGCCTGAGCAACCACTGGCCACTGACCAGCGCTTTGACCGATGAGATCGGCGCCAACAACGGCACGGCCTCGGCGGCCGACCGCTTCGAGAGCCTGGGCCTGAACTTCGCGCAGCGCACCGGCGGCGTCGCGCTCAAGAACGACAGCGTGGCCACTGCCCTGGGCGGTTCGGCATCGGTTGCGTTCTACATGAAGACGACGCAGGCCGGCTCGGCCAACCCGTGGACCGCGCCGGGCATTTTTGGGCGCGACCAGGCCAACGGCGCGGACGACGTGTTCTGGGGCTGGCTCGACAACACCGGGCGCGTGAACCTGTCGGTGGGCAACGTGGCGGCCAACAACCCCGGCACCCGGTCCACCTCCCCGGTGAACGATGGCGCCTGGCACCATGTGGTGATGACACGCGATGCCGCGTCGGGCGCGCAGACGGTGTACATCGACGGCACCAAGACAAGCTCGACCGGGCTCACCGGAACCAAGGGCTTGTCCACCAAGTTCACGGTGCTCGGGCAGATCCAGGGCAATGCCGACTTCTTCCGCGGCAGCCTGGCCGACGTGCGGGTCTACGGCCGCGTGCTCAGCGATGCCGACGTCGCGCAACTGCGCTCGCAGGCCATCATTGGCGACGTTGCCGTGAGCGGGGCGCCGCAGCTGGTCAATGGGCAGCTGACCTTCGACCCGACCCGCCTGGGCGGCGGCACGGGCCTCACCTATCGGTGGAATTTTGGCAACGGCACGCAGACCAACTTCTCGGCCCAGGCCAATGCCAGCTACGCCTACAACCGCCCCGGCCACTACACCGTGACCCTGACGGTGCGCGATGCTGCGGGCCGGGAGACGTTCTACACCTACAACGTGACCGTGGTCTTCCCGGTGACCGCCACGGCACCCGCGCATTCAAGCAACATCGTGGGTGACGCCAACAGCGTGTATGCGGTGAATCCGGACAGCGGCACGGTGGCCGCCATCGATGCGGTGTCGCTGGCCAAGCGCTGGGAAACGCGGGTGGGCGACGAGCCTAAAACCCTGGCTCGCGCGCCGGATGGCCGCATCTGGGTCACGGTGCAGGGCGAGGACAAGCTGGTGGCGCTGAACCCCGCGGACGGCAGCATTTCGGCCACGATCACGCTGGCGTACGGCAGCGGGCCGTACGGCGTGGCCTTCACGCCCAACGGCGCCAAGGGGCTGCTGACGCTGGAGAGCAAGTCCACGCTCATTGCCTTCGACCCGGCCAACGGCAACACCACGGGCACGCTGGCGCTGGAAGGCGACCTGCGCGGCATTGCCGTGGCGGCCGATTCGCAGACCGCCTACATCACGCGCTTCAAGTCCAGGATGACGGGCGGGCAACTGCACAAGGTGGGCTTGAACAGCATGGCGCTGGTGTCCACGATTGCGCTGCCGGTCGACACCACCACGGTCGACACCGAGAACAGCTCGCGCGGCGTGGCCAACTACCTGAGCCAGGTGGTGATCTCGCCCGACGGCGGCCGTGCGGTGCTGCCGGGCAAGAAGGACAACATCGTGCGCGGGCGCTTCCGCGACGGCAACGACCTGCCACACGACCAGACGGTGCGCTCCATCCTGTCGCAGGTGGACTTGTCGCAGGGCACGCATTTGCTGGCCGAGCAGATCGACTTCGACGACCGGGCACCGGCGCGTGCGGCCCTGTATTCCCCGGTGGGCGACTACCTGTTTGTCGCGCAGATGGAGGGCAACAACATCGCCATCGTCGATGCCTACACCCGCGCCGTGCGCGGCGAGATCAACGCCAGCAGCGCGCCGCATGGCCTGTACCTGGATGCCTCGCGCAAGCGGCTGTTCGTGAACAATTTTCTCGCGCGCTCGGTCACCGTGCACGACGTGGCCGATGTGCTGGCATCGCGCAGCGCGGCGGCGGTCTTTGTGCAGAACGTGGCCACGGTGGCACAGGAGCCCCTGGCGGCCGCGGCACTGCGCGGCAAGCAGGTGTTCTACAACGCAACCGACCGGCGCATGAGCAAGGACAACTACATGTCGTGCGCCAGCTGCCACGCCGATGGCGGCGACGACGGCATGGTGTGGGACTTCACCCAGCGCGGCGAGGGCCTGCGCCGCACCATCAGCCTGCAGGGCCGGCGCGGCCTGGGCCACGGCAAGCTGCACTGGAGCGCCAACTTCGACGAGGTGCAGGACTTCGAGAACGACATGCGCAGCGCGTTTGGGGGCACGGGCTTTTTGAGCGACGCCGACTTTGCAGCCACGTCCGACCCTCTGGGCGCGCCCAAGGCCGGGCGCAATGCGCAGCTCGACGACCTCGCGGCTTACCTTACTTCGCTGAACAAGTACATGCGCAGCCCGGCGCGTGCGGCCGACGGCAATCTCACGGTAGAGGCGGCACGCGGGCAGACCCTGTTTGCCAGTGCCAACTGCGCCAGCTGCCACGCGGGCGGCACGCTCACCGATGGGCTGCGGCATGACGTGGGCACGATCCAGCCATCGTCCGGCAAGGGCGGCAACCAGCCGCTGGCCGGCCTGGGTTTTGACACGCCCACGCTGATCGGCAGCTGGGCCGCCAAGTCCTACCTGCACAACGGCCAGAAGGCGAGCGTGCTGGATGTGATGGCGGGGGGCCACGGCAGTGCCGGCAGCCTGCCTGCTGCCGACCGGCAGGCGCTGGCCGAGTACGTGCGCTCGCTGGATACGGCGACGGACTTCACCACGCGCCTGCGCTCGGCCCACAGCACGCTGTGCGTGAACATTCGCGGCGCGTCACCCAACAGCGGTGTGGTCGCAATCCAGTGGCCTTGCGGCACGGCGGCCAATGAGACCTTTACGGTGCGCACCGTGGCGGGCGGTTTTGTGCAACTGGTGGCGCGGCACAGCAACCTGTGCCTGGCACAGGACAGCACGGCGGCGAGTGGTGCTGGCGTGGTGCAGCTGGCCTGCAGCACGGGCAACACGGCGCAGTGGAGCCTGGTGGGGTCGACGCTGCGCAACCGCGCATCGGGGGCCTGCCTGGATGTGCCCAACAACTCCACGGCGCAGGATATTCCGCTGGTCACCTGGACCTGCAACGGCGGAAACAACCAGAACTGGACCCAGCTGCCGTGAGGCAGGGGGCGCCGGCAGGCCCGTGAGCCTGCCGGCCGCCTCACAGCCTGCCAGCCCGTTCACAGCCTCCGGCTGGCGGGCGCGGCGGCCATCTCCTGGGCTTTCTGGCGGCAGGCTGTAAACATGTCCAGCGCGGGGTTGTAGGCACCGGTGCTCACATCCATGAGGCCGAGCACCGAGTGAAAGTAGTGGTCGTGCGTGATGCGCCGGCCGGCCAGATCCTGCTGCAGGCAACCCGTGGGCGCGCCGGTGCGCGACTGCATGGCGGGCGACAGCCAGGTGATCCAGGGCACGTGTTTTTGCACGTCGGGCGCAATAGCGTAGGGCAGGCCGTGCAGGTACAGGTTGTTCTCGCCCAGTGATTCCCCATGATCTGCTACATAAATCATAGCTGTCTGCGCTTTATTTTCCTGCGCTGATAGCCATTTGAGCACCGAATCCAGGAAGTAGTCCGTCTCGACGATGCTGTTGTCGTACGCGTTCACGACCTGGGCGCGCTCGCACTCCTGCAGCGCGGTCGATGTGCATTCGGGCAGGAACTTCTTGAGATCGGCGGACGAGCGTTTGGCATACGCCGGGCCGTGGCTGCCCAGCTGGTGCAGCACAACCACGGTGCCGCGCTGGCGCTGCTCGGCGGGGAGTGCGGCAATGCGTGCGTCCAGGTCCTTCAGCATGATGCGGTCCAGGCATTCGCCATGGGTGGGGCAGGCCGCAGCGTCTTTCGACTCCGACGTGTTGACCTCGTCGACGCGGTCGCACACGCCCTTGCAGCCCGACTGGTTGTCCACCCACAGCACCGCCAGGCCGGCGTGGTGCAGCACATCCACCAGGCTCTCAAAATTGGCCTCGCGCGCCTCGTAGCCGCTGCGCCCCAGGTGCGAGAACATGCACGGCACCGACGCGGCCGTGCTGGTGCCACACGACCAGGCGTTGCGGGCGCTGATGAGGTCGGTGCGTGCGGACAGCAGGGGCGTGGTGTGGCGCTCGTAGCCGTTGAGGCCGAAGTTGCCGCTGCGCCCGGTTTCGCCCAGCACCAGCACCAACAGCGGCGGCTTGGCCTGGCCCGCGTAGCTGGCGCCCAGCTGCGCGTCGCGCCCCAGTGGCAGCAGCTTGTGGGTGTCCATGCGCAAGGGCTTGGTGGCAAGGTTGGCCAGCGCGTACACGCTGTTGAGCGGGTTGATGAGGTAGCGCAGCTTGGTGTGGTTGCGCATGGTGGACGCAAAATCCTGGAACACCATCAGCACGCACACCACGATGACGGCGATGGAGCCCGCCAGCAGCAGGCCGTTGTGCGCGGCGTGGCGCAGCGGGGTGAGCCGCTGCACGGGGCGGCGCAGCAGCCAGACCAGCGGCGGCACGGCCAGTGCCAGCACGGTGCCCAGCATGCGGGCGTTGAGCAGGTCGCCCGCCTCGTGCACATCGGTTTGCAGCACGTTGGCGAGCATGCTTGCGTCAATGACCACCCCGTAGGCCAGCATGAAGTACGCCCCCAACGCAGCCATCACCACCAGTACGGCGGCAGCGGGCTTGAGTGTCCAGCGCCAGGCCAGCAGGCTCAGCAGTGCGGCGTTGCCCGCCGCCACGACAAGCGCCAACGCAAGTGCAAAAAACCAGCCCCGCAGGCTGCCCTGGCCCGGCAACTGCGCCACCTCGCGCCACAGCGGCACGTTGCAGGCCGTGGCCAGCCAGGCGCTGATGAGCACCACCACCCAGGCCGGGTGCAGGGGGCGGGGCGAATTGCTGGCTTGGGTTTGTGGAAGTGCCGCCGGAGCGGCGAAGGCGAAGGGCAGCAGGCGCCGCAGTGTCGTGTGCATGCGGCGCAGTCTCTGCGCCCAACCTTAACCTCGCATTAACGGATGTTCAGGCGCGGAAGGTATTCGCCACTGCGGGCCTGGCCCGGCGTGGGCTGCATGCCGGCATGCTGGAGTGCAGAACGTGCCCCCCGGCGCAGCCAGTGCCTGCCCTTCAGGCCAGCGCGACGGCGTGGTGCGCCAGGTGGTCGGCCATGAAGGTCTGGATGAAGTAGTAGCCGTGGTCGTAGCCCGCATGGCGGCGCAGCGTGAGCGGCTGGCCGATGGCCTGGCAGGCCGCTTCAAAGAGATGCGGGTGCAACTGCGTGGGCAAGAACTTGTCGGCCAGGCCCTGGTCGATGAGGATGCCGGCGGGGTAGGGTGCCAGCGGCTGGTTTTGCATGAGCACGGTGGCGTCGTGCTCGATCCAGCCCGTGCGGTCGGCACCCAGGTAGCCGGTGAAGGCCTTTTCGCCCCACGGGCACTGTGTGGGCGCGCAAATGGGCGCAAACGCCGACAGGCTCTTGAACCGGCCCGGGTGGCGCAGCGCCAAGGTCAGCGCGCCATGCCCGCCCATCGAATGGCCGGTGATGCCCAGCCGCTCGCCGTCGATCGGCAGCTGTGCCAGCACCTGCGGCAGCAGCTCGTTCATCAAGTAGCTTTCCATGCGCCAGTGGGGCGCCCAGGGCTCGGCCGTGGCGTCGAGGTAAAAGCCCGCACCCACGCCAAAGTCCCAGCTCTCGGCCTCGCCGGGCACATTGGCGCCGCGCGGGCTGGTGTCGGGCGCGATGAGCGCCAGGCCCATCTCGGCCGCCAGGCGCTGGGCACCGGCCTTGACCATGAAGGTTTCTTCGGTGCAGGTCAGGCCCGCCAGAAAGAGCAGTGCGGGCACGGGACCCTGCTGGGCCTGCGGCGGCAGGAACACCGAGAACTTCATCGGCAGGCCGATTTCGGTGGAAGCGTGCTGATAAAAGCGCTGCTCGCCGCCAAAGCAGGCGTGGCTGTTTTGCAGGTCCAGGGAAGTGGTCATGGGGTGTTTGCTCTGAAATTAATAGCGGCTAACGCTTTATGGATAAGCGCTGGAGGCTGTTTTTGCTTGAATCACCGGCGGTTTCAGAACGACCCGTCGTCCTGAACTTGTCAAGGACTGGCGGCATGGCGTGCCGTGGCCTCGACAGTCTCATCTCGAACGGGTGGAGTTGTTTCGGGCGCCTGATTCCAATCTGCGTTCGAATATAAAAACCGTTCACGCTGAGCCTGTCGAAGCGCCGCGCGACCCTTTGACAAGCTTAGGCGGAGCGCCACGGCTTCGACAGGCTCAGCCCGAACGGGTAGAGGCATCGTTCAGGCGCCATAGACGCTGGCTGCTCTGCAGGATCAGGCCGCGGCGTACTTGACGACCGAGCGGATGGACTTGCCCTCGTGCATCAGGTCAAACGCTTCGTTGATGTCCTTGAGGCCCATGGTGTGGGTCACGAAGGGCTCCAGCTGAATCCGCCCGGCCATTGCGTCTTCGACCATGCCCGGCAGCTCGCTGCGGCCCTTGACGCCGCCAAACGCCGTGCCCAGCCACTTGCGGCCGGTGACGAGCTGGAAGGGGCGGGTGCTGATCTCTTGCCCCGCGCCTGCCACGCCGATGATGACCGACTGGCCCCAGCCGCGGTGCGCGCATTCAAGCGCCGCGCGCATCACGTTCACGTTGCCGATGCACTCAAAACTGTGGTCCACGCCCCAGGTCGTCATCTCGACGATCACCTGCTGGATCGGCTTGTCGAAGTCCTTGGGGTTGATGCAGTCGGTGGCGCCAAAGGTGCGGGCCAGGTCGAACTTGGAGGGGTTGGTGTCCACCGCGATGATGCGGCCGGCCTTGGCCAGCTTGGCGCCCTGGATCACGGCCAGGCCGATGCCGCCCAGGCCAAACACGGCCACGGTGTCGCCCTCCTGCACCTTGGCCGTGTTCTTGACCGCGCCCAGGCCCGTGGTCACGCCGCAGCCCAGCAGGCAGACCTGCTCGGGGTTGGCGTTGGGGTTGATCTTGGCGAGCGATACCTCGGCCACCACGGTGTATTCGCTGAACGTCGAGCAGCCCATGTAGTGGTAGATGGGCTGGCCGTTGTAGCTGAACCGGGTGGTGCCGTCGGGCATCACGCCCTTGCCCTGCGTGGCGCGCACCGCCACGCACAGGTTGGTCTTGCCGGACTTGCAAAACAGGCACTCGCCACATTCGGCGGTGTACAGCGGGATCACATGGTCGCCGGGCTTCACGCTGGTCACGCCTTCGCCCACCTCCACCACAATGCCCGCGCCCTCATGGCCCAGCACGACAGGGAAGAGGCCCTCGGGGTCTTCCCCACTCAAGGTGAAGGCGTCGGTGTGGCAGACGCCGGTGTCGGTGATCTTGATGAGCACTTCGCCTTTTTTGGGCGGGGCCACGTCGATCTCGACGATCTGCAGGGGTTCTCCGGCTTTGAAGGCGACGGCGGCGCGGGATTTCATGGGGTGGTCCTTTCAGTCAATCGGCAGGGTGTGGAGGGGGCGGTCTATTTCAGATACGAGCGCAGCAGGGCCAGGGTTTCATCCACCGCCTGTTGGGACGGCGCGGGCTTTTCCGCAAGGATCTCGCGCACATGGCTGTCCAGCAGGTCGGCCATCAGCCCGTGCACTGCGCCACGCATGGCCGCCAGCTGCTGCAGGATGGGGGCGCATTCGCTGCCGGCTTCCACGGCGCGCTCGAGCGCCTCGGCCTGGCCCTTGATGCGGCGCAGGCGGGTGACGGCGCGTTGCTTGTCTTCGGCAGTGTGGGGCATGGAGAGCTGGGGGCGTCAGGCGGGTTCGAAGCAGAGATTATTTGCGAGCATTGAACGTACTGGGGTGCAGTATAGATGGATGGTGCTTATGGATAAAGCGCTGGCGGCCATAAATGCCTATTTACTAGGGGGTAGTATGGATTGGTCAAGGGTTAAAAGCGTGATTCAAAGCCGCACCCAACGTCGCCTCACCGCGCGCTGATTCGCCATGAAAAAAGCCCGCGGGCACTGCCAGCGGGCTTTGGGGGCGGGGTGGACGGCGCCGGGCGCCGTACCGATCAACGCTTGGCCAGTGGTGGCACGTCGCGGCGGTCGGAGCCGGTGAACAGCTGGCGGGGGCGGCCGATCTTGTACTCGGGGTCGCCGATCATTTCGTTCAGCTGGGCGATCCAGCCCACGGTGCGGGCCAGGCTGAAGATGCCGGTGAACAGGTTCACGGGGATGCCGATGGCGCGCTGCACGATGCCGGAGTAGAAGTCCACGTTCGGGTAGAGCTTGCGCTGCACGAAGTAGTCGTCTTCCAGGGCGATCTTTTCCAGTTCCTTGGCCAGCTTGAACAGGGGGTCGTTTTCCAGGCCCAGCTCGGCCAGCACTTCATTGCAAGTCTCTTGCATGAGCTTGGCGCGCGGGTCGTAGTTCTTGTACACGCGGTGGCCAAAGCCCATGAGCTTGACGCCGGAGTTCTTGTCCTTGACCTGCTTGATGAAGTCGCCGATCTTTTCCACGCCGCCTTGGGCCTGGATGTCGTACAGCATGTTCAGCGCAGCTTCGTTGGCACCGCCGTGGGCGGGGCCCCAGAGGCACGCCACGCCGGCAGCGATGGCGGCAAACGGGTTGGTGCCCGACGAGCCGCACAGGCGCACGGTGGAGGTCGAGGCGTTCTGCTCGTGGTCTGCGTGCAGGATGAAGATGCGGTCCAGCGCGCGTTCGAGCACGGGGTTGACCTTGTACTCTTCGCAGGGCGTGCCGAACATCATGCGCAGGAAGTTGCCGGCGTACGAGAGGTTGTTCTGCGGGTACATGTAGGGCTGGCCCACACCGTACTTGTATGCCATGGCCACCAGGGTGGGCATCTTGGCAATCAGGCGGATGGCGGCGATCTCGCGGTGCTGCGGATTGTTGATGTCCGTGCTGTCGTGATAGAAGGCCGACAGGGCGCCGACCAGGCCGGTCAACACCGCCATCGGGTGCGCGTCACGGCGGAAGCCACGCAGGAAGAACTGCATCTGCTCGTTGACCATGGTGTGGTTGGTCACGCGGCTGGTGAAGTCGGTCTTCTGGGCTTCGTTGGGCAGGTCACCATACAGCAGCAGGTGGCAGGTTTCCAGGAAGTCGCAGTTTTCAGCTAACTGCTCAATGGGGTAGCCGCGGTACAGCAGTTCGCCCTTGTCGCCATCGATGTAGGTGATGGCCGACTGGGTTGCTGCCGTCGACAGGAAGCCCGGGTCATAAGTGAACATGCCCGTCTGCGCATACAGCTTGCGGATGTCGATGACGTCCGGCCCGATGGTGCCCTGGTAGACCGGCAGGTCCACGCTGGGGCCGCCATTACTGAACGACAGGGTGGCTTTGTTGTCAGCTAGCTTCATTGTTAATTTCCTTGGGAGAGTTGCCGGGATTGCGGGGTGGCCTTGTCTGCGTGTCAGGCCGGTAGCCGTGCTGCGCCACCACTGAGCCGCAGCATGCCGAGTACTTCACGTACTTCTTCTGTGTCCAGGGGACCTTCGGGTTCACGCCGCCGCAGCAGCAAATCCAGCAGGTCGTTGTCCGCCAGGTCCATCAGCGTGGTCATGCCGTGGGCATGGCGCCAGGTCAGGCCCGCCCCGAAGCGTGCGAAGAAGTTCTCGATGTAGAGATCGTTCTCCAGCAGGCCGCGCCGGCTGCGCCAATGCAGCTTGGCCCGTTCGCGGTCTTCCATCACGTCGGACGGCGACGGCAGGACGGGGGTCGAGTTTTCAGACATGGCGGTGGTGCTCTGGAGAGGGTCAGACGGTGCGGCGCACCATCAATTCCTTGATCTTGCCGATCGCCATCGTGGGGTTCAGGCCCTTGGGGCACACGTCCACGCAGTTCATGATGGTGTGGCAGCGGAACAGGCGGTAGGGGTCTTCAAGGTTATCGAGGCGCGCACCGGTGGCTTCGTCGCGGCTGTCGGCGATGAAACGGTAGGCCTGCAGCAAACCGGCAGGGCCCACGAACTTGTCGGGGTTCCACCAGAAGCTGGGGCAGCTGGTGGAGCAGCTGGCGCACAGGATGCACTCGTACAGGCCGTTGAGCTCTTCGCGCTCTTCAGGGCTTTGCAGGCGTTCCTTTTCGGGCGCCAGGTCTTCCGTGATGAGGTAGGGCTTGATCGAGTTGTACTGCTTGAAGAACTGCGTCATGTCCACGATCAGATCGCGGATGACGGGCAGGCCGGGCAGGGGCTTGAGAACAATGGTGCCCTTGAGGGTGTTCATGTTCGTCAGGCACGCCAGGCCGTTCTTGCCGTTGATGTTCATGGCGTCCGAGCCGCACACGCCTTCGCGGCACGAGCGGCGGAACGACAGCGTGGGGTCTTGCTCCTTGAGCTTGACCAGGGCATCCAGCAGCATGCGTTCGTGGCCGTCGAGTTCGATCTCGATGGTCTGCATGTAGGGCTTGGCGTCCTTGTCCGGGTCGTAGCGGTAGATTTGAAAGGTGCGCTTCATGTGGTTCTCTCGTGAGGCTGCTGAATCAGAACGTACGGACCTTGGGAGGCACGCTGTCCACCGTCAGGGGCTTGAGGTTGACCGGCTTGTAGGTCAGGCTGTTGTTCGCGCTGTGCCACAGGGTGTGCTTCATCCACTCCTTGTCGTTGCGGCCCAGCGGGAACTCGGCGTGGTCCGCAGGGTGCTCGTAGTCGTACACCGTGTGCGCGCCGCGGCATTCCTTGCGGGCAGCGGCCGACGTCATCGTGGCCTGGGCCACTTCGATGAGGTTGTCCACTTCCAGTGCTTCCATGCGGGCCGTGTTCCAGACCTTGGACTTGTCCTTGAGCGTCACAGCGCCCACGCGTTCGCGGATGGCGTTGATCTTGACCGTGCCTTCGTCCATGCTGGCCTGCGTGCGGAACACGCCAGCGTGCAGTTGCATGCTGGAGCGGATGTCGTTGGCCACATCCTGCGCGTAGGTGCCTTCGTTGGAATCCTGCAGCTGGTTCAGGCGCGCCAGGGTGCGCTCTGCACCGTCGGCGGGCACTGCCAGGTGTTCACCCGAGCCCTTGACGAAGTTGACGATGTGTTTGCCGGCCGACTTGCCGAAGACCAGCAGGTCCAGCAGCGAGTTGGTGCCCAGGCGGTTGGCGCCGTGCACCGACACGCACGAGCATTCGCCCACAGCGTAGAGGCCGTTAACGATTTGGTTCTGCTGGCCGTCGTGCACGACCACCTGACCGTTGATGTTGGTCGGAATGCCACCCATCTGGTAGTGGATGGTGGGCACCACAGGGATCGGCTCCTTGGTGATGTCCACGTTGGCAAAGTTGTGGCCGATTTCTTCCACCGATGGCAGGCGCTTCCTGATGGTGTCCGCGCCGAGGTGGTCGAGCTTCATCAGGATGTAGTCCTTGTTCGGACCACAGCCACGGCCTTCCTTGATTTCCTGGTCCATCGAACGCGACACAAAGTCGCGCGGTGCCAGGTCCTTCAGGGTGGGCGCATAGCGCTCCATGAAGCGCTCGCCATTGCTGTTGAGCAAGATGGCGCCTTCGCCGCGGCAGCCTTCGGTCAGCAGCACGCCCGCGCCGGCCACGCCGGTGGGGTGGAACTGCCAGAACTCCATGTCCTGCAGCGGGATGCCAGCGCGTGCCGCCATGCCCAGGCCGTCGCCAGTGTTGATGAAGGCATTGGTCGATGCCGCAAAGATGCGGCCCGCGCCGCCGGTGGCCAGCAGCACGGCCTTCGCGTGCAGTTCGTACAGGTCGCCGGTCTCCAGCTCGAGCGCGGTCACGCCGACCACGTCGCCCTGGGTGTTGCGGATCAGGTCCAGCGCCATCCACTCGACGAAGAAGTTGGTCTTGGACTTCACGTTCTGCTGGTACAGCGTGTGCAGCATGGCGTGGCCGGTACGGTCGGCCGCGGCGCAGGCGCGCTGCACGGGCTTTTCGCCGTAGTTGGCGGTGTGGCCGCCGAAGGGGCGCTGGTAGATGGTGCCGTCAGGGTTGCGGTCGAACGGCATGCCGAAGTGTTCGAGCTCGATGACCACATTGGCGGCTTCGCGGCACATGAACTCGATGGCGTCCTGGTCGCCCAGCCAGTCGGAGCCCTTGATGGTGTCGTAGAAGTGGTAGTGCCAGTTGTCCTCGCTCATGTTGCCCAGCGAAGCGGACACGCCGCCTTGGGCTGCCACGGTGTGCGAACGGGTGGGGAACACCTTGGACAGGCACGCCACGTTCAGGCCGGCGCGGGACAGCTCCAGCGAGGCGCGCATGCCGGAACCGCCGGCGCCGACGATGACCACGTCGAACTTGCGCTTGGAAATGTTAGCTTTGGTGTAGCTCATTGTTATTTGCCTTCAGTCGCGGGGGAGATCAATCAAAGACGCCAGAGAGCCTGGACGCCCCAGCCGGCGCAGCCGACCAGCCAGACGATGACGAACACCTGCAGCGCCAGGCGCAGGACGACAGGCTGGATGTAGTCCATCAGGATTTCGCGCATGCCGACCCAGGCGTGCCAGGCCAGCGAGATGATCACGGTGAAGGTCAGCACCTTCATCCACTGGGCCGAGAAGATGCCGGCCCATTTGTCGTAGCCGATGGGGCCCTTGGAGAAAATCACCTGGGCCAGCAGGGCCAGCGTAAACAGGGCCATCAGGATGGCGGTGACGCGCTGGCTGAGCCAGTCGCGCAGGCCATAGTGGGCGCCGACGACGACGCGCTTGGAACCGTAGTTAACAGACATGGGAGCTTCCTCTTGTGCGGCGGTGTTTGCTGCGGAATGGCAGCGGTCACCGCTTTTTTTATGGGGTGGTTGTCAATCGTTCAGTACAAGCCGAAGAGCTTGGCGCCCAGCACCAGCGTCAGCGCGATGCTGATCACCAGGGTGGCGATGGCGGACGTGCGGCCGAATTCCTTGGTCACTGCAGCGTGGCTCACGTCCATCCACAGGTGGCGCAGGCCAGCGATGAAGTGGTGCAAAAAGGACCAGATCAGGGCCAGCACCGTCAGCTTGACGAACCAGCCGGGCACGAAGCCGATGCCGATGTTGAACGCCGCGGAGAAGCGGGCGAACGAGATTTCGGAAGATACCGACGTGTCGAACATCCAGATGATGAAAGGCAGCAGCAGGAACATGATCAGCCCGCTGCCGCGGTGCAGGATCGAGACCCACGATGCCGCAGTCATGCGGTAGGTGGTCAGGTCCTTGAACGCATTGATGTTGCGAAATTCAGGCCGTTTTTTGGCGAGCTCGGTCATGTTGAGTGCTTTCGTGGATGTAACTTCTTTGTAATTCGGACATGCAAAGAACGCAAAATTCTATTGCAACGCAACAAGAGGGTTGTGAGCCGGCCCCTATTTTCGACATTAATACTCGGGTGCCAGCTTGCCGTCAGCTCAATTCATTACGGTAATGGTGGGTGTCGGTCAGGTACAGACCGCGCCGTAACTCCATCGGAACATCGTTGTAGGTGTAGGCAATGCGCTCCACGCTCAGGAGGGGGGTGGTGGGAGTGACAGCCAGGAGGCCGGCCTGCTCCGCATCGGGCAGCACGGCGCGGATCTTTTCTTCGGCGCGCACCATGCGCACGCCAAAATCAATTTCGAACATCGCGTAGGTCGGGCCCTGGTAGTTGGCCAGCTGGTCCGCCGTCAGCCCTTTGAAAGCCTGGCCCGGCAGCCAGATGTCCTCCAGAATCGTCGGCACCCCGCCAAAAGCCAGGATTCGGCGCGCCTGCATCACGGCATCGCCGGTGCGCAGTGCCAGCACGCGCGCTACTTCGGCATTGGCGCGCACGCGGCGGCAGTCGATCACCTGGCGCTGGGCCGGACCCTCCACCCGGGCGTCGCCGGTGTCGGGCAGCAGTTTCAAGAATCGGTACTGCACATGCTGCTCGGCATGTGTGGCGACAAAGGTGCCCTTGCCCTGGCGGCGCATCACCAGGTTTTCGGCCGCCAACTCGTCAATTGCCTTGCGCACGGTGCCCTGGCTCACCCGAAAGCGCGCGGCCAATTCCATCTCGCTGGGAATGGCCTCGCCCGGCTTCCATTCGCCCTGCTGCAGGCTCTGAAGGATCAGCCCCTTGATCTGCTGGTACAGCGGGCTGAAGGCCGGCGTGGCACCGCCCGCGGCGCCAGGAGGCGTGGCAGGGTTGTCGGCGGCAAAGGGGAGGGATGACATGGTGGGCGGGCGCGATTCGCCTCTGGTGCGGCAGGGGCTGGCAGACGACAAACAGGCCACAATCATATCTTATATAAGACATAAGACAAATTGACCGGGGTGCTCAATCGGCGGTACACTCCAAGGCTGTTTTGCGGGGCACGGGCTGCTGGTAACAGACGCTGGTGCTTGTTTGCATCTCCTTCTGTTTTTTCACTTCCCTGGAGTTTTCACCATGAGCAAGAAGCCTGTTCGCGTAGCCGTCACTGGTGCCGCTGGCCAAATTGGTTACGCCCTGCTGTTCCGCATCGCCTCTGGCGAAATGCTGGGCAAGGACCAGCCCGTCATTCTTCAACTCCTCGAAATTCCCGACGAGAAGGCCCAGAAGGCGCTCAAGGGCGTGATGATGGAACTGGACGACTGCGCATTCCCCCTGCTGGCCGGCATGGAAGCCCACGGCGACCCGATGACCGCCTTCAAGGACGCCGACTATGCCCTGCTGGTGGGTTCGCGCCCCCGTGGCCCCGGCATGGAACGCGCCGAACTGCTGGCCGTCAACGGCGCCATCTTCACGGCACAAGGCAAGGCGCTGAACGCCGTCGCCAGCCGCAATGTGAAGGTGCTGGTCGTGGGCAACCCTGCTAACACCAACGCCTACATCGCCATGAAGTCGGCACCTGACCTGCCACGCAAGAACTTCACCGCCATGCTGCGCCTGGACCACAACCGCGCTGCCAGCCAGGTGGCTGCCAAGACCGGCAAGGCCGTGGCCGACATCGAAAAGTTGACCGTCTGGGGCAACCACTCGCCCACGATGTACGCCGACTACCGTTTCGCCACCATCAACGGCGAGTCCGTCGCCAAGATGATCAACGACCAGGAATGGAACGCCAACACCTTCCTGCCCACCGTCGGCAAGCGCGGCGCCGCCATCATCGAAGCCCGTGGGCTGTCGTCGGCTGCCTCGGCTGCCAACGCTGCCATCGACCACATGCGCGACTGGGCCCTGGGCACCAACGGCAAGTGGGTCACCATGGGCATCCCTTCGGACGGCCAGTACGGCATCCCGAAGGACACGATGTTCGGTTTCCCCGTCACCTGCGAAAACGGCGAATACAAGATCGTTGAAGGTCTGGAAATCGACGCTTTCTCGCAAGAGCGCATCAACATCACGCTGGCCGAGTTGCAAGGCGAGCAAGACGGCGTCAAGCACCTGCTGTAAGCGAGGTGAGCGCAATGCAGCCGACGCCACAGGCATCGGGCCTTCGGGCCGCCCAGACCCCCGCGCAGGGGCTGGGTGTTGCGCTACCCCATCCGCGCGATGTGTTGCTGGGCGCCCAGGCGCAGACCGGTTTTTTGCCGGTCTGCGACCACTACAGCGGCGTTGAAGCGCGCATGCGCAAGAGCCTGCAATTGCAGGCTGAGATGACGCAGGAATTTGGTACCTGCGTGTTCGATGTCACCCTGGACTGTGAAGACGGCGCGCCCGTCGGCCTGGAGGCCGAACATGCGCGGCTGGTGGCGGCGCTCGCGTTGTCGGCTGACCCGAAAGCCCGCGTGGCGGCCCGTGTCCATGCCGTAGACCACCCCGCGTTTGCAAACGATGTCGCAACCATTGCGGGCGAGGCCGGCCAGCGGCTGTGCCACATCATGGTGCCCAAGGTCGAGTCGGTGGACGATGTTCTGGCAGCTGAGCGCGCGATCAACCGCGCCGGTTCCACCCAACTGCCGATCCACGTGCTCATCGAATCCCCAGCCGCCGTGCACCGGGCGTTTGAAATTGCCGCCCATCCCCGGGTGCAGAGCCTGAGCTTCGGACTCATGGATTTTGTGTCGGCCCATGCAGGTGCGATTCCTGCACAGGGCATGACTTCGGCGGGGCAGTTTGCGCACCCGCTGGTGGTGCGCGCCAAGCTGGAGATCGCCGCGGCCTGCCACGCGCACGGCAAGGTGCCTTCGCATTGTGTGGTGACCGAATTTACAGACACGGCCGCCATGCAAAACGCGGCCAGCCGCGCGGCGAACGAGCTCGGCTACACCCGCATGTGGAGCATTCACCCCGCACAGATCCGCGCCATCCTGCAGGCGTTTGCGCCGCAGCAGGATGATATTGAGAGTGCTTCAAAAATAATAGCGGCTGCCGCTGATGCTGATTGGGCTCCGATCAGCATGAACGGCACGCTGCATGATCGCGCCAGCTACCGGTTTTACTGGCAGGTCCTCGAGCGCGCCCACAGCACAGGGCGCGCACTTCCCCTCGCCGTGCGCCATTGGTTCGGCGCTCCGGCCGCCGCTTTGTCGTGAATTTTCATTCGTCAACATTTCCCCACGCAGGACTTCCATGAAATTGTTTATTGCCTCTGCCCTGATGCTGCTGGCCCCCGCCCTTGCCCTGGCGCAGACGCCTGCCAAGCCCGAAACCAAGGCAGCGGCCAAATCTGAGGCCAAGGCTGCTGCCAAGCCTGCGGCAAAGTCGGACGCGAAGTCTGCCAAGGGCTCCGAGAAGGCGTCTGCCAAAAAAGCCGTGGCCAAGAGCGAGCCCACCAGCAGCCGTACGCAGCTCAAGAGTGCGACCAATCAGGTGGCCGCCGGCATCATTGCTGCCGAGGCTGCACTGTCGCCCGCAGAGCTGGCCATTGCCGACCGCGTGCACACAGGCCGCATGCCCTGCGAGCTGGGCGCTTTCGTCACGGTGACGGCAGAGCCTGCGACACCGGGCCACTTCCATGTGGAAGGCAAGGGCTTCAAGTACTTCATGTCGCCCGTTGCCACCACCACGGGCACCGTGCGCCTGGAAGACCAAAAGGGCGGCGCGGTCTGGCTGCAGATCGCCAACAAGTCCATGCTGATGAACCAGAAAGCCGGCCAGCGCCTGGCCGACGAATGCATGAGCCCCGAACAGCAATTGGTGGCAGAAGCCATCAAGAAGAACCCGCCTGTCAGCGTGCTGGAGCCCATCTCCAAATAAGGCCAAGCCTGCCGACGACGTTCGCGACAAAAACAAGAACACGAATGCCTTGAACCGCCTGCGGCCCGCCGCGCTGTCGTCTTGACGGTGCTGGCCGTGGCCCATGTCGCCCCACTTTAGATAGAACGCAACCGGAGAAAAATGATGTTGAATGCCTACCGTGAACACGTGGCCGAGCGCGCCGCCCTGGGTATCCCGCCGCTGCCGTTGACCGCCCAGCAAGTGGCTGCAGTGATCGAGCTGATCAAGAACCCGCCCGCTGGCGAAGACGCCTTCCTGCTGGACTTGCTCACGCACCGCGTGCCCCCGGGCGTGGACGATGCAGCCAAGGTCAAGGCCAGCTTCCTGGCCGCCGTCGCGCACGGCGACCTCCAGGTGGCCCTGATCTCCAAGGCCAAGGCCACTGAGCTGCTCGGCACCATGGTGGGTGGCTACAACGTGCACCCGCTGATCGAACTGCTCGACGACGCCGAAGTGGCGGGCGTGGCTGCCAGCGCGCTCAAGAAGACGCTCCTGATGTTCGACTTCTTCAACGATGTGGCGACCAAGGCCAGGGCGGGCAACGCCAAGGCCCAGGAAGTGATGCAAAGCTGGGCCAACGCCGAGTGGTTCACTTCGCGCCCCGAAGTCGACAAGAAGATCACCGTCACCGTGTTCAAGGTGCCCGGCGAAACCAACACCGACGACCTGTCGCCCGCACCCGATGCCTGGAGCCGTCCCGACATCCCGCTGCACTACCTGGCAATGCTCAAGAACACCCGTCCTGACGCGGCTTTCAAGCCCGAAGAAGACGGCAAGCGCGGCCCGATGCAGTTTATCGATGACCTGAAGAAAAAGGGCCACCTGGTGGCCTACGTGGGCGACGTCGTGGGTACCGGTTCCTCGCGCAAGTCGGCCACCAACTCGATCGTCTGGGCCACCGGCCAGGACATCCCGTTTGTGCCCAACAAGCGTTTTGGCGGCGTGACGCTGGGTGGCAAGATTGCGCCCATCTTCTTCAATACGCAGGAAGACTCCGGTTCGCTGCCGATCGAAGTGGACGTGTCCAAGCTAGAAATGGGTGATGTGATCGACGTGTTGCCCTACGACGGCAAGATCGTCAAGAACGGCGCCACCGTCGCCGAATTCCAGCTCAAGAGCGACGTGCTGTTCGACGAAGTGCGCGCCGGCGGCCGCATCAACCTCATCATCGGTCGTTCGCTGACAGCCAAGGCCCGTGAATTCCTGGGCCTGCCAGCGTCCACCGTGTTCCGCCTGCCGACTCCTCCCGTGGCGACGAATGCCGGCTTCACGCTGGCGCAGAAGATGGTCGGCCGCGCTGTGGGCCTGCCTGAAGGCCAGGGCGTGCGCCCCGGTACTTACTGCGAACCCAAGATGACGACGGTGGGCTCGCAAGACACCACCGGCCCGATGACGCGCGACGAGCTCAAGGACCTGGCCTGCCTGGGTTTCTCGGCCGACCTCGTGATGCAATCGTTCTGCCACACGGCGGCTTACCCCAAGCCCGTGGACGTGAAGACGCACCGCGAACTGCCTGCGTTCATCTCCAACCGCGGCGGCGTGGCCCTGCGTCCAGGCGATGGCGTGATCCACAGCTGGCTCAACCGCCTGCTGCTGCCTGACACCGTGGGCACTGGCGGCGACTCGCACACGCGTTTCCCCATCGGCATCTCGTTCCCTGCGGGCTCCGGCCTCGTGGCCTTCGGCGCCGCCACCGGCGTGATGCCGCTGGACATGCCTGAATCCGTCCTGGTGCGTTTCAAGGGTGAAATGCAGCCTGGCGTGACCTTGCGCGACCTGGTGCATGCGATTCCGCTGTACGCCATCAAGCAAGGCCTGCTGACCGTGGCCAAGGCCGGCAAGATCAACGCCTTCTCGGGCCGCATCCTGGAAATCGAAGGCTTGCCAGACCTCAAGGTCGAGCAGGCGTTCGAGCTGTCCGATGCGTCGGCCGAGCGCTCTGCCGCTGGCTGCACGATCAAGCTCAACCCAGAGCCGATCAAGGAATACCTGACGTCGAACGTCGTTCTGATGAAGAACATGATCGCCGACGGCTATGCCGACGCCAAGACGCTGCAGCGCCGCATTGAAAAGGTCGAAGCCTGGCTGGCCCAACCCGACCTGCTCGAAGCCGACAAGGACGCCGAATACGCCGCCGTGATCGAGATCGACCTGGCCGACATCAAGGAACCCATCGTCTGCTGCCCCAACGATCCGGACGACGCCAAGTTCCTGTCCGAAGTCTCGGGCACCAAGATCGATGAAGCCTTCATCGGTTCGTGCATGACCAACATCGGCCACTTCCGCGCTGCAGCCAAGCTGCTGGGCGGCCAGCGCGACATCCCCGTCAAGCTGTGGGTGGCACCGCCCACCAAGATGGACGAGAGCGAGCTGATCAAGGAAGGCCATTACGCGGCCTTCGGCACGGCCGGTGCGCGCACCGAAATGCCCGGCTGCTCGCTGTGCATGGGCAACCAGGCGCAGGTGCGCGAGGGCGCGACGGTGATCTCGACCTCTACCCGCAACTTCCCCAACCGCCTGGGCAAGAACACCAACGTGTTCCTCGGCTCGGCTGAACTGGCGGCCATCGCCTCGCGCCTGGGCTACCTGCCTTCCAAGGAAGAGTACCTCAAGGAAATGGGCGTGATCGACGCCGACAAGGCCAGCGTGTACCGCTACATGAACTTCGACCAGATCGAAGAGTACGCAGAGGCCGCCAAGGCTGCGCCTGCGTCGGCGGCAGTCGCGTGCTGATGATGTTGGCAGGGCGCGAGCCCGACTAAAAAATGCGGCCCTTCGGGGCCGTTTTTTTTGGATGTGGTCTTTGAGAACACGACCGTCACAGAACTGACACACCCTCGTCACTAAGCTTGCGGCATCACCACAACAACAAAAAGAAAAGGAGGGGCCATGGCATCCACGATGGGTCGCGCTGGTGCGCTGATGATCAGCGCGGTTTTCGCTGTCGCTTTTGGTCTGGGTGGATATTTCGCCGGTTTGCAACCGTTGGCCCAGACGCTGCAGACCGCGTGGCAGGTGCGCAGCTGGCAACCGGTGCCAGCGCGCGTGCTCAGTGCCGAGGTGCGGCAACGCAGCGACAGTGAAGGGGGCACCACGTACGAAGTGCAAGCCCGCTACCGGTACCAGTTCAGTGGTGCCAGCCATGACGGGGCCCGGGTGGGGCTTGAGCCGCCCGGGCATTCCGACAGCGACCACGACTGGCACCAGCAATGGCACCGACGGCTTCAAACGGCGCAGGCCGCGAACCAGTCCATCACGGTCCGGGTCAATCCCCGCAACCCTACGCAAGCCCTGATCGATCCGGCCGTCCGCTGGCAGCTGCAAATTTTCCGCGTTCCGTTTGCGCTGGTCTTTACCGGGGTGGGGGTGGCGGCGGCTTGGGTCTTTGTGCTGGTGTTGCTCGGCCGTGGCAACGTGTTTGGCATGGGGCCCACAACGACAGAGGGGCGCTCGGCGCAGCCTGCCCAGCCAAAAAGCTCGCTGCACGGAACCGCGGCGGCGGCCTGGTTCTTCACCTTTTTCTGGTGCGGCATTGCGTTCCCGATGGCAGCCATGGTCTGGTCGCAAAAGGCTGCGCCGGGTTGGGCAAAGGGATTCATCAGCATCTTCGTCATGGTGGGCGTCGTATTGCTTTATGTGACGGTGGTGCAGACGCGAAAGGTGTGGCAATACCGCGGCTCTGCGTTCACCGCGCGGCCCCGCCAGCCGCAGGCGGGGGCCGTGGTGCAGACCACGCTGCAGCTGCCCGCAAGGGCGGTGGCCCAGGCGCCCGTGCAGCCGCAGCGGTATGACAGTGCGGATGCGGCGAAGCAGCCTTTGCGCCTGCAGCTGGCCCAGTACCGGGTGGACGAGTCAAGCTCCGGCTCGCCCGAGCGCAGGGTGCAGGTGGTGGATGGTGCCACGGTGCTTCAGCCCACCTCAGAAGGTGGCGTGCAGCTGGTGGCGCAGTTTGAAGTGCCACCGGACGCCGCGGCGCACGGCGCCCTGCGCTCGCGCGAGCGGGTGGACTGGCGGGTGGAGCTGCTCGATGCCGCAGGCGCGGTGGAGTTGTCGTACCCATTGCCGGTGCAGGCTGCGCCCCCGGGGCCGCAGGGCACCGCAGCCGACGACAGGTTTGACCGTTGGGTGGCCGCGGGTGTGATGCGCGAGGAACCCATCCTGATACCGGAAGAGCTCGGGCGCGACTCGGCAGAAGACGATGGTGCCATGGCGCACTGGCCCCCCGGTGCTGTTCTGCAGGAAGGGCTCGATGCTTTGCAAATCCGCTTTTCGCAACATGCCTGGCGTTGGTGCGCGGCCGTAGCCCTGGTGGTGATGGCAGCCGAGTGGCTGATCAACGGGCGTGTGGGCGCAGACGGCGTAGTGCTTCCACGGTCGCTGGGCGGGGTCGGGCTGACGGTGGCCTTGCTCGCGTTTGCGCTGCATGCTGCCACCCGGCACTGGACACTGTGGGTGCAGGACGACGGCATCGTGTCGCAGCGCGGCTCGTGGCTGTGGTCAACGCTGAAAACCGCACCGGGCGACGCCACCAAGGCGATGGTGCACAAGCTGCTGTTCTCCGTCGGCGGTGGGGGCAACTCCAACGAGTTTCGCGCTATATATGCACGCAACTCACAGGGGGCGATGGTACGGCTGACCCCGGGCTTGCCGGGGGCTCAGGCTGCAAACGCCGTCGGGCAGGTCATCGCGCAGGCATGGAGCGACCGGCGCGGCAGGTTTGCCGCAGGGGGAACACGCCCCTTGCAACGCGACGGCTCGCGCCCTGCCTGGGGGTGGGTGCTGATGGCGGGCCTGCTGCTGGCCTTGTGGTGGGGGCCGCTTGTGCAGCCGCCCACGCAGGGGCGGCCGTTGGGTGGCGCCACTTCAGCGCCCACCGCAGCGCCAGTGCGGGTATGGGCCGCAGTCGACACGCGCCTGCTGGACGCGCAGGACGCCGGCGACGCCGCCGCGCTGGAGCAGGCGCTGCGCGACGGGGCCAACCCCAACCTGGTGGCAGACAACGGCTCTTCGATGCTCATGCTGGCTTCAAGCCGCGGCCAACTGGCGCACGTGAACCTGCTGCTGCGCGCCGGGGCGCACCCGGATCTGCGCCAGACGCAAAAAGACAGCGAGCGCGGCGACACGGCGCTGCTGCGCGCCTTCTATGGCGGCCATCTGGCAGTGGCGCTGCGGCTGGTGCAGGCGGGCGCGAGTCTGCAGGCGCGCAACCGCTGGGACTGGGGGCCCGTGCACATGGCGGCGCAAAGCGGCTGCGTGCCGTGCCTGCAGTGGCTGGGCGAACAGGGCCAGGCCTTGGACGATCCCGCGCCTGCCAGCCGGGGCGAAACGCCGGCCATGCTGGCTGCGGCCAGAGGCCACATCGAGGTGCTCACGTGGCTGGAAAACGCCGGGGTGGACCTTTTGCGGCGGGATCCGCACGGCCAGCGGGCCGTGGACTGGGCCCGCTTTGGCAAGCAGTCGGATGCCGAACGTTGGTTGATGGAGCCCCAGCGCTGAGTGGCGCCCGGGCTGGCACTGCACGCGGTGCAGCGTTGCGCCGAAATGCGGACTCGGCCGGCCCCAATGACCTATTGCTATGCTATTTGTAGCAATAAAGTCATGTGTATCAAGCGCTAGGCCCTAATTTATGGCTAAAACCATTGCCACAGAGACGCTGTCGCACCGCGCAGCCTTAATGTGGGCGGGTGTTAGCCCCCGGCGCCAGACCGGACCGGACCGGACCGGACCGGCGCGGCGTGCAGGCTGTCGAGCCGTCGCCTTGGCACCGCAGCTCACGCGGCCCGCGAACCAGTGGTCGCTGACGCGATGGCTTGAGCCCCGCTATCGCACCTGCTTCTTCTCCAGCTTGCGCATCAGCGTGCGCCGGTGCATCCCCAAGCGCCGCGCCGCCTCCGACAGGTTAAAGCCCGTCTCCGCCAGGACCTCGTTGATGCGTTCCCACTCCAGCGTCTTGATGGAGCTGGAGCGGTTGGTCAACTCCACCTCCGCGTTGCCGGCCTTGAGGCCAAACGCGGCCTCGATGTCGTCGGTGTTGGACGGCTTGGCCAGGTAGTGGCAGGCGCCCAGCTTCACGGCCTCCACGGCCGTGGCAATGCTGGCAAAGCCGGTCAGCACGACGATGAGCATGTCCGCGTCCGCTGCATGCAGCCGCTGCACGCAGGCCAGGCCCGATGCCTCGCCCTTGAGCTTGAGGTCCACCACGGCGAAACCCGGTGTGTGGTCGGCCAGCAGCGCCTCGACCTCCGGCAGGCTCGCAGCGTGCAGCACGCGGTAGCCGCGCCGCTCGAACGACCGCGTGAGCGTGCGCGCAAAAGCCTCGTCGTCTTCCACGATCAGCAGCAGGCGTTGGTCTTCGTCGAGTTCGGTGTCCATGGGTGTTTCCTGAAGGCTTTGGTCAGGCTCTCAGCCCTTGGGGTCGGGCAGAGCGACCGCCGCCAGCGGCAAATCAATCGTCACTTCGGCGCCGCCCTCGGATCGGTTGCGGGCGCTGACACTGCCGCCCAGCGTGCGCGCGACATTGAGCACCAGGTACAGGCCCAGCCCGCGGCCGGGGCGGTTCTTGGTGGACTGGTACGGCGTGCCCAGCTTGGCCAGCATCTCGGGCGCAAAGCCCGGCCCGGCATCTTGCACGGTGATGCGCAGCACATCGGCATGCCGCGTCACGCCTAGGCGCACCCACTCGGGCGAGGCGTCACGGGCATTGTCCAGCACGTTAAAAACCATCTGCTTGAGCGTGGTGTCCGACACCATGGGCGTGTCGGCGCCAAAGTCGTTGTCGTACACAAAGCTCGGCATCGACCGGGTGCCGCGCCATTCCTCGGCCAGCGCATCGACAAAGGTGCGCACGGTGGTCTGCACCGATTCCTCGCCGCGGGCCTCGCCGGCCGACAGCAGGATGCCGCTCACGATCGCCTTGCAGCGCTGCACCTGGGTCTGCATCTCGTGAATCTCTTCCTGCAGCGCCGGGTCGGCGGCCAGGCGTTTGTCGTGCTGCCAGTCGCCCAGGATCACCGCCAGGGTGGACAGCGGCGTGCCCAGCTCGTGCGCGGCGCCGGAGGCCAGCAGGCCCATGCGCACGATGTGTTCTTCTTCCACCCGGCGCCGGCGCGCGGCGGCCAGGCGTGCATCGCGCTCGCGCAGGTTCAGGTTGATGCGCGTGATGAACACCACCACCAGGGTGGCGTTGAGCATGAAACACACCAGCAGCCCGATCACGTACAGGCTGGAGAGGCCCTGGTGCAGGTCCTGCGGCAGCTCCAGCGGCAGGTGGTGCCTGGCCAGCACGGCAAAACACGCCAGCGTGATGGCCACGATGGACCAGATGTACGCGCCGCGCAGCAGCACCGCGCCCAGCGTGATTTGCAGCAGGTACAAAAAGACAAACGGGTTGGTGGTGCCGCCGCTCAGGTACAGCTGCACGGTGAGCACCGCCACGTCGATCAACAAGGCCAGGAACAGCTCGACATTGCGCACCACCACACCGGTGCGCAGGCGCAGCAGGCTCACCACGTTGAAGAGCGCAAGGCAGCCCACCACCATCAGCATCTCGTGCACCGGCAGCGTGAGGTTCAGGCTGTAGTGCGCCATCTCGATGGTGAACACCTGCCCGACCATGGCGATCCAGCGCAGCTCGATCAGCTGCTGCAGGTTCTTGATGCCGGCGGCCGCGTCGGGCGCACGCGCAGCGCGCGGCGTGGGCGCTGCGGTGCTGCTGTCTGGGCGAGAGGAGGGCGGCGTCATGGACGAGGGCCGGGCGTTGCTGTGCGGTCGGGGATGCCACGCAAGCGGCGCTCGTAGCGTGCCACATACCAGGCGGCACCCGCAACCATGAGGGCCAGGCCGTACCAGGTCAGCGCATAGACCAGATGGCTGTTGTGAAACCGGACCACCGTCAGGCCAGCCCGCGGCCAGGCGGTTTCTGTGGCCGCGGCGGCGGTGGCGCCTTGCTTAGTTACCGGCAGCCCGGCGTCGATGAAAAACGGAGCCAGGTGCGTAAGCTGCAGCGCGTGGCCGATGGCGGCCACGTCGCGCGAATACCAGCGTTGCTGCGCCGGGTCGTTGGTGCGCAGAAAACCGCCGGCGGGCTCGGTTATGCGCAGCAGGCCCTGCACGGCAGTAGATGCGGCGGCGGATGCGGTCAGCGGAGTGGCAAGCCACTGCGCGCGCTGGTCCTGTGGCACAAAACCGCGGTTGACCAGCACCTCTGTGCCATCGTCCTGCTGCAGCGGGGTGATGACCCAGAAACCTGCACCCAGCTCGGTCACCGCCTGCGTCAGCACGGTCTTGTCGCCCAGCCACTGGCCGCTCAGCGAAACCGGCAAATATTCGTGGTCGGCGGCGTTCACCCGCGGCCACTCACTGCGCGGCGGCAGCGCCGCGGGGGCTGCATGCACACGCTGCTCTACGCGCTCCATCAAGGCCAGCTTCCACACACGGCGCTGGACCTGCCAGGTGCCCAGCGCCAGAAAACCCAGAAACAAGGCGACGCCCACGACCGCGAGCACCACCTGGCGCAGCCGCCGGGAACGGGCGCCCGGGGCCGAGTGTTTGGGGGCCTGGGTCAAGGCGTGGAGTGCCCCGGCGAAGCTTCATGCACCGGCGGCGTGGGCGTGGGGTGCGCGGGCATCATGTTGGCGTTCATGTGGAACATGACCCACAGCGTGCCACTGATCGCAATGGCCACGAACACCACGGTAAAGATAGTGGACAGCAGCGTCCAGCCGCCCTCGACCTTGCCGTTCATGTGCAGGAAATACACCATATGCACGAGGATCTGTACCACCGCGAAGCCGCCCAGCACGAGGACGGCGGTGTTGCGGTCGGCGATCACCTTGGCCATCACCAGCCAAAACGGAATCGCAGTGAGGATGACCGAGAGCACAAAACCGATGGCGTATTCGCGCAGGCTGCTGTGTGGCCCTTCGTCACCATGGTGGTGATCGTCATGCCCGTGGGCATGCTGGGCGTCGTGTGTGTGTTGTGCGCTCATTTACAGCACCCCCATCAGGTACACAAAGGTGAAGACACCGATCCAGACCACGTCCAGAAAGTGCCAGAACATCGACAGGCACATCAGCCGGCGCTTGTTCTCGTGGATCAGCCCATGTTTGCCAATCTGGACCATCAGCACCACCAGCCAGATCAGGCCGAAGGTGACGTGCAGCCCGTGCGTGCCCACCAGCGTGAAGAACGCCGACAGGAAGGCGCTGCGCTGGGGCGTGGCGCCCTGGTGGATTAGATGGGCAAACTCGTACAGTTCCAGGCCCAGGAAACACAGGCCGAAGAAACCCGTGACTGCCAGCCACAGCAGCGTGCCTTTCACGTCGCCGACCTGCTTGCGCAGCATGGCAAACCCGAAGGTGATGGACGACAGCAGCAGGAAGGCCGTGTTGATGGCCACCAGCGTGAGGTCGAACAACTGCGCTCCGGTGGGGCCCGCCGCATAGCTGCGGCCCAGCACACCATACGTGGCGAACAGCGCAGCAAAGATGAGGCAGTCGCTCATCAGGTAGAGCCAGAAGCCCAGCGCCGTGCCGTTTTCGGGATGCGGCTCGTGCGCGGGGTGGTACTGGCGCAGCGGCAG
The DNA here is from genome assembly GCF_964253765.1 of Acidovorax sp. LjRoot129. NCBI lineage: Bacteria > Pseudomonadati > Pseudomonadota > Betaproteobacteria > Burkholderiales > Comamonadaceae > Acidovorax > Acidovorax sp. LjRoot129. Next base: position 1,751,479 of record NZ_CAXUSE020000001.1, read on the forward strand.
TGCCGCGCTGGCGGCGCCTGCTGCGCCAAGGGTGGTACGGATATCAGACATGGCTGGCACGCAGTTGTTGGGTGCGGATGTTTTCCGTCTCCGTCACTTCAGAGACGGGGATGTAGAAGTCGCGCTTGTAGTTGAAGGTGTGGACGATGGCCACCAGGATCACAGCCGCAAACGACACGCCGGCCAGCAGCCACATGTGCCAGATCAATGCAAAGCCCAGCACCAGCGACAGCGCAGAGATCACGGCACCCGAACCGGTGTTGGCCGGCATGTGGATGGAGGCAAAGCCGGTGAGCGGACGCTGGTAGCCGTGCTTCTTCATGTCCCACCAGGCATCGATCTCATGCACCACGGGCGTGAACGCGAAGTTGTAGTTGGGCGGCGGCGACGACGTGGCCCACTCCAGCGTGCGTGCGTCCCATGGGTCGCCGGTCACGTCGCGCAGCTCGTCGCGCTTGAGGTAGCTCACCACGATCTGGATCAGGAAGCAGGCAATGCCCGCGGCAATCATTGCGGCGCCGATCGCGGCGATCACGAACCAGATCTGGAGGGACTGGTCTTCAAAGTGGTTCGCACGCCGTGTCACGCCCATCAGGCCGAGCACGTACAGCGGGCCGAAGGCCACCCAGAAACCCACCACCCATAGCCAGAAGGAGCGCACGCCCCAGGTGCGGTCGAGCTTGTAGCCAAAGGCCTTGGGGTACCAGTAGTTGATGCCGGCAAACAGGCCGAACAACACGCCGCCGATGATCACGTTGTGGAAGTGGGCGATCAGGAACAGGCTGTTGTGCAGCACGAAGTCGGCCGGTGGCACGGCCAGCAGCACGCCGGTCATGCCGCCGATGGCAAAGGTCACCATGAAGGCCACGGTCCACATCATGGGCAGCTCAAAGCGGATGCGGCCCTTGTACATCGTGAACAGCCAGTTGAAGATCTTCGCGCCCGTGGGGATCGAGATGATCATCGTCGTGATGCCGAAGAAGGTGTTCACGCTCGCGCCCGAACCCATGGTGAAGAAGTGGTGCAGCCACACCAGGTACGACAGGATGGTGATCACTACGGTGGCGTACACCATGGAGGTGTAGCCGAACAGGCGCTTCTTGCAGAACGTGGCCACCACTTCCGAGAAGATGCCGAAGCACGGCAGGATCAGGATGTAGACCTCAGGGTGGCCCCAGATCCAGATCAGGTTCACGTACAGCATGGGGTTGCCGCCCAGGTCGTTCGTGAAGAAGTTGGTACCGACATAGCGGTCGAGCGACATCAGCACCAGCGCTGCCGTGAGCACGGGGAACGACGCCACGATGAGGGCGTTGGTGCACAGCGCCGTCCAGGTGAAGACGGGCATCTTCATCAGGTTCATGCCTGGCGCGCGCATCTTGATGATGGTGACGATCAGGTTGATGCCGGACAGCGTCGTGCCCACCCCCGCAATCTGCAGCGCCCAGATGTAGTAGTCGAGACCCACCCCCGGGTTCTGCGCCCCCAGGTTGGACAGCGCCAGCCAGCCAGCGGTCGAAAACTCGCCCAGGAACAGCGACACCATGACCAGCACGGCGCCGGCCGTGGTCATCCAGAAGCTGAAGTTGTTGAGGAACGGGAACGACACGTCGCGCGCACCAATCTGCAGCGGCACGAGGTAGTTCATCAGGCCCGTGACCAGCGGCATGGCCACGAAGAAGATCATGATCACGCCGTGGGCGGTGAAGATCTGGTCGTAGTGGTGCGGCGGCAGGTAGCCCATGTTGTCGCCAAAGGCCATGGCCTGCTGCAGCCGCATCATGACGGCGTCGGCAAAGCCGCGCAGCAGCATGATGAGGCCGAGGATCATGTACATGATCCCGATCCGCTTGTGGTCGATGCTGCAGATCCAGTCGCGCCAGAGCGGGCCCCACAGGCGGAACTTGGTGACGCCAGCCAGCACCACGAGGCCGCCCAGCACGGTGGCGATGAAGGTCCACAGCACGATGGGCTCGTGTGCCATGGGGATCGAGTCCCAGGTGATTCGGCCCAGGGCCCAGTGGGTGTCAGTAACGGTGACGGAGGACATATCGGGTCTCTTTTGGAGGTTGCCAGCAGCGCCAGAGGCGGCTGCCGGCTCGGCAATCAAGGACGGGTCATTGGGCGGCAGTGGCCGCGCGGGGGGCGTGGCGGGCTTCCAGGGTGGCGACCACCTGGGCGGCGTTTTGCGAGGTGCAGACGTCCTGCGGCAGGTTCAGCCCCATGGCACGCACATAAGCGTCGCCACCGTTCTCGTCGATGGCCATCATGTGGTGCATGCACATCTTGCCGTCCTCGACGCAGCGGTTGAGCACCTTGTCGTACAGACCGTCTTCCACGCTGGCAAAGCGCTGCACCGGGTCCCGTTCGCTCGGCTTGGCCAGGTCCATGTAGGCCTTGCGCGTCAGCGGCTTGCCTTCGGATTTGTTTTTGGCCACCCAGGCTTCAAAGTCGCCCTGGCTCAGGCCATGGAACTTGAAGGTCATGCCCGAGAAGCCCGCGCCGCTGTAGTGCGTGGCCAGGCCGGAGAACACGCCGGGCTTGTTGATCACGGCATTGAGCTCCGTCTGCATGCCCGGCATCGCGTAGATCATGCCGGCCAGGTCGGGCACGTAAAACGCGTTCATTGTGGAGGTGGCCGTGAGCTTGAAAAGGATAGGGCGGTCCACCGGCGCCGCCAGTTCGTTCACCGTGGCAATGCCCAGCTCGGGGTAGAAGAACAGCCACTTCCAGTCCATGGCCACCACCTGCACTTCCAATGGCGTCGACTGGGCGTCGAGTGGCTTGGCTGCAGAGATGCGGTCGAGCGGGCGGTAGGGGTCGAGCTTGTGGGTGCCGATCCAGGTCAATGCCCCCAGGGCGATGATGATCATCAGCGGCACGGTCCAGATCACCAGCTCCAGCGTGGTGGAGTGGTGCCAGTCCGGGTCATAGTCGGCCTCGGTATTGGCCGCGTTGTTGTGCCGGTACTTCCAGGCAAACCACAGGGTGAGGGCGATCACCGGCACGATGATGATCAGCATGAGCAGCGTGGCCTGGATGACCATGTTGCCCTGCTGCGCAGCGACGTCGCCCGCCGGGTTGAGGACGACCGCCTTGCTGCAGCCAGCCAGGGCGCCCAGGGCCGGGACAGCGGCCAGCCAGGCGAAGGCACGGGGTAGAGAGGTGTGGGGCATGGTAGGGCGCAATCGGTGCGTTTTTTAGGGGTAAACGCGGATAACGGAATAGCGCTGAATGTAATAGCCCTAGCTTTTTTGTACATTGGACATTTTGTCCAAGGTCAAACCGTGGCAAGTTGGCGGGGGGCCAGCGGTGTGCCATTTCGTCCCATGTCCCGCAGCCGCCAAGGTGAAACCGCACTTGTTTGCAATCGAAGTTGCGTGTAGAACGAAAATATCCACTTCCAACCACGACAAGGAACCCTGTTCATGAGCAGCCCCGCCTCTGCCACCTACCCCGCGGCCGGCTTTGAAGAAAACGCCGCGTCCCTCTCCCGGGCGGATACGCATGAAGACGTGACCCCCAGCGAAATTGCCGTGGGCGTGATCATCGGGCGCTCGTCCGAGTACTTTGACTTCTTCGTTTTCGGGATCGCCTGCGTTCTCGTCTTCCCCTCGTTTCTGTTCCCCTTCCTCTCCCGCCTGGATGGCACGCTGATGGCCTTCGCGCTGCTGGCGGTCGCCTTCGTGGTCCGGCCCATTGGCACCGCCATCTCCATGGCCATCCAGCGGCGATGGGGGCGGGGCACCAAGTTGACCATCGCGCTGTTCCTGCTGGGCGTGTGCACGGTGGGCATGGCGTTCCTGCCGGGCTACAAGGATGTGGGCATGGTCGCGATCGTGGCCCTGCTCATCCTGCGCATCGGCCAGGGTTTGGCGCTGGGGGGGTCGTGGGATGGCCTGCCATCGCTGCTGGCCATGTCGGCCCCCCGGGAGCGCCGCGGCTGGTTCGCCATGATCGGCCAGCTGGGCGCGCCCGTAGGCTTTGTGATGGCCGCCGGACTGTTCGCCTATCTGTACAGCAGCCTCAGCCTGCAAGAGTTTTTGGCGTGGGGCTGGCGCTACCCGTTCTTTGTGGCCTTTGCCGTGAACGTGGTGGCGCTGTTCGCCCGACTGCGCCTGGTGGTGGGCCAGTCGTATACCGAACTGCTGCAAGAGCGTGAACTGCAGCCCGTGCCCGTGAGCCGCGTGGTGCGCGACGAAGGCAGCAACGTGCTGCTCGGCGCTTTTGCGGCGCTGGCAAGCTTTGCGTTGTTCCATCTGGTGACGGTGTTTCCGCTGTCGTGGATCACGCTGTATTCCGAGCAGCCCGTAACGCAGATCCTGGGTGTGCAGATCGTGGGAGCGTTCCTGGCGGCTGGCGCCATCATGGTGTCGGGCTGGCTGTCGGACCACCTGGGCCGCCGCAAGCTGCTGGGCGGCATGGCCGTGCTGATTGGTGTCTTCAGCTTCATGGCGCCGGTGCTGCTCAACTCCGGTGAGGTGGGCAGCACCATGTTCCTGCTGCTGGGTTTTGTGCTGCTGGGCCTGTCGTACGGCCAGGCTTCGGGCACGGTCACGGCCAACTTCTCGCCCCAGTACCGCTATACCGGCGCCGCGCTCTCGGCCGATCTGGCGTGGATCATTGGCGCCGCGTTTGCGCCGCTGGTGGCGTTGTACCTGTCGTCCCGGTTTGGGCTGCTGGCGGTGACGGTGTACCTGCTGTCGGGTGTGGCCTGCACGCTGGGCGCGCTGAATCTGAACCGGCGCATGGAGCGTCGCGACCGGTAACGGGCTCGTGTCGGGACTGACTTGGTAGTTTGCTATTGAAAATATAGCTACCAGCGCTTATCCATCAAGCGCTGACGGCCAAAAAGGGCTTATATCAATAGTGCCGCGGCTCTACTTGGGGCTGCGGTGACCCGCTCGGGCTGGGCCTGTCGAGGCCAGGGCAGTCTTTTGCGGGCAGCCTCTCGGTCTTCGACAAGCGCAAGGCGAGCGGCCGGTCCGAGGCAAAAACTCAGTCAAGCACAGAAGTAAAAAAGCGCCCGGTTCAACCGGGCGCTTTTCTTTTTGGGGGAGGCTCAGTCCTGTGGCCTGAAGCCAATGGTCAGCGAGGGCGGCACGCGCCCATCCACATCGCGCGGCAGGGTCTCCGTCTTGTCCAGGGCCCGCAAAACCGCGTCGTCCCAGGCCTTGTTGCCGCTCGACTGCACCAGGCGCTTGCCCACGATGGTGCCGTCGGGTGAAAGGCGCACCTCCACCTCCGCACGCGGGTTGCCCGAGATCGCGTCGGGATAGACGATGTTGGGCTTGACCTTGGCCGCCACCTTGCCGCCGTAGCTGCCCGAGGGGCCCGCACTGCGCTGGGCCGTGCCCGTCGCGGTTTCGCCGCCGGTCGCGCCTGCCATGCCCTGGATGCGGCGCATATTGTCTTCGCGCAGCTTGGCCAGTTGTTTGTCGTCCGCCTCGGCTTTGCGCTTGGCAGCTTCTTCCGCCTTGCGCTTGTCTTCGGCCAGCTTCTTTTGTTTGTCCTGCTCGGCCTTCTTCTGCTCGGCCAGCTGCTTTTCGCGCTGTTCCTTTTCCTTTTCCTTGTCTTTCTCTCTGTCTTTTTCTTTTTGCAGGCGCTCTTTTTTCTCCTGCTCCAGGCGGTCGCGGCGTTCGTCTTCCTTGCGCTCACGTTCGCGCTTTTCGCGTTCCTGCTGCTGCTCGCGCGCCTTCTTTTCCTGCTCCAGGCGCTTCTTCTCGCGCTCAATCGCAATGTCGGCTTCCCGCGTGTCGGGGGGCTCCACCGCACGTGGCGGCGGTGGGGGCGGTGGCGGGGGTGGTGTGCGGACTTCCGGCACCGGTGGGAGTGGCGGGGGTGGCGGGGTCTCTGCGGCGCGCGGTGCGGCCTGCTGGGGCACGGCCGCCCAGAGCTCGGCTTCCACGGCGGGCAGGTCTGCGCTGCTCTTCCAGTTCACGCCCCAGGTCAGGGCGCCGATCAGCACCGCGTGCACGAGCACTGCCAGCGTGATGGCGCGCATCCGAGCGGGCGGGCGCGGCGGAGCAAACTGGTCGCGGTCGTTGTGGGCTTGCATGGCGTAAGTGAGAGCGGCTGGCGCAGGTTCGGTTCAACCGCCTTGTTTGACGGACAGACCCACGCGTTGCACGCCCGCCTTTTGCAAGGCGTCCATGGCTTTCACCACGCTTTCGTATTGCACACCCTTGTCGGCGCTGATCACGACCGCACTGGCGCTGTCAGCGCCCTGGGCCTTCTGCCAGCGGCTGGCGGCCTCGCCCACCTCGCGCTGGCTCAGCGTGCGTGTGGCGTCGGGTGTCTTGAACTGCAGCGAGCCGTCCTTGTTGACGATGACCTGCGCGACCACCTTGGGCATGTTCTTGCCCTTGCCCACGCTGGGCACGTCCACCACGCCGGGCGTCAGCATGGGCGCAGTCACCATGAAGATGATGAGCAGCACCAGCATGACGTCGATGAACGGCACCATGTTGATCTCGTTGATGGTGCGGCGGCCCCGGCCGCGGGAAGCCATGGCGGGCATGGTGTCAGTGCCCCGAGGCCGTGTGGCCGGTGGAGGGCGCGGGCTGGGCACCCAGGTTGCGCTGCAGGATGTTGGAGAACTCTTCGATGAAGGTCTCCTGGTGCGTGGCCACGCGGTCGATGTCACGCGCAAAACGGTTGTAGGCGATCACGGCGGGGATGGCGGCAAACAGGCCGATGGCCGTGGCCACCAGGGCTTCGGCAATGCCGGGGGCCACGGTGGCCAGCGTGACTTGCTCCATGCCGGCAAAACCGGTGAACGCATGCATGATGCCCCACACGGTGCCGAACAGGCCTACGTAAGGGGAGACCGAACCCACCGAAGCCAGGAAGGAAAGGCTGGACTCCACCACGTCCATCTCGCGCTGGAAGCTCGCGCGCATGGCGCGGCGTGCGCCGTCGAGCAGGGTGCCCGGGTCCACGATGCGGCGCTCGCGCAGCTTTTGGTATTCGCGCATGCCGCTGGCAAAAATGCGTTCCATGGGGCCGGCCTGCTTGGCGTTCTGCGCGGCGCTGGCGTACAGGTCATTGAGGCTGGTGCCCGACCAGAATTCGCGCTCGAAATCTTCGTTGAGCGTCTTCACACGCTTCAAGGAAAACAGCTTGCGGAAGATGGCCGCCCAGCTGGCCACCGACACGCCCAGCAGCAGCAGCATCACGAGTTGCACCACCCAGCTGGCGTGCAGCACCAGGGAGATGATGGACATGTTTTGGGAGTTCATGGTGTGAGTTGTTCCAGAAGGGTGCTCGGTATTCTTGCGGGGCGCATCGTTGCTGCATCCACCCATCCAATGCGGATGGTGCCTTCGGTCAGCAAGGTGGCGCCTTGGTCGTTCATCTGCTCTGGTTTCAGGAGCGCTCGCTGCACTATTGTCAGCGATGCCCGGCCTGCGACCTGCAGGCCGGCGGTAACAATGAGTTCATCATCCAGGCGTGCGGGGCGGTGATAGCGCAGCTGCGCATCGGTTACGACAAACATGCCGCCCGTTTGTTCCTTCAGAAGTTGCTGGCCCACGCCCAGCGAGCGCAGCCACTCGGTGCGCGCGCGCTCAAAGAACTTGAGGTAGTTGGCATAAAACACGATGCCACCCGCATCGGTGTCTTCCCAATACACGCGGATCGGAAATTCAAACGCCATGGTGTTTTGGCCCGATGTTCATTGCTCGCGCTGTCTTATCCGAGAAGCTTGCGCAACCGATCTACCGACTCCTGCAGCTGCGCCATCGAGTTGGCTGTCGAAAACCGGACGAAGCGCTCAGGCTCCGCCGTGCCAAAGTCGCGGCCCGGCGTCACGGCAATGTGCGCGCGGCGCATGACTTCAAACGCGAAGTCCCAGCTGCAGTTCTTGCCAGAAGGGACGCCCAGGCGCTGCGCGGCCTCGGTGCAATCGGCCCAGGCATAGAACGCGCCGTCGGGCATTACCGGCACCGCAAGGCCCAACGACTGCAGTGCGGGGATGAAGAAGTCGCGCCGGGCCTTGAACTCGGCGCGGCGGCGCTCGTATTCGGCAATGCTCTCGGCCTCGAAGCAGGCCAGGGCCGCATGCTGCGCCACCGTGCTGGCGCAGATGAACAGGTTCTGCGCCAGGCGCTCCACCACGGGCACCATGGCCTCCGGCACCACCATCCAGCCCAGGCGCCAGCCCGTCATGTTGAAGTACTTGCTGAAGCTGTTGATGCTGATGATGTTGTCGTCGATGGAAAGCGCCGTGTGGCCGAACTCTTCTTCGTACGACAGGCCCAGGTAGATCTCGTCGATGAGCGTGATGCCATCGTGCGCACGCACCACTTCATGAATGCGGCGCAGCTCGCCAGGCGCAATCGAGGTGCCGGTGGGGTTGGACGGCGACGCGAGCAGCACACCGCGCGTCTTCTCCGTCCAGGCGGCGCGGACTTTCTCGGCGGTCAGCTGGTAGCGCTCGGCCGCCGTGGTGGGCAGCAGCACGGCCTTGCCTTCGGCAGCGCTCACGAAGTGGCGGTTGCAGGGGTAGCTCGGATCGGGCATGAGGATCTCGTCGCCCGACTCGATGAGCGCCAGGCACGCCAGCTGCAGCGCGGCCGATGCACCTGCCGTCACCACGATGCGGCGTGCGGGCACGTTGACGCCAAAGCGGCTTTGGTACCAGCCGCTGATGCGCTCGCGCAGGGCATCCAGGCCCAGGGCGTTGGTGTACTGCGTCGCGCCGCTGTGCACGGCGCGGGCTGCGGCCTCTTGCACCAGGGGCGGCGCGGTGAAGTCGGGCTCGCCGATGTTCAGGAAGATCATCGGCTCGCGCGTGCCCGCCACCTCGCGCGCCAGGGCCTGCGCGGCCTTGGCGACTTCCATTACATAAAACGGTTCGATGCGCTCGGCGCGCGTGGAAAACTTCATGGCATGGGTTCCGTGGCGCCCGTCAGGGCCGGGCAGCGCGCTGCACAGCAGCAACGCGAAGGGAAAGGTGCTTAGCAGCGACTACCAAAAGCGTGCGAGGCGACAAAGCCAGCCGCGCCGTGCCGGCCGTACTGCGCCCATCAATCAGCTGCCGGACCGCTTGGGGCAACAGCACTTCCGCCGCCACCCGCAGCCTTGTCAGCCGCGACTTCGACGGCGCGCAGCTTGGGTGCCAGGCCGTTGAGCACGGCGTTCACATATTTGTGGCCGTCAGTGCCGCCAAACTCCTTGGCCAGCTCGATGCACTCGTTGAGCACCACACGCCAAGGCACGTCCAGACAGTGCTGGAACTCGTACACGCCAATCCACATCACGGCGTGCTCGATGGGCGAAATCTCCGCCATCTTGCGGTCCAGCAGCGGCGTGATCAGCGCATCCATCGCAGCGGCGTTGGCAATCGAGCCATGGAGCAGTGCGTCGTAGTGCACCGAGTCGGCTTTGTGGAACCCTGCCAGGTTGCGGGTGAAGGCGTCGATGGATTCGGCGTCGTTGCCACCCACCAGGTGCTGGTACAGCGCCTGCAGCGCGAACTCGCGTGCGCGGCTGCGGTTGGACTTGGAGGCCGCCTTGCGCGCGCCCGTGGTCTTGAGGCCGGTGCGGGGCTGCTTTGGTGGCCGGCTGTCGGAAGGGGTGTTCATATCGCTCATGACAGTTCGTCCAGCAGGTTGGCCATCTCGACCGCCACACGGGCTGCGTCCACGCCCTTGTCGGTCTGGCGTGCGATGGCTTGTTCCATGTTCTCGGTGGTGATGATGGCGTTGGCAATCGGGATCTGGTAGTCGAGCGCCAGGCGTGTGACGCCCGCGCCCGATTCGTTGGCCACCAGCTCGAAGTGGTACGTCTCGCCGCGGATGATGCAGCCCAGGGCGATCAGCGCGTCGTATTCGTCGGCCTCGGCCATGGCCTGCAGGGCCACGGGCACTTCGAGCGCGCCGGGCACGAGCACGTGCTTGATGTTCTTTTCTTGCACGCCCAGGTTCAGCAGCTCTGCGCGGCAGGCGGCGGCCAGGGCGTTGGTGATGCCTTCATTGAAGCGGGCCTGCACGATGCCGATGTGCAGTTTCTTGCCGTCGAGGCGGTCTGCCGTGCCTTTTTCTGCGCCAAACATATTGCGTTATTCCTTGGGGATGAAACCGGTGATCTCGAGGCCGTAGCCCGCCATGCTGGGCATGCGGCGCGGCTGGCCCATGAGGGCCATGCGGTGCACGCCGCACTCGCGCAGAATTTGTGCGCCCACGCCATAGGTGCGCAGGTCCATGCGGCCGCGCTCGGGGGCTTGCGCTGCGCGGGCCGTGCCTTCGAACTGGGCGAGCAGCTGGTCAGCCGTCTCGCCGCAGTTGAGCAGCACCGCCACGCCCTTGCCCTGCTCGGACAGATATTGCAGGCTGGTGTCGAGGCTCCACGAATGCATGGAGCGGTTGACCTCCAGCGCGTCCAGCACCGACAGCGGCTCGTGCACACGCACGGGCACCACGTCGTCGGCGCCCCATTGGCCCTTGACCAGGGCCAGGTGCAGCTCCTTGCTGGGCTTGTCGCGGAAGGCGTGGGCGGTAAACGCGCCAAAGGCCGTCTGCAGCACGCGTGTGCCCACCTTTTCGACCAGCGACTCATTGCGGCTGCGGTATTCGATGAGGTCGGCGATGGTGCCGATCTTGAGGCCGTGCTCGGCGGCAAAGAGCTGCAGGTCTGGCAGGCGCGCCATGGTGCCGTCGTCTTTCATGATCTCGCAGATCACCGACGCGGGGCTGCAGCCGGCCATCACGGCCAGGTCGCAGCCGGCTTCTGTGTGGCCTGCGCGCATGAGCACGCCTCCTTCGACCGCCTGCAGCGGAAAGATGTGGCCGGGCTGCACCAGGTCGGCGGCCACGGCGTTGGGCGCCACGGCGGCCTGCACGGTGCGGGCGCGGTCGGCGGCCGAGATGCCGGTGGTCACGCCTTCGGCGGCTTCGATGGAGACGGTGAATGCTGTGCCCATCTTTGTGCCGTTGCTCGCCACCATGGGCGGCAGGCGCAGGCGCTCGCAGCGCTCGCGGCTCAGGGTCAGGCAGATCAGGCCGCGGCCAAAGCGGGCCATGAAGTTGATGGCCTCGGGCGTCACGTGGTCGGCGGCCAGGACCAGGTCGCCTTCGTTTTCACGGTCTTCTTCATCCACCAGGATGACGATGCGCCCGGCGCGCATCTCGGCCACGATGTCCTCGACGGGCGAGATCGGCACAGGGGTCAGGGGGGAGGTCATGGAGACGGGCTTTCGGTGAGCGGCGCGGGTGGCGTGACCGCACGCTGATCCGGCCACGGCCCGGTAGAGCCGATTCCAAAGAGCGTGCAGTGCGGCGCCAGCCGCACGGTGCGGGAGCGCTCTGCGCCCCAAAGCGTGGATTTTAGTGCAGTTGGGGCGCGGCGACACGGGTCACGCGGGCGGGCGGCCACCCTTGCGCCCGGCCAGGGCGCCAGCCATGATCACCCAGGCCAGCACCAGCAGGGACAGCAGTTTGATGGTGCTGGCCCCGGTCAGCACCGTAGGCCAATGCGGGAGGTGCATGTGCAGGGTGGCGCAGTTTTCCACCAGGTCCGACACCACCAGAAGGCCCATCGTCCAGTGCGCATGGCGGTAGAGCCAGCCCAGGGCCCGGCCCGGCGGCACGGCCCGCGCCACGCGCCGCCGCAGGGCCCACGCCACCGGGTAGGCCAACCACAGGGTGTAGCTGGCAAGCAGCGCCCAGTCCCAGGTGATGGCGCGGCGCACGCCCTCGGTGCCTCCGCAGGCCACACCCCAGCCGTTGTGCCAGTGGGCCGACACTTGAAAGCCCGACGGCAGGGCCTGCACCCACCCCGGCGCTGCGCCCAGGTCACAGGCGGCGCGGTCTATCTGGAATGTGATGGCAAACAGCACCACCGTGGCGACCGCCAGCGCCATGCCCAGCCAGCGCCAGGGCTGCGTGCGGGGGACGGTTCCCGCGGGCACGGCGCCACCCACCGGCTGGGCCGTGGGGTCGATGAAGTCGTCAGCAAAGCGCTCGCGCGCGTTGAGACCCGTCCAGACCCAGTAAGGGCAGTCGTAGGCCTGATCGTGCATGGCGGTGAGCGGGTTGCCGGGCTGCAGCCGGCTGCGGTCTACGCGCAGGCCCTGGGCCAAGGCTTCGTCCACCATCCATGCCAGGGTGAGGTTGGACAGCCCGTCGCGCGCATACGAGCCGCCCACATCGCTGTGCACACCGCGGAACCAGCGCTGGTCGTAACTGCGCCAGGCCTGCTCCTCGCTGGTGAAGTGCGGATCGGTGTAGCGCCGCGGCGCGTACTTGCTGCGCGATTCGTGCAGCGACAGGGCGTGGCGCACGTGGGTAAAGCGTTTGCAGGCGAAATCGGTGGAGTTGCTGATCTTGATCCCGCCCAGCAGGCCGCTGCCGATGGCCTCCACCGTGTCCCACACTCCCACAAAATGCACCAGCGGCGTGCGGCCGAGCGAGAAGTTGTCGATCACATCCCGCGCGAAGGACTCGCGGCTTTTGGTGCCGGCCTGGTTCTTTCGGCCGCTGGGCGCGAAGTAGGTGCGCACCAGGGTCTCAATGAGCGGCAGGCCCTCGGTGTGGATCAGGCCGTACATATTGAGCATGCCGGCCACCGCCCGCGCCGTGAACGCGCCGCGCGAGAAACCAAACAGGTAGATGCGGTCGCCCCGCTGGTAGGTGTTGACCAGGAACCGGTAGGCCTCGGCGATATTGGGGAACACGCCGCTGCCCAGTGCCAGCCCCGCCAGCTGCCGCAGCTGGTTCTTGGCCTTGGACACGATGCCGTCCGCCGGAAACTCGTTCGTCGTGCCCACGCCGGGGTCGTAGTAGACCAGTTGCGTGGGCCCGCTGCCCGAGGGGTCATGGCCTTTGCCGAGCATGCGCAAAAGCTTCACCACGTTGGTGTCCTGCGGGTTGCCCAGGATGTTGCCGGTGCCGTCGAACAGCAGCACGAGGTTGCGGCCGGGGTGGGCTGCCCATTGCGTGTTTGCTGCGATGCACTCGGCCAGGACGGCCTCGCGGGTCGGGGCGTGGGTGCCGCCGCCCGGGGTGTGTACGGCTGGCGCAGCCGGCGTCTCTGGGGCGTTCATGGCGTCCTCCCTCCCGTGGCGATGAATGTGGAGAGATTCTGGGCGAGGAACGTGCGCCGCAGCAAGCGGGCCGCTCACCCGGCCGCGACGCTGGCCCCGGGGTCAGACCATGGTGGCTGGCGTCAGAAGCTGAACGCTTCCAGCCGCACGTCGCTGGTTGGATAGGCCACGCAGGGCAGCACGCAGCCTTCGGCCTTTTCTTCAGCGGTCAGGCCGGGCCATTCGATGGCGTAGCGCACCTCACCTTCGGTCAGCATGCCGATGCAGGTGCGGCAGGTGCCGTTGCGGCAGGAGCTGGGCCAGTCGATGCCGCCTTGCTCCATGGACAACAGCAGCGGCTGCTCGGGCCAGGCGTCGCACTGTTGGCCATCGGGTTCAACCTTGGCGATGAAGAAGGGGGCGGCAGGAGTGGTCATGGAGGCTCAAGCGGTCGGTCAGTCAATCAGCCAACTAACTAGTTAATCATTCAATCAGTCAAAACAACGCTTCACGCGTCTGGGGCGGTGGCGCGTGACCATACCAGCAGGAGGTTGTTGGCGGGCAGGGCGTGGCGCTGTTGCAGTGCCAGCCCGGCGTCGGCGGCGGTCGCTGCGACGTCTTCGATCCGGCGGATGCCCCAGGCGCTGTCCTGCGCGCGCAGGCTGGCGTCAAAGGCCAGGTTGCCGGGGGCCGTGGGCACGGCGTCTTCCAGATACGGCCCGTAGGTGACGAGCCGGCCCCCCGGCGCCAAGTGGCGCGCTGCCCCCTGCATCAGCCCGGCGCAGCAGGCCCACGGGGCAATGTGCAGCATGTTGGCGCAGTAGATCAGGTCGAACCCGGCACCGAAGGCCTCGCCCTCGGCCGGCCACCGCGACTGCACCACGTCGAGCCGAACCGGCGCGCGCACATTGCCGGCCCCGGTGCTGGCGGCCCAGCCGGTGATGGAGTCGAAATGCGTGCCCTCCAGGTCGGTGGGCTGCCAACTCCAGCCCGGCAGCGCAGCGGCAAAGTGTGCTGCGTGCTGGCCGGTGCCACTGGCGATCTCGAGCGCGCTGCCTTGCGGCCGCAGCAGGGCGAGCAGGCACGCAAGGATGGGCGCGCGGTTGCGCTCGGCGGCTGGGCTATGGTGGAGGGCGGGGTTGAGCATATTTAAGGCCCTAGCGCTTGTTCTATAAGCACTTGTAGCTATCAATTAAGGAGCAAGAGGCGGCGGTTCCGGTCGCTTTGGCCTTCCGCATTGCACCGCTGTAGCTGCCTTGTTTTTGAGCACCACAACGATATGTCTTGTAAATCAATGACTTATGGATGTCATACAAGGCTTGTTCAGGCTTATCCACAGGATTGTCCATCGTCGACAGGGATAACACAGTGTTTTTGCACCCTTTGGGGCGGGTTGCTGACCGCGTTATGGCGCTGGAGCCGGTGTGCCTATTTTTTGTGCGTTGCAATTAATACTCATATGAATCAATAACTTAACTGCATCATACAAAGCTTGTGCCCACTTATGCACAGGATTGTCCAGTGCTGGCAGGGATAACCGGAGGCTGGTTTGTAACTCTGTGCTTAAAAATTAAGCAGCGTAGTGTCGTTCTTTATGAATCAACCACTTGCAGTTGTCATACAGGGCTTGTCAAAACTTATCCACATGATTGTCCAGTGCAGGGAGGGACAACCTTCCGGCGCCGCCAGCCGTGTGGGCGAGGCCCCGGACAAATGCCTCAGGCGGTGACCTTCACACCCTTCCAGAACGCCACGCGGCCCCGGACTTCGTCGGCTTCGGGCTTCGGGTCGGCATAGAACCAGGCGGCGTCGGTGTTCATCTCGCCGTTGACCAGGAGCGATAGGTAGCTGGCCTGGCCCTTCCAGGCGCAGGTGGTCTTGTGGTTGCTGAAGGTGAAGTAGTCGCGGTTAAGCGCGCTTTCGGGAAAGTAGTGGTTGCCTTCAACCACCACGGTGTCGTCGCTCTCGGCCACGACCACGTCGTTCCAGACTGCTTTCATGGGGTTTCCTTTGTCAAAATGCCTTGTAGCGCTTGATACGTAAGCGCTGGCTGCTATGAAATTGTGATTTTTGGTGCACCGGTTTTTTGGGGTGGCGGCCCCCCGGCCTGATTTTTGGCCCTGAGCACCTTACCCGATTGCAGTCCCGGATGATCGGTGGCTTGCGTTGTGTAACGGAATTTCCGTTGCGAGGGGAGGGTGTGGCGGCTGTGCGGGGTGCCGCAGGGGGACGCAGCTTTCGGCCCACCCCGGCAACAGAGGAACACGCTCCGCCGTCCAACGCCCCGGCCGTGGCTTGAGCCCTCGGCCCCATCGAAGTCCGAAGTCGCGCGCGCAACCACCCCCCGCACCCAACTCGCTTACAGTCCCCCGCGCAGCGTGCCTGCGTGGCACCCACCCGCATCCTTTCCAACACAAACCTACAGGAGCAGCATTCATGGCTATCGACTTCAACGGCCGCGTGGCCATCGTTACCGGCGCAGGCGGGGGCCTGGGCCGCCAACACGCGCTGGCCCTCGCAGCGCGTGGCGCCAAGGTGCTGGTCAATGACCTCGGCGGCGCGGTGGATGGCAGCGGCAGCACGGTGTCGGCCGCGCAGGCCGTGGTCGACGAGATCCGCGCAGCTGGCGGCGAGGCCCTGGCCAACGGCGCATCCGTCACCGACTTCGCAGCGGTCGAGGCCATGGTGCAGCAGGCCATCGACGCCTGGGGCCGGGTGGACATCCTGGTCAACAACGCCGGCATCCTGCGCGACAAGTCGTTCTCGAAGATGAGCATGGACGACTTCCGCCTGGTGGTCGACGTGCACCTGATGGGCGCAGCCCACTGCTGCAAGGCCGTGTGGGCGCACATGGTGGCGCAGCAGTACGGCCGCATCGTGATGACCACGTCGTCCACCGGCCTGTATGGCAACTTCGGCCAGGCCAACTACGGCGCGGCCAAGCTGGCCCAGGTGGGGCTGATGCAGACCCTGGCCATCGAAGGCGCCAAGTACAACATCCACGTGAACGCCCTGGCGCCCACGGCCGCCACGCGCATGACCGAAGGCCTGATGCCCCAGGAGGTGCTGGATGCCTTGAAGCCCGAGGCCGTGGTGCCCGCCATGCTGGTGCTGGCGCACGAGAGCGCGCCCACGCGCACCATCCTGTGCGCCGGTGCAGGCACATTCGAGGCGGCCCACATCACCCTGACCCAGGGCATCCACGTAGGCATCGGTGCTGACGTGCCCGAGCAATTGGCGGCCCGCCTGGCCGAGGTGACCGAGCGTGCGGGCGAGCAAGTACCACAAAGCGGCGCTGCCCAGGGCACCAACGAGGTCGGTAAGGCCATGGCGTCGAGGGTTTAAGCCAGGTCCGTACGTGCAATCGTGCTCCGTGCTAAGTTCCGGGCCGACAGAAGAAGACGGATCGGTATAAAGATATGAGCAAATTGCACGAGAGACTGGCGGCCTACCCCGCGGACGCCCTGGGAGGGATTCGCCGCGGCATTGAAAAGGAAGGCCTTCGGGTGCTGCCCCACGACGGCCTGGCCCTCACGCCGCACCCGGTGGCGCTGGGCTCGGCCCTCACGCACCCGCTGATCACGACCGATTACAGCGAATCGCAACTGGAGCTCATCACCGGCGCCCACAAGGGCGTGGACCAGTGCCTTGATGAGCTGACCGAGGTGCACCAGTTTGTGCACCACACCCTCAAAGACAGCGGCGGCGAGCTGCTCTGGGCGTCCAGCATGCCCTGCGGGCTGCCCACCGACGAGACCATTCCCATCGGCCGCTACGGCAGCTCCAACGTCGGCCGCGCCAAAAGCGTTTACCGCATGGGCCTGGGCCACCGCTACGGCCGGCGCATGCAGACGATCTCGGGCATTCACTACAACTGGTCGCTGCCCGGCGTGGACAGCGAGCAGTATTTCTCGCTCATCCGCAACTTCCGCCGCAATGCGTTTGTGCTGCTGTACCTGTTTGGCGCATCCCCCGCGCTGTGTCCCTGTTTTGTGGCCGGGCGCGAACATGGTTTGCAGCAACTGCCCGGTGGCAAGGCGCTGTACCTGCCGCACGCCACTTCCCTGCGCATGGGGCGCCTGGGCTATCAAAGCGACGCGCAGGCCACGCTGGCCGTGAGCTACAACGGCCTCAAGGGCTATGCCAATTCGCTGCACGAGGCGCTGACCAAACCCTATCCCGCCTACGAAATGCTGGGCGTGCGCAACCCCGGTGGTGACTACAACCAGCTGGGCACGAGCCTGCTGCAGATCGAAAACGAGTTCTACGGCACCATCCGCCCCAAGCGCACCGTGCGTACCGGCGAGCGCCCACTGCACGCCCTGCGCGAGCGCGGGGTCGAATATGTGGAAGTTCGCCTGATGGACCTGGACCCGTTCGTGCCCGTGGGCATCACGGCGTCGACCATGCGGCTGCTGGACGTGTTTTTGCTGCACTGCCTGCTGTCCGACAGCCCGCCCGACACGCCGGCCGAGATCGCTGAACTGAAGCACAACCAGCACCTCACGGCCGAACGCGGCCGCGAGCCCGGGCTGCAACTGGCGCGCAACGGCCAGAGCGTGGCGCTGGCCGACTGGGGTGCCGAGGTGCTGGCCGAATGCGCGCCGCTGGCCGCCGCGCTGGATGCCACGCACGGCACCGACGACTACAGCCGTGCCCTGCGCGATGCGCTGGCCTTGATGGCCGCCCCCGCCGATACGCCCTCGGCCCGAGTGCTGAAGGCGATGCACGAGGCGCACGACAACCGTTTTGAAGACTTTGCGCGCCAGTCTTCGGTGGCCGCGCGCGATGCACTGCTGGCCCTCCCTTGGTCTGCAGACCAGCAGGCGCGCTACCTGGCCCTGGCCGACGAATCGGTGGCTGCGCAAAAGGCCATCGAGGCGGCGGACACGCTGCCGTTTGAGGCCTGGCTGGAGCAGTACATGGCGGTGAAGGAACTGGGGTGATGCAGCCTTCAGGAGTGGTTTGCTCCTGATTTAATAGCTGCTAGCGCTTATGCATCAAGCGCTGGCGGCCAATTTGGCTTGATTTTTGAGGTGGTTGTGTCTCTGTGCGCCACGAGATTGTGGATGGGCGGGTGACACAGGCGCCCTGGCTTCCACAGGCTCAGCCCGAACGGCGCGGAAGTCGGGATTCACGCTTCCAACCGCAGCAACGCTTCCTGCCGCCAGTACTCGGCGGCGTTCAGAAAACCCTCCCACACGCAGCCGTTGCAGCCGCGCCCGCAGCAGGTCGTGGGCTCCGGCGGCGGGTTGCGCAGGGCGATGCCGGCCGCCTGCGCCCGGCTCTGCAGGGTCTGGAACATGACCTGGGCCGAGGCGCCGTCCACAGCGCGGGCGGGCAGGGCAGGCGTGTGCAACGGAGCGGCGAGTGTCACGGTTGCCCGCGCCCAGCCTTGGCGCGCCGCAGCGCGAACTGTACCACAAAGGCCACACCCAGCGCCAGCGCAAACCAGCCCACCAGCGCGGCTTGGCCCATCAGTTCGCGCACGCTGGTCGAGCGGGCCACATACGGCGCCAGCAGAATCACCAGGCCGATCAGGGCGCAGGTCACGCCCTTGAACAGCACTTCCTTGTCGGCCTTGGCGATCGCGGCCTTGCGCGGGGCGGGTGTGGGGGTGGGCATGGTGGTCAAAAAAGGCGCAGCGGCCAGGAGCGGGAAGACCGCGATTATCCTTGGCGCCTTCACGCCGCTCTTTGGGCGGCCCGCGCCGACACCGGTCTGCTGCACGCCAAGCCCGCCCACCCGCAGCCAAAACACCGGCCGCCCGGCAATCCGGCGGCGCCGACCCGACAACCCGACAGACACACAGAAAGAATCCCGCATGGCCATCCAGTGGTTCCCCGGTCACATGCACCTGACCAAGAAAGCCATCACCGAACGCATCAAGGACATTGACGTGGTGATCGAGGTGCTGGACGCGCGCCTGCCGGGCTCCAGCAGCAACCCGCTGCTGGCCGAGCTCACCGGCCACAAGCCGACGGTGAAGATCCTGAACAAGCAGGACGTGGCCGACCCCGCGCGCACCCCGCTGTGGGTGGACTGGTACAACGCCCAGAGCGAAACCCGCGCCGTGCCGCTGGATGCATCCGACGCGGCACCCGCGCGCAAGCTGATCGATGCCTGCCATGCCCTGTCGCCCAACCGCGGCGGCATGGCCAAGCCGATGCGGGTGCTGATCTGCGGCGTGCCCAACGTGGGCAAGTCCACGCTGATCAATACGCTGTCGAACAAGCGCCAGGCCAAGACGGGCGACGAGGCCGGCATCACCAAGATCGAGCAGCGCATCACCCTGGCGGACGACTTCTACCTGTGGGACACCCCCGGCATGCTGTGGCCGCGCATCATCGTGCCCGAGAGCGGCTACAACCTGGCCGCCAGCGGCGCGGTGGGCCGCAACGCCTACGACGAAGAACTGGTGGCGCTAGAGCTGCTGCGCCGCCTGCAGGCGGACTACGCGCCGCTGCTGGAGGCACGCTACAAGCTGGGCCTGCCGACCGGCGCCATGGCCACGATGCAGGACGACGAGCTGCTCAATGCCATCGGCAGAAAACGCGGCGCCATGCTGGGCGGCGGCCGCGTCAACCTGCAAAAGACGGCCGAAATCCTGATGACCGACTTTCGCACCGCCATCCTTGGGCGCATCACCCTGGAGACGCCTGCCGAGTTCGAGGCTTGGCGCGCCGCCGGCCTGGCCGAAGATGCCAAGCGACAGGCGAAGAAGGACGCGCGGACCAAGTCCAAGGGCAAAGGCTCGGGCGTGCGCGAGCCCTCGTCGGGCGACGCACCGTAGCGGGCAGAGCGGGGGCGGGGCGCGCCCCGTAACCAAAAGTTCGATAGCTGCGGTATATCGGGGTACCATGCCCCAACATGGCTCTCATGGCCGCCAACACATGACCGCATGACCGCAGCTGCAGCAGTTCCGCCCGGGCCTTTCGATCGAAACGATGCCACCACTGCACTGCTGGTGCGCACGGGCTCGTGGACGGCCATGGTCACGGGCACGCTCATCTCCGCGCTGCTGCTGCTTGACCAGCCCATCAGCTGGCCCCAGGTGCTGCTCAATTTCGCCGCTGGCGCCATGGGCGCAGTCGCCCTGCTGCTGGGCCGCGCGGGCCGCTGGCACCAGGCGGCGCTGGTGCTCATCTGGGGCGTGTGGGTGGTGGTGTCGATGGTGGCGGCGTTCAACGGCGGCCTGCGCGGCCCGAGCCTGCTCAACTTTCCGGTCCTCATCGTGTTCTCGGGCTGGATTCTCGGCACCCGGCCCACACTGGCGCTGACCGGGGCCACGGGCGCGTTGTTCCTGTTTTTTGTCTGGAGCGACCTCAACAACTGGCTGCCCGCGGCGCGCTATGGCAACCGGGCGGCGTATGTCACGTACCTGAGCGGCATCCTGGCCGTGACGGCTGCGGCCACGCTGCTGTCGCGGCGCAGCTACGTACGGCGCACGCGCGAGGCGGTGCACACGGCATCCAGCCTGGCCGCCCGCGATGCCGAGTTGCGCAAGCTGCTGCGCGCGGTGGAGCAAAGCCCCGAGAGCATCGCCATCACGGACCTCGAAGGGCGCATCGAATACGTCAACGCCGCCTTTCTGGCGCGCACGGGGTACGCGCTCGACGAGGTGATCGGCCAGCCATCGTCCACGGTGTCGAGCAACGGCATGGCGCTGGTGCAGTGGATGAGCCTGCGCGACACGCTCTCGCGGGGCGAGAACTGGGCGGGCGAGCAGGTCAACCGGCGCAAGGACGGCGGCACGATCACGGAGGCCGTGGTGGTGGCCCCCATCCGCCAGCCCGACGGCCACATCACCCACTACGTCGAGATCAAGCAGGACATCACCGAGCGCCGGCGGGCCGCGGCCGAGATCCATCGCCTTGCGCACTTCGATGCGCTCACCAGCCTGCCCAACCGGGTGATGCTGATGGAGCGCCTGGGCGCCTTGCGCTGGCGCGGCGCGGCCGGGGCGCAGCCGCTGCATGCCCTGCTGCTGCTTGACCTGGACCGGTTCACCATCTTCAACGACGCCCGCGGCAGCGAAATGGGCGACCGCCTGCTGCGCGCCGTGGCGCTGCGGCTGTCGCAGACGCTGCCTGCGCAGGGCCTGCTGGTGCGGGTGGCGGGCGATGAGTTCGCCATCGTGCTGCACGACCTGGGCGCGCTCCCGCCCCAGGCCAGCCGCCGCGCGCTGACGTTTGCCGAGCAGGTGCAGTCGTTGCTGCTGCAACCCATGCGCCTGGAGGGCTATGTGGGCGAGGCCCAACTGGGCGCCAGCGTCGGCATCACCCTGTACCCGCAGAGCGCAGAAGACACGCCCCACGAGGCCCTGCGCCGCGCCGGCACCGCGCTGCACCGCGCCAAGCAGGCCGGTGGCGGGCGGGCAGCTTTCTTTGAGCAGGGGATGGGCGAGGCCGCGGAGCAGCGGTTTGTGGTCGAACGCTCGCTGCGCCAGGCAATTGCGGCCGATGAGCTGCGGCTCTTTTTGCAATCGCAGGTGGACGTGCAGGGCCGGCTGACCGGCGCCGAAGTGCTCGTGCGCTGGCAGCATCCGCGCGACGGGCTGCTGACGCCCGGCGCCTTCATTTCCATCGCCGAAGAGTCCGACCTCATCGTGAGCCTGGGCACCTGGGTGCTGGCCCGTTCGTGCAAGCTGCTGGCGCTGCCGGTGATGCGCGAGCGCCGCCTGCGCCTGTCGGTCAACCTCAGCGCGCGGCAGTTCCGCCAGACCGGCTTCATCGCGCAGCTGCGCTCGCTGCTGCAGTCGTCGGGGGCCGACCCCACGCTGCTCACGCTGGAGGTGACGGAAGGCTTGGTGATCGACGACTTCGACGAGGCTGTCGCCAAGATCCGCGAGCTGGCCGCGCTGGGCGTGGAGTTTTCGCTAGACGACTTCGGCACGGGCTATTCCTCGCTGGCCTACCTCAAGCGCCTGCCGATCCAGGAACTCAAGATCGACCGCTCGTTCGTCCACGACGCGCCCACCAACGCCGACGATGGCGTGCTGGTCGAAGGCATCCTGTCGGTGGCCCGCCACTTCGGCCTGCGCGTGGTGGCCGAGGGCGTCGAAACGCGCGAGCAAGCGGACTTCCTGTGCCAGCGGGAGCCGGGCATCGTGTACCAGGGCTACCTCTTCGGGCGGCCCGAGCCCGACGTGGACTGGCTGGCCCGCCTGGCGGATGAAGCCGACCCGGCTGACCCGGTCGGGCCGACGCGGGCGTGAGCCCAAACTTCGGAATTCACAAGCAAAAATAGCTGCCAGCGCTTGTCTATCAGGCGCTGGCAGCTATTGTTTTTATAGCAATCGCGGGGTGCGGGCGGAGGCTGTGTTCACGCCCGCGCCGCGTTGCTACACGGTCACTTGTTCTTCTCTTTGCCGCGTGGGATCACGGACGTGACGGGGGGCATCGGGCGGTCGGAGCTGCCGCTGCCTTCCTTGGGCAGCGAAGTGTCCTTTTTGGGTTTCTTCGCCATCTTGTTGCTGCGTTGTTCGCCTTTGGCCATGGAGCCTCCTGTAAGGGTTAGGGATGGGACGGTGCAGGATGGTACGTCACAAACCACCCGCTCCGGGCGCTCAGGGGGCTTCGGAGGTTCTGGGCGCAGCCATGCGATGCAGTCTGTCACGATGGATCCATTGCAATGCGGTGGCTTGGCACACCGCAGCGCGGTGGCTCACGCCGCCGCCACCGCGGTGGCCTCCACCTCTACGAGCATGCCGTCGAGCGCAAGCCGGGGCACGGGGATCAGCGTGCACGCTGGTGCGGCACCGTCGGGCCAGAGGCTGCGCACCGCCTGACTCAGCAGCGCGAGCCGCTGCTCGGTGTGGTCGACCACCAGCACGGTGAGCTTGGCCACATCGTGCAGACCGGCATCCGCCGCACCGAGGGCTGTGCGCAGGTTGGTAAACGCCTGGCGCAACTGCTCGCCAAAGTCGGGCGAGATCTGGCCTGCTGCGTTCTCGCCACCCTGGCCCGCCACAAACACCGTGCGCGCCTGTGCGGGTGCGATCACCACATGGGAGTAGCCATTGGGGCGTGGGTCGTACAGACCGGGCGGGTTGATAAAGCCGAGCGCAGCGGCTGCGGGCGCAGGGCGGGGGATGGGGGCGGTGTCAGGGCGCATGGTGCACAAGTCCATCAGTAAAAGGTAAGAAGAAAAGGGTGGGGTGCCTGCATTGCCCGAGCGAGCCAGCGGCAGTGAGCAATGACGGCCGCTGCAGTATCAAACCTCAAGTTATATTGAGGTCAATACCCGGTGAGAAAACCCTTGCAGGAATTGCCATGAAACCCCACAAACCCGCCATCACTGCCATCCCCGTCACCCGCGGGCCCGCCAGCGAGGCACCTGACCTGTCAGTGGGCGAGGTCGCCAGCCGCAGCGGCCTCGCTGTCTCGGCGCTGCACTTCTATGAATCGCGCGGTCTCATTGCCAGCGTGCGCAGTGCCGGCAACCAGCGCCGCTATCCGCGCTCGGTGCTGCGGCGCGTGGCGGTGGTCAAGGTGGCCCAGCGCATGGGCGTGCCATTGGCGGAAATCGCCCAGGCGCTGCAGGCCCTGCCCGACAGCCGCACGCCCACCGTCTCCGACTGGCGGCGGCTGTCGGCGCGCTGGCATGCCGATCTGGACGAGCGCATCCGCACGCTGACCGCGCTGCGCGACCAGCTAGACAGCTGCATCGGCTGCGGCTGCCTGTCGCTCAAGGTCTGCCCGCTGCGCAACGCGCAGGATGTGCTGGCCCAGGAAGGGCCGGGGCCGCATTTCGGGGCGGTGGATTCGTGATCTTTTGCGCACGCCGGGCCTCGCCATATGCCCAGTGGTCTGAGCACCGCAGGTCGGCCGGGGGTGCTCGCCTATGATCCCATCGCCGCCCACACGCGGGTGTTGCGCCCGCGGTGGCAGGGCGCCAGGATTGGTTTTCAACCGGAGATGTTCATGACCATGAAACTGTTTCGTCGGTGGGGCGCCTCGCTGTGCCTTGCGTTCCTGGCCGTGGCCAGCCACACGTCAGCCAGCGCGCAGGACCTGGCCGGCGCCAAGGACCACCCGGCCGTCAAGCGTTTTGGGGGCAGCACCATCGTGGGTTATGAGGTGCGCAACTTTGATGGGGTGGAGTTCCAGACCTCGACCTTCAAGGAGTTCGATCTGCAGACCTACAAGCGGCGCTATGCGCAGCCGCCGTTGGCGCTGGAGGGCAAACTTACCCGCCTGTGGTACGAGGCGCCCGGCGCCACCCGGTCGCTGGAGCTGTTTCGCAACTACGCCAACGACCTGACGGCGAACGGCTTCACCGCGCTGTACGACTCCACCCGCGACAGCGCGGCCGGCAGCTACAACAACTTTCTGGCCAACTTCAGCAGCGGCCAGCGCGACCTCATCAAGAACAACCGCAGCGAATACGTGATGTACGCGGCCGACTCCAGCACGGTGCGCACCGGCACCTTCCAAAAGGGCAACACCACCGTGCGCGTGATCACCATCGACTGGCCCAAGGAAGACGCCACCTACAAATCCAGGCAGGGCGCCTATGCGGCCGTGGACATCCTGGAGACCAAGGCCATGGAGCAGAACATGGTGGTGGTCAGCGCGTCGGACATCAGCAAGTCCATCACCGCCAACGGCAAGGTCGCCATCTACGGCATCCTGTTCGACACCGGCAAGGCGGATGTGAAGCCCGAATCCAAACCATCGCTCGAGCAGATCGCCGCGTTCCTGAAGGCCGAGCTGGCCGTCAAGTTGCACGTGGTGGGCCACACCGACAGCGTGGGCGGGTTTGACAGCAACCTGGCACTGTCCAAGCGGCGTGCGGAGGCGGTGGCTGCGGCACTGGCCAAAGACTATGGCATTGCCGCCAATCGCATGGTGGGGAACGGCGTGGCGTCGTTGGCGCCTGTGGCAAGCAATAGCAGTGATGAGGGGCGTGCGAAGAATCGGCGGGTGGAGTTGGTGCTGCAGTAGCTGTTGCCGAAGGAGTGGCTGGCGCTTCAATGCATGTTGAGCGGCCGTGGGGGCGTCAGCAAATAGGTGCTTGGGCCAAAGGCGATAGTGACGGTCAGTCTCCAATCCGGTCATTGATGTGTACCCACCCGTTGGTTACAACGCCAAACGTGTCAGTCGAGAGCCCTCGCTCTGCGGGTTGCAGGCTATAGTTTGCTGGTATTTTTTACTTGGCTATTTCGACAGCTCTACGCTTGGAAATCCAGGCTCTAAGCCTCTTTGAGGAGGAATGAATGTCCAGAATATCACGCACGGTTCAGCTTATTCCGCAGGTGCTGCGGTCTAAATCACGGTAGGCCTCGGAACCCAAACATGTGGTTCGCCTCATCTGTTGGCGCTGTCATTGAAGTCATCGGCCTCATTGGCGCGCTTCTCCTAGCAATGGCTCAAGCTGGCTCTGGGTCCGGCGTCGTTCTCGTCTTCGCGCCCCTTGCGTGGTTGGTAGCGCTACTTCGCATACGCGGCACGCTTTGGTTGTACTCCGACGTCGCGAGCAAGTTGCGCCGCACTTCTTGGAGTGCACTGACCGGTGTTGGATGGGGCGCACTCCTCTCAATCCTTCTTACTGCGCCGAACAGCTCATTCTTCGTCGTTGTTTGTGCCGCTTGCGCAGTAGCCAGTGGCTTTGCCGCTTTCGCAGCGCCGAGTCGTCGACCTGAAACCGAGGCCTAGCCTCTCGCTCAGCGCAAGCCGTTAAGCGTTCGCTTCGCTAGCAGCCACCGGCCGATCCTGGCACCTCCAGACGAATTCAAGTTCACGATTCGCCCGTTCCTTGGCCTATGCCTCCGGCGCTCGCTAGGTTCCCCGACTGGGCTATTCCCTTGTCACCTACCACCGCAGCGGCGCCGCTTCGCCACTCCAAAAGATCCATCGGCCCACCTCCACATACGGCGAAGTGCCGATGGAATACGGGTCCATGCCCGTCTCTGCCTGCTGCAGCAGCACCAGGTAGCCGCCGTAGCTGCCCACCAGCAGCTGGCTGCCGTCGGGCGAGACATCCACGGCGCTGATGGTGCTGCCGATGTGGTGGCGCCACAGGGCGTTGCCGCTGTCGTCGCGGGCGTGCAGGTAGCCGTTGGCATCGCCCAGGATGACCATGCCCGGCAGCGTGGCCGATGCGTAGACGCGCCACTCGGTGTTGATCGGCGTGCCTTCGGTGTCCTGTGCATCGCCCACATGCGTGGCCACGGTGCAGCCGTTGTAGAAGTGGCAGGAGTTGACCCACAGCTGCGTGCCGTCGTGCGTAAAGCGTGCGTGGTGGGGGTAGGACGA
Organism: Acidovorax sp. LjRoot129; assembly: GCF_964253765.1. Taxonomy (NCBI): domain Bacteria; kingdom Pseudomonadati; phylum Pseudomonadota; class Betaproteobacteria; order Burkholderiales; family Comamonadaceae; genus Acidovorax; species Acidovorax sp. LjRoot129. The sequence continues at coordinate 1,777,762 of NZ_CAXUSE020000001.1, forward strand.
CAGAGGCTCCATCGTGCGCAGCAGCCGGCCGTGCGCATCGAGCAGGACGTGCGCGCTGTCCTGGTCGCCGAGTGCGATGTACTTCTCGTCGGGCGATAGCGCCATGTGCAGCATGTCCAGCGCGAGTTGGCTGGGGGCGGTGTTTTTCGCCTCAGCGCTGCCATCGCCATGGCCCTCGCCGTCCAGGTCTTCATCTTCTTCTTCTTCGTCCTCCTCGTCCTCGTCCTCTCTGCGCTCCGAGCCCTCCTGCATCTGGTTCTTGGGCCAGCTGTAGGGGCCGTCCTCGTCAAACTCCTGCGGGTGAATGCGCTGCACGCCCTCGGGCGTGAGCAGGTACACGCCGGTGGGGTTGCGCAGCAGCGCGCGCTGGCCGTCGTTGAAGGGGATGACCTCGTCGCAGCGCTGGCCCAGCGTGCCGCCGGCCAGGCCCAGCGATGCAGGCAGCCCCTCATTGCCCTGGGGCAGCGGCCACTGCGCGATCTGCGGGCCGCCCAGGCCCTGGTGCGTGGTGATGCGTGTGCCATCGCTCAGCGCAAAGCAGCGCCCATCGTGGGAGCGGCCCATGCCCTTGAGTGCGGGCAGCGGTGTGAGCATGTGGCCCTGCAGCCGCACCCATTGCGCGTCGTCGCTCCACTCAGCGCCGATGTGCGCCACCACACCGTCGCCATCCGGCAGCCAGAACACCGGGCCGATGAACTGCCCTTGGTCGCTCGCCAAATGCACATAGGCGTCGGGCGCAAACGCAAAGCGCTGGCGAAACCGCTCTGACAGGTCTTCGTCTGCATGGCCGCTGACCACCCGGGCGAGTTGCAACACGGTGGCTGCACTGGCCTTGCGCAGGTCTTCGGGCAGGTTGTCGCTGTCCTCGTCGTCGTCGACAGGGCCATCCTCGTCGGCACCGTCGCCCGCCGCACTGGAGTCCCTGGCCTGCGCTTCGCGCTCGGCGGCTTCCATGGCGAACTGGTGGTTGCGGATCGCGGCGACATAGGCTTGCCCGTCGGCCTGCCACTGTGCGGACAGCAGCATCAGCTCGGCAGGGAACACGGCCGCGTCGGGCAGGTCGGGTGCTAGCGGGGGCGTGGTCAGAAGGTGGACAGCGGCCTCGATGCGCGAAGCCTCGGCTTGGTCGACCAGCTTCTTGGTCTGTACGGCTTGCTCATCCTCATGGGCCTCGCGCAGTGCGGCTTCCACCCGACCATACAGCCGCAGCAGCCGCGCAATGTGGTCGGCGGCGCCGCGTGGCAGCGGCTGGCGGTGCTCGCTTTGCCGCTGCACATAGGTGAAGTCCACTAGCGCCGGGCCTGCACGGGCTTCGTCGATCTCGATCTGGTAGCAGGCGTGGGCGTCGTCCTCGGGGTCGCCCGGTGCGTCCTCGCCGTTTTCGTAGCTGAGCTTGAGCGCACGGCCCCAGGGCTCGCCCTCGTGCATGCAGGGCTGGCGTGCACCCACCCAGACATCGTCGTACCAAGTGCCGTCCTTGTCGCTGTCCCACCAGTCGTTGTACACGTCGGTAAACACAGGCAGGCTGGTCAGGCGCTCGATGCGCTGCGCCGTGAGCTCGGCCTCCAGCCGCCGGTGCAGGGGATACCCCGCGCGCGACTGGCCCACCGCACGGCGCACGTAGTCGAGCACCCCGCGCCAGGCCTTCTCACAGGCCTCGCGGGCCTCCGCGTCGGCGTCTTCGTCCAGCGCCACCCACTCGCCCGGCACGCCCTCCTCGTAGGGTCGGTACGCCAGCGACAGCTGCGGGGTGGTCGGCACGGAGCGGCGCAGCACGCGCGCGGCCAGCCGTGGCAATGTGCCCTGGACTGCGGGCTCCTGGGTAACGCCGATGTAGAAGTCCCAGGTCTTCCACACGGTGATGTAGATGTTGTCGTCGCGCTGGTCGCCTTCGCCGTCGATGTGGCGGCGGCACAGCGTGAAATCGGTCTGGCCGAACCAGCCATAAGCCACCTTTTCCTTGCGGCCCATCACGGGCGAATTCACAGCGGCCAGGATGTTGGCCACGCTAATGGCTTCGTCGGCGAACAGGTCGGAAGCCACGGGCAGGTCGGCTTTGATGTCGCCGCTGCTGCGCACCGGGCTTTCGCCAGCGCGCACGGCAGCCACTACTTGGTCACGGTCCAGCAGGCCGGCCACGCCGGCCTCACCATCGTCGATGCCGCCAAAAAACTCCGGCGCAAACACCAGTCCTGCTGCCTCGGCGGAAAACTCCACCAAGCTGGGCACACCGCGCACCTCGTCCAGCAAAAACTCCACCTGCTCGGGCCCGCTGATGCCCACGTGGTATTCATCCGTGAACAGCGCCACCCGGGCCGTGAGCCCGCCGCGGACGGTGAGATCGCCATGGTTGTAGTCGCCCCACAGCAGGTCGGCCACCTGCAGCGCGCCCTGCACATACAGCAGTTGGCCGCCCACCACGGCGTTGCGCACACGGGCATCGCCCAACACGATGAGGTGCGTGGCCCCATCGGTGTCGTCGCAGGTAAGCGCACCGTCGATCTGTAGATGTCCTTCGATCAGGATCAGAAAAGGCTGGTTTGCAGGGGCCGGGTTGGTGTTGCCGCCGTGCAGCAGCGCCCGCAGCGGGCTCCCGCTGGACAGGGGCGCATCCAAGTGCAGCTCGGGCACCTGCACATCGCCTGTGATCCAGAGCACGACTTCCGTGGCCAGGGCGTCTGGCTCCTCTGCAAAACGTTGTGCGATCCAGCTGTCGGCGGGGAGCAAGGCAGCCACGTCGGCCAGCGGGCAAAGTCGGGTGGTGGACATGGTGCGTTGGAAATTAGTGGCGAGGCTGGGCAGCTGGCGGGCATCGTACACGGCGGTCTTCGGGGGTTATGCGTTTGCGCACACAATGATGTGCTTACTTATCAATAAGCCCATTTGATTCGCCCATGACGCAAAACCCACCCTTGTTTGAAGTTCTGCCCCGCGACCTGTCCGCCTACCGCCAGGGCAATGTGGGCATCGACTATGTGCACCGTTTCGAGTCAGGCCAGCCTGGGCCCCACGTGCTCATCAACGCGCTCACGCACGGCAACGAGATCTGCGGCATGGTTGCGGCCACGCACCTGCTGGACACAGGCGTGCGCCCGCGCATCGGCACGCTCACCGTCAGCTTTGCCAACGTGGCGGCCTACGAGTCGTTTGACCCGGCCCGCCCGTTTGAAAGCCGCCAGCTGGTGCACAACCTTAACCGCGTGTGGTCGGTGGCCGAGCTCGATGGCAGCGAGCAAAGCCCCGAGCTGCAGCGCGCCCGCGCCCTGCGCCCGGTGGTCGCCGCGGCCGACCACATCCTCGACATTCATTCGACCAGCCAGGATGTGGAGCCGTTCTGGGTGTACCCCGCCTACGCACGCAACGCGAGCGCGGCGCTGGCATTGGGCCGCCCACCGGTGCACCTGGTAATGCCCAACGGCCTGGGTTCCGGCACGCCGCTGATCCAGCACGGCCACCATGGCCAGGCAGACGGCGAGGGCGTGGCCCTGGTGGTGGAGTGTGGACAGCACTTCTTGCAATCGGCAGCCGACATCGCCACGGCCGTTGCGCTGGACTTCATCGCGCACTTTGGTTTGATCGATGCGCCAGCGCAGCGGCCAGCGCCCGGCCCGCAGCGCCGCTACGAGCTGATGGAGACCTGCATGGTGCGCACGCCCGAGTTCCGCTTTGTGCGGCCGGTGCAAGGCTTTGAGGTGTTTGCGAAAGGCGAGCTCATCGCCACCGACGGCCCGCACGAGATCCGCGCGCTGTGCGAGGACTGCACGGTGCTGATGCCCACGCGCGAGCCCATCGTGGGGCGCGAGGCGGTGTACCTCACCCGGCCGCTGTAGGGCTGCTACAGCGCCGGTTCAAGGACTCTTCACAACGGGCTTAGCCTCTTCGCGGATGTGTCGTCGGCAAGCTCCCCACCATGGTGGCCGGTGGAGATCAGAACGACGAACCGGGCTGCGCCAGAAACGCGATTTCCTGCGCGGTGGAGTCGCGCCCCAGCACCGCGTTGCGGTGCGGGTAGCGGCCAAAACGCGCAATGATGTCGCGGTGGCGCACCTCGAAGTCCAGGGCGTTCTCAAGCCCTGGTTGCTGGAACAGCGACATGGCCTGAGCGTGGATGGTGCTCGACTCGCTGTGCATGTAGGGCATGTAGGCAAACGCGCGCTGCGGCGGCGGCAGTGCCTGGTCGTGCTGGCCGGCTACCAGCTCTTGGGCCAGGGCGAGGGCCAGCGGGTCCTGCGCAAACGCCATCGGCGCGCCGCGGTGGATGTTGCGCGAGAACTGGTCGAGCACCAGGATCTCGGCCAGGCGCCCGCACGCCGTGCTGCGCCAAGTCCACAGCTCGCACAGGCGGGCGGATTCCCAGGTAGCGCCAAAACGCTCGCGGATGGTGGCGTCGAGCGCATCCTCCTGGGCGAAGTGCTGGGCGGGCGTGAGTTCTTCGAACCAGAAACGGAGGATGTCGTCGGCTTGCATGGATGGAATTTCGAATGAAATTGGCTGCCAGCGCTTGATCCTATTGTGCCGGAAGCTATAAAAAGAGTAGCGAGAGCGCCTCCTGCAACACCGCGCGCTCTTGTCGTCTATCGCTCGTCGAGTCGGATTTTGCCGTCGCGCACGTATTGGTTGAACTGGTCCTTGGGGATGGCGGCGGAGCCTACGGCGTCGTTGTCGGCAGTCCAGCTCAGCGTGGTGCTGTCCTTCGACGCGTCGAGTTCGACGGGGCCCTTGGGGATGGTCAGGGGTGCACCGTCGCCTGGGGTGTAGGTGACGTGGCCTGCAATGGTGGCGTGTTGGGACATGGGGATCGCTCCTTGGCGGCGAATGCCGCAGTACTGTGATCACCCGATTTCACCCTGGTCACCGCCGCAGCGGTGTAAGACCATGCCCTGCCTCGGCGCGGGCGCTGGGCAGGTCTGCGCTGGGCGCTGTAAGAGCCTGTTGGCGATTTCCTGCGAGATCGTCAACGGCCTCTCAGGGCGGCAGCACCGCCTGTGTGCGCTCTTGCCGCACCAGGTAGAGCCCGCTGCCGATGATGATCGCGCCGCCCAGCAGCGTGGAATAACCCGGCACCGCCTGCCACAGCACCCAGTCAAGCCCCATGCCCCAGGCCAGGGCCGTGTATTCAAACGGTGCCACGACCGACGCCTGCCCGTGCCGGAACGCCTCGGTGATGGCCAGCTGCCCCAAGAACCCGGTCACCGCCAGGCCCGCCACCAGGGGCCAGTGCGCCTGTTGCACGCCCACCCACTGGGGCCAGGCCAGCGTGCCCGCGCCCAGCGCCAGGAACGCGGTGGTCCAGAACACCAGGCTGGCGCTGGAGTCCGTGCGGGTCAGCACACGCCCGGTGATTGCCGACACGGCGTAGCAGCAGGCAGCGCCCAGCACCGCCAGTGCGCCCAGCGTGAAGAAGGCGTCCTGGCTGGGCCGCAGCGCCACCAGCACCCCGGCCATGCCCAGCGCAATCGCTATCCAGTGCGCGGGGCGTACCTTCTCGCGCAGCACCACGGTCGACAGCGCGGTGATGAGCAGCGGCGCGATGAAGAACAGCGTGTACGCCTCGGCCAGACCCAGCTCCTTGAGGGCATAGGTGAACAGCCCGAGCATGGTCACGTTGAGCACGCCGCGCAGCAGGTGCAGCGGCCAGCGCACCCGCAGCAGCCCGGCGACATTGCCGCGCCACAGCACGTACAGCGTGACCAGCGGCAGCGCGCCCCAGCCGCGCAGCGCCGCCACCTGCATGGCCGGGTAGCTGGCCGACAAGGTCTTGAGTAGCGCATCCATCAACGAGAAGAAACCCACGGCCGCCACCATGGCGACGATGCCGCGCAGGTTGGCCGCGGCTGCGGTGTGCGCGGCCGTGTGGGCTGCGCTGTGTTCGGGCGTGGTGCCGGCCTGCGTCATGGGCGCGCCGCCTTGCGGCTGCTGCCAGCGCCAAAAGACGTCTTCATGAAGGGAGCGGAAAGTGTGCGCGCCGTGGGCGGGCGCAACGGGGAACACTGCGGTGGTGGGCTGTGCATGGGCGATGCCGGCGGCGGCAGTGTGCGCCGCGGGCCCTCGGGGGGGATAAGGGCCAAAAAGTGTAGCGCACGCGCAGCGCTCCGGGCGGCGCAAAAGCGCCTTCTCCCCCCCTCTATTCCGATTCGCGCTGCGGCTGCGTGCCCGGTCGCGCCACCTTGTCGTGCACCAGCGGCACGGCCCACAGCACTACCAGTGCAAGCAGTGTGCTCAGCACTGCCGTGGATTCACGCCCCAGGCCCGCTGCCACGCCGATGGCGGCCGTGAGCCAGATGCCGGCCGCAGTGGTCAATCCCTTGACCTGGCTTTCGGCATCGCCCTTGAGGATGGTGCCCGCGCCCAGAAAGCCCACGCCCGCGATGATCCCCTGCAGCACCCGGCTGTTGTCGGCCGGCTCGATGCCTGCCTGCTGCGCCACCAGCACGAACAGCGCGGAGCCCATGGCCACGAGCATGTGGGTGCGCACGCCCGCCGCCTTGCCGGCATGCTCGCGCTCCCATCCAAGAGCCCCGCCCAGCAGCCCCGCCATGGTCAGCCGCACGACGATGCGTGTGGCCTGCTCGGCGTCGGTGATGTCCGAGAACTCGGACGCGACGGTGCTGGTGATCTCGTGCCAGATGTCAGCCATGGTGGGTGTCCTTGTGGCTGGGGTTGCACAGGACGCACGGCGACGGGGTGGGAAGCGATGACGGTGAAGGTGGCATGGTCTGTGGGGAGTTGGGGACGGGTGGAGCAGCGGGCGGTAGCGACGGCTGTGGTGGTGGACTGTGCCGCCGGCGCGGGGCAGCGTCTACCAGTGGCCGGCGGGCACTCGGGTAGGACGATGCCGACGCGCTGGCCCCACGGCTTCCATCGACGAGGATCGAAAAATAGAGATAAAAATGCCTCTAGCGCTTATTAATAAAGCACTTTTAGCTATAAAAATAGGAGCATATGCATGGGGCGGCATGCTGCACTGCACACCAAGCTTTACATCCTTGAACCCGGCAATCCCGTCCCGCGGCTTGCGTGCCAAGGTAGCGCGTGTCACGATTTGCCGGGGCTGGGGAGCCCTTGCACGAAACCCTTGCACCGTGAGCATCCGAGGCGGATCTGCGCTGGGCAAATGCTTGTGCTGGCACGGGCTATTGCTGCGCTTTGCAGCCATCCGGGTTCGCCGGCCTACTGGCCACCCGATTCGTGCACAGGCCCCCTGGTGCGCCACCGTTGCCCAGGCCGCCGCCGCAGGGCCGGGGCAGCCCTGTGAGGAGTTCGCCATGACGCCGCAGCGCATTGTTCTGATCCAGGGCCACCCCGACGCCGGCGCGCCGCACCTGTGCCATGCCCTCGCAGAGGCCTATGCCAAGGGGGCCATCGAGGCCGGACACGAAGTACGGCAGATCGACGTGGCCACCATCGACTTCGCGCTCTTGCGCAGCCAGCACGAATGGGAGCTGGGCCTGCTGCCCGCACGCTTGCGGCCCGCGCAGGACGACATCAGCTGGGCGCGGCACATCGTGCTGTTTTTTCCGCTGTGGCTCGGCGACATGCCGGCGCTGCTCAAGGGATTTCTGGAACAGGTGGCCCGGCCCGGGTTTGCGTTTACCACCGAGGGCAGCAACCCGTTTGGGCGCAAAGGCCTCACCGGCCGCAGCGCACGCGTGATCGTCACCATGGGCATGCCGGCCATCGTCTACCGCTGGTACTTTCGCGCGCACAGCGTGAAGTCGCTGGAGCGCAATATCCTGGGCTTTGTCGGCATTGCGCCGGTGCACGAAACCCTGGTGGGCAGCGTGGAACAACTGGGCGAGGAGGGCGTGGCCAAGTGGAAGGCGCGCATGCGTGCGCTGGGGGCCAAGGCGGGATAGTCCGCAGGGCCGGCCACTGCGCTGCAACGCCCCTCAGCCAAACGACCGCGCTGCCGCCAAGGCGCCCATGCGCTGGCTGATCGCAAAGAACTCCTGCACCGTCTCTTCAATGATCTGCTGCGCCGTCTTGATGGAATCGATGAGCCCCGCAGTCTGCCCCGCCAGCGCAGGCGCAGCCTCCATGTCGCCGTCAAAGTACACGCGCTGGATGCCTTCAAAGCTGTCGGCGGGCATCAGGCCCGCCTCGTGGATGGCCTGGGTGCGCCGGGATTTGAGCGCGCGGATACACGGGCTGGCCTTGGTGTTGAGCATCCAGGTGCCGGTCACGCCCGCATCGACGATCGCGTTCTTGTAGTTGGCGTGCACCGGGCTTTCGGCGCAGCTGACAAAACGCGTTCCCATCTGCACCGCCTCGGCCCCCAGCGCAAAGGCCGCCGCCATGCCGCGCCCATCGCAGATGCCGCCCGCGGCCACCAGCGGCACGTCCACCCGCGCGCGAATGGCCTGCAGCAGCACCAGGGTGGAGACCTCTTCGGGGTTCTTGAAGCCGCCGCCTTCACCGCCTTCGACCACCAGGCCGTCAATGCCCGCCTCCACACACTTGAGCGCGGTATCCACCGTGGGCACCGCGTGGTACACGGTGATGCCCGCATCCTTGAGCGGCGCGATGAACTTGGCCGGGCTGCCCGCCGAGGTGGTCACAAACTTCACGCCCGATGCGCAGACAAAACGCAGCATGGCGTCGTCCTTCAAAAAGCGGATGGGCAGGTTCACGCCAAACGGCAGGCCCAGCGCGCTCATCTTCGTGATCTCGGCCTGGCAGTTGGCCGTCTCGCCGGAAGACGTCTCGATGATGCCCAGCCCGCCCGCGCGGGACACCGCCGAGGCCAGCTGCGTGCGCGCGATCCAGCCCATGGGCGCCTGGATGATGGGGTAGCGCGCGCCGGTGTGGGCAAGGACGCGGTTGGCGGCGGGTGGGGTCATGAACGGAGTCTCCTGATTTTTGGAGAGCCATTATTTCGATGGGCGTGCGGTCGCCCGTGTCGCCGGCGTTACGGTGCTTTGGGTGTGCCGGGTGTCTCGTCCCAAGGCAACCGCGCAAACAGGCTTTGCCAGTCGGCGCTGGGGCTGGAGTTGGCATTCTCATCAGCGGTTTGCCCGGTGCCCCAGCCAGCAGGCCCCGGCCATTGCAGCCCGCTATCAAACGCCATGGCAACGCCCGACACCGGGTGTGGCACCGTCAGCTGCCATGCATGCAGCCACAGCCTTTGCTGCCCCAGCCGGTCGGCCCACCAGCGGTTGAGGGGGCCTTTGCCGTGTGTCGCATCGCCCAGGATGGGATGCGCCAGGTGCTTGAGGTGGCGCCGGATCTGGTGGCGCCGCCCGGTGGTCGGAATGGCCTCGACCAGTGAGGCGCGGGTGGTGGCAAAACGCGCATCGCTGGCCTCGGGCAGCGTGAGTTGCGCCAGGCGCCGAAAGCGCGTGTGGGCCTCCTGCACGGCCGCATCGGCCGGGGCATCGTCGGGCTTCAAGGCATGGTCCACCTCAATGGCCTCGGGCGCCCAGCCGCGCACCATGGCCAGGTAGCGCTTGTGCGTGGCGCCGTGCTCAAAGGCCTGTGACAGCGCGCGCGCCGCGTCGCTGTGCAGCGCCATCACCAGCACGCCGCAGGTGCCCTTGTCGAGCCGGTGCACGGGGTACACATGCTGGCCCAGCTGGTCGCGCAGGGTCTGCATCACAAACCGCGTTTCGCCCGCATCCAGCCCCGTGCGGTGCACCAGCCAGCCCGCAGGCTTGTAGACGGCCACCAGGTGCTCGTCGCGCCAGAGGATGTGCAGAGGGGGCATGGAAGAAGGGGGCGAGAAAGAAAAAGGAGCGGTGGCGGCGCAGACAGGGGGCCCGCTTGCGCGGTAGCCCGGCCGATGCGGGGCCGTTGCCGTTGCCGGTACGCGCGCAAAGGCTGGTGCAGCAGCATGGCTTTTTACTACACGCGGCGTGGATGGCGCCCGTGTGGCACTTGCCCTGCACACTGCGGACAGATTCTGGCAGCAGGGGCGGTAAGCTCACCGTCCACCAGAGAGAGGGCCCCATGAACCATCGCTTTCAATGCCAGTGCGCCAAGGTCATCGGCGAGGTGGCCGACACGCGCTCCGCCATCCACGCCATCTGCTACTGCCGGGACTGTCAGGGCTACGCCCACCACCTGGGGCAGTCTGATGCCGTGCTGGATGCCCTCGCCGGCACCGAGGTGGTGGGCACGCATGCGCGCAATGTGTCGTTCACCCGCGGCACCGACCAGCTGGCCTGCGTGTCGCTGTCTGAGGGGGGATTGCTGCGCTGGTACGCGCGCTGCTGCAACACCCCCTTGGCCAACACCGGGCGGGACTGGCGGATGCCCTACGTGGGGCTGGTTCACTTGTGCTTGCGTGGGGGCGGTGCGCCGCTTGCGCCCGCGTTTGTACCGGTGCAGATGCACCTGGAGACCGCCAGCGCCAAGGGCACACCGCCCCGCATGGGCTGGAGCAAGGTGCGGGCCCTGTTGGGCTTCATGCCGGGCATCGTGGCATCGCGCTGGAGTGGCAGCTACCGCCGCACGCCGTTCTTTACCCCGACCGGTGCGCCAGTGGTGGCGGTGCGCGTGTTGTCTGCGGCCGAGCGTGCGCAGGCCATGGCCGCGGTGTAGCAGATTCCCTTTGCATGCCAGAATGCCCGCGATTCGCCCTGGGAGCCCAGGCATACGTCGGTAGGGCTGTGTGCAGAGGGTTGCCTGGATCGATACATCAGCCCGCGCGCTATCGCGCTGCCGAGTACCCGCAAAGCATGTGCCGCAGCTGGCCCACGCTGAACAGAAAGGACCAACGATGTCGGCAGGAGACTGGAAAGACATGTACGCCGCCGCCGTGGCCGGCGACCTGGCGCTGGTGCGCCACCACATCGGCGCAGGCGTCAACCCCAACTACCAGCACCCTGAGATTTTGTGTACGCCGCTGGTGGCCAGCCTGATCCACGGGCACCACGAGATAGCGCACTACCTGCTGGCCCACGGCGCCGATCCGCACCTCAAGTCCGACTTTGACGACATGACACCCCTGCAGGCCGCGCGCCGCTACCAGCGCAGCGAGTTCATTGCGCTGCTGCAGGCCCGGGGCGCCAAGGAAGAGCGCAAACCGTTCTGGTGGCGCTGGCTGCCGGTGTAGCGACCAAGCGCCTGCCCACAGACGGTAGAGCCCGCGCAGCCCAGGCCAGCGGCCGCCGTGCAAGGGCCGCCCCGCCGCACGGGCGGCGTCCCCCTCGGGGGGAAGGCGCCGAAGGCGACTCAGGGGGGGCTTACTTCCTTCGCGCGCATCTTGGCGGCAATGTATTCGCCGTGTGTCACATGCAGCAGCCCCGCCACCTTGCTGATGGTGTGCATCTCGTTCTCGTCCAGGCGCGTGTCGGCGTACGCCACCTGCCACATGGCCTCCACCAGCTGCACCTTTTCTAGCTGCGTGAAATGGTCGTTCAGGCTGCCGGTGAAACGCTGGTAGTCGTAGGCGTTTTGGGAGGTGTTCACGGCCAGTTCCAGCAGGCGATCCACTTCATCGTCTGCCAGCCCGAACTTGCCACGCAGCGCTGTGACCATGGCGGTGCGCTCGGCCGGGTCCATGGCGGCATCAAACCGCACCACCTCCACCAGTAGCACTGCAGCGGCCAGTTGCACTGCGTGGGCGCGCTCTTCGCTGGAGGGGGCGGCGGTGGGCTGCATCAGGCTGTCGAGCAGGTCTTTGAGGGTCTGGAACATGGTGGTGGCCTGGTGGCAAAAGCGAGGTGACGGAGGGGTGGAGGCGAAGCGGGCGGGCTTGGTTCCCAGGCGGGCGGGCAAGGGCCGTGGTCATATAGCGCTCGCAGTGCGCTACCGCCCCGGCGACAATTGCAGGCCATGACGAAGAAAACTATCCTCCCCCTGCAACTGCTGGTTGCCCCCGACAAAAACGATCCCGCGCCGCTGATCCTGTACCACGGCCGCAACTGCCCCGATGGCTTTGGCGCCGCGCTGGCCGCCTGGCTCTACTATGGCGACAGCGCCGAATACGTGGGGCTGGACCACGGCGATATCAAGTCCGCAGACGACCTGCCGCCGCTGCAGGGTCGCGCGGTCTACATCCTCGACTTCTCGTTCGCCACCGAAATCATGACCACCATCGACGAGCGCGCCGCCAAGCTCGTGATGCTGGACCACCACAAGAGTGCCGCCGAAAAGCTCACCGGCTTTGCCTGCCGCTGCGGCGTGGTGCACTTTGACATGAGCAAGTCCGGCGCGCGCCTGGCGTGGGAGTTTTTCCACCCGCACGAACCCATCCCTGCGCTCTTCAAGTACGTGGAAGACCGCGACATCTGGAAGTGGGAATTTGCCGAGAGCGCAGCATTCTTGTCGGCGCTCGACATGGAAGAGCAAGGTTTTGCGCGCTGGCAGGAGATTGCAGGCTTCTCGGAGGGCGAACTTACGCAATTCATGGCCCGCGGCGCTGCCATGGACGAGAAGTACCGCAAGCTCTGCGCCGACATTGCTGAAGGCGCCCAGCCCCTGGTGTTCAACGGCATCGCCGGGCTGATGGTGAACGCACCCGGCATGTTCCACAGCCTGGTGGGCGACATGCTCTCGGCCAAGACCGGCACCTTTGCGCTGATGTGGAGCGCGGGCGAAAAAGGCGTGAAGGCGGGGCTGCGGTCCCAGCGCAATTTCGACTGCATCGCGCTGGCCGAAAGCATGGGCGGCGGTGGCCACGCGCAGGCGTGTGGATTCAAGATGAAGGTGGAGCGGCTGCCCGAACTGCTCACCGGCACCTTCAACGCCTGACGGGGACTGGCCCGGGCCGCGCACTGGGCCAGCGCGCGGCGGAGGTTTCGTCAACGCGTTGTTGACGGCGGCGCCTTACTTGCCGCCCACCGGCACCGCGCCCGTGGCCTCGGCCGCCTCCTCGAAGCGGTCCACCGTGCGCAGCGTCTTGAACGCCAGCATCCAGCCGCCCACCACCCCCAGCGTGCACAGCCCGCCCACCACGGCAGCGGGCACCACGCCCAGCCAGGCGGCGCTGGTGCCGGCGCGGAACTCGCCCAGTTCGTTGGACGAGCCGATGAACAGCATGTTGACTGCGTTCACCCGCCCGCGCATGGTGTCGGGCGTCGAGAACTGCACCAGTGCGCCGCGGATATACACGCTCACCATGTCGGCCGCGCCCGCCACCAGCAGCGCCGCAAACGACAGCCAGAACACCGTAGAGAGCGCAAACACCAGGTTGGCCGCGCCAAAGATCGCCACGGCAATGAACATGGTGCGGCCCACATGGCGGTTGAAGGGGCGCATGCTCAGGTACAGCCCCGCGCTCACTTCGCCCACCGCCATGGCGCTGCGCAGCGCGCCCAGGCCCGTGGGGCCCACGTGCAGCACCTCGTGTGCATAGATGGGCAGCAGCGCCACCACGCCGCCGAGCAGCACCGCAAACAGGTCGAGCGAGATGGTGCCCAGGATGATCGGCCGCGTGCGGATGAAGGTGATGCCTGCGCCAAAGCGCTCGACCATCGTGCCCTGCGTGGGCCCGGGCGCCGTGGCGTGCGCCACCACTACGCGCAGCAGTAGCACCACGCCCAGCGCAAAACACACGCAGCACACGGCGTAGGTCAGCTCGCCGCCGCCCATTGCGTACAGCACCCCGCCCAGCAGCGGCCCGCCAATGCTGGCCACGCGCATGAGCATGCTGTTGGCCGCCATGGCCTGCGCCAGCTGAGACCGCGGCACGATCTGCGGCAGCAGGCTCTGCATGGCCGGGCCCGAAAAAGCGCGCGAGCAGCCGTACAGCACCAGCACCGCATAGATCCCCGCCACGCCGCTGGCCCCGTGGCCCGACAGCCACCACAGCAGCGCGCTGCACACGCCACCCACACACCAGCTGATGGCCAGGATGCGCTTGCGTTCGAACCGGTCAATGAGGTCGCCCGCGGGCAGCAGCAGGCACAGCATGGGCAGGAACTGCGCCAGGCCCACATAGGCCAGCGCCAGCGGCTCGCGCGTGAGGTCATACACCTGCCAGGCCACCACCACGGCCTGCACCTGTGTGGCGACCACGGCCACCACGCGGGCGATCAAAAAGGAAATGAAACCGGAATGGCGGTAGACGCTGGCCGTCTCGGCACCGGTGGCTGTAAGGGGGGATGGGGGGGCTGTCATGAAAACGCGGGCAGGTCGGCCACGGGCAGCGCAGGCTGCAGGGCCGGGTGGAAAAGACCCTGGATGCTAGCGGCTGCGCAGCCCGTTCGCCGCAGGCGGGGGTAAAGATCTGTTGACCTCGACGTCCCGGTTGGCCATGCCGCTACCTGCTGCTGCGATGGCAACGGCGTCGGCGTCCGCATGCCCCGGCAAGGGCTGGGCGGGGCGGGGCGCGGGGTGGCGCGTGTTGCCAGTCAGCGCCAGGCGTGCCGATGCCGGTAGTCCCACGGCGCCTGCGGACGCCGCTGCGACCACAGCCCCGTGCCGCTGCTGCGTGCCTGCTGCTGCAGCGGCACCAGGTGCGGATGCGCATGGGCGTACGCGGTGTACACCCAGGCCAGCCCCGAGCGCACCTGCGCGCTGGCGACGTCGGCGCCGCCACAGCGCACATTGGCCACGGTGCGGCCGTAGCTGTCTTCGTCCACCGGCTGCAGGGTGGCGCGCTGCTTGAAGCACAGCCGCGCAAGGTTCTGCCGTGACTTCTGGCCGAAGGCCTGGCGTGATTCGGGCGCGTCGATGGCCGCTACGCGCACCCTGACCTGCTGATAAGCGCCGGGCGTGCCGCAGCGCGCGGTGAGGGTGTCGCCGTCGCTGATGGCGACGACCAGGCAGAGCAGGGAGGCGATGGGCACGGTGTCTGAAGCGGGGATCAACCGGGTGGGAAGGGAGGATGGACCATTTTTACAGTCAAAATGGCGTCTGGCGCTTGATTTGTAAGCACTTATAGCTATCAATAGTATAGCGATTGGGGCGTGGCGCCGGATTGCCGCTGCAATTTGATACGTTGAGGTGGCTCGCCGGGATGGAGGGTCAGGCAGTGTGGGGCACAGTACCGGCCGCGCGTGCTACGCGGGGGCCAGAACGGCCCGGGGCGCGCGCCGCAGACCTGCTCCGGCCCTCTCGCCGGCAAGGGCGTTGCCCGGGTCGCCGCGCCAGGCTTTCTAGAATCGTCGGGAACCGTGTGTGGCGCGTGCCGTCAGAGCCCCATGGTGCGGCGGCATCCCTTGCCACCGCCCCGCCGCCAAAACCGATGTCCCGATTGGATCCCCAGATGATGACCCCGAAGGAGTTCCCGGCTTTGCATTTGCGCCTTTTGTCTCCCCCCGTTGCTCCCTCTTTCTTGACTACCGTGGCCGCTTCGGCGCCCGCAGCGCGGTATGGCGCATCGCCACGAGGGCTGGGCCGCCGGGGTGCGGCCGCGGGCGCGGCGGCCGTGCTGGCGCTGCTGCTCTCCGGCTGTGTCGGCACCACGCCCAAGACGTTTGGCGTGCAGGAGAGTTTTGGGTCGGTGACCACCTACTCGCGCCTGTTCGACGCCACGCCCCAGCAGACCTGCGAGGCATCGCGCCGCGCGCTGCTCAGCCAGGGCTACATCATCTCGACCCACCAGGCTGAGCTGGTCGAGGGCAAGAAGAGCTTTCAGCCCGAGGCCGAGTCGCACCTGCAGATGGTCGTGCGCGTGGTCTGCGTGCCCGAGGCGGGCGAAGGCAAGGTGAGCCTGGGTTTTGTCACCGCGCTGCAGGACACCTACGCGCTGCGCAAGACCAACAACTCCGCCAGCGTGGGCGTGGGCGCGATCGGCTCGGTGTCGCTGCCGTTTTCGGCCAGCAGCGAATCGCTGGTCAAGGTGGGCAGCGAGACGATCTCCAAAGACACGTTCTACGAGAGCTTCTTCGACCTGGTCAAACGCTATCTGGCGATGGACCAGGCGCAGGCGGCGGGCGGCTGAGTCCGCGCGAGGGGCGACGGGACATCAGCGGCCTCACAGCCACCGCAGGGCGCGCACCGATAGCGTCGGCACCGGCCCGCATCGCTGCCCCGGACAAACCCCGCAGCTTTGCTCACTGTGCGCGCCAGCGCTGCACCTGGTCCCAGCCCGCGGGCCAGTCGGCCAGGCCGCTCTCGGCGTTGATGTGGCCCAGGGGCCCCAGCGTGGTGTGCTCCGCGCCCCACGCCGCCGCGCATTGCGCCGAGAACGCTGGCGTTGAATACGGGTCGTCCGTGCTGCTCATCATCACCACCGGCCCGGCGGCCGGCAGGGCGGCAGGCAGCGGTGCAAACCCGTGCGCATCGGCCGGAAAGTTGGGGCCCAAAGGGTCTGGCACTGCCACCAGCAGCAGCGCCCGCACCGGCCTTGCGTGCCGCGCCGCCCAGTGCACCGCCACCAGGCAGCCCAGGCTGTGCGCCACCAAAACAGGCGGCTCGGGTGCGCGGGCCACGGCGGCGTCCAGCGCCAGCACCCATGCGTCGCACACAGGGTGACTCCAATCGGCTTGCTCCACGCGGTGCACCGCGGGGTGCCGGGCTTGCCACAATGACTGCCAGTGGGCCGGGCCGGAGTTGTAGATGCCGGGGATGAGCAGGACAGGGCGCATTCTCAAAAATCCTTGAAAGAAGAAGTGGCTGAACCGACCCGCCACGATAGGCAGCGCGCGCCGGGCCGGCCAGAGGTCGTCATCGAAAAGCGCGCGGTCAAACCTTGAAGTCATCGCTTGAAGTCGTCGTCATCGCAAAGGAAGGAAGCACCCCGTGGACTTGGACAAGAAAGACCGGCAGATCCTCATGGCCCTGCAGCACGATGCGCGGCAGAGCCTGTCGGCGCTGGGCAAGCAGATCGGCCTGTCGCAGCCCGCCATGAGCGAGCGCGTGAAGAAGCTCGAAGACGCGGGTGTGATCGCCGGCTACGCGGCCCGCGTCAACCTGGCCGCCGTGGGCCTGGGCCTGCAAGCCGTGGTGCGGGTGCGCACCACCCACGAACACATCCCGCGCTACGTGCAGTTGTTCCAGACCATGCCCGAGGTGCTCGATGCCGTGCGCGTGACGGGGGAGGATTGCTTTGTGGTGCGCTGCGCCTTTGGCCAGCCGGCGGACCTGGAGCGCGTGGTGGATGCGCTGGCCGCGCACGGCAGCGTGTCCACGTCGCTCGTGCTGTCGCACCCGGTGTGCAAGTCGGTGCCCGTGGATGCGATGAAATGACCTGGTTTTGGCTTGAATAGTCCGCTAGCGCTTGTCCTGTAAGCGCTAGTAGCTATACAAAATATAGCAATCCGGACTAGAGCGTCTTGCGCCTAAGGCCGAGGCACCTCGTACCGCAGCTCTGCAAAGATGCCACCCAGCGTGGTCGCCGACTGCAGGCGCAGCGTGGGCTGCGCGATCTGGCGCGGCAGCAGCGGCTTGCCCGCCCCCAGCGTGACGGGTGCGATCTGCACGATCAGCTCGTCCAGCAGGCCTGCGTCGCAGAACTGCCCCACCAGTTCACCTCCGCCCACGATCCACACATTGCGCCCCGCCGCGGCCTGCAGCATGGCCGGGTGTGCGGCCCGCACGTCGCCGCACACGAATCGCACATCGGCGCCTGGGATAGGGCGCAATGTGCGCGAGGTGAACACCCAGGTGGGCTGCGCGTAGGGCCAGGGCTGGCCTGCGTCGATGGCGTGTTTCAGCATCCATTCGTAGGTGTGCGAGCCCATCGCCAGCGCGCCCACATCGCGGATGAACGCGGGGTAGCTGGAACCTTCGATCTCGCCAAACTGCAGTAGCCATCCGAGGTCATGGTCGGGCGTGGCAAGGAAACCATCAAGGCTGGAGGCGCCGTAGAACTGGGTTTTCATACGTTGTCGAGCGGGGCTTTTGAAACGGACTGGGCACTGTAAGGGCGGGCTGCTGACAGCGTTGCGGCAGCAGCGAGACGTCTACGCCCGTCTCGGGACATGGGGCACGCAGCCTTCTTCTTGCTGCCCCCCATGCCATCGCTACGGCAGCTGCACCGTATCCGCCAGATGTCCATACACCGCCGCAATTCGCCGCAGATGCCGCGACTCCGGGTGCGTCAGCAGCCACAGCTCGGTCTCGCAGTCGGCCAGCGACCCCGTCAGCGGCTTCAAATCGCTGCGGCCCCGGGCCAGAAAGATCGGCAGCACGCCTACGCCAACGCCCCGGGCCACCAGCTCCATCACGGTGAGCAGGCTGTTGACGCGGTAGGTGGGCTGCGCCTTGGGAAACTGCTTCTTGCGCCAGCGCACGGACGGGTGGTCGGGCAGGGCGTCGTCGGGCGCGATCCAGGGCGCGCGGCCGGCCTCGACGTCCGACAGGGCGAGCGTGCCGGCAGCTGCCGTGTACAGCGCCGCGCGGATCATGCCCAGCTGCCGGCCCACCAAGTGCTGCGGCGGGCGCTTGGTGGCGCGCACGGCAATGTCGGTGTCGCGCCGCGTGAGGCTCACCAGTTCATTGCCCGCGTGCAGCTCGTACACCAGCGCCGGGTGCTGCGGCTGCAGCGCCTGCAACGCGGGGGCGATGAGGCCGTGCAGGATGGTGTCGGTGGTGGAGATGCGCACGGTGCCGGTGATCTGCTCGGGCTGCGCCTGCGCGGCGCTGCGGGCGGCCTCCAGCGCGGCTTCCACGCGCTCGGCCTGCTCGGCCAGGGCCTGGGCCAGCTCGGACGCGCGGTAGCCCGCACGCGAGCGTTCGAACAGCGACTGGCCGAGCCCGCGCTCGATGCGCTGGATGGCGCGGAACACGGTGGACGCATCCACGCCAAGCCGCTCGCCGGCCGCGGCCAGCGTGCCGGTGCGCGCCATGGCCAGCAGCACCTCCAGCTCGGCGGCACCCAGGCGGTATTGCGCAGGTGCAATGGATGATTTCATGGTTGCGTATTTTGTTTGCGTGATTGCAATCATAAATTCTGCCTGTCGCCACGCTTCTCAGGGCGTTTCAGGCGATGGTTTTCCTTCCTCTTTTTTGCACAGAAAGTCCCACCCCATGAAGCTCTATTACGCCCCCGGTGCCTGCTCGCTCGCTGTCCACATTGCGCTGCGCGAAGTGGGTGCCACGTTCGATCTGGTCAAGGTCGACCTGGCCCGCCACACCACCGAGGGTGGCGCCAACTTCCTGGACATTTCGCCGCGTGGCTACGTGCCCTTGCTGGAATTAAATGACCGGTCGCGCCACACCGAAGGCGCGGCGCTGCTGCAGTACGTGGCAGACCTGGACCCGGCGCAGGCGTTGATCGGCAAGCCCGGCTCGCGCGAGCGCATGGCCGTGCTGCAGTGGCTCACGTTCATCAGCACCGAACTGCACAAGGGCTTCAGCCCCTGGCTGTGGCACAAGGAGACGGCCGACTCCACGCGCCAGGCCGTCAAAGCCAAGCTGGCCGTGCGGTTTGCAGAGATGGAGGCCGTGCTGGCGCACAGCGAGTTCCTGGCGGGCGCATACAGCGTCGCAGATGCGTATGGCTTCACCATCCTCAACTGGGCGAATCTGCTGGGTATTCCGCTCACGCCGTACCCCCAAGTGCAAGCGTGGATGGCGCGTGTGGCTGCGCGCCCCGCAGTGCAGGCCGCGCTGCGTGCCGAGGGGTTGGCACCGTGAGCGCCGCCGAGATGGCGGGCACACCCGCACTCACGCTGGTCTCGCATGCGCTGTGCCCCTACGTGCAGCGCGTGGCGATCGTGCTGCAAGAAAAAGGCCTGGCGTTTGAACGCCGCACCATCGACCTGGCCCGCAAGCCCGATTGGTTCCTGGCCATCTCCCCGCTGGGCAAGACGCCCGTGCTGCAGGTGCGAGGCCAGAGCCTGTTCGAGTCCGCCGTGATCTGCGAGTACCTGGACGAAGTCGCCATGCCCGCGCTGCACCCGCAGGACCCGCTGCAGCGCGCACGGCACCGCGCGTGGATGGAGTTCGGCTCCACCGTGCTCAATGCCATCGGCGCGTTCTACAGCGCGCCGGATGAGGCCGCGCTGCAGGCCCGCGCAACCGAACTGCGCGCGCGCTTTGTGCAGCTCGAAGAAGCGCTTGCTGAGTTCAGCGTTGCAGGGCCGTACTTTGCGGGGCCGGATTTCGGGATGGTGGACGTGGTGTTCGGGCCGGTGTTCCGGTACTTCGATGTGATCGACGAGCTGCCCGGCGTGGACGAGTTTCAGTGGTGGCAAGGCCTCGCACGCACGCAGCAGTGGCGTGCCGCACTCGCCGCGCGGGCCTCGGTGCGGCAGGCCGTGGCCGCGGACTATGCCGAGGGGCTGCGCGCGTTTTTGCGGGCGCGCGGCTCGGCGCTGTCGCGGCGCATGCAGCCGGTAGCTGCGTAACAACTACAGCGCTTCATCGGCCCAGGTGCCGGGCGCCAAGCCGTCAAGCGTGTGTGGACCGATCGCCGCGCGAATCAATCGCAGCGTGGGGTAGCCCACCGCGGCGGTCATGCGCCGCACCTGGCGGTTGCGGCCTTCGCGGATGGCGAGTTCGATCCACGCGGTGGGGATGGCCTTGCGCTCGCGGATGGGCGGGTTGCGCGGCCACACGTCGGGCGCGGGGGCGAGCAGGCGCGCGCGGGCGGGCAGGGTGGGGCCGTCGTTCAACACCACACCGCTGCAGAGCGCGGCCAGCGCAGCTTCATCCGGGATGCCCTCCACCTGCACCCAGTAGGTCTTCTCCATCTTGAAGCGCGGGTCGGCAATGCGGGCCTGCAGCGCGCCGTCGTTGGTGAGCAGCAGCAGCCCTTCGCTGTCGGCATCCAGCCGCCCCGCCACGTACACACCGGGCAGGTCGATGTAGTCCTTGAGGCCCTGCCACTTGCCCTCGGGCGTGAACTGGCTCAGCACGCCATAGGGTTTGTTGAAGCGGATCAGGCGCGAGGTCATGATGCAGTCGGGAAATATGAATAAAAATGGTCGCCAGCGCTTGATTGATAAGCGCTTCTAGCTATCAAAATAATAGTACTGGTGCTTAGGGGCCTGTGCGGCAGAAGGCATCGAAGCGAAACGTGCGAAAACCGAGGATCGTGTGGTTGACTGACGAGCCCAGGGTGGGCCCCTGGGCGCAGGAGGCAGGACCACACCAGACCGATTTCTCGCGCGGTGCAGCCGATGCTCCTTCTGCCGCGCAGGCTCCTAGCCTCATGCGGGCACGAACAGCGCCGGGTCCACCATCGCGCGGTTCAGCATCACGCCCCAGTGCAGGTGCGGGCCGGTCACGCGGCCGGTGGCGCCCACCTTGCAAAACGGCTGCCCGGCGGCCAGCACATCGCCCACCTGCACATCCATCGCGCTCAGGTGGCAGTACATCGACAGCAGGCCCTGGCCGTGGTCCAGCCACACCGTGCCGCCGTTGAAGAAGTAGTCGCCCACGTCGATCACCCGCCCCGCCAGCGGCGCCACGATGGGCGTGCCCGTGGGCGCGGCAATGTCCATGCCGCTGTGCGGATTGCGCGGCTGGCCGTTGAACACCCGCCGCAGCCCGAACGAGCTGGAGCGGCGCCCCGGCACGGGCACGCGCATGCGCAATGACGGCAGCGCGTGGCCCGCGGGCTGCTCGGTGAACGTGGCCATCACCACCGCCTGGTGGTCGCGCTCGCGCTCATAGCGCGCCTGGTCTTCGGGTGAGAGGTCGACGGTGCGCGGCGAGACCTTGAGGTGCTGCTCTTTGTACTGCTTGTGCGCCACGGTGTAGGGCACGGCGCGCGCACCGCCTTGGGTTGGTACGGTGATGGACGCATCGCCCGGTGCGGCAGCCAGCGGGATGCCGACGATGGCTGTCCACTCGATGGCATCGCCCACCACCAGCAGTGGCACATCCACATCGCCCTGGCGCACCTGCGCCACCGGCCGCGTGGCCGCCGGGCCCAGCGACAGGCGCGCTACGCCGCCGGGCACTTGCAGCGCCTGCGGCCACAGCACGGGCGCCGCGGGCACGGGTTTGGCGTGCAGCAGACCCGCAGGCCACGCCCACAGGCTGCCCACGCCGATCAAGGCTCTGCGGCGGGTGAGGTGATGCAAGGGGCGGTTTGCAAGGACGTGGCCGGGGACGGCGGTGACGTCGGTGCTGTCGGTGCGGGCGGAGAGGGCAGTGAAGGAGCGAGAGATTTCGGACACGGCGGTGGTGAAAGCAACGGTGGAATGCAAAGGCGCTAGCCGGCCATTGTGCCGCCGCAGCGGTGCGGCGTCGGCCTACATCCGGTCACACATCGCCCCACCACAATCGCCCGCATGCCCCACGCCGAGCCCCGCCGCTTCTCCACACCGCTCATCGTCCTGCTCACGGCCTTGGTGACCGGGGCACTGGTGTTGCTGGCTCTCAACTTCACCGCCGGCGAAAAGAAGGTGCAACACGAACTGCCCCGCCTGTACACCACTGCCAGCCCGCAGTTCGAGCGTGCGCTCGGCAGCTTGCTCGGCCCCGGCATCGTGGATGGCAACGAGGTGACCGAGCTCCTGAACGGCGACCAGATCTTTCCGCCCATGCTGGCCGCCATCCAGGCCGCCAAGACCAGCGTCACTTTTGAAACCTACATCTACTGGTCTGGCGACATCGGCAAGCAGTTTGCCGACGCGCTGAGCGAGCGCGCCCGTGCCGGTGTGAAGGTGCATGTGCTGCTCGATTGGGTGGGCAGCGCCAAGATGGAGGACAGCTACCTCACCGAGATGGAAGAGGCGGGCGTGGAGATCAAGAAGTTTCACAAACCGCACTGGTACAACCTGGCGCGGCTGAACAACCGCACCCACCGCAAGCTGTTGGTGGTGGATGGGCAAGTGGGCTTTACGGGGGGCGTGGGTATTGCGCCCGAATGGACAGGCAACGCGCAGAACCCCGACCATTGGCGCGACTCGCACTATCTGGTGCGTGGCCCCGCGGTGGCGCAGATGCAGGCCACGTTTTTAGACAACTGGCTCAAAGTCACCGGCAAGGTGCTGCACGGCGATGCGTACTTTCCGGCCATCAAGCCGGTGGGCACGCAAAAGGCGCAGATGTTCTCCAGCTCCCCGTCGAGCGGCAGCGAAAGCATGCAGCTCATGTACCACCTGGCGATCACGGCGGCCGAGCGCAGCATCGACCTGTCGGTGGCGTACTTCGTGCCCGATGAACTCACGCGCAAGCTGCTGCTGGACGCCCTGGGCCGGGGCGTGCGCGTGCGCCTGGTCACGCCCGGCGAGTACACCGACACCGAGGCGGTCAAGGCCGCATCGCGCGCGACCTGGGGCGAACTGCTGCAAGCGGGTGCCGAGATCTACGAATACCGGCCCACCATGTACCACTGCAAAGTGATGATCGTGGACCAGCTGCTGGTGTCAGTGGGCTCCACCAATTTCGACAACCGGTCCTTCCGCCTGAACGACGAAGCCAACCTCAATGTCTACGACACCAAGTTTGCCCAGCGGCAGACCCAGGTGTTCGAGGACGACATCAAGCGATCACGCCGCGTGACGCATGGGGAGTGGCTGCAGCGCCCGCTGCGCGAGCGGCTGGCGGAGAAGATGACGGGGCTGCTGCGTTCGCAGCTGTGAAGGCGATACGTTCAGCGGTTTGTGTGCGCTGCATGGGCCCTGTGATGCAGGGCTGGTGGTCTTGCATGTGTTGGACGATAAAGCTCATTCGGCAGGAACGATCCGCCGCAATGCCCGGATCCGTTTCCAAACCAAAGCTTTCGCAATGCCCTGCATCGCCATCGCTTGCATGCAGCGTTCCAGCCAACCCGCCCGGTGCTGGATGCGATCAATTGCCTTGCCCAGATCGCGTTCCACGGCTGCGCCGTAGGCTTCTTGCGCCTTGGCCAGTGCTGCGCGCAATGCGGGCAAAGGCAGTTCCATCATGGCCAGGTCGATCACGTCGCGGCTAAAGACCCCGTCGTCGGCTTGCCGATCTGAATTGGCCAACAGTTTGGACGCTGCCAGGTCCAGCGAGGTGAGGGTGCTGACGCCACAGACGACATCCTGTGGTCCGGGGGGCGCCAGCGCAATGCGTCCCTCGCGCACGATCTCGAACTTGATCGCCTGGCCGTCCATTTGCACCTGGGTGCGGATGCCGTACTGGTCTGCCCGGATTTCTCGCAGCGTGATCAAGGGCAGAGCGTGTGGATGGGTCATGGCTGCCAGCCCGTGCGGGCCAGTCAGCAACTGCCGCAGCTCTCGGTAGCCAGCGACATCGGATACCAGGAAGTCGATGTCCACGGACTCGCGGTATTCGCCATGCCGCAGCGCAATGCAGGTGCCGCCCCCAAACAGGCATCCATGCTGGCGCAGCACGGCACTGTCCAGAGACGCGAGCACGTGGGCGATGCGCTGGTGGTGCGGCCTTTCAAACATGGCCGCCGTGGTCGCCTGGGGCGCGGGACGCGAAGGCTATGCGCAGTGCTTCAAGCAGGGTCTTCTCGTTGTCTGCCATGGCGCTTTGATCGAGGTGGCGCGCATTGCGCTCGTAGATGTCCAGAGCTTCTGCGGGCGTGAGGGCGTCCGTGCCGTGCACCTGCCACGCCAGCGCCCGCAATTGGGGGTAGTCGGCCAGCACCACGCGGGCGGGGATCCAGCCTGCTGGGGCCGATGGGTTTGTCGCGTGGTGTGCTTCGTCCGCCCGGTTTCCGAAAGCCGGCTCCAGCCCCAGCGCAGCCATGGCGTTGCACCAGGCCCCCATGGTCACAGAGGGCTCTCCCTTTTCTATGCGATGCAGCGTGACGCGAGAAATACCCGCGGCCTCCGAGGTCACGGTGGCGTTCAGGCGCAGGGCTTTCCGATGGGCGCGAAGCTGCTCACCCAGGGCTTTCAGCTGGCTAGCGGTCTGCTCCGCAATGGCAGGCGTAGGGGATGGCATTTGATTCTCATTATTTTCAAAAATAGCATTTTGTCAAATATGAGAATCACTTTAAGTTGAGGCTAGTGAACGAAGCTGTGGGAAGCGGAAGTCAGTGCGTCACAAACTCGTAGCTCACGGCCTCGCTCTCCACCATGTCGAGCACGTCGTTGAGCTCATCGTCGCTCTCGGTGCTGCTCCAGATGTCTTCGGGGTCAGTGGCAAACAGCGGCTCGATGGCGATGTCCATGAACTTGCCTTCCGCGATCTGGATCACAGGCGTGCCTTCAGAGGTCTCGACCAGGTGCCAGTCATCGGGCACGGTCATTTCGAGTTGGATGGTGACGTTGAGTTTTTTCATGGTGGATCCTTATGGGGCGGTGGAGGGATGAATCGACCGATGGATGAATCGATGGTTCAGTGAATCGACAGTGCGATCCGGCCGTGCAGGGTAACCCAGTGTGCGGCTGAGAACCCGTGGCGCAGCCATTGGGTGTGTGTGGGGCATGTTCGTTGCTTCATCACTGGGGTATTCTTTTCGTGCGTCATTGCAGCGCAGCGCCTGCCGCGCCGCCTTCAAGGCCGCATCCCCACCCCCTCCTGGAGCGCTTCACCATGATCAGCCAAAGAACCCTTGCCCTCGCCGCCGCAGCCCTGGTGGCCAGCCTGTCCTTGTTCAGCCAGGCGGCGCAGGCCGGCCCCCGGCTCGACAAGATTCTGGAGACCAAGGTCATCCGCGTCGGCACGCCAGGCGACTACCGTCCGTTTGCCGTCAAGACGGATGCGGGCCTGTCGGGCCACGACATCGATGTGATCGAGGCCATGGCCAAGGAGCTGGGCGTGAAGATCGAGTACGTGCCGACGTCCTGGCCCAACCTGATGAAGGACCTGCAGTCCGACCAGTTCGACATCGCCGTCGGCGGCATCACGCGCAATGTCTTGCGCATCCGCTTGATCGAAATGCTGCCGGGCTACGCGCCCTTCGGCAAGGTGGCGCTGGTGCGCTCGGCCGATAAAGCCAAATACAACACCGTGGACGATTTGAACAAGCCCACCGTGCGCGTGATCAAGAACCCCGGGGGGACCAACGAAACCTTTGTGCTGCAGAACCTCAAGACCGCCCAGGTCAGCACGCACGACAAGAATGCCGAGATCCCGGCGCTGATCGCCGAAGGGAAGGGCGACGTCATGATCACCGAGACCTACGAAGCGGTGGTCTACAGCAAGGCCGACCCGCGCCTGCACGCCGCATTCTTGGACGCGCCGCTCACGCCCAAGAGCTACCTGGGCTTCATGCTGCCCAAGGACGATGCGGACTACACCCGCGTGATGAACTTCGTCTGGGGCCAGGTGGACAGCCGCGGTGTGCTCAAGCAGGCGGCGGACAAGTGGTTGAAGTGAAGTCGAAGTAAGTCGGCGCAGCGGGCCTGGCCGCGGGACTTGCGCATTACGCAGTACGCAGTGACCGCGGCGGCGCCGCACCTTCTTGCTCACGGCACGGCAACCCACGGGGCCGCCACGCCCATCGCCCCGCGCCGTGGTGGTCGTTACTCCGCAGGAATCTCCGCCTCGATCAGCTGTGCGAGCAACTGCAGCGATTCCTGCCAGCCCAGGTAGCACATCTCCGTCGGAATCACGGCAGGAATGCCCGCCTGCTCCACGGCCAGCTCAGTGCCCACCAGCACCGCCTTGAAGGTGATGGTGGTGCGCATCTCGCCGGGCAGGTTCGGGTCATCGAACCGGTCGGTGTGCACGATGCGCTCGCCCGGCACCAGCTCCACATACGCGCCGCCAAATGCGTGCGTCTGTCCATTGCTGAAGTTGGTGAACTGCATGCGGTAGCTGCCGCCCACACGCGCATCCATGCTCAGCACCCGCCCGGTAAAGCCGTGCGGAGGCAGCCATTTGGCCATGGCGTCGGGGTCCAGAAAGGCGCGGTACACACGCTCTGGCGGGGCGCGGAGCACGCAGTGCAGCGTGACGGTGCCAGTCGTCGTGGCGGCAGCGGCATGGGGGTTGGGGGTCGTCATGGGCGGTCTCCTTGTCGGTGTCTGCAACAGCAGGGTGGATGAAACATGGGCGGCGGTGCGGTCCACCGCCGGCTCACATTCCTACGACGAACGGGCCTGGGCATTTTCGACAACGGGCCGTTAAGAGTCGCGTATTTTTCTCGCCCGGTGTGTCGGCTGGCTTGGCGCGTCAGGCCGCCACGGCTTGCGTGCCAAAGCTCTCGCTGCCTTGCGACCAGGCCAGCAAACGGTCGATGTTGGGGTGCTTGCCCGGGAATGCCTTGGCATCTGCCGTGTGCTCGGCATACCACTCCAGGCCCAGCGCGGCTGCTGCGGGGGTGATGCGGCCGCCATAAAGCGCAGCCAGCGCGGCGTAGACCACCAGGGAGCCCTTCTGGCCCGGTTGGTTTTCGATGGTGGCAATCACTTCACCGTGGGCGCCGAGCAGTTGAAGCGCTGCGAGGTGGGTGGCGGAGGGGAGCTGTTGAAGGCGGTCTGCGAAGTTCATGGAACGAAAAATTTAAATGAAATAGGCTGCTAGCGCTTGATTGGTAAGCGCTAGTAGCTATAAAAATAGGAGCATCTCCGCCGGCGGAGTAGGCGGGTTGCCTGGGCACTCCCACCGGCCGCTTCAAGCTTGCCACACCCCAAACCCCGCTGAGCGCAGGTCGATGCCAATCTCGATCTCCCGGTCCACTGCGTCTTCGTAGCTCATGGGGTTAAAGCCTTCATACAGGTCGGGCAGCAGGCGCAGGCCGTATTGCGTCACGAACCGGTTGGCCTGAATGCCCGCCTTGTGCTTGTCAAACCGCACGTCCGGGTCCAGGCCCGTCATGCCCACGTACACGCAGGGCTTGCCGTCGATGTAGCCCGGGTTGCACCGGCGAAAGCGCGGCTCCAGCAGCACGTCTTTGGAGAGTTCGACGACGTAGACATGGTGGTGGAGCTTGCGGCGGCGCATGGGTGAGATAGGTGAAGGGGGCTTCTAGGCAGCGCCGCGGGCGCGGCGTTCTGCACGGCACTACTTATTCATCATCTTCCGCCTGCCCGTCATCCCGCAGGCGGCGTTCGAGCCTGCTTCGCAGCGACTCGGTCTCTTTCAGAAAGTGCTCCACTGGCACGGCCGGGGCCACGCGCAGGCTCGGCGGGAACAGGCTGCTCATGTACAGCGATTTCGACAGGCGCAGGTTGTTCAGCCACTGCGCACCCAGCCACGAAGGCACGCCCAATGCCACCACGGCTGCCACCGTCCAGGCCAATCCCACGCGGCGGCGCGGCAGCATGGCTGCCAAGTGGGCATACAGCGCCCCGGCCAGCACGATCACCATCAGCACATTGGCAAACCGCGAAAAAAATTCCAGCGAGAAAGCGAAGGCCGCAAGGTGGGCCACCAAATGGACCACGTCGATCGCCAGGGCTGCAGCGCACGCAATGCGCACATGTCGCCAGAACTGCAGCTGGCCGCCGAACACTTTGTTGGCCAGGGCCCATAAGCCCGACCACACGCCCACCATGGCCAGCAGGGTGAGCAGGCTGCCGGGCAGCGACTTCACGTATTGCGACACGTCACGCGCCTCCAGCCATGACGACGTCAGCGCTGCAGCCACCACCAGCGCCATCAAAACTGCGGTGGTGCCCGCAGTGCGCCATGGAAACTTTGGCAAGGGCTGCTCGTCGACGATGGCCGTGTCCGCCAGGCGCAGCGCGATGTGGGTGCGGCCCAGGTCGATGGGGGTGCCGTCGGGCCAGTCAAATCGCTCGCCCTTGCCGTGGTGCTTGCGCTGCAGGCGTGCGCCGTTGCGCGTCTCCAGCACCTCCACCTGCACCGTGCGCGGGGCGTCCGCCGCGCGGTCGATGCGCAGGTGGGTGGGCGCCACAAACGGGTCGTCCAGCACCAGGTCGCAGTCCAGGCCCCGGCCCACCGTCACGGGCCAGCGGGTGATGGGCGCGCGTGCCAGCAGGGCGCCGTGGCGGTCAAAGGCTTCTATCAGGCCCAGGGTCGGCATCATCATGGTGCGGCCTCCCAGCGAAACGCCTGCAGGTACTGGTGTGCGAGCTTCATGCCGTTGTCGAAAGCAATGCCCTGCACGTCGAGTCGGCCCAGCACGCCCTGGGTGGGCTGGTTGACCGAGGCGGCGAGGATGGTCATGTTGTACAGCCCGGGCAGCTTGCGGTAGGCCGACATGCAGACCACTGCGCGCAGCGGCAGGCTGCCGGGGTCGGTATAGCGTTCGGTGCACTCGACCGCCGTCTGGTGGCGGTTGCCGCGAATTTGCAGCCGCTCGTTGGCAAAGCTTTGCGAATACACGCGGGCGAATCGCGCGGCGCCCAAGGTGGGCGCGTTGTAGGCCTCATAGCTCAGGCGCACCGCGCCGGTGTTGAAGTCACCAGCCACCACATCGGTGTCGGCCTGGCACTGCGTACGCTCCAGGTTCAAGCCGGGAAACGCCGGGTCGCGCCCCGAGCCCCAGCACCGCGCCAGCGCATCGTCGGGCACCGGCACGCGGTAGTTGCCGTGGCGCTGTTCGCGAAACGGCGCTTTCAAGAACCGGTCCGTCAGCAATTGCTGGTGCCCCATCAACTGCTTGGTCATCTCGCCATACGCGGGCTGGGTGATGGGCTCGGCGTTGGCGGCGCGCTGCACCAGCGCCTGGGCAAACTCGGCCGGGATCAAAAAGCTGACCTGCTCGCCATCGAGCCGCTTGGCCACGTTGACGCCTAGTACCCGCCCCGCATCGTCCACCGCAGGGCCACCGCTCATACCAGGGTTGAGGGTGCCGCCGAAGAAAATGCGCGGGTAAAAACTGCGCCGCACCAGCCCGTTGTAGGTGCCCTCGGTCACGGCAAAGCCGATGTCCAGGGGATTGCCGAGCGAGTAGATGCGCTCGCCCTGCGCCAGGGCTTCGGTCGCAGGCCGAAAGCTCAGCACCGGCGCCGCTGCCGTGCGGCCCTTGGCGCGCAGCACGGCCAGATCGCGCTGCACATCAAACGCCAGCAGCTCGACCTCGCCCTCCAGCCCTTCCATCGTCACGTACACGCCCCGGTAGCGTTCGGGCTCCAGGGCCAGCTGGCTGGCCACATGGAAGTTGGTGACGATCAGGCCATCGGCAGAGACAAAAAACCCGGAGCCAATCGACGCCTGGGTGTCGGCATTGCGCAGCAGCGTGCGGATCTGCACCAGCTTGTCGCGCGACAGCTCATAAATGCGCCGGGCATCGCGCGAGAGTGCGGCGGCCGGCACTGCCGCGGGTAGGGTTGGTGCCGCGGTAGCGTTGGCGGGTTCGCTGCTGGGTATGGGTGATAAGGGCGGCGCGGGCTTCGTGGCGTGGGCGTTGGGGGCAGCGGGCGCCAGCACTGTAGGCGCTGCCGGCACCGCTGCACCGCCGCCTGCTGCTGGCCGCACCGCTGGGGCGCTCACGTTGGCGGGTGGGGTCACGTTCTGGGCGTGCGCCAACGCGCAGGCCAGCAACAAAACGGCGGGTGTGACGCGCCGCAGCGGCCGGAGGAGGGGGAAGGGCATCGCGGTATTCTATGAACGCGCTGCAAGCGCCGGGCCCGTCTTGGAACTGGCCCCAGCATTCACTGGTAAATCTTCTTTCCTATGCAAGCAATCGACCCCTATCCCATCGGCACGCCCGGCCAACCCTGGGGCGCCGCAGAACGCACCCTCTGGCGCGCGCGCCAGGTGCGCCAGCGCAGCTACGCCGACGACGTGCTCAGCGCCATCGATGCGCTGCGAGACCGGTTTGATGTGGAGCCGTACGGCGAGGTGGCCTATGCCGACGCCCACCACGCGGCAGAGCACTTTCCCCTGCTGGCCATCCGCAGCCGCGGTTGGCAACCCGGCCTGCCCAGCGTGCTGGTCACCGGCGGCGTGCACGGCTACGAGACGAGTGGCGTGCACGGCGCGCTGCGCTTTGTGGATGCACAGGCCGAGCGCTTCGCCGGCCGCGTCAACCTGCTGGTGGTGCCGTGTGTCAGCCCCTGGGCGTACGAGCGTGTCCAGCGCTGGAACTTCGACGCCATCGACCCCAACCGCGCGTTCCGCGAAGACTCGCCCGCGCAGGAGTCTGCGGCCCTCATGCGCTTGGTGGCGCGGCACCAGGCCCCATATGGCCCGTTCTCCGCCCACATCGACCTGCACGAAACCACCGACACCGACGAATCCGAATACCGCCCTGCCGTGGCCGCGCGCGACGGCAAGGTGTTTGAACCGGGCAGCATCCCCGATGGCTTCTACCTGGTGGACGACACCGACAACCCGCAGCCCGCGTTTCAGCAGGCCATCATCGAGGCGGTGGGCCGGGTCACGCACATCGCGCCTGCGGACGACAAGAAAGAAATCATCGGCTCGCCCGTGGTGGCGCCTGGCGTCATCCATTACCCGATGAAGCAGTGGGGCCTGTGCGCGGGCATCAGCGGCGCGCGCTACACCACGACCACCGAGGTGTATCCGGACAGCCCGCGCGCCACGCCGGAGCAGTGCATTGAGGCGCAGGTGGCGGCGGTGTGTGCGGCGGTGGAGTTTGTGTGTGGGGAGCAGAGCTAGCCGGGATGCCGCTGTTTAAGTGACAAATTGGCCGCTAGCGCTTGATGGATAAGCGCTGTTAGCTACTATAAAAGTAGCACTTCTCTCGCGAAGAGTTGGATCGTAGAGCTGACCCTGAACAACCGTTCTGCAGCCGGATTTCCCACCTCGGGAGAGGCTCGTTCAATTGGACGGCAACGCGTCGAGCTGTGACTTCAGCGTTGGCAGTGCGGTCTGAACAGTCTCCCAGACCACTTCGAGGTTGATGTCAAAGTAGCCATGGGCAATGCGATTGCGCATGCCTCGCATGCTGCGCCAAGGTATCTCGGTGTGCTCTTCCGCAAAGGCAGCGTGCTGATCCATCACCTTGGTGGCCGCTTCGCCCAGAACGATCAGGCTCATCACCACTGCTTGCTGGGTCCGTTTGTCGTGCATGAAGTCGGCTTGCGCCATGCCATCCACAAAAGACTGCGCGTCGGCAATGGCCTGCCGCATGTGATCCAGGTAGTCCGGCAGCCTGCTTGCATTCATAGAGGTTTGGCTTCGCTGGCGACGGCGTCACGGAACTTGATGGGCAAGTCTTTCAGCGTGAGCACATCCACCGATACGCCCAACAGCTCTTGCAGCTCGTCTTGCAGGCCACCCAAATCCAGCAGCGTAGCGCCGGGCAATGTATCCACCAGCAGATCCAGATCGCTGCCGTCCTGATCGTCGCCCCGCAGAGCAGAGCCAAACACCCTCGGGTTGGCCACCCGATAGCGCGCCGCTACCTGACAAATAGCATCGCGGTGTTGGCTCAGAGCGAGGGAGGGGCGCATGGCTTTGAGTTTAGCGGTGCAGTTGGTTTTTAGGTCAAATCGGCATCCAGGGCTTAAGGAATAATGGTTATTAGCTATCAAAATAATAGCATATTGGTTTTTGGCGATGTTGTCGCAGGCCTCATCAATGATGGCGAGCCACGCCCATAGTGGCTAACTACGTTCAGCAAAGCTGCCTTGGCGAGGCGTGCCGTCGCAGGCGATACAGCAGCAGTAGACAAGACGAGTCCCCGACGCCAGGCGGAGTTCTGTCAGGCGCTCTTACAGGGTGCTTCCCAAAGCGCTCAGCAACCGGGCGCTCACCTCGGCGGCATCGGGCGTGGAGAACTGCATGTTGTGCTGCCCCGTCAGCGGGCCGTGGCCCGGTTCCATGCGGCCAGCAGCGTCGTAGCCCATGGCCTTGAACTTCCATACCCCTCCGACCAGCTTGAGCGATCCAACATGAGCGCCATCGGCTGCGTGCACGGCCACTATGGCGGCGTCGATGGACACCAACTGCAGCGGCCCCGCCAGCGAGCCGGGCGGCACGGTGCGGTAGGTGGGGGTGAATGTGGGCGGCAGGGGTGGGGTAGGGATCATGGCGGTGGTTGTATCGCAAATGGCGTGGCGCCTGCTGCGCAGTAGCTCGGCCTTTTACGCGCTGGTGTCACGTCGAGAGCTCGCCCTGTGGGTGAGCATGGGCGGCTTGCATCGGCCATGTAATTGGCCTCTAGCGCTTATTTAATAAGCGCTAGCAGCTATGAAAAGCATAGTAAACGCTGGGGAGGACCTCTGAGCGGCGACCATGGGTCGCTGGGCGCTGCCTCTTGTGGCAGTTCTCAATCCTTGAGGCTCACCCCGAGGTGGTCCAGTTTTTTTGCAAACGAGTCCCTGCGTTTCACGGCCTTAAAGCGTGACGTTGGTGCGAAGCAAGGCCGTTCTCAAGTCGCGCGTAGCAGGTTTTGAAATATCCACCTTTTCAACAGCGAGGTCGAACGGTGAGCCTGACCTGATGCTGGTTGGCAATATCTTTTTCGTCGGATTTTTGGCCGGGTACGTGCCTTGACCCGGACACATGCGAACGGAAAACCCGAATTCTTCGAGTACACCTTTCGCATACAACTCTGCCAATTGTTGAAACGTCACGAAGGTGGAACGCTTAACGTCTTTGAATCCTGGCTGGCTGACGTCACGAACGATCTCGAATTTACCTAGTGAATCTCGCTGTGTATCGGTAAACGGATGCAGTAAGAAAGTTTGGCGAACTCCATTTTTCTTGGACACCAGGGTGTGCTCGACGGCGATATCGGTTAGCAGCATATTGTTTTCCTCACTTTTCAAGCTGCAGTTCACACAGCTGCATCATTTGCCATTCCACCTTAAGGCGCAGACCGCATTTTTTTCAGCCCAACCACGGGAGAGCTTGTGCCCCACCCCTTAAGAGTCGCAGTGCTCGACACGGGCAGACCTCGCCCTGAGGGAGTGGACTTTGACTGAACGGCAGCCAATGACGGATCCATATTGCACTGTGACAGACCGATTCAGAGCGGAGCTGTCATCAGTCCCAAAGAAAACGGCCAGCAGATATAGAAATCTGCTGGCCTTCTTTCAATCAGGAGTTAATCACTTCCCCCAAGAATCTTTCAACCCCACCGCCAGGTTAAACACCGGCTTGCCCGCCGCGTGATCCACGCGGTCCGCCACAAAGTACCCGTGCCGCTCAAACTGGAACTTGTCGTCGGGCTTGGCATTGGCCAATGACGGTTCCACGATGGCGGTCACCACCTTCAGGCTGTTCGGGTTCAGGCTCTCGATGAAGTCCTTGCCACCCGCATCAGGCTGGGCGTCCAGGAACAAACGGTCGTACATGCGCACCTCGGCATTCACGCCGTCGGCCACGCCCACCCAGGTGATGGCGGCTTTCACCTTCACCGTGTCGGCGCCGGGGGTGCCGCTTTTGGTGTCGGGCACCACGGTGGCAAGCACTTCGGTGATGTTTCCATCCGCATCTTTAGTGCAACCGGTGCATTCGATGACGTACCCGCCCTTCAGGCGTACCCTGTTGCCAGGGAACAGGCGCTTGTAGCCCTTCGGCGGCACTTCCTCGAAATCTTCGCGTTCGATCCAGACTTCCTTGCCGATGGTGAAGTGGCGCTCGGGGCTTTCCACGCCTTCGGGGGGGTGGGGCAGGGAGGGCAGGGTGCAGGGCTCCAGGTGGCCTGCGCCCATGACCTCGTCCCAGTTGGTGAGCACCAGCTTGACGGGGTTGAGCACGGCCATGCCGCGGAAGGCCTTGAGCTCCAGGTCTTCGCGCAGGCAGCCTTCCAGGGTGCTGTAGTCGATCCAGCTGTCGCTTTTGGTCACGCCGATGCGTTCGGCAAAGGTCTGGATCGACTCGGGCGTGTAGCCGCGGCGGCGCAGGCCGACGATGGTGGGCATGCGGGGGTCGTCCCAGCCGCTGACCTTGTGGTCGTACACCAGCTGAGCGAGCTTGCGTTTGCTGGTGATGACGTAGGTGAGGTTCAGGCGCGCAAATTCGTACTGGCGGGGGGGCGGGCTGGCCAGCAGGCCGCCTTCGGTCAGGCGCTCCAGCAGCCAGTCGTAGAAGGGGCGTTGGTCTTCAAACTCCAGCGTGCACAGGCTGTGGGTGATCTGCTCCAGCGCGTCCTCAATGGGGTGAGCGTACGTGTACATCGGGTAGATGCACCAGGTATCGCCGGTGTTGTGGTGTGTTGCGCGGCGAATGCGGTAGATGGCCGGGTCGCGCATGTTGATATTGGGGCTGGCCATGTCGATCTTGGCACGCAGCACCATGGAGCCGTCTTCGTGCAGGCCGGCCTTCATCTCGCGGAACTTGGCCAGGTTTTCGGCCGGGGTGCGACTGCGGAAGGGGCTGTTCACGCCGGGCTTGCCGAAGTCGCCGCGGTTGATGCGCATTTGCTCGACTGTTTGCTCGTCCACGTAGGCGTGGCCGGCTTCGATCAGGTACTCGGCGGCGCGGTACATGAAGTCGAAGTAGTCGCTGGCCTGGAAGGGCGGGGCGCTGGGGTGGCCGTTCCAGTCAAAACCCAGCCATTTCACCGAGTCGATGATGCTGTCAACGTATTCGGTGTCTTCTTTTTCCGGGTTGGTATCGTCAAAACGCAGGTGGCACACGCCGCCGTAGTCGCGCGCCAGGCCAAAATTGATGCAGATGCTCTTGGCGTGGCCGATGTGCAGGTACCCGTTGGGTTCGGGCGGGAAGCGGGTGCGGATCTTGGCGGGGTCGGGCTGGCCGGCGGCATGGTGGGCGGCGTCGCCCGGGGTGCCACCCCAGCGGCGTGGGGTGTAGGTGCCTTTTTCCAGATCGTTCTCGATGATCTGGCGCAAGAAGTTGCTGGTTTTGATGGCTTCTGGGGGCGCCGCTGTCGCGTTGGCGGGTGCGTTGGCAGCTGGGTTGGCGGGGTTTTGGGTACTCATCGGGCCATTTTAGGCGCCGGTTTCGTGAACGTTTACGCATGGAAACGGGCGCGTATACGTCCAGACACAACGTAAAGACAAATTTATGCCATCCTTTTGCCTACCTGGTGCGTTATGTACCAATGAGGCGAGTCCATTTGGCTGGCTGCCCTCGTTCAAACAGGAGATTTCCATGACGAAAACCCGTTCTATCTATGCCCTGGCCGCCTCGGCTGGCGTGGCGCTGGCTTTGCTGGCTGGCGGGGACGCTGCCCAGGCCCGCGATGTCAATTGGTCTGTGGGTATTGGCGTACCCGGCGTGGTGGTGGGGGCCAGCAATGGCTACTACGCACCCGCCCCCACGTATTACGCGCCACCTCCACCCGTGTACTACGCACCTCCCCGTCCGGTGTACTACGCACCACCGGCTTATTACGCTCCCCCACCCGTGGTGTATTACGGTGAGCGCCATCACCGCCACCACCATCGCCACCACGGCCATGGCAACGGTCATGGTCGCGGCCACTGGGACCGGTAACTTCTAACTTTATTGGCTCAGGTCCGGTCGCCCCAGCGGGCGGCCGGCTTTTGTAACCAACCTCTTGGGCGCTAGTCGCTCACAGGCAGCGTCTTGCACAGGCTGCCTTTTACAGCGGCCCTTCGGGGCCGCTTTTTCTTTGGCGCGTGCGCTGGCCAGATGCCCGGTCAGTGCTGGGCGCGCCAGCAGCATAATCCCGCACTCTGCCCGCTGGCGTGGCAGGCGCAACCCTCGGAGTGCATGTTTGTGAAAACCGTTTTTGTCCTCAATGGTCCCAACCTGAACCTGCTTGGTACGCGCGAGCCTGCCGTGTATGGCGCGCAGACGCTGGCCGACGTTGAAAAGTTGTGCGCCGACGCCTGCGCCCGCCACGGTTTTGCGCTGCGGTTTCACCAAAGCAACCACGAAGGCGCGCTGATCGACTGGATCCACGAGGCCGGCCGGCTGCATGCAGCGGGCGAATTGGCCGGCGTGGTCATCAACGCGGGCGCCTACACCCATACCAGTGTGGCCCTGCACGACGCGACCAAGGGCACGGGCATCACGATGATCGAGCTGCACATCAGCAACGTGCACGCGCGCGAGCCCTTCCGCCACCACTCCTACATGGCCGCTGCCGCCAAGGCCGTGATGTGCGGTTTTGGCGTGCTGGGCTATGGTTTGGCGATCGACGGGCTGGCGCAGCTGCTGCAGCCACAAGCCGCGGCCTGAGCCCGGCGGCCCCACCAGGAGCTTTGTGCGTGGCCACCCTATTGCCGCCGACCCTGGAGGTGCCTGAGGACGAGGTAGAGATCACCGCCATGCGCGCGCAGGGCGCGGGCGGGCAGAACGTCAACAAGGTGTCGAGCGCGGTGCATCTGCGCTTTGATGTGGCGGCGTCGTCGCTGCCTGACGGGGTGAAAGAGCGCCTTTTGGCGCTGCGCGACAGCCGCATCACGCAAGAGGGTGTGGTGGTGATCAAGGCGCAGCAGTACCGCAGCCAGGAGCAAAACCGCACCGATGCACTGGAGCGGCTGAACGCGCTGGTCAACACCGTGGCCGTGCCGCCGCGGGTGCGGCGTGCCACCAAGCCTACTTATGGGTCTAAACAGCGGCGGCTTGAGGGCAAGAGCCAGCGCAGCGAGACCAAGGCTCTGCGCGGCCGGATACGCGACGGCTCGTAAGCGGTGGATGGGGCGCCCGGTGACTGCGCCTGATTGGCATCACGGGTAGAACAATCTGTCTGCGCTTTGGGCCTTGGTAAGGCGGGTTGGCAGTCCTACATTCAAGGCATCACCCACGGATCAAACCCAAAGGCACCTGCCATGTCCGCCACAGCCCACGCCCACCACCCCACCATCCCCGCACTGTTCGTCTCGCACGGCGCGCCACTGTTCGCGGTGGACGCTGGCACCACCGGCCCCGCGCTCACCCAATGGGGCCAGGCCCTGAAGGCGCAGTACCCCGGTTTGCGCGGGGTGGTGATCATGTCGCCACACTGGATCGCACGCTCCCCGCAGGTCATGACCGGCCCACAGCCTGCGACCTGGCACGACTTTGGCGGCTTTCCACCCGCTCTGTACGAACTGCAGTACCCCGCACCCGGCTCGCCCGCGCTGGCGCAGGAGGTACTGGGTCTGTTGCAGGCTGCGGGCGTGGCCGCGCAGGGCGATGCTGCCCGCCCGTTTGACCACGGCGCATGGGTGCCCCTGATGCATTTGTTCCCTGAGGCCGACCTCCCGGTCGTGCAGGTGGCCCTGCCCGTGGGCGCCGGCCCGGCCGAGGTGTATGCACTGGGCGCTGCGCTGCGCAGCCTGCGCGACCAGAATGTCCTGGTGGTGGGTTCGGGCAGCATGACGCACAACCTGGCCGAGTTCTTTGGCGGCGAGCGCGAGGCCGCACCCTATGTGCTGGAGTTCAGCCGCTGGATCGAATCGGCCCTGGCGCGAGGCGACATGAAGGCGCTGCTCAACTACCGCAGCGAGGCGCCGCATGCGCGCCGCGCGCATCCCACTGAGGACCACTTCCTGCCCATCTTTTTTGCGCTGGGCGCGGCTGGTGACGATTTGCACGCCCACTACTTGAGCCGCGAGGTGATGTACAGCATGCTGTCGATGGACGCGTTTGCCTTACAGCCCGCGCATTGACCGCCCCAGCCTTGAACTTCATATCAAAAATGCCCCTGGCGCTTATCCATGCTTGATCTACCGCTCACATTTTTGCAGCGCCCGGCCGCTGCCACCACACCCCGGCCTTGGCTGCTGGTGCTCATGCACGGCGTGGGCAGCAACGAGCAGGACCTGTTCGGCCTGGCGCCGCACATCCCCGAGCGTTTTCATGTGCTGAGCCTGCGGGCGCCGTTTCGCATGGGGCCGGGCGCGCATGCGTGGTTTGACTTCTCCATCGAGCCCAACGGCGAGCGCACCATCAACGAAGCGCAAGAGGCCCAAAGCCGCGCCCTGGTGGCCCAGGCGATCGCCTCGGCGGGCGAACAACTGGGCATTCCGCCCGAGCGCATCGTGGTGGGCGGCTTCAGCCAGGGCGGCATCATGGCGCTGTCGCTGCTGCTGACCCAACCGGCGTTGATGCAGGCCGCCATGGTGTGGCACAGCCGGCTGCTGGCGCAGGTGCTGCCTCTGGCCGCGCCGCCCGATGCGCTGCGGGGCAAGCAGCTGTGGCTGAGCCATGGCACGCACGACGACGTTATCCCGCTGGCCCACGCACAGGCCATCGCGCACCACATGGAGCGTCTGCCTGTGGCGGTGACGTACCGTGAGTTCCCGGGTGCGCACGAGATCCGGCCCTCCGAGCTGTCAGCAACCGTGACTTGGCTCGACTCCCTGGCGGGCACACCCGCTGCCTTCTAGGTCGACCCCTGCGCCTGCCAGCGCGGCAGGTGGGGAGCCGCGTAAGTTCCCGCTGTCGGTACATGGCGTTACGCACGCAGCCGCCTCACCGCTTCCAATGGCACGGTGCCCCGGGGCTGGGAACGCCTTGCGGTGGAACCTCCGAACCGGGCATTGCAACGCACCGCCCCAGGAGGCCCATGCCTGATCACGACACCGCCGAATTCCGACCCACGCCCCCGCGCGCTTCGTCCGCGCCCTGGATCGCTGCCGCGGTGCTGGGCTGCGCGGCTGTTGCAGGCGCCGCGTGGTGGTTCTGGCTGCGGCCCGCAGAGCCGCTCCCGCCCGCGGGCTCACCACCGACCGCCAGCGCGCCTGCGGCACCCGCAGCGTCAGCGCCGATGCCTGAGGCTTCGGGCCCGCAAAACCTGGTCGATGGGCTCGCACCTGCAGATGCCGCACTGCCGCCCCTGGCGGAATCCGACACCCGCGTGGCAGCGTTGCTGGGCGACTTGTTGGGCCGCGACAAGGTGGCCCGTTTCTTGTTGACCGAGGGCTTTGTGCGCCGTGTGGTCGCCACCGTGGACAACCTGGGCCGTGCCCAGGCGCCCGCGCGCATGTGGCCGGTGCAGCCCGCGCCCCAGCGGTTTACCGTGGAGGGTCCGGAAGGCACGCAGACCGTGTCACCCGCCAATGCCGCGCGCTACAGCGCGGTGCTGGACTTTGCCGAGGCCGTGCCCCTGGAGGCTGCGGTGGCGTTGTACGCACGGCTCTATCCGCTGTTTCAGCAGGCGTACGAAGAGCTGGGCTATCCCAAGCGTTACTTCAACGACCGCCTGGTGGCGGTGCTGGACCATCTGCTCCTCACGCCCGAGCCCAAGGGACCGCTGCGCGTGAAGCTGTTGCCGGTGAACACCGAGGTGCCCGACCTGCGGCCCTGGGTGCGGTATGAGTTTGCCGACCCTGCGCTGCAGGCGCTTTCCAGCGGCCAGAAGATTTTGGTGCGCATGGGGCCTGCGAACGAGGCGCGGGCCAAGGTGCTGATCCGCGAACTGCGCCGGCGTGTTGCCACCGGCGAGGTGGCCCGCAAGCCGGTGCCGTAGGCCCGCACCGCAAGGCGTCGCGGCGCCACGCTTTCCAGGTGGGGCGGTGGCCTTGCGGGCTCCACCGCGCAGTGGGTCAGGCCTGTGCGGGGCGTGGGCCGTGGCGCAGGGTCAGCAGGGTGCCCAGCGTCAGCGCCGCCAGCGCAAACGCCGGCCCGCCCAAGGCGCCCACGTGGTCCACCATCAGCCCCCCAAAGATGGCCCCGCTGGCAATGGCGATCTGGAACGCCGCTACCAGCAGCCCGCCTGCGCCCTCGGCCTGGTCGGGCGCGGCGCGCACGATCCAGGTCTGAAAGCCCACCGGGAAGGCGCCAAACGCAAAGCCCCACAGCGTGACCGCCACGGCCGTGATGGCGGCGGACTGCCCGGCCACCAGCAGCGTGGCAGCCAGCACGGCGATGAGCGCACCACCGTAGACGATGGCCTGGCGCTCACTGCGCCCCGCGATCCAGCCGCCCACGAAGTTGCCGAAGAAGCCACCCACGCCGTAGCCCAGCAGCACCGCGGTGATGGTGGCCACCGACAGGTGTGTGACCTGCTCCATCAGCGGACGGATGTAGGTAAACCCTGCGAAGTGCCCCGAGATGACCAGCAGCACCGCCAGCAGCGCCACGCGCACGGGTGGACGGCGCAGCAGCTCACCCAGCACCTTCAGATTGGGGTTGTCGCGCGGGGGCAGGGCGGGCAGGGCCACCAGCTGCACGGCCAGCGTGACGAGGCTGATGCCGCCCGCCGCGATGAAGGCGCTGCGCCAGCCCCACAGGTCGCCCATCCACGCCCCGATGGGCGCTGCGCACACGGTCGCCACCGACACCCCGGTGAGGATGAACGACATGGCCCGCGCGAACAGCGAGGCTGGCACCAGCCGCATGGCCAAAGCCGCCGACATGGACCAGAAGCCGCCCAGCGCGACGCCCAGCAGCACCCGCGCCGCCAGTAGCGTGACCATGCCGCCGGCCAGGGCCGACATCAGGTTGGACAGCACCAGCAGCAGCGTGAAGGCGATCATCACCAGCCGCCGGTCGATGCGGCGCGTGAGCAGCGGCAGCGACGGGGCAGCCACTGCGGCCACCAGCGCCGTCACGGTGACGGCCTGGCCCGCGGCCCCATCGCTCACCCGCAGATCGCTGGCCATGGCGGTGAGCAGGCTGGCGGGCAGGAACTCGGCCGTGACGAGGCCAAAGACGCCCAGCGCCATCGACGCGATAGCGGCCCAGCGGGCCTCCGTGGGCTCGGGGGTGGAGTGCGGGTCGGGCGCGGCCTCGTCAATGACGGCACCGGTGGGCGCATCAAGGCAGGCGGAGCAGGATGGAGAGGAGGACACGGGAAAAGCTTTGGGATGGGTGAAAAGCCATCGTAGGGATAAGATGGCGGCGTTTCCATGCCGTAAAAGCCGAAATGCTTGACTTTTTATCCAAGCCCTTCAATCAGGTGCCGCAGCAGCCTTTTGCGGACCCGCCGGACCTGCTGACCCAGATCCTGCTTGGCCTGCGCCTGGACGGCGTGGAATATGGCCGCTGCGTTCTGTACCCGCCGTGGGCGATTGCCTTCCCGGCGCAGCGCTCGGCGCGCTTTCACTTTGTGGGCCATGGCGGGGCCTGGCTGCGCACGCAGGGCACCGAGTGGCAGCGCCTGAACCAGGGCGATGCGGTGCTGCTGCCACACGGCAGCTTCCATGTACTGGCCAGCTCCCCCGAGGTGCCCCCGGTGGACATCGACTCTCTGGCGCGCAAGGCCGTGTCGGAGAACATCTAC
The DNA here is from genome assembly GCF_964253765.1 of Acidovorax sp. LjRoot129. Classification (NCBI taxonomy): domain Bacteria; kingdom Pseudomonadati; phylum Pseudomonadota; class Betaproteobacteria; order Burkholderiales; family Comamonadaceae; genus Acidovorax; species Acidovorax sp. LjRoot129. Next base: position 1,819,403 of record NZ_CAXUSE020000001.1, read on the forward strand.
CTGGTGGACGGGCGCGATGCCAACAACGCGCACTTGGGCGCCCCTGTGGCGCCACCGCCTCCGCAGGCGCCCGACGTCGTGTTCAGCGGTGCGCTGCGCTTCAACCTCGACCCGCTGCACCCGCTGATGGCGATGATGCCCGCCGTGATGATGGCCGACGACCTGGCGCAGCGCGACACCACCGTGCCCGTGCTGCTGGACGCCATGGAGCGAGAGGTGGAGCAGGACCGCATGGGCGCCTGCGCCATCCTCGCGCGCCTGGCCGATGCGCTGGCCGCCAGCATCATCCGCGCATGGGTGGAGTGCAGCTGCAACAACCCCACCGGGTGGATCGCCGCCGTGCGTTGCCCGCGCGTGGGCAAGGTGATCGCCGCCATCCACGCCGACCCTGAGCGCGACTGGAACGTGCCGCTGCTGGCCGACCTGATGGGCGCTTCGCGCTCGAGCTTTTCCGAGTCGTTCACGCGCACCATGGGGGAGAGCCCGGCGCGCTACGTGGCCAAGGTCAAGATGTCGCAGGCGCGGAGTTGGATCGCACGCGATGGCATGCGGGTGGCGGTGGCGGCCAACCGGCTGGGGTACGAGTCCGAGGCGTCCTTCAGCCGGGCGTACAAGCGAATCGTCGGGCATCCGCCGAGCAGGGCTGCGTCGTTCTGAGTTGCTGTGCGCTCAGGCGCAGCAATCAGCGCGGCAGCGGCAGCGCCGTCTTGTAGCGCACCTGTTTCAGCGCAAAGCTTGACCGGATCTTCTCCACGCCCGGTATGGGCGCAAGGCGCTCCAGGATGAAACGCTCCAGCGCCGAAATGTCCGGCACGGCCACACGGATCAAATAGTCGCTGTCGCCGCTCATCAGGTAGCACTCCATCACCTCGTCGTGCTCGGCAATGCGCTGCTCGAAATCACCGAGCGCCTCCTTGCTTTGTGTCTTCAGGCTGATGCTGATGAACACGTTGAGCCCCAGCCCCAGGGCAGCCGCGCTGGCCAGCGCCACATAGCGGCTGATGACGCCGCTGGCCTCCAGCGCCTTCACCCGCGCCAGGCAGGGCGAGGGCGACAGGTGCACACGCCGCGCCAGCTCCACGTTCGACAGCGAGCCGTCGGCCTGCAGCTCGGCCAAAATGCGCAAATCCAGGGTGTCCAGCTTCATGTGCTGCAGTTTACGGGTTGCGCCGCAGTAAATGCCGCTGGCGTTGCGCGGGCCGTGCACAACGGCAACTCATTTGGGCACCGCGCCACTACAGTGGCAGAATGAACGCACCCACTCCCCACAGCCTGCTGCTGGAGCAAAAGCAACAACAGCATTCAAACCCTGTGTTGGCCACCGACACGGACCCCGAAGAAACCGCCGAATGGCGCGATGCCTTCCTGGCCCTGGTGGCCACCGAGGGCCCGGAGCGGGCACGGCACATCCTGCAGGAGCTGGTGCGCCTGGCGCGCGCACAGCGCATCGGCTGGCACCCCGACCTGAACACGCCGTATGTGAACACCGTGGCGGTGCAGGACCAGCCGGTGTTTCCCGGCGACCTGGCGGTGGAAGAGCGCGTGGCCTCCATCGTGCGCTGGAACGCGCTGGCCATGGTGGTGCGCGCCAACCAGGCCTATGGCGAACTGGGCGGCCACATCGCCAGCTACGCCAGCGCGGCCGACCTGTTCGAGAGCGGCTTCAACCATTTTTTTCGCGCCCGTGAAGGCGTGGGCGAGGGGCAGCACCGGGGCGACCTGGTGTTCTTTCAGCCGCACAGCGCTCCCGGTGTTTATGCGCGGGCGTTCCTTGAGGGTCGACTGTCCGAGCAAGACCTAAAACACTACCGCCAGGAACTCGCCGCGCCGGCTGCAGGCGCGCAGGGCCTGTCGAGCTACCCGCACCCCTGGCTGATGCCGGACTTCTGGCAGTTCCCCACCGGCTCCATGGGCATCGGTCCCATCAGCAGCATCTACCACGCGCGCTTCATGCGCTACCTCACGCACCGCAACCTGCTCGACTGCAGCCAGCGCAAGGTCTGGGGCGTGTTCGGCGATGGCGAGATGGACGAGCCCGAGAGCATGAGCGCGCTGACCCTGGCCGCACGCGAGGGCCTCGACAACCTGGTCTGGGTGGTCAACTGCAACCTGCAGCGCCTCGACGGCCCGGTGCGCGGCAACGGCCGCATCATCGACGAGCTGGAGCGCCTGTTCGCCGGCGCGGGCTGGAACGTGGTCAAGCTGGTGTGGGGCAGCGACTGGGACGGCCTGTTCGCCCGCGACCTGACCGGCGCGCTGGTGCGCACGCTCGAAGGCACGGTGGACGGCCAGATGCAGACCTTTGCCGCCAAGGACGGCCGCTTCAACCGCGACAACTTCTTCGGCCAGAACCCCGAGCTCGCGGCACTGGCCCAGGGCATGACGGACGAGCAGATCGACCGCTTGAAGCGCGGCGGGCACGACCTGGTGAAGATCCACGCCGCATATGCCGCCGCTGCGCGCCACCAGGGCCAGCCCACGGTGATCCTGGCGCACACCAAGAAGGGCTACGGCATGGGCACGGCCGGCCAGGGCAAGATGACCACGCACAGCCAGAAGAAGCTCGATGAGACCGACCTCATCGAGTTTCGCAACCGCTTCAACCTGCCCCTCACCGACGAGCAGGCCACGAGCCTGGCCTTCTTCAAGCCAGCTGAGGACAGCCCCGAGATGCGCTACCTGCGCAGCCACCGCCAGGCCCTGGGCGGCTACCTGCCGCGCCGCGAGACGGCCTGCGACCCGCTGCCCGTGCCCGCCATCGCAAGCTACGCGCAGTTCGCACTGCAGGCCGATGGCAAGGAAATGAGCACCACCATGGCCTTCGTGCGCATGCTGGGCACCTTGCTGAAAGACGCCACGCTGGGCCCGCGCATCGTGCCCATCGTGGCCGACGAGGCGCGCACCTTCGGCATGGCCAACCTGTTCAAGCAGGTCGGCATCTACAGCAGCGTGGGCCAGCATTATGCGCCCGAGGACATCGGCTCGGTGCTGAGCTATCGCGAGGCGCTGGACGGCCAGATCCTCGAAGAAGGCATCAGCGAGGCCGGCGCCATCGCCAGCTGGACGGCCGCGGCCACCAGCTACAGCGTGCACGGCCTGGCCATGCTGCCGTTCTACATCTACTACTCGATGTTCGGCTTCCAGCGCGTGGGCGATGCCATCTGGGCGGCTGCGGACCAGCGCGCGCGCGGCTTTTTGCTGGGCGCCACGTCGGGCCGGACCACCTTGGGCGGCGAGGGCCTGCAGCACCAGGACGGCAGCAGCCACCTGGTCGCAGCCACCATCCCCAACTGCAAGGCGTACGACCCGGCTTATGCGGGCGAGATGGCCGTCATCATCGACGCCGGCATGCGCGAGATGGTGACCGAGCAGCGCGACGTTTTTTACTACGTCACGTTGATGAACGAGAACTACGCCCAGCCCGACCTGCCCGCCGACGCCGCAGAAGGCGTGCTCCGGGGATGCTATGTTTTTAATAGCTATAAGCGCTTATTGGATCAGCGCCAGCAGCCAATTTCGGCTGAAAAACACGTCACCCTGCTTGGCTCCGGCGCCATCCTCACCGAGGTGGTGAAAGCCGCCGACCTGCTGGCCGCCGAAGGCCTCAACGTGACCGTGATCAGCGTCACCAGCTGGAGCGAACTCGCCCGCGACGGCGTGGCCTGCGAGCAGCGTGCACTGGCGGGTGATGACCAACCCGGTCTGCCTTGGCTGACACAGCAGTTGGCGGGCACACGCGGCCCGGTGATCGCCGCCACCGACTACGTGCGCGCCGTGCCGGAGACGGTGCGCGCGTTCGTGCCCGGCGGGCGTCGGTTCATCACGCTGGGCACGGATGGCTTTGGCCGCAGCGACACGCGGGCGGCGCTGCGGGAGTTTTTTGGGGTGGATGCGGCGGCGGTGGTGCGGGCAGCGCGTTTCGCGGTGGGGGCCACGATCGCCCGGTGAGCATGCAGGGCGCAAGCTTTTCTCAAGGGTGACTGCAGACAGGGCGGCAAGCGTGGTGCATTACGCTTGCCGCCCTTTCTGTTTTGTTTTGGGGCTGACCCGCTTCTCTATGACCCAACCCTTTGCCACTGCGGTCCTGACCGCTGCGAACATCGCGGATTGCGCAGATCTTTACCTGGGCGTGTTCAATGCTCCACCCTGGAATGACGGCTGGGAGCACGGTGCCGTGGTGGAGCGGCTCACGGCGTTCATGGCCTTTCCAGGCGCTCGCGGCCTCGCGCTGTTGCTGGATGGCGCACCGGTTGCGATGGTGCTGGGGTGGAAGGAACGATGGGTGAACGGGTGGACGTTTCACATCAAAGAGATGTGTGTGACAAGGCATCTGCAGCGGCAGGGGGCGGGCGCTGTGTTGATGCGTGCGCTGGAGGATGTGTTGCGGACCGAGGGAGTGGTCAGTTTGAATCTGCAGACGCTGGAGGAGACGCCAGCGTTTGGGTTCTATGAAGGGTTGGGGTATCGAAAGGGGCGGGTGGTGATGTTGGGGAAGACGATTTAGTTTTGCCCGTATTTTTGTCGCCGGATGCGAGGCTTGGCCTGGCTCTCGCTAGACCGCGACGGCAGGTCGTTTGAAAAATGCATCCAGCACCGGCATCAGGCCTGGAAACTCCTGCGCAAACCGACCCCGGTTCACAAAGTACGCCTCGCAGGCCACGGCAAAAAATTCGGACGGTGACGTGGCGCCGTAGGCGTCCAGCCAGGGGCGCTCTGCGCCAAAGCGATCGGCCAGGATGACGCGCTCGCGGAACTGCTCGTAGGCTGGGGTCCAGGCAGACCACCAGGCCTCATATGCCGCGCGCCCTGTGCGTGTGCCCATGAAGCCCGCTGGCAAAGGGGGGCAGCCATTGGGCTGGCCGCTGCGCATGTCCAGTTTGTGCACGAACTCGTGCACCACCACGTTGTGCCCGCGCTCGGTGTTTTCGCGCCCGTTGGAGGCGTGCGCCCAGCTCAGCATGATGGGGCCGCGCTCCATGGCCTCGCCCAGCAGCACCTGGGCTTGCTCGTGCACGACACCGGCTTCGTCCACGACCTGCCGGCGTGCCACGGCCTCGCCGGGGTGCAGGACCACGGTGACGAAATCGTCGTACCAGTCGAGCGCCTTGGCCGGGTCGCCCCAATACAGCAGCGGCAGGCAGGCTTGCGCCGCGATGTCGATCGCCATGGCGTCGGTCACCACCATGCCGTGGGCGCCGTGAAATTGTTTGTCGTTCAGGAACAGCGCGCTCAGCACGCGCAGTTTGGACTGGTCGTGCAGCGACAACGCTGCAAGAAAAGGGTAGCGCGAGAGTGTCTCCAGCCAGAGCGTGGCGGAGATGTCGGGCACGGGTGCAACGGTGGCGCGGACGCGGCTCCAGAGCCGGTTGAGAAGGGGTGGCATGGCGATCAGGCGGCAGGAGGTCTAGCCCCGCGCAGTTCAGGATCGCTCGTACATGGGGGCCAGCGGGAGGCGTTCCAAGCCCGCGGCGGTCAAACGCAGTGTTTCCACGCGGGGGGGCAATGCAGCGGCGTCCCAGTCGCTTAGTACCACACGCTGCAGCCCGGGTGCGAGTGGATGCTCCGCCGGGCGGTGTGTGTGACCGTGGATGAGCGTGTGTGCGTCTGCAGACTGCAGCCAGGCGACGGCAGCAGGGGTGTCCACGTCGGCATAGATGACACCCGACTGCTTGCGTGCCTCGCTCTCCTCGCGAATGCCGCGTGCCTGCGCACGGCGCGTGGCCAGGGGCTGGGCCAGAAAGCGCGCTTGCCATTCGGCACTGCGGGCCTGCACCCGAAAACGCTGGTAGTCGACGTCATCCAGGCACAGCAGGTCGCCGTGGCTGAGCACCCAGCGCTGGCCGCCAAAGACCAGCACGGTCGGGTCGGCCAGGCCGGTGATGCCGCAGTGGGTGAGAAACGCCGCGCCCGCCAGAAAATCGCGGTTGCCGTGCATGAAGTGCACGGGCAGGCGCTTTGACGCTGCCCGCAGCGCCGCACAGCCCTGCGCTTCAAAGCTGCCGACCTCGCTGATGGCGTCGTCGCCCACCCAGACTTCGAACAGATCACCCAGGATGAAGAGGGCGTCGGCTGTTGTCGTTGCGAGGTAGTGCTCGAACGCGGCCACCGTGGCGGGCTCGCTGGTCTGCAGGTGCAGGTCCGAAATGAAATCGACCATGCGCCAGTGCGAGGGAGCAACGAGCTCCTCGAACCGGGGCACGGTCACTGTTTGACGAGGCGCTGAGGCCGGCATGGCCAGCTTCAGTCGCCGCCGGGCCGCCCCAAGGCGACTGCTGCCCCCTCGGGGGGCAGCGCAGCACACGAAGTGGCAAGCGTGGGGGTCACAGTGCTATGGCCTTTTCGATGATCACGTCTTCCTTCGGCACGTCGTCGTGGAAGCCCTTGCGGCCCGTCTTCACGGCCTTGATCTTGTCGACCACGTCCGTGCCACCGACCACCTTGCCGAACACTGCATAGCCCCAGCCCTGGGCCGAAGGTGCGGTGTGGTTCAGGAAGCCGTTGTCGGCCACGTTGATGAAGAACTGGGCGGTGGCCGAGTGCGGGTCGCTGGTGCGGGCCATGGCCACGGTGTAGTTGGCGTTCTTGAGGCCGTTGTTGGCTTCGTTCTCGATGGGCGCATCCGAGGTCTTTTGGGTCATGCCGGGCTCAAAGCCGCCGCCCTGCACCATGAAGCCAGGGATCACACGGTGGAAGATGGTGTTGTTGTAGTGGCCCTTGTTCACGTACGACAGGAAGTTGGCCACCGACTTGGGGGCCTTGGCTTCGTCGAGTTCGAGGGTGATGACGCCGTAGCCGGCAATGTGCAGTTCGACTTGGGGGTTGCTCATGGCAAGGTTCTTTCGATCTAATGAATTAACAAATCAACAAAAAGGGATTACTTCACCAGCGTGGCGGAGTTGATGGTGACAGGCGTGTTGGGCACGTTCTGGTGCGGCCCCTTGTTGCCCACGGCCACGGCCTTGATCTTGTCGACCACGTCGGTGCCGCTCACCACCTTGCCGAACACGGCATAGCCGTGGCCGTCGGGGCTGGGGGCGTTGAGCATGGCGTTGTCCTTCACGTTGATGAAGAACTGCGAGGTGGCCGAGTTGGGGTTGCCCGTGCGCGCCATGGCGATGGTGTAGGTGTCGTTCTTGAGGCCGTTGTTGGCTTCCAGCGCGATCGGGGGCTTGGTGGGCTTTTGCTGCATGTCGGCAGTGAAGCCGCCGCCCTGGATCATGAAGCCGTTCATCACGCGGTGAAACACCGTGCCGTCGTAGTGCTTGTCGTTCACATAGGCAAGGAAGTTCTCGACCGTCTTGGGCGCCTTGGCGGGGTCGAGTTGCACCACGATGTCGCCCATGGACGTGGCCAGCTTGACCTTGGGGCCATCTTGCGCCTGTACGTTTGCTACAGAAAACGTAGCTGCTAACGCAATACTGGCAAGCGCCAGGGTCGAATTTCTTCTGGAAATCATCCAATCACTCCTTCGAAAAATATCTGCCATTGTTGGCCCCGGCGCGCCCAGTATTGGCGCTTGACGGGACCGGTGCGGGCGCCTTCGGCGACTTCGCCGAACGTTACCACCATGGTGTCGGCGGAATCTGTCCACCGCAGGTAAGACTTGTCCTTGAGGTGGAGTTCCCGGCCCCGCAGCGCGCGTGTCTCGGCCTTGAGCACCTGGGTCCACTCTTCGAGCGGCTTTTTTCGGTAGGTCTGGAAGTCGGGCGCATAAAAGCCCAGCAGCCGGTTCAGGTCGCCTTCGGTCTTGGCGCTGCGCCAAGCGTTCAGCACGGCGTCGAACGACTTGCGCTCAGCGTGCACGCTCTGCGGCGCCACCCATTGCAGCTGGCGGGCGATCACGACCGGCGTGGAGCGCGGCTCCACCGTGCGCAGGATGCGCTCCAGGTCGGGGTTGGCCAGCACCAGGCAGCCGTCGGTGGCTAGCGGCGCACGCGCGAACTGGTCGGGCGGCGTGCCGTGCAGCCAGATGCCGCCGCCGGTTTTGCCCCGGCTCTGGTCGAGCGGGTTGGGGTAGTTGATGGGCAAGGCGCCTGCGCCGTAGAAGTCCTTGAGCGTGCCGGCGTCCAGCCGGCTGGTGATGAAGTACACCCCCAGCGGCGTGCGTTGGTCGCCTTCGGCTGCTTTTTCCATGCCCAACTTGCCGACCGACGCGTAGTAGTCGGCAATGAGCTGCAGGCCCTTGGGCGTGTTCTCAAACAGATAAAGGCGCGAGCGCGAGGCATCCACCGCGATCGCATGGCGCGAGCGGGGCGACAGCTCCAAGAACTGCGCGGGCAACGTGTTGGCGGGCGGGCGGCTGCGCTGTGCGTCCACGCGCTGGCGCGATTCGTTGCGCAGTTCTTCAAGCGTAGTCGCCGCCTGGATGCTGCGGCTCGAATCGGGCTCGGGCGCGTCGCCCATGCGGCGGATGGGTCGGGTGCGTGCGGTCAGCAAGTCGCCCACGGCCAGCTGCGCGAGCTGGAAGTTGGGGTGGTCGCGCGCCAGGCTTTCTGCCTGGGACAGTGCTTCGCGGTGGCGGCCCTCACCAATGAGTTTGTAGACCGCCAGCAGGCGTGCCTCGGCTTGGCCGTCGCGCAGATCGGCAGGTTTGGAGGCGGGGGTCGGCTCGGCGCTGGCGCGGCGTGGCTTGTGGCTCTGCGCCAGGGCAGAGGCTGCACCCGCCTGCATGAGCGCAGCCAGCAGCAAAGTGCGAGCCACGGCCCGGCGGCGTCGTGCGGTCAGCTCCACCAGCATGGGGTGTGTCAGTGCGAGGAAGGCAGGAATAAAAACGCCCGCGCAACAGGCGCAGGCGCTGTGTCCGGGGCCACGATCAACCGCCCGTCGATTCGCGGACGATGGTCCAGCGGCCGTTCTGGTTCACGAGGTCCAAAGTCTTGCGGCTGGTGACGTTGAGCGCATCGGCGCTGTAGGCCTGGCGAAAGCGCGCGGTCGCCTTGTCGCCGTTGACCGAGACTGCAATGTCGGACACCTGCACGCTGATCTTCGACTTGCCCACGATGCGCGCTTCGCGCTCTTTCTCCCACGCGGCACGGGCTTGGCGGTTGGGAGGGCTGAACGATTTGTCGTAGGCGCCCAGATACGCGGACATGTCCTTGGACGACCAGGCGGCTGCCCAGGCCTGTACGGCCGAAGTGACGGCCTGCACAGTGGCGTCGCTGGCTGCAGGGGCGGCGGGCGCTGGGGCCGGGGTGGCCGCTGCAGGGGGAGCTGCCGGGACTGCGGCAGTGGCGGGAGCAGGCTTGGGGGCTGGTGCAGGTGCAGGTGCAGGAGCCGGCGCAGGAGCTGGTGCGGGGGCTGCCACAGGGGCCGGAGCCGGCGCAGCCGGTGCTGCAGCGGGCCGCTGCGCAACGACGACCGCCGGGGCAGGCGCGGCCGCGGCACCCCCGCGGGCTGGCTTGCCCGTGGTGTCCGCGGTGAAGAGTTCGCGGATCAGCGCCAGCTTGGGCTTGACGGAGTTGGCGTTGGAGGCATCGAGCTGCAGCGCCTTGTTGTAGGCCTGGCTGGCCAGCTTGGCGTAGATGTCGCCCAGGTTCTCATGCGCGGTGGCGTAGCTCGGGTTGGTGCGGATCGCCATCTCCAGCGCCGTGCGGGCCTTGTCGAGCTGGTTCTGGTTGGCGTAGAGCACCGCCAGGTTGTTGTAGGGCTCGGGCAGCTCGGGGTACTCTTCCGTGAGCTTGGTGAAGGTGGTGATCGCCTCCGCCGGCTTGCCCGAATCTGCCTGCGCCACACCGCGCAAGAAGCGCAATTGCGGATCCCGCGGGTTGGCTGCCAGACGCTGGTCGGCCTTGGCGAGGGCGTCTGCCGATTTGCCTGCCTTGATCAGCTGCGTGATTTCCGCGTAGTCATCGGCCTGGGCCGCGCCAGTGCCCAGCAGCGCGGTCAGGGCCAGCAGGCGCAATAGACGTGGAAGTGTGCAGCGGACTTGCTTCATGGATTGGTCAGGGTATTGGGCAGCGGCTCGCCCGGGCGGGGGGCTTATACTGCGGCGGATTGTAGCTGAGGGGGTTGTCATGACGGAACGCTGTTGCCGCGGGTGATTTCGCTGTAGGCCCCTCGCTGGGCCAACCCCTCGCCAGGGGCCTTTGCCCCCAGCTGCCGGGTGAATTTTCATTCACCCACCACCCCATCCCCCGTTACCAAAATCCCATGAGTTTGCGCATCTACAACACGCTGTCGCGTGCATTGGAAGACTTTTCCCCGCTCGAACCCGGCCATGTGCGCATGTATGTGTGCGGCATGACCATCTATGACCTGTGCCACATCGGCCATGCGCGCATGATGATGGCGTTCGATGTCGTGCAACGCTGGCTCAAGAGCAGCGGGCTGCGCGTGACCTACGTGCGCAACATCACCGACATCGACGACAAGATCATCAAGCGTGCGCTGGAGCGGGGCATCACCATCCGCCAGCTTACCGACGAGATGATTGCCGCCATGCACCACGACATCGGCCTCCTGGGCATCGAGCCGCCCTCGGTCGAGCCCCGCGCCACCGAGTACGTGCCCCAGATGCTGTCGCTCATCGGCCAGCTGGAAGGCAAGGGCCTGGCCTACCGTGCGAGCAACGGCGACGTGAATTACTCGGTGCGCAAGTTCGACGGCTACGGCAAGCTGTCGGGCAAGTCGCTCGATGAACTGCGCGCCGGCGAGCGTGTGGCCGTGCTGGACGGCAAGGAAGACCCGCTCGACTTCGTGCTGTGGAAGTCCTCCAAGCCCGAGGAGCCGCCCGAGGCCAAGTGGGACAGCGAATTCGGCTCTGGCCGCCCCGGCTGGCACATCGAGTGCTCGGCCATGTGCGGCGCCACGCTGGGCGAGACTTTCGACATCCACGGCGGCGGCGCGGACCTGCAGTTCCCGCACCACGAGAACGAAATCGCCCAGAGCGAAGGCGCCACCGGCAAGCCGCTGGCCCAGTTCTGGGTGCACAACGGCTTCGTGCGCGTGGACAACGAGAAGATGTCCAAGAGCCTGGGCAACTTCTTCACGATCCGCGACGTGCTCAAGACCTACGACGCGGAGACGGTGCGTTTCTTCATCGTGCGCGCCCACTACCGCAGCGCGTTGAACTACAGCGACGCGCACCTGGACGACGCGCGCCAGGCCCTGAAGCGCCTGTACACCGCGCTGAGCCTGGTGGCGCCGGCCGATGTGGCGAGCATCGACTGGGCAGGCCCGTACGCAGCCCGCTTCAAGGCGGCCATGGACGAAGACTTCGGCACACCCGAGGCCGTGGCCGTGTTGTTCGACCTGGCGGGCGAAGTCAACAAGACGCGCTCTGCCGAACTGGCGGGGCTGCTCAAGGCCCTGGGCGGCTGCCTGGGGCTGTTGCAGGGCGACCCCAAAGCCTTCCTGCAGGCCGGCGCAGGCGTCAACGAAGCCGACATCCAGGCGCAGATCGCAGCGCGCGCCGCCGCCAAGGCCGCCAAGAATTTCGCCGAAGCCGACCGCATCCGCCAAGCCTTGCTCGCCCAGGGCATCGTGCTCAAGGATTCCGCCGCCGGCACGACCTGGGAAGCCGCCCAGTGAGCCCGTCTTTTTGCCGAAATATGTGCCTAGCGCAGGTGGGATAAGCGGTGGCTGCTATTAAAAAGATAGCGGTTGATGCCGCTGCTCCGCCGTTGGCTCTGGCCACGCCCGACTACTGGGCCGAGGCCTGTCGGCATCTGGTCAAAAAAGACCGGGTGATGAAGCGCCTGATTCCGCAGTTTGGCGATGCGGCGCTGCAGACACACGGCGACGCGTTTGTAACGCTCGCGCGCAGCATCGTGGGCCAGCAGATCTCGGTGAAGGCGGCGCAAACCCTGTGGGAGCGCTTCGTTGCACTGCCGCGCACCATGAAACCCGCCAGCGTGCTCAAGCTCAAGATCGACGACATGCGCGCGGCCGGGCTGTCGGCCCGCAAGGTCGACTACCTGGTGGACCTGGCCATTCACTTTGAGAGCGGCAAGCTCCACGTGAAGGACTGGGCGGCCATGGACGACGAGGCCATCATTGCCGAGCTGGTCGCCATCCGCGGCATCGGCCGCTGGACGGCCGAGATGTTCCTCATCTTCTATTTGATGCGGCCCAACGTCCTGCCCCTGGATGACCCGGGGTTGATCGCCGGCATCAGCCACAACTACTTCTCGGGCGACCCGGTGAGCCGCAGCGATGCGCGGGAGGTGGCCGAGGCCTGGAAGCCTTGGTGCAGCGTGGCAACTTGGTATATTTGGCGCTCGCTCGACCCACTGCCTGTGGCTTATTGAACGGCTGACGCCGCCTGACGCGCTTTTACAAAACTCGTTACACGTCGGTTACAGTGCGGGCCTTTCGTGGCCGCTTCTCACCGGCGCGATCCCTAGGAGAAAAACGTTGGCGAAAAAAACCTTTCTGGATTTCGAACAGCCCATTGCGGAACTCGAATCCAAAATTGAAGAACTGCGCTACGTGCAGACCGAAAGTGCCGTCGACATCTCGGAAGAGATCGACCAACTCAGCAAGAAGAGCCAGCAGCTCACCAAAGACATCTACAGCGAGCTCTCGCCCTGGCAGATCACCAAGATTGCCCGCCACCCGGAGCGCCCGTACACGCTCGACTACGTGCGCGACATCTTCACCGACTTCGTGGAACTGCACGGCGACCGCCACTATGCGGACGACCTGTCCATCGTCGGCGGCCTCGCGCGCTTCAATGGCCACCCGTGCATGGTGCTGGGCCACCAGAAGGGGCGCGACACCAAGGAGCGCGCCATGCGCAACTTCGGCATGAGCAAGCCCGAGGGCTACCGCAAGGCCCTGCGCCTGATGAAGACGGCCGAGAAGTTCAAGCTCCCGGTGTTCACGTTTGTGGACACGCCCGGCGCTTACCCCGGCATCGACGCCGAGGAGCGCGGCCAGTCCGAAGCCATCGGCCGCAACATCTTCGAGATGGCGCAGCTCGAAGTGCCCATCATCACCACCATCATTGGCGAAGGTGGCTCCGGTGGCGCGCTGGCGATCAGTGTGGGCGACCAGGTCGTGATGTTGCAGTACGCCATCTACTCGGTGATCAGCCCCGAAGGCTGCGCATCCATCCTGTGGAAGACGAGCGACAAGGCCCAAGAGGCTGCCGATGCCCTTGGCATCACCGCGCACCGCCTGAAGGCACTGGGCCTGGTCGACAAGATCGTGAGCGAACCTGTGGGTGGCGCGCACCGCGACCACAAGCAGATGGCTGCGTTCCTGAAGCGCGCTCTGGGCGATGCTTTCCGCCAAGTGGCTGACCTCAAGACCAAAGACTTGCTGGAGCGCCGCTACGAGCGCCTGCAGGGTTACGGCCGCTTCAGCGACACCAAGGCAGACAGCCGCTGATTTGCCTCCAGTAGGCGGGCGGCGCATGCCGCTTGCGCCTCCCCATAACGGCCCCTCGGGGCCGTTTGTCGTTCAGCGCCAACGCAGGCGGCTGGCGCGGGCTCTCCCGCTGGCGCAAGGCTTGTCAGCAGATGTAGCATGGTCGAGCCCTCCGTGGTGGGGGGCCGGGAGTACCGCATGTCGCTGTTCAAGACGCTCAAAGGTCAGATCCTCGCGCTTTCCACGGCCTGCCTGGTCCTGGCGCTTTTGGTGCTGACCATTGCGAATTTCCTGGTCGCGCGCAGCCAGGCCCAGGCAAGCCTGGTCGAAGAGAGCCTCGCCACCGCCAAGAGCCATGTCGAAACCATTGAGGAATGGGGCCGTGCCAAGGCGATGATCGTTGGTGCGTCGGTGGCGGCGTTTGAAGAGCCCGAGCCCGCCAAGACCTTGGCCTTGCTGCGCGATGCGGGCAAGTTCTCGACGGTGTACTTCGGGTTTGCAGACAAGAAGTACGTCTTTTCTGAAACGCGCAACCTTCCGGCCGACTATGACCCGACCGCCCGGCCCTGGTACAAGCAGGCGACGGTGGCGGGCGGCCCGGTCATTACGCCGCCTTATATCTCGGCATCCGACGGCAAGCTGGTGGTGACGTTTGCCTCGCCCGTGGGCACGGGCGCTGCAGTCAAGGGCGTCGCCGCGGGTGACGTGTCGATGGAGTCCGTGGTGGCCACCGTGGCCTCGGTGCGACCCACGCCGCAGAGCTTTGGCTTCATGGCGTCGAGCGACGGAAAAATCATCGCCCACCCCGACGCGGCGCTCACGCTCAAGCCGTTGACCGATCTGGCGCCCGACCTGTCGGCCGACAAGCTGCAGGCGGCGGCCAAGGCCAAGGAGTTGTTGGGCATCGAGATCGGTGGTCGCAAGCGGCTGCTGACCGTCGTGCCCATCGCGGGCACGTCATGGATGCTGGTGGTGGCGCTTGACGAAAGCGAGGCGCTGGCCCCGATCCGCTCCATGCTCACCACCTCCGTGCTGTCGAGCATCGTGGTTTTGGCCATGGCCGTCGCGCTGCTCGCGGCGGTGCTGACCCAGCGGCTGCGGCGCCTGACCCAGGTGCGCGATGCGATGCACGAGGTGGGCGAGGGCGACGGTGACCTGTCGCGCCGCATCGATACCCATGGCCAGGACGAGCTCGCCCAGATCGCGTCAAGCTTCAACAACTTCACCAGCAAGCTCTCGGGCGTGCTCGGCCAGATCCGCGAAGCCAGCGGCTCCGTGCGCGTGGCGGCCGAAGAGATCGCCACCGGCAACCAGGACCTGAGCGGCCGCACCGAGCTCACGGCTTCCAGCCTGCAGCAGACATCGGCGTCGATGCAGCAACTCACTGAAACCGTCCGGCAGAACGCCGACGCGGCCCGCCAGGCCAACCAGCTTGTGGCCCAGGCCTCGAGCGTGGCCCAGCATGGCGGCGCGGTGGTCGGCAACGTCGTGACTACCATGGAGCAGATCAATGCCGCGTCCCGCAAGATCAACGACATCATCGGCGTGATCGACGGCATCGCCTTCCAGACCAACATCCTCGCGCTGAACGCTGCGGTGGAAGCAGCCCGTGCGGGCGAGCAGGGGCGGGGCTTTGCGGTGGTGGCGGGAGAAGTGCGCAGCCTTGCGCAACGCAGCGCCGAGGCCGCGCGCGAGATCAAGACGCTGATCCAGACCTCGGTAGAGCAGGTCGAGAACGGCTCGCGGCTGGTGCACGACGCGGGCACCACCATGACGGACATCGTCACCTCGGTCCAACGCGTCACGGACATCATGGCCGAAATCACGGCGTCGACCAACGAGCAGAGCACCAGCATCGGCGAGGTCGGGCAGGCCGTCGCCCACCTCGACCAGATGACCCAGCAGAACGCTGCGCTGGTGGAGGAAAGCGCTGCCGCGGCGCAAAGCCTCAAGGACCAGTCGGTGCGCCTGTCGGAGGTGGTGGGCACCTTCCGTTTGTCCACGGACGCCGGGCAGTCGGCTCCGCGCTTGGCACCGCCGGGCCATTGAGGGCTAGGCCTGTAGCTGCTGCGCGGGCTGGGGCGCCGTGATAATCGGCCGCCATGTGCTGCTGTCTTTTTAAGCTGGGTTGTGCCCTGCGTTGCTGCTGTTGCGCCCCTGCCGGGCGGGTTCGGAGCCGGGCGTGACCGTGGCATTTGACGCGGCAATCGAGGCCTTCGCGCCCACACTGCCACTGGCAGTCGGCTTGAGCGGCGGCGCTGATTCCACCGCCCTGCTGCTGGCCTGTGCGCGCCGTTGGCCGGGGCAGGTGCGGGCCCTCCATGTGCACCACGGGCTGCAAGCGGCGGCCGACGAGTTCGAGCATCAGTGCGCCAGCCTGTGCCACGACCTGCAGGTGCCGCTGACCGTGCGGCGCCTCGATGCCCGCCCGGCGCCAGGGCAGAGCCCGGAAGATGCGGCCCGGCAGGCAAGATACAAAGCTTTTGATGCCCTAGCGCTTGATACACAAGCACCTATAGCTATCAAATCAATAGCATTGGCGCAGCATGCCGACGACCAGGTCGAAACCGTGCTGCTGGCCTTGTCGCGTGGCGCGGGCGTGGCCGGGTTGGCCGCCATGCCCGCGCGTTGGGAGCGCGCTGGTGTGCAGTGGCACCGGCCCCTGTTGCAGGTGGCTGCAGCCGACGTGCGCCACTGGCTGCGCGCCCAGGGCTGCACCTGGATCGAAGATCCGACCAACACCGACGAGCGCTTCACCCGTAACCGCATCCGGGCCCAGTTGTTGCCGGCGCTGGAAGCCGCCTTCCCGGCGTTTCGCGACACCTTTGCGCGGTCGGCATCGCATGCGGCGCAGGCCGCAGACCTGCTGGAGGAGCTCGCTCGCGAGGATGCCCTGGCCGTCGGCCTGCCGCCGCAGATCGCGCTGCTGCAGCACATCGGCCGCGCGCGGCAAGCCAACGTGCTGCGCTACTGGCTGCGTGCGGACCACCAGACCACGCCCGCAGCGGCGCAGCTGGCGGAGCTTCTGAATCAGGTGGCAGCGTGCACCACGCGCGGCCACCGCATCCACATCAAGGTGGGGCGGGGCTTTGTAGTGCGAAATGGCCCAAAACTCGATTGGTACAATCCAGAGGTTTTGGTCCCCTAATCTGTACGAAAAACGGCGGCGCGCCAAAACAGTCGTTCTCTTCAACAACTGCGCCGTGGCTTCGGATTCGTCACCTCCCCAAAATCCAATGGCATTGATCGTTCACAAATACGGCGGCACCTCGATGGGCTCTCCGGAGCGCATTCGCAACGTTGCCAAGCGCGTGGCCAAGTGGGCCCGCGCAGGCCACCAGATGGTGGTGGTGCCCAGCGCCATGAGTGGCGAAACCAATCGCCTGCTGGCCCTGGCCAAAGAGCTCGCCCCGGCGCGCGCCACGGATGCATACCACCGCGAACTCGACGCACTGGCCGCCACGGGCGAACAGGCATCGTCGGCGCTGCTGGCCATTGCGCTGCAAGCCGAAGGCATGGGCTCGGTGAGCTACGCCGGCTGGCAAGTGCCCATCCGCACCGACAGCAGCTACACCAAGGCCCGCATCGAGTCGATTGACGACCAGCGCGTGCGCGCCGACCTCGCTGATGGCAAGGTCGTGATCGTCACCGGCTTTCAGGGCATCGACGAACACGGCCACATCACCACCTTGGGTCGTGGCGGTTCCGACACCTCGGCCGTGGCCGTGGCAGCGGCCATGAAGGCGGCCGAATGCCTGATCTACACCGACGTGGACGGCGTGTACACCACCGACCCCCGCGTGGTGCCCGAAGCCCGCCGCCTGCTGACGGTGAGCTTCGAAGAAATGCTCGAAATGGCCAGCCTGGGCAGCAAGGTGCTGCAGATCCGCTCGGTCGAGTTCGCAGGCAAATACAAGGTGCCCATGCGCGTGCTTTCGAGCTTTACGCCCTGGGACATCGACATCAACGAAGAAGCCAAGTCCGGCACGCTGATCACTTTTGAGGAAGACGAAAAAATGGAACAAGCCGTCGTATCCGGCATCGCATTCAACCGCGACGAAGCCAAGATCTCCGTGCTGGGCGTGCCCGACAAGCCGGGCATTGCCTACCAAATTCTGGGCGCCGTGGCCGATGCCAACATCGAAGTCGACGTGATCATCCAGAACGTGAGCAAGGACGGCAAGACCGACTTCAGCTTCACCGTGCACCGCAACGACTACGCCCGTACTGTGGAGCTGCTCAAGGAAAAAGTGGTGCCAGCCCTCGGCGCGCAGGAAGTCGTGGGCGACACCAAGATCTGCAAGGTCAGCATCGTCGGCATCGGCATGCGCAGCCACGTCGGCGTGGCCAGCAAGATGTTCCGCACCCTGAGCGAAGAGGGCATCAACATCCAGATGATCTCCACCTCTGAAATCAAGACCTCGGTCGTGATCGACGAGAAGTACGTGGAACTGGCCGTTCGCGCCCTGCACAAGGCCTTCGAGCTGGACCAGGAAGCCGCCTAACCCGCCAGAAGCGGCCCAGAAATGGGGCATAATAGCCGGATTGGAAACGTGACCGAGTGGCCGAAGGTGCTCCCCTGCTAAGGGAGTATGGGGTGTAGAGCCTCATCGAGGGTTCGAATCCCTCCGTTTCCGCCAGATGCAAAAGCCTCAAGTGATTAACAAGTCGCTTGGGGCTTTTCTCTTGGTCCGTGCGGTAGATGCCATCGAGATATCGGTTGTGCGGGTTGTACGTCCTGCTGCGCGCAGCTGCTTGCCTGCCCGGACCTTCATGCTCGACTCACATCGCCAAGGTGGCGGCATACCGAGCCCACGCAGTCGATCCGCGCTCACTCTTCGGCCGATGCGCTCCAGCGATCACCCCAGCCGCGCGAACCCACGCGTTCCATGTCGCGGCGGTCGCGTTTCGTCGGCCGGCCCTCTTGCAGGGCTGCGGCCGGCTCGGGCGCCAGACGGCGTTGCTCTGCCGCTTTTTCACGCGTGGCGATGCTGTCGGCGGTTTCTTCGTAGAGCTGTTGGGCCACGGGTGCAGGCCCGCGCGCGCCGCTCAGGCCGCGCACGAGCACGGTGCGGGCGACGGGCCCCTGGCGCAGCGCCACGGTGTCGCCGCAGCGCAGGTCGCGGGCGGGTTTGGCCAGTTGGCCGTTGACGGTGACGCGGCCCTTGCTGATCTCCTCGGTGGCCAGGCTCCGTGTTTTGTAGAAGCGCGCACACCAAAGCCATTTGTCCAGGCGCATTGTCTCCAAGGTGTTCATGCCGCCGATTGTGCCGCGTGGCCCGCGGGTGCACTGTCAGAAGAGGGCGTGGCCAGTGGCAGGCGCACAACGGCGTCCAGGCCCGCCACGCGGCTGCCGACCAGGCGGTTTGTGAGCACGATGCTGCCGCCGAGCGCCTGCACGATCTCGTGGCAGATGGCCAGTCCCAGGCCGCTGCCCGCCCGCACGTCCCCCGCCGAAAACGGCTGGAAGAGGCGGGTCGCCAGCTCATCGTCAATGCCCGGGCCGTGGTCGCTGATGGTCAGCGCCACATGGTGTCGGTCGGCGCGCAGGTCCACCGTGAGCTCGCTGCCCAGCGGCGCGTGGCGCACGGCGTTGTGCAGGAGGTTGCGGCTCAATTCACGCAGCATCCACTCGTGGGCTTGCACTGCGGCGGCTTCGGTGTGGATGCCAAAGTCGAGGTCGCGCTGGGCGATGAGCGGCGAGATTTCCAGCGCCACGGTGCGCAGCACATCATCGAGCCGCGAAGTGGGCGGAGTGCTCTGCTGGCGCAACTGCTCGACCTTGGCCAGGGCCAGCATCTGGTTGGCCAGTTGCGTGGCGCGGTCGACCGTGTCGCTGATTTCGTGCAGGGCCTGGCGCGGCTCGACATCGCCCCGCAGTGCCGACTGCACCTGCGTCTTGAGTACCGCGAGCGGCGTTCGCAACTGGTGGGAGGCATCGCGCACAAAACGCTTTTGGTGCCGCAGCAGGTGGCGCAGGCGCTGCATGACCTCGTTGGTCGCATCGATCAGCGGCTGCAGTTCGCGCGGTGTGGATGGCGCGGCAATCGGGCTCAGGTCGCCTTCGGTGCGGCCTTGCAGCTGCTGGCTCAGTTGGCGCACGGGGCTCAGCGCGCGCTGCACCACCAGCACCACGGTGAAGGCGATGACGGCAATCAGCAGTGCCTGGCGCAGCAGCGTGTTGCGCAGGATTTGCAGGGCCAGGGTTTCGCGCACTTCCAGCGTCTCGGCCACCTGGATCACGGCCATGGTGCGCCCTTCAGAGCTGGACACCGGCTGCAGCAGGACGGCCACGCGCACATCGCGGTCGCGAAAGCGGGCGTCATAGAAGTCCACCAGCGCCGCATAAGGGGGCCGGTCGGGGATGGTGCCCCGCCACACCGGCAGCTCGTCAAAGCCCGACACCAGCTCGCCGCGCAGGTTGGAGACGCGGTAGAACATCTGGCTCTGGTTGTCGACCTCAAACGCCTCGAGTGCTGAGTACGGCACGGTCGCACGCAATTGCGCGGCGTCGTCATAACCTTTCACATCGAGCTGCTCGCTGATGCTCTTGGCCGACGCCAGCAAGGTGCGGTCATACGCCGTGTGCAGCGAGGCCAGTGTCTGCTCGTACAGGCTCAGGGTGTTGAAGCCGATGAACAGCGCGACCGGCAGCAGGATGCCCAGCAGCAGGCGGCGTCGCAGCGATGGGTGGCGATGCCGGACCGTCGGTTGCGTACTCATGGGTCGGTCCGCAGCAGGTAACCCAGGCCACGCAGCGTCATCAGGGTCAGGCCCGTGCCTGCGAGCTTTTTGCGCAGGCGGTACACCACCACTTCAATGGCTTCGTACTGCACATCAAGCTGGCCCGGGAACACCAGTTCATACAGCCGCTCCTTGGTCACCGCATGGCCCGGCTGGGCCAGCAGGGCGTGCATCAGCGCCAGTTCCCGCGGGGTCAACTCCATGACCTCGCCCTGGAGGTACAGCGCGCCGCTGTCCCTGTCGTAGCGAATCGCGCCGATCTGCACCGTGCTGGGCGCCAGCGCCACGCCAGGCTGCGGGTCGGCGCTGCGCCGCACCAGGGCGCGCAGGCGGGCCTCAAGCTCGTCCAGGTCAAAGGGCTTGGGCAGGTAGTCGTCGGCTCCGGCGTTGAGCCCCATGACGCGGTCGCCCACGGTGCCGCGGGCCGTGAGGATCAGCACGGGCGTGCGAAGGTTTCGCGCACGGGCTTGTTGCAGCACCTGCAGGCCGTCGAGCCCCGGCAAGGTCAGGTCCAGAATGACCGCGTCGGGCTGCCGGGCGGCCCATTGGCTCAGGGCGGATTTGCCGTCCCCTACGGCCGTCACTTCCATGCCGCGGCGGGTCAGTGCGCGGTGCAAGGTGGCCTGCATGGTGGGGTCGTCTTCAACAAGGAGCAGTTGCATGCGCGGCACCATAGCATCGTCTGATTGCGCGCTCCCTATGGGTGTTTTCCCTGAGTCCGTGGACAGCCGTTTGACAGGCAGCGCGCGCATTATCGAAAGGTTCGCAATACCTCAAGGAGACACCATGCGTCGCGATATGTTTCTGAAGTCCCTGGCTGCCATGGCCGCTGCTGGCGTGCTGCCGGTGTCGGCACAGAGCGCCTCTGCCATCAAGATGATGATCCCCGCCAACCCCGGTGGCGGCTGGGACACCACCGGCCGGGCGCTGGGCAAGGCCATGACGGATGCAGGCGTCGCGTCGTCGGTGTCCTATGACAACAAGGGCGGCGCTGCTGGCGCCATTGGCCTGGCGCAGTTCGTCAACGCCAGCAAAGGCGACCCGAACGCTCTGATGGTGATGGGCGCGGTCATGCTGGGCGGCATCATCACGGGCAAGCCGCCCGTGGGCCTGGACAAGGTCACGCCCCTGGCGCGTCTGACCAGCGAATACAACGTGTTCGTGTTGCCTGCCAACTCGCCTTTCAAGTCCATGAAGGACGTGGTCGACCAGCTCAAGAAGGACCCCGGCAGCGTGAAGTGGGGCGGCGGTTCGCGTGGCTCCACTGAGCACATTGCCGCCGCCATGATTGCCCGCGAAGTGGGCGTGGACCCCGCCAAGATCAACTATGTGGCTTTCCGTGGGGGCGGTGAGGCCACCGCTGCCATCCTGGGCGGTAATGTCACCGTGGGCGGCAGCGGCTACAGCGAGTTTGCCGAGTACATCACCTCGGGCAAGATGCGCGCAGTGGGCGTCACCTCGGGCTCGCGCCTGAAAGGTGTGAATGTGCCCACGCTCAAGGAGCAGGGCATCAACGTGGAGATCGGCAACTGGCGCGGCGTGTACGGCGCCCCCGGCATCACGCCCGAGCAGCGCAAGGCGTTGATCGACGCGCTGGCCAAGACCTACAAGCACAAGGCCTGGCAGGACGTGATGGAGAAGAACGGCTGGACCCCCGCGTGGATGGCCGGCGA
Organism: Acidovorax sp. LjRoot129; assembly: GCF_964253765.1. Lineage (NCBI taxonomy): Bacteria > Pseudomonadati > Pseudomonadota > Betaproteobacteria > Burkholderiales > Comamonadaceae > Acidovorax > Acidovorax sp. LjRoot129. Next base: position 1,841,131 of record NZ_CAXUSE020000001.1, read on the forward strand.
CGAGTTCTCCAACTTTGTGGATTCCGAGTTCGCCAGCATGCGTGCCACCATGGCCAAGTCTGGAATGATCTGATCGGAAGCGAGATAGCTAGGTAACACATGGGCTGCGTGCCCCCGGCAAGGGGGGCCGCGGCCTTGTTGCCTACCGCTCGGTGCGAAGGAAAAAAACATGACACAACAACATTCATCGCGCTCCAAGCCCTTGCAGACCCTGATAGGAGGGGGCTTGGTGGTGCTTGCGCTGTTTCTGGCCTGGGGCGCCAGTTCGGTCAGCTCGGACGCCGGATACGGCGGCGTGGGCCCCAATTTCTTCCCGTGGGTGGTCAGCATTGCCTTGCTGATCTGTGGCGTGCTTTGTATGGTGCACGCGCTGACCGGCGGCTTTCGTGCGCTGGAGGAAGGCTCGGGCGACGAGCGCGCCCACTGGAAGGGTTTCATCTGGGTCTCAGCCGGGCTGCTGCTCAACGCCTTGCTGATCACCACGCTGGGCTTCATCCTGAGCTGCACCCTGTGCTTCGTGCTCTCGGTGCGCGGCTTCAAGAGTTCCGAAGGCGGGCTGGACCTGCGGCTGCAGGCCTGGATCAAGGATTCCGCCATCGGTGTGGCCGTGGCCGCCCCGGTCTTCTGGATGTTCACCAAACTGCTGGCCATCAACCTGCCCGGCCTGACCAACACGGGATGGCTATGAGAGCTTGTTCGAAGTCTTTTCATGGGGTCCGCATGACAGCCAACGGTCACGATCTAGGCGCCCACCGCAGCCCATGCTGGCGGCCTGGGCAAGGTGGGCAACGACGAGCGTGGCCGTTGGCTGCCATGCCCTTAGGGTTGCCCCGCAAAGGCAGCGTCTGCGGCGTTGCCCATCCTCGCCGCACATCGGTGCGGCTTGCGGTGGGCGCCTTGCATCCACTGCCTTTGCGGGGCAACGGACCCCATGAAAAGACTTCGAACAAGCTCTAAGGCCTGCACGCTATGGAAACACTCAATCTTCTGATGCAGGGGTTTGCCACCGCTGCCACTCCCATCAATCTGATGTGGGCCTTTGTAGGCTGCATCATCGGCACCGCCGTCGGCGTGTTGCCTGGCATCGGTCCGGCCGTCGCAGTGGCCATGCTGCTGCCCATTACCGTGAAGGTCGAGGCCACCGCGTCGATGATCTTCTTTGCCGGCATCTACTACGGCGCCATGTACGGCGGCTCCACCACTTCTATCCTGCTCAACACCCCGGGTGAGGCCGGGTCCATGGTGACGGCCATGGAGGGCAACAAGATGGCCAAGAACGGCCGTGCCGGCGCGGCGCTGGCAACGGCGGCCATCGGCTCGTTCGTGGCGGGCACGATTGCCACGGTGCTGGTCACTTTCTTTGCGCCGCTGGTGGCCGAATACGCCGTGCGCCTGGGCCCGCCTGAATATTTCATGCTGATGGTGCTGGCCTTTACCACTGTGAGCGCGGTGCTGGGCAAGAGCACGCTGCGTGGCATGGTGGCGCTGTTTGTGGGTTTGGCCATGGGCCTCATTGGCATCGACCAGATCTCGGGCCAGGCGCGCTACACCGGCGGCGTGCCGGAGTTCATGGACGGCATCGAAGTGGTGCTGATCGCCGTGGGCCTGTTTGCCGTGGGCGAAGCCTTGTACAACGTGATGTACGAAGGCAAGTCCGACGAGACGCAAAACCGCCTGACGAGCACGCACATGACCAAGGAGGAGTGGAAGCGCTCCTGGCCGGCCTGGCTGCGTGCCACGTTCATTGGCTTTCCGTTCGGCACTATTCCCGCGGGCGGCAGCGAGATTCCTACCTTCTTGAGCTACGCAGCAGAAAAGAAGCTGAGCAAGAACAAGGAAGAGTTCGGCACCACCGGTGCGATCGAAGGCGTGGCGGGCCCCGAGGCCGCCAACAACGCAGCCATCACAGCCACGCTGATCCCGCTGCTCACGCTGGGCATTCCTACGTCCAACACCACCGCCATCCTGCTCGGTGCATTCCAGAACTACGGCATCCAACCGGGTCCGCAGCTGTTTGACACCAATGGTGGCCTGGTGTGGGCGTTGATCGCGTCCATGTACATCGGCAACGTGATGCTGCTCATCCTGAACCTGCCTCTGGTGGGCCTGTGGGTGAAGCTGCTCAAGATTCCCAAGTCCTATCTGTACGCCGGCATCCTGGTGTTTTCGACCCTGGGTGTGTACGGCATGCGCCAAAGCGCGTTTGACCTGGTGCTGCTGTACGCGATTGGCCTCTTGGGTGTGGTGATGCGGCGCTATGACTTCCCGGCCGCGCCCGTGGTCGTGGGCATGATCCTCGGGCCTCTTGCCGAGGCCCAAATGCGCAATGCGGTGTCGATCGGCGAAGGCAAGTGGACGATTTTCCTGGAGCGTCCGGGCTCGCTGACACTGATCATTGTCGTGCTGGCCGTGCTCATCGTGCCGCGCCTGCTGCGCCGCTGGACTGCCCGCAAAATGGCATCGGCACAGGCACAGCCGCAATCCTGACGCAGGCCCCGCCCCAAGAAAAAAACCGCGCCTCCCAGCGCGGTTTTTTTCGTTTTTCAGCAGCGTTGAGTTGCAAGCCAGGCACCCAAGGCCCTGACGTTCTTGGATCCCCTCCCCACCAGGAAGCTTGCTCAACAAGGGCGCGATTCTACCATAAAATGCGAATCATTCTTATTTGCAAGGATGGTGCATGCATTCACTTCCGCAGGAGTTTCTGGCCGTGTGCCGCCAACTGGGCGAAGCGCAGCAGCGCTGCAGCGCCACCCTGGCTGCACAGGCCCGGCAGATCGAGGCCTTGACCGCCGAGATCGTGCGCCTGCGCGGCGCGATCGTGCTGCGCGACACCCGCCTGGGCCTGGCGCGCGAAGAGCTGGAGCAACTCAAGGCCGCGACCCCCGGGCTGCCCCGTCGCAAGGCCATGGCGCGGCACATAGGTGTGTTGGCCGAGCGCATTGCCACCCTGTCTCGGGAGCGCCTGCGTTGGCGGCACGTGGGCCCATCGGACAAGGGCGGCGCTTGCACGCCGGACGGCGCCGTGGAGGAGGGCGCCCTAGCGGGTGATCTCGCAGGCCGACCGACGCCGACGCCGACGCCGACGCCGTCTGACCTGCATCTGCCAACCCGCGCGGCCGTCCCCCCAACACCGGTAGACACTGCGCTCGACGCCCATCTGGCCGCCGCCGACCTCGTGATCTGCCAGACCGGCTGCATCAGCCACGACCAGTACTGGCGCGTGCAGGACCACTGCCGCCGCACCGGCAAACCCTGCATCCTGGTGGACCAACCCCTGGCTGCGCGCGAGGCCGAAGTGTGGGCCACCCTCCGGCCGCAGGTGCAGCTGCAGATGAAGCCGCCCCAGCGATCCCAAGGTGTCGAGTCCGAGTCGGCTCACCCATGGTTCTGAATAAAAATAGGCTCTAGCGCTTGATTGATAAGGCTTTATTGCTATTAATAAGATAGCAAATGTCCTGGGCGCCACGCCCGCTTACCACCATGCCCGCACCGCCTCGCGCTGCGCCGCCGCGCTACCATCCGCGAATGCCCTTGCTCACCGACGATGCCCCCGCCCTGCCGCTGGACGCCCAGGGCATCCTCGAGTTGGCGGCGCGGTCCATGTTCCAGCTGTTCTCCAGCGTCAGCCAGGGCATGTTCCTGGTAGACCGCAGCGGGCGCATCGTGTGGGTCAACGAGGGCTATCAGCGCTTTCTGCCCGACCTCGGTTTTTCTTCCGTGGACCAGTTCGTCGGGCGCACGGTCGAAGAGGTGATCCCTAACACGCAAATGCGCCGCGTGCTGGAGACCGGCCAGCCCGTGCTAATCGACCTGCTCACCAACAAGGCCGGCACCTTCGTGGTCAGCCGCATCCCGCTGCGCGACGACGCCGACCGCGTGATTGGCGCCATCGGCATCGTGCTGTTCGACCACCCCGAGACCACGCTGCAGCCGCTGATCAGCAAGTTCGCGCTATTGCAGCGCGACCTGGACGACGCGCGCCGCGAGCTGGCCAGCCAGCGCCGGCGCAGCCTGGTGGTGACGGGCGATGGGGAGCGGCGCTCCAAGTACACCTTTGCCAGTTTTATCGGGTCGAGCCCCGCCGCCGCCGAGGTCAAGCGCCAGGCGCGGCGTGCGGCGCAGTCCAGCAGCCCGGTCCTGCTGCTGGGCGAAACCGGCACGGGCAAGGAGCTTTTGGCCCACGCCATCCACGCGGCATCGAGCCGGGCGGGCGGTCCGTTTGTCAGCGTCAACATCGCCGCCGTGCCCGACACGCTGCTCGAGGCCGAGTTCTTCGGCGTGGCGCCCGGTGCCTACACCGGTGCATCGGCCAAAGGGCGCGACGGCAAGTTCAAGCTGGCCGACGGCGGCACGCTGTTCCTCGACGAAATCGGCGACATGCCACAGAGCCTGCAGGCCAAGCTGCTGCGTGCGCTGCAAGAGGGAGAGATCGAACCCCTGGGCTCCAACAAGCTCGTGCCCTTCAACGTGCGCATCCTGGCCGCCACATCGCGCGACCTGGCCGCGCTGGTGCGCGAAGGCAAGTTCCGCGAAGACCTGTTCTACCGCCTCCATGTGCTGCCGGTACGCGTGCCGCCCCTGCGCGTGCGGCGCAGCGACATCCCTGCATTGGTCGAAGCGTTGGGCGAGGACCTGGCCCTGCGCAACGGCACCCCGCCGCCCGAACTGTTGCCCGAGGCGCTGGCGCTGCTGGCCGGCCAGCCCTGGCGCGGCAACATCCGGGAGCTGCGCAACGTGCTCGAGCAGGCCGTGATGCGCTCGGATTCCCAGTCCATCGACGCCGCGCAGCTCGAACGCATCCTGCGCGAGGCGGGCGTGGAGCCCGCCGCGCCGGCGCCTGTGCAAGACGCGCCGTTGGTCTCCGAGGCGGACGATGAGAGCCGCTACCTGCGTCCGCTGGCCGAGCAAGTGGCAGAGCTTGAGCGGCGTGCCATCGCGGCCGCCATGAAAGCGCACAGCGGCAACAAGCTGGCCACCGCGCGGCAGCTCGGAATTTCACGTGCCACGCTCTATGGACGCCTGGAAAACCCTGAATAAATTTCAGTCAATTGTCTGAATGTTGGGCAATTAAGTTGTATGAATTTCAGGCGGTGTCGCTCAGGTGTCAGCTTGAAAGCCATACGAATCAATAGTTTGCGCGTTGGCACGAAGCGTGCAATGTTGAGGCATCACTACAAGGAGACATCGCCATGCATCGTCGCACTCTGGTCGCACTCGCCGCCGCTGCCGTTACCGCCGCCACGATTTCCGCCCCCGCGTTTGCCCAGTCGTCTGGCGAGATCCGCATCGCCCATATCTACAGCAAGACAGGCCCGCTGGAGGCCTACGGCAAGCAGACCCAGACCGGCCTGCTGATGGGCCTGAACTACGCGACTGGCGGCAGCATGACGGTCAATGGCAAGAAGCTCGTCGTGATCGAGAAGGACGACCAGGGCAAGCCCGACCTGGGCAAGAGCCTGTTGGCCGCGGCCTACTCCGACGACAAGGCGGACATTGCTGTAGGCCCGACATCCTCGGGCGTCGCGCTGGCGTTGCTGCCCGTGGCCGAGGAATACAAAAAGATCCTGCTAGTGGAGCCCGCCGTGGCCGATGCGATCACCGGCGACAAGTGGAACAAGTACATCTTTCGCACCGGCCGCAACAGCAGCCAGGACGCCATCTCCAACGCTGTAGCCATCGACAAGGCCGGCGTGACCGTGGCCACGCTGGCGCAGGACTATGCCTTCGGCCGTGACGGCGTGAAGGCCTTCAAGGACGCGCTCAAGAACGCCAAGCTGGTGCACGAGGAATACCTGCCCACCACCACCACCGACTTCACTGCCGGTGCGCAGCGCCTGATCGACAAGCTCAAGGACGTGCCCGGCCGCAAGGTCATCTTCATCATCTGGGCCGGCGCGGGCAACCCCTTCAAGATCGCCGACATGGATCTGAAGCGCTACAACATCGAGATCGCCACCGGCGGCAACATCCTGCCCGCTATGGCCGCGTACAAGAACTTCCCCGGCATGGAAGGCGCCACCTACTATTACTTCGGCATTCCCAAGAACCCAGTGAACGAAGCGCTGGTGGCGGCGCACTACAAGGAGTTCAAGACCCCGCCCGACTTCTTCACCGCCGGTGGTTTCAGCTCCGCCATGGCGCTGGTCACGGCGCTCAAGGCCACGGGGGGCGACACCAACACCAACAAGCTCATCAAGACCATGGAAGGCATGAGCTTCGAGACGCCCAAGGGCAAGATGACCTTCCGCAAGGAAGACCACCAGGCCATGCAAAGCATGTACCACTTCAAGATCAAGGTGGACCCGGCCTTCGCCTGGGGCGTGCCTGAGCTGGTGCGCGAGATCAAGCCTGAAGAAATGAACGTGCCGATTCGCAACAAACGTTAAGCGATAGGCGTAGCAACCAAACACGGTTGGCGTGGCCTGGCGTGCGGCACCCACAGTGCAGCGCGCCGGGGTTCATCCCGCAGGGGCGGCCGCCCCTTTTTTTCCAGTGAATTGATGCATGAACCCCCGGGTCTACACGGGGGCTGGGTCAGACTTTCTCAAAATTATTTGGAGACAAGACAACATGGCTTTCAATTTCATCCGGGCGGCCGCAGCAGGAGCTGCCATCGCGCTGTGCGCAGTCGGCAGCGCATCGGCTGCCGTCAATCTCCCCGCACTCAAGATCGACAAGACACAGACCACCGTGTCAGGCCTTTCGGCCGGCGGCTTCATGGCTGTGCAGTTGCACGTGGCGTACTCCGCCACCTTTGCCAAGGGCGCGGGCGTGGTTGCGGGCGGGCCGTTCTACTGCGCCGAAGGCTCCATCGTCAACGCCACCGGGCGCTGCATGGCCAGCCCCGCGGGCATCCCCACCAGCACCCTGGTGAACACCACCAACACCTGGGCGAGCCAGGGCGTCATCGACCCTGTGGCCAACCTGCAGAACTCCAAGGTCTACCTGTTCTCGGGCACCCTGGACAGCGTGGTCAAGCCCGGTGTGATGGACGCGCTGCGCACCTACTACAACAGCTTCGTGCCGGCCGCCAACGTGGTCTACAAGAAGGACATCGCGGCCGAACACGCCATGGTCACCGACGACTACGGCAACGGCTGCTCCACCAAGGGCGCGCCCTACATCAGCGACTGCAACTTCGACCTGGCCGGCGCCATGCTGCAGCACCTGTATGGCACCTTGAGCCCGCGCAGCACCGCTGCGCTGCCCGCGGGCAACTACGTCGAGTTCAACCAGGGCCAGTTCATCACCAACCACGGCATGGCCACCACTGGCTGGGCCTACATTCCCCAGGCCTGCCAGGCCGGCGGCACCGCCACCTGCAAGCTGCACGTGGTGCTGCATGGCTGCAAGCAAAACATCAGCGATGTGCAGCAGCAGTACGTGCGCAACACCGGCTACAACCGCTGGGCCGAGACCAACAACATCGTGATGCTGTACCCGCAAACCAGCACCGCAGCCACCAACAGCTGCTTTGACTGGTGGGGCTACGACAACGCCAACTACGCCAAGAAGTCCGGTCCACAGATGGTCGCCATCAAGGCCATGGTGGACCAGGTCTCCAGCGGGGGCGGCACCAACCCGCCGGTGGGCCTGCCTGCCCCCACGGGCGTGAGCACCTCGGGCGCTACCGCCAACAGCATGGTGGTCGGCTGGGGCAGCGTCTCGGGCGCTGCCAGCTACAACGTGTACCGCAACGCCAACAAGGTCAACGCCCTGCCGGTGACCAGCACCAGCTACACCGACACCGGCCTGGCTGCCTCCACCACCTACAGCTGGACGGTGCGTGCCGCCGATACCAACGGCGCTGAGGGCGCGACATCGGCCGCCGCGTCGGGCACCACGCTGGCCGCCCCCGGCGGCGGAGCCACTTGCACCACCGCCAGCAACTACGCCCACACCATGGCAGGCCGTGCCTACGTGGCTGGCGGCTACACCTTTGCGCTGGGCTCCAACCAGAGCATGGGGCTGTGGAACATCTTCGTGAACAACACGCTGAAGCAGACATCTCCGAACTACTACGTCATCGGCAGCTGCCCTTGATCGCTCGGGCATGCAACGCGACAGAGAATGAATTGAAATGAAGTAAACGCTTGGCGCCTTGCCTGCAGGGCAGGGGGCCAAGCCCAGAGATCCAGAGCGCCTCACAAAGCTCAGCGCAGCGGTTTGGGCTAGGCGCTGCGCCGCAGGCAGTACGCAAGTACGACAAGGCGCAGCAACGACGCCCAAAGAGCTTTTGAGACGCTCTAAAAGAGAGAACAAAGACCGTGAAAGTGAAGCACTACCCATGAGCACCTTGTCCACCAAGGACTTGACCATCCGCTTCGGCGGCCACGTGGCGGTCAACGCCGTGACCTGCTCTTTTGAGCCCGGCACGCTGACCGCCATCGTGGGCCCCAACGGCGCGGGCAAGACCACGTACTTCAACCTCATCTCGGGGCAGCTGCGCGCCTCGGCGGGCAGCGTCACGCTGGGTGGGCGGGAACTCACCGGGCAATCGGTCTCGGCACGCACCCATGCGGGCCTGGGCCGGGCGTTTCAGCTCACCAACCTGTTCCCCAACCTCAGCGTGCTGGAGAACGTGCGCCTGGCCGTGCAGGCCACGCGCGAGGGCAAGCACCGCCGGGGTCTGAACCTCTGGAGCATCTGGAGCGACCACCGCGACCTGATGGACCGCGCCCGCGCCATCCTGCAGGCCGTGGCCATGCTCGACCGCCAGGACACGCCGGTGGCCAGCCTGCCGCACGGCGACCAGCGCAAGCTTGAGGTGGCGCTGCTCATGGCGCTGGAGCCGCAGGTCTACATGTTCGACGAGCCCACCGCCGGCATGAGCCACGACGAGGCGCCCGTGATCCTGAACCTGATCCGCGAACTCAAGAAGGACAAGACCAAGATCATCCTGCTGGTGGAGCACAAGATGGACGTGGTGCGCGAGCTGGCCGACCGCATCATCGTGCTGACCAACGGCACGCTGGTGGCCGACGGCCCGCCGGCCGAGGTGATCGCATCGCCCGTGGTGCAAGAGGCCTACCTCGGCGTTGTCAAAGAACCCGGGAAGGAGGCGGCAGCATGACCATCACCACAGCCACCACCAGCGCCGCAGCAACGACCGCGACTGCAAGCACAGCGACACACGCGGCTGCTCCCTCCAACCTGCTCGAACTCAAAGGCGTACACACCCACATCGGGGCGTACCACATCCTGCACGGCGTAGATCTGGCGGTGCCCAAGGCGCAGCTCACCATGCTGCTCGGCCGCAACGGCGCCGGCAAGACGACCACGCTGCGCACCATCATGGGCCTGTGGCATGCGTCCAAGGGTTCGGTCCACTTTGCGGGCAAAGACATCACTGCAATGAACACCCCGCAGATCGCGGGCATGAACATCGCCTATGTGCCCGAGAACATGGGCATCTTCTCGGACCTGACCGTGAAGGAAAACATGCTGCTGGCCGCCCGTGGCGCGAAGAATGCAGCGCAGATGGACAGCGCGCGGCTCGAATGGATCTTCCGCTTGTTCCCTGCGGTAGAGAAGTTCTGGAACCACCCGGCCGGCAAGCTCAGCGGCGGGCAAAAGCAGATGGTGGCCGTGAGCCGCGCCATCGTCGAGCCGCGCGATCTGCTCATCGTGGACGAGCCCAGCAAGGGCCTCGCGCCCGCAATCATCAACAACATGATCGAGGCGTTCGACCAGCTCAAGAAAAGCGGCGTGACGATCCTGCTCGTCGAGCAGAACATCAACTTTGCGAAGCGGCTCGGCGACACCGTGGCCGTGATGGACAACGGCAAGGTGGTGCATGCGGGCAGCATGGCCGCGCTGGCCGAGGACGAGGCATTGCAGCGGTCGCTGCTGGGGTTGGCACTATGAGTTTTGCATCAAATTTCAAGCCTTTTTGGGCCACAGCGCTTATTTATAAAGCGCTTATAGCTATCAAATGCATAGCACCAGCGCCGATGGCATCTGCAGCGACGCCACTGCAAGGAGGCCGGGAATGAACATCACCCGCGACTTCGACTGGAAGCCCCTGGCACTGGTGCCGGCGCTTGCGCTGGTGGTGCTGCCCTTCATCGGCTCGCCCAGCACCTGGCTCACGCTCACGGTGGCGGGCCTGGCCATGGGCATGATCGTTTTCATCATCGCCTCGGGCCTCACGCTGGTGTTTGGCCTCATGGACGTGCTGAACTTCGGCCACGGTGTGTTCATCGCGCTCGGTGCCTTTGTGGCCACCAGCGTGCTGGGTGCCATGGGCGACTACACCCAAAGCGCCGACCTGTGGCGCAACATGCTGGCCGTGCTGCCCGCCATGCTGGTGGCCATGGCGGTGGCGGGCGCCGTGGGCCTGGCGTTCGAGCGTTTCATCGTGCGGCCCGTGTACGGCCAGCACTTGAAGCAGATCCTCATCACCATGGGCGGGATGATCATTGGCGAGGAGCTCATCAAGGTCATCTGGGGCCCCGCGCAGATCCCGCTGCCGCTGCCTGAAGGCATGCGCGGCTCGCTGCTGGTGGGCGACGCTGCCATTGAGAAATACCGCCTGGTGGCAGTGGCCGTCGGCCTGCTGGTGTTTGGTGTGCTGGCCTGGACGCTCTCGCGCACCAAGGTCGGCCTCTTGATCCGTGCCGGCGTGCAAGACCGCGAGATGGTCGAGTCCCTGGGCTACCGCATCCGCCGCCTGTTTGTCGGCGTGTTTGTGGTGGGCTCGGCCCTGGCAGGCCTGGGTGGCGTGATGTGGGGCCTGTACCAGCAAAACGTGGTGCCGCAGATGGGCGCACAGGTCAACGTGCTGATCTTCATCGTGATCATCATCGGCGGCCTGGGCAGCACGGGCGGGGCGCTCATCGGCGCGCTGCTGGTGGGCCTGATGGCCAACTACACCGGCTTTCTGGCGCCCAAGGTGGCGCTGTTCTCCAACATCGCGTTGATGGTGGCGATCCTGCTCTGGCGTCCCCAGGGCGTCTATCCGGTCGCGAACCGCTGAAGTGAAGGAAACAAGACCATGTTGAACCGTCTTCTTTCCAACGACTACCCGCGCAGCAAGGTGCTGGCGGTGATCCTCGTGGCGATCTTCCTCGGGCTGGCGTTCGCGCCGTTCTTGTTCCCGGGCGTCAAGGCGCTGTCTGTCGCGGCCAAGGTGCTGATCTTTGTGGTGCTGGTCGCCAGTTTTGACCTGCTGCTCGGCTACACCGGCATCGTGAGCTTTGCGCACACCATGTTCTTTGGCATCGGCGCCTACGGCATTGCCGTGGCCACCACGCGCATGGGGCCCACGTGGTCGGCGCTGCTGGTGGGGCTAGTGGGTGCGCTGATCTTGTCACTGCTGCTGTCGCTGGCAGTGGGGCTGTTCTCACTGCGCGTTCGGGCCATCTTCTTTGCCATGATTACTTTGGCCGTAGCGGCGGCGTTCCAGACGCTGGCCTCGCAGCTGTCGGACATCACGGGTGGTGAAGACGGCCTGACCTTCAAGGTGCCCGAGATTTTGTCGCCCAGCTTCGAACCTTTTGAAGATCCCTTTCTGGGCGTGACCATCGACGGGCGGCTGCTCTGCTATTACCTGCTGTTCGTCACGGCCGTTGTGCTGGTGCTCTCACTGCTGCGCATCGTCAACTCGCCGTTCGGCCGCGTGCTGCAGGCCATCCGCGAGAACGAGTTCCGCGCCGAGGCCATCGGCTACCGCGTGGTGGTGTACCGCACCACATCCAGCGTGCTGTCCGCGTTGTTTGCCTGCTGTGCGGGCGCCATGCTCGCGCTCTGGCTGCGCTACAACGGGCCGGACACCTCGCTGTCGTTCGAAATCATGATGGACTGCCTGCTCATCGTAGTGATTGGCGGCATGGGCACGATCTACGGCTCGGCCCTCGGCGCCGTACTCTTTTTGGTGGCGCAAAGCTATCTGCAGGACCTGTTGCGCCTCGGCAGCGAGGCCACGGCGGGCCTGCCCTGGTTGTCCGGACTGCTGTCGCCCGACCGCTGGCTGCTGTGGCTGGGTGTGTTGTTCGTTTTGTCGGTTTATTACTTCCCCACCGGTGTGGTGGGGCGCCTGCGCGCGGCAGCCGCGCGCAAGGTGGCGTAAGTGGGTGGGCCACGTTCGCATCCGCTGACGTGGCCTGCCGGTGGCTGTGCAGAAGATTCAAAGAAAAAACTGGAGACAAGCACATGATGACGATGAGCACCAAGGTGGGCCTGCGCCCTTTCGTTCCTGCGGCCATAGCGGCTGCTGTTCTGGCCGCTTGCGGCGGCAGTGGCGGTGGAGACGGTGAAACCGCCGCCCTCAACGCCAAGCCCGCGTACCTGGGCGCCATCAGCGAAGCCAGCTACGACGGCGCCAGCAACGACCTGCTGACTGCGGGCCTTGGCGCCACCGGCATGGCCGCGGCGGTGCCGCCCGCCTTTGCCGACCCGCTCAAGCCCACCGCGGCCGAGCTGCGCCGCACGGCCATCCACACCAACTACCGCGCCATGCTCGACATGACGGCGGCCGGTGGCTACGGCACTTTGTACGGCCCCAACGTCGATGCGCAGGGCAAGGTCACGGCGGGCGAGGGCAAGGTGGCGGGCACCGAGTACATCGCGTTCGCCGACGACGGCACAGGCCGCAAGAATGTCACGCTCATGGTGCAGGTGCCGGCCAGCTTCAACCCGGCCAAGCCCTGCATGATCACAGCCACCACCTCGGGCTCGCGCGGCGTGTACGGCGGCATCTCCACGGGTGAATGGGGCCTCAAGCGCGGCTGTGCGGTGGCCTACTCTGACAAGGGCACGGGCGGCGCGCCGCACGACCTGCAGAACGACACCGTGCCGCTGATCGACGGCACGCGCACCACAGCCACCGCGGCGGGCAAGAGCGCGGCCTTCAACGCCGGCCTCACGGCCACAGAACTCGCGGCCTTCAACACCGCCACGCCCAACCGCTTTGCCTTCAAGCACGCGCATTCGGGCCAGAACTCCGAGAAGGACTGGGGCACCACCACGCTGCAGGCCGTGGAATTTGGCTACTACGTGCTCAACCAGCGCTACGGCAACACCAACGCGGCCGGCCAGCGTTTGAAGACGCTCACGCCCGCCAACACCATCGTGATTGCCTCCAGCATCTCCAACGGCGGTGGCGCGGCCATCGCGGCTGCCGAGCAAGACACGCAGGGCCTGATCAGCGGCGTGGCCGTGTCCGAGCCCGCACTGGAGCTGCCCGCCAACCCGGGCGTGACCGTGCGCCGCGGCAGCACCGACCTGGCCGTGACCGGCAAGACGCTGGTGGACTTCACCACCTACGCCAACCTGTACCAGGCCTGCGCGTCGCTCGCTCCTTCGGTCAGCACCAGCCCCTTTGCCGCGGCGTATGCCGCCGGGTTTGCCAGCGCTGGGCTGCCCATTGCCCCCAACCGGTGCGCTGCGCTCAAGACGGCGGGTTTGCTGTCGGCCAGCACCACGGCCACACAGGCGGAAGAAGCCCTGCAGAAGCTGCGCGACTACGGCTGGGAGCCCGAGTCGAACGACCTGCATGCCTCGCTCGCGGCGTTTGAAGTCGCGCCCGCGGTGGCAGTCACGTTTGCCAACAGCCTTTCGCGCAGCAGCGTCAAGGACCACCTGTGCGGGTTCAGCTATGCCGCGGCGTCGGCCGTTGGTGCGGTGATACCGCTCGCCCCTGCGGCCCTTCCAGGCATGTTCGCCACAGGCAATGGTGTGCCACCGGCTGGCGGCATCCAACTCATCAACAACCAGGGCAAGCTCGGGCCCGCACGCGACTTCCTGTCGGTCTCGGATTCGGGCGTGCTCGACTGGAACACGCCGGGCGCGCTGTGCCTGCGCAATCTGGTCACCGGCAGCGATGCCGCCGCCAAGAAGCTGCAGGCCGGCCTGGATGAAACGCGCCGCAACGGCAACCTGCGTGGCAAGCCCACGGTCATCGTGCACGGCCGCGCCGACGCGCTGCTGCCCGTGAGCCACACCTCGCGCCCCTACGCCGCGCTGAACAAAAAGGTGGAAGGCGCCGCCAGCAAACTCAGCTACGTGGAGGTGGCCAACGCCCAGCACTTTGACAGCTTCATCGGCCTGCCCACGGTGCTGCCCGGCTACGACACACGCTATGTGCCACTGCACGTGTACCTGAACCACGCGCTCGACGCCGTGTACGAGCACCTGGCCAACGGCAAGGCACTGCCCGCCAGCCAGGTGGTGCGCACCGTGCCGCGTGGCGGCACACCGGGCAGCGCGCCTGCCATTACCGCGGCCAACGTGCCTGCATTGGCAATGACGCCCGCGGCGGCCAACGCCATTGCCATCACGGCCGGTGCAATTTCCATCCCCGACTGAACCGAAGGACTTTCGCAAGACGCAAGTTGAACGCCCCCTGGTGAGCGCCGCGGCCCTGTGCCGGGCGCTCCGGTGGGCTGCGCGAGCCGCATACAGACAAAAGGGATGGACAGCATGGACAAGGTTTTGGCATGGGGCCGCCGCATGGCGGCAGCGCTGGCGGTGGTGGGGGCCGGCGCTGCCGCGGCTCCGCTGCACGCAGCGGAAATTGTGGTCGGGCAGGTGGCGCCGCTCTCAGGCGTATTGGCCAGCACCGGCGCGCAGATGGTGCTGGGCGGCAAGATCTACTTTGACTGGGTCAACGCCCAGGGCGGGGTGCATGGGGCGACCATCCGCCAGGAGGTGGTGGACGACGCGTACAAGGTGGCCGACACCGTGCGGCTCACACGCGGCCTGCTGGAGCGTGCCGAGGTGGTGGCGCTGTATGGCTTTGCGGGCACGGCCAACATCACGCAGCTGCTGGCCGATGGTGTGCTGGAGCAGGGCGGCGCCGCGCTGGTGGCACCGTACACGGGCGGGGAGTCGCTGCGCAATCCGTTCAACCCGTGGATCTTTCATGTGCGCGCAGGCTATGTGGACGAAACCGAGCACATGGTGCAGCAGCTCACGACGCTGGGCATGAACCGGGTGGCGGTGATGTACCAGGACGACGGCTTCGGCAAGGCGGGCCTCGCGGGTGTCGAGGCGGCGCTGGCCAAACGCGACCTCAAACTGGTGGTGACTGCAGGCTACGAGCGCAACACCGACAACGTCGACGACGCGGTCAAGGCCATCAAGGCCGTCGACGTGCATGCGGTCATCATGATTGCCGTCAACAAGCCTGCCGCCGCGTTCATTCAGCGTTACCGCGAGCAGGGTGGCGGCGCGCAGCTGTACAACATTTCGGTGGTGGACCCGACCGAGCTGGTCAAGCTCGCGGGCCTCAAAAACGCGCACGGCCTGGGCATCAGCCAGGTTGTGCCGTACCCATACCGCCCTCAGCTGCCCGTGGTGCGTGAATACCATGCGCTGCTCAGGAAATACGCGCCAAAGGCCGAGGTCAACTACACCAGCTTCGAGCAGTTCCTGGGTGCCAAGGTGCTGGTCGAGGCCCTGCGCCGCGCGGGCCCTGCGCCATCGCGCGCCAAGGTGGTCAAGGCGCTCGAATCGCTGCAGAGCTACGACCTGGGGGGCATCACGCTGGGTTATTCCCCCACCAACCGCATTGGGTCGCGTTTTGTCGAGGTGACGGTCATCGGCAGCAATGGCCGCCTGATGAAGTAGCTACCGACCGCACCACCGTTTTCCCACCGCTGATCCCGAAGGTCATCACCATGTCCCCCACTTCGCGCTACGCCACCTGCGCCGGCTATGAAATCCACTACCTGGAGTGGGGCGCGCCGGATGCGCCCGTGGTGATTGCGTGGCACGGCCTGGCGCGCACCGCGCGCGACATGGACGAGCTGGCCTCGCACCTCGCGCCACGCTACCGCGTGATCTGCCCCGACACCATCGGCCGGGGCCTGAGCCAGTGGGCGCGGGCGCCCGAGGCCGAGTACTGCCTGTCGTTCTACGCGCGCATCGCGGCCGACCTGTTTGATCAGCTGTCTATCGAGTCCGCGCACTGGGTGGGCACCTCGATGGGCGGCGCGGTGGGCACGGTGTGCGCCTCGGGCCTGTTCGAGCCCCAGCTCAAAGGGCGCATCCGCAGCCTGCTGCTCAACGACAACGCCCCGCGCCTGGCCGATGCGGCGCTCGAGCGCATCAAGGCCTATGCGGGGCACCCGCCTTCCTTCGACTCGGTGCGGGAGCTGGAAGCGTTCTTCCGGCAGGTGTACCAACCCTACGGCTGGCTCAGCGACGCCCAATGGCGCCGGCTGACGGAATCCTCCACCCGCCGCCTGCCCGACGGCCGCGTGACGCCGCATTACGACCCGGCCATGGTGCAGCAGTTCACGCACCACACCAACGACTACCTGATCTGGGACCACTACGACGCGCTCGACATCCCGGTGTTGTGCCTGCGTGGCGTGGACTCCGACCTGGTGCTGCGCGAGGTCACCGCCGAGATGCTGACCCGCGGCCCCGGTGCGCGCGGCCAGGCGCAGGTGGTGGAGGTGCCCGGCTGCGGCCACGCGCCTGCGCTCAACGTGCCGGAGCACTACGCGCTGGTGGATGGGTTGCTGGCGCGCGCCGCCTGATGAAGACGGCGGTCGGGTAACTGGGGTGTGAGCTGGAGAAGGCGCGCAGTACATTGGCGCAATGCCATTTCACCCCGCTGCCATGAAACGCCTCTTGCTCATCGCCTCGCACCTGTCCGCCCTGGCCGTGGGTTTTGCCGCGGGTGTGTACGTGCTACCGATCCTGATCGCGCCCGATGCGCCGACGCAGCAGCAGGCCGAAGCAAGCCTGCCCACCGCGCAGTGGACCGCCACCTTCCGCCGCGACCTCAAGGACAGTGATGCCCTGCACTGGGGCGAGGGCGTGGTGGCCATTGGCGCGAAGAGCATCACCCTGGCCGGCAAGCTCGCGCCGGGGCCGGACTACAAGCTGTACCTGTCGCCCGAGTTTGTTGAAACCGAGACCGACTTCGTGCGCCTGAAGCCCCAGATGCTGCGTGTGGGCGATGTGAAGACCTTCGACAACTTCATCGTGCCCTTGCCGGAGGGCGTGGACCCGGCAAAGTTCACCACCGTGATCGTGTGGTGCGAGACCTTTAGCCAGTTCATCACCGCCGGCAAATACCGGTAACCCGGTGAGGGCCGGGTCGCCAGGGCCCGAAACTACTGCGCCATTTGGGCCAACGCGGCCTGCAGCCCTGCCAGGCCACCGACCCGCTGTTCATTGATGAAAATCTGCGGCATCTGCCGCACCGAGGGGCCGCACTTGGCATAGAACGCCAGGCGCTCGGCCTCGTCATCGATCTTGATTTCCTCGTAGGGCAACGAACGGGATTTCAGAAGCATCTTGGCCGACTCGCATTGCGGGCAGGCGGACTTGGAATAGACGGTGATTTGAAAGGTCATGGCCCTGAGTTTACGGGCCACTGCACGGTGGACTGCGGTGGGCTGCCGTAGCAAAAGGCCTGCACGGCGGCGGGAAAGCCGGGTGATATACCATTCGGTTTGTTTTGTGACTGATTGGTAATTCATGCCTGCAATCTCCCCGCTTCTTCGCCGGTTCGCGCTGCTTTCGGCGGCGGCCCTGATGTTCGCGCTTGGGGGCTGCATGTCCACGACCCCGCCGCCCGGCATCACCGCCGTGACCCCGTTTGACCTGGCCCGCTACGAGGGTCGCTGGTTTGAGGTGGCGCGGCTTGATCATTCGTTCGAACGCGGCCTCACGGACGTGAGTGCCACCTACCAGCGCCAGCCGGACGGCAGCGTGCGCGTGGTCAACCGGGGCTTTGATGCGGCCAAAAACGATTGGCGCGAGGCAGTCGGCAAAGCGCTGTTCACGGGCGATGCGCAAACCGCCTCGCTCAAGGTGTCGTTCTTTGGCCCGTTCTACGGTGGCTACCACGTGGCTGCGCTCGACGCGGACTACCGCTGGGCCAGCGTGGTGGGGCCCGACCGCAGCTACTGCTGGATCCTGTCGCGCACCAAACAACTGCCGCCCGGATTGCGCGAGGCCCTTGTCGCCCGTGCGCAGGCACTGGGCATCGACACCCAGGCGCTGATCTGGGTCACCCACCATCGCACCGATCCGCAGCCATGAACACCATCGTGCCCCACACCATCGCTGTTGTCGGAGCAGGCATGGCGGGCCTGTCGTGCGCGCACGCGCTGGCGCAGGCGGGCCACGCGGTGCACGTGTTCGACAAGAGCCGGGGCCCGTCGGGCCGCATGAGCACGCGCTGCGCTGAGGACGCGCACGGCCCCTGGCAGTGCGACCACGGCGCGCAGTACTTTACCGCCCGCGACCCGGCATTCCGCGCCGAGGTCGCGCGCTGGCAGCAGGCCGGTGTGGCCGCTTTGTGGGACGCGCGCCTGGCCAGCTTTGACGGCAGCACATGGACCACGCCAACCACGCCCGTGGAGCGTTTTGTGGGCACCCCGCGCATGACATCGCCTGCCGCGTGGCAGGCGCAAAACCTGGGAGTGGGTGCGCAGGCGCAGTGGCAAACCACCGTGCAGCGGCTGGACCGCACCGAGGCCGGCTGGGCCATCACCTCCGCAGAGCATGGTCTGCACAGCCAACGCTACGGCGCTGTGCTGCTGGCCGTGCCCGCGCCACAGGCCGCGCCCCTGCTGGCGCCCGTGGCCCCCGCAGGCGCGGCCCTGGCCGCCAGCGCGCGCATGCGGGGCAGCTGGGCCGTGATGCTGCGCTACGCCGCGCCGGTGCACATGGCTTGGGACGGCGCCTTTATCAACACCGGCCCGCTGCGCTGGGTGGCGCGCGACAGCAGCAAACCCGGCCGCACCGGGGCAGAAACCTGGCTGCTGCACGCCAGCCCTGAGTGGAGCGACGCGCACATTGAAGACAGCGCAGAGTCCGTCACCGCAGTGCTCGTTGCCGCCTTTGCCGCATTGGGTGGCCCTGCGCCGCTGGCGGCCACAGCCCACCGCTGGCGCTATGCCGACACCGAACCCGCGCTCACGCTGGGCAGCTGGTGGGACGCCCCGCTGCGCCTAGGCGTCTGTGGCGACTGGCTCCACGGCGGCAAGGTCGAAGGCGCGTGGCTCAGCGGCCGGGCGCTGGCCGCGCAGGTAGTGCCGGGCTGATTCGTTCATCTCTTGCATTGAGCCGCCATGCGCATGCGCAAAAAACACGACCTTCCGCAGAAGACCTGCCAACACTGCGGCCTGCCCTTCACCTGGCGCAAGAAGTGGGAGAAGGTGTGGGACGAGGTCAAGTACTGCTCCGACCGCTGCCGCAGCGGGCGCAAGGCTCCAGGTGGTGCGCCCACGGGAGGCGCTGCATGAGCACAGTGATCTTCTGGTTTCGCAGCGACCTGCGCCTGCACGACCAGCCTGCGCTGGCGGCGGCCCTCGCCAGCGGCGCCACGCACCTGCTGCCCGTGGTGTGCTTGGCCCCCGCGGATGAGGCCACACCCTGGGGCTTTGCCCGCGTGGGCCCACACCGCCAAGCCTTTGTGGCCGCTGCGCTGCGTGACCTGGGCGCGCGCGTGGCAGCGCTGGGCAACCCGCTGCAGGTGTGCCGCGCGGTGCCTGCCGTCGCCTTGCCCGCATTGGCACGTGCCGTGGGTGCCAGCACCGTGGTGTGCGAAGAGATCGCCGCCCCGTATGAACAGGCTGAAGTCGCTGCCTTGCGCGCCGCCGGGCTTGCGGTGCACACCGTGTGGCACAGCAGCCTGTTGCAGCCGGGTGACCTGCCTTGGCCCGTGGCAGAACTGCCCGGTGTCTTCAGCCCGTTTCGCCACGCCGTGGAGCGCGCTGGCATCGTGTCCCCGCAGCCGTTGCCAGTGCCGGCATCGCTGCTGCCGCCACCGGGTGTGGCGCCCGACGTGCTGGAGGCTGCGGGCGCATTGCCAAGCCCAGGGCATGGCGCGGATTTGGATGGCGGTGCGACCACTACCTCGGCCGGGCGCGATCCCCGCTCGTCCTTCCCCTACGGCACGCCCGCGTGTGACGGCGGTGAAATGGCCGCGCTGGCCCACCTGGCGCAATACCTTGCCCGCAAGCTGCCCCACAGCTACAAGGCCACGCGCAACGGCCTCACCGGGCTGGACTATTCCAGCAAGCTCTCGCCCTGGCTGGCCACCGGCGCACTCTCGGCCCGGCAGGTGTTTGCCGAGCTCAAAACCTTTGAGCGCGAGCATGGCGCCAACGACGGCACTTATTGGCTTTGGTTCGAGCTGCTGTGGCGCGACTACTTCCGCTTGCTGCATCTGCAACACGGCCGCGCGCTGTACCGTGCCCGCGGCCTGTCGGCCGTGCCGCTGGCGCCGCACAACGCGCGGGGCTTTGAGCGCTGGTGCCAGGGCCGCACGGGTGAGCCGCTGGTCGATGCCGCTATGCGCGAGCTGGCTGCTACCGGCATCCTGAGCAACCGCCTGCGCCAGGTGGCGGCCAGCTACCTCATCCACGACCTGCGTGGCGATTGGCGCGCGGGCGCCGCATGGTTTGAAGCACAACTGGTGGACTACGACGTCTACAGCAACCAGGGCAACTGGCTCTACATCGCCGGGCGTGGCACCGACCCGCAAGGTGGCCGCCGCTTCAATCCAGTCAAGCAGGCGCACGACCACGACGCCGACGGCACTTACCGCCGCATGTGGAGCATGTCGTGAGCACCCTCCAGCCCCGCGCCCACACGCTGCGGCTGTTGCTGGGCGACCAGCTCAACCCCCAGCACAGCTGGTTTGCCACGCAAGACGACGGCGTGGTTTATGTGCTGATGGAGGTGCGGCAAGAGACCGACTACGTGCTGCACCACGCACAAAAAATCCTGGCCATCTTTGCCGCCATGCGCGACCTGGCCCGGCACCTGCGCGAAGCCGGGCACCGCGTGCGCTACGTGGCCATTGACGACGCGAGCAACCGCCAGTCCATCCCCGGCAACCTGGCGGCGTTGATGGCGCACTACGGCGCCGCCAAGCTGCAATACCAACACCCCGACGAATGGCGGCTGGATGAACAGCTGCACACCTGGGCTGCCGCGCAGGCCTTTGAGGTGGAGGCCGTCAGCAGCGAACATTTCTACACCGCCCGCACGGAGCTTGCCGAGGTGTTCAAGGGCCGCAAGCAGTGGCTCATGGAACACTTTTACCGCCGCATGCGCCAGCGCCACGGCGTACTCATCGACGACGCGGGCGAGCCCGAAGGCGGCGAGTGGAACTACGACCACGACAACCGCAAGCCCTGGCCTGGCACCCCTGACTTGCCTACCGACGCGAGGCCATCACATGACCACAGCGCGCTGTGGGCCACCATCAAGGCCGCTGGAGTCCAACGCTTTGGCAACCCACAAGCCGGGGAGCTGCGCTGGCCGCTGAACCGCGCCGAAGCGCTGGCGTGGCTGGACCACTTCATCGCCACCACGCTTCCGCACTTTGGCGCGTATGAAGACGCCATGAGCACGCGCAGCACGCGGCTGTTCCACTCATTGCTGTCGTTTGCGCTCAACACCAAGATGCTGCACCCGCGCGAAGTGGTGCAACGCGCGCAAGCGGCCTTCCACGCTGGCGCTGCGCCGCTGCCCGCGGTGGAGGGCTTTGTCCGGCAAATCCTGGGTTGGCGCGAATACGTGCGCGGAATTTACTGGGCGCACATGCCCGGTTATGACGAGCGCAATGCGCTGGGCCACACGGCCCCGCTGCCGCAGTGGTTCTGGTCGGGCGACACCCGCATGCGCTGCCTGCAGCACGCCGTGGGCCAGTCGCTGGAGCATGCGTACGCCCACCACATCCAGCGCCTGATGGTCATCGGCAACTTTGCGCTGCTGGCCGGCCTCGATCCCGCCGCGGTGCACCGCTGGTACCTGGGCGTGTACATCGACGCCTTTGAATGGGTGGAGGTGCCCAATACCGTGGGCATGAGCCAGTTTGCCGACGGCGGCCTGCTCGCCACCAAACCCTATGTGAGCAGCGCCGCGTACATCGACCGCATGAGCGACTACTGCCAAGGCTGCCACTACGACAAGAAGCTCAAGGTGGGCGAGCGCGCCTGCCCCTACAACGCCCTGTACTGGGACTTTTTTGCGCGCAACGAAACGACGTTGGGGCAAAACTTTCGCCTCGGCATGGTTTACCGGCAACTGCAAAAGATGCAGGGCCCGCAGCTTGACGCGCTGAGGGAACGCGCGGACGGCATCCGTTCTAGACTCGACTCGCTCTGACTTCGCATTGACCCTTGACCATGCAAATCCACCAATACCCTGTACCCAGGTTCTCAGCCCAGGTCATTCACGAATGGGCTGCCGAACTGGCCGCCCGCCACCAGCGCACCGTCGAGGCCTTTTTGGCCAAGCCCAATCATCTGATCTTCTTTACCTCGCAAACGCTTCGTATCGAGTTGATGGATGACTCTGCCGTGGAGTTTTGCTATGCGTTCGCCTTGGTCAGCGAGGCGCGGCGCGCGATAGCGGTTTTTACCGAACACTGCGGCCACCATGTGTTTCCGCATCACAACGCTAAAGTGTTTTGCAATGGCGAGCTGAGTTACGCGCAGACCACCCATCCAGGCGACTGGTCATCACCGTGAACTCCCTTCCCCAGGGCTACCGCGCCCTCGTCATCGGCGCCACCGGTGCCATCGGCAGCGCCTTGCTCGCCCACCTGCAGGCCGACCCGCGCTGCGCCCTGGCGGTGGGCTTGGGTCGCCACACCACGCCGGTGGTGGACCTGGACGACGAGGCCACCATCGCGCACGCCGCGCAGCAGCTCAAAACCCGGGGGCCATGGCATTGCGTCATTCACGCGGCGGGCATGTTGCACGGCCCGCATGGCATGCCCGAGAAGCGGCTGGGGCAGCTCAACTACGCGCAGATGGAGGCCACCTTCCGCACCAACACTTTTGGCCCTGCGCTGGTGCTGGCCCACTTCGCGCCGCTGCTGCCAAAGCAAGAGCGGAGCATTCTGGCTGTGCTGTCGGCCAAGGTCGGCAGCATCGGTGACAACCGCCTCGGCGGCTGGTACAGCTACCGCGCCTCCAAAGCTGCGCTCAACATGCTGATCAAAACGGCGTCGATTGAAGTGGCCCGCACCCACCCGCTGGCGGTGCTGGCGGCGCTGCACCCGGGTACCGTCGATTCGGCGTTGTCGGCGCCGTTCAATGGCGCAGACATCGGGCGGGCAGCGGGGGATGCTGCGGCGGATTTGCTGCGGGTGCTGGATGGGCTGGCAGCGGATGCCGGCGGCGGGTTTTATGGCTACGACGGGCAGGCGCTGCCGTGGTAAAACTCGATATGCTACAAAAATAATAGCTATAAGTCGTTATGGGATAAGCGCTAGGTCCGAATATTGCTTAAAAGCATGCCCAGTGGCACCACGGGCTGGCCCTCTGGCCATCGAGACTGCTGGCTTGCTGCCGAATGGCAAACCAATGCGGCGCAGACGGGGCGGCAGTCGCTTCAGCCGCTGAGGTGAGTAAGGGGTCCGCGGGGGAGGGGCAGGCCGTCTTGAGGCGGCCCCCCAGCACCGCGGCGATCACGCGATCAGGCCAGGACGAGCGCCGCCAGGAACAGCGCGGCGCCGATGGCGACGAGGGTCCACGACGCCTTCTCGCGCGCAAACACAAAGTTGCTCGGGTCCGCCGGCATGTACACGATCTCGACGGGCTTGGAGGCCTTGAAGTCCGCGAGAACTTCTTCAGGGAAGCTGTGCTTCACCACCATCTTTCGGCCGTCATCAGTGGTGAAGCGGAACTCGGCGGTGTAGGTCGACGAACCGCGTTTGCTGAACTCCGTGTATTGGGTGATGGGCTCCACCACCGCCCGCTTGCCGCGCTTTTGAATGCTGGTGAGTTCCGAGCGTTCGTTGAAACCCGCGATGACGAACACGAGGCCAGCGGCTGCCCCGAGCAGCTTGAAGAGAAGCTTGCCTTGTTGATGACGTTTCATGATTCCCCCCTGTTTTTGTCCGGGCACTATATCCGCGCCGCTGTGCAAGGGGCGCCGCGTTGCCAAGAGATTTTGATGGTGGATGAATCGCGGGCCTCAACCCTTGCCCACGCCAATTCCAAATTTCCGCAGCCGATACGCCATCGTTGCCCGGCTGATCCCCAGCAGCCGCGCGGCGGATGCGACGTTGCCGCCTGCGCTGTGCAGGGCTTGCCGCAGCAACTGTTCCTCGGCCTGGTGCAGCGGTGCCACGAGGGGCGCGCCGGATGGGGGCGGATTCCACGCGGAGGTTTGCTGCGCCGCCGCCGTCGATGCCTGCGGCGCTACCGCCACAGTGCTGTGCTGCGCCGTCCCGCCCGCCGCATGCAGCGTCGCCGTGCTGTTCGGATTCAGGTGCAGCGACATCACATCCGAGCTCGGCTGCTCGCCCCCGGCAAACAAATGGTGCGGCTCGATCGGCTCGCCGTCGGTGGCCAAGATCACGCTGCGCTCGATCAGGTTCTGCAGCTCGCGGATGTTGCCGGGGAAGGGGTAGTGAAACATCGCCTTCACCGCCGCCTGGCTGAAGCCCGGCACCTGGCGCTGGTGCTTGCGCTGGTAGTGCGCCAGGAAATGGCTCATCAGCAAGGGGATGTCGTCGCGCCGGTCGCGCAGCGGCGGCAGGTGAATGGGAAACACGTTCAGGCGGTAGAACAAGTCTTCGCGGAACGTTCCTTCGCGCACAGCCTGGCGCAGGTCGACGTTGGTGGCGGCGACCAGGCGCACGTCCACGCGCACGGTGCGGGTGCCGCCCACGCGTTCCACTTCGCCCTCTTGCAAAGCACGCAGCAGCTTGCCCTGGGCCACCAGGCTGAGCGTGCCGATTTCGTCGAGGAATAGGGTGCCGCCGTGCGCGCGCTCAAAGCGCCCGGGGCGCGATGTGCCTGCGCCGGTGTAGGCACCGCGCTCCACGCCAAACAGTTCGCTTTCCACCAGCGTGTCGGGGATGGCCGCGCAGTTGATGGCCACAAAGGGCTGATCTTTGCGCGGGCTGATGCGGTGCAGCATGCTGGCAAACATCTCTTTGCCTACGCCCGATTCGCCGGTGAACAGCACCGTGGCGGCGGTGGGCGCCACGCGCTGCAGCATGTGGCAGGCGGCATTGAAGGCCGATGACGCACCGACCATGGTGGCCTGGGCCGTGGGCTCGGCGGCGGTGCCTGCGAGGGCCGCTGAGGTTTTGCCCGGTGGCACGCCCAGGTAGGTGGTGCGCGCCTTGGCCTGCGCCCCTTCTGGCATCGAGGGGGGCAGCGACGCAGGCGGGGTGCCCACAAAGTCCTGCGCGTTCAGATAAAAGAGGTCCTGCTCGGGGTCTTCCCACAGGTGGGCCGACTTGCCGATCACGCGGCAGTGCGCGGCGCCGGACGAGCGGCAGTCCACCTCGCGGAAGACGATCATGTGGCCGAACAAGGTGCTCACGTAGCCCGTGGCGTAGCCCACCTGCATCCAGCACGCGGGCGATCCGCCCACGCCGTAGGCGGCAATGTGCTCGTCGTCCTCGCTGGAGTTGTGCCACAGGAACTCGCCTTCGTAGGCGCCCCTGTCCGCGTCATAGCGCGCGTGCACCACTTCCACCTGCACCACGCCCTCCAGCGCATGCAGGCGGGTGCCCGCAATGGCCGCGGCCGTAGGCTCGGCATTCGGCCATTGCTGGCGCACCAGGCGGGCGTCGCGCGCGCCGCTCACATAGCCCGCGCGGGTGAGCAGGCCGCGTGCCTTGTCCAGGCCGATGCTGTCGATCAGCTCCCGCCGCAGCGAGCCCAGGGCTTCGGAGTGCAGCAGGATCATGCGCTGGTCCTGCAGCCAGATGCGCCCATCGCCGGGGGAGAAGAACAGGCACTCGCTGATGTCGGCCACCGTGGGGTGGGTGTGCTGGCTCACGCCGACGGTGTCGAAGCCGCCAAGGGCAGAGGGCGCGGTCGGGGCGAGCAAACCCCCGGCCTGACCGGTGGCGGTGCTGCGATTCAGATCGGCCAGGGAGACACGGCGTCGGGACATGGACTTCTCCGGCAGTCATCAAAAGTTGATCAGAAAGTGATCATTTGAGCAATTGGCAAGCGCCCATTTGTTTATGAATGGTAACTATTTGGCGGGAAAAAGTCGCCCATGCCAGCCGTCTTTCAGCCTAGGGAAAGTCCGTAGCGTCCCCTCTCAAAAAAGCCCGGCTGAGCGTGCTCAAAGGCGTTGGGGCGTGTGGGGCTGGTACGCCCGTTGCAATTTGAGGTCACACCGCCGCAGCAATGCGGTGGGTTTTGATTTCAACCAAGGAGCAATGCAATGGGTGTTTCAGAAAAACCAGGCCTGCTGGACAACCGCCTGTGGGCGGGCAAGGCCTTTGATGGTGCGTGGGAAACCTCGCTGAGCACAGCGCGTGATGCGGTCGAGCCGGCAACGGGCCAGGTGCTCAGCCGCGTGGGCATTGCCAGTGCGGCCGACATGCAGGCCGCCATTGGCCGGGCGCAGCAAGCGCAGGCCGCTTGGGCGGCGACGGCGCCGCGCGAACGTGCGGCCGTGTTCCACCGTGCAGCCAGCATTTTTGAGCAGCACTTTGACGAGCTGGCCATGGCAGTCGCCCGCGAAACCGGCGGCATCGTCCCCAAGGGCCAGCACGAGGTGCGCGAGTCCATCACGCTGTGCCACCTGGCCGCAGCCCTGCCCATGCAGGCCCAGGGCCAGGTGCTGCCCAGCACGCCCGGCCGCCTGTCCATCGCCCGGCGCGTGCCGCATGGCGTGGTGGGCGTGATCTCGCCGTTCAACTTCCCGCTCATCCTGGGCTTGCGCTCGGTGGCCCCGGCGCTGGCGCTGGGCAACGCGGTGGTGCTCAAGCCCGACACGCGCACGCCAGTCAGCGGCGGCTTCATCATGGCCCGCGTGTTTGAAGAGGCGGGCCTGCCCAAGGGCCTGCTGCAGGTGGTGCCCGGCGACGCCGAAGCGGGCGAGGCGCTGGTGGTGGACGAGCGCGTGCCCATGATCGCCTTCACCGGCTCGCCCGCCGTGGGCCGCCGCATCGGCGCGCTGGCGGGGCAGCACCTCAAAAAGGTATCGCTGGAGCTGGGCGGGGCCAACAATCTCATCATTCTGGAAGACGCCGACCCCGATGCCGCAGCCAGTGCCGCGGCCTTTGGCGCGTGGTTCCACCAAGGGCAGATCTGCATGGCATCGAACCGCATCCTGGTGCACGAGTCGATTGCCGACGCCATCTTGCAGCGCATGGTGGGCAAGGCCACGCACCTGCCCGTGGGCGACGGCGCCAGCGGCCAGGTGGCCTTGGGCCCAATGATCGACGCCAAGCAGCTGCAGCGCTTCGACAAGCTCATCCAGGACAGCGTGGCCCAGGGAGCCAAGCTCGAAGCGGGTGGCACCTACGAGGGCCTTTGCTACAAGCCCACGGTGCTCTCGGGCGTCAAGCCCGGCGTCCGTTCGTTCGACGAAGAGCCCTTTGGCCCGGTGGCCAACCTCGTCACCTTCCGCACCGACGACGAGGCCGTGCAACTGGCCAACACCAGCCAGGGCGGCCTGGCTGCAGCCGTCATCAGCCCCAGCGTGGGCCGCGCCATGGCCATCGGCCAGCGGCTGCGCGCAGGCATGGTCCACATCAACGACCAGACAGTGAACGACGAATGCACCAACCCCTTTGGCGGTCCCGGCGTGGGCGGCAACGGCGGCAGCGTGGGTGGGCCTGCCGACATTGACGAGTACACGCAATGGCAGTGGATCACCGTGAAGGACACGCTGCCCGCGTTCCCGTTCTGAAGTCGCAAGCCCTCGGCGCGGCTTGGCCGCGCCGAGGGCTTGTGCCACCAATCACAAAAATCAGGAGACCACTTTCATGACCCTTCACAACAAAACCATCGTCGTCACCGGCTGCTGCTCCGGCATCGGCGCAGACTTTGCCAAGCTGGCGCGCCAGCAGGGCGCCCGCGTGATTGGCGTAGACCGCAATGCGCCCACACTCACGCTCGACGGCTTCGTGCAGGTGGACCTGGGCGACCCGGCCGCCATTGACGCCGCCGTGGCGCAACTGCCCGCCAGGATCGATGCACTGGCCAACATTGCCGGCGTGCCGGGCACTTCGCCCGCCGAGCTGGTGGGCCGCGTCAACTACCTGGGCCTGCGCCACTTCACGCAGCGTGTGCTGGAACGCATGGGCGAGGGCGGCTGCATCGTCAATATCTCTTCCATCCTGGGGGCCGAGTGGCCGCAGCGCCTGGAGCCACACCGCGCACTGGGGGCGACCACCAGCTTTGAAGAAGGTGCACGGTGGCTGGCCGCCCACCCCGTGGAGCAAGAAACCTGCTACCAGTATTTCAAAGAAGCGCTGATCGTGTGGACCTACACCCAGTCGCAAAAGATCTTCATGGAGCGCGGTGTGCGCATGAACTGTGTGGCCCCGGGCCCCGTGTTCACGCCCATCCTGGGCGACTTTGTGCAGATGCTGGGGCAGGAGCGGGTGGAGAAAGACGCCCACCGCATGAAGCGCCCGGCCTTCAGCGATGAAGTGGCGCCCGTGATTGCGTTCCTGTGCAGCGACGCCGCACGCTGGGTGAGCGGCATCAACCTGCCCGTGGATGGCGGGCTGGCTTCCACCTACATCTGATCCAAGGAGCTCCACATGTCCGCACAGCAACTTCAGGCCATTCTGCAGATGGCCGCACAGAACCCTCCGCCCGCGCAGGGCGGCCCCGCCCAGTTGCGCGCCTGGTTCGATGCCAACAACAGCCACATGCCGCCGGCCGCCGGGCTCACGGTGACGTCCTTGCAGATCAGCAACGGTGCGGGTGGCACCATGGCAGCAGAGCTGCTGAGCACGCCGGGCGCCGACCCGGCCAAGCTCATCATCTACTACCACGCGGGCGGTTTTGTCTTCGGCTCGCTGGATTCGCACCGCACGCTGTGCTCTTACCTCTCGCAGTTCAGCGGCGCGCAGGTGCTCAACGTGGGCTACCGGCTGGCCCCCGAACACCCTGCGCCTGCTGCGCACGACGATGCCTTCGCGGCCTACCAATGGGCGCTGGACAACGGCTATGCCGCGTCAGCCATCGCGCTGGCAGGGGATTCGGCCGGCGGCAACCTGGCCTTGTCCACGGCAGTGCGCGCGCGCAACCAGGGCCTCGTCCTACCGGCCGCTATCGTGGCCCTTTCGCCGGCGCTCGACCTCGCCGCTGAAGGCGAATCCCACCACACAGTGGACGACCCGTTCATCACGCGCGAGCTGATGGGATTTTTCAACGCCATGTATGTGCCTGATGGCGACCTGCGCTCGCCCGCCATTACGCCGTTCTACGGCGCCGACCTGCAAGGACTGCCGCCTGTGCAACTGCAAGTGGGCGGCTGGGAGCGCCTGCGCGACGACGCCGTGACCACGGCCACTCGCCTGAAGGCTGAAGGTGTGCAGGCGGAATGCACGGTGTGGGAAGGCATGGTGCACTGCTGGCAACTGTTCGCACCGGCGCTCGATGAAGCGACGGCGTCGCTGGAGCAGGCCGGCAAGTTCATCGCCACCCAGCTGAGCGCCGTGCCGCTGGCCCGCGTGGCCTGAGCGGCCAGACCAGGCAGGCATCCAGCCCACCTCAAAGACCCACCATGATGAACCCATCTACCGGCCCAGGCCGGGGCGCGAGCCTGCGCGGCGCAAGGGCCATGGCCCTTGCCACGGCTGCACTGTGGCTGTGCGGCGCCATGCTGCCGCCCGCTGCTGCTGCCCCAGAAGCCCAGCGGCCCATCAAGCTGGGCGCCGTCAGCGCCCTGAGTGGGCCCCACGCCTTTCCTGAGTCCTCGCAGGCCGCCAAGGCGTATCTGGACGCTGTGAATGCCACTGGCGGTATTCGCGGACGCCGCATCGAGTTCATCTCGCTGGACGAAGGCACCTCGCCCGCCACGGCCGCCGCCGCTGCAAGCCGGCTTGTCAACGACCCCGAGGTGGTGGCGTTGGCAGGCAGCTCCGGTTTGCTTGACTGCGCGGTCAACGCCGACCGGTATGCGGCAGGCGGGCTGATGTCGCTGCAGGGCGCCTCGGTCTCGCCGGTTTGCTTTACCGCATCGCACGTGGTGCCGCTCAACAACGGGCCCTACATCGGGCTCGCCAGTGCCGTGCTGTTTGCCCGCCAGACGCTGCGCAGTGGCCGCCTGTGTGCTGCGGTGATGGATCTTCCGGGCATGGTGGACGGCTTCCGCAGGGCCCTCGGACAACTCGCCAAGGTGAAGGCGATCGAGGTGCCACAGCTGCAGGTCCTTGCGCCCGAGCAGGACCCGACAGAGCTTCTGCGCGCAATGAAGGTCCAGGCGTGCGACACCGTGATCTTCACCGGGCATGAGGCGGCCGTGCTGCGCTGGAGCGAGGTTGCACAGGCGCTAGGAACGCGCGGCATGACCTCCATCTATCTGACCCCGGCCTACACCGACCGCGTGGCCCGCGCGCTGGCCACGCACGACGGTGCCGTGTACGTGATGGCCGAGTTCGAACCGTGGAAGAGCCGGTCGCTGCCCTCGCAGGACTGGCGGCGCCTGATGCAGGAGGCCCGGCTGCCATTGAGCTCGTTGTCCCAAGGCGGCTACGTCGCGGCCCAGATGCTGGTGCGCGCCCTGCGCCAGGTTGAGGGCCCCATCACCCGCGAGACCGTGACCCGCGCCTTGCAGCAAATGCCGCCCTCCAGCCATCCCCTGCTGGGGATGCCGTTTGAGATCGGCCACCGCCGCGCCCACAACCCCAACCGTGCGGCCCTGCCGCTCAAGCTGCAGCAAGGGAACTGGTACATCGCGACCCCTGCCTGGATCGAGGTGCCCGAGTTGCTGGCGCCCTGAAGCCGTGCGGCCCCGTTTTGTGAACGGATCGATTTCCCCTGAGACCGGAAGCGTGCATTTCAAAAAACCAACCTGAACGAGGAGACAACATGACAACGCACTACAAAAAATCTTCCCACCTGGCAGTGCTGGCCCTGGCCGGCACGCTGTGCACAGCCGCCTTCGCCACCGAGGGCGGAGGTTCCACCTATCCGCTGGGCACCGAGAACTTCATGGCCGGCGCCGCGCCGCCGCCCGGCCTGTATGTGCTGGAGTACCTCAACTACTACACCACCAGCCGCGTGAACGATGGCCAGGGCAACGCCGTGCCCATCCCCGGTTTCAAGGTGCGTGCCGCCGCCGCTGCCACACGCCTGATCTGGATCACGCCACAGGAGGCACTCGGCGGCCATCTGGTCGCGCACGCCATCCTGCCTGTGGTGGACCTGTCGGTGCGTGCCGGTGGTGCAAACGATTCGCGCACCGGACTGGGCGATGTGACGATCGGGGGATCGGTGGCGTGGCACCACTCGCCGCAGCTGCACAGCGTGGTCGGACTTGATGCCGTGCTGCCCACCGGCGGATATGACCGCACGCGCCAAGCCAACATTGGCCGCAACTATCTGTCGCTGCAGCCCCTGGGCGTGCTGACCTGGATGGACCCGAGTGGCTTCAACGGCGACGTGAAGGCCACGCTGAATTTCAACCGCACCAACAGCGACACCAACTATCGCTCAGGCCGCGAATTCATCGTGGACTACGCCGCGGGCTGGGGCCTGGGCAATGGCTGGGTGGTGGGTGTGGGCGGCTATGTGTACCGGCAGTTCAGCGACGACAAAGCAGGCGGCGTGGCGCTGCCGGGCTCGCGTGGCCGCAGCCAGTCCATTGGCCCGTCTGTGCGCTACGCCAATGGCAAGGGCTGGCTCATCACCGCCAAGGTTGAAAAAGAGTTCGGCGTGCGCAACCGCGCGCAGGGCTCGCAGTTCTGGCTCAAGACCACCATTCCTTTCTAAAAAAACCTGCAACCGAACCGATCCCTGGAGACATTCCCATGACAACCAACACCCCCGAATTCACCGTGCGCGCCGCAGAAGATGAGCAGACCCACCAAGCCGCCACCTCCCGCACCATCTCGCGCCGTGGGTTGATCACGGCCGCGGGCGCCGGCGGCCTCGCGCTCAGCGCCGGCCCGCTATGGGCGCAGGCAGCCGGTGCCGCGCCCGTGCTCAAGGTCGGCTTCATCAGCCCGCGCACCGGCCCGCTGGGCGCCTTGGGTGAGACCGACACCTTCATCCTGGCCCAGGTGCGCAAGACGCTGGCGGCAGGCCTGACCATTGGCGGCGTGAAGTACGCGGTGGAGATCCTGGACCGCGACACCCAGTCCGACCCGGCCCGCGCCAGCCAGCTGGCCAAGGCGCTGATCAACAGCGACAAGATCGACCTCATGCTGACCACCACGACGCCCGAAACGGTGAACCCGGTGTCGGATGCGTGCGAGGCGGCGGGTGTGCCCTGCCTGTCCACCGTGATGCCGTGGGAGGCCTGGTACTTTGGCCGCGGCGCCAAGCCCGGTGCGCCGTCGCCCTTCAAGTGGACCTACCACTTCTCGTTTGGCGGCGGCAGCTTCACCACGTCGTACACGTCGCAGTTTGCGGCGCTGCCCACCAACAAGAAGATTGGTGTGCTGTACCCCAACGATGCCGACGGCAACGCCATTCGCGGCACGCTGGCGCCCGAGCTCGCTAAGGCCGGCTTCACCATCGTGGATGCCGGCCCGTACGAGAACGGCACTACTGATTACTCCGCGCAGATCGCCAAGTTCAAGGCCGAGCGCTGCGAGATCTTCAACACCTTCCCCATCCCGCCAGACTTCGCCACCTTCTGGCGGCAGGCGGCCCAACAGGGCTACACGCGCATGGTGAAGATCGCGCAGATCGCCAAGACCGGCCTGGTGCCCTCGCAGGTCGAGGCGCTAGGCCCGCTGGCGCTGAACCTGGGCGCGGGGTGCTTCTGGCACAAGACCTTCCCGTACGCGTCGCCGCTCACGGGCCTCAGCGGCGTGCAGCTGGCCGATGCGTATGAGGCCAGCACCGGCAAGCAGTGGACGCAGATGCTGGGCTCCACCATGTCGCTGTTTGACGCGGGCACCGAGGCGCTGAAAGCCAGCACCAACCCGCGCGACAAGGCGGCGCTGGTCAAGGCCATCAGCACGCTCAAGGCCACCACCATGCAAGGCCCGGTGGACTTTGCGAAGGGCCCGGTGCCCAACGTGTCGGTGACACCCGTGGTGGGCGCCCAGTGGGTCAAGCCTGCAGCGGGCAGCAAGTTCAAGCTCGACATTGTGGTCACCGAGAACGCCACGGACCGCAACATCCCTGTGGCGGCGGCACTCAAGTCCTACAGCTGATCGGCCATGGCACATCCACAACCATCGCGCCCGCCGGGGGGCGGCCCCCTGCTGTTGCAGGCCCAGGGCATCGAGATGCGCTTTGGCGCCTTGAAGGTGCTGGACCAGCTCGATTTTTCGGTAGGCACCGGAGAGGCCGTGGGCATCGTCGGCCCCAACGGCGCGGGCAAAACCACGCTGTTGAACGTGCTGGCCGGGGCGTTCGCGCCCAGCCAGGGCACCGTCTGGTTCCAGGGGGTGGATGTAAGCGCGCGCGACGCGGCCGACCGCTGCCGTGCCGGGATCGGGCGCACCCACCAGGTGCCCCGGCCGTTTTTGGGCATGACGGTGTTTGAAAACGTGCTGACCGCTGCCACCCACGGCGCCGGCCTGCACGCACGCGACGCCGGCGACCAGGCCATGGAGTGCCTGCGCCTGTGTGGCATGCAGGCACTGGCCAACCGCCGCGCAGAGACACTGGGCCTGCTTGGCCGCAAGCGGCTGGAGCTGGTGCGCGCGCTGGCCACGCAGCCCAGCGTGCTGCTGCTCGACGAGATCGGCGGCGGCCTGACCGATGCGGAGGCGAGCGAACTGGTGGACCTGGTGCGCACCATCCGCAGCCGCCGCATCGCCATCGTCTGGATCGAACACATGGTGCATGTGCTGCTGCAGGTGGCAACGCGCCTGGTGTGCATGGACGGCGGGCGGATCATTGCCAGTGGCGACCCGCAGGCCGTGCTCAATGACGCCACAGTGGTCGAGGCCTATCTGGGCGGGGTGGCAGCATGAGTGTGTTGCTCACTATTGAGGCGCTGAACGCCCACCACGGCCAACTGCCTGCCGTGCGCAACGTATCGCTGCAGGTGCGCCAGGGCGACATCCTGGCCCTGGTAGGGGCCAACGGCGCGGGCAAGACCACGCTGCTGCGCACGCTGGCCGGCGCACACCGCGCCAGCAGTGGCGCGGTGCGGTGGGATGGCGTGGACATCACCCGCATGCCCGCCAACGAGCGTGTGGCCGAAGGCCTGGCCCTGGTGCCCGAGGGGCGGCGCCTGTTTGCCGGCATGACGGTGCGCGAGAACCTGCTGGTGGCGCGCGCAGCGGGGCGGCGCGGGCAGTGGAGTTTGGACGCCGTGCTGGACGCTTTTCCGCAGCTTGCGCCGAAGCTGAACGCCCGTGCGGGCGAGCTTTCGGGCGGGCAGCAGCAGGCGGTGGCCATTGGCCGCGCGCTCATGTCCAACCCGCGCGTGCTGCTGCTTGACGAAGTCTCGCTGGGCCTGTCGCCCCTGGCCGTGCAGGGCGTGTATGAAGCGCTGCAGGGCGTGATGGGGCAGGGCACCACGCTGGTATTGGTAGAGCAGGACCTGCAGCGCGTACAGGCCGTAGCCAGCCGCATTGTCTGCATGCTCGAAGGCAGCGTGGTGGCTGACGCGCCTGCCGACCAGCTCACCCGCGCGCAGATCACTGCGTTTTATTTTGGCGCGCAGCGGCCCGAAGGTGCGCCCGGTAGCCACACCGCGGGCAGTGCCGACGGCGAAGCTGCCAACCACGCAAGCCACACCCACTCTGGCCACAAGGAGGCCGCATGAACCTTCTCAACCAGATCCTCCAGGGCCTCTTGCTGGGCGGCTACTACGCGTTGCTGGCCTGCGGGCTGTCGTTCATGTTCGGGGTGATGCGCATCATCAACCTGGCCCATGGCAGCCTGACCGTGGTAGCCGCCTACCTGCTGTGGGTGCTGGCCGAGCCGATGGGCTGGCACCCGCTGCTGGCCCTGCTGGCGGTGGTGCCCGCCATGGCGCTGCTGGGCTGGCTGCTGCACAAGCTGGTGCTGGAGCGCAGCGCGCGCCTGGGCGCCCTGGTGCCGCTGCTGGCCACATTTGGCCTGGCCAGCGTGATCGACAACGTGTTGTTCCAGCACTTCGGTGCCGACACGCGGTCGCTGGCTACTTCCATCGGCACGCTGGCCTACGACAGCTGGGAGCTGCCCGGCGGCCTGTATGTGGGGCAGCTGCCCACTCTGGTGCTGGTGCTGGCGGTGCTGCTGCTGGGCGGTCTGCACGCCATGCTGGCGCACACCGCGCTGGGGCGGCAGATCCGCGCGGCGTCGGAAGACGCCGACACCGCGCGCCTGGTGGGCGTGCGCACTGGCACGGTGTTTGCCGCGGCCTCGGCCATCACCATGGTCACCGTCACGCTGGCCGGGGCATCGCTGGCGCT
The DNA here is from genome assembly GCF_964253765.1 of Acidovorax sp. LjRoot129. NCBI lineage: Bacteria > Pseudomonadati > Pseudomonadota > Betaproteobacteria > Burkholderiales > Comamonadaceae > Acidovorax > Acidovorax sp. LjRoot129. The sequence goes on from NZ_CAXUSE020000001.1 coordinate 1,876,364, forward strand.
GCGTGCCACGTTCGATCCGTTCTCGGGCCCGCAGCAGCTGATCTTTGCGTTCGAGGCCGTGATCATCGGCGGCGCGGGATCGCTGTGGGGCACCTTGCTGGGCGGCGTGGTGCTGGGCGTGGCGCAGAACCTGGGGGCGCAGGTGCATCCCCAGGGCTTCTTGATCGCCGGGCACGCCACCTTTCTTGTCATCCTGCTGGCCCGGCTTTACGCGAGCGGCGCGCTGCGCAGGTTCTTCTCCTCCCGCCGCAGGGCTGTGCCATGACTGTTCCAACGACCTCTGTTCCCTCCGCAATCACGGGCCCCTCCCCATGGGTCATCGAGCGCTGGACGCGCGCGTCCATCGCCTTCGCCAGCGCCACCGTGCTGCTGCTGGCCGTGCTTTGCCTGGGGCCGCTGTGGCTGCAGGCGGGCACGGTGGACCGGCTCACCACGCTGTTCATCTACGTGATCCTGGCGGTGATGTGGAACGCCCTGGCGGGCTACGCCGGGCTGGTGTCGATTGGCCACCAGGCGTTCCTCGGCCTCGGGGCCTATGCCATGGTGCGGCTTGCCGATGCGGGCCTGGGCCCGTACCCCGCACTGCTGGTGGGCGCTGTGCTGGTGGCCTTAGTGGCGGTGCCGCTGGCGGCTTTCATGCTGCGCCTGCAGGGCGGCGAATTTGCCATCGGCATGTGGGTGGTGGCAGCGCTGGCGCACCTTTGTGTGAACCTGGACAGTCTGGTGCAGGGCGAGACGGGCACCTCAATGATTGCGCTGCAGCAGTACGCAGCCGACGACCGGCGGGCATATACCTACTGGGCCGCGCTGGCCGCCATGGCCGGGCTGTGCTGGGTGGTCTTCCTGCTGTTGCGCAGCAAGGTGGGCACGGCCGCACAGGCGATTCGCGACAACGAGACGGCCGCCATTTCCCTCGGCGTGCGCGTGGTGGCCATCAAGCGGCTGGTGTTTGTGCTGTCGGCGTTTGGCTGCGCACTGGCCGGCGGGCTGTGGCTGGCCACGTCCATCAGCTTTCAGCCCAAGACCTATTTCAGCGTGCAGTGGACGGCGTACATGATCTTCATGGTGTTGGTGGGGGGGATAGGCACCATGGAAGGCCCCATCCTCGGCGCGCTGCTTTTTTTTGCGGTAGAGACCCTGTGGGGCGGGCAGGGGGTGCTGTATCTCATTGGCCTGGGCGCCATTGCCATGCTGTTCGCGCTGTTTCTGCCCAAGGGCATCTGGGGGGCGGTGCAGCAGCGCTGGGACGTGCACCTGCTGTCGGCGGGGTACCGGGTGCATGTACGGGCGTCGCACACGGTGGAGGGAGGTCAGGCACCACCCAGCGCGGGGGGCAGTGCGAACCGATGAGACCGTGCTTCGCCGGCCTCTACTGTGCAGGCGCCTAGCCCGCCAACCCCTCGGCCAGCGCCTCGAACACCACCCGAATCCGCCGCGAGGTGCGCAGTTCGCGGTGGGATACCAGCCAGAAGGGAAAGCGAATTGGCTCCACATCGTCCAGTACGCGGACCATGCCGGGGATTTCGCGGGCGATCTCGTCCATCATGGCGCCGATGCCTATGCCCTGGCGCACCAGTGCCCAGTGGGCGACGGTGTGGTCGGAGTAGCAGCTGAAGTTGTCCTCGCTCACGATCAGGCCGTGCTGGCGCAAGTAGGCAAGGTAGTGGCCGCTGCGGTCTGTGCCAACAAACGGCAGGTGGGCTGCGTCCTTTGCAGTGCGGGGATGGCCGTGGGTCTGGACCCAGGCTTCAGACGCATAAAAGAAGGCCTGGGCCTCGCGCACCAGGCGGGCGATCAGGTCGGGCTGTTCGGGCTTGACGTGGCGGATGGCAATGTCGGCCTCGCGGCGCAGCAGGTCGCTCAGTGCGTCGGACGCGATCACCTCGACCGCAATGCCCGGCTCCTGCGCCCGCAGGCGCTGCACGATGGGTGGAAGCAGGTAGGTGGCCACGGCATCGGTGGCCGACACGGACACCACGCCCCCCACGGCCTGCGACCGCCCGCTGGCAGCCAGGCCCAGGGCCTCGGCGGCAGCGCCCATGGCACGCGCGTGTTCCAGCAAGTCCAGCCCGGTCGGCGTCAGCACCATGGCCTTGCCCACGCGCTCGAACAAGGTCACCCCCATCTGCTGCTCAATGGCGGCCACTTGCCGGCTCAGGGTGGGCTGGGTCAGGCCCAGCTTGCGGGCGGCGGCAGACAGCGAGCCGGTCTGGGCCGTTTGCAGAAAGGCTTTTAGCTGATTCCAGTCGAGGTTATCCATGCGTAAACGTATATGTTCGCTGCAATTTACCGCAGTTTCCTGGGCATCAATGCATGGATAGCATCCGGGTGTTGCCCATTGCGCTCTGCATTTCGCCGCCCCAGCACTTCACCGTCCGTACCCCATGTCTTCTCCCGCCATTGTTCCGGTCTCCAACGCTTCGCCCTCTGCTGCGGCCCGTTTGGCCGCGGCGTCCAAAGCGCGGTTCTGGGACCGCATCGCGCCCAAGTACGCCGCCGACCCCATTGCCGACCTGGCGGGGTACGAGGCCACCTTGCTGCGTGTGCAGGGCCTGCTGTCCACCCAGCATGACGTGCTGGAGATCGGCTGCGGCACGGGCAGCACGGCGCTGCGCCTGGCGCCTTTCACCCGGAGTTTGCTGGCCACCGACGTGTCGCCTGAAATGATTGCCATCGCCCACCAGCGGCTGGCCGCACAGCCCGCGCCACAGCTGCGTTTTGCCGTGGCCGACGCCGAGGCCGCGGCCTTCGTGCCAGGGGCGTACGACGCCGTGCTGGCCTTCAATGTGCTGCACCTGACGACCGACCTGGACGGTGCGCTCAAGCAGGCGGTGCAGGCCCTGCGACCGGGCGGGTTGCTGATCTCCAAGACGGCCTGCATCGCCGAGATGAATCCGCTGATTCCTTACCTGGCCGTGCCGCTGATGCGCGCCATTGGCAAGGCCCCGCCGGTGCTGTGCTTTGACGCACCACGGCTGCAATCAGCCATGGTGGCGCAGGGCCTGCAGATCGTCTGCGCCGAGCGCCACGGCACGCGGGGCAAGGACATCCGCGCCTTTGTGGTGGCCCGCAAACCGGGCTGATTTTTTCCCCTTTTTCACCCTGACGTGTGTGGCCCTTTTGGGGGCCGCAGGGAGTTGTTTTGCCTGTTGGTTTCCGTCGAGTCGTTTGTTTATCCCTCTATCCACACCATGACATCCATGACATCCATCGCGTCCATCACCTCCATGAAACCCCGTAAACACCTGCTGTCCATCTCCCCCGTGGCTTGCGCCATCGCAACCCTGTCGCTGCTCACCGGTTGCGCTTCGACCCTCGACCAGTCGGGCCTGGAACAGCGCACAGCACAGTCGATAGGGCGGCCTGCGGGCCAGTTCACCATCACCGACCGCCAGGAGGAAACCGGTGGCCGCGTCAACTACACCGTCAACACCCGCGACGGCACCACCTACCGGTGCTACGTGTACGGCGCCACAGGCTTTCAAAAGGCCATGAGCTTTGGGCAAACGCCGCACTCCGACGCCATGTGCACGGCCATGGTGGCGAGCCCGGGCAACAGCAGCAACCCGGCGCCAGCGGCTGCTGCAGAGCCGCGGGGCCGCAGCGCGGGCAAGGAGTGCAATGCGCTGCTGCGAACGGCTGGGCGCTGCTGAAGGCTGCTGAATGTTGTCGGGCGGCCGTTCAGTCCCTCCCGCATTCATCAACAACCCAGCAAGCCAAACACGATGAAAAGACGGCGCTGGTCCGGCATGCTGCGGGCGCTGCTTTTGCCCAAGGCCATCTGGGGCGCGGTGCAGCAGCGCTGGGATGGGCACCTGCGGTCTGCCAGCTACCGCGTGCGTGGACCCGCGCCACGCGCCGCAACGGGAAAAGCCCAATTGCTATAAATTACATAGCATAAAACGCTTATGGAATAAGCGCTAGGCACAACTTGGCTTAAAAAAATGCACACGCCCGACGCCTGACCTGTCGGGGAGCGGCGTGCGCGGGCTATGAGGGGCACGCACGGTGAGGTCACTGCCCCCAGAACGCGTCTTCCTGCGCCGGGTCGCTCGAGAACAAACGGACTTCAATGATCTTTCCGTCTGCGATGCGGACGAGGTCAACCCCCGGCTGCCGGAGCACGAGGCCGTCGCGCTCGCCCGCAAACTCGATGCTCACAGCCACCCAGTCTCCGTTGGCCATGTAGTGGTCAGCCCGGGTGATGGCAAACGTCCCTTTTGACACCGCCATCATCTGCCCCAGCAATTGGCCCACGGCCGCCATGCCGCGGTGTATGGCCGAGAACTGGTTGTTGCCCGGCTGGTGCCACACCACGTCGGGCGAGATGACGCGGCCGAGGGTGGCTTGGTCGCCGGTTTGTGCGGCCTGGATGTAGGTCTTGGCGATTTCAATGGAGTGCATGTGTTTTCCTTCGGTGAGTGTGGAGGGGGGTGGTTGCGGCCAACGCCCCGGCTTGCTGTGCTGCGAGGTGATTGTTGGACAATCAACACCCCAAAAGACGGGTAAAAACGGGGCTTATCGCTGTCATTTCAGGACAAACTGCGACCCCGTACAGCAGACCACCATGACCTCTCGCCACCACAAACCCGCCGCAGTGCGCCACCCCGACATCCAGCACCTGAGCTACCAGCCCGAGGGGCTGTACCCGCTCGACCTGGAGATATTCCGGGTATCCGACTTGCGGCAAAGGGTGGGCGGCGAGGCCCTGGGATCGACGTACCGCTACGCCTTTCCGACCCTGATCTTTGTGACGCAGGGAACCTGCATCCACCTGGTGGACTTCGAGTACGTGCGCTGCGGCCCGGGATCGGTGCTGGTCCTGCGGCCCGGCAAGACCCACAGCTTTGGAGACGCCCAGGATTGGGATGGTTGGATGGTGCTGTTCCGCCCGGAGTTTCTGTGGGCAGCGGCCCCTGCCGCGCAGGACCAGTCCCTGACCGACGGGCTGGACGGGCTGCCCACCGCGTGGGAGCTGGGCAGCGACAGTGCACCGGTGATCGCCCACGCCATTGCGCAGATGCACCAGGACACGCAGACCCACGCCGCGTCGCTGCATGCCAACGCCTTGTTGCGCTACCAGCTCTATGCGTTGCTGACGCGGCTGCGCATGGCGCACGAGCAGCAATCCGCGCAGCGCGCTCCACCGGGGCGCGCGCTGCAGAGGTTCAAGGCGTTTGAGTTGTTGGTGGAGAGGCACTTTGCCACCTGGCACCAGCTGCCCCGTTACGCACAGCAGCTGGGCTGCTCCGAGAAAAGCCTGGTGCGCGCGTCGCTGGAAGCGGCGGGCGTCACGCCCAAGGCCTTCATTTCCGCCCGCGTCGTGCTGGAGGCCAAACGCCTCCTGGCCCACACCACCTGGCCGGTGGCGCGCATTGCCGAGGGCCTGGGCTACAGCGACCTGGCGAACTTCGCCAAGTTTTTCAAGCGGGAGGCCGGGTGCACCCCAACCGAATTTCGCAGCAGGCAGACGGCCCACCACACCCACAAAGCAGGGGAGGCCGAGCGTCCGGCCCCCGCCCCGGCACGCGCAGCCTGATCGGCGCAGCCGCGGCGCATTGACCGCCGCGCGTTGTAGGCCGCGGTTCGCGGCTTCGGGCAGGTTGCGGTCCCGCACATCGCGCCGCCACGGCCGATGTGCCTTGTGCTGCGCCAACACCTGTCATGCCGCACCGCAGAAGGCGGCCTGGCAGGGCCTGGCCGCCTACCCAGGTTGTTGCGACCGTGCGATGGCGGCGATGACCTGCTCCAGCGCAGTCGTACCTGCCCGCTGCGCAGCGCTGGCATCGCTCTTGATATCGATGTGCGAGCTATTGAGGCCCACCGTCATTTCCGTGAAGCCCGCCAGCGCAGCCTTTGAGAAATGAGCGCCCGCCAGCGCCAGCGGCCAATCCGCTGGGGGCAGCACCGCCACGTCCACAGGCTTGTGGATCGTGGCCGACACCACGGCGGCTACATCGTGCGGGCTGTAGTCTTGGGGCCCGGTCAGCGTCACCGCGCGGGTCTGCGTCCATTCTTCCTGCAGCAAGGCAGCGGCAGCCCTGCCGACATCCAGCGTGGCCACCATCGGAATTCGCCGTTGCGGTGGTGCCAAAAACGTGGGCAAAGTGCCGCTGCGCACCGCTTGGTGAACGAACGGCGTCCAGTTCTCCATGAAGTAGGCCGCACGCAGAAAGATGGTGGGCACGCCCGCGTCGCCCACCCGCTGCTCGAACACGCGGTTCATCCCGATCCACCCGATCTTGCAGTCACGGTCTGCGCCCACCGAGGACAGGGCCACCAGCCTGGGCACGCCCGCTGCGACGGCCGCTTTGGCTACCGCGTCGGCCATCCAAGCAGCCTGCTCGAACAAATCTTCGCGGCCATATTGCTGGGGGCAGACGACGTAGGCGCCCCGCACGTTGCGAAGTGCGCGCGTCATGGATGCCACATCGGTCAGGTCGGCCACGGCCACCTCTGCGCCGCGGTCGGCCCACGGTTGGCTTTGGGCCGGGTTGCGCACCACCACGCGCACCCGTTGGCCGGCCTGCAACAGCGCGTCGGCGGCGGCTGCGCCGGTGCGGCCTGTCACGCCAAACACGGCGTAAGGCAGTGAGGAAACAGTCATACAAAAACTCCTATTCAAGATGGACAGGAATGGTGGATGATGGTCCGCAATGCATCAATGACATGGAGGGAATACCGAGAATGCACCAAGTGGATTTGTCGATGGTCGACCTCAACCTGCTCAAGCTTTTTGAAGCACTTGTGCGGGACCGAAGCGTGACCCTGGCGGGCCTGCGCCTAGGCTTGAGCCAACCGGCGGCCAGCCGGGCACTGGGGCGCCTGCGCCGCATGCTGAACGACCAGCTGGTGGTGCGCGGCAAGCTCGGTTTGGACCTGACGCCGCGCGGCGAAGCCCTGGCAGGCCCGGTGAGCAAGCTGCTGGACGATGCACGCGGCATCGTGTCCCCCGCAGTTTTCGACCCCGCCGCGGCCACAGGCCGCATCACCATAGCCGCGCACGACCACCTGAGCGTCGTGGTGCTGGCTGGCCTGGTGTCGCGCCTCGAGCGACAAGCGCCCGCGTTGAGCCTGCACATCGCGCAGCCGGCCGGCGACAACGTGCGGCTGATCGAACAAGGCGCCGCAGACCTGGCGCTGGGCATTTTTGATGCGTTGCCCGGCAGCCTGCATCGGCGGGGGCTCTACACCGACAGCTTGGTGTGCGTGGTGCGGGCCGGTCACCCTGCGGCCCAGGGTGCCTTCGGGCTGGACCGCTATGTGGCCTTGCGCCACGTTGCGGTGACGATTTCTGGCGTGGGGGAGAGCCCTGTGGATGTTGCTCTATCGGCCCAGGGTCTTACCCGCCACGTCGCACTGCGGGTGCCGCACTTTCTGGCGGCTGCCATGCTGGTTGCAGACAGCGAAATGGTCCTGACCTTGCCCAGTCGGTTCGCGCGTTTGATGGCAAAGAGGCTTTCTCTCGCGCTGCTGGACCTGCCGCTGCCAGTGGCACCGTTGTCACCGGCCATGATCTGGCACGAGCGCTTTCACGGGGACCCAGCGCATGCCTGGGTGAGGCAGCAGCTTGTGGATATCGCTGTGTCGTTGGATGGGGAGGCTTAGGCGCCATGCAGTCGTTGGACCGTGCGCGGGTCTTTCTGCCCGTCAAAGTACTTTTGCAGCACCGCGTCGAACACACTGCCCGGCGCAGCAGAGGCTCCGCCAAACAGTGTCATGCTGGAGCGCAGCTTGAGGTCGTCTGGCGTGCCCAACACATCCAGCGCAGAAGACGTCTCCAACTCCATCAGGATCTGACCGCACTCACGCAAGCGGCCACCGAGCACCGGGTGCGCCAGATACGCCTGTGCCTCGGCCAGCGACTCAATGGCATAGCGCTGGGCCATGTCGCTGTGCCCCAGCCCCTTGATTTGCGGGAACACAAACCACATCCAGTGCGTGCGCTTCTGGCCCGCCCGCAGCTCGGCGATCACGCGGGGCCAGACGGGCTCCTGGGCTTGTAGAAACCGGTCGAGAACTGGGGGGAGCGGCATGCTGGATTAGGTGGTGGGCTGGTTGAAGTGGATGGTGACTGTGAACCCTGCACAGGGCAAGATTTGAACGGTGATGGCAGGGGAAGAACAGAGGGTGATGTGCTCGTGACACGCCGCCAGACCCCGTGCAGAATAAAACGATGAGCACTTCCATCTCCTCCTTCCAGTCCAACGCAGACGGCACCCAGGTCACCACCTACACCTGGGCCGAGACCTCCGGCAAACCGGTGGGCGTCGTGCAAATCTCTCATGGCCTTGCCGAGCATGGCGAGCGCTACGACCGGTTTGCCAAGGCCCTGAATGCTGCAGGCTTCATCGTCCACGCCGTGGACCATCGCGGACACGGGCGCACCGCTGGTGGTCGGCTCGGGGACTTCGGCAGCGCTGGTTTCAGCGGCCTCATTGCCGACGTGGCCCAGTTCGGCGCGTTGCTGCGTGCGCAGCATGCTGGCCTGCCGCTCTTCCTGTTCGCGCACTCCATGGGCTCATTCGCAGCGCAGGCGGCCATCCTGGACCACTCCTCCACCTGGTCCGGTGTGATCCTGTCGGGCTCCACTGCCCTCGACCTATTGGCCGCCGGCATGGCCAACGCCCCCGCCGATGCGCCTGCCGGGCTCGCGGCATTCAACGCCGGGTTCGAGCACCGCACCGGCTACGAATGGCTGTCGCGCGACCCTGCGGAGGTAGATGCCTATGTGGCCGACCCCTGGTGCGGTTGGGACATGCCGGACGACGTGATCCCTTCACTCTTCGCGCCTGCGCCCCGGCTAGCCGATCCCGCGCTGCTCGCGGGCATCCGCAGCGACTTACCCATCCTCATCGCGTCAGGCGACGCGGACCCGCTGGCTGCGGGCGGGGTCTTATTGAAGCAACTGGGGCAGCGGTATCGGGATGCAGGAGTGGCCGATGTGACGGTCGAGCTGTACCCGGCGGCGCGGCATGAGATCTTGAATGAGACGAATCGGGATGAGGTGACGGGGGATGTGGTGGCGTGGCTGCGGGCGCGTTCCCGCATTGCGTAGTCACGGCTCACGTAACAGCAGTCTGCTGAAGCGGCTCCCACTCCAGTTCATGCGAACAGCTCTGCCACCCTCTCCAGGAATTCCTGCATGTTCAGCTCGGCATCCAGTGTTTCGCGGGTGATAACGTCGGCGTTTCCGTGGCGCGCCCCGTACTCGATGCGCAGCTGCATTTGGCCGTCGTCGTCCAGAGCGTTGTCGTAGCCCATGCGGTACATGCGCCAGATGTCGCCGCGGTGAGCCAGTGCCAAGAATCGATGCTCGTCGAGGCCAGTGATGGGTGGAAAGCAAAGGCACACCACTTTGATCGCGCCCTCACCAGCCCTGCCGGGCAGGGTGGCCACATGGCATCCGAGGCCGTCCGGGGGGATGCGTGCGGAGCCAGGCAAGGTGGAGGCCTTGTCTTGCCATGCGCGCGTGAGCTCGGATGCACCATTCGGACCTGTGAACCTAGCCCAAAAGCCACCTGGGTCTTTGCTCAGGCCCTGGTGCAAGGCTTCGGTCACTTCATAGTGGTGACAGCGCCGCCCGCGCGGGTCGGGGGTGTGGGACTGCAGCGATGCAGGAATAGGGCGCAGTGCGGCCCGCCAGGCAGCTATGTCGTTCCAGTGGGCCAGTGGCGGCGTGTGGGCTAGCGTGGCGCGCACCGCCGCCAGGGCCTCGCGTTCCTGAGGCGCGCGCCAGTGGCTGCTGTGCTGCCAGTGGTCCTCCAGCTCGTGGGCGATGTTGGTTGTAAGTGGGTTGCCATTGAGGTGGGCGATGACGAGGCGCTGCGCATGCGGGAAGACTTCTTCACGCAGGCTCCGCGAGCCGTCGGAGCAGTCCGGGCGGCCCGACCAGGTGTAGGCGTTGCGGTAGGGGGTACGCACGGTGTCGGCGCTGGCATCGTTGAGCAGTTGGTCCAGCCCATGCAGGTCAGTGCACAGGCCGGCCAGGGGCAGCACCCGACCACATACCAGCGCGAGGACCGCAGGCAACTGCGACAGACGTTCGAGTGTCCAGCGGTGCAGGGATCCCGGTCCGGGCTCGAAAAACGCCATGCCCAACTCGAAGGCGGTGTCCTGGTGAGGCTCGGGGCCCAGGGCTTGTGCCAGCACAGCGGTACAAGCGTCATGCCACACACGAAGGGTCAGGTTCAGCACTTCATAGCGCATCAGATTGACGGTCAGCACCTGGCGCACTGCACCGAGCCGTCGGGCGATGACGATGGGCGCGCCGGGCTCGTCGGGTGGTGCAGCTTCCAGTTCAAAACCGCTGCCAGCCATAGCGCGCGCCAGGGCAGGGGCCAAAACTTCTCGCACCTCGCTCTCGCCGCGCAGCGCATCTGGCGGGCGAGCCCCCCAGGGCAGCTTTTCGGCGGGCGCCACAGGCGTGGCGGCTTGCGCGAACTCGGTCGGCACTACCCGGCCGTCGGGCAGAAAACCCACGCCCAGCGTCGCGTCATAAGCCACCAATCCCAGCGCACCGGCAATATCCACAGCCGCCCGATATGCGGTCATCTCGTCCACGTTCGGGAGGTCAAACTGCCATGCCGCGCGACGGCAGGCGTTGGCCTGCTGCAAAGGCGTGGTGCGGCCCGTGTCCTTGAAGCGATCCTCGCACCGCAGCGCGAACTCGACGAAGCGCAGGTTCTTGCCGTCTGCGCGTGCGTGCAGTAACTCGCGCATGGCCTCCAGCGCCGCAAAGCTCTCAGGCAGCGGCAGGGCATGGCGATCGGGGTCGAAGAGGTGAAGGCTAGAGGGCATGGCTGAGCGAATGCAAAGGGTTGGCTCTCGCAGCTTAGCCGCGATCAGGGCCGGGCAGCTTCGCCGCACGAGAGGGACTTCACGCTCGCGTCGCGTAGCAGCATGCCGGCCTCCCGCCCTTCCTGTTCGGGCACTCCATGGGCTCCTGCCCAGCGCAGGCGGCGATTCTGGACCAAGCATCCACAAGCTGTAGCCGGCGGCGCAGTATGAAATCTTGAATGAGACGAATCGGGATGAGGTGACGGGGGATATCGTGGCGTGGCTGCGGGGGCGTGTGGAGGTGGCGTAGTCGATGGCCGATGCCAGGGTGGCGATCTGGCCGATGCCTGCGCTAGGCTGATTCGTAGTTACTTCCCCCTGTCCGCTATCCCTGTATTGGCTAACTACTTGTAACATCTGGTCGGAATGCCGAGCGTGCGCGCGCTCGCGCATCCTGCAAATGAACGTGTCACGCGCACGAAGAGCGGAGGTATATGGAAGATATTCCAAAGGAAATCGCCGAAATCGAAAGCATCGAAGTAGACGATGCGCACCATGATTTCGGCGGACCTGAAAACAACCAAGGAGGGGACTTCGCCCATTTTTGGCTGATTGTTAGGCTGCTTGACGTTGAGACCGCAGGAGCGCATGACTACATGTTCGTATGCGAATACGTTCAGGACGTCGCGGAGTTCGATTCCAGCAATGCACCCACATCGGTGGTGCTCTACCAGCTAAAGAAAAAGGCTGGAGGCTACTGGGGCACCGCCGAACTTACCGGGCAGACGCAAAAGAGTAAAGCGCCAAAGCCGACGAAGCCACTAATCAAGCTCTACAAGAGCGTCCAGGCTTTCAAGGAACTCCAAGCCCGTGGAGCATTCGTCTCGAATGCAAAGTACAGCGTTCCGCTTCGCACGATGCAGCACTCGACCAAGGCAGAGCAGATTTCGTTGGCGGAGCTTGACGACATTCACTGCGACGCTCTTCGAGTCGCTCTAGGAGGTTTAGCAGGCATTGCGCCAGAGGCGGTTGACCTCGATTTGCTTGAGATGCGGACGGTCTCGCTGAGCATCGACGACCTGCACAGGCACACAACGGGAATCATGTTTTCGTACCTGCAGCAAAAGGCGGCCGACCATGCAAATCAGGCGGCTGCTTTGGTTGACACGATTTACCTGAAGCTGCGAAGTGCTGCGCGAAAAACCAACGTAAGCAAGACATGGGCTGAACTTGTGGAGCGGCGCGGGTTCGGCAAGATGGCGTTCAAGAGCGCAGTGCAAGCCCTAAAGACAATTCCCGACGCGCACCAAGAGCACTTGCGCCTTCTGGACAAGCTTGCGAAGGACTGGTCTACACCAAAGACCATAAAGGTCCGCATCGCGCTCGCAAACCTCTACCGCGACAAAGTTTTGCTTGGCGACGGAAACCCTTGGCACATCGACGTCGCGCCGATCAAGGCGATCTGCCTTGCCGCGATGGATCAAGAGCACGACGACGCTGCGTGCTTCTCGGTCGTGGTCAACGAGCTGCAGAGTCAGCTGCCTTCATTGAGCGCCGAGGATGTAAGCGCGCTGGCTATTTACGAGATGATTGAGTCATGGATGCCAACAGTCCCAACCCTCGCCTCATCCTGAGAGCACTGCGAAAGAAGAAGAATGTTGCGCTTGCAATTCAACAGAATCAGAATTTGCTCCGAGAGCGAGCAGAAGGCCGTGACGCAGACGTTCCACCCCAGAAGGACGTTGTTGTGGGGCGAGAACGGAGTGGGGAAATCGACAATCCTCAAATCTCTCTACCGGGCATTTGACGCTGAACCACAAGGGGAGCTTCGTGACTGGGACTACGAAGCAATCGTAGCGGTCGATTTCACAGTCGATGGGCAACCTTTCACTGCATTGCGCCGAGGTGATTTGCGCGCCATGTACCGGGGGCAGGAGCTGATTGGCGCTGCCGCAAGCAGTGCGGATTGGAACCGCATCTTCGCGCAGACCGTTGGGTTCAAGCTGCAACTGCTCGACCGCGGGGGTACGTTCAGGCCAGCCGCCCCAAGCAACTATTTCCTTCCGTTCTTCGTCAACCAGGACGGCTCCTTTGGTGGAGCATGGGAGACTTTCAAGAGCCTCAAGCAGTTTGACAAATCGGTGGACTACACCTTGGACTACTTTGTTCAAGTACATCCAACCGACTACTTCGAGCTGAAGGCAAAGGCTCAACTAGAGAAAGTGAAGGCTGCGGAACTGAAAGTGGAGTTGGCGACACTTGAGCGGACCAGAGCGCGCTTGCGGCGAAACTTGCGGAAAACGCCCGTGAAGCTGCATGCGAAGTACTTCCAGCTTGAGATTCAGCAGTTGACGGACCTGTCCGTGGACCTCGTGAAGAAGCAGGATGCATTGCGCAAGAGCATTGTCCAAGAGCAAGAACTTGCATTCGCTCTTAAAGAACAAATTCGGCTTTCGGCGGCGGCCCTGAAGGAGCACTCTGCTGATTTCAAATTTGCGGGCGAGGCCGCGGTGATGGAGAAGCCGTTCGTGTGCCCGACTTGCCACGCAGAGCATGACGCCTCGTTCCACACTTTGCTAGGACTTGCTGAAGATGCTCGACAGCTTCTGTCATTGAAAACAACTTTGGAAGATGACCTAGACGGGGTGGAGGAGCGCTTGGCACGGCACCTCCGGCTAGCAACAGACCTGAAGCAGAAGTACGCCGACGTCGAACAAGTTCTGACCGTGAAGAGAGGGCGCTTCACATTCGACGACTTCATCAAAAGCTACAGTGCTGCGGAGGCTGACTCGCAACTGGCGGCTGAGCAGCGTGTCGTTGAAGTGGAAATCGAGACAATTGCTCGAACCATTTTGTCCATCAAGGTGGACTTGGCCGCTCTCGCGGCAGAGCATGACCCAAAGGCGCCGGTGGCGGCTTTCCGTGAGCACTTTACGCAGGCATGCGTGAAGTTGGATGTGAAAGCGCCAGACGGCATCGATACCTGGAGACTTGCCAAGCGCCCGGTCGAGTCTGGCAGCCGCAATGCTCGCGCTCTCATTGCGTACTATTCGGCGCTGTGGAGCAGCGTCGCCCGAGACGGCTATTTGCCGGTACCCGTGGTCATCGATTCACCTAATCAGGGTGCGCAGGACCGGCCACATCTCAAGCAAATGCTAGCCAATATTGCTGCTATGGCACCTCGCAATGCTCAAGTCATTCTGGCGCATGAGGAGCGGCCCGACGTCTTCGACGCTGACCTTGTAGTGCACCTGACCGCCAAGGAGCGTGTGCTCACTGAGGAGGCATTCATCGAGCTGCATCCCGAGTTGTTTAGCTATGTACAACGTGCAAGGTCTTCCCTTGCCGGGATGGTCGTCCAGGCGGACGAGGACTTTTCAGACGACGAAGGCTGAACAGTTTTCGTACGCATGGGATCCGTGTTAGTCCAGTCATAGTCCGACGAGCTCAATCCTTGCATGACCGGCGGGGGCCAGCTTCTGCCACTGATCGCAGACTTGCCTTGGGGGTGTTCGCTCCGCGCTAGGCTCACAATCGCCGCCCGATTTTTGCCGCTTCGTTTGCGTTGAGGCGCGGTTTGCGAACGCTGTCACCGGAGCGGTTAGTCCCTAGCGTTAGCACCCGCTGCAGCGCAGCCATAGCCCAGAGCCTCGAACTCTTCGATCACCGCCCCATCTACCGCCCCCGTACCCCTCGCCCCCTCCGCGCAGTCCCCGCGATCTGACAAGCGCGTCGGTACGCCCTCAAGGTCAGCTCGGCCCGCTGCATCACGGTGTCTTCCACAGCAGCAGCACGGTTGGCCAGCTCGTCGGCCTGGGCCTGTAGCAGTTCGGCCGGGCTCATCCCCGAAGCCTCGCCCGTCAGCAGCGCAATCCCCTCGCTCACGTGCCCCATGGTGTAGACATGGAACAGCCCGCGCTCCACCGCGTCCAGCACGCTGCGGTCCAGCATCAGGTGGCGTTGGTTGCGCGCGGGGATCAGCACACCGTGCGTGCCATCCAGCCCCGCCGCCACGCAGGCCTGGAACCAGCCTTCGATCTTTTCATTGATGCCGCCGACCGGCAGCACCTCGCCGTGTTGGTTGAGCGCGCCCGTCACGGCAATGCCCTGGCGCAGCGGCAGGCCGGACAGGCTGGAGAGCAGCGCATACAGCTCGGCGCACGAGGCCGAGTCGCCTTCCACGCCGCTGTATTCCTGCTCGAACACGATGGACGCGTTGAGCGCAAGCGGCGCCACGTGGCTGAACAGGGCGGTGAGGTAGCTGTGCAGGATGAGCACGCCCTTGTCGTGGATGGGGCCGGACATATCGACCTCGCGCTCGATGTTGAGCAGGCCCTCTTGCCCGGCAAAGGTGCGCGCCGTGATGCGCACGGGGAAGCCGAAGCGGTAGTCGCCCAGGTCGATCTGCGTCATGGCGTTGATCTGGCCGGTGATGGAGCCTGCCAGCGTGATCAGGCGCTCGCCCTCGGTGATGGACTCGTGCAGCTCTTCTTCGGGCTGGTTGTGGCGCAGGGTGCGGGCGGTCTGGGCGGCCAACACGTCGGCCGCGTGCACCAGGGTGCCGCCGCGCGCCTTGCACAGCGCGGCGCTTTCAATGGCCAGCGCTTCGGTGTGTGCAAAGCGGGCGCTCTGGCGGCGCTGGTCGTCGGCCTCGCGGTGGGTCTGCTCCAGCAGCAGGGCCACGGCGTCGGGCGCAAAGTGGGGCAGGCCGCGCTGTTTGCAGAAGTGCGCCACCAGGATGGCAGTGGCGTGGTGCGTGGCGGGGGTGGCCGAAAACTGGTCTGAAAAATCCACCTTGACGCGAAAGCGCCGCGCCGCGTCGGGGTCGGCCTCTTGCATGGCGTAGTACTCGTCCACCGAACCAATGAGGACGATCTTCACGTCAACCTCTACGGGCTCGGGCTGCAGTGCCACGGCAGCGCCGGCGCCGCCCCCGGGTTGCGCTGGGCTGCCTTCCTCGATCTGCAGCCGGCCGCAGCGCAGAAAGCGCCGCAGCCGCGCCCACAGACCTTCTTCGGCCGCCAGGTCGTGCAGGTGCAGAAGGATGAAGCCGCCGTGCGCCTTGAGCAGGCTGCCCGCGTGGATGCTGGCATGGTCGGCCTGCACGGTGTCGCTGTCGGTGCCGTGCTCGATGCTGCCAAACAGGGTGCGCAGGGTGGGGTGGTCCTCGACCAGCACGGGCGCGGTGGTGTGGCCGTGGTGGTCCACCACCAGGTTCACACTGCAGCGGGCCAGCAGGCTGTCGAGCGCGTCCTTGCGGTCGTCTTCGGCGTCGGTGTCTTGCTCGTCGTCGATGCCCTCGAACAGATCGATGTTCAGCAGCACCGCGTGCTCCACCTGGTCGAGCCACTGGCCCAGCTTGGCGGCGTCTTTGATCTGTTGGGTGAGGCCCTGGCGGATGTCGTGCAGCGCGTGTTCGACCAGTGGCTTCACGGTGAGCCGGCGCAGCTGGGCCAGCGCGTCATCGCGCGCGTGCTCCAGCGGCCGGGTGGTTTCGATGAAGCGGGTGATCTCGGCGCGCAGCGCGTGTTCGGCCGTGTCGATCTCGGCACGGTGCTCGCGGGGCAGGGCGTGGGTCTCGGCTTCGCTCAGCGGCTGGCCGCCGGGGCCGAGCAGGGTGAACACCATCTGCCCGTTGTCGCGCGACAGCCGCACGTGGCGCGCTTCGGCAAACGCGTCCAGCGTGGCAAACGCACTGCGCTCCTGTTCCTGCCAGGCCTGCTCGATGCGATCGGCATCGGCCTTGAAGTCGGGGCTGGCCAGCCGGCGCGGGATGTCGACCTGCAGGTTTTTGCCCATGTCGGCCATGCGCTGGCGCAGCACGCGGCCCTGGCCGGGCGGCAGGCGCAGGGCGCGGGGCCGGTCGGGCAGGTCGAAGTTGTGCAGGTAGCACAGGTCCGGCGGCACGGGCCGTGCGGCTGCTGCTGTTTGCATGGCCTGGCGCATCAGCGATGCACGGCCGCTGCCCACTTCGCCCAGCACAAACAGGTGATAGTCGGGCTGCAGCATGTTCAGGCCGAACTGCGCGGCGGCCTGCGCGCGCTCTTGGCCGATCCAGGGCAGGGGCAAGTCCTTGAGCTCGGCCGTGCTGGCAAAGCCGAGCGCGCTGGGGTCGATGGTCAGCCGCAGCTGGTGGGGGGCGAGGGACTGAGCGGGCATGGGCAAAAGCGGGGCGGCAGGCGGGTGTAAAACACGGCGCCCGCATGGGTTTTGAGGTCAAAAATGGCTCTAGCGCTGGATGGTAGTGCGCTAGTAGCTATAAAAATGATAGTAAATCGATGGCGCTGGTCAAGGCCGTGCAACCGGGCACGCGCCCGCGGGTGCACCGCCTGCCAGCGCGTGGCTTTTTGCGTCGCCCAGCGCAGCCGCGCCCGGCAGCTCCGTGGGCCAGCCCGCCAGATGCTGCTGGGCCACGCGGCTCAGTGCGGTGATCCAGTGGTTGTTGTCGTTCAGGCAGGGGATGTAGTGAAACTCCTGGCCGCCCGCGTGCAAAAAGGCTTCGCGCACTTCCATGTTGATTTCTTCCAGCGTCTCCAGGCAGTCGCTGGTAAAGCCGGGGCACACCACATCCACGCGCCGCGTGCCGGCCTTGCCCAGTGCCTCGATGGTGGGCTGGGTGTAGGGCTCGAGCCACTTGGCCTTGCCAAAGCGCGACTGAAAAGTGATGCGGTAGCGCTCTGCGCGCAGGCCCAGGCGCTCGGCCAGCAGGCGGCCGGTCTTGCGCGCCTCACAGTGGTAGGGGTCGCCCAGGTGCAAGGTGCGCTCGGGCACGCCGTGGAAGCTCATCACCAGCTGGTCGGGCTGGCCGTGGTGCTTCCAATGGGTTTCGATGGTGCGGGCCAGGGCATCGATATAGCCGGGGTGGTCGTGGTAGCGGTTCACAAACCGCAGCTCGGGCACGTTGCGCGTGCGTGCAGCCCAGCTGTAGACGGCGTCAAACACGCTGGCGGTGGTGGTGGCCGAGTACTGCGGGTACAGCGGCAATATCAGGATGCGCGTGGCGCCCTCGGCCTTCAGCGCGTCGAGCTGGCTGGCGATGGAGGGGTTGCCGTAGCGCATGGCGTGGCGCACCAGCACGGTGTGCCCGGCTTCGCCCAGCCAGCCGCGCAGCAGCGTGGCCTGCTTGGCCGTCCACACCGCCAGCGGCGAGCCCTCGGGCGTCCACACGCTGGCGTACTTGGCGGCCGACTTGGAAGGACGCGTGCGCAGGATGATGCCGTGCAGGATGGGCAGCCACACCAGCTTGGGGATCTCAACCACGCGGTGGTCGCCGAGGAACTGCGCCAGGTAGCGGCGCACGGCGGGCGCGGTGGCTGCGTCCGGCGTGCCCAGGTTGCACAGCAGCACTGCGGTGCGGTCGGCCTGGCCGTGGGTGTAAGGAGGTTCGGGGCGGAAGGAGGGCATGGGGCATTTTCGCCCACGTGTGCAACGCCGGGCGGCGCGGTGCTTGCTGGAGCGTCTATGCGGCCTGAACAGCCCCTTGGCATCAAGCCTGCCGCCGGGCACATTCATCGTGCGGAGGTCGCCCCAGGACCCCGAGTGCGAGGGGGCCTGCGGTATGCTTTGCGGCCGCCGCCTGGCACCCACCGGGCCCTTCACCTCCCGCTGTTTTTTGTAGGTGCGCCCCCGTGCTGACCCCCTCCCTGGACCTCCCCCGCATCCGTGCTGTCACCATCGACCTGGACGACACGCTGTGGCCCATCTGGCCCACCATCGAACGTGCCGAGGCCGTGTTGCTGCAGTGGATGACCGAACATGCGCCCGCCACCGCGCGCCTGTTCCAGAGCACCGAAGCCCTGCGCGCCATCCGCAACCAGATGGTGAACCTGCGGCCCGACTTGCAGCACGACCTGAGCGCGCTGCGCCGCGAATCGATTCGCATGGCGCTGACGCAGGCAGGTGACGATGGCGCGCTGGCCGAGCCCGCGTTCAACCTGTTTTTTGCCGAGCGCCAACGCGTGACGCTGTTTGACGATGCGCACGACACACTGGCGTTCCTGTCGGCTCGTTACCCGGTAGTGGCACTGTCCAACGGCAACGCCGACATCCACAAGGTGGGAATCGGCCAGTATTTCAAACACAGCCTGAGCGCAGCGGTGCTGGGCGTTGCCAAGCCCGACGCGCGCATCTTTCATGCGGCCGCAGAGCTGCTGCAGTTGCCGCCCGAGCATGTGCTGCATGTGGGCGACGACGCCACCCTGGACGCCCGCGGCGCCATGGATGCGGGCATGCAGGCCGTGTGGCTGAATCCGGCCGAAGCGGCGTGGCCCTACGACCAGCCGCCCCACGCCACGGTGAGTAGCTTGAGCGAGCTCTGCAGCCTGCTGGGCCAAGGCTCAGCGTGACCAGGCCCTGAGCCCGAGGTCCTGCGCGAGCTGCCTGTACTCCTCCAGGCTGCGCTGCACAAAATCCGTGAGCGCATCGCCCGTCAGTGCAAACGGGTACAGGCCATATTGCGCGCACAACCTGCCGTAACCGGGGGCAGCCAAGGCTTCGCGCAGGGCGCTCGTCCACGCGCGCACTGCGGCATCCGGCGCGCTGGCCGCCATGTACAGGCCGCGCACCGTGGGCCAGACGAGGTCCAGGCCCTGTTCGCGTGCAGTGGGCAGCCCCGCCAGGTTGCCGGGCATGCGCGCTTGCGACAGCACAGCCAGTACCCGCAGCGGCGCGCCCTGCGCCGCGGCCTGCATGGCCTCTGCCGCATCGCCGGTAAAGAGGTGGATGTGCCCGCCGCGCAAGGCCTTGAGCGCCTCGCCGCCGCCTTCAAACGACACAAAACGCATGCGCTTGGGGTCTTGCCCCGCGGCACGCACCAGCAGGGCGGCTTTCATCCAGTCCTGGCTGCCGAGCGTTCCGCCGGCTCCAAACACCACGCGCGCCGAGTCTTTGCGCAAGGCAGCCACCACGTCCTGCAAGCGCTGGTAGGGCGCGTCACGGTGTACCGCCACCACGCCGTAGTCGGTGCCCAGCGTGGCAATCCAGCGCACGGCGCTCACCGGGTGCGGCCCGAAGCGCCCCTGCGCGATGTTGAGCAGCGAGCCGCTGGAGAACGCGACCAGCGTGCCCGGGCCGCCCAGGCGCCCGGTGGCCACTTGGTCAAAAGCCACGGCGCCGATGCCACCGGGCAGATAGCGGGTGCGCAGCGGCGCGCGTGTAGGCCGCACGGCCTGCAGTGCCTGGGTGGCCAGCCCGCAGGTCAGATCAAAACCGCCGCCGGGCCGTGATGGGGCCACGCATTCGGCGGGCTCGGTGGACGCGTCGGCTGTGTTTGCCAACGTTGGCGCTGCGCAGCTCGCCGCGCAGGCAGCGGCCAGCATTGCCAACGCTTGCCTGCGGCTCGGGGGCGCTGGCGCGCGGCCTTCCAGCAAGTGCTTGTGGGCTGAGGGTTGCATGGCGTTGTGGCGTTGTGGCGTTGGGCGTTGTGGCGTCAAGGCACGGCGGTGTTCATGCCCGTGGCCACCAGAGTATGGCCAGCAGGCCCGTCCCCTCGGACCGCGCCTCCAGGCGCAGGCGGCCGCGGTGGCGTTCTGCAATCGACCGCGCAATGGCCAGGCCCAGGCCCGAGCCGCCCGCTGCGGCCTGCGAGCCGCGCCGGTAGCGGTGGCCCAGGGCATCGCGCTCTTGCGGCGAGAGGCCCGGGCCGTTGTCTTCCACGCTCAGGCTCCAGCCCAGGCTGTCTTCGGCCGCTGACACCGTGATGGTGCCGTGCTCCGGGGTGTAGGCGATGGCGTTGGCCGCCAGGTTGGTCAGCGCCTCGCGCAGCAGGCCGCTGTCTGCCACTGCGGGCACTTCGGCGGTGGCGGTATGAATGCCGAAGTCGATCTGCTTGGCGCGGGCCTGGGGCAGCAGCGCGAGCGCCACCGTGCGCAGCAGCGCGGCCAAGTCGCAGGGTGCCAGGTCCACGGCCGCGGTGTCGCTGCGGCCCAGCGCCAGCAGCTGCTGCGTGCTGCGCGTGGCGCGCGCGATCTCGTTGCCCAGGGCGGCCAGCGTGTCTTGCACCTGGGCCACATCGGGCGCGCGGCGCGCGTAGTCGATCTGCATTTGCAGCGTGGTGAGGTGGGTGCGCAACTGGTGCGACGCATCGTCGAGAAACTGGCGCTGCTGGGCCACCAGGTCTTGCGTGCGTGCCATCTGCTGGTTGACGGCCGCGACCAGCGGGCGGATGTCGGCGGGCAGCTCGGCGCCCTCCATGGGCGTCATGTCGTCGGGGCTGCGCGCCTGTACCTCACGCGCCAGACGCGCCAGCGGGCGCAGCGCCAGGGCCAGCGTGCCGGCCGTGCCCAGCACCATGAGCGCCAGCACCAGGCCATCGCGCAGTGCGGCGCGGCGCACGAACCGGCGGGTGAAATCCTCCCGCGACTGCGTGCTTTCGGCCACCTGCACCAGCACGCTGCTGGCCTCGGGCGTGGTCGGCGGCGTCTCGGTGGCGCGCCGGTACGCGGCCAGGCGCACGGATTCGCCAAAGTAGGTCGCGTCGTAGAAACGCGGCACACCGGGCTCCAGCGGCTCGGGCGGCAATGGCAGGTCGGCATTGCCCAGTTCGACCAGGCCATCGGACGACGCCACCCGAAAGTACACCGGGCCGCTGGCCGTGAGCTCAAAAAACTCGAGCATGCTGTACGGCAGCTCGGCTGACAGCCCGCCCGACGCGGTGGAGATGTTGGCGTCGATGGACTTGAGCGCGCCCAGCAATGAACGGTCGTACGCCGCATTCGCGGCCTCGAGCGCGTCGTGCCGCGTCATCCACAGCTCTACCCCCGTCACCACGGCCAGTAGCGGTAGCAAGAGGCCGGCGAGCAGTCGCCACAGGCTGGCCCGGCGCAGGCTCGCGGCAAGTCGCATGCTCAGTCCGACTCGAGGGCGTAACCCAGACCACGCAGCGTGACGATGCGCACGCCACTGCCATCGAGCCGCTTGCGCAGGCGGTGTACGAAGACTTCCACGGCCTCGGGGTGCACGTCGTTTTCGTCAGAGAACACCCGGTCCAGGATCTGCTGCTTGGAAAATGGCTCGCCACTGCGCTGCACCAGCACCCGCAGCACCGCGTGCTCGCGCGGCGACAGGGCCAGCGGTTCGCCGTGCAGCACAAATTGCTTGCGCGCGCTGTCATAGGCCAGAGGGCCGCAGGCCAGGCGAGGCCGCTCGGTGCCGCGCGCACGGCGCACCAGGGCGTGCAGGCGCGCTTCCAGCTCGGCCAGCTCGAACGGCTTGGCCAAAAAGTCGTCCGCCCCCGCGTTGAGCAGGCGCACCCGCTCATCGAGCGAATCGCGCGCAGTGAGGATCAGCGTAGGCAGGCGCTGATCGCGGTCGCGCAGTCGCTGCAGCACCGCATGGCCATCAAGCCCCGGCAGGCCCAGGTCGAGCACCAGCGCGTCGTAGTCGCCATGCTGCTGCAAGGCGCGGTCGGCCAGGCGGCCGTCGTTGACCCATTCGACCTGAATGCCCGCGTGCTCCAGCGCCCGGCTGAGCCAGGTGCCAAGGCTGTGTTCGTCTTCGGCCAGGAGGATGCGCATGGGTGGGATGCTACTGGCGTTGTGCAGTGCCGTCGCCGAGGTCCGCGCGCCCGGGCCACAGGCCCGGCGCGCCCCGCCAGCGCCACCGTGGAACTGGCTTTGCCAGGCCACAGGTGGCGTCCCCCTCTGGGGGAAGGCGCGGCACGCGACTCAGGGGGAGCTTTAGTCCGGCTTCACCTGCGCACGCTTGATCACCTTTTGCCAACGCGCCTGTTCGGTGGCGATGAACTGCGCAAACTGCGCTGGCGAGCCGCCGATGGCTTCGGCCGCATCGCCGCTCAGGCGCTTGATCGACTCCGGCGCCTTCACGGCCTTGGCGGTTTCGGTGGCGAGTTTGTCCAGGTGCTCTTGCGACAGGCTGGCTGGGGCCAGCATGCCGTACCACTGCGTCATCTCAAAGCCCGGGAAGCCTTGCTCGGCCACGGTGGGCACATCGGGAAGCTGCGGCAGGCGCTGGGTCGATCCGGTCGCGATGCAGCGCACCTTGCCGGACTTGATGAAGGGCAGCATGGCGGCGGCGCCGACCGATGCGGCGTCGAGGCGGCCCGAAAGCAGGTCGGTCATCATCGGGCCGGTACCGCGGTAGGGCACGTGCAGCATGAAGATTTCGGCCGTCATCTTGAGGTACTCGAACGCCAGGTGGCCCGCGCTGCCGTTGCCTGCGGAGCCGTAGCTCAGCTTGGCGGGGTTCTTTTTGGCGTAGGCGATGAACTCCTTGAGGTTCTTGGCCGGCACGTCGGGGTGCACCACGTACAGGCTGGGCACCTTGGCCAGCAGGCTCACGGGCTTGAAGTCCTTGTTGGCGTCATATGGCAGCTTGTCAAAGATGTAGGGGTTGACGGCCAACGTGCCGATGTGGCCGAGGATCAGCGTGTGCTGGTCGTCGGCGCGGGCCACTTCCTGCATGGCGATGTTGCCGGCGGCGCCGGGCTTGTTGTCCACGAACACGCTCTGGCCCAGCGTCTTGGTGAGCTCCGCCGCCGTCGAGCGCGCGACGATCTCGGAGCTGCCCCCGGGGGCAAAGGGCACCACAAAGCGGATCGATTTGGACGGCCACGCGGCCTGGGCCGACGCCAGCGTGGGCAGCAGGCCGCCCATTGCCAGTGCGCCGCCCGCGCCCAGCAGGTGGCGGCGCGAAAGGTGGAGGAGGGTGGAAAGGTCGTTGTGGGTGGGCATGTTTGTCTCCATGAAAGCCGTCAAGCGTGACAGGGCCCATGTTGCGCGCGGCGTGCTTTCGGAATGCTGTCAGTCGGCCCCGGGTTTTCCCGGGGGCGGGCCGGTGGGGCTCCCTGCGCCTGGGCTTTCGACGCGCTCGGCCGTTGTGCTCGGCTTCTGCAAGCTCGGCCCCACCGTTGTTGGTGTTGCGAAGCGGCGCGCAGTCTTCAGGCCAACGCCGCCACAGCCGTGCCGCTGAGCACCGCCCCTTCCAGCGTGGCGGGGTAGGGCCCGTCCACATAGTCGCCGCAAGCCGACAGGCCGGGCAGCACTTGCATGCCGGGGCGCTCGAGGCCCGGCGTGCAGGCAAAGGTGGCACGTTTTTCAACCACCGTCTGCACGGGTTGCAGCGCGCTGATGCCCAGTTGCGCGGCGGCTTGCTGCCGCACCTGCTGTTCGATGTGGCTGCGCTCTCCATCGCTGGCGCTCACCACAAAGGCGAGCAGGCCGTGGTTGCCGTCCAGCTGGCCACGGTCGAAGACGAACTGCGCCGGGCTCTCTGGGCTGCTGCGCAGCGCCAGCATGGGCTGGGCCAGGCGCGCCCCTGGGGCGTAGGCATAGACGGTGGTGATGGCCTCAAAGCGCAAGGCGCTGGCCTGGTTGCTCCACCGGCTGGCGTCGGCAAGCCCGGCAACGCCGGCAACGCCTGCCACCAGGCGGCTGGCCTCCCACGATGGGCACGCCAGGGTCACCTGGTCAAACGCTTCCGGCGCGCTATCGGCTGCGCCGGGCTGGGCGCTCCCGCACACCACCTCCCAGCGTCCGCCAGGGTGGGGCTGAAGCCGCTGCACCCGTTGCCCGGTGATGACCTGGTGGCCGCCGTGTGCCTGCAGCCAGCGTGCAGCCGGCTCCGGGAAGAGGGCGCCGAGGTCGGCGCGCGGCAGCAGCAGGTTGGAGCCACCGCGCCCGCTGAACAGGCTGTCTTGCAGCACGCGCAAAAACACCTGCCCGCTGGCCTGGTGCGCGGGCGTGTTGAGCGCTGACACACACAGCGGATCGATGAATTCGGCCATGAGGCGGGGCGTGAGCGGCGCGCACAAATCCGCCACCGAGGTCTGCGGCGCGCAACGGAATCCGCGCAGCTGCCAAGCGGTGGCCGTGCGCAGCAAGGTCAGCTTGTCGCGCCAGCTCCAGCCCTTGGCGCGGGCGATGCCGAGCAGGGCATCCAGCGGTGGGGGCAGGTCAGGCAACTGCAGCCCCTGTCCATCCGGAAACTGCAGCGTGAGGGGCAGGCGCAGCAGCGCACTGTCGACGTCCACGCCCACCAGCCGCATCAGGCGCAGGCTTTCGGCGTAAGCGCCGATGAGGATGTGCTGGCCGTTGTCGAGCGTTACCGTCGCGCCCTGGGGCAGGATGGCCGGTACGGCGCGTGCGCGGCCGCCCACGGTGCGGGCGGCTTCAAACACCGTGACCTCGCGGCCCGCCTGGGCGTGCGCAATGGCGGCGGCCATGCCGGCCCAGCCCGCGCCGACGACTGCCACTTTCATGGAGCGGCAGGCCGGGGCTTGGCAGCAGAGGGAGACGCGACCGTGGCGGCGCCCTGACACGCCTGCCGCACATCCTGCGGTGCGGTGCGCAGCAGGGCCGGATCGGTGCAGCGCAAGCGCAGCTCCTGCTGGGCTGTGCGGTGCCCGGCCGACGCGGCATGCGCCAGCAGGCGCAGGCCGGCCAGATTGAACTCGGCAATGGTGGAGGGACTGTCGGCGGCGCCAACAGGTGTCTGAGCGGCGGGCGTTGGCTTCACAGGCGCAGGCGCAGGTGCGGTGGCGGTGGCGGTGGCGGGCGGCAGCGTTTTGGCGCCGTGCAACTGGGGCATGCGCTCCAACACACTGAAATCGCCCGATTTGCCCGCCTGCGCGACGAGGCCCTGGTACAGCTGCATCATTTGCGAGGTGTCCGCAGCCGACAGCGTGGCGGCGGGCTTGGCCAGGTACACGGCCACCTCGGGTGGCAGCGCTGCGTTGACCGCGCTGAATGCATGCGCCGCGCCGCCTGTCGCAGGGGCCGCAGCGGCGTCTGCTGCACCCGCCGCTTTGCCCCCTGCGCGGGCCGCGTCATCGGCCAGCGTGGCGGCGCCAGCCCCGGCAGCGGCGGCCGTCCCTGCGCCGGCAGCCTTGCCAGCGGTTCCCGTTGCACCGGCGGCCTTGCCGGCACCGCCGGCTGCCTTGCCCAGGAGGCCCCAGAACGCGTGTGCGGGCGCGGTGCCCGCACCCAGCGCAATCGCCAGTGCCGCAGCAATGCAGGCGCGGCCCAGTGGGTTTGCACAGGTCGTTATCAGGGAAGCGTGTCGGGCCATGGTGAGCTGCGGGGCGAGGTGGGGTGGGGGCGGCGGAAGATGGACTACATGCGGCCCAGTGCCTGCACCTTCCACGCCAGCCAGAACTTGCGCAGCGGCGTGAGGCGGATGCGCTGGTGCAGCACCTGGAAGTTTTCGTGCTCGATCTCGCGCAGCAGCGTGCGGTAGATGCTGGCCATCATCAGACCGGGTTTCTGGGTGCGGCGGTCGGCATCGGGCAACAGGGCAAAAGCCTCGTCGTACAGGCGGTGCGCACGCTCGGCCTGAAAGCGCATCAGCGCGGTGAAGCGGTCGGAGTAGGTGCGCTTCAAGATCTCGTGCGCCTTCACGTCGAATTGCTGCAGCTCGCTCACCGGCAGGTAGATGCGGCCCAGCATCGCGTCTTCGCCCACGTCGCGGATGATGTTGGTGAGCTGAAAGGCCAGGCCCAATGCGTGCGCGTACTCGGTGGTGCGCGCGTCGGTCTGGCCAAAGATGCGTGCCGCCACCTCGCCCACGATGCCGGCCACCAGGTGGCAATAGCCCTTGAGGCCTGCAAAGTCCAGGTAGCGCGTCTGTTCCAGGTCCATCTGGCAGCCGTCGATGACGGCCTGCAGGTGGCGCTGCTCAATCCCGTAGTCGGCGGTGTGGGGCATCAGCGCCAGCATCACGGGGTGGGTGGGCTGGCCGGCATAAGCCTTGGCCACTTCGGCCTGCCACCAGGCGAGTTTGGTGCGGGCCACGCCCGGGTCGGTCACTTCGTCGACCACATCGTCCACCTCGCGGCAAAACGCATAAAACGCCGTGATAGCGGCGCGGCGCGGCGCGGGGAGGAACAGGAAGGCGTAGTAGAAGCTGCTGCCCGAGGCGACGGCCTTTTGCTGTACGTACTGCTGTGGGGTCATGGGGCGGGATTGTCCCATGGCCTCCAGCCGCACGAGAGAGGCTGCACCTGGCCTGTCTCCGTCAAAAAGCGATCTGCTCCACCCCTACGTCGCTCGGGCGCTTGAGCGCCTCGCGCATGAAGGCACTCATGGGCAGCACCCCCTGGTCAGAGTTGAACCATTTCTTGTACAACGATGACATTTCTCCGCTTTGGATAGTCCGCCGCGTCACGCGATCCACCAGGTCCTTGAACCTCGGGTCATCGCGGCGCAGGCCGATGCTGTAGGGCTCCATCGACAGCCGCTTTTCCAGAAAGTGGTATTCGCCCATCGACTTTCCCAATTGCGTCATGGGCACCCAGAGACTCGCGTCGTCGGCAAACGCTGCGTCCGCCTCACCCCGTGTGAGGGCGGCCAGGCTCTGTTGCGCACTGTCTACCAGCACGTAGACGAACTTGCGATGGAAAGTGCGCTCGTTGGCCACCAACAGGCTGTCGTTCGTCGTTTTGCGTTCCACCGCAATGCGCTTGCCCTGAAGATCATCCAGGGTCTTGATGCCCGAGTCCTTGCGGACTACGAACGCAGTGGTGGCAATAAAAATGTGATGGCTGAAGGCTATTTCCTTCTGGCGCTCGGCGGTGTTGGTGGTGGTGCCGCATTCAAGGTCCACCGTGCGGTTCTTCACGTCGCTCAAGCGGTTTTTCCCGTCGACCAGCACATAGGTCAACCGGAGATCGGGGCGCTTGAGTTCTTTCTTTACCTCGTCATAGATCTTCGTGCAGATGTCCACGGAGTAGCCCATCACCTGCCCCGTTGCGGGGTCCCGATACGAAAACGGGCGCGAATTGTCCCGATGGCCCAAGCGCAATTCACCAGTTTTGGCCACCATGGAAAGGGTGTCCTGAGCCCAGGCGCCAAGCGGGTTGTGAAAGCAAAAAACAAAGATGAAAAAGGTTCGCAGCGAGATACGCAAGTACATGGCAAAGGGAGTGAATGTCCTCGCGCATCAGGTCCCTCAGCAGATTTTGTGAGGGTGTCGCGAAGGTGACAGATTGTGCTCCAGACTTTGCGGCGATGCAGCATTTGTCAGCGAGTGGTCAGCATTCCACAACGTTCACCGCCAGCCCGCCGCGCGACGTCTCTTTGTATTTGCTCTTCATGTCTGCGCCGGTCTGCATCATGGTCTTGATGACCTTGTCGAGCGAGACCACATGCTGGCCGTCGCCGCGCAGTGCCATGCGGGCGGCGTTGATGGCCTTGATGGCGCCCATCGCGTTGCGTTCGATGCAGGGGATCTGCACCAGCCCGCCCACCGGGTCGCAGGTCATGCCCAGGTTGTGCTCCATGCCGATCTCGGCCGCGTTCTCGATCTGCTCGGGCGTGCCTCCCATCACGGCAGCCAGCGCGCCCGCAGCCATGGAGCAGGCCACGCCGACTTCGCCCTGGCAGCCGACCTCGGCGCCGGAGAGCGAGGCGTTTTCCTTGTAGATGAGGCCGATGGCGCCAGCGGTGAGCAAGAAGGTGGCAATGCCATCGTCGTTGGCCGGGATGGGCCCTTGCAGGAAGTTGACGTAGTAGTGCAGCACGGCCGGGATGACGCCCGCCGCCCCGTTGGTGGGTGCGGTCACCACGCGGCCGCCGGCGGCGTTCTCCTCGTTGACGGCCATGGCGTAGAGGTTGACCCAGTCGAGCATCGACAGCGGGTCGCGCAGCGCGGCTTCTGGCGAGCGGCTGAGCTGCTGGTGCAGTTCGGCCGCGCGGCGGCGTACCCGCATCGGGCCGGGCAACGTGCCGGTGCTGGCGCAGCCGCGCTGCACCGCGCCGGCCATGGTCTTCCAGATGGCCAGCAGCTGGCGCCGAACCTCGGTGGCGCTGCGCCAATGCTCTTCGTTGGCGGCCATGAGCAGCGCGGGGGAGAGGCCGGTGGCCTGGCACCGGGCCAGCAGCTCGGCGCCGGTCTGAAACGGGTGGGGCAGGCCTTGGCCGTGCCCTGCGGTGCCGGGCAGTGCACTGCTGTGGTTCAGCACGCGCTCTCCGGCGGCGTCGATGACAAAACCGCCGCCCACCGAGTAGTACTCGCGCTGCACGATCTCTTGGCCGAGCGCGTCGCTGGCGTGGAAACACAACCCGTTGGGGTGCATCGGCAGGCTCTTGCGGCGAAAGAGCAGGTGTTCTTTTTCGATGAATGCAATAGAGCGCTCGCCCAGCAGGTTGAGCGATTGGCTTGCGCGGATGGCGGCAATGGCCGGCTCGATCTGGTCGGGGTCGATGCGGTCGGGCTCGTGCCCCGCCAAGCCCAGCAAGACCGCCTTGTCGGTGCCGTGGCCGACGCCGGTGGCCGACAGCGATCCGAACAGTTCGACCGTGACGCTGTGCACTGCGGCGAGGCCTACAGTGGACTCAAGGTAACAAGCAAACTGCCGCGCCGCGATCATCGGCCCCACGGTGTGGGAGCTGGACGGGCCGATGCCGATCTTGAAGAGGTCGAAAACGCTGACGGACATGGGTGGGGGTGTACCGGGTAGGTTCAGTGGATGCGTGGAGGCGATGACATGGAGAAAGCAGCGATGGCGCGGGTGGCGCCATCGCTGGTCTGTCAAAGCAACATCCTTCGCACTGCCAGCGCTCTTGGAGCTGGAGTGGGCGCGAGGCTAACCGCGCAGGGTGTGGGCGGCACACGCGTAATCCCTGAGGTGTGGCGGTCTGGGGCGGGCAGCCCGTGCCCGCGGCAGTGGAGTTAAATTCAATATTGATAGCAAACAAATGAATAAGGAAAAGCGATAGGGCCATTTTTTACTCAATTTTTCTGCCATC
Source organism: Acidovorax sp. LjRoot129 (assembly GCF_964253765.1). Taxonomy (NCBI): domain Bacteria; kingdom Pseudomonadati; phylum Pseudomonadota; class Betaproteobacteria; order Burkholderiales; family Comamonadaceae; genus Acidovorax; species Acidovorax sp. LjRoot129. Next base: position 1,905,844 of record NZ_CAXUSE020000001.1, read on the forward strand.
AACCCGCGCTGGCGTGGCTGCGCTTGCCACCCATGAATGTTTCTTACAGTGCAGCGGGCAGGGCCGCAACCAGGGCCAGGGACATCATGGCCTGGGGTGCCGTGGTCCGGGGGGCTGCTGCGTGGTGCTGGGGCGCACGAACCATGGGCGCAGCAAGGTCTCAATCGCAGCGCTGGCGCGGGCTCGCCCGTCATGCCGGGCCGTTGTGGCGGAGCTCCAATGGCCGCCTTCTGAACCAGTCCAACATCCTCGCGGTTTGGCTGCTTGCCCAGGTTCTGAACGGGTTGCAAGGCTGGAGCTGCGGAGCCTCTGCCCTTGGGGGTACCGGTGGGGTCAGGGGTGCGGTGCACACGCGGCAGATAATGAGTAAATCTATCCAGTCAGTCGACTTTGTTTCAGGCATGCCGCAGATCGTACGAACCACGGCGCCAACTGACTATCGACAATATTTACTCTAATCATGAACTCAGCTCATGCCAAGGACCGCAGTGGTGTGGCCGCATTTATGGCGGGCAGCCCGCGCCGCCTTCCGCCTTTGAACATGCTGCGTGCCTTTGAAGCGGCGGGGCGGTTGCTGAGTGTCACCCACGCGGCAGGCGAGCTGAGCGTCACACAGAGCGCGGTGAGCCACCAGATCAAGGCCCTGGAGGAATGGCTCGGCGTGGCGCTGGTGGCGCGCGACGGGCGGCGGCTGGCGCTGACCACCGCAGGGGCGGCGCTGCTGCCCGGGCTGACGGGTGCGCTGGACCTGATGGCGCAGTCCACGGCAGGCATCGAGCGGCTTCCGCGGCGCCACACGCTGGTCGTGAATGCCACGTCCACGTTGGCCTCGCAGTGGCTAATCCCTCGGCTCGCAGGCTTTTGTGCGCAGATGCCGGGGCTGGATGTGCAGCTGGTCACCACGGTAGGGCACCTGGATTTCGAGCCTGCGCAGTACGACGTGTCGATCCGCTGCTTTGCCGACAGTGAATTGGCAGCGCTGCCCGAGCGCGCGGGTTGGCGAGGCGTCAGCCTGGAGGCGTTCATCCCGGAGCAGTTCACGCCCGTGTGCAGCCCTGCCATGCTCGCGGGCGCCAAGGCCATGTTGTCTCCCCAAGGCCTTGCGCAGCACACGCTGCTGCACAGCCGATCCACGCCCTTGGTCTGGCAGCAGTGGCTGGAAAGGGCGGGCGCTCCCGGCCTGCAGCCCCTGGGCGATTTGGTGTTTGACCATGCGCACCTGAGCGTGCAGGCCGCCATCCAGGGCCTGGGGGTGGCGCTGGGCAACCCGCGTTTTCTGGGCGATGCGCTCGCCAGTGGCTTGCTGGTCATGCCGTTTCCCGAGCTGCTGTCGGGCGAGAAGAACTATTGCTGGCTGCGGCCCGCACGCGCAGCGCAGGACCCGGCCTCGGTGGCCTTCTGCGCGTGGCTGGTGTCGGCTTAGGTCCGCGGGGCGCGTGTTGCCAAGCGCCCTTGCAGGATGTATGCAGCCGCCGTGAGAAGCGCCCACGCCAGCAGCACATCCCAGAACGCCATGACCAGGCACACCGGCGCCAACAGGGGGCCTGCGAGCGGGATAACGTAGAGCGCGAGGCGGTGTGTCCAGAACCCCGGGGCCGACATGCAGGGTGACGAGAAGGGATCGAAACTGCCTGGCGAGCAGCCCAGGGCGCCCAGCACCTCCAGCGCCATCCGGTTGCCCAGGATGGGCGTGCCGAAGGCCACGCAAAAACTAATGAGCCCAAGCAGCAGCGTCCAGAAGGCGGCGCGCGATGCCCAGCGCGCGATGTCAGCGCCGTTGACCCTGGCGCGGCGCGCTTGGCTGCGTCCCGGCATCGCAGCCGCGCTGGCGGCATGGTGTGCAGCCCGGTGCGTGGCCACCAGCGCGAGCATCCACAGCGCGATCAGCGCCCAGAAGTTGTGCAGCAGGACAAAGGGGTAGTCCGAAATACCCCCGGCCGAAAGAAACGGCGTGAGTCTCAGGCCCAGCGCATTGGGCAGCCAGGAGCAGCTGCGCAGCGCGGGGTTGGCGTGCGGCTGGCATTGCAGCAGCTCCAGCAGGCGCTCGGCCACCGTGCCGCCCACCATCGCAAAACAGAGGCAAAAGAGGATCAGCCCCCACTGGAGGACCTTGAAGAGGTGTCTGTATGACACGGGATGTTCCCTCCCCGGTTGGGTGATCGTGTGGCCGTTGGCTGGTGCCCGAGTGTGCGCCGCGCTGTTTGTATGGCCTGCTCCGCCGGGTCGCTTGCGCTATCGCTACATCACCAGCGCCCGGCCCAGCATCACGCACCAGTCCCAGCCTCGAAGGCGCGGGCGCGTGTGCAGGCTGCCGCCGCGCAGCGCATCCACCTTGTCGAGGATGCGCAGGCCGCCCTGCACCACCAGCCGCAGTTCCCATCCAGCTCGGCCAGGCAGGCGATGCACCAGTGGGGCTCCGCTCTGCATGCTGGCACGGGCCCATTGGGCGCAGTCGGTGATGAGGCGGATGTTTTCGGGCGTGTTTTGCAACGCCAGCAACTCGGCCTGGCAGGCACCGTGGGCAGCGCAGTCGGCGCGGGGCAGGTAGTGGCGGCCCCGGGGGATGTCCACGGAGAGGTCCTGCCAGAAGTTGATGAGCTGCAGTGCGGTGCAGATGGCGTCGCTTTCTTGCAGCGCCTGGGCGTTTGTCACGCCGTACAGATGCAGCAGCAGACGGCCCACCGGGTTGGCCGAGCGGCGGCAGTAGTCGAGCAGCTCCGCGCGGTCGGCGTAGCCCTCGGCGTCGCGGGTTTTTTCGACGTCCTGTGCAAAGGCGCTGAGCAGGTCTGCCAGCAGCGGCACAGGCAGCTGGTGGCTTTGCAGAACGGCCTGCAGTGGCAGGAACACGCCCGCCCAGCGCCGCGATGGGGCGTCGCCGCGCGCAATCGCCATGAGGTCGGCTTGGTAGGCGGCTAGATCGGCCAGACGCTCGGCGGGCGGGGCATCGCCTTCGTCGGCAATGTCGTCGGCGGTGCGCGCAAATGCGTAAATGGCGGCGATCGGCTGGCGCAGGTGCGGAGGGCAGAGCACCGATGCGACGGGGAAATTCTCGTAGTGCGTGACGGCGGGCGCGGCGGTGATTGCGGCGGTCGTCGCGGTTTGCACGGGGCCGGAGGGGCTCTGCGGCAGGGCGGCATCAGCAGCCGCGTGGGGGGCTGCGTTTGAGGCGGGGGAGGGGCTGGGGCGGTCGTTCACGGCCTGAATTGTCGCTTGACAACACAGGGTGGCTTCTCATAGATTACTAACCGGTCAGTCATTAAATAAAAATTACGTCCTGAGGCAAGGGGGGCTGATCGGTATTCGCCTGTGACGCAGGCTCCTCGGGATCCTCAGTGCGAATCGCCGCGCCGTGTGCATTTGCGGTGTCGGGCGGTCTGCTGCGTTGCAAATGCTCGCAATAGCTCGGCTATTGCTGTGCTTTGCGCCTAGCAGCCCATCCCGATCCGCAGCGCACACTTACCGCTCGATTCGTGCAGAGGATCCCAGGCCTGCGTTTTGCGTGCCATTTCCGCAGCTCCATCAATTTCACCGGATCTCCCATGCGCAATCCCTCCGCCCAGCGGTCTTCTTCTTGGCTCAGCAGGCCCCTGCTGGTGCTGGCCAGCGTAGCGCTGCTCGCCGCCTGCTCACGCCCCGCGCCGCCCGAAGCGCCGGTGCGCTCGGTCAAGTTGCTCACGGTGGGCGTGGGGGCGTTGCAGTCGAGCCTGGAGTATTCCGGCGAGGTGCGTGCGCGCGTCGAGTCCCGGTTGGGCTTTCGGGTGGCGGGCAAGATCGTCAAGCGCCAGGCGGAACTCGGCCAGCATGTGCGCGCCGGGCAGGTGCTGGCCCAGCTCGACCCCAAGGATTACCAACTGGCCACCGACGCTGCACGCGCGCAGCTCGCGTCGGCCACCACGCAGCGCGACCTGGCGGCGGCCGACTACAAGCGCTACCAGGCGCTCAAGGACCAGAACTTCATCAGCGGCGCCGAGCTGGAGCGCCGCGACGCGACCCTGAAGGCCGCGCAGTCGACGCTGGACCAGGCGCGCGCGCAGCTGTCGTCGCAAGGCAATCAGGCCGCCTACACGACGCTGATCGCCGATGTGTCGGGCGTGGTCACTGGCATTGATGCCGAGCCGGGCCAGGTGGTGTCGGCCGGCACGCCCGTGGTGCGCATTGCACAGGATGGGCCACGCGACGTGGTGTTTGCGGTGCCTGAAGACAAGGTGACGGCGATCGCGCCGGACTCCGAAGTGGCGGTGCGCGGCTGGTCTGGCGGTGCCGAGCTGCTGGGCCGCGTGCGCGAAGTGGCCGCCAGTGCGGACGCCTCGACCCGCACTTACCAGGTCAAGGTGGCCATCGAGGGCGCTGATGTGCCCCCGCTGGGCTCCACCGTGTACGTCAAGCCCAAGGTGCTGAACCACGCGGGCGTCCCCGCCATCAAGCTGCCCACCAGCGCACTGCGCCAGGAGGGCCAGGCCACCGCCGTGTGGCTGTACGACGCCGCGAGCGGCACCGTGAAATCGCATGTGGTGCAGATCGCCACGGCCGACGGCAACGAGGCGGTGGTGGCAGGCGGGCTCACGCCCGGGATGCAGGTGGTGGCTACGGGCGTGCATGTGCTCTCGCCTGGCCAGAAGGTGCTGGTTTATCAGCCAAAAGTGGCCTCAGCGCCTGTCAGTAAAGCGCAGACAGCTACTAATACTGTAGCAATCCCCGCGCCGGTGAATGCCACTGCCGCTGCCGTGGCTCCTGCCGCCCCGGCGAGCGCCAACTGAAGGCCGTTGCCATGACGCAAGTACAACCCAAAGAGGGGTTCAACCTCTCCAAGTGGGCGCTCGACCATCCCGCGCTCACGCGCTACCTGATGCTGGTGCTGATGCTGCTGGGCTTTGCGGCCTACTTTCAGCTGGGGCAGGACGAGGACCCGCCGTTCACCTTCCGTGCGATGGTGGTGCGCACCTACTGGCCGGGCGCCACGGCGCAGCAGGTGGCCGAGCAGGTCACCGACAAGCTTGAGCGCACGCTGCAGGAAGTGCCGTACGCGGACAAGATCCGCAGTTATTCGAAGCCCGGCGAGTCGCAGATCATTTTCCAGATCAAGGACTCTTCCAAACCGGGTGATGTGGCCAACGTCTGGTACAGCGTGCGCAAGAAGGTCGGCGACATGCGCTACACCTTGCCGCAGGGCATCCAGGGCCCGTTCTTCAACGACGATTTCGGTGATGTGTACGGTGTGATCTACGCGCTGGAGTCCGAAGGCTTCAGCTACGCCGAGCTCAAGCAATTTGCCGATGACGCGCGCCAACAACTGCTGCGCGTGCCCGATGTGGCCAAGGTCGAGCTGTTTGGTGCCCAGGACGAGAAGCTCTTCATCGAGATCTCGCAAAAACGCCTGTCCCAGCTGGGCCTGGACATGAACCAGGTGCTGGCGCAGCTGGGCCAGCAGAACGCCGTGGAGAGCGCCGGCGCCATCCAGACGCCGCAGGACCAGGTGCAGGTGCGTGTGGAGGGGCAATTCAACGCGGTAGAGGATCTCGCCGCGATGCCCATTCGTGGGCCTTCAGGCGCCCAACTGCGCCTGGGCGATATCGCCGAGGTCAAGCGCGGCTACGTCGACCCCGCTACCGTGAAGGTGCGCCACCAGGGGCGCGAAGTGATCGCGTTGGGCGTGTCGATGGCCAAGGGCGGCGACATCATTGCGCTGGGCAAGGCGCTGCACACCACCACCGACCGGATTGCCGGGGTGCTGCCAGCGGGCGTGAAACTCGTCAACGTGCAGGACCAGCCCACGGCAGTGGCCACCTCGGTGAACGAGTTCGTCAAGGTGCTGATCGAGGCCGTGGTCATCGTGCTGGCCGTGAGTTTCATTGCCCTGGGCCTGCACAAGCGCCCCGGCAAACAGCCGCTGTGGAAGCGCTGGTACATCGACCCGCGCCCGGGCATGGTGGTGGGCATCACCATTCCACTGGTGCTGGCCATGACCTTCCTAGCCATGTGGTACTGGGGCATTGGCCTGCACAAGATTTCGCTGGGCTCGCTCATCATTGCGCTGGGCCTGCTGGTGGACGACGCGATCATTGCGGTCGAGATGATGGTGCTCAAGCTCGAAGAGGGCTACGACAAGGTGCGCGCCGCGACCTTCGCATACGAGATCACCGCCATGCCCATGCTCACGGGCACGCTGATCACCGCCGCAGGCTTCCTGCCCATCGGCCTGGCCAAGTCGACGACGGGCGAGTACACCTTCGCCATCTTCGCCGTGACCGTGATCGCGCTGGTCTTGAGCTGGATCGTGTCGGTGTACTTCGTGCCCTACCTGGGTACGCTGCTGCTGAAGGTACCCGAACACGTGCTGCATGCGCAGGAGCACCACGGCACCGCCGAGGGCGCGCACGAGGTCTTCGACAGTCCGTTCTACCGCGTGTTCCGCCGCCTGGTGAATTGGTGCGTGTTGCACCGCTGGATCACCATCGGCCTCACCATCCTGATCTTTGTGCTGGGCATTGTGGGCATGGGCAAGGTGCAGCAGCAGTTCTTCCCGGATTCGAGCCGGCCCGAGATTCTGGTGGACATCTGGTTCCCGGAGGGCACGTCTTTCGCGGGCAATGAAGAAGTCACCAAGCGCGTGGAGCAGCGCCTGATGACCGAGGCGGGCGTTACGTCAGTCAGCACCTGGGTCGGTTCGGGCGTGCCGCGTTTTTACCTGCCGCTCGACCAGGTCTTTCCGCAGAGCAATGTGTCGCAGTTCATCGTGCTGCCCAAGGACCTCAAGGTGCGCGAATCGTTGCGCGTCAAGCTGCCCGCGCTGCTGGCCGAGGAGTTCCCTGAAGTGCGCGGCCGCGTGAAGCTGCTGCCCAACGGGCCGCCGGTGCCATACCCGGTTCAGTTCCGCGTGGTAGGTCCTGAGCCGCTGGTGCTCCGTGCCCGCGCCGATGAAGTCAAGGCCGTGCTGCGCCAGAACGCCGACATGCGCGGCGTGAACGACAACTGGAACGAGTCCGTGAAGGTGCTGCGCCTGGAGGTCGACCAGGCCAAGGCGCGCGCATTGGGCGTGACGAGCCAGTCGATTGCGCAGGCCTCCAAGACCATTCTGTCGGGCACGCAGGTGGGCCAGTTCCGCGAGGGCGACAAGCTCATCGACATCGTGCTGCGCCAGCCGCTGGACGAGCGCAACGCGATCACCGACATCGCCAACGCTTACCTGCCCACGGCGTCGGGCAAGTCGATCCCGCTCACGCAGATCGCCAAGCCGGTCTTCACCTGGGAGCCGGGCGTGATGTGGCGCGAGAACCGCGACTACGCGATCACCGTGCAGGGCGACGTGACCGAGGGCCTGCAGGGCGCGACCGTGACGGCGGCGCTGCAGCCGGCCCTGAAGGTAATCGAGGATAAGTGGCACGCGGCAGGGCAGAGTGCCTACCGCATCGAAGTGGCAGGTGCGGTGGAGGAGAGCTCCAAGGGCACCAGCTCCATCGTGGCGGGTGTTCCCGTCATGCTGTTCCTGGTGTTCACGTTGCTGATGCTGCAGTTGCACAGCTTCAGCCGCGCGTTCCTGGTGTACATCACCGGGTTCCTCGGGATCGCGGGTGTCTCGGCCGCGCTGCTGCTGCTCAACCGTCCCTTCGGCTTCGTGGCGCTGCTGGGCGTGATCGCGCTCATGGGCATGATCCAGCGCAACTCGGTGATCCTGATCGACCAGATCGAACAGGACCGAGCCCGGGGCGTGCCGGCGTGGGACGCTATCGTGGAGTCGGCCGTGCGCCGGCTGCGGCCCATCGTGCTCACAGCCGCCGCTGCGGTTCTGGCCATGATCCCGCTGTCGCGCAGCGTGTTCTGGGGCCCGATGGCCGTGGCCATCATGGGCGGCCTGGTCGTTGCGACCGTGCTGACCCTGCTGGCGCTGCCCGCGATGTACGCGGCCTGGTTTCGTGTCAAACGTCCCGCTCCGGAGCTTCTTGGAGGGGCTTGATTCCCACCCCGCCCGCATCAGGGTAAAATAGAAGGTTGACCGATTTCACACAGGCGGCAGCTCCGGTTGCCGCCTGTTTGTTTGTAGAACTGCGCGGGTGGCGAAATTGGTAGACGCACCAGGTTTAGGTCCTGACGCCAGCAATGGTGTGGGGGTTCGAGTCCCCCCCCGCGCACCACCCCTGTGAGACTTTGCGGAACACGGCGCTGCTGCGCTGCAGCCAGCACGATCCACATCCATAAGAGGAATAGCCATGGCCGTTACTGTTGAAACCCTTGAGAAGCTCGAGCGCAAGATTACGCTGAGCGTGCCCGTCACCCTGATCCAGTCCGAAGTCGACACGCGCCTGAAGCGCCTGGCCCGCACGGTCAAGATGGACGGCTTCCGTCCTGGCAAGGTGCCCATGAACGTGGTCGCCCAGCGCTATGGCTACTCGGTGCAATACGAAGTGCTCAACGACAAGGTCGGCGAGGCATTTGCCGTGGCTGCCAACGAAGCCAACCTGCGCGTGGCCGGCCAGCCCCGCATCACCGAAAAAGAAGGTGCTCCAGAAGGTCAAGTCACCTTCGACGCCATCTTTGAAGTGTTCCCTGAAGTCAAGATCGCCGACCTGTCGGACGCCGAAGTCGAAAAGCTGTCAGCCGAAGTCACCGACTCCGCCATCGACAAGACCATCGACATCCTGCGCAAGCAGCGCCGCAGCTTTGCCCAGCGCGCCATCGACGCTGCTGCGCAAGACGGCGACCGCGTGACCGTGGACTTCGAAGGCAAGATCGACGGCGAACCGTTTGACGGCGGCAAGGCCGAAGACTTCCAGTTCCTGGTCGGCGAAGGCCAGATGCTCAAGGAATTCGAAGACGCAGTGCGCGGCATGAAGTCGGGCGAAAGCAAGACCTTCCCCCTGGCATTCCCAGCCGAGTACCACGGCAAGGACGTCGCCGGCAAGACCGCTGACTTCCTCGTGACGATCAAGAAGATCGAAGCCGCCCACCTGCCCGAAGTGAACGACGCCCTGGCCAAGTCGCTGGGCATCGCCGACGGTTCCGTGGACGGCCTGCGCGCCGACATCAAGAAGAACCTGGAGCGCGAAGTCAAGTTCCGCCTGCTGGCCCGCAACAAGCAAGCCGTGATGGATGCCCTGGTGTCCAAGGCTGAGCTCGACCTGCCCAACTCCAGCGTGCAGGCTGAAATCGCCCGCCTGCTCGAAGGCGCCCGCGCCGAACTCAAGCAACGCGGCATTAAGGACGCCGACAAGGCCGAAATCCCTGAAGACGTGTTCCGCCCCCAGGCCGAGCGCCGCGTGCGCCTGGGCCTGGTGTTGGCTGAGCTGGTGCGCGCCAACGAACTGCAGGCCAAGCCCGAGCAGCTCAAGGCCCACATTGACGAGCTGGCTGCCAGCTACGAGAAGCCCGACGACGTGGTGCGCTGGTACTTCGGTGACCGCCAACGTCTGGCCGAAGTCGAAGCCGTTGTGATCGAAAACAACGTGACCGAATTCGTGCTGGGCAAGGCCAAGGTAGTGGAAAAGGCCGTATCCTTCGACGAGCTGATGGCCCAACAAGGCTGATAAGCCTTTGCCGCGCCGGCAGGCCCCTTGGGGCGGCCGATGGTGGTAATACATACCAGGGGCTTGTGCTTGACGGCACAGGCCCCAATTCATTTCTGGGTACAGTACCTGCTTGTCTGGAGAAAACATGAGCGCATTGGAAACACAAGGCCTGGGCATGGTCCCCATGGTCATCGAGCAGTCCGGCCGTGGCGAACGGTCTTATGACATTTACTCGCGCCTTCTGAAGGAGCGGGTGATCTTTCTGGTGGGTGAGGTGAACGACCAAACGGCCAACCTGGTGGTGGCCCAGTTGCTGTTCCTGGAGAGCGAGAACCCCGATAAGGACATCTCGTTCTACATCAACTCCCCGGGCGGCAGCGTGACGGCCGGCATGGCCATCTACGACACGATGCAGTTCATCAAGCCTGATGTGTCCACGCTTTGCTGCGGTTTTGCGGCCAGCATGGGCGCCTTCCTGCTGGCTGCCGGCGCGAAGGGCAAGCGTTTTGCGCTGCCCAACTCCAAGGTCATGATCCACCAGGTGCTGGGCGGAGCCCGCGGCCAGGCGACTGACATCGAGATCCACGCGCGCGACATCCTGCGCACGAAGGAACAGATGAACAAGATCCTGGCCGAGCGCACCGGCCAGCCGCTGGAAAAGGTCCGCGCCGATACAGAGCGCGACTACTTCCTCACGGCCGATGAAGCCAAGGACTATGGCCTGGTCGATCAGGTGATCAGCAAGCGTTCCTGATCTGCCGAGGACGGCGCGGCGGCGTTTTCCCTCGGGGAAGACGCCGTTTTTTATTTGGTTATCATCCCGACAACTTTCCGTACGTAACAAGGCATTGCCCCCATGGCCGAGAAAAAAGGCTCTTCCAGCGAAAAAACCCTTTACTGCTCTTTCTGCGGCAAGAGCCAGCACGAAGTAAAGAAGCTGATCGCCGGCCCGTCGGTCTTTATTTGCGACGAGTGCATTGACCTGTGCAACGAGATCATTCGTGATGAATTGCCGGCTGGTGACGCGGCGCGCGAAGGACGCAGCGACCTGCCCACGCCGTCCGAGATCAAGACCAACCTCGACAACTACGTGATTGGCCAGGATGTGGCCAAGCGCACGCTGGCGGTGGCGGTGTACAACCACTACAAGCGGCTGCGCCACAAGGACAAGGCCCACAAGGACGATGTGGAGCTCTCCAAGAGCAACATCCTGCTGATCGGGCCCACGGGCTCGGGCAAGACGCTGCTGGCCCAGACGTTGGCGCGCATGCTCGATGTACCGTTCGTGATGGCCGACGCCACCACGCTGACGGAAGCCGGCTACGTGGGTGAGGACGTGGAAAACATCGTCCAGAAGCTGCTGCAAAGCTGCAACTACGAGGTGGAGCGCGCCCAGCGCGGCATCGTCTACATCGACGAGATCGACAAGATTTCGCGCAAGTCGGACAACCCCTCCATCACCCGCGATGTGTCGGGCGAGGGCGTGCAGCAGGCGCTGCTCAAGCTCATCGAAGGCACCATGGCCAGCGTACCGCCCCAGGGCGGGCGCAAGCACCCGAACCAAGACTTCCTGCAGATCGACACGACCAACATCCTGTTCATCTGTGGCGGCGCGTTTGCGGGGCTCGAGAAAGTCATCGAGAACCGGACGGAGGCTTCGGGCATCGGTTTTGGCGCATCGGTCAAGAGCAAGAAGCAGCGTTCGCTGACCGAGGTGTTCACCGAGATCGAGCCGGAAGATTTGATCAAGTTCGGCCTGATCCCCGAATTGGTGGGACGCATGCCGGTGATCACGGCCCTGACCGAACTGAGCGAGGACGCGCTGGTCGAGATCCTGACCGAGCCCAAGAACGCGCTGGTCAAGCAGTACAACAAGCTCCTGTTGATGGAAGGCGTGGACCTCGAGATCCGCCCCGCAGCGCTCAAGGCCATCGCCCGCAAGGCGCTGGCGCGCAAGACGGGTGCCCGTGGCTTGCGTTCCATCCTGGAGCAATCCCTGATCGGAACCATGTTCGACCTGCCCAATACCAGCAACGTCGAAAAAGTGGTGGTGGACGAGTCCACCATCGAAGAAAACAAGCCACCGCTACTCGTGTATCGCGAGGCGGCCAAAAAGGCCTGAGATGCCCGGTGTGGGCGCCGACCTGTGGCCGCCCTTTGCCCTGATCAACCCTGGCCGCAGTACGGCTCTGTGCCAGGGTTGAAAATCCTTCCATGTGGACCCATCTCCACAGCGTACTTTGAGGATTTCCATGTCCGGACATACCCCCCTGCCTGCCACCCCGCTTGACCTGCCGCTGTTGCCTCTGCGCGACGTGGTGGTGTTCCCCCACATGGTGATCCCACTGTTTGTGGGCCGCCCCAAGAGCATCAAGGCGCTTGAACTGGCCATGGAGGCCGACCGCCGCATCATGCTAGTGGCCCAGAAGGCAGCAGCCAAAGATGAACCGTCCGTCGCGGACATGTTCGATGTGGGCTGCGTCTCTACGATCTTGCAGATGCTCAAGCTGCCCGATGGGACGGTCAAGGTGCTGGTCGAAGGCCAGCAACGCGCGCTGGTGACCTCCATTGAAGATGCCGAAACGCATTTCACTGCCACGGTGACGCCGGTCGAGGCCACGCCCGATGCGAACAAGCCCAGCGAGATCGAGGCACTGCGCCGTGCTGTGATGCAACAGTTTGACCAGTACGTCAAGCTCAACAAGAAGATTCCGCCGGAGATCCTGACGTCGATTTCCAGCATCGATGATCCAGGTCGTTTGGCCGACACCATCGCTGCGCACCTGCCGCTCAAGCTCGAAAACAAGCAGGTAGTGCTCGACCTCTCCGACGTGAAGGCGCGGCTTGAAAACCTGTTCGAACAACTGGACCGCGAAGTCGACATCCTGAATGTCGACAAAAAAATCCGTGGGCGCGTAAAGCGCCAGATGGAGAAGAACCAGCGCGATTTCTACCTCAACGAGCAGGTCAAGGCCATCCAGAAGGAACTGGGCGAGGGCGACGAGGGCGCCGACATCGAGGAGATCGAGAAGAAGATCAAGCTCGCCAAGATGTCTTCCGAAGCGCGCAAGAAGGCTGATGGCGAGCTCAAAAAGCTCAAGCTCATGTCGCCCATGTCCGCCGAAGCGACCGTGGTGCGCAATTACATCGAAGTGCTCACGGGCCTGCCCTGGAGCAAGAAGACCAAGATCAAACACGATCTCGTCAATGCCGAGGGCGTGCTCAACGAAGACCATTACGGTCTCGACAAGGTCAAGGACCGCATCCTTGAATATCTTGCGGTGCAGCAGCGCGTGGACAAGGTGAAGGCGCCCATCCTGTGCCTGGTGGGGCCTCCTGGCGTGGGCAAGACCTCACTCGGGCAGTCGATTGCCAAGGCCACGGGGCGCAAGTATGTGCGCATGGCCCTGGGCGGCATGCGCGACGAGGCCGAGATCCGCGGGCACCGCCGCACCTACATCGGCGCGCTGCCGGGCAAGGTATTGCAGAGCCTCTCCAAGGTGGGGACTCGCAATCCGCTGTTCCTGCTCGACGAGATCGACAAGCTGGGCACGGACTTCCGCGGCGACCCGTCGAGCGCGCTGCTGGAGGTGCTGGACCCCGAGCAGAACCACACGTTCGGCGACCACTATGTGGAGGTGGACTTCGACCTGTCTGACGTGATGTTCGTCGCCACGTCGAATTCGATGAACATCCCGCCGGCGCTGCTCGACCGCATGGAGGTAATCCGCCTTTCGGGTTACACCGAGGACGAGAAGACCAACATCGCCATGAAGTACCTGCTCCCCAAGCAGCTCAAGAACAACGGCGTCAAGGACGAGGAACTGCTGATTACCGAGCCCGCCGTGCGCGACATGGTGCGCTACTACACCCGTGAAGCAGGTGTGCGATCACTTGAGCGCGAGCTCTCCAAAATCTGCCGTAAGGTGGTCAAGGGCCTGCAGCTCAAGAAGCTGGAACCCCAGGTAGTCGTTAACGCGGACAACCTGCCGGACTTCCTGGGTGTGCGCAAGTACACCTATGGCCGCGCAGAGGCGCAGAACCAGGTGGGCCAGGTGGTGGGTCTGGCATGGACCGAAGTGGGCGGCGATTTGCTGACCATCGAAGCGGCCATCATGCCCGGCAAAGGTGTGATCACGCGCACCGGCTCGCTGGGCGATGTGATGAAAGAGTCCGTGGAAGCCGCGCGCACCGTGGTGCGCAGCCGTTCGCGGATGCTCGGCATCAGGGATGACATATTTGAGAAGCGCGACATTCACATCCACGTGCCCGATGGCGCTACTCCCAAGGATGGCCCCAGCGCAGGCGCGGCGATGACCACGGCGTTTGTCTCGGCGCTCACGGGTATTCCGGTGCGCGGCGATGTGGCGATGACGGGTGAGATCACCCTGCGCGGTGAGGTCACGGCGATCGGTGGGCTCAAGGAAAAGTTGTTGGCGGCGCTGCGCGGTGGCATCAAGACCGTGCTCATCCCCGAAGAGAACGTGAAAGACCTGCAGGAAATCCCGGACAACGTGAAGAGCGGCCTGGAGATCGTGCCTGTGCGCTGGATCGACAAGGTGCTTGAAGTGGCCCTAGAGCGCAAGCCCGTTCCGCTGACGGACGAAGAGGTTGCCGAGGTGGCTGCCGCTGCTGCGGCCGCTGACAAGACCAAGCCCCATTCGCCGGCCCCGGCGGGCGATGGCTTGAAACATTGATTGATTGATTGGCGCATTTTTTTGGAGAGCCCCAAAAAATGCGCTACAATTCACACCACTGCAGCAAACGTTGTACAATGTGAGGCTTCAGTAAATGCGGGAATAGCTCAGTTGGTAGAGCGCAACCTTGCCAAGGTTGAGGTCGAGAGTTCGAGACTCTTTTCCCGCTCCAATTTCCACAAAAAGGGAAGCAGTTGCTTCCCTTTTTTGTCAGAGGAATGTGAATTCCTGGCGCGGTAGCAAAGCGGTTATGCCCCGGATTGCAAATCCGGTTAGTCCGGTTCGACTCCGGACCGCGCCTCCAGATTGACTGGATTTTGGTAACTCCGGTGCCAAGGTCCGGGCCAGCAGTTTGCTGGGTTTGGCACGACGAAGTGGTTGGATGAATTTTTTGGCCGGCGAATATGCGGTGCTGAAAAATGGCGATATAATTTGAGGCTTGCTGATTTGCACTGACGGTAACGTCAGCGAATCGCGGCAAATGCGGGAATAGCTCAGTTGGTAGAGCGCAACCTTGCCAAGGTTGAGGTCGAGAGTTCGAGACTCTTTTCCCGCTCCATATCCCAAAGGGAAGCCTCGGCTTCCCTTTTTTCTTGGGCGGTGCAGTCACTGTGTTGCAGTGGCCCCGCTATCCCGCGAGACAGGGCATTGCGCGCATGCGTCGCCCGGGTTACGCTGCAACGCAGGTGTGCGTCGGCAGCCGGCGCCCCGATGGTGAAATTGGTAGACACTGCGGACTTAAAATCCGCCGCTTTCCTGAAAAGGGGCGTGCCGGTTCGACCCCGGCTCGGGGCACCACTACGAATCAATGATGTCAAGTTACAACGCTCCCTTCGAAATCCACGTCCACGGGCAGGTTCAGCTGCGTCCCGATGCCAGTTTTGAGCAGCTTCAGGAAGCGCTCAAGCCCCTGTGGAAATACGCTGGAGCCCGCTCTTTGGCCGACGGCGCAGCCAGCGCTTACGAAGAAGAGCCCGGCATCAAGTTCGATGTGCAGGACCACTTGCTGCAAATGTGCTGGACGGTGCGGGGCGACGAGGATTTTCGCCAGTCGCTGGACGAAATGTGCATGAACCTCAACGAGCTCGCGGAGCAGGGCGCTGCCCTTGAGGTCACCTTCTACGACGCGGACTTTGACGAAGATGAGGAAGGCGATGGCGCTGAGTCGCGCGACGACTTCGTCATGCTGTTTGTGGGCCCGACGCCGGCAGCCATCATGCAGGTCCAGCGCGATTTGCTGGTGCAGGATGTCGTGAACATGATGGAGCGCCACTTTGACGGCGCTGAGCTGGGCGGCGTGGTCACCGAGATCGACAAGCTGTTCAGTCAGCGTTTTGATGCACTGGTGAACTCGCTGGAGATCGGCAAGCCCCCGCGCGGCTCCGGTGGGTCTGGCGGTGGCGGCCATGGTGGCGGTGGCGGACGCCGCCCGCGGCACTTGCACTGAGCCGAAAGAAACAAGTCACCCCTGAACGATGGCGTTGTTGCTGATGGCA
This sequence comes from Acidovorax sp. LjRoot129, assembly GCF_964253765.1. Classification (NCBI taxonomy): domain Bacteria; kingdom Pseudomonadati; phylum Pseudomonadota; class Betaproteobacteria; order Burkholderiales; family Comamonadaceae; genus Acidovorax; species Acidovorax sp. LjRoot129. The sequence goes on from NZ_CAXUSE020000001.1 coordinate 1,921,537, forward strand.
GCAGCGCCATCTGTCCATACGACGCCGGTTGCTCCATTTGCCTTTTGGCTTGATAAGGGTTTGATCGGTGTCATGAAGATCGGGCATACGCCGTTGCTCGCACCGCGTGACGACAAGCGTGGCCAGCCCCGGCGCACAGCCCTAGCCCTCGTGCTTGCCGCCCCACCGCCGACTGTTTTTTGTGCCAATGAAATCCGACCTTCCCTATCTGAGCGCCTACCCCGAGTCCCTGCAAGACCAGGCGCGGGAACTGCTGGTGCAGGGGCGGCTGGGCACCGTGCTGCTGCGCAAGTACCCCTCGCCCCACGCGGTGCGCAGTGACCGCGGTCTATACGACTACACGCAGGAGCTGAAATCTCGTTACCTGCGCAATGCAGGCACGATCAACAAGGTCCTGTTCGACAACAAGATCCACGTGGTGCGCCACGCCCTTGGTTTGCACACAACCGTGTCGCGCGTTCAGGGCAACAAGCTCGCGGCCAAGCATGAAATCCGCATCGCCGCGATGTTCAAGCAGGCGCCAGACGAGTTCTTGCGCATGATCGTGGTGCATGAGCTGGCCCACCTGCGCGAGAAGGACCATGGCAAGGCCTTCTACCAGCTCTGCGCGCACATGGAGCCCCACTACCACCAGTACGAGTTTGACCTGCGCCTGTACCTCACGCACATGGAGCATTCGGGGGAAAGGCTGTGGGGCGCCGACGCTGTGTAGCGTGTGTACCTGCCTTGCAGACATCTGTTTTGCTATTCTTTTGATAGCAACAAGCGCTTATAAATCAAGCGCTGGGGCCTGAAATGGCTTAGAAGTTAAGCTGGGATATCTCGTCGACCTCGTCACGAAAGCCGCCGCGACACCTCACGACGCCATCTTTTAACGGCACCGTCTTTTCACGGCACTGACACGCTGGCACAGCAGTCCGCCGGCAGGCCCAGCCAGCGTAGCGCGCCCGCCTGCAGCATGGCGACTGGCCCCGTTGTCAGCAGGCGAATCTCCGGCGTCGCAGTGAATGCCTCCTGGGCACCCCCATCGCCGTCCTCCCCGGCGACCTGTGCGGCGGCCCGCTCTCGCAGCAGCCCCGCCGCCTCCAGCAACCGCCGCGTCTGCCGCGCCACCGGTTCGCCGGTCTCGATGAGCTGCACCTTGGGACCGACCAGCGCCCGCAGTTCGTGCGCCACGAAGATGTAGTGGGTGCAGCCCAGCACCAGGGTATCGATCTGCCCCGGTGCTGTGCCAAACGCGCCCATGGCTTGAAGGTAGCGCGCGCACAGCGCCCCGGTTTCAGTGCCGGCCACGGCGCTGCCAACACCAGCGAGATCGCCAGGGGTGCCCAGCGCAGTTTCGGGCAGGTTCACGCTGCGCTCGATGGCGTGGGCCAGGCCGTCGCATGGCTGCACCACAAACTCCGCCTGGCCTTCCAACGAGGCGAGCAGCTTGCCGAATTTGCTGCTGGTGAGCGTGCCCCGCGTGCCGATCACGCCCACGCGGCCGGTCTGGGTCACTGCCAGCGCGGGTTTGATGGCGGGTTCGAGGCCGACGAGGGGCAAGGCGGGGTGGCTGCTGCGCACTTCGTGGATGGCGGCCGCAGTGGCGGTGTTGCAGGCCACCACCAGCGCCTTGATGTGATGCTGCTCGCACAGGTACTGCGTGATGGCATGTGTGCGCGCGCTCACATAGGCGTCGCCGCGCTCGCCGTAGGGTGCGTTGGCACTGTCCGCCAGGTACACGAAGTTCTCATGGGGCAGGGCCGCGCGCAGGGCGCGCAGGACGCTCAGTCCGCCGACACCGCTGTCAAACACGCCGATAGGGGAGGAAAGCAGCGGCATCGAGGACTTCACTTGGGGCAAAGCTGAGGATTGTAGGAAAGACAGAGCGCGCGATGGTGCCGCAGGGCAATCCCGGTGGCGGGCCCTGGGACGAAGACGTCACGAAGTACGCCCTGGGGAGAGTCCTCGGCACGCCCCCATAAAAAAACCGCCCGAAGGCGGTTTTCAAAAAGGGCGCACACGCAATTGCTGCCCGGCTGGGCGGTCCATCAGGCCGCGGCCACCCCGATGCCCTTGAACTCGCCGGTGGCGATGCGCTTTTCCCATTCAGCCGGGCCGGTGATGTGCGCGCTGGTGCCGCCGGCATCCACGGCCACGGTCACGGGCATGTCCACCACGTCGAACTCGTAGATGGCTTCCATGCCCATGTCGGCAAAGCCCACCACCTTGGCAGTCTTGATGGCCTTGCTGACCAGGTAGGCGGCGCCGCCCACGGCCATCAGGTAGGCGCTTTGGTGCTTCTTGATGGCTTCGATGGCGACCGGGCCGCGCTCGGCCTTGCCGATCATGGCGATCAGGCCGGTTTCGGCCAGCATCATTTCGGTGAAGCCGTCCATGCGGGTGGCGGTGGTGGGGCCGGCGGGGCCAACGGCCTCGTCGCGCACAGGGTCCACGGGGCCAACGTAGTAGATGACGCGGTTGGTGAAGTCCACGGGCAGCGGCTCGCCCTTGGCCAGCATGCCCTGGATGCGCTTGTGCGCAGCGTCGCGGCCGGTCAGCATCTTGCCGTTCAGCAGCAGGGTGTCGCCGGGTTTCCAGCTGGCGACTTCGGCCTTGGTCAAGGTGTTCAGGTCTACCTTTTTGCTGGTTTTGTAGTCGGGCGTCCAGTTCACGTTGGGCCACAGGTCCAGGCTCGGCGGGTCCAGGTAGACCGGGCCACTGCCGTCCATCACAAAGTGGGCGTGGCGGGTGGCGGCGCAGTTGGGGATCATGGCCACGGGCTTGCTGGCGGCGTGGGTGGGGTACATCTTGATCTTTACGTCCAGCACCGTGGTCAGGCCGCCCAAGCCTTGCGCGCCAATGCCCAGGGCGTTGACCTTTTCCATCAACTCGATGCGCAGGGCCTCGACCTTGGTCAGCTCGGCGCCAGAAGCCTTTTTGGCCTGCAGCTCGTACATGTCCAGGTCGTCCATCAGGCTTTCCTTGGCCATCAGCACGGCTTTCTCCGCGGTGCCGCCGATGCCGATGCCCAGCATGCCAGGTGGGCACCAGCCAGCGCCCATGGTGGGCACGGTCTTGAGCACCCAGTCGACGATGCTGTCGCCGGGGTTGAGCATGACCATCTTGCTCTTGTTCTCCGAGCCACCGCCCTTGGCCGCAACCGTCACTTCCACGGTGTTGCCGGGCACGATCTCGGTAAAGATCACCGCGGGCGTGTTGTCCTTGGTGTTCTTGCGGTCGAAATGCGGGTCGGCCACCACGCTGGCGCGCAGGGTGTTGTCGGGGTGGTTGTAGCCGCGTCGCACGCCTTCGTTAATGGCGTCGTCCAGGCTGCCCGTGAAGCCGTCCCAGCGCACGTCCATGCCCACTTTCAGGAACACGTTGACGATGCCGGTGTCCTGGCAGATGGGGCGCTGGCCGGTGGCGCTCATCTTGCTGTTGGTCAGGATCTGGGCGATCGCGTCCTTGGCCGCCGGGCTTTGCTCGCGCTCATAGGCGCGGGCCAAGTGGGCGATGTAGTCGCTGGGGTGGTAGTAGCTGATGTACTGCAGCGCGGCGGCTACGGATTCGATGAGATCGTCCTGGCGGATGGAGGTGGTCATGGCGGGTTCGTGGGGGTCTTTTGGGGAGAACGCAAGCGCGTTCCTGTCCTGCCCGCCGCACGCACCGCCTGGCGGCCAGCGCTGGGCCGCAGACAGCACTGCCGAAGGCAGGCGGACCGTATTTTGACAGACCCCTGCTGTTACCCCCTCGCGCCAGGGCCTTGGCCGGTTGCACAACTGCCCCTGCACGCCACGCTCGACAGCATTACCGCGGCAGCAGTGCCCCAACCCGCGGTACCCGGCGCGGTCTAGCGCTGCGCGGTTTCCAGCTCTTCCTCGTCCCCATCTTGTGCATCTGCGTCCGTCAACGGACGGTCGGGCAGATCGTCCGCGGTCAACGGGGATGTATTGGCGTTCTGGCGGCCGGGGTCGGCGTCGAGCGCATCGCTCAGATCCGTTTGCGTGCCGTCATCGGGGTCGGCCCCTTCGTCGGGCCCGCCCACGCCCATGCTTTCCACATGGTCCGGCAGGATGTCACGCGCCGTGGGGGAGTCCTGCTCCACGCTGCCACGTTCGCCCGTGCCAAAGCGGTCGGTGTCGCTGTCGGAGTCTGCGCTGTAGACCCCCGCGCTGTCGCTGCCGGAGTCCGAGGCATCGCTGGGGCCCAGGCTGTCGATGCCGGTGGCGCTGTGCACAGGAGGGAGGTTGTCGGAATCAATGCCAAGAAGGCTGCTGGTGGCCATGGTGGTTCTCCGGTCGGTGGCAGGGCGGCAAATTTTGCCCATTGCGACCATGTTGGACGCCGGGCGAGCCCCACCACGTCAGGCGGCGCTGACATGCATGTCATCCTTCTTCGCCGGCACCAACCGCAGGCTGTGGCGCTGCACCGCCGCTGCGCGCCGCGGTCCGCCTAATGGACCGGGAGCTTGCCAACAACCGATGGTGTGAAATCTGCGCTGCCCGGCGGCTTCTCGCCCTGCGACCAGGCCAGCAGCATGTCCGCCGGCATCGGGCGGGCGTAAAAGAAGCCCTGCAGTTCGTCACAGCCCATCGCCAGCAGGATGTCTCGCTGCCCGCCGGTCTCCACGCCTTCGGCCACCACGCGCAGCCCCAGGGCATGGGCCAGGCTGACCACTGCAGCCACGACGGCACGGGCGTCTTCGCTGCTTTCCAGGTCGTTCACAAAACTGCGGTCGATCTTGAGCTGCTGTGCGGGCAGCTGGCGCAGGTAGTTCAGGCTCGAATACCCGGTGCCGAAGTCATCGATGGACAAAAACACGCCGATGCGTGCCAGGCCTTCAAAGGTGCGCTGCGTGGCCTTGATGTCCTCCATGGCCACCGATTCGGTGATCTCGCACAGCAGTTGCGAGGCCTCCAGCCCGTGCCGCAGCAGGGCCTGCTCGATGCGCTCGGCCAGGCCGCTCTCGCGCAGCTGGTGCACCGACAGGTTGATGGCGACGCGCATGCGCATGCCACTGCGGCCCCACTCGGCGGTCTGGCGGCAGGCTTCGTTGATGACCCAGTTGCCCAGCCGGCCGATAAGGCCAAAACGTTCGGCCAGGGCAATGAACACCACCGGGCTCACCATGCCGTGCTTGGGGTGCTTCCAGCGCAGCAGGGCCTCCACGCCGCTGATCTGGCCGCGCGTGCCGTCGATCTTGGGCTGGTAGTGCAGCGCCAGTTCGCCGCGATCAAGCGCCTGCCGCAGGTCGTTCTGCAGTTCCAGCTGCTCCGACGCGTCCGATCCCATGTGGGGTTCGAACAGCGCGTAGCAACTGCCGCCGGCGCGCTTGGCGGCGTACATGGCGGCGTCGGCGTTGGCCACCAGCTTGTTGCGGTCGCCATGGTCCGGGTGCACCACGATGCCGATGGAACACGCAATCTGCACGTGCTTGCCCGACACCTCAAACGGCTGCGACAGCGACGCCAGCACGCGGTTGGCCACGGTGATGGAGGCTGCAACGTCCGATACGTTTTCCAGAAGAATGAGGAACTCATCGCCCCCCACCCGCGCCACGGTATCGCCCTCGCGCGCCTCCTGCAGCAGCCGCGCTGCGGCGCTGCGCAAAATGACATCGCCAGCTGCATGGCCAAACGAATCGTTGATGGGCTTGAAGCCGTCCAGGTCCACGAACAGCACGGCCAGCCGGTCTTCCACACGGTGGTGGTTGGTGCGGTCCAGGCGCAGCAGGGCGTGAAGCAGCCGGTCTTCGAACAGCAGGCGGTTGGGCAGGCCGGTCAGGGCGTCGGCAAAAGCGCGCTTTTGCAACTCGTCATTGGCGGCCTGCAGGCTGTTGTTGCTGTCTTGCAGCGATTGGGTCAGGCGTTCGGACGTGGTCTGCAGGCGCGCGTCCAGGATCGCGGTGAACAGCGTGCTGACAAGCAGCATGCCGGTGGCGATCATCACCATGGCCGTGAGGCCCGGCCCGCCCAGCTCGCCCGCGCTCAGGCACACCGAACCCATGGCAAAGCTGGCCGCCGCCATGCCGGTGTAGTGCATGCCGCAAATGGCTACGGCCATCACAAAAGACGCCGCCAGCTGGTAGGGCAGGCGCTGGCTGGGCTGCACCCTGCGCAGCCACTGGAAGATGGCCAGCGCCGTGGCCGAGGCCAGCACCGCGATCAGCACCGACAGCGCCACCAACGCGGGGCTCCAGGTAATGCGGGGCGCCATCTCCATCGCTGCCATGCCGATGTAGTGCATGCCGCTGATGCCAGCCCCCATGACCAGGGCGCCCAGGGCCAGCTGGGCACGGCCAAACTGCTCGCGGCTGGCCAGGCCCAGGGCCACGCCGGAGGCGCCCACGGCGGCCAGCCATGACAGCAGCGTGAGGCCGCCGGCAAAGCCGATGGCAATCGGCAGCCGGAAGGCCTGCATACCCAGGAAGTGCATCGCCCAGATGCCGGTGCCCATCACGATGGAGCCCGCGGCCCACCAAGCCTGCCCCACGCGGCGCTGGGCGGTGCGCACCCGGCGGGCCAGATCCAGCGTGACGTACGAAGCCAGCATGGCGATGGCAAAGGATGCTGCCACCACCAGCAGGTTGTAGCTGGAAGGCATGAACGTGTTCATGGTCGGGAATGGGGGTTGTGGGCAGGGTGCATCGGGCGCGCTGTGCCGTCAAGGGGCAGCGCCGGCGGCACCAGAAAAGGTGCGCTAAGGGGCGAGACGCCGCGCAGTGTAGCGGGGGGGGCCTGGCCGCGCCGGCGTACGGGTATACGCCACAAGACCCTGTTGCCGCCAGGGCGAGCCGCCCGCGTGCCCGTGCAAGCCGCCCCTGACAAGCGACGGACGGACCCGGCCAGCTGGGTCCAGTGAACGGAGATCGACCGGCTTTCCCCCCGGGCTCGCTCAGCCCTGCAGATGAGAATGGTTTGTTTTTGCACTATGCTGCCAACAAGCTTTTCGCGCCGCCGGTCTCGCCTGTCCGGCTGTTTCCTGACGCATGCCCCATCAGCCGTGTTGAACCGAGCCAGGCGCGGGCCGCCAGCGCGGCGCCCCGACCCGAGCCTTGCGCCACGCCCTCAGCCTTTCCTCTGGAGAACCCTTCTCATGACCACCCGCACCGAACGCGACACCTTTGGCCCCATCGAGGTCCCTGCCGACAAGCTTTGGGGCGCGCAGACGCAGCGCTCGCTGCAGAACTTCGACATCTCGGGCGAGCAGCAGCCGCGCGAGATCATCAAGGCGCTGGCCCAGGTCAAGCGCGCCTCCGCCGTGGTCAACCAGGCCCTGGGCCTGCAGGACGCGAAGAAGACCGACGCCATTGTGGCCGCGGCCGACGAAGTCATCGCCGGCCAGCACGCGAGCGAATTCCCATTGGTGGTGTGGCAGACCGGCTCGGGCACGCAGACCAATATGAACGTCAATGAAGTGCTGGCCAACCGCGCCAGCGAACTGCTGGGCGGCGAGCGCGGCGAGGGCCGCCTGGTGCATCCCAACGACGACGTGAACCGCAGCCAGTCGAGCAACGACGTGTTCCCCACTGCCATGCACGTGGCCGCCGTGGAGGCGCTCACGCACAAGCTGCTGCCTGCCATTGCCAGGCTGCGCGCCACGCTGGCGCAGAAGGCCCAGGATTTCGACGGCATCGTCAAGATCGGCCGCACTCATTTGCAGGACGCCACCCCGCTCACGCTGGGCCAGGAGTTCTCGGGCTACGTGGCGCAACTGGACCATGGCGAGCGCCACGTGCGCGCCGCGCTGCCCCACCTGTACGAGCTGGCCCTGGGCGGCACCGCCGTGGGCACGGGCCTGAATGCGCCCAAGGGCTATGCCGAGCAGTCCGCCGCCGAGCTGGCGCGCCTGACGGGCCTGCCCTTCGTCACCGCGCCGAACAAGTTCGAGGCCCTGGCCTCGGTCGATGGCCTGGTGTTTGCGCATGGCGCCTTGAAAACCCTGGCTGCCAGCATGATGAAGATCGCCAACGACGTGCGCTGGCTGGCCAGCGGCCCGCGCAGCGGCATCGGCGAACTGAGCATCCCCGAGAACGAGCCCGGCTCGTCCATCATGCCCGGCAAGGTCAACCCCACGCAGAGCGAGGCAGTCACGATGCTGGCCGCCCAGGTGTTCGGCAACGACGTGGCGATCAACTTCGGCGGTGCATCGGGCAATTTCGAGCTCAACGTGTTCCGCCCCATGGTGGCCCACAACTTCTTGCAGAGCGTGCGCCTCTTGGCCGACGGGATGGTGAGCTTCAACGACCAGTGCGCCGTGGGCATCGAGCCCAACCGCGAGCGCATCACCGAGCTGGTGGACCGCTCGCTGATGCTGGTGACGGCGCTCAATACCCACATCGGCTACGACAAGGCGGCCTTCATTGCCAAGAAGGCCCACAAGGAAGGCACCAGCCTGCGCGAAGCCGCCGTGGGCTCGGGCCATGTGACGGGCGAGCAGTTCGACCAGTGGGTGGTGCCGGGCAACATGGTGGGCCGCTGAGGCCCTGGCAGGGGGCACCCGCCAAGAAATTCAAGCCAAAATGGCCTCCAGCGCTTGATCCATAAGCGCTAACAGCTATTGTTTTGGTAGCAAGCGCTGTTTTGTGGCATTGCGACGCCCCCGCGCCGCGCGCTCTACCCCTGCTGCGCCAGCGCTTCGAGCTGGTCCTGCTGATAGACCACGATGCTGCGCTGGTGGATGCCGATGATGCCCTCGCGCTCCATCCACTTGAGCTCCACATTGATGCGCTGGCGCGAGCCGCCCAGCAGTTGCGCCAGCTCGTCCTGCACCAGCGCCAGACCGATGGGGCCGCGCTGGCCCGGCACGGCGGCGCGCTCGCCAAAGCGGCGCAGCACATGGAGCAGCTGCTTGGCCAGCCGCGCGCGCAAAGGCAGGGTGGCCATGTCTTCCATCATCCAGTACAGGTAGCGCATGCGGCGCGCCTGCAGCGTGAGCAGCGCCTCGCCAAACTCCGGGTGCTCGCGCAGCAGTTGGCGGAACACGCCTTCGGCCACGCTCAGCACCGTGGTCGTGCCGTGCGCGTGCGCGTCGTAGGTGTTGGGGCCGCGGTGCAGCACCTCGGCCTCGCCGACCCAGATGCCGGGCTCCACGTAGGCCAGCGTCACCTGCTTGCCTGATGGCGTGGTGCGCCGAAACCGGATGGCGCCGCTGGCGCAAGCAAACCAGTCCTGCGCCAGCTCGCCCTGCTCGACGATGGTCTGCCCGTGGGTGTAGCGCGTCACGCGGCCCAGCCGAAAGATGTCGTGCCGCAGCGAGGGCGTGAGCGCCGCGAACCAGCGGCCGCGGTTGATGGCTTCGCGCTCGGGCGGGCTCAAAAAAGGGCGCTGGTGATGGTGGTCGGCCGGCGGGCTCGCGGGCGACTCGGGCAAGGCAAGGGTGGCGGTGGGCATGGCGGCAGGCGGTGGGATGGGCTGGCCGGCCTGTGCGCAGGGCCGGGCCGACGGGGCAAAGGAAGGCGCGGGCGCAAGTTTAGCCACGCGGTTCGGCAGGCGGGAGGGGCGGGCGGCACCTGCGCGACACCCGCAGCAAGCGCCGCCGAAGGGCCGGAGCGCGGCAGCTGACGCGGCGATTTTCGAGATCGCCGCTTTCTAAGCCTTGGCCGCCGCCCGCCGCTTGCGCGGCTTGCGCAGAAACGCCAGCAGCCGGCGCTCTGCCGCACTCAGCCCGCGCGGCGCAGCGCCGCCGCCAATGCGGTTCCAAACCTCCTGCATGCCCGGGCCCGCGTCGGACGCGAGGCGCGAGCCCAGCTCCAGCACGGCGGGGTGCACGTACGACTTCTTGCACACGGCGGGCGTGTTGCCCAGCTGGCGCGCCACCTCGGCAAGGATGGCTTTGGCGCTGTAGCGCACGCTTTTACCCCCGCCTTTACCGGCGTCGTCGAGGGCGGCAGCATCGCATTGTGTGCAGGCCAGGCGCGTCAGCTCCAGCGCCTGCGTGGTGCCGTGCCAGGTGCGGAAGTCCTTGGCGGTAAAACGTTCGCCCTCGGTATCGGCCGCACCATGGGTGATCTCGCGCAGGTAGTCGTTCACGTCGCCCGACCCCACGGCGCGGGGCGTGCCGTCTTCGTCCTCGTACTGAAAAAGCTCCTGTCCCGGCAGTTGCTGGCAGTGGCGCACCACGCGGGCCACGCGCGGGTCGTCCAGCTCGACCTCTTGCTGCACGCCGCTCTTGCCGCGAAACCGCAGCTTGAGCTGGTCGCCCTTGAGTTTGGCGTGCCGGGTGCGCAGCGTGGTCAGGCCGTACGAGCGGTTGGTGCTGGCGTATTCCTCATTGCCCACGCGCAGGTAGGTGGTGTCCAGCAGGCGCACCAGCGTGGCCAGTACCAGCGTGCGCGTGATCGGCCGGCCGCTGCGGTGCGCCGCCAGGTCGCGGGCCACGCGGGCGCGGATGCGCGGCAGCGCGTGGCCAAAGGCCTGCATGTGCTCGAACTTGCCCTCGTCGCGCTGCTCACGCCACTGCGGGTGGTAGCGGTACTGGCGCCGCCCGCGTGCATCCAGCCCCGTGGCTTGCAGGTGGCCGTTGGGCAATGGGCAGATCCACACGTCGGTGTACGCAGGCGGGATCGCCAAACGCTGAATGCGGGCGATCTCGTCCGGGTCCTTGAGCAGTTGGCCCCCTGGCAAGCGGTAGCGAAACGTCTTGTCGCCACTGGGCTCGCGGGTCAGGCCCGGCATGGTGGGCGTGACGTAGACCAGGCCCCCCGGCAATTTTTGCGGGCGGGCAGCGGGTGGAATGGGCGCGGGGGCGCGGGTCGATGGGGATGAGGCGGGCATCGGTGCGATGGAGTGAGAGGGCCAGTGCGTGGCTCCGATCACACCCGCGCCCGGGCGTTGGCGGTGTAGGTGCGCTGCGTGCGGCGGAGTGAGACTGCGGCCGAATCGCAGGCCTCCTTGGAAGCGAATTTTGATTCAAAATGGCCCCTAGCGCTGGATGGATAAGCGCTTATAGCTATCAAAATAATAGCATCCGTGCGGTGCAGCCGCGTCAGAACATTGCGGGCCGCAACGTATCCGGACTGCCTTGCCTCATTCGATACAGCCGCTCATCCCGGCGCCCAGCGCCGTCGTACCGCACCTAGCTCGGGCTACGACGAGCCATCAATGCGCTGACGCACAGAGGGTGCGCGCAGGCAGCTAGCGTGGGGCAAGCCGATGGGCCCCCTCGTCCCCGCCTTCTCACTCACTCACTCACTCACTCACTCACTCACTCACTCACTCACTCACTCACTCACTCACTCGCACTCGGGTCCAGCGCAAAACCCACGCCATACACCGAACGGATCCAGTCGGTGCCGTCTGCACTCGCGGCCTTGAGCTTCTTGCGCAGGTTCTTGATGTGGCTGTCGATGGCGCGCTCGTTCACATCCAGCGTGTCGTCATAGGCCTGGTCCAGCAGCTGCGCACGCGAGAAGATGCGCCCGCGCTGGCGCGCCAGCACCTGCAGCAACCGGAACTCGCGCCGCGTGAGCCCGAGCGGTGTGCCGTGCAGCGTGGCCTGCCAATGTGCTTCGTCGAGCAGGAGCGCCGACGCCGCGGCAGCGGCCGGCGGGCCCTGTGTGGCGGCAGTGCGGCGCAGCACGGCTTTGGCGCGCGCCACCACTTCGCGCGGCGAAAACGGCTTGCAGATGTAGTCGTCTGCGCCCAGCTCCAGGCCGATGAGGCGGTCCACTTCTTCGACGCGGGCGGTCAGCATGATGATGGGGTGCTCTGTGTGGCGCCGCGCCTGGCGCAGGATCTCCAGCCCATCCATGCCCGGCAGCATGATGTCCAGCAACGTGAGGTCGGGCGGCGCGGCCAGCATGCTGGCGAGCGCGGCGCGGCCTTCAGCCTGGTGCTCCACGGTGTAGCCCGCGTGGCGCAAGTAGTCCACCACGATGGCGGCGATGTCGGGTTCGTCTTCGACGACGAGGATGCGCTGGCTCATGGTCATCAAGGGCGCAAAACGGTGGAAGGCCAGGCTGCCCGCCCAATCGGGCAGGGCGTCAGCGGATCCGTGTTGGCGCCAGTCCTCATGGGGTGTTGTTGTCGAACAAAGGCAGGTCCAGCGTCATGCGCAGGCCGCCCAGGGGTGAGGCTTCAGCCGCCAGGGTGCCGCCATGCGCGAGCACGATGGCGCGGCAGATCGCCAGGCCCAGGCCCGAGCCGCCGTGGTCGCGATTGCGCGAGGTCTCGGCGCGGTACAGGCGCTCAAAAATGCGCGGCAGCTCGTGCACGGGCACGCCGGGCGCACTGTCGTCCAGCTGCAGTCGCAACAGCGGGGAGCCGCCCGCGGCCTGTGTTGCCAGGGCTGCGATGCGCAGCTGGCCACCGGCGTCGGTGTAGCGCAGGCTGTTTTCGAGCAGGTTCATGAACACCTGGTGCAACTGCTGCGCATCGCCTTGCACCAGCGGCGCAGGCGACTGCGTAGCCAGGGCGTCGAGGCCGGTAGTGTCCACGCTGATACCGGCCTGCGCCAGGCGCGGCCGCATGGACGCCAGCGCCTCGGCCAGCAGCGACAGCGGGTGCACCGGCACCTGGGCCGACGGCGCGCTGGTGCCGGCCGCGTCCAGGCTGGCGCGCAGGTCGCCCACCAGCTGGATGAGGCGCATCACCTGGCGGTGCAGGCGCAGCGCGGTTTTGTCGTCGAAGGTGCGCACGCCGTCCTGCACGGCTTCGATCTCGGCGCGCATGGCGGCCAGTGGCGTGCGCAGCTCGTGCGCCACGTCGCCCAGCCACTGTCTGCGCGAGGCTTCGATGCTCCCGAGTTGTTCGGCCATGGTGTTGAAGCTGCGGGCCAGCTGCGCCATTTCGTCGCTGCCATGCACGGGCACGCGCGTGTGCAGGTGGCCCTGGGCAATGCTGCGCGCACCGCTGGCGAGGGCCTCCACCGGGGCCAGCCAGCGCCGGGCCAGCCAGCCCGAGAGCACCAGCGTCAGCGCCAGCCCCGTGAGCCCCGTCCAGGCCACAAAACCCAGGTGCTGCGACAGAAAGGCCTGGTCGGCTTCGCTGCGCACACCTTGGGGCGGCGCGAGGACGATGTGGCCAATCGTTGCGCCATCGGCACCGCGCAGCGCCAGGCGTGCGCTGCCGGGTTGGGGCGCGTTGCCGGCCACCAGGCGGTCTTGCGCATCCACCAGGCCCAGGCGCGGAAAGATGTCATCGCCATGCCGCGGCGGCGGGCCCAAGCCGCTGCGGCCGTCAGTGCCGGTTGGATTGGGCGGCAAGGGTGGGGGAAGGCCGTCGGGCGGGCCGCTCCGGGGACCGGACGCGGGGGCGTTCGGCGGGCGATCCGGTGAGTTAGGCAATGGGCTACTTGGCGTAGCGCCCGGGCTGTCGCCGGGACGGGTCTGCGGGCCTGTGGGTGGCGTGGTGAAACCTGGCGGGCCGAGGCCGCTGAACTCCGGTGGCTCGGGTGGTGCGCTGCCTTCTGTGCGCGGGCGGGTGCCGGTGGTGGCGCGTCCGCTGCTCCACGCAGGGTGGCTGAGCCGGCTCCACAGCATGGGCTGGCTGCGCAAGCTCTCCCACCCGCCGGTCTCGGTGTAGTGCGCCTGCAGGCGCTCGGCCAGCCAGCCCATGCGCGTGACTTCGATCTCGGCCACATAGGGCCCCAGGCCCCGTTGCAAGCCCAGCCGCGAAAAGCCCGCAAAGATCAGCAGCAAGGCCAGCAGCAGGGCGGCCAGGGTGATGAAGGCTTTGCGGTGAAGGGTCAGGGCGGGCATTTAAGAACCTGTTCAAAGTCTTTTCGGGGATCGCGTTGGAGCGCAATCGGGAGGAGTGGATGCTTCGGATGCGCCGCATGGGCTCATGCCAATGCAAGCAGCCGGGGCGTCCAATCGCCCGATTTCGCCCCAACCCTTCGGGCAAGTGCCTTGCCGGGCGGTCTGCAGCGTTGCGGCGATTGCCAATAGCCTAGCTATTGGCTGCGCACCGCGCCTTGCATCCCCTCCCGGCAAGGCAGTTGCGCGACCCCGAAAAGACTTTGAACAGGTTCTTAGGGGCAGGTCAACGGGCGGGTGGCGGGCCGCCCGCGCCACCGGGGCCGCCGGCGGGCATGGCCACCAGGGTGCCGCCCATTGTGCGGCATGTGCCGGTGAGCGATTTGCCGTCCGGCATGGTCAGCGTGACGCTGGCGCCTTCGGTCTTGCCCTTGCAGGCGGCATAGGCCTCGGGTGGAGGAGCGGGTGGGGCCTGGCGGCCCTGGGATTGCGCGAGCACGGGGGCGGCGGATGCTGCAGTGAGCACGGTCGCAAGGGCCACGCGGGCCAGCAAGTGGTGACGAATAGGTTGGAAAGGCATGGTTTTTTCTAGGGTTGGTGGAGAAAGGGCGTCCAGCAAGTCGGATCCGCCGCTTGAAGCCGGCGCGGCCTCGTGCCAGGGCCCCCGTGCAAGGGCCGCCCTGCCGCACTGGGGGCGCCCCTCCTTGGGGGAAGGCGCCGAAGCGACTCAGGGTGACAGATCAAACTGCAATAGAAATCGTGATGCTGGCCGAATATCCGCCGCCGCTGTTGGCCTGCATGGTGGTCATCTCCAGGTCGGTGCCGTCGCTGAAGATGCCGTCGGTGGCAAAGGACAGGGAAGCCAGGTTGCGCACACTGGAGCTGTAGCCCGAGTTGGCGCTGTAGATGGTGCTGAGCAGCGCTGTGGGGAAGGCCAGCTGCGTGGTCTTGATCTTGTTGCTGGCGTTGTTGGCCGATGCCAGCGTGGGGTAGACCTCCAGGTGCATGTGTGGCATGCGGCCTGAATAGCAGCCCGGCACGATGGTGGTGAAGGTGACAGTGCCGCTGGCATCAGTGGCCTGCACGCCGCGCAGGTAGTTGTCGGCAATGTTGCTGGTGGTGTAGACGGAGTAGTTGCCGTCCTGCGTGCAGTGCCAGAGGTAAATGGCGTAGCCGGAAAGCGCCGCGCAGCTGGCCTTGGTGTTGGTCAGCGTGATCGTGATGGTGAGCGGCACGCCGCTGACCTGGGTGGACGACCCGATCGAGCTGCGGATGTCCGAGCGCACGATGCCGCTGAGTGCGAGCACGTTGTAGGTGTTGTTGCTGGCGTTGGAACCATCGGCCGGGTAGGGGCCGGCGGTTTCTTCCGGAACGACCGAGCAGGTTGTGGTGGTGGTGCCGGTCCCTGTACCTGTGCCCGTTCCGGTTCCAGTGCCCGTGCCCGTGCCCGTGCCCGTGCCGGTCCCAGTGCCGGTACCCGTGGTGTCGGTGGTGGTCTCGGTGTCGCTGCCGCCGCCGCAGCCGAACAGGGTCGCCACGCCCAGCGAGCCCAGGGCATTCAGCGCAAAGCGGCGGTTGGCAGGCGCCTGCACGGCGGCGGCGGTGAGGGCGGTGGAGGTCTGCGAAAGGGTGCTGCGGTCCATGGATTTCTCCTGCAAGTGGGTATGGCCTGCACTTTGCCGCCCGATTGAGGAGAAATTGAGGAGTGGGGGACCGCGTGCCTCAGCTCCCTAGCCTGGCGCGCTACATCGCGTTGCTGGCGTTCACGAGGTCGTTGTAGGCCTTGATCAGTTTTTCGCTGCTGCCTTCTACCATCCAGCCGCTTCCGGGCTTGAGCATCATCCGCTCGCCATCGCTGTAGGGCACCTTGTCGCGAACGCGCCGAAAGCGCTCTTTGGAGGCCTTGCGAAATTCTTCGGCCGTGCGCTCAAAGCTCGACCAGCCGTGCGGGACCCCGTCCTTGATTGGCTTGACAAAAGCCATGGCTTCATCGGCCATGGCCTCGTAGGCCTGCAGACGCGGCGCGGCGACAGCGGCGTCGAAGGTCTCGTCGCCCAGCACTTCGGACAGGCCCTTGGCCTTGGCCATCAGCGCCATCTGGTAGTAGGGCAGCTTGCGGCCCTGGGTTTTTTCAATCTGCGCCAGTTGGGCGGCGAGCAGGTTGTCGTTCTCTACATCCAGCGCCTTCGAGAACGCTGTGCTGGCCTGTGAAAAGCTCTCAAAGCCGGCTGCCAGCGGGCCGTGGATGGCCTTACCCTTGGCAAACTTGTCGTCCTTGTAGTTGTCGCGGTCGTAATAGGTATAGGCGTCGGCCACCAGCTTGTCCATGGCCGTGAGCGCAACCATGTAAGCCTTCCCGGCGGAGTCGAGCTCAGGCAGTGCTGGCCGCAGGGCGGCCGCTTGCGCGAACTCCGCCACGCAGGCTGTCACGTCTTCGCTAGAGATCGAATAGAGGCCGTAGACCACTTTCTCAGTCCCCGTGGGCCCTGACTTCATGTCTTTGACCCAGCTGGAATAGCGGGTGATGGTGCGGTGCGCGCGCTCGTCCAGCTTGTTGTAGCAGTTGATGTAGGTCTGCAGCTTGGCGTTGAGATGGTCTGCTGCGGGGGCCGGCGTGGGCTCGGCAGCTTTTTCTGGTGCGGCGGGTGCGGCGGCCCCGGCCACAGCAGGGGCTGCGGGGGTTTCTGCCGTGGTCGAGTCAGACTTGGGACTGCATCCGAGCAAGGCGAGCAGCAAAAGCGGAGCCAGGCCCAGAAAGCGTGGGGCAAGAAATTTGGTGTGCATGGAATGAAGGGAGAGGCGCAGAACGAGGGCGGATACCCGATGGCCCACAGGCATCAGACAGCCGTGGGGCGCCTTGGATTTTCGTTGGGGCAGGGGGAAAAGTTCCTAGCGCCCGCAGCAAAAGCGTAATGAGATGTACGGTGCAGGGCGGTGAAGCGCGTGACCAGTTCGCACTACGTAAATCCTTACTAGCTTGTGATACTCCCGCACCTGCTGGTCGCTGAGGCCTGCCCAGCTCGTGGAAACATCTTCAATGCCTTAAGCATCAATCTTCGATTGGAAGGTTCTGTTGCATTGAAGGCGGTGCGGGACGACGGACGCAGCAGCCGGAGTCGTGCATTGCGCCCTGCTTCATCGTGACGTAAGCCGCCGGGGCTGCAATCGCCAGTCCCGGCTTGGGCGTCCATCTCTGCGCTGTCAGTGCCAGGCACGTCCTCGCAGCATGCCCGATCGGATTCAGTGCTTGTCCGGGCCGTGTGCCATCAGACGGTCTGTCATCGCAATGGCCAGCGCGCTGAGCAGGAACACCACATGAATGATGGTCTGCCACATCAGCACCTTGGTGTCGTAATTGGCGGCGTTGATAAAGGTCTTGAGCAAGTGGATCGAGCTGATGCCGATGATGGCGGTGGCCAGCTTGACCTTGAGCACCGAGGCATTCACGTGGCTCAACCATTCGGGCTGGTCGGGGTGGTCTTCGAGGTGCAGGCGCGAGACGAAGGTTTCGTAACCCCCCACGATCACCATGATCAGCAGGTTGGAGATCATCACCACATCGATCAGCGCCAGTACCACCAGCATGATGATGGTTTCATTGAGGGCGGTGACCTCGAAGTCGCTCTTGTAGCCGATGCTGGACACCAGTTGCTTGAGCGCCGCCGTGTTGCCAAACGCCGCCTCGATCAGGTGCACCAGCTCCACCCAGAAGTGGAAGACGTACACCGCCTGGGCAAGGATCAGGCCCAAGTACAGGGGCAGTTGCAGCCACCGGCTGGCGAAGATCAGCGAGGGCAGGGGCCGCATGGGGGACGGGGTACCAGGAATTTTTTTGGGGTTGGACATGGAATGGGGGGTGGGTCTTGGGTCGCGCGATTTTAGGGGTGTGGCGTGACAGCCCCTTTCGCGCTGTGCCTTTCGCCCAGTCGGGGAGGCGGCCGGTTTCTGTAAGCTTCGTGCCAGTCAGTGGCTTGTAAGTGCTGCGGTCGACAGTACCGCCCAATTCGAATAAGACGCTCTGGCAGGCATGAGGTGCCCCTTCACGGCCACCGGACGCAGTCAGACACCTTCATCAAAACCAGGAGACAAACCATGAGTGCGCCCACATCCGCGATCGAGTCCGTATTGGTCGAGAACCGCGTGTTCCCACCCGCAGACGCCATCGTCAAGGCCGCCCGCGTATCGGGCATGGCGGGTTATGACGCGCTGTGCGCCGAGGCCGACAACGACTTCGAAGGCTTCTGGGCACGCTTGGCACGCGAAAACGTGCAGTGGACCAAGCCGTTTACCCGCACCCTGGACGAGTCCAACGCGCCTTTCTTCAAGTGGTTTGATGACGGCGAGCTCAACGCCTCGGCCAACTGCCTGGACCGCCACATCGGCACGCCCGTCGAGAACAAGACCGCCATCGTTTTTGAGGCTGACGATGGCACCGTCACCCAGATCACCTACAAGGAGCTGTTGGCCCGCGTAAGCCAGTTTGCCAACGCGCTCAAGGCCCACGGCGTGAGCAAGGGCGACCGCGTGCTGGTTTACATGCCCATGACGATCGAGGGTGTGATTGCCATGCAGGCCTGCGCGCGCATCGGCGCCACACACAGCGTGGTATTCGGCGGCTTCAGTGCCAAAGCCGTGCAAGAACGCATCATCGACGCGGGCGCCGTGGCCGTCATCACTGCCAACTACCAGATGCGTGGCGGCAAGGAGCTGCCGCTCAAGGCCATCATCGACGAGGCCCTGGCCGCAGGCGGCTGCGACACCGTCCGCAACGTCTTCGTCTACCAGCGTACGGCCACGGCTTGCAACATGGTGGCTGGGCGCGACAAGACCTTTGACGAAGCGCTGGCCGGGCAAAGCACCGAATGCGCTCCTGTGGCCGTGGGCGCCGAGCATCCGCTGTTCATCCTGTACACCAGCGGCTCCACCGGCAAGCCCAAGGGCGTGCAGCACGCCACGGGCGGCTACCTGCTGTGGGCCAAGCTCACCATGGACTGGACGTTTGACCTGCGCCCCGACGACGTGTTCTGGTGCACGGCCGACATTGGCTGGATCACCGGCCACACCTATGTGGCTTACGGCCCGCTGGCCGCGGGCGCCACGCAGATCATTTTTGAAGGCATCCCCACCTTTCCCAATGCTGGCCGCTTCTGGCAGATGATCGAAAAGCACAAGTGCACGATCTTCTACACCGCGCCCACGGCGATCCGTTCGCTGATCAAAGCCGCCGAGGGCGATGCCGCCGTGCATCCCGCGCGTTCGGACCTGTCGAGCCTGCGCATCCTGGGCAGTGTGGGCGAGCCCATCAACCCCGAAGCCTGGATGTGGTACCACAAGAACGTGGGCGGCGAGCGCTGCCCCATTGTTGATACCTTCTGGCAAACGGAGACCGGCGGCCACGTCATCACGCCGCTGCCAGGCGCCACGCCGCTGGTGCCCGGCAGCTGCACGCTGCCCCTGCCCGGCATCACCGCCGCCATCGTGGATGAAACTGGAAATGACGTGGCCAATGGGGCCGGTGGCATTCTGGTGATCAAAAGGCCCTGGCCCAGCATGATTCGCACGATCTGGAACGACCCCGAGCGCTTCAAGAAGGCCTACTTCCCCGAAGAGCTCAAGGGCTACTACCTGGCTGGCGACGGTGCGGTGCGCAGCGTGGATCGCGGCTACTTCCGCATCACTGGCCGCATCGACGATGTGCTCAACGTCTCAGGCCACCGCATGGGCACGATGGAGATCGAATCGGCCCTGGTCTCCAAGACCGACCTGGTGGCAGAAGCCGCGGTGGTGGGCCGCCCCGACGACGTGACTGGCGAAGCCATCTGCGCCTTCGTCGTGCTCAAGCGCTCGCGCCCCACAGGCGAAGAGGCCAAGCAGATCGCCAACGAGTTGCGCGCCTGGGTCGCCAAAGAAATCGGCCCGATTGCCAAGCCCAAGGACATCCGCTTCGGCGACAACCTGCCCAAGACCCGCAGCGGCAAGATCATGCGCCGGCTGCTGCGGAGCATCGCGAAGGGCGAGGCCATCACGCAAGACACGAGCACGTTGGAAAACCCCGCAATTCTGGATCAGCTGGCCCAGACCAACTGATCCAGAAGGCGCCGTGCAAACGGCGCCAGCGCGCAGCGCTTGCGGGGTTTGTGGACACTCATATCGCGCAGCGATGTGATGTGGCCGCAAAATTCGGCGGTGCTCCACTCCGCGTGATTGAGTTAATTCAACTGATCCAGAAGGCGCCAGGCGCCGTGCAAACGGCGCCAGCGCGCAGCGCTTGCGGGGTTTGTGGCCACTCATATCGCGCAGCGATGTGATGTGGCCACAAAATCCGACCACAGCTCCACCGTGCGGATGAAAGTCCCGGCCAGCTCATCAATATCGGTCGCCGGCATGGCTTGTCCGCAACGCTGGGCTGGCCGCTGCAGGCCCAAATTCCTTCCGGTGTGCCGCGCCCTGTAGGACGTCACCTGAAATCGCCCGCACCACAGCATCAACTCCACTTGCATGCGTTACAACGGCGGCATCGCGTGAACGGCCTGCCCATCCTGGCAATGGCCGGCACCGCTGTCACCGGAGTTTTCACCATGAACTTTCGTTCTGTCGTCTTGTTTCTGACTGTGCTGGCAATTGCCGCGCTGGCAGCGCTCAACTGGCCTGCGCTGGCCACTCCCACTGCGATTTCCCTTGGGGTGATCACGTTTGAGGGCCCGCTGGGTTTGCTCATGCTCGGCCTGACAACCCTGTTGGCCATTTTCTTTGTAGCGTATGTCCTGTCGCTGCAAGGCTCAGTGCTTATGGAGACCCGCCGCCACACCAAGGAGCTTCACGCCCAGCGCGAACTCGCTGACAAAGCCGAGGCATCGCGTTTTACCGAGCTGCGGCATTTTCTGGAGATTCAGCAAGGCCAATCCCATACCGCCGTGTTGGCGCGCCTGGACACCCTAGAGCAACGTTTGGCTGCCCGCGTGGAAGAGTCAGACAACGCCACTGCCGCGTATGTGGGTCAACTGGAACATCAGCTGCGCACCCGCAACCAAGCTCAACAGGTGGTCACGCCGCTGGTGTGAGCAAAAGGGGTTTGTGAGCTACGCGCCATTGAGGTTGGGGCTACTCTGCCACGCATCCATTTTCGATAGATCAAAACAAAACAGCCGCATCACAAAGTGATGCGGCTGTTTTCCCAAGCGATTCCAGACGGTGTACTTGCATTCGCGTTTGCCGGTCGATCCGGCAAAAGTCACTTCTGCGTGAGCACCCAGGCAGCCAACTTCTTTGCGTCGGCGTCGTTAACCTGCGCGTTGGCCGGCATGGGCACGGGGCCCCACACGCCAGCACCGCCCTTGATGATCTTGGCCGCCAGCTTGTCCACGGCGTCTTTCTGCCCAGCGTATTTGGCTGCCACATCCTTGTAAGAAGGGCCCACCAGCTTCTTGTCCACCGCATGGCAGGCCATGCAGTTCTTGGCCGTTGCGAGTGCCTGGTCCGCCAGTGCGGGCGCGGCAATCGACAGTGTCATAGCCAGAGTGATCAGGGTACGCTTCATGGTGGGTTTTCCTGGGGTTGAGTTACAGTTCTTTTAATGAGATTGTAGTGACTGGGGTTGACACGCATTTGTCCTCAGTCAATCAAGGGTTGGACGCTATTTTCTGGAGATTGCGATGTACCTGCTGGGCCTTTCCCTCGTGCTGCTGGCGCTGAAGTATTTAGAGATCGGACCTGTCGCCACTTGGTCCTGGTGGTGGGTGATGGCACCCTTCGGCGCTACCGTCTTATGGTGGGCCTGGGCTGATTCCACCGGGTATACCAAGCGTAAAGCTATGGAAAAGATGGACAAGCGCAAACAGGACCGCATCGACAAGAACAAAGAAGCGCTGGGAATGCGCCCAAGAAAGCCGCGTTGAGTTTGATAGGTGAGCCGGGGTTCTGGCTCCGCGCCTTTGGTCATAAAACAAAACGCCCGTAGCTTCCGCTACGGGCGTTTTGTTTTTGTCTGTCGCATTGAGCCGGCCGCCTGCCGGCTCTTCAGCCATCAATACGCGTCCAGCACAGCCCCCTTGCTCGCGCTTGATGCGTTGAACGCAAACTTGGCTTGTACGCCGCGTGTGTACCTTGGCGCGGGAGCGGTCCAGCCTTCGCGGCGTTTGGCGATTTCGGCTTCGGACACATTGAGTTCCAGCTTGAGCTGAAGGGCGTCGATGGTGATGCTGTCGCCTTCATTGACGAAGGCAATGGTGCCGCCGGCGGCCGCTTCAGGCGCCACGTGGCCCACGACCATGCCCCAGGTGCCGCCCGAGAAGCGGCCGTCGGTAATCAGGCCCACACTCTCGCCCAGTCCGGCGCCGATCAGCGCGCCGGTGGGGGCCAACATTTCAGGCATGCCGGGGCCGCCCTTGGGGCCCAGGTAGCGCAGCACCATCACGTCGCCGGCGACGATCTTGCCGGCGAGGATGGCTTCCAGGGCCGATTGTTCGTCGTCGAACACGCGGGCAGGGCCGGTAATGACGGGGTTCTTCAGGCCCGTGATCTTCGCCACGGCGCCTTCGGGGCTCAGGTTGCCCTTCAGGATGGCCAGGTGGCCCTGGGCGTACATGGGCTTGTCGATGCCGCGGATCACGTCCTGGTCGGTGCGGGGTTGGTCAGGCACGTCCTTGAGCACCTCGGCAATCGTCTTGCCACTGATGGTGATGCAGTCGCCGTGCAGCAGGCCGGCGTTCAGCAGTACCTTCATCACTTGCGGGATCCCGCCTGCGCGGTGCAAATCGACCGCCAGGTATTTGCCGCTGGGTTTGAGGTCGCACAGCACCGGGGTCTTTTGGCGCACGCGCTCGAAGTCGTCGATGGTCCACTCCACGCCCGCCGCGTGCGCAATCGCCAGGAAGTGCAGCACCGCGTTGGTGGAGCCACCGGTGGCCATGATCACGGCCACGGCGTTCTCGATGGACTTCTTGGTCACGATGTCCCGCGGCTTCAGGTCCATCTTGATGGCCTCGATCAGCACCTTGGCCGATTCCTTGGCCGAGTTCATCTTCTCGTCGTGCGGGTTGGCCATGGTGGACGAATACGGCAGGCTGATGCCCAGCGCTTCGAACGCGCTCGACATGGTGTTGGCGGTGTACATGCCGCCGCACGAGCCGGTGCCGGGAATGGCGCGCTTTTCGATCTCTTTCAGGTCGAAGTCGCTGAGCTTGCCCGCGGCGTTTTCGCCCACGGCCTCGAACACGCTCACGATGTTCAGGTCCTGGCCCTTGTAGTGGCCTGGCAGGATGGTGCCGCCGTACACATAGATGGCGGGCACGTTGGCGCGCAGCATGCCCATCAGGCCGCCGGGCATGTTTTTGTCGCAGCCGCCGACCACTACCACGCCGTCCATCCACTGGCCGCCCACGCAGGTCTCGATGCAGTCGCTGATGACCTCGCGGCTGACCAGGCTGTACTTCATGCCTTCGGTGCCCATGGCCATACCGTCGGAGATGGTGGGCGTGCCGAACACCTGGGCGTTGCCACCGGCTTCCTCGATGCCTGCGATGGCCGCATCGGCCAGCTTCTGCAGGCCGCTATTGCAGGGGGTGATGGTGCTGTGGCCGTTGGCCACGCCGACCATGGGCTTGACGAAGTCGCCTTCCTCGTAGCCCATGGCGTAGTACATGGAGCGGTTGGGCGCGCGCGATTTGCCCTGCGTGATGTTGGCGCTGCGGCGGTTGATCGGCTGGATCGGGATCGTCTTGCTGTCTGCCATGGCGGTTTTCCTGGTGGGGAGTCGTTGTGGGGAGAGCGGGCACCGGTGCTGTGCCGGTGCCTCGGCTGTCGGGTTGCAAGTATGCGAGGTTTGCGTCCGCGTTTCCAATCCCTTTCGCCTGCTCCATTAATATGCAAAACATATCAATGAAGCACCCACGCCATGAAGGAAGCAATCATCGACGTTCGCGCCTGGCGCCAGTTCGTGGCCGTGGCCGAAGAGCTGCACTTTGGCCGGGCTGCGCTGCGCCTGCACATGACGCAGCCACCGCTTACCCAGGCGATTGCGCAGATGGAGCGGTCGCTGGGCGTGATGCTGTTTGATCGCACGCGCCGGCGCGTGGCGCTGACGCCGGCGGGCGAGGCGTTGTTGCCCGATGTGCGTGACTTTCTGGAGCGGGCCCTGGCTTTGCCCGCGCGGGCGCGTGCCGCCGCAGCAGGTGAGGTGGGGCGCATGCGGCTCGGCTTTGTCTCGACCATCGGCTTCGAGCGCTTGCCACAGTGGGTGCGCGACTTTCGCCTGCTGTGCCCGCAGGTTGCGCTGGAGCTTGTAGAAGCCACGGGCGATGTGCAGCGTGAACTCTTCTCACGCGGTGAGCTGGATGCCGGCCTGATGCTGCATTCGCCCGGGTTCGCCCCCCCTGAGCTGGCGCGCCTGGCCGTGGCCCAGGAGCCGCTGGTGCTGGCGCTGCCAGCGCATCATCCCTTGGCCTTGGCGCCACGCGTGGGTTTTGCCGATGTGCTGGCGGAGCCCCTGGTGATCTTTCCGCGCCGCATCGTTCCGTCGTTGCACGACGCGGTCTTTGCGCTGTACCACGCCGCGGGCCGCGTGCCCGTGGTCGCGCAAGAGGCCATCCAGATGCAGACCATCGTCAACCTGGTGTGGGGCGGCCTGGGCGTGGCCTGGGTGCCCGAGAGCGTGACCCAGTTCCGCCGTGAGGGCGTGGTCTACCGTGCGGCCGATGCCTTCGGACCTGCGCCTGATGCGGTGGGCAAGGCGCGGAGCAAGGCTGCTGCGAAATCGCCCGCCACGCCACCGCTGCCCCTGTGCGAGACCAGCCTGGTCTGGCCCGCTGCGCTCAACAACCCGGCGCTGGAGCGTTTTATCGCCTTCGTGCAGGAGCGCTCGGCGGTGGCCTGACTCAGCCCGGTGCGGCCGCCGCCCCGCGCCCGCGCACAAAAAGCAGGGCGGCCGCAACCGCCAGCAGCGGCAGGGCCACCGCATTGATGGCGGTCCATCCCACGCCGGTCAGCAGCGCCCCGGAGGCAAAGGACATCAACGCTGCCACCACACCGTTGGCCAGCTGCATCAGCGCCTGGGCCTGGCCGCGCTCTTCGGGCGCGTGGGATTCGGCCAGCAGCGTCGTGCCCGAAATCACCATCAGATTCCAGCCCGTGCCCAGCAGGACGGAACTGGCCAGGAATTCGGCGAACGAAATGCCCGACAACGCCACCACCGCGCTGGCCCCCAGGCATGCCGCACCGACAGCGGCCACGGGACGGCTACCAAACCGATCCACCAGCGTGCCCGAAAAGAGCGCCGGCAAAAACATGCCGATCACATGCCACTGGATCACCTGCGCCGCCGACGCCGCCGAGAAGCCGCAGACTTCCATCGCCAGCGGCGTGGCGTTCATCACCAGGATCATCAGGCCGTGGCCGATGGCCGTCATCACCACCGCAGCGCGCAGCCCGGGGCGGGCTAGCAGGGCGCGCATGGCCGCGATGCCACCGGCTGCAGGGCGCGGCGCCACGCCTTCGCGCAGCCGTGCCATCACCAGCCAGCCCAGCGCTGCCAACGCGGCGATGGCCAGATAGGCACCCGCCAAGGGCGTACCCATCGCGTTGCGCGACCACAGCGCCAAGGGCGGCGCGAACACCGCAGCGCACAAGCCGCCGGCCACCACGCAGGCGGCGGCGCGGCCTTTCTGCACGGGGTCCACCGCCTCCAGGGCCGCATAGGTGTAGTAGCCCGACGAGGCCTGGTACACGCCGATGGCCAGCGTGCCCGCGCAGAACACGGCAAAGCTGCCCGACTGCACGCCGACCATGCTGACCAGCCCACCCGCCACGCCAAACAGCGCCCCGGCTTGCAGTCCGGCGCGACGGCCTCGGCGCTGCATGAACAAGGACAGCGGCTGCACCGACAGCAGGTTGCCCAGCACCAGCAGCGCCAGTGGCAGCGTGGCCAATGCCGGCCAGGGTGCCAACCGTGCACCCACGATGGAAGTGAGCGTGATGCCGATGATGGAGCAGCCCCAGTACAGGGCTTGGCCAGCAAACAGCAGGCGAACAGAGGCATTGCGCAAGAGCAGCATGGGGGCTTTCGGTGGTGCGCCGGGCAGGCGCGCAAGGGGATACGAGAAGGCGTTGGAGCGGCCAAAAAAACTCAGCGAAGCGGTTCTGGCTAGGCGCTGCGTCGCAGGCAGTACCAGGGATACAACCAGGGCGCGGCAACGCCGCCGGAAGAGTTTTGTGAGCCGCTCCTAGTCCGGCAATACACCGGCGCCAAAGCGCTGCGCATAGGCCTGCGGACTCACGGCGCGGTGCTTATGGAAGCTGCGGCGCAGGTTTTCGGGATGCTCAAAACCGCACAGCCGCGCCACGGTGGAGACCGATGCCTGCGCCTGGGCGAGCAGGGTGGAAGCAGCTTCCACGCGCACCCGCTCCACATAGCGGCCGGGCGTAGTGCCGAGCTCGCGCTGGAACACGCGGGTGAGGGTGCGCGGGGGCATGCAGGCGCGGCCGGCCAGTGCGTCCAGCGACAGGTCGCCGCCAAGCTGCGACGGAATCCATTCGAGCAGCGCCGCCAGCCGCGGCGCATGCCGGGTTTCGGGCGCCAGCAGTGCGCTGAACTGGGCCTGCCCGCCGGGCCGGCGCATGAACATCACCAGCCGCCGCGCCACGGCCAGCGCCATGGGCCGGCCCAGGTCCGCCTCCACCAGCGCCAGAGCCAAATCGATGCCAGCCGTGACGCCCGCCGAAGTGAACAGGTGGCCGTACACCGCGCTCGCCGCGTCGTAGGTGTGCAAGCAGTCCTCGTCCACTTGCACGGCCGGGTGGTCCTGGCGCATCCGGTCCATGCGGCACCAATGCGTGGTGGCACGCAGGCCGTCGAGCAGGCCGGCCTGGGCCAGCAGCAGGGCGCCCGAGCAGACTGAGCCCAGGCGGCGCACCTGGGGCTCTGCACAGCGCAGCCAAGCCAGCAGGCCAGCGTTGTCGAGTTGCCCGAGGACGCCGTCGCCCCCCGCCACCAGCACCGTGTCGATGCGGGCCGGGTCCAGCGTGTCCCAGCCGCTATCGGCCACCAACGCAAAACCTGCGGAGGTGGTGACGGGGCCCGCGGTTTCCGCAATCAGATGCAGCGCATAGGCTGGGGGCAGGCCGTGCCCCGTGCGCTCGGCATTGGCCGAACCGAAAACCTGCATCGGGCCGACCGCGTCCAGGCTCATGAAGTCCGGGTAGATCAGGCAGGCAACGGTGCGTGGGGGGTGGTCCATGCCGCCAGTGTCAGTGCTTGCCACGTTGGCGGCAATGACAACCAGCCCACAGATCTGGCCACTGGCGTCTGGCAGGCCTACGGGCTCTGTGTGCGTCGGGCGAGATGCCTTCCCTGCTGCGGTTGACAGACCGATCAACTCAGGTGCGGTCGCATTCATCACAAGGCAGGCCGACGTCAGGCAGCAATCCGCACCCAGCTACCGGATTGGACGGACATTTGCATCACGGCCTGCGCAGCCGCTGCCCCCACACCCCGCGGGGCTGCAGCGCACGAAGTGCCATGCAGCGCGGGCACAATACCGCCCAAATGCTGACCTACCCCCACATCGACCCCGTCGCCCTGCAGATCGGGCCCCTTGCCATCCACTGGTATGGGCTGACCTACCTTGCGGCCTTTGGCCTGTTCATGCTGCTGGGCCTGCAGCGCCTCAAGCACCAGCCCTTTGCGTCCATCACCGGACCTGGGGCATGGTCGCGCAAAGACGTCGAGGACATTCTTTTCCTGGGCGTTGCGGGCGTGGTGGTGGGCGGCCGACTGGGGTATTGCCTGTTTTACAAGCCGGCCTACTACCTCAGCCATCCGCTGGAGATATTCGCGGTGTGGCAAGGCGGCATGGCTTTCCATGGCGGGCTCCTCGGTGTCATCGTGGCGATGATCTGGTTTGCGCATTCGCGCAAGCGGCCGTGGCTGCAGGTGGCCGACTTTGTGGCGCCCTGTGTCCCCACGGGCCTGGCGGCCGGTCGGGTGGGCAACTTCATCAACGGCGAACTCTGGGGCCGTTTTGCCAGCCCAGATTTGCCGTGGGGCATGGTGTTTGCGCACAGCGGCTCGATGCAGCCGCGCCATCCGTCGCAGGTCTACCAGTTCCTGCTCGAAGGCCTGCTGCTGTTTGTGCTGCTGTGGCTGTATGCCCGCAAGGAGCGCCGCCAGGGCCAGGTGGCCGCCGCCTTCTTGGTCGGCTACGGCAGCTTCCGTTTCATTGCCGAGTACTTCCGCGAGCCCGACGCGCACCTGGGCTTGCTTTCGCTGGGCATGAGCATGGGCCAATGGCTCTGCGTGCCCATGGTGGCCGCGGGTGTTGCGATGTGGGTGTGGGCACAACGGCGGCCGGTGGTGGCATTGAATTTGAAGTAAAAATGGCCTCTAGCGCTTGATGGGCAAGCGCGAGTAGCTATCAAAATAATAGTGTTGCCGCGCTGTGCAGCGTGCGAGGCTGAGAGCGCTCGCCAAGTTGCTGGCGCCATCTACCGGATTTGCTCGATCCGCTGGGCCTGAGAGGTGGCGTGCGGTGCGCCCCGGCGGTGGCCCACTGACCGGCGGTGCCGGCCGAACGGTTAGACCGTCGGCATAAACCGCCGCGCCGCCAACCAGTGCGCCAACGCAGACTACGCCAACGATTTCTTCATCTGCGCCAGATAGAAGCCCAGCACATAGTCCTCATGCGGGCGTATTCCGCATAGCCCTGCTTCACGTAGAACTCCCGCGCCTGCCACTCGAAGGTCTCGAGCTTGGCATGGCGCGCACCCAGCGCCTTGCCTTGCGCTTCGGCCCAGCACAGCAGATGGCGCCCCAGGCCTTGCCCTCGGCGGTCATCGGCCACCCACAGCAGATCGGTGTGCATAGGCCCCAGACTCACTGTGGCACCGCCGCCTCATTTCGCACGACTTGTCGCCGTCCATCCGGATTTCGGGTTTTCGCGCTTGTAATTTTCCATAATTATGAGAAATTACGTTCAACACAGAGGAAGCGGTCGGTTTGTGAACCGTTTGAGCCTGATGGCAGCAAAAACGCGTTCGTGAATGTTGCCGAAGCCTCTGAAACCCTGGAAAAGCCCCTGCACCATGCGCCCGGTTCCCAACTCACTGCACGACGAAGCTGCCTCGCGGCTGCGGGAGCAGATTTTTGCCGGGGCCCTTGCACCCGGCAGCTTCCTCGACGAAGCCGCGCTGTGCGAGCGCCTGGAGATCTCGCGCACTCCGCTGCGCGAGGCGCTCAAGGTGCTGGTGGCAGAAGGACTCTTGCGCCACGAGCCACGCCGCGGCTGTTTTGTGGCCGAAATCACCGAGCGCGATCTGGACGACCTCTTCCCCGTGATCGCGCTGCTGGAAGGCCGGGCCGCGCACGAAGCCACCCGCCGGGCGGGCAGCGCCGACGTGGCGGCGCTGGAAGTGCTGCATGAGCGCCTGCAGCTGTGCGCTGCCGAAGGCCGCATCACCGACTACTACGAGGCCAACTACGCGATCCACGAGGCCTTCATCACGCTCGCCGACAACCGCTGGCTGGCCCAGGTGATTGGCGATCTGCGCAAGATCCTGCGGCTGGCGCGGCTGCAGACCCTGCACGCACCAGGGCGGATGCAGCAGAGCCTGGCGGAACACCTCGCAGTGTTTGCCGCGCTGAAAGCGCACGACTGCGACGCCGCGGAAGAAGCCATGCGCAACCATCTTTTGCGCCAGCGCGATGCGCTGCGCGACGTAGCCCGCAACCAGCAATCGAGGCTGACACCATGATGAACACCACCCCCGAATGGATTGCGCGCAGCGTCTCGCGCCTGCGCACTGCCGCCCCGGCGGCAGACAAGGCCACCGACAAGGCCGTCGACAAGCCCGTCGACAAGCCCGCCAAGGCTGCGGGCCTCGACAAGACCGTGACCGACGTGGTCGCCAAGGCCGTGCCGCCGCGCTCCACCAACGAGCGGCTGCAGGCCACGCTGCGGCGCGGGCAAGAGACGCTGTCGCCGCGCGCGCTGCGCCGCTTGCTGGCCGATTTGCAGGAAGTGGTGGCCCCGCAGGTGAGCGAGATCGAAGGCGGGCGCCGCGCGCAGGCCGTGGCCGAGTGGTACGCCAAGGCCGAGCCCGAAGAGCGCCGCGACATGTGGCTGTTGATGTGCGAGCAGTTCGCGCCCGACGCGACGCGCTTCAAGTCGGCCCGCCAGCGCTACGAGGCTGCCGCTGGCACGGCCGAGGAAGGCCAGGCCGAGATCAGCCTGCGCCGCGCCATGGTCACGCCCCGCACCCGGCTGCTGCAGCGCTTTGCGGTCTTCCCCGAAGGCATGCGCTTTTTGGTGGACATGCGGGCTGAGCTGCTGCCGCTGCTCAAGGCCGACAAGCGCCTGCTGGCGCTTGATGCCGAGCTCGAGCATCTGTTCTCGACCTGGTTCGACGTCGCTTTCTTGCAGCTGCGCCGCCTGTCGTGGGACTCACCCGCCTCGCTGCTCGAAAAGCTCATCAAGTACGAGGCGGTGCACGACATCCGCAGCTGGGCGGACCTCAAGAACCGGCTGGACAGCGACCGCCGCTGCTACGGCTTCTTCCACCCGCGCCTGCCCGACGAGCCGCTGATCTTTGTGGAGGTGGCGCTGCTCGACAAGATCTCGTCCAGCATCACGCCGCTGCTGGATGAAGCCGCGGCACCGGCCGATATCTCGCGCGCCACCACGGCCATTTTTTATTCCATCAGCAACACCCAGACGGGTCTGCGCGGCGTGAGTTTTGGCGACTCGCTCATCAAGCACGTGGTGGAGACGCTCAACGCCGAGTTTCCGCGCCTGCGCACCTTTGCCACGCTGTCGCCCATCCCGGGGTTTCGCAGCTGGCTGGGCAAACACGCTGCCGCCATGCTGGAGCGCCTGGACGACAAGCGCCGCAGTGAGCTGGGCCGCGCGGTGGGGTTTGAGCCGCCACAGCCCACACATCTGCTGGCCGCCATCGACAAGGCACTGGAGCTCGACGCCAAGTCGCCCGTGCGCCAGATGCTGCTGGAATGCGCCGCGTACTACCTGGCCCGCGAGATGCAGGAAGGCAAGCCCGTGGACCCGGTCGCGCGTTTTCACCTGGGCAACGGCGCGCGGGTGGAGCGCCTGAACTGGGCGGGTGATCCGTCGACCAAGGGCGTCAAGCAGTCGTATGGGTTGATGGTCAATTACCTCTACGACCTCAAGCGCATCGACAAGCACCGCAGCCTGCTGGCGCAGGGCAAGGTGCCGGTGTCGGGCGAGGTGGAGGGGCTGATTTCCTGACCCGCACCCGTGGGAGAAGGCAGTGACAGCGACGCAGTGACAGCGCAACAGTGCTCCACAGAGAGCACGCCGAAAGGGCCGCCCGCCAGGGACAGCCGGTTCATCACAACAGGAGACAACACATGCGGCAGACTTTGCACAGGCGCGCGTTGCGCGGCTGGACCCACGGGGTGCTGGGAGTTTCATTGGTGCTGGCGGCAAGCAGCGCCCACGCCCGCGTCACGCGGATCGTGGTGGACGAGCGGCTGCCCCTGCCCGCAGCGCACTCGGGCGGCGAGGCGTCCGAGCAGATTGCCGGTCTCGCTTTTGGCGAGCTCGACCCGCAAGCCCCGGCCAACGCGATCATCCAGGACATCGGCCTGGCCAAGGACGACGATGGCAAGGTGCGCTATGTCGCTACTTTTGTGCTCACCAAGCCGGTCGACATGGGCCAGGCCAGCGGCCTCCTGTGGCACGAGGTGCCCAACCGCGGCAATGCGCGCCCCAACGTGGTGGCCGAGCGCGCAGCGGGCGACGTGGACCTGACCAGCGCATGGCAGGGCGACAACGCCGGCGCCACGGCCGTGCGGGAGGCTGCAGCGGTCAGCCAGCCGCACTGGCTCAAGCTGCCTGTGGCCCGCAATGCCGATGGCTCGCAGATCACGGGCGATGTGTTCGGCCGCATCGTCAACCGCAGCGGGCCGGGCTCGCAGCCTTTGATCGTGCAGACCAATCCTGTCCCCTACAAACCGCGGAGCTTGGGTACCTCAGAGGCGCGTCTGGTGATGCGCACGGCCGAGTCGACCCGGGGCGAGGTGGTGGGCGAGTCCGTGATCGCCTCGGCCGACTGGGCCTGGGCGCGCTGCGATGCGGCGAAGCCATTTCCGGGCACGCCGGACCCGACGCAGATCTGCCTGAAAAACGGGTTTGACGCGTCCAAGCTCTATCAGGTGGTGTTCAAAGCCGCCGACCCCTATGTGCTGGGCATTGGCTTTGCGGCCTGGCGCGATGTAGGGCAGTTCTTCAAGTCCGCCGTGGCCGATGATGCTGGCACGCCCAATCCACTCGCGGGCCGGATCACGCACACCATTGGCCGGGGCGTGTCGCAATCCGGTAATTTTCTGCGGGGCTGGCTGCACCTGGGCTTCAACCGGGACGAGGCCGGCAAGCAGGTGCACGACGGGCTCTGGCCCATCATTGCGGGCCGCCGCATTGCACTGAACTTCCGCTGGGCCCAGCCCGACGGTGTGCTGGAGCTTTACCAGGCCGGCAGCGAGGGCCCGCAATGGTGGCTGCCCCACGCCGACCCCGTGCGCGACGGCGCCAACGCCAAGGCCCTCGGCATTCTGGACCGCTGCACCGCCACCAGCACCTGCCCCAAGATCATCGAACACTTCGGCTCGGCCGAGGTGTGGGCGCTCAAGCTGACGCCCGAGTGGATCGGCACCGACGCCAAGGCCGACCTGCCCCTGCCACCCCACGTGCGCCGCTACTACATCGCCAGCTCCCACCACGGGGGCGGGGCAGGGGGTTTTGACACCAGCCTTGCCGGCGTGGGCTTGCCCACGGTGGGCGCCACGTGCCCGGGCAACAACTACGGCACGGGCCTGCTGCCCGCCAACCCGGTGCCCCACACCGAAACCGTCAACGCCTTGCGCGAGCATTTCCGCCAGTGGGTGATGCGGGGCACGGTGCCGCCACCGAGCCGCTGGCCCACGCTGGCGCCGCAGCCCGGGCAGGCGCGCGGCACGCTGGTGCCGGCGCACAAAGAGGCCCTGGGTTTCCCCACCTTGCCGCAGCTTCGGCCCACGGTGCCCGAGCCCGACTTCATCATGCCGGTGATCGACTACGACTGGGGCCCTGCGTTCAAGGCCGCCGACGGCGCGGGCGTGGCGTCCAACGCGCCGCCGCCCATCCGCCAGGTGCTGCCCATGTACGCGCCGCGCGTTGATGCCGACGGCAATGAACTCGGCGGGGTGCCCGTGGTGCTGCTGGAGGCCCCGCTGGGCACGTACCTGGGCTGGAACATCACCGCCGGGGGCGCGCGGCCTTTTCACCAAGGGCAGATCTGCAACTATGTGGGTGGCATGATTCCATTCGCCCGCACCGCGCAGGAGCGGCAGGCCCTGGGTGACCCGCGCCTGTCCCTGGAGGAGCGCTACGGCAACCACGCGGGCTACGTGGCCGCCGTGCGCAAGGCGGTGGCCAAGGCCGCGTCCGAAGGCTTTCTGCTGCCGGCGGACGGCGCCCGGCTGATCCAGGCCGCCGAGGCCAGCAAGGTGCTGCGCTGAGCCTCAGCGCTGCGCCATGCCTGGGCTGTCATTTGCATCTGACAACATTGAACATTTACACCAACGGAGACAAAAAACCATGAAATCTGCGACCCGACGAGACGTGCTACGTGCTGCTGTAGCCGGCGCCACCATGTATTCCACCGCTGGCTATGCCCAGTCGTCCTGGCCTGCCAAGCCGGTCAACCTGGTGGTGCCCTTCCCCGCTGGCGGTGGCACCGATGCGTTTGCGCGGCCGCTGGCAGCGCAGTTTGCCAAGGCCACCGGCAAGACGCTGGTGATCGACAACCGCGGCGGCGCGGGCGGCACCGTGGGGGCGAGCTTTGCGGCCAAGGGCGCACCCGACGGCTACACCCTGTTCATGGGCGCCGTGCACCACGCGATTGCGCCGTCGATGTACCCCAAGCTCGACTACGACATCGAGAAAGACTTTGTCCCGCTGTTCCTCCTGGCCAACGTGCCCCAGGTGGTGGTGGTCAACCCCAAGAACGTCCCGGTGAACAACTTCCAGCAGTTCATGGACTACGTCAAGCGCAACCCCGCCAAGCTCAACTACGGATCTGCCGGCGCGGGCACCTCGCACCACCTGGCGGGCGAGCTGTTCAAGCAGCAGACCAACACCTTCATCACGCACATCCCCTACCGCGGCGCGGGCCCTGCGCTGCAGGACCTGATCGGCGGGCAGGTGGACATGATGTTCGACGGCCTGGGCTCATCCGCAGCCCACATCAAGGGTGGCCGCGTGAAGGCGCTGATGGTCTCGGGCACCAAGCGCAACGCGGCCTTCCCGGATGTGCCTTGCGCTGCCGAAGTGGGCCTGCCCGACTACACCGTGACCACCTGGTACGGCCTGTGGGCCCCCAAGGGTACGCCGGCCGATCTGCAGGCGCGCATCGTCGAAGAAGTGCGCAAGCTGGGCACGGCCGACGAGCTCAAGACCATCTGGGCCAACAACGGTGCCGAGTACGGCGGCTTGTCGCAGCAGCAGTTTGCGGCCATGGTGAGCAGCGAGGTCAAGCGCTGGTCGGCGGTGGTGAAGGCTTCTGGCGCCAAGCTAGATTGACCCCCTGTGGCGCTGCGCGCCTCGGTGGCAGTGCCAGAGGCACAGCCTCTTCGGCCTGTCCAAGCCTGCGCAGGCAGGCTTGGAGCCGCAGGCCTCAGCCCCTGAAGGGGGACGCCACCCGTGGCCCGGCAAAGCCGGTTCCACGGTGGCACTGGCGATGGCGCTGCGCCGGTTTTGCAGGGCGATGTTTGTACAGAGTGATGGATGGGCACTATGTCGGGTGAAGTGATCGTGGATGCAGCGGAGCGTGGCGTGGTGCACGTCACGCTGCGGCATGCTGGGCGCTTGAATGCAATGTCGCGCGCGATGTGGCGGCAGTTGCGGGAGGTGTTCCTGGGCATCCAGCAGCAAGCCGAGCGCGGCGATGACGGCGTGCGCTGCGTGCTCATTGCGGGGGAGGGCGGGGCGTTCTGCGCCGGGGGGGATATCTCTGAATACCCCGACTTCCGCTTTGACCCTGCCGCCTTGCGCGACTTTCACGAGAACGATGTCTGGGGCGGGCTCGCCGCCATGCTGGCTTGCGATGTGCCCATCGTGGCGCGCATCGATGGCGCGTGCATGGGGGCCGGGGTGGAGATCGCCAGCTGCTGCGACATCCGCATCGCCGGCAGCAGTGCGCGGTTTGGCGCGCCGATTGCCAAGCTTGGTTTTCCGATGGCGCCGCGCGAGGCACAGCTGGTGGCCGGCGCGGTGGGCGACGTGACCGCGCGGCAGATGCTGCTGGAGGCCGCCACGTTCACCGCGCCCGAGATGCTGGCGCGTGGCTTTCTGAGCCGCGTGGTGCCCGACGACCTGGCCGCCGCCGAAGCGCAGGGCAGTGTGCAGCGCATCGCCACCTTGGCACCCCGCGCCGCGCGCATGAACAAACAGACGTTTCGGGCCTTAAGAATGCCTCTAGCGCTGGATGGAAAAGCGCTTTCAGCTATCGAAAACATAGTAAACGGCACGCCCGACCCGTACGCCTATGCCAACAGCGCCGAGCACCGTGAAGGCATCACCGCCTTCATCGAAAAGCGCGCGCCCGCGTTCTGAGCGCCGCACGATGGCCTGCCGCCCACGATCACAGCCACTACTTCGCCGACCGAATACCCGATCGATACCCACCAGCCTACTGCCATGAGCCAACACAACCTCTTCAGCGCGCTGCGCGCCGCCTTCCCCACCGATTTGTCCAGCGCCGCCGTGGAGACCACGGCGCCGGACGGCACCGAGCTGGTCTACAGCTGGGACGACCTGGAGCGCGCCAGCGCCCGCATCGCCAACCTGCTCGCATCGCTCAAGCTGCCCGAAGGCAGCCGGGTGGCGGTGCAGGTCGAGAAATCGGTCGAGGCCATGCTGCTGTACCTGGCCACGCTGCGCGCGGGCTATGTGTTCTTGCCGCTCAACACCGCCTACCAGAGCGCCGAGATCGAATACTTCATCGGCAACGCCGAGCCGGCCGTGGTGGTCTGCACGCCCGGCAACTTCGGCTGGGTGAGCAAGATCGCGTTCACCCAGGGCACGGGCCATGTGTTCACACTGGGCGACGACCGCACCGGCAGCCTGCTGGAGCGCGCGGCGCACCACAGCGACGTGCACACGCCGGTGAACAAATCGGCCGACGACCTGGCCGCCATCCTGTACACCAGCGGCACCACGGGCCGCAGCAAGGGCGCGATGCTCACGCACGGCAATTTGCTGTCCAACGCGCAGGTGCTCAAGGACTACTGGGGATGGAAGGCTGGTGACGTGCTCATCCACGCGCTGCCCATCTTTCACGTGCACGGCCTGTTCGTGGCCATCCACGGCGCGCTCATCAACGGCAGCAAGATGAGCTGGTTTTCCAAGTTCGACCCCAAGGCGGTGCTGGCCGCCATGCGCCGCGCCACCGTCTTCATGGGCGTTCCCACGCTGTACGTGCGCCTGCTGGCCGAGCCGGGCCTGACCAAGGAAGCCGCCAAGAACATGCGCCTGTTCGTCGCGGGCTCTGCCCCGCTGCTCATCGAGACTTTCAACGAATGGCAACAGCGCACCGGCCACACCATCCTGGAGCGCTACGGCATGAGCGAGACCATCATGCTGACCAGCAACCCCTACGCGGCCGATGCGCGCCACGGCGGCCAGGCGGATCGCCGCGGCGCCACCGTGGGCTTTGCGCTGCCCGGCGTGGGCCTGCGCGTGGTGGACGATGCCAACCAGCCGCTGCCCGTGGGCGAGATCGGCGCCATCCAGGTCCAGGGCCCCAACGTGTTCAAGGGCTACTGGCGCATGCCCGAGAAGACGGCGGAAGAGTTCACTGCCGATGAACAAGGCGGCAAGTGGTTCAAGACCGGCGACGTGGGCAAGGTGGACGAGCGCGGCTACATCAGCATCGTCGGCCGCAGCAAGGACCTCATCATCAGCGGCGGCTACAACGTCTACCCCGCCGAGATCGAGGGCTACATCAACGACATGCCCGGCGTGGCCGAGAGCGCCCTGGTCGGCGTGCCCCACCCGGACTTCGGCGAGGTGGGCGTGGCGGTGGTGATTGCCAAGCCCGGCGCCCAGCTCGACGGCGACGCCATCGTGGCGCAGCTCAAATCCAAGCTGGCCAACTTCAAGATCCCCAAGCGCTGCTTTGTGGCCGCCGAACTGCCGCGCAACACCATGGGCAAGGTGCAGAAAAACCTGCTGCGCGATCAGCACAAAGGGCTGTTTGCCTGATTTGCTACTGTTTTTATAGCTACTAGCGCTTATGGAATAAGCGCTGGAGGCCAATAAGGCTTGACTTTTGGGCTGGTGAGGCGCTGCGGAGCACTCGCGACTGCAGCCCACGGCTGCTGCCGTGCGCGCCCCTGGCCGGCTTTGCGCCGCACCTGAGGACCGTGATAGCGGATGTGGTCTGCCGACGGCACCCGCGCAACAGGCAGATCTTGCCGGTGAGCCCAGCGTGCCGGGCGGGTGCCGGCCTACCTCAACACCAGCACCGGGATGTGCGAGTGCGTCAGCACATGCTGCGTCTCGCTGCCCAGCAGCAGGCGCTGGATGCCCTTGCGGCCGTGCGAGGCCATCACGATGAGGTCGCACTTGTGCTTCTTGGCGGCCGAGATCACGGCCTCGGCCACCAAGTCGGACTTGGCGACCACGGCCTTCACCGTCACGCCCAGCGCGCTGCCCTCGGCCTTGACGCCGTCGACCATGGCCTGCGCGCCGTCGGACCACTGCTGTTCGATGCGCTTGGCGTCGTTCCGGTCGACCGACACACCGCCCTCGAAATAGCTGCGCGGGTACCGCGGCACGACCTTCAGGGCCACCACCGTGGCGCCCGAAAGCGATGCGAGCGCAAGGCCGTGGTCCACCGCCTTTTTCGACAGGGCGGAACCGTCGGTAGCGATCAGGATGCGTGTGTACATGGTGAGCTCCTCAACGTGATGGCACCAGCGTAAGGCGAATCATCTGCCGCGGCTTGATCCAGGTCAATGTGGGTGCGTGACCCCGGCGATAGCCTTGAACCATGTCCATGTTTCGCCCCGTTGCGCTGGCTGATCCCGCTGCGCCCCAGCCCGGCGCCGCCCCGGCCACGGCGCCGTCCGCGCCCACGTTGCTGCTGGACGATCCGCACGAGTGGTCGGCGTTTGGCCGGCCCTGCACCCCTGCAGGCGATGTGCCCGCTGACCCCGCGGGCTGCGCTTGGGAGTCGCAGGTGGTGCTCGAGGGCATGCACTGCGCGGCGTGCGCGCTCACCATCGAAGACGCGCTGCGCGCTGTGCCCGGCGTGCAGCAAGCCGACGTGAGTGCGGCCACGCGCAGGGCGCGCGTGGTGTGGCACCCCGGGCAGGTGCGGCCCTCAACGTGGATGCAGGCTGTGCAACGCGCCGGCTACAACGCGCTGCCCGCCATGGACGCCTTTGCGCGCGACCAGCGCCAGCGCGAGAGCCGCCGCGCCCTGTGGCGCTGGCTGGTCGCAGGCTTTTGCATGATGCAGGTGATGATGTACGCGTGGCCCGCGTACGTGGCCCAGCCGGGCGACCTCACGGCCGAGATGGAGCAGCTGCTGCGCTGGGCTTCGTGGGTCATCACGCTGCCCATGGTGGTGTTCTCGTGCGGGCCGTTTTTTGCCAGCGCCCTGCGCGATGTGCGCCTGCGCCGCGTGAGCATGGACCTGCCCGTGGCGCTGGGCATGGCCATCACCTTTGCCGTGAGCACGGCGGGCACGTTCGATCCCTCGGGCCTTTTTGGGCGCGAGGTGTTCTATGACTCGCTCACCATGTTCGTGTTCTTTTTGCTCACCGGGCGCTGGCTGGAGCTGCGCCTGCGCGACCGCACCGCTGGTGCGCTGGAGGCCGTGATGAACCGCCTGCCCGACAGCGTGGAGCGGCGCGGGGAAGACGGCAGTTTCACCCGGGTGGCCACGCGCCGCCTGGTGCTGGGCGACACCATTCGTGTGCTGCCGGGCGAGGCGTTCCCGGCCGATGGCCGCATCACGCGGGGCAACACGCAGGCCGACGAGGCGTTGCTCACCGGCGAATCCACGCCGGTCGTGCGTCCGCTGGGCAGCACCGTCACCGCTGGCAGCTACAACCTGCAGTCGCCGGTCGAGATGGTTGTTGAGGGCATTGGCGCCCAGACGCGTTTTGCACAGATCGTGGCGCTGATGGAAAGCGCATCGCTGCAGAAGCCGCGCCTTGCGCAGCTGGCCGACCGGATCGCCCGGCCGTTTCTGGTGGCCGTGCTGCTGGCAGCCGTGGCGGCTGCCGTTTGGTGGTGGCCGTCAGACCCGGGCCATGCGCTGATGGTGGGCGTGGCCGTACTCATCGTCACCTGCCCGTGCGCGCTTTCGCTGGCCACGCCGGTGGCCATGCTGACTGCTGCGGGCACGCTGGCGCGCCATGGCGTGCTGGTGCGCAACCTGCAGGGGCTGGAGGCCTTGGCAGGTGTGGACACCATCGTGTTCGACAAGACCGGCACGCTCACACGCGACGGCATGGCGCTGCGCGCGATGCAGGCGGCGGGCGATCTCACGGTCAATGAGTCATTGGCGCTGGCGGCTGCGCTGGCGCGGCAGTCAATGCACCCCGCCTCGCGCGCGCTGGTGGCTGCAGCGGCCGGCATTGCGGGTGCGGCGCCACAGTGTGTTGCACACAACGTGCAGGAAGAGGCCGGCTTGGGTCTGGTCGGCACGGTGATGTCGGCCAACGCAGGCCGCGAGCGCCGGTTGCGCCTGGGCTCAGCACAACATGCGGGCGTGGCGGTGCAGGAGGGCGGCGACGTGCTTCAGGTGGTGCTGTCCGAAGAAGCCGCAGACGGTGCCGTGCGCGAGCTGGCGCGCTTCGACCTGGTCGAGGACCTGCGCGCCGAGGCCGCCCCTGTCGTCAAGGCGCTGGAGCAAGAGGGCGTGGCCGTCCAGCTGTTGTCGGGCGACCGTGCCCGCGCCGTACAGCGTGTGGCCGCACAGGCAGGCATCGCGCTGGCGCAAAGCGAATGCACGCCCCAAGGCAAGCTCGCGGCCCTGCATGCGCTGCAGGCCCGGGGACGCCGTGTGGCCATGGTGGGCGATGGCTTGAACGACGGCCCGGTGCTGGCCGGCGCCCATGTGTCCTTCGCCTTCGGCCGCGCGGTGCCGCTTGCGCAATCGCGCGCTGACTTTGTGGTGCTGGGCGACAGCCTGGCACTGGTGCCGCAAACCGTGCTGCTGGCGCGCCGCACGCTGCGCGTGGTGCGGCAGAACCTGTGGTGGGCGGCGGGCTACAACGCACTGTGTGTGCCCCTGGCCGTGGGCGGCTTCATGCCTGCCTGGCTGGCGGGGCTGGGCATGGCGCTGAGCTCGCTGCTGGTGGTGCTTAACGCATCACGGCTGGCGCGCGATTTGCCGCCCCTGGCGGAGGTGGGGCAAGACCTGCCGCTGCCGCCGAACCAGCAGCCTGCTCCCTCGACA
Organism: Acidovorax sp. LjRoot129; assembly: GCF_964253765.1. Classification (NCBI taxonomy): domain Bacteria; kingdom Pseudomonadati; phylum Pseudomonadota; class Betaproteobacteria; order Burkholderiales; family Comamonadaceae; genus Acidovorax; species Acidovorax sp. LjRoot129. Next base: position 1,961,693 of record NZ_CAXUSE020000001.1, read on the forward strand.
CACACCCGACTGGAAACTGCCTGATGGACATCCTGTACCTGCTGATTCCGTTGTCTGTGGTGCTGGTGCTCATGGTGCTGGCGGGCCTGTGGTGGGCGGTGCACCACGGCCAGTTCGAAAGCGTCGAACAAGAAGGCGAGCGGATTCTCCGAAACGATTGACTTGCGTCAATGTGCACCGGGGCCGGTTGCAAGAAACTCAGATTGCAAACAAAGAGGTGCCCGATGGATTCTCCAAAAACAATGGCTGCGCATTACAACGACACCGTCGTGCGGCAGTTCTCGATCATGGCCGTGGTCTGGGGGGTGGTTGGCATGCTGGTGGGCGTCATCATTGCCGCCCAGCTGGCCTGGCCTGAACTCAACTTCGGCATTCCGTGGCTCAGCTACGGGCGCCTGCGCCCGCTGCACACCAACGCGGTGATCTTCGCGTTCGGCGGCTGTGCCCTGTTTGCCACCAGCTATTACGTGGTGCAGCGCACAAGCCAGGTGCGGTTGTTTGCGGCCCCGCTGGCGGCTTTCACTTTCTGGGGCTGGCAACTGGTCATCGTGGCTGCGGCCATCAGCCTGCCACTGGGCTATACGTCCGGCAAGGAATACGCCGAACTCGAGTGGCCCATCGACATACTGATCACGCTGGTGTGGGTGTCCTACGCCATCGTGTTCTTCGGCACCATCGGCGTGCGCAAGGTCAAGCACATCTACGTGGCCAACTGGTTCTTCGGCGCGTTCATCCTGGCCGTGGCATTGCTGCACGTGGTCAACAGCGCAGCGATTCCTGTGAGCTTCATGAAGAGCTACTCGGCCTACGCTGGCGTGCAGGACGCGATGGTGCAGTGGTGGTACGGCCACAACGCCGTGGGCTTCTTCTTGACCGCGGGCTTCCTGGGGATGATGTATTACTTCATCCCCAAGCAGGCTGGCCGCCCGGTGTACAGCTACCGCCTGTCCATCGTCCACTTCTGGGCACTCATCTTTACCTACATGTGGGCGGGGCCCCACCACCTGCACTACACCGCGCTGCCAGACTGGACGCAATCGGTGGGCATGGTGTTCTCGCTGATCCTGCTGGCTCCCAGCTGGGGCGGGATGATCAACGGCGTGATGACGCTGTCGGGCGCCTGGCACAAGCTGCGTGAAGACCCCATCCTGCGCTTCCTGATCGTGTCGCTGTCGTTCTACGGCATGGCCACGTTCGAAGGTCCGATGATGTCCATCAAGACCGTCAACGCCCTGAGCCACTACACCGACTGGACCGTGGGCCACGTACACGCTGGCGCTCTGGGCTGGGTGGGGCTGATCTCGATGGGCTCGCTGTACTACCTGGTGCCGCGCCTGTTCGGCCGCGACAAGATGCACTCCATCCCGGCGATCGAGCTGCACTTCTGGCTCGCCACCATCGGCATCGTTCTGTACATCGCCGCGATGTGGATCGCCGGTGTGATGCAGGGCCTGATGTGGCGCGCCATCAACCCCGATGGCACGCTCACCTACACCTTTGTCGAGAGCGTGAAGGCGACCTATCCCTTCTACGTGGTCCGCGCCGCTGGGGGGCTGCTGTACCTGGCCGGCATGCTGATCATGGCCTGGAACGTGTGGGTCACCGCCATCTCGGGCCGCTCGGTCAAGGTCGCCATTCCGGCCGTGAACGTTGCCCACGCCTGAGCCGAAGGATTCCATCATGTCCAACAACAACACGCCTTCGTCCACTGGCTTCTCCCACGAGAAGATCGAGACCAACAACTTTTTGATGATCGTGCTGATCCTGCTGGTGATCGCCATTGGCGGCCTGGTGGAGATCGTGCCCTTGTTCTTTCAGAAGTCCACCACCGAGGCCGTCAAGGGTGTGGAGCCCTACACCGCCACGCAACTGGTCGGGCGCGACATCTACCTGCGGGAGGGTTGCTACAACTGCCACTCGCAGATGATCCGCCCGTTTCGCGCCGAGACGCTGCGCTACGGCCACTACTCGGTGGCAGGCGAGTTCGTGTACGACCACCCATTCCAGTGGGGCAGCAAGCGCACCGGCCCCGACCTGCACCGCGTGGGCGGCAAGTACAGCGACGAGTGGCACCGCATCCACCTGAACAACCCGCGCGACGTGGTGCCCGAGTCGAACATGCCTGCCTACCCCTGGCTTGAAAAGACCGTGGTCGAGCCGGCCAGCGTGGCGCCGCGCATGAAGGCCCTGCGCACGATGGGCGTGCCCTATACCGACGAGCAGATCCAGGCCGCGGCTGAAGAGGTCAAGGGAAAAACCGAGATGGACGCCCTGGTGGCCTATCTGCAGGTCATGGGCCGCGCGCTCAAGTAAGCAACACAAACCCGAGGAGATCCGCAATGGACATCACCACCATGCGCATCGTCGCCACGCTGGCCTCGATGGCCTGCTTCATCGGCATCTGGGTCTGGGCCTATCGCGGCCGCAACCAGGCCCGGTTTGAAGAGGCAGCGCAGCTGCCCTTTGAACAAGACTGACCTTCACCAGAACGAGAACACCCCATGAGCGACTTCACCAGCAATTTCTGGTCGGTCTTTGTGACCACGCTGACTTTGGTCGGCATCATCGCCTGCGGCATCTTGCTGTGGATGGCCGGCCGCAAGAAGGTGGCGGCCACCGCCGACAACACCACCGGCCACGTCTGGGACGAAGACCTGGTGGAGATGAACAACCCCCTCCCGCGCTGGTGGGTGTGGCTGTTTGTCATCACCATCGTGTTCGGCCTGGCGTACCTGGCAGCCTACCCGGGCCTGGGCAGCTTCAACGGCCAGCTGAACTGGACACAAAAGGGCGAGTACGAGGCCGAGATGGCCAAGGCCAAGGCTGAGCTGGAACCCCTGTACGCGCGTTTTGCCTCGATGAAGCCCGAGGACGTGGCCAAGGACCCGCAAGCGCAGGCCATCGGCGAGCGCCTGTTCATGAACAACTGCGCGCAGTGCCACGGCTCGGACGCGCGCGGCAGCAAGGGCTTTCCGAACCTTGCAGACGCCGACTGGCTGCACGGTGGTACGCCCGACAAGATCCGCGAAACCATCGAGAAGGGCCGCGTGGGCAACATGCCCCCCATGGCTGCAGCTGTGGGCACGCCGGATGATGTGCGCAATGTGTCGCACTACGTGCTGAGTCTGTCGGGCAGCCCGCACGACTCGCTGCGCGCTTCGCTGGGCAAGTCCAAGTTCGGCGCGTGTGCGGCCTGCCATGGTGTGGACGGCAAGGGCAACCAGGCGCTGGGCGCCCCCAATCTCACAGACGACATCTGGCTGCACGGCTGGGGCGAAGCGGCCATCGCCACCATGATCAACCAGGGCAAGGTCAACCAGATGCCGGCGCAGGCAGACAAGCTGACGGAAGCGCAGGTTGGTGTGCTGTCGGCCTACGTTTGGGGCCTGTCTGGCAAGCAGGTGGCTGCACGCTAGCGCAAGGACTGCGCTCTTTCGGACGGTGCGAAGGCCTGCCCCAAGAGCTCCGTCATCCGCTTCGTCTCCTGACTTCCCACCATCCCGCGTTTAGCAGCCTGTAGGCACAACAACACCATGACGTCCCCCAGCGAGTCCACTCGCAAGGTCATCCCCATCACAGCGGTGGCAGCCGACGTGTCTTCACAGGGCGAAATGGTGTCCCTGTACGAGGCGCAGAAGAAGATCTACCCGCGCTCGATCAGCGGCGTGTTTGCGCGCTGGCGCTGGGCCATGGTGTTTCTCACGCAACTCGTCTTTTATGGCTTGCCCTGGCTGCAATGGGGGCAGCGCCAGATGGTGCTCTTTGACCTGGGCGCGCGGCGCTTCTACATCTTTGGCCTGGTGCTGTACCCGCAGGACTTCATTTACCTCACGGGCCTGCTCATCATCTCGGCGCTGTCGCTCTTTTTGTTCACCGCGGTGGCGGGGCGGCTGTGGTGCGGTTTTGCATGCCCGCAGACGGTCTACACCGAAATGTTCATGTGGATCGAGCACAAGATCGAAGGCGACCGGAGTGCCCGCCTGCGGCTGGACCACGGTGGCTGGACCTTTGAAAAAGTACGCAAGAAGTTTTTCAAGCAGGTGGTGTGGATTGCGGTCGCGGTGTGGACCGGGTTCACCTTCGTGGGCTATTTCGTGCCCATCCGCGAGCTGGGCAGCGAGCTGCTGGCGTTGCAGAGCGGCTGGGCGCTCTTCTGGGTGTTGTTCTACGGGTTCGCCACCTATGGCAACGCCGGCTACATGCGCGAGCAGGTCTGCAAGTACATGTGTCCTTATGCGCGTTTTCAAAGCGCGATGTTCGACAAGGACACGCTGGTGGTGAGCTACGACGTGGCGCGCGGCGAGCCGCGGGGACCGCGCAGCAAAACAGTGGATCACAAGGCCAAGGGACTGGGCGACTGCATCGACTGCACCCTGTGTGTCCAGGTGTGCCCGGTAGGCATCGACATCCGCGAGGGGCTGCAGTACGAGTGCATTGGCTGCGGGTTGTGCGTGGACGCGTGCAACACCGTGATGGACAAGATGCATTACCCGCGGGGGCTCATCCGCTTCTCCACCCAGAACGGGGTAGAGAAGCGCTGGAGCCCTTCGCAGATGCTGAGACGCGTGCTGCGGCCGCGGGTGCTGATCTATGCGGCGGTGCTGGTCGCCCTGTGCGTTGCGATGCTGGCCAGCCTGGTCACGCGCACGCCACTAAAGGTGGATGTGGTGCGCGACCGTGCTGCGCTCTCGCGCATCGTGGCTGGCGGAAAGCTGGAGAACATCTACCGCCTGCAGATCATGAACGCCACCGAAGGGCCGCAGCGTTATCGCATCGCCGCGCGCGGGCTGCAGGGGATTGAGGTGGCTTCGGAAGCCGAGGTGGAGATCGGCGCCGCGGAGTCCCGTTGGGTGGCAGTGCGGCTGCAGATACCGTACGGCTCGGCCGCTTCGGGCTCGCATCCTGTGCAGTTTGACGTGCAGGCTGTGGGCGCGGCAGCCCAAGTCACGGAGAAGTCGGTTTTTCTGGTGCCGCGCTAGCGCGCACCGCAGGCGCACCCGGCTCAAGCATCACCTGGTGCCTACGAGTGAACAGATATTGAGGAGTGTTGATATGCCATCCAATCCCGCCATCGGGCCCGCAAGCGCCACAAGTCCTGCCACAGGTAGGGCTCCCGCCCCGTGGTGGAAGTTCGGCCATGTCTGGCTCGTCATTGCCGGCCCCGCCATCGTGATCGTCGCTGGCTTTGTAACGCTGTGGCTGGCCGTCTCCCGGCCGGACCCCGTGGTGGCCGAGGACTATTACCGCCAGGGCATCGAGATCAACAAGACGCTGGCCAACCCCGAAAAAAGCCTGGCACCAGCGATCAAGGGCCGCAACCATGCAGCCACCCCGGTGCAGGACCAGCCACGATAAAAACCGGTGGAGAGCAGGCTGAACGCTGGGTGCAGCCAGCTTGCTACACCGCCGATGACAAGGAGATAAGACCGATGTGGACGCAACGCTTGATGTGGATTGCCTGGCCCGCTTTTTTGACGGCGGGGGTCCTTGAGATGCTGGTGTTTGCCATGGTGGATCCGCAGGATCTGCACTGGTTTGGGCAACCACTGGCTTTGTCGCGGCAGGGTGTCTATACCCTGGCGTTTTTCGCTTTCTGGGCCATCACTATGGCTTCGAGCGCCCTCACCACGCTGCTGGCAATGTCACCGTTCGAGCTCAACCGCTGCCCGGTTTCGCCGGATGCGCGGCCGCAGGACTGCCGCAAGAATTCCTGCTCTTGAAGCCCTGGCCCGCAACGCTGCTCAGTGGCAGGCCGGCTGGCTGTTGACGATGCGCTTGAGTGCCTCGGTTTCCAGGATGCGCACATGGCGCTGCTTGACTTCTACGATGCCGTCTTCGGCAAACTTGGAAAACGCCCGGCTCACCGTTTCAAGCTTGAGGCCCAGGTAGCTGCCGATCTCTTCGCGTGTCATGCGCAGCACGAGCTCCGACTGGGAAAAACCGCGGGCGTGGAGGCGCTGCACCAGGTTCAACAGGAACGCTGCGAGGCGCTCCTCGGCCCGCATGCTGCCCAGCAGCAGCATCACGCCGTGCTCCCGCACGATCTCGCGGCTCATGATCTTGTGCACATGGTGCTGCAGGGCCGTGACCTCGCGCGACAGCTCTTCGATGCGGTCAAAGGGCATGACACAGACTTCAGCGTCTTCGAGTGCGATGGCATCGCAGGTGTGCACGTCATTCACGATGCCGTCAAGGCCGATGATCTCGCCGGCCATCTGAAAGCCGGTGACCTGGTCACGCCCGTCTTCGGTCGCCACGCTGGTCTTGAAAAAGCCGGTGCGGATAGCGTAGAGCGAGGTGAATGTCTCGCCACTGCGGAACAGCGTGCCGCCGCGTTTGACCTTGCGGCGCACGGCCACGATATCGTCGATGCGCTGAAGCTGGTCGTCGCTCAGCCCCACCGGCATGCACAGTTCTCGAAGGTTGCAATTGGAGCAGGCGACTTTGATGGTGAGGGGAGTCATGGGGCGTGAGCTGGTAGGTTTTCGAGCATTCGCGCCCGACAGTCGGAGCGAAAGGGCTCCGCATTGCGGAGTGGCGAATGATGTGAATCAAATTGTCGCCCTTCGGTCCGCGCCATCGCTTGATGTAGATCAAGGACGGTAGGGGTAGCCTACGGCACAGTGAGCATGCCCGCAAGGATATTCGCCCATGACCGCTGCTTCCCCTGAACTCCTGAGCCGTTTCGACGTGCCGGGGCCCCGTTACACCTCCTACCCGACAGCTGACCGATTCGTCGAGGCTTTTGGCGACGAGGACTATGCCCTCGCGCTGCAACACCGCCAGATGGGTTCTCCTGCCAAGGCGTTGCCGCTGTCGCTGTACGTCCATATCCCGTTTTGCGAGTCGCTGTGCTACTACTGCGCCTGCAACAAAATCATCACCAAACACCACGAGCGCGCAGAGGTCTATCTGCGCTACCTCCAGCGTGAGGTCGACCTGCACACCGCGCATTGCGGAAAGGGGCAGGTCGTCAGTCAGCTTCACCTTGGCGGGGGCACGCCCACCTTCCTGTCGGATGAGGGCCTGCGCGAGCTGATGGCCATGCTCAAGCGCAGTTTCACGCTCGCCCCGGGGGGCGAGTATTCCATCGAGGTGGACCCCCGCACCGTGGATGCCGATCGCCTGGCCGTACTGGCCGAGCTGGGCTTCAACCGCTTGAGTTTTGGTGTGCAGGACTTCGACCCGGAAGTGCAAAAGGCCGTGCACCGCGTCCAGCCCGCCGAGCAGGTGTTCGCGCTGGTGGCGTCTGCGCGCGCGCTCGGGTTTGAGTCGATCAATGTCGATCTCATCTATGGACTGCCGCGCCAGACCCCTGAGTCGTTCGACCGCACCTTGGCCCAGGTGACACAGTTACGGCCCGACCGCATTGCGCTGTATGCGTACGCCCATCTGCCCGAGAGATTCAAACCACAGCGCCGCATTGTCCCGGCCGAGCTGCCCACGGGCGCGGGCAAGGTGTCGATGCTGTCGCGCTCGCTGGAGGCCTTCATGGCAGCAGGCTATGTGTACGTGGGGATGGACCACTTTGCCTTGCCCGATGACGCGCTGGCGGTGGCCAAGCGCCAGGGCCGGCTGCACCGCAACTTTCAGGGCTACAGCACCCAGCCAGACTGCGACCTGATCGGCCTGGGGGTCTCCGCGATTGGAAGGGTAGGGGCCACGTACAGCCAGAACGCGAAGACACTGGATGAATACTATGACCTCCTGAATCAAGGGCGCCTGCCCGTGGTGCGGGGACTTGCGCTGACGCGCGACGACCTGGTGCGGCGCGCCGTCATCATGGCGCTGATGTGCCAGGGCGAGCTGATCTTCGAATCACTGGAACAAGCGTGGCTGATCGACTTCAAGCGCTATTTCGCAGCGGAAATCGAGCAACTGGCCGACTTGGCGGAGGAAGGTTTGGTAGAGATCCGCCCGGACGGCATCTCGGTCAGTGCCATGGGGTGGTTCTTTGTGCGCGGGATCGCCATGGTGTTTGATCGCTACCTGCAAGCCGATCGCAACCGCGCGCGGTTCTCCCGGATCATTTGACACGCTATTGGCGTTGTCCCCTGAGACCCGCGTAACGATCCGGATTCCATGCTGCTCGCTGTTGCTTCTACCGCATTGCTGATGGGACTCGCAGGAGGGGCCCACTGCCTCGTCATGTGCTCGGCGCCCTGCGGAGCATTGACTGGGCAGGGGGCCAAGCCTGCCAACGCTGACAGCAACAACGTAGCTGTTGAGTCCGGCATCCAGCCGGTGTCATGGAGACCCCGTGGGCGGGTTGTGCAGCGCACGGCCGCGTTGCACCTGGGGCGCCTGGCAGGTTATGCCACCGCGGGCGCCCTGGCCGCGCTGGCGATGGACAGCCTGGCATGGCTGACGCAGCAGACCCTGGCACTGCGCCCCGCGTGGACCCTGGCGCATGTCGCCGTGATGGCCTGGGGGCTGATGCTGCTGCTGCAGGCGCGCCAGCCACTGTGGGTCGAGCAGGCAGGGCGGGCGGTTTGGGGGCGGGCCAGGCCGTTGGTCCATGCGCCGGGCGGTGTGCTCCTGGCCGGCTTCTTATGGGCCCTGATGCCCTGCGGCCTGCTGTATTCGGCCCTGTTGGTGGCGGCGCTCAGTGGCGGGCCCGTGCAAGGGGCTTTGTCGATGGCGCTGTTCGGCCTTGGCACCAGCGTCTGGCTGGTTGCAGGGCCTTGGGCCTGGGGCACGATCCGGGCACAGCTGAACACGGTGCGCACCGATTGGGGCACCCGGATTGCCGGGGGATTGCTGTGTGCCGTCGCAGGCTGGGCATTGTGGATGGACCTCGTTTACAAGCCCTCGCTGTGGTGTCGATGACTACCTGAGGCCCTTGGTGCGGTTGTCCTCCGGGTTGAGGTCACCGCACGGGAGTAGCGTGGGTGCGGAATGGGCGAAGTGTTGCCGTGCCGCCGCGTTGCACGCGGCCCCTACCCCGGCGCGATCGGAAGGTCGATAATCTGTGTAACCATTGGTGGCATTCCAAGTCTCCATGTTTCACGCGACCAAAGTGAACTCCTCCATCCTCATCGACATCAGCCAACTGCGGGTCGGCATGTACATCCAGCTCGACGTGGGCTGGATGCACCATCCGTTTCCGGTCAGCAGTTTTCGCGTGGCGTCGGCGGAACAGATTGCTACGCTGCGCGAGCTCGGGTTGACCGAGGTGCGCTATGTTCCCAAAAAGAGTGATCCCGACCAGCGCGAGCTGGTCCCGGCCGCCTGGAGCGTGCCGGCCATGGATGCGCCCTCCGTGAGCGGATTGGAAGCAGCCACCAGTGCCGCGGGCGCCGACGCAGAGGCACAACGCCGGCGCGAGTTGCTGGAGGCGCAAAACCGGGCGCTGGCCCTGTGCGACCAGCGGTTTGGCGAGGCGACCCGGGCGTATCAGGCGCTTGAGCGTGTCGCCACCGAGCATCCCGACCAGGCCCGCGCCAAGGGCGACGCCCTGGTGTCCGGTTGCGTGGCCGAGTTTCTCGAAAACGGTGACTCGGTCATCCGTTTGCTGTCGGAAGGGGTGGGTGAGCGCAACGCTTTGCACCCCATCAACGTGATGGTGATTTCGCTGCTGCTGGGCCGCGCGCTGGGCGTGAAGGGTGCCGAGCTGCACGGTCTGGGCGTGGCAGCGCTCATTCATGACCTGGGCAAGCTCAAGCTCCCGCCCAATCTGCGGCAACCCACGCCCTCCATGATTCCGATCGAGCGCACGCGCTACGAAACCCACGTGGGCGAATCGGTGGCGTTTGCCATGCGCATGGGTTTGCCTGACGCAGTGATCACGGCCATTGCACGCCACCACGAGATGGTGGACGGCAGCGGCTTCCCGCTGCGCCTGTCGGGGCCAGACCTGGGCCGGTGTGGCCAGGTCTTGGCGCTGGTCAACCGCTATGACAGGATGTGCAACCCGGCCCAGGGCGTGGATGCGCTCACGCCGCACGAGGCACTGTCGGTGATCTTCGCCCAGCTCAAGGCGAAGTTTGATTCGGTGGTGCTGGGAGCCTTCATCCGCATGATGGGGGTGTATCCACCCGGATCGATCGTGCAGCTGGTCAACGACCGCTATGCCATCGTGGCCTCGGTCAATTCGTCCCGTCCGCTCCGGCCCAAGGTCATCGTGCACGACTCGCGCATCCCCAAGGAAGAAGCGCCGATCCTGGACCTGGAAACGGTGCCTGAACTGGGCATCCGCCGCAGCCTCAAGCCCGCGCAGCTGCCGCGCGATGCCTTGGATTACCTTTCGCCCCGTCAGCGAATCTGCTATTTCTTTGAACGAGCGGTCAGCGCAAGCCCTGCTGAAGAGGCCAGCGCGTGACCACTGCGCCATCCTACGGCTGGCTTGATGGGCTTCAGGAAGCCGTCTGGCTTGTCGATGAAGGCAGCCTGTTGATCCTGCACGCCAACGCGGTGGCAGAGCGGCTGACCGGATCTTCGGTACAGGCGATGGTCGGAGCCTCGGTGCTCAGCCTCGCCTGCACTCCGCAGGATCTTGCCTTCTGGGGCGAACCTGCGCTGGTGGTGGCAGGCGGTATTCACTCCCACACGTGTTTGTTGCGCGCGGACGGCGCCTTGGTCTCCGTGAACCGCCAGGTCACGCGCGTACCCTGGGGGGCTGAAGGCGCTACGGTATTCATGGTCACGATGCTGGACCACAGCGCCCAGGAGGCCACGGAGCGCGAGCTGGAAACGCTGCTGTCGGAGCTTCGCGCAACGCTGGATTCCGCGGCCGACGGCATGCTGGTGTGCGACCTGGATGGGCGGGTGCGGGCCTTCAACCAGCGCCTGGCGCAGTTGTGGAGCATTCCGCGCGAACTGCTGCTCGCGCGCGACGACGCCGCGGTGTACGCCCACATGGCCTCCCAAGCGCAGGATGGAGCCGCCTACACGAATCGCCTGGCCGCCATCGCCCGCGAGCCCATGCAGGAGAGCACGGACATCCTCGCGCTGCGCAACGCCACCGTGCTGGAGCTGCGCACCGTGCCGCAGTTCAGCCAGGGCCGACCGGTCGGCCGGGTGTATTCGTACCGCGACATCACCCGCCAGACCGAAATACAGGCCAGCTTGCGCCTGGCTGCGCGGGTGTTCGAGTCCAGCCTGGATGCGATCTTCATTGCCGACAGCCAGTACCGCATCCTGCGCATGAATCCGGGCTGCGAGCGGCTTGTGGGGCCGTCGGCCAAGACGTTCGAGGGCTGTGCCGCTGCGTCGCTGTTCGGCGGCGGGAGCGATGCTGCGTTCATGGAGCAGGTGTTGGAGGGCTGGGCGCGTGAAGGCTTCTGGGAGGGTGAGCTGTGGCTCCCGCGGGACAACGGCGCTTACTGCGCCGTGCAGCTTTCGTGGGTCGCGCTGCGGGACGACGAAGGCCGGCTGGTGCAAAGCATCGGCTTCATGCGCGACCTGACACTGCAGCACGCGGCGCAAAAGCGCATCGAAGAATTGGCCTACAGCGACGTGCTTACGGGCCTGCCCAATCGCCTGCTGCTGTCACAGCGCGTGGACACCGCCATCCAGGGCGCGCGGCAGAGCGACACGGGTTTTGCGATCCTGTTTCTTGACCTCGACCGCTTCAAGATCATCAACGACTCGCTGGGCCATCCGTTTGGTGACCGGGTTTTGCAACTCGTGGCCGAGCGGCTTCAGGCCTGCCTGCGCCAGACAGACATGCTGTGCCGCCTTGGGGGAGATGAGTTCGTCATCTACCTGCACGGCGGCGACGCCGTGGTGGCCGAGAGCGTGGCGCGCCGGATCCTGGACGACATGCTCAAGCCCTTCATGCTGGACGGCATGGGGTTCTCCATCCAGTGCAGCATCGGCATGGCGCTGTATCCGCAGGACGGCACCTCGCTCGACGAACTCATCAAGCAGGCGGATACCGCCATGTACCGCGTGAAGGAACGGGGGCGGGGCAGCTTCGGCTTTTACCAGCCGCAGATGAATGCCAACCTGCTTTCGCGCATGCAGATGGAGCACGCGATGCGCCAGGCCCTGGGCCTCTCGCGCATGGCGGTGCACTACCAGCCCCAGGTCAACATGGCCACGGGCCGCATCTCCGGGGCCGAAGCGCTGATCCGCTGGACTGACCCCGAGTTCGGTGCCGTGTCGCCTGCGCAGTTCATCCCCTTGGCCGAGGAGTCCGGGTACATCGTCACCCTGGGCGCCTGGGTCATGGAGCAGGCCGTGCGCGAAGCGGCGGTGTGGATGCACAGCGGCATGCCCATCATGATCTCGGTGAATGTCTCGGCGCTGGAGTTTCGCCAGCCCGATTTCGTGGACCGCATCACGCGCCTGCTGGCCGTGCACCAGCTGCCGCCGACGCTGCTCGAGCTGGAGCTGACTGAAACCATCCTGCTGCAGGACGCGCAGGAAATGGAGCAACGCCTGCGTGTGCTGGCGGGCCTGGGCATTGGCTTGGCCATCGATGATTTCGGGACGGGATATTCGAGCCTGGCCTACCTCAAGAAGCTGCCTATCCACAAGCTCAAGATCGACCAGTCTTTCGTGCGAGGCCTGCCCGACGACGATGGCGACCGGGCCATCGTGAGCGCCATCATCAGCATGGGCCGCGCCATGCACATCGAGGTGGTGGCCGAAGGGGTTGAGACCGAGACCCAGCAGGCCGTGCTGCTGCAGATGCAGTGCGACCACTACCAGGGGTTTCTGTGTGCCCCGGGGTTGCCCGCGCAGGAGTTTCGGGCCCTGCTGGGCAAGCCGCTGTCCGACAAGGCCCAGGGCAAGCGCAACGGGATTCAGATCTGAATTTGCTGGCGCGCGGCGCGAACTGCGAGCACGTTGAGCTACCCCCGCCGCAGACAGCTGTCACCCATTACGACGCTGCGATGCCCTTCCAGAGCATGTAGGCTGCCAGACCAAACAACAACGTGGCAAAGACGCGCTTGAGCTGTTTGACCGGCAGGCTGTGCGCGGCCTTGGCGCCCAGCGGCGCGGTCAGGACGCTGCAGGTCGCAATCACCGCCAGCGCAGGCAGCCAGATGTAGCCCAGCGATGCAGCTGGCAAGCCTGGAATGTTTTGTCCCCCAATGACGTATCCCACCACGTTGGCCAAGGCAATCGGAAAGCCCAGCGCTGCGCTGGTGGCCACCGCGTTGTGGATGGGCACGTTGCACCAGGTCATGAAAGGCACGCTCACAAAACCGCCCCCCGCACCCACCAGTCCCGACAGAAAACCGATCACGCCGCCGGCGGCCACCTGGCCTGCGCCGCCGGGCATCTGGCGTGTGGGCGCGGGTTTTTTGTCAAGAAACATCTGCGTGGCCGAGAAGCTCACGAACAGCGCGAAGAAGATGGCGAGGAAAGAGCCCTTGAGCAAGGAAAACACGCCCAGGCTGGCGATGAAACCACCCAGCACGATGCCGGGCGCCAGCCGTTTGACGATGTCCCAGCGCACGGCGCCGCGCTTGTGGTGCGCGCGCACGCTGGAGATCGAGGTGAACATGATGGTGGCCATCGACGTGGCGATGGCCATCTTGACCGCGAGGTCCGGTGCGACGTCGCGTGCGCCCATGATGTAGGTCAGAAACGGCACCAGCAGCATGCCGCCGCCAATGCCCAGAAGCCCCGCGAGAAAGCCGGTGGCCAGACCGAGGACACCAAGTTCAATGATCAGGAGAGGATCCAGCATGGCGACAAGTGGGGTGGTAGCAAAACCGGGGAACAACCTGCGCCCTGGTGGCTGCGCTACGGCGCCTTCAACGGCATCGTCGCGCAGCAGCAGGGGCATCCAGAAGAAGGTGTCTGCGAGTGCCACCGGACCCTCATCCTGAACCGGGGGTTCAGGTGGGCGAGGGCAGCCCAGCGTTGGGTTCATCTGACGCGAGATGATCACGCTCACCGGGCAATGTACCAAGCCCGAGCTCGTGGAGCATTGGTTCAAGGAAATATAAAGCCCGGCGGCATCGCAGACGCCTCGATTGTAGGCGCTGGCCACAAGCCGTGTTGAAGCGGGGGCATGTAAAGACCGTAAGGCAATGCGCGATGGTCGGCGGAGTGGCGCAGTCGTTGGATGCCGCGCAAATGGGTGGGTGACCCAGAGTGGGCCCGGACGTTGCGCCGAGGCCTGGGACCCGTGCGGTCAGAGCAACCGGCCGTCTTCGCCCAGCACATGGTCTAGGCGCTGGACCAGTCCCTGCAGGCGCTGGTTGTCGTCTTCAAAAAGCGGGGCAGAGGATGCGGGAGCCGCCGATGACGATGACGGCGTTGGGTCTGCCGCTGGGCGCGCCGCCGCTGCCAGGTCGGCCGCCTCGCGGTCTGCAATCTCAAACGCCAGGTTCAGCGCCGCCAATACGGCGATGCGTTCGCGGGCCCGCACCTTGCCCGCATCACGGATGCGCGTCATGGCCGTGTCCACCCGCTCCACGGCATCCAGCAAACGGCTCTCGTGGCCTTCGGGGCAGGTCAGCAGGTAGCTTTGCTGCAGGATCTGCACCTCGATTTGCTTCATTCGGATTCTTTCGTGGTGGGGGCTGCGGCGGCCGCCGCGGGGAGGCGCTCGAGCAGGGCGTCGACCCGGGACCGCGCCGCGCTCAGGCGCGACTTGAGCGAATCCCGCTCCTGCGTGAGGGCGGCCACCTGGTCGGCGAGCAAGGCGTTGGTGCGCTGCAATTCAGCGTGGCGCATGAGCAGGCGCTCAACACGCTCGGCGATCTGATCGGTGGTGGATGGTGTTGCCATACAGCCTCGCATTGTAGGGCGCGCGTTGTAAACGGTCGTAAAATCCGGCGGTTGGTGCTCGCGGTGTGGTTCACATGCCGCAGTTCAACGGGAAGCAGGGAGGTGACGTACTACCGGTACACACCCAGCCTGCGCTGCCCCCGCAACGGTCAGCGGACGAATCGACTCCGATTCCCTCTTCAAAACATGCCACTGGGTGCCTTGAACAAGCGCCTGGGAAGGCTTTGAAGGGCGTTCCGCCAGCCCGGATACCGGCCAACACGGTGGTTGCGCGCGTCCTTTTCTGATGAATGGGGCACGTGTGGCCGTATCACCCATTTGCTGGCGGGGAGGCCGGCTCGGGTTTGTTTGTTGACGATGATTCCCATGAAAATCCGTACCCTTCGTGCGCGCCCCACGGCGTCGCTGCGCGTGCCTGTTCAATTGGCCTTGCTGGCTGCGGCCGCCCTGCATGCCAGCGGCGCCCATGCCCAGGCGGCGCCTGAAGCTGGCGAGGCGCAGCTGCTGGCCCAGAACCTGCGCGCCCCGACGCTGTCCGAAACCGTGGTCGCTGCCACACGCACGCCGCAGCCCCTGGCCGACCTCGTGGCCGACATCTCCATCGTGGACCGCGAAACCATTGAAAACAGCGGCGCCACGGGCCTGGCCGACGTGCTTGCCCGTTTGCCGGGTGTGGAAATCTCGCGCAACGGCGGACCGGGCACCACCACCGGCGTCTTCCTGCGCGGCGCTGAATCGCGTTTCACCGCGGTGTACATCGACGGCGTGCGCATCGACTCGCAGTCCACCGGCGGCGCGCCGTGGGAGAGCATTCCGCTGGGCCTCATCGACCGCATCGAAGTGCTGCGTGGTCCGGCGGGCGCGGTGTACGGCTCCGACGCCCTCGGTGGCGTGGTGCAGATCTTTACCAAACGCGGCGAAAACGGTGTGGCGCCCTATGTGAGTGTGGGCGTGGGCAACCACCACACCACCAAGGCCGAGGCCGGCGTGAGCGGCGCGAGCGGCACCATCGACTACGCCCTGGGTTTTGCACGCGATGACAGCAAGGGCTTCAATGCCCGCACCGTGGCCACGCAAAACCCTGACCGCGACGGCTACCGCACCACATCGGGCCACGCCCGCGTGGGCCTGCAGGTCAACGCCGCGCACCGCCTGGAAGGCACGCTGATGGCCAACGACACCAACAGCGGTTACGACAGCGGCCTGGGCAAAAACGACCGCAATTTGCACACGATGCACGCGCTGGGCCTGAACTGGCTGGCGCAGTGGAGCACGGCTTATAAAACACGCCTGTCCATCACCGATTCGCGCGACCAGTATGAGACGCGTCCCTCGCCGTACCTGAGCGACACGCGCCTGCGCGGCTACCTCTTTCAAAACGAATGGCGCCTGGGCGCGCACCTGCTGACTGCAGCCCTCGAGCGCCGAGAGGACCGCCTAGAGAACGCGCCCATCGATGCCAAGCGTTCGCAGGATGGCCTGGCGCTGGGTTACGGCTACAACGCCGCTGGCCACACGGTGCAGGTCAACCTGCGCCACGATTCCGACAGCGAATTCGGCGGCAAGAGCACGGGCAGCGTGGCCTACGGCTACGCCATCACGCCACAGTGGCGCGCCACGGCATCGGTGGGCACGGCGTTTCGTGCCCCCACGCTGTACCAGCGCTTCAGCGAATACGGCGTGGCCACGCTGCGGCCTGAAAGCAGCCGCAACGTCGAGGCCGGGCTGCGTTATGCCCAAGGCAACAGCACGTTCTCGGCCACCGTGTTTCGCAACCGCGTGACCAATCTGATCTCGTTTTCCGGCCCCGGTACCTGCCCGTCGGACTTTGGCTGCTACGCCAACACCGCGCGCGCCGAATACAAGGGCGTGACCTTTGCGGGCACCTACCGGCTGGGCGATGTGCAGCTGCACGGCTCTGTCGACCTGCAACGCCCACGGGATCTGGATACCGGCAAACAGTTGGCCCGCCGCGCCAAGCAACACGCGACGCTGGGCGCCGACACGCGCCTGGCAGGTTGGACGCTGGGCGCCGAGATGCAGGCGTCGGGCCGACGCTTTGACACCGTGGCCAACACCAATGTGCTGGGCGGCTACACGCTGTTCAACCTGTACGCCAGCACCCGCATTGCGCGTGACACCACGCTGCTGGCGCGCATCGACAACCTGGCCGACAAGGACTACCAGCTGGCCCGCACCTACGCCACCGCAGGCCGTACGGTGTACGTCGGTGTGAAGTGGGCACCGCAGTGAAGCCCCCCCTGAGGCGCTGCGCGCCTTCCCCCCACGGGGAGACGCCACCCGTGGCCTGGCGGAGCCAGTTCCACGGTGGCACTGGCTTCGTGCGTGCCAGTTTCATAGGCATGCTGGGCATGTGTCCCGCAGGGTTGCTGAAATGACCATGTGCCCCGCGCTGCTGATTGCAGCCCCGGCTTCCGGGCAGGGCAAGACCACCGTCACCGCCGCCCTGGCGCGCCTGCATGCGCGCCAGGGGCGGCGGGTGCGGGTGTTCAAGTGCGGGCCGGATTTTCTGGACCCGCACTGGCACCAACTGGCCAGCGGGGCGCCGGTGCACCAGCTCGACCTGTGGATGAATGGCGAGGCGGACTGTGCGCAGCGCCTGCATGACGCGGCGCGCGAGTCGGACCTGGTCCTGGTCGAAGGGGTGATGGGGCTGTTTGACGGCACCCCCAGCGCGGCCGACTTGGCCCGGCACTTTGGTGTGCCCGTGCTGGCGGTGGTCGATGCCTCGGCCATGGCAGGCACGTTTGGCGCGCTGGCGTTTGGCCTGCGGCACTATCGCCCGGGCCTGCCCTGGGCCGGTGTGCTGGCCAACCGCGTGGGCAGTGGGCGCCATGCCGACATGCTGCAGGGGGGCTTGCACGACGCGGACGACTGGATGGGCGCGCTGATGCGGGTGCAGTCCGGCACCGCGCCCGCTGCGGGCAAGGCCGGTGCGGCGCTGCTGCCCGAGCGCCACCTGGGTCTGGTCGCGGCGCATGAGCTGCCCGACAGCCTAGAGCGGCTGGACGCCGCCGCCGATGCCCTGGCGGCCACGCCCCTGGGCCAGATGACGCTGGACGACCTGCAACGCTGGGCTGTGGACTTTCCGGCTCCCGCCGTGGCGACCGCCGTGCCGCCCCTGCTGGCGGGCCGCACGGTGGCCGTGGGGCGCGACGCCGCGTTCTGTTTCATCTACGCCGCCAATGTGCAATGCCTTGAACAGATGGGCGCGCGCGTGGTGTTCTTCTCGCCGCTGCACGATGCCGCGCTGCCCGACTGCGATGCCGTGTGGCTGCCCGGCGGCTACCCCGAGCTGCACACCGCGCAGATCGCAGCCAACACCGGCATGCAAGCCAGCCTGCGCGCCCATGGGGCCGCAGGCAAACCCCTGTGGGCCGAGTGCGGCGGCATGATGGCGCTGTTTGAATCCATCACGCTGGCCGACGGCAGTACGGCTCCGCTGTGGGGCCTGCTACCCGGCCGCGTGACCATGCAAAAACGCCTGGCTGCGCTCGGGCCGCAGCAACTGGCGGTGGGGGAGAACACCCTGCGCGGCCACACCTTCCATTACTCCACCAGCGACAGCAGCGCCCCCGTGGTGGCCCGCACGGCCCGCCCGAACGAGGCGGTTGCGCCGGATGCGGGCGAGGCGCTGTACCAGCAAGGCAGCCTCCACGCCAGCTATTTCCATGCGTGGTTCCCGTCCAGCCCCGAGGCGGTGGCGCGTCTGTTGGGAGGCGTCTCGGCATGACTCTCGCCCCGCACCCCATCATCACCGAGCTCATCCTCGGCGGACAGAAAAGCGGCAAGTCGCGCCGTGCCGAACTGCTGGCGCGCGACTGGCTGGCGCAATCCAGCGACCACCGCGCCGTGCTGATAGCCACGGGGCAAGCCTGGGATGACGAGATGCGCGAGCGCATCGCCCGCCACCAGCGTGACCGCGCTGAACGGGTGCCGGGTCTGCAGACGGTGGAAGAACCGCGTGACGTGGCCGCGGCCGTGGCGTTGCACAGTACACCGCAGACCCTGCTCGTGGTGGACTGCCTCACGCTGTGGCTCACCCACTGGACCATGCCCATGGGCGTGGAAACCATGAATTTTGAACAAAAACAGGCTCTAGCGCTTGATTGGCAAGCGCAAGCAGCTATGTTTTTGATAGCGGTTCGGAAAGCCCCCGGCCCCGTTGTTCTGGTGGGCAACGAAATTGGCCTGGGGGTCATCCCGATGGGGCGTGAGGTGCGCGCCTTTGTGGATGCGCTGGGCACGCTGAACCAGCAGGTGGCCCAGGTGTGCCCGCGCGTGACGCTGATGGCCGCCGGGCTGCCATTGACCTTGAAATGAAACTATGAAACCAACCCCCGTGCGCCGCATCCTGTGGGTCATCGCCATCCTGTTGCTGTTGGGCCTGCTCATGGCGGGCCTCGCGCGTGCGCAGCCGGTGCATATCAAGGACGACCGGGGCCGCGAGGTCTCGCTGCCCCGCCCGCCGCAGCGCATCGTGAGCCTGCTGCCCTCGTTGACCGAAAGCGTGTGCGAGCTGGAGCAATGCCACCGGCTGGTGGGGGTGGACCGCTATTCCAACTGGCCCGAGGCCGTGATCGGCAAACTGCCCAAGGTGGGTGGCGGGATCGACCCGAGCATCGAGGCCATCGTCGCGCTCAAGCCGGACCTTGTGCTCATGTCCGTCAGCTCGCGCGCCAGCGACCGGCTGGAGGCGCTGGGCCTCACCGTGGTGCAGCTCGAGCCCAAGACCCATGCCGATGTGCGCCGCGTGCTGGGCACCGTGAGCGACCTGCTGGGCGTGCCCCGCGCGCAAGGCTCTGACCGCCTCTGGCGCGTGATCGACGCGGGCGTGCTGGCGGCGGCACAGTCCCTGCCGCCCAAGGCCAAGAACGCGCGCGTGTACTTCGAGGTGAGCCGTGGGCCTTACGCGGCGGGCGAGGCGTCGTTCATCGGCGAATCGCTCACCCGGCTGGGCGTGCGCAACGTGGTGCCGGCGTCGCTGGGCCCGTTCCCGCGCCTGAACCCCGAGTTTGTGGTGCGCGCCAACCCCGACATCATCATGATCGGCAACCGCAGCATGCAGGCCATGGTGCCGTACCCCGGCTGGGCCAGCATGCGTGCCATTCGCGACAACCGGCTGTGCGTGTTCGGCCCCGGCGATTCCGACGTGGTGGTGCGCCCCGGGCCCCGCATGGCTGAAGCGGCGCGGATCATGGCGAAATGCCTGGTAGACAAGGCGCCATGATCCACAACGCCACGGATTTGCCTACCGGCTCCGCCAGCCGCCGCGCAGCCTGGTGCGCCGCGTGGCTGCTGCTCGCCAGCGCCGTGCTGGCCGTGTGTGGCGCCAGTGTGGGCAGCACGGGTTTTGACAGTGTGCTGCGCATGCACGGCGACCCGGTGGCCTGGCAGATCGTGTGGGACATCCGTTTGCCGCGCACGCTGGGTGCGTGGCTGGCGGGCGCGCTGCTGGGCCTGTCGGGCGCGGTGGCGCAGGGGCTGTTTCGCAACCCGCTGGCCGACCCGTACCTGCTGGGCAGCGCCTCGGGCGCAGCGTTGGGCGGGGCGGTGGCGATGGCGCTGTTTGGGGTGTCGCCGGTGGCGGCGCAGTGGCTGGCGCGCATTGGCATCACGGGCATGGCTTTCTTGGGCGCGGCGGGGGCGGTGGTGCTCACGCTGCTGTTGGCCAAAGGCGTGCAGCACACGCTGCGCCTGCTGCTGGCGGGCGTGATTGTGGGCGTGGTGCTGGGCGCGCTGCGCGACCTGGTGGAGCTGGCATCGCCCGACATCCTGCAGGCCATGCAGGCGTTCACGCTAGGCAGCACGGCCTTTGTGGGCTGGATGGCTTGTGTGCTCATGGCCGTGGCCTGGGGGCTGTGCTCGGTGGTCGCCTGGATGCTGGCACGCGCGCTGGACGGCCTCACGCTGGGCGAGGCCACGGCCGCCAGCCTGGGCCTGCCGCTCATGCCCATGCGCGTCGGTCTGGTGGCCGCCATGGCGCTGGCCACGGGCACGGCCGTGGCGCAAACGGGGCTCATCGCGTTTGTGGGGCTTGCCGCGCCGCACCTGGTGCGCTCCATCGTGCGCGTGACGCACGAGCGGCACATCGTGCTCGCAAGCCTGATGGGCGCGGTGCTGCTGCTGGCGGCCGACATCCTGGCGCGCTGGCTGCTGGCGCCGCAGGAGCTGCCCGTGGGCGTGCTCACGGCGGCGTTGGGCGGAACCTACCTGCTGTGGCTCATGCACCGGCGTACGTCGCAAGGTGGTGCGCTATGAATTCAGTAGCTATCAACGCTTGCCAGATAAGCGCCAGCATCGGAAATCACTTGATATTGCAGGGCATTGACCTGCAACTGCCCGCCGGGCGTTGGACCAGCATCGTCGGCCCCAACGGCGCGGGTAAGTCGACCTTGCTCAAGGTGTTGGCCGGCCTGCTGCCGCGCGCTGCGGTGCAGGGCGATGTGTTGCTGCTGGGCCGCCCGCTGGCGCAGATCCCGGCGCGCGAACGGGCCCGGCAACTCGCCTGGCTGGGCCAGAACGAAGGCTCGGCCGACGATCTCACAAGCTACGACGTGGCCATGCTGGGCCGCCTGCCGCACCAGGCCTGGCTGGCGCCGCCGGGCGCGGCCGACCACGCGGCGGTCGAGCAGGCGCTGCGCACCACGCAGGCCTGGGACTGGCGCCACCGCCCGCTGTCGCAGCTGTCGGGTGGCGAGCGCCAGCGCGTGCTGCTGGCCCGGGCCCTGGCCGTGCAGGCGCAGGTGCTGCTGATGGATGAACCCCTGGCCAACCTCGACCCGCCCCACCAGACCGACTGGCTGCACACCATGCGCGCGCTGGTGGACGCGGGCGGCACGGTGGTCAGCGTGCTGCACGAGGTGTCGCTGGCGCTGCAGGCCGACGACATGGTGGTGATGGCACAGGGCCGCGTGCTGCACCAGGGCGCTTGTGATGCGCCCGATACCCACGCCGCGCTGGAAAGCGTGTTTGACCACCGCATCCATGTGCGGCATCTGGACGGCATGTGGATGGCGCTGCCGTCGCTGCAACGCAAGAACAACAACCAAGGAATGAAGGAAGTGCAAACATGAGCATCGAATCGGGTTTTTCGCAGGTTGCGCAGTCGTTGCTGTGGCCGGTACTGGTGCTGGTGGGGCTGGCGTTTGTCTACGCGCTGTGGTCGGGCGGTGCCACGCTCATGGAGGCCTGGCAGCGCTGGCGCCAGCCGCAGTACCGCTCGCTGCGTGTGGCCCCTGGCTTGTCGATGGAAGAACTGGAGCTGCAACTGGTGCGCCAAGTGGAGCCCGTGCGCCTGCTCAGCCGCCTGTCGCCCATGCTGGGGCTGATCGCCACGATGATCCCCCTCGGTCCCGCGCTGCAAAGCGTGGCGGCGGGCAACGGCCAGCAGGCGCTGGCGGTGTTCAGCGGTGCCTTTGCCGGTGTGGTGCTGGCGCTGGCCGCCGCATCGGTGGGCCTGGTGGTGTACTCGGTGCGCCGCCGCTGGCTGCTGGCCGAGCTGCTGGTGGTGCGCAAGGAGCGTGGGGTGGCGCAATGAGCGCCGCGCCGGGCCGCCCCAAGCAAGCGGTACACCGCAGCGCGCAGCGCGGAGGTGTTTCATGTGCAGGCGCCGCGCCGGGCCGCCCCAAGCAAGCGGTACAACGCAGCGCGCAGCGCGGAGGTGTCTTATGAGCCTTCGCCACCTGAACGTGCTGGCCGAGGACGACGACGATCCGATGCTGTCGGCCGTGAACCTGGTGGACGTGTTCCTGGTGCTCGTGGTGGCGCTGCTCACGGCCGTGGCCGTGCAGACCCAGACCAGCGCCAACGAGAGCGTCACCATCATTCGCAACCCCGGCCAGCCCGACATGGAAGTGGTGGTGCGCGAGCAGGGCAAGGAAGTGCGCTTCAAAGGCGCTGGCAGCGCAGCGCAAGGGCAGGGCGTGCGTGCGGGCGTGGCCTACAAGCTCGAAGACGGCAACATCGTCTACATCCCTGAAACGGGCGCTGCTCCAGCTGGCGCTTCGGCCGGTGGCGCGGGTGGCGCAGCCACACCGGTACCTGCCAAGCCATGAAGGCGCTGATCCTGCGTGCGGCACTGTGGTGCCTGCTGCTGGCTGCGCCGCTGGTGCATGCCGTCCAGGCTGAGAAGACCCAGGCAGCGGGCGGCGCCGATAAAACAGCGCCCGTGCTGCTGTGGCTCACCTCCGATATCACCACGGCCACACGCACGGCCATGGTGCAGCGCCTGGCCATCGAGGCGGGCCTGGGCTTTGCGCACATCGACTATCCGCTCGCGGGGCCGGCGGTGCTCGATTCAGCACAGGCCCAGAAGCTGGAGCGCGCGCTGGCGGGCGCTGCGCTGGTGTGGGTGGATGCGCCGCATGCCAGCGTGGAGGCTCGCCTGCGCCGCATGGCCGGGCCGCAGCTCGATGCGCGTGCGGTGCGCACCCCCGGCCGCGTGGTCTGGGTGCCTGCGGGCTCCCCCGCCGCTGACCTGACCGCGCTCGATGCGCCCGCCCGCATGGTGGCCTACCTGCAGGCGGGTGGCCCGCGCAACCTGAAGAGCGCCATCGCCCTGGCGCGTGCCACCGTGGCGGGTGCTGCCATGCCCGCCTTGCCCGCGCCCGACATCCTGCCCACCCGGGGTATCTACCACCCCGACGCGCCCCGCCTGCTGCCCAACGCCGTGGCGCTGGAGGCATGGCGCCAGGGCCAGCCCGCGCTGCGGGGCCTGCCCGCAGTGGCCGTGCTGGTGCACCGCCACCATTTTGTCGATGGCAGCACCGAGTGGCTCGATGCCTGGCTGCGCACCTTCCGCCAGCAGGGCTTGTTCGCCTATGCGGCCTTTGGCCAGCAGGTCACAGCGCAGACCCTGTCCGAGGTGCTGGAGCTGCCCCCCGAAAGCGGCACCGGCCCGGGCCGCCTGCACGCCTCGGCCCTGGTGCTGCACCAGCTCGTGCCCCAGGCCGCCGCGCTGCAGCCGCTGCTGGCCCGCTGGGGCGTGCCCCTGCTGGGCACGCAGCCTTACCGTGCAGGCGATGCCGCCGCGTGGGAGGCCAGCGACACGGGCCTGTCGTTGTCCGATGTGCCGTTTTACCTGGCGCAGCCCGAGGCGGCGGGTGCCATCGATCCCATCCTGGTCGCCGCCCACGGAGCCGAAGGCCGCGACTTCCGCCTCATCGAACGCCAGGCCCAGGCCGTGGCCGCCAAGGCGCGGCGCCTGATTGCGCTGCAGACCAAACCGGCAGCAGACAAGCGCCTGGTGGCCATGGTCTACAACTACCCGCCGGGCGGCACCAACTTCGGCGCATCGTTCCTCAACGTGCCGCGCAGCCTGGAACAGGTCTCTGGCGGCCTGGCCCAAGCGGGCTACCGCACGCAGCAGGTGCCCGAGCAGGGCTGGATCGATGGGCTCAAACCGCTGCTGGCCGCCTACTACCCCGGCGCCGATGTGCGCGCGCTGCTGCAAAACGGCCAGGCCGCCGCGCTGCCGCTGGCGCGCTACGAGCAGCACCTGGCCACCTTGCCCAAGGCCGTGCGCGAGCGCATGAACGCGCACTGGGGCGCGCCCGAAAAGAGCCGCTACGTGGTCGAGTGGCAGGGCGAAAAAGTGTTCGCCATCCCGCGCCTGCAGGTGGGAAAGCTCTCCGTATTGCCCCAGCCCCCGCGCGAAGAAACGCTGCGCCTGGGCCAGAACCCGTTCATGCACAAGTCCAAGGCGCCGTTGTCGCACCACTACCTGGCCGTGTACCTGTGGGCGCAGTTGGAGGCCGACGCGCTCATCCACTTCGGCACCCACGGCACGCAGGAATGGGCGGGCGGCAAGGCGCGCGCGCTGGATGTGCACGACGACGCGCTGCTGCCGCTCGGTGATCTGCCCGTGGTCTATCCCTACATCGTGGACAACCTGGGCGAGGCCCTCACGGCCAAGCGCCGCGGCCGTGCCGTGCTGGTAAGCCACCGCACGCCCGTGTTCGCCCCGGCAGGCTTCGAGGCGCGCATGGCCCACATGCACGAGGTGATGCACGAATGGGAAACCGTGGACGAAGGCCCCACGCGCCGCGCGCTCGAAAAGCAGCTGGTGGCGCAGTTTGTGGAGCACCAGCTGCACCGCGACCTGGGCTGGAGCGCCGAGCGCATCGCGGCCGATTTCAGCGGCTTTCTTGAAATCCTGCACCCCTACCTGGACCAGCTCGCGCAAAGCTCGCAGCCCAAGGGCCTGGCCGTGTTCGGCCGCGTGCCCGCGCCCGAGCAGCGGCGCGAGACCATCCTGCAGGCGCTGCGCAAGCCGCTGATCGAGGCATTGGGTGAAGACATCGATGAAGCCTTCCTCATCAAACACGATGCGGTGCTGGCTGCACGCCCCGCGCGCTGGCTGGAAGTGGCGCTGACCGACGCGCAGGCTGCCAGCGTGTTGGACCTGCGCCCCGTGCTGCCAGCGCAGGCTGCAACGCCGGGCGCAGCGGGTGACTCCGACGTGGTGCGCGCCGAAGACCATGTGCCCAACCGCGCCGCGCGCAAACCCATCGACACGCCCGCGCTGCTGCAACTGGCCCAGCGCGCGCAGGAGCTGGAGCGCCTCTTGGCCACCGAAGGCGAAATGCCCGGCCTGCTTGCGGGGCTGGAGGGCCGGTTCCTCACTGCGGCGTATGGCGGCGACCCCATCCGCAACCCCGAGAGCCTGCCCACAGGCCGCAACCTCACGGGGCTGGACCCGAGCCGCCTGCCCACGCGCCAGGCCTATGCCGTGGCGCAGACGCTGTTCAACGACTGGTTCAAGGACTACCTGGCGCGCCATGGCGGCCAGGCGCCGCAGCGCATGGCGCTGTCGCTCTGGGCGGGCGAAACATTGCGCCACCAGGGCATCATGGAAGCGCAGGCGCTCGTGGCGCTGGGCATGCGCCCGGTGTGGGACGACTCGGGCCGCCCGGTGCGCGTGGAGACCATTGCCGCCGACGAACTCAAGCGCCCGCGCGTCGATGTGCTCATGAGCATCACCGGCTCGTACCGCGACCAGTTTCCTGCACTCATGGCGCTGCTCGACCGCGCGGTGGCCCAGGCCGCCACGGCCGAGCCCGGCAACGTGATTGCGCGCAACACCGAGCAGATCGGCCAGGACCTGCGCAAGCAAGGCGTGCCCCGCGCGCAGGCTGAGCAACTGGCGCGTGTGCGCTCGTTCGGCAATGCGGTGGGCGACTACGGCACCGGCCTGTCCGACGCGGTGCAAAGCGACGGGCTGCAAACCAACGATGCGCGCCTGGGCCAGATGTTTCTCGAGCGGATGAGCCAGCCCTATCTGGAGGGCGAACCGGTGACGGGGGTTGCGGGCGGCACGGCGGCGAAGGCGCTGGGCGCGCACCTGCGCCGCACCGACGCGGCCATCCTGTCGCGCAGCTCGAACCTGTACGCCATGGTCAGCTCGGACGACCCGTTCCAGTACCTGGGTGGCCTGTCGGCCGCAGCCCGTGTGGCCGGCCGGCCGCAGGGGCTGGAGCTGCATGTGGCCCAGCTGCAGGATGTGAGCGAGCCCACCACCGAAACCGCGCAGCGCGCCATTGCGCTGGAGATGCAGTCGCGCTACCTGCACCCGGGCTGGCTCAAGGCGCAGAAGGCCGAGGGCTATTCGGGCACGCTGCAGGTGCTCAAGGCCGTGCAGTTCGCCTGGGGCTGGCAGGCCGTGGCGCCCGACACGGTGCGCAGCGACCATTGGCAGAGCTTCTACGACGTGCTGGTGCGTGACAAGCACCAGCTGGGCTTGCCCGAGTGGCTCAAAGAGCATCCGCAGGCCTATGCCCAGTCGCTGGAGCGCCTGGTGCAGGCGCAGCGCCAGGGCTATTGGCAGGCCGATGCCGAGACGCAGAAACAGCTCGCGCAGATGTACCAGGAGCTCACGCGCGCCGCGCCGCTGGCGGCCGAGCTGCCCAGCGTGCGCCGCTGGGTGGAGCAGGCCGCGCAAGGCACCGCCCCTGCGCCGACCGGCATGGCCGTGGCCACGCCACAGTTGACAGCGGCCCCGGCGCCGCAGCCCGCACCGCCTGCTGCCGACCTGCCTGCACCGCCCCCCCAGGCCGAGGCACCGCCCGCCGCACCCACTGTGCCCGCCA
Organism: Acidovorax sp. LjRoot129; assembly: GCF_964253765.1. Taxonomy (NCBI): domain Bacteria; kingdom Pseudomonadati; phylum Pseudomonadota; class Betaproteobacteria; order Burkholderiales; family Comamonadaceae; genus Acidovorax; species Acidovorax sp. LjRoot129. Next base: position 1,988,497 of record NZ_CAXUSE020000001.1, read on the forward strand.
TGGGCGTGCTGCTGGAGCGCCAGCCCGAGCGCGAAGCCCCCGACACCGCCCAAGAGCCCAACCCCGTGGAGCGCATGGCCGGCATCGTGGCCCTGCTGGTGATGGCCCTGGTGGTGCTGGCGGGTGCTGCGTGGCAGGCGCGCCGTCCGTTCTCAATCTCCGCTGCGCCCGGCCTGGCCCGCGCTTGAATCGACCCTTCTTGAAAGCACCCACACCATGCAGATCGAAACCCCACCCACCGAGAAGCGCTACGAAAAGCCCGAGGGCGAGCGCCGCGGCATCGTCATCGTCAACACCGGCGACGGCAAGGGCAAGAGCACGGCGGCCTTTGGGCTGGCGCTGCGTGCGCATGGCCGGGGCAAGGCCGTCAAGATTTACCAGTTCATGAAGGTGCCCACCGCGCGTTTTGGCGAGCACCGCATGTTCGAGCAACTCGGCCTGCCCATCGAGGGCCTGGGCGATGGCTTCAGCTGGAAGAGCAAGGACCTGGAGCACTCGGCCCAGCTGGCGCGCGACGGCTGGGAGAAGGCGCGCGCCGCCATCCTGTCGGGCGAACATTTTCTGGTGGTGCTCGACGAGATCACCTATCCGCTGATCTACGGCTGGCTGCCGCTGGAGGGCGTGCTGCAGACGCTGCGCGACCGGCCCAAAGAAGTGCATGTGTGCCTCACCGGCCGCCGCTGCCCGCCAGAAATCATCGAGCTGGCCGACACGGTGACCGAGATGCAGATGGTCAAGCACGCGTTCAAGGCGGGCATTCCCGCGCAGCGCGGTATCGAGGACTGAGGTCCCCGCCACCCTCGGCAGCCCTGGTGGGCCGCCGTTTCGTTTTCGGTTTTTTGTTCGTCCTTTTCATGCGCAAACACCTCACCCCCCTGTCGCTGGCCGTGCTCGCCTGCACCACGCAGACCGCCATGGCCCAGGCCACCGCCGAGTTGCCGGCCGTCCAGGTCACGGACACGTTGTCCGCGCCCGGCAGCACGCTCTCGCTTGATGCGCCCAGCGCCACGGGCTCGCGCCTGGGCCTCACTGCGCGGGAGACACCGGCCAGCGTCAGCAGCCTGGGTGCGGGCGACATCGCAGAGCGCAGCCTGACCCGCGCGCAGGACGTGGCCGTGCGCATGCCTGGCGTCACCGAGGCGCCGGCCCCCGGCAACGGTGGCACCAGCCTGGTGGCACGCGGCTTTGCGGGCCACAACTCGGTGGCGCAGATGGTCGATGGCACGCGCCTCATCGTCGCTTCGGGCACCATCACCTACCCGTTCTCGACCTGGCCCATGGAGTCGGTCGAGGTGCTGCGCGGCCCGGCCTCGGTGCTCTATGGTGACGGCGCCATCGGCGCGGCCGTGAACTACGTGACCAAACGCCCGATCTTCGGTGCCCCGCAGCGCGAAGCGTTCTTGAGCGTGGGCTCCTTCGGCACGGTGCAGGGCGGCGTGGGCCTGCGCGGCCCCATCAATGACGTGCTGGCCTACTCGGTCTATCTCGATGCGGAAAAAAGCGACGGCTACCGCGCGCTGATGGACACGCAGCGCCACAACTACGCCCTGGCCCTGGCCGTGCGCGCCAGCCGCGACCTGAACATCACCCTGTCGCTCGACGGTGGCGTGAATGACGACGCGCGCTACTTCGGCACGCCGTTGCGCAATGGGGTGCTGGACGACCGCCTGCGCCGCACCAATTTCAACGTGGCCGACTCGGTGGTCAAGTACGACGATCGCATCCTGCGCGCCAAGGTCGACTGGCAGGCCGCCGCGGGCGTGCACCTGCGCAACGAGACCTACCACCTGACCACCGACCGCCACTGGCGCAACGCCGAAGCCTACAGCTTCAACGCCGCCGGCACGGCCGTGAACCGCAGCGACTACCTGGAGATCCTGCACGACCAGGAGCAGACTGGCAACCGCTTCGACGCCACGTTCGACGGCCACCTGGGTGGCATGAAGAACCGCTTCATCGTGGGCCTGGACTGGTACCGCACAGAGCTGGTGCACACCAACAACTCGCCCTATGGCGGCGCGAGCACGGTGGACCCGTTCAACTTCACGTCCGGGGGCTTTGTCAGCCCGGTGCCCACCATCCCCGGCCGGCGCTCCAAGCTGCAGGCCACGGCCCTGTTCGCGGAAAACGCCCTCGACCTCACGCCGGAGTGGAAGCTGGTGGCGGGCCTGCGCAGTGACCGCATGGAGCTGGACAACACCGACCTGCGCATCGGCGTGAACCTGGTCAAGAAGTATTCACCCGTCACAGGCCGCCTGGGCGCCGTGTGGTCGCCCAGCGATGCGCTGTCGCTCTATGGCCAGTTCGGCACTGGCACCGATCCGCTCAGCGGCGCACTGTCTCTGCCCGGCGGCGGCAACACCCTGGACTTGACCAAAGGCCGCCAGGTGGAAATCGGCGCCAAGGGTGCCATGCCGGCCGTGCGCGGCGAGTGGACGGTGGCGCTCTACCAGATCGAAAAGCGCAACCTGCTCTCGCGCGATGCCAGCAACCCCACCATCACGCAGCAGATCGGCCAGCAATCGTCTACCGGCATCGAGTTGGCCTTTGCGGCCGAGCCCGTGCGCGGCTGGACCATCGACGCCAACGTTGCCTTCCTGCGGGCGCGCTACGACGATTTCAAGGAACTGGTCTCGGGCAGCGTGGTCTCGCGCGACGGCAACACGCCCACGGGCGTGCCGCAGCGCGCGGCCAGTGTCTGGACGGCCTACCGTTTCCTGCCCCAATGGCAGGCTGGTTTTGGCGCGCGCTATGTGGATGAGCGCCAGGGCAACACCGCCAACACCGCTCAGCTGCCGTCGTATGTGGTGCTGGATGCTTCGCTGGCCTACGACTATTCGCGCAACCTCAAGCTCGGCCTGGCCGTGAAGAACCTGGCCGACCGGGACTACGCACTGGCCGGCACGGCCAACGCGCGCTGGCTGCTGGGCGCGCCGCGCACCGTGCAGCTGACCGCGCGCGCCACGTTCTGATCTTGGTGAATCGAGCGAGGAACGGCGCATGGTGAAGAAGCTCGTCATCTTTGTGCACAAGTGGCTGGGTGTTGTGCTGGCGCTGTTCTTCCTCATGTGGTTTGTGAGCGGGGTGGTGCTGTACTTCGTGCCGTTCCCCAGCCTGACGCAGGCCGAGCGGCTGGCGGCCTTGCCGCCGCTGCAGCTGCCTGCCGATTGCTGTCTGGCCGCGCCCGATGCCGCTCAGCGCGCGGGCTTGCGCCCGACTGGTGGCGGCGAGGCGCGGCTGGGCATGCTGGCCGATGCGCCTGTGTGGCGCATGCTGGCGGCGTCAGAGGCGGGCGCGGCCCCGCGCTGGCACACGGTGGATGCCCGCACCGGGGCCGTGGTGCCACCACTCAGCGATGCGCAGGCCGCCACCGTGGCCGAGGCCTTCAGCGGGCGCCGTGCCATGGGCTCCGAATGGGTGGAGCGGGATCAGTGGACGGTGCCCCAGGGCCTGGATGTGCACCGTCCCTTGGTCAAGGTGTTGCTCGACGGCGACGACGGGTTGGAGCTGTACGTGTCGCCCGGTGCCACTGAAGTGGTGCGCGACACGCGACGTGCCGAACGCTTCTGGAACTGGCTGGGCGCCGTGCCGCACTGGATCTACCCGACGGTGCTGCGGCAGTTCCCCAAGGCCTGGCACCACGTGGTGGTGTGGCTCTCGATCCCCGGTGTGCTGTTGGCCGCCACGGGCATTGCGCTGGGTATCTGGCAACTGTTCCTGAACCGGCGGCGCTGGATTCCCTATCAGAAGTTCTGGATGCGCTGGCACCACATCCTGGGCCTGGTGGCGGCGGTGTTCACGCTCACCTGGATGTTCTCGGGGCTGATGTCGATGAACCCCTTTGGCGTGTTCACCGGCCGCGCGGTCGACCCCCAGGCGCGCACGCAATGGGCGGGGGAAGCTCCGCGCATGGTGCGCGGCCCGGCTGAGGCCGTGGCGCTGGCGGCGGCCGATGGCATCGTGCCGCTGGAGGTGGACACCTTGCGCGTGGCCGGCCAGGCCTGGTACCGGGTGCGTGGGCAGGGGGAGGGCGTGGTGCAACGCTTGGTGCGTGCCGACGGACCTGAGGCCACCGTGGCGCAGGCCGTGCCCGATGCGAAGGTGCTGGCTGCGCTGCAGGGCCTGCGCCCGGGCGCGATGCCGCCGGCCATCGAACGGCTCACCCAGTACGACGGCCTGTACTATGCGCGCCACCATGACGCATCCACTTCCTTCCACCGGCCGCTGCCCGTCTGGCGCGCCCACTGGGCCGAGGACGAAGTGACGGTGTACGCCGACGCTGCTTCCGCCCGCATGGTGATGCGTGCCGACGCCACCACGCCCTGGCAGCGGCTGCTCTACAACGGACTGCACAGCCTGGACTTCGCGCCGCTGCTGGCCCGCCCGGCATTGCGTACCGCGCTGATCGTGGGACTCTCGCTGCTGGGGGTGGCGCTGTGCATTACTTCCTGTGTGGTGGCCTGGCGTGTGCTGGTGCTGCGTCGGCGGCGGGCTGCACGGTCGTCAACGGCCACCGTGCGGACGGCGGAGGGCGCATGGACAGCCTGAGGTCCGTGCTTCTCCCCGGCACAGGTGCGGCGCTGTTCCAGGTGCTCCTGTGGTGCCCGTTGCTGGCGCTGGCGGTGGACTGGTGGCTGGGCGAACCACCGGCAGCCTGGCACCCCGTGGTGTGGATGGGCAAGGCGCTGCAGTGGTGGGGCGACCGGCTGGCGCCCACGGCGCCTGTGGCCGAGGATTTCAAGACTTTTTGGCGCTCAGCGCTTGTCTGGTGTGCGCTTGCAGCTATTGTTTTGATAGTGGCGGGGGTTGCGCAGTACCTGGCGCTGACGCTCCACGCTTTTCTGGCAACAGCATTGCTGGCGCTGCTGCTCAAGCCCCTGTTGGCCTGGCGCATGCTGCGCGACGAGGTGCTGGCGGTGGAGGTGGCGCTGGGCCAATCGCTGGCCGAGGGGCGCAGCCGCTTGTCGCGCCTCGTCAGTCGCGATGTCAGCGCCCTGAGCGCGCAGGAAGTGCGCGAGTCCGCCATCGAATCGCTGGCCGAAAACCTCAACGATTCTGTGGTGGCGCCGCTCTTCTGGTTTGCGCTGCTGGGTTTGCCGGGCGCCGCGCTGTACCGCTTGGCCAACACGGCCGACGCCATGTGGGGCTACCCGGGCATGCGCGGTGGGCGCTACTGGCAGTGGGCTGGCAAGTGGGCGGCACGGGCGGACGATGTGCTGTCATGGGTGCCTGCCCGTATTACGGCGTTGCTGCTGGCCGCAGGCGCCCGGGGGCTGCCGCTGGCCACGTTGATGCGCCAGGCCGGCAAGACGCCATCACCCAACAGTGGCTGGCCGATGGCAGCCATGGCCCTGGCCTTGAACGTGCGCCTGGCCAAGCCGGGTGTGTATGCCCTGAACGCCGCGGCGCGATCACCCGGGCCGCTGGACACGCGCCGCGCCGCACGTTACTGCGACAACGTGGTGCTGATGCTGTTGCCGCTGGTGGCTGCGGTGCAGGGGCTGGTGCTGCTGGTTTGTAGGGGGGCATAGGGCATGACACCGGTGACCACCTCGACCGAACACTTGGGCCATCTGGCGCTGCCACCCCATGGCGGGCCCGACGCGTTGGGCGTGCCGTTGCATGATTTTTCGACCAACAGCAACGCCTGTGGCCCGTGTCCGGAGGCGCTGCACAGCGTGCAGGCGGCCGACGCTACGCGCTACCCCGACCCGGCCTACACCGCGCTGCGTGAAAGCCTGGGCGTGCTGCACGGTGTAGCGCCCGGCCGCATCGTGCTGGCGGCCAGCGCCAGCGAGTTCATCCACCGCGCCACCGCCTGGGCCGCCCGCCGCGGCGCCACCCGCGCCGTGGTGCCCGCACACAGCTATGGCGACTATCCCCAGGCGGCGCAGACCTGGGGGCTCGCCGTGCTGCGCGCGCTGCCCGGCGACGGGGAGCCGGCGCAGGCCGGCCTGCACTGGGCCTGCGAGCCATCCAGCCCGCTGGGCATTCAAGACCCGGCCTTGGACACATGGCGCGCCCGGGGCCTTGAGGCGGGTGACATGCAGGTGCTTGACTGCGCCTACGTGCCGCTGCGCCTGGACGGCGTGGCGACCGATGTCCCTGCGACAGCCTGGCAGCTGTGGACGCCCAACAAGGCACTGGGTCTGACCGGGGTGCGTGCGGCGTACGCCATCGCCCCGGCCCATGCCACCCCCGATGAGTTGCGTGCGCTGAATAGCCTCGCTCCGTCGTGGCCGGTGGGGGCGCATGGCGTGGCGCTGCTCGCGGCCTGGGCGCGGCCGTCGGTGCAGGCCTGGGTGCGGCACAGCCTGGCCACGCTGCGGGGCTGGAAGTCGTCGCAGCTGGCGCTGTGCCAATCGCTGGGCTGGACCCCCGTGCCTGGCAGTCTGGCCAACTACTTCGTGGCGCAAATGCCGGTGACGGAGGCGGCGCAGGGGAGACTCCTGCTGGGGGCCTTGCGCAGCCAGGGCATCAAGCTGCGGGACTGCGCATCGTTTGGCCTGCCGGGCCATGTGCGCCTGGGCGTCCTGGCGCCCCCATCCCAACTGGCACTGGCCCACGCGTGGGCGCAGGCGCGGTCTGCCGTGGCTACCATGCCGGATTCACCCAACCCCTGAAGAGAGCCGCTGCCGTGCGAACCATTACCGTCAACCGCTACGTCACGCCCTTGCGTGAAGGTGGCTCCATGCCCGCCATCGTCGAGGGCGATGACCTGGGCACCTACGTGCTCAAGTTCCGCGGGGCGGGGCAGGGCGTGCGGTCGCTCCTGGCCGAAATCATTGCTGGCGGTGTCGCCCGCGCCGTCGGGCTGCCCGTGCCAGAGATCGTGCTCGCAGAGCTCGATACGGCCCTGGCCCAGACCGAGCCCGACCCCGAAATTCAGGATCTGATCCGCGCCAGCGGCGGCCTCAACGTGGGCATGGACTACCTCTCGGGTTCGCTCAACTTCGACCCCGCGGTGGATGTGGTGTCGGACGATTTTGCGTCGCGCCTGGTGTGGTTCGACGCGCTGGTGGGCAATGTGGACCGCACGGCCCGCAACACCAACCTGCTGATGTGGCACCGCAAGCCCTGGCTCATCGACCACGGCGCCGCGCTCACCTTTCACCATGCGTGGAACGGCGCCGTGGCGGTGCCCGCCAAGCCCTTTGCGCCGATTGCCGACCATGTATTGCTGGGCCAAGCCACGGTGCTCTCGCAGGTGGACGCCGAGTTGGCCGCGCGCCTCACGCCCGAGGTCATCAGCGCCATCCTGGCCGACGTGCCTGATGAGTTTCTTGCCCTGGCAGCTGCCGACCACACCGAAGGCCCGCTTGCGCTGCCCGCAAGCCACCGCCAGGCCTACGTGGACTATTTCTGTGCGCGCCTGGCCGGTCGCGAAACCTGGGTGAATGCCGTGAAGGGAGCGATCGATGCACGCGGCTGAGGTGTATGACTACGCCATCGTGCGCGTGGTGCCGCGTGTGGAGCGCGAGGAGTTCATCAACGCGGGCGTGATCCTCTCGTGCCAGCGCAGCGGGTTTTTGCAGGCCACCATGGCGCTGGACGAGGCCCGGCTGCTGGCCATGGACCCGCAGGTGGACATCGACACCGTGCGCCGCCACCTGTCCGCCATCGTGGCCATCTGTGCGGGCGACGAGGGCTGCGGGCCGATTGCGCGCCTGCCGTACCGCCAACGCTTTCACTGGCTCACCGCCCGGCGCAGCGCCATCATCCAGACCTCGCCCGTGCACACCGGCCGCTGCACCGATGCGGCGGCGGCGCTTGAACACATCATGGACCGCATGGTCCGCCCGCTGCCTTGACTGACAACACTGCTTCCAAATTAGCCCGCTGCGTGATGGTGCTGGGCACCACCAGCGGCGCCGGCAAAAGTTGGCTGACCACCGCGCTGTGCCGCTGGTACAGCAACCAGGGCCTGAAGGTCGCGCCCTTCAAGGCGCAGAACATGAGCAACAACGCCCGGGTGGTGCCTGGCCCCGGCCAGGGTGCAGCAGCGGGTGCTTCAAGTGCCTGGGGCGAGATCGGCAGTGCGCAGTACTTCCAGGCACTGGCCGCACGCGCCACGCCCGAGGTGCGCATGAACCCGCTGCTGCTCAAGCCCGAGGCTGACACGCACAGCCAGGTGGTGCTGATGGGCCAGGTCAGCGCCGAGCTCACCGCGCTGCCCTGGCGCGGCCGCAGCGAGCGCGTGTGGCCGCAGATTGCTGCGGCACTGGATGCGCTGCGCGCCGAAAACGACGTGGTGGTGATCGAGGGCGCAGGCTCGCCGGCCGAGATCAACCTGCACGCGAGTGACATCGTGAACATGCGCGTGGCCCGCCACGCCGACGCCCGCTGCCTGCTGGTGACGGACATCGACCGCGGCGGCGCGTTTGCCCACCTGTACGGCACCTGGGCGCTGTTGCCCGAGGACGAGCGGGCGCTGATCCATGGCTTTGTGCTGAATAAGTTTCGAGGCGATGCGGCCCTGCTGGCCCCCGCGCCGCAGATGCTGCACGACCTGACCGGCGTGCCCACCGTGGCCACCATCCCCATGCAGTGGCGCCACGGCCTGCCCGAGGAAGACGGCGTGTTTGATATGACCCCCACGCTCGGCACTGACGTGTGCTCGCTGCCCCCCGAGGGGGCCCCCGCGGCTAGGGGCGGCCCGTCGCCGCTCGCTGCCCGCACGACCACGGCTGGCGCGGTGCACACCATGGTGGCCGTGATCGCCTACCCGCGCATCAGCAACCTGGACGAGTTCCAGCCGCTGAAGAACGTGCCGGGCGTGCGCCTGCTCTGGGCGCGCAGCCCGGCGGATCTGGCAGGCCTGGCGCACACCGATTGGGTGGTGCTGCCGGGTTCCAAGGCCACAGTGGCCGACCTGGCCTGGCTGCGCGCGCAGGGCCTTGACCGGGCGATTGCCGCCCACGCGGGGCAGGGCGGCGCGGTGCTGGGTGTCTGCGGCGGCCTGCAGATGTTGGGCGAAGCGCTGATAGACACCGCGGGTATTGATGGCAATGCGCCCGGCCTGGGCCTGCTGCCGCTGGTCACCACGTTTGAGCCCGCCAAGACCGTGCAGCGCACCACCGCGCGCTTCGGCACGTTGCAGGGCGCCTGGGCGCCGCTGTCGGGCGTCGAGGCCAGCGGCTACGAGATCCACCACGGCCAGACCGCGCAACACCCGGCGATGGCGGCCGGGGGCGATGTGGCGCGCGAAGTGCTGCCGGGCCTGGCCTGGCAGAACGGCGCGGGCAATGTGCTGGGCCTGTACCTTCATGGCCTGCTCGAAGACCCCGCCGCGCTGCAAGCCTTGTTCGGCCGCGAGGGCGCGGCGCCCGTGCCCACGCTCGACACGGTGATGGAGGGCCTGGCCCGCACGGTCGATGCCCATTTCGAGCCCGGCGTGTTGCGGGGGCTCATCGCCTAGTGCACCGGATCTCCTTTTTCTTATCTGATCGAATTTCGCAATCCATGACCACCCTGACCCCATTCATCGTCCCCGCTATCGCCGACATCACCGACGCCACGTTCACCGCGCGGCTGCAGCACATCCTCAACTTCAAGACCAAGCCGCTCGGCTCGCTCGGCCGGCTTGAATCGCTGGCGCTGCGCATCGGCCAGGTGCTGGGCAGCGAGTCGCCGCAGCTTGTGCAGCCGCAGATGCTGGTCTGTGCCGGCGACCATGGGCTGGCGGCACGCGGTGTGTCTGCCTTCTCCAGCGAAGTGACCTGGCAGATGGTCGAGAACTTTCTGGCCGGCGGCGCTGCAGTCAGCGTGCTGGCGCGCCAGCATGGCCTCGCCCTTACGGTGGTGGACTGCGGCGTGGCCAAGCCCATCGCGCCGCGTGCCACGGCCCCGGGCGCGCCCCAGTTGCTGCTTCGCAAGGTGGCACCCGGCACGGCCGACGCATCGGCAGGCCCTGCGATGACGGCCGCGCAATGTGGCGAGGCCCTCGGCAACGGCATGGAAGTGGTGCGTGGCCTGCCGGGCAATGTGCTGCTGCTGGGCGAGATGGGCATTGCCAACACTTCCGTCGCGTCGTTGTTGCTGGCGCGCCTGGCGGGCCTGCCCTTGGCCGAGGTGACGGGTGCGGGCACGGGCCTGGATGCTGCAGGGATCGAGCGCAAGCGGGCCGTGCTGCAGCAGGCGCTGGATGTGAATGCCGAAGCGACGGCGCCGCTGGATGCACTGGCCGCGCTGGGTGGCTACGAGGTGGCCACGCTGGTGGGCGCGGTCTTGCAGGCCGCGGCCGAGCGCCGGGTCATCGTGGTCGATGGTTTCATCACCAGCGCGGCGGTGCTGGTGGCCAGCCGCCTGCAGCCGCATGTGCTGCAGCGCTGCGTGTTTGCCCACCGCTCGGGCGAGCGTGGCCACAGCCTCATGCTGGCGCAGATGCAAGCAGAGCCCTTGCTGGACCTGGGCCTGCGTTTGGGCGAAGGCTCCGGCGCCGCGCTGGCCTGGCCGCTGCTGCAGTCCGCCTGTGCCGTGTTGGGTGAGATGGCCAGTTTCGAATCCGCGGGCGTCGCCACCCAGACCGCCTGACCGTGCCGGGTTCTGCTGCGCCGCGTCAGGCCACGCTGGTGCGGTTGCGCCCGTCGTGTTTGGCGCGGTACAGCGCCGCATCGGCGCGGGAGAGCATGGCGTCCAGCGTCTCGGCGGGGCCGCGCCAGCTGGTCATGCCGATGCTGACCTGGCAGTCCAGCGGGTGGCCGGTGGCCAAGGCTGCGTGGATGCGCTGGGCCACGTTGCTGGCAGCGTCCGCATCGGCACCGGGAAGCAGCACCACAAACTCTTCGCCACCGTAGCGGCCCAGGCGGTCGGCCCGGCGCAGCACCTGCCGCGTGCAGTCGGCAAAGTGGACCAGCACGGCATCCCCATGCTGGTGGCCATGCGTGTCGTTCACAGCTTTGAAGTTGTCCAGGTCCAGCATCATGATCGACGGGCCGTGGCCGTAGCGCTGGGCGCGCTCCAGCTCTTCGTCGCAGCGCTGCAGCAGCGCACGGCGGTTGAGCGTGTTGGTCAGCGAGTCGTGTGTGGCCAGGTGTTCCAGTTCGGTGCGCAGCCGGTCGGTGGCCATCAGCACCGCGCCGATGGACAGCATCAGCACCGTCAGCACATAGGCACCGATGTAGAAGGTCTGGAACATCGAGGGCTCCATCAGATTGTCCCCCGCGTGTCCGGTGGCGATCGAGACGAGGCGCATGGCCAGCACGCCCATGTGCAGCCCCAGCACCACTTCGACCAGGCGCACCGGAAAGGTCTGCTCGCCGTGGCGCAGCATGAAGCGCAACTGCACTGCGTACACCGCGCCCATCAATACCGAGAAGAAGCCCACACGCAGGGCGTAGTGGGGAATCCAGTAAGTGAGGACGATGAACACGAGCGTGCTGCCCGCCATGACCCAGCTCCACACGCGCCAAGTGCCGGGCGCTCCCATGAAACTGCGCGTGCCCATGTAGTAGGTCACGGTGCCCAGCACCAGGAGTTCGTTGGCCAGCACGAGGCTAAGCCAATCAGGGATGAAGCCGCGCGTGCCAAACAGCACGGTGGAGGCCAGCCAGAGCACCGGGCCAGCGCCCACGCACCCACGCCGCGGATCGACGGGGGGTAGTGGCGCCGCATGAACAGCAACACGATGGCCATGACGGCGGACATGAAGCCGGCCATGGCAATCATGGAGCGCGGGTCGAGGGTGGTCATCCGGCGTGCTGGCGTGTGGGGGTGGCCCGACCGTCCAAGTAAGTAAGAAATTGTTTCTGTCGCGATTCAGTATAGCCACCGGTGCCGGTTGGACCTAGGCCGCTATTACCGCAAACGTTTCGCACCACAAAAGCCCAGCCGCTCGAGCCAATGCCCCCCATTTCCTGAATCTGGTGCGCGCAGTGCCCGGGCTTGGTGCAATTTGTACGCAAAATATAGTGAAAATTGTGTACAAAACTGGCATGGGGTTTGCAAAGCCATCCCCATGCAAGACCACGCCCCTGCACCGGCGCCCGCCGCCATCGAAATCGTTGCGCTCACCAAACGCTATGCCCTGGGCAAGCCGGCGGTGGACGCCATCAACCTGCGCATCGTCAGCGGCAGCTACTGCTGCCTGCTGGGGCCTTCGGGCTGCGGCAAGAGCACCACGCTGCGCATGATCGCGGGCCACGAGTCGGTGACCAGCGGAGACATCCTGCTGGAAAACCGCAACATCACCGACCTGCCTGCGGCGGCGCGTGGCACGGCGATGATGTTCCAGAGTTTTGCGCTGTTCCCGCACCTGTCTGCGCTGGACAACGTGGCGTTCAGCCTGAAGATGAAGGGCGTGGCCAAGGCGGAGCGCCAGGTCAAGGCCCACGACCTGCTCGAACGCGTGGCCATGGGCCACCTGGCCGGGCGCAAGCCGGCAGAACTCTCGGGCGGGCAGCAGCAGCGCGTGGCATTGGCCCGCGCCCTGATCACGCAGCCACGCGTGCTGCTGCTCGATGAGCCGCTGTCGGCGCTCGACCCTTTCCTGCGCATCCAGATGCGCGCCGAGCTGCGCCGCTGGCAAAAAGAACTGGGCCTGACTTTTATCCACGTGACCCATTCGCAGGAAGAGGCCATGGCCCTGGCCGACACCATGGTGGTGATGAACCATGGCGTGATCGAGCAGGTGGGCTCGCCGCACGAGGTCTACAACCGCCCCGCCAGCGAATTCGTGGCGCGCTTCATGGGCGGCCACAACGTGATCGATGCAGAAGGCGGCAAGGTCGGCGTGCGCACCGACCACCTCCAGATCGCCCCCGCCAGCGCCGAGCTGCCCTGGGGCGCCCAGCGCATGCAGGCCGTGGTGACCGATGTGGAGTACCAGGGCACCTATGTGCTGCTGGGCCTGCAAAAGCAGGGCGTGGCCCTGTCGGCCAACGCCACGGCGGCGTATTCGGTGATGGTGTCCGAGGCCGCGTTTGCCGCGCAGCCCTACCAGGTCGGGCAGACGGTGCAACTGCACTGGACGCCCGAGCAGGCCCATCCGCTCATGCCTGCTGGGGCTGCCGCGCCCACGGCCCTGGGCGTGGCTTCCGGGCCGGTCCGGCAGGCTGTAGCCGCTTAGGCGGCCTGCCACCACGGCCGCATCTTTCTCACTTCTCGCTTTTTCACCCCGTCCCTTCCGCAACCAAGGAGTTTTCCCATGTCCGACTCTTCTCGCGCTGATTCCCCTGTCATCGTTTCCGACGCCACCGGAATGCAGCGCCGCTCGTTGCTCAAGGGCACGGCAGGCATCCTGGCCGCTGGCGTGTTTCCGGCCGTCCATTCGCAGGAAAAGATCGTGCTGCGCTACCTGGGCACGGCGGTAAACCAGGACAAGGCCATCGCCGAGAAGTTCAAGGCCGACACCGGCATCGAGATCCAGTACGTGGCCGTGACCACGGACGACGTGACCAAGCGCGCCGTGACCGCGCCGAACAGTTTCGATCTGATCGACACCGAGTACTTCTCGCTCAAAAAGATCGTGCCCACGGGCAACTTGAAGGGCATCGACACCAAGCGCATCAAGAACGCCGACAAGATCACCACGCTGTTCACCACCGGCCAGGTGGCCGGCAAGGCCGTGGGAGACCAGGGCACGGCGCCCAAGAAGGTGATCTACCTGGAAGGCGAAAAGTCCAAGAAATTTGCCACCGCGCCCACGCAGTTCATGTCGCTGATCCCCACGGTGTACAACGCCGACACGCTGGGCATCCGCCCCGATTTGATCAAGCGCCCCATCAGTTCCTGGGCCGAGCTGCTCAACCCCGAGTTCAAGGGCAAGACCGCGATCCTGAACATCCCGAGCATCGGCATCATGGACGCCGCCATGGTGGTCGAGGCCATGGGCATCTACAAGTACCCTGACAAGGGCAACATGACCAAGAAGGAAATTGATCTCACGATCAAGACCCTGATCGAGGCCAAGAAACAGGGCCAGTTCCGAGCGCTGTGGAAGGACTTCAACGAGTCGGTCAACCTGATGGCGTCGGGCGAAGTGGTGATCCAGTCGATGTGGAGCCCGGCCGTCACCGCCGTGCGTACCAAGGGGATTGCCTGCAACTTCCAGCCGCTCAAGGAAGGCTATCGCGCCTGGGCCGCCGGCTTCGGTCTGCCGGCCACGCTCTCGGGTCGCAAGCTCGATGGCGCGTACGAGTTCATCAACTGGTTCCTGGACGGCTGGGCCGGTGCCTACCTGAATCGCCAGGGCTACTACAGCGCCGTGCTGGAGACCGCCAAGTCCAAGATGGAAGCCTACGAGTGGGCCTACTGGATGGAAGGCAAGCCCGCCACGCAGGACATCAAGAGCCCCAATGGCGACGTGCTGGCCAAGTCTGGCGCGGTGCGCGACGGCGGCAGCTACGAAGCGCGCATGGGTGGGATTGCCTGCTGGAACGCGCTGATGGACGAGAACAACTACATGGTCCAGAAGTGGAATGAGTTCGTCGCGGCGTAGGGAGTGCACCCCCTGAGGCGCTGCGCGCCTTCACCCCTCTCTCGAACCGCTGGGCGGTTCGGGAGGGGGACGCTCCCAGCGCGGCGGGGCGGCCCTTGCGCGGGAGCACTGGTCTTCGGCAGCGCCAGTTTCGACGGCCGTTGCCCGATGCGATGGATATCTGATTTGAAAACACCATGAGCACCACCCACACTCCGACCTTGCCTGCAGCTGCCGTTCCCGGCCGCGGCATTGCCGCCTGGTGGCAGGCGGCGCCGTTCACGCTGGTGTTCGCGCTGTTCTTCCTGGTTCCACTGGCGCTGATCGTGATGGTCAGCTTCTGGGACTTCAACGAATACGAGTTGCTGCCGGGCTTCACGTTCAAGAACTACGTGTCGATCTTCGCGGGCTGTGGCGATGCGTCGGAGGGCTTGTGCGTCACGCTCAAGACGTATTACTCCACGCTCAAGTTCAGTTTTCTCGTGTGGCTGATCACGCTGGTGATCGGCTTCACCGTGGCCTACTTCCTGGCCTTCCACGTGCGCTCCTCGGGCATGCAGACGCTGCTGTTCGTGCTGTGCACCATTCCGTTCTGGACGTCGAACGTGATCCGCATGATCTCGTGGGTGCCGCTGCTGGGGCGCAACGGGCTGGTGAACCAGACCCTGGTGGGGGCTGGGCTGGTCGATCAGCCCATCGAATGGCTGCTGTTCTCGGACTTCTCGGTGGTGCTGGCCTTCGTCCACCTGTACACCATGTTCATGATCGTGCCCATCTTCAACAGCATGATGCGCATCGACCGCAGCCTCATCGAGGCCGCCAGCGACAGCGGGGCCAGCGGCTCGCAGACGCTGTGGAACGTGATCATCCCGCTGTCGCGCACCGGCATCATCATCGGCTCCATCTTCGTGATCACCATCGTCATGGGCGACTTCGTCACCATCGGCGTGATGGGCGGGCAGCAGATCGCCTCCATCGGCAAGATCATCCAGGTGCAAACGTCTTACCTGCAGTTTCCGCTGGCGGCCGCCAACGCGGTGATCCTGCTGGCGGTGGTGCTGATGATCATCTGGGGCCTCACGCGCCTTGTCGACATCCGAAAGGAGCTGTGATGACCACCCGCATCCGCGAATCCCGTCCCGCCAGCTTCTGGCTGCTGGCCATCGTGTTCAGCCTGTTCGTGCTGTTCATGTACGGGCCCATGTTCGTCATCTTCATCCTGAGCTTCCAGGGCCCCGAGGGTGGGCTCACCTTCCCGATGCGCGGCGTGTCGCTGCACTGGTTCTACAAGCTGGCCGAAGGCCTGGGCGTGGTGGACATCGGCGCGGCGCTGTGGCGCTCGCTGGGCCTGGGTGTGGCGGTGATGCTGTGCACGGTGGTGCTGTCGGTGCTGGCGGGCCTGGCCTTTCGCAAGCGGCTGGCGGGCGGCAATACGCTGTTCTTCATCGTCGTGGCCAGCCTGATCATGCCGTCGATCATCGTCTCGCTGGGCATCGGGCTGGAGTTCCGGCTCATCGACAACGGCATCAAGGCCGTGCTCGAATGGCTGGGCATGGAGAGCACGCTGGAGGGCTACGGCACGTCGCTCGGCCTGTTCACCTCGGCCCTGGGCGCGCACCTGACCTGGACGCTGCCCTTCGGCCTGCTCATCATGTTTGCGGTGTTCAACCGCTTCAATCCCGCCTACGAAGAGGCGGCGCGCGACCTGGGCGCGACACCGTGGCAGGGCTTTGCCCATGTCGTGCTGCCGTTGATCGCGCCCTCGGTCGTGGGCATCGGCATGTTCGGCTTCACCCTGAGCTGGGACGAGATCGCCCGCACCTCACAGGCCATCGGCGACGTGAACACGCTGCCGCTGGAGCTGCAGGGCCTGACCAGCACGGTGACCACGCCGTCCATCTACGCACTGGGCACGTTGACCACGGTGGTGTCGTTCGTGGTCATGGGCATCACGCTCGCGTTGGTGTGGGCTTTGGGCCGTGGGCGCAAAGGCCGTTCGGGTTAAAACCGCACGCTATGACCACTGCCAAGAAGCCCCGGCGCGCACCCGCTGCGGCCACTGAATCTGAGACACCCTTGCAGTCGCCTGCACCGGAAGCGCCCGGTCAGCTGAGCGACAACGAGATGTACGACCGCATGGTGTCGGCCATCCTCGACCACCGCCTGCCCCCCGGCACCAAGCTGGTGGAGGACAGGCTCGCGGCCGCGTTTGGCGTGTCGCGCACGCGCGTGCGGCCCGTGCTGGTGCGCCTGGCCAATGAGCAGGTGGTCACGCTCACGCCCAACCGCGGCGCATCGATTGCGCAGCCCACGCCGCAGGAAGCGCTGGAGGTGTTCGAGGCCCGGCGCCTGATCGAGCCGCGCCTGGTGGAACTGTTCATCGCCAACGCGACCGATGCCGACATTGCCGCGCTGCGTAGCTGCATTGACGAGGAAGAGTCCGCACGTGCCAGCGGGGACATGCGCCGTGCCATCCGCCTGTCGGGCGACTTCCACCTGCACATTGCGCAGGCCGCGGGGCACCAGACGCTGGGCCGCATTCTGCGTGAGCTGGTCTCGCGCACCTCGCTGATCCTCATGACCTACAGCCCGAGCCACGCGCGCGAGCGCGAAGAAGCCACGGCCTGCGGCTGCCGCGAGCATCGGGCGTTGATCGACGCGATTCGCCTGCGCGACGCACGCGAGGCGGCCCGCCTCATGCTGGCGCATCTGGCGCGCATCGAAACGCAGCTGGAGTTCACCCCCTCGGCCAGCGGGGTGCCCGACCTCGCTCAGCTGCTGGGCACCTGATACGGCACCTTGCGATGCGCCAGCTGCTTGTCATTAACCCCAATACGTCGGTCAGTGTCAGCGCGTTGCTGCAGCAGCACGTACAAGCCGCAGCAGGGTCGCACGTGGCAGTGCACACCACCACCGCCCGGTTTGGCGCGCCCTACATCGCCTGTGAAGCCAGCTACGCAGTGGCCGCGCACGCTGCGCTGGATGCGTGGGCCCACGCGTTGGCGCAACCCCACGCGCAGCCCGACGCGGTGCTGATCGGTTGTTTTGGGGACCCCGGCTTGATGGCGTTGCGCGAGAGCTGCCCGGTGCCTGTCACGGGTCTGGCGGAGGCGTCGTTCATCGAGGCCGCCCGCCACGGGCGCTTTGCCATCGTCACCGGTGGCGAGCGCTGGGGCCCCATGCTGCAGCGCCTGGCGCAGGCGCTGGGACATTCACACGGGCTTGCAGGTATCCACACCGTGGCGCCCACGGGGGCGCAACTGGCCGCAGACCCGGAAGCCGCCCGCGCTCTGTTGGCCCAGGCGTGCCGTGACGTGGTGCGGCAGATGGGCGTGCAAGCAGTCATCCTGGGCGGGGCCGGGCTGGCCGGCATGGCCGCTGCGGTGCAACCCCAGGTGCCGGTGCCGGTGATCGACAGTGTGGTGGCGGGCGCGAGCTGGGCGCTGCGTGCGCACCCGGTGCCACCGGAACGTAAGGCAGCTGGCTTTGATGTGGGGTGGGTGGGGGTGTCGGGGGAGATGGCGGCGCTTGGCCGCGTGTCAGTTTGTTGACGTCCGAAACACGTGGCGCTAGCGTCCCCCCATGGCTGCAGCGAAACGTTACGTGCTCCCCCTCGTCTCGACCGATGGTTCTTTGACTGCCCTGTTGCCTGGGGACTTCTTGGCCCAACTACAGCTTGGGGTCGGTGACACGCTGGTATCTGACCGAGCAGCCTGACGGAGGACTGCTTGTCAGTGCGCAGATGCCGGATCGGGAGGCGCAGTTGCGCGAGGCACGCGACATCCTGGACAAACGCCGCAACGTTTTGCGGCCCTTGGCCGATTGACCTCGGCGCCTGCAATCTGCGCGGGCATCGCATCCGGCAGGCGCGACCTACATTCGAATGAAATATGCTTCTGGCGCTTATCCATGAAGCGCTGGAAGCTATAAAAAATGTAGCAAAAATGTTGTTTGTTCAGGGCGCCAACGTCTTCGGCTCGTAGTCACAGTACCGCACCACCGCACACTCCCAGCACCGTGGCTTGCGCGCCTGGCACACATAGCGGCCGTGCAGGATGAGCCAGTGGTGTGAGTCCACGGCATATTCATCCGGCACACGTTTCATCAGCTGCAGCTCTACCGCCAGCGGGTTCTTGCCCGGGGCCAGGCCAGTGCGGTTACTCACGCGAAAGATGTGCGTGTCGACCGCCATGGTGGGCTGACCAAAGGCCACGTTAAGGACCACATTGGCCGTCTTGCGGCCCACACCGGGCAGGGCTTCCAGTGCCTCGCGGGTGCGCGGCACCACACTGCCGTGCTGCTCCACCAGGATCTGGCAGGTCTGCAACAGATGGCGGGCCTTGCTTTTGTACAGGCCGATGGTCTTGATGTAGCGCTCGAGCCCCTCAAGCCCCAGCTCAAGGATGGCCTGCGGCGTGCCCGCCACGGGAAAAAGCTTGCGCGTAGCCTTGTTCACGCCCACGTCGGTGGCCTGGGCCGACAGCAGCACGGCGGCCAGCAGCTCGAACGGCGTGGTGTATTCGAGCTCCGTGTTGGGCATGGGATTGGCCGTCTTGAGGGTGGCGAAGAAGGGCTCGATGTCGGACGTCTTCATGGGGCAGGAATGGGTCTTCTTTTTCTGACTATGCGCAGTAGTACAGCGCGAGTGTGGCGCTCGCGTGGGTTGGGGCCAGGGCCGACTGCGCGGGTCTTAGCGAGCGCGCTGCACCGCCAGACACAGCCAGCACGGGAACGCGCCGGTGAGCGGATTCACCGCAAAGTGCTCGTCGTACACCTCGATCGCAGGCCGCGCGGCCAATTCCCAACCCGCGGGCATCTGCCCCGGTGCGGTCATCCCGGCCCAGGCCGCGCCCATCTCGGGCCCGGTGCCTGTGAATTGCACGCAGGCATAGTCGCCGCCCGCAAAATCCTGCACCAGTGCTTCGGTGCCGGTGCGCAGGCCGACGCCGATCTGTACGCAGGCGTCGTAGCGGCATTGCTCGGGCGGCGTGCAGGCGGGGTTGTCGTGGCTGATGCCGTAGTACTTGGGGCGCGGCTCGCTCAGGCCGCGGGCACTGCACCACTGGCCAAAGCGTTCCCAGAGCTGCGTGAGGGCCGGGCCGTAAGGGCCGGTCTGGCGCATGTAGGCGAGGCGCATGGCGGGCAACTGGCGGATTTCTAGGGGCATGGTGATTTGCCTGAGAAGGATTGGGGGACGGTCGGGGCAGGGCTACGAGTCTAAGCCGCAGGAAACCTGCACGCCAATTAGCGACAATGCGAAATTCCTCGTCTGCCAACCACACCGCCGCCATGCAATTTGCCGACCGCCTGAACAACGTAGAAACATCCGCCATCCGTGAGCTTTTCAAGCTGCTGGGCAAGCCCGGCATCATCAGCTTTGCGGGCGGTTTTCCGGACAGCGCCATGTTCGACGTGGAAGGCATCCGTGCCGCCAGCAACGCAGCGCTGGATGAAGAGCCCGGCGGGGCGCTGCAATACGGTGCGACCGAGGGCTACAACCCGCTGCGTGAGCAACTGGCGGCCTTCATGGCCGGCAAGGGTGCGCAAGATGTGGCGGCCGACAACCTCATCGTGACCACAGGTAGCCAGCAGGCGCTGGACCTGCTGGGCAAAACGCTCATCAGCCCCGGTGACAAGGTCATCGTGGAAGGCCCGACCTTCCTGGCCACCATCCAGTGTTTTCGCCTCTATGGCGCCGAGCTGATCAGCGCGCCCATCGACGGCCACGGCGTGAAGACCGATGAGCTGGAAAAGTTGATCGCCGAGCACAAGCCGAAATTCGTCTACCTCATCCCCACCTTCGGCAACCCCAGCGGCGCCATGCTGAGTGCCGAGCGCCGCAAGGCCGTGCTGGAGATGGCCGTCAGGCACAACACCCTGATCGTCGAGGACGACCCCTACGGCGACCTGTACTTTGGCGATGCACCACCGCCCAGCTTGCTCAACCTGTCGGCCACCGTGCCGGGCAGCCGCGAGCTGCTGGTGCACTGCGGCAGTTTGAGCAAGGTGCTGTCGCCCGGCCTGCGCGTGGGCTGGATGATTGCCCCGGTCGAGCTGCTGGGCAAGGCCACCATGTGCAAGCAGTTCAGCGATGCGCACACCAGCACCTTTGCCCAGGCCACCGCCGCGCAGTACCTCAAGGCTGGCCGCATGCCGGCCACGCTGGCCCGTGTGCGCAAGGTGTACGGTGAACGCGCCCAGGCCATGGGCGACGCGCTGCGGAACGACCTGGGCAACGCGGTCGATTTTGTGCAGCCCCAGGGCGGCCTTTTTGTGTGGGCGCGCCTGACAGGCGCAGGCGGCAAGGTGGCCGACGGCAACGTGTTGGCCAAGCGCGCGATTGAAAAGGGTGTGGCCTTTGTGCCCGGCACGCCATTCTTTTGCGCCAACCCTGATCACGCCACCTTCCGCCTGT
Source organism: Acidovorax sp. LjRoot129 (assembly GCF_964253765.1). Lineage (NCBI taxonomy): Bacteria > Pseudomonadati > Pseudomonadota > Betaproteobacteria > Burkholderiales > Comamonadaceae > Acidovorax > Acidovorax sp. LjRoot129. The sequence goes on from NZ_CAXUSE020000001.1 coordinate 2,009,328, forward strand.
CGTTTGCCACGGCCGATGTCGAGAAGATCCGCGAAGGAGTGGCGCGGCTGGGCCAGGCGATTTGACAACGATGCCTGACGCCAACGACATCGCCAGCGTCCTGCAGCGCCTGGAAAGCCTGGAGATCAAGGCCAGCTTTACCGAGGACCTGCTGGACCAGCTCAACCTGACGATCTACCGCCAGCAGGAGCTGCTCGACCGGCTCACCCGCGAGGTGATCCAGCTGCGCCAGCAGGCGCCCGAAGGCGGATCCAACGGTCCGCGCGACCTGCGCGACGAGTTGCCGCCGCATTACTGAAAAAGAAAAACGACTGCCCAGATCCCCTTCGGTCCTTCACTACCGTTCGGGCTGAACTTGTCGAAGCCTTGCGCAGCGCTTCGACACGCTCAGCATGAACGGTTTTGTTTTTTGGAAGCCGACAGGCATCAAGCCCGCACGGCGCGCCACGCCGCCTCCGCGAGCTCTTCGCGGTAGGTGGTGGGCGAGGGCAGGCCGCCCTGGCCTGAACGGTCGGATAACCACGCCCGGCAATAGCTCTGCACCGGCCCCATCACCAGGGAAGGCATCAGCTCGCAAGGCAGGTCGCGCAGCGCGCCGGATTGGCGGTGGGGCTCGAACCACGCCACCAGTGCCTGGTTGCGGCGCCGCGCGGCCTCGGCGAGATCAGGCGTCCGCGGGCCGGCGGCCACGGCGCCGCGGGCCTGAAACAGAAATCGCGCCCGTTCGGGCTGCGCCACCACCCAGTCGAGGTACCCGGTGACCAGGGCGCGCACACCGGCTTCCACGTCGCGCGAGGCATCCAGTTGCGCCTGCACGCTGCGCGACTGGTCGTGAAAAATGTCAAAGAACAGCGCGGCCACGATGCCGTCGCGGTTGCCGAAGTGGTGATAAATGCTGCCCACGCTGGCCCCGCAGCGGGCGCGCACGCCGTCGATGGTGGCGGCGTCCACGCCGCCTTCGGCCGCGCAGGCGAGCGCGGCGTTCAGGATGTCCTGGCGGCGGTCCACGGCGTCCGCAGGCTGGGCAGGGGCCGTGCTGGTGTTGGGAGTCTTGGTGGAAGTGCGGCTTGCCATGGAGGTGCATTCTAGAATAAAGTTCTAGAAAATAGTTCTAGGACTCGTGTTCGCCATGGTCCTGGTTGCATATCCCATCTGCCGCGCCCCACGCGCCCACCCACCATGACACCCATCGCCAGCGAGCGGCCATCCGGCCACGCCTTGTACCCTCACCTGCTCGCGCCCCTGGACCTGGGTTTCACCACGATCAAGAACCGCGTGCTCATGGGCTCCATGCACACGGGCCTTGAAGACGGGCGCGACCTGTCGCGCATGGCGGCGTACTTCCGCGAGCGGGCGGAGGGCGATGTGGGGCTGATCGTGACGGGTGGCTTTGCGCCCAACATCGCAGGCTGGGCCAAGCCGTTTGCCGGCACGTTGTCGACCTCGGGCGCGGCCCGGCGCCACCAGGTGGTGACGCGCGCGGTGCACGAAGCCGGCGGCAAGATCGCGCTGCAGATCCTGCACACGGGCCGCTACGCCTACCACCCGCTGGCGGTGGCGCCCTCGCGGCTGCAGTCGCCCATCTCGCCGTTCACGCCGTTCGCGCTGTCGGCCCGCGGGGTAGAGCGCCAGATCCGCGCATTCGTCAACTGCGCCGTGAAGGCGCGCGAGGCCGGGTACGACGGCGTGGAGGTGATGGGCTCCGAGGGCTACTTCATCAACCAGTTCCTGTCGCAAACCACCAACCTGCGCCAGGACGCCTGGGGCGGCGACTACAGCCACCGCATGCGCCTGCCGGTGGAAATCCTGGCGCGCATGCGCGAGGCCGTCGGGCCGGACTTCATCATCATCTACCGCCTGTCGATGATCGACCTGGTGCCCGGCGGCAGCGCCTGGGACGAGATCGTGACCCTGGGCAAGGCCGTGGCCACGGGCGGCGCGAACATCGTCAACACCGGCATCGGCTGGCACGAGGCGCGGGTGCCGACGATTGCCACCAGCGTGCCGCGAGCAGCGTTTGCCTGGGTCACGCAGAAGATGAAGGCCGAGTTTGCGGCGGCGGGCATCGCCACGCCGCTGGTCACCTCCAACCGCATCAACACGCCCGAAGTGGCCGAGCAGGTGCTGGCCGATGGCTGCGCCGACATGGTGTCGATGGCGCGGCCGCTGCTGGCCGATGCCGACTTTGTGAAAAAGGCTGCACAGGGCCGGGCCGACCGCATCAACACCTGTATCGCCTGCAACCAGGCCTGCCTGGACCACGTGTTCCAAAACAAGACCAGCAGCTGCCTCGTCAACCCGCGCGCCTGCCACGAGACCGAGCTGGTCTACCGGCCCATCGCCACGCCCTCGGCGCGCAAACGCATTGCCGTGGTGGGCGCAGGGCCCGCCGGCCTGACCGCCGCCACGGTGGCGGCCGAGCGCGGGCACGAGGTGCATTTGTTCGACGCAGCACCGGTGATTGGCGGCCAGCTCAACATGGCCAAGGTGGTGCCGGGCAAAGAGGAGTTCCACGAAATGCTGCGTTATCTGACCACGCGGGTGGAAGACACGGCCGTGCTGCTGCATCTGAACCACGCGGTTGAGGCCGGCGACCTGGTGGGCTTTGACGAGGTGGTGGTCGCCACCGGCGTGTTGCCGCGCGACCCGCAGATCCCTGGGCAGGACCACCCCAAGGTGCTGAGCTACATCGACGTGCTCAAGCACGGCAAGCCCGTGGGCAAGCGCGTGGCCGTCATCGGCGCGGGGGGCATCGGTTTTGACGTGGCAGAGTTCCTGACGCACGGCGATCACCCATCGACCACGCTCGACTTGCCCGCCTGGCAGGCCGAATGGGGCATCACCGACCCGGCCGCGGCGCGTGGCGGTCTGGCGCCCAGCGGGCCGCGCACCACACCGCCCGCGCGGCAGGTGACGCTGCTGCAGCGCAAGAAGGGCAAGCTCGGCGGCGGCCTGGGCAAGACCACCGGCTGGATTCACCGCACCACGCTCAAGATGAAGCAGGTGGAGATGGTGGGCGGCGTGAACTACGAGCGCATCGCCGACGAAGGGCTGCTGGTCTCGTACGGCGAAAAGCGCGAAGACCCGACGTGGATCGCCTGCGACACCGTGGTGCTGTGCGCCGGGCAGGTGCCGCTGCGCGCGTTGGCCGACGAGCTCACGGCACTGGGCAAGAAGCCGCACCTGATCGGCGGCGCGCTGGAGGCGGGGGAGCTGGACGCCAAGCGCGCCATCGACCAGGCAGCGCGGCTGGCTGCGCGGCTGTAGGCAGCTGGCGAGCATGCCAGGGGCGAAAATATGAGCAAAAAATGCCACTAGCGCTTGATATATAAGCGCTAGTAGCTCACATTTTTATAGCGTTGCGCCGTTGGAGTGGTTCACACCGTTGTGGCTCTGCGCACTGCCCATGATGTGGCCCTGCGGCGCAGCGGGCGCCTGCAGTGCCTGGAACACCCGCAGCGCCGCCCAGGCATCGTTGGCGGCATAGAGCAACTGGGACTCGGTCAGGCGTTCGTTGGCCCAGTTGGATGTGGCGGCTTTTTTCGACTTGAGAAAGCGCCGGTGGAACAGCACCGCCACCGCCGCCTTCACGCCCATGTCCTTGCGGTAACCCTGCTGGCGGAACACGGTGTTGAGCTCCAGCACATCGGTGGGCACCACGCCGAGCTTGCTCTGAATGCGCTTGGTGTCGTCCCCCAGGCCGAAACCCGCCTTGACCACGCCGCGCAGGGCCAGCAGCTCGGCCGCGCGGGCGCGGCAGCCGGGGTCGTGCAGCTGAAAGACCCAGGCGCGGTCCAGCGTCGCGAGCTGCAGGATGTGCGGTCCCTCTGAGACCTCGTCGCGCACAAAGGTGGGTTTGGATTCGGTGTCAAAGCCCCAGGCAGCAGCGGCAGCAAGCGCATCGCATGCCTTGTCGGCCTGCGCGGGCGTGCTTACCAGCGTGATGCGGTCCAGACCCAGGCGCTCGAAGGGCTCCAGCAGAGCGATCTGCTCCTTGCCGGGAATCGCGTGGGGGGCCGGATGTCGACTGGGGTGGGTTGGGTGGTGCAGGGGGGAAGCGGGCCGGGGCGTTGCAGAGCGCGGGTGCTGGGGAGGTGCCGTCATGCAGGGCATTGTGCCGTGTGGCCGGCGGTGGGGCGCGGCGCGCCCCTCAATGCTTGCGCGCCTTGCGCCCCTCTGGGGCCCGGCGTCCCTTGCTGGCCTCACGCGGCTTGCGCAGGCGTGGCACTTCGCGAATCCGCGTCAGTGCCTTGCGGCAAGCTGCCGTGCTGCGGTCGCGCCGCGCGGCCAGCCAGCCCACGCCAAACCACGCACGCGGGTCTTTGCTGGCGATGTCCGCGTACAGCGCGCTGGCCACGCACTCGTCGTGCAGGCGGCCCAAGGCGTCGAGCGCGGGATGCAGGCTGTCCAGAAAGCCGTTCAGGTCGTCCCCATCCACCGCCGGCGCAAGAAACTCCGTCAGGTAACGCAGCCGCTTCAGGCGCTTGCGCAAACGGTGCTGCGCCTGCGCGTCCAGCTAGTCGATGCGGCGGCCGTCGGCCTGCACCTTGTTGCGCAGCGCCCGCAGCCGCTTTTGCAGGCGTGCGCGCGCTTCCTTGGGCGCGAGGGCGGCGGTGCTTTCATCCTGCGAGCCAGCCTCCGCCACGTCTGCCGTAAAACCCATGAGTTCGATCAAAGCCGATTGAAACGCCGGTATGCGCACGATCTCTGCGGCCGCGCTGCCAGGCGCGTCGGCAGTTGCTGGCAGCGGCGAAGCGGGAGCGCCGGCTTCGCGCAGCTCGGCATTCATCGCGCGCAGAACCTGCTCACGGTCGCGCAGGCCGCCCAGGCGCTGAAACACGTCCTGCAGCGCCGGCTCCCATGTGGGCGCAAAGCGGCCGGGTGCCAGCGCATGCAACTCGCGCAGGGCGGTGCGCAGGCGGCGCAAGCCGATGCGCAATTGGTGCACGTGTTCGGCCAGGTCCGTGCCCGTGTCAGCGTCTGCGCTCTCGACGATCTCGCTGGCGTTGGGAAGGATCTGGCCCAGGCAGTTGGCGACCACCGCGCGCTGCAGCGTGGGCCCGTGCAGAAACGGGGCGCTGTCGGCCCACTGCAGCGCCCGGGCTTTGGCGGCGGGGCGCGCCCATTGCGGGGCGAGAAGCCGCTCGCCCCGCTCGGCCTTGGACACGGTGCTCAGCACCAGGCCATGCTGGCGCGCCCAGCGCTCGGCCAGCAGCGCAAGGCGCGCCACAGAGCCGCTTTTGAGTTCGATTTCCAGTTCGCAGATGCGCGCTGATTTTTCTTGCGGCGTGCCGCGGTGGGCCACCACGCGGCCGGTGTCCAGCGCCAGCTCGGCCGAGCCGCCGCCCGCAAAAGTCACATCGCGCGTGTTGCGGTCCATTTCGGTTCCATAGGTCTCCGCCAGGGGGCCTGCGGCTGTGGCCAGGGCCCGCACCAGCAGTTCGCCCGCGAGGGAGCCTGCGTGCAGCTCTGGCAAAAGGGCTGGTGCGCCACCGGGTCCGGCCGCGCCGCGGGGCACGTTGTGTTCGTGCCGGTCCAGCGGCCCATCGCCCAGCGCCTTTACGGTCTGCACCCACTGGTCGCCCTCACGGCGCAACCGCAGCGCAATGCTGCGCGACGAAAGCGCTGCGTCGGGCGTGTCGTAGTAGCGCGCCTCCATGCGGATAGGGGTGTAGCGGCCCCGGCGCACGGCCGCAGTGACAGCGGCCAGGCGCCCGGCGGGGATGCAAAACTTGAATTCGATTTCCATGGTGTGTTTGATCTTGGCTGCGTGCTCACCATTATTGCTGGCGATTTGCCGATAGGGTCATTAATATATTGATGCCAAATGACGGGATATATCAAGGTGGGGGAATTCAGCAGCACCGGGCCGAGGAATTAATCCGCTATTTGGCCGCGCCATTTGCAGAAGAAATCAGACCCATGCCCAGCGGCATACCCGATTTGTCGCGCACCGAGGTAATCACCCGGAAAGCCGAAGCCTGCACCCGGTCGGGCAGGCGCACAAAATTGTTGTCCTGCACCAGCGTATCTCCATTGAGGTAGGCCCAAATGATGAACCGCAGCGCCTGCGTGGTCTGCTCTGTATCGGGCGCCACCTTGGGCAGCACCACGAAGGTGCCCATGGTGATCGGCCACGCGGCCTTGCCGGGCCGCTCCGTCAGGGTGGTGTGAAAGGTGCCGGCGCTGGCCCATTCGCTGTGGGCAAGCGCGGCACGGAATGCGTCGATAGACGGCTTCACAAAGGCGCCTTCGGCATTCTTGAGCTGCACGGCAGTCAGGGCGTATTCGCCCACGTAGCCAAAGTCGACATAACCGATGGCGCCGGGCGTGGCCTGCACGCCCTTGGCCATGCCTTCGCTGCCCTTGAAGGGCAGCACGCCTTCGGGCCACGCGATGGTGTTCTTGGCGCCGTACGTGGTTTTCCAACGTGGGCTCACCTTGCTCAGGTAGTCCGCAAAGTTGTAGGTGGTGCCCGAGCCATCTGAGCGCACTGCCACGCGAATCGGCAGGTCGGGCAGGTTGAGGTCAGGGTTCAGTGCAGTGATTTCGGGGGCATTCCACTGCCGGACCTCGCCCATGAAGATGCGGCTGAGCACATCACCCGTCAGGCGCAACTGCCCGCTTTTGACCTTAGGCAGATTCACCACCGGGCTGATTCCGGTGATCGCGACGGGCAGGGCAATCAAGCGGTGCTCGATGAGCTCCTTCTCGGGCGGGTACACGTCGGTGGCGCCAAACCCGACGGCCTGCTGCTGGATCTTCTTCATGCCTGCGCTGGAGCCAATGGGCTCATAGGCCACGGTCGTGCCCGTGGCTTGGCTGTAGGCCTTGGCCCAGCTGCGGTAGATGGGGGCCGCGGCGGATGAGCCAGCGCCCGTGACCGTCTGGGCGAAGGCCCACGGGGCGGGCAACGCCAGCCAAAGGAAAAGCGCGGTGTAGAGGATTTTCATTATGGAGGTGCGATATTGGATGGCAGATTAATGGGTTGCCATGAATTGCAGCGAATGCAGATTTTGGTCTCTTATTTGCAGGCATGACCGCGATTGGGAGGGCAGTAGCTTATCAAAACCCGCGCCGGAAATAATGGCCTCTTGTGGTTAAGCGCATTGATGTCGAGTCATGGTTTTGTCACTTGAAACAAATAGTATCTGCGATTTTCAGGGGCAATTGGTGCGGCGCACCAATCTGGCCGACGCTTCGACGACTGTTGACGAGAATCCACATGCTTCAAAGAATGAAAATCGGCACCCGGCTGGCCCTGGCCTTTGCGGTGTTGCTGCTGCTGATTTCCGCGCTCGCTGCAGGCGGCATCAGCGGTGCCAAGCGGCTGACCGAACGCAGCGCGGCGTTGTACGGCGACCGCACGGTGCCCATGGGCGTGCTGGCGGAGATCAGCCACCTCACACAAAGCAACAGGGTGCTGGTGATGGACATGCTGATGGACCCCGGCACCAGCAACCTGCAAGCCAGCCACGCCGCGCTGACCACCAACGTGGAGCGCATCCGCGGGCTGTGGAAGGGCTACACCGCCAAACCGCTCCCCGCAGAGGAAGGCGCCCTGGCCCGTGCGTTTGCCGACGCCAACGCTCAGTACCTCGACAAGGGCCTCATTCCGGCGGCCGCGGCGCTGGTGGGCGGCAAATACGACGATGGTTCAGAGCTGTACATCACCCAGATTCGTCCGCAAGCCGCCAAGGTGCAGGAGGCCGTGGAGCGGCTGGTGGCGCTGCAGATCCAGGTGGCGGCCGAAGAATTTGCCGCGGCGCGCCAGATGAGCGAGGCCATCCATGTGTGGATGCTGGCCGCCACCGCGCTGGCGCTGCTGGCGGGCGCGGCGATGGCGGTGGTGATCACGCGGTCGATTTCGGGCCCGCTGCGGCAGGCCGTGGCCCTGGCGCGCACCGTGGCGGGTGGCGACCTGAGCGCCCAGATCGAGGTGCGCGGCACCGACGAGACCGCCGAGCTGCTGGGAGCCCTGCGCGAGATGAACGGCCAGCTGGTGCGCGTGATCACCGAGGTGCGCGACAGCACCGAAACCGTGGCCCGCGATGCCGTGCAGATTGCGGGCGGCGCGCAGGACCTGGCGCGGCGCACCGAGGTGCAGGCCTCCAGCCTGCAGGAGACCGCGGCGTCAATGGAGCAGCTCACCGCCACGGTGCAGCACAACACCGACAACGCGGGCCGGGCCACGCGCCTGGCGCGCGAGGCGAGCAAGGTAGCCAACGAAGGTGGCAGCGTGATGCAGGACGTCATCGCCACGATGCAGGAGATCAACGTTCAGTCGCAAAAGATCACGGACATCATCAAGGTGATCGACGACATCGCCTTTCAGACCAATCTGCTGGCGCTGAACGCGGCGGTGGAAGCCGCCCGCGCGGGCGAGCAGGGGCGCGGCTTTGCGGTGGTGGCGGGCGAGGTGCGCGGGCTCTCGCAGCGCAGCAGCACGGCAGCGCGCGAGATCCGCGGTCTCATCACGGCCAGCGTGCGCGGCGTGGAACGCGGATCGGCCCTGGTGGGGCAGGCGGGCGAGCGCGTGGCCAACACGGTGCGGCATGTCGATCAGGTGGTGGAGCTGATCAGCGAGATCCAGGGCGCGGGACAGGAGCAGGCCCGGGGCATTGCACAGATCGGCGATGCCGTGCGCCAGCTGGATGTGGCCACGCAGCAGAACGCCGCGCTGGTGGACGACAGCTCGTCCGCATCTGCGGGCATGAAAACGCAGGCCCGGCGGCTGCTGGAGGTGATCCGCCAGTTCCGCCTGAGCCCGGATGGCGCGGCTGCCGGCGAGCAGCCCCTGCGGATTGCGCGGGCCGGTGCAACGCGGGCGCAATGGCCGGTGGCGCCGCGCTGACAGCTGAGACCACCGCCGCCATGACCCGGACGGACGTCCTCATCGCGATCGCCGAAATCGCCCACACCGGCGGCGCTGCCACGCCGGAAGACGCGATCGGGCAACTGGCGATGATCATCGACAGCCTGGAGCTGTCGCACGGCGGCACCGAGCAGGTGATGGAAATGCTGCTGCGCATCGGGGCCTGTGTGTGGAACTTGCAGCAGGAGCGCCTGCGGCTTTGAGCTGCCGGAGCGCACGCCGCGCTTTTACCGTGTAGCGGCTGGCAGAGGGCGCAGATGCAACTGGCGCGCCGGCTTGACGGGCTGGGGGCTACGGTGGGGTACGACTGCCCGGGTTGCTAGCGTGTCCCGGGCCCGGCCGCGCCCTCCTCGGACGAAGCAATCTGGTTGCGCCCGCGGTGCTTGGCCAGGTACAGCGCCTGGTCCGCGCGGTCCAGCGCGTCCCGCAGGCTGCGGTCCGTCTGGCGGAAGGCACCCACGCCCATGCTGGCCGTGATGCCGTACCGCTGGCCGGCATCGTCCACCAGTTCCAGAGCACGGAGGCTGTCCAGGATGCGCGTGGCCACTTCCAGGCCTTCGTCGATGGCGGTGAGCGGCAGCAGCACGCCAAATTCCTCCCCACCCAGGCGGCCCACCACATCGCTCGCGCGCAGCTCGCTTTTCACGACCTGGGCAAAGGCCACCAGGGCCCGGTCCCCTTCGAGGTGGCCGAAGCGGTCGTTGATCGATTTGAAGTGGTCCAGGTCCAGCATCAGCAGCGTGAGCGGCTCGCCGTTGTCCAGGGAGTGTGCGTACACCGATTCGGCGCAATCGAGGAAGGCTCGGCGGTTGGCCATGCCGGTGAGCATGTCGGTGGTGGCCAGGCGCTGCAGTTCGCGCTCCAGGTTCTTGCGCTGGGTGACGTCGCGGTAGATGCCCTCCACACCCGCAAAGTTGCCGGCATGGTCGTACAGCGCGTGGCTGCTGATGGAGATGTCGATCACCTGGCCGTCGCGCCGCACCATCTGGCCGGGGAAGTCCGAGACCTCGCCATGCGCGAGGATCGCGGCCTTGAACGCGTCGCGGTCGGAGCTGTGGGGGTAGTAGGACTCGGCGGTGCGGCCCTCGATTTCGTGGGGCTCGTAGCCCAGCACGCGCCGCACGCCCGGGCCCACGTGCTGCACCACGCCCTGCGCGTTGGTGCGGTAGTACACGTCCTGCATGTTCTCGAACAGGCGGCGAAATTTCTGTTCGCTCTCGCGCAGTTCGGCTTCGATTTCGCTCTGGTGCGTCATGTCCATGCCGCTCATCAGCACGGCCGGCGCGCCTTGCCAGTCAATGGCGACGCTGCTCACCAGCACCATGCGCAGCTGGCCCTGCTGCGTGCGCACGCGGAACTCTGCGGATTTGTTGGGCCGCCGGGCCTGCTCGGTCCCCGCCACCTGCTGCACCCGACGGTTCGAACGGCGCTGGTCCAGCGGATGCACAAAATCGGCGAGAACCAGCCCGATCAGCTCGTCGGGGCTGGTAAACCCGAGCAGCTGTGCCCCGGCGGCGTTGGCATGGCGAATGGCCCCGTCCTGGGTGATCAGGACCGCCGCTGGCAGCGCTTGCAGCAGATCGGTGTCGTGGGGCATGGGGGTGTTGCGTTCACCAGACGTAGCGCGCCATTGTGGCACCGGGGTTTGCGGCTGGGAATGGGTATCTGTCAGGGGCGCTACCATCGACCATGAGAAAAACTTTCCAACTCCACGCCGAAGGCAAGAACCCAGACCGCATTCTGGAGGCTGTCAAACACGAAATCCGCAAGTACATCAAGCGCGAACGCCGCCGCGATCTGCCCAAAGGTGCTGACTATTGGGACTTTGATTGCCGCTTTGGCCGCACCCAGGACGCTGCCGAGGTCGTGAACTTGGCAGCGCTGACCGAGCGCATCAACGAAGTGGCGGCGGAGGGCGGCCCGCAGTTCTATGTGGAAATCCTCGCCAAGCCCGGCTTGCGCCAGGCGCGGCCAGAAGGCGCGGCGCCTGAAGGCGAAGATGAGGACGCTTTGGGAGACGACGAGGAAGCCTGATGCCGTGCGCGCCTTTGCCGCTGAGCGGGCGCGCTCTCTTAGGTCTTGTCGGCGGGGCGCTCAGCTTCGCCTGCCGCCGCCGCAGCGGCTGCGCGCAGCTTGTCCTTCTTGCTGGGCCGTTTGCCCTTGATGCCGCCGGTGCCTGCCGGAGCCTGCACGTCGGGCGCCGCCACCGGGGCGGTTTCGGTGGGCTCAAAACCCGCAATGTGCTCGCGCGGCAGGCTCAGGTTCTGGCGCTTTTCGATCAATCTGAAATGTGCTTCGTCGTCTGCCGTGACAAAACTCACCGCGACGCCACTTTCTCCTGCCCGGCCCGTGCGGCCGATGCGGTGCACATAGTCTACGGCTGAGCGCGGCAGGTCGTAGTTGACCACCGCGGGCAGCTGCGCAATGTCGATGCCGCGCGCGGCCAGGTCGGTGGTCACCACCACCTGCCAGCGTTCGTCCTTGAACTCCTGCAGCACTTGCTTGCGGGCTCCCTGGCTGAGCCCGCCATGGAAGGGCGACGCAAAAACACCCGCCTTGTAGAGCTTTTCGGCCACATGTTCGGCCGCGTACTGCGTGGCCACAAACACCAGTACCCGCGACCAGGCGTGCTCCTTGACCAGATGGCGCAGCAGCTGCGTGCGGCGGACGGCATCCACCGCAATGGCACGCTGTTCAATGGCGGGCTCGTTGCCCGGTGTGTGGGGCACTTCCACGCGCACCGGTGCGTTCAGTAACCCGTCGGCCAGCGTCTGCACCGCGGCGGGGAAGGTGGCTGAGAAAAACAGGTTCTGCCGCTTGGGCGGGAGCAGGGCCAGCACGCGTGCCAGCTCCTCGGCAAAGCCCAGGTCCAGCAAGCGGTCGGCTTCATCGAGCACCAGGTGCGCCACGGCGGACAGGCGCAGTGCGTTGTGCTCCACCAGATCGAGCAGCCGCCCGGGCGTGGCGACCACGATGTCGGCACCGCCGCGCAGGCCCAGCATCTGCGGGTTGATCGACACACCCCCGAACACGATTGCCACCTTGACGGGCTGCTGCAGGTGCTGCGAAAGGCTGCGCAGCACTTCGCCCACCTGGGCCGCCAGCTCGCGCGTGGGGACCAGCACCAGCGCGCGCACACGGCGCGGGCCACTGGTCGCGCTCAGCTGCAGCTGCTGCAGCAAGGGCAGGGCAAAAGCGGCGGTTTTGCCCGATCCCGTCTGTGCAGCGCCCAGCAGGTCCGACCCCTGCAGGATGGCCGGGATGGCGCTGGCCTGGATGGGCGTGGGCGTGGCAAAGCCCGCTTTTTCTGCAGCGTGGACGAGGGCGGGAGACAGACCGAGGGAGGCAAAGGGCATGGGGGCGGCGCTGGAGCGGCGTGTAAAAAGAACGCACGACAGCGCGAACGGAAAGATGGGGGATTGTCGCCGCAGTGGCGGGCAGGCCCCTGCGCAGGCACAGCGGCGATGGGTGGCGGGCATATCGACTGGCATCGAACAGCCCCTGTGTGCAGGTTCGGGGGAGGGTCCAGTTGTTCTCGACCACTGCGCCGCCACCGATAATCAGGTCGCCGGCGGCTCGCCGGTGTCCCACTGTCCAAAGCACCCATGGCCCTGACCCTTGATTCTTCTGCCATCACCCACGGCATCCAGCTCGCCGTGGCCCCCGTGTTTTTGCTCACGGCCGTGTCCGGAATGATCGGCGCCGTGGCAGGCCGGCTGGCCCGCATCATCGACCGGGCCCGGGTGGTGGAAGACCGTGCCCGCGCCAATACCGAGCCGGAGTTTTTGGCCCGTGCCTACAACGAGCTGGCCGACCTGCGCTTGCGCGGGCGCCTGGCCAACGGTTGCATCGGCCTGCTTACGTTCTGCGCTTTCCTCATTGGCACCACCATCATCTTGTTGTTTCTGGGCGAGACGACCAACTTCCAGTCGAACCGTCTGGCGGTGGGCGGCTTCCTGGCGGGCGTGGCCTCGTTTCTGCTGGCCCTGGTGTGTTTTCTGACCGAAACCTTGCTGGCCACGCGCCTGCTGGACTTCCACATGCTGCAAAAAGAGGTGGAGCACAAACGATGAAGTCGTTCGCCGACCTGGGTGGGCTGGTCTATTCCACCGACGCGGGCCGCATGTGTCCCGGCTGCCGCCAGAGCGTGGCGCAGTGCACTTGCAAGCAGAACAAGCCGCTGCCCACCGGCGACGGCATCGTGCGGGTATCCCGCGAAACCAAGGGCCGCGGCGGCAAGGCCGTGACCTTGGTCAAGGGGGTGCTCGTGGATGACGCCGCGCTGGAGCAACTGGGCAAACAGCTCAAGGCCGCGTGCGGCAGCGGCGGCACCGTGAAGGACAGTGTGATCGAAGTGCAGGGTGACCATGTGGAGCGCGTGATGGCCGCGCTGCAAAAGCTCGGCCACAAGGTCAAGCGCGCGGGCGGTTGATGACGCCGGCCCTTGACCCCGACAAGCTGCAGAAGCTGGTCACCCTGCAGATGCCCTACGGTAAGCACAAGGGCACGCTGCTGGTCGACCTGCCGGGCAATTACCTGAACTGGTTTGCGCGCGAGGGATTCCCCAAGGGAGAGCTGGGACAGCTGCTGGCGCTGATGCACGAGATCGACCACAACGGCCTGTCCGACTTGCTGGTACCGCTCAGGGCGGGTGGTGCGGGGCGGCCGCAGCGGTAGGGGCGCGGCACCTGGCGCCGCCATAATCGCGCTCAACCAATCACCAACAACAACTCCGAGGGAATGCACATGAAGGGCAATGTCGCTGCGATCGTTCTGGTCGTGCTGGGTGTATTTTTTCTGCTGACCAATCTGGGTTTGATCAGCATCAGCCTGCGTGAACTGCTGCGGGTGTGGTGGCCCGTGGCGCTGATCGCCGTGGGCGTGGCGCTGTTCTTCACGCCCGGCTCCAAGGGCAAGTAACGGTCCCCTGGCTCGGGCCCTGCTGACCGGCGCTGACGAGGCGGGCGGTTGCAACGGGGGCCGGCTAAGTTGGTGGCGCCGCAAGAGCCGGTGGTGGGGCATCGCACCCGTGGTGGCGCATCTCCATGCAGCGCCGCTAGGCCGAAGTACCGACCCGTCAGGCCCCAGGCACCGAGCGCGCCAATTTTGAAGTAAAAAACGGCCCTAGCGCTTATTCGGTAAGCAGTTATAGCTATCAATAATTTAGCTATCCGCGGGGGCGTTGGCAGTGTGAAACGCTTGGCGGTAGCGCGCAGGGGTCATCCCCACATGGCGCGCAAACTCCCGTGTGAAGTGGGGCTGGTCCGCAAAGCCACAGGCGAATCCGATCTCTGCCAGTCCATGCCCTTCGCGCAGCAACCATTGCGCGGCCGCGCGGGCGCGGGCTTCGGTCACGATGCTTCGGCAGCTCAAACCGCTTTCTGACAACGCCCGTTGCAGGCTGCGACGGGCCAGGCCCGCGTGGTGCGCCAGGTCATCCACCGTGTGAGGGGCTGCGGGGTCTCTCAGCACCTGCCGGGCGAGTTGGTGCGCGAGGGCCGGCCAGGGCAAGGCACTGCACAGGTCGGTGGCAGGAGGCAGTTGCGGGGTGGCGCCTGGCGTGGCAGGCGCACGCCCGTCAGTGGTCGGTTGCCAATGCACCACCCACCTGCCTGCGTCACCGCGGGCCAGCAGTTGTGCGAGCGATGAATCCAGCCCGACGTTCAACTCCGCACTGCCAGCAACACCCCCCGGCGATTGCTTGCTGGACGGGTCCTCCAGCTCCACGCGCAGTTCACGTGTCCCCAGCGACTTGCCAGCACCCAGCAGCACGCCCAGCACCGCCAGGCTTTCTGTCGGCTGCGGCGCGTGCGTTACGCCTGGGCGTGCGTGGTGGTGCAACCCCATGCTTTGCGGTCCGCGCGACACCACGCTGACCTGGTGGCGCGAGTGGACGTAGCGCTCGAGCCGCTGCCAGCGGGCGAGCAGCTCCGGCATGTCCGCGGCGCCAATCAGCGCGCGGTGAACCGGGTCGCCCTGCAGCAGATCTACCCGCTGCGCCAGGCGCAGCAAAGTGCCCGGTCCACCTTGCTGCAAGATGGCTTGCACTACCGCGCGCTTGTAGGCCAGCGGCACGTGGCTGCCCTGCAGGTCGCTGCGCAAGCCTGGCGGCAGGGGCGGCGGCACCAGGCCGTGGACCTGCATCGCGCGCACCAGCAGGCGGACCATGGCGGCGCTGGCAAAGTCATGCATGGTCGGATTGTGCCGCGCGGCCTGGTGTCATGGTTCGCTGATGCTGTGTGGGGCCTGCGCCTCGGCGCTGCGAACAGGGGGCAACCTGCGGGAGGGCACGGCCACGGCTGCGGGTTGCACAGCGCGCTGAAAGCAAGTCACTCCGCTCCTCGGCATCCACTGATCTCCGGGTCAGAACGCTAGCGCGCCATCGCCTGCAGCACATCTGCTGGGCGCACGGGCAGTCGGGCAAAGCGCATGCCGGTTGCATCGCGCAGTGCATTGGCGATGGCGCCAGCACCGGCAACCATGGCGGTTTCCCCGGCGCCGGTCGGCGGCTCCTCGCTGTCCACGAGGTGCACGTGCAGCGGCGGCACGTCGCCCATGCGCGGCAGCGGGTAGTCGGCAAAGGTGGCCGCTGCGACGCCCGAGCGTGCTACGGGCAACTCTTCCAGCAGCACCATGCCCAGGCACCAGACGAGGTTGCCTTCGATTTGCGCACGCACGCCGTCGGGTTGCAGCACCAGGCCGCAGTCGTGGGTACACCACACGGCCGTCACGCGCACCTGGCCGGTGGCGCGGTGCACCTCCACATCGGCCACCGCAGCGGCGTAGCTCACGCCTTTGTAAATGCCGCCCGCGATGCCGCGTCCGCGTAACGTGCTGCCATCGCTGCGCGGGCGTTCATGCCAGTGCGATTGGCGGGCAACGTGTACCAGGACGCCGGCCAGCCGCGGGTCCGTGGTGTGGCGCAGGCGCCATGCCAGCGGCTCGGCCTGCGTCAAGCGGGCGCACTCATCCATCGCGCTTTCCACCGCCAGGGTGTTGGGGCCCGCGCCCAGCCCCCGCCACGGGCCCGTGTGCACTGGCAGCCGGGCGGCGGTGAACTCGATGCGCTGGTGGGGCACGTGGTAGGGCAGCTGCGCGCCACGCGCCACCCCGCTGTCGCCCGCCAAGTCGGCCAGGTTCTGCATCCACACCGGCATGGCGGCGGGGGTGAAGAGAATGTGGCTGCTGGCAAACGCATGCCACCAATGGGTGAGGCTCCCGGCATGCACACGGGCGCGAATGCGGTGGCTCGACGGCGGGCGTTGAAAGCCCTGCGCAAACTCTTGCGCGCGGCTCCACTGCACCTTGACCGGGGCGCCCGCCGCCTGGGCGAGCACGGCGGCTTCGAGCTCCACCGTGCACAACGTGCGCCCGCCAAAGCCACCGCCCACACGGCACGACTGCACGGTGATGCGCGCGGCAGCCAGGCCCAGCTGCCGCGCGAGCACGTCGCGGACGTAAAACATGTCTTGCGTCCCGGCCCATACGTGCAGTGCAGACCCATCGCTGGCCTTCGCCGGCCAATGCGCGGTGGCGGAGCGCGGCTCAATGGGAGCGTGCGCGGCCAGGGGGATGTCCATGCGCAGATCCAGCGTCCAGGTCGTGTCGTCCGGCACGGCGTCCTTGCGCACGGTGTGCTGCAGGCTGCCGCGGCGCAGGTGCCGGTCGATGTCGATGCGCTCGCCGATGGCGCTCCCCTCGAACGAGCCGTCCACTTGCCAGTTCACGGCGAGTGCAGCCTCAATGCGATCGAGCGCGGCTGGCGTGCGTGCCACGATGCCCAGCCCCAGGCTGTTCATCTGCTGAAACCGCAGGCTTTGCAGCACCAGCACGCAGGCGGGGTCTGCACGTGCTGCGGCCTCGTCAAAAGCGCGCGGGCGCGAGGGCAGCTCGGCCGACACCGGGGCGCGCAGCACGCGCCCGTACAGCAGGCCCGGCAGGCGCGTGTCCCCGGCAAAAAGAGGCTGGCCGGTAACGAGGGCATGCAACTGGCCCGGTGCCCCCGGCGGCTGTGCGCTGGCGCGCGGACGCAGGCTGCGCAGCGCGCTGGCTGGGATGTTCCGCGCGGTGAGCGTGCCCTGGGTGGGGCCCTGTGCAAGCGCTTCGCGCAGCGTGGCGCAGGCGCGCGCCAGCGGCAGCGCAAAGTTCTGCACGCTGGCGCTGCCCACTGTGGCGCGCACCCGGGCGACGTCGGTCGTGGCGGGCCGCAGCAGGTGCACTTGCGCCGGTTCCACGCCCAGTTCTTCGGCGGCCAGGCCCTGCAGGGCGGCGCTGATCTGCTGACCCATTTCCGTGCTGGGCAGCCGCAGGGTGTAGTGGCCGCCTTCATGCCGGATCCAACCCATCGCATCGTCGGCCGTGGAGGCCGGTCGCTTGGGAATCACCGGCACGAGCGAGCAGCCCGCCAGCGTGACCGTGAGCGCACCGGCGCTGGCGGTGGCAAGAAACTGGCGGCGCTTCATGCCGCGTTGCCCTGCGCGGCCTGGTGGATCGCCGCCCGCACCCGGTGTTGCGTACCGCAGCGGCACAGGTGGGCCGACATGGTGGCGTCAATCTGCGCATCGCTGGGGCGGGGCGTGGCGCGCAACAGGGCCACGGCACCCATGATCTGGCCGCTCTGGCAGTAGCCGCACTGGGGCACGCGCAGGTCCAGCCAGGCCTGCTGAACCGGGTGCAACGTGCCGTCACGCTCAGCCAGCCCTTCGATGGTGGTGATGGCGCGCCCTTGCAGCGCGCGTGCTGTGTGCAGGCAGGCGCGCTGCGCCACCCCGTCAATGAGCACGGTACAAGCACCGCATTGGCCCACGCCGCAGCCAAAGCGGGTGCCGACCAGCCCCAGCGGCTCGCGCAGCAGCCAGAGCAGGGGTTCGTCCTCCCAGCCGGGTGGCACAGGCTGGTGTTGTTGGTTCAGGGTGATGTGCATGCGGGCCTCCGGTGGTGGTACGCAGGCCAGTGTGCAAAGGCGGCGGCGGCAGGTCTTGAAGATCTGCGCCAACGGCTTCAGGGCGGCAAATGGGTTTTCAAACCCAAAATATGAGTAAAAAGTGCCTCCAGCGCTTATCCATAAAGCGCTGATAGCTATTATTTTAGGAGCATCATATTCCACTGCGGCACGGTTTCCGCCCACCACAGACGCAGCCGCATGGCCCATTGCGGCGTGTAGCCCGAGGTGGCAAACCGCACCTGGCCGCCGGCGTCGATGACCACCAGCGCGGGCACGGAGCGTACGCCCCAGCTGCGCGAGAGCGTGCCCTGCGGGTCCACAGCCGTTGGCCACGCCATGCCGCGCTGGCGTTGCACCTGCGCGACCCGCTCCGCGTTGCCCGATTGCATCGCCACGCCCAGCAGGGGCCAGTCGGTTGACAGGCTGGCAATGCTGGGCTCTTCCAGCTTGCATACCGCGCACCATTCGGCCCAGAAATGCACGGCCACCGCCCGGCCGGGGTGCTGCGCGCGCCATTGCGCCAGGGTGGTGTCTGATGCAAAGCCGATGGTGGGGGTGGCGGCCATCACCAACGGCGCATCGGGCGCAGGGCCTGCTGGCAGGTCGCGCGTGCGCCAGGTGTCCACCGCCACGACGGCGAGCCACGCGAGTGCCAGCGTGGCAAGGTGCTGCTTCCAGTCCCTGCACAGGGACAACCACGTACGCTGGATGCGGTCGTGGAACATCAATGGTCCGCAGCCTTGTCGGTCAGCGCAGCACTTCGAGCAACCGGTCAAGCCCACCCTGGTTGATAGCCACCTTGGCCTGCGCACGCACGGCGGGCTTGGCGTGGTAGGCCACCGACAGGCCGGCCACGCCCATCATGGGCAGGTCGTTGGCGCCGTCGCCCACGGCAATCGCCTGCATCGGCGAGATGCCCATGAGCGAAGCGACTTCCAGCAGGGTGCGGCGCTTTTCGGCACCGTCGCAGATATCGCCCCAGGCCTGGTCGACCATGCGGCCGGTGAGCAGGCCGCCCTCAATCTCCAGCATGTTGGAGCGGGCGAAGTCGATACCGAGGCCCGCCTTCACGCGGTCGGCAAAGAAGGTGAAGCCGCCAGACACCAGCAGCGTGGTCAGGCCCGCGGCCTTGGCGGCGGTGATCAGCTCCTGGGCGCCGGGGTTGAAGCGCAGGCGCTCGGTGAACACCTGTTCCATGTGCGCCACGGTCACGCCCTTGAGCAAGGCCACGCGCTGGCGCAGGCTTTCCTTGTAATCGGTGATCACGCCTTGCATCGCCGCTTCGGTAATTGCGGCGACCTCGGCTTTGCGGCCGGCCGCGTCGGCGATCTCGTCCACGCATTCGATGTTGATAAGGGTCGAGTCCATGTCGAACGCGATGAGCTTGTAGCTCGACAAGGACAGCGGAGGCACGATGTCCTGGACCACGAGGCCCGGGGCGAATTCGGTTGCTTGGTTCATGGCGGAGACGGGATTTGTTGTGCAGGCGAAACCCGCAATGGTATCGCCGGCGCCCCACAGGCCGATGCGTGCCTCAAGCCCCCGAACCGCAACGGGAGCGCCAGCGCCGGGCCCTGGCTACCCCGGGCTACTGCACGCTGGGCGGCAGTTTCAGCCGCAGTTCAAGGCGGGACGCGCGTTCGCTGATCGCCTGGATGCGCTGTGCCCTGTCGGCGTCGGGGAGGTCCTTGTGGTTGTTCACCTGTTGCCACGCCGCGAACATCTCAATATCACCTGCCGTAATGAGCTGGGAGTTTCGTGATTTTCGAAACGCAGAGAGATTATTAACCTTCTTCAGTATGTCCTTGTCTGTCGCGCTGCTCTTGCCAAACGACAAGATAACCTGCTGGATCCGCCGGCGCAAATCGACTGGCAAGGAAGTGGACCACACCAGCGGCGATTGGGGCAGCATGGGAGACGACCACAAGACGTGAAGCTGGTCGGCCAGTTTGGGATTTTTTGCACGGAACATGGCCAGCTCCTCGTCATTGGCCGTGGCGAGGTCCACTTTTCTCTCGGCGGCCATGGTGAGGTTGCTGATATGGCTGCCATGCATTACCTTGGCATATAACGCCGCAGGTTCGTTAATCCCTCGCTTGACGAAGGCGTAATACCGCGGAACCAGATGGCCAGAAAAGCTTTTGGTTTCTCCGTCGGCAAACACAAGGCCCTTGCCGGGCCGTTGGGCATCGGCCAGGGTTTTCAGCCCGCTGTCCCTGTGGGTCACGATGATCGAGTGGTAGCCGGTGCTCCCGGCCTCTGTCACCATCTGCGCGAAGACCTCGCCCGCCCCCCGTTCCACCACCGCCAGGGCCGCCGAGTTGCCGGCCCATGCGAGGTCGATCTCCCCGCGGGCAAACGCGCCTGCCAGCGCGGAGGGGTCGGGCGACTCCCAGGCCTTCAAGGTGATGGCGTGCCCTGCCTCCTGAGCGACGCGCTGGACAAACGACGTCCAGGCCGCCATCGCCGCCTCAGCTCCTCGGGGTGTAATCACCGCGAAAACCAGAGGTGATTTGCGTGCGTCTCCGCCTGGAGCTGGGGTGAACGCAAACACGGGCCCGAGGGGCTGGACCATAAACAGCCCGCTGGATACCAGCCATTGCCTGCGCCGGAGGTACACACGATTTTTCATGATGATTGAGGTTCTCTGGAATATTGAAATTCAAGGCAGTATGAATGGCGGGGTTGGTCGATTCGAGGGTGAATGTGAATGTGCTGCGTGTGAAGGGAATGTAGTTGTTTTGGATTGGGCATGGCAAATCCGTGCTTACCCTAGCGAAATTGATTCCTTTCAAGTTGCTTTCATATTGCTTTCAGTAATGATGGGTATAAATACCCGATGGGGTTTGATTGATAAGGAGAAATTGCCAACCTTTCGATTACCTGTCACTGCGCCGTGGTGTAAATCCGGTGGATGGCGAATAGTGGGCAGCCCATGATCGGGTCCATGAACTTGCGCCAGATCAGACCCGGATGGAATCGTTGGAGCGCTGACGACGCTTTGGCGGTTGCGCACCCCGCCCCTGGGTCA
The DNA here is from genome assembly GCF_964253765.1 of Acidovorax sp. LjRoot129. NCBI lineage: Bacteria > Pseudomonadati > Pseudomonadota > Betaproteobacteria > Burkholderiales > Comamonadaceae > Acidovorax > Acidovorax sp. LjRoot129. The sequence continues at coordinate 2,030,178 of NZ_CAXUSE020000001.1, forward strand.
GCCGCCGGTGCAGCCAGCGCCGTCGCCACCCGGGGCCAGGGCCCGTGACGGCAGCTTGATGACCTCAGGGCAGCGTGGAGCGGCCTGTGGATTCCGCAAAACCCTGCGCTTCCAGCTGTCCGACTTGCTCTCCATGTCGTCCCTTCGTTGCGCGGCCGCAAAGGCCGTGCGGGACGACTGCATTTGTCTATTTCCGTTCCTTCAAGGAGACCCGCATGCAAACCATCCGATACCCCCTCGCCACCATGGCGCTGGCTGCCTTGGCCACTCTGGCTTGCAATGCGCAGGCGCAGGCGCAGGGCAGCGGTCAGCTCAACGCTGTCTGCTCCGTCCAGGACGCCTGGTGCTCGATGATTGCCTCGACCTTCATGCGCTCGTCGGGCATCAAGGTCAACATGGTCAAGCGCGGCTCGGGCGAGGCGCTGGCCCAGTTGATTGCCGAGCGCAGCAACCCCAAGACCGATGTGTGGTTTGGCGGCACGGGCGATCCGCACATGCAGGCCGCGGAGCTGGATCTGACGCAGGAGTACCAGTCACCCAGCTTGCCCCAGCTGCATGGCTGGGCGCAGGACCAGGCACGGCAGTCGTCGTATCGCACGGTGGGCGTCTACTCAGGCCCGCTGGGGTTCGGCTTCAACACTGAATTGCTGGCCAAGAAGAAACAAGCGGCTCCCATGTGCTGGAAGGATCTGCTCAATCCGACTTTCAAGGGCGAACTGCAGATGGCCAACCCGGCAAGCTCCGGGACGGCCTACACGATGATCGCCACGCTGGTGCAGCTGATGGGCGAGGACAAGGCGTTCGAGTACCTGGGGGCGGTGCACAAGAACGTGAGCCAGTACACCCGCTCGGGCACCGGCCCCATCAAGGCGGTGGCGCGTGGCGAGGCCCTGGTGTCTGTCAGCTTTGTGCACGACGCCCCGGGGGAGCAGATGCAAGGGTTTCCCATCGGGACCAGCGCCCCGTGCGAGGGAACGGGCGCCGAGATAGGGTCCATGTCCATCGTCAAAGGGGCACGCAATCTGGAGAGTGCCAAGAAGTTCTACGAGTGGGCCCTGACCCCCGCCGCCCAGCAATTGGGTGTGGCGGTCAAGCAGTTCCAGTTGCCTTCCAACAAGGCCACTCCGCTGGACAGCAACATTCCCGATTTCAAGAAGATCAAGTTCATCAAATACGACTATGCCAAGTACGGCAAGACGTCGGAGCGCAAACGCCTGATCGAGCGTTGGGAGCGCGATGTGAATTCGCTGCCGCGGTGATTCCCCGCGCCTTGGAAGGGCGGGGCGGTTCGCCGCTGATGAATTGAGGACGCGAGGGGGCATGCGCACCCCAAGACTCGATTCGAACCACCGCCGCAGGCCCCCCATCGCACCCCGAGCGTTTTAGTTTCTGCAGCCGCGTCAGGCCAAAGGAAAAGCATGCCCTCCATTCGCTCTGTATCGATCCGCGCCCGCATGAACGCGGCCATGGCACTGTCGGCCACCACGGTGGTGTTGCTGGGGGCGGGCGGATTCTTTGCGCTCCAGAGGGCGCAGGCTGAGTTCGTCGCGTTCTCCCAGCAACACCTGCCACTGGTCGTCGGGGCGAGCAAGGCCCGGGATGCGCTGGCGCAGCTGGCACGATTTGATGACACCGATGTCGTCATCAACTACTCCATGCCGGGCGACGCGCAGCGCATTGCCGAGCAGTGGAAAGTGCTGCTGCAGCGAGCGACAGAGTCTCTGAGCGCCATGGACACTGCGACGGCCGACCCGAGCCATGCCACCGCCGTCCGCGAGGCCCTCGAGAAACTGCGGGCGTACCAGGGCAAAGTGGCACCCGTGCTGCAGACCACGGTGGACGGCAAGCTGCAGTCGGTAGCGCAGGGCACGCGGGCCCTGTCGGGCACCAAACAACTGGTGGTGGATGCGGAGTCCGGGCTGTCGGCGCTGGTTGTGCGGCTGGACCAGGCTACGGAGGCGATGGGGGCGCACATCGTCGCGCGCAACGAAGCCAGCAGCGTGGTCCTGGCCGCTGCCGTCCCCCTCGCGCTGCTGGTGCTGCTGCCGCTAATGGGGGTGACGATGCGCTCGTTCCTGCAGCCGCTGGTGCGCGCGCGCAGCGCGGCGGCGCTCATTGCGGGCGGGGACCTTTCCGGTCACATCGATGACGACGGGCGCGACGAGATGGGGGATCTCATGCGCTCGCTGCGCGACATGCAGGACAGCCTGCGAGGTCTGGTGGGAGATATCCATGCCGCTGCCGGTTTTGTCACCTCGGCTTCGGGTGAAATGGCGGCGGCCAATCAGGACCTGTCGGCCCGTACTGAGCAAACCGCTGGCGACCTGGAAACCGCGTCCAGCGGCCTGGCACAACTGAGCACGGGGCTGGCCACCAGCGCGAGCGCGGCGCGTGAGGCGGGCCGGCTCGCCGTCGATGCGGTCGATGCCACCCGGCGCGGCGATGAAGCAATGAATGCCTTCGCGCTCACGATGCGCGGTATTGAGGACTCGTCCGCCCGCATCCAGGACATCGTGGAGGTGGTCGATGGCATCGCGCGGCGCACCCACATCCTTGCGCTCAACGCCAGTGTCGAGGCCGCGCGGGTGGGCGTGCACGGCCGTGGCTTTGCCGTGGTGGCTCACGAAGTGCGCATGCTGGCCCTGCAGGTGACAGAAGCTGCGCGCGAGATCAAGGCGCTCATCGAGCAGTCCCGCGCGCATGTGGCGCAGGGTGGGGCGCGTGTTCAGGAGGCCGGCGTCACGATGGGCCGCGTCACAGCGTCCACGCAGGCGGTGTCGAAGGTGGTGCAGGACATTGCAGCCTCTGTGTCCGAACAGAGCCAGGAAATGCAGCGCGTGAACCACGCCGTGGTCCAACTCGACCGCTCCGCGCAGCAGAACAGCGCATTGGTGGAGCAATCGGCCGCATCCGCCGAAGGCCTGCGCGACCAGGCTTTGCGCCTCGCGACGTTGGTAGGCCGTTTCAAAGTGGGCGTGGCAGTTTGACTGCGCGCTAAGCAACCCGGCCCGCCAAGAAAGGTCCGGCCTTCGCTGGGCCGTCTTCGCTATTCAGTTTCAGGCCGAGGCGGCCTGGGCCAGCGGCTGTCCCAGGCTGCGCAGGATGTCGCGCACCATCTGCGCACGGTCTTTGGGGTCCTTCAGTTCGCGTTCGATGCGCAGCTTCTCGTTGCCCGCCAGCTTGATGTGCTTGTTCTTCTGGATCAGCTCGATGATGCGCATCGGGTCGATCGGCGGCTGGGGTTTGAAGGTGATGTGGATCACGCCGGGGGCGGCATCGACCTTCACCACGCCGTAGGGCTGGCTCAGCACGCGCAGGCGGTGCACGTCGATGAGCGTTTGCGCCTGCGGCGGCAGCTTGCCGAAGCGGTCCACGATCTCTTCGAGCAGGCCGTCGATCTGGTCGGGCGTCTTGGCCGTGGCCAGCTTCTTGTAGAACGACAGGCGCAGGTGCACATCGCCACAGTAGTCGTCGGGCAGCAGGGCAGGGGCGTGCAGGTTGATGTCGGTGGTCACGCTCAGCGGGCTCAGCAAATCCGGCTCCTTGCCGGCCTTGAGCGCCTTGACGGCCTCGTTGAGCATCTCGTTGTACAGCTGAAAGCCCACCTCCAGCATGTTGCCGCTCTGGTTCTCGCCCAGCACTTCGCCCGCGCCGCGGATCTCCAGGTCGTGCATGGCCAGGTAAAAGCCGCTGCCCAACTCTTCCATCTGCTGGATGGCGTCCAGGCGCTGGGCGGCGTTCTTGGTCAGGCCCTCGGTGTCGGGCACCATGAGGTAGGCATACGCCTGGTGGTGGCTGCGGCCCACGCGGCCGCGCAGCTGGTGCAGCTGCGCCAGGCCGAACTTGTCGGCACGGCTCATGATGATGGTGTTGGCCGTGGGCACGTCGATGCCGGTCTCGATGATGGTCGAGCACAGCAGGATGTTGTAGCGCTGGGCCACGAAGTCGCGCATCACGCGCTCCAGTTCGCGCTCAGGCATCTGGCCGTGGGCCACGGCGATGCGGGCCTCGGGCAGGATTTCTTCGAGCTTCTGGCGGCGGTTCTCAATCGTCTCCACCTCGTTGTGCAGAAAGTAGACCTGCCCGCCGCGTTTGAGTTCGCGCAGCACCGCCTCGCGGATCACGCCCGTGCCCTCGTTGCGCACAAAGGTCTTGATCGCCAGGCGCCGCTGTGGCGCGGTGGCGATGACCGACAGGTCGCGCAGCCCTTCGAGCGCCATGCCCAGCGTGCGCGGAATGGGCGTGGCCGTGAGGGTGAGTACGTCCACCTCGGCCCGCAGGGCCTTCATCTGCTCCTTGTGGCGCACGCCGAAGCGGTGCTCCTCGTCGATGATGAGCAGGCCCAGGTTGTGGAACTTGGTGGATTCGCTGAGCAGCTTGTGCGTGCCGACCACGATGTCCACGGTGCCGTCGCCAATGCCCTTGATGGCGGCGGTGATCTCCTTGCCCGAGCGAAAGCGTGAAACCTCGGCCACCTTCACGGGCCACTTGCTGAAGCGGTCCTGAAGCGTTTGATAGTGCTGTTCGGCGAGCAGCGTGGTGGGCGCGAGGAAAGCCACCTGCTTGCCGCCCGTGACGGCCACGAAAGCCGCGCGCAGGGCCACCTCGGTCTTGCCAAAGCCCACGTCGCCGCAGACCAGGCGGTCCATGGGGCGGGGGCTGATCATGTCCTGGATCACCGCGTGGATGGCGGCGTTCTGGTCGGCCGTCTCCTCGAAGCCGAAGTCGTTGGCAAAGGTCTCGTAGTCCTGCGGGCTGTAGCGGAAGGCATGGCCCTCGCGCGCGGCGCGGCGCGCGTAGATGTTGAGCAGCTCTGCCGCGCTGTCGCGCACCTGCTCGGCGGCCTTGCGCTTGGCCTTTTCCCACTGGCCGCTGCCCAGCTTGTGCAGCGGCGCCTCGTCCGCGCTCACGCCGGTGTAGCGGCTGATCAGCTGCAGCTGGCTCACGGGCACGTAGAGCACGGCCTTGTCGGCGTATTCCAGATGCAGAAACTCCTGCATGGCGGGCGTGCCGTCGGGATTCTTGTTGCCCACGTCCATGTTGACCAGGCCGCGGTAGCGGCCGATGCCGTGCGCGCTGTGCACCACGGGGTCGCCCACGTTGAGCTCGGCCAGGTCCTTGATCAGCGCCTCGACGTCGCTCACCTGCTCCTGCTTCTTGCGCCGGCGCGTGGTGGGGCCGGCAGCAAACAGCTCGGTCTCGGTCACGAAGTCGATGCCGTCCTCGATCCAGCTGAAGCCCACGGTGAGGCCGGCGGTGGCGATGCCCACCTTTTCGTCAGCCGTGCCCTGGAACTCGGCCAGCGAGTCGAAGGCCGGCGGGTTCACCCCGCTGGCGCGCAGAAAGTCGAGCAGGCTCTCGCGCCGGCCAGCGCTTTCAGCCAGCAGCAGCACCCGGTGCTGCGTATTGCGGATGTGGGCGTGCAGTCGGGACAGCGGGTCTTCGGCCCCACGCACCACCGAAAGGTCACCCAGCTTCTGAAAGTTCGGGTTGTCGGCGATGTCTTCCACGCCGGGGCGGATGGACAGCTGGGCGTGGTGGTTGGCGCGGGTGTAGAACTGGTCAATGGACAGGAACAGCGACTCTGGAGGCAACACGGGGCGTTCCGGGTCGCCTTGCACCAATCGAAAGCGGTCTTTTGTGTCCTTCCAGAAATGCTGGAAGGCGGGTTCCAGGTCGCCATGCAACACCACGGTGGCCCCGGCACCCAGGTAGTCGAATACGGTGGCCGTGTCGTCGAAGAACAGTGGAAGGTAGTACTCGATGCCGGCCGTGGCCACGCCGGAGCCCATGTCCTTGTAGATCCGGCTCTTGGTGGGGTCGCCTTCCAGCATCTCACGCCAGCGGCTCCTGAACTTGGCGCGTGCGTCGTCGTCCATGGGGAACTCGCGGCCGGGCAGCAGACGCACCTCGGGCACGGGGTACAGGCTGCGCTGGCTGTCGGGATCGAACGTGCGGATGCTGTCGATCTCATCATCGAACAGGTCCACGCGGAAGGGCACCAGCGAGCCCATGGGGAACAGGTCGATCAGCCCGCCGCGCACGGCGTATTCGCCGGGGCTCACCACCTGGGATACATGGCTGTAGCCCGCCAGCGTGAGCTGGGCCTTGAACTTGGTCTCGTCGAGCTTTTGCTTGACCTGGAAGTGGAAGGTATAGCCCGCGAGGAAAGACGGCGGGGCCAGCCGGTACAGCGCGGTGGTGGCGGGCACCAGGACCACGTCCGCTTCGCCCTGGCTGATGCGCCACAAAGTGGCCAGCCGTTCGCTGATCAGGTCCTGGTGCGGCGAGAAGGTGTCGTAGGGCAGCGTCTCCCAATCCGGGAACAGGGCGCAGCGGAGCGTGGGCGCGAAAAACGCCATCTCTTCGATGAGCCGCTGTGCATCGGTAGCGTCTGCTGTGACGATGGCGGTGGTGCGGCCTGCGGCTTTGTCGCGCTCGCCCAGGCGGGCCAGCAGCAGCGAATCGGCGCTGCCCACGGGGCGGGGCAGGGTGAAGCGTTTTCCGGGGGAGAGTTTGGGCAGTTCCATGCGGACGGTGTGGGTCGTCTGGGCCCGCCACATCCCCGGGGCGCGGCGCGCGCGGGTCGGATGGGGGGCAACACAACATTTTAGTGACCCATCGAGAAGTGTTTTGCGGGCGGCCTTTGGCGCAGGCGGCTCCGGGCAACAGGTAGGGCAAAAGCCCGCCCTCCTAAAATGCGCAGTTCATGACCATCGACCCTCTCCTGCAAGCTTCGCTGGCTGCGCCCTATGCTTCCGCATCCATGCCAGGTCGGTTTTGGGCGTTGTTGCCCTGTGCGGGCGTGGGCTCGCGCGCAGTGCCGGTACCTGCTGTAGCGCCAGCGGGTTCCACGCTCTCGGCTTTTGGTGCGCTGGCGGGCACTGCAGGTGACACGGCAACACCGCCGCCGTTGCCCAAGCAGTACCACCCTGTAGCCGGCCACCCCATGGTCATGCACACGCTGGCGGCGTTTGCTGGTGTAGTGCGGCTCGCCGGCACACTCGTGGCGGTGGCGCCGGGCGACCGGTTTCTGGATGCCCACGCCCATCCGTCGTTTTTTTTGGTCGAGTGTGGCGGGCCCACCCGTGCTGCCACGGTGCAAGGCGGCCTGAACGCACTGCAACAGCGTGGCGCGCAGATCGACGATTGGGTGCTGGTGCACGATGCCGCGCGTTGCCTGGTCACGACCGAGCAGATCGACCTGCTGATCGACGTGTGCGCGCAAGATTCTGTGGGTGGCCTGTTGGCCCACCAACTGGCGGACACGCTCAAGACTTCGACCGACGGGCCGGGCGGGGTGCGTGTCTCTTCCACAGTGGACCGCAGCAACAAGTGGCTGGCGCAAACGCCCCAGATGTTCCGCCTCGGCCCCTTGCAGGACGCTTTGGCCAAAGTGGGCACCAACGTGACCGATGAGGCCAGCGCCATGGAAGCGATGGGCCTGCACCCGCGCCTGGTGCCGGGAGGCGCGCAGAATTTTAAGGTGACCTACCCCGATGACTTTGCGCTGGCCGAGGCGGTGCTGGCACAGCGCGGCCACGGCACCACGCTTGCGCGCTTCGGCGGCGACCGCGGGCAAGGTGCGACGGAGACGGGGCGCAAAACTATCTTTTGAAGGTAGAAGCGCTCGTGCGTGCGTTCGCTCGTACGGTCCGCGGATCAACGAACAGGAGTGGCCCACAAAACTCAGCGCAGCGGTTCTGGCTAGGCGCTTCGCCGCAGACAGTACGCCAGTACGGCAAGGCGAAGCAACGACGCCAGAAGAGTTTTGTGAGCCGCTCAAAAAAGGGCAAATATGAATTTCAGGATTGGTGAGGGGTGGGATGTGCACGCACTGGTGCCGGGCCGCGCATTGGTGATTGGCGGCGTGACCATTCCGCACACCATGGGTCTGCTGGGCCATTCGGATGCCGATGTGCTGCTGCACGCGATCACCGACGCCATTCTGGGCGCGGCGGGCCTGGGCGACATCGGCACGCATTTTCCGGACACCGACGCGCAGTTCCGCGGGGCGGACTCCGCGGTGCTGCTGGCGGAGGCCGCCCGCCGCGTGCGCGCAGCGGGCTACACCATCGGCAATGTGGACAGCACCGTGGTAGCCCAGGCACCGCGCCTGGCTGCGCACATTCCCGGCATGCGCGAATGCATCGCCCAGGCGCTGGAGATAGAGCCTGGCCAGGTCAACGTCAAGGCAAAGACCGCAGAGCGGCTGGGTCCCGTCGGGCAGGGGTTGGCGATGGAAGCGCGGGCGGCTGCGCTGATCTACAAGGCCTGAATCATCAACCGCAAATCGACGAGCTGTCGCGCGACGTAGCAGCGGCTCGGTAGAAGCGCTGCATCAAGCGCTTTCGCGTTCGATGATCGAAAAGCCGATGTCCACCACGGGCTCCTCCACCGCCTTGCCCTCCGCCCGGTCGGCGATCAGTTGGGCTGCGGTCTGGCCCATGCGCGTACCGTCGATGCGCACGGTGGACAGGCTGGGGCTCACGGTCTGCGCGAAGTCGATGTCACCAAAACCCACCACGGCCAGTTGACCAGGCACATCAATGCCGCGCACGCGCGCCTCGGTGAGCACGCCCAGCGCCAGCATGTCGGAGCTGCAGAACACGGCGTCGATATCCGGCGCATCGGCCAGCAGCGCAGCCAAGCCCTCGCGGCCATCGGCGTGGGTGGTGGGCGACTTGCCCAGCCGGACCGCGGGCTTGTGCAGGCCCAGGCGCACGGCGGCTGCTTCGAAACCCCGCGCGCGGCGCGCGGCACGCTCGTCGCCGCCGCTGAGCAGCGCAAGACGCCGTCGGCCCTTGGCAAAGAGGTGCTCGCACACGCCCGCACCCAGTTCTTCATGCCGCAGGCCGACCAGCATGTCGATGGGTGTATCGGTGAAGTCCCACGTTTCCACCACCGGAATGCCCGATGCCATCAGCATGCGGCGCCCCTCGGGCGAATGCATGATGCCTGTGACCACAATGCCGTCGGGCCGCCGGCCCACGATGGCGCGCAAAAGCTCGTCCTCGCGCGAGTGGGCGTAACCCACTTGGCCCAGCATTACCTGAAATCCGCGCAGTTCCAGCGCATCGGTCAGCGCCTGCACCATCTCGCCGAACAAGGGTCCTGTCAGGGTCGGCACCAGCGCCGTGACTACGTGGCTGCGCGCCGAGCGCAGTCCGCCCGCGATGAGGTTGGGCACATAGCCCATGCTGGAGACCGCCTCCTGGACGCGCACCCGCGTGCGTTCCGACACTTGGTGCGGCGTGTTGATGGCGCGCGAGACCGTGATCATCGATACCCCGGCACGTTCGGCCACCTGACGCAAGGTGACTGCAGGGCGGTCGCGCAATGCAAGCGGTGCGCGGGGCGAAGGCGGAGCGGGTTGCATGAGCGAAGTCTATAAGACCGCAGCGAACGCTCAGGACACGCGCGCTAACGTTGCTCTACGCGTGCGCATCGTGAAGGCCGCCGGAGGCAGGGCGGAGCAATTGCCTTAAGGGCCTCTGAGAGCGGGCTCGACCGTAGCTAGAGCGAGCGCTGATCCTCTGCATATACAAGCCACCCGAGGGTGAACGTGAGGTGGAAAGGAAATATGCAAAAAACCAAGGGTTTGCCCTATGTTGTACGACAATGTTAACGTTAACATTGTCCCTCGACCCAGCTTACCGATTAAGAAGCTAGGCCCACGCGACCCGCGCCGCACGCATCCAACTGCCCGACGCACGACGTGACGGATGCCTGCAAAGAGCTTCGAGACCATCCACCTTTGGAGACACCCACCATGTTCATCAAGAAGAAACTGTTGCTCATCGCCAGCGCCTGCACGCTGGCTTTTGGCTCGTCCGCTCAAACCGCCCCCGCCGCGTGGCCCGAAAAGCCCGTGACCATCGTGGTGCCGTTCCCGGCCGGCGGCTCTACCGACATGGTGGCCCGGGCCATGGCCCTGCACATGGGCGAGAAGCTGGGGCAGAGCTTCGTGGTGGATAACCGCCCCGGTGCCACGGGCACGCTGGGTGCCGGTGCGGTCAAGCGCGCCGCGCCCGACGGCTACACGCTGCTGGTGTCCTCGCTCGGTGCCTTCGTCGTGGCGCCGCACCTGCTCAAGAGCGTGCCGTATGACGCGCTCAAGGATTTCGACTACATCACCGTTCCCGTTCAAGCACCCAACGTGCTGGTAGCCGCGCCCAACCAGAAGGCGCGTACCGTGAACGAAGTGATCGCGCAGCTCAAGGCCAATTCTGGCAAGGTGAGCTTCGCCAGTTCGGGCAACGGCTCGTCGGACCACCTCTCGGCCGAAGTCTTTTGGCAGCAGAGCGGCACCGAGGGCCTGCACATCCCCTACAAAGGCGGCGCGCCGGCCATCAACGACCTGCTGGGCGGGCAGGTGGAGTTCTCGTTCCAGAACGTGAATTCCGTGCTCGCGCACATCCGCGCTGGCAAACTGCATGCCATCGCCGTTACGGGCGACAAGCGCAGCCCCGTCCTGCCCGACGTGCCCACCCTGGCCGAGGCCGGCGTGGCCGGTGCCGAGGTGTACTCGTGGCAGGGTATGGCCGCGCCCAAGGGCTTGCCCGCCGCCGTGAAGAAGAAGCTCTCGGATGCCGCCATCGCCGCCATGAACGACCCGGCCGTGAAGAAGCGCATGCTCGACCAAGGTCTGGAGATCGTGGCCAGCACGCCCGAGGCCTTCACCGCCTACCAGGCACGTGAATTTGCGCGCTGGAAGACGGTCATCGAAACCCGCAAGATCACTGCCGATTGAGAGCGACTCAAAAACCTCTTCTGGCCTTGTTGCTACGTCTTGTCGTGCTACTCGCACTGCCTGCGACGTAGCGCCTAGCCAGAACCGCTTCGCTGAGGTTTGTGAGCCGCTTTGAGACAAAAGACCGGGGCGCGCGCGCCTCCATATTCCAGACCACCATGACCACATCTTCCATCCCTTCTGCCACCAGCACCCCCGTTGTCACCGAGCTGCGCGTGGTTCCCGTCGCGGGCCACGACAGCATGCTCATGAACCTGAGCGGCGCGCACGGCCCCTTCTTCACGCGCAACCTGATCATCCTGCGCGACAGTGCGGGCAACACCGGGGTGGGCGAGGTACCTGGCGGCGAGAAGATCCGCCAGACCATCGAGGACGCACGGCCGCTGATCGTGGGCCGGCCTATCGGCCACCACAACGCCGTGCTCAACGCCATGCGCGCCCAGTTCGCCGACCGCGATGCGGGCGGGCGCGGCCTGCAGACCTTCGACCTGCGCATCACCATCCATGCCGTGACGGCGGTGGAGTCGGCCTTCCTCGATCTGTTGGGCCAGCACTTGAACGTGCCCGTGGCCGCGCTGCTGGGCGACGGCGTGCAGCGCGATGCGGTGCAGATGCTGGGCTACCTGTTCTACGTGGGTGACCGCGCAAAGACCGACCTGGCCTACCGCACCGAGCCCGGTGCCGACAACGACTGGTTCCGCCTGCGCAACGAGAAGGCCATGTCGGCGGACGGTATCGTGCGCCTGGCCGAGGCCGCGTACGAGCGCTACGGCTTTGCCGACTTCAAGCTCAAGGGCGGCGTGCTGCGCGGCGAGGAAGAGGTCGAAGCCATCCGCGCGCTGCACGAGCGCTTCCCGGAGGCGCGCGTGACGCTGGACCCCAACGGCGGCTGGTTGCTGAAAGACGCCATCCGCATCACGCGCGACCTGCACGGCGTGATGGCCTATGCCGAAGACCCCTGCGGCGCCGAAGGCGTGTTCTCGGGCCGCGAGGTGATGGCCGAGTTCCGCCGCGCCACGGGCCTGCCTACCGCCACCAACATGGTGGCCACCGACTGGCGCGAAATGGCCCACAGCCTGGCCCTGCAGTCGGTGGACATTCCGCTGGCCGACCCGCACTTCTGGACCATGGCGGGGTCGGTGCGCGTGGCGCAGATGTGCCAGGCCTTCGGCCTGACCTGGGGCTCGCATTCGAACAACCACTTCGACGTCTCGCTGGCCATGTTCACCCATGTGGGCGCCGCCGCGCCGGGGCGCGTGACCGCCATCGACACACACTGGATCTGGCAGGACGGTGAGCGCCTGACGAAGGAGCCGTTCCAGATCAAGAACGGCTTTATCGAACTGCCCAAGAAGCCTGGCCTAGGCGTGGGGCTGGACATGGACGAGGTCGAGCGTGCCCACCGCCTGTACCTGGAGCACGGCCTGGGCGCGCGCGACGATGCCATTGCGATGCAGTACCTGATCCCGGGCTGGAAGTTCAACAACAAGTCGCCTTGCATGGTGCGCTGAGCGTGGGTGGCCGTGTGCCACCACGCGGCGGTCGCCCCACTGCTGCCAATATCGCGCACAGCAAAAAGCCCCGAACTTCGGGGCTTTTTGTTTTTTGGGGAGAGCCGGATCAGGCGGTTCGGTCCTCGGCGCGGCGCCGGGGCAACTGGCGCTTGACGGACGGGCGCTGCAAGCGCTGCTTGGGGTCCGCCCCTTCGGGTAAGCCCGTGGCCCGCTGCAACTGCAGGTGCGCCACCAAGCCACCGGTGCTGGAGTTGGCCAGCGCAAAGATGCCGCCCATGCGCTGCACAGTCTTGTCGACGATGGACAAACCAAGGCCTGCGCCTGCAGCGGCCGTGCGCGCCGAATCACCACGGAAAAATGGCTTGGTCAGGTTGGACAGCTGTTCGGGGGGCACTCCTGCGCCATGGTCGCGCAGCTTGACGAGGACCCAATTCTCGCGGCCCTTGGCAGCAATGTCGACATTGGTGATGCCCGTGTCCTCCGCCTTGCCGTAGCGCCGCGCGTTTTCCAACAGGTTGCTGATCACACGCGCCAGTTCCACCTCGTCGGCCAGCACGTTAAGCTCTTCAGGCACCGACATCGTGATCTGCAGTTCGCGGTGGTCTTGCACTGCATACACACACGAAGACACCACCGCATGCAGGTTGACCGGCGTGAGCGTGACGTGGTCAGGCCGCGCGTAGTCCAGGAATTTGTCGATGGTGGCATCGAGCTGCACGATGTCAGCCACCATGTGCTCGCGCGCAACCTCGTCGGTCACGCTCATTTCGGTTTCAAGCCGCAGGCGAGCCAAAGGCGTGCGCAGGTCGTGCGAGATGCCGGCCAGCATCACGGCGCGGTCCTGCTCCAGCTTGGCCAGCTTTTGTGCCATGCGGTTAAAGCCGATGTTGACCTCGCGGATTTCGCTGGTCACCACCTCTTCATCCAGATGGCTGGCGGCGAAGTCGCCGTCCTTCACCCGGTTGGCTGCGTACGACAGCTGCTTGAGCGGCCGGTTGATCAGCCGCGCGATGGCCGCAGCGCCCGCCAGCGACAAAGCACCTGCCGTGATCAGCCAAATCAACCAGGTGCGGCCCCCGGCCGGGCTGAACCGTGACCGGTCCATCAGCAGCCAGTTGGGGTCGCCGTTGATGTTGAAGCCGACCCAGATGCCGGTCTCGCCGTTCACGCTCTGGGCGACGATGGTGTCGGGCCCCAGGCGTTGCGTGAGTTCGTCTGTGAGTCGGTTGCCCAGGGCCGTGCCTTCCAGCAGCTCAAACTTGTCGCGCGGTTCGCGCGGCAGGATGCGCACACCTTCCTGGTCGGCCATGGTCTTGATGAGCGAGACCCGAGCGATGGCATCCGAGTGCACCAGTGCCGCGCGGCTCAGGTTCACCAATGACGCGATCTGCTGCGCGGTTTGCAATGTGCGGGGCTCGAACTCCAGCGCACGCAAGGTCTGCAACCACGCAAGGATGCTGCCTACCAGCAGCAAAGCCAGCAGGAAAAAGGTGCGCCAAAAGAGATTGAGCCCCACCCGCGCCCGCTGCTCACGGGCCTGCCTCAATGATTCAAGCGGGGCAGGGCTGGTGGCGTCGGGCGATGGGGCTACGGACGACCCAAACGATGATGATTTCGACTTCGAATTGCCGTCAGAACTGCGCATACAAAGGGAAAGGGTCAGCTCGTGCCATCCGGCACGAACACGTAGCCGACGCCCCACACCGTCTGGATGTAGCGAGGCGCTGCCGCATCCACTTCCACCAGCTTGCGCAGGCGCGAGACCTGCACGTCCAGGCTGCGGTCAAACGGCTCGAACTCGCGGCCACGGGCCAAGAGGGCCAGCTTTTCACGCGACAGCGGCTGGCGCGGGTGGCGCACCAGCGCCTTGAGCATGGCGAATTCGCCAGTGGTCAGCGGCAGTTCTTCGCCATTACGCTGCAGTGCGCGCGTGCCCAGGTCGAACGTGAAGGGGCCGAAATTGACGACCTCGTTGTCGCCGGAGGGCGCGCCGGGCGCTTCTTGCGCGGGGCGGCGGCGCAGCACGGCGTGGATGCGGGCCAGGAGTTCGCGCGGGTTGAAAGGTTTGCCCAAGTAGTCGTCGGCGCCGACCTCCAGGCCCACGATGCGGTCCACGTCCTCGCCCTTGGCGGTGAGCATGATGATGGGGGTGCGGTCGTTGGCTGCCCGCAGGCGGCGGCAGATCGAGAGTCCGTCTTCGCCCGGCATCATCAAGTCGAGCACGATGATGTCGACCGTCTCGCGCAGCAGCAGGCGGTTGAGCGCCTTGCCGTCTTCAGCGACCATGACTTCAAAGCCTTCTTGGGTGAGATAACGGCGCAACAAGTCTCGGATGCGGGCGTCGTCGTCCACTACGAGAACTTTGTCGGTGCGATTGGTTGTTGTGGCCATGTAGATCCCAAGTCCAATTTGTAACAGAGCCGATTCTGACCAGTTGAAACGCCGAAGTTCGGTTTTTGGGGGGTGGTCTGACCAACTGTTACAAGTTTTGCCCAGCTTCGCATGGCGGGATGCGGCGCTTTATTCACGGTGCATTGCTGTGCGGTTATGGTGGTGCTCGCCCGGCCCGGACGGCGGCAGGGCGCTGATTCAAAGGACCTTGATACCATGAAAATTACTACAAAAATGATAGCTGCAAGCGCTTTAATAGCTTGCGCTGGCGGCGTTTTTGCGCAAAACAGCGCGCCCACGACCGAGCCGCGCAATGTGGTCCAGCTGTCGGCGACGGGCACGGTCGAGGTGCAGCAGGATTTGCTGGTCCTGAGCCTCGCCACCAGCAAGGAAGCGGCAGATGCCGCGACCGTTCAGACGCAGCTCAAGCAGGCGCTTGACGCAGCCCTGGCGGAGGCCAAGCGCAATGCCCAACCGGGCCAGCTCGATGTGCGCACTGGGCCCTTCGGCCTGTACCCGCGTTATGGCAAGGACGGCAAGATAAACGGTTGGCAGGGCCGGGCCGAGCTGGTGCTGGAAGGGCGCGACTTTGCGCGCATAACCACCACGGCGGGCAAGATCCAGTCGATGGCCATCAGCCAGGTGGCTTTCGGTTTGTCGCGTGAGGCGCGTGCCAAGGTGGAGGGCGAGGCCCAGACCCAGGCCATCGAGCAGTTCAAAGCACGCGCCGCCGACTTGGCCAAGGGGTTTGGCTTCAGCAACTACGCCCTGCGCGAGGTCGCCGTCAACAGCAATGAATCCATGCCCGGCCCGCGGCCCCGCATGATGGAGATGAAGTCATCAGCGACGCTGATGGGAGCCGATTCGTCCGTGCCCGTCGAAGCCGGCAAGGCGCAGGTCATCGTGAACGTGTCCGGGTCGGTGCAGATGCGCTGAGGCAATGGAGCGGCGCGGCGATAGCGGTGGGGCTTGGCACGCCCTGCGGCGCGCGATGAACAGCAAATTCTTGCCAAAATATGCCGCTAGCGCTTGATTTATAAGCATAGTTTGCTATATAAAACATAGCAAATAGCCTGCCGTCGCTCTACGGAAGAACTTGAAGCGCTCCTGAAACCGGGATGGCAGCGGGGCGCCGCCGCGCCCCCCGATCGTGCAGCGGAGGGCCGAAGTTGCAGCGTGGCGTTTGCCTTTGCTGCCGCCCCAGCCTTGCGCGGTTTTCCCTTACTGCGCGGCCCAGCCGCCGTCCATGTTCCAGGCCACGCCGCGCACATTGTTGGCTGCCGGGGAGCAGAAAAACACCGCCAGTTCGCCCAGCTCTTCGGGCGTGGTGAACTGCATGGACGGTTCCTTTTCACCTAGCAGCAGTTTCTTGGCGTCTTCGTTCGACAGGCCGTGTTCCGCCGCCTTGGCGTCCACCTGTTTTTGCACCAGGGGCGTCAGCACCCAGCCCGGGCAGATCGCGTTGCAGGTCACACCGGTCGTGGCGTTTTCCAGTGCGGTGACCTTGGTCAGGCCCACGATCCCGTGTTTGGCAGCCACGTAGGCGGCCTTCTGCGCCGAGCCGACCAGGCCGTGCACCGACGCCACATTGATGATGCGGCCCCAGTTGGCACTCTTCATGGCCGGCAGTGCCAGGCGTGAGGTGTGAAAGGCGCTGGTGAGGTTGATGGCAATCACCGAGTCCCAGCGCTCCACGGGGAAGTCCTCAACATTGGCGACGTGCTGGATGCCGGCGTTGTTCACGAGGATGTCCACGCGCCCGAACTGCGCAGCGCTGTACTTCATCATGTCTTCGATGTCGGCGGCGCGGCCCATGTCTGCGCCGTGGTAGGCCACCTGCGCGCCCGCGGCCTCGCCCACTGCCAACACCTCGGCGCGGGGGCCTTCCACATCGCCAAAGCCGTTGAGCACGACGTTGGCGCCTTGCCGGGCCAGGGCTTTCGCGATTCCAAGGCCGATGCCGCTGGTGGAGCCGGTGACGAGGGCAGTTTTGCCTTTCAGCATGTGAGTCTCTCCGAATGAATTACGATGAACGCGAGGGAAGGCCGGCACGGATTGCGTGGCAACGGGCCACTGCAGACCAGGATGAATGCAAGGCACAAATCGCAGTGCGGCCGTGGCTGCCACCGGGATTTGCGGCACCGCGGACACCCGAGCTGCGGATGGGCGCAGTGCAGCGATGTGTGCCGACCCTTCCGGCATTATCAAGCGCTGCTCCCGGATTTCTGCCCCATGATTGAACCTACGCTGAACTACGTACTGTGCCCTGGCCCTGCGGCCCCTGACGGGGTGTCCCCTGGCAACGCTGCTGCGGCCCCCGCGGCCTCAGCCTCGCACCATCGCATGGCGTACTGGGAGTGGAATGCCACGGGCAACCCGGCGCACCCGCATGTGGTGGTCTGCGTGCACGGACTCTCGCGCCAGGGGCGCGACTTCGATAGCCTGGCCCGGGCGCTCAGCCTGCACGCGCGGGTCATCTGCCCCGACGTGGTGGGCCGGGGCCAGAGCGACTGGCTGGCCGAGCCCATGGGCTATCAGATTCCGCAGTACGCGGCCGACATGCTGGCACTGCTCGCCCAAGTCCATCAGCACAGCCCCATCACCACGCTGGACTGGGTGGGAACCAGCATGGGGGGGTTGATCGGCATGGCCGTGACGGGGCAACCCGGGCTGCCGCTGCCCGTGCCGGTGCGCAGGCTGGTGCTCAATGATGTCGGCCCTGTCCTCCAGTGGGAGGCGCTCCAGCGCATTGGGCTGTACCTGGGCCAGCTGGCCCGTTTTGAATCGCTGCAGCAGGCAGCCGATGCCATGTGGGCCATCTCCACGAGTTTTGGTCCGCACACGCCCGCGCAGTGGCTGGACTTGTCGCGGCACATGGTGCGCGCGCTGCCCGAAGGCGGCGTCACGTTGCACTACGACCCCGCCATCGCAAAGCCCTTCAAGGCCCTGACCCAGGAGTCCGCAGCCGCGGGCGAGGCCGCGCTGTGGCAGCTGTATGACCACATCCGTGCTGCCACGCTGCTGCTGCGCGGTGCGCAGTCGGACTTGCTCTCGCAAGCCACGGCGCAGGCCATGGCGCAGCGTGGGCCCCGTGCGCGGGTGGTGGAGTTTGAAGGCGTAGGGCACGCGCCCACGCTGGTGGCGCCCGACCAAGTGGCCGCCGTCCAGGATTTCCTTCTGGCCGCAGAAGGTGACCGGGCCGGATGAAAACCAATCTTTCCGCTCTGGTGCCTGTGTCCCCGCAGGCCGACGTTGTCCCGCAGCTCATCGCCGCCACTGCGCACACGCTGCCCGAGCAGGTGAATGCACTCGCGCGTGCGCGAGCCTTTGCCGAGCCGCTGATGGCCGGCGAAACCCTGGACTCTGGTGAAAACACCCTGGCGCACGCCGATGCCGTGGCCGCCATCCTCAAAGGCATTGGCGGCTCGGAGGCGATGCAGGCCGCCAGCTACCTGGTGCATGCCTGTATCCACCTCAACAAGCCCGAGGAGGTCATTGCCAAGGCCTTCGGCGAGAACTTTGCAGCGCTGGCGGTGGAGACCACCAAGCTCATGCGCGTGCAGCAGCAGGCGCGATCTGCGCAGCAGCTGGACGACCCAGCGATGCAGACCGAGAACGTGCGCAAGATGCTGCTGGCGTTCTCGCGCGACCTGCGTGTGGTGATGCTGCGCCTGGCCTCGCGCCTGCAGACATTGCGCTTTCATGCTGCCGCCAAACGGCCTGTGCCCCCCAGCCTCGCGCGCGAGTCCCTGCAGGTGTTTGCGCCCCTGGCCAACCGCCTGGGCATCTGGCAGGTGAAGTGGGAGCTGGAGGACCTGTCGTTTCGCTTCCTTGAGCCCGACACGTACAAAGAGGTCGCACGCCTGCTCGACGAAAAGCGCGGCGAGCGCGAGGTGTACATGGCGCAGTTGCGCGCCCGCCTTGAGTCGGACTTGCGCGCGCGCAGCATCAGCGCGAGCGTGCAAGGACGGCCCAAGCACATCTACAGCATTGTCAAGAAAATGCGCGGCAAGTCGCTCAACTTCGACCAGGTGTTCGACATCCGCGCCCTTCGCGTGGTGGTGCCCACGGTAAAGGACTGCTACGCCGCCTTGAGCTGGGTGCACGAGCAGTTCAAGCCCATCGTGGAAGAGTTTGACGACTACATCGCCAAGCCCAAACCCAACGGCTACCAGTCGCTGCACACCATCGTGCGCGATGACCATGGCAAACCCATCGAGATCCAGATTCGCACCCAAGCCATGCACGACCATGCCGAACACGGTGTGGCGGCGCACTGGGCTTACAAAGAGGCCGGCAGCAAAGGCTACGCGGGGGTGTCCGCGTCGGGCGAGTACGACGCCAAGATCGCGGTGCTGCGCCAATTGCTGGCATGGGAGCGCGACCTCTCAGGCGCTGTGCCCAACCGTGGGCTTTTCGAGGACCGCATTTATGTGCTGACGCCCGATGCCGCCGTGGTAGAGCTGCCCCAGGGTGCCACGCCAGTCGACTTTGCTTACGCAGTGCATACCAGCGTCGGGCACCGCTGCCGCGGCGCCCGGGTAGATGGCGCGATGGTGCAGCTCAACACCCCGCTGCAAAACGGGCAGACGGTAGAGATATCCACTGTCAAGGAAGGCCGGCCTTCCCGCGACTGGCTCAACACCGAGCTGGGCTACCTCACCAGCAACCGCGCCAAGGCCAAGGTGCGCGCGTGGTTCAACGCCCAAGCCACACACGAAACCGTGGCCCGCGGTCGCGAATCGGTAGAAAAGCTGCTCCAGCGCGAGGGCAAGACTGCCATGAAGCTCGACGACCTAGCGGTGCAGTTGGGGTTCAAGTCCGCAGATGCGTTGTTCGAGGTGGTCGGCAAGGATGAGTTTTCGCTGCGCAACATCGAAACGGTGCTGCGCCCGCCCGAGCCTGTGCTGCAGCCTGACGACTACCTGCTGCTCAAGAAGTCGCGCACGAACGAGTCGGCGCCAAAGGGCGGGGTGCTGGTTGTGGGCATCGACTCATTGATGACCCAACTGGCCAAGTGCTGCAAGCCTGCGCCGCCAGACGCGATCCGCGGCTTTGTCACCCGCGGGAAGGGGGTGAGCGTGCACCGCGCCGACTGCAGCAATTTCCGCGAGATGGAGGCGCGCAGCACCGAGCGGGTGATTGAGGTGGAGTGGGGCACCACCTCCAAGTCGGCCGCAGTCGGAGCCGTATACCCAGTTGACGTGGCAGTAGAGGCTGCTGACCGCCAAGGACTGCTGCGCGACATCTCGGAAGTTTTTGCCCGGGAAAAGACCAACGTGATCGGTGTGCAGACCCAGTCTGTGAAGGGCACGGCGTGGATGACGTTCACCGTCGAGGTGGCAGATTCAGGACGGTTGACCAAGGTGTTGGGCATCGTGGCCGGCGTGCCTGGGGTGCGCTCTGCGCGTCGGCGATGAGTGACTTGTGGGCGCCGATCAACATGCCGGCTTTGCACGCTCGCGTTGCGTATCGCGTTGGGGTTTTGGTCAGGGGCACGGTTTTTATGGCTATAATCGTGAGCTGTACAACGACAGGCGCGTAGCTCAGCTGGTTAGAGCACCACCTTGACATGGTGGGGGTCGTTGGTTCGAGTCCAATCGCGCCTACCAATTTCTCTCCTCTCAGGTCAACCAGCCTCAGAATCTTGCGAGAGTTTGCGGAAACAAACCACCGGCTTAGCGCCGGTTTTTGTTTTTCTGGGTTGGCTTTTCTGTGGGGCCCCATGCTCCTGCCTTCGACGCTCTTCCCCTCTGTTTGAGTCAACCTGCGGGTCCCGGGGTAGCGTCAACAAAACATCCAAAAAAGGGCCCGCTCGAGGCGGGCCCAAAGACGCTTCATCTACCGGTGCCTGATCACCGGCAATTTCATGGTGTGCCCGATACAACGCGCCATCTGTAGGACCGAAGCCGCATTGCCTATCAGCCGGCCTGCGAGAGGGGAATTCGATCCTTGGACGGCTGGGCGTTGCACTAGTCCGGCTTCCGTTAGTAGCAGCGACGAGGCCCAGAGTTAACAGATTGGTGTTTGTCTTACACGTCGGCACCGGCGGCTACTCTACCTTCGTGGCTTCAGCGAGAAGGTGAACCACCATGAATACTTCAGTCAATTCCCCAGGCGCCCACCGTGGCGGTTATGGCAGCACGGATCCAGAACTCGGTATGTACGACATCCGGATTTTCTGGCTTGCCGCAGTGGCCGCTACGGTCGCTGTGCTTGCAGTCGCTTACTTCAAGATGGGGTACTGAAAGCCCAGTGCCCAGGCTTCCGTCCAGGCGGGTGCCTGACTAGATTAGAAATGCGGAGGCGGATCCTGCACGGGCGGTGACCCTGGCTGAGCAGGCGGATCCACTTGTGGGGGCTCCGGGATCCAGGAAGGCGGGCTATCTACGGGCGGAAAAGGCGGTACTGGCGACGGTGCGGGAGCGGGGGTGTTGAGCATTGTTCGGTCTCCTTCGGTGGGGTTGTTTCACTTGCTCGAAGATATCGTTGCGATCACCAGTTGTGTGCCAGCCAACTTCCCGTGTGTGCTTCTCCCCAGGGGCACGTCGATCCACGAAGAGATCAATCTGTAGTACTTTCCGCGGGCCCGCAGCTTGCTGCTCTCTTGGCCTCATCAGCGGACTCTGCCTATCCGCGCATCATCGCAGCCGCTCGATAGTGGCAGCTGTCACTCCTGAAGGCTCGCCGGCAGGCGACACGGCCTTGGAGATCAGGGTATTCCTTTGCAGATGCCACCGCGGTCTCTCCCTAGAATGTGTTGCACTGCAATACATGGGGTTTCGACCCGAGGAGCCGTTGTGTCCGAACCGAAAAGTGCCGCGCCCAAGCCGGCCCAGCGAGTGATCAAGAAGTACCCCAACCGCCGTCTGTACGACACGGACACCTCGACCTACATCACCCTTGCCGAAGTGCGCCAGCTGGTCATGGACCGCCAGCAAGTGGTGGTGCGCGACGCCAAAACGGGCGACGACCTCACGCGCAGCATCCTGCTGCAGATCATCCTTGAAGAGGAGGCTGGCGGCGCGCCCATGTTCACCGAGGCGGTGCTGGCCAACATCATTCGTTTCTACGGCCATGCGATGCAGGGCTTCATGGGTGCGTACCTTGAGAAGAACGTGCAGGCTTTCACTGACGTTCAGGCCAAGCTGGCCGAGCAGTCGCAAAGCGTGACGCCTGAGATGTGGGCGCAATTCATGAGCCTGCAGTCGCCCATGGTCAAAGGGATGATGGGCAGTTATGTGGAGCAGTCGCAGTCAATGCTCACGCAGATGCAGGAGCAGATGCAAAAACAGACAGAGCAGATGCTCGGCGCATTCGGCCTCAAGCGCTGATCTGTACCCCTCGAGTAGGTCTGTCCAGGGCCGTGGCAGCGCCGCCAAATGGCCCTTTGAGCCGAACAATGTCCGGTTCACAGCCGGACCTGGGACAATACGGGGATGAGCGAAGCCCTGTCCCCCACAAAAACACCCAAAGTCGGGTTCGTCAGCCTTGGATGCCCCAAGGCACTGACGGACTCCGAACTCATCCTCACGCAACTGAGCGCTGAAGGCTATGAGACTTCCAAGACCTTCCACGGTGCGGATCTCGTCATTGTCAATACCTGCGGCTTTATCGACGACGCCGTCAAGGAGAGCCTGGACACTATTGGCGAAGCCCTGGCCGAAAACGGCAAGGTAATCGTTACCGGCTGCCTGGGCGCCCGCGCCGGGGCTGACGGCGGCAACATGGTGCGGCAGATGCACCCCAGCGTGCTGGCCGTGACCGGCCCGCATGCCACGCAGGAGGTGATGGATGCCGTGCATCTGAACCTGCCCAAGCCGCACGACCCCTTCATCGACCTGGTGCCCGGAAGCTTCGGCATTGCCGGCATCAAGCTCACGCCAAAGCACTACGCCTATCTCAAGATCAGCGAGGGCTGCAATCACCGCTGCACCTTCTGCATCATCCCTTCGATGCGCGGCGACCTGGTCTCCCGCCCAGTGGGCGATGTGCTCAGCGAAGCCAAGGCCCTGTTTGAAGGCGGCGTGAAAGAGCTGCTGGTGATCAGCCAGGACACCTCGGCCTATGGCGTGGATGTGAAGTACCGCACGGGCTTCTGGGACGGCAAGCCCGTCAAGACGCGCATGCTGGAGCTGGTGCAGACGCTGGGCGAGATCGCCCAACCTTACGGCGCCTGGGTCCGCCTGCACTATGTGTATCCATACCCGAGCGTGGATGAGATCGTTCCGCTCATGGCCACCGGTCAGGTGCTGCCGTACCTGGACGTGCCGCTGCAGCACAGCCACCCGGATGTCTTGAAGCGCATGAAGCGCCCGGCCAGCGGCGAGCGCAACCTGGAGCGCATCCAGCGCTGGCGCGAGGTGTGCCCCGAGCTGGTGATCCGTAGCACGTTCATTGCGGGCTTCCCCGGCGAGACCGAAGAAGAGTTCCAACACCTGCTCGACTTCGTGCGCGAAGCGCAGATCGACCGCGCAGGCTGCTTTGCCTACAGCGACGTGAACGGCGCCGCCGCCAACGAGCTGCCCGGCATGCTGCCGATGGAAGTGCGCGAAGAGCGCCGCGCCCGCTTCATGGCGGTGGCCGAAGAAGTGTCGATTGCCAAGCTGCAGCGCCGCGTAGGTGCGACCATGCAGGTGCTGGTGGACCACGCCCCCGCGCTGGGCAAGAAGGGCGGCCGGGGCCGCAGCTATGCCGATGCGCCCGAGATCGACGGCGTGGTGCATCTGCTGCCGCCCGAGAAGATCAGCAAGCAGCTCAAGGTCGGCGAGTTCACCCGTGCGCGCATCGTCGGCACGCAGGGGCATGACCTGGTGGCCGTCCCGGTTTGACGACTGGCGGCTGGCTGATGGGGCTGGCGGCTCGGTGATGCTGGTGGTACTGGCGGCGCCTGCAGCATGGCCTGTTTGCTATTATTACGATAGCTGCCTGCGCTTATCAGGCAGGCGGTAGCGGCTCAAAAGACCCAAAACAAAAGGCTTCCGGAGGGAAGCCTTTTGTTTTGCCGGCACATCGGCCGGGCTCGGAGCCAGAAGCCGGCGCCGGCCAGCCTCTCTCTTCGCCTTACACGCGCTTGCGGTATTCGCCAGTGCGGGTGTCGATTTCGATCTTGTCGCCTTGGCTAACGAACAGCGGCACGGGTACTTCAAAGCCGGTAGCGATCTTGGCGGGCTTGAGCACCTTGCCGGATGTGTCGCCCTTGACGGCAGGTTCCGTCCAGGTGATTTCGCGCTCGACGCTGGTGGGCAGTTCGACCGAGATGGCCTTGCCGTCATAGAACACCACTTCAACCGTCATGCCGTCTTCCAGGTAGTTCAGTGCGTCGCCCATGTTTTCGGCTTCGACTTCGTACTGGTTGAACTCGGTGTCCATGCAGACGTACATCGGATCGGCGAAGTAGGAGTAGGTGCACTCCTTCTTGTCCAGGATCACGTTGTCGATCTTGTCGTCGGCCTTGAACACGTTTTCGGTACCGAAGTTGCCGATCAGGCTCTTTAGCTTCATGCGCACGGTGGCTGCACCGCGGCCACCGCGGGCGTATTCGGTCTTCAGGACAACCATGGGGTCCTTGCCGTGCATGATCACGTTGCCGGCGCGGATTTCTTGAGCGATTTTCATAGCGAGTTGCTTGGGTTGGGGCCGCTCAACGCGCGGGCCGGTGGCTTTCTGGAGACAGAAGGCGCGCCGTGCCAATGCATGTTCCGCGGCGGGAATGCGCAAGCGCTGTGCACCGATGTGCCGCACCTGTTTTGCGCAAAGCCTTGGATTTTACCGTTTTTCGGCGACAAAGCCCAAAAGTTGCGCGACGAGGGGGTCCTGCATCAGCAGCCGGGCGCGGGCGGCCTGTATGCAGGCAGTCCATTGAGCGAGCGTCGCAGCGTCGGGCATGGCCAGCGGCGTGTCGTCGATGGCGTTCCACGCCGCGTGAAAGGCCCGCAGCGACGCCGGTGCCTGCAGCCAATCGAGAAACGCCCGCAGCTTGTCGTGGTGGGCGTTGTCGTCCTGGGGGTAGATGTGCCAGACCAGCGCCTGCCCGGCCCACAGTGCGCGCACCAGCGAGTCCTCGCCGCGCATCAGGTTCAGGTCACAGGCCCAGAGCATGGCGTCGAAGGCGGTTTGTGGGCGGGCGGGGAGGTATGAAATTGATAGCTGCTCGCGCTTGTTAGACAAGCGCTGGGGGCCATTTTGATCCTCGATGTCTGCCAGGGCTGCCTGCACGGCTGCCGCAGGGCGGCCCGGGGCTACCAGCAACTGCACGGGATGGGTCTGGCTTTGCCGCAGCAGCTGCCGCAGCATTTTGGGCAGGGCCGGGGGCTCGTAACAGAACAGCGAGATCCAGCTGGCGGCGTCCACCGCGTCTGCAGAGGCAAGCCCTGGGGCGGCTGCATGCGCCGCCCGCCAGGCGCTGCGGTCGAACGCATCGCGCCGGGCCATCAGGTCGTCTTCGCGCAGCAGGCCGCCCGTGGCAGGCGTGAAGCCGGGGTAGAAGAACCAGCGGGTCCACCCTGCCGCAGGGCCTGACATGATCAGCGACGGCAGGCGGTGGTTGCGCTCCACATAGCCTTCCGCAGACAGGTACTCAAGGTTGATCCACACAGGTTTTTGGCCGCTACCGCTTGCTGAGAGCGCGCTGTAAGCTATGAATTCAGGAGCAATTTCGCACCCGAAGGCCTCCACCATCACATCCGGCGCACGCTCGGCTGCTGCAGGGGGGACGGCATGCCAGTCGCGCACCTCCACGCCGGGGCAGCCGCCAGGCGCCATCCATGCCAAGGCCGACGCATCGTCCACCCACAGGCGCACCTGCTGGCCGCGGGCTGCCAGTTGCGTTGCCAGCCGCCAGCACACGCCGATGTCGCCGAAGTTGTCGATGACGCGGCAAAACACGTCCCACTGCAGGGCGGGCAGGGCGCGTTCGGCAGGCAAGGTGGGGGGTCGGGATGAGGTCATCGGTGTCGCCTCATCCCGAGCGCAGGTGGTCCACCAGCAGCCGTGCCACGCTGGAGAGCGATTCTTCCGACCGCACGCACAGCACCAGCTGGCGGCGCGCCCAGGGCTCGTCCAGCGTCACGACGCGGATCGGCTGCGTGCCCTTGTACAGCGCAGCACTGCCACGCGGCATCACCCCCACGCCCAGGCCGGCGGCCACCATCAGGCAAAGCGCGTCGTAGCTGGTGACCTGCATGCGCAGTCGCAGCGGCAGCCCGGCCTCGGACGCGGCCCGGGTCAACTGGTTGTTGATGGCGCTGCCGGGGTGCGCGCCGACAAAGTCGTAGGGAAGGGCATCGGCCAGGCGGGCGGACTTGCGGCGGGCCAGCGCGTGGCCGGTGGGCACCACCAACACCAGCTCGTCCTTGCGGTAGGGCAACTGCACCACCCGGTCGCCGTACTGGCCCTGGTTGAGGATGCCCACGTCCGCCGCGTTCTCGGCCACCGACTGGGCTATTGACGTGCTGATCTGCTCCTGCAGCCGCACGTCCACCTGCGGGTGCAGCGCCATGAAGCTCTGCAACTGTGCGGGCAAGAACTGCGTGATGGCCGAGATGTTG
Organism: Acidovorax sp. LjRoot129; assembly: GCF_964253765.1. Lineage (NCBI taxonomy): Bacteria > Pseudomonadati > Pseudomonadota > Betaproteobacteria > Burkholderiales > Comamonadaceae > Acidovorax > Acidovorax sp. LjRoot129. The sequence goes on from NZ_CAXUSE020000001.1 coordinate 2,056,385, forward strand.
GCTACCACGCGCACATGGCCGCGCACGCCGGCGCCGTACTCGCGCATCTGGCTGGCAATGCTATCCAGGTCGTTGAGCACGCCGCGCGCCAGGTTCAGCAGCGCGTAGGCGGCTGCGGTGGGCTCGGTGCCCTTGTTGCTGCGGGTGAACAGCTCCACACCCAGCGTGCCCTCCAGGTCGGCCAGGCGCCGGCTCACGGCCGATGCGGCCAGATGTTCACGCGCGGCAGCGGCGGCGATGGTGCTTTCTTCCATCACGGCAACGAAGAGGCGCAGGGAAACGGGGTCGAGCTTCATGGCGGGGCGGGTGGGCGGGGGTGTCGATGGTAACGCTGGTGCCGTGCCACCATGCCGGTTTGCGATGGCAGCTTCGTGCATCAGCGTTTTGCAGACGCGCAGGCTGTGCGCATCATTCGCGCCAACGTACAAAGAGCCACGCCCGGCGCTGCCCCATGCACCCCCGTTCGGGCTGAGCTTGTCGAAGCCGTGCTCTGCGCCGCGCTTTGACAAGTTCAGCGTCAACGGTTTGGTTTTTTTGGGGGGCGTGGCGTGTCGCGCACCCACCTTTGAGGAGACACCTATTTCCATGGATTCACTGCCTACTTCCTCGGCCCTGCACGGCGTGCGCGTGATCGAAATGGGCCAGCTGATCGCCGGCCCGTTCTGCGGCAAGACGCTGGGCGAGTTCGGTGCCGAGATCATCAAGATCGAAGCCCCCGCCGACCCCGAGCGGCCCGACGTGCCGGGCGGCGACCCGCTGCGCAACTGGCGCCTGATCAAAGAGGGCACATCGGTGTGGTGGCAGGTGCAGTCGCGCAACAAGCGCTCGGTGGCGCTGGACCTGCGCCAGGCCGAGGGCCAGGATATCGCCCGCCGCCTGATCGCCGAAGCCGACGTGCTGATCGAGAACTTTCGCCCCGGCACGCTGGAGGGCTGGGGCATGTCGCCGGATGAACTGCACGCGCTCAACCCGGGCCTCGTGATCCTGCGCATCTCGGGCTACGGCCAGACTGGGCCTTATCGCGACCTGCCAGGTTTTGGCGTGATTGGCGAGGCCATGGGCGGCCTGCGCCACCTGACGGCCGAACCGGGCCGCGTGCCGGTGCGCGTGGGCGTGTCCATCGGCGACACGCTGGCCGCGCTGCACGGCGCCATCGGCGTGCTCATGGCGCTGTACCACCGCAAGGTCAACGGCGGCCAGGGCCAGGTGATCGACGTGGCGCTGCACGAGGCCGTCTTCAACGTGATGGAAAGCCTGATCCCCGAGTACAGCGCGTTCGGCGCGGTGCGCGAGGCCGCGGGCAGCGCACTGCCCGGCATCGCGCCCAGCAACGCCTACCCCTGCACCGACGGCTGGGTGCTGGTGGCCGGCAATGGCGACAGCATCTTCAAGCGGCTGATGGCCGCCATCGGCCGGCAGGATCTGGCCGACGCGCCCGACCTGGGCAGCAACGCCGGCCGCGTGGCCCGCGTGGCAGAGATCGATGCCGCCATCGGTGCCTGGACCGCCGCGCACTCGGTGCAGCAAGTCATGGAGACGCTGGGCGCCGCCCGCGTGCCCGCTGGCAAGGTCTACACCGCCAAGGACATTGCCGAAGACCCGCACTACCAGGCCCGCGACATGCTGTTGCAGCAGCCCACGCGCGACGGCTACAGCGTGCAGGTGCCGGGCATCGTGCCCAAGCTGTCGGGCACGCCGGGCAGCATCCGCAGCAGCGCGCCGCACCTGGGCGACGACACCGATGCGGTGCTGGCCGAGGCGGGTTTGACGGCAGAGCAAATCGCGCTGCTGCGCAGCAAGGGGGTGATCCAATGAATCTGATCGTAAAAACCGCTTTTTCACGAGGCGATTTCCCCAACCCAGTTCGCCTTGAGCCTGTCGAAAGGCTTTGTCACGCACCGGCCGTGGCTTCGACAGGCTCAGCCCGAACGGTGGTGGTATGAGCGTCGGTTTCGAACCACTCCAACGTCCCGTCTGGCAAGGCCATGGCCGCCGCATCCACATGCAGGAGGTCGGCACGCGCGATGGCCTGCAGATGGAGCAGGCCTTCGTGCCCGCCGACGACAAGATCGCGCTCGTCAACGCGTTGTCGGCCACGGGTTTGGCCAAGATAGAGGTCACCTCTTTCACCTCGCCCACCGCCATCCCCGCGCTGCGCGATGCCGAGATCGTGATGCGCGAGATCGACCGGCGCCCGGGCGTGGTCTACACCGCGCTGGTGCCCAACCTGCGCGGGGCCGAGCGCGCCATCGAGGCGCGCACGGACGAGCTGAACCTCGTGATGTCCGTGAGCGCCACGCACAACATCGCCAACCTGCGAATGACGCAAGAACAATCGTTTGCCGCGCTGGCCCAGGTCGTGGCCGTGGCCCAGGCCGCGGGCGTGGCGGTCAATGTGTCGCTGTCGTGTGTATTCGGTTGCCCCATGGAGGGCGACGTACCCGAGGCCGCGGTGCTCGGCTGGGTGCAGCGCTTTGTGGACCTGGGCGTGGGCGGCATCACGCTGTGCGACACCACGGGCATGGCCTTTCCCACCCAGGTGGCGCAGGTCACGGCGGCGGCGCGCGCGCGCTGGCCGGGTGTGGACTTTACGCTGCACTTTCACAACACGCGGGGCATGGGGCTGGCCAATGTGCTGGCCGCCATCGATGCGGGCGCGGACCGGTTCGACGCATCGCTGGGCGGCCTGGGTGGCTGCCCGTATGCGCCGGGCGCGAGCGGCAACGTGTGCAGCGAAGAGATCGTGCATGCGCTGGGCCTCATGGGCTACGACACCGGGGTAGACCTGCCCGCATTGGTGGCCGCCGCAGAACGCCTGCCAAGCTTGATCGGGCACGACATTCCCAGCCAGATCGTCAAGGCCGGCCCCCGGCTGCATCTGCACCCGGTGCCGGCTGACTTCGAGGCGATCCGCGACCGCGCGCTGCAGCGGGAGCGTGGCGGAGCGTGACCTGATTTGATCTGACCACGGCAAAGACCACCACACAACGACAGGAGACAACTATGCCCCAGACCACCACCTTCCACCGCCGACACGCCGCCCTGCTGCTGGGCGCGCTCGTGGGCGCCATGGCGTGCGGCGCGCCGCTCGGCGCGCACGCACAAGACAAGTTCCCATCCAAACCCATCACGCTGATCGTGCCCCAGGCTGCCGGCGGCGCCAACGACGCCATCGCCCGCGTGCTGGCCCAGCGGCTGTCCGAGCAGATGGGCCAGAGCGTGGTGGTGGACAACCGCCCCGGCGCGGGCGGCACGCTGGCCACTGCGGGCCTGGCACGCGCCAAGCACGACGGCTACATCCTGCTGGTCACGGCCGACAGCGCCCACGTGATCGGCCCGGCGCTGTACAAGAACGCGGGGTTCGACGCGGTCAAGGACTTCGAGCCCGTGGCGCCCATTGCCACGGCGGGCTATGTGCTGGTGGCACACCCGTCGTTCCCCGCCAAGAATGTGGCCGAGCTGATCGCGCTGGCCAAGGCCAGCCCCGGCAAGTACTCGATCGCGTCGGCAGGCAACGGCACGCTGAACCACCTGATCGGCGAGATGCTGCAAAAGGCGGCGGACATTCAGCTGCAGCACATCCCTTACAAGGGCTCGGCCGCGGCCGCGACCGATGTGGTGGGCGGCCAGGTGCCGCTGTCGGTGCAAAGCCTGCCGTCGGCCATTGCGTTCATCAAGGCCGGCAAGCTCAAGGTGCTGGGCGTGGTCAATGAAAAGCGCGTGGCGGCCTTGCCCGACGCGCCCACCATCGGCGAGACCCTGAAGGGCTTCGGCCAGGCGCCGTGGTACGCAATGTTTGCCCCGGCGGGCACGCCCGCGCCCGTGGTGGCGCAGCTGCAGGCCGAAGTGGCCAAGGCGCTGGACCACAAGGACGTGGTCGACAAGCTCGCTGCCGTGGGCTGCGAGCCCTTCAAGGGCACGCCGGCACAGCTCGGCACGCTGGTGCGCGACGACCTGGTCCGCTGGCAGCGCGTGGTGAAGGAGACCGGCGCCACGGTCGATTGAAACGCCGACCGCCGGCCGGCACGCGCGCATGTTTCGTCGGCATCTTTGAACTTGAACCCACCGTTCGGGTTGAGCTTGCCGAAGCCCTGCGCGGCGCTTTGACCATCTCAGCGTGAACGGTTCAAGTGGATGGGCGCCGACTTGATAGTGGGCCCCTCGTCAGCGACACCATTTTTTGACAGTCACAACAACGGAGACAAAAACCTTCATGACTACCTTTTCTCGCAGGCCTTTCACGGCACTGACCGTCCTGGGCGCCACCACCCTGGCCATCTTGACGCTCGGTGCGTCTTCTTCTGCCTGGGCCCAGGGGGCCTACCCCAGCAAGCCTGTGACCATGGTCGTGCCCACGGCAGCAGGCGGCACCACCGACCTGTCAGCCCGCATGCTCGCCCAGGCGCTCACGCCGGTGCTGGGGCAGTCCGTGGTGGTGGACAACAAGGGCGGCGGCAACGGCAGCATCGCAGCTGCCGCCGTCAAGCGCGCGGAGGCCGACGGCTACACGCTGCTGATGCAGTATTCGGGCTACCACGTCATCTCGCCCCACCTGACGAAGCAAAAGCAGTGGGAGCAGGGCGACTTTCAGCCGGTGGCCAATGTGATCTCGGCCCCGCAGATCATCGTGGTGCGCAACGACTTGCCGGTGAAGACGCTGGCCGAACTGGTGGTTTATGCCAAGGCCAACCCGGGCAAGCTCAATTACGCGTCGTCGGGCAATGGCTCGCTGCAGCACGTGACCGGTGCCATGCTGGAGCAGCAGGGCGGCATCAAGATGGTCCACGTGCCCTACAAGGGCACCGGCCCCGCGCTGCAGGACCTGCTGGGCGGCCAGGTGGACCTGACCTTTGGCACCGCGCCGCCGTTCATGCCCCACATCGCCGGCGGCAAGCTGCGCGTGCTGGCCGTCACCGGCAAGGAGCGCCTGCCCAGCCTGCCCGATGTGCCCACCACCGCCGAAGCGGGCTACCCGAAGGTGGACGCCACCTCGTGGTTTGCGGTGTTCGTGCCCGCTGCCGTGCCCAAGCCCGTGGTGGACAAGCTCACGGCGGACATCCGCACCGTGGTGCAAAGCGCGGCGTTCAAGCAAAAGGCACAGGACCAGGGCGCCACGGCCGACTACCAGAGCCCGCAGCAACTGGGCGACAAGGTGAAGGCCGACCTGGCGGGCTGGGCCAGCGTGGTCAAGACGTCGAAGATCGAGGCTGAGTAATTTGAATGGAAATATGGCCCTAGCGCTTTATTTATAAGCGTTAATAGCTATTTAATTGATAGCAATCGGTTGCGTGGTGTGAGCAAGGCCTGGCACGGTGGAGCGCCTGCGCCATGCCTCCACACCCGCAAGCAGGTGGCCGCCCCGGAGCCGCCACAATACGGCCCATGTCTGATGTGCATTCCGAAGAACTGTTGGCGCAGGTGGCTGCGCTGCCGGCACTGCCCGGTGTTTATCGCTATTTCGACGCTCAGGGCGCGCTGCTGTACGTAGGCAAGGCGCGGCACCTCAAGCGCCGCGTTTCGAGCTACTTCACCAAGAACCATGGCGGCACGCGCATCGGCCACATGGTCAGCAAGATCACGCGCATGGAGACCACCGTGGTGCGCTCTGAGGCCGAGGCGCTGCTGCTGGAAAACAACCTCATCAAGACGCTGAACCCCAAGTTCAACATCCTGTTCCGGGACGACAAGAGTTATCCCTACCTCAAGATTACCGGCGTGCCCGGCGGGGCTGCACGCGGCGAGGCGCCGGGGCAGGTTTTTCCGCGCATGGCGTACTACCGCGGCTCGGTCGACAAAAAGCACCGCTACTTCGGGCCGTACCCCAGCGCCTGGGCAGTGAAGGAAACCATCCAGCTGCTACAGAAAGTCTTCAGGCTGCGCACCTGCGAGGACACGGTATTTGCCAACCGCACACGGCCGTGCCTGCTGTACCAGATCAAGCGCTGCACGGGGCCCTGCGTCGACCTGGTCTCGCCCGAGGCCTATGCCTCGGATGTGCAGCACGCCGAAGCCCTGCTGCGCGGCGATACCAAGGAGGTGCTGCAGGCCATGGAGACGCGGATGATGGCGCACTCCGAAAAACTTGAGTTTGAGCAGGCTGCCGATGTGCGCAACCAGATCCAGGCGCTGTCGCGCGTGCTGCACCAGCAGTCCATCGAGATCGCGGACGACAAGGACGTCGACATCCTCGCGGTGCGTGTGCAGGGGGGCCGCGCCTGCGTGAACCTGGCCATGGTGCGCGGCGGCCGCCACCTGGGCGACCGGCCGTATTTTCCGGTGCATGTCGAAGATGCGGCAGCCGTGTTCGAAGAGGAGGGCGAAGGTGCCGAGGAAGTGGCCGCACCCGCGCGGCCGGTGGAGGTCCTGGTGCTGGAAGCCTTCATTGCCCAGCACTACATCGGCGTGCCGGTGCCACCGGTGCTGGTGACCAGCGAAGCGGTGGACAAAGCGCTGCTGGGGGCGTTGACCGAGCAGTCGGGCCTGCGCGTGACGGCGGTGCATCAGCCGCGGGAGCAGCGCCGCGCCTGGCTGGACATGGCCCAAAAAAACGCCAGCCTGCAGCTGGCCCGGCTGCTGGCAGAAGAAGGTTCGCAGCAGGCCCGCACGCGTGCGCTGGCCGAGGCGCTGGACTTGGCACCCGAGGACCTTGAGCAGCTCACCATCGAGTGTTTCGACATCTCGCACACGGCGGGCGAATCCACGCAGGCGTCGTGTGTGGTGTTCCACCACCACAAGATGCAGAGCAGCGAATACCGCCGCTACAAGATCGAAGGCATCACGGGCGGCGACGACTACGCGGCCATGCGCCAGGTGCTCACGCGCCGCTACAGCAAGGTGGTGGAGGCAGCGCGCGAGGCCGGTGGCATCGACTTTGCCGCCGCCCCGCCGCCGGACACCGAAGCCTCCGCCGGGGCCGTCAAGCCCAAGGGGGTGGCGCGCCTGCCCGACCTGGTGCTGATCGACGGTGGCAAGGGGCAGGTGGGGGTGGCGCGTGAGGTATTCACGGCACTCGGGCTAGACCTCACCCGCATCGTGGGCGTCGAAAAAGGCGAGGGACGCAAGGTGGGGCTCGAAGAACTGGTGTTTGCCGACGGGCGCGAGAAGGTGTACCTCGGCAAGGACTCTGCAGCCCTGATGCTGGTCGCGCAGATTCGCGATGAAGCCCATCGCTTTGCGATCACCGGCATGCGGGCTGCGCGGGCGAAGGTCCGCATCGGTGGGGGACAGCTGGAGGAAATCCCGGGCGTGGGCCCCAAGAAGCGCGCGCGGTTGCTGCAGCGCTTTGGCGGGGTGCGCGGCGTGGCGTCCGCCAGCGTGGAAGACCTGACGACGGTGGAGGGCATTTCACGCGAGCTCGCGGAGGAGATCTACCGTGCGTTGCGCTGAGGCGGTGGTTGCGCACGGGATTTTCCAGGGCAAGGCCGCATGCCCATGTTGGGGAGCGTTCGTGCCACAGACCGGCAGCCAGTGCGCCGCGGCGTGACACAATCGCCGCCATGTTCTGGACTATCCCCACACTGATGACTTGGACGCGCATCGTCGCGATACCTTTGATCGTGGGGGTGTTCTACGCGCCGCTGGACCCGGCGACCCGCAACCTCATCGCTACGGTGATGTTCGTGGTGTTCGCGGCTACCGACTGGCTCGATGGCTACCTGGCCCGCAAGCTCAACCAGACGTCGTCCTTTGGCGCGTTTCTCGATCCTGTGGCGGACAAGTTCCTTGTATGCGCCTCGCTGCTGGTGCTGGTGCACTTGCAGCGCGCCGATGTGTTCGTGGCGTTGATCATCATCGGGCGCGAGATCGCTATCTCGGCCCTGCGCGAGTGGATGGCGCAGATCGGTGCGAGCAAGAGCGTCGCCGTGCACATGATCGGCAAGGTCAAGACCACGGTGCAGATGGTGGCGATCCCCTTCCTGCTGTACGACGCCCGCTTGTTCGGCGTGATCGACACGGGCGTGTGGGGGACCTGGCTGATCTGGGCCTCGGCGGTGCTGACCGTGTGGTCGATGGTGTACTACCTGCAAAAGGCCTTGCCTGAAATCCGCGCGCGGGTGAAGTAGAGCGATGTGGGGTGCCTTGGTCGCTGGCGCTGGCAGGCCGTGCGCTCGCTGCTATGCATCCGCTAGCGCTGGGCTTTTAGATATCTGTTGTAAGCACTTTATATAGCGCGCCAGCCCTGGCCGGGCACGGGCTGCTGGAACGCCAACTGCCTCGCGTGCCTTGTCAGAACTGGGGTGTCAATACGGAATCCTGCCCATACGGTGCGTATGAGACAAAAACGCTCTGCAAGCCCTGTCGCGCCGTGAAATACGACTAGAATTCGGTGCAACGCTGCTGCAAAACAGCGTGTTGTATTGACACCCGGAAACTCGATGGCTTTAATCTGATGCAGCAGCCACTGCTGTGTATGCCAGTCATTCCCCCGTCTATTTTGTTGCCAGCCTCCGGCTGTGCTTTATGACGTGTGAAGACCAGATATCCACGAGACATTCCATCAACGCTTTTCCCGAGAGGCTTCTTGTGAACAAAACCGAATTGATCGAGCACATCGCTACCAACGCCGACATCTCCAAGGCCGCTGCTGCGCGTGCCCTGGAATCCACGATCGAGGCTGTCAAGAAGACTCTGAAGAAGGGCGGCACCGTGTCGCTCGTTGGTTTTGGTACCTTTGCCGTCGGCAAGCGCGCAGCCCGCACGGGCCGCAATCCCCGTACCGGCGATACGATTAAAATCAAAGCTGCTAAAGTTCCGAAGTTCCGTCCAGGCAAGGCATTGAAAGATGCTTTGAACTGAGACTCAGTTTTAGGCGGGGTCCTTAGCTCAGTTGGTAGAGCGGCTCCTTTACACGGAGTAGGTCGGCGGTTCGAGACCGTCAGGACCCACCACCACCGAACAAAGGCGAACGCAAGTTCGCCTTTTGTTTTTGTCTTCTGAAAGATCGACCATGTTTGAATCCATCCGCAAGCACTCCAAGATCGTGATGATCTTATTGTTCTTGCTGATCATTCCATCGTTTGTGCTGGTGGGCATCGACAGCAACTACTTCTCCGAGAAGAGTCCTGTGGTCGCCCGTGTCGACGGTCACAAGATCAATCAGACGGACTGGGACAATGCGCATCGCACAGAGACTGACCGCATCCGCGCGCAGTCTCCCTCGGTCGATCCCAAGCTTCTCGACTCGCCACAGGCCCGCTACGCCACGCTGGAACGGTTGGTGCGTGACCGCGTTCTGGCCGCCGCGGCCAAAGACATGCACTTGGTAACCAGCGACGCCCGGCTGGCCCGCAGTCTTCAAGAGATTCCAGCAATTGCAGGGCTCAAGCGCGCTGATGGCACCTTGGACGCCGAGGCATACCGCGCTCTCGTGGGGACCCAGGGCCTCACGCCCGAAGGTTTCGAAGCCAACGTGCGCCGCGACCTTTCGGTGAGCCAGGTGCTTGGCGGCGTGATGGGTTCGGTGTTTGGGACGGGCGCACAGGTCAAGCTTGCGCTGGATCCGCTCTACGAGCAGCGTGAAATTCAGGTGGTTCGTTTCAAGTCCACCGACTACGCGGCTAAGGTGACACCGACTGACGCGGACCTGGAGACTTACTACAAGGCCCATCCTGCGCAGTTTCAGCAACGTGAGCAGGCAACGGTGGAGTATGTGGTGCTGGACCTCGCCAGCGTGCGCGCAGGCGTTACGCTCAACGAAGACGACGTGCGTACCTACTACAAGGAAAACCTTGCCCGCATGGCCGACAAGGAAGAGCGCCGCGCCAGCCACATTCTGATCAACGCCCCCAAGGATGCGTCTTCGGCCGACCGCGAGAAGGCCAAGGCCCGCGCGACCGAATTCCTGGCCCAAGTGCGCAAGGCGCCCGCAACGTTTGCGGACGTGGCCAAGAAGAACTCCGACGACAAGGGCTCGGGAGCAGCCGGCGGCGACCTCAATTTCTTCGCACGGGGCGCAATGGTCAAGCCGTTTGAAGAGGCTGCTTTTGCGCTTAAGAAGGGCGAAATCAGCGATGTGGTGGAAAGCGACTTCGGGTATCACATCATCCAGCTGACCGACATCAAGACGCCACGCCAACCTTCGTTTGAAGAACTGCGCCCCAAGATGGAGGCCGAGCTCAAGCAGCAGCAGGCACAGCGCAAGTTTGCAGAGGTGGCCGAGACGTTCACCAACAGCGTCTACGAACAGGCCGACAGCCTCAAGCCCGTGGCCGAAAAGCTCAAGCTCAAGGTGCAAACTGCGTCGGGTATCACCCGCGCTCCAGTGCCCGGCGCGCCCGGCCCGCTGGGCAATGCCAAGTTCCTGGAAGCGCTGTTCTCGTCAGACTCGCTGCAGAACAAGCGCAACACCGAAGCCGTGGAAGTGGGCCCAAGCCAGATGGCGGCCGGCCGTGTGGTGGAGTACACCCCCGCAAAAACCTTGCCGCTGGAAGAAGTGCGCGCCCGCGTGCGCGAGCTTTACCTCGCTCAAAAAACGTCGGAGCTTGCCCGCAAAGAGGGCGAGGCCAAGCTGGCCGCGTGGAAGGCTGCTCCAGCCAGCGCAACCGGCCTGGGCGCTGCTGTCCAGGTCTCGCGCGAACAGACGCAGAACCTGCCGCGTGGCCTGATTGATGCCGCGCTGTATGCGCCGACGGACGCCTTGCCGGCCTGGACCGGCACCGATCTCGGCGCCGAAGGTTACGCAGTGGTCAAGGTCAACCGTGTGGTCCCGCGCCAAGCCCCCGATGCGCAGCGCGCGCAGCAAGAGCGCCAGCAGTATATGCAGTGGTGGGCTTCCGCAGAAGGCCAGGCCTACTACGAAACGCTCAAGAAGCGCTTCAAGGCCGAGATCAAGGCGCCCCGCCCATCATCCACTCCGCAGGTTGCTACAGAAAATTGAACTCAGTGGGCTCGGTATGAAAATATCGAGCTATAATGCAAAGCTACGGTGGCTGTAGCTCAGTTGGTAGAGTCCAGGATTGTGATTCCTGTTGTCGTGGGTTCGAGCCCCATCAGCCACCCCAAGATTAAAAGCGCTGCAACATCTGTTGCAGCGCTTTTTTGTTTTGGGGGTGCGAACGCGGGCAGTCCTGTGCGCACAGCGTATAGCCCTTAGCCCTGTCGTGAGCAGGCCGTCTGAACCTTGTGGCGCGGCAACATGGCATACGGCGCATACTGTGCCATCAACCCTGATGGAGCTTTTAATGAGTCTTGTGATCCGCGATGCGTCGCCCAGTGAAAAACGCGGCAACGCCATGTCGGCAGCCCTTGCGAAGGAGCAACTGCAGTACGCGGTCGACATCGTGCGGGAAGTGGTTCCACAAAGCGCTGGAGACGCGGCCTTGATCGGTGCCGTACTACAGGCCATTGCCATCAACTACGGAGCAGTGCCGCAACCCAACCGGTGAGACTCGCTGGGTTGGTCTCTGGCAGCGCGCGAGATTGAGTGGAGCAAGGCGCTGAGCGCTACAGTCGCCGCTCTTAGTCGCCTCAGGAGATACAAAGCAGCTTCGCGAGCGGGCGAATGTCTTTGGAATTGGGACTTGGCCTGCCCGGAGGGACTCGAACCCCCGACCTATAGCTTAGAAGGCTATTGCTCTATCCAGTTGAGCTACGGGCAGATGGGCTTTCGGCGAGAGAGGCCTACTTGCTGTTGGAGAGCGTATGGGGCGCTCTGCGACTGCGCGATTGCGCAGCCCCGAATGATAACCCGGCGCTGACGCGGGGCGTGGCGATATCCAGTCCAAGCGGCACGGCCGCATCGGGCGCGCGGCCGATGCGGTTATAACGAGGGCATCCCCTGGGCCTGCTGCCCAGCTCAACACGACCCCATGACCCACAGCCTCACGCTCATCCACACGATTGCCGCTGCGCTCGGGCTGGCACTCGCGTTGGGCTTCGTGGCAACGCGGCTTCGGCTGCCTGCGCTGGTCGGCTACCTGCTCGCAGGCGTGGTGATCGGGCCTTTCACGCCCGGGTTTGTGGCGGACGGTGCTATGGCCAGCCAGCTCGCAGAAATCGGCGTGATGCTGCTGATGTTTGGCGTGGGTCTGCATTTCTCGTTTGGCGATCTGCTGGCGGTGCGCAAGATTGCCGTGCCTGGCGCAGTCGTGCAAATGATCGTAGCCACAGCGATGGGCATGGGGCTGGCGACCTGGTGGGGTTGGAGCCTCGGCGGCGCGCTGGTTTTTGGTCTGGCGTTGTCGGTCGCCAGCACCGTGGTGCTGCTGCGGGCTCTGGAAACGCTCGGCATCCTCGACAGCCACACCGGTCGCATTGCGGTGGGCTGGCTGGTGGTGGAAGACCTGGCGATGGTGCTGGTGCTGGTGTTGTTGCCACCATTGGCCGGTTGGCTTGGCGGGGAAGGCGGCTCGGCGGGAGCTGGCGGTGTCGATGGCTTGGCACTGTGGCAGACCTTGGGCTGGACGCTGCTGCAGGTGGGAGGCTTCGTTGTGCTGATGCTGGTCGTTGGCCGCCGGCTGTTTCCCTGGGTGCTGTGGCAGGTGGCGCGCACGGGCTCGCGGGAGTTGTTCACGCTGTGCGTCGTGGCGGCGGCTGTGGGGATTGCGTTTGGGTCCGCTGCGCTTTTTGGCGTCTCGTTTGCGCTGGGTGCGTTCTTTGCGGGCATGGTGATGCGGGAGTCGGAGTTCAGCCACCGCGCCGCGCAGGAGTCTTTGCCGCTGCGCGATGCGTTTGCGGTGCTGTTTTTTGTGTCGGTCGGCATGCTGTTCAACCCCGCCGTGTTGTGGGATCGGCCCGTGCAGGTGCTGGCGGTGGTGGCCATCATCATGCTGGGCAAGACGCTGGCTGCGGCGGCGCTGGTGCTGGCGTTTCGCTACCCACTCAACACCGCGCTGACTGTGTCGGCCAGCCTGGCGCAGATCGGCGAGTTCTCCTTCATCCTCGTGGCCCTTGGCTCGTCACTCGGCCTGCTGCCACCGGAGGGCGCAAGCCTGGTGCTGGCGGGCGCGCTGATATCCATGGCGCTCAACCCAATGCTGTTTCACGCGATTGCGCCGCTGCAAACCTGGTTGCGCGCCCGGTCCGAAATCGCGCGGCGGCTGGAGCAACGGGATGACCCGCTGGCGGAGCTTCCCATGACCACGGACGGGCGCTACCTTGCAAGGCAGGTGGTGCTGGTGGGGTACGGGCGGGTCGGGCGGCGGGTGGCCAATGCGCTGGCGGCCAACGACATCCCCTTTGTGGTCGCAGAGCAAAACCGCGAGCTGGTGGAGTCATTGCGGCAGGCCGGCGTTGCTGCGGTGTTTGGTGATGCGGTGGACCCGGCGGTGCTGATCCAGGCCCACATCGCGCGCGCTGCGATGCTGGTCATTGCGACGCCTGACACCTTGAACGTGCGCCAGATCATCCAGACGGCGCTCACGTTGAACCCCCAGATCGAAACCGTGGTCCGCAGCGCAAGCGGGGACGAGGCCCGGCGCATTGCACAGGAGTGCGGCAGCGCCGTGTTCGTTGCCGATGAGGCGCTCGCCCAGTCCATGGCGCGCCACGTGCTGGAGCGCACTGAGGCGCGGCTTGCGCAACACACCGGCCCGGCGTCTTTGCACGGGCGGGTATGAGGCACGGGCATGGATTTTTGAGGCTTTTTTGGCTTCTAGCGCTTGTTTTATAAGCGTTTATAGCTATCAATTTTATAGCAAATAGTTCAAACGCTTCCGCACTTCATCAAAGAGTGTGCAGGGCTTGCGCGCCGACTCGCGCGCTGTCATTCGTTTGGATGGGCAGCATCCTTCCACTGTTCGCCGGTCCCAGGGGGGCGCAGTCCTGGGCCCGATGCAGGCCGTGCCGCGGGCGGCCACTTCGCCAAAGCATTGTGTCAGCGCTCTAGCATGCGGAGGCCTTGCAGCTGAATCTTGCAAGCCTCATGCGGGTGGGCTCCAGGAGCGGCGTGCCGTGAAGGCGATCAAGCAGGCCCCCAAACCGTCGCACAACCTCAATCAGTTTCTTCAAATACCAGCGCTGGCGGCGCCATGACGCGTGCGGTGTTCCCAAGCGCGTCGATCACATGGTTGGCGAAAAAGCTGTTTTGCGTGTCGGGCTCCAGCGCTGCCACGGCCAGGTTGGCCCGGGGCTGGTTCAGCGGTACGTAGAAGCTGCCAGCGGGCACATCGATAGCGCTGCGCATCGGCGCCACCTGCACGCGCACGATGCCCGTGCCACCCGCAATGGTGCCAATCACGTCCTGCCGGTCGCCCGATTCCCGAGAGGTTTCGCGGTAAACGTCGGCCAGGGCAGAGCCCGGCTCGGCCACACGCATCACCTGAATACCCAGAAGTTTCAAGCGCTCCACAGCGGCGGTCGACTTGGCCGACAGCCAATAGCCGCAAGGCCGTGCGCGGGTCTTGGTGGGGCGCAAAGTCAGCGATGAATTCCATTCGACCTTGATCTGGCGGTCGGCTCCGGTCTCGGGGTCGAGGAAGTCCAGGTCGCGCTGGGTGGGCGTGGCGGCTGCTTCGATCACCACTTGGTCGCGGCAGGCCTGGGCGCTGATGTCGCGCACCACAAAAGAGCGCACCTGCTCCAGGTTGCCGGCGCGCTCTGCGGTGCTGCGCAGGGCGCTGGTGATGGCGGTGATCTGCGAATGCACGCGCCGCTGGATGTGCATGCGCCCGATGCCTACGCCGCGTGTTTCGATCAACAGGCTCACGGTGTTCTTGAGGCCGTTCACATTGCGGCCCGTGTCCGGCTGTGTGCCGCCCATCGAGATGCGTTTGTCGTCGGGGTTGTTGGAGGTGGTGTAGTACCAGTCGCTGGTCAGTCCTTGCGCCTTGAGGGCGGCCACCATGGGCTGGTGGTACCACTCCTGCGAAGCCTTGGTAAGAAACTCCGGGTAGTTGGCGGTGGTGGCGTACTGCAGCAGCGCGTCGTAGCGCTGCACCGCATTGAATTTCTGCAGATAGCGGCCCGCCACCGTGTATTCATGCGCGTCCACCACGAGGATGGGGCGGTAGTCGTTGACGACCTTCGCCAGCGCACGTGCTTCTGGTGTGTTGAGCAGCAGATGGTCGCGGTTCATGTCCACGCCATTGGCCGTCACGCGTGTGCCAGCGGCGGCACCGTCGGGGTTGGCCCGCGGGACAATCACCACGTTGATGCGGTCCAGCAGTGGCTCGAGCAGGCCTTGTGTCAGCTCGCGGCTGATGACCAGCAAGGCTTCGCTGCCCGCGGGCTCGTCGCCGTGCTGCTGGCCGATCAGGACAACAGTGGGGCGGCCGCTGTTGTCCAGTTGGGCGGGCTCGGTGCCTGCAGCGCGCGTGGCAAGCAGTCCCAGGATGGGCTCACCCCGTTGCGACATGCCCAGGTTGAGCAGCTTGGTGCGGGTGGGCCCACGCGGTGCTGGGTCTGCCAGCGAGTGCATCCACTGGCTCAGCTCGGCATTGGTGGTGAAGGCCCGGCGCTCTGCGTTGAGCCCTGGGGTGCCGTAGGCCACGGCAGGGTCCGGGAACCGGGCTGCCACGGCGGCACTGTAGGGCGGTGCCATCGGGCCTTCGTTTTGCACCACGAGCGGTGCCGACGGCGGCAGCGGGCTGGTGATCACGCCCTGGCGGGGAGGCTGCGATACCTGCGGCCCCTGACCCAACGGTGTCGGCACCACAGTGCCTTGCTGTGCACGGGGGGGCAGCGGTGCGGGCGCGTTGGGGCGCGCCGTCGGGTTGGAGGGCCATGGTGGCAGCGGGGTGCTTGAGCAGGCCGCCAGCAACACGGCGGCCAGCAAGGCGGAAACCTTCCATGGCATTTGCGGCAACGGCGGGGAAAGCGGAGAAGGCTCCGAGTCGCGCGGGGCGCGGCGGAAAAAGGAGTGCATGGTCATGGTGGTTCTGCCAGTGGGGCCGCCGCGCGGCTTTGTTACGGCGATGTTACCTGCGCACTCCTGCCCTACCGTGTCAGCGTACATCCCGTTGCAAAGGCCCTGTTGACACGCGCAATCACTCAAAAAATCACCGTACGGGCAGCGGCGCGCCAGCAATCCTGCGTTAACGACGCTGCGGCATTTCCCCGAGAGGTGCAGCGGGGAGTGTGGAAGCAGGGAAGGTGGGGGATGCCGTTGGTGCAGGTGGAGAGTCTGTATGCATCTTCACCCGCAGCAGCGCCCGGACAAACCCGTGGTCCGAGCGCGATCGGTCGCGGCCTTCGTGCAGATGGTCGTTGAAGTAGTCGACTCTGCGCACATCCCCAATGCTGTTGCGGCCGTTGTGCAAGAACTCTTCGGAAACCAGGATCTGGTCCAGCACGCTGGGAGAACCCTGGTGGATATGAGAGTACGCGACGTCCTTCTTGAGCGCTGCATCGCCCTGCAGCTCATATGCATTGAACAGCGCCACATCGCGCGCGCTGCGGTCGTAGGCAATCTCATTGGTGGCGCAGATGAGTTGCGTGGTCACGCTGTCCGGCGTGTCGTTGAAATCGCCCAGCACCACCAACGGCACGCTGGTACGGTGCAGCAGGTCGATCACCAGGCAGCGCAGGGCCATGGCTTCAGCGCCGCGCATCATGAGCGAGCGCAGCGACGCAAGTGCCATTACCTTGGGGTCGTCCCGATCCTCCAGCGCGCCGCCCTGTGCATCTTGCAAAAACTTCGGCCGCTTGGACTTGAGGTGCGCGGTCAGCACGTTGACTACCTGCCCGTGTTTCATGTGCAGCGTAGCGACCAACGGCGGGCGTTCGAACCGCGTGTGCCCGCCCAGGCCCGGGACTTCGACCTGAAATCCGGGTGGAAACTCTGCGAACGATTGCAGGGCATCGACCTTCAGCCGCGTGGCGATCCCTACGCGCGGCGTGCCCTGGGCACCCGCGTGCGCCGCATTGTTTTCAGCGCCGGGCACTGAGACGAAGTCGTAGCGCAACCCGCTGCGGCCCAGGGCACCCTTGAAGGCGGCGTCGTCCCACACTTCCTGCACTGCCAGCACATCGGCATTGAGCATGCGAAAACGATCACCCAGCCAGTTGAGCTTGCGGTCGAATTCGGCCTCGGTATACGTGTCCTGGTTGGCATAGAACATGCGCCCCGGGTTGGCCAAATTCAGCACGTTGCAGGTGGCCACCATCAGCGTGGCCAGGGGAATGGGAGTTTCGTTGGGGCGCATGAGGGGGCGGTGTTGAGATCATGGACCGCACACCCGGCCGCCGGGAAGCCCGGCTCAACCTGCAGGTTGCAGCGCGTGGCCAGACAGTACGTGCAGTCCAGCCGGACGCGACTGTACGGCATGCACCAGTGCCCGCGCCACGTCTACGCCCGGGCGGGCGCGGTAGTCAGCCGGGATCACGGGGTTGAACCAGCGGAAGAGCTTGATCGAGACGGTCTCTGCACGGCGTGGTGCCTGGTGCAGAGCCTGGCGTTCGCCCATGAGAAGCGAAGGGCGCGCAATGACCAATGTCTCAAAGCCCAGCGCTTGCAGATCGCGCTCGACTTCGCCTTTGACACGGTTGTAGAGGATCGGTGAGTGCGCGTTGGCGCCCATGGCGGTCACCACGCCGCAGCGTGTTGCGCCCGCGGCCCGCGCCGCATGCGCTGTGGCCAGCACGGCGTCGTAGTCCACAGCGCGAAAGGCACGCTGGCTGCCTGCAGCGGCCATCGTCGTGCCCAGGGTGATGTAGACATCATTCACAGCGGCCAAGCCACTGGGTAAAAGCGGCTGCGCAGTGAAGTCCACCGCGTGCAGGTGCAGCCGTGGGGCGCTCAGCGCGGGTGCGCGCCGGCCGCGGGCGTGCAGCACATGCACCGCAGCGGGTGCCATGGCTGCGTCGCCGACCAAGGATTGCTCAGCGGTTAAAAGAGCCGCGAGGACCGCCTGGCCCACGAGGCCCGTTGCCCCGGCCACCAGAACCACCCGTACCTCCGCCATAGCCGCCACCTCCACTGTTGCCGCCGTTGCCACCACGATAGCCGCCGCCACCGCGGCGACCGCCGCCCATGCTGTCTACGCTCGTGCGCATCGGATCAGGCTGGCCGCCTGCAGCGCCGCCGGCGTGGCCGGAACTGCGGTGGCCTGGATTGGCGTGTCCCATGTGCGTGCCCAGGTGGGCATTGGCGCGGGGAGGTTGGGAGTCGTCGTAGCGGTTGCCGCCACCGCCGCCTTCGTAGCCGCCACCACCGCCGCCGCCGCCGGAGCGACCGCGTGCAGGTGCCTGGCCGCCGGCGCGTGCGCCGCCGCCGCCCTGGCCACCACCGCCGGCACGGCCGCCACGCGGGCCATTGCCGCCACCACCACCCGCTGCTGCGCCACCGCCAGCGCGGCCGCCACGGCCACCACCATTGCCGCCACCGGCAGGGCGGGGGCCGCGTTCGCCACCACCGCCGCCAGCGCCTTGGCCAGCCTTGTTGGTGCGGATGCGGTCCATCATTTCGCTGCGGGCTGCCTTGGCTGCGGCCTGCATCACGTCACGGCTCGGGGGCTTGCCTGCGCCGCCCCAGATGGTCTGGCGGCCCATGGCAATGGGCTCGGCTTTCTCGCCGGCGTCGGGGCCGAAGCCCTCGATGATCTGAACAGGAATCTGCTGCTTGGTGAAGCGCTCGATGTCCATCATGAAACCTTCTTCGTCCATGCAGACCAGGCTCACGGCTTCGCCACTGTTGCCAGCGCGGCCGGTGCGGCCGATGCGGTGGACGTAGTCTTCCGAAACGTTCGGGATTTCATAGTTCACGACGTGCGGCAGCTCGTCGATGTCGATGCCGCGGGCCGCGATGTCGGTGGCTACCAGGGCGCGGATGTCACCGCTCTTGAAGCCTGCCAGGGCCTGCGTGCGGGCGCTCTGGCTCTTGTTGCCGTGCAGGGCCATGGCGTTCACGCCGTTCTTGGTCAGGAACTCGGCCACATTGTTGGCGCCGAACTTGGTGCGGGTGAACACCAGCACCTGGCTCCAGTTGTGCTGCTGGATGATGTGCAGCAGCACTTGCTTTTTCTTGCCGCGGCCCACGGGGTGGATCACCTGGGTGATGCGCTGCACCGTGGTGTTGCTGGGCGTGACCTGGATGCTCTGGGGGTTCTTGAGCAGGGTGTTGGCCAGGTCGCGGATTTCGTCGCTGAAGGTGGCCGAGAACAGCAGGCTCTGCTTTTCGCGGGGCACCAGGGCCAGCACCTTCTTCACGTCGTGGATGAAGCCCATGTCCAGCATGCGGTCGGCTTCGTCGAGCACGAGCACCTGCACGGTCGACAGGTCCAGGAAGCCCTGTTGCTGCAGATCGAGCAAGCGGCCGGGAGTGGCCACCAGGATGTCGACGCCGCGCTTGATGCGGTCGATCTGCGGGTTCATGCCCACGCCGCCGAAGACGACGGTAGAGTTGATGTCGAGGTATTTGCCGTATTCGCGCACGGACTCTTCCACCTGGGCGGCGAGCTCGCGGGTGGGCGTCAGCACCAGGGCACGGATGCCCTTTCCGCCGAACTTGTTCTTGGGCGCAGCGCTTTGCGAAAGGCGGTGCAGCAGGGGCAGGGTGAACGCGGCGGTCTTGCCGGTGCCAGTCTGCGCGCCGGCCAGCAGGTCGTGGCCTGCAAGAACGGCGGGGATGGCCTGGGCCTGAATGGGCGTGGGGGTTTCGTAGCCCGTTTCGTGCACGGCCTTCAGGATGGCAGGAGCCAGGTTCAGTTCGTCAAATGTCATGTCGTTGAATGCGCCCATCCGGGGCGCTGGGTATCGGCCTGTCGTACAACCGGGGGGTTGCCGAGCCAGTCTCAAGCCGACGAGGTTCAAGGGTGGGAGCCTGGAAGCTGATGCTTCCTTCGTCCCCAGCAGTGTGCTGATGTGGCAGGCAACTGGAGCCCGCTACGGTGGGTATTGTCGCATGGCCCGATAATCTCGGTTTGCACGCAGAATTTCTGCTCACTTTTGCAGGTTTGACACTCAATGGCCCAATACGTTTTTTCCATGAATCGCGTCGGCAAGATCGTGCCCCCTAAGCGGCAGATTTTGAAAGACATCTCCCTGAGCTTCTTCCCGGGTGCCAAGATTGGCGTGTTGGGGACCAACGGTTCGGGCAAGTCCACCCTCCTGAAGATCATGGCCGGCCTCGACAAGGAAATCGAAGGCGAAGCCATCCCCATGGCCGGCCTAAATATCGGCTACCTCCCCCAGGAACCCCAGCTCGACCCCACGCAAACCGTGCGGGAGAGTGTGGAAGCGGGCATGGGCAAGCTATTTGCCGCCAAGGCTCGCCTGGAAGAGGTCTACACCGCCTACGGCGCCGAAGACGCCGACTTTGACGCGCTGGCCGCCGAACAGGCCGAGCTGGAAGCCATCATTGCCACCGCCGGTACCGACTCGGAACACCAGCTTGAAATTGCCGCCGACGCACTGCGCCTGCCCCCGTGGGACGCCAACATCGGCGTGCTCTCGGGCGGTGAAAAGCGCCGCGTGGCCCTGTGCCGACTGCTGCTGTCCAAGCCCGACATGCTGCTGCTCGACGAGCCAACCAACCACTTGGATGCCGAATCGGTGGACTGGCTGGAGCAGTTCCTGCAGCGCTACTCGGGCACCGTGGTGGCCATCACCCACGATCGCTACTTCCTGGACAACGCCGCCGAGTGGATTCTGGAGCTGGATCGTGGCTCCGGCATCCCGTACAAGGGCAACTACTCCGACTGGCTGACCCAAAAGGGTGCCCGTCTGGAAGCTGAACAAAAGGGTGAAGAAGCCCGCGCCAAGGCGCTGAAGAAGGAACTGGAATGGTCGCGCCAGAACCCCAAGGCTCGCCAAGCCAAGAGCAAGGCCCGCCTGGCCCGGTTTGAAGAACTGAGCGACTTCGAATACCAAAAGCGCAACGAAACCAACGAAATCTTCATCCCTGTGGCGGACCGTCTGGGCAGCCAGGTGATCGAGTTCAAGGGCGTGACCAAATCGTTTGGCGACCGGGTGCTGATCGACAACCTCAGCTTCAACATTCCCGCGGGCGCCATCGTCGGCATCATCGGCCCCAACGGCGCGGGCAAGTCCACGCTGTTCAAGCTGATCGCTGGCAAGGAAAAGCCGGATTCGGGCGAGGTCGTCATTGGCTCCACCGTCAAGATGGCGTTTGTCGACCAGCACCGTGACGACCTGGCCAACGACAAGACGGTGTGGGAAGACGTGTCCGGCGGACTGGACATCCTCAACGTCGGCAAGTTCCAGATGGCCAGCCGCGCCTACTGCGGGCGGTTCAACTTCAATGGCGGTGACCAGCAAAAGAAGGTGGGCATGCTCTCCGGCGGCGAACGCGGGCGCCTGCATCTGGCCAAGACCCTGATCGCGGGCGGAAATGTGCTCATGCTCGATGAGCCCTCCAATGACTTGGACGTCGAAACTTTGCGTGCCCTGGAAGACGCGCTGCTGGAGTTTGCCGGGACGATGTTGGTAATCAGCCACGATCGCTGGTTTCTCGACCGTATCGCCACGCACATCCTCGCAGCCGAAGGCGACAGCCAATGGACCTTCTTTGACGGCAATTACCAAGAGTACGAAGCGGACAAGAAGAAGCGGCTGGGTGAAGAGGGTGCCAAACCCAAGCGCATGCGCTACAAAGCTCTGAAATAAGCCGTCCGTAGGTGGTTTGAAGGCCTGAATTAACGCCTCAGGTCAAGTACGATTGCATCTGGAAACCTCTCGTCCGCCCCTCCCCACCATGACCCAGCCTGCTTCTCCGTCGAGAACTGTTTTCCGTGCCTGCGTTGTCAACGCCGTGCGCGGGGGCGAGGCGTTGATGCAGCAGTTGATCAAGGTCACCCAGGGGGCATTAACGGGGGAGGAAACGGCTGTTCGTAATATTCAGCAGCGCAATCTGGTCAGTGACAGCCTGCGCTTGCTGAACCAGCACGAGGCCGCGATGGTCAAGGGCTACCCGATGGCCCTCCTGGAAATCTTTGCCGAAGGCCCGTCCATCGGCAAGGGCCGCAGTTCCGCTGAAGATACCGGGATGGACTTCGGCGAGCTCTCGCTCATGGATGAGAACGAGATGCAGGCCCAGGTGGAGCTGTCCAAGGCCCAGCAGTCTGCGCTGCACGCCACGGACGCGGTGCTGGCAGAACTCAATACGCTGGTGAGCTCCGCACAAGGCCTGCGCAGCGTCCAGCCCGAACGCAACCCCCTGCGTCCTGAAAGCTACATCCGCGCCCTTCAGCAGGTGGTGGGTGACACAGGCGTTTCTGCCGAAGTCCGCCAGCTTTGGATGCAGCACATGCGCGACCTGCTGGGCAAGCTCCTGGTGGACGAATACAAAAAAACCGCTGCCAGCCTGCGCGAACACGGGGTGCAACCCGTGGGTTACGCCGTGCTGGGGACCCCTTCCGGCAATTCAGGCCGGGGCGGTGGGTACGGAGCCGGCAGCGCGAACACCGGTATGGGCACGGGTTACGGCGGCGGGTATTCCGGTTACGGCAACTCCATGGCAACGCCCGTGGGGGACTACGGCAACACGGGCTATGGCCGGGGCAACGGCCCCTCGACCGGGTGGAGCGGCGACTCCATGCAATCGCAGATGGGGCCTGGGGCAGCGGCTGAAGAGGCGCTGCTGACGGTGGGCATCCTGCGCCAGATGTTGGCGGGCGGGGACCCGTTTGACCCTCGGGCCTATGGGGCCATGCCTTCGCAGCCGGTCGCACTGCAGCCTGTCTGGGTGGCTCCGGCCGGTGTGGGCGTGCCCGTGCAGGCGGTGGCGCACGGTGGCTATATGCCTGCCGGGGCCGCAGCCGAGGCGATTGAAGACATGGCTCAGCTCGAGCGCCTGGTGGGGCGGCTTGCTGGCGGCAGTCAGTCAGCCTCGCTGCCTGCGCCTTTGTCGGGCTGGCGTGGGCCGGGTGTCGCGCCGGTGGTATATGCGGCCATGCCGATGGAGGCCGCCACGCAGTCGCCGGCCGTGGCCATCGAGGTGGTCAGCCGCATGATGGAGAACATTTCGCAGGACACCCGCCTGCTGCGGCCGGTACAGCAGGCCGTGAAGAGCCTGGAGCCAGCGCTCAAGCAACTGGTGCAGCACGACGGGCGGTTCTTTACCGACGGGTCTCACCCTGCGCGCCGCCTGCTCGACGAGCTCACGCAGCGCAGCCTGGCCTTCACGGCAGAGTCGACGCCAGGCTTCAGCCGCTTCATGCGCCTGCTGCAGGGCGCGGTCGACCATCTGACCGCCAACGAAATCAAAGACGCCGGACCGTTCGACACGGTGCTCAAGGCGCTGCATTCCGCATGGGATGCGCAGGAGCAGAAGATCAGGGCCCATCAGGAGGCCCAGCAAAAAGCCCTGCTGCACGCCGAGCAGCGCGAAATGCTGGCTGAGAAGATCGCGGCCGATATCCGCAAGTTGCCCGATCTGGAGAATGTGCCGGCTGACGTGCTCGACTTCGCCGCGGGCCCCTGGGCCGACGTGATCGCGCTGGCGCAGGTGCTCAAGGCGGAGGACAACACCGACGAAGACCCGGGCGGCTACTTAGCGCTGGTGCCCGTGCTGCTCTGGAGTTCCCAGCCCGACCTCACGCGCAAAGAGCCCGACCGCCTGAACGAGGCGATTCCCAGCCTGCTGGCCAAGCTGCGCAAGGGGCTCAAGACCATCAACCATCCGGCGGTGCAGACCAGTGCGTTTTTGCAGCGGCTGGTGGGCTTGCACCAATCGGCCTTTGAAAAGCCCGCACCGGCCCCTGTGGCGCCGGCTCCCGAACCTGAAGCCGTGCAGGAGCCCTCAGCCGAAGCACAACCGTCTGCCTTGCAAGCCGCTGAGGCGCCCTCCGCCGCCAATGCGGCGGAAGACAGCGCTCAAGCACCGGTGGAGGCCGCTCCTGACCCGTATGCCGATTTTGTGATCGGCGCCTGGGTTGAGCTCATCACCAACGGGCGTTTGGTGCGTACCCAGCTCACCTGGGCCAGCCCGCACGGCACGTTGTTCCTGTTCACCGCCCCCGACGCAAGCACCCAGTCCATGACACGGCGCATGCGTGACAAGCTGGCTGCCGAGGGTTCGCTCCGCGTGGTACCCAGCGAGCCGACCACCGCACGGGCGCTGGACGCCGTGGCTGCCGGGTCGCCCCGCAAATCCGCTGGCGGCCCGCCCTCAGGGTCTGGATCGAGCTCCCGGTCGTCTACTAAGACACGCTGAATCCGCTGCTGGGCTGTCGCCGGCTGCATTCAGCGCGCTTCCTGGCCCAGCCTGTCCGGGTTCCTGAGTAAGGGCATCACCGTGCGGCGATACCCCCATGCCCTACCCGCTCCTCGCCGAGACTCACCTCAAGCCCGCAGCAGCTTCTTGCGCACCAGGTGAATATGGTTGCGCAGCGCGTACAGCTCGTCCGCATACGACAGTGGCACGCTCACCTTTTCAGCCTGCGCTTCGAGCGCGTTCAGGGCCTTGAGCAACTCGGCCGAATCTGCCTTGCCCGCCTCCATGTCGTTCTCGATCTCGCGCAGGCGGCCGTACCAGCGAAACACGCGCGAGCGCACCCTGAACTGGTACAGCGGCGGCACGATGCGCGACAGCGGCAGCATGATGGCCAGCAAAATGCCCAGCACCAGCCACATGCGCTCAATCAGGTTTGCCATCCAGAAGGGCAGGTAGCGCTGCAGCACCGGCACCGGCTCGTTCATCGCCCGGTCGCCTTCCTTGGCAATCGGCAGTTCGCTGTTGCGGGAGTTTGGAAACTCCCGCGCTCGGTTGAACCAGCCCGAACCGCCGTGCAGCTTCTGCGCGTTTTGCGCAAACAGTGTGAGCAGCGCCGGGTGCGTCGCGTCGCGCGCCAGCAGTGAGGTGGTGGATGCCACCAGCCGCACGTCCCGTGCCGGCACGTTCGACGCCAAGTCCACCACCCCGCGCGGCAGCGTGACCGGTGTCAAAAACGGAAAGCGCCGTGCATAAGCCTCGTGCTGGGCAAAGTCGAGCAACTGCACGCCCGGCGTTTGCAGCAGCATCTGCACCATCAGCGATTCAGGAGCCGATGCGAACACCAGCGCATCAAGCTTGCCTGCCAGAAACGCCACAGTCGCTGGCGTCTGCTCCAGCCGCGACATCTGCACGGAAGCGGGCTCCACCTTGTTGGCCTCCAGCAGCCGCTCCATCAGCTTGGGCACGCCACTCCCGTCCGAGCCTACGTTCACGCGCCAGCCGCGCAGCTGGCGCAGGCTGTCGAGCTTGGGCGTTTTGTAGGCTCGCTCGGCAGAGTCGGCCCTGTAGAACAACCATACAGGCTCGACAAACAGGCTGCCCAGCGAGACAAGGGCATCTGCATCCTCGGGCTGCAAGTCGGCGGTGCCGCCTTGCACAAACGCGACGTCGGCCTTACCTTGGCGCAGCAATTGCAGGTTGTGCGAAGACCCATCGCTGGGCAGCAGCACCACCTCGATGCCGTCGACCGCCAGGGCTTTCTGGTAGCGCTTGCCGAACTCTTCGTACGCACTTTGAGCGGGGCCCGTGGCCAGGGTCACGGTCTTGGGTGGATTCGGGTTGAGCCACCAGTACGCCAGCATCAGCAGTCCGACCGCCAGAAACGCCAAGGGGCCGGCTGACACGATCAGGTCGCGCAGCGAAAGCAGGGTGTTGCGGAAAGCCTGGGACATGAATGGATCGTGAAGGGATATTTGCGAGGCGCAAAGTGCGCGCGGGTCAGCGCGGCCGCGGTCGGGAAGGTGTTGGGGCACGGCTGCTGGGGTGACACCAGCGACCAGGCTGCAGATTATCAATGCACGCGATCCACGGCCACGACCAAACCAGCCTCCTGAGGGCCGAAGCTCTTGTAGCTCGGGGCTGCGCGCGCGCCCGGCCGGCCGGCATGACCTGGCACGGGCCGTGGCAAACTGCTCCGCGGCGGGCCGCCCTTGGTGTCACTAACGTGGCCCGCCGTCATGCCAGATCGCCGATTCTTGTCAGTCACGGGATCAGCAGCCCAACCCTCGTGCCCAGCAACCGACCTTCCGGGAAGCCCAAACCCATGTCCGATGCCCGCGTCAAAAAACTCCTCGAAGACCTCCGCGCCCTGGATGCCAGCCGCTACGCGCTGGTGCTTGCCGTACGTGACAAGGTTCTGGGGCTCGACCCCTCGGTGACCGAAGAAGTGAAGTACGGCGGGCTGCTGTTCTCCGCAAACAAGGCTTTCTGCGGTGTTTTTGCCTACACCAAGCATGTGTCGCTTGAGTTTGGCGACGGGGCTGCGCTGCCCGACCCGCACGGCGTGCTGGAGGGCGACGGCAAGCTGCGGCGGCACATCAAACTGGTTGCGTTGGAAGACCTCCAAACCCGGCACGTGCCTGACTATCTGAAGCTGGCCTACCAACACGCCACCAGGGCTTGAACGAAGGGGTCGGGCGGAGCAGAGCCTTCGGCCAGTCAGCAGTTCAGTGCGCGTGCCGCACCGCGAGGCCGGTCAGCGCACAAGCAAGTCGCCAGCACAAGGCAAGTACAGACCCTCGGCCGTCGTGATCGACCGCGCAGCGCGCGCGGCACGTGCTGTGGCGATGGCAGTGGCCTCTGCGGCCATGGTGGCCAGGACCATCATGCCCAGGCTCTTGCCGGCGCGGCCGGTGCCCAGGCTGAAGAGCGTATCCCCGTCCGACATCGTGTGCACGGGGTTGATGCTGCGCGCCAGGCCATCGTGGGCAGAGACTGCCAGCCGGTGGGCCTGCACCTTGGTGATAACCGCGTCGGTCGCGACCACGCCGATGGTGGTGTTGGTGCCCGCGAGCAGCGGCTGGGGCGGATCCCCGCGCAGCAGGGCGCGCCGGGTGTCGCGCAGCGCGAGGCCGTCATCGGTGCGGGCGCCGGCGATCGCCTGGGTCGTGTTCGGGTCGATCACGTCGCCCAGTGCGTTGCAGGCGATCAAGGCGCCGACGGTCACACCGTCGACCGTGACGGAAGCGGTACCGATCCCGCCCTTCATCGCGCGCTGGATGCCAAAGATTTTGCCCAGCGCTGCGCCAGTGCCGGCGCCCACATTGCCTTCGGCCGGGTCGGCAGTGGTGGCCGCATCACACGCCGCATAGCCGGCGGCGGCGTCAGGGCGGATGCGCATGTCGCCCACCAGCAGGTCAAACAGCACGGCCGCGGGCACGATGGGCAGGCGGCCCACCGCCACGTCGAATCCGATGCCGCGTTCCTCAAGCCAGCGCACAGCGCCGGTGGCCGCATCCAGCCCCCAAGCGCTGCCGCCGGCCAACACGATGGCGTGCACCTTGTCCACCAGGTTGGAGGGGTGCAGCAGATCGGTCTCGCGCGTGCCGGGCGCGGCGCCGCGCACATCCACGCCGGCCACGGCGCCGTCGCGCGTCATGATGACGGTGCAGCCGGTGGGGCGGCGGGTCTCGGTGAAATGGCCGACTTCAATGCCGGCTACGCGGGTAATGCTGCCGGGGTCGCCGGCGAGGTGGGGGGCGCTCATGGCTGCTGATTATGGGTGTGGCCAATGGCGCGGTCTGTCGCGTCAGGGCGCCTTCTCGATGTGCGTCACGCGGTACCCGCCCTCGACCTGCTCGGCGCGAAACCGCACCTTGTCACCGGCCTTCAGCCCCCGGGCCGAGTTTGCGGCTGGCCAGCTGAAGACCATGGTCATGGGCGGCATGTTCAGGTTCTTGAGCTCGCCATGCCGCAGCGTCACCTGGAGCGCCTGGGCGTCCAGGCGCACGATCTCGCCTTCGCTGAACTCCACCGCAGCGGCGGCTGGAGGCGCGCCGTCGTTGGGCACGGCGGCCTGTACCGCGACCGGCGCTGCTGGGCCTCCGTGGTCCTCCCCGTGGTCATGGTCATCCCCCGCGAAAGCATTGGCTGCGCTGAGAAAGGCCGCGGCAACCCAGGCGGTGCGCAAGCCGGGGGCGATGCGGCCCGGGTGGCGGGCCCTCATGCCGGTGCTTTCGGGTGGCCTGGATAGTTCTTGAAAACACGGGTGCTGCCGTCGCGCGCCACCAGGAGCACGGCGTAAGCATCCTTGCGGCCGCCGTAGGCGGGGCCGTCCATGCCGGGTGAGCCGATGGGCATGCCGGGCACGGCCAGGCCCAGGGCATCAGGTTTTTGCAGCAGCAGGGCGCGCACATCGCTGGCGGGCACATGGCCCTCGATCAGGTAGCCGCCGACCAGCGCGGTGTGGCACGAGCCCAGTTTTTTCGGCAGGCCCAGGCGGGCACGCACCGCGTTGTTGCCGCTTTCGTGCACTTTCACCTGAAAGCCATTGGCCTGCAGGTGATCCACCCAGTCTTTGCAACAGCCGCAGTCCGGGTCTTTCCAGACTTCAACGGCCATTGGGGCCGCCGCTTTCGCTGCGGTGGGGACTGTACTGGCGGTCAGCAGCGCCATGGCGGTAGCCATCCAGGCGCGGCGGGTGGTGTGTGGGGTCACGGATGGGTGCGTCATAGGAATGCCTTTCATTTCAATCTCAGTTGTCTGGTCTTGTTCAGCCCGACCCAGCCCAGCCTCTGCGCTGGCTGGCTGGCGCGCGCCAGCGAGCTGGTGAGGGCCAGTTCGCCGCGCAGGGTGCTCCCGTTTGCAACGAGCGGGAAGGGCGCTAAGCAATTGAGCAGCGCTTTATTTCGGCACGACGGTAATGGTGCCGGTCATGCCCGCCTGATAGTGGCCGGCGATCAGGCAGGCAAAGTCAAAGGTGCCGGGGCGGTTGAAGTTCCACACGATGTCGCCGTGCTGGCCGGGCTTGACGTGTGCCATGGAGGGCTCGTCGTGCTCCATGCCCGGGTGCTTCGCCATCATCTCAGCGTGCCGGTCCAACTCGGCTTTGGTGCCGAGCACGATCTCGTGCAGCACCTTGCCTTTGTTCTCCGCGCGCAGCCGAACCGTTTCGCCCTGGCGCACCTCGATATGGCGGGGGGTGAAGCGCATGTCGTCCGTCATGCGCAGCGTGATGGTGCGGCGCGCGGCCGCGGGGTCGCCCGCGATGCCCCAGGCCTTTTGCGCCTTGGCGGCAGTGGCTCGCGCAGGCGCGTGGGCGGTGTTTTCGTGGCCAAAAGAGGCTCCAGCGCTTATCCATAAAGCGCTTATAGCTATCAATTTAATAGTATTCATAAAAAATATATGTGTTTTGCGATGTGGGAGGGGTCTGCAATGCCGGGTCTGCCAAAAGCCGCGCGTGCCGGCGGTTCTTCTTCAGGGCCCGCTATCGGCGCTGACAAGCAGCGGGTGAGCGGGCAGCGGGGCGTACCAGGCATTCCCCGGCGGCGAATGACACAGCAGTGCGCTGTGCCCGGCGAGGCGATTTCAGCGGCTTCGGGTTGGCAGACGCACTTTGGGCGTCAGAGGTCAGCCGATGGGTGGTTTGATGGCCAGTGCTGCGGATGCACTGTGGAACGCCGCTGAAGCCGTGGGCAGGGCGCCGCCCAGGGCGCGGTGGGCGGGCGTGGTTGCAATCAACGCTTCCAGCATGGCTGCATGGCAGATGTTACAAGCCGAACACGCAGTGGCATGGTGGTCGTCCCCGGCGCACCCCGCAAGGTCGCCATCGCCGATGGACGTCACGGCGATTTCCGCCGCTACCGCGTGCGAGGAAGGGTCGGGGGCCGCATCTGCGGCGGGGATGCCGTGTGGGACTTTGCCGCCGGCCCACGAATGCGCGGTGTGGTGTCCTGCATCGGCCCGGACCTCCGCCGGCCCGGCTCCGTGGCCGGCATGGCTTTGTACCGCCAAGGACGGAGCGACACCCGGGTGCAGCGGCGCCAGCACACCAGCGGCCATGGCCGTGCCGGTGAGGCCCCGGAGGACCAGCACCACCATCAGCACAAGGTAGAAGCCGCGACGCATCGGGGAATGATACCGACGGGGCCCTCATGGTTCCTGGACACCTTTTCTAGGCGTGCGGACCCGCCGTACGGGTTTTCCGCCATCCGGGATTAAAAAGGCATGGTTTTTCGCATCTCCGGCGTACGATGTAACGATACGTTGCGTGCCGCGCTGCAAAAGTGCGGGCTGGCAGCGACGCTGCAAGATGAAAGGACGGTATGCCCTCATGGCTTGAGCGCACGTGGAGTACGTTGTCTGCGCGGATCCGCTGGCTGGTGCTGGTGGCCACGCTGCCTGCCGTTCTGCTGGCGGTCTACCAGGCGCGCGCGCAGCGCATGGATGCCATCGCCGCCGCCGAAAACCAGGCTCAGCACACCTTGCGTGCCGTGGCAGCCAGCCAGCAGCGTCTGATCCAAAACACCCGGGAGTTTTTGCTCAAGCTGGCCACCATGCCCCAGGTGCACCGGCCGGCAGACCCGCAGTGCGGGGCTTATCTGGCCGAGGTGCTGTCGCTCAATGCGAGCTACGTCAACATCGGCGTGCCGCAGGCCAACGGAGACCTGCTGTGCAACGCGCGGCCACTCAAGGCCCCGGTCAACGTATCCAACCGCCCGTATTTCCAGAACGCGATCAACCAGCGCGAGTTTTCGGTCGGGGCGTTTCAGATCGACCGCGCGGCGCAGGTCGCCAGCGTGAACTTTGCGGTGCCGGTGGTGCCGCCCGACAGCCAGCAGGCGGTGGGCGCCGCGGTGGCGGTGGTGTCGCTGGAGTGGTGGAGCCGGCGCCTGGCCGACCTGAGCTTGCCACCAGGCGCCGTGGCGCGCGTGACGGACGCCGACGGGCGCGTGGTGGCCCGCTTTCCACCCGAGGCCACCGAGCTTGGGACGCAGCTGGCTGACGCCGACTTCAGCGCCGCGCTGGAGCGCTCGGGGCAGGGTGCGCTTCAGCGCAGCACCGCCGCTGGATCGCACCAGTTGATGGTGTTCCAGCCCCTGATCGAAGCGGGTGGAAAGGCCGTCGCCACCATGAGCCTCACGGTGCCGCTGGACCAGCTGTATGCCGCTGCCAACCGCACCATGTGGGCCGAGGTCGCGGTGTTGCTGGCGGGCCTGGCGCTGTCGTTTTTGCTGGCGCACGAGGGCGTGCGGCGGGGCGTGGCAAAACCGCTGCAGCGCTTGCTGAAAGCCACCGACGACCTCGCGCGGGGCCGCTATGCACCCGAGGCCCCTACCACGGGCCTCGCAGA
This sequence comes from Acidovorax sp. LjRoot129, assembly GCF_964253765.1. NCBI lineage: Bacteria > Pseudomonadati > Pseudomonadota > Betaproteobacteria > Burkholderiales > Comamonadaceae > Acidovorax > Acidovorax sp. LjRoot129. The sequence continues at coordinate 2,087,284 of NZ_CAXUSE020000001.1, forward strand.
GCTCACCGAGCTGGGCCAGCGGTTTGACCGCATGGCGCTGACCCGGCAGAACGCCGAAGCGCAGTTGCGCGAAAGTGAAGAGAACCTGTCGATCACGCTGCACTCCATCGGCGACGGCGTGGTGGCCACCGATGCAACAGGGCGCGTCACGCGCATGAATGCGGTGGCAGAGCGACTGACAGGCTGGCCCCTGCCCGAAGCGCTGGGCAAAGAACTCACGGAGGTTTTCCGCATCGTCAACGCCACCACCCGGGAGCCGGTGGTGGACCCGGTGCAGATGGTGGTGACCAAGGGCGAAGTGGTAGGACTGAGCAACCACACCACGCTGCTGGCCCGGGGCGGCGCCGAGTACCAGATCGCGGACAGCGCCGCGCCCATTCGCAATGCGCAGGGCGATATCGTGGGCGTGGTGCTGGTGTTCAGCGATGTGTCGGAGTCTTACCAGGTGCGCAAGCAGCTGGAGTACAACGAAGCGCGTTTTCGTACGCTGACCGGGCTTTCGTCCGACTGGTACTGGGAACAGGACGCGCAGTTCCGCCTGGTCCACGTGGACGGACGGGCCAGCGAACGCCTGATACAAGAAGCTGCCGCGCACATCGGTAAGACGCGGTGGGAGTTGCCCGGCCCGGGGACAACCCCCGCGCGGTGGAAGGCCCACCGGGATGCGCTGGAGCGCCACGAGGAGTTCCGCGATTTCGAGTTCCAGCGCAATGACCTGTCAGGCCGGCCCCGCTGGGTGTCGATCAGCGGCACCCCCATCTTTGACGACGACGGCACGTTTCGCGGCTACCGCGGGGTGGGCAAGGACATCACCGCGCGCAAGCGCGACGAGAACGAACTGCGCATCGCGGCGATTGCGTTTGAATCGCAAGAGGGCATGGTCGTCACGGACCGCGACACCGTGATCCTGCGCGCCAACCGGGCCTTCAGCAAGATCACCGGGTATGGCACCGACGAGGTGGTGGGCAAGCGCGCCAGTCTCTTGTCTTCGGGGCACCACGACAAAGCGTTTTTTGATGCCGTATGGGCCAGCCTTGCAAACACGGGGGAGTGGAAGGGAGAGATTTGGAACCGCTGCGCCAGCGGCGAGGTGAACCTGCATTTCGTCGGCATCACGGCCGTGACCGACGGCAGCGGCGAGGTCACGCACTATGTTGGCACGCTGAGCGACATCACCCAGCGCGCGCAGGCCGCGCGCGAGATCGAGCACCTGGCCTTCTACGACCCGCTGACCCATCTACCCAACCGCCGCCTGGTGCTGGACCGGCTGCAGCAGGCCTTCGCGACCAGCGCGCGCTCGGGCCTGCACGGCGCGTTGCTGTGCCTGGACCTCGACCACTTCAAAACACTCAATGACACGCTGGGCCACGACATGGGCGATGTGCTGCTGCAGCAGGTGGGGCAGCGCCTGGTGGACTGTGTGCGGGAGGGCGACACGGTCGCCCGGCTGGGTGGCGACGAGTTTCTGGTGCTGCTCGAAGACCTGGCCGCGCTGCCGACCGAAGCGGCCGAGCAGGCGCAGGACGTGTCCGAAAAAATCCTCGCGGCACTCAATCAGCCGTACCAGCTCGCATCCCACCACGTGCACAGCACCACCAGCGTGGGCGCCGTGCTGTTCAATGCTCAGAGCCAGACGGTGGAGGACCTTGTCAAACATGCGGACCTGGCCATGTACGCGGCAAAGACTGCAGGGCGCAACGCGATCCGCTTCTTCGATCCGATGATGCAGGCCGCCGTGACGGCCCGCGCCGCGCTGGAGAACGATCTGCGCACAGCGCTGGCGGCGGGGCAGTTCTTGTTGCACTATCAGGTGCAGGTGGCATGCGGCGCACGCACCGTGGGCGCAGAAGCCCTGATACGTTGGGCGCATCCCGTGCGTGGCATGGTCGCGCCGTCCGATTTCATACCGCTGGCCGAGGAAACCGGCCTCATCCTGCCGATCGGCCTGTGGGTGCTGCAGACCGCCTGCGCGCAGTTGCGCCAGTGGGCGGACCACCCGGCCACCGAGCCCCTGGAACTGTCGGTCAACGTGAGTGCGCGCCAGTTCCGGCAGCCCGACTTCATGGAGCAGATCCGCACGGTGCTGTTGCACACGGGCGCGCGGCCCGAACGCCTCAAGCTGGAGCTGACCGAAAGCCTGGCGCTCGACAACGTAGACGACACGATTGCCAAGATGAACGCGCTGCGCGCGCTGGGCCTGGGCTTTTCACTGGATGACTTTGGCACCGGGCAGTCGTCGCTGTCCTACCTCACGCGCCTGCCGCTCGACCAGCTCAAGATCGACCAGAGCTTTGTGCGCAATATCGGCATTCAGCACACGGATGCACTCATCGTGCAGACCATCATCGGCATGGCGCAGAGCCTGGGCATCGACGTGATCGCCGAGGGCGTGGAGACAGAGCAGCAGCGCGCTTTTCTGGAAAAACATGGCTGCAGCCTGTGGCAGGGCTATCTGTTCAGCCGGCCCGTGCCCATCGATGAGCTGGAGCGATTTTTGCGGGCACGCGCACCGCAGGCATAGCGTCTATGCGGCCCGCACGCACCGGGTTGCCCATTGCGAGCGCCGCGCGCGCTATTCAGGTGGCCATGTAGCGGCCGGGCCGGTGGTTGACCGCCAGCACCATGTTGAGCGCCACGGCGCCCGCCACCGACAAGGCCACGCGCAGGGGCTCGACCGTCCACAGGGCCAGCAGCAGGATGCAGCAGTCCACCGCCATCTGCACCTTGCCCGCCCGCCAGCCGTAGCGGTCTTGCAAATACAGCGCAGCAATGCCTACCCCGCCCAGGCTGCAGCGGTGCCTGAACAGCACCAGAAAGCCAGTGCCGGTGATCAACCCGCCCGCAATGGCGGCGTACAGCGGCTGCAGCTGCGCGAATTGCAACAACTGGGACTGCAGTTCGGTGAGCAGCGACAGCAGCAGCACCGCGATGAACGTCTTCACCGTGAATGCACGCCCCAGCTTGCGCAAGGCCAGCCAATAAAACGGCAGGTTAAGCACAAAGAAAATCTTGCCAAAGCCGATGCCGGTGGCGTAGTGCAGCAAGAACGCCAGTCCGGCGGTGCCGCCCGTCAGAAGCCCGGCGCTGGTGAAAAATGCCACACCCACCGAAATGAGCAGCACGCCGGTAAAGACTGCCATCGCATCTTCCGCCAGCGAGTGCGGTACCGCCGTGGGGGCTGTGGCGGTCGCCAATTCATGCGGTTTAGAGGGGGTGGCGAGAGAACGCTGCATAGTGCGCGGCAGGTTAGCCGTAGGACGTGAAACGGGACGGATTGGACCACGCAAGCGCCATGCCGGATTTGTGGCGCATCAAAACGAACGCTTGCACCCTATGGCCTCTCGCGCCGCTGCATGGCCCCTAAATCCTGGGCCACCCCTGGGGCCACAACCCGCGCCATGAAGATGTAACACCTGCAACCCTGCAGCCTCCTGGCCGAAGCGCTGCCTGTTCCTGCGAAAATACGCGGTTTTGCCCACGGGGGACCCGTTCCCTGTTGCCCCGTCCCGCGGAGGGGGCAAGCGCAGTGATTGGTTTTCCAGGGATGTATCCGCACCACCGACTCAACAACTCAGGCCTCGTTGTACTGCTCCAGCAATGGACGCAGGCCGGCTTGGGTGCGGGTGCAGCGGGGCGCAGCGATGTGGCGGAGCAATTGGCGCCGTGGCTGAGCACGGTCGACGCGGTCACGCTGAGCCGGTCGCTGCACGCCATCGAGTCGTTTCCGGACGACCTGGTGCAAGGGGTGGAAGCGTCGCAGGAACTGGACTTGCATGCGCTGGAAGAATCATTTTTGCGTGGCAAGGCAGAGCTGACGGCAGCGATATCGGCCAAGCCCGTGCCCGCCAAACCCGCACGCGAGCGGGCCGACAACACGCGCGCAGATGCGCCCGATCCCGCTGCCGAAGCCGAGTTCGGGTTTCACGCGCCGCGCTATCTCAGCCTGCAAAAACAAATGGATACCAAGTTGCTGGCGCTGCGTGCCCAGATACGGCATGGGGTGTCGCAGGGCTCCCGCGCGTTGCGGCAGCTGGCCGCGCTGGACTCCGTCCTGGAGCAGTTGATTTCGGTCCGGGAGCAGCGCCTTTGGGCGTCCTTGCCGGCCCACCTCGACCGGCGCATGGCCCAGTTGCGCCGTGACCACCAGCTTCGGATTGAATCTTTGGGGCTCGACGATGAGCCCCACCGCTGGCGGCAGCCCGGTGGCTGGCTTCACGCCTTCGAGCGGGATCTGCAGGCGCTGCTGCTGGCCGAGATGCACGTGCGTCTGCAACCGATCATGGGCTTGCTGGAAGCAGCCCGCAACGAGAACATGGAACGACAGGAATGAACAAGAGTGTGATGACCGCCGTATTCGCCCTGGGCCTTGCGGCCGTGGGTTGGGTGGGTTGGGGATTTGTCGGGACCAGTCCTCTGGCGCTGGTGTTGACGCTGCTGATCGGTGCGGTGTATGTGCTGGGCGCCCTGGAGCTGATGCAGTTTCGCAGGGCCACCACTTCGCTGGCGTCTGCGCTGGGCGATGCGCAGCAGCCGCCATCCGAGCTCGGCCCCTGGCTCGAGCGCCTGCACCCGTCGCTGCGCCACCCCGTGCGCCAACGCATCGAGGGCGAGCGCATGGCCTTGCCGGGCCCGACCCTTGCGCCCTATCTGGTGGGTTTGCTGGTCATGTTGGGGATGCTGGGCACCTTCCTCGGGATGGTGATGACGTTCAAGGGCGCGGTGTTTGCGCTGGAAACGTCCTCGAACCTGGAGGCTATCCGTACGGCGCTGGCAGAGCCCATCAAGGGACTTGGCTTGTCGTTCGGCACTTCGGTGGCGGGCGTTGCTGCGTCGGCCATGTTGGGCCTTTTGTCCGCGATGACCCGACGGGAGCGCCTGGCCACTGTACGGCTGCTGGACGTGCGTATCCCGACGGTATTTCGGCCTTTTTCCGCTAGCCATCGCCGCGACGAAACCTTTCAGGCACTCCAGGCGCAAGCGCACGCGCTGCCCCTGATTGCCGAGCGCCTGCAAGGCCTGGTGGAGGGGCTCGAACGCCGCCACGGTGAACTGGCCGAACAGTTGTTGGGGCAGCAGAAGAATTTCCATAGTGAAGCATCGTCGGCGTACACCCAGCTGGCTGGTGCTGTCGGGTCTTCCCTGCAGGACAGTTTGGGAGCCAGCGCACGTGTAGCTGGCGAAACGCTGCGGCCCGTGGTGGAGCAGGCCATGGCCGAGCTTGCGCAGGAGTCGCAGCGCGCTCACCAGCGGCTCACCGAGGCCACGGCTGCGCAGATGCAGGCGCTGGCAGGGCAGTGGGAGGGCACGGCGCGCCGGGTCTCCGAGACCTGGACATCGGCCTTGGAAAACCAGGCCCATGCGCAAGGCCGCTTGGTGGCCGATCTGGACGGCGCGCTGAAGTCCGTCACCCAGGTGTTCGAGCAGCGCTCCGGCGCGCTGCACTCGGCCTTGCACGACACGGTGGTGCAGTCGCACGCGGCACAAAAGGCGGCCGACGAGGAGCGCCTGGCCGGCTGGCGTGCGTCGATGGAAGACATGGCCCAGATTCTGGCGGCGCGGTGGGAAGATGCGGGCGCCAAAACCGCCCAGCAACACCACGAAGTGTGCCGCGTGCTCGAAGGGACCACCGCACGCCTGGACACGGCGCTGGACGCGGCAGCGCAGGCGCTGGAGCGACGTTCTAGCGCCATGCTGGCGTCGCTGCAGGACACGGTCGCGCAGTCTCATGCAGCCCAGATAGCAGCCGACCAGACGCGCTTGGCTGGATGGCACGAATCCATGGCGGGCGTCGCCGCATCGCTGACTGTCGAATGGAAGCATGTGAGTTCCGAGACACTGGAGCGGCAGCAGGGCGTGTGCGAGTCGCTGGAGACTGCGATCATAGGACTGACCGGCCGCTTGAGCGAACAGGTGGCGCATACCCTAGAGGGCACGGCGCGGTGGATGGACCAGTCGGATGCGCTGATGCGTACCCGCACCGAGGCCGAAACCCGCTGGCTGCAGGCGCAAGGCGAACGCATGGATACCCTGGCCGGCGTCTGGCGCACCGAACTGGTTGCCCTACGGGACGCCGAGGCCGAGCGCGGCCGTGCGGCGGTGGACCGCCTGGAGACGCTGCAAGCCGCAGTGGCGCAGCACCTGGCCACGTTGGGCTCTGCACTCGAAGCGCCGCTCACGCGCCTTTTGCAGACCGCGTCGGATGTGCCGCAAGCGGCCGCCGAAGTCATTGCACAGTTGCGCAAGGAAATGACGCAGTTGAGCGAACGCGACAACGTCGCCCTGGCCGAGCGCACGGCCATGATGGAGCAGCTGGGCACCTTGCTGCAGTCTGTCAACGAGGCGGCGGTCCAGCAGCGCGGCGCCGTCGAATCGTTGGTGGGCACCGCGGCGTCGGTCCTGGAGCAGGCGGCTGACAAATTTGCAGAGGCGCTGCAAACCCAGGCCGGCAAGGCCAACGAGGTGGCCACGCACGTCGCCGCCAGCGCGGTGGAGCTGTCGAGCCTGGGCGAGGCTTTCAGCCACGGCGTGGGTTTGTTCACTGCGAGCAACGAGAAGCTGATGGGCAGCCTGCAGCGCATCGAGGGCGCGATTGGCCAGTCCTTGAGCCGCAGCGACGAGCAGCTGGCGTATTACGTGGCGCAAGCGCGTGAAGTGATCGACCTGAGCATCGCGTCGCAACAGGGCATCGTGGAAGACCTGCGCCGTCTTAACGTGAAGGCCACAGCCGCCCAAGAGGTGACCGGGTGATGGGCATGGACGACGCCGTCGACCACACCATGGACGAGGCGGGCGAGCAGACGGCGCCTGTGTGGGCTGTGTTTGGTGATCTCATGGCGGGTTTGCTGGGCGCGTTTGTTCTCGTTCTGGTGGGCGTGCTGGTGGTGCAGGTCGATCTGGTCGCCAGCCTTCAACAAGAGGTGCAAAAGCGCCAGCAAGAGGAACAGCGCCGCATGGCGCTGGAAAAAGCGTTGGCGATCCCGCTGGCCAGCGGCCGCGTGACGGTGAACGATGGCCGCATCGGCATCAGCGGCAGCGTATTGTTTGCGGCCGGCTCTGACGAATTGCGGCCAGAGGGCCGGCAACTGTTGAGGAGCCTAGTGCAGCCGCTGCAGGTGTACCTGCGCGAGCGCGACGAGATGTTGATGGTCAGCGGTTTTACGGATAACACGACGCTGCTGCGTGGCAACCACCAGCGTTTTGCCGACAACCTGGAACTGTCCGCGCAGCGGGCATTGACTGTTGCTCGCGCTCTTATTGAAGAAGGCATGCCGTCGTCGCAAGTGTTTGCCGCGGCCTTTGGCGCGGAGCAGCCAGTGGCGTCGAACGCCGACGAAAAAGGCCGCGCGCAAAACCGCCGTGTGGAGATGGCGCCAGTGCCAAAGGCGTCCAGCACCAAGGCCGTCCCGCATGGGTGAGCCCACGCTCGCATCGCTGCGCGCCGAAGGGGCGGACCGCCACGACCCTGTGCGCTACCGCTATCTTGAGGTACTGGCCGCACGTCTGCCAGATCAGCCTGCGGCCGTGCAGCAGGTGCTGGCGCAGCGGCTGCAGCAGGCGGTCACGGCCTATGCAGAACGTGCCCGCGCGGTGGGCGGGGCCGGAACTGGCGGGGTCGGTGTGAAGGGTCCGTCGCCCCTGGCCGAACTCAACCGTGAGCTCGACGCCCGCGCCCAAGCCGATGCGGATCAGGTGCGCATGGAAGGCGGCGCCAGCGCGTCGGCCATGAAGAGCGTGCGTGAGTTCAGCGAGGTGTGGGCACGCATTTCTGCAGAGCAGCAGGTAGTGAAGGCGCTGGACCGCGGGCCGGAAAACGCGGGGCCACTCAACCCGCACAAGCTGATGCTGCGTTCGATCAGCCTGATGCGGGACGTGTCGCCGGACTACCTGCGGCGCTTTTTGTCTGCGATGGACTCGCTGCTGTGGCTGGAGCAGGCGAACGCGCGCCCCAAAAACCTGGGCATCCCGCCCAAAGCAGCACGGGCTGGCCGCGCGAAAACCTGAAGATTGACGGGGCTGACATCCTGCGCTATCACGGGGGCACAGGGTTGGGGGCTGATCCTGTCAGCCCCCGGGTGGGCAAGGCCTACTTACTGCTTTCCTGGTCAGCAATGTGGCGCTGCAGCCGTTCGTTGGACTGATTGAGCGCCTCGGCGGTTTCGCTCAGTTGCTGCTCCAGCTGGTCCGTGCGTTCCACGGCCGCTTGCAGGTCGGCCTTCAGGGCGCTGGTCGGGATCTGGGTGGCAAGCACCGCATGAACCACATCCAGTTCGTTGGCCGCTGCGCGGATTTGTTCGGCCGATTCCTGGTTGTCACTCAGGATCTGCGCCATTTCGGCGTCCTGGGTCTTGTCGGTTGCGCTAGGCATAAGTCAATCTCGCTGTGTATGAAGAATCGGCTTCTTCCATGGGGGACGCGGCGCAATCGCCTACAGGCCGGGAGAGCGGGGGAGGTGACATTGTAGGCAGCATCACTACAAACAGAAAACACAGGTCGTCCGATGCCACTCAATACCATCCTTGTCGAAGACAGCAAAACCATCCAGGAAACCTTGGTCCCCGCATTGGAGGAACTGGCGGACGCGCGTGTCGTCGCCATTGCTGCGACGGCGAGTGGCGCTACGCAGGCCCTAGCGCAATGGCGCGAGGACTGGCAGCTGATGATCGTGGACCTTTTCCTTAAGGAAGGGTCGGGTATCGAAGTGTTGCAAGCTCTGCAGCGCAGCGGCCGATCACGGGCCACGCATGGAGCGAACGACGAAGCGTCGGAGCAGCATGTGTACGTGCTGTCCAACTACGCCACAGCCGACATGCGCCGCCGCTGCAAAGAGCTGGGCGCCGACGAGGTGTTCGACAAGTCCACTGAACTCGACGCATTTTTTGAGTGCTGCAGCAGTTTGCCGCGCCGGGTCGGTGCCGCAGGCGCCGGCGCCTCTATGTCCCGTTAATCCAGCGCCAGCCCGGGTTGCGGGTTTGGGGTCGTATCACCCGGCTTTGGCTTTTTCGAATGCCTGGTCGATTAGCGCCGTGATTTCAGCGGTCGGCACCATGGGTTGAAATGCACTGACGTGCGCACGCCCGGTGTTGCCCTTAGGCAGCCGGGCCAAGAGATGGCCTAGCGGCACCAGGGCGAGCCTACCCAACTGACCCGCCACCTCGCGCCAATCACGCACCTGGTGCGCATAGCCCAGCATCGCCCAGTGCGAGCGCCAGTGCAGCCGCGCAGAGGTCTGGCCCAGCACGTGCGCCGCCTCCAGCCAATGCCAGCGCTCTGCGTGCGTGGCTTGCGGCTGTTGCGCAAAGCCGCGCAGCAGGTGCTCGAAAGCGCGGCTCTGGTGGAGCGGGGAGGGCGTATTCATAGCCCCTACTGCTTGACGCGGTGGGTCCCGCTCCATCCCATACCCTTCCACCAGGGCTCGCCAACGGCGCTGTCGGTGCCGATAAAACACCTGCGCAAATGCCGCGCTCAGCGGCGTCATCAGCCACGGCAGGTGGCGCGCCACCACTTCGATGTCGTCGGTGTACAGGGTCCGGCCACCGGGCAGCGGATGCAGCGTGATGCGGTGGTCCCACACGCGCATGAGTGTGCCTTCCCCGTTGTCGCGCAGCGTGGGCCAGGCGCCCTTGTGCAGTGCAGGCTCGATGGAAATCCGCACCGTCTGCGGCCCCATGGGCAGCACGCCCAGCAGCCGCATGTGCAGCGAGAGTTCGCCCGGGGACCAAGTGGTGGGCCAGGGTGCGCCGTTTGCAGGCTTGAAGTGCATCAGGGGCGCCGTGATGTGGCGGAAGACGGCGGTGCTTTGCAGTTGGGTGGCGACCCACTCGGGTGGCGCGGCCAGTGGCGTGGAAAGGCGCACGCGCATGTCAGTGGCCCTCCCCGGCGGGGCTCGCAGTGCTGGCCAGCTCCTGGCGCGCTTGGCGGATCACGCTCCAGCCGCCGGTGATGGCAAGCCCGGCCATGGCAGCAGCCACGGCCAGGTCGGGCCAGACGGTGCCAGTACCAAACACGCCCAGCGCCGCGATCATGACGGCGACGTTGCCCAGCGCGTCATTGCGGGTGCACAGCCACACGCCGCGCATGTTGGCGTCGCCCTCGCGGTAGGCGTAGAGCAGCGCAGCCACGCCCAGGTTGGCGATCAGTGCCAGCACGCCTACCGTGCCCATGGTCAGGGGCTCGGGCGGGACGCCCTGCCACGCGCCCCAGGCCACACGGGCTACCACCAGCCCGCCAAAGGCGAGCATGCTGACCCCCTTGACCAGAGCCGCCCGGGCACGCCACGCCAAAGCCATGGCCAGCACCCACAGCGAGAGCGCGTAGTTGGCCGCATCTCCCAGGAAGTCGATGGCGTCCGCCAGCAGGGACGCCGACCCGGACTGGACCCCTGCGCCGATTTCGACCAGGAACATCGCGGCGTTGACGAGGACCGCGACCCAGAGGATGCGTCGGTAGCGCGGGTCGGCGCTGGCGGCGGCGGCGCCGTGGTCGTGGTCGTGACCGTTGTGGGGGTTGTGGTGTTGGCAGTTGGCAGACATGGCGTGTGTCCTTTCTAAAGCGTTTCGGGGAGCAATGGCATGATTGGAAACCTTAAAGTCACTTGAGAGTCAAGCCATGGCACCGACCCTTGCGCAATCTCCTCAATACCGTATCGGCGAGGTGGCCCGCCAGTCAGGTGTGTCCGCCGCCAACATTCGCTACTACGAGAAAGAGGGCTTGCTGGTGGCCGGCGCCCGAGAGGACAACAGCTACCGCGTCTACAACGGCGACGACGTGCACCGCCTGCGATTCATCCGCCTGTGCCGGGCCATGGATATGTCGCTGGATGAGGTCCGCACCTTGCTCGCCCTGGATTGGAGCCGCAAGGCCGATTGCGAAGCTGCGCGCGACACGCTCGACGACCATCTGCAGCATGTGCGCAGCCGCCTCGCCGAGCTGCAGGCGCTGGAAGCCGACCTGCAGGCGCTGCGCAGCCGGTGTGACGGCTCCCAAGCGCACTGCCACATCATCGAAGCGCTGCACGAAAGGGCAGACGCCCAGCCTGTTGCCGCGAGCACCACCACCGGCGTGGGCAAGCGGCATGTGTAGCGCCGACGGCCACTGGCATTCAGCGCATCTGCCGGCGCGAGGGTGTGAGCAGCTGTTTTCTGCTCCAGAGAGGGTTGCTCCTGTATTGATAGCTAATAGTGCTTATAGAACAAGCGCTAGGGGCCAAAAAGTATCAAAAACCCACCCTTCGTGCCGGGCCCGGCTGCTCAGAGGTGCGCCGCTATGATCCCGCCATGATCGCGCGCTTACCTGGTCTGTCCCTGCCTGAACGTGTGTGGAACACCGCGCAGCGCTGGGCGGTGGCCTGGTGGCGCATCCTTTATCTCGGGGCGGTCGTGCTGGTGCTTGTGCTGTCGCCGTCCAGCTATGGCAGGGGCACGCGCCGCGCGCTGGCGCGCCACCTTTACCTCGACACGGCGCCGGTGCTGCTGGGCTTTACCGTGCTGGCCGCGCTCATCAGCCTGGTGTTGACCCGCATCGTGGTCGTCACCGCGCTGAGCTACGGGCTGTCGCGCTACGCGCTTGAGATGGTGATCCGCGTGCTGGTGTTGGAGCTGATTCCGCTCACGGCGGCGCTGTTTGTGGCCATGCGCTGCACCATCCCCAACGGTACGCAGATCAGCCGCCTCCAGCAAACCGGGCGCTTCGCTGCGCTGCGTGAGCAGGGCTCCGACCCGGTGCGCATTGAGCTGCTGCCACGCGTGATTGCAGGCGTTTTTGCCTGCATCACGCTCGCCGCACTCAGCTGCGTGGTGGCGCTGGTGCTGGCCTACCTGGGCGTGTATGGGTTCAACCTGGCGGGGCTGCAGAGCTACACGCGCATGTTTGGCCAGGTCTTCAGCCCCAGCGTGACGATGGTGTTTGCGCTCAAGACGGTTTTCTTTGCGCTGGCTGTGGCGCTCATCCCCATGGCGGCGGGCCTGTATGACACGGGCGAACGTACCCAGCCCGACTCCGAATTGGGCGGCCTGGCGCGCATGTTCGCCGTACTGCTCTTGATCGAGGTGGCCTCGCTCATGGGCAACTACTACTGACCCGCCTGCGCCGCAACCTGCAAAATCCGCGTGACCCCAACCCGGCCATGAACGAAACACCCCACCGAACCATTCCCCCCGGCACGCCACCGCCAGCGGCAGCGCCTGCCTTGGCGCCTGACGTGCCTCACGCCGAGACGCTGCGCCCTGTGGCCCACCTGGAGATCAAGGCCGCAGCGTTGCTGCTCTTTACGCTGGCGCTCATCGTGGGCTCTGGCCTATACCTGCTCTACGCACGGGGCGTGTTCGAACCCACCCAAACCCTGGTGCTGACCGCCGACGATTCCGAAGGCGTAGTGGTCGGCATGGACATGACGTTCTCAGGTTTTCCCATCGGCCGGGTGCGCCGTATCGAACTGGCCAACGAGGGCAACGCGCGCATCATCGTCGACGTGCCGCGCAAAGATGCCCATTGGCTGCGGCAGTCCAGCGTGTTCACGCTGGTGCGCGGCATCGTCGGCGGCACCAACATCCGCGCCTACACCGGCATGCTGGGCGATGAGCCGCTGCTCGACGGTGCCGTGCGACCGGTGTTGCGGGGCGACGCCACTGCCGAGATCCCGCAACTCATGGCGTCGGCGCGCGAGCTGCTCACCAATCTGAATGCGCTCACCGCGCAGGACGCAGCCCTTGGCGGCACCCTTGCCCAGGTCCGGACGCTCACGGAGCGGCTGAACGGCCCCGGCGGCATGCTGGGCGTGCTGATGGGTAACGAAGCCGATGCCAAGAAAATTGTGGCCACACTGGAGCGCACCAATGCCTTGCTAGCACGGCTGGATGGCATGGCGGCGCGGGCTGACCGCCAGGTGTTTGGCGCCGAGGGCAGCAAAGACGCCCTGGTACCCGAAGTGCGCGCCGCCGTGGGCCAACTCAACAGCTTGCTGGCAGACACGCGCACCAGCCTGAAGAAGGTGGACGCGGTGCTGGTGGAAGCCCAGGCCATCGGTGCCAACGCCCGCGAAGCCACAACCGACCTGGGCGCGCTGCGGGCTGAGGTCGAAAGCAATCTGCGCAAGGTCGAAAGCCTGGTCAACGAGATCAACCGCAAATGGCCGTTTGCGCGGGACACGGAGCTCAAGCTGCCATGACGCCTGCTGCATCGACAACGCCACCCTATAGACCTTCCGGATCCCGCCTGAGCGCCGCGACGGTCGCCGTTGCTGCTGCCGCGGCGCTTCTTGTGGCCTGTTCCAGCAAGCCGCCGGTGCCCGATTGGCAAATGAATGCCCACGCGTCAACCCAGAAGGCGATGGAGGCCTACCTTGCAGGGAACACACGGGTCGAAAAGCTGGAGTGGGACCGTGCGCGCGCTGAAGTGGCGCGCACCGGTCGCCCGGACCTGTTGGCGCGGTTGGAGCTGATGCGCTGCGCAGCGCAGGTGGCCAGCCTGGTGCAAGGCCCGTGCGAGCGCTTCGAGGCGCTGCGCGGCGATGCCGCCGAGCCGGAGCGCGCGTATGCGGATTACTTGGCAGGGCGGGTACAACCCCAACAGGTGCCGCTGCTGCCGGAGGCGCAGCGCAAAGTCGCTTTGTCAGGGGGTGACGGGTCTGCGCTCGCCGCTATTGAAGACCCGCTGTCTCGCTTGGTGGCAGCAGGAGTTCTGTTCCAGACGGGGCGGGCCCAGCCAACTGTGATCAGCCAAGCCACCGACACCGCATCCGCCCAGGGCTGGCGCAGGCCATTGCTGGCTTGGCTTGTTCTGCAGGTGGAGCGTGCGGAGGCTGCAGGTGATCAGGAGGCAGCGGCCGGGCTGCGCCGGCGCATCAGCATCGTGGAGCAGGGTGGCGCTGCGGTGCGTTGAACGAGCTGGGGGCTTCCCACGGTGGACCGAAAAATACCTTGGCTAGCTAAAGCGCCATCACGCAAATCACTGCAGACGCGCTTGCAATTGCGTTTCGATGTGGTCTCGCTCTGACGCGAATTGCTGGGCACTGATCTCGTTGGCTTCGTACTTGCGCGCAGTGGACAGCAGCAGAACCGTGTTCTCAAGCCGTGTGTCTTGCTGCAACGAGGGGGGCATGGCCGTAAGGCGGTCAAAGCTCAGGCGATACAGCTCACTCCAGCTTAACGTACCCGCCTGGGCTTGGGCTCGCGCATTGTCGTGCCAGCGGGTGAACTCGTCCAAGGTGGTGTCGCGGGGGCTGCTACAGCCCGCAAGTGCGGTTGCGAGCGCCAATCCAGCCCAATGCCGCGAGCTGAATCGCGAGAAAAACTCGGCTGCAGAGATTCGAAAACGAGGGGTCACGATCGTCCTCCATTCTTCAATGCCACCAGACATCCCGGTGCGCCGCGTCAAATGGTACTCCGATGCTATCGTTTTTACCAGCCAGCCCCTTTACTGGGCAAAAAGTCACTAACACTGCGCCTCGAAGTGCAGCCCGTCTCAGTGCTCCGCCCGATTACTCAAAGAAGCTCGCCGGCAAAATTTGATCCAGCCCATTGGGCAGCATCGACATTGAATCCACTGATTGCACCGTGACGTCCGGCATCAGCAGCGACACCGCAGCAAGTACCGCCAGCACGACCGTGCCGGCAAACGCAAAAACTGCACGGGCTCCGGGTGTCATAGGGTGGCGTTTCATGGTGGATCCTTTGTCAAAAAAGGGTAGGGGTCCCAATGACCTCCTAAAGCCAACCTCAATGGCTAGCTGATGGGAGTGATTTCAGCAAACAGCCAAGGAGGCGTCTGTAAGACAAGATCGATACCAATAGCCGGGCAGGCCTTGTTTCCTTTGGTTGCAGTTGCACGGGGTTGCCTTGAACTTGCGTCGCAATGCTGCTTGACGAGAGCAGTTGCCAGACTGAGATGATGGCTTTGGTCGCATGCGGCATCTATTGATACGAGGCGCGCGATTTTCGACCGGTGTTTATAAGGCGAACCTTTGCGTTAATAGCAAATGCAACGCTCGCTCACTTGGACTCGGTTGTGTCGTGCATTGCAGGGGGTTGGCGTTTAGCCGGCGCTACAGTTATTCGTGAGGCCCACCGCATTTATCCCGTCTGCTATGGCAACACAAGCGCGATTGCGCGGCAATATTTAATACCTTGGCAATACTCAGTTACCCACAGCGCTGAATGGTGCTTTTGGCAAATTCCGTCCGACTTCCGAGTAGGAGGTTGGCTGACATCGCGCGGAATCAGCGAGGGCTTCAATGGAGTTGAAAGTGGGCATGAACAAATATTGGGTTGCCACTTTTTCCTCTCAAAGGAGCCGTTAACTCAGCGAAGCGAGGTCCATATGCAACAGGATATTTTGAATCAGATCCATGTTCTCGAGTCCATTGCGGGGGAGGAGGACCCCGGTGCGTCGCTGGACACCATGAAGGCCGCAATGCAAAAGCGGGCCGCGCGATTGCTCGACCCTGGCGACAGTGCGCGCATCCATTTCAGCTGCAGTGATGGAAAAGAAAATATCGCCGTGGACGTCATCTGGCCTCGACGCTATTCAAAAGACGTTGCCCAACTCTTAGGAATGGTCATGGCGAATCATGGCGCTATTGCGGACAAAGCATGGTCGCTTTTCGATGCGACGGGAAACAGTTCACTCGAATTGGAAGTCGACGAGGGAGAGGACGGGGTTTTCTATATCAGCAGTAAAGACTGTTGAGTGGGATTGGCGGGGCTTGCCAACTGACGCCAATCTACTGCGTGATATCCATATTCCCTGCCGCGAATGGAGTTCGATTTGATAAGTCCGCAGTTGCAAGATGGGAGATTTGCAGGGGGCACAGTCGCCTTCGACCAGAAGAGCGAGAGATTTCCACCCCGTTATAAACCCGCTCCATCGTTGCTCGGGGCGCTCTTGCCAGTGAAATCAATGGCCCTGACTCGCATGGGGCGGTCTTAAGCTTGCGTGGATATGTCCGCGAACAGCCGCGCGCAATTACTGTGCTAGCTAATGCCACGCGGCATCTACCCGCAACACATGGTCTGAAAGCCGCCGTTCAATCTGTGGACAACAGGTTGAAGTAGCTGCCGTCGTGTGGTGCAGGAACAACCTGCCTGGTCGAGAGTTGAGAGGCATTGAGGGTCTCAACGCTAAGACCAGCCCGTCGTGCAGCGTATCAACCCCAGCCACACCACGCACCCCATGCAACGGGCGAAACCCAAACAAAAACAAAAAAGCGCCTTGAGAGGCGCTTGTTTGTTGACTGACTGGCGGAGAGGGCGGGATTCGAACCCGCGGTGGGGATTAGCCCACACACGCTTTCCAGGCGTGCGACTTAAACCGCTCATCCACCTCTCCGAAGCCCTCGATTATAGCCACACGAAATGGAGCGTTTGAGCCCGCGGCACCTCCGCGCCGAAAAAAGCGCGTGCTGAAGACTCAAACCGCCTTCTGCGAGGCCTGCACCATCTTCATCGCCGAGCCGATCAGCGCGGATACTTCGGTCATGTTGCTGGGCACGATCAGAGTTGTCGTGGCGTCCGCAGCGACCTGGCTGTAAGCCTCCACGGCCTTCTCTGCCACCTTGAGCTGCACGGCCTGTTCGCCGCCGGGCTGGCGGATGGCGGCCGCCACACGCTCGATGGCCTGGGCGTTGGCTTCTGCCACTGCCTTGATGGACTCCGCTTCGCCCTGGGCCTTGTTGATGACAGCCTGCTTTTCACCCTCAGACCGGGCAATGAAAGCCTCGCGTTCGCCGGTGGCGATATTGATCTGCTCCTGACGGCGGCCTTCGGAAGCGGCGATCAGCGCGCGCTTTTCGCGCTCGGCGGTGATCTGGGCCTGCATTGCGTGGAGGATTTCCTTGGGCGGTGTCAGGTCCTTGATCTCGTACCGCAGCACCTTCACGCCCCAGTTCAAGGCGGCTTCATCAATGGCCTGCACGATCTGTGCGTTGATGATGTCGCGTTCCTCAAAGGTCTTGTCCAGTTCGAGCTTGCCGATGACGGAGCGCAGCGACGTCTGCGCCAGTTGCGTCACCGCCATGATGTAGTTGCTTGAGCCGTAGCTCGCGCGCATCGGGTCGGTCACCTGGAAGTACAGGATGCCATCCACCTGCAGCTGTGTGTTGTCACGCGTAATGCAGACCTGGCTGGGCACATCAAGCGGAATTTCCTTCAGGCTGTGTTTGTAGGCCACCTTGTCGACAAACGGGATCAGGAAGTTCAGGCCTGGCGTGAGGGTGCCAGCGTATTTGCCTAAGCGTTCTTTGACCCAGGCGTTTTGCTGGGGGACCACCTTCACAGAGCGGATCACGAAGATCACGAAGATGACAAAAAGAACGGCCGCAATAGCGGTTTTTTCCATGGGAGACCTCTTTTTCTAAAGTTGCGTGACTGAAACAGCGATGACGCAGCGCGCTGCCTGAGATTCTTACAGCGGGTCAACCAGAAGACGGTTGCCCACCAGTTCTGCGACGCGGTGCATACCCGTGGATGGGGTGATGCCCGGGCGGTGAACGGCCGTCCAGGTTGCGCCGCGGTATCTCACGAGGGTGGTGCCATCCGCGTTCCAGGCATCGACCATCAGCGTTTCGCCCACGTCCAGGTTCACATTACGGTCGGCACGGGCCGAAGGGTCGCCAGGACGCTTGCGCTTGGCGTACTGCCACGCCACAACAGCTCCCCCGCCAATGACGGCAGCGGCCACGATTTGCAGCGGCAGGCTCAGGCCCAGGTGGGCGGCAATGGCCGCCGCGCTCAGACCAATCGCCAGCATCAGCAGGTAAAAGGTGCCGGTCAGCAACTCTGCAATGACCACTGCCCCCGCTGCCAGCCACCAGATGGTGGATTCCTCCATAGCGAACCTCCTCGTTGTTGTGGTTGTCTTTGTTGCACCACATTCTGGGTCAAAAGGGTTGCCGTTCAAAGGCGCGTCAACGTTATTCCTTACACTTCGCGCCTATTTCGTTTTTTGGACCGGGCAGGGCACGGTTGCACGGAGGCTGCGCATGAAGTTTCGCTTTCCCATCATCATCATCGATGAGGACTATCGTTCCGAGAACACCTCGGGCCTCGGCATCCGCGCGCTCGCGCAGGCCATCGAATCCGAAGGCTTCGAGGTGGTCGGCGTCACGAGCTACGGCGACCTGTCGCAGTTTGCGCAGCAGCAAAGCCGGGCCAGTGCGTTCATCCTGTCCATTGACGACGAAGAATTCTCCGAAGGCGAAGGTCTCGATCCCATCGTTCTGAGCCTGCGCAATTTCATCGGCGAGGTGCGTCGCAAGAACACTGAAGTGCCGATCTATGTGCACGGCGAGACCAAGACCAGCCGCCACCTGCCCAACGACATCCTGCGTGAGCTGCACGGCTTCATCCACATGTTCGAGGACACCCCCGAATTCGTGGCGCGCCACATCATCCGCGAGGCGAAGAGTTACCTGGAGGGCGTGCAGCCGCCGTTCTTCAAGGCGCTGCTCGATTACGCCGAAGACGGCTCGTACAGCTGGCACTGCCCCGGCCACTCCGGCGGTGTCGCCTTCCTGAAGAGCCCCGTAGGCCAGATGTACCACCAGTTCTACGGTGAGAACATGCTGCGCGCGGACGTGTGCAACGCAGTCGAAGAACTGGGCCAGCTGCTGGACCACAACGGCGCCATCGGCGAGAGCGAGCGCAATGCCGCGCGCATCTTCAATGCCGACCATTGCTTCTTCGTGACCAATGGCACCAGCACATCCAACAAGATGGTGTGGCACCACACGGTGGCCCCGGGCGACGTGGTGGTAGTGGACCGCAACTGCCACAAGTCCATCCTGCACAGCATCATCATGACCGGGGCCATCCCCGTGTTCATGAAGCCCACGCGCAACCACTTCGGCATCATCGGCCCCATCCCGCAAAGCGAGTTCGAACCAGCAGCCATCCAGGCCAAGATCAAGGCCAACCCGCTGCTCAAGGGCGTGGACCCAAAGAAGGTCAAGCCGCGCGTGCTCACGCTCACGCAATCGACCTACGACGGCGTGCTCTACAACACCGAGACCATCAAGGGCATGCTCGACGGCTACGTGGAGAACCTGCACTTCGACGAGGCTTGGTTGCCGCACGCGGCCTTCCATCCGTTCTACGGCACGTACCACGCCATGGGCAAGAAGCGCACGCGCCCCAAGCATTCGGTGACGTACGCAACACAGTCCATCCACAAGCTGCTGGCCGGTATCAGCCAGGCCAGCCACGTGCTGGTACAGGACTCGCAGACCACCAAGCTCGATCGCCACCTCTTCAATGAGGCCTACCTGATGCACACCAGCACCAGCCCGCAGTACAGCATCATCGCCAGCTGCGATGTGGCTGCGGCCATGATGGAGCCGCCCGGCGGCACTGCGCTGGTGGAGGAGAGCATTCTGGAAGCGCTCGATTTCCGCCGCGCCATGCGCCAGATCGAAAACGACTTCGGCAAGAACGACTGGTGGTTCAAGGTCTGGGGCCCCGACAAGCTCGTGGATGAAGGCATGGGCCGTGCGGAAGACTGGATCATCCGCAGCGACAGCAAGAGCAAGAAGGCCGGCAGCAAGTGGCATGGCTTTGGCCAACTGGCCGACGGCTTCAACATGCTGGACCCGATCAAGTCCACCATCGTCACGCCGGGCCTGAACCTGGACGGTAAGTTCGACAAGACCGGCATCCCCGCGTCCATCGTTACCAAGTACCTGGCCGAGCACGGCGTGGTGGTGGAGAAGACGGGCCTGTACAGCTTCTTCGTGATGTTCACCATCGGCATCACCAAGGGCCGCTGGAACACGCTGCTGACTGCGCTGCAGCAGTTCAAGGACGACTACGAGAAGAACCAGCCCATGTGGCGCATCCTTCCGGAGTTCTGCCAGCAGCACAAACGCTACGAGCGCATGGGCCTCAAAGACCTGTGCCAGCACGTGCACGAGATGTACGCCAAGTACGACATCGCGCGCCTCACCACCGAGATGTACCTGTCGGACCTGACACCCGCCATGAAGCCCTCGGATGCGTACGCGCACATCGCACACCGCAAGACCGACCGCGTGGAGATCGACCACCTGGAAGGCCGCATCACGGTGGGACTGGTCACGCCGTACCCGCCGGGCATTCCGCTGCTGATTCCGGGTGAAGTCTTCAACAAGAAGATCGTGGACTACCTCAAGTTCGCGCGCGAATTTGCCAAGCTGTGCCCCGGCTTCGAGACCGACATCCACGGCCTGGTGGAAGTGGAAGACGAGAACGGCCAGGTGCGGTACTACGCCGACTGCGTGGCCGAGGAGGAAAAAGCCAAGCCTGCCAAGAAGAACCCGAAGCCGCTGACGACGGAGAAAAACTTGGTGCAAGTGGGATCGGACGGGCCCTTCGGCCGCACCCTTTAGCTACCAACGGAAGGGCCCGGCAAAGCGCGGGCCTTAGAGCCTGTTCAAAGCCTTTGCGGGGCAACCCGAAGGGCATGGCAGCCAACGGCCACGCTCGTTGTTGCCCACCTGGCCCAGGCCACCAGCATGGGCTGCGGTGGGCGCCTAGACCGTGACCGTTGGCTGTCATGCGGACCCCATGAAAAGGCTTTGAACAGGCTCTTACAGATCGATCGCCCCTTGCCAGCGCTGTGGGGCGATTTTTTTGGTCATTTTTTCTGCTGTTGAATCCGATGCCTGCAGGGCGCCGTATTGATTGACAGCCGCGTGGCATTTCTCATGCGGTCAAAGACAGTCCATCAATCGACTTCAGGAGATTTTCATGACCATCCGTTTCAATGCCCGCCTCGCATCCATCGGCATCGCTGCAGCCCTGGCTGCCGCAGCCATCCCCTCCCTGGCTGCCGATGTGATGGTGGGCGGCGCCCCCATGCTCGCCAGCAAGGACATCATCGACAACGCCGTGAACTCCAAGGACCACACCACGCTGGTTGCGGCCGTCAAGGCTGCCGGGCTGGTGGAAACGCTCAAGGGTCCTGGCCCGTTCACCGTGTTCGCACCCACCAACGCCGCGTTTGCTGCGCTGCCTGCAGGCACGGTGGACACCCTGCTGAAGCCGGAGAACAAGCCTACCCTGACCAAGGTTCTGACCTACCACGTAGTGGCAGGCAAGTACGACGCTGCGGCGTTGTCCAAATTGATTGCCGACGGCAAGGGCATGGCCAGCCTCAAGACCGTGGCCGGCGGCACACTCACCGCGAAGGCCAGCGGCAAAGCGGTCATGGTGACCGATGAAAAGGGCGCCACTGCCAATGTGACCATCGCCGACGTGTACCAGTCCAACGGCGTGATCCACGTGGTGGACAAGGTTCTGTTGCCTAACTGACTCCATCTTTGATCTCATCGCTCGTTGCAACAGAGAAGTGCAGGCGGGCGGTGAGGCAAGGATGCCGCGTGGTGCCGCAATGTACGGCGCGGATCCGTGGAATCAGGGAACGCGCGATCAGCGACTGGCTGGCATGTCCTCACGCACGCGCACAAAACTCGCAAACCGCGGCAGCCCACCGTCGTGGGTGCCGCGAAACCGGTAAGTCACCCAGCTGCCCACAGCCGGCGGGTCAGCCCGCTGCGCATCGCTGAACCCCGCCCCTAGCTTGAAGCGCTGGCCCGTCCGCATCTCGACGAGCAGCGCACCCATGCGGCCCGCGTGCCGCCCTTTGCCGGGCAGGTGTGCCACTACGCGGGCCTCAGTGTCCTCGTGCGTTTTGACCTTGATGAGATCGTCGCTGCGGCCGCCCTGGTAGAGCGACGCGCCCCGGTGAAGCATCAGACCTTCGCCCCCGGCCCGCACCGTGCGCTGCAGCACTGCCTGCAGCGCAGCGTCCGACGCCACGCGCTTCTGCGGCACCGCCTGCACCCACGGCTGACCGATGGTTGCGACCAGTGCGTTCAGCGCGGGGATGCGCTCATCAAAGCGGCCGCCGTGCCGCGGAAGATCGAACACCATGAACTGGATTTGGCGCCATGCGGCGTCGTCAGCATGCTGCTGCCGGGTGGTGGACTGTGCATGGCCAAAGCGGCCGCGCCCGGCCCAGAGTTCACCGTCCATGGCGGTGTCGGGCCAGCCGGCGGTGAACCACGCGGGCGCCGCCACTGTCTCGCCGCCGCGCGTGCGCAACGTGCGGCCATCCCAGTAGCCGCGCACTCCATCGTACTTTTCACTGACCCAGTAGTCCGCCAGCGGCAGGCCGGGGCGGTACACATTGGCCAGGAGCAGGGCTGGGGGATCGGCAGCGAGCGCTGGCAGGGCGCTCGCCCCCGCCAGCCACGCCAAGCAGTGTCTTCGCAGCAAGATGCTATTAAATGTGTAGCTAACAACGCTTATGTATCAAGCGCTGGACCCATTTTGACGCAAATTTCGGTCCAGATTCAGACCTGGTCTGCGCTCAGCCCGGCCGTTTGGCTGAAGCCGCCATCGACGTAGGTGATCTCTGCGGTCATGCCCGAAGCCAGGTCGGACAGCAGGAACGCCGCCACGTTGCCCACATCCTCAATCGTCACATTGCGGCGCAGGGGCGAGGCATCCGCCACGCGGCTGAGCAGCTTGCCGAAGTCCTTGATACCGCTGGCAGCCAGCGTCTTGATGGGGCCGGCGCTGATGCCGTTGGCGCGGATGGCGCGGCCGTCTTCAGTGCGGCCCACAGCTTCGGCCAGGTAGCGTACGGAGGCCTCTAGAGAGGCCTTGGCCAGGCCCATGGTGTTGTAGTTGGGGATGGTGCGCAGCGCGCCCAGGTACGACAGCGTGAGCAGCGACGACTTGTCGTTCAGGTAGGGCAGGGCCGCCTTGGCCATGGCCGGGAAGCTGTACGCACTGATGTCGTGCGCAATGCGGAAACCTTCGCGCGACAGGCCTTCGAGGAAGTTGCCGGCAATCGCCTCGCGGGGTGCAAAGCCGATGCTGTGCACAAAACCGTCGAACTTCGCCCAGGTTTGCGAGAGGTCCGCAAACATGCGCTCGATCTGCTCGTCGCTGCCCACGTCGCAATCAAAGATCAACTTGGAATCGAACTCGGCAGCAAAGTCGGTGATGCGGTCCTTGAAGCGGTCACCCACGTAGCTGAAGGCCAGCTCGGCGCCCTGTGCGTGGCAGGCCTTGGCGATACCGTAAGCGATGGAGCGGTTGGACAGCACGCCCGTGATGAGCAGCTTTTTGCCGGTCAAAAAACCCATTGTTGTTCTCCTTGTGGAATGCGAGTGATTGGCTCTGGCCGCGGCTGCCAGGGGGCTTTCGGGAAATCTCCCGGGCCTGTTCTGCAGCGCTGCCGACGTAGTGCAGAATTGTCGCATGCGGTTTTGGATGACTTGTCTCTTGACGATGTGTGCGGCTCCGGCCTGGGCGGCCCACGGCTATGCGCTGTGGGACGATCTCAAATACCCGGCCGGGTTTTCGCACTTCGACTATGTGAACCCCGATGCGCCCAAGGGCGGTGAGCTGCGCATGGTGAGCAACCTGCGCTACTCCACCTTCGACAAGTACAACCCGTTCACCATGAAGGGCTCGGTGCCCGCGTACCTGAGCGAGTTGCTGTTCGAGACGCTGCTTACCGGCTCCATGGACGAGACCGCCTCCGCCTACGGCCTGCTGGCCGAAGATGTGCAGGTGGCCGAAGACCGCCTGAGCGCCACCTTCCGCCTGCGCGCCGAAGCCCGCTTTCACAACGGCGATGTGGTGGAAGCCGCGGATGTAAAACACAGCTACGAAACGCTGATTGGCCCCCACGCGTCACCGAGCTACGCCACGCTGCTGCAAGAGGTTGCGGGCGCCGACGTGCTCGACAAACGCACGGTGCGGTTTCGCTTCAAGCAGCCCAACCGCGAGCTGCCGCTGACCGTGGGCAGCCTCCCCGTCTTCAGCCGGGCCTGGGGCCGGGGCCCCGACGGCAAGGCCAAGCGCTTTGACGAGATCGTGACCGACATCCCCATCGGCAGCGGCCCGTACCGCATTGGCGATGTGAAGTTTGGGCGCGACATCACCTACGAGCGCGATCCGAAGTACTGGGGTGGCCACCTCAACGTGAACCGGGGTGCGTACAACTTCGATCGCATCACCGTCAAGATCTACAAGGACGGCACCGCGCGGCTGGAGGCCCTGAAGGCCGGTGAATTCGACTTCATGACCATCTACTCGGCGGGCGACTGGGCGCGCCGCATCGACGGCAAGCTCTTCAAGCAAGGCGTGCTGGTCAAGAAGGACATGAAGCACAGCCTGCCTGCGGGCTTTCAAAGTTACGTGATGAACACCCGCCGGCCTTTGCTGCAGGACGTGCGCGTGCGGGAAGCCCTGGGCCTGGCCATCGACTACGAATGGATGAACCGGCAGATGTTCTACGGCGGCTATCCACGCGTGAAGGACCTGTTTGGCAATACCGCCTGCGAAGCCAAAGGCACGCCGGGCCCGGAGGAGATGGCCCTGCTGGAGCCCTGGCGCGGCAAGGTGCCCGACAGCGTGTTCGGCCCCATGTACACCCCGCCGGTCACCGAGGGCGAAGGCCATTCGCTGCGCGAGAACCTGCGCCGTGCACGCCAGTTGCTGGCCGATGCAGGCTGGACCTACCGCGACGGTGCGCTGCGCAATGCGCAGGGCCAGGCGATGGAAATCGAGTTTCTGGACAGCAAGGAAGGCGGCGCCCGCACGGTGACGCCCTGGATCCGGAACCTGGAGAAGCTCGGCATCACACTGCGGTTCACAGCCGTGGACTTTGCCCTGTATTTGCAGCGCCTGGACAAGTTCGACTTCGACATGATCAGCCTGGCCTACCCGGGCACCTACAACCCCGGCCAGTCGATGAAGGAACTGTTCGGCAGCCAGGGCGTCAAGGTCGAGGGCTCCAGCAACCACGCCGGGGTCAACAGCCCCGCTGTGGACGCGCTGGTGACCAAGCTCACCCGCGCCAACAGCCAGGCCGAAATGCTGCCCGCCTGCCGTGCGCTGGACCGCGTCATCATGCACAGCCACTACCTCATTCCGCAATGGACTCTGGGCTCGCACCGCGTGGTCTACAACCAGCAACGCCTGGCCTACAAGGAGCCGATGCCCCCTTACGCCAAGGCCGAGGAATGGCTGATGTTCTCGTGGTGGAAAAAATGAAAACGCAGCGCCCCGAGCGGCTGCGCCGCTTTCACCCTTTCACGCAGCGTGGCTCGGTGGCTCTTGCGCGGCACCCTGCGGCTGTCGGCCGCGCCGCTCTGACGCGTTAGGGCTGCGCACGGCACCATGGATCATTAAATGCTTGCCTACATCGCCAAACGCCTGCTGTTGATGCTGCCCACCTTGCTGGGTGTGCTGCTCCTCACCTTTGCCGTGATCCAGTTCGTGCCGGGCGGCCCGGTCGAGCAGTACCTAGCCGAGGCGCGTACCGCCGCCGGCAAGGGCGGGGTGGAGACCGGGGGAATGGGCTACCGCGGCGACCAAGGCGTGGACCCGAAACGGCTTGCGCAGATCAAGGCGCTGTATGGCTTTGACAAGCCGGCGCACGAACGCTTCTTTCAGATGCTGGGCCAGTTTGCACGGTTCGATCTGGGCACCAGCTTTTTTCAGAACAAGGACGTCTGGAGCCTGGTGAAGGAGAAGCTCCCGGTCTCCATCAGCCTGGGCTTGTGGACCTTCTTCATCAGCTACCTGGTGGCTGTGCCGCTGGGTGTGGCCAAGGCCGTGCGGGCCGGGTCCCGGTTTGATCTGGTAACGACCCTTCTCATCCTGGTGGGCTACGCCATCCCGGGTTTTGTGCTGGGCGTCGCGCTGCTCGTGATCTTCGGCGGGCAGCTGCAGTGGTTCCCGCTGCGCGGGCTCACATCGTCGAACTGGGATGAACTGTCCTGGGGCGCTCGCATCGTGGACTACCTCTGGCACATCACCCTGCCTGTCACGGCCATGGTGCTGGGCAGCTTTGCGGTGACGGCCATGCTGACCAAGAACGCTTTTCTGGAAGAGATCCGCAAGCAGTACGTGCTCACAGCGCGGGCCAAGGGCCTGTCCGAGCGGCAGGTGCTGTGGAAGCACGTGTTCCGCAATGCGCTCATTCCCATCGTCACCGGGTTTCCCGCTGCGTTCGTGGGTGCCTTCTTCACAGGCTCGCTGCTGATCGAGACACTTTTCTCGCTCGACGGCCTGGGCTTGCTGAGCTATGAAAGCGTGATCCGCCGCGACTACCCGGTCGTGCTGGGCACGCTCTATCTGTTCACGCTGATTGGGCTCGTGACCAAGCTCGTCAGTGACCTGTGCTACGTGTGGGTGGACCCACGCGTGAAGTTTGATTGACCCCCCGTACGGCATGAGCACTGCTTCTACCTCGCCATCGCCTTCCCTGTCCCCGTCCCGCCGCGCCTGGCTGCGCTTCAAGCGCAACCGGCTGGGGTACTGGAGCCTGCTGATCTTCAGCGCGCTGGTGCTCATCAGCCTGGGGGCAGAGCTGGTCAGCAACGACAAGCCCATCATCGTGCGTTACGAGGGGCAGACATACTTCCCCATGCTCAAGAATTACCCCGAGACAACGTTCGGCGGGGAGTTCGAGACACCTACCGACTATCTCGATCCGTTCATCAAGGAGCGGCTTAGCCAGGGCAGCAACTGGGCGCTCTACACCCTCAACACCTACGGGCCCAACACCCTCAACTACTTCGCCAAATCGCCCAACCCGTCGGCGCCCACCACCGACAACTGGCTGGGCACGGACGACCGGGGCCGCGACCTGCTGGCGCAACTGCTCTACGGCTTTCGGGTCAGCGTGCTGTTTGGCCTGGCGCTCACCGTGACGGGCGTAGTGCTGGGGGTGGTCACCGGCGCCATCCAGGGTTTTTTTGGCGGCAAGGTCGACCTGGCGTTCCAGCGCTTCATCGAAATCTGGGGCTCGATGCCCGAGCTGTACCTGCTCATCATCTTCAGCGCCGTGTTTGCGCCCAGCGTGTCGCTGCTGCTCATCCTGCTGTCGCTGTTTGGCTGGATGGGCCTGTCGGACTACGTGCGTGCCGAGTTCCTGCGCAACCGCCAGCTCGACTACGTGAAGGCCGCACGCGCTCTGGGCGTAGGCAACGGTCAGATCATCTGGCGCCACATCCTGCCCAATAGCCTGACGCCGGTGGTGACCTTTCTGCCGTTTCGCATGAGTGCAGCCATCCTGGCGCTCACGTCGCTGGACTTTCTGGGCCTGGGCGTGCCGCCGGGTACGCCGTCGCTGGGCGAGTTGCTGAGCCAGGGCAAAAACAGCATCGATGCCTGGTGGATATCCCTTTCCACGTTTGCGGTGCTGGTCATCACCCTGCTGCTGCTGACCTTCATGGGCGACGCGCTGCGCGATGCGCTGGATCCTCGAAAGGCCGACCAATGAATGCCTTCACGCCGCCTGCGGGTGTGTCCGCGTCGTCCCATGGCTCGGTTGCTTCCGGGCCGTTGCTGGATGTGCGCGATCTTCATGTGCGTTTCGGTGCCAAGGAAGTCGTGCGCGGCGTCAGCTTCTCCATCGCGCCCGGCGAAAAACTGGCGCTGGTGGGCGAGTCAGGTTCGGGCAAGACCATCACCGCGCTGAGCCTGCTGCGCCTGGCGGGCAATGCCGCCATCACCGGCCAGGCCGTGCTGCGCGGGCAGCGCGACCTGCTGGCGTTGACCGAGCGCGAAATGCGCGGCGTGCGCGGCGGCGAGATCGCCATGGTGTTCCAGGAGCCCATGACCGCGCTCAATCCGTTGATGACCATCGGCACGCAGATTGCCGAGATCCTGCAGCTCAAAAAGGGCCTCACGGGCGCGCAGTGTGCCCAGGCCGCCATTGAGCTGCTGGCCAAGACCGGCATCCCCGAGCCCGCACGGCGCGCCAACAGCTTTCCGCACCAGCTCTCGGGCGGACAGCGCCAGCGCGCGATGATCGCCATGGCCCTGGCCAGCGAGCCCCAACTCCTGCTGGCCGATGAGCCCACCACCGCGCTCGACGTGACCCTGCGCGGCCAGATCCTGGACTTGCTGTCCGACCTGCAGCGCGCCAACGGCATGGCCGTGCTGCTCATCACGCACGATTTGAACCTGGTGCGCCGCTTCGCCGACCGGGTGGCCGTGATGGAGCAGGGCGTGCTCGTGGAGCAGGGGCCCGTGGCCGAGGTGTTCGGCGCGCCCCAGCACGCCTACACCCGCCGCCTGATCGCCAGCCAACCGCGGCGCGACGTGGCGCCCGCTGATTCGCCGCCCGGCACGCCGCCTGTGGTTCACGCGCAGGAGTTGCGCGTGGTCTACCCCACGCCCCTGCCCGGCATCCGTGGCTGGTTCAAAAAGGGTGAGTTTGTGGCCGTGCAGGGCGCCACGCTGTCGCTGCTGCCGGGTGAAACGCTGGGCGTGGTAGGCGAGTCCGGCTCGGGCAAGTCCACGTTGGCCCAAGCCATCCTGGGCCTGTTGCCGTATGGGGGGCAACTGCAGGTGGGCGGGCAGGCGTGGCAGCAACCGGCCATGCGCAACAGTCCGGCCAACCAGCAACTGCGCCGCCGTGTGCAGGTGGTGTTCCAGGATCCGTTTTCCTCGCTCTCACCGCGCCTCACGGTGGAAGAAATCGTGGGCGAGGGCCTCAAGGTGCACGAGCCCACCCTGGGCCCGGCCGAGCGGCGCGCGCGGGTCGAAGCCGTGTTGTCAGAGGTGGGCCTGGCCGAGGCGCAGTACCCGCGCCTGCTGGATCGCTACCCGCACGAATTTTCTGGCGGCCAACGCCAGCGTCTTGCGATTGCGCGTGCGCTCATCGTGCAGCCACAGGTGCTGGTGCTTGATGAGCCCACCAGCGCGCTCGATGTCACCATCCAGCAGCAGGTTCTGGGGCTGTTGCAGCGTCTGCAAAAGGAAAAAGGCTTGAGCTATCTGCTCATCACCCACGACGTTGATGTGATCCGCGCGATGGCGCACAACGTGCTGGTGATGAAGGACGGCGCGGTGCTGGAGCACGGCAGCGTGGACCAGGTGATGGAAGCGCCCCAGCACCCGTACACCCAGCGCCTGGTGGCGGCCGCTACGGTGCCTGATGATGTGTGATTTGGAGTAAAAATGGCCGCTAGCGCATAATAATCAAGCGTTTGTAGCTATAAAAAATATAGCGTCTTCTGCTTTGGCCGTTGTTGACCACGTGTTTTCGCCGTGGTCGCCACAGGCCGTTTTTTGCTGATGCGCACGTGCGCGCAACATTGGTGCAAGTGGCGAACTCAGGGGCGCGATGCCGCCCCGTATTAAGTCATCGCAGCCCGCTTGGTCTGCTGCGCTGACGCTGAAACGGGGGCCGCCCACAAGATGCGTTTGGGATCGATGCCCATGGCCTGGGCCCGCTCCAGCAAATGTTCTCGCACATCTGCGGGCAGGGTGGACGTGCGCGACAGGATCCAGAGGTAGTCGGTGCTGGAACCCACCACCATCGCCCACTGGTAGTTCTCATCCAGCGCCACCACGTTGTAGCCGCCATAAAACGGCCCGAAGAACGACACCTTCAACGCGGCACGTGTCGGGTCGTCCACAAAACTCGCCGTGCCCTCGGCCTCTTTCCACTGCTTGCGCACCGGGTCATAGCCGCGGTTGACGACCTTCATGGTGTCATCTGCATTGCGGCTGTAGGTTGCGCTGGTCTGTGTAAGCCCGCGCTCAGACGAATGGTCGATGCGGCCCACCTCATGCCAATGGCCGGTGTAGCGGTCGACGTCAAACCCGCTCACTGCCTGGATGCCGTCGGGCGTACGCGGTGTGGTGCAGGCCGATAGCGTCAGTAAGGCTATCAGTGCTGTAGCTCCCACGATGAGGGGCCAGACAAAACTGCGGCGGGGGGCGGTATTGAGGCGCATCGGGCTTCTCCTGCGGATTTTTGGGTGATAGCGCCAATGCGTGGGGGCACGTGCCGGCTCTCTGGGGCTGACTGTAGGTAGTGCATTGCGTCTGGCTTGTAGGTTCACGCTGGCAGGCTGTGTCAGCTGCGCAGGAATGCCGAAGCAGGTGGTGGCGATGCCAATGGGCTTGACAAGTGGTGCGCCCGTTGCTGCTTGCGGTCTGGAAGAGGAGTGGGCCGCGCCCCGGGTTGGAACGCTTCCACTTGCTTCTACTCGCTTCTGCTTATGAAGAGAGACAGTTGCGCCAGAGCCGTTAAAGGCGCAACGAAGTTTCAGGTTCGCGGTGCGCTGTTCGTTGTGCGTCGCCGTAGCTCTGTCTGTCGCGTCGTGCCGCGCCTGCAGGTCCCCCGTGGATCAACGTGAATGGGGGCGTAGGCCAGATGCTCAAAGGAGGGCCCATGCGCTTGGATGGGACGGCCTTCACCGATCGGGAAAACATCGCTACCAAGTGCTCCTTTTTGTCGGGCCGGGCCCTTGCTTGCCCGTGCCCAAAGCCGCGCTGTCGATGCCAGCGCCAGAGTTCATCCTCCAGCGCATCCCTTGAGAGGCTGAGGTCGCGCAGCAACGACAGCCGGGTGGTACAGCGCAGCGAATGCGCTGTGGTACGCGTCAGGGTTTGGCTGCGGGGGCCGCTGTCGGCTTGCCGGCCTGCGCCTTCGCGGTCTTGTTGTAGACCTCCATCACGGTAGCAAAGTCACGTTCGAAGTTGATGGGGAGGAACGTGTCATTGCCCGGCAGCAACTGGCGCAGCTTAGGCGAGAAGCTGTAGCTGTACGAGCACTTCTTCACACGCGCCTGCAGCTCAGGCGATACGTCCTTGCCCATCGTCCAGGTCTCGGTCATGAACGGAGGGCTTTCCCACAGCGTGCGGATGCTCGAGCCCTTCACATCACCCTTGACCACCATGCGCTGGTACAGATCGCTGGCCACCGCAGCGGCGGGGTAGAAGCCGTGCATCACGCCGGTCACCGAACGCTCATGGCCGTTGGAGAACACCACCTCATAGTTCTGGTCCGGCACCAGACCAAGCGCCGGGAAGAGCGCGCGCGGCGCCAGGTTGCCCGAGTTGGAGGTGGGCGTGGTGTGCGCGATCTTCTTGCCCACCAGGTCTTGCGGCTTGGTGAAGGGGCTGTCCACGCGCGAGATGAGGATGAGCTTGTACGAGTTGCGCTGTCCACTGGCCTTATTGCCTGGCACCCCAAACGGTGCCGGCTGGCCTGCGGCCACCAGCTGCGGCACCAGGCCTGGGTTGACCTGGGCCAGTTGGGCCTTGCCGGTGATCAGGTTGTCGATGAGATCCTTCTCGGCCAGCACGTCGATGTTGGTGCTGCGCTCCAGCGACTCGCCTTGCAGGTTCTGCAGATCAATGTTGCCGCAGCGCGCCAGGTGGTTGAAGTAGTCGCCCCACAGCAGCATCGTTTCGCTCTTGGCATAGGTCTTGGGCATGGCCACCACCAGCTTTTCGCGCGGACCGCTGAAGGCAGGGGCCGGGGCCGCTGCGGCGCGGGCGGCGGCGGCACGCGCCTGGGGCGAGGCGCTGGCGTCCGTCGGAGTTTGTGCGGCCACCGGGCCGAGCGTAAGCGTGGTGCAGAGCAAAAGTGCGCCAGAGCGGGCGTGACAACGCATGGTGGAAATCCCTCAGTGTTTTGTGATGGTGTTGGCCCGGTGCTTGGATGGCCTGGGCCAGCCCGAGGCCGGCATGTGCTTGCGGCGGTGCGCGCGCTGGCTGGGCCGTGGTGGGCTGTGATCGAGTATGCATGAAGCCTGGGGTTGCCCAGGCAGTCGGCTGGCGGCCCGGGTAACACGCGGGACTCGCGGGATCTGTCCGGCGTAGTGGACTCAAGGGTGGGGCGGTTGACACGGCGTCAAGTGCATCGCGCCCCGAACTGCTCGGCGTGCCCTGGTCCGAAACCGGCGTGGGGCCGTTTGCGCCCGTGTTCGTGAACGATGGCTTCACCATCGACTTCGACGAATGGCCCGAGCCCATTCCGCGCATCCACTACTGATTGCGTGAGCGATGCGGAGTTCAGCGCCATCCTCGCGCGCATCCAGGCTGGGGGCATCCCGTAACGCAGCGCCGTGCACGGCCCCGTGGACAGCTAGGTGGATACGGCCCACGGTGGCCGCATCTACTGGAACCAGTCCGATGGGCACCAGTGAGAGATGCTGACCGTGAGTTATGCGCGCGCAGCCGTCACCTAGGCGGCTGAATTTCAAGCTAAATTGGCCCCTAGCGCTTGATGGATAAGCGCTGATAGCTATCAAATTTATAGTAATTGCTTCTTGGGTTTCAAGGCCGCTGCGCCATTACCAGCGCATACAGCGCCTGCGCCGCCACCGACAGGCTCTCGTCGCGCCGCCGCACCAGGTAGATCTGCCGCGTGAGCCCGGGCAGCGACAGCGGCCGCGTGACCAGACCCGGCTGCTCGAAGTGGAACAGCGTGAGCGCCGGCACCACGCTGATGCCCAGGCCCGCGCGCACCATGCCCATCACGGTGGCCAGCTGCTCCACCTCCATCAGCGTGTGCATGGCCTGCGGGTGCAGGGCGGCCTCCAGGTACTGGCGCACGCTGCTGGTGCGCGCCAGGTGGATGAACGGCCAGGCGGCCAGGTCCTGAGCGGTGATGGCCTTGCGGCGGCGTGCCAGCGGGTGGTCTGCGGGGCACACCAGGTAGAAGTTATCGCTGCAAAAAGGCTCGGCCTGCAAAGCAGGGGTGTCGGCGCGGATGGCGGCCAGCGCAAAGTCGGCATGGCCGCTGGCCACGCGGTCGATACACGGCTCGGACAGCACGTCGGCAATGTCGATCTCGATGCCGGGGTGTGCCGCGCGGTACTGCGCCAGCACGGCGGGCAGCCAGCCCGCAGCCAGCGATGGCAGCAGCGCCACGGCCACCCGCCCGCGCTGCAGGGTGGCGGCATCGCGCAGAGCCCCGAGCGCATTGGTGATCTCGCTGCGGATGCGGCGGGCTGATTCCAAAAAGTTCTGCCCCTCGGGCGTCAGGTCCACATGCCGCGTGCTGCGGTCGAAAAGGCGCAGGCCCAGGTCGTCCTCCAGTGCGCGGATCAGTGCGCTGAACGCGGGCTGCGACAAATGGCACAGCGCTGCAGCGCGCGTGAAGCTTTGCTGCTCAGCCAGCGCAATAAAGGCATCGAGCTGGCGGCTGGAGAGGTGGGCAGTGCTCATGGGGGAGGGCGGCGGCTGGTAAACCGGCTGCTGATTGAGTTATCTGAAATTCAGATGGATTAATTGGAACAATCGATTTCACAGAATACCGCAGTCTCTCTAAAGTGCCCCCAGGAGACAACAAACCCATGGCGAACAACACCCCTCTGCGCATCGGCTGCGCAGCCGGCTTTTCGGGCGACCGCACCGACGCGGCCCTGCCCGTGGTGCAGGCGCTGATCGCCAGCGGCCAGCCGTCCGTGCTCATCTTCGAGACCCTGGCCGAGCGCACGCTGGCCCTGGCGCAACTGGCCCGCCGCACCGACCCCGATGCCGGCTACGAGCCGCTGCTGGCCGACCTGCTGCGCCCCGTACTCGGGCTGTGCCTGGCGCACGGCGTGCGCATCGTCAGCAACTTCGGCGCGGCCAACCCGCACGGCGCCGCACGCCGCATCCACGCGCTGGCGGCCGAGCTGGGCCTGGCCCGCCCGCGCATCGCCGTGCTGCAGGGCGACGACCTGAGCGGCCCCGCCCACCGCGCGCTGCTGCAGGACGCCCTGGGCAATGCCATGCCCACCGAGCCCATCGTGAGCGCCAATGCCTACATCGGTGCACAGGCCATTGCCGATGCCCTGCGCGCCGGGGCCGACATCGTGGTCTGCGGCCGCGTGGCAGACCCATCCCTCGTGCTGGGCCCGGCGCTTGCGCACTACGGCTGGGCCACTGACGACTGGGACCGCCTGGCCCGCGCCACCATGGCCGGGCACCTGCTCGAATGCGGCGCGCAGGTCACGGGCGGCTACTTTGCCGACCCCGGCTACAAGGACGTGCCGGGCCTGGCGCAACTGGGCTACCCCATCGCCGAGATCGACGCCGACGGCCACTGCACCATCACCAAGCCGCCCGGCACGGGCGGGCGCATCGACGAGCGCACCGTCAAGGAGCAACTGCTGTACGAGCTGCACGACCCTGCGGCGTACCTCACGCCCGACGTGGTGGCCGACATCACCCAGACCAAGGTGCAGACCGTGGGCACCGACGCCGTGCGCCTGACCGGCGTGCGGGGCCACGCGCAGCCCGCCACGCTCAAGGTCAACGTGTGCTTTGAATCCGGCTGGTTCGCCGAGGGCGAAATCTCCTACGCCGGCCCGCGTGCCGAAGCCCGCGCGCGCCTGGCGGGCGAGGTGCTGCGCGAGCGGCTGGCCGGCCTGGGCCCGCTGCGCATCGACCTGATCGGCGTGACCAGCATCTTCGGCGACGACACCAGCCGGTGGCTGGATGCGCCCGCAAGCGGCAGCCGCGACGCCCACAACGACGTGCGTGATGTGCGCCTGCGCGTGGCCCTGCAGCACCGC
The DNA here is from genome assembly GCF_964253765.1 of Acidovorax sp. LjRoot129. Lineage (NCBI taxonomy): Bacteria > Pseudomonadati > Pseudomonadota > Betaproteobacteria > Burkholderiales > Comamonadaceae > Acidovorax > Acidovorax sp. LjRoot129. The sequence continues at coordinate 2,121,584 of NZ_CAXUSE020000001.1, forward strand.
GACCACGCCAGCGCCCAGCGCCTGGTGCGCGAGGTGACCGCGCTCTACACCTGCGGGCCCGCGGGCGGCGGCGGGGTGCGCACCGCCATGCGGCCCCGCCTGGGCACGGTGTCGTGCCTGGTGCCGCGCGATGCGGTGGCCGTGCGTTTTGAGATGGTCGATTGATCGATGAAGGACCCACGCACCATGACTTTCGCCACCGCTTCAACGATCACCGTGCCTTTGTACCGCCTGGCCCACAGCCGCACGGGCGACAAGGGCAACCGGTCCAACATCAGCGTCATCGCCTGGCACCCCGCGCTGTGGGATGTGCTGGTCGATCAGGTCACCGAAGCCGCTGTGGCGCGCCAGTTCGCGCTGCGCCAGCCGCGCCAGGTCACGCGCTACCTGCTGCCCCAGCTGCAGGCCATGAACATCGTGCTGGACGATGTGCTGGACGGCGGCGTGAACGATTCGCTCAACCTCGACAGCCACGGCAAGGCGCTGAGCTACATGCTGCTGGACTTGCCCGTCACCGTGCCCGCCGCGCTGGCACCGCACCTGGGCGGGCCGCCACCGCCGCAACCGCCGCTGTCCTGCCGGTGACCGATTCCCTTTTGCTTTCGTTTTCCGCTTTCCGCTTTTCCATACCTATACACAAGGAGACAAACATGAACCCATCCACTTCGCCGTTGAACCTGGGCCGACGCCACGCGATGGCCGCCGCCGTGCTGGCGCTTGGCGCGCTGCAGGGCGGGGCTGCCCATGCGCAGGCTTACCCGGCCAAGGCCATCACCTTCGTCGTGCCCTTTGCAGCCGGCAGTGCCACCGACCAGCTGGCGCGCGCGCTGGGCCAGTCCATCACCACGGACACCAAGCAGGCGGTGGTCATCGACAACAAGGCCGGTGCCAGCGGCATGATCGCGGCGGCTGCCGTGGCCAAGGCGGCGGCCGACGGGTACAGCGTGCTCATCACCACCAACACCACACACGCGGCCAACGAGCATTTGTACAAGAAGCTCTCGTACGACCCGGTCAAGGACTTTGCGCCGGTGACGGGCCTGGGCAAGGGCGGGCAGGTGCTGGTGGTCAATGCCAGCGCGCCGTACAAGAACGTGGGCGAGCTGCTGGCCTTTGCCAAGAAGAACCCCGGCAAGCTCAGCTTCGGCAGCGGCAGCTCGTCGAGCCGCATGGCCGGCGAAATGCTCAAGCAACTGGCCAGCGTGGACATCCTGCACGTGCCCTACAAGAGCAACCCGCTGGCCATCACCGACCTGCTTGGCGGGCAGATCGACCTGATGATCACCGACACCTCCACCGGCGTGCCCCAGGTCAAGGCGGGCAAGCTGCGGGCCCTGGGTTACTCCACCCAAAAGCGCAGCGCGCAACTGCCCGATGTGCCCACGCTGGACGAAGCCGGCGTGAAGGGCTACGACATGGGCTACTGGTTTGCGGCCTATGTGCCCGCCGGCACGCCCGCACCGGTGGTGGCGCGCCTGAACGAACTGCTGACCGCCGCCACCAAGAGCGCGGCGGCCAAGAGCTTCTACGACAACGCGGGCTCCGAGGCATGGACGACCACGCCCGATGAACTCGCCAAGTTCCAGGCCGCCGAAACCCAGAAGTGGGGCAAGGTGATCAAGGCCGCCGGGATCGAGGCCGAGTAAGCCAGTAGGCCAGCCAAGCCAGCCCACAAGCCGCAGCCCCCGCGCCGGGCCGCGGCTTTTTCCACCCCGTTTTCCGTTCTGCCAGTCCCTGCCTTCACCGGCAGGCGCGGGCGGAGCCTTGCCGCGCGCCGCGCACCAGACGCTGCCGTTTTCCTTCCAGAGCCGCTAGAGCGGCCACCACCCACCATCCATCCCAGGAGACAACATGCAACCCCTTCACGCATTCGGAAAACTCGCCCTCACGGCCGCCGCCGCAGCAGCCCTGGCCGCTTGTGGCGGCAGCAGCAATAGCGACGACGCCCCCAAAGGCCCGGCCCTCAAGCTGCAGATCACCGCCACCGAGGCCTTCCCCGGCAGCTACGGCGACGTGGGCGAGTACGAGCGCATCACCGGCACCATCAGTGGCGAGGTCGACCCCAAGGACCCCAAGAACGCCACCATCCAGGACCTGGCGTTCGCGCCCACCAATGCCAACGGCATGGTCGAGTACCAGGCCGACTTCGTCATGCTCAAGCCCAAGAACATGGCGAAGGCGAGCGGCGTGCTGCGCTACGACGCGCCCAATCGCGGCAACATCCTCACCATGCTCAACCCCACGGCCACGCCCAGCGATGCGGTGTACCTGGAGCGCGGCTACGTGATGCTGTATTCGGCCTGGCAGGGCGACGTGCCCAAGAGCACGCCGGCGCGCCTGACGGTGACGGTGCCCGTTGCCAAGAACAAGGACGGCAGCAGCATCACTGGCCCCTACCGTGCCGAGCTCGTGCCCACCGTGGCCAGCCCGTCGATGACACTGCCCGGCGGCGTGTTCAATGGCTCCATGATTCCTTACGAGCCCGCCAGCCTGGACAACACCCAGCCCGGCTATTCGCTCACTCGCCGCGCCAACGAAACGGATGCACGCACGCCGGTGCCGGCCAGCGACTGGAAGTTCGCCAGCTGTGACGCGGGCGCCAACGCCTTCCCCGGCACCGCCAGCCCCACCAGCGTGTGCCTCAAAGGCGGGTTCGACCCGGCCTACCTGTACGAGCTGGTCTACGTGGCCAAGGACCCCAAGGTCATGGGCGTGGGCCTGGCCGCGCTGCGCGACACGGTGAGCTTCTTTCGCGGCAAGTCGGCCGACTCGTCGGGCACGCCCAACCCGCTGGCGGGCCGCATCCAGTACACGCTGGGGCAGGGCACCTCGCAGTCGGGCAACGCGATGAAAACGTTCTTGCACCTGGGCTTCAACCAGGCGCTCGACGGTGGCAAGGTCTTCGACGGCATCTTCGCCCACGTGGCCGCGCGCCAGACCCACATCAACACCCGCTTTGCGGTGCCCGGCGGCGGCGGGGGCCTGCGCACCGACCACACGGCCTTCGGCCAGACGGCGCCGCGCGGGCTGGACAAGGACTACCAGGACGACATCAGCGGCCGCCAGGGCGGGGTGATGAAGCGCTGCGCCGCCACCACCACCTGCCCCAAGTTCTTTTTGGGCCTGTCGGGCACCGAGTTCTGGCAGCTGCAGGGCTCACCCGTGCTGACCGATGCCCGCGGCACCAAGGACCTGGCCCAGCCCGAGAACGCGCGCATCTACTACTACGCCAGCACCCAGCACGGCGGCGCAGGGGGCACGGCCAGCATCGCGTACGCGCCCACGCGGGCCACCTACCCCACGGGCACGGTGGTGCACTTCAACGACACCTTCCGCGCGCTGTTCCTGAACCTGGAAGACTGGGTGGTGCGCGGCACGCTGCCGCCCGCCAGCCAGGTGCCACGCATCGACAACGGCACGCTGGTGCGGCCCGAGGCGCTGGCCTTTCCGGTCATGAAGGGGCTGACCTGGGCGGTGGGCGGCGTGCAGACGGCCATCCCTGAGTTCAGCTACCGGGGCCTGTACAACAACTTCCCCCTGTTCGACTTTGGCCCGCAGTACATCCCGCAGGACGAATCGGGCGTCGCCACCATCCTGCCCCCGCGCAACCTGGGCCGCGACTACGCGATCATGGTGCCGCAGGTCGATGCGTCCACCGGCCTGACCCGCGCCGGCATCCGCAGCGTGGAAGCGCGCGCACCCTTGGGCACCAGCATCGAGTTCAACTACGTCGCCACGCCCGGCATCACCGACCTGGCCAACCTCACCGGCAGCTTCATCCCCTTCCACAAGACGCGCGCCGCGCGGCTGGCGGCGGGCGATGCGCGCACGTCGCTGGAAGAGTTGTATGGGACGCAAGAAGGCTATGTGGCGGCCGTGACCGAAGCGGCCAACACGCTGGTGGCGCAGCGCCTGCTGCTGCAGCGCGACGCAGATGTGCAGATTGCGCGGGCCAAGGCAGCTGCGGTGCTGCCCTGAGGCGGAGGCGGGAAGGTGGTGTGCGGCGGAGCCTGCGTTGGGCTGCCGGCCACGCGCCAGCGCGGCACCCAGTTTTCACTCCCTCTTGCCTCATGGAAGAGGGAGTTTTAGATCAAAATGGCCGCTAGCGCTTGATCGATAAGCGCTTCCAGCTATCAAAATGATAGTTTTCTAGTGACGAGGAAGGCCACTCACCATGGCACCCCCGCAAACCGCAGTACCAAAAAATCCAGCAGCGCCCGCACCGCCGGCGACAGGTGCCTGCGCGAGGTGTACAGCGCGTGGATGGTCATCACCGGCAGGCTCCACGCGGGCAGCACGGCCTGCAGTTCGCCGCTGTGCAGATAGGGGTTGACCAGGTAGGTGGGCTGCAGTGCGATGCCGCCACCAGCCAGCGCCGCGCGCATCAGCGTGGTGGCCTCGTTGGCGCTGAAGGGGCTGGTCACGCCCACGCGGGCGATCTCGTCACCGCGGGTGAGCTGCCACACGCTTTTGCCAAAGTTGGCGTAGCTCAGACAGCGGTGGCGGGTCAGGTCGGCGGGCTCCTGGGGCGTGCCGTGTGCGGCCAGGTAGGCGGGCGATGCGACCAGCGCCGAATCGCAGCGCGCCAGCGGCCGGCCAATGAGCAGCGGGTCGGGCTCGGCACTGATGCGGATCGCCAGGTCGATGCGGCGCTCCACCAGGTTCAGCGAGCCCTCGCTGGCGTCCAGATCGATCTTGAGCTGCGGGTGTTGTGCCAAGAAGTCGGCAATCGCCGCGCCCATCTGCGCATACGCAAACGACACGCTGCAGGTGATGCGCAGTTGCCCGCGCAGCTCGCCCTCGGTGGTGGTGGCGGTTTCTTCTTCCAGGTCTTGCGTCAGTGCCAGCATCTGCTGGCAGCGGCGCAGCGCCAGCTCGCCTGCATCGGTCAGCGTCACGCTGCGGGTGGTGCGCTGCAGCAGCCGCGCCTGCAGCCACTGCTCCATCTCGCCCACGTAGCGCGTGACCATGGCGCGCGACATCTCCAGCCGGTCGGCCGTGGCACTGAAGCTGCCGCTGGTGGCCACTTCCACGTACACGCGCATGGCGGTCAGGCGGTCCATATTTGCTCTATTGGTGCAACAAATATGCGCATTTTATGGGGTTTATTGGATCGATTGGCGCAAATAGACTGCGTCCTGTTATTCATCCCACCCCTCAGAAATCCGGAGAAACCGCCATGTTCCGCACCACCCTCATCGCTGCCACCCTGTCTGTTGCTTTCACGGGCGCCCAAGCGGCACAGCCCCTGGAGATCAAGGTCTACAACGCCAGTGGCAGCAGCTTCAACGTGAACTCCACCCTGGTCTACGGCGAGAAGGAAGCCATGGTCATCGACGGCGGCTTCACCCGTGCCGACGCACTGCGCATTGCCGCCAACGTGCTCGATTCCGGCAAAGAGCTCAAGACCATCTACGTGAGCCAGGCCGACCCGGACTACTACTTCGGCGTCGAAACCCTCAAGGAGATCTTCCCCAAGGCCGACGTGGTGACCACGCCCGCCGTGCTGGAAAAAATCAACGCCAAGCTGGCCACCAAGCTCTCGTTCTGGGGCCCCAAGATGGGTGCCAACGCCCCGCGCACGCCCGTGCTGCCCAAGGCCCTCAGCGGCAACACGCTCACGGTAGACGGCCAGGCGGTCGAGATCCGCGGCACCACCGGCCTGCTGGCGCACCGCCCGTATGCGTACATCCCATCGATCAAGGCTGTCGTCGGCAACATCGGCGTGTTCGGCAACATGCACGTGTGGACGGCCGACACGCAATCCGCCGCTGAACGTGCGGCCTGGGTTGCGCAGCTTGACGAAATCGCCGCCCTGCAGCCCACGCTGGTGGTGCCAGGCCACATGCAAGCCGGCACCAAGATCGACGCGAGCACGCTGACCTTCACCAAGGCCTATCTGCAAACGTTCGAGAAGAACCTGGCCGCAACCAAGAACAGTGCAGAGCTGATCCAGGCCATGAAGCAGTCGTACCCGCAGTTGACCGAAGGCGCGATGTCGCTGGACATCGGTGCCAAGGTGAACAAAGGCGAAATGAAGTGGTAAGCAGCTTGGCCGTAACGACCCCAAGCCACAGCACACCAACCTCCATGGAATCCGCCATGAAAACTTTCAAGACCGTTCTCATCGCCGCATCGCTGCTTGCCGCCTTTTCGACCAGCGCCTTTGCGCAGACCACCAACAAAGACATCGTCGTGGCCGGCATGAAAGGCCTGTTCATCACGCGCGATGCTTCGGTCATCGACAAGTACTGGTCACCCAGCTACATCCAGCACAACCCCGCCGTGCCCAACGGGTCCGAAGTGCTGAAGGGGTGGGTCGGCAGCCTGCCGCCCGACTTCAAGTACGAACCCGGCATGGTGGTGGCCGAAGGCGACTACGTCGTGGTGCACGGCCGCTATTCGGGCATGGGCCCCAAGGTCATGGTCGGCGTGGACATCTTCCGCCTGACCGGCGGAAAAATCGTGGAGCACTGGGACGTCTTGCAAGAAGAGACCACCAAGACCGCCAGCGGCAACCCCATGTTCACCAACCCGCAAAAGTGATCGGACACCAGACCGTGCCAACTCCACCGCTCCATCAAGTCCTGCAGCACCTGCACGCCGGGCGCTGGACCGCCGCGCACGATCTGGTGCAACACGACGGCTCGATGCTGGGCGCCTGGCTGCACGGCATCCTGCACCTGCAAGAGGGTGACCTCGAAGATGCCGAGAACTGGTACGACCGCGCAGGCCGCCACTTCCGCAGCCGGGGCACCCTGGCCGAAGAGCTGGCGCTTTTTGAGGCCGCGCTGGCCGTATCCCTATCCCCTGATTCTGAAAGATCCTGACCCATGCCCACCACGGTGACCTATCTGTTCGACCCCCTGTGCGGCTGGTGCTACGCCGCCGCGCCGGCGCTGCAATACCTGCGAGGCGTGGACGGCGTGCACGTCTCGCTGGCGCCCACGGGCCTGTTTGCGGGTGCTGGGGCGCGGCCCATGGATGCGCAGTTCGCTGCGTACGCGTGGTCCAACGACCAACGCATTCAGCAGCTCACCGGCCAGCCCTTCACGCAGGCCTACCGCGACCAAATTCTGGGTGCTGCGTCCGGCCGTTTTGATTCAGGCCCTGCCACCCTCGCGCTGACCGCCGTGGCGCAGACTGCGCCTGAAAGTGAACTGGACGCCTTGCACGCACTGCAGCGCGCACGTTATGTGGACGGCCGGGACACCGCGGAGCCCGAGGTGCTGGCCGATGTGCTGCGCGCCCTGGGCCTGGCCGATGCTGCGGCGTTGACGCTGGCACCCACAGCCGCACTGCAAAGCCAGGTCGCCGAGCGCGTCGCCAGCGCCCAGGCCACGCTGCGCGCCGTGGGCGCGCGGGGCGTGCCGCAGTTGGTGGTCACGGGGCAGGGCGGTGCGCTGCGGCTGATTGGCGGCGATGCGCTGCTGGGGCCGCGCGCGGGCCTGCTCGCGCAGGTGCTGGCGGGCTAAGGAGTCTTCCCCAAAAAACGTTCGGGCCGAGCCTGTCGAAGCCTGGGCACGTCCGTGGCGAGCTTTCGACGGGCTCAGGGAAAACGTAATCAAGGCACCCCACCCGCCGCCTCCGCCTTCACTGGCCCAGCGTGCGCACGATCTGTTCGTACATCGCATCCACCGCCGGTGAGCGCAGCGACACCTTGCTGCGCAGCACCGCCACGTTCATCGAAGCCAGCGGCGGCAGGTCAAACTCCGCGGGCAGGTTCTGCAAGATTTGCAGATGGGCTGGTGCGCTGCACCGCGTGAGCACCGCCACCGCCAGGCCGCTTTCCACTGCGGCCAGCTGCCCCGCCAGGCTGGAGCTGTGGTACACGATGCGGTAGGCGCGGCGGCGCGTGCCCAGCGCCGCCAAGGTGGCCTGCCGGGCCATGCTGGCCGATTCGTACACCGCAATCGGCAGCGGGTCACGCCGCCACGCTTCGAACTGTGGCGCACCCACCCACACCAGCGGCTCTTCGAACAAAAAATGCCCGCGCTGCGGCTTGTCGCGCGAGACCAGGGCCAGGTCCAGCTCGCCGCGCACCACGCGTGGGATGAGCGAGGTCGATTGCTCGCAGGTCAGCTCAATCTCCACGCCCTGGTACCGGTGCGAAAAACTGCGCAGCACCGGCGTGAGGTAGGTCGATGCGTAGTCGTCCGGCACCCCCAACCGCACCCGGCCTGCCAGCTGCGGGCCGAACAGCGCCGCATGCGCCTCGGCCTGCAGGTCGAGCACGCGGCGTGCGTACGACAGCAGTTCGGCCCCTGCGGGTGTCACCTCCAGATGGCGCGGCCCGCGCAGCAGCACCGGGCGGCCCAGCGCGGCCTCCAGCTTCTTGATCTGCATGCTGACGGCCGACTGCGAGCGGTGCACCAGCGGCGCCGCGCCGGATAGCGAGCCCGCATCCACCACGGCCACAAAGGCACGCAGCCAATCGATCTGGAAATCGGGGTAGTTCATGGCGCGGGTCTCGGTTTGCGTGCCGGCAAGCAGGCGGCGCGATGGTTTCGTTTTTCGAATGGTAGCTGCGCAAACTATGCGCTTTACTCCGAGGCGTCAATCTTCGAGCATCGGCGGCATGAACCACAAAGCCAGTGCCGCCACGCCTTCATCGCTTGCCGCGCAGATCACGTCCACAGGGCCTGCCGGCACCCGCGATCGGGACGGCCAGTGGCTGCTCATCGCCGGTGGTGTGCTGCTGGGAACCATCGGTGTTTTTGTGGAAGAGGCGGCCCAGCACCCGCTGGTCACCGTGTGGTTCCGCTGCGCATTCGGCGCCCTGGCCTTGCTGGCCTGGTGCCTGGCCACAGGCCGGGGCAGAGAACTTTTGCTGAACGGCCGCGCCCGATGGGTGGCCTGTGCCACGGGCGTGCTCATGGTGATGAACTGGGCGCTGTTCTTCGCCGCCATCCCGCGCACGTCCATCGCCGTGGCCACGGTGATCTTCCACATCCAGCCCATCTGGGTCATCGTGTTTGGCGCACTGTTTTTGCGCGAGGCCGTCTCGCCCGCGCAGTGGCTGGCTACCCTGGCCGCGCTGGGTGGCCTGGTGCTGACCACCGGCCTGCTCGACGGCACTGCAGCGGCAGCCGCAGCTAGCAGCAGCGGCGGCTACATGGCCGGCGTGCTGATGTGCCTGGGCGGCTCGCTCTGCTACGCGGGTGTCACGCTGCTCGCCAACACACAGAAAGCCATCAGCCCCTTTGCGATGGCGTTTTGGCAGTGCCTGGTGGGCGCGGTGTCGCTGGTGTGGGCCCCCTTTGTGCTGGGCTGGCCCCAGCAGGGCGCTGCGTGGGCCTGGCTGCTGGGCCTGGGCGTGCTGCACACGGGGCTGGCGTACGTAGTGCTGTTTGCCGGCATGGCGCGCCTGGGGCTGGGGCGCATTGCGGTACTGCAGTTCGTGTACCCGCTCACGGCGGTGCTGGTCGATTGGTGCGTGTATGGCCGCACGCTGAGCGCCGTGCAACTGGGAGGGGTGGCGCTGATGGCCGCGGCGCTGTGGACCATCCGGCGGCCGGGGCCGGTGCCGGTGGTGGCCCGGTCTGGCTGATGTTCTGCGCGGTCGGCGGCTCAGCCTTTTGCTTCGTCCGTCTTGCGCATGTCGGCGTGGCGATGGATCAGCTTCCATTCGCCCCCTTCAAGGCGGAAGACCTCTGTCGTGCGCAACTGCATCGGCACGCGCTCTTCCTGGCCCTCCATCCGCACGTCGGCGTGCTGCACCCCGGTCCAGAACGCCAGGGTGCCGCTGCTGGCGCTTTGCATGACTTCGAACTGCCCCGTGCTTCCCTTGCGAAAGCGCAGCGCGCCCTGGTGCTGAGCAGCAGACACCTCACCCGCGCCTTGCACGGTGGCGCCATTGGGCGGGAAGAACGTGGCGGGGTCGTGTTGCGTGGCGATGCCGTCGAGCGGCTCGGGGTTGCCATTGATGTAGTCGTTGGAGATCCGCTCGCGCGTGCGCAGGAATTCTTGAAACGAGGCGGTGGGCTGAACGGGCAGATCATTGCGTGCATTCATAGGTGGTGCTCCTTATGTCAGACCGGCGCCGGAACAGCGTTGAGCGTGGTCCCGGCGGGTGTGTACCCTAGCTTACGCCAGCCTAGTGCGCGTGCCGCCGCGGGGTGTAGGAGGTGCGGCTTGCGGGGCGTCGGAAGGGGGCGGCGTTCTGCCATGCAGTAGACCGCGCGAGGCCCCGCTGTCACAGACCGCAGGGAGTTCTGCAGGCCATCCCTAGGAGTGGATCGATGACGTCGGGTCAGCACCGTCGCCCCACCTCGGCCCCTGTGCTACGGCACAAACACCACCGACCGCTCGGCGCACTCCGCCTCCCCGGGCGGCTGCCACAGGTCGCTGGCCAGCTCAAAGATGTGCGGGGGCACCACCATCGAGAACGTCTCTCCCTGCTCGGCATTGCGCCGCAACACGCGTTCGCGGCGTACGTCGCGCGGTGCGTCCAGCACATATACCGTCATGGCGTCGGCCCACGGCCCCATGCGCGCATAAAAGGCGTCGCGCTGGTGCTGCTGGATCAGGCCCACCTCCAGCACCACATCGCCGCCGGCGGCCAGCACGGCCTCGGCGGTTTTCCAGATCTGCTCCAGGCAGCGCAGGGTGCGGGGGATGTACCAGGCCATCACGTCCCCGGTATCGGGCCGGTCGGGCGAAAACAGCGTGGCCATCCAGTCGTCCAGATTGAGCGGCACGGCGCGGTGTTGCTGCTGCACCAGCTGGCGGACGAAGGTGGACTTGCCTGCGCCCACCGGGCCGATGACCAGGTGAATGCGAGGGGCGGTGCCGGCCATGGTGGCAGGGGCGGCGTGGGTTGAAGCGGTGTGCATGAGAAAAGGCTCCAGAAATGCAAAAAGCCCTCTCTGCAAGCAGGGAGAGCTTTCCATAGGGCGGACGAAAAAAAGCCCTCAACGATGGTGGAGGGCTTTGCGGTTCGCTCCAACCCCAAAGGTCAGATGCGAGGTTGGCAGTGTAGGTGGCCGGCGCTGGCTGCGTCAACCCACGGGCCGCGTCGGCGCGACGAACGCCAAACTGCCCTCAGGGCGCTTTGGCTGCCGCGATGTGCCGCTGAAAGAACGCCAGCACCTGCGCGTTGAAAACCTGGTGAAAAGCCACCCGGTCAAACCCCGAAGCATCGCGGCAGATGCCGGGCACTGCCTCGGCCAGCGCTGGCGAGCAGGGCGCCAGAAAGGCGAAGTGCCCCGCGTTGGCGGCCAGATGCCAGTCGGGCGCGCTGGGCAGGCCCTGGCGCACGGTCTCCACGCTGTGCAGCGTGACGCCATCGCCACCCAGCGCCGAGGCCCACAGTTGGACGGGGGTTTTGACCTGCCCCAGGCCCTTGGCATCGAACACGCTCAAGGGGTCGACGATGACTGCCGCCCGAATGCGCGGGTCCGGCGCGGGCGTGGCGGGTATTTCTTTGCGCCGAATCTCGCCACACAAGGGGCGGGTGGATAGCGGCGAGCACAGGTCTTGCCGTGACGTCCAGTCCGGCACGGCGCCGATGGCCACCAGGCCCGTGTAGCCGCCGCGTGAAAAGCCGAAGAAGCCGACCTTGCCCGCGTCCAGCTGCGCGCGCTGGGGCCACGCGTCCAGCATGTAGTCCGTCAGCCGCTTCATGTCCACGGGCCGCGTGGCAAAGGCCGACAGGTGGCCCTGGCGGCTCAGGTCCTGAAAGTTGTCGCCCGGGTGGCTGATGGCGGCCACCACATAGCCTGCATCGGCCAGCGTGGCTGCCGTGTCGTGGTGCCCCAGGGCCGAGCCGCCCGCGCCGTGCGACACCACGACAAGCGGCAGGCTTTGGCCGGCAATGGGGCAGTCGCGTGTGCCTTGCAGCACCGCCGGGGCCAGGTCGATGCGGCCCGGCGGCGCGCTGCAGGGCGACCACACAGCGCCGCGCAGCGCGGGCCCGTCCTTGTCTGCAGGCACCTCGATAAAGGCAAAGCCCGCAGCGTGGGCCAGGGTGGTGGCGCCGCAGAGCGCTGCGGGCAAAAGGGAACGAAAGAGCCAGCGAAAACGGGTCATAGGGAGGTGGTGGGTCGGATGGGAATCAGCAGGTCGGTGCGCAGGTCGGCCTGCGCGGCGTTGCGGGGGGAGTTGAGGTAGTGCTCCAGCGTGGGGCGGTCGTCTGGCTCATAGCCGCTGGCCGGGAGCCAGCGTGTGTGGATGGCCGCCAGTGCCGCGTTGATGCGCGTGTAGGGGCCGGTGAGCGCGTGGCGTGCGTACAGGCCTGCCGGGATGTCCAGCAGCTCCAGCCCGCCATCTGCCGCCAGGATCGGCTCTGGCAGCACCACCGCCGCGTAGTAGCGAAAGCCGCCGCCCACGTCCTGCGGGTCTCCGCAAGACGCGCCCAGCCGGTGGGCTGCGCGCTGGCCGCACTGCAGGTACAGCCGCCGCTGCGTGTGGGGGATGGTGGATGGCGGCCCCTGGTGGCGCAGGGCATGCAGGCGCTGCGCCGGGCGCTCAACGATCTGCACGGCCAGTGTGTGCTCGGCCTTTGTATGCGCGTTTGCGTGCGCGTTCGCGGCGCCTGGATCAAGGATGAGGCGGTGCATGTCCCGCTGGAACGCCCGTGGCGATTGCCCGGCGAACTGGCTGAATGCGCGGGTGAAGGCCTGCGGGCTGTCGTAGCCCACCTCCATCGCCACCTGGGTGATGCTCTGCCCGCCTTGCTCCAGCAGCCGCGTGGCCAACGCCAGGCGCACGCGGCGCACCGTGGCGGCCACGGTTTCGCCCGCAATGCTGCTGTAGACGCGGTGAAAGTGGAAAGGGGAAAAGTGGGCAATGGCGGCCAGGTCCTCCAGCCGATGCGCTGCCAGCGGGTGCGCCACGATGTGGGCGATCACGCGGGCCACGCGGTCGCGGTAGTGCTGATCGGCGCTCTGGTCCAGGCTCATGGCCGCAGAGTGTGCCGCAGCTTGCGCGCCAGTACTTAGCCGATCTTGCTACTTTGTGGCCTGGTGCCGCAGCAGCGCTGCGCTACTTAGAGCGGCTAACAAAAATCAGCGAAGCGGTTCGGGCTAGGCGCTGCGTCGCAGGCAGTACGAGCAGTACGACAAGACGCGGCAACAACGCCAGAAGAGTTTTGTTAGCTGCTCTTATTGCCCAAACACCAGCGCCTGGTGCGCCCCCACACCCGCCAGCACCCCTTCTGCAGACGCCAGCGTGGCGTTGTGCCGCATCAGCGTGGCGTCGCCTGCGGCATACACGCCCGGCACCGTGGTCATCTTGTTGGCATCGGTGCGAATGCACGGGCCCATGGGGCCCTCGTCCAGCGCACAGCCCAGTTGTTCTGCCAGCGGGCTGGCGGGGCTTGTGGTCGCGGCCACATACAAAGCGTCAATCGGCACCAGGCGGCCATCGGCGCCGTCATTCGCAACCAGGCGCACACCGCTCAACGCCCGATCAGGCCCCTCCAGCGCGGCGATGCGCGCAGGCTCCACGGCAATGCCCAGCGCCAACAGCCGCGTGCGCTCGCTGTCCTCCAGCGTGGCTTCACCATTCAGGAAGAGGGTGGTCGGGCCCCAGTCCGCAATCAGCTGCGCGTGCATGCCCGACTGCGGCGAGTGGTACAGCACGCCCAGCCGCTGGCCCGCAAACTCATAGCCGTGGCAATACGGACAGTGCAAAACGGACGCACCCCAGCGCTCGCGCAGGCCTGCAATGTCGGGCAGACCATCCTTCACGCCAAAGGCCAGCACCAGCTTGCGGGTGGTCAATGGGGTCAGTGCACCGGCGCCATCGTCCAGCACCACGTCAAAACCGCTGGGCGATGCAGACGATGCAGGCGATGGTTCGACGCTGTGCTGCGCCGTGGCCGACACCACCGTGCCCTGGCGCAGCGTGACCGTGGGGTAGGCCAGCAGCTTGCGGCGCGCTTGTTCGATCATCGCCAGCGGTGGCTCGCCGTCCTGCCCAAAAAAGCCGTGCGACGCGGCGGCAAACCGGTTGCGCGGTTTGCCTGCGTCCACCACGCACACGCGCCGCCGCGCCCGCGCCAGTTGCATCGCGGCCGACAGGCCTGCAAAGCTGCCGCCAATCACGATGGCGTCGTGGTCATAAGTGTTCATGTGAAAAGTCCTTGTGCGCGTGGCCCCTGCCCACCATGCGTTCATGAAACTGGGCAGACAACTGCGCCAGCGTGACCTCGCCCAGCCGCGTGAGCAGCACCTGCTCCGCCGCCTCAAAAGCATCTGAGAGGGCGTCGTTCACCGCCTGCTCGACCGCGCAGCCAGGGCTCTCCACCCTGTTGCCCACCGCCAGCAACGTGGGCGCGCCCAGTGCTTCATGAATGTCGCGCAGCGTGATGTCCGCAAGCGGGCACGACAGCACCCACCCACCGCCATGCCCCTTGGCGGATGAGACAAAACCCGCATACCGCAGCCCCGCCATCAGGCGGCGGACCACGACCGGGTTGGTCTGCATGGCCTGCGCCAGCGACTCGGACGTGGCGGGACCATCCATCTCTGCCATGTGCAGCAGTGCGTGGAGGACGTTAGAAAGGCGGCTATCTCGTTTCATGCAACATTCAAAGTTGCGTGATGTTAGCATGCAGCCGCAAACCGTGCTGGAGCACGAACGTATCACTACTGAATTGATAGCTGCTAGCGCTTGATGGATAAGCGCTAGAGGCCAATTTGGCTTGATTTCTGTCAGGCGTTGCCCACCCCCAACCGTTCGGGTTGAGCCTGTCGAAACCCTGCGCTGCGCTGGCAACCCCGTTGGACAAGCTCAACGCAAAAGCGCCGTATCCACCACACGCATACGCCAAACACCATGACCCATTCCACCGTCTCCCCCTCCACCGACCCCGCCGCCGTCGCCCGCTACGCCGAAGGCCCCCGCCGCAACGTGCCCGGCTACGACAGCCTACTGCCCATGGTCCGCATCCTGCTGGCCGAGCGCGTGCCCGTCGACGGCCGTGTGCTGGTGGTGGGCGCAGGCGGTGGGCTGGAGCTGGAGGACATGGCGCGGGCGCACCCCGGCTGGCGCTTCGACGGCGTGGACCCGAGCCAGCCCATGCTGGACCTAGCGGCGCAGCGGCTGCAGAGCGCGGGTGTGTCAGGCGACCGCGTGGCGCTGCACCACGGTTATGTGCAGAGCGCGCCGGCCGGGCCGTTCGATGGCGCGACGTGTTTGCTGACTTTTCACTTTGTGCCGCGCGAGGAGCGTGCGGCCATGGTGGCCGAGATCCGGCGGCGGTTGAAGCCCGGCGCGCCGTTCGTCGCGGTGCATCTGAGCGTGGCTGATGGGGGCGCTGGCGGCGAAGGCGGGGCAGGGGAGCGCGACCTTTGGTTGTCGCGCTATTCGGCATTTCAGGTGGCGTCCGGCATGGCGCCGGAGACGGCAGACCGGGGGCGGGCCAAGGTGGCGGCGGAGCTGGCTGTGCTGACGCCGGAAGAGGATGAGGCGATTCTGCGGGAGGCTGGGTTTAGCGATGTGCGGCTGTTTTACATGGGATTTGCTTTTCGTGGTTGGGTAGTTTGTGTATGAAATATATAGCTGTTACACAAGCTGAAGACCTCTTGGCCACAAGTCATCAATTTTCATTGGCGCTTCTAATTATATTAGATGTCATCAACAATAGTAAGCGCTGCAAATTTTTCTTATTCTTCTTTAATGGAAATCATAAATGCTTTTGCCCTGCCTATCTGGCTGTCGAAGGTTATGTCGGAGGGGACTTGAACTATTTTGGTTCCCATTTTTTCTGTCTCGTAATAGAGGCATCCCAGCAGACTATTTTTATCCTCTGGAATTCCATCTTTAAATTTTAGATTTGCAAATTTTCCATGACTTAGCGACTGTACGACAATCGCTCCAGGTATCATATTGGGAATGGCGTATGCATCTATTGTTTCGCTGTAGTGAGCTTGTGGAAATATAATAGGTGTTGTTCTGATTTCTGCTGCCAAATCGCTAATTGAGAAAAATCTACGACCTGTCTGTGTTATGGTGAGAATTCTTACTACCCTTGACGGGTTAACATCGAATTCGCACAAAGAACCTCCAAAAATGGCTCTTTGTAATTCATTCGGATTTTTTTCTTCAAAGATTGCTAATTGCTCAGTGGCCCAGTCTTTAATGGTTTGCGGTGGTGCTAGAAATTTTTCGGCATTTCTTCGGGCGGAATCTGGTTCGCATTCCATGTATCCGATGAAGTGTTGATCACCTGTTGAGCTAAAGGGGCCAAATCCCCCGACCGTGCGAATTCCCCCCGCACTGGCTGCATTTCCGTGGTCCATTTGAATAGCCGCAATTCCATAAGCTGGCGTGCCAATTGGTCTTAGTCTGCTTGCGTGAATATCGATGTTTGCAAGGAACTGCTTTCCAATTTCACCTCTGTATTCTGGGAAATATATGGATTTCAGCAGTTCGGAATTATTTTGTTTGTTTTTTGGATCCCAGTGGTGAATAAGAGATGGCTCGCTGGGATCGTTTATGAAGTAAACTGGGACATCGAGCCCCGGGATCCAGGATGCGATTAGCCGCTCTAGAGGTACGCTATAGTCACCAATTCCGCTGTAGCCACTCGAGATTTTGATTGTAGAAGAATCTGCAATTTTTTGGTCTTCTAATATTTTTATTTTTACTACGGTGGAATAATGTCTGAGGTGATGCGGAGGAGGTGAGCTTTTTACGATGGGCCTCAGTGAAAGTCCTTCCGAAAAGGAAAGCTCCACAGTATCAGTGTGACCATTGTTCCATCGTCTGCTGGAGATGGACGCGCTCGCCGCGATCATGAAAATTGAGTAGAAGCCAATACCGAATTTTCCAACTGATTTGTATCCGCCCGCCCGCAACCCTGGCAACTCTGTTTTCACCAAGTCTGACGCCCAGAAGCTATTCCCAAAATCAAGTAGTGCGCCGGTCAAAACTCGTCGAGACATGCCAACACCATCATCTTCAATTTGAAGATATTGATCGTTTCCGTCATTTATAAGTCGAACATTTATCTTTCCTATGAAATCTGGTTCGATGCTTCGGAGTGCCACGATTGAATCACGAGCGTTTTGAATTAGCTCGCGCAGAACTACGTGCAACTTGTGTGTGGGTGAACTCGCACCATAAAGTTTTTCACCGCCCAAATTGCGTACAAGGGATTCGATGTCTCCAATATGGATGCTGGCATTGCATGGTTCCCAGCCAGACGCTTTTATATACTGAGAAAAATTGGAGATCGACTCTTGTCCTGCTACATTTTTTATTTTTAGTGGCGGTGCGTTGGTATGATTCAACTCCATAAGGAGCTTGTTTGCGCTGGAAATCTCCTTCTGAACTATACCAAGTGCTTCATATGCTATCCACCAAGCCCGGGATTCAATTTCGGAAAAATCTTGAGTAGAAGTGTATGCAATAGTTTCTTTGTGAGGATCGGCGGGAGAGAGAGCTGGTCCAGTAATTTTATTTTGGGCTTCCCAATGATTGCCGGAAACTCCAATTCTTCGCTTCAATGCGTGTAGAAAATCTGGGGCTCTGTCTTGACAAAAGTGTGCTGCGTCAGCAGTCCTTAGTAAACAGGCGATTTTTATTCCATCAATGCTCCATTGAGGTGGGTAGCCTGAAGGAGGGTTTAGCGGCGTGCTGAGCTGATCTTTAACTTGCTCAATGCTCCAGTGATGGCTGGTAGCTATTTTTCCAATCAGTCGCCCCACGTGATTCCGGAGTGTTGGGTCTGAGATAAGATAAAAAGAGCTGCCATCTTTGTGATTCTTAAAGGCATATCGCGCCAATTCTCCGGCGCGCTCCGCATGAAGAGCTCTCATTGCAGAAAAGTCACAGTCAATTTTTATTGCTTCGATATTTCTACCAGGTGTGCGTTCTGTCTCGAGTGCAAAGGTATCTTTCCATACTTTTTCTGATCTTAAGCCTTCAACTCCTCCTTCATATGCTTCTACGCAAAGTGCGGCATCGTGAAGTAAAATTGAACCACCCAGTACGAATGCTTCCATCGGATTAATTGGATAATCTTCTCCCGCTAGAAGACTCCCTACTCGCCACAGGGCATCAAGGTGACTAACATCATGTAAGGTTAAGTCGGGTAGAGAGGTTCTTACATGACTTACCAGAAAATTGGCATTTGAGCGAAAATTGGAAAATTCACCTTTAAGGCGGTCGATGGATTCTTGTTCCAGCGGCGTCGATGCACAGTTGAATGCTGTGCACCATAACGAAGTCGTGTGAATTTCTTCAGAATACATGCTGCTCTTTCTGTGAATAAATTGTTGAGAATTATATTAATTTGATTTCAGTGCGAAATTTATGCAGTAGGGTATCAGAGCTGAAAGTTCGAATAGTTTGATTTAATTTAGGTCAAAGTTAAGTCTTGCCCGGCCAAAGTAGACCGCATAGCATCCCAGTCAAGCACCCACCCCATGAGGTGCTGTTAACGAAAACGACAGGAGACAAGCCTTGCCATCCACCCGCTGGAGTCACTGCGGCGCCGAAGACCTGGACGTCTTGCAGACCATCTTCTGGTCTGCCGGCGCGTCGCGCAATGCCCTCGCGCAGCGCCTGGCCTATTCCAAGAGCAAGGCCAACGCCATGGTCGCGGCGCTGCTGGACGAGGGCCTGCTTGACGAGGTGGGCCTGCAGGAATCCTCTGGCGGCCGGCGTGCCGAAACCCTCCGACTGAGCGAAACCCTGGGCGTGGTGATTGGCGCCGACCTGGGCGCGACGAGCATGCAGGTCGCCATCATGCGGCCCGACATGACGGTGCTGGCGCGGCACCGCGAGCCCATCGATGTGCGCCAGGGGCCGGGCGTGATCCTGGCGCGGCTGCGCGGGCTGATGCGGGAGCTAATGGCGCGCTGCGGGCTGGCGGCGTCACAGGTGATTGCCATTGGCATGGGCCTGCCGGGGCCGGTGGATTTTGAAAGCGGGCAACTCGTCAACCCGCCGCTGATGCCCGACTGGGACGGCTTTTCCATCCGCGACTACCTGCGCGAGGCGTTTGCCGCGCCGGTGTTTGTGGACAACGACGTGAACCTGATGGCGCTGGGCGAGCTGTGGCGGCTGCAGCGCAACCTGCCCAACTTTTTGGTCATCAAGGTGGGCACGGGCATTGGCTGCGGCATCGTGTGCCACGGGCAGGTGTACCGGGGCGCCAATGGGTCGGCCGGCGACGTGGGCCATATCTGCGTGGACCAGAGCGGGCCGCGCTGCCACTGCGGCAACCAGGGCTGTGTGGAGGCGATGGCCGCAGCACCCGCCATGGCGCGCATGGCGATGGAGGCCGTGGAGCGCGGCGAGAGCGCCATGCTGGCCGAGCGCTTGCAGGCCACCGGCACGCTGACCACCGAGGACGTGGCCCAGGCCAGCCGGGCGGGCGATGTGGCGGCCAACGCGATCATTCAGCGCGCGGGCAGCCTGGTGGGGCAGATGCTGGCGTCCATCGTGAATTTCTTCAACCCGTCGCATGTGTTCATTGCGGGGCGGGTGACGGACATGGGGCCGCTGTTCCTCGCGTCGGTGCGGCAGAGCGTGTACCACCGGTCGCTGGCGCTGTCCACGCGGCACCTGGAGATTCAATACGCGCCGCTGGCCGACGATGCGGGCGTGGTGGGCGCGGGCGTGCTGGCCATGCAGCAAAGCCTGGCGATGTCGTCGCGGTCTCCGTCCCCATCGTCTGCTTCTGTGTCTGCTTATTCACAGTCCGCCACAGCGGGTTCGGTAGGGGTCACACGATGAGCGTCGCCGTCGAGTTTCGCAATGTGACCAAGGAGTTCGGCCCCGTGCGCGTGCTGCACGGCGTGGGCTTTGCTCTGCAGCCAGGGCGGGTGGTTGGCCTGCTGGGCGAAAACGGCGCGGGCAAGTCCACGCTGATGAAGATTCTGGCGGGGTACGAGAGCCCGACCACCGGCGAGGTGGTGGTGGACGGTGCGGTGCGCGCCCCGGGCGGCGGCTCGCGCGCGGCCGAGGCGCAGGGCATTGTGCTGATCCACCAGGAGTTCAAC
Organism: Acidovorax sp. LjRoot129; assembly: GCF_964253765.1. Classification (NCBI taxonomy): domain Bacteria; kingdom Pseudomonadati; phylum Pseudomonadota; class Betaproteobacteria; order Burkholderiales; family Comamonadaceae; genus Acidovorax; species Acidovorax sp. LjRoot129. The sequence continues at coordinate 2,141,542 of NZ_CAXUSE020000001.1, forward strand.
CTGGCGGACGACCTGACGATTGCGCAGAACATCTTTCTGGGGCACGAGATCAAGAAGGGCCCCTTCCTCGATGACAAGGCGATGCGCGAGAAGACGCGCGCTGCCCTGGCACAGGTGGGTTTGCCGCTGGACCCCGACACGCGGGTGCGCAAGCTCATCGTGGCCGAAAAGCAGCTGGTGGAGATTGCCCGCGCGCTGGCCCGCAATGCGCGCCTGCTCATCATGGACGAGCCCACCGCCACGCTGACCCCCGGCGAGACGGAGCGGCTGTTTGCGCTGATGGCCGGGCTCAAGGCCGCGGGCGTGACCATCATCTACATATCGCACAAGCTCGACGAGGTGGAGCGCACCACCGACGAGGTGGTGGTCATGCGCGACGGCCTGCTGGTGGCGCGCGAGGCCACGGCCAGCGTGACGCGCCGGCAGATGGCCAACCTGATGGTGGGCCGCGAGCTGGCCGATTTGTTCCCGCCCAAGCTGCCCGCGCCTGCGGGTGGAGAGCCGGCCATCAAGGTGCGGGGCCTCTCGGTGCCGGGCTGGGCCGAGGACGTGAGCTTTGACGTGCGGCGCGGCGAGATTCTGGGCTTTGCCGGGCTGGTGGGCGCGGGCCGCACCGAGCTGTTCGAGGGCCTGCTGGGACTGCGCCCGCGCTCGGCCGGCACGGTGGAGCTGGCGGGCAAGCCGGTGAATCTGAAAAGCCCGCGCGATGCGGCGCGCCACGGCCTGACCTACCTGAGCGAAGACCGCAAGGGCAAGGGCCTGCACGTGCACTTCAGCCTGCGGCCCAACCTGACGCTGATGGCGCTGGAGCGCTACGCCAAGCCCTGGCTCGACCCGGCGGCCGAGCAGGCTGCGCTGCGCGATGCGGTGCAGGAGTTCGGCATCCGCACCGGGTCGCTGGAGGTGCGCGCGTCGTCGCTGTCGGGCGGTAACCAGCAAAAGCTGGCGCTGGCCAAGGTGCTGCACCCCGGCCCCAGCGTGGTGGTGCTGGACGAGCCCACGCGCGGCGTGGACGTGGGCGCCAAGCGCGAGATTTATCACCTGGTGCAGCGCCTGGCAGAGCAGGGGCTGGCGGTGGTGGTGATTTCTTCCGAACTGATGGAGCTGATCGGCCTGTGCCACCGCGTGGCGGTGATGCGCGCCGGGCGGCTGCAGACCACGCTCCAAGAACCTAATTTGACCGAAGAGGAGTTGATCGCACATGCCACAGGTACCCGCTGAAAACGCCACCACCGCAGCGGCTGCCGCAGCACCCGTACCACCCGTGGTACCCGGTGCAGGCCGCCACGGCGGCGCCACGGCCTGGTGGGGCAAGCTGCACGGGCTGGGCCCGGTCATCGGGCTGGTGCTGCTGTGCATTGCCGGCACGCTGCTCAACAGCAACTTCGCCACTTACGACAACGTGATGAACGTGCTCACGCGCACGGCCTTCATAGGCATCATCGCGGTGGGCATGTGCTTTGTGATCATCTCGGGCGGCATCGACCTGTCGGTGGGGTCGATGGCGGCGCTGATCGCAGGCTCGGTCATTTTGTTCATGAACGCAATGGCCCCCGTGCTGGGCTCGCCCATGGCGGCCGTGGTGGTTGGCATGCTGCTGGCGGTGGTGCTGGGCGCGGTGTTCGGGCTGGTGCATGGTTTGCTCATCACCAAGGGGCGCATCGAACCCTTCATCGTGACGCTGGGCACGCTGGGCATCTTCCGCGCGTACCTCACGTATTTCTCGAACGGCGGGGCCATCACGCTGGAGAACGATCTGTCGGACATCTACAGCCCCGTGTATTACGCCAACCTGCTGGGCGTGCCGATCCCTGTGTGGATCTTCCTGCTGGTGGCTGTCATCGGCGGCGTGATTCTGAATCGCACTGCCTATGGCCGCTACGTGCAGGTCATCGGCTCCAACGAGCAGGTGGCGCAGTACGCCGCGGTGGATGTGCACAAGATCAAGATCCTGACGTACATGCTGCTCGGGGTGTGCGTGGGCATTGCCACGCTGCTGTACGTGCCGCGGCTCGGTTCTGCATCGCCCACCACGGGCCTGCTGTGGGAGCTGGAAGCGATCGCTGCGGTGATCGTGGGCGGCACGGTTTTGAAGGGCGGGGCGGGAACCATCACCGGCACGGTGGTGGGGGCCATCCTGCTGTCGGTCATCAGCAATATCTTGAACCTCACCAGCATCATCAGCGTGTACCTGAACGCGGCGGTGCAGGGCTTCGTGATTATTGCCGTGGCCTTTATGCAGCGCGGCAAGCGGTGACGCAGGGGTCGGAACAACTTCGAGTTTTTCACCCACTCATGCGCGTATTTATTTTTCGAGGTGTTCCCCAGTCGGCCAGGCTTTCATGGCCATTTTCAGCAAAGCAATAGCAACAGGAGACAACGCATCATGAATAGCAAGACATCTACTTTCACCCGCCGCCTGGCCCTCTCGGCCGTGGGTGCCGCTGCCGCACTGGCGCTGGCGGGCCCGGCGATGGCCCAGGCCAACAAGACGGTGGTGGGCGTGGCCATTCCGTCGGCCACGCACGGCTTCACCGGTGGCATCGTGTACTGGGCCAACCAGGCGAAGAAAGATCTGGAGAAGGCCCACCCCGGCCTGCAGGTCATCGTGAAGACGGCAGGCGGCGCGCCCGAGCAGGCCAACCAGCTGCAGGATCTGGTCACGGTGAACAAGATCAACGCTCTGGTGATCTTCCCGTTCGAATCGGCCGCGCTGACCAAGCCCGTGGCCCAGGTCAAGGCCAAGGGTGTGTACGTGACGGTGGTGGACCGCGGCCTGACCGACACCAGCGCGCAGGACGCGTATGTGGCCGGTGACAACACGGCGTTCGGCAAGATCCCGGCCGAGTACATCGCCAAGGCGCTGGGCGGCAAGGGCAACGTGGTGGCCATGCGCGGTATTGCGACCACGCTGGACAACGAGCGCATGGACGCGTTCAACGCGGTACTGAAGAATCACCCCGACATCAAGCTGCTGGACGCCAAGTACGCCAACTGGAACCGCGACGACGCCTTCAAGGTGATGCAGGATTACCTGACGCGCTTCCCGCAGATCGACGCCGTGTGGGCGGCCGACGACGACATGGCCGTGGGCGTGCTCAAGGCGATCGAGCAGGCCAAGCGCAAGGACATCAAGCTGGTGTTCGGCGGCGCGGGTGCCAAGGGCATGATCAAGACGCTGGCCGACGGCAGCAATCCGCTGATCCAGGCCAATGTGTCGTACAGCCCCAAGTTCATTTACGACTCCATCAAGCTGACGGCCGAGGCGCGCATCAAGGGCGAGAAGCTGCCTGCGACAACGATCATTCCTTCGGTGCTGATCACGAAGGAAAACGCGAAGAGCTTTTACTTCCCTGACTCGCCGTTCTGATCGAAATTTGAGACAAATAGGCCCCTAGCGCTTGTCCAATAAGCGCTAACAGCTATTGAATACATAGCAGTAGCTGAATGCGGATAAGTGCGGGGCCTTACCTCTCAACCACTCTGAACCACCCCCGCCCGTTCGGGCTGAGCCTGTCGAAGCCGACTCCCGCTGTGCCCGGCCTTCGACAAGCTCAGGCTGAACGGTTTTGGGGGATTTGACGATTGCCAAAGAGCCCTGGCAGTCATTTGAAAAGACCTGGACGCACCATGCCAAGACCCGTCACCCTTTTCACCGGCCAGTGGGCCGACCTGCCGCTGGCAGAACTTGCGCCGCTGGCGAAAAGCATGGGCTACGACGGCCTGGAGCTGGCCTGCTGGGGCGACCATTTCAACGTGCAGGAGGCGCTTTCGTCGCCCCAGTACGTCAAAGACAAACACGCACTGCTGGCCCAGCACGGCCTGCAATGCTTTGCCATCGGCAACCACCTGGTGGGCCAGGCCGTGTGCGACCTGATCGACGAGCGCCACCAGTCCATCCTGCCGCCCCATGTGTGGGGCAATGGCGAGCCTGAAGGCGTGCGCCAGCGCGCTGCCTCCGAGCTGGCCGACACGGCGCGCGCCGCAGCCAAGTTTGGCGTGAAGACGGTCACGGGCTTCACGGGCTCGTCGGTGTGGCATTCGATCTATGCGTTTCCGCCCACCACGCAGGCGTATTGGGACAAGGGCTTTGCTGATTTCGCCAAGCGCTTCAGCCCCATCCTCGATGTGTTCGAGGAGCACGACATCAACTTCGCGCTGGAGGTGCACCCCACCGAGATCGCGTTCGACATCGCATCGGCCGAGCGCGCGATTGCTGCGGTCAACGGCAACAAGCGCTTTGGCTTTAACTACGACCCCAGCCATCTGGCCTACCAGGGCGTGGACTACGTGAAGTTCATCCGCCAGTTTGCCGACCGCATCTACAACGCCCACATGAAGGACGTGTGGTGGGGCAAGGGCGATGGCACGGTGGGCACGTTTGGCGGGCACACCAGCTTTGGCGATGCGCGTCGTAATTGGGACTTTCGCAGCGTGGGGCGCGGAATGATCGATTTCGAATCCATCATCGTTGCGCTCAACGACATCGGCTACCAGGGCCCGCTGTCTGTGGAGTGGGAGGACAGCCGCATGGACCGCGTGCACGGCGCGACGGAGAGTGCAGCGTTCTGCAAACGGCTCGACTTCAAGCCGGCGGCGGGTGCGTTCGACGCCGTGTTTGCGCGAGACAAGCAGAACGTGTGAGTGCTCTCCAGCCATTGCCACCATTCAACCGCCGTCCACTCCCTCACCGTTCGGGCTGAGCCTGTCGAAGCCAGGGCATGGTGCTTGACAGCCCTTCGACAAACTCAGGGCGAACGGCCGGGTGGTGACGGCAACAGCAAACCAAGAACAACAAACAAAGGCCTTCCGTATGTCCAGTGAAAGAAAGCTCCGCTATGCCATGGTGGGCGGCGGCCACGGCGCCTTCATCGGCGCGGTGCACCGCAAGGCCATGGCGCTCGACGGCCAGTTCGAGCTGGTGGCTGGCGCGCTCTCGTCATCGCCTGAGCGGGCCCGCGCATCCGGCGCCGAGCTGGGCCTGGCGGACGACCGCAGCCACGGCAGCTGGCAGGACCTGCTCGCCGAGGAACTGCGCCGCCCTGTGCATGAGCGCATCGACCTGGTGAGCATCGTCACCCCCAACCACGTGCACCACCCGGTGGCCCTGGCCTTTGTGCAGGCAGGCTTCAACGTGGTGTGCGACAAGCCGCTGGTGCACACCAGCGCGCAGGCCGACGAGCTGGTGGCCGCAGTGAAGAAGGCTGGCACCGTGTTCGGCGTGACGTACAACTACACCGGCTACCCGATGGTGCGCGAGGCCCGCCACCTGGTGCAGAGCGGCGCCCTGGGCACGCTGCGCAAGGTCACCGTGGAATACAACCAGGGCTGGCTGGCCACGGCGGTGGAGCAGGGCGGCGGCAACAAGCAGGCCGACTGGCGGCTTGACCCGGCGCGCAGCGGCGCCGTGGGCACCATGGGCGACATCGGATCGCACGCCGAGAACCTAGCCGCCACCGTCACCGGACTGCGGCCCGAAGCGCTGTGCGCTGACCTCACCACCTTTGGCGCCGGCCGCCAGTTGGACGACGACGCGCAGCTGCTGCTGCGTTATGCGGGCGGCGCACGCGGCGTGATCGTCGCGTCGCAGGTGGCGGCGGGGCTGGAGAACGATGTGCGGCTGCAAATCTCTGGCACGCTGGGCACGATCACCTGGCGGCAGGAAGACCCCAATCACCTGGTGCATTCGCCGGTAGACGGACCGCGCCGCATCCTGACGCGTGGGTCGCCATGGCTCAGCGAATCGGCCCTGCGCGCGGGGCGCATTCCGGCAGGACACCCGGAGGCCTTTATCGAAGCCTTTGCCAACGTCTACCTGGGCGTGGCGGCGGACATCCGGGCGCGCGCAGCGGGCAAAACAGCCAGCGCGCTGGAGGCCGATTACCCACGCGTGGAAGATGGTGCCGAGGGCGTGCGCTTTATCGAAAAGGTGGTGGAGTCCGCCGGCAGCGAACGCAAGTGGACCCTGCTGTAGAGCCGCCGCAAATCCGGATGAAGAGGTTGCGTGCCGGGCGAGCCCTGCGGTGGAGTCCTACGGCTCAGGTGCAGCGGCTGGTGGATCCTTCACCTCACACTGAAAGGCACCTGTGACCTCTGAAAAATCCAAGATGATCGCTGGCGAGCTCTACAACGCCAACGACCCCGAACTCACCGCCGACCGCATGCGCGCCCGCGCGCTATGCCACGGCATCAATCACACCCCCTCGGACGCCGCCGACGAGATCGCAGCGCTGATCGCGCAGCTGGTGCCAGCCGCACCGGCCAACGTGCAGATCACGCCGCCGTTCTATTGCGACTACGGCTACAACATCACGCTGGGCGAGGGCGCGTATTTCAACTTCAACTGCGTGGTGCTGGACGTGGCGCCCGTGCGCATCGGCGCCCGCACCCTCATGGGGCCGGGCGTGCAGATCTACACCGCGTCACACCCCATGTCGCCCGAGGAACGCGCCAAGGGGCTGGAGCTGGGGGTGCCGATCACCATTGGTGACGACGTGTGGATTGGCGGCGGCGCCATCATTTGCCCCGGCGTGACGATTGGCGATGGCGCGGTGATCGGCGCGGGCAGCGTGGTGACGCGCGATGTGCCGGCGCGGGTGTTTGCGGCGGGCAATCCGTGCCGGGTGGTGAAGCCGTTGGATCCGTTGGTGGTGTGAATGCGGTGGGAGGGGTTGAGGCCGCGGTGCCCCCAACCCCATGACGGTGATGGTCGGCGCGTTGCGCTTGCCTAACCCCGTTCGCCCTGAGCCTGTCGAAGGGCTGCCAATTGGGGGCGCGTGTGCCCTGGCTTCGACAAGCTCAGCCCGAACGGTTGGGGGTTGAGAGATGGGGTGTGCAGGCGTTTGAGCGCTGCCCAGGTGTCACCGACGCGAACTCACGCATTCGCCAACTGAAACCGCTGATCGAAATTCATCTTGCCAAGCACCCGCAGCGCTGCCGCACGCGTGGCGCTGTCCACCTTGCTGATGTCCAGGCTGTAGCGCTTGGCGGTGGACACCACGTCCACGCACTTGTGCCCCCACTGCACGGCCACGAGCAGGGTGGGGCGCTGGCCTGCCTCCACGCCACCCACCGACACGCCCCGTTGCTCGGGCCGCAGCATGAATTCAAGGTGCGGCGTGCGCGTGAGCGTGAGGCGGCTGGCGCCCATCGGACCCAGCGCGAACGAGACGACCCAGTCGTCTTCATCTTCCACGGTCAGAAACGGGACATGCTGGGGTGCTGCCATGGTGGGGCGTTGGTGGGTCTTTAAATGCTGGCGGGTTGCCAGGCTGGTAGCGCTGCCCGGGTTGCGGGCGGCAGCCAGTATGCCGTTGCAAGAGCTGTGCCGAGGGCGGGAGAACCCGAGGTTGGGCCTTTCCAACGGCGGCGGCGTGCGTGTCAGGCGGCTGCAAGCCAGGGCGTGTTTTGGCCGCGGGTGGCTTTCCGACGCCGGTGTACCGGCGATTTTTGAGTCAAATTGGCCGCCAGCGCTTGTTCTATAAGCGCTAGGCGCTATGTTTTGTATAGCAGACGGATTTTTAGCCCCCAGGTGGCGCTGCGGCCAGCGCCGTCGCCAGCTCGCCCACCGTTTGCAGCGCGGCTTCGAAGCGGCTCTGCGCCGGGTGCCCGTAGTTGATGCGCACGCAGTGGGCAAAGCGCCGGTCTGCCGAGAAGATCTGCCCAGGCGCCAGGCTGATGCCTTGCTGCAGTGCCTGGCGGTGCATTTGCAGGGCGTCGATCTGCGGCGGCAGCTCTACCCACAAAAAGTACCCGCCCTCGGGCTGCGAGACACGCGTGCCGGGCGGGAAGTGCCGGGCCACCGCCGCCAGCGCGATCGCCTGCTGCTGCGCCAGGCTGCGGCGCAATTGGCGCAGGTGCCGGTCGTAACCGCCCTGGGCCAGGTATTCGGACAGCGCCTGCTGCGACGGCGTGGCGGCCGAGAGCGTGGTCATGAGCTTGAGGCGCTGCACCGCCGTGGCAAACCGGCCCGCCGCCACCCAGCCCACGCGGTAGCCGGGCGCCAGGCTTTTGCTGAACGAGCTGCAGTGCATCACCAGGCCTTCGGTATCAAACGCCTTGGCCGGGGGCGGGCGGTGCGGGGCGAAGTGCAGCTCGCCGTACACGTCGTCTTCGATCAGCGGCACCTGGTGGCGGGCCAGCAGGGCGACCAGCTCGCGCTTTTTGGCTTCAGGCATCAGGCTACCCAAGGGGTTTTGAAAGCTGGGCATGAGCCAGCAGGCCTTGACCCGCTGGTGCGCTGGCTGGCGCTCCAGCGCCTCGGCCAGGGCGGCCAGGTCGATGCCGTCGCGCGGGTGGGTGGCAATTTCCAGCGCCTGCAGATTCAGCCGCTCCAGCGCCTGCAGCGCGGCGTAGAAGGTGGGGGATTCGACCACCACGATGTCGCCCGGCTGGGTGACGGCCTCCAGGCACAGGTTCAGGGCTTCCATCGCGCCGTTGGTGATGACGATCTGCTCCACGTCCACCGCGCTGCCGTGCAGGCCGTAGCGCAGCGCGATCTGCTGGCGCAGGCGTTCGTCGCCGGGCGGCAGGCTCTGCACGATGTTCCAGGGGTCGAGCTTGCGCATGCCGCTGGCCAGGCAGCGCGCCAGCCTATCCAACGGAAACAGCTCCAGCCCCGGGAAGGCCGAGCCCAGCGGCACCAGGTCGCGGTCGCGGGCCAGGCCCAGCACTTCGAACACCAGGTCGCTGATGGCCACGTCGGTGGAGGTGCGCGCGGGCTGCGAGGGCAGGGGCTCGGCGGGGCGCTGGCCTGCGGGGGGCAGCCGGTTGCTGACGTAGTAGCCCGAACGGGGCCGGGCGTGGATGAGGCCCTGCGCCTCCAGCAGGTAGTACGCCTCGAACACGGTGGACGGGCTGATGCCGCGTGTGCGGCTGGCCTCGCGCACGGACGGCACGCGGTCGCCCGGGCGCAGGGCGCCGCTGTGGATGAGCTGGGCGATGGCGTCGGCGTGGCGTTCGTAGCGTTTCATGCTGGAGGGGCTGGCGGTGCGAACCTGGGGGCGCGGGTTGCGGCGTTGATGCCGCGCAAACTGATCTGTATTTTTAACTGGAAACTGAATCTGTACTGTTTTGAAGCGCGGGCGTAGAGTTCTTTGTGTGGTGGTGTGCCGGTGCGCTGACAGACAGGCGCCCGCCGGCCGCCGACCCTTGACGACCCACCTAGAAGAAAAATCCCATGATTGACCGCCTGCGCCGCCTGCTGCGCCCTGTTTTTTGCCTGCCTGCCGGGGTGGCCTTTACCGCTGCCGGCGCTGTGGCTGCCATGGCTGCCATGGCTGTCAGCGTCGGCGCACTGGCGGCCCCGCCCGCAGCCATGGCGCCCACGGCGGCGTCAGCTGCAAGCCCTGGGGCTGCTGGTGCTGCGGCCCCTAGTTCCATGCCGGCCACCACCTCCGCCGCGTCCATGGCCTCGCGCGTGCTGGCCTGCACCGCCTGCCACGGCAAGGAAGGGCGGGCCACGCAGGAGGGCTACTTCCCGCGCATCGCCGGCAAGCCGGCGGGCTACCTGGCCAACCAGTTGCTCAACTTTCGCGACGGGCGGCGCAGCTACCCGCAGATGACCTACCTCATCGAGCACCTGACGGACGACTACCTCCGTGAAATGGCCGAGCACTTTGCCGCGCAAGATGTGCCGTACCCGCCGCCGCCCGCACCCCAGGCACCGGCCGCCGCACTGGAGCAGGGGCGCCGGCTGGTGCAGCAGGGCGACGCCGCGCGCCGCATCCCCGCCTGCGTGTCGTGCCACGGCAGCGCCATGACGGGCGTGGCGCCGTCCATCCCGGGCCTGCTGGGCCTGCCGCGTGACTATCTCAACAGCCAGCTGGGCGCCTGGAAGACTGGCCAGCGCCGCGCCCATGCGCCCGACTGCATGGCCGACATCGCCCGCCAGCTCACGCCCGACGATGTGAGCGCCGTGTCGGCCTGGCTGGCCGCCCAGCCGGTGGCCGGGGGCGGCAAGCCCGCGCGCACCCTGCCGGCCGCCATGCCCGCCCGCTGCGGCGGCGTGGCCGAGGTGCCCGTGGCTGCAGCGGCTGCAGCCACTGCAGCTCCTGCTGCTTCTTCACGTTGAGAAAGGATGCACCCATGAAACGCATCCTCTGGACCCTGTCTTCCACCCTGGCAGCTTTGGGTATCGTGGCCGCGGCGCTGGTCACCCTGAACCTGCGCGGCGAAGAGCCGCTGCCCGCTGGCGAGACGCTGCAGAGCACGCCCGCGCTGGTGGCGCGCGGCGAGTACCTGGCGCGCGTCGGCAACTGCATGGCCTGCCACACCACGCAGGGCGGGGCGCCGTTTGCGGGCGGGCGCGGCATCGAGACGCCCTTTGGCGTGGTGCACACCTCCAACATCACGCCCGACCCGGCGCAGGGCATCGGCAGCTGGACGTCGGGCGAGTTCTGGCGCGCCATGCACCATGGCCGCAGCAAGGACGGGCGGCTGCTCTACCCGGCGTTCCCGTACCCCAACTACACCCAGGTGGCGCGCGCGGATTCGGACGCCATCTTTGCGTACCTGCAGAGCGTGCCCCCCGCCAGCGAGCCGAACCGCGCACACGCGCTGCGATTTCCGTACAGCACGCAGGCGGCGCTGGGTGTGTGGCGTGCGCTGTTCTTTGCGCCGGGCGATGCCAGCACCGCTGCCGACGCCGCGCCCACAAAGACGGCGGAATACGACCGCGGCGCCTACCTGGTCAACGGCCTGGGCCATTGCACGGCCTGCCACACGCCGCGCAATGCGCTGGGCGCCACGGCCGACGCCAAGGCCTTCAACGGCGGGCTGATCCCGGTGCAGAACTGGTATGCCCCCGCGCTCAACGCGGCGGCCGAGGCGGGCGTGAAGGAATGGGCCACCGACGACGTGGTGGCCTTGCTGAAAACCGGCGTGGCCCCGCACGGGTCGGCGCTGGGCCCCATGGCCGAGGTGGTGTTCCGCAGCACGCAGTACCTGACCGATGCCGACGCGCGCGCCATGGCCGTGTACCTGCAGGCGCTGCCGCAGCAGGCCGCCCGCGCCACCCCGGCGCCCTACACAGCGCCACCCGCCGCCGCCATGGCACGGGGCGGCAAGGTGTACGAGCAGCAGTGCGCGCAATGCCACGGCGATGCAGGGCAGGGCCAGGCGGGCGCCTTCCCGGCGCTGGCGGGCAACCGCGCCGTGCTGCTGGCCGACCCGACCAACGTGGTGCGGGTGGTGCTGCAGGGCGGCTACCTGCCCGCCACGGCCGGCAATCCGCGCCCGCACGGCATGCCGCCGTTTCAGCAAACGCTGGGCGACGAGGACGTGGCGGCGGTGACCACCTTTGTGCGCAACAGCTGGGGCAACCGGGCGCCCGGTGTGGGTACCATCGAGGTTTATCGCGCCCGCGAGCGGCGCGGTTTGTAGCCCCCGCCGTTTGCCGCCCTGGCAACCGGCCCGGGCGGACGACCCAGGAGTTGCATTGATGGAAAGCCCGGCTGTGCTGCCCGACCCCGCCTCTGGGGCACCTGCACTGAACAACACTGCTGCCACGGCGTCAGCCCCATCCACAGCCCGCTGGTGGGCGGTGTGCCTGTGCGCCGGGTGGTGTGGCACCTGCCGGGACTACCGGCCTCTGTTCGACGAGCTTGCCCGGGCGCATCCTGAAGTGCGTTTTGAGTGGGTGGACATCGAGGACGAATCCGAGATCGCAGGTGATCTGGATGTGGAAACTTTCCCCACTTTGCTGATTGGTCGCGACCGCACCGCGCTCTTTTTAGGGCCGCTGCTGCCGCAGGCGCCAGTGCTGGGGCGGCTGCTGACCAGCCTGCAGGCGGGCGCGCAGGGCGGCGCGGGCACGGGTGGCGAAGCGCAGGATGTGTTTGAGCGGGTGCTGGAAGCGCGGGGTGGCTGATGTTCTGGGGGCGTTTGCCGGCCCACGGATGCCCGGCGGCTGCTCGCCCCGCGGTAGCGCGAGTCCAAGGCTGTCGGCCCATAGTGACTGCGGCCGCGATCAACAATCAGTGCCTGGCCCCAATCGCTATCACTGTTGTAGCTGGTTGCGCTGATCGGCCGTGCGCCAGAGGCCTTTTTGGGCCCTGGATCTGCGGTTGCGGCCGGCCGGCGCGAGGCCGGGGCCCGCATGGCCGCTGGGTTTGCGCGTTTCGGCGCGTAGAGGCAACAGTGACGCCACGGTTTGCCTTGGCAAATCAAGGCTTTGCAGGCTACAATACGAGTCTCACGACCAAACGGGCGGGTACCAACCGCCCGTTTTTTTTGGTCGAACGCTTTTGGAGCTCGAAGCTGTCGGAGAAGAGTCTCCGGGGGTTATCGGGTTTTTTGTTTTGGACTTGCGCAAACAGGGGTGCACCGAAGTGCCTTCACGGGATGGGCGGCTCGCCCGGTCTTGAATTGCGCAAGTTGTGTGGTGTTTTACCGGGATTGAACTGAACACGTGGCATTGCAGCAAGTCGTTGAACAAATAGTGACGGGCCTGGGATATGACCTGGTGGAGATCGAGCGCTCCGCCGGGGGGCTGCTGCGTGTCACCATCGACTTGCCCTGGGTGCAGCCGGCCGCCGATGCGCCCGCGCCCCTGGTGGAGCAGTATGTCACCGTCGAGGATTGCGAGAAGGTCACGCGCCAGCTGCAGTTTGCGCTGGAAGTCGATGGCGTCGAGTACAAGCGCCTTGAAGTGTCCTCGCCCGGCATCGACCGTCCCCTGCGCCACGACCAGGACTTCGTGCGTTTCGAAGGCTCGGTCATCGACATCACATTGAGGGCGCCGATCGGCGCAGCAGGCGGCGGGCAAGTCAACGCCACCCGCAAAAAATTTCGCGGCACGCTCGAGCGGGCCGACAACGGCGGATGGCAGATCGTCTGGAGCGAAGAGCCCCCCGTGAAACCAGGTCAAAAAGTCAGCAAGAAACGCGTGCCTGCTCCGTTGCAGGCCATGGGCTTCACCCTGGATGAAATCCGGGACGCCCGTCTGGCCCCCATTGTGGATTTCAAGGGGCGCGCGGGCAAGGCTGGGTCAGCACCTGCCCCTGCTGCTGAATAAATGGGGCAGGGCTGCACTGCGCAGCCACCGCCCTCAGGTGATTGAAATAGGAGAGTCGTCGCATGAATCGCGAATTGTTGATGTTGGTTGAGGCCATTTCACGCGAGAAGAACGTGGAGCGTGATGTGGTCTTGGGCGCCGTAGAGTCGGCCCTGGCCCAGGCTACCAAGAAGCTGTACCAGGGCGAGGTGGACATTCGCGTGTCCGTGGATCGCGACAGCGGCAACTATGAGACTTTCCGCCGCTGGCTCGTTGTGCCCGACGATGCCGGTCTGCAGAACCCTGAAGCCGAAGAACTGCTCATGGATGCGAAGGATCGCATCGCCGACATCGAAGTCGGTGAGTACATCGAAGAAGGCGTCGAGTCCGTCCCGATCGGCCGCATTGGCGCCATGGCGGCCAAGCAGGTCATCCTGCAGAAGATCCGCGACGCCGAGCGCGAAATGCTGCTCAACGACTTCATGTCGCGCGGCGAACGCATCTTTACCGGCACCGTCAAGCGCATGGACAAGGGCGACATCATTGTCGAGTCCGGCCGTGTCGAAGGCCGCCTGCGCCGTGGCGAGATGATTCCCAAGGAAAACCTGCGCAGCGGCGACCGCGTGCGGGCCATGATCATGGAAGTGGATTTGACGCTGCGGGGTGCGCCCATCATCCTGTCGCGCTCGGCGCCTGAGTTCATGATCGAGCTCTTCCGCCACGAAGTGCCTGAGATCGAACAAGGCCTCCTGGAGATCAAGAGCTGCGCCCGCGACCCCGGTTCGCGCGCCAAGATTGCGGTGCTGTCGCACGACAAGCGCGTGGACCCCATCGGTACCTGCGTCGGCGTGCGCGGCACCCGTGTGAACGCCGTGACCAACGAACTCGCTGGCGAACGCGTAGACATCGTGCTGTGGTCCGAAGACCCGGCCCAGTTCGTGATCGGTGCGCTGGCTCCTGCCAACGTCTCGTCCATCGTGGTGGATGAAGAAAAGCACGCCATGGATGTGGTGGTGGACGAGGAAAACCTCGCCATCGCCATCGGCCGCGGTGGCCAGAACGTGCGCCTCGCGTCCGATCTGACCGGCTGGAAGATCAACATCATGGACGCCGCCGAAAGCGCGCAAAAGCTGGCCAGCGAAACCGACACGGCCCGCAAGCTGTTCATGGAAAAGCTGGATGTGGACGAGGAAATCGCCGACATCCTGATCTCCGAAGGCTTCAATAGCCTGGAAGAAGTGGCCTATGTGCCGCTCCAGGAAATGCTGGAGATCGAGTCTTTCGACGAAGACACCGTCAACGAGCTGCGTGCCCGCGCCAAGGATGCGCTGCTCACGATGGAAATCGCCCGTGAAGAGAGCGTGGAAGAGGTCTCGCAAGACCTGCGCGATCTTGAAGGCCTCACGCCGGAGCTGATTTCCAAGTTGGCTGAAGGCGGTGTGCACACACGTGACGACCTGGCCGATCTGGCCATTGATGAACTGACCGACCTGACCGGACAGTCTGAAGAAGATGCCAAAGCCTTGATCATGAAGGCGCGCGAACACTGGTTCGCGGGGCAGCAAGAGTAAGGGTCAGGGAGGCACGAACCATATATGTCCAGTAATACTGTCGCCGAGTTCGCAACCGAACTCAAGAAATCGCCTGAAACCCTGCTCGACCAGCTCAAGGCTGCCGGCGTGGGCAAGGGTGCACCGTCTGACGCATTGACCGAGTCGGACAAGCAAAAGCTGCTTGCCTACCTGCAGGCCAGCCACGGCACGGCTTCGGCCGATCGCAAGAAGATCACACTGGTGAAGAAGTCCACCAGCGAGATCAAGCAAGCCGATGCCAGCGGCAAGGCCCGCACGATCCAGGTGGAAGTGCGCAAGAAGCGCACCTTCATTCAGCGCGACGAAGGTGCCGAGGCAACTGCCGAGTCGGCAGCTTCCGCGGTCGAAGAGTCCGCTGTGTCGAGCGAAGATCTTGACCTGGCGCGCCGTGAGGAAGAAGCCCGCCGCCAGGCCGAGCTGATCCGCCGCCAGGAGACCGAGCTGGCGGAGAAACGCGCCGAACGCGAAGCCCGCGAGCAGCGCGAGCGCGAAGCCGAAGAACGCGCCAACGCCTACGCCGCCCAGGAAGCCGACAAAAAGGCCCAGGCGTCTGCCGTCAAGCAGGAAGCCACCCGCGAACAAGCTGCCGAGACCGCCGCGCGCAATGCTGCGCAGGTTGAAGCACGCGAGAAGGCCGCTGCAGAATCGAAGGCACGCGCCGACGAAGAAACTGCCCGCGCCACCGATCTCGATGCCCGCCGCCGCAAGGCCGAGGCCGAAGCTGCTGCAATCCGCTCGATGATGGCCACGCCCAAGAAGGCGGTCATGGTCGCGAAGAAGCCCGAAGAACCCAAGCCAGCCGTCAAGCCGGCTGCCGTGGGCGACGCCAAGAAGGGCACGCTGCACAAGCCGGCCGTGGGTACGGGTGTGGCGCGCGCAGGTGCCGCTACAACCACCGGTGCCGGTGCGCCGGGCGCAGGCAAGGAAGTGAAGTCGGCCAAGCTGTCCTCCAGCTGGGCCAACGACACCGCCAAGAAGAAAGAAATCAAGACCCGCGGCGACAGCAGCGGGGGTGTGGGCCGCAACAACTGGCGCGGGGGCCCGCGTGGCCGCCGCGGCGACAACCGCGATCACCGTGACGACCACCAGCAGGTGGCGCCGGTCGAAGCCCGCATCATCGAAGTGCACGTGCCAGAGACCATCACGGTGGCCGAGCTCGCGCACAAGATGTCGATCAAGGCCAATGAAGTCATCAAGGCCTTGATGAAGATGGGCCAGATGGTCACCATCAACCAGCCGCTGGACCAGGACACCGCCATGATCATGGTGGAAGAAATGGGCCACAAGGCAGTGGTGGCGGCGCTGGACGATCCAGAAGCCTTCACCGACGACGATTCGGCGCAACAAGACGTCGAACTGCTGCCGCGGGCTCCAGTCGTGACCGTGATGGGCCACGTCGACCACGGCAAGACCTCGCTGCTGGATTACATCCGCCGTGCCAAGGTGGCCGCGGGCGAAGCCGGCGGTATCACGCAGCACATTGGTGCCTACCACGTGGAAACACCACGCGGCATGGTGTCGTTCCTCGATACCCCCGGTCACGAGGCCTTCACGGCCATGCGTGCCCGTGGTGCCCAGGCCACCGACATCGTGATTCTGGTCGTGGCTGCCGATGACGGCGTCATGCCCCAGACCAAGGAAGCCATCAAGCACGCCAAGGCGGCAGGTGTTCCTATCGTGGTGGCCATCACCAAGGCCGACAAGCCTGACGCCAATTTCGAACGCGTCAAGCAGGAGCTGGTGGTGGAGCAGGTGGTGCCTGAAGAATACGGTGGTGAGTCGCCCTTCGTGCCGGTGTCTTCCAAGACCGGCATGGGCATCGACACGCTGCTCGAGCAGGTGCTGCTCCAGGCTGAAATTCTGGAACTGAAGGCGCCTGTCGCATCGCTGGCCAAGGGCCTCGTGATCGAAGCCCAGCTCGACAAGGGCCGCGGCCCGGTTGCCACGGTGCTGGTGCAGTCCGGCACGCTCAAGGTCGGCGACATCGTGCTGGCTGGCCAGACCTATGGCCGCGTGCGTGCCATGCTGGACGAAAACGGCAAGGTCGCCAAGACGGCAGGCCCGTCGATCCCGGTCGAAATCCAGGGTCTGACGGAAGTGCCTCAGGCAGGCGACGAATTCATGGTGCTCACGGACGAACGCCGTGCCCGTGAAATCGCGACCTACCGTGCGGGCAAGTTCCGCAACACCAAGCTGGCGAAGCAACAAGCCGCCAAGCTCGAGAACATGTTTGCCGATATGACGGCGGGCGAAGTGAAGATGCTGCCCATCATCGTCAAGGCCGACGTGCAGGGTTCGCAGGAAGCGCTCGCCCAGTCGCTGCTCAAGCTCTCGACCGAAGAGGTCAAGGTCCAGCTGGTGTACGCCGCAGTGGGCGCCATCAGCGAGTCCGACATCAACCTGGCGATTGCCTCCAAGGCCATTGTGATCGGCTTCAACGTGCGGGCTGATGCCGGTGCGCGCAAGCTGGCCGAGAACAATGGCGTGGATCTGCACTACTACAGCATCATTTACGACGCTGTGGACGAGCTGCGTGTGGCGATGTCCGGCATGCTGGCACCAGAGCAACGCGAAGAGATCATCGGTACGGCCGAAATCCGTACGGTGTTCGTGGCGACCAAGATCGGCACGATTGCCGGTTCGTACATCACCTCGGGCATGGTCCATCGCAACGCACGCTTCCGCCTGCTGCGCGAAAACGTGGTGGTCTACACGGGCGAAGTCGATTCGATCAAGCGCCTCAAGGACGATGTCCGGGATGTCAAGGAAGGCTTTGAGTGCGGTATCAAGCTCAAGAACTACAGCGACATCAAGGAAGGCGATCAACTCGAGTTCTTTGACATCAAGGAAATCGCACGGACGCTGTAAGGCGACCGCTACGACGACAGAGCGACATGGCTGCAAAGAAGTCCGCTACCCCCAACCGCGCCTTCAAGGTCGCCGATCAGATCCAGCGCGATCTGACGGAGCTGATCGCGCGCGAGTTGAAAGACCCGCGCGTGGGCATGGTGACGCTGCAGGGCGTGGAGGTGACTCCGGACTACGCCCATGCCAAGGTGTTCTTCAGCCTGCTGACGGGCGACCCGGTGGAAACACAGGCCGCACTGAACCAGGCTGCGGGCTTCCTGCGCAATGGCTTGTTCAAGCGCTTGCACATCCACACCGTGCCTACGCTGCACTTCGTGTTTGACCGCACCTCCGAGCGTGCGGCCGACATGAACGCCTTGATTGCCAAGGCCGTTTCTTCGCGCGCCAAAGAGGACTAGCACCATGAACGCGCCACGCACCAGGGTGCAGCGGCGCCCTGTGCATGGGGTGTTGCTGCTCGACAAGCCACTGGGTCTTTCCAGCAACGATGCGTTGCAGAAGGCCAAGTGGTTGCTGCGCGCCGAAAAAGCGGGCCACACTGGCACGCTGGATCCGCTGGCGACGGGCGTCTTGCCGCTGTGCTTTGGTGCGGCGACAAAATTCAGCCAGTTGCAGCTCGACGCCGCCAAGACCTACGAGGCCGTGGCCTTGCTCGGCACCACCACCACGACGGGCGATGCCGAAGGCGATGTGCTGGAGCGCCGAGAGGTCGACCCAACACAGCTCACGCCCGAGCGGCTGGCCGCCGTGCAGCAGCAGTTCACCGGCCCGATCCGCCAGGTGCCTCCCATGCACAGTGCGCTCAAGAAGGACGGCAAGGCGCTGTACGAGTACGCGCGTGCAGGCGTGACGGTGGAGCGCGAAGCGCGCGACGTCATCATTCATGCATTAAAAGTGACCCTGGCGCAAGCTGAGCAAGGGTTGGTAGCTATTAAATTGGTAGTGACCTGCAGCAAGGGCACGTACATCCGCACCCTGGGCGAGGACATCGGTGCCGCGTTGGGCTGCGGGGCGCACCTCACGTTTTTGCGCCGCATCGACACCGGTGGCATTGGCATAGAGCGCTGCGTCACGCTGGCTGAACTGGAAGCCATGCCCGAGGAAGACCGCCTTGCGAGCCTGGAGGCGCCGGAATCCCTGCTGGCGCAACATGTGCGTGTCACGCTGGACAGCGAGAATGCCGCTCGTTTCCTGTCGGGCGTGCGCCGCCGCGGGGCCTGGCCAGACGCCAGCGCCGTGGCGGTTTTCGGAGAGCATCCCCCGGCGCTGCTGGGTGTGGGCCACATCGTTGGCGGGGAGCTGGTGCCCGACAGGCTCCTGAGTCCGCTGGAAATTCAACAAATTTTGGAAGGCACGCCGCTCCTAGAAGCCAGCGGCACATTGGAAAAACTATGACTAAACAAATCCGCAACATCGCGATCATTGCCCACGTTGACCATGGCAAAACCACCATGGTCGACCAGCTGCTGCGCCAGTCCGGCACCTTCGCCGACCACGAAAAAGTCGTCGACACCGTGATGGACAACAACGCGATTGAAAAAGAGCGTGGCATCACCATCCTGGCCAAGAACTGCGCCGTGAGCTGGAAGGATACGCACATCAACATCGTGGACACCCCCGGTCACGCGGACTTCGGCGGTGAAGTGGAGCGTGCGCTGTCCATGGTCGACAGCGTGGTGCTGCTGATCGACGCGCAAGAGGGCCCCATGCCCCAGACGCGTTTCGTGACCAAGAAGGCCCTGGCCCTGGGCCTGCGCCCCATCCTGGTCGTGAACAAGGTGGACAAGCCTGGTGCCAACCCCGACAAGGTCGTGAACGCCGCGTTCGATCTGTTCGACAAGCTCGGTGCCACCGACGAACAACTCGACTTCCCCGTGGTGTACGCCTCGGGCATCAACGGCTGGTCGTCGCTCGAAGAAGGCGCGCCTGGCGAGCAGTGGGGCCCCGACATGTCGGCCCTGTTCGACACCATCCTGAGCCACGTTCCGCCGAACACGGGTGACCCAGCCGCTCCGCTGCAACTGCAGATCTCGGCGCTGGACTTCTCCACCTTCGTCGGCCGCATTGGTGTGGGCCGCATCAGCCAAGGCACCGTCAAGCCCGGTCAGGACGTGCTGGTGATGGAAGGCCCCGAGGGCAAGAGCATCAAGGGCCGCGTGAACCAGGTACTGACCTTCCAAGGTCTGGACCGCATGCAGACTCCCCTGGCCGGCCCTGGCGACATCGTGCTGATCAACGGCATCGAAGGTATCGGTATCGGCGTGACCGTGACCGACCCCGCCAACCCCGCGCCGCTGCCCATGCTGAAGGTGGACGAGCCCACGCTGACCATGAACTTCTGCGTGAACACCTCGCCACTGGCAGGCCGTGAAGGCAAGTTCGTGACCAGCCGCCAGATCTGGGACCGCCTGCAAAAGGAACTGCAGCACAACGTGGCACTGCGTGTGTCCGAGACCGACGAAGAAGGCATCTTCGAAGTCATGGGTCGCGGTGAACTGCACTTGACCATCCTGTTGGAAAACATGCGCCGTGAAGGCTACGAGCTGGCTGTGTCCAAGCCCCGCGTGGTGTTCAAAATGGTCAACGGCGAGAAGCACGAGCCTATCGAACTGGTGACCGTCGACATCGAAGAAGGCCACCAGGGTGGTGTGATGCAAGCCCTGGGCGAGCGCAAGGGCGAGCTGGTGAACATGGAGCCGGACGGCCGTGGCCGCGTGCGCCTGGAGTACCGCATTCCTGCGCGGGGCCTGATCGGCTTCACGAATGAATTTCTGAACCTGACCCGCGGTTCGGGCTTGATCGCCAACATTTTCGACTGCTACGAGGCGCATAAGGGCGACATCGGCGGCCGCAAGAATGGTGTGCTGATCTCCATGGACGACGGTGAAATCTTCACCTACGCCCTGGGCAAGCTCGACGACCGCGGCCGCATGTTCGTGAAGGCGAACGACCCCGTGTACGAAGGCATGATTGTGGGTATCCACAGCCGTGACAACGACCTGATCGTGAACGCGACGCGCACCAAGCAGCTGACCAACTTCCGCGTGTCCGGCAAGGAAGACGCGATCAAGATCACGCCGCCTATCGACGCCACGCTGGAATACGCGGTGGAATTTATCGAGGACGACGAGCTGGTCGAAATCACGCCCAAGTCGATCCGCATCCGCAAGCGGTTCCTGACTGAAAACGAGCGCAAGCGCGCAGGCCGTTCTTGAGCTGCCTGAGTCGCTGACTCGCCAAGGCAGGGGAACCCGGTTCCCGTCTGCCGCCTGAAGGGCCACTGTTGCTACGCTGTGGCCCTTTTTGCCATTTCGCTGCGCCTCAATCCACGATGCCTTTGCTGAAACTCACCCATTCCCGCGCTGTCGTGTTGATGGTGGCAGTCACCCTGATGTGGTCAATTGCCGGCGTGGTCACGCGCCACCTGGAGCACGCGCGCAGCTTCGAGGTGACGTTCTGGCGCAGTTTTTTCACGCTGGTGGCGCTGCTTTTCATCCTGCCGCTGATGCAGGGGCGGGCGGTGTTTGCATCGATGCGCAAAAGCGGCCGCGCGCTGTGGATTTCGGGGGTGTGCTGGAGTGTGATGTTCACCGCCTTCATGGTGGCGCTGGTGCTGATGCCCGTGGCCAATGTGCTGGTCACGATGGCGGTGGGGCCGCTGCTGACGGCGCTGTTTGCACGCATCTTCATCGGCCACCACATCGCGCCGCGCACCTGGGGCGCCATCGCCGTGGCGGGTATCGGCATCGGCTGGATGTACGGGTCACAAATGGCAGGCCTGCCGCTGGCCGGGACTCTGGTGGCCTTGTGCGTGCCGATTGCAGCGGCCATCAACTGGACGGTGGTGCAGCATTCGCAGCGCCACGGCCACTCGGTGGACCTGGTGCCTGCCGTGCTGGTGGGGGCGGTGATCTCGGTGGTGGCCACGCTGCCGCTGGCCTTGCCGCTGCAGGCGTCTCGGCACGACCTGGTGTTGCTGGCCGTGTTGGGCGTGGTGCAACTGGCCGTGCCCTGTGTGCTGGCCGTGCGCTGCGGCCGCGTGCTCAAAGCGCCCGAGATGGCGCTGCTGGGCCTGCTGGAGGTGGTTTTTGGGATCTTGCTGGCATGGCTGGGCGCGGGCGAAGAGCCCAGTGCAGCGGTGCTGACCGGCGGCGTGCTGGTGATCGGTGCGCTGGTGTTTAACGAAGTACTCGGCTTTAAGGAACAAAAATGACGGAGACCGTGGTGGCAGAGGTTCTGAACGAAGTGCGCGGCCAGGTGGGGTTCATTACCCTGAACCGCCCGCGCGCCCTCAACGCGTTGTCGCTGGGCATGGTGCGCGATTTGATGCGCATCCTGCTCGAGTGGCAAAACGACGCGGGTGTGGTGGCGGTGGCCATCCGTGGCAGCAACAAGGAAGGGCCGTTTGGCGCTTTTTGCGCAGGCGGCGACATCCGCTTTTTGCACCAGGCCGGCAGCCAGGGCAACCCGCAGCTCGAAGATTTCTTCACCGAGGAATACGCCCTTAACCACCTGATTCACAACTACGCAAAGCCCTATATCGCGTTCATGGATGGCATCGTGATGGGTGGCGGAATGGGCATCAGCCAGGGCGCTGCACTGCGGGTGGTGACCGAGCGCACCAAGATGGCCATGCCCGAGACGGCGATCGGTTTGTTTCCGGATGTGGGGGGCGGCTATTTCCTAAGCCGTTGCCCAGGCCGTGTGGGCGAGTGGCTGGCGCTGACTGGCGACACGATCGGCGCTGGCGACGCCATCGAGTGCAGCTTGGCGGACGGGTTTCTTTCTTCAGACCAGCTGGCGGCCGTGTGGGATGCACTGGCCACCCAGAGTTTTGCAGACGGCGCGGCCGTCAAAAACTATGTTGATTCAAAATTGATAGCTAAAAATTCAGACCTATCAAACGCTAGAGACCAAATAGACCACTATTTTGCGCTGCCGAGCGTGGCGGAGATCGTCGCGGCACTCGAAGCCGCCGACAGTGACTGGGCGCGCAGTGCGGCCGCCACGCTGCGCAAGCGCTCGCCCCTGATGCTGCATGTGGTGCTGGAGCAGGTCCGCCGCGCGCGCGACATGGGCTTGGCAGAAGACTTGCGCATGGAGCGCGACATGGTGCGCCACTGCTTTTATTTGCGCCCTGGTCAGAGCGAAACGGTAGAGGGCATCCGGGCGCTGGCGGTGGACAAGGACCACGCGCCGAAATGGAACCCTGCGCGCATCGAAGAGGTGACACCGCTGATGGTGGCGCCGTTCTTCGTGAGCCCCTGGCCAGCGCATTCGCATCCGTTGGCGGCGTTGGCCTGAGGTCGTGCCGTCCAGGCTGATCAGCTTGGGCTGTGTAGAAGCTCGGCGATGGGTAAAGGTCCGCTTGCGTGCATCGGCTGCCGCTGCCCACCGCGAGGCGGTAGCCGCGGGCGGCCAGCAAGCCGGCTGCGGCGAGCCTCTGAGGGGCCCCCCCGCCGCCGTGAACTCGCCCACGGGCCTGAGCACACTCAACGGCTTCTGCTTTTCATCGCGCGTTCCACTTCGCGCTTGCCTTCGCGGTCCTTGATGGTGTCGCGCTTGTCGTGCTCGGCCTTGCCCTTGGCCAGGGCGATCTCGCACTTCACATAGCCGTTTTTCCAATGCAGGTTCAGCGGCACCAGCGTGTAGCCCTTTTGCTCAACCTTGACGATCAGGTGCTTGATGTCGTCCTTCTTGAGCAGCAGCTTCTTGGTGCGGATGGCATCGGGGTTTACGTGGGTCGAAGCGGTCTTGAGCGGGTTGATCTGGCAACCCAGCAAGAACAGCTCGCCATCGCGAATGAGCACGTAGCCATCGGTCAGCTGCACCTTGCCTTCGCGCAGCGCCTTTACTTCCCAGCCGTACAGGACCATGCCTGCTTCGTGGCGTTCTTCAAAGAAATAGTTGTAGGCCGCTTTCTTGTTGTCGGCAATGCGGGACGTAGGATCGGGTTTCTTGGCCATGGGGTTAAAGCTTTGATATGTTTTGCGTGCCCGCTAAAGCTGGCGAAAAGCCTCGCATCCAGCCGCTGGATGCGGTGCAGTATGAATGCTGCGAGCAGACTGTCGTAACGTCGCGGGTCTTTGCTCCGCTTTCCTCATGGATCGGCCTTGCCGGTGCGTGACCGCATACAACGTCCAATGGATGGATTTGTCGGCACGCTGTGGGTTGGTCGGTCACCGGTTTTGGTCCACAACGTGGGCGTCGGTGCAGGCAAGCTCTAGATGCGGCGCAAACGGGGAGATAAAAGGCCTCCCTACAATGTTGTCGTCTCGCCCTCGCGATTCTAATTTCTCCGGCTTGACCGATCAGCCCCCAAGCCCCGCCTGCATGAAAACCGTCAACAAGTCCGTCCTTATTTGGTACAGCCCCGAAGAAATGTTTGCCCTCGTTACCGCGGTGGAACAGTACCCCCAGTTTTTACCCTGGTGCGACCACGCCGCAGTGTTGGAGAGCACCACTGAGGGAATGACTGCCGAGGTGGGCATTTCGTTCAGCGGCCTTCGCCAGACTTTTGTGACCCGGAACACGCACGAAGCGAGCAGGCGAGTGCAGATGCATCTGGTCAAAGGGCCCTTTTCGCGGCTCGATGGCGACTGGCACTTCCACCCGGTGGGCGATGGAAGCCAGCGCGCCTGCAAGGTGGAGCTGCTGCTGCACTACGGCTTTGACAGCGCAGCCCTGGCCGCGTTGGTCGGCCCGGTGTTTGACCGCATCGCCGGCAGCATGGTCGATGCGTTTGTGAAGCGCGCCGAACAGGTGTATGGCTGAGGCAGATTCGTCTTCCCCCGCGCCGCCATCGGCACCGGCACCGGCGCACACCACGCTGCAAGTCACCGTGGTGGTTTGTGTCGCTCCGCGGGAGCTGCGCGAACAGGTGATCGATCTGCCGGTGGGTGCTACCGTGCAAGACGCGTTGAAGGCTGCGGGCGCCGATGCGTCCATGGTCCAAAGCGGTAGCCAATCGCCCGAAGTGGGCATCTGGGGGCGGCGTGTGGAGCTTGGCGCAGCCCTTAGGCACCAGGACCGGGTAGAGGTCTACAGGCCCTTGAAGGTCGACCCCAAGGTGGCCCGGCGTGAGCGTTTTGCGCGACAGGGCGCACGCTCGACCGGCCTGTTTGCCCGGCAGCGCCCGGGCGGCAAGTCTGGTTATTGATAGCGTCAGCACCGGCGCCGGTGTGGGCGCTGCGTTGCTGTACTACACCATCAGCGCGCGCAGTCTGCCGCGATGATGCCGTCCAGGCGCTTGGTTTCAGCCGTGCGGCCTGTATCGTCCAGGAAGATGCGCTCACCCTGTGCATTGGTCTGAGTGATGGGCCGGCCGGAGTCAAATGCGCTGCGGGCCTGGCGGGCGCGGGTGCAGTTATCAGCCTTGGCCTTGGCCAGCTTTTGCTCCTCCGCCTTTTTCTTCGCAGCCTCGGCTGCTTCGGCCTGGGCTTTTTTCTCCTCCAGGGCCTTGTCTTTGCCCGCACCCGGAGCGCTGGCTCCAGGCCTGGGCGCGGAAGCTGCCGGTGCCGAAGCTGGTGCCGTGGCTTGAGCACCGTCTACTGGTGTGGGCGCCGAAGTGACGCGGGGGGCTGAGCCGCCCGGCTGTTTGAGGATGTTCTTTTCGGAGATTTCCTGTGGAGGCGGCCGATCGCTGAAGACCTTGCGGCCATCCTTGTCGATCCACTGCCATTGCGCTGTGGCGCCCATGGCCCAGGTGCAGGCCACGGCCAGCAGGAGAAGCTTGTGCATTTTCATGCAAACAAGTTTAGCCGCCCGGCTTGCCCGCGACCAGTGCTTCGGATGGGTGGACCCTTTCACGCGACGAATGACGCGGCCGCCAAGCGGGTGACGGGTGACTGGCGTCTTTCCACAACCCACGCTCTGATCGCGTAGTCAATCTGCCACACGCTGCGCGGGTACAATCCGTCTTTTGGAGCTTTCTCATGCGCCTTCTTGGAAAAGCGCTCACCTTCGACGATGTGTTGCTGGTGCCAGCGTACTCCCAGGTCCTGCCCAAGGACACGTCCCTCGCGACGAAACTCTCCCGTAACATCCAGCTGAACCTGCCTCTCGTGTCCGCCGCCATGGACACCGTGACCGAGGCGCGTCTGGCCATTGCCATTGCCCAGGAGGGCGGCATCGGCATCGTGCACAAGAACCTTACGGCGCAGGAGCAGGCCGCCCAGGTGGCCAAGGTCAAGCGCTACGAATCCGGCGTGCTGCGCGACCCCGTGGTCATCACCCCCGAGCACACCGTGCTGCAGGTGCTGCAGCTGTCCGAGCAACTGGGCATCTCGGGCTTCCCGGTGTGCGACGGCGGCAAGGTGGTGGGTATCGTCACCGGCCGCGACCTGCGCTTCGAGACGCGCTACGACGTCAAGGTCCACCAGATCATGACTCCGCGCGAAAAGCTGGTCACCGTCAATGAGAAGGAGGGCACCTCGCCCGCCCAGGCCAAGGCGCTGCTCAACAAGCACAAGCTCGAGCGCATCCTGGTTGTCAACGACGACTTCGAGCTCAAGGGCGTGATCACCGTCAAGGACATCACCAAGCAGACCAGCTTCCCCAACGCCGCACGAGACAGCGCCGGCCGACTGCGCGTAGGCGCGGCAGTGGGCGTGGGCGAAGGCACCGAAGAGCGCGTCGAAGCCCTGGTCAAGGCCGGTGTGGACGCCATCGTGGTCGACACCGCCCACGGCCACAGCAAGGGCGTGATCGAGCGCGTGCGCTGGGTCAAGCAGAACTACCCGCAGGTAGACGTCATCGGCGGCAACATCGCCACCGGCGCGGCTGCGCTGGCCCTGGTCGAGGCGGGTGCCGACGCCGTCAAGGTCGGTATCGGCCCGGGCTCCATCTGCACCACGCGCATCGTGGCCGGTGTGGGCGTGCCCCAGATCATGGCCATCGACAACGTCGCCACCGCCCTCCGTGGCACCGGCGTGCCGCTGATCGCGGACGGCGGCGTGCGCTACAGCGGCGACATCGCCAAGGCCCTCGCCGCAGGCGCGAGCACCATCATGATGGGCGGCATGTTCGCAGGCACCGAAGAAGCCCCTGGCGAAGTCATCCTGTACCAAGGCCGCAGCTACAAGAGCTACCGTGGCATGGGCAGCATTGGCGCCATGCAGCAAGGCAGCGCCGACCGCTACTTCCAGGAGTCGACCACCGGCAATCCTAATGCCGACAAGCTCGTACCCGAGGGCATCGAAGGCCGCGTGCCCTACAAGGGCTCCATGGTCTCCATCGTGTTCCAGATGGCGGGTGGCGTGCGCGCCGCCATGGGCTACTGCGGTTGCGCCACCATCGACGACATGAACAACAAGGCCGAGTTTGTCGAGATCACCACCGCCGGCATCCGCGAAAGCCACGTGCACGACGTGCAGATCACCAAGGAAGCGCCCAACTACCGCGCTGACTGAAGGTGAGTCACCTAATCTGGCCTGATTGAAAATATCTGGTCAGAATGATATAGTCTGGTCTGAATTCACCATTCAGGCCAGACTTTTTCTTTTTGGGGGTCCGCGCATCCATGCAGTCCGTCGGCATCTACGAAGCCAAGAGCAGGTTCTCTGCCCTGATCGAGCTGGTCGAGCAGGGCGAGGAAGTGCGCGTCACCCGCCACGGCAAAGAGGTGGTGCGCCTGCTGCCCGTGCGCCGCCGCCCTGTCATCACCGACGAGCAGATCGCCCGCGAGCTGGGCCAGATCGACGCGCTGCACGCCAGCATCCGCCCCGCAGCCGAGGTTGCCGCCGCAGCCCCCGACACGTTGCGCCGCAAGGGCAGGGCCGCAGCAACATGACCGCCTTCGTCCTTGACGCCTCCGTCACTGCCGCCTGGCTGCTGCCCGACGCCGCCAGCGAGCACACGCGCCGCCTGTACACCCTGATCCGCCGCGACGAGGTCGAGCCCCAGGCTCCCAACCTGTGGCAGTGGGAGTGCAGCAACCTCATCAGCAGCGGCGTGCACAGCGGCCGCATCCCGCCCGCATCGGTTGAAGGCCTGTGGGGCGTGCTCGAAGCCATCCGCCACCGTGTCGAACTGCACGAGCTGGCCCCTGCCCAGCACAAGGCGGTGCTCGACGTGGCGCTCGACACCGGCCTGCCCACCTTCGACGCCGCCTACCTGTGGCTGGCCCGCTCGCTGCGCCTGCCCCTGGCCACGTTCGACGCTGCGCAGGCCGCCGCCGCAAAGCGCAGCGGCGTGCAGCTGCTGGACCTGTCCACCCTCTGACGGCCCCCCTCGGTCAGATCCGTGTTCTTTTTCATTCCCTCGACGCCACCCACCGCCATGCAACACCAGAAAATCCTCATCCTCGATTTCGGCTCGCAAGTCACTCAGCTCATCGCCCGCCGCGTGCGCGAAGCCAACGTGTACTGCGAAGTGCACCCCTGCGACGTGACGGACGAGTGGGTGCGCGACTACGCCAAGGACGGCTCGCTCAAGGGCATCATCCTGTCCGGCAGCCACGCCAGCGTGTACGAAGACACGACAGACAAGGCGCCCGAGGCCGTGTTTACGCTCGGCCTGCCCGTGCTCGGCATCTGCTACGGCATGCAGACCATGGCGCACCAGTTGGGCGGCAAGGTCGAGGGCGGTCACAAGCGCGAGTTCGGCTTTGCCGCGGTGCGTGCCCGTGGCCACACCGCACTGCTCAAGGACATTGCCGACTTCACCACGCCCGAAGGCCACGGCATGCTCAACGTGTGGATGAGCCACGGCGACAAGGTCACCGAGCTGCCCCCGGGCTTCAAGCTCATGGCCAGCACCGACAGCTGCCCCATCGCCGGCATGGCCGACGAAGAGCGCCGCTTCTACGCCCTGCAGTTCCACCCCGAAGTCACCCACACCGTACAGGGCAGGGCGCTGCTCGACCGCTTCGTGCTCGGCATCTGCGGCACCAGCCCCGACTGGGTCATGCGCGACCACATCGCCGAAGCCGTGGAACAGATCCGCCAGCAGGTGGGCAATGAAGAAGTGATCTTGGGCCTCTCCGGCGGCGTCGACTCCTCCGTGGCCGCAGCGCTGATCCACCGCGCCATCGGCGACCAGCTCACCTGCGTCTTCGTCGACCACGGCCTGCTGCGCCTGAATGAAGGCGACATGGTCATGGACATGTTCGTCGGCAAGCTACACGCCAAGGTCATCCGCGTCGATGCCAGCGACATGTTCCTTGGCAAGCTGGCGGGCGTGAGCGAGCCCGAAGCCAAGCGCAAGATCATCGGCGGCCTGTTCGTCGACGTGTTCAGGGCCGAGGCCGCCAAACTGAAAGCCGGCGACGGCGGCCACAAGGGCGCCACCTTCCTGGCTCAGGGCACCATCTACCCCGACGTCATCGAATCCGGCGGCGCCAAGAGCAAGAAGGCTGTCACCATCAAGAGCCATCACAACGTGGGCGGCCTGCCAGAACAGCTGGGCCTCAAGCTGTTGGAGCCCCTGCGCGACCTGTTCAAGGACGAAGTGCGCGAACTCGGCGTGGCCCTGGGCCTGCCGCCCGAAATGGTCTACCGCCACCCCTTCCCCGGCCCCGGCCTGGGCGTGCGCATTTTGGGCGAGGTGAAGAAGGAATACGCCGACCTGCTGCGCCGCGCCGACGCGATCTTCATCGAAGAGCTGCGCAACCATGTCGATGAAGCCACCGGCAAGACCTGGTACGACCTCACCAGCCAGGCCTTCACCGTCTTCCTGCCGGTCAAGAGCGTGGGCGTGATGGGCGATGGCCGCACCTACGATTACGTGGTCGCCCTGCGCGCCGTGCAGACCAGCGACTTCATGACCGCCGACTGGGCCGAGCTGCCTTACGCCCTGCTCAAGAAGGTGTCAGGCCGGATCATCAACGAGGTGCGCGGCATCAACCGCGTGACGTACGACGTGAGCAGCAAGCCGCCAGCGACGATCGAATGGGAGTGAGCGAAGTCGACGGGGCAGACCGCTGGGCTGATTGCAGGGCTGGTGGTGGGACTGTATTTTTATACAGCTTCATGCAAAATATCAGGCCGAACATGCCGATGTCTGCCTGCTATGTCACAACCCCACGATCTGTACTTTTTCGTCCGCCTTCCACCCCAGGCCGCAGACCGCGCGTTTGGGCTCCTTCGCAGCCTCGGCTTGCCACCATGCCCCAAGCGTGGCGCGCAAATGCGCAAGGACGGCCTGCACATCACGGTGGAGAAGCTGGGGCGGTTTCTGGATGGAGTTCCAGGGCGCCAGATTGAACTTGCCATGGCCGCAGCCTGCACCCTGGCCGCAGAGCCTTTCGATATCGAGTTGGATGTCGTGCAGTCCACCACCGGCCCCAGCGGCCAAAGCATGGCGCATTTGACAGGACGAAAGGCAGGCCTACGCGGAATTCGCGGTTTTGAACGCGACCTGGCGCTGGCGATGAGGCGCGTGGGCTTTGATGAGCGCCAAATTCGCCGCAGCTTCAGCCCCCATGTGACGCTGGACTATCGACACGAGCCTTTTGATCCGCGCGACATCGAGCCGCTCGCCTGGCGGGTGTCTGAATTCATGTTGGTGGACAGTCTGTATGGGCTCTCCCAGCACGATGTGCTGGCGCGATGGCCCCTGGTGGCGCGCCAGCAGTCCTTCAGCGATTGGTGAGATCCAGGCGCCGATAAGATCGGGCACTCCCACAATCCGGTTGGTTGTCGCCTGTGTCAGCCAAGCCTCCACCCCGTCCTCCATGGTCCTATCCTTGATGCCCCCCGCCGGCCCCGCCCCGACGCTCGTCCCCCCGCGGCGGAGGGCATTGCCATGACGTCGGCCGCTGATTTCTGGCCCGGATGCGGCTTTCAGATGCTTGCCCGGGACACGCGCGGCTGGCTGGTACCCACCGAGGGGTACCTGCAGCGGCTGCTGACTCGGCCCGAGTTGGCCCTGGTGCCGGAGTCTTGCCCGGCGGAGGTGGCTTTGCACGAATCTTTGGCCATGTCGCCAGCACGCAGCGTCGCCCCTCAGGAGTTGGCGGCTGTGCAAGACGACGATGCACGCGAAAACTACACCGTGTTCATGCGCTTTCGCGATGGCTTGCTGGCCGCGGGCACGCTGGAGGCGTACTACCTGCAACTCATGCGCAGTGGGGCGGTCAACGTGCCAGCCGTGTTCATTGACGCCGTGGTTCAGGCCCTGCTGCGCAACCTGCTCGATGACTGCAATGACGCCTTTGAAGCCCGTGCGGCCGAGATGCTGTTCCGCCCCCAGCGCATCACCCTGCAAGATGGGCAGATGTTGGCGGGCGACCGTGCAACGCTGGACATGTTGAATGAAACAGCGGGCTTGGGGGAGGTGGGGCGCCTTCTGTTGCAAAGCGGCGCATTGCAGCCCACGGCGCAGGTCCAGGTATTGGCCGCCGACAACGCCGGTCAGTACTGGCAGGCGAGCGATCGCCACCACTTTTTACTCGACCTGACCCACGAGCTGACGCAGGACCTGAGCCATGGCCTGACCTTCAAAATGACGCGCGCGCGCTCGGGCCTCAAGGCGCTGGCGCGGGTGCTGGAGCGGTGGGTTGCCCACCTGCTGGGTGTTCAGGTGTTGATCGAACCCGTGCACCAGGTCACCGACAGCGCGTGGCGTTGGCACGTGGGGTTGGACGTGGAATCCACGGCCCTCCTCAATGACCTGTACCAGGACCACCCTGTGGATGCAGATCGGATGGCGCGCCTGGTGAGCCTGTTCACGCTGACCTTTGCCAACCCGGCCGAGATGCGCGCCGATGTGGCGGGCAAGCCGGTGTACCTGGGGCTCGCGACCAACGCCGAGGGCGTGGTGCGCATCAAGCCGCAGAACCTTCCGCTCAATCTACCGCTGGCATCCGCGTCTTAATTTGCTATTGAATCAATAGCTAATAGCGCTTGATTAGAAAGCGCTGGCGGCCAATTTGGTTCAAGTTTTTCCCGCCGGATGGCACGCCGGTGCCGGGCGATCATCCAATGGTCATCAAGCTCGCATTTCCGCCCGCAGCCGCCGTGTTCACACTCAGCGCGCGTTCGATGATCAGGCGCTCCAGCGGGATATCCACCGCGCCGATTGGCAGCGCTGTTACGCCGACGATCGGCCCGTGGCGTCGGGCCAGGGCGGTACACACCGTGTGCAGAGAGGTCGCGTCGCCGTGGTGCAGCACGGCGTCCAGCCCCACCGCGCTGTTCATCAGCGCGTTGTCCTGCAACGCGATCTGGGCCTGTACCAGCGTGGGCAGTTGTGCGCGCAGGCCAGCTTGGTCGGTCGGCCAGAGCGCTGTGCCGCCCGTGGCGAGCAGGGCAGCGGTTTGTGTCAGCAAGTCGTCGGTGCCGTGCGCCAAACACAGCACGCGGCTGCGCGGGGCCAGGGTGTAGACATTGCGTTCGCCCGTGGGGCCGCGCAGGGTGCGGGCAGTGCCGCTTTGGGTTTCTGCGGCAAACCGCACGCAGGTGCGGGCCAGGGCGGGATGGCCTTGTGCCGTAGCCCAGTGCTGCAGCGTATGGAGCGAGGCCAGCAGCCGTTCCCGCTGCGTTTCCTCAGGTGGCGCGATGCGGTCCGCGTCGGCAAAGGTGCGGGCCAGCGCATCGGCTGGCCGCTGGGAAAGCAGCCGCAGCAGATACAGCGGCCCGCCTGCTTTGGGGCCGGTGCCCGACAGACCTTCGCCGCCAAACGGCTGCACGCCCACCACGGCACCGACCATGTTGCGGTTCACGTAGACGTTGCCCGCGTGGGCGCGGTTGACCACGCGGGCAATGGTTTCATCGATGCGGGTGTGCACGCCCTGCGTCAGGCCGTAGCCGGTGGCGTTGATCTGGTCGAGCAACTGGTCCAGGTCGTTGCGGGCGTAGCGCACCAGGTGCAGTACCGGGCCGAAGACTTCGCGTTGCAGTTCGCCGATGTGGTTCAGCTCGATCAGCGTGGGGGGCACAAAGGTGCCCTGTGTGCTGACTGCAGAAACGTGACTCGGGTGCTGGAAAACGGGATGGCCTTGGGCCTTGAATTTCTCGATGTGCTGGGTGATGCCTGCTTGCGCTTCGGCGTCGATCACCGGTCCCACGTCCACACGCAGCGCGCCGGGGTTGCCCACACGGAGCTCGCCCATGGCGCCTTGCAGCATCTCGACCACGCGGTCGGCAGCGTCGTCCTGCACACACAACACACGCAGGGCCGAGCAGCGCTGGCCTGCGCTGTCAAAGGCGGACGACACGGCGTCGCCCACCACCTGTTCGACCAGGGCGGACGAGTCCACGATCATCGCGTTCTGCCCGCCGGTTTCTGCAATCAGCGGGATGGGGCGGCCTGCGGCATCCAGCCGCCCGGCCACGGTGCGCTGCAGGATGCGCGCGACCTCGGTGGAGCCCGTGAACATCACGCCCATCACGCGGGCGTCGCCAATCAGGCGCGCGCCCACGGTTTCGCCCTGGCCCGGCAGCAGCTGCACTGCGGCGCGGGGCACACCGGCCTGCCACAGCAGGCGCACTGCCTCGGCGGCGATCAGCGGGGTTTGTTCGGCGGGCTTGGCCAGCACGGGGTTGCCCGCAGCCAGCGCGGCCGCGACCTGGCCCATGAAGATAGCGAGTGGAAAGTTCCAGGGGCTGATGCAGGCCACAGGGCCCAGCGGGATGTGGGTGGTGTTGTCGAAGGTGCTTTGCACGTGGGCCGCGTAGTAACGGAGGAAGTCCACGGCCTCGCGCACTTCGGCCACGGCGTTGCTGGCGCTCTTGCCGGCTTCGCGCATCAGCAGGCCCAGCAGGGGCAACATGCGCTCTTCCAGCAGGTCGGCCGCGCGCAGCAGGGCGGCGGCACGCTCGGCGGGCGGTGTGGCAGCCCAGGGTGCTGCGGCGGCCTGGGCGTGGGCCAGCGCCTGGTCCACGTCGTCGGCGGTGGCCTCTTGCACCGGGCCCACGATGTCGCTGTGGTCGGCGGGGTTGCGCACGGGCTGGGCAGGGCCTGCAGGGGCATCGGTGCCCAGCAAGGGGCCGGCGTTCCAGGCATGGGTGGCAGTGGCCTGCAGGGCGGTAGCCAGTTCGGTCAGCGTGTTCTCGTTCGACAGGTCCAGCCCGCGCGAGTTGGTGCGGTGCGCGCCATACAGGCCCTGCGGCGTGGCAATGCGGGGATGGGGCAGGCCCGCAGTGCCTTCCACTGCGGCTTGCTGGTCTACGACCTGCACGGGGCTGCGTACCAACTCATCCAGTGCAATCGCTTCGTCGGCAATGCGGTTCACGAACGAGGTGTTGGCACCGTTTTCCAGCAAGCGGCGCACCAGATAAGCCAGCAGCGTCTCGTGCGTGCCCACGGGGGCGTAGATGCGGCACGGGCGGCCGAGCTTGCCGGCAGCGATGGCACCGACCACCTGCTCATAGAGCGGCTCGCCCATGCCGTGCAGGCACTGGAATTCGTATTGCCCGGCGTAATAGTTGCTGCCCGCCAGCTGGTAGATGGTGGCCACCGTTTCGGCGTTGTGTGTGGCGAACTGGGGGTACACGGCCTCGGGCGCAGCCAGCAGCTTCTTGGCGCAGGCAATGTACGAAATGTCGGTGTGCACCTTGCGGGTGTAGACGGGGTAATCCTCCAGGCCATCGACCTGGGCGCGCTTGATTTCGCTGTCCCAATACGCGCCTTTGACCAAACGCACCATCAGGCGGCGCTGGGTGCGGCGGGCCAGGTCCACCACGTAGTCGATGACAAACGGGCAGCGCTTTTGGTAAGCCTGGATCACAAAGCCAATGCCGTTCCAGCCGGCCAGGGTGGGCTCGTGGCACAGGCGCTCCAGCAGGTCCAGCGACAGTTCCAGCCGGTCGGCTTCTTCGGCGTCAATGTTCAGGCCGATGTCGTACTGCTTGGCCAAGGCGGTCAGGCGCAACACTAGCGGGTACAGCTCGTCCATTACGCGGCCAAACTGTGCACGGCTGTAGCGTGGATGCAAGGCCGACAGCTTGATGGAAATGCCCGGCCCTTCATAGATGCCGCGCCCGGCAGACGCTTTGCCAATCGCGTGGATAGCCTGTTCGTAGGACTGGTAGTAGCGCTGCGCGTCTGCGCTGGTCAGCGCGGCCTCGCCCAGCATGTCGTACGAATAGCGAAAGCCCTCGGCCTCCATCGTGCGGGCGTTGCGCAGGGCTTCGTCAATGGTCTCGCCGGTCACAAACTGCTCGCCCATCATGCGCATGGCCATGTCCACGCCTTTGCGGATCAGAGGCTCGCCCCCCTTGCCGATCAGGCGGCCCAGCGAGATGCCCAGGCTGCTTTCGCTGTGTGTGGCTACCAGCTTGCCGGTGATGAGCAGGCCCCAGGTGGCGGCGTTGACGAAAAGGGACGGGCTCTTGCCCAGGTGGCCATCCCACTGGCCGTGGCTGATTTTGTCGCGGATCAGCGCGTCGCGCGTAGCCTTGTCCGGGATGCGCAGCAGGGCCTCGGCCAGGCACATCAGCGCCACGCCTTCTTGGGACGACAGTGAAAACTCTTGCAGCAGCCCCTGCACGATGCCCGCGCGCCCCGCGCTGGCTTTGCGTTCGCGCAGCGCTTTGGCAATGCGCAGTGCCAGCTGCTGGGACGCTGCAGCCTGTTCTTGGGGTAGGCGGGCCTGGGCCAGCAGCGGGGCCAGGGCTTCCGGCTCGGGGCGGCGATAGGCGGCAGTGATGGCCGCGCGCAGCGGGTTGCTCAACAGGGTGCGGGGAGCAAAGTCTGCAAACGGCGCGGAGGGCTGGGCGTTGGGCTGCGTCATGGCGGTGTCTTTCGGTGATGTGTGGGCCAATCTGCGTTTGGCGTTATGGGCGATGATCCTTGGACTGGCGATGAATAAATGGTCGAAAATTGCCATGTCTACCGAATAAATCGCTAACCAACATGCAAGCAGAAACCGATATGGACCGTATCGACCGCAAGATTTTGTCAATCCTGCAGGAAGACGGCCGCATTGCCAACCTCAAGCTGGCCGAGGCCGTGGCCCTGTCGCCCACAGCAGTGCTGGCGCGTGTGCAGCGCCTCACGCGCGATGGTTTCATCCTGGGCTACGAGGCCCGCCTGAACCCCCTCAAGCTGGGCGCGGGCATGTTGGTGTTCGTCGAAGTGCTGCTCGACCGCACCACGCCCAACGTGTTCGACCAGTTCAAGGCGGCAGTGCAGGTGCATCCTGAGATCATGGAATGCCACATGGTGGCCGGCGGCTTCGACTACCTGCTCAAGACCCGTTCGGCCGACATGAATGCCTACCGCGTGTTTGCCGGCGCGGTCCTCTGGCAGCTGCCCGGCGTGCGGGAGACGCGCACTTATGCGGTGATGGAAGAGGTCAAGCACACCAACCATCTGCACTTGAGGTAGCGCGGGCCTCGTGCCCAGTACTATTGGTCGCCTGCGCCAGAGCGGTTTTCAGGCCACAGCTGCATTGGCCGGGCAGGCCAAAGCCCGCATAATGCCCGGCAGAACCGTCAGTTTCAGGAGAAGCAACCATGAAGGCCCTTCCATACGCTGCCGCAGCCCTGGTGGCTGCACTTTTCAGCCAGTCCGCGGCGGCCTCGTGCTACCTGGTCTATGGCCCCGACAAGGACCTCGTCTACCGCGCCCCCGAGCCGCCGATCGACATGTCCCGCCAGATCCACGAAACCCTTCCGCTCGTCGCGCCGAACTCGACGCTGGTTTTCACGCCCGACAACCACAACTGCGACCTCACCATCAACAAGCTGCCTCTGGCCTCGGTCTCGATGCGCGGTGGTGCCGGCCGGCGTGCCGCACGCGCCGACCGCAGCTGATCTCAGGTGAAGCGCCGCCTCAGGTCGGGCAGGGCGCCCGCCCGGGCCTGAGACAATCGGGGGATGAGCGAACCGAAAGAACTATCCCCCTCGTTTGAACCCTGCGCGCAAAGCGCGACCGACCTGCCCGAGGGCTGGCTGCAGGTGCAGTCCATGGACCTTGACGCGCAGGGCGTGGCCCGGCGGCCTGATGGCAAGGTCGTCTTTATCGATGGTGCCCTGCCGTTTGAGCTGGTCACCGCCAACACCCACCGCAAGAAGAACAACTGGGAGCAGGCCAGCCTCACGGCGATCCACCGCGAATCGTCGCAGCGCGTGCGCCCAGGCTGCCCGCATTTTGGGCTACACGCGGGTGCCTGCGGTGGCTGCAAGATGCAGCACTTGCACGTGGGCGCGCAAGTGGCCGTCAAGCAGCGGGTGCTGGAAGACAACCTCTGGCACCTGGGCAAGGTCAAGGCTGAAACCGTGATGCGGCCCATCGAAGGCCCGGCCTGGGGCTACCGGTACCGGGCGCGGCTGTCGGTTCGCCACGTGATCAAGAAGGGCCAGGTGCTGATCGGCTTTCATGAGCGCAAGAGTCGGTATGTGGCCGACATGCAGACGTGCAAGGTCTTGCCGCCCCATGTGGACGCGATGCTGATGCCGCTGCGTGCGCTGATTGCCGGCATGGACGCCCGCGATACCTGCCCACAGATCGAACTGGCTTGTGGCGATAGCGTCACGGCGATGGTGTTGCGGCACCTGGAGCCGCTGAGCGCTGATGACGTCGCCCGGCTGCGCGCTTTTGCCGCCGAGCACGGCGTGCAGTGGTGGCTGCAGCCCAAGGGGCCAGACACCGTAAAGCTGCTGGACGAAGGCGGTGAAGAGCTCTCGTATGCGCTGCCGGACTTCGGCATCACCATGCCGTTCAAGCCCACCGACTTCACACAGGTGAACCCGCACATCAATCGCGTGCTGGTGAGCCGGGCGCTGCGCCTGCTGGACGTCAAGCCGCACGAGCGCGTGATCGACTGGTTCTGCGGCCTGGGCAACTTCACGCTGCCGCTGGCCACGCAGGCCCGCGAGGTGCTGGGCATTGAAGGCAGCGAGGCCCTGGTCGCCCGCTCGCGCGAAAACTACGCATTGAATCAGGCTCTAGCGCTTAATGGTAAAGCGCTTTCAGCTACTGATTTTGTAGCGCGCAACCTGTTTGAGATGACGCCCGAGATGCTGGTGGCCGACGGCTCGGCTGAAAAATGGCTGGTGGATCCACCACGCGAAGGTGCATTTGCGCTTGCCACCGCGCTGGCGGACCTTGAGCAGGCCCGCCTCGGTGCCGAGGGGGCTGGTCCGCTGCCGGCCGGTGCCGAGAACTGGACTCCGCCCCAACGCATCGTCTACGTGAGCTGCAACCCCGCCACGCTGGCCCGTGACGCGGGCCTGCTGGTGCACAAGGGCGGCTATAAGTGCACGGCAGCGGGCATGGTCAACATGTTCCCGCACACCGCGCACGTGGAAAGCATGGCGGTGTTCGAACGGGTCTGAGGGGCTTGCTCGCCCCTTGGCCGGGTTCAGGCAGGGGGCAGAGCCATCTCGCGGGATGATTTGCGGTAGCGGTAGGGCGGGATCAGGTCAGCGGTGACGGCCCCGGCGGCGCTCTGCACAGTAAGCAGTGCGTGCGAACCCCGCAGGGATCAGCTTCGGCTGCGGCTTGCCGCGGGGTCGCGGGTTTCTGTTTCGATCTCCGCGCCGCTGCCCTTGCGTTCGGGCTTCTCCGCGTTGCCGAGTACGGAGGGGGCGCCTTCGATCTTGTTCTCGCGCATGTAGGCGTCCATGTCCTTCCACCCGGCAAACACCGAGGCCTTGGCCGCCTTGGGGTTCAGCATGTAGCAGTCTTCCAGCCCCCGCAGGGCGTGGCGGCAGGCGCCGCCAATGGCCTTGGCTTCTTCCTCGCGCTGCGCGACGCGGGGATCGGGGCCCAGGCCGGGAATCTTGTCGCAGCCCGCCAGCAGCACCACAAGGGCAGTCACGGCCAGCAGACGCAGCGGGGGGGAAGCAGGGAGGCGATACATGTACTTGCATTATCGGCAGCTCAGCCTGGCTATTGAGGCTTGATACATCCGGCCGCCCAAGAAAAAGGCTCCCCGCAGGGAGCCTTTTGTTCTGGCCGATGGCCCGGGCGCGTTATTCGCGTTCGCCGCCCATGATGCCCAGCAGGGCGAGCAGGCTCTGGAACACGTTGAAGACGTCCAGGTACAGGGCCAGCGTGGCACTGATGTAATTGGTTTCGCCACCGTCCAGGATCTGCTTGATGTCGTACAGCATGTAGGCGCTGAAGATGCCGATGGCCGCCATCGAGATCGCCATCATGCCCACGCTGGAGCCGACGAACACGTTGATGATGCCGCCGACCATGAGCACCAGCGCGCCCACCATCAGCCACTTGCCCATGCCCGACAGGTCACGCTTGATCACGCTGGCCAGGGTGGCCATCACGAAGAACACGCCTGCGGTGCCGGCGAAGGCCGTCATGATGAGGTCGGTGCCGTTCTTGAAGCCCAGCACCATGCCGATCAGGCGCGAGAGCATCAGCCCCATGAAGAACGTGAAGGCCAGCAGCACCGGCACGCCGGCCGCAGAGCGCTTGGTCTTTTCAATCGCGAACATGAAGGCGAACGCGCCGCCCAGGAACACGATCAGGCCCACGCCGCCGCGCAGCGACTGGGTGATGCCGGTGGCCACGCCGATCCAGGCGCCGAGCACCGTAGGAATCATGCTGAGGGCCAGCAGCCAGTAGGTGTTGCGAAGAACCCGGTGGCGGTCTTCCTGCGAGATGCCATAGCCCGCAGAGTGGCCCAGGGTGGTGACTTGGTCATTCATCTTGTGTCTCTCCTTGTTGGCCTGCACAGCGCAGACACTGCAAATTCTAGGTGGTGGCGGTTTTTTGACTTGCAATGACCGCGTCGGCTTACCTACTTTTGGTAAGGGTACTTTCAACCTGCATGAGGGTGAGGGGCCCGGGCGATGCCGCTATGCTCACGGGCGCTGCCCTCCGGCCGGCCTGTAGGCCTGGCCGGGCACCGATCCTTCTTTCCTTCTCTTTCCCCCGGACGCATTCATGAAAACCAAGCACGAACTCGAACTGGCCGACGTCAAAGCCATTGCCGCCGCAGCCGAAGCCGAAGCCCTGAAGAACCACTGGGCCGTGACCATCGCCATCGTGGACGACGGCGGCCACCTGCTGTGGCTGCAGCGCCTGGACGGCGCCGCGGCGGTGTCGTCGCACATCGCGCCCTCCAAGGCCCGCACGGCCGCCGTGGGGCGCCGCGAGAGCAAGGTGTATGAGGACGTGATCAACGGCGGCCGGACTTCGTTCCTGAGCGCGCCAGGCATCGACGGCCTGCTCGAAGGCGGCGTGCCAATCCTCAAGGATGGGCAGTGCCTGGGCGCCGTGGGCGTGAGCGGTGTGAAGTCCACCGAGGATGCACAGGTTGCGCGGGCAGGCATTGCGGCAATTGGTTTGTGAGTTTGATATATTTTTGATAGCTATTGGCGCTTGTATATCAAGCGCCAGGGCCCAAAAAGGCTCAAAAATCACGCCTTGGAATCCCTGGGCACAAAAAAACCGGCCTCAGGCCGGTTTTTGTTTTTCTGACGATCGCGGGGCTGGAAAAAAAGCCTGGCTACGCGGGCGGACCCGTTGGCTGGCAAAAACGACCCTTGCGAGCTTGTTACAAGCCCGGGAGTCGCCCCACGATGAAACTAGGTGGTGGCGTGCACCATGCGGTGCGTTCGGAGCAGGATCCTCAGCATGGACCCCGAACGCGGGAAATGCATCACTGGCAGTGATCGCGTCGTTCGGATGCTCGTCACTTATTTGGTCAGGATCAGCTTGCCCAGCTTGGTGGCCTGCAGGCGGTACACCGAGCCGTTGTGGCTGATGGCGACCGTTTTTTGCCCCTGGAGCAGGGCACTGCTGTCCACCGCGGCCGCCGCGCCTTCGGTGCGTTGGCTGGCTGGGCCCTGGGCCTGCGCTGCGGCCTTGCTGGACGAAGCGGGGCGCAGGATGGATGCGGCGGTCAGTGTGGCTTGCATTGGGTGTTTCCTGGTGCGTTGCAGTGCGATTTGTTAATGATAGTGATTCGCAATTACAAGTCAAGCCATTGGAGTGTTTCTTTTTGTTCTGGTGCTGGACTGTTCGACGGTTTGTGGGGCCCAGCGAGCGCCGAGTGATGATCCGCAGGAAAACTACAGGTCGCGTTGGGGCCGCTCCGGAATGCGACCTCCGGCCCCAGGGCCAGTCGCGGTGACCATCTATGGGGTCCGCCGCGCAAAAAATGGCATCGGCGCTCGTCAAAAAAAGAAACCCGGCAGGCCCGCCGCAGGCAGTGCGTGCGGAGGCGTGCCGGGTGGCGAGCGGAAACAGTCCAGCCTAGGCTAGGGCGCTGGGTCCGTCACAAAACCAATCTTGCGCACGCCTGCCCGCTGGGCCGCCGCCATGGCCTGGGCTACGCGTTCGTAGCGCACTTCCTTGTCGCCGCGGATGTGCAGATCTGGCTGGGGCTGCTTGGCGGCCTCGGCCTGCAGGCGGGGGAAGAGTTCCTCTTCCGTGACCTGCGACTCGTTCCAGAAGTACTTGCCGTCGGCCGACACCGACAGGCGCACGGTCTCGGGCTTGACGTCCTCGGGCTGGTTGGTGGCACGAGGCAGGTCTACGTTGACCGAGTGCTTCATCACCGGCACGGTGATGATGAAGATGATGAGCAGCACCAGCATGACGTCCACCAGGGGCGTCATGTTGATCTCGTTCATCACGTCATCGGCATCGTCTTGGGTTCCGAAGGCCATGGCTTACGCGCCTTTCTTGAGGGGCAGGACCTTGGCCTGTTCGCCGCCGGCGTTGACGCGGGCACCGGTCACGAAATAGGCGTGCAGGTCGTGGGCAAAGCTGTTGAGGCCGCCCAGGATGGACTTGTTGCCGCGCACCAGGGCGTTGTAGCCGAGGACGGCGGGGATGGCCACGGCCAGGCCCAGGGCCGTCATGATCAGCGCCTCGCCGATGGGGCCGGCGACCTTGTCGATGGTGGACTGGCCCGACGTGCCGATGGCGAGCAGCGCGTGGTAGATGCCCCAGACGGTGCCGAACAGGCCGATGAAGGGAGCGGTGGAGCCGACCGAGGCCAGGATGGCCAGGCCCGACTGCAGGCGGGCGGTGAATTCGTCGATGCAGTTGCGCAGGCAGCGCGTGACCCAGTCGCTCACGTCCAGGCTGTCATGCAGGTGGGCCTTGGTGTTGCGGTGGTGGGCGGTGGCTTCGCGGCCTTCCAGGGCCAGGTGGCGGAAGGGGTTGGTGTTGTCGCTGCCCAGCTTGGTCAGGCCGGCGGCGAAGTCTTCGCTGTGCCAGAAGTCCTGCGCGGCGCGGGTGTGCTTCTTGAACTTGATGATGTCCAGCGCCTTGATGAAGATGACGATCCACGAGGCCAGCGACATGGCCAGCAGGATGATGGCGACCGCGCGGG
Organism: Acidovorax sp. LjRoot129; assembly: GCF_964253765.1. Classification (NCBI taxonomy): domain Bacteria; kingdom Pseudomonadati; phylum Pseudomonadota; class Betaproteobacteria; order Burkholderiales; family Comamonadaceae; genus Acidovorax; species Acidovorax sp. LjRoot129. The sequence continues at coordinate 2,183,192 of NZ_CAXUSE020000001.1, forward strand.
TGACGAAGTCACCCTGGATCCATACGTTGGCGATGCCGAATTGCGATTCCATGAAAAAACTCCCTGAAGCTGATCTAAAGCGTTGATTGACCGATTGACCGATTGACTGATTATTCGAGCACGAAGTTGACAGGGACCAGGTTCCACATGGTCGCCGGCACGCCGTCGCGTTTGCCGGGCACGAAGCGCCAGCGCATGACGGCCTCCTGGGCCTGTTTGTCCAGCCGGTCGAAACCGCTGGACTTGTTGATTTCCACCTGCTGCGGCGTACCGTCAATGCCGATCAGCACGCGCAGCACCACCTTGCCCTGCTCGCCCATGCGTTTGCTGATGGCGGGGTAGCTGGGCTTTGGGTTGTTCAGGTAGGCCGCGTCGCTCGATGGCAACTCGATCTTGGGCGGGGCAGGCGGTGCCGGCGGAGCGGGTGGCGCCGGGGGCGCGACCGGAGCCTCGATGGGCGGCGCAGGCGGCTGCGGCGTGGTCACGCCGGTGGGGGCGTTGGGCGCAGGTGTGGGGTCTGCAATGGCCACGGGCATAGGGGCCGGGCGCTGCGCCACCTTGGGCGCGGGCCGTGGGGGCGGTGGCGGGGCAGGGGGCGGCGGGGTGATCTTGGGCGGGGCAGGCGGCGCGATAAATTCGCTCAGGAGCTCTGCCGGGACGATGACTTCGGCCGCGCGGCGCAGCAAGCCCGATTGCAGGGCCCAGATGCCCGCAATGTGCAGTGCAATGACGGAGCCCACGATCACGGTATTGCGGCTGACACCCCCAGGGGTGGCAAAACGATCAGGGTGAGACATAAAAATGATAGCAGCCAGCGCTTACGTATCAAGCGCTAGAGGCCAAAAAGACCTAGTTATTTGCGAAAGATCCACCAGGCCGAGCCTGCGACGAGGATCAGGCTGCCAGCGAGCGTTGAGAGGAGTTCCATGACTTGCTTTCCAGGATGGAGTTGGCAAGCTGGATCGTTTGTGGCGCCGATTCGTTGTGCAGGGCGGCCACTGGATTCGATGCACTGCATTGCGCCACCACGTCGCGGGCGCAGCTTTCGCAGCAACCGCATTGGGTGGCGACACCCAGCTCGAACTGGATCTCGTCAAAGCTCATTCCAGCGCGTGCGTGGCGAGCGATCTCACGGTCAGAAACCCGGCGGCAAACACAGACGATCATGGCGGCAGGCAGTGTGGCTGGCTGTTGATGGTGTCGCCATTATAAATAAGAATCTGTCGCATTTGCAATAAACCATTCCTGCCGTGAGGGGCAAGGGCACTTTTTAGGCCAGTTTTTGCGCCGGTTTGCGCGGTCTATTTGCGCGCCATTTGCCTGCCCGGCGTGCCAGCCCCACAGGCGGGTCTCTGATCAGCGACTTGGCTGCAGCAGCAAGGCCGGCGTCGCGTCTGCCAGGGTGGCGCAGCCGGTCAGCGCCATGGCGATCTCCAGCTCATCGCGCAGCAGCCGCAACACGTGGGCCACGCCCGCGGCGCCTGCATTGGCCAGGCCGTAGACGGCGGGGCGGCCGATCAGGACCGCGCTGGCTCCGAGCGCCAGGGCCTTGAGCACATCGGTGCCGCGGCGGATGCCGCCATCCACCAGCACTGGCAGGGTGCTGTCGACCGCGCGGACGGCGTCGACCACGCGCGGCAGCATGGTGGCGGTGGCGGGCGTGGTGTCAAGCGTGCGGCCGCCATGGTTCGACACGATGATGCCGGCCACCCCCAGTTCAGCGGCTTGGCGCGCGTCGTCCGGGTGCAGCACGCCCTTGAGCAGCACCGGAAGCCGCGTGATGGATTGCAGCCACTGCACATCGGCCCAGGTCGGCGCGTGGTGCAGTAGTTCGTCAAACAGGGCGCTCTGGCCGGGCGCAAGCGGCACCTGCGGCGGGGGCAACATGCCCAGCAGGTTGGCTGCAGTGATGCCCGGCGGCAGGCGAAACCCGGCGCGCCGCTCGCGGTCGCGTGCGCCGTGGCAGGGCGCGTCTACGGTCAGTACCAGCGCTTCGTATCCCGCGCGTTCGGCGCGCTCCACCAGTTCGCGCGTGAAATCGCGGTCGTGCTGCAGATACAGCTGAAACCACAACGGTCCCCGGCCCGCATCGTCGCGAACGGCATGGGCCACGGCCTCGAGCCGCGTGCTGGCCTGCGTGCTCAGCACCAAGCCCGCACCCAGCGCCGCTGCAGCGTGGGCTGCGCCCATCTCGCCATCGGCATGGGCCATGCGCTGGTAGGCCACGGGCGCAAGCAGGATGGGGCAGGCCAGCGTGCGGCCCAGCAGCTGCACACGGGTGTGGCCGCCGGCCAGCGGCCGCAGCACGCGGGGCAGCAGCGTGATGGCGTCCCAGGCACTGCGGTTGGCGGCGAGCGTGATCTCATCGGCCGCGCCGCCGCTGAAGTACGCCCAGGCGCCGGGATCGAGGTGGGTGCTGGCGTGGGCTTCGTGGTCCGCCAGCGTCACCACGCCGGGGGGAAGGGCAGTGCGCGGGCCGGTGGGCGTTGCGGGTGCGGGGGGCAGGCTCATGTGTCCGCCCACATGCGCAGCAGGTTGTGGTACGTGCCGGTCAGGGCCACGGTTTCGGGCGATTCGCCGTGCTCCTGGCGCAGGCGCAACAGGGCCATGTCCATGTTGTAGAGAAGGCGCCGTTGCTCGTCGCTGCGCACCATGCTTTCCACCCAAAAAAAACAGGCCATGCGGTGCCCGCGGGTCACCGGCAGTACCTGGTGCACGCTGGTGCCGGGGTAGATCACGGCATGGCCGGCGGGCAGCTTGATGTGCTGCTCGCCAAAGGTGTCGTCGATGCAGAGCTCGCCGCCGTCGTATTCATCGGGCTCGGACAGGAACACGGTGCAAGAGATGTCGGTGCGCAGGCGTTCACGCCGGTCTGCCATCTGGCGCACGGCGCTGTCGACGTGGTGGCCGTAGTGGTTGGCGCCGTCGCCATAGCGGTTGATGCGCGGCGGGAAAACGCGTTTGGGCAGCGTGGCGGTCAAAAAAAGCGCACTGCGGTCCAGCGACGCCATCACCAGGGCTGCGATGTGCTGGGCGGCTTCGCTGTCGCGCGGCAACTGCTCATTGTTCTTGGCCTGCGCCGCTTGCGACCCTGCGCTGTCGCGCCCGTCTGCCCAGGGGGCTTTGCGCAGCAGCTGGCGCGCGGTCTGCAGGTCTTTTGGGGAGAGCAGGTCTGGAAGTGTGAGCAGCATGGGGGGTGAGTGTCGGTCAAAACAGGGGGCGCGGAGCAGGCAGCATCGGCTCAGGACCTTGTGGCTTGAACCTGTTGTGGGCCGCGCTGCAGCGTGCGGTCCGCCGGTGGCGTGCGCAAAGATACCAAGGCTTCCATAAAAAAAGCCGCCCCGGTAAGGGGGCGGCAAAAACCTTGGAGAGTTGTCTGACGCAGGTCAGAACTTCATGCTGGCCGTGACCTGGAAGATCCGGCCGGCGCCTGGCACGTAGTGGCCGCTGTAGATCGAGTCGGCGTAGAGCTTGTTCGTCACATTGCTCAGGTTGGCCTTGATCGTGTAGCGCTCGTTGATGGTGTATTCGGCCATCAGGTCGGCGGTCACGTAGCCGGGCACATCCCAGCCAGGGTTGCGGATAGGCGTCTGCGAGCTGCGGAAGTTCAGGCCGCCACCGATGCGCAGTTCAGGCGTGATCTGGTAGGTGGTCCACACCGTGCCGCTGTGGCGGGGCGTGAGCGATGGGCGGCTGCCCTGGCCTTCAGCACCTTCGGCGCCGATGTCGATCTTGGCGCTGGGCATCCACATGTACGAGCCGTAGATTTCCCACTGGGGTGTCAGGCGGCCGGTGATGTCGATCTCGGCACCCGCAGCGTGGCGCTTGCCGGACAGCACTGCAATGTTCAGCAGCGGGTCCACATTGCGCTCGTGGTACTTGGTCGAATGGAACAAGGCCAGGCGGGTGGTGAAGCGCTTGTCTGCGGAATCCAGCTTGGCGCCGAACTCGATGTTGCGGCTCGACTCTGGTGGCGTGTTGACCGTCTGGGCGCTGTACGAATACGTGTCGCCCGAGGTGTTGAACGATGTGCCGTACGAGAAGTGGTACGACTGCAGATCGTTGGGCTGGTACAGCACGCCCGCACGCTTGCTCCACTCGGAAATCTTCTGGCGGTAGCTAACGGTGGTGACGGGGCCTGGGGCCGCAGCAGGAATGCCAAACGTGCTGTAGCTGCCGTCCATGTTGTCATAGCGCAGGCCGGCCAGGAGCTTCCAGTGCGGCGCGATCTGGATCAGATCCTGTGCGTAGACCCCGTAGCCCTTGGACGTGAAGTCGCTGGAGGTGCGCAGCACGCGGCGGGTTTCGTCGATGCCCACACCGTCGTTGGGCGTGCCCACGGTGGTCGGCGGCTTGGCCAGGTCCACACCGCCTTGTGCGGCGCTGCGGGCGGCGTACACGGTCTTTTCTTCGCGGGCAAAGTCAAAGCCGGTCAGCAGTTCGTGCTTGTAGCCCAGCGCTTCAAATTTCTTGCTGAAGTCGCTTTGCAGGTGGACGGTGTCCATGTCCTGGATCTTGAGCTGCGTGCCGCGCGTCAGGCGCGTGGCGGGGCCGAAATTTGCCAGCGTGGCGGCCACGCCACCGGGTTGCTGCGCTGCGGCTGCCAGGCGGACGGTGCCCGCACGCTGGTCGCGTTCGAAGCGGCCAAAACGCAGCTGGGTCTTGAGTTCCGAGTCGGCGCCAAAGCGGTGGATATGGCCCAGCGAGGCAAACGTGGCACTGCCGGCGTTGTAGTCGCTGGCGGCGCCGTAGTAGTTGCGGGGGTCCAGCGGCAGCAGCGTGGTGTCGCTGGCAGGCGAGTTCGCGTTGCGGCGGATCCAGGGCATGCCGTAGTTCATGCCGTTCTTGTTGTCCAGGTGGTACAGGCTCACCGAGAACTCGTTGCGGGTGCCGATGCCAAACGCATACGTGCCGGCAATGCCCTTTTTCTCAAGGCTGCTGCCAGCGCCGTTGTTGTCCGCCGTCGTGCTCATGGCATTCAGGCGCAGGGCGGCGTTTTCACCCGTGAGGATGTTGAAGTCGCCCGTGATGCGGCGGTATTGGTGGCTGCCCAGCGTCAGGTCGACCTGGTGCGAATCGATGAGGCGGGGTGTCTTGCTGACCTGGTTGACCGCACCGCCGGTAGAGCCACGGCCGAACAGCATCGACGCGGAGCCGCGCAGCAGTTCGACGCGGTCCAGGTTGAAGGTGTCGCGGTCGTAGAAGGCGGGGTCGCGAATGCCGTCGATGAACATGTCGCCAGTGCTTTGCAGCGCAAAGCCGCGCAGGCGGATGTCTTCTTCGCCGCCTTCGGCCGCGAGGAAAGTGATGCCGGCGGTGTTCTTCAGGGCTTCCTTGACGGTGTCGAGGTTGCGGTCGTCGATGAGGCGCTCGGTGACCACGGTGACCGACTGGGGAATGTCACGCAACTGCTGCTTGCCCTTGCCGATGGTCGTTTCAGTGGCACGCACGCTGTCCTTGCCTTCGGGGGCTTCGGCGCGCTCTTTCACCACCACGGGTGCCAGCGTCTTTTCAGGCGTGGTCGCCGTCTGCGCCATGGCGCCTACAGAGGCCGCCAGCATCAGCGCGCCCAGGGGCAGAAGGGCCTTGTCAGACGCTGTGCTGCCCTTGCGAACCGGTTGGCTGGAGAGAAGAGAGGGTTGTGAACGCAGCACTGTGCTGCGGCGCTGAGCGCGTGATTTTGCCAAGATGGCCTCCGTCAATGGGGGATGTGCAGACGGCGCTGTTGCGCCTGGGAGCGAGCCAGAGGCGGTGGACCGTGAACAAGGTCACCTAATCCCGCCTCTTTTGCGTCTTTATGTTACATCGAATGCGGGTCATTCTCATTTGCATTGATGTATAGGCGCCACACATTCCCTCGGTACAGACGAAAAAAAGCCGGCTGAGCCGGCTTTTTCTAAAGGCGCAAGGCGCTTACTTGACGTGCTTGCCGATCAGGCCAGCCAGTTCGAACATCGACACTTGGGGCTTGCCAAACAGTGGCTTGAGCTTGGCGTCGGCGTTGATGTTGCGCTTGTTCTTGGCGTCCTGCAGGTTGTTGGCCTTGATGTAGACCCACAGCTTGCTGATGATCTCCGTGCGCGGCAGCGGCGCAGCGCCCACCACGGCAGCCAGCTCGGCGCTGGGCGTGAGTGCCTTCATGAAGGCGGCGTTGGGGGTGCGCTTCTTGGCGGGGGCGGCAGCCTTGGTGGCGGGTGCCTTCTTGGCCGCGGGGGCTGTTTTTGCCGGAGCTTTCTTTGCAGTTGCCATGTTGGGTTGTCCTTGTTGGAAGTAAATTTTCACCAGCGAAAACGACGCTTTCCCACTGGCAGGCAGATGCTACTGGGAAAAAAACGGCTTTCCAAGGGAGAAACCGCTTTTTTTGCCTCGATTTGTAGTTGTGGCGCCCCCTGCAGGCCCATAGAGACGTTGCGAGGCGCCCAGGGCTTGAAGCGCAAGGGTAAAACCCCGTGTTTTCCCTATGCTTGCGGGGAGGCATGGGTTTTTGAAAGGCGGCACGACAATGCGCACTTTGGCGATGCCAGCCGCTTCCAACGGGCGCGTACAACCCGCGTCCTTTTTGAGTCGATCCGTTTTTTGAACCTGTCGAAAGGCCCTTGAGAAATGTCCGCAACTTCCTTCGCCCCCGCCGCATTCAGCACTTGCGATTTTTGTGACGTGCACAAGGCTGACACGAGCGGCGCGTTTCGCGTGCTGCCGCCCGTCTTCCAGAGCTTCGGCGGCGTTGTGGCCTTTGCGGGGCCGGTCAGCACGGTCAAGTGCCACGAGGACAACACGCAGGTGAAGGCCGCTGTCGAATCGCCCGGAGAGGGCCGTGTTCTGGTGGTGGATGGGGGCGCTTCGCTGCGCCGTGCGCTGGTGGGCGGCAACCTGGCGGCGGCCGCTGCGCGCAACGGCTGGGCCGGCGTGGTGGTAGACGGCTGCGTGCGCGACGTGGCCGAGCTGAACGCAGCCGCGGTGGGCATCCGCGCGCTGGCGTTGATGCCGCTGCCGACCGAGCGGCGCGGCGAGGGCCAGCGCGACGTGGCGGTGCAGATCCAGGGTGTGTGGGTGCGGCCGGGCGACTGGCTGTACGCCGATGCCGATGGCATGGTGGTCAGCGCGCAGCCTTTGTCGACGTAGCAACGCGTAGGCGAACCACGCGGGGGCGGCAGATCGATCAATCAGCGTGTGGAGTGCGCCGGCCTACCCGCAGCGCGGCGCGCGAGGGCAGGGTGGCCAGCAGTACGCTGGCCAAGGCAATCGCAAAAGCCGCCCACTGCACGCCGGTCAGGGATTCGCCGAGCAATGCGACGCCCACCAGCGCTGCGCTCACGGGCAGCATGACGGAGAACACGCCGCCTTGCGCTGCGGGAACGGCCTTGAGTCCGGTCATCCAGAGCCACACCGTCCACACGCATGCGGCCAGCGCGTAGAACACCAGCAAAGCCCAGGTGCCCCAGCCCACGGACGCGAAGTCAAAACGCCATGCCGCATACAGGCCGAATGGCGTCGACAGCGCAAAGCCCCACAGGTTGATGAGCGAGGTGATGCGCTTGGGGCCCAGGCTCCCGGTGAGCTTCTTGCCGATGACGGTATAGGCCGCCTCGCACACCACAGCCCCCACGAGCAGCAATGGCCCCAACCATGCCAAACTTTGAGTGTTTTTGGCGCCCAGCGCTTGTCCTATATGCGCTGAATGCTCTTGTTTTGATAGCGAAAACAAGGCGATCCCCGCCACCGCACAGCCCACGGCCGCCCAGGTGCGGGGCGCGACACGCTCCCGCAGGAACCCCCACCCCATCACGGCCACCGCCGCCGGGATGGCCGCCAGCGTCACGCCCGCGGTGACGGCATTGGTCAAGCTCACGCCGTAGAGCATGCACACGGTGAAGAGAAAGTTGCCCAGGAACGACTGCAAAAACAGCAGCCACCGGGCCTGGGGAGTGAGTGGTGGCTCGTGCTCGGGCTTCTTGAGCCAATGCAGCATCGCAATGCCGCCGATCCCGAACCGCATCCACGCCAGCAAAAAAACCGGAAGCACAGCGACCAGGGGTTTGGACAGTGCCACATAGCTGCCCACCAGTGCCATGCTGAGGCCCAAACACAGGTAGGCGAAAGGACGGCTGGGCGTGGTCACTAAACTGCAGGTGGTTCAACAAAAATGAGTGCGCATCATGCCCGACGAATCCACCTCCGAGCGGCCACCCCGGTGGGTCTTTGTGTACGGCACCCTGCGCAAGGGGTGCAGCAACGACATCACGCGGCTGCAGCCGCCCCCGCAGTTTGTGGGGCAGTCACGGGTGGCAGGTGTCCTCTATCACCTGGGCAACTATCCCGGCGTGACGTTGGGCGGGCCTGAATGGGTCGAGGGCGAGGTGTATGCGATAGAGCCAGCGCTCGAAGCGGTGCTTGACGACATCGAGGACCTGGGGACGAATCCCACGGATGAGTACATCAAGCGTGAGATCGTGGTCGAGGTTCAGGGCCAGGCGTTGCCCTGTCTGGTGTATGAAATCAATTCCCAGTACGTGCTGTCGGCCCCGCGCATCCACCATGGGGACTGGATCAAATTCCTGTAAAGCGCCCAAGCCTGTTGAGCGCTTTGAGCGCTGCACATGCATTCCGCAATACAAAAATTGCTTTCCATATTGCGGAACGTGATAGATGTTGCATTGCCGCAATTTTTCTCGATATGAGAAATCAATTTCTGTATTGAGAAATGGCGTGGTTAAGTTGTTGTTTTGAAAAGAGAAAATTTATCTCTTGTATAAGACATAAGAGCTTGCTCAAGTCTTATAGAAGACTTAAAGTTGTCTCCAAGGGCAGCGCAAGCAGCCCGGCGTTTTCAACCAACCTCCTGGAGTGATCTCATGCCCCAATCCTTGAACGAACAACTGAGCCGCGAACAGCAAATTGCCGCCCTGGAAAAAGACTGGGCCCAGAACCCCCGCTGGAAGGGCGTGAAGCGCGGTTACTCCGCCGCCGACGTGGTGCGCCTGCGCGGCTCGCTGCCCATCGAGCACACGCTGGCCAAGCGCGGCGCTGAAAAGCTGTGGGAAAAGATCAACGGTGGCGCCAAGAAGGGCTACGTGAACGCGTTCGGCGCCATCTCCGCCGGCCAGGCCATGCAGCAAGCCAAGGCAGGCCTCGAAGCCGTGTACCTGTCGGGCTGGCAAGTGGCCGCCGACGGCAACACGTCCGAGACCATGTACCCCGACCAGTCGCTGTATGCGTATGACTCGGTGCCCACCATGGTTCGCCGCATCAACAACACCTTCAAGCGCGCTGACGAAATCCAGTGGGGCCGCGGCATCAACCCCGGCGACAAGGAATTCATCGACTACTTCCTGCCCATCGTGGCCGACGCGGAAGCCGGTTTCGGCGGCGTGCTGAACGCCTTCGAACTCATGAAGAACATGATCCAGTCGGGCGCTGCCGGCGTTCACTTTGAAGACCAATTGGCTGCCGTGAAGAAGTGCGGCCACATGGGTGGCAAGGTGCTGGTGCCCACGCAGGAAGCCTGCGAAAAGCTGATCTCCGCCCGATTTGCCGCTGACGTGATGGGCGTGTCCACCATCGTGCTGGCCCGCACCGACGCAGAAGCCGCCAACCTGATCACGTCCGACCACGACGCCAACGACAAGCCCTTCCTGACCGGCGAGCGCACGCAAGAAGGTTTCTACCGCGTCAAGAACGGCCTGGAGCAAGCCATCAGCCGCGGCGTGGCCTACGCCCCCTACGCCGACCTGGTGTGGTGCGAAACCGGCGTGCCAGACATCGGCTTCGCCCGTGAATTCGCCCAGGCCGTGCACGCCGCCTGCCCTGGCAAGCTGCTGTCGTACAACTGCTCGCCATCGTTCAACTGGAAGAAGAACCTCAACGACACGCAGATCGCGTCGTTCCAGGAAGATCTGTCGGCTCTGGGCTACAAGTACCAGTTCATCACGCTGGCCGGTATCCACATCAACTGGTTCAACACCTTCCAGTTCGCCCATGCATACGCTAACGGCGAAGGCATGAAGCACTACGTGAACATGGTGCAAGAGCCTGAATTCGCTGCACGCGACAAGGGCTACACCTTCGTGTCGCACCAGCAGGAAGTGGGCGCAGGCTACTTCGACGACGTGACCACGGTGATCCAGGGCGGTTCGTCCAGCGTGAAGGCCCTGACGGGTTCGACCGAAGAAGAGCAGTTCCACTGATCTGCGGCGTGGATGGAGGTTTTGCGCGGCCGCGGTGTGGCGCAAAACCCATCAAATCCAACCGGTCTGTGAAGCCCGAAGCACCCGCTTCGGGCTTTTTGCTTTGCGCAGGGTTAAAATGGCGGCAAATTCAATGCACAAGAGCGAGAAAGGCAATCTGGTTATGACACCGCGAACTACATCGGAGATGTCGACCGGCCGTTAAGGCTGGCTGTTCGCGCCTGCACGAGATTGCACACCCCTCCAAAAGCGCGGACCTGTTCCGCGCTTTTTTGTTTTTGGGCCTGGCGCGTGCCCCACACCCCTTACTCCACATCCTTTCGTCCTGATTGAAAAGAAAGAGCAGTCGCCATGATTCACATCACGCTTCCCGATGGTTCGCAGCGCGAGTTTCCCGGCCCGGTCACGGTCGCTGAAGTGGCGGCATCGATCGGCACCGGCCTGGCCAAGGCCGCCCTGGCCGGCAAGATCGGCGACAAGGTCGTGGACACCAGCTACCAGATCACGGCCGACAGCCCGCTGTCCATCGTGACCGCCAAGGATGCCGATGGCCTGGACGTGATCCGCCACTCCACCGCCCACTTGCTGGCCTACGCCGTCAAGGACCTGTTCCCTGAAGCCCAGGTGACCATCGGCCCGGTGATCGAGAACGGCTTCTTCTACGACTTTGCTTACAAGCGCCCCTTCACGCCGGAAGACCTGGTCGCCATCGAAAAGCGCATGACCGAGCTGGCTGCCAAGGACGAGCCCGTGTCGCGCCGCGTGCTGCCGCGCGACGAGGCGGTGGCGTACTTCAAGGGTCTGGGCGAGAACTACAAGGCTGAGATCATCGCCAGCATCCCGAGCAACGAGGATGTCAGCTTGTACCGCGAAGGCGCTTTCGAAGACCTGTGCCGCGGCCCCCACGTGCCCAGCACTGGCAAGCTCAAGTTCTTCAAGCTGATGAAGGTGGCCGGCGCTTACTGGCGCGGCGACCACCGCAACGAGATGCTGCAGCGCATCTACGGCACTGCCTGGGCGACGAAGGACGAACTGCAGCAGTACCTCACCATGCTTGAAGAGGCCGAGAAGCGCGACCACCGCAAGCTCGGCCGTGAACTCGATCTGTTTCACATGGACGAGCATTCGCCCGGCACCGTGTTCTGGCACCCCAAGGGCTGGGCCCTGTGGCAAGAGGTGGAGCAGTACATGCGCCGCGTGTACCGCAACAACGGCTACCAGGAGGTCAAGGGCCCGCAGATCCTGGACAAGCAGCTGTGGGAGAAGACCGGCCACTGGGACAAGTACCACGAGAACATGTTCACGACCGAGTCGGAAAAGCGCGAGTACGCGCTCAAGCCGATGAACTGCCCCGGTCACATCCTGATCTACAAGCAAGGCATCAAGAGCTATCGCGACCTGCCGCTGCGGTACGGTGAGTTCGGTGCTTGCCATCGCAACGAGCCCACGGGTGGCCTGCACGGCATCATGCGCGTGCGCGGTTTCACGCAGGACGACGGGCATATCTTCTGTACCGAAGAGCAGGTGCTGGAAGAGTGCGCCAACTACACTGCGCTGGTGCAGAAGGTCTACAAGGACTTCGGCTTCACCAACATCATCTACAAGGTGGCCACGCGGCCGGCCGCACGCATCGGCACCGATGAGTCGTGGGACCGCGCCGAGAAGGCGCTGATGGACGGCCTGCGCCATTCGGGCTGCGAGTTCGAGATCGCCGAAGGCGAGGGCGCCTTCTACGGCCCCAAGATCGAGTACACCTTGAAGGACGCGCTGGGCCGCCAGTGGCAATGCGGCACGATGCAGATCGACCCCAATTTGCCGGAGCGCCTGGACGCCGAGTACGTGGCCGAGGACGGCACCCGCAAGCGCCCCTTGATGCTGCACCGCGCCACTGTGGGCAGCATGGAGCGCTTCATCGGCATGCTGATCGAACACTACGCGGGCGCTTTTCCCCTGTGGCTGGCTCCGGTGCAAGTGGCGGTGCTCAATATCACCGATGCGCAGGCTGATTACTGTCGCGAAATTGCCGAAAAACTGCAAAAAGCGCTGCCGAATCAAGACCTTAGGGTAACGGTCGATCTGCGTAACGAGAAGATTACGTATAAAATACGGGAGCATTCGTTGCAAAAGCTGCCATACATCCTCGTCGCGGGCGACAAGGAAAAGGCCGCAGGAGCCGTCGCAGTGCGCGCCCGGGGTAATCGTGACCTCGGAGTGATGTCCATTGAAGCGTTCGCTGAGTTGATCGCCCAAGACATCGCCACCAAAGCCTGAGTTTGATTCAAAACGTGCTTGGTCGCTTGCCAGTCGTGCGGTTGTAGCTACATTTTTTGTAGTATTTTGATTGAAGGAAGATAGCCATCGCTACTGAATTTCGTGATCGTCGCCACCGTGAAGAGCGCAAGCACCGCCTGAACCGTGAAATCATGGCCCCGGAAGTTCGCCTTTCGGGACCAGAAAACGAGCCTTTGGGCGTCGTCAGCCTCATGGAAGCCCTGCGCATGGCAGGTGAGCTGGATGTGGATCTGGTGGAAATCGCTGCCACGGCTAATCCGCCGGTGTGCCGCCTGATGGACTACGGCAAGTTCAAGTACCAGGAGCAAAAGCGCGCTGCCGAGGCGAAGGCCAAGCAGACGGTCATCGAGATCAAGGAAGTCAAATTCCGTCCCGGTACGGACGATGGCGACTACAACATCAAGATGCGCAACATCCGCCGCTTTTTGGCAGAGGGTGACAAGTGCAAGATCACGCTGCGTTTTCGCGGCCGTGAAATCACGCACCAGGAGCTGGGGCTGGCACTGCTCAACCGCATTCGCGATGAGCTCGCCGATTCCATCATCATCGAGCAGTTTCCCAAGCTGGAAGGTCGCCAGATGATCATGATGATCGCACCGGGCAAGAAGAAGCCCGCAGCAGCCAAGCCGGCAGCGGCCGAGGCCACGCCCTCGGGCAGTGCGGCCTAAGCGAGACAGAATTTCCCGGGCTCGTTCCGTAAGGAGCAAACCCGGTGATAGGCAGCGTTCACACGCTGCCGACAGCAGGTGAAAGCCTGCTGAAAAAGTGGCTCGGGGCCAACAAGTTTGCAGATCGGTTTGCAAACGCCTCACGAGCACAATGAAAAAGGAGCATTCATATGCCCAAAATGAAGACCAAGAGCAGCGCGAAAAAACGTTTCCGCGTTCGTCCCGGTGGCACCGTCAAGCGCGGTCAAGCCTTCAAGCGTCACATCTTGACCAAGAAGACCACCAAGAATAAGCGCCATTTGCGTGGTGCAGTTGCTGTGCATGAGACCAATATGGGCTCGGTTGCACAAATGCTGCCCGGCATGGGCATTTAATAACGACGAACAAGGAGTACATACATGCCTCGCGTCAAACGTGGTGTAACGGCCCGTGCCCGTCACAAGAAAGTTCTCGCCCTCGCTAAGGGCTTCCGTGGTCGCCGCGGTAACGTTTTCCGTATCGCCAAACAGGCGGTAATGAAGGCTGGGCAATATGCCTACCGTGACCGCCGCAACAAGAAGCGCGTGTTCCGCCAACTGTGGATTGCCCGTATCAACGCCGCTGCCCGTGAACTTGGCCTGACCTACAGCCAGTTCGCCAACGGCCTGAAGAAGGCTTCCATCGAGATCGACCGCAAGATGCTGGCCGACCTCGCGGTGCACGACAAGGCTGCCTTTGGCAGCATCGTGGAGCAAGTCAAGGCCAAGCTGGCTGCTTGAATTCACGATGGGCGGCTATCTTTTGGATAGCTGCCTGCGCAATAACAGCAAGGGCTAGGGCTTGAAAAAGCGCTAGCCCTTGTTCATTTTCAAGAGTCGATATGAACGAGTTGGATTCCCTGGTCGAAAGCGCGACGCAACTGTTTGCCCAAAGCGCCACCCCTGCTGATCTGGAAAACGCCAAGGCGCAGTTTCTGGGCAAGTCGGGTCGCGTGACCGAGCTCATGAAGGGCATGGCGCAGCTGTCTGTCGAGGAAAAGAAATCCCGCGGTGCCACCATCAACGTTGCCAAGCAGGCCATCGAAGCCGCTCTCACGGCGCGGCGCCAGGCGTTGGCCGATGCCGAGCTGCAGGTGCAGCTAAAAGCCGAGGCGCTGGACGTGAGCCTGCCGGGCCGCCAGCGCGGGCAGGGCGGCTTGCACCCGGTGTCGCTCACGCTCGAGCGCATCGAGGGCATCTTTGGCTCCATGGGGTTCGACGTGGCCCAGGGCCCCGAGATCGAGACCGACTGGTTCAACTTCACCGCACTGAACACGCCGGAAGACCATCCCGCGCGGTCGATGCACGATACCTTTTATGTGGAGGGAGGCACTGACACCGCCCCCAACCTGCTGCGCACCCACACCAGCCCCATGCAGATCCGCCACGCGGTCCAGCACGTGAAGAAGCATCGCGCGCTGCTCGACGCCGGCCAGCCGATGCCCGAGATCCGCGTGATTGCCCCGGGCCGCACCTACCGGGTGGACAGCGACGCCACCCACTCGCCCATGTTCCATCAGTGCGAAGGCCTGTGGATCGGCGAGAACGTGAGCTTCAAGGATCTGAAGGTCATCTTCACGGCGTTTTGCCGCACCTTCTTTGGAAGCGATGACTTGGTGCTGCGCTTTCGCCCGAGCTTCTTCCCGTTTACGGAACCGAGTGCCGAGATCGACATCCAGTTCCAGACCGGCCCGCTGGCCGGTCGCTGGCTGGAAGTGGCCGGATCCGGCCAGGTGCACCCCAACGTGGTTCGCAACATGGGCCTGGACCCAGAGAAGTACATCGGCTTCGCCTTCGGAATGGGTCCTGACCGCCTGACCATGCTGCGCTACGGCGTGAACGACCTGCGCTTGTTCTTTGACGGCGACATCCGCTTTTTGTCGCAGTTCCAGTAAAGCCTGCCGATTTAGCGACGCGCGCACGCCCGGCGGCAGCGCGCCGATCCTTTAGAACAAGAGTCCGACTATGCAATTTCCTGAATCCTGGTTGCGCGAGTTCTGCAACCCACCCCTTACGACCGCTGAGCTGGCCGAGACGTTGACCATGGCCGGCCTTGAGGTGGAAGAGCTGCGCCCCGTGGCGCCGCCCTTCACCAAGATCGTGGTGGGCGAGATCAAAGAAGCCGTGCAGCACCCCGATGCTGACCGCCTGCGCGTGTGCCAGGTGGACGTGGGGCAGGGCGCCCTGCTCAACATCGTGTGTGGCGCACCCAACGCCCGCGTGGGCATCAAGGTGCCCTGCGCGCTGGTGGGCGCCGAACTGCCCCCAGGCGACGACGGCAAGCCGTTCCTCATCAAGGTCGGCAAGCTGCGCGGTGTGGAGAGCCAGGGCATGCTGTGCTCCGCCCGCGAGCTCAAGCTGTCTGAGGACCACGGTGGGCTGCTGGAACTCGATGCCGCTGCACCCGTGGGCCAGGACATCCGGACCCACCTGAATCTGGACGACACGCTGTTCACGCTCAAGCTCACGCCCAATCTGGCGCACTGCCTCAGCGTGTACGGCATTGCGCGCGAAGTGTCGGCCCTCACCGGCGCGCCGCTGCAGCAGCCCACATTCCCCGCCGTGAGTCCAAAGCTGTCCGACAAGCTGGCGGTCAAGGTGAGCGCGCCCGACCTGTGCGGCCGCTTCTCCGGCCGCATCGTGCGCAACGTGAATACGCGCGCCGCCACGCCCCAGTGGATGTTGGACCGCCTGGCGCGCTGCGGCCAGCGCGGCGTGTCGCCGCTGGTAGACATCTCCAATTACGTGATGTTCGAGCTGGGTCGGCCCTCGCACATTTTTGATCTGGACAAGATCCACGGCGGCCTGGACGTGCGCTGGGGCAAGCCGGGCGAGCAGCTCAAGCTGCTCAACGGCAACACCATCACGGTGGACGACAAGGTCGGCGTGATCGCTGACGAGCAGCAGGTCGAGTCGCTCGCCGGCATCATGGGCGGCGACGCCACCGCCGTATCTGACGATACGAAGCACATCTACATCGAGGCGGCCTTCTGGTGGCCCAAGGCCGTGGCGGGGCGCTCGCGCCGCTTCAACTTCTCTACCGACGCGGGCCACCGCTTCGAACGCGGCGTCGACCCTAGTCTGACCGTGGAGCACATTGAGCGCATCACCCAATTGGTCGTCGACATTTGCGGTACCCCGGACACGGCTTGCGGCCCCATGGACGACCAGTCCGTCAACCTGCCGGCGCCTCAGCCGGTCTCGCTGCGCGTAGCGCGAGCATCCAAAGTTATCGGCATGCCGCTGACCCAGACCCAATGCGCCGATGTTCTCGGACGGCTGGGCCTGCCCGTGGTGCAGGGTGACGGCACGCTCACCGTCACGCCCCCTGCGTACCGCTTCGACATCACCATCGAAGAAGACCTGATCGAAGAAGTGGCGCGCATGGTGGGTTACAACAACCTGCCCACCACGCCACCTCTGGCGCCCATTACGCCCAAGCTTCCGCTGGAGGCGACGCGCAGCCCATTCGCAGTGCGCCGCTCGTTGGCAGGTTTGGGCTACCAAGAAACCATCAACTTCAGTTTTGTGGAAGAGCGCTGGGAGCACGAGCTGGCAGCCAACGCCCAGCCCATCAAGCTGCTCAACCCCATTGCAAGCCAAATGAGCGTCATGCGCTCTACCTTGCTCGGTTCTTTGCTACAAGTTTTGAAGTTCAATCTGGACCGCAAGGCCCAGCGCGTGCGTGTGTTCGAGTTGGGTCGTGTGTTCCTGCGCGACGGCAGTGTGCACAACACGGATACCACGGTCGAAGGCTTCAACCAACCCATGCGCGTGTCTGGTTTGGCATATGGCCCGAACGATGCGCTGCAGTGGGGGCGTAAGGAGCAGCCGATTGACTTTTTCGATGTGAAGGGCGATGTGGAGGCCTTGCTGGCTCCGCTGCAGGCCAGCTTCGAGCCCGCCACGCACCCGGCTATGCACCCTGGCCGTTGTGCACGTGTGCTGGTGGGTGGCCGTGCCGTCGGCTTTGTGGGTGAACTGCATCCCCAGTGGCGACAGTCCTGGGACCTGCCATTGGCCCCCGTAATGTTCGAACTGGAACTCGACGCTGTTCTGGCGCGTGTGGTCCCCCAATTCAAGGCGGTGGCCAAGCACCAGGCCGTCGAGCGTGACCTGGCTGTGGTGGTGGCCGAGCGCGTGACGCATGCTGACGTCATCGCGGCCGTGCAGCAGGCCGTGCCGGGGGGAATGTTGCGTTCCGCGGTGCTCTTCGATGTGTATCGGCCGAAGCTGTTGCGTGCAGGCGAAGAAGCGCCGGTGGGTGGTCTTGCCCAGGGGGAGAAAAGCCTTGCCGTGCGCCTCACGCTGGCGCGCGACGAGGCGACGCTGACCGAGGCCGAGATTGAGGCGGCCGTGCAAGCGGTGGTAGCTCAGTTGACGCAGCGCACTGGTGCGCGGCTGCGTATCTGATGAGAACGATATTGCCCAACAGGGGAGTGATGCCATGATCGAATTCGCTGTCGAAAGCCTTGAAACACCGGCGTTGACCAAGGCGCAACTGGCCGACCTTTTGTTCGACCAGATCGGCCTGAACAAGCGCGAATCCAAGGACATGATTGACGCGTTCTTTGATCTGATCTCGCAGAGCCTGGTAGAGGGTAAGGATGTCAAGCTCTCGGGCTTTGGCAACTTCCAGATCCGCACGAAGGCGCCGCGCCCTGGACGCAATCCACGCACGGGGGAAGCCATCCCCATCAAGGCTCGGCGGGTGGTGACGTTTCATGCCAGCAGCAAACTCAAAGAGCAGATTCAAACGGCGGTGGTGACTGCCTGAGTGCGTTTGTGCCGTTTTTGTGACCGAAGTGTTTCGGGTCTCTGGCGGTCTTTGCGTCTCTGCAGTACGCTACTCGGCTCTCCGGTCTGAATCGACTCCCTCCATGGCCACCATCCTCCCTTCCATTCCAGCCAAGCGGTACTTCACCATCGGTGAGGTTGCGGAGCTGTGCGGTGTAAAGCCCCACGTGCTGCGTTACTGGGAGCAGGAGTTCACCCAATTGCGGCCTATGAAGCGCCGTGGGAACCGGCGCTACTACCAGCACCACGAGGTGCTGATGATTCGCCGGATCCGGGATCTCTTGTACGACCAGGGTTTCACGATCAGCGGCGCCCGTAATCGTCTGCAGGAGTTGGCTCATCCGGCGCGCGATAGCACTGGCAATGACGATGCCGGCGACGCCATGGATTCAGAGCTGCCGAGCATGCTGCTCGATAGCGCACGTGACCTGTCCATCGGCGGGGTAGGGTTCTCTTTCGACTCGAACGCAGTGCGCCAGGAATTATTTGAGATTCGTGCGCTGCTTTCTCCGAACTAGTATTTTTCTGCATATAATCTAAGTCTTGTCGGCGTGTAGCGCAGCCTGGTAGCGCACTTGCATGGGGTGCAAGGGGTCGCGAGTTCGAATCCCGCCACGCCGACCATTGATTGCAAAGGCCCAGAATCGAAAGGTTCTGGGCCTTTTTGCTTGTGTCTGTGAATGACTAAGGTACAGCGCATTGTTTGCTGTCAGCCATAACCGCCATGCGCCACCTCATCAACGCGCCAGGCCGAGGACTCACATGATCGATGGATTAGTCGCGGGACGCCTGTACGGAGACGCCGAACAGCGCACTGACAAAGCCGGGAAGCTCTTCAGTGTCGCCAAGGTGCGTGCGAATACTGCGGAGGGTGAAACCCTGTTCGTGAACGTGATTGCGTTTGATACGGACGTGCGTTCAGCCCTTCACCATCTGCGCGACGGTGACTCAGTCGCTATTGCGGGCAGCTTGGTGCCAAAAGTCTGGACTGACAAGCAGGGCAACACCCGGCCCGCGCTGGACATGGTGGCGCACCGGGTTGTGATGGCGCGCGAGCCAGAACACTGAGCGTCTGCCTGAACGCGGGCGCATGGGCGTTGGCTGCTGCGCTGTGGTGTTCCTCAACCGGGCGCCTTCGGCGCAGGCTGTTCTTGGGTGAACCCCAATTCTTTAAGTTCTTCTTCGCTCAAATGCAGCTCGGTGAGCTCTGGCTGCCTAGCTTCCACCGTGCGCCTCCGCTCGTAGTTGGTGGGTGGGCCCTGTTCTTCCTGCCTGCGATCGTTGCCGCTGCGTCTGTCCGTGGTGGCTCTGCGTTCCGTCATGCTGATGGTCTCGCTTATTAACGTGGTTGCGCACAGGCTACCGGTTCTTTCTGAGGATGTGGGTCATATAGCTGTGGAGAAACGAAAAATTGCACCGGTAACGCGGTAGGGCGTGTGCGGAGCAGCATATCGGGGCCAAAGAAATGCAGCCGCGAGAGGGTTTCTCGCGCCGCCTTTACTGCAACCAGCTGCAGGTAGATCGAGCTATGGAATCGCGGGTGGACCACTCGCCCTAACTTGGTGATGCCCTGCACCGCATTGATGCGATTCCGCAGCCGCGAGGCGTACAACTGTGCAGGCTTAGTGGCGGAGACCTTTTGAGAGCGTTCTACAGCACCGTATCGGCTCGGCATGGATATTGCGATAACACCTGCAGCTCCGCCGGTAAAGCTGCCTGTGGACCGAAAACATCCCTCCGCTAATGATGGCGGAACCCGGGCGAACCACGGCATCGGTGCCGCACGCCTGGCTGTTCCAACCACACCCGTGTTCCGCGGAGGGTGAAGTGCAGTGCCGGCCTCTCAGGTCCGCAATGCACATCATCCTGCTTCGAGCCCTCCAGGCACTCGGGTCATTGCAGGACCACGATCATGAAAATTGTTCTCATCGGCCACGGAATGGTCGGCCACAAGTTCCTCGAAAGCCTGGCCGAGACCGGCATCACCGGTGCCGAAGTCACCGTGTTGTGCGAAGAGCCACGCGCCGCCTACGACCGGGTGCACCTGTCCGCCTTCTTCAGCGGCACTTCGGCCGACGAACTCTCCCTGGTCGAGCCCGGCTTCTTCGATCGCACCGGCTTCACGCTGCGCCTTGCTTCTCGCGCGGCATCGGTGGACCGCCGCATCCGCACCGTGACCACGGCCGATGGCGAGGTGCTGCCCTACGACAAGCTGGTGCTGGCTACCGGCTCCAACCCCTTTGTGCCCCAGGTGCCCGGGCGCGACCGCGACCACTGCTTCGTCTACCGGACCATCGAAGACCTGGAGGCCATGCAGGCCTCGGGCGCCAAGTCGAAGACCGGCGTGGTCGTGGGCGGCGGCCTGCTGGGCCTGGAGTGCGCCAAGGCGCTGCGCGACATGGGCCTCGAAACCCATGTGGTCGAGTTCGCCCCGCGGCTCATGGCCGTGCAGGTAGACGAAGGCGGCGGCCGCGTGCTGCGTGCCAAGATCGAGGAACTGGGCGTGCAGGTGCACACTGGCCGCAACACGCAGGAGATCACCGATGGCGCCCGCGCGCGCCACCGCATGGTCTTTGCCGACGGCACCTGGCTGGAGACCGACATGATCGTGTTCTCCGCCGGCATCCGCCCCCGCGATGACCTGGCCCGCCAGTCCCTGCTGGCCGTGGGCCCGCGCGGTGGCGTGGCCATCGACAGTGCTTGCCGCACAAGCGACCACGACGTGTATGCCATCGGCGAATGCGCGTCGTGGAACGAGCAGACCTTCGGCCTGGTGGCGCCCGGCTACGACATGGCCCGTGTAGCCGCCCGCCACATCGCAGGCGACGCCGACGCCGCCTTTGTCGGCGCGGACATGAGCACCAAGCTCAAGCTCATGGGCGTGGATGTAGCCAGCATCGGCGATGCGCATGCGAAAACGCCGCACAGCCGCACCTGCCAGTACGTGGATGAGCGCCGCCAGATCTACAAGAAGATCGTGATCAGTGAGGACGGCAAACAGCTGCTGGGTGCCGTGCTGATCGGCGATGCCACCGAATACGGCACGCTGTTGCAAATGGCCCTGAACGGCATCGCGCTGCCTGAAGACCCCGAGTTCCTGATCTTCCCGTCCAGCGACGGCAAGGCCAAACCCGGCCTGGGCGTGGAAGCGTTGCCCGATGCAGCGCAGATCTGCTCGTGCAACAACGTCACCAAGGGCGCCATCTGCGCCGCGGTGGGCGAGGGCGCCTGCACCATTGCAGAGATGAAGGCCTGCACCAAGGCGGGTGCCACCTGCGGCGGCTGCGTCCCCCTGGTCACGCAGGTCATGAAGATGGAAATGTCGCGCCGCGGCATGGCCGTGAACAACCACATCTGCGAGCACTTCGCGTATTCGCGCCAGGAGATCTACCACCTGGTGCGGGTGGGCGAGATCAAGAGCTTCGACGACCTGCTGGCCATGCACGGCAAGGGCCTGGGCTGCGACATCTGCAAGCCCGTGGCGGCCAGCGTGTTCGCTTCGTGCTGGAACGAGTTCGTGCTCAAGAAGGAGCTGGCGGGCCTGCAAGACAGCAACGATTACTACCTGGGCAACATCCAGAAAGACGGCACCTATTCGGTGGTGCCGCGCATGCCCGGTGGTGAGGTCACGCCCGACGGGCTTATCGCCGTGGGCCAGGTGGCCAAGAAGTACGGCCTGTACACCAAGGTCACGGGCGGCCAGCGGGTGGACCTGTTCGGTGCGCGCGTCGAGCAACTGCCCACCATCTGGGAGGAGCTGATCGCCGCCGGCTTCGAGTCGGGCCATGCGTATGGCAAGTCGCTGCGCACGGTCAAGAGCTGCGTGGGCTCGACCTGGTGCCGCTACGGTGTGGGCGACAGCGTGGGCCTGGCGGTAGAGCTGGAGCACCGCTACAAGGGCCTGCGCTCGCCGCACAAGATCAAGTTCGGCGTGTCCGGCTGCACACGTGAATGCGCCGAAGCGCAGGGCAAGGACATCGGCATCATCGCCACCGAAAAGGGCTGGAACCTCTACATCTGCGGCAACGGCGGCATGAAGCCGCGCCACGCCGAGCTGTTCGCGTCCGACCTCACCAAGGAAGACCTGGTGCGCATGATCGACCGGGTGCTGATGTTCTACGTGCGCACGGCCGACCGGCTGCAGCGCACCAGCACTTGGCGCGAGAACCTCGAAGGCGGCCTCGGCTACCTCACGGACGTGCTGATCAAGGACAGCCTGGGCCTGTGCGCCGAGCTTGAAGCCCAGATGCAGCATGTGGCGGACACCTACCAGTGCGAATGGAAGACCGCAGTGACCGACCCCGAAACGCGCAAGCGCTTCCGCTCGTTCGTGAACAGCGACAAGGCCGATGAAAACGTGCTGTTCGTGGAGGAGCGCGGCCAGATTCGGCCGGCGACTGCGAACGAACGCTCGCAGGTGACGGCCAAGGTCATTCCCATTGCCCAGGTGGCGTGAGATGCAGCCCTGCGACGCTTTGCCGGCTCGCCAGCGTGAGGAAGACCCTGCGCGGCGGTTCGGACTCGACAGCGGCTGTCGCGCAGCGCAAATCCATAACTGAAAGTAGAACTCTCATGAGCGCACTTCCCATAAGCACTGAAGAAAACCTTGTCTGGACCGACATCTGCGCGGTCGAGGACATCCTGCCCAGCACTGGCGTGTGCGCCTTGGTGGCGAACCGGCATGTGGCAGTTTTCCGTGTCGGAGTGGACCGTTTTTTTGCTATCGATAATGTGGACCCCAAATCGGGCGCCAGCGTTCTCTCGCGGGGGCTGGTGGGTAACATAGGCGATCGTGTCGTTGTCGCCTCACCGCTGTACAAGAACCATTTCGACCTGCGCACCGGCGAGTGCCTGGAAATGCCCGAGCAGTCGGTGCAGGCGCACGGCGTGCGCGTCGACGGAGGCCGTATCAGCGTGGCCGTGGCCTGAACGCTCCACCATGGTGGCGTCCTCCTGTGCGCCATAACCCAGGAACCTTGCATGCTTGACCCGGTTGCGCCACTGTCGGTTTCGAACCTTGTCCTCCGCTCCAAGCAGCTGGAGATCGATGCTGTTCGACATTTGGCCAGCCGCGCGGAGTTGGTGGATGTGGTCGGGCAGCTGATCCAGGGTCTGCAGCGAGAGCGCGGGGCCTCAGGTGTTTACCTGGCGTCCAAGGGGCAGCGCTTTGCAGATGTGCGCCGCAAGATGGTGGATGAGGTGGTGTTGCTGGAATCGCGACTGCGCGCGGTGTTCGCCGAGCATGTTGAACCTGCGCAGGGCGCTACGGCCAAGGCACTGTCGCTGATGGCCTGGGCCCTGCTGGGCATGGAATCCCTCCCGGCGTTGCGTAGCCAGGTAGAGCAACAGGCGATGGTGGCCCACGATTCGGTGGCCGCTTACAGCCACTTGATTGCCGGCTTGATCGAGCTGGTGTTCCATGTGGCAGACGCCGCAGGGCTGCCAAGCGTGTCGCGCTTGTTGGTGGGGTTGCTCCACCTTGTGCAAGCCCAGGAAGAAGCGGGGCAGGAGCGCGCGTTGGGTGCCCTGCTGTTTGCCTCTGGCATCACCAGTGACGCACACCAACAGCGCGTGCTGCACCTGATCGACGCGCAGGAACGCAGCCTGAGGGTATTTGCCGAATTTGCCGATCCTGCCTTGCGTAACCGCTGGGAGCAACAGCAGGTTGCGCCCGGTATTGCCCAACTCGAGCGTCTGCGCCGCACGCTGTGTGTTGCCCGGCCAGGTGCCGTGCTCGACAGCGACCTGAGCGATGTCTGGTTCGATGTGTGCTCTGAGCGCATCGATGCGCTGTGGCATCTGCAGGTCGATTTGGTGAAGCGCCTGCGCGACGACTGCCAGGCGCGCATTGGGGAGGCGCAGCAGGACCTGCAGGATTCCAAGGGTCTTTTGCGAGGTCTGCGCGACAACCCTCCGCAGCGCACCCATGCGGTGGACCGTTTTTTTGATATGGCGCTGGCACCCACGGCCGTGCCCGAGCAGCCTGGCAGCGCCTATGCCGGCGAGGCGGCGTCGCTGCTGGATCTGCTGCAGACCCAGTCGGCTCGCATGGCCAGCATGGAGGCCGAGCTTGATGCGGCCCGCCGCACCCTCAACGAACGCAAGGTCATCGAACGCGCCAAGGGGGTGTTGATGGCACGTCTTGGCATGAACGAAGAAGTGGCCTTCCGCGTGCTGCAAAAGACCTCCATGGACCAGAACCGCCGTTTGCTGGACGTGGCAGAGGCAACGCTGTCTCTGCCCGACCTTGCGGTGGCTCTGCAACAGGGTTTGCGGGTCCCCAAGCCCGGGGAGTGAACCAACTTGGTGCCTCGCTGCACAAGCGCGATGCGCCTGGGCGATGCAGGCACCGAAGCGTGCTCAAAAACGGGCGTGACGTCGCCTACGGCTTCTTTACACCACGGTACAAAACTTGCTCACCCCAGCGGAGTGCCGGGCTAACGGTGGCCTGTTACTTCACCCCTGCAAACTGTGGTTTGCAGGGCCGTGGAAATCGCGCATCCAAGGATAACGGCGTCCCTGTGTCACCCCTCAGACGGGCAATACGCTGGACGCCGTTTTCCTATTTGCGCCCCCTCGCGTCGAGGGCTTGAGGGGGCTGTACTGACCGTCTCCCCAAGGAAATCCCATGGCCTATCTCGCCCCTTCCGAATTCGTGACCAAGATGGTCGATTCCGGCGAATCCAAGCTGCTCATGTCCACCCGGGACACGCTGATCCGCTCCTTCATGGCCGGTGCCATGCTGGCACTCGGTGCCGCCTTCGCTGTCTCCGTTACGGTCAACACCGGCAACGCGTTGCTGGGTGCGATGCTGTTTCCGGGTTGCTTCATCCTGCTCTACCTGCTGGGTTATGACCTGCTGACAGGGGTGTTTACCTTGGCCCCGCTGGCTGTGCTTGACAAGCGCCCCGGCGCCACCTGGGCTGGCGTTTTTCGCAACTGGACCCTGGTGTTCTGCGGCAACTTCGCGGGTGCTTTCATGGTGGCGGTGTTCATGGCCATCATCTTCACCTTCGGATTCAGCGAGGCACCTAACGCAGTCGGCGTGAAAATCGGTCATATCGGCGAGGGCCGCACGGTGGGTTACTCCGCGCACGGTGCCTCCGGGATGCTGACGCTGTTTGTCCGTGGCGTGATGTGCAACTGGATGGTGTCCACCGGCGTGGTGGCAGCCATGATGTCCACCTCGGTGTCAGGCAAGGCCATTGGCATGTGGATCCCCATCGCCCTGTTCTTTTACATGGGCTTCGAGCACAGCATCGTCAACATGTTCCTGTTCCCCTCGGGCCTGCTGCTGGGCGGCAGCTTCACGATCATGGACTACCTGGTCTGGAATGAAATCCCCACGGTGATTGGCAACCTCGTCGGTGGCCTGACTTTTGTGGGTGCCATGCTGTACTCCACCCACTACAAGACCGCGCCCAAGCGCAAGGTGGCCTGAACGCCATGCGCTGCTGGACCGTGCGGTCGGCTGCACCGGCCGGGATAGCGACGGCGCGCAGCCCCCTGCCTGCGTGCACGCCTGCGCTATGAGTTCAAAGACCCTGGGCGTCACGCTCGGCCAGTACTCGCGGGCTGGGCACAAGGGCATCAACCAGGACTTCCACGGTGCCGTGCTGCCGACAGAGCCCCTGCGCAGCACCAAAGGCATTGCCCTGGCGCTCGCAGATGGTATTGGCTCCAGTTCCGTCAGCCAGGAGGCCAGTGCCGCTGCGGTGCGCAGTTTTCTGGACGACTACTACGCCACGTCCGACGCCTGGTCGGTGCGTCGATCGGCACAGCGTGTGCTGGGCGCTACCAACGCCTGGCTGCATGCGCAGACAATGCGCAGTCACGCTCGTTTCGACAAGGACCGTGGCTACGTGTGCACCTTCAGCGCACTGATTCTGAAGGGCCGTGAGGTCCACCTCTTTCATGTGGGCGACGCGCGCATCTACCGGCTGCACCCGCAGTCGCTGGAGCCACTGACCCTGGATCACCGGGTGCACCTGTCCTCCATGGAGTCCTTTCTAGGGCGTGCATTGGGGACCGGCCCCAACGTAGAGATCGACTACAGCAGCCTGCCCGCCGACGCTGGCGCAATCTACGTGCTGGCCACCGACGGTGCGTACCTGCATTTCGACGCGGCCGCCGTGCACGACGCGCTCAACCGGTATCCCACCGACTGGGACGCGGCCGCCCGTGCGCTGGTAGACGGCGCTCAGGCACGCGGGGCGGACGACGACATGACCGTGCAACTGCTGCGGATCGATACCTTGCCTGAAATGCCGCTGCGTAATCTGCAGGCATTGCGTGGGGATCTGGGGATCGCGCCGCTGCTCGCACCACGCGCCCAGTTCGAGGGCTTTCGCATCGTGCGCGAACTGCACGCCAGCGCCCGCAGCCATGTGTACCTTGCCGTGGATGAAGAGACGGAGCAGCAGGTGGTGCTTAAGACGCCATCGACCGAGATGGCCAGCGATGCGCTGCACCTCGACCGTTTTCTGCTCGAAGAGTGGGTGGCCCGGCGCATCCAAAGCCCGCACGTGTTGCGCCCGCATGTGCACGAGCGGCCGCGGCGGCACGTGTACGTCGCCATGGAATTCGTGGAGGGGCAAACACTGGCGCAGTGGATGATCGACCACCCCCGCCCGGACCTCGACACGGTGCGCGGCATCGTTGCGCAGGTGGGCAAGGGGCTGCAGGCGTTTCACGGCAAAGAGATGCTGCACCAGGACTTGCGGCCAGAGAACGTGATGATCGACCGTCAGGGCACGATCCGGATCATCGACTTTGGCTCCACGCGCGTTGCCGGCCTGGAAGAAAACATGCAAGAGGAGCGCGCCGACTTCATTGCCGGAACCTTGCAGTACACGGCCCCCGAGTACTTCGTGGGACAACAGGGCAGTGCGCAGTCCGACCTGTTCTCGCTAGCGGTGTTGGGCTACCAGATGCTGACCGCTCAGCTTCCCTATGGATTGCAGGTTGCGCGCATCCGCTCGGCGCGCGATCTCAAGGCATTGCGATATGTGCCCGTGCGGCATCTGCGGCCTGACATGCCCGAGTGGCTTGATAGCGTGCTCCAGAAAGCGCTGAACCCCGACCCTGCAAGACGGCAGGAGGCGGTGTCAGAGTTTCTGTACGACCTGCATTCGCCCGGGCAGCAGTTTCACCACCGGCGGGCGGTGCCCCTCGTGCAGCGCAATCCGGTGGTCTTTTGGCAGGTGCTGGCTCTGGGCTTGGGCCTGGCGGTGGTGTTGCTACTCAGTGCCCGCGTTTTTGGGGTTTGAGGAGCGCCGACCAAGCGGATTGCCGAAAACGAGGCTTGTTGCGAACGCACACTGGCATTCCAGCGAAGGCCACAAACAAAAAAGCCCTGACTCTTGCGAATCAGGGCTTTCTATCTGGTGCCGGAGAGATGAATCGAACACCCGACCTTCTCATTACGAATGAGCTGCTCTACCGACTGAGCTACACCGGCGTAAGCCTCAAATTATAGCGTGGAATGGTAGCTTGTCACTCGCTCCACCTCATTCTTTGAGCCCAGGATCACGCTCACGCGCTCGTGCAGCTGGGTGGGCTGGATCTCCAGGATGCGCTGCTTGCCGTTGGTGGCGGCGCCGCCGGCCTGCTCCACCAGCCAGCCCATGGGGTTGGCTTCGTACATCAGGCGCAACTTTCCGGGCTTGTTCGGCTCGCGCTTGTCCCAGGGGTACATGAAGATGCCGCCACGGGTCAGGATGCGGTGCACGTCGGCCACCATGGACGCGATCCAGCGCATGTTGAAGTCCTTGCCGCGGGGGCCGTCCTTGCCCTGCAGGCATTCGTCGATGTAGCGCTTCACGGGTTCGTCCCAGTGGCGCATGTTGCTCATGTTGATGGCGAATTCCTTGGTGTCATCGGGAATGCGCACGTTCTCTTCGGTCAGCACGAAGGAGCCTTGCTCGCGGTCGAGCGTGAACATGGCCACGCCGTCGCCCACGGTCAGCACCAGGGTGGTCTGCGGGCCGTAGATGCAGTAGCCGGCGGCCACCTGCGCGGTGCCGGGCTGCAGAAAGTCGCCAGCCTCCACGCCGCGGTCGTCGTCGGGCTTCTTGAGCACGCTGAAAATGGTGCCGATGCTGACGTTCACGTCGATGTTGGAAGAGCCGTCGAGCGGGTCAAACAGCAGCAGGTATTCGCCCTGCGGGTAGCGGTTGGGCACCAGGTAGATGCCGTCCATTTCTTCGGATGCCATGGCCGCCAGGTGGCCGCCCCATTCGTTGGCTTCGATCAGCACTTCGTTAGCGATGATGTCCAGCTTCTTCTGGATTTCGCCCTGCACGTTCTCGCTGGAGGCCGTGCCCAGCACGCCGCCGAGCGCGCCCTTGTTGACGGCCTGGCTGATGCTCTTGCACGAGCGGGCCACCACTTCGAGCAGCAGGCGCAGCTGCGAGGGGATGAGCCCGTCGATGCGTTGCTGCTCGACCAGGTAGCGGGTGAGGGAGATGCGTGAGCTCATCGGTGGGTCGTCCTTGGGGCTTGGGGTTGTATAGAAGGGTTTATTGCGACTGCTCGCGCTCGGTCAGTTCTGCCAGGGTGGCCTCAGTGTCGGCCATCAGGTCTTCATCGCCGCTGGCGTGGGCGATGGCCACGCGTTGCTCGAACAGGCTGCGCGCCAGTGCGCCGTCGCCCGCTTCATGGGCGAGCACGCCCAGCTGGAAAAGCGTGTCCAGCACGATACCGTCGTCATTCAGCGCCTGGCCAAGTGCAAGGCGCTGCGCGAGGTAGCGCTGCGCCTCGGCGTGGTCGCCCATTTCGTAGGCGTTCTGCGCCAGGTTGTTGATGAGGCCCGACAGGCGCACATCGGTGTCGGAGCCAAAACCGTTTTGTGCGTCGGCCAGCAGTTGCCGGTTGTGCGCCAGCGCCTCGCCATAGCGGCCGGCTTCGTGCAGCGCGTAGCCGATCTCCTCGCGGATACCCAGCTTTTGTTCGTGGCTCAGCACGGCGCTTTCGTGGTCGGCCCACTGCGCCGACTGGCGCAGGTGCTCGATGGCGGTGTCGTATTCCTCGGACTGCAGGGCCGATTCGCCAAGGGCGTAGTGCTGCTGATAGCGATCTGTGGGCGTGAGGTCGTCTAACGCTGTGCGGATCGCCAACGCGCGCAAGCCCAGCGGCAGGCCCTCGTCGTCCATCTGGCGCTTGGAGAAAACGACGAACTGCAGCCACAGCAGCTGCGCCAGTTCCGGGGATTCAGCACCCAGGCTTTCGGCCAGTGGCCGCAGCGCAGCCAGGTCAGCGGACATGGCCGAGCCACTGAACATGGCGCCGTCGTCATACACGGTGTCGCGCAGCGAGGCAAATCGCTGCGCAAACCGTTGCGCGGGGCTCAAGGGTGGGGCGGATGCCATGGGGCCCGTGCCCACTCAGTCGGCCAGTGCGCGGGTCACCACCTCGCGCACGTCGTTGGACAAGTCGGGCTTGGCGGCCACGCGCGCGATGGCCTCACGCGCTGCCGTGCGCCAGGGCTCAGCCAGCTTCTTCCAGCGGTCCAGGGCGCGTGCCAGGCGCGCGGCCACCTGCGGGTTGATGGCGTCCAGCTCGATCACCCGGTCGCCCCAGAACACGTAGCCTGCGGCATCCGCGCGGTGGAAGGCGCCCGGGTTGGCGCTGCAGTAACTGAAAATCACGCTGCGCGCGCGGTTGGGGTTCTTCAGGCTGAAGTCCGGGTGCTGCATGAGCTGGCGCACGGCAGGCAACACGTTGCCACCGCGGTCGGGCGCGCCGGCCTGCAGCGCGAACCACTTGTCGATGACGAGTGGCTCATCCTTGAACATGGCATGAAAGCGGGCCAACGCAGGCGCGGCGAGTTCGCTGCCGCTAGCGACCAGGGCGTTCAGCGCGTTGAAGCGGTCCGTCATGTTGCCAGCCACCTTGAAGCGCTGGAACGCCTTACCGGGCCACACCGCATCGCCGTTGCGCTGGGCTGCAATGCACAGCATGTGCAACGCCAGGCCGCTGAGCGCGCGGCGGCCGGCAGAGACCGGGTCGGGGCTGTAGCCGCCGGTGTCCTGGGTCTGCTCCCACACGGTTTCCCAATCGGCTTGCAGCGACACGGCCAGTTGCTCGCGCATGGCTTCGCGCACCGCGTGGATGCGCTGCGGGTCGACCACGGCCAGTTGCTCGGCGATGTAGGTCTCGGACGGCAGGGTGAGCACCAGCTCCTTGAACGCAGCATCGAGCAGCGGGTTGCGCAGCACGGCGAGCATGGCGTCGACAAACTCTGCGGGCAAGATTTTGTGGTCAAAATGGCCGCCAGCGCTTGTCTCTTGGGTACTTTCAGCTATTGAATTAATAGCATTGCAGGCAAATCGCAGCGCGAGGCGCTGGCCAGCTTCCCAGCGGTTGAAGGCGTCGGTGTCGTTGGCCAGCAGGGCCAGCAGCTGCGCGTCGGTGTATTCGATGTCCAGCACCACGGGGGCGCTGAATCCGCGCAGCACGGATGGCACGGGCTCGGCGTCCACGTTGGTGAAGGTGAGCGTCTGCGATGCCTCGGTGAGCACCACCACGCGCGATGTCGGCGCGGTGGCATCGGCAGCGTCCGCAGTGCCTTCGCCTGCCAGGTGCAGGGGCAGGGCGGCGCCGGTAGTGGCGTCGATGAGGCCCAGCTCGACCGGGATCACGAAGGGCAGTTTCTCGCTCTGGCCCGGCGTGGGTCCGCAGCTTTGCGCCAGGGTGAGCGCGTAGCAGCGCGTGGCTGCGTCGTAGCGGCCCGTGGCGCGCACACGCGGCGTGCCGGCCTGGCTGTACCAGCGCTTGAACTGGGGCAGGTGCTGCGCCAGCGGGCTGTTCGGGTTGGCATCGGCAATAGCCTGCACAAAATCGTCGCAGGTCACGGCGTGACCGTCGTGGCGCTCGAAGTACAGCTTCATGCCCTTGGTGAAGCCTTCGCGGCCCACCAGGTTGTGCTGCATGCGCACGACTTCCGCACCCTTTTCGTAGATGGTGACGGTGTAGAAGTTGTTGATCTCGACGTAGCTGTCGGGCCGCACCGGGTGGGCCATGGGGCCCGCGTCTTCGGGGAACTGGGCGGTGCGCAGCACGCGCACGTCTTCGATGCGCTTGACGGCGCGGGCCGACGGGCTGCCCGCCAGGTCCATGCTGAATTCCTGGTCGCGGAAGACGGTGAGGCCTTCTTTCAGCGACAGCTGGAACCAGTCGCGGCAGGTCACGCGGTTGCCCGTCCAGTTGTGGAAGTACTCGTGGCCGACCACGCTTTCGATGTTGGCGAAGTCGGTGTCGGTGGCGGTGGACTCGCTGGCCAGAACGTACTTCGTGTTGAAGATGTTCAGGCCCTTGTTCTCCATGGCGCCCATGTTGAAGTCGCTGGTGGCGACGATCATGAAGCGCTCCAGGTCCAGCGGCAGGCCGAAGCGGGCTTCGTCCCAGGCCACGCTGTACATCAGCGAGTTCATGGCGTGTTCGGTCTTGCCCAGGTCGCCGGGGCGCACGTACACCTGCAGCAAATGGTTGGTGCCCGATCGGCTCTTGATGCGCTGCTCGCGCGCCACCAGCTTGCCCGCCACCAGGGCGAACAGGTAGCAGGGCTTCTTGTGGGGATCAACCCATTTGGCAAAGTGGCGGCCGTCGTCCAGGTCGCCGCTGTCCACCAGGTTGCCGTTGCTGAGCAGCACGGGGTATAGGGCCTTGTCAGCGCGCAGCGTCACGGTGTAGCTGGCCATTACGTCCGGGCGGTCCAGGAAGTAGGTGATGCGCCGGAAGCCCTCGGCCTCGCACTGCGTAAAGAACGTGCCCTGGCTCACATACAGGCCCATGAGCTGCGTGTTCTTGGCAGGGCAGCAAGTGGTGAAGATCTCGAGGGCGAAGGGCTCGTTGCCCTCGGGCAGGTTCTCCAGCACCAGGCGGGAGCCTTCCATCTTGAACGACGTGCCCTGGCCGTTGACCAGCACACGTGCCAGGTTCAAGTCGTCGCCATCCAGCTTGAGCGGCTGTGCGGCCACATCGGGGTTGCGGCGCAGCGTCATGCGGTTGAGCACGCGGGTCTTGCTTGCGTCCAGGTCGAAGGTCAGCTCGACGCTTTCGATCCAGTAGGCGGGGGCGGTGTAGTCCTCGCGGCGGATGGCGGCCGGGTGGGCCGCTGCGTCTCCGCTTCCGTCTGCTTTATGCAGTTGCAACATGGATGCTCTCCAGAAAGTCGGTGTTCATGAGTTCGGTGTAGTCGCGCACGGCAGCCACCACATGGGGCCCCGCCAGTTCGTCTGCACCGTGGGTGCTGCAAATCGCTACGGCACGCATGCCCGCGCGGCGTGCGGCCTCGATGCCAAAAGGGGCGTCTTCAAAAACGATGCAGTGTGCGGGCGCCACGCCAATACGGCGCGCAGCCTCCAGAAAAATCGCAGGCTGGGGCTTGCCAGGCAGGCCCTCGTCGCCGCGCACGATGGCCAGCGGCGCCGGTTGCAGGCCGAGGTGGCCCAGCGCGAACTCCACGTTGCCAATGTCGCCCGCCGTGCCCACCGCCACCTTGAGCCCACGCTCATGCACTTGCGCAGCAAACCGGCGAAAGCCGGCCACTTCGGCAAAACGCGGCGCAAACAGCTCACGGTAGATGGTTTCCTTCTCGTGCGTCAGCGCATCGGCTTCATCTTGCGACACCGCGCGGCCCAGCAGTTCCTCGATGCACTCGGTGCCATTGCGGCCCGTGGTGCGGGCCATGAGGTCGGGCACGTCGATGTGCATGCCGCGGCGGCGGGTGAACTCGACCCAGGCTTGTGCGTGCCAGGGCATGGAGTCGATCATGGTGCCGTCCATGTCGAAGATGATGGCCTCAACGTGCATCACAAACTTTGCTGGATAGAAGACTCAACGATCGCACCCAACGCTTGCTGAGTGGCCAATTCTGAAGCTCCCGCGCCGTATTCCCAACTACGTGCTGCCTATCGTCTGTCTTCATAACGGTGTGATGTTCCAAAAAAATTCAACCTGAGTTCGAAAGCTCAGCCTAGTGAAAACAAATTAATTGATCGATGCCTGCAATCATGCTTGGTAGATATGACTGATCTGCTCCGGTGACACCTGTTAATTTCGGTCCATCCGATGGGTCTGGTTGCAAGGAGTAAATAATAATAAGACTCCCATTCGCTTTGCTCTGAACTGTGAGTTGAACGCCGGGTTCTACACTTGTTAATGTCGCGATGCCTTTTGAAGAGGGCTGTATGTCAAGCGCTTTAAGTTGCTCCGCAAAATACTGGAGTTCGCTCGGCATAACATTCCAACGAAATTTGACAAAAATCCCCGGTGTCTCTAAACAGACACTCACGTGAAGCCAGTCGAAATATGGCCCTCCTGCGCCTTCGATCTCCCTTTCCAGCGGGGAGATTAAAAGATCAAAATTGGATAATGAAAGCTCCAGCATGATCAGTAATACATGAAGTGCAGGATGGTCCAGTCAGATTCGCGCACCACTACTTCAAGTGTTTTCGCTTCCCGCTGCTAGGTGGTGCCGCGCTTCACAAAACGGAACATAGGGATTTCATATCTGAAAGCTCCAGCTACGGCTTGCGGATCGGGGAGCCTCTTTCCGAATTTGATTGCGAGATGAAGAATATGCACAGGCACAAACCGACCAGGGTTTGCCATGTGCATGGCGGTTTTTTCAGTGAATTTAAGTTGCTTTGCACCCGGGCTCAAAATCCGTGAGCGCAGTGTCGCTACGATGCTCTTGGTGGTTAGTGCACCTATTCGTAGCACCTCAGGAGATTTCTTTGCCAGACTTGCAGCGGCAGTCCACCCACTCCGAAGAATTTTGAAGCCGAGTACACCAATAAGGATGAAATCCTCCGGCCCAAATGTGGAGCGTTCGAGTGGAGATTCTTCTATTCCGACTCGCTGTCCTTCCGCATCATAGATGTGCCAGACGCCCTTCGAACCTTCCCAAGAGTAGCCAATACAAGCCCCAATGGTTTCGTCGAAGATTGGTTGCGCATCAGCAGGAAGCCCGGGCGGCCTAACTCCAAAAAAACTATTGAGCAGGGGAAGGCTCGACACTTCGATATCTACAGGCCGCTCCAATCCGTCGTAGTTTTTGGGGGTAGGCTGAACAATGGTTTCCATAAGAAAATCCCTATTCTGAAACCGTTAAACGCCCTGCTTGAGCGAGGCTTCGATGAACGCGTCCAGGTCGCCGTCCAGCACCTTCTGCGTGGCCGAGATTTCGACGTTGGTGCGCAGGTCCTTGATGCGGCTGTTGTCCAGCACGTACGAGCGGATCTGGTGGCCCCAGCCCACGTCGGTCTTGGTGTCTTCCAGCTTCTGGGCTTCTTCCTGGCGCTTGCGCATCTCAAAGTCATACAGCTTGGAGCGCAGGCGCTGCCACGCGATGTCGCGGTTGCCGTGCTGGCTGCGGCCGTCCTGGCACTGCACCACGATGCCGGTGGGCATGTGGGTCAGGCGCACGGCCGAGTCGGTCTTGTTGATGTGCTGCCCGCCCGCGCCGGATGCGCGGTAGGTGTCGGTGCGCACGTCGGCCGGGTTGATGTTGATCTCGATGGAGTCGTCGATCTCAGGGTAGACGAAGAGCGACGCAAACGAGGTATGGCGGCCACCCGAGCTGTCGAACGGGCTTTTGCGCACCAAGCGGTGCACTCCGGTTTCGGTGCGCAGCAAGCCGTAGGCGTACTCGCCCTCGACCTTGATCGTGGCGCTTTTGAGGCCCGCCACGTCGCCCGGGGTTTCTTCTTCGACCGTGGTCTTGAAGCCCTTGCGTTCGGCGTACTTGAGGTACTGGCGCAGCAGCATGCTGGCCCAGTCGCAGGCTTCGGTGCCACCGGCGCCAGCCTGAATGTCGATAAAGCAGTTCAGCGGATCGGCCTCCATGCGGAACATGCGGCGGAACTCCAGCTGTTCGATCTCTGGCTTGAGCTTGGCGGTTTCGGCTTCGATGGTCTGCAGACCGGCTTCGTCGCCTTCTTCCTTGCTCATGTCATAGAGCTCGGTGTTGTCGGCCAATTCGCGCGTCAGCTTGTCCAGCGTGAGCACCACGCCATCCAGCGACTTCTTTTCTTTGCCCAGCTCCTGGGCCTTCTTCGGATCGTTCCAGACCGAAGGGTCTTCCAGCGACGCGTTTACCGTGCGCAGGCGTTCAAATTTGGCATCGAAGTCAAAGATACCTCCGTAACTCTTGCGTTCGCACGGTCAGGTCGGAAAGGGTGTTGCCAATGAGGTTGATACGTTCTGCGTCCATGATTCTTGTCCTGGGTGTTCTGTGGAATAACCCGCGATTTTCTCATGGGACGGTGCATCCACCCCGCAAAGCCCTTGCCGGGGCTATCTGCCGTTGCGGCGGCGGCCGGCGCGGCGGTCGCCCTTCGTTGCAATAATCAAAAATGATAGCTGCTAACGCTTATGGAATAAGCGCTGGCGGCCATTTTGGTATCAAATCCGGTTCAGGGCGCCGCCAGAAACTGCTCGATGAGCGTCGCCACCTGCTCGGGCTGGTCGTGGTGCAGCATGTGTCCGGCGTCCTGCACAACGGCGGTGCGCACGTCGCGCACGTGGGTCAGACGCTGGTGGTAGTCGGCCAGGCTGTACTTGCCTTTCCACCACTGGCCCAGGCTGTCGTCGCTCGCTTCCACCGCCAGCACGGGCGCTGTGATGTGCGCATACAGAGCCAGCGCCTCGTCCAGCCGGTAGAGCTGCGCGCTCGTGATCTTGTGGGCCGGGTCGCCCAGGATCTCCCACTGGCCCTGCGCATTGGGCCGCGCCCAGTGGCCGGCCAGCCACTGCGCCTTGTGCTCGCCCAGGCGAGGGTTGGTCTTCATCAGGCGGCGGGCCACGCCGTCCTGGCTGTCATAGCTCTTGAGGGACAACTCACCGGTGTGCAGTTGCTTGAGCTCGTCGATCCACTGCGCGTAGCGCTTGGGCGCCTGTTCGGGCCGCGATGCGGGCATGCCAAAGCCCTCGAGATTGACGAGGCGGCGGATGCGCCCCGGCCGCACGCCGGCGTACATCATGGCAATGTTGCCGCCCATGCTGTGGCCCACGAGGTCGACCGCTTCGCCGGGCGCGTAGTGGTCGAGCAGCAGGTCCAGGTCGGCCAGGTAATCCGCAAAGAAATAGTGGTCGGCCTGCGCGGTGGACGTCAGCCCAAAGCCGCGCCAGTCGGGCGCGATGATGCGGCGCTCTTGCTGAAGTGCATCCACGGTGAACTGGTACGACGCGCCCACGTCCATCCAGCCGTGCAGCAGCACCAGCGTGGGCAACCCGCTTTGCTCCGGGCCCCAATGGCGGACGTGGTAGTTCAGGTGGCGCAGGGGCAGCGTGCTGCTGCGGGAGGGCTTGAGTGGGGTGTACATGGCGGCAGCGCAAAGGTCAGACGGGGAAATCCGGCGGAGCTCGGGGCCCCAGTGTCCGTCGATGGTAATTCGGCCGATGCGGAGCGGCGGCTTGTGCTTGTCGCCGAGGTGGCTGTCCGATCAGCCGCTGGCTGCGGGCGTCCTGCGGGTCGCTTTGGCCGCTTTGGCCGCTTTGGTCACTTTGGGCGCTACGGGTGCAGCGACCACTTCGGAAGTTTTGGCCGCGTTCCTTGCTGTGGCCGCCTTGGCCGTTCTGCGCTTTGCCGGAGCGGCCGGCACGTGTTCGGCATGGCCATACAGCGCCTGGCAGTTGCCGCAAAAGTAGCTCTTGCGCTGAGTCTTCCCCAGCGTGGCTTTTGTCAGCGGCAGGTCGCAGCGCAGGCACTCCGACTTCCGGTGCGCCAGCCAGTGCTGCTTGAGTACGAACGCCTTTTTCCATTCCAAGAAATCAAAGCTGTACTGCCGGGCCTGGCCCACCAACTCGCGCAGCTTGGCCGCGGGCAGCCCGCCTACGGTGGACAGCGGATGCACGTGGATGCGGTACAGCACTTCGTTCTTGATGATGTTGCCCACACCGGCAAAAACGTCCTGGTCCAGCAACGCGTCGCACGCCAGGGTCTCGGGCGCGGCGCGCAGGCGCTTCAGCGCGAGTGCCGGCTTCCAGGCATCTGACATCACATCGGCGTGCCAGTCATAGACTTCGTCGAGCGACTCTTCGATGTACTTCACCGAGCAGGTGTAGAAGTTGAGCTCATCGCCGCCCTCGAACTGCAGGCTCAGGCGCGGCGGGCCTTCCTTGCGCTCGTTGATGCGGTAACTGCCAAAGAGCAGAAAGTGCACCCTGAGCGAGAACTCCGGCATCTCGACAAGGAAGTGTTTCCCCCAGGTGCGCAGCGCCACGATGCGCTGGCCCACCAGCCGGTCCTTGTCGATGGAGGTGTTGCCCTCGACCCGCGCGATGGTCTTGCCGGCAAAGCCCGCCGCTTGCTCACGCAGGATGAAAAGTGAAGGGCCTTCGGGCATGGTGGACGGGCGCAGCAGAGTGAATCGAAATCCATTATTCTGCGCAGTCCTTCCTCTGCTTGTAATCCTTTTTCCCATGCAAAAAATCCAACTCGGCGCCAGCGATCTGCAGGTCACCCCCATCTGCCTGGGCACCATGACTTTTGGCGAGCAGGTGGCAGAGGCCGACTCGCATGCCATCCTGTCGCGCTCTCTCGACCGGGGCATCAACTTCATCGACACGGCCGAGATGTACTCGGTGCCCGCCAAGGCCGAGACCTTTGGCGCTACTGAAACCATCATCGGCAACTGGTTTGCCAAAAACCCCGGCGCGCGCCAGAAGCTGGTGGTGGCCACCAAGGTCGCAGGCCCCTCGCGCGGCATGCCCTGGGTGCGCGAGAGCAAGGGCATGACGGCGGCTGACATCGTGGCCTCGTGCGAAGGCAGCTTGCGCCGCCTGCAGACCGACGTGATCGACCTCTACCAGATCCACTGGCCCGAGCGCCACGTGCCTGCCTTCGGCAACCTGTACTACGACCCCACCAAGGAAACGTCGCAGACCTCCATCCATGAACAGCTCCAAGCGCTGGCCGGCCTGGTCAAGGCCGGCAAGGTGCGCCACATCGGCCTGTCCAACGAGAGCCCTTACGGCGTGCACGAATTCGTGCGCCTGGCCGAGCAACACGGCCTGCCGCGTGTGGCCACGGTGCAGAACCCGTACTGCCTGATCAACCGCACCTGGGAAAACGGCCTGGACGAAACCTGCCACCGCCTGAACGTGTCGCTGCTGGCGTATTCGCCCCTGGGCTTTGGCCTGCTGACCGGCAAGTACGACGACAGCGGCCTGACCGGCCCGGGCGCGCCCCAGGGTGCGCGCATCGCCACGTACGAGTCGGTGCGCAAGCAGCGCTGGGGCCGTCCCGAGGCACTGACCGCATCGCGCCGCTACAACCAGCTGGCCCGTGACAACGGCCTCACGCCCACGCAACTGGCCCTCGCTTTCTGCTACACCAAGTGGCAAGTCGCCAGCACCATCATCGGCGTGACGTCGGTGGCGCAGCTGGACGAAGACCTGAACGCCTGGGACACGAAGCTCTCGCCCGAAGTGCTGCAGGCGATCGATGCGATCCGCTGGGAAATACGCGACCCTGCACTTTGACGCTCCCCCCTGAGTCGCCTGCGGCGCCTTCCCCCTGAGGGGGACGCCGCCAGCGCGGCGGGGCGGCCCTTGCGCGGCGGCCCTCGCTGAGGGCCGCGCCAGTTTTCCAGGCCGCGCGCATCAAGTCGCGGTCTGTAAGCCGTCAAAGAGGCTCTTCTGCCGCCAGCGCGCCTTCCTTCCACGGCACGCCGTGGGCCTCGCCCAAATCCCAGAACAAGCCGGCCATCACCGCCAGCCCTTCACGCGCCACCGAGGCCAGCAAATGCTCGTTCGGCGCGTGCTGGGCGCATGCCGGGTACGAATGCGGCACCCACAGCGTGGGCAGGCCCAGCTGGTCCGCAAAGATGTCGTTGGGCAGCGAGCCCGCCAGGTTGGGCAGCAGCGTGGCAGCCTGGCCGGCGCTGGCCTCCAGCGAGGCCAGGGTCCAGTCCACCCAGGGGTTGTGCAGGTCCAGTCGCGTGGCGCCGCACACCATGCCCATGGTGATCTCCACGTCAGCAAAGCCATGGGCGTCCAGGTGCTCGCGCAGCGTGGTTTCCACATTCTTCCAATCGGTGCCCACCACAAAGCGCAACTGGCAGTGCGCCACCGCTTGGGAGGGAATGGCGTTGATCGGACGTTGCGCGTTGCCCGAGCCCAGCGCCAGCACCTCCAGCGTGTTCCAGCCCACCAGCTGCTCGGCGGGCGTAAGGCCCGGCTCGCCCCATCCGGGCGTGAGCGCGGGGTCGTCCGCACCGGCGCCGATCACCACGTCCTTGAGCGCGGCGCGCAGCTTGTCGGGCACCGAGGGCGGCAGCAGGCCTTTGACGAGGATGCGGCCCGTGGCATCCACCAGCGTGGCCAGCGCGTGCGTGACCACCGTGGCCGGGTTGGCCAGCACGCCGCCCCAGTTGCCCGAGTGGTAGGCCTTGTCGCGGCTGCGCACGGCGAGCGAGAAGTTGATGGCGCCGCGCGACCCTAGAAAGAGGGTGGGGTGGCCCGCATTCACGCGGGGGCCGTCGCTGGCGAAGAAGAGGTCGGCCTTCAGCGCGTCGCTGTGCTGTTCGCAGAACGCGGCCAGGCCCGGTGAGCCGGCTTCTTCGCCCATCTCCATGATCAGGGTCACGTTGTAGCCCAGGCGGCCACCGCGCGCTTCAATGGCGTGGGCCAGGGCGGCGAGGCTCACGGTGTGCTGGCCCTTGTTGTCCGCCGTGCCGCGGCCGTACCAGCGGTTGCCTTCGATGGTCATCTCCCAGGGCGAGAGGCCTTCGCGCCAGTTGCTGTCCTGCCCGTTGACCACGTCGCCGTGGCCGTAGGTGAGTACGGTGGGCAGGGCCGGGTCTTCCACGCGCCGCGCGACGAGGAAGGGGCCGCCCTGGGGCGACGGGTTGTCCAGCACCTGGCAGTCGAAGCCCAGGGGCGCCAGCCACGGCACCATTTCATCGGTGAGGTACAGGCGCAGTTCGGGCGGCACTTTGCCGGTATCGCTCTCGGTGCGCCAGGCCACGCGGCGGCGCAGGTCGCCCTCGAAACGGCCGTCGTCGAAGTAGCGCTGGACGCTGTCTATCAGTTGTTCGCGGGTCATCGTGCGGTTCCTTCCGGATGTTGTCGTCTCTGCGTTCATCAATCCACCACGATCTTGGCGCGGTGGGCCAGCGCGCGGTAGCGGCCGATCTCGTTGTCCATGGCGGCGTGCATGGCTTTGGGGCCGATGAACACGGGCTCCATGCCCTGGGCGCGGATCTGCTCTTGCAACTGCGGGTCGCGCAGGGCGGCTTCCACTTCCTTGAGCAGCTTGTCCACGATGGGCGCCGGCGTGCGCGCGGGCGCTGCCACGGCGTACCAGCCGTCAAAGGCAGCGTCGGGCAGCTTGAGCTCTTGCACGGTGGGCACCGTGGGGAGGGCGCGGGCGCGTTCGTTGCCCGCAATGGCCAGGGCGCGCAGCTTGCCAGACCGCACGTGCGGCGCGGCACTGGCCACGGTGTCGATGGCCATCTGGATTTCGCCGCCGATGAGGCCCATCATGGCCTGGGCGCTGCCGCGGTAGGGCACGTCCTGCAGGCGCACGTCGGCCGCCTGCTCGATCAGCGCGCCCACCAGGTGTGGTGCAGAGCCCGAGCCGAAGGTGGCGTAGTTGATGGTCTTGGGGGCGGCCTTGGCCGCAGCCAGCAGGCCCGCCAGGTCTTTGTACGGCGAGGTGGCACTGACCACCACCACCAGCGGTGCGCGCGCAATGATGGCCACGGGGGCCAGGTCCTTGATCGGGTCGTAGGGCAGCTTGGGGCGCAGCGCGGCGTTGACGGTGTAGCTGGTGGAGCCCGACACCAGCAGGGTGTAGCCGTCGGGCTCGGCCTTCACCACGCTGTCGGTGCCGATGATGGTGGACGCGCCGGGCTTGTTGTCGACGACGACCGGCTG
Source organism: Acidovorax sp. LjRoot129 (assembly GCF_964253765.1). NCBI lineage: Bacteria > Pseudomonadati > Pseudomonadota > Betaproteobacteria > Burkholderiales > Comamonadaceae > Acidovorax > Acidovorax sp. LjRoot129. The sequence continues at coordinate 2,224,037 of NZ_CAXUSE020000001.1, forward strand.
GCCCAGGCGGGTGGCCAGCTTCTGGCCCAGCGCGCGGGCTACGGCGTCGGTGCCGCCGCCGGGCGGGAAGGGCACTACCAGGCGCACGGACCGCTGGGGCCAGGTATCCGGCTGCGCAGCCGTTTGGGCAAAGGAGGGGCTGCCGACACCGGCAAGGGCTGCTAGGGCAACGGACAACAGCGAGGTTCGAACAAGGCGTTTTTTCATGCGGACTCCGGTGGTGAGGCCTGGGCGCAGCACGCAGCCGCAACGGGGCGGCGTGGCGTGTGCACACGGGCATGGATGAATTGGAGCCCTAAGCCATGCAAGATGGAAGCCGGTTTACCATTGCTTTGAATAGAGATTTGGCAACTGACCATTGCCTTTTTGTGACTGGATGCCGCCATGCCGATTTCATTGCTCAGCCTGCCCGTGCGCTACTTTCTGGAGGTGGCGCGCACCGGCTCCGTCAATCAGGCGGCGCAGCGCTTGCACGTGGCGGCCTCGGCCGTGAGCCGCCAGCTGGGCAAGCTGGAAGACAGCCTGGGCGTGGTGCTGTTCGAACGCCAGGCACGCGGCATGGCACTGACCGAGGCAGGCACCCACCTGCTGGCCCATGCCAATGCGCACGACGCGCAGGCGACCGAGCTGGTGGATCAGCTGCAGGGCTTGTCGGCCCAGGGCGCGGTGCGCGTGCGCGTGGCCTGTACCGAGGGTTTTGCGGCCACCTTCATGCCGCTGGTGATGTCCAGCTTTCGGCAGGCCCACCCGCAGGTGCAGCTGCAACTGCAGGTGGCCGTGCCGCAGGAGGTGTCGGCCCTGATGCTGCGCGGGGAGGTCGACCTGGCCCTCAAATACAGCGTGGCGCCCGAGAAGGGGCTGCAGGTGCTGCACTCGGCCATCGCACCCATCTACGCCATCATGCCGGCGCAGCACCCGCTGGCGCGCCAGCGCAGCGTGTCGGTGGCCGATGTCGTGCGCTACCCGCTGCTGATGGGCGCCAGCAGCACCACCGGGCGGCAGTTGTTCGACCTGAGCTGTGCGGTGCAGGGGCTGCGCTATGTGCCGGCGGTGGAGAGCAACTTCTCGTCGGCGCTGCTGCCGCTGCTCAGCGGCCAGGATGTGGCTTTGGCCAGCTATCTGACGGCGGCGCGCTGGGTGGAGGCGTGCCTGCTGGCGGCCCGGCCTTTCGACGAGGCGCAGCTGCAGCAGCGGCGCCTGCAGGTGCTGGCGGGCGAGGGCCGGGTGCCGTCGGTGCTGGTGCAGCAGTTCACCGACGCGCTGGTGGCGGCTATCGAGCAGTACGGCAAACGCAAGGTCGGGCGGCGCAAGGCACGGGACGCCGCGCAGGCCGCGTGGCCTTGACGGAACTTGCAGCACTGGCGTGCGCAGCCGTCGCACGGCAGCGGGAGCGTCTGCAAATGGCTACCATTCGCTTCCTACCCAGACCGCACCATGGCCAAGAAAGAACACGTCTCCGAGACCCAAGCCACCCAGCTGCTCAAGGCCCACAAGGTGGCTTTCACCGAGCACCCCTATGAGTACCTGGAGCATGGCGGTGCCATGCACAGCGCCGAGGTGCTGGGGCTCGATCCGTTCACCGTGGTCAAGACGCTGGTAATGCAGGACCAGGACGCCAAGCCGCTGCTGGTGCTGATGCATGGCAATCGCAAGGTGTCTACCAAAAACCTGGCGCGCCAGATCGGCGCCAAGTCGGTGGAGCCCTGCACGCCTGAGGTCGCCAATCGGCACAGCGGCTACCTGGTCGGCGGCACCTCGCCCTTCGGCACGCGGCGCACCATGCCGGTGTACATCGAGGAGACCATCCTCGCGCTGCCCCGCATCGCCATCAACGGCGGGCGCCGGGGCTTTTTGGTGCAACTGGACCCGCAGATGTGCGTGCAGTTGTTGGGTGCCAAGTCGGTGCATTGCGCACTGGCAGAATAAGGCGGCGCGGAAAGAGGCGTTGCGCCCATCGCTCTCTGGCTAATGCGGGCTGCTGTGGTGACTGCCCCCCACGGAGGGCGGGGGCATTGCGGGACTTGATCGCCACTGCCCCCCGTCCAACCAACACACAGCCCCTCAGAGGGCTGCTTTATCTGATTACTGAGGAGTTGCCTTGACCGCCGTCTATCCCGTTCTCGCCGCTGTGGCCGCCTACCTGCTGGGCTCGCTGTCGTTCGCTGTCATCGTGACGCGTGTGATGGGGCTGAGCGACCCCCGCACCTATGGCAGCAAGAACCCGGGTGCCACCAATGTGCTGCGCTCGGGCTCCAAGGCAGCGGCCATCGTCACGCTGCTGCTCGATGCGATGAAAGGCTGGTTGCCGGTGGCGCTGGTGATGTGGTTTGGCAAACCGTACGGCCTGGAGGACGGCACGGTTGCCATGGTGGGCCTGGCCGCATTCCTCGGCCACCTGTGGCCCGTGTTCTTTCGATTCGAAGGGGGCAAGGGCGTCGCGACGGCGCTGGGCGTGTTGCTGGGCATCAGCGTCTGGCTGGGGCTGGCCACGGCGCTGACCTGGGTCATCATCGCGTTTTTCTTTCGGTATTCATCGCTGGCATCGTTGGCGGCCGCTGCGTTTGCACCGGTGTATTACCTGCTGGTGGATGGCGTGGTCTGGTATGCCGAGGGCACCATCGCTGCGTCTATCGTGGTCATGGCCTTGCTGCTGGCCTGGCGCCACAAGGAAAACATCCAGCGGCTGATCCAGGGCAAGGAGTCGCGCCTGGGCAGCAAGAAGGCCAAGCCTGGGGCGCAGGGCGCAGGCAACGCGGGTCAATAGCCGCGGCGCGCTGCACTCCACAACCGCACGTCTGGCTTGGAGTGGCTGCAGCTTCTAGAGGGAACCCGGGGCGGTGATCAGCCCCCGGAGCCCCGCGCTGTGCTGCGCGGCATACAGGCCCAGCCGCACCATCGTGCGGTGGTTGAGCTGCAAGCTCACCGCAGAGCGGGCCAGCGCAGACTGGATGCGGGGCTTACCGCTGGCCGTCTGGTAGAGGCTCGGCTGGCTATGGTGTTGGCCGCCGCGGTCCAGCAGGCTGGCCACGAGCGGGTGGTTGGCCTTTTCACTGCGGCGCAGCACGATTGCGGTCTCGCCGTTGTCCAGCTTCACGAAAGTGCCCGGCGGGCACAGGCCGATAGAGCGCACCAGGGTGTAGCTCACTTCATCGCGCTGATCGATCTCTTGGCCGACGATGGCGCGCACCGAATCGGTGGCGCTGCGGCCCGCCCGCGACTTGCGCGGGCTGATCATGGCGGCATAGCGGTCGATGGTGCCCAGGATGCGGGTGAGGCGGTCTTCGGGCGCCTGGCCGGCCAGTGGCTCGCGCTCGGCAATGCTGGCGTGGTGCTGGCCCACCACGTCCAGCCACAGCGCATCGTTGATAAAGAGCCGCTCCAGCAGCATCATGCTTTCTTCGGGGTGGCCTTTGATCGATTCTTGCTGGGTGGGCGTGGGCCGCTCGCGCTGCTCGGCCAGTTCATCCTGCAAGGATGTCATGCCAATGTTCATGGTCAGCGCCGCGCGCACTAGGCTGTCGCGCTCACGTTGGGGCAGCTGCAACTCGTGCGCCATGATGTGGCACAGCGTGCCGCACACCAGCGCATGCGAGGCGCTGTAACCCACGGTGGACGTAGAGGCCAGCTGGAACATCAGGTACAGCGCGGCATCGATATCGTGCGCCACCAGGTCTTGCAGCCAGCCGTCGAACTGCCGCACCTTGGCCGGAAAATCCTGCACCTGCAATGGCCGCGACAGCAGCACCGACAGCGCAGCCTCCAGGTCTGACCACAGGCTCAGCAGGTCTTCGTATTCGCCTTCCGCGTGGTGGGTACCGTGGGGGTGATGGGCAGACATGGCCGGGTATTGGAACGAGGACCTTGGTGCTGGCTGCGCGGTCAGTTGCGCTTTTCCAGCACCATCTGGTCGTTGATGCGGGTCATCTGGAATTCGTTCAGGAAGCTGTTGCCCAAAAGCACATAGGGCATGGCCTGCGGGGTGATGACGGCTTCGACGCCAAACACCTCCACGTCGCCGATACGTACCGAGTCGAGCTTCATGCGCCAGCCCTGGGCCACGCCATTGGCCGTGCTCATGCGCACAGGCTGTCCGCTCTGGTATTTGAGACCCATGCTGTCCGCTTGCGCTCGGCCGATGGCGACCGAGGTGGCGCCTGTGTCCACCATGTACTGCATGACCCGGCCGTTGATCGTGCCGCTGTTCACAAAATGGCCGCGGCTGTCGGCCGTGAGCACAACCCGCTTGCCGCTGCCGCTTCGGTTGCCGACGCTCACTGGCGCCTCGCCCAGGCGCAGAACGCGCCGCGCGCCCTTGATCTCGACCGTGGCATCTTCCTTGCCGACGGAAAGAACCTTCACCCCCTGGAATTCATCGCCTGCGCCCAAAGCCCGGGGTGGGTGTGCGTCCACCACCAGCAGGGCCTTGCTGCCCAACATGCCGGCAATGCCCACCGACTGGGCGTGCACCCAGGCGGGTGCCAGGCAGAGGGCGGCGATGGCCGGAGCGAGGGACAGGAGGGGTCGAATATTCATGGATGCACCACTGCGCGTTGTATGACGCGATCCCGTTGATACTGGCGCTGCCAAAGCCAGCAGACGCCGCGCAAGGGCCGCCCCGCCGCACTGGCGTCGTCCCCCTTCCCGCGCGAAGCGCGACAGAGACGGGGGAAGGCGCGAAGCGCCTCAGGGGGTTGCCACCTCATCTTCAGTCGCGGAAATTGTCGAACGACAGCGGCACGTCCGCCACATCCTTGCGGATCAGGGCCATGGCGGCCTGCAGGTCGTCGCGCTTGGCACCGGTGATGCGCACCTTGTCCTCCTGAATCGCGGCCTGCACCTTGAGCTTGCTCTCCTTCATCAGCTTCTGGATCTTCTTGGCGAGTTCGCTCTCGATGCCGTTCCTCACCTTGATGACCTGCTTGACCTTGTCGCCGCCCATTTTCTGGACGTCGCCCAGGTCCAGAAAGCGCACATCCACATTGCGCTTGGTGAGCTTGTTGCGCAGCACGTCTTCAATCTGTGTGAGCTGAAAGTCGGCGTCGCCGATCAGGGTGATGTCCTTGTCCTTGATCTCGATGCTGGCCGACGTGCCCTTGAAATCGAAGCGTGTGCCGATTTCCTTGGCGGTGTTCTCAACCGCGTTTTTCACTTCAACCAGATTGGCTTCGCAGACGGTGTCAAAAGATGGCATTGTGGCTCTCTATCTCAGGGGAAACGGGGGTGCGTGGCAGTGGGCACTAGTGGCCCGATGCGACAATCGGACCAATGGTAGTCGAGAAAAACGCCCCTTTGCAGCCCTGGAACACCTTTGGCATTGCCGCCCGCGCCCAAACGCTGGTGCGCGTGCATTCCGCAGCCGATGTCTCGGCATTGCTGGCCGATCCGGTGCTGGCGTCCGCGCCGAAGTTTGTGCTGGGCGGCGGCAGCAACATCATCCTGACCGGCGACGTGAAGCCTGTGGTGCTCAAGGTCGAGATCAAGGGCCTGCGGCTGGTCGAGGAAACCGCCAAGGCCTGGATCGTGGAAGCCGGCGCTGGTGAGGTCTGGCACGACTGCGTAGCTTGGACGCTGGCTAACGGCTTTCCGGGCCTTGAAAACCTGGCGCTGATCCCGGGGACCGTGGGCGCCTCGCCCGTGCAGAACATCGGCGCCTATGGGGTGGAGTTGCAGGACCGTTTTGAGTCCCTCGACGCCATCGACCTGGCCACGGGCCGCGCGTTCGCGCTGGACGCCGCACAGTGTGGTTTTGGCTACCGCGATTCGGTGTTCAAGCACGCACCGTCTGACGCCCAGGGTGCTGACGGCCTGCCGCGGGGCATGGGCCTTGCGGGGCGTGCGGTGATCACGCATGTGCGATTTCGCCTGCCCAAGCCCTGGAATCCGGTGCTGGGCTATCTCGACTTGGAGCGCCGCCGGGTGGAGGAGGGGGTTGAGAGCCCCACTGCACTGCAAATCTTCAATTGGGTCTGCGAGATCCGCCGCGCCAAGCTGCCCGACCCTGCCGTGGTGGGCAACGCGGGCAGTTTCTTCAAGAACCCCACCGTCTCGCCCGACCAGTGCGCCGACATCATCGCGCGCGAGCCCAAGATCGTGCATTACCCCATGCCCGATGGCAGCATCAAGCTGGCGGCGGGCTGGCTGATCGATGCCTGCGGCTGGAAGGGCAAGTCCATCGGCAAGGCGGGTGTGTACGAAAAACAGGCGCTGGTGCTGGTCAACCGCGGCCGAGGGGCCGACAGCGTGACGGGTGGCGAAGTCATGACATTGGCCAAGGCGATCCAGACCAGTGTGTACGAGCGGTTTGGCATCCGGCTGGAGCCTGAGCCCGTAGTGGTGTAGCACCTCCACCTCCGGCCGCGCGGGGAGTCGCCCGTCCAATCCTATAAAAAAAGCCACCGAATCGGTGGCTTTGCTATTTATCTCATAGCTGCTGGCGCTTATAGATAAAGCGCTAGGCCATGTTTTGATACAAAATTTTCGAAGTGGCGGCTGGCAAGGGGCGTTCCCCAGCCCTCCGCCTCCTCGAGGGCATCACTTGCGGTCGTTTTCCAGCTGAGCCAGGGCTGCGTTGCCGCCCAATGACAGCAGGCCCGACTGGGCATACACGCCCAGCTTGTGGCGCGTGTCCGAGATATCCAGGTTGCGCATGGTCAGCTGGCCGATGCGGTCCAGCGGCGAGAACGGCGCGTCTTCCACCTTTTCCATCGACAGGCGCTCGGGTGCGTAGGTCAGGTTGGGCGACTCGGTGTTGAGCAGCGAGTAGTCGTTGCCGCGGCGCAGCTCCAGCGTCACGGTACCGGTCACGGCGCGCGCCACCCAACGCTGGGCGGTTTCGCGCAGCATGATGGCTTGCGGGTCGAACCAGCGGCCCTGGTACAGCAGGCGGCCCAGCTTCAGGCCATTCATGCGGTATTGCTCGATGGTGTCTTCGTTGTGGATGCCGGTCACCAGGCGCTCATAGGCAATGTGCAGCAGCGCCAAGCCAGGGGCTTCGTAGATGCCACGGCTCTTGGCCTCGATGATGCGGTTCTCGATCTGGTCGCTCATGCCCAGGCCATGACGGCCGCCGATGCGGTTGGCTTCGAGGATCAGCTCCACAGGGTCGTTGAACTCCACCCCGTTCAGTGCCACGGGCTGGCCTTCTTCAAAGCGCACCGAGACTTCCTCGGCCTTGACGGCGACTTCGTCCTTCCAGAACGCGACGCCCATGATGGGGTTCACGATGCGGATGCCGCTGGACAGGAACTCCAGGTCCTTGGCTTCGTGCGTGGCGCCCAGCATGTTGCTGTCAGTGCTGTAGGCCTTCTCGGCGCTCATCTTGTAGCCAAAGCCGGCCTGGGTCATGAACGCCGACATTTCGGCGCGACCGCCCAGCTCGTCGATGAACAGCTGGTCCAGCCACGGCTTGTAGATCTTGAGCGATGGGTTGGTCAGCAGGCCGTAGCGGTAAAAACGCTCGATGTCGTTGCCCTTGAAGGTCGAGCCGTCGCCCCAGATGTTGACGTCGTCTTCCTTCATCGCCGCCACGAGCATGGTGCCGGTCACGGCACGGCCCAGGGGCGTGGTGTTGAAGTACGTGAGGCCACCGGTGGAGATGTGGAAGGCACCGGCTTGCAGGGCCGCGATGCCTTCGTGGGCCAATTGCGTGCGGCAGTCGACCAGACGAGCCTTCTCGGCGCCGTACTCCATCGCTTTGCGAGGAATGGCGTCGTAGTCGGGCTCGTCGGGCTGGCCGAGGTTGGCGGTGTACGCGTAGGGCACAGCGCCCTTGAGCTTCATCCAGTGCAGGGCTGCGCTGGTATCGAGGCCGCCCGAGAAGGCAATGCCGACCTTTTGGCCGAGGGGGAGGTTCTGGAGGATGGTTGCCATGGAATGCTTCTAAAAAGATAGCTGCTTGCGCTTTCTGGACAAGCGCTAGAGGCCAAAAACAATCAAATTTCAGCCGAAATGGCAGATGTAGTGGTAGGCCTCGATCACGCGGATGTCGAACTTGGAGTTGCCCGGCACGTTGAATTTGTCCCCAGCCGAAGACTTCACCCAGGCATCAGTGCCGTCCAGCTTGTATTCGCACGAGCCCGCCACGCATTCCATGATCTCGGGTGCGCCGGTGTTGAAGGTGAGCGTTGCGGGCAGCACCACGCCCACCGACTTCTTCGTGCCATCCGCAAAGGTGATGCCATGGCTCACGCACTTGCCGTCAAAGTACACATTGGCCTGGGTGGTGACGGACACGCCGTCGATTTTTTCGGTGGTCATGGATGCGCTGCTTCGGGTTGGAGGAAACCAGCGATTTTAGGACAGGGCGCGCCGACTCTCGGGCGGCATGTTGCCGCGCGGGCGCAATGTTGCGGAGCAAGGCGGCGCGTGGGCAAAAAAAAGAGCCCCGAAGGGCTCCTTTTGCACTGGTGACCAATATATCGCGTCGGCCAACACCGGCTTAACGCCAGTACGGATTGCGAGGGTGGTGATACGGCCGGTCGTAGCCGTATTCGATCACCGTGACCGGAGGGCTCACGTACGTAGGCTGTTGGTACACCGGCTGCTGGTATGCAGGTTGCACAGGGTAGGTCGACGTGACCACGCCGGGCTGGCTGTAAACCCCTTGAGACGCGTACGGGTCGGGTTGGTTGGAATAGGTCTGGCCGGGCTGCACGCTCACCGGGATCCAACGGCCAGGGTCGTTCTGGGTGCGGGTGGTGTACTGGCGGCCTGCGTATTCATAAACCACGTCGTAGCCGACGGTGCGGTTTTGGTAATACGTCTCGGTCGTGCAGCGCTGCACGTTTTGGTAGTGCGGCTGGCCACCTTCGATCTGGTTGCCGATCACCGCGCCGCCGATGAGACCGATGGCCGTGGCGGCGGCCCTGCCGCTGCCCTTGCCGATGGCGTTGCCGGCTGCTCCGCCGGCAATCGCGCCCACGACGGCGCCTGCGCCGGTGGTGCGGTTGCCGTTGTAGACGGTTTCATTGCCGCACACCTGCTGGGGCGTGGCGATTTGCTGCACGACGGGTGTGGCCGACAGCACACGGCCTTGTTCTTGGGCGCTTGCCACCGTGGCAACGGCTGCGAGAGCGGAAAAGAGGACGATTTTTTTCATGGAGAAACTCCTTTGGATCGGTGCATAACGCACCAGAGTGTGAAAAAGTTTAGGCCCGTAAGGTCAATACAGGGCGCGACCGCCGTAAATCTGCGTAAAGATTTGTGCAATATCTCCGCTCCTGGCCCTTTCTTCGTCTCAAGATTCAGGCTCCGCGCCAAGCCAACCACTGGTCAGGTACAAAACCCACCGATACGTGGGTCTCGCCCCCGTGCTGCCATTCCACCACTGGCCGCTTGATCACACTGGGTTGCGCCTCCATGAGTGCGCTGGCGCTGGCCTCGTCTTGCACCCCCGTCTGGACATTGGGTTCGAGCTTGCGCCAAGTGGTTCCCTGTCGGTTGATGAGCTTGTCGTACCCCACCGCGGCCATCCAGTGGGGGACCCGGTCAGCGGGTACGCCCTGTTTCTTGAAGTCGTGAAAAACCACGTCCAACCCGTTGTCCGTAAACCAGGTCCGGGCTTTTTTGACGGTGTCGCAGTTGGGGATTCCGTAGAGCGTGATGTGTGAGGTTGTCATGCCGCAATCATCCGCCAGTTACCGCCTGGGCGACAATCCCCGGCTGTATGCACACCACCCACCACACCCTGGAAGACTGGCTGCGCCATTGCGAGCAGCTGCACCCCCGCAACATCGACATGGGCCTGGACCGCGTCCGCGAAGTCGCGCAACGCATGGCGCTGCGTTTTGAATGCCCCGTGATCACCGTGGCAGGCACCAACGGCAAGGGCTCTACCTGCGCAATGCTGGAGGCCGTGGCGCTGCAGGCGGGCTACCGCACGGGCGTTTACACCTCGCCTCATCTCGTGCATTTTGAGGAGCGCTGCCGGGTCCATGGCGAGATCGTGGGCGCTTCTGATTTGATAGCGCACTTCGAAGCTGTAGAAAGCGCCAGGGTCCAAAATGGTTCCGAAATATCGCTCACGTACTTCGAATTCACCACGCTGGCGATCCTGCGGCTCATGAGCCAGTCGCGGCTTGACCTGGCGATTCTCGAAGTCGGACTGGGCGGGCGGCTGGATGCCACCAACGTGATCGATGCCGACTGCGCCATCGTCACCAGCATCGACATCGACCACACCGAATATCTGGGGCCCGACCGCGAGAGCATTGGCCGCGAGAAGGCCGGCATCATGCGCACCGGCCGCCCCGCCATCGTCAGCGACCCAGTGGCTCCGCAGAGCGTGGTGGACCACGCCATGGAAATCGGCGCGGATCTCTGGCGCTTCGGCAAGGACTTCAATTTTTCGGGCGACAAGCAGCAGTGGGGCTGGGCGGGGCGTGGCCGCCGCTATGCGGGGTTGGCGTATCCGTCGCTTCGGGGGGCCAATCAGTTGATCAACGCCTCCGGTGTGCTCGCCGCTTTCGAGGCCCTGCGCGACCGGCTTCCTGTCACCGCGCAGGCGGTGCGCAACGGTCTGGGCATGGTGGAGCTGCCAGGGCGTTTCCAGATCGTGCCGGGGCAGCCCACCCTCGTGCTTGACGTGGCGCACAACCCGCATTCTGTGGCGGCGCTCACCGCCAATCTGGACGCGATGGGCTTCTTTCCGACGACCCACGCGGTCTTCGGCGCCATGGCCGACAAGGACCTCGGCCCCATGTTGGCCAAGGTCGGGCCACTGGTGGACCGGTGGTACTTTACGAACCTGCCCACACCACGCGCCGAGACCGCAGCCGCTTTGCAACAGAAATGGAATGCCGTGCAGATGGTGGCCGGCGGGCGCCGCGATGTGACGTCGACATTGCACCCAGACCCCCAGGCAGCGCTGGACGCGGCGGTCGCGGCGGCAGACCCCGCTGATAGAATCGTGGTCTTTGGCTCGTTTTATACGGTGGGTGGTGTGTTGATCAACGGAACGCCCCGCCTGCACGCCAAACATCTGGGCCAATAGGGCGCATTCGAGGTCCGAACGAGTTACTTCATGGCATTTTTCAAGTTTCGCTGGCCCGGTCAAACTGAACAGGCGCCGGCTGAAAAGCCCAACAGGCGTTCGCGTACCCCGCAGGCCGAAAGCATCGAAGTGATGCGGCGGCGCGCCCGCCACCGGCTGATTGGCGCGGCGGTTCTGGTGCTGGTCGGTGTCATTGGCTTTCCCATGCTGTTTGACACGCAGCCTCGGCCGATCCCGGTCGACATTCCCATCGAAATCCCTGACCGCAACAAAGTGGCGCCCCTCGTTGTGCCTGGCCCCGTGGCCGAAGCTCCGGTTGCCAGGGCTCCCACCGTGCCCGACGCTCCGGCGGCAGCTCAGCGCCCAGCGCCAGCGCGCAGCAATGTGGCTGGCAACAACGGCCTGACCGAAGGCGAAGAACTGGTACAGGGATCGCGCCCCGCGGCACCGAAGCCGTCGGCGCCCCCCGCCGCAGCGCCCAAGCCAGAAGTCAAGCCTGAGCCCAAACCCGTGCCAGCGCCTGAACATAAACCGACGCCGAAACCCGACGATGCCGCCCGAGCCCGCGCATTGCTGGAAGGCCGTACGACCGCCGACGCTGGTGCTGCAGCCGCTGCCAAGGCCGAGGACGGCCGATTCATCGTCCAGGTCGGCGCTTTTGCAGATGCAGACAAGGCCCGGGAAGCACGTACCAAGGTGGAACGCGCAGGCATGAAGACCTATACCCAGGTGGTGGACACCAAGGACGGCAAGCGCACGCGGGTTCGCGTGGGTCCGTACTCTGACCGTGGCGAGGCAGACAAGGCAGCGGCGCGCATCCGGGCGCTGGACCTGTCGGCCTCGGTGCTCACGCTCTGAGTACAAGCCGCAAAGGTTACGCGTGTCCGTGGCGGCCCTGGACTGGATTTTTGTGGCGGTGCTGCTGGCGTCGATGTTGATTGGTGCCTGGCGGGGACTGGTGTTCGAGGTGCTGTCGCTGCTGGGCTGGGTGGTGTCATTTTTTGTGGCGCAGTGGTTTGCCGACGATATGGCCGCTCTGTTGCCCATGGGCGAGTCGGCCGGGTCTTTGCGTTATGCCGCCGGCTTTGCAGTGGTTTTTGTAGGCTCGGTTTTCGTGTGCGGATTTCTCACGTGGCTCGCCAAGAAGCTCATCGAAGCCATTGGCCTGCGCCCGGCAGATCGCACGCTGGGTGCGGTGTTTGGGGTGTTGCGGGGCCTGGTGCTGTTGTTGGCGGTTGCCGTGGTGGCGGGCCTCACTCCGCTGCATGAGGCACCCTGGTGGCAAGAATCGTGGGCTGCTCCGGTGCTGGCCGATGTGCTCAAGGGCTTGAAACCGGCGTTACCGGAAGAATTTGGTAAGCATCTGCCTTCTTGATTTTTGATATCGATGTGGCGGCGGCCAGAAGCTGCCGTTGCGTGGTTGCCGCGGGGCTGTTCCCGCAAATGGATGGAAAACAACTATGTGTGGAATCGTCGGCGTCGTCAGTCCAACGCCCGTCAATCAGCTGATCTATGACGCCTTGCTGCTGTTGCAGCACCGCGGCCAGGACGCAGCGGGCATCGTGACCCAGCAGGGCCGCAAATTCTTCATGCACAAGGCCAAGGGCATGGTGCGTGACGTGTTCCGCACACGCAACATGCGCGGTCTGCCTGGCAATGCGGGGCTGGGGCAGGTGCGCTACCCCACGGCCGGCAATGCCTACAGCGAGGAAGAGGCGCAGCCCTTCTACGTCAATGCGCCCTTCGGCATCGTGCTGGTGCACAACGGCAACCTGACCAACGCCCGCGAGCTGCGCACCGAACTGTTCCAGACGGACCACCGCCATACCAATACCGAAAGCGACTCCGAAGTCCTTCTGAACGTGTTCGCCCACGAGCTTGAGCGCTCGACGCATGGCGTACCGCTGCAGGTCGACGATGTTTTTGCGGCAGTGCGCGCAGTGCACAAGCGCGTCAAGGGTTCCTACGCCGTGATCGCTGTGATTGCCGGCCACGGCCTGCTGGCGTTTCGCGATCCGCACGGCATCCGTCCGCTGGCCATGGGGCGCAGCCAGGATGGCACGGTCATGGTCGGTAGCGAGTCGGTGGCCCTGGAGGGCACCTCCCACGTGTTCGAGCGCAATGTCGAGCCCGGAGAGGCTATTTTCATCACGCTCGACGGCAAGGTTCACGCGAGCCAATGCGCCGAGAATCCGCAGCTCAATCCCTGCATCTTCGAATTCGTCTACCTGGCGCGTCCTGATTCGGTGCTGGACGGCATCTCGGTGTATCAGGCGCGGCTGAATCTGGGGGAGGCGTTGGCCAAACGTGTGGTCTCCACCGTTCCGCCCAACGAAATCGACGTGATCATTCCGATCCCCGAGTCGAGCCGGCCGAGTGCCACGCAACTGGCGCATCTGCTGGGCATTCCGTACCGCGAAGGCTTTGTGAAGAACCGCTACGTGGGCCGCACCTTCATCATGCCGGGGCAGGGCGTGCGCAAGAAGTCCGTGCGCCAGAAGCTCAACGTGATCGGCAGCGAGTTCAAGGGCCGCAACGTGCTGCTGGTGGACGACTCCATCGTGCGCGGCACCACCAGCCGCGAGATCGTGCAGATGGCGCGCGATGCTGGCGCCCGCAAGGTGTACCTGGCCAGCGCTGCGCCCCCGGTGCGCTACCCCAATGTATACGGCATCGACATGCCAACCAGCAGCGAGCTGGTGGCGCACGGACGCACTGTGGAAGAGATTCGCCAGGCCATCGGTTGTGACGCCCTCATTTACCAAGATGTGGACGGCATGAAGAAGGCGATCGGCGCGCTCAACAGCGCCATCGTTGGGTTTGATGCATCTTGCTTTGACGGTGTCTACGTCACGGGCGATATCACTGCCGAGGGCATCGCCAGCCTGAACGAAGGACGCGTGGGGGTGGAAGAGGGCGAGGACGACACGTCGCGCCTGGCGCTGCCCAACCCGCAAGAGGCGTAAGGCTGCTGCCCTCACTTGTTGTTTTGCTTGCGGGCGGTGGCGCAATGCATTGTTGCGCTGACTGCACTGACTGATTTTTGAAGCTGGCCCCGTGAGGGCCAGAACTTATTGATATGACTGAAACCACTGATTCCAGCGTGGGCCGCGTGCGCACCCGCTTCGCACCGTCGCCCACCGGCTTCATCCACCTGGGCAATATCCGCTCGGCCCTGTACCCCTGGGCCTTTGCGCGCGCAACCGGTGGGGATTTCATTCTGCGCATCGAAGACACCGACCTCGAGCGCTCCAGCCAGGCTGCCGTGGATGTGATCATTGAAGGCATGAAGTGGCTGGGCCTGGACCACGATGAAGGCCCGTTCTACCAAATGCAGCGCATGGAGCGCTACAAGGCAGTTCTCGCTGACCTGCAGGCCGCCGGCCATGTGTATCCCTGCTATGTGAGCGTGGCCGAGCTTGATGCTCTGCGTGAAAAGCAGATGGCCGCCAAAGAGAAGCCCCGCTATGACGGAACGTGGCGCCCTGAGCCCGGCAAGACCCTGCCGGCTGTTCCCGAGGGTGTGCAGCCCGTGCTGCGCTTCAAGAATCCGCAGGGCGGCGTGGTGGCCTGGGACGACAAGGTCAAGGGACGCATCGAGATCAGCAATGACGAACTCGACGACCTGGTGATCGCGCGCCCGGACGGTACACCCACCTACAACTTCTGCGTGGTGGTCGACGATATCGACATGGACATCACCCACGTAATCCGTGGCGACGACCATGTGAACAACACGCCGCGCCAGATCAATATCTTCCGCGCGCTGGGCAAGGAACCGCCGGTATATGCCCACCTGCCGACTGTGCTCAATGAGCAGGGCGAAAAGATGAGCAAGCGCAACGGTGCCAAACCCGTGACGCAGTACCGTGAGGAAGGCTACTTGCCCGACGCCATGGTGAACTACCTGGCCCGCCTGGGTTGGAGCCATGGCGATGACGAGATCTTCAGCCGTGAACAATTCCTGGCCTGGTTCAATCTGGACCACCTTGGCCGCAGTGCTGCGCAGTTCGACGAGGCGAAGCTGCGCTGGGTGAACGCCCAGCACTTGAAAGCCACGGCAGACGACATACTGGCTGCCCTGGTGGCGCCGCAGCTGGAGCAGCGCGGCGTTGCAGCCACTGCGCTGGCGGATGGCCGGCTTGCGCGGATCTGCGCCCTGTTCAAAGACCGGTGCGACACCACAGTCGCGCTGGCCAACTGGGCACACGTGTTCTACGGCGATGTGACCCCGGTCGATGCGGAGCGCGCGCAGCATGTCACCGAAGCCATTGCGCCCGCGTTGGACGCGCTGGCCGACGCACTTTCTGCCTGCGAATGGGACAAAGCCTCCATCAGCGCCGCGTTCAAACAGGTGCTTGTAAGCCAGGGTCTGAAGATGCCCCAGCTCGCCATGCCTGCGCGGGTGCTGACCGTAGGCACAGCCCATACGCCTTCGGTCGATGCGGTGCTGGAGCTGGTAGGCCGCGAAAAAGTTGTAGCACGTTTGCGAAACCGCTGAAAATCTGTCTATAATTCAAGGCTCAGATGATGACAACAAGCACAGTGTGTTTCGAGTCATTCAGTGGGGGTATAGCTCAGCTGGGAGAGCGCTTGCATGGCATGCAAGAGGTCATCGGTTCGATCCCGTTTACCTCCACCAAAGTTTGATGTTGGATAGTTCCAAGGTTTTGACCCTATCGTCTAGAGGCCTAGGACATCACCCTTTCACGGTGAGTACCGGGGTTCGAATCCCCGTAGGGTCGCCAAGTTGTAGCGCTTGGCTTGTGTTGAGAAATGCAAGCGAAAAGCTGCCTGCCAGGAGTGGTAGTTCAGTTGGTTAGAATACCGGCCTGTCACGCCGGGGGTCGCGGGTTCGAGTCCCGTTCACTCCGCCAGTCAAAAACCCTTGCAGGTCTTTGATATGCAAGGGTTTTTCTTTGGTCTCGACCAAAGGATCGTGGGGGTATAGCTCAGCTGGGAGAGCGCTTGCATGGCATGCAAGAGGTCATCGGTTCGATCCCGTTTACCTCCACCAAAGTTTGATATTGGATAGTTCCAAGGTTTTGACCCTATCGTCTAGAGGCCTAGGACATCACCCTTTCACGGTGAGTACCGGGGTTCGAATCCCCGTAGGGTCGCCAAGTTGTAGCGCTTGGCTTGTGTTGAGAAATGCAAGCGAAAAGCTGCCTGCCAGGAGTGGTAGTTCAGTTGGTTAGAATACCGGCCTGTCACGCCGGGGGTCGCGGGTTCGAGTCCCGTCCACTCCGCCAGATTTTCATGACGCGGCAATTTGTTTGCCGTGGTGTGGCGAGGAATTAAACGGACTGCAGTAGTTAATACTGCGGTCCGTTTTTCTTTGTGCGCGGCGTTTGCGAATAGGGCAGTGAATCCGAGATCGCGTACTCACGGATTTCCAACTGGGCATGTCGGCGTCTTCTGGAAATTAAGGATTCATTGTTTGCCACCGCTGCCCAAGGCCACCGGAAATTTCACCGGCCGAGCCTGCCAGTGCGGTCCGTGGCAGCCAGGATGCAGTGGAAGCGGCAGCGCCAGAGTAGTAGCAGGTCGGAAGTCCGTCAGGACACTTTGATCCGCCACCGCGTTGTCGTCTCTGCGAGCGTGCCTAGCGCCTCAAATATCCATATAAGTCGTCGCGCCAGGTCCCACCAGTGGCTTTGCGATCCGTTTCCGTTTAGCGGCATCGCACCAGCGCCATTCAGTTCGAAAGCGTGGTGCGAGCCTTGGCTGGCGCGAGGGCAGAACGGGTTCCCTTGGTCGTGCAGCAACCGCGCAGGGCATGGCCCAGGTGCCCGCCTGTGCGGGTCTGGAGTGTCAATGCTGAGTAGTGCCGCAGGGCGTCAGTCCAGCAGGGACAATTCAGGCAAAAATTGGCCCCACCGCTTGCGGAATAAGCGCTTTTAGCTATTAAATATATAGCAATCAGCGAGGCGCCAGTCGAATGGCGCCGTCCAGGCGGATCACCTCGCCGTTGAGCATGTCGTTTTCAAAGATGTGCTGCACGAGCTTGGCGTAGTCCTGCGGCGTGCCCAGGCGGCTTGGAAAAGGCACGCCTGCGGCCAGTGCGTCTTGCACTTCCTGGGGCATGCCAAACAACATGGGCGTGCCAAAGATGCCGGGGGCGATGGTCATATTGCGGATGCCGTTGCGGGCCAGGTCGCGGGCGATCGGTAAGGTCATGCCCACCACGCCGCCCTTGGACGCGGAATACGCTGCCTGGCCGATCTGGCCGTCGTAGGCGGCCACGCTGGCGGTGGAGATCAGCGCGCCGCGCTCGCCGGTCGACTCGGGTTCGTTCTTGCTCATGGCTTCGGCGGCCAGGCGGATCATGTTGAAGCTGCCGATCAGGTTGACCGTGACGGTCTTGCTGAACACGGCCAGGGCGTGCGCACCGTTCTTGCCCACGGTCTTCTCGGCGGGGGCTATGCCGGCGCAGTTGACCAGGCCCATCAGCTTGCCCAGCGAGACCGCTTTAGCCACCACGGCCTGGCCGTCCGCCTCATTGCTCACGTCGCACTTCACAAACGCGCCGCCGATCTCGCGGGCTACGGCTTCGCCTTTGTCTGCCTGCATGTCGGCGATCACGACGGTGCCGCCCTGCGCAGCCAGCATGCGCGCCGTGCCTTCACCCAGTCCTGATGCGCCGCCAGTGACGATGAACACCTTGCCTTTGATTTCCATGAGATATCTCCTGTAAGTGACGTTAACGTAAACGTCAATTATGGCCGACACCGCATTGTTGGGTGAAATGAAAACAGCCCGGCGGGGCCGGGCTGTTGGGGGGGCACGTCCGCCGACAGCGCGGCGACAAGCTGCTTACTGGAAGCCGACGCGGTCCAGCATCTGCTGCACCTTGGTCGTATTGGCGCCGACGGCGCTGATGGGAATGGTCTCGCTCTTGAAGGGTTGGCCGTTGGTCATGGCCTTGAGCGCAGGGTTGTCCAGGGCGACGCCCTTGGCAGCAGGCCATTCGTTGTTGCCATTGGCAAAGTAGTTCTGGGCTTCAGGACTGGCCAGGTATTCCAGGAACTTGACCGCGTTGGCCTGGTTCTTGGAGTTCTTGGCCACGGCGCCGCCAGCAATGTTCAGGTGCGTGCCCCACGATTCCTGATTGGGAAACACCACGCCCACCTTGTTGACCACGGCCACGTCTTCGGGTTTGTTGGAGCGCATCATGCGGGCCAAGTAATAGCTGTTGGTGACGGCGATATCGCACTCGCCCGCGGCAACGGCCTTGATCTGGTCGGTGTCGCCGCCCTTGGGTGGCCGGGCCAAGTTGGCCACCATGCCCTTGAGCCAGGCTTCGGCCTTTTGCTCGCCCAGGTGCTCCGTCACGGCGCCAAACAGGCTCAGGTTGTACGGATGCGAGCCCGAGCGGATGCACAGCTTGCCCTTGTTCTTGGGGTCGCCCAATTCCTCGTAGGTGTCCACGTCCGACTTCTGCATCTTGATCTTGTTGTAGACGATGACGCGCGCTCGGGTGGACAGGCCGTACCAGGCGATGCCACCATCGGCCGCGGGTACAGCGCGCAGGTTGGCAGGAATGGCGTCGTTCAGCACCTGGGACTTGATGGGCTGGAACAGGCCGTCGATCTCGCCCTTGTACAGGCGGGCAGCATCCACGAGCAGGATGACGTCCGCCGGGGAGGCCGTGCCTTCGGCCTTGAGGCGCGCCAGGATGCCAGCGTCGTCTGCGTCCACGCGGTTGATCTTGATGCCCGTGGCCTTGGTGAAACCGGTGTACAGCGCCTCGTCAGTGGAGTAGTGGCGGGCCGAGTAGAGGTTCACGACCTGCTCCTGGGCAGATACAGTGCCCGCGGCGGTGGCCAGTACGCAGGCGCTCAACAAGGCTTTCACAGTCTTCGACATGGATGCGTCTTTCGGTGGGTTGTAACCCTCCGATGATAAAACGAAACGCGAATTGTTCTTAATAAACGCCGAGGCCGCGGACGGGCTTTTAGCGCGTTGTCTGAGACAGCGCAAGCTTGGCACGCTCGGCGAAGCGGGCCCGAAGCGCCCAGTTCAACCCCAGATCTCGGGGCGCTAACCTTCAGACAAAAAAAAGCCCGGTCGCAAAACCGGGCTTCAAAAGGATCCCAGAAACGGGGGTTTCGAGAGGATCCAAGGAGACAACTGGCCGGCTGCAACGTTGTGTTACAGCCATGGGCCGATTATCAGGGTTTTCCTGCAGGATGGTCTAGAGGGAGCCCTCCAGACCACACCTGTGAAGCTCAGCGCTTGCGGGGAGCTACGGTCTTGGCGGCGTTGGCAGCGGTGCTGGCAACGGCGTTGAAGTTGGCTTCAGCCACATCCGACGCTTGCTTGACGGCCTTTTGAACCGATTCAAAAGCGTTGTTGGCAGCAGAGACGGCGCTCTTCATCACAGCCACGGCGGTTTCGGAACCCGCAGGTGCATTCTTGGCAGCGCTGTCGACCAGGCCGGTGAAGGCGCGTTGTGCGTCAGCGGTCTGGCTTTCGAAAGCCTTGCCAAATTCGGCGCCGGTGCCCGAAGCGATGTCATACAGGTGGCGGCTGTAAGCAGCGGTCTTTTCAGCCAGGGGCTGGAACAGGCCGGCTTGCAGGGCCAGCAGCTCTTGTGCGTCCTTCACACCCAGCACAGCTTGGCTGTGGTTGGCAACTTCCGACAGAGCGGCGCGCGAGGCGGTCACGTTCAGTTCAACCAGCTTTTCCACGCCTTCGAAGGCCTTGGTGGTCAGACCAAACAGGGTTTCCAGGTTGGCTTTGTGGGATGCCAGAATTTGTTCAGCGGTCAGCGTCATGTCATATCTCCTAAAAATTGAGGCCGTGTAGGCCGTAGTGCTTCACAGACATCTGCGCTGGCCCTGACTCATCGAGTAGTCATGTTGCAGTGCAGCATGGATCGAATTTTAGGGACTTGCCGCGGGTTTGCAAGAGGTTTTTGCTGCGATGCAGCAAATTAGGGACGCGCCTCCAGGAATCTGCGCCTTGCCACAATCGCGTCATGCACGCCTATTACGCCGACCAGTTTGTGCTGCCATTGCCCGATGGCCACCGGTTTCCCATGGCCAAGTACCGCCTGCTGCGCGACCGCATTGCGCAGCACCTGCCCGGCATCTCGCTGCAGGTGGCTACTCCGGCCGCCGACAGCGAGCTGGCCCTCGCACACGCCAGCAGCTATATCGATGCGATTGCGGATGGCACGCTGCCAGCCCCCGCCCAGCGCGAAATCGGCTTCCCCTGGAGCCCCGCCATGGCCGAGCGCGCCCGGCGTTCGGTGGGCGCCACGGTGGCCGCCAGCCGCGTGGCTCTGCAAGAAGGCATTGCCGGCAATCTCGCCGGGGGCACACACCATTCCTACGCCGACAAGGGCAGCGGCTTTTGTGTGTTCAACGATGTGGCGGTGGCTGCGCGGCTCATGCAATTGGAGTGGGCGAGGGCGCGGGGCCGCCACACCAGCCCGCTCAAGGTCGCGGTGATCGACCTCGATGTGCACCAGGGCAATGGCACCGCCCACATCTTTCGCGAAGACCACAGCGTGTTCACGCTGTCCCTGCACGGCGCGCGCAACTTTCCGTTTCGCAAGGAGGCGAGCGACCTCGACATCGAGCTGCCCGACGGCTGCACCGACGACGCATACCTGGAGGCGCTGGCGCACGCGCTGGACGCCTTGGAACAGCGCTTCACGCCGCAGATGGTGTTCTATCTGGCCGGCGCCGACCCCCACGAGGGCGACCGCCTGGGCCGGTTGGCCGTCACGCACGACGGCCTGGAGGCGCGTGACCGGCGCGTTTTCGACTGGGCTTGGCAACGGCGCATCCCACTTGTTTTTGCGATGGCGGGCGGCTATGGACGGGACCTGGAAGACACCCTGACCGCGCAGCTCAACACCTGGCGCGTAGCCTGGGAATACCACCAGCGCTGGCAGAATGTGCGCCCATGACGTCCGCCCCCAGCACCCCCACCGCCAACCCTTCCAACGCCGCTCAGTCACCCACACCTTCACGCCCTGCGCCGCAGCCCCGCAGCGCCTACCGGGTGTTTCGCCCCATCACGACGCGATGGGCCGACAACGATGTGTACGGCCATGTGAACAACGTCGTGTACTACAGCTGGTTCGACACGGCCGTGAACGCGCACCTCATTCACCGGGGCGTGCTCGACATCCACGCGGGTGGCACCATCGGCCTCGTGATCGAGACCCAGTGCAACTACTTCGCACCGCTGGCTTTTCCACAGACCGTCGAGGCAGGTATTCGTGTGGCAAAGCTGGGCAGCTCCAGCGTGCGCTACGAAGTGGGCCTGTTCGCCCAGGGCGAGCCCCTCACGGCCGCCGCCGGGCACTTCATCCACGTCTATGTCGACCGCGAGACCCGCCGGCCCGTGCCGGTGCCCGATGCCTTGCGCAAAGTGCTGCAGGAGTTGTTGGTCGCTGGTTGACGCCGGTGGATGTCAGTAACGCGTTTGCTATTTATTTGATAGCTATCAGCGCTTATAAAGCAAGCGCTAGAGGCTATTTCGGCTTGAAACAACAGCCCGGCAGGGCGGGCGCGGAGCCCTCAGCAGCCCCTGGCGGCATGGCCTACACTTTGCGGCTTTGCTGCTCGGCCCCCAGCACCCCCTCTCGCGCCCGCACCGTCCATGATCATCACCAGCCTGCTCGATACCGACCTGTACAAGTTCACCATGATGCAGGTGGTGCTGCACCAGTTTCCGGGCGCGCAGGTCGAATACCGCTTCAAGTGCCGCAACCCCGGCGTGCAGCTGGCGCCGTATGCCGATGAGATCCGCGATGAGATCCGTTCTCTGTGCAGCCTTCAGTTTCAGGAGTCCGAGCTGGCCTACCTGCGGTCCATGCGCTTCATCAAGAGCGACTTCGTGGATTTTCTCGGGCTGTTCCAGCTCAACGAGAAGTACATCACCGTCACCCCCTCGCACAACGGCGAGATCGAGATCTCCATCCGCGGGCCCTGGCTGCACACCATCCTGTTCGAGATCCCGGTGCTGGCCATCATCAACGAGGTCTACTTCCGCAACACGCAGAAAGTGCCCGACTTCCCCGAAGGCCGCAAACGCCTGGATGCCAAGATCGCGCTGCTGCAGGGCGAAGGCCTGGCAGACCTCAAGATCGCCGACTACGGCACGCGCCGCCGTTTCAGCCGCGCCTGGCACGAAGAAGTGCTGCGCGTGCTGGTGGCCCGGCTGGGCACCGGCGACCGCCGCCCCGGCGCACCGGCAGGCCCGGGCCAGTTTGCCGGCACCAGCAATGTGCTGTACGCGATGAAGCTGGGCGTGACGCCGCTGGGCACCATGGCGCACGAATACCTGCAGGCCTGCCAGGCCCTCGGCCCGCGCCTGCGCGACAGCCAGGTCTTCGGCTTTGAGATGTGGGCCAAGGAATACCGAGGCGACCTGGGGATCGCCCTGTCCGATGTGTACGGCATGAGCGCCTTTTTGCGCGACTTCGACCTGTACTTCTGCAAGCTGTTCGACGGCGCGCGCCACGACAGCGGCGATCCGTTTGCGTGGGGCGAGCGCCTGCTGGAACACTACCGCAAGAACCGCGTCGACCCGCTGACCAAGACCCTCATCTTCAGCGATGCGCTGACCGTGCCGCGCACCATCGAGCTGTACCAGCAGTTTCGCGGGCGCTGCCAGCTGGCATTCGGCATCGGCACCAACCTGACCAACGACCTGGGCAGCCCGCCCGCACACGAGCCGCTGCAGGTGGTGATCAAGATGACGCAGTGCAACGGCCAGCCCGTGGCCAAGCTCTCGGACACGCCGGGCAAGGGCATGTGCGACGACGAGAAGTACCTGGCCTATCTGCGCCAGGTGTTCGATATTCCCCAGTCCGCCTGACCACAGGCCCCGGCCCACGGCGACCTTGCTGGCAGGCCGCAGCGGCCGCGATTTTTGGAGTGAGATGGAGACAACAGACACCAAAAAATTGGGGATGCGCGCGCTGCTCGCCGCCGTGCTGCTGGCCGCGTTGCCCGGCGCGGCCATGGCTGCCGATGTGGACGGGCGCAGCCTGTCGGTCCTGTGGGGCGTGCCGTTCGCGGGCATCTTGCTGTCCATCGCACTCGTGCCGCTGTTTGCGCCGGTGTTCTGGCACCACCACTTCGGCAAGATCGCAGCCGCCTGGGGCTTGGCTTTTCTGCTGCCCTTCGCGGCGGTGTTCGGGCCCGCGGTGGCGGGGGCGAACCTGGTGCACGCGCTGCTGGCCGAATACATCCCGTTTGTGGTCCTGCTGACGGCGCTCTACACCGTCTCCGGGGGCATCTATATCCGCGGCAATCTGCATGGCAGCCCGGCGCTCAACACGGGGTTGCTGGCGCTGGGCGCGGTGCTGGCCAGCGTCATGGGCACCACCGGCGCGTCGATGCTGCTCATCCGCCCGTTGATCCGCGCCAACGACAACCGCCGGCACACGGTGCACGTGGTGGTGTTTTTCATCTTCATCGTCTCCAACGCCGGGGGCTCGCTCACCCCGTTGGGCGATCCACCGCTGTTCCTGGGCTTCCTTAAGGGCGTGGACTTTTTCTGGACTGTCGCTCACATCCTGCCCGAGACGCTGTTCCTCATCGGCACGCTGCTGGTGCTGTTTTTTGCGCTCGACACCTGGCTGTACCGCCACCGCGAGGAACTGCTGCCAAGCGACCCCACGCCCGACAGCCGCGATGTCCGCGCCTTCGGCTTTGACGGCAAGCGCAACTTCGCGCTGCTCGGGGCGGTTGTGGCGCTGGTGCTGCTCAGCGGGTTCTGGAAATCACCCATCGCCTTCGACATCCTGGGCACCGCCGTGGGCCTGCCCGGCATCGTGCGCGACGTGGGGCTGGTGGTGGTCACGCTGGCATCGCTCCGGCTCACGCCTCACAAGGTGCACCAGGACAACCAGTTCGGCTGGGGCCCCATGCAGGAAGTTGCCAAGCTTTTTGCCGGCATCTTTCTCACCATCATCCCGGTCATCGCGATGCTGAAGGCGGGCGTCGACGGGCCCTTTGGCGCGGTGGTGCGCGCCGTCACCCGGCCCGATGGGTCGCCCGACCCGGCGATGTACTTCTGGGCCACCGGCGCGCTCAGCTCCTTCCTCGACAACGCGCCGACCTACCTCGTGTTCTTCAATACCGCCGGTGGCGACCCTGCCGTGCTGATGACCACGCTCGCCCCCACGCTGGCAGCCATCTCGGCCGGTGCGGTGTTCATGGGTGCCAACACCTACATCGGCAACGCCCCCAACATGATGGTCAAAGCCATCGCCGAAGACCGTGGCGTGAAGATGCCCAGCTTCTTTGGCTACATGCTGTGGTCCTGCGGCATCCTCGTGCCATTGTTCGTGGTGATGACCTTTATCTGGTTCCGTTGATCTGGAGACTGACATAGATGAGCAAACCCCGCATCCTGGTCGCGCGTGCGATTTTTCCCGACATCGTGGACCGCCTGCGCCAGCACTTCGACGTGCAAGACAACCCCGATGACACCATCTGGTCCCCCGACGAATTGGCCGAGCGCCTGGCTGACAAGGATGGCGCCTTCACCACCGGCAGCCAGCGCATCGACGCGCCGCTGCTGGCCGCCGCCCCGCGCCTGAAGATCGTGGCCAATATGGCGGTGGGCTACAACAACTTCGACGTGGACGCCATGACGGCCGCGGGTGTGCAGGGCACCAACACGCCCGACGTGCTGACCGAGACTACCGCGGACTTCGGCTTTGCGCTGCTGATGGCCACGGCGCGGCGCGTGACGGAATCCGAACATTACCTGCGCGCCGGCCAATGGACCAAATGGAGCTACGACATGTTTGCCGGAAGCGACATCCACGGCAGCACGCTGGGCATCATCGGCATGGGGCGCATCGGGCAGGGCATCGCCCGGCGCGGAGCGCACGGTTTTGGCATGAAGGTGATCTATCACAACCGCTCGCGCCTGTTGCCCGCGCTGGAGGCCGAATGCAAGGCCACCTACGTCGGCAAGGACGAACTGCTTGCCACCGCCGACCACGTGGTGCTGGTCGTGCCGTACACCGCCGAGTCGCACCACACCATCGGCGCGGCCGAGCTGGCGCTGATGAAGCCTACCGCCACGCTGGTCAACATTGCACGCGGCGGCATCGTGGACGATGCGGCACTGGCCGTGGCGCTGCGCGAAGGCCGCATCGCGGCGGCGGGACTCGACGTGTTCGAGGGCGAGCCGCGCGTACACCCCGACCTGCTCACCGTGCCCAACGTGGTGCTCACGCCCCACATCGCCAGTGCCACCGTGCCCACGCGCCGGGCCATGGCCAACCTGGCGGCCGACAACCTGATCGCGTTCTTCGACGGGCGCGGCCCGCTCACGCCGGTGAACTCGCCTGTGGCGGGCCGGTGAACCCGTCCGTTGTGGCAATCAGGCAAAAATTCAAGCCAAATTGGCCTCTAGCGCTTGATCAATAAGCGCTTGTCGCTATAAAAATAATAGTAACTACATTTTGACTACCGATACGCTTGTCTTGCTGGCCGCACTGGCCGTGGTGGTGCTGCTCCTGCTGGTGTTGGTGTTGCGCCGCCCGCGTGTGGACCTGCCCGCCGAATGGCTTACCCGGCTGCAGGCGCTGGAGAACACGGCGCACGCCACACAACTTGCCGTGGCGCGCAACGATGGCGCGATGGAGGCGCTGGCCAAACAACTCTCTGGCTTTACGCACGCCACCCAGCACCACCTCGAAACCTTGCGCGGCGCCGTGGACGAGCGGCTGGCCCAGGCCGTGGGCGAATCGCGCACGGGCCGCGCCGAGCTGTTGGCGGCCTTTGGCGGCTTTGAGGCCAAGCTGGAGCAGCGCCTAGCTCAGGGCCAGGCCGAGGCCGCGCTGGCGCGCAAGGAGCTGTCCGATGCCCTCGCAGCCTTCCGCGCCGAGCTCACGCAGACCGCGCAGTCCCTCGCCTCCGACAGCCTGCGCTCGCGCGAGGCGCTGGCCGAGAGCACGCAGCTTTTCGAGCAGCGCATCCAGGAGCGGTTCGAGGCCCTGGGCAATGCCACGCGCGGCACGCTCGACTCGCTCAAGAGCGACATCCAGACGCAGATGGGTGCGGTGTCGACAGCGCTCAAGGACCAGCTGGAAGCCAACGGCTTTCAGATCCGCAGCCAGTTCTCGGTGCTGCAAGACGCGGTATCGCAGCAACTGGCCGGCCTGGTGCAGGGCAGCCAGCAAAATGCCGAGCAGCTGCGCACGGCGCTCAACGAACGTTTGGCAGCTATCCAGACCGACAACTCGGCCAAGCTCGAAGAGATGCGCCGCACGGTCGACGAAAAGCTGCACGCCACGCTGGAGCAGCGCCTGGGCGAATCCTTCAAGCTGGTGAGCGACCGCCTGGAGCAGGTGCACAAGGGCCTGGGCGAGATGCAGACCTTGGCCGCCAGCGTGGGCGATTTGAAGCGCGTGATGACCAACGTGAAGACGCGCGGCACCTGGGGCGAAATGCAGCTCGGGGCCATCATCGAGAACGTGCTCACGCCCGATCAGTTCGCACGCAACGTCAAGGCCGTGCCCGGCAGCGACGAGCTGGTGGAGTTCGCCATCCGCCTGCCGGGGCGCGGCGACGAGCAGCCGGTGTGGCTGCCCATCGATTCCAAGTACCCGGTGGAGCAGTACCAGCGTTTGCTGGACGCGCAGGATGCGGCCGACAAGCCCGCCATCCTGTCGGCCGGCAACGCGTTCGAGACTTCGATCAAGCTGGAGGCCAGGAAGATCTTCAGCAAGTACGTCTCGCCACCGCACACTACCGACTTTGCGGTGCTGTACCTGCCCACCGAAGGCCTGTTTGCCGAGGTCATCCGCCGCCCCGGCCTGGTCGAGGCGGTGCAAAACGACTGCCGCGTGATGATCACCGGCCCCGCCAACCTGGCGGCCATGCTCAGCAGCCTGCAGATGGGCTTCAAGACGCTGGCCATCGAGAAGCGTTCGTCCGAGGTGTGGGGCGTGCTCGGGTCGGTGAAGACCGAGTTTTCCAAGTTCGGCGAGATCGTCGAGTCGGCCCGCAAATCCATCGACGCGGCAGCCAAGAAGTTTGACGACGTGGGCGTGCGCACGCGCGCCATTCAGCGCAAGCTGCGCGATGTGCAGGTGCTGCCCGCGCCCGATGCCGCGGCGCCGCTGGCCGCCAGCCAAGCCGCAGCCCTGCCGGGGCTGGACCTTGAGGACGACCTGCCATGAACCGGGCCCTCGCTCGGTTGATCGCAGGGCAGGTCTGCGTGCACGGCAGCATGGCCGGCATGCGCCTGGCGGCGCCGTTGCTGGCGCTGCGCGAGGGCTACAGCGCCGCGGCGGTGGGCCTGCTGGTGGCGCTGTTTGCGCTCACGCAGGTCTTTCTGGCGCTGCCGGCCGGCCGCTATGCAGACCGCCATGGCCTGAAACGGCCCGTGGCGTTTTCCGTCGCCGTGGCGTTTGTCGGCGCGGGGCTGGCCGCGGTGTTCCCGACCTTCCCGGTGTTGTGCGTGGCGGCATTGATGACCGGCGGTGCGGCGGGTGCCGCCACCATTGCCGTGCAGCGGCACGCCGGTCGCGCGGTCCATGACGCCACCGAGCTCAAACAGGTGTTCAGCTGGCTGTCCATCGGCCCGGCGGTTTCCAACTTCATCGGCCCCTTCTGCGCGGGGCTCGCCATCGACCACGCTGGTGGCATGCCCGGCAGCCTGGAGGGCTATCGCGCCGCCTTTGTGCTGCTGGCCGTGCTGCCGCTGCTCGGCTGGTTCTGTGTGCGCGACGCGGTGGAGTTGCCGGCCCTTGTCGCCGCCGAGGGCGCCGCGCCCCAGCGGGCGTGGGACCTGCTCAACGACGCGCCGTTTCGGCGTTTGCTGATCGTCAACTGGATGATTTCGTCGTGCTGGGATGTGCACGCGTTTGCGGTGCCGTTGCTGGGGCACGAACGCGGACTGTCGGCCGCAGTCATCGGCACCATCTTCGGCGCGTTCGCCATCGCAGCCACCGTCATCCGCGTGCTGATGCCCTTCGTGGCCGAACGCTTGCGCGAGCGCGGCGTGATGGCCGGCGCCATGCTGGTGACCGCCGTGCTGTTTGCGGTGTATCCGCTGCTCACCAGCGCCCTCACCATGGGCCTGTGCTCCGTGCTCCTGGGCTTGGCGCTCGGCACCGGCCAGCCCATGGTGATGAGCCTGCTGCACCAGATCACACCATCGCACCGCCAGGGCGAGGCCCTGGGCCTGCGCCTCATGGCGATCAATGCATCCAGCGTGCTGATGCCCCTCCTGTTCGGCTCCGCAGGCGCCGTGATCGGCGTGAGCGGCCTCTTCTGGGCCGTGGGCGCAATGGGGCTAGGGGGCGCACGGCTGGCGTGGCGCATTGGCGGGGAGCCCGAGGTGGTAGAAGCTGCGCAACGTTGAGCCGACCGGCGGCAGCGAGGAAAAGCGCAGTAGGTCAAGTGCTTGGGTGCCCACCCTAGGGCAAACGGGGCTGAGCAAACCGGGCAAAAAGGAGTAGATTTCCTGCCAACGAAGAGGGGGCTGACATGAGCGTTCCAACCTGGTCCCGGCGTGCGCGCTGCCTGGCCGTGGTGCCATTCCTGGTGGCAGCCCCCGGGTCTTTTCTCCATGCCGACGAGGTGCTGAACAAAGCACAGGCGCTGATGCACCAAGGGGACGCGCAGCGCGCCTTCGAATTGCTGGATACCGAAGAGGCCAGCCGTGCCGGCGACCCGGCATTCGACGCCGCAATGGGCCGCGCCGCCCATGCTGCGGGCCAATACAGCCGGGCCGTTCTGGCCTGGGACCGCGTAGTGATCGCACAGCCAGCCAATGCCGAGGCGGCTTGGGAGCTGGGTCGCGCACTGCATGCCGTGGGCGACAAAAAGGGTGCCAACGCCGTGTCGGAGCGCGTGCGAGCCGGGGGCATCCCGGTAGACGCGGCGCTCAGCATCGATCAGTTTCTGGTGTCGTACGACCGCATGGGACACGAAGGGCGCTCCACCTGGAAGGGCCACCTCGAACTCACGGTGGGCCGCGATTCCAACGTCAACGCCGGTCCGGACCTGAATGCACCTGCGCTGTCCCCGCCCGGCACACCTGCCTGGGCCCTGGCGCCGGGGGCCAACGCGCAGCGTGCGTCGTTTGCTGCCGTGCAAGGCAACCTCCGCGGGCGCCAGGTGCTGGACGCCCGCTGGTCCCTGATCGGTGCGACCACCGCGGAGATGCGCGGATATTCGGACGCCGGCAAGCCGTACGACAGCACCCAGCTGGATGCCAGCGCCGGCGTGGCCTACCGCATCGAACGCCACGAATGGATGCTGAGCGCGCAAGGTGGCACGTACCGGCTGGACGGCGACACGCTGCGCAATATCGGCGGCGCTTTGGGCGAGTGGATTTACCGCATTGACGGGTTTCGCCAGTGGGACACCTTCCTGCAGGTGCAGGAACTGCGCTATCCAACCCAGTCCCTGCGCGACTCCCGCCGTACCGTGGGCGGCACGTCGTATGTGCACGTGCTGCGCAACGGCAGCCTGTATTACGCCGGCCTGTACGCGGGACAGGACGAACCCAGGGCCGCGGATGTTGACCAGCTCGGGCACCGCTTGGCGGGTGTGCGTGCTGGGCTGCAGTGGGCTGTCAGTGCCGACTGGGCGGCGTTTACCCACCTGCACCACGAGCGCCGCCGTTATGGCGCCACGGACCCATTCTTCGGCGTCACGCGGCGTGACCGCCAGACGCACTGGGTGGTCGGGCTGTCGTGGCTGCCCACACCGGGCTGGCGCATCACGCCACAGTGGGCCATCACACGCAACACCTCCACGCTGCCCATCACGGACTACGACCGCCGGGTGTTTTCGGTCACCGTGCGGCGCGAGTTTTGATCAGGTTCTGGGAGTCCGTGATGCAGTCCAAATTTCCTTCATCCCGACTGGCGCTGTGGATGGCCGCGGCCGCCGCGTGGCCATTGCAGGGCCTCGCTGCCGCAGGCCTGGTTCAGTTTGCGACGGGCGAGGTGCAGCTGCGCCGAGGCGCTACCGAATCGGCAGCAGTAAAAGGCGTCGAAATAGAGAGCGGTGACGTCATCGTGACCGGTGCATCCGGCCGGGCGCAGATCCGCTTTTCAGACGGCGGTCTGGTGGCGCTGTACCCCGACTCACAGTTCACGGTGACACGGTATGCGGACGCTGGCAGCGCAACACAAGACCATTTCGCGGTGAACCTGCT
The DNA here is from genome assembly GCF_964253765.1 of Acidovorax sp. LjRoot129. Taxonomy (NCBI): domain Bacteria; kingdom Pseudomonadati; phylum Pseudomonadota; class Betaproteobacteria; order Burkholderiales; family Comamonadaceae; genus Acidovorax; species Acidovorax sp. LjRoot129. The sequence continues at coordinate 2,254,191 of NZ_CAXUSE020000001.1, forward strand.
GCGTGGGGGCATGCGCGCCATCACAGGCTTGATTGGCAAGCGCGACGCAAGCAACTACAAGGTCACGACGCCCACCGCGGTGGTCGGCATCCGCGGCTCGGCGTTTTTGATCGGGTTCAACGCAGAGGGGGAGTTGGTGGTCTCCGGCGAACAGGATGAAATCGAGGTGTGCACCGAGGCGGGGTGTGTGGGCGTGAAGGCCGGCGAGTCAGTGCGTGTGGTTTCTAGCAGCCAGCTGCCGCTGTACACGCACACCCGCGCGGTGCTGCCGATGCCGCCGCCGCCCGTGCCGTTTATGGTGGGTGAGCAGATCGATGGCCGCGCTCAATTGGTGACGGCTCCGCCTACACCGACTCCGCCGCCAGTTACCGGGGTCCCTCCGGTGCCTACGGTCCCCCCACCACCGCCGCCACCTGCGACCACGGTCCCCGTGCCGCCCCCGGACCCCGGCAACCCGCCATCGGTGCCGCCGCCACCCGTCACTGGGACGCCGACGCAGCCCCCCACAACTAGGCCTCCGCCACCTGCCACCACCACGCCGACCCCACCACCGACGACGCGGCCGCCGATATTCACGCTGCCACCCATCGTGCGCCCGATCCTCGTGTTGCCGCCGATTGCAGTGCCGCCTCCACCGCCGGTGATCCGGTAAGGCTGACCATCGACGGCCTCTAAAAAGCCGTCAATTCGCGGCCCTGGTCGACACCCCGACCAGGGCCGCAGATCACAACTGATAGAACGACTTGATCAAATCCCAGGCTTCCTGTGGATCGTCGGTGTAGTGGAAAAGACCGAGGTCCTGTGCCGAGATCGTGCCTTCTTCGACCAGCACCTCAAAGTTGACAAGCCGCTTCCAGTAGTCGGTGCCGAACAGCACGATAGGGACGGGCTTGGCCTTTTTGGTCTGCACCAGCGTGAGCACCTCGAACAGCTCGTCGAGCGTGCCGAAGCCGCCGGGGAAGGCGACCAGGGCCTTTGCGCGCATCATGAAATGCATCTTGCGCAGCGCGAAGTAGTGGAACTTGAAGCTCAGCGTGGGCGAGATGAAGCGGTTGCCGCTTTGCTCGTGGGGCAGGGCGATGTTCAGGCCCACGTTGAGCGCGCCTACATCGTGGGCGCCGCGGTTGGCGGCTTCCATGATGCCGGGGCCGCCGCCGGTGCAGATGTAGATGCGGTCCGCGGGCTGCTGGCGTTCGCTGTGCTCGGCCACCACGCGCGCGAACTGGCGGGCCAGGTCGTAGTACTTGGCGTTGCGCACGGCCAGGCGCGCGCGTTGCAGGCGCACCTCGTCGCCGCTGGCTTCGGCTTCGAGCAACTGCGCATCGGCCTCGTCGGGTGCAATGAAGCGGGCGCTGCCATACACCACGATGGTGTTCTCGATGCCTTGCTCCATCTGGCCCAGATCGGGCTTGAGCATCTCGAGCTGAAAGCGGATGCCGCGTGTTTCGCGGCGGAACAAAAATTCGGGGTCGGCGAACGCGAGGCGGTAGGCATCGGCGTGCAGCGGATTGCCGTTGGCGGCGTGGCTTTGCAGCTCGGCCCAGGCATCGGCCAGGCGGCGTTCATTGAGTTGGGTGTTGGCGTCCATGGCAGAGCAGGAAAACGCGGTCGGCTAGTCGCAAGGGACCAAGTCGGCCGTAAGGTTGAACGGGTGAATGGCTGGCTTTGCGCTTGATTATCGCGCAGGATCAAGCGCGTGCTGCTAGCAAAAGTGTAGCGGTGTGCATGCCCAGCACGGTGAGTGCGAGCGACCCGAGCAAGTGCACTGCCGTGGTGCCGAGCGCGAGCAGGTAGCGCTGCTGTTGCAGCATGCCGACCACTTCGGCCGAGAAGCTGGAGAACGTGGTGAGGCCGCCCAGAAAACCGGTGACCAGTGCCAGGCGCCACACAGGGTCGAGCTGGGGCAGGGCCTGGAACACGGCCACGCACACTCCTACCAAATAACCACCGATGAGGTTCGCGGCCAGGGTGCCCCAGGGCATCAGCGCGCCCGCTGTGCTCAGCCACACACCCAGCCGCCAACGCGCCAGGGCGCCAAGGCTGGCACCGAGGCAGATTCCTACGACTGCGAGCATGGGTGGCCACTCCAGAAAAACGATGGGCAGTATTGTGGCCGATGAGATCGCGCGGATTGCTGCACGCTATGGGGCCCACTCATTGAGGCCAGCCGGTCCCATGTTCCGTGTTCATTCTTGCGGGCCACTCTGCAGCGCTGGGGCGCTGGTGGAACACCAGGGCTGGTAATCCCATCAACGCTCATTCAAAAGCAAACAGCCGATCACGCTGAGCTCGTCGAAGCGCCGCGCGAGGCTTCGACAGGCTCAGCCTGAACGGTCCTGGAGGTGGCGCTGACGATGTGAAAGCGAGCCCCCGTGAGGCGACTACTTCTCTTTACCCATCACCAGGTCCGGCAGGATGGTCACGACCTGCGGAAACACGGTGATGATCGCGATGCACACCACCAGGCACAGGAAGAACGGAATCGCGGCGCGCGCAATGGTGTTGCTGTCCTTGCCCGTCATGTTCTGCAACACGAAGAGGTTGAAGCCCACCGGTGGCGTGACTTCGGCAATTTCAACGAGCAGCACGATGAAGATGCCGAACCAGATCAGGTCAAACCCGGCCTGCTGGATCATGGGCAGCACCACGGCGCTGGTCAGCACGATCATGCTGATGCCGTCGAGCGCAGTGCCCAACACCAGGTACACCACCACCAGCACACTGATCAGCGCAAACGGCGACAGCTGCATCGCGTTGACCCACTCGGCCAGCTCGCGCGGGATGCCCGTGAAGGCCATGGTCTTGGTCAGAAACGCCGCGCCCGCCAGGATGAACATGATCATGCAGCTGGTGCGCGTGGTGCCCATCAGCCCGTCCTTGAAGTTCTGCCAGGTGAGCGACCGGCTCCACAGTGCCAGGCCCAGCGATCCCACCACGCCGTAGGCCGCGCATTCGGTGGCGGTGGCGTAGCCGGTGATAAGCACGGTGACGATGAAGACGATGAGCACGCCCACGGGGATCAGGTTGCCGGACTTGCGGATCTTCTCGCGCAGTGTGGAGGGCGGATCGGCCGCGGGCACCTTGTCGGGGTTGCGCAGGCTCCACCAGCCGATGTAGCCCGAGAACAGCAGCATCAGCAAAATGCCCGGCAGGAAGCCTGCCAGAAAGATGCGGATGATCGAAGCATCGGCCGCTACCGCATACACCACCATGGTGATCGACGGCGGGATCAAAATGCCCAGTGTGCCGGCCGTGGCCAGCGAACCGAGCGCCAGTTTCTCGTCGTAGCCGCGCTTCATCAGCTCGGGCAGGGCCACCTTGCTGATGGTGGCGCACGTTGCGGCCGACGAGCCCGACACCGACCCGAAGATGCCGCAGCCCAGAATGGTGGTGTGCATGAGCCGCCCCGGCACGCGGTTGAGCCAGGGGCGCAGGCCTTCGAACATCTCTTCGCTGAGCTTGGTGCGAAACAGGATTTCGCCCATCCAGATGAACAGCGGCAGCGCGGCCAGCTCCCAGCTCGCATTGCTCTCCCAGAACGCCGAGAACAAATTCTTGGCTGGCTGCGTGGACGTGAAGAACGCCTGCCCTACCCACCCGCAGATCGCCAGCGTCATCGCAATCCACACGCCGCCGGACAGCAGCACCAGCATGAGCAGCAGCAACACGCCACCCACCATCAAGATATCCATATCGAACTTTCTGGGCCATGGGCGTAACACCCGTGCAGCCTGTTGTTATCCGCAAATGTTGATTCGGCATCCATCCACTGGAACCGTTCACGCTGGGCTTGTCGAAGCGCTACGCAAGGCTTCGACACGCTCAGCCCGAACGGTTTGGCTCCAGTTCAAGGATGCCGACGCAATAACTCCGCGCCACGTCCCCACAATCCGCAAAAACTGGCGCGCCCCAAATGCCAGCGCCACCGTGGAACCGGCTCCGCCGGGCCACCGGAGGCGTCCCCCTCAGGGGGAAGGCGCGTAGCGCCTCAGGGGGAGTCAAATGTCAGATGAGAAGTCGCCCTTGGCATGGCGTTCCTCGACCGCCCGCACGAAGGTCGGCACCCCACCGCGCAGCACGATGATGAATTCATCCACCACCGCCACCCACAGCAGCACCGAGCCGATCGCAAAGCTCAGCTGCGGAATCCACAGCGGCATGGGCAGCAGGCCCTGGGCGATGTCGTTGAACTCCCAGCTCTCATACGTGTAGCTGCAGGCCGCCCACATGAGGTAGCCCACGGCCACCGAGGCGATGGCGAGCGACACCACCTCTAGCTGGCGGCAGCGGCGCGGTGGCAGCTTTTCGAGCAGCAGCGTCACGCGCACAAAGTCGCCATGCTTGAACGCGTGTGCCATCGCAAAGAAGGCGGCCGCCGCGCAGAACCAGGCCACGATGTCGTTGATGGCGCCGGTGCGCAGGCCGAGCTCGCGCATGATGCTCTGCGCGATCATGAGGATGCAGATGAGCGCAATGAATGCGGCGCCCAGGGCGCCTGCGGCGAGGTAGATGCGGTCGAGCCAGCGGCGCAGCATTGCTGGCTTTACTTCTTGGCCGGGGCGGTTGCGGCCGGCGCGCCCTTGCGGTAGGCGGCGATGATGGCTTCGCCGTCCGGACCAGCCTTCTTGAGCCAGTCGGCCAGCATGATTTCGCCCACCTGGCGCATGTCGGCCATGAGCTTGGGCGCGGGCGTGACGATCTTCATGCCCTTTTCGACCAGCGCCTTCTTGTACCACTCGGTCTTTTCTTCGCTGAGCTTCCAGCCACGCGATTCGGCCTCGGCCGAGGCCTTGAGCAAGGCGTCCTGGCTGGGCTTGTCCAGCGCGTCAAACGCCTTCTTGTTCACGATGACCGCGTTCTTGGGCAGCCAGGCCTGCGTGTCGTGAAAGAGCTTGATGCTTTCGTAGATCTTGCTGTCGTAGCCAGTGGAGCCAGACGTCATGGTCGCCTCGACCACACCCGTGGCCAGCGCCTGCGACAGCTCTGCGGCCTGGATGGTCACCGGCTGCGCACCGATGAGCTCGGCGATCTTGGCGGTGGCGGGGCTGTACGCGCGCCACTTGATGCCACGCAGGTCGGCCACGGACGCCAGTTCTTTCTTCGAATAAATGCCCTGCGGCGGCCATGCCACGGCGTACAGCAGCTTCATGCCTTGCGTGCCCAGCAGTTTGTCCAGCGATGCCTTCTGCGCTTCGTACAGACGCCGGGAGTCGGCATACGACGTGGCCAGGAAGGGGATGCCGTCCACGCCGTACAGCGGGTTCTCGTTCTCGAAGTTGCCCAGCAGCACTTCGCCGGCCGGGGCTTGCCCGCCCTGAACGGCGCGCTTGATTTCGTTGGCCTTGAACAGCGATGCGTTGGCGTGCACCGTGATCTTGAGCTTGCCGGCCGAGGCTGCATCCACATCCTTGGCGAACTGCATGAGGTTCTCGGTGTGGAAGTTGCTCACGGGATAGGCGGCGGCCAAATCCCATTTGGTCTGCGCCATGACCGACGTGGCGGTGAAACCGAAGGCCAGGGCCAGGCCGAGTGCAGTGGCAGTGAGGATTCGACGCTTCATGGGGTGCTCCGCAAAGGGGGACGTGGGGGTGAGGGACTGTCGGCGACTGTAACGAAAACCATCCGTGGCGACATAGGTGTTTTGCCTAAACGCTGACAAATTGCCAACAAATCATTGTCATGCTGCCTACAATGGCTTGCATATCCCGTGCCAGTTTTTCCTCCTCATCAAGGTGCGCTGTCCATCATGAAATCTGGGTCCAAGGCCAAGGGCGATTCCGGCCCCATCGTGTCGTCTGCGCACCTCGTGTCGGCGCAAAGTGCGGAGCTGAGCGAGTTCGAGTTCGGGCTCATCGTCGCGGGCAACGCCTTTCACCGCTGGGTGGCGCACTGCATGTCGGCCGCGGGCCTCAAGGACCTCACGCCGCTGGACGTGCTGGTGCTGCACCACGTCACGCACCGTGCCCGCGACAAACGCCTGGCCGACATCTGCTTCATCATGAATGTGGAAGACACCCACCTAGTGAACTACGCGCTCAAGAAACTGCAGAACCTGGGCGTGGTGGCGTCGCAGAAAAACGGCAAGGAAGTGACCTATGCCGCCACCGACGTGGGCCGCGCGTACGTGCAGCGCTACCGCGAGATCCGCGAGAGCTGCCTCATCGATGCGCTGCACGCCGACGACTCGCTGAACCGCGACATCGGTGAGCTGGCCCGGTTGCTGCGTGTGCTCTCAGGCATGTACGACCAAGCGGCGCGCTCGGCCGCTTCGCTGTGATGGCGAAGCGTTTTCTTGATTAAAAATGTGCTCCAGCGCTTGATTAGCAAGCATTTATAGCTATAAAAAACGTAGCAATATGTCCTACCAACCATCCCCCATGTCCCGCTGGCAGTTCTGGATCGACCGCGGGGGCACGTTCACCGATGTGGTGGGCCGGCGGCCCGAGGCGGACGGCAAGTTCACGCTGGTCACGCACAAGCTGCTGTCCGAAAACCCCGAGCAGTACAAGGACGCGGCGGTGGCCGGCATACGGCACCTGCTGGGGCTGAAGCCCGGCGAACCCGTGACGCCTGCCCAGGTCGAGTGCGTGAAGATGGGCACCACCGTGGCCACCAACGCGTTGCTGGAGCGCAAGGGCGAGCCCACGCTGCTCATCACCACGCGGGGCTTCAAGGACGCGCTGCGCATTGCCTACCAAAACCGCCCGCGCCTGTTCGACCGCCACATCGTGCTGCCCGAGCTGCTCTACAGCCGCGTGATCGAGGCGCAGGAGCGCGTGGGCGCGCAGGGCGAGGTGATCGAGCCGCTGGACGAGGCGCACCTCAAGGAGCGCCTGTGGGCCGCCTACGACGCAGGCCTGCGCAGCGTGGCCATCGTGTTCATGCACGGCTACCGCTACACGGCGCACGAACAGGCCGCAGCCCGCCTCGCGCGCGAGGCGGGCTTCACGCAGGTGAGCAGCTCGCACGAGACCAGCCCGATGATGAAGTTCGTGAGCCGCGGCGACACCACGGTGGTGGATGCGTACCTCTCGCCCATCCTGCGCCGCTATGTGGACCAGGTGGCCAGCGAGATGCCGGGGGTCAAGCTGTTCTTCATGCAGTCGTCGGGTGGCCTCACGGATGCGGGCACCTTCCAGGGCAAGGACGCCATCCTGTCCGGCCCGGCGGGTGGCATCGTGGGCATGGCGCGCACTGCCGAGCTGGCGGGCCACGAGAAGGTCATCGGGTTCGACATGGGCGGCACGTCCACCGATGTGAGCCACTACGCGGGGTCTTTCGAGCGCGAGTTCGAGACCCAGGTGGCCGGCGTGCGCATGCGCGCGCCCATGATGAGCATCCACACCGTGGCCGCAGGCGGCGGCTCTATCCTGGGCTTTGACGGTGCGCGCTTTCGCGTGGGGCCCGAGAGCGCGGGCGCCAACCCCGGCCCGGCCAGCTACCGCCGCGGCGGCCCGCTGGCCGTGACGGACGCGAACGTGATGGTCGGCAAGATCCAGCCTGCGCACTTCCCGCACGTGTTCGGCCATGCGGCCAATGAGGCGCTCGACGGCGACGTGGTGGCGCAGAAGTTCGCGCAGCTGGCGGTGCAGAGCGGCCGCTCGCAAGAGGACGTGGCCCACGGTTTCATCCAGATCGCCGTGCAGCAGATGGCCAACGCCATCAAGAAGATCAGCGTGGCGCGCGGCTACGACGTCACGCGCTACACGCTGCAGTGCTTTGGCGGCGCGGGCGGCCAGCACGCGTGTCTGGTGGCCGACGCCTTGGGCATGACGCGGGTGTTCGTGCACCCGCTGGCCGGTGTGCTCAGTGCCTATGGCATGGGCCTGGCGGACCAGAATGTGATCCGCGAACAGGCGGTCGAAATCAAGCTGGCGCCCGATGCGCTGCCGGGCATCGAAGCCACGCTCGACGCACTGACCGCCACCGCGCGCACCGAACTGGAGCGCCAGCAGGCCGGCAGCAGCACGGCCGTGGTGCACCGGCGCGTGCATGTGCGCTACGAAGGCAGCGACTCGGCGCTCATCGTCCCCTTCGGTTCGCAGGCCGAGATCACCGCGGCGTTTGAAAGCGCTTACCGCCAGCGCTTCGCGTTCCTCATGCAGGGCAAGGGCTTGGTCGTGGAGGCCGTGTCGGTCGAGGCCGTGGTGCCCGGCGATGCGCCCGTGGAGCCGCGCCACCCGCTGCAGCCAGCGCGGGAGACACCGCACCGCGGCATGGTGCGCATGTACACCGGCGGTGTCGATGGCGTGCCCGCGTGGCACAGCGCCCGGCTGGTGGTGCGCGAGGACCAACGCCCTGGCGACGTGATCCCCGGCCCGGCCATCATTGCCGAGAAGAACGCTACCACCATCGTCGAGCCCGGCTGGCAGGCGCAGCTGACCGACCTGGACCATCTGCTGCTCGACCGCACCGTGGCGCGCGCCGTGCAGCACGCTGTGGGCACCACGGTGGACCCGGTGCTGCTCGAAGTGTTCAACAACTTGTTCATGAACATCGCCGAGCAGATGGGCCTGCAGCTGCAGAACACGGCGTACTCGGTGAACATCAAGGAGCGCCTGGACTTCAGCTGCGCGCTGTTCGACACGGCCGGCAACCTGATCGCCAATGCGCCGCACATGCCGGTGCACCTGGGGTCCATGGGCGAGAGCATCAAGACGGTCATCCGTGACAACGCGGGCCGCATGCAGCCGGGCGACGTGTTCGTGCTCAACGACCCGTACCACGGTGGCACGCACCTGCCCGACATCACGGTGATCACGCCGGTCTATCTGCAGGACAACGCCGAGCCCACCTTCTACGTGGGCAGCCGCGGCCACCACGCGGATGTGGGCGGCATCACGCCCGGCTCCATGCCGCCGTTCTCGACGCGCATCGAGGAAGAGGGCGTGCAGATCAACAACGTGAAGCTGGTCGAGCGCGGTGTGCTGCGCGAGGCGGAGATGATCGCGTTGCTGGAAAGCGGGGAATATCCGTCACGCAACCCGCAGCAGAACATGGCCGACCTGCGCGCGCAGATCGCCGCGAATGAAAAGGGCCAGCAGGAGCTGCGCCGCATGGTGGGCGAGTTCGGCCTTGATGTCGTGCTGGCGTACATGAACCACGTGCAGGACAACGCCGAGGAGTCCGTGCGCCGCGTGATCACACGCTTGAAGGACGGGCAGTTCACGCTGCCGCTGGACAACGGCGCTCAGATCAGCGTGGCGGTGCGTGTGGATGCGGCCAGCCGCAGCGCCGAGATCGACTTCACCGGCACCAGCCCGCAGCAGACGCACAACTTCAACGCGCCCACGGCGGTGTGCATGGCCGCGGTGCTGTACGTGTTCCGCACGCTGGTGCAGGACGACATTCCGCTCAACGCGGGGTGTTTGAAGCCGCTCAAGGTCATCATCCCGCCGGGCAGCATGCTCAACCCCAACCCGCCGGCGTCGGTGGTGGCGGGCAATGTGGAGACCTCCACCTGCATCACCAACGCGCTGTACGGTGCGCTGGGGCTGATGGCAGCGGGGCAGTGCACCATGAACAACTTCACCTTCGGCAGTGCCAAGTACCAGTACTACGAGACCATCTCGGGCGGCAGCGGTGCGGGTGGCGTGTGGGATGCGGCAGGCCAGCTGACAGGCGGCTTTGCCGGCACGAGCGTGGTGCAGTGCCACATGACCAACTCGCGGCTCACGGACCCGGAGATCCTGGAGTTCCGTTTTCCGGTGCGGCTGGAAGGCTACGAGATCCGCAAGGGTTCGGGCGGCAGCGGGCAGTGGAAGGGCGGCGACGGCGGCGTGCGCCGCGTGCGTTTCCTGGAGCCGATGACGGCCAGCATTTTGTCGAACGGCCGCCACCATGGCGCGTTCGGCATGGCGGGCGGCGGTGCGGGTGCGGTGGGCATCAACAAGGTGGTGCGCAGCAATGGGCAGACCGAGCTGTTGGACCACATCGGCCAGGCCGAGATGTTGCCCGGCGATGTGTTCGAGATCCACACGCCCGGGGGCGGTGGCTTTGGCACTGTGGGCCAAAAGTAAGAGCCGAAATGGCCTCTAGCGCTTGATATACAAGCGCTAGAAGCTATCAAATTAGGAGCTAAAGGTCGCGCGGGGCGGCTGGCACACCGGCATCAGCTTGTGCCGCGGGCTCTGCGTCTAACCTCGCCTGGCTCAGCGCGGGCGGCACCGGCGGGTGGCCCATTTGCCGTGCGCGGAACAGTGCGGCGCGCATCAAGAAGATCGACATGATGGGCACCGAGATCGCCACGAACACGGCGATCAACAGCGCGTGCAGCGCCAGGCTGCGGTCGGCCACCGAAAAGTACAGCACCGTGCCATGCATGATCAGCCAGCAGCCCAGCGTGGCGATGATGGACGGCGCGTGCACGCGCTCAAAAAACGTGGGCAGGCGCAGCAGGCCCGACGAGCCGAGCAACGCTAGGCCCGCGCCCGACAGCACCAGCACGGCCACGATGATCTCGAGCCACAAGGGCAGGGTGGTGGCGGCGTCCGTCATTCGATCACCTCGCCGCGCAGCAGAAATTTGGCCATGGCCATGGAGCCCACAAAGCTGAACAGCGCCAGCAGCAGCGCGGCCTCGAAGTAGTTCTTGCTGCCGTACAGCAGGCCCAGCACCAGCATCACCAGCATGCCGCTCAGGTACATGCAGTCGAGCGCCAGCACGCGGTCCTGGGCCGAGGGGCCTTTGAGCAAACGGATTAGCGCGCAGCCCATGGCAAGCGCGAGCATGAACAGGGCCAAAGGCAAGGCCCAGCTGAGCACTGGAGTCATTCAAAAATCTCCATCAAAGGGGCTTCGTAGCGCTGCTTCACATCCGCGATGACAGCCGCCGGGTCGTCCAGCTCCAGCACGTGCAGCATGAGCATGCTGCGGTCGAGAGACAGCTCGGCCCATGCCGTGCCCGGTGTGATGCAGACAATCATCGCCAGCACGGCGAGCGCATTGGGGTCGCGCACATCCAGCGGAATGTGCACAAAGCCCGAGGGGTGCCGCCGCCGGCCCGGGGCCAACAGCAATCGCGCCACGGACAGGTTGGACTTTGTGGTGTCGGCCATCACCGTCAGTGCCAGTCGCAGCACCGCGCCGGGCTTGCGAATGCGCACCGGCAAAGGGCGCAGGCCGGCAGTGAGCAACGGAATGGCCAGCGCCAGCACAGTACCCAGCACGAAGTGCCCCGCGCTCAGGCTGCGGTTGAGCAGCAGCCACAGGCCCAGCAGCGCGAGGGACAGCAGCGGCGCGGGTACCAAGCGTTTGAGCGGCCGTGGGGCCATTCGCGACGGCTTCATGGCGTGCTGCCTCCCGGTGTTGCAGCAGGCTTGGGCGGATTGGGTATCGGCTGCGCCGTCATCACGCCCCGCACATAGCCTGCCGGCGCATGCAGGGCATCGGCAGTGGCCTGCGTGTAGCGCATCACGGCGCCTGCCTGCCACACCAGCACGCCGCAGGCGGCAAGCAGCAGGGCAATGGGCAGGCCCTCAAGCACCAGCAACTTGGGCGCACTGCGGTCGTGCGCCGCCCAAAAATGGCGGATGCCGGCGCGGGTCAGGGCCAGCAGCGCGAGCAGCCCGGAGCCGATGAGCAGCGCCACCAGGCCCCAGCCCGCGACGCCTGGCTGAAGGCCCTGCGAGGAGCCCAGGCCCAGCGGGTTGAGCAGGGCATGGACCATGGCGAACTTGCCGACAAAACCGGGCAGAGGCGGCAAGCCTGCAATGACCAGTGTGCAGGCCATGAAAGCGAGGCCCAGAAAAGCCACGGCGGCCGGAATCACCTGACCGATGAGCGCCTCCTCGCGGTCGTCGAGGTTGATGCCTTCAGTGGGCACCAAGTCTGCCGAGAGAAACGGTGCGTCGTCCGTCTGTTCGTAGCCGGCAAGGTTGGAGCCATCGTTGCGCCAACGGTCGATCAAATCGGTGAGCAAAAACAGCGCGCTGACTGCCAGCGTAGAACTGAGCAGGTAGTACAGCAGCCCCGCCGTCAGCAGGTTCTGCCCAAAGCCCATGGCTGCGAGCAGGGAACCCGAAGAGACGATGGCGGCAAAACCCGCCAGATGCCCCAGCCGCTGCGAGCCCAGCATGCCAATAGCACCGAACGCCATGGTGAGCATGCCGCCACCAATTAGCCACTGGCTGCCAAACTGGGCCGACTCGCCGGCCTCGGCACCGAAGAGCAGGGTCCACAGCCGCAGCACGCTGTACACGCCCACCTTGGTCATCAGTGCAAACAATGCGCCCACCGGCGCAGTGGCCGCGCTGTAGGCGGGCACCAGCCAGAAGTTGAGCGGCCACACGGCGGCCTTGATGAGAAAGGCCACGGCCAGAACGGCCGCTGCCGCATGCAACAGGCCGCGGTCAGACGCAGCCACACCCTGAATGCTCTGTGCAAGATCGGCCATGTTGAGCGTGCCGGTGATGCCATACAGCATGGACACGCCGATGAGAAACAACGACGAGGCCGCAAGGTTGATTGCGATGTAGTGCAGCCCCGCCGACACGCGCGGACGGCCCGAGCCGTGCAGCAGCAGCCCGTACGAGGCCGCCAGCATGATCTCGAAGAACACGAATAAGTTAAACAAATCGGCCGTGAGGAACGCACCCGCCAGCCCCATGAGCTGGAATTGGAACAGCGGGTGGAAATGCACCCCCGCCCGGTGCCAGCGCGCCGCCGAAAAGAGCACGGTGGCCAGTGCCACGGTGCTGGCGAGCACCAGCATCATGGCCGACAGCCGGTCGACAGCGAGCACGATGCCAAAGGGCGCAGGCCAGTTGCCGGGCAGGTATACGCCCAGGCTGTTGTCCATGCCAGGGGCCTTGGCCTGCACCAGCAGCAGCACAGCGACCACCAGGCCGAGGAACGTCGACACAATATTGAGCGTGACCTTGGTGCGCTGCCGCTCCTCGCGCAGCAGCAGCATGAGCCCCGCCGTGAGCAGGGGCAGCGCAATAGGCGCGAGGATCAGGTGCGGCATGAGCCGCTCCAGCAGCATTTGGATGGATGTCATGTGGGTCGTCCAACGCGCTGCGCACAAAACTGGCGCGCCCCAGGCGAGGGCAGCCAAGCAAGGGCCGCCCCGCAGCGAGGGTTGCGTCCCCCTGCCCGCAGCGCGCAGCGCTGCGAGAGCGGGGGGAAGCGGCGAAGCCGCTCAGGGGGGTGTCCGAAATACATCAAGGCATCTCCTGCGCATCCTTGGCCCTGGCACCATCCACATGGTCGGTGCCGGCCATGCCGCGCGATGCCAGGAGCACCACCAGGAACAGCGCCGTCATCGCAAAGCCGATCACGATGGCGGTAAGCGTGAGCGCCTGGGGCATGGGGTCGGCGTAGTGCGCCAGGTCCTTGGGCAGGCCAGCCTGCAGCACAGGCTCCTTGTCGATCGCCAGGCCCAGGCGGCCCATGCTGAAGATGAAGAGGTTGACCGCGTACGACAGCAGCGACAGCCCCATGATGATCTGGAAGGTGCGGGGCCGCAGCAGCAGCCACACGCCCGAACCGGTGAGCACGCCGATGGCCAGGGCCAGTATCAGTTCCATGGGCCTTCTCCTTGCGTTGCGACGGCCGGCGCTTCAGCGGCCAGGTCTTCATCTGCCGAGCGCGCATTGTTGTAGCGGTGGCTGCGCACCGACTGGTGGGCGATGCCGGTGAGGATGAGCATGGTCGAGCCCACCACCAGGGTGAACACGCCGATGTCGAAGAACAATGCGCTGGCCACGTGCACTTCGCCCACGAAGGGCAGGTGCAGGTGGGCCGTGTGGCTGGTCAGGAACGGATAGCCCCACAGCCAGGCGCCCAGGCCGGTGGCCAGCGCGACCAGCAAGCCGACGCCGATCCATCGGCGTGGGTACAGGGGCAAGTGCGCCTCGACCCACGATGTGCCCGAGACGATGTACTGCAGCAGCAGCGCGACCGAGAACACCAGCCCCGCCACAAAGCCGCCACCGGGCTCGTTGTGCCCGCGCATGAAGAGGTACATCGACACCAGCGTGGCGAACGGCAGCATCAACCGCACCAGCACGGCGGGCACCATGAGGTAGCCCACGGCGGTGTCGGCGGTCTGGCGCGGGTTGGACAGGTCGGTGTCCACATCTGCGGGCAGCGCGCGTTGTTGGGGCGGCAGGTCCATCACCTCACGCGCCGGGCGGAAGCGCCGCAGCAGCGCATACACCGTCAGTGCCACGATGCCCAGCACTACGATCTCGCCAAAGGTGTCGAAGCCGCGAAAGTCCACCAGCATCACGTTGACCACGTTGGTGCCGCCGCCTTGGCTCAATGCGTTTTCCAGGAAAAAGGTCGAGGTGCTGTCCGGGAAGGGCCGGCTCATCATGGCAAAAGACAGCAGGGCCATGCCAGCACCCGCCGCCAATGCGAGCGCCATGTCACGGTAGCGGCGCAACTGGGTGCGGCGCTCTTCGGCCAGCGTGGGCTTGCGCAGCGCCTCGTCGCGCCGTGGTAGCCAGCGCAGGCCCAGCAGGATGAGGATGGTGGTCACGATCTCCACCACGATCTGCGTGAGCGCAAGGTCTGGGGCCGAGAACCACAGGAAGGTCAGGCACACGCACAGACCCGAGCCCCCCAGCAAAGTCAGCGCCGCAAGCCGGTGGTACTTGGCCTGCCAGGCGGCCCCCATGGCGCACAGCGCGCCCAGCAGCCACAGCAGCGCAAAGGCGGGCGACAGCGGCAAGAGCGCGCGCTCGCCAATCGGCAAGCCGCGCGACCACAGCGGCACGATGCAGGCCAGCAACGCCGCACTCACCAGCCAGAGCATCTGCCACTGCAACCGGTCCGTGCCCAGCATTCGGCGGCCGTGGCGGCCGGCCTGGGTGAGGGTGGTCAGTGTGACTTCGAACACGCGCTGCCCGCTAATGCGGTGCATGAGCGGTGGTGCGTCCACAGCGCCCTTCTGGCGCTGCCTGCGCAGCAAGGCGTACAGCGCTATGCCGCCGCCCAGCGCGATGAGGCTCATCACGAAGGGTGTGTTGAAACCGTGCCAGACCGCCAGGCTGTAAGTGGGCAAGTCGCCACCCACCACCGGTTGCGCCGCGGCAGCCAGGTACGCGCCCACGGACCACCCGGGCAGCACGCCCACTACCAGGCAGGCCAGTACGAGGAGCTCGACCGGCACGCGCATCCAGTGCGGGGGCTCGTGAGGGTCGCGGGGCAGGTCGGTTGCAGACGGGCCCCAGAACACGTCGACCGTGAAGCGCAGTGAATACGCGACGCTGAACACGCCGGCCACCGTGGCCGCCACTGGCAGCAGCCATTCAAGCCACGGCGTGGTGTTGACGTACACGGTCTCGGCAAAAAACATTTCTTTGGACAGGAAACCGTTGAGCAGCGGCACGCCGGCCATGGCGGCGCTGGCCACCATCGCCAGCGTGGCGGTGATGGGCATGGTGCGCCGCAGGCCCGAAAGCCGACGAATGTCGCGCGTGCCGCTTTCATGGTCGACGATGCCCACCGCCATGAAGAGCGACGCCTTGAAGGTCGCGTGGTTCATGATGTGGAACACCGCCGCGACAGCAGCCAGCGGGCTGTTCAGGCCCAGCAGCAGCGTGATGAGCCCCAGGTGCGAAATGGTGGAGTAGGCGAGCAACCCTTTGAGGTCGTTCTGGAACATGGCCGCGTAGCCGCCCACCAGCAGCGTGCACAGGCCCGCACCGCCCACCAGCCAGAACCATTGCTCGGTGCCTGCCAGCGCAGGCCACAGGCGCGCCAGCAAGAACACGCCCGCCTTGACCATGGTGGCCGAGTGCAAATAGGCCGACACCGGCGTGGGCGCGGCCATGGCGTGTGGCAGCCAGAAGTGGAAGGGGAACTGCGCGCTTTTGGTGAGCGCCCCGAGCAGCACCAGCACCAGCGCGGTGGTGTACAGCGAGTGGCTCTGGATGAGTTGGCCAGCGGCCAGCACGTGGTCAAGGTCGTAGCTGCCCACGATGTGGCCCAGCACCAGCATGCCGGCCAGCATGGCCAGGCCACCTGTGCCCGTGACGGTGAGCGCCATGCGCGCCCCGCGCCGTGCGTCCTTGCGGTGGTGCCAGTAGCCGATCAGCAAAAATGAGAACAGGCTGGTCAGCTCCCAGAAGAACGCCAGCTGAATGATGTTGCCCGACAGCACCACGCCCACCATCGCACCCATGAAGGCCAGGAAGAACGCGAAGAAACGTGGCACCGGGTCGGCGGCCGACATGTAGTAGCGCGCGTACAGCACCACCAGGCTGCCCACGCCCAGCACCAACATGCAGAACATCCACGCAAAGCCGTCCATGCGGATGACGAGGTTCAGGCCCAGTGCGGGCAGCCACGCGATGTCTTGCCGCAGCACACCGCCGTCTGCGATCTGGGGGAAACACAGCGCCACCTGCACGGTGCAGACCACGGCAATAAGCCCTGCCAGCGTCGACTCGGTATTGCGCGCGTTGGCCGGCAGCAAGGCGGCCAACAGGCTGCCGATGAAGGGAAGAAGGATGAGCGTGATCAGGGGCATGCGCGAACAATTTTAGGGCGCAGCCCGAAAGACCCTGCCGGGCCCTTGCTGTCGGGCCGGACGCGGCGCAAAACAACCAGCCCGCTGGGGCCGGCTTGCAGCTTGCGAGGCTTGCTTAGTTTTTGGTAGCGCTGGCGGCGGCAGGCGCGGATGGGGCGGGCACCGCGGGTGCCGTCGGGGTTGCGGCTGGCGCTGCCGCATCGTTGCCTGTCGTGGCGACCGGGGTCTTGCGGTCGGTAGCCGGGGTGCTGCGGGCGTGTTTCTTGGCGCTCTTCGCTTCGGCCTTCGCAGCCGCCGCTGCGCTGAACTTCTTGCCGTTGACGGTCAGACCTTCTTGGGAGAAACCCACCGCGCTCTTGTGCCCCACGCCGCCCACGCGGCCGACGAAGTCGCTCCAGTCTTGGAACGGGGCGGTCTTGCGCTCTTCAAGGATCCGGCTCGAAAGCCCTGGGCCGATGCCCTTGATCCCATCAAGTTCGGCCTCGGTCGCGGTGTTCACATCCACAGCAGCCAACGCAACCGCGGCCCACAGGAGGGTGGTGAAGAGGGCGAGCAGTTTCTTCAGCATGGTGGATTCCTTGAGCGGTGGGGAGGCGGCGACCAGAGGGAAACGAGGGCGCTCACGGCGGCGCAGGCACGGCGGTGGTTCAGAGTTCCTCGACCCGGCGCGCGGGGTAGCTGTCCCAGGTCTGGCAGCCGGGGCACTGCCAGAAGTGCTGGCGCGCCTCGAAGCCGCACGCAGCGCAGCGGTAGCGGGTCAGGGGCTTGACTGCATGCTCCAGTGCACGCTGCACCTGGGGGTGGAATTCTTCGTGCTCCAGCTTCTCGCCGGCCAGCCATTTGGCGGCAGCGACCAGCGAGCGCTCTTTGTCCAGGTGCTGCACGTAGCGCTGGCGTGCAGTGTCCCGCGTGGCCTCGTCGGCGGTTTCCATGGCGACGATGGCTTCCAGCACATCCAGCGATGGCGCCTGCGCATAGTGGGCCTGCAGCAGCGCCTTCACTTCGGGCACACGCTGGGTGGCGTTGGCGGCCTCGACCAACATGGGGGCTGCCAGCGGCAGTGCCGCGGGGTTGCGCTCGCCCAGGGTGCGCAGCGTGGTGAGCACCTCCGCGGGCCGGCCCATCATGCGCTGCAGCCGGGCCAGCTCGATGCGCGCACGGGCGGCCTCGGGCGCGGCAGAAACTGCCTGCTCCAGCAGCGCCTGCGCGCCCGTCAAATCGCCCTGGCTGCTGAGGGCCAAGGCCTGCTCGCAAAGGTAGTGCGCCTGGCGCGTGCTGAAGTCGCCCTGGTCGGCGTCGTGCATCTTGCGGGCAATGGTGGCGGCGTGGGGCCAGTCGCGCGAGCGTTCGTAGATGGCCAGCAGCGCCATGCGGGCCTGGGCTTCGAAGGGCGTGCCTTCCAGCCGGTGCAGAGCGTCTTCCGCGCGGTCGAGCAGGCCAGCCTTGAGGAAGTCCAGGGCCAGGGCATGCTGGGCGCGCTCGCGGTCGGTGCGGGAGAGGTCGCCGCGCGAGAGCAGGTGCTCGTGCACGCGCACCGCGCGGTCGTACTCGCCGCGGCGGCGAAACAGGTTGCCCAAAGCGAAGTGCAGCTCCGAAGTGTCGGGGTCGTTCTGCACAGCCTCGATGAAAGCATCAATGGCCTGGTCCTGCTGCTCGTTGAGCAGGAAGTTCAGGCCCTTGAAATACGCCTTGGGCGCGCGGCGGTTTTCGGCGCGCAACTGGCGCAGGTCAAAGCGCGATGCCAGCCAGCCCAGCACAAACGCAACGGGCAGGCCCAGCAGGATCCAGGTCAGGTCAAATTCCATGGACGGAAGGCAGGTCGGGCGGTGGAGGAGGGGCGGGCGGTGTGCTGTGGGCGGCCGGCGTGGCAGCGGCCAGGGGCGCAGTACTGCTGCTCGCTGTGGTTGCCTGTGCACGCCGCGCGGCTGCGCGGTGGCGCCACCAGCGCGGCACCATGCCCAGCACACCCACCGCCAGTCCGGCTGAAAAGGCGGTCAGCACCACCAGCACCAGGGGCGCGCGCCATTGGGTGCCAAAGAAAAAATGCACGGTCGCGTCCTGCTGGTTGTTCAGCGCGAAAGCGAAGAGGGTAAAAAAAATGGCTGCCTTGAGCAGCCACAGGAGATATTTCATCGGTGTCCCCAGTGGTGGGGCGATTCTAAGAGCCTGCTCGGGGACTTTTGGGGCATGGCCTTGGTGGGCGGTGTCACTCGATGTCGGCGGAGGTGCACGGGCCTTGTCGGGCCGTGTCAGGGGCGCTTGAACGAGCTTGAAAGGAGCTTGAGAGGGCGCCACGAAGCGCTCCAAAAAGCTTTGAGGGGATCAAACTTGAATCAAAAAGGCTGCCAGCGCTTGTTGTATAAGCGCTTTATGCTATCAATTTTGACTGTTCTTCGACCTTGGCCGGGCTGGCACGTTCTTCCATCTCCGCAGTGCGCTTGTCGACGGCTTCGCGCAGCGCCTTGCCGGGTTTGAAATGCGGCACACGCTTTTCCGGGATGGCCACGGCTTCGCCACTGCGGGGGTTGCGGCCCATGCGGGGAGGGCGGTGGTTGACGGAGAAGCTGCCAAATCCCCGGATCTCGATGCGGTGCCCGCGCACCAGCGCCTCGCCCACGGCGTCCAGAATGGTCTTGACGGCGTATTCGGCATCGCGGTGGGTGAGCTGGCCAAAGCGGGCGGCCAGTTCTTCAACCAGGTCTGAGCGGGTCATGGAGTCTTGGGACATAGGCAGGCTGCCCGGGGGCAAGTGGTTGTCTCGTCTTCTTCAAAAAAAGAGCGGGCGCCGAGGCGCCCGCTGTCTGACCGTTAGACGAAGCCGCTGCACGAATGAATCATCGCGCAGAGGCTCGTTGACGGGTCAGCGCTTTACTTTTCCGAGTTGTCCAGCTTGGCACGCAGCAGGGCGCCCAGGCTGGTCGTGCCGGCGCTTTCGCGGCTCGATTGCTGGCTCAGGTTGGCCATGGCGCCTTGTTCGTCAGCCATGTCCTTTTGCTTGATCGACAGCTGGATGTTGCGGGTCTTGCGATCCACATTGACCACCACAGCAGTGACTTCGTCGCCTTCCTTGAGCACGTTGCGGGCATCTTCCACGCGATCGCGGGAGATTTCCGAAGCGCGCAGGTAGCCCACGATGTCTTCGCCGAGGTCGATTTCAGCGCCACGGGCGTCCACGGTCTTGACCTTGCCGGTCACCGTCTGGCCCTTGTCGTTCACGGTCACGAACGTGGTGAATGGGTCGCCGTCGAGCTGCTTGATACCCAGCGAGATGCGTTCACGGTCCACGTCCACGGCCAGCACGATGGCTTCCACTTCCTGGCCCTTCTTGTAGTTACGAACCGCGGCTTCGCCGGCTTCGTTCCACGAGAGGTCGGACAGGTGAACCAGGCCGTCAATGCCGGCAGCCAGGCCCACGAACACGCCGAAGTCGGTGATCGACTTGATAGGACCCTTGACGCGGTCGCCGCGCTTCGTGTCCTGGGCGAATTCTTGCCATGGGTTGGCCTTGCACTGCTTCATGCCCAGGCTGATGCGGCGCTTGTCTTCGTCGATTTCCAGAACCATGACTTCGACTTCGTCGCCCAGCGAAACCAGCTTGGCGGGAGCGATGTTCTTGTTGGTCCAGTCCATTTCAGACACGTGCACCAGGCCTTCGATGCCGGGTTCGAGTTCCACAAATGCGCCGTAGTCGGCGATGTTCGTGATCTTGCCGAACAGGCGCGTGCTCTGGGGGTAGCGGCGGTTCACGCCCATCCATGGGTCGTCGCCCATTTGCTTCAGACCCAGCGAGACACGGTTCTTTTCGGTGTCGAACTTCAGGATCTTGGCCGTGATTTCCTGGCCAGCCGTCACCACTTCGGAAGGGTGACGCACACGGCGCCATGCCATGTCGGTGATGTGCAGCAGGCCGTCGATGCCGCCCAGGTCCACGAACGCACCGTATTCGGTGATGTTCTTGACCACGCCTTGAACGATGGAGCCTTCCTTGAGGGTTTCCATCAGCTTGGCGCGCTCTTCGCCCATGGAGGCTTCCACCACAGCGCGGCGGCTCAGCACCACGTTGTTGCGCTTGCGGTCCAGCTTGATGACCTTGAATTCCATGGTCTTGTTTTCGTACGGCGTCAGATCCTTGATCGGACGCGTATCGATCAGCGAACCGGGCAGGAATGCGCGGATGCCGTTGACCAGAACGGTCAGGCCGCCCTTGACCTTGCCGCTGGTCGTGCCAGTGACGAATTCGCCGGATTCGAGGGCCTTTTCCAGGCTCATCCACGAAGCCAGACGCTTGGCCGTGTCGCGCGACAGGATGGTGTCGCCGTAGCCGTTTTCGATGGAGCCAATGGCCACCGACACGAAGTCACCCACTTGGACTTCGACTTCGCCCTTGTCGTTCTTGAACTCTTCCAGCGGCACGTAGGCTTCGGACTTGAGGCCAGCGTTCACGACCACGAAGTTGTGCTCAACGCGCACGACTTCAGCGGTGATGACTTCACCTGGGCGCATTTCCGTGCGCGTCAAAGATTCTTCAAAAAGGGCGGCAAAAGATTCGGACATGTGTTTCCTTGCCACAAACAGGATTCCACTAGCACTATTGCTACTGTTTTTATAGCTGCTTGCGGTGGTTTTTTGCGGTAAAACCGCGGGTTAGGTTATCGATCCACACAACCTGTGCGCTGGCGCGCGAGAGCAGCTGTGTGGGCCTGTGGCAAGGCCTTTCGGCTTGCCTGGAGCCCGAAGGCCCCACGTGGTCAGCTCTGCGCAGAGGCTGCGAAGGGCTGGCGCTCTTGCCACCAGGCCAACACCTGATCGACGGCTTCATCAATCGTCAAGGTGGAGTTGTCCAGGACCAGAGCGTCCTGCGCAGGCTTGAGAGGTGCGACGCTGCGGGAACTGTCCCGGGCGTCGCGTGCTTCCAGATCCGCGCGAAGGTCTTCGATATTAGCCGAAAAACCCTTTGAAATCAACTGTTTATAGCGCCGTTCAGCGCGGCAAGCGGCGCTGGCCGTCAAATAGACCTTCAAAGGGGCTTCGGGGAAGATCACCGTGCCCATGTCTCGGCCGTCGGCCACCAGCCCCGGCAGGCGCCGAAAGCTGTGCTGCAGGTCGACCAGCGCCTCGCGCACGGCGGGCAGGGCGGACACGCGTGACGCGTTCATGCCGGCTTCTTCGGTGCGGATGGCTTCGGTGACATCGTCGCTGCCAAGCCACACCCGGCCGCTTTCAAAGCGCACCGGCAACGTCTGAGCCATGGCGGCAATGCGCGGCTCGTGCGCAGCATCGATGGCCAGGCCTGCGCGCAGGGCGGCCAGTGCGGTGATGCGGTACATCGCGCCCGAGTCCAGAAACCGGTAGCCCAGGCGCTGTGCAACCGCCGCCGCCACCGTGCCTTTGCCGGAAGCGGTGGGGCCATCGATGCAAATCACGGGGACGTGATCGGTCGCAGTGGCTGCGACCGAGAACAGCGCCTCAAAGTATTCCGGGAAGGTCTTGGCCACGCATTTCGGGTCCTCGATGCGGACCGGAACGCCTGCCGGGTTGAAGGCGGCGAGCGAGAAACACATGGCCACGCGGTGGTCGTCGTAGGTGTGGATGCTGGCGGCTTTCCAGTCCTGCACCTGGGCAGGTGGTGTCACGCGGATGAAATCCGCCCCTTCTTCCACGGTGGCGCCCAGCTTGCGCAGTTCGTTGGCCATGGCGGCGATGCGGTCGGTTTCTTTCACGCGCCAGCTGGCGATGTTGGTCAGCGTGGTGGTGCCTTCAGCGTACAGCGCCATCACGGCCAGCGTCATGGCGGCGTCGGGGATGTGGTTGCAGTCGAGCTCGATGGCCTTGAGCGGCCAGCCCTGGCCCGGCTCGCCGCGCTGGATGTGCAGCCAGTTGGGGCCACCCGTGACCACGGCACCCATGGCGCGGGCGGCTTCGACGAACCGGATGTCGCCTTGGATCGAATCCAGCCCGACACCTTGAATTTTGATGCCTTTTTGGCCGTCAGTGCTGGATGTTATTGCACCTAGTGCTATGAAATAGCTAGCAGAAGAGGCGTCGGCCTCGACATGGATGCTGCCGGGCGACTGGTACCGGCTGCCCGCCGCGATGGTGAACCGTTGCCAGTTCTCATGCTTTACCTCGATGCCAAAACGCGCGAGCAGCTCCAGCGTGATGGCAATGTACGGTTTGGATATCAACTCGCCGACCACGTCGATCACAACGGGTTGCGTGCCCGCCGCCAGCGGCAGTGCCATGAGGAGCGAGGTGAGGAATTGGCTCGACACGTCGCCGCGCACACGGATGGGCGCTGCCACGGCCAGCGGGGGCACGCCACTGGCGTGTGCGATGCGCAGCGGCGGGTAGCCGTCGTTGCCCAGGTAATCAATCGCGCAGCCCAGTTGGCGCAGGGCATCCACCAGGTCGCCGATGGGGCGCTCGTGCATGCGGGGAACGCCCGACAGTTCGAACTCCCCGCCCAGCAGCGCGAGTGCCGCCGTGAGCGGCCGCATGGCCGTGCCGGCATTGCCCAGGAAAAGCTTGGCCGGCGAGTGGGGTGCGCGCCCCCCCAGGCCGGTGATGTGGACCGTGGTGCCGGCTTCCTCGACCGTGCAGCCAATCTCGCGCAGCGCGTCCAGCATCACGCGTGTGTCATCCGACGCGAGAAGGTCGTGAACAGCGGTGGTGCCGTGGCTCAGAGCTGCCAGTAACAGCACGCGGTTGGAGATGCTTTTGGAGCCCGGCAGATGCACTTCGCCGGCAGCGGCTTGCAACGGAGGCAGGTCTAGGAATGCGGTGCTGTACATCAGTGTGGTTCGTCCATTGCGCTCAAAGAGCAATTAAGCGGCCTAGGGCCAGAGACCCAAGTCAGCCGGCAGCATTCAGCAGCCAAAGTGCCCACGCGCCTTTCACGCCCTCAGCAACTGGCGCGCCCTAGACCAGTGCACCCGTGGAACTGGCTTTGCCAGGCCACCGGGTACGTCCCCTTTGGGGGAAGGCGCCGCAGGCAACTCAGGGGGCTACTTGCGTTTTGCTCCCATGCGCCAGTGCGCGCGGGTTTCGCTGGCCAGCGTGAGCATGTCTTCCAGCGACTGGGAATCGCCTTTTTCCATAGCCTGCTCCAGGGTCTGCAGCGCCTGCCTGAACAGCTTGGACTGGGCCAGCAGCTCCTCGCGGTTGGACAGCAGGATGTCGCGCCAGACCTTGGGGTCGCTGGCCGCAATGCGGGTGAAGTCGCGAAACCCCGGGCCTGCCAGCGACAGGAAATCGTCACCGCTCGACTGGCCTGTGATGCTGTTCATCATCGCAAACGCCAGCACGTGGGGCAGGTGGCTGACGGCCGCGAAGGCGGCGTCGTGCGACTCTGGCGACATGCTGGAGACGCGGCTTCCGAGCGCGGTCCAGATGTCGTGGGCTTTTTGCAATTGCGCGGTGAACGTGCGCTCGGTCGGCGTCAGGATGACCTGGCGCCCGCTGTACAGGTCGGCTTCGGCGTGTTCCACGCCCGACACCTCGCGCCCGGTGATCGGGTGCGCGGGCACAAACGAGCCCACCTGGTCGCGCAACGCACGGCGCGCGGCCTGCACCACATCGGCCTTGGTCGAGCCCACGTCCATGATCAGCATCTGCGGCGTGACCAGGTGCTTGATGGCCTTGAGCGTGGCCTCGGTGGCGGCCACTGGCACGGCCAGCAGCACGATGTCGGCGCCGGCAACGGCCAGCAAGGCAGACGGTGCCTCGACATCGATCACGCCCAGCTGGCGGGCGCGGTCGGTGGTGGAAGGCGATTTGCTGTACCCGACAACACGTTTGACCAGGCCGGCCTTCTTCATCGCCAGCGCAAACGAGCCGCCCATGAGCCCGCAACCGATGAGTCCCAATTGTTCAAACATGGTGCGATTCCGGCAGGTGGCGGTGCGGGGCCTCTCCCCGAGAGAGCGCGGCCATCCCCGTGGAGGTGACGGCTGGGCGTTGGGCGATGTGCACGGGCGTCATGGCGCGACCGGGTAGGTGCCCAGCACCTTGTAGAAGGCGCACAGGCTGCGCAATTCTTCGAGTGCACGCGCCACATGCGGTTGGGCGGGGTGGCCGTCGAGGTCGATGTAGAAGTAGTACTCCCACTGGCCCGTGCGTGCGGGGCGCGATTCAAACCGCGTCATGGACACGCCGTGTGTCTTGAGCGGCACCAGCAGGTCGTGCACTGCGCCCGGCTGGTTGGGCACCGATACGACGAGGCTGGTGCAGTCCTTGCCCGACGGCGGCGGCGTTTGCAGCGTGTGCGGCAGGCAGATGATGGCAAAACGCGTGCGGTTGTAAGCGTCGTCCTGGATCGCGTGCGAGACGATGTGCAGGCCAAACTGGGTGGCGGCGCGTTCGCTCGACAGTGCAGCCCAGCCGGGGTTGGTGGTGGCCAGGCGCGCGCCTTCGGCGTTGCTCGACACCGGGCGGCGCTCGGCGTGGGGCAGGTGTTTGGACAGCCAGGCCTGGCACTGGGCCAGCGCTTGCGGGTGGGCCAGCACCGCTTCAATACCTTCCAGCGAATTGCTGGTGCGCAGCAGGTTGTGGCGCACCAGCAGGCTGACTTCGCCCACCACATGCGTGGGGGTGTGCAGGAACAGATCGAGCGAGCGCGTGACCACGCCTTCGGTGGAGTTTTCAACGCCCACCACGCCGTATTGCGCGCTGCCCGCGGCCGTGGCGTGGAACACCTCGTCAAAGTTGGCGCAATACATGAGGTCGGCGGCGCCGCCAAAGAATTCAATCGCAGCTTGTTCGCAAAAGGTGCCTTCAGGCCCAAGCACTGCCACGCGCTGCGGCGATTCGAGCGCCAGGCAGGCCGACATGATTTCGCGCCAGATGGCGGCCACATGCGGGCTCTTGAGCGGGCCAGGATTGGCCGTCTGGATCTTCTCGATGACTTGCGCCACGCGGTCGGGCCGGAAGAAAGGGGTGCCTTCGCGCTTCTTGACCTCGCCGACCTGCTCAGCGACCAGAGCCCGCTGGTTCAGCAGCGTCAGCAATTGCTGGTCGATGGAGTCGATCTGCACGCGCAGGCTGGCGAGGTCGGGTGAGGCTTGCGGAGTGTTCATGAAGAAAAAAGGTGGGTGCGCTGCGCGTGAACGAATGTTTTATGTGTGTTCAGGCGTGTTTTTGCTCAAATTCTCGCATGTAGCCGACCAAAGCCTGCACACCTGCCAGCGGCATGGCGTTGTAGACGCTGGCACGCATGCCACCTACCGACTTGTGGCCCTTGAGTTGCAGCAGGCCGCGCTCCTTGGCGCCGGCCAGAAACGCATCGTTGCGGCTTTCGTCGCGCAGGAAGAACGGAATGTTCATGCGCGAGCGGCAGTTGGCGGCCACCTTGTTCACGTACAGCTGTGAGTTGTCGATGGCGTTGTACAGGAGCTCCGCCTTGGCGATGTTGCGCTGCTCCATCGCAGCCACGCCAGTCAGGCTGCCTTCGGTCTGGCGCTTGAGCCACTGGAATGTCAGTCCGGCGATATAGATGCCCCAGGTCGGCGGCGTGTTGTACATCGACTGGTTGTCGGCCACCGTCTTGTAGTCAAACGCGCTGGGGCAGGCGGGCAAGGCGTGGCCGAGCAGGTCTTCACGCACCACCACCAGCGTGAGGCCGGCGGGGCCCAGGTTCTTTTGCGCACCGCCAAAGGCCAGGCCCACCCGGGACCAGTCCACCGGCCGCGACGCCACGTGCGACGAGAAATCGATGACCAGCGGCGCATCGCTGCCCAGCGCCTTCAGGTCGGGCAACTGGTGAAACTCGATGCCGTTGATGGTTTCGTTGCTGCAGATGTGCAGGTAGCTCGCGCCGCGGCTGAGCGTCCACGAGGCTGCGTCAGGCAGAGTGGTGAAACCCGTATCCTCGGCCGAGGCCACGATGTTCACTTCAGCGGCATACCGGCGCGCTTCTTTCTGCGACTTCTGGCTCCAGCTGCCCGTCACCACAAAATCAACCGCGCCAGCGCGCGAGAGGTTCAGCGGCACGATGGCGTTCTCGGCCAGCCCACCGCCCTGCATGAACAGGATCTTGAAGTTCGCGGGCACGGCCAACAGCGCACGCAGGTCGGCCTCTGCCTGTTCGTAGATGGACAGGAACTCCTTGCCGCGGTGGCTCATTTCCATCACGCCCATGCCGCTGCCGTGCCAGTCGAGCATCTCCGACGCAGCCTGCTCCAGCACTTCGGTGGGGATGGCGGCCGGTCCGGCCGAGAAGTTGTAGGGGCGGGTCATGATATATTGGTCAAAACTGCTGCTAGCGCTTATCCCATAAGCGTTTGTAGCTATAAATTTAATAGCAATTGGGCGCGATGCCTGGCATAGCGCCGCTGGGGCGGTCGGGGCAGGGCAGTGCCAAGCTTCAGGCTTCGGCTTCAGGCGTGTCTGGGGCTGCGGAACCGTTGCCGTCAGCGTTTTCGTCCACACTACCTTCACCTTCCGCCTCGGCGTCCACCACGTTTGCATCGTTTTCCACAATGCGCTGCAGGCCGCTGAGCTTGGAGCCTTCATCGAGGGCAATCAAGGTCACACCTTGGGTGGCACGCCCGAGTTCGCGGATCTCCGACACCCGGGTGCGCACCAGCACGCCCTTGTCGGTGATCAGCATGATCTCGTCGTCGGCATGCACCAGCGTGGCGGCCACGACCTTGCCGTTGCGCTCGCTTTGCTGGATCGCAATCATCCCCTTGGTGCCACGGCCGTGGCGCGTGTATTCGACGATGCTCGTGCGCTTGCCGTAGCCGTTTTCGGTGGCGGTGAGTACGCTTTGTGTCTCGTCTTCGGCGACCAGCATGGCGATCACGCTCTGGCCTTCTTCCAGCGTCATGCCGCGCACGCCGCGGGCCTGGCGGCCCAGAGGGCGCACGTCGTTCTCGTCGAAGCGCACAGCCTTGCCGCCATCGCTGAACAGCATCACGTCGTGCTTGCCGTCGGTCAGCGCCGCGCCGATCAGGTAGTCGCCATCGTCCAGGTTCACGGCGATGATGCCGCCCTTGCGCGGGTTGCTGAATTCATCCAGCGCTGTCTTCTTCACGGTGCCCATGCTCGTGCCCATGAACACGTAGCGGTCGGCCGGGAACGTGCGCATGTCGCCGGTCAGCGGCAGCACCACGTTGATCTTCTCGCCGTCCTGCAGCGGGAACATGTTGACGATGGGGCGGCCGCGCGAGCCGCGCGAGCCGGCAGGCACTTCCCAGACCTTGAGCCAGTACAGGCGGCCGCGGTTGGAGAAGCACAGGATGTAGTCGTGCGTGTTGGCGATGAAGAGCTGGTCGATCCAGTCGTCTTCCTTGGTCGCCGTGGCCTGCTTGCCGCGCCCGCCGCGCTTTTGCGCGCGGTATTCGGACAAGGGCTGGCTCTTGATGTAGCCGGTGTGGGACAGGGTCACCACCATGTCGGTGGGGGTGATCAGGTCTTCGGTGGAGAGGTCTTGCGCGCTGTACTCGACGATGCTGCGGCGGGCGCCCAGCTTGTGCTGGCCGAACTCCGTCTTGATGGACGTGAGCTCGTCGCCAATGATGGTGGAGACGCGTTCGGGCTTGGCCAGGATGTCCAGCAGGTCTTCGATGACCGCCATGACTTCCTTGTACTCGGCCACGATCTTGTCTTGCTCGAGTCCGGTCAGGCGCTGCAGGCGCATCTGCAGGATTTCCTGGGCCTGCGTCTCCGACAGGCGGTACAGGCCGTCCTGCCCCATGCCCAATTCCTTTTCCAAGCCGTCGGGACGGTAATCGTCGGCATTGACCACACCACCGTCGGCGCGGGTCCGGGTGAGCATCTCGCGCACCAGCTTGCTGTCCCACGAGCGGGCCATCAGTTCGGACTTGGCCACCGGCGGGGTGGGTGCGTTGCGGATGATGGCAATGAAGTCGTCGATGTTGGCCAGAGCCACGGCCAGGCCTTCGAGCACGTGTCCACGGTCGCGCGCCTTGCGCAGCTCGAACACCGTGCGGCGCGTCACCACTTCGCGGCGATGCTGCAGGAAGACGACGATGAGGTCCTTGAGGTTGCACAGGCGGGGCTGGCCGTCGATCAGCGCCACCATGTTCATGCCGAAGGTGTCCTGCAGCTGTGTCTGCTTGTACAGGTTGTTGAGCACCACTTCAGGCACTTCGCCGCGCTTGAGCTCGATCACCAGGCGCATGCCCGACTTGTCGGACTCGTCCTGGATGTGGCTGATGCCGTCGATCTTCTTCTCGTGCACCAGCTCGGCCATGCGCTCCTGCAGCGTCTTCTTGTTGACCTGATAGGGCAGCTCGTCGACGATGATCGCCTGGCGCTGGCCGCGGTCGATATCCTCGAAATGGCACTTGGCACGCATGATCACGCGGCCACGGCCCGTGCGGTAGCCGTCCTTCACGCCGTTGATGCCGTAGATGATGCCGGCCGTGGGGAAGTCGGGCGCCGGAATGATCTCCATCAGGTCGTCGATGGTGGCCTCGGGGTGGCGCAGCATGTGCAGGCAGGCGTCCACAACCTCATTCAGGTTGTGGGGCGGAATATTGGTGGCCATGCCCACCGCAATGCCCGATGAGCCATTGACCAGCAGGTTGGGAAGCTTGCTGGGCAATACCAGTGGCTCTTTTTCGCTGCCGTCGTAATTAGGACCGAAGTCGACAGTTTCCTTGTCGATGTCTCCCAGCATCTCGTGCGCAATCTTTGCCAGGCGGATTTCGGTGTATCGCATCGCGGCTGCGTTGTCACCGTCCACCGACCCGAAATTGCCCTGACCGTCCACCAGCATGTGGCGCAGCGAAAAGTCCTGCGCCATCCGCACGATGGTGTCGTACACCGCGGAATCTCCGTGCGGGTGGTACTTACCGATCACATCGCCCACGATACGCGCCGACTTCTTGTAAGGACGGTTCCAATCGTTGTTGAGCTCGTGCATCGCGAAAAGTACGCGCCGGTGCACGGGCTTCAAGCCATCGCGCGCGTCGGGCAGGGCCCGACCCACAATCACGCTCATTGCGTAGTCGAGATAACTGCGCCGCATCTCCTCTTCAAGGCTGATGGGCAGGGTTTCTTTGGCAAACTGGGTCATTGGGGGCGGCGGTGACGGCGAAGGAGATTCATTTTAGAGGTAAGACCGTGTAGCGCCTCAGCAACATATCCGGGGAATTCCGGTTTTGTCCTACGGGGCCTGGATAGGTGCCCCCGCTTTTGCCCTGTTACGTATGGCACAATCGTTTGAACGCTTTGGGTGATGGTCACTCCAAGCGTCCTGATTCGCAGCGCGGCTGCGGCTTTTTCCCCAAGAGGAGAACCATGAAGAAACTGAACAAAGTGGCGATGTTGTTTGCCTCTGCAGCGCTCGCAACCGCCGCTGGCGCACAAACCGTTGATAACTGGCGTGATGCTTCTGGCCAACTGGTCTGGAAGAACGGCACCAACGAATACTGCTGGCGCAATGCTAACTGGACGCCAGCCACGGCTGCTCCAGGCTGCGACGGCGCTATCGTTGCTCCCGCTCCAGCTGCCGCTGCTGCTCCTGGCGCTGCCCCAGCTCCAGCTGCCGCTCCTGCACCCGCACCAGCCCCAGCACCCGCCGTCGCTACCAAGGTGACCTATGCTGCCGATGCATTCTTCGACTTCGATAAGTCGGTGCTGAAGGCAGAAGGCAAGGCCAAGTTGGACGATCTGGTCTCCAAGGTCAAGGGCATCAACCTGGAAGTGATCATTGCCGTGGGTCATACCGACTCCGTGGGCTCTGATGCTTACAACCAGAAGCTGTCTGTGCGTCGTTCGGAAGCCGTGAAGGCTTATCTGGTGTCCAAGGGCATCGAAAAGAACCGCGTCTACACTGAAGGCAAGGGCGAAAAGCAACCTGTTGCTGACAACAAGACCGCCGAAGGCCGTGCGAAGAACCGTCGCGTGGAAATCGAAGTGGTTGGCACGCGCGCCGCTCAGTAATCTTCGGATTGCTGCTACGCACAAAAAAGCCCCGGCAACGGGGCTTTTTTGCGTCTGGGGTTTCGCGCGCCCCACACTCCTTCGAGGAAAATGACAGCATGAGCGACACCATCAACGCAGACCCGGCCGAACTGGCCAAGTTTTCAGCCCTGGCGCACCGCTGGTGGGACCCCGAGAGCGAGTTCCGCCCATTGCACCAGATCAACCCGTTGCGGCTCGAATGGATCAACGGGTTGTCCCCACTGTCTGGCAAGCGTATTTTGGACGTGGGCTGCGGCGGTGGCATCCTGGCAGATTCCATGGCTCGTAAGGGAGCTCAGGTAACCGGAATTGACCTCGCGACCAAAGCCCTTCGGGTGGCGCAGCTTCATGCGCTCGAAGCGCAAACCGGCAATATCGAGTACCGCGAAATCAGCGTGGAAAAACTGGCCGAGCAGCAACCCGGGAGTTTCGACACCGTTACCTGCATGGAAATGCTGGAGCACGTGCCTGACCCCGCTTCAGTGGTCCATGCTTGCTCTCAACTCGTCAAGCCCGGCGGCTGGGTGTTCTTTTCCACCATCAATCGCAATGCAAAGGCCTTCATGCTGGCCATCGTGGGTGCGGAATACCTGCTGAACATGCTGCCCCGCGGGACACATGAATACGCCAAGATGATCAAGCCCAGCGAGTTGGCGTCCAGTTGCCGCAGTGCGAACCTCAACATCCAGGCCACAAGGGGCCTGGAGTACAACCCGGTCACCAAACGCTACTGGTTGAGCGCGGATACCAGCGTCAATTATCTTGTTGCGACACAGCGTATTGCCTAAGGCCACTCCACCATGTTTCAACACATTCGCGCGGTTCTGTTCGATCTGGATGGCACCTTGATCGACAGCGCCCCCGACCTGGGGGCTGCGGCAGACAAAATGCGCACTGACCGCGGATTGCCCTCGCTGCCGCTGGAGCGCTACCGCCCCATGGCAGGTGCAGGAGCTCGGGGCATGCTCGGGGAGGCTTTTGGGATGTCGCCTGAACACCCTGAGTTTCTGGTGATGCGCGAGGAGTTCTTCGTCAACTACGAATCCCGGATGACGGAACTCACCACTATTTTCGACGGCGTGCCCGAGATGGTGGGCCGGATACTCGGACGGGAGCTTGCGTGGGGGGTGGTCACCAACAAATCAGCCAGGTTTACCGAACCGTTGACCCGCGCCATCCCGTTGTTCCAGACAGCCGGCGCGGTGGTCAGTGGCGACACTACACCGCATGCCAAACCCCATCCCGCGCCCCTGCTGGAAGCGGCAGCGCGCCTGAAGTTATCGCCCGAGCAGTGCATCTATGTGGGCGATGACGAACGGGACATCGTGGCAGGGTTGGCTGCGGGCATGGGGACAGTGGCGGCCACGTACGGATATCTCGGGATAAAAAGCGACCCGTCAGAGTGGGGTGCGCATGCCACAATTAAATCTCCGCTCGAGCTCTTGCAATTGCTCGCCAGCACCTAAAATAGAGGCTCTGGGGCTGTCCTGGTTTCGACGTGGGTTCGGAATCGGTGTGGTGCATGTCGAGCTTGATTCACGCTCGTAAATCTCGATTTAACAAACTAACTGCAAACGACGAACGTTTCGCACTCGCTGCTTAATTGCCAGTGAGCCTTGCAACAGTTGGCCGATGGGCTGGGCAAGGGGGTTCTGAGCAATCAGTGCCTCCCGGCTGCAAGGATAATTACATGGGCTGGCTTTGATCCGGGTACCTTGGGTTGAAGCGAGAAAATAGGGTGCTGGCAACCGTTATAGCGTGCGACTGCGCGATATCGGTGGCGAGATTTAAATCAGACCGCTAAACATGTAGATCTGCCCGATGAAGGCTTACGGACGCGGGTTCAATTCCCGCCAGCTCCACCATACACCCGTCCAAGGGCGTTCACCAATATCCGGTGAACGCCCTTTTTCTTTGTTAAATCAACAACTTAGGATGCGAAGAGGTCCGGGGCGATCTCCGGGCAGCCGGAGCGAGGAGGGGGAACAGTCGGGGGAACAAAATCCGAAATCGGTAGACTCAGGGCATCTGTTCCCCCGTTTCGGAGGGAAATTCCTTGTGAAACCGCTGGAGGTGTTCCCCCATGTTGACCGATGCACAGTGTCGCAACGCCACCTGTTCCCCCGAGTCCAAACGGGAACGTTTGGCCGACTCGGGCGGTTTGTATTTGGAGGTCGCACCAGGCGGGTCGAGGCGCTGGTTCTGGAAGTATCGGCATGAGGGCAAGGAAGGGCGGATGGCTCTGGGAAGCTATCCCTCGGTCAGCCTGACTGCGGCTCGCAAGGCTCGCGATACCGCGAGGCTGCAAAAATCGACAGGAGTTAATCCTGTACACGCCAGAAAGGTAGAGAGACTGAAAGCCTCCGCCAGTGCCGGGGATACTTTCAAAGCTGTCGCTCTGGAGTGGTATGAAAAGCAGAAAACCATGTGGAGCGAGTCGCATGCCGAGCGCTCGCTGCGCCAGTTCGAGCGTGACCTTTTTCCGTGGCTAGGAATGCGTCGACTAGCTGACATTGAACCGGTGGAGTTGTTGGCAACCCTGCGGAAGATCGAAGAGCGCGGCGCCGTCGAGACGGCGGATCGTGGGTTGATGCTAGCTCGCCAGGTATGGCGTTATGGGGTCGCGACGGGTAGGGTAGGGCGGGACATCACCGGGGACCTCAAGGGCGCGCTGTCTCCGTATCGTGGTAAGCACCTTGCCGCCATTACGGAGCCGGTCAAACTCGCTGAGCTGTTGCGGGCCATCCAAGCCTACAAGGGAGGCCCTATTGTGCGGACAGCATTGCAACTGGCGCCCATGCTCTTTCAACGCCCCGGCGAATTGCGTGGTGCAGCTTGGACCGAAGTGGACTTGGATGCTGCCCTCTGGACGATTCCGGCTGCCCGAATGAAGCGGGGCAAAGAGGGTAAGGAGAATGGAGCCCCCCATCTCGTGCCTCTTCCCAGCCAGGCCGTAAACCTGTTGCGTGAACTGCACCCGTTGACTGGCCACGGCACACTGGTGTTTCCTGGGGAACGAAATCACAGCAGGCCTATTTCTGAGAATTCGGTTCGTACCGCCCTTATTACTATGGGCTATAAATCGGAGATTCAAACATGGCATGGATTTCGAGCCACGGCGAGGACAATGCTCGCGGAGCGATTGGATGTCGACCCACTGGTCATCGAGGCACAACTGGCTCACGCGGTGAGGGATGCTAATGGCCGTGCTTACAACAGGACCCAGTATTTAGCCCATCGAACTCGGATGATGCAGCAATGGGCGGACTATCTGGAAGGGTTGAAGGTAGGCCGCGACCCCAGCCCGCGGTGAACTAGGGCAGGAGCGCTCGACTAAAATACATACCATGTGGGCGAACATTCTGGGCCTGGCGATGTTGGACCGTTTGGCAGCGATTGCTGTCCTCCAGACCGTGCCATCTAAGGCGCACTATCGGGCAAGAGCTACCGCTGGCAGTGTGAGAAAGCACCCGCTGAAGTGTGCATTCACGGGCAGCAGCAGGCCCTGAGTTCGCATGATGATTCAAGCGCCTCAGGCATCGCTCCATTTGCCATCCGGCTTACAGCGTCGGTATCGCGTTTGGGCGACAGCGCGGCTCCTCTATTCGCGAGCTTCAGGGGACCTGGTCACAACGATGCAGCGCACTCTGCGATTAGTCCTCTGAACCAAAGCCGGGCGGGATGCGAGTCACTGCGTCGATGCCGAATCAGGTCGAGTACGCTTTCAGGCAATGCGATTGGAGGCTGAAAAAAACGCCAACTGACGATCAGCGGCGCCGGGATGCTCGTCCGCCCCGGTCAGGCTAGCCGCCTTGCGGCCACCGCTTCAGGACGAGCGCGTCTTGCCGATAACCAGAAGGTTATTATGAAAAGCCTCCTCGCTCTGCTGCTGGCCAGCGCCTGCTTCCAGGCGCAGTCCGCCAACCTGTCTCCCTGCGACAAGGCGGTGCGTTTCGCTGCGGCTTGGTTCGCTGACCCGGAAGTGGACAACGCCAAATCGGCCGCCGAACTGACGAAGATCGGCGCGGGCGCCGGCCGCAGCGGTACGCAACTCGGCCACGTCGTTGTCGAGACCAAGCTGGCGGTGATGCCGCAGACCAGTTGCCAGGGCGTCGTCGTGCGGCTGGATTACATCAAACCGGTGCTGCGCGTGGCCAGCGAGATCCCGCCGGGCAGCTGTGCCTATGCGCACGTGATGAAACACGAGCAGACGCATGTGCGCATTCACCGCGACATCGCGCGCCAGTTTCGCGAGCTGGACTATCCCTGGGCCTCGGGGGTCAGCAGCGCGGGCATCCTGCTCTACGCAAAACAGGAACTCGACCGCCTGATGCAGGCCCAGGTGCTGTTCGACAACCCCGAGGAGTACGCCAGCAACTTCAGCGCGTGCGGTGGTGAGATCGCGCGGCTGGTGAAGCCTGCGGCGTCTACCAAGTCGGGGCAGACATCGGATTGAGGCAACCGCCTCCCGTGGGGCGCTGGATTCATCCGACGCTCTGCACAGGATCCTTTGACGTATTCGTATGCTATTTGCGGCGACACCCTTTGTACAACGCCAGGAGCGGATCCATGGCGGGCTCCGGTTTTGGCTTCAGGTGCGCACGCTGTCCTTGAGCGGCTGTCAGGGCAATTCAGTAGGCATGCGTCCGACAGGCGTCCATGACGCCCGGGCTTTGAGGGGCGGGAAGCACCGCTTGGACACCTTCTACACGTCCGGAATAGACAGCTAGTATCTATCCGGACTATCTCAGCCCAGACACCCGCCTTGAACAACCACCCATCTTCACAACGCCCATCGGCCCCAGGACTGGCCCTTGCGGTTGCATTGATCCTGTACTGCGCTGCTGCGTGGTTGTCCGCTGACCTTGCCATCGCTGTGCACAAGCCCTGTGCCTCCGACTTCGAAGGTGGTTGCGGGCATGGCAAGGTGTGGGCAGGGGCGCTCTCTTGGCTTGCAGCCTGTGCGGCCGTCGCCATGGCGGGTGGCATCGCAGTGTTCTCGTCAGCGGTGCCCCGATTCAAACCCGCGCTGACGTTGACCGCAGTCGTTTTTGCCTGTCCGTTCATCGCGTACGTGCTCTACGGGCTGTGCCAAGTGGCTCCTGTCGTTATGGAGCTGCTTCAGTAGGCAGGGGATATGTGAGCGGGCAGGCAAAGCGCCCATCCCGTTCAAGGCCTGCGCCCCTACAGCTGCGGAAAATTCCACGTCGCCATGTGCCGCAGCTCCTTGGCGCCGCCGTGGGTTATGCGGTCGGGCATGCCCTGGGCATGGGGGCGCGGGGCGACGCCCTGAGCGATGCGTTTGACGCCGCTGGTCTTGTCCAGGCTGGCGCACCACATCTGCCAACGACTGCCGTCCATGCGGTCGCGAAAGCCCCGCTCGGCCAAGTCGGCCGGTGTGGGGGGTGTGGGCGACAGGATGTCCAGGTATTCCATGCGGCCGCGCACAACGCCGGTGGGCTCGTCAGTGCGCATTTCGTGGCAGTAGGCAGCGCCCCAGAGGTCTTCCCGAAAGCGCACCGCATACACGTCGCCCGCGGCCAGCGGGCCGGGCACTGCACGCGGGGCTTTGGGTACCCCGGCGGGGCGGGCTGCGGACTTTGCACGAGGTACTGGATGCCGTGGTGGCGCGGCTGGCTCTGCGGTGGGGCGCTGTAGGTGGCCGAACAGGCTTTGCAGCAGGGCATCGTTGGTGCCGTGCGCCGCCGTCCACCAGGCCAGCGGGCCGGGGACTTCGACACGCACGCTGGGCCGCTGGTCGCGCTCGCGCGCGGAGGTGAAGCGGGTCCGCAGGCCGGGCCGATCCGGGGCCTGTAGCACGCCTACAAACGCCAAAGCCTCGAGCAACAGCCCCGCACGCCAGGGCTTGGCAGGCTGCAGCCACTTCGCGGCCTGGATGGCGGTGCGCGCCTGGCTGTAGCGGGCGGTGCCGGGCAGCCTGCGCAGCAAGTCCAGCAGCTGGTGCAGCACCCAGATGTCGCGTGGCGCGGGCTGGGGCCAGCTGTCGGGCGAGCACTGGAGCGCATCTTCCAGGGTCAACACTGCGGCCAGCGGGCCGTCCTCGTCGCTCCAACCGGACCCTTGCAGTGCGCGGTGGTAAGCCAGCTGGGTACGATCTTTGGCCGTCGCGGTGTGAAAGCAGATGGCGCAGCGGTCTGACCCTGGGCCCATGGGCTGGTGCGCATGTTCTGGCATGGCCAAGCCCAGCGCCACGGCGGGCAGCACGGCTTGCCACTGCAGGCCTGCCGAGCCCAGCGATGCCACGAACGCGTCGGCAGCGCGAGGCAGGTCCACCTGGGCTGCCAGGCTGCGCAGCCGCTGAATTGTTTCGTCATGCGGCCACTGCACGGGTGTGTTGGGCGTCCAGCCGGCATCGGCCAGTTGCTGGCGCTCCTGCGCGGTCACCGTATCGGGGATGCGAAAGAAAGACTGGCGGTGGCTGTCGATACCGTGATTGGCAACGTCGTAGATGCGATGCAGCAGCGGTGCGACCAAGTCGAAGTTCATGGGTGGAAGTGGGTAGACGGGTAGGCGGTCGGGGGGGGGGCAACACAGATGGCTCGGGTCAGCGAGGCCTACAAAGCAACGCATGCCGACACATCCACGGTCAGGCTGGCTCCCACCACCGTACCAGTATCCCAGTGGCCAAAGCAACGGGCAAAGGCAGGGTCAGCGCTGCGCTAGCGGACTTGCGTGGCATGCCCGTCGCCATTGCACTACGTGTCATTGACGGACCCATGATCCACTGGAGCCGCCTCATGCACGATTATGAACAATTCACGGATGTCTCTAGGCCCTGATCCATACCGCCATGTCTGATCTCCTAAGGCCTTTCAATGTCTTTCCAAGCAGGCGCTAAGAGATATATGAGGCAAGGCGAACAACCAGCGGGAACCCTGCATAGAGCAAAAGGGTTATTGTCGGAATCACGGCAGCCCATTGCTCTATAGGTAGCAGAGAAAACGTGTGATATCCCCAGTGGACTGTTTTTTCCCTGCCAAATCGAAAAATCTTCCGCTCGATTTTTCTACGATTCAATAAGGTGCCAAGTATGAAAACTAACGGTGCTGAAATGATGGCCGCCAATGCGAACATGCCACCTGCCCTAGACATTTTCATACCATGCCAAGCAATTGATTCAGCAATCAAATGACTAGATGCGAACAGGGCTGCAAACCAAATTGCGGGTACTAGCCACCCCATACCTGAATAAATAAACATGCTTCCAATTGCCTTAAACTAAGCTTTAAATTTATATAACGCCATTTGTAGTGAATAGATTGGAGAATAATCTTGAGTAATTATCGTTTTCGATCTGTTCGGTCTTCGCCTCTGTCGAAGTCATGGTTGCGGGCTGCCGAGCGCGGGACGCTTATTTGACAGATGGGGTAGCGCCACCATTAGGGCCCGGCAAACGGCCAACGGAATCGTACGAGCGAGCCCACGAGGTCTGCTACTGCTCTCCAGCGGCACGTTTCGGGCTGCGATCAAGGCAGATTTTGAATTGATAACCGCATTGAGAAATGGGGTCCAGCGTTGGCTCAGGGACCACAGCGGAAATCAAGTCGCTCCAGTCAGTCACTGCAAAGGGGGCAAATTCGGATACGGGTTGTCATTGGAAGAATGGTGCCACAGCGCCCGCGTCGCTCGTTGAAGCTCGGCTGCATAAATTTTCTGCAGCGCCATACGTTCGGTGTCATCAAGCGCACCCTTTGGGGCAAATATCGCGGATCCGCTGCACAAGAACAGGTAAAGCGCAGCAAGTTCCTCTAGTCGGCTCGACACCGACTCCACCTCAAAGAGGCTAGACTCGTTTTCGCTTGCCTCAATCGTCACCGGTGGCTCTTTTCTCGTTCGGTCTGCGATATAGAGCGAAGTCCAAGTACGGCTGTTGACTGGATGCGAATTTCCATCTGTATCAACGTTCCATCCAGGGCCGAACAGCAAATCAATAAAGACCCGGAAGTCCGGGCGCTCTCGGTCGATTCTTACAAGGTGCATTCGGTGACTATTTCAAAAGTACGCGGTGAAGTTTCTCGGAGCGGAACTTGATGGACGACCCGTCCTTACCGAACTCTGCCCACAGCGAAGGACGCTACTGTGCCATGTACGGACTTTGCATTAGGGACGCCAGACCTGGATGCCTCCGTCTGGTCCCGCTCCAGTTAGGAGCATTTGCCCGCGCCAATCGACGAGCATGACCTTGTATTTCTCGTTTATACGAGTGAAAGCTGAGGTTAGCGCGAGGTCGTCGCCACCACGCTCAACCATGGCAGCTAGCGAAGTCACGCTCGAGGCGTTGGCGATGCCGTAAAGGAACACCGACTCTGCTACACGAATGGTGAAACCATCCTTGACTTGCCCTATCGGTGCCGACGATGTGGTGAGGATTGGCGCAGGCTTAATGGGACGTTGCATAAGCCCCGACAGCTCAGTGCTGCCGGCCGTTCCAAGAACCGGTGCGCTGGCGATTTTTCTAGCGTAGATGTTCTTCCATCCATACTGAATTCGATTGTCTTTCTCAAAGGCTTTGAATTCCTTCAAACGCTTTTGAATCTCAGCGAGGCGAGCTACCGGGTAAAACTCAACTTGGCGCCATTCGTCTTCGTGGAACTGTGGCGCCCCCTCAAATGTTTTACCCGTCGGGATCTCAAACTGGAGCTCGTCTGCCGCGACAGTTGGCAATGTGAAGTTAATCGCCTTGGAACTCATCGTACTGACAGGGGACGCCGCTGTAGCAGCGGTCCCGATGCCCAGCACCGACATACTGGCAAGGAAGAACTTTTTCAGTGTCATGGTTTTGATGGAGCTGATGTTCAACAAGCGGCTTGAAGTGCCGCAATATAGGGCCGCACGCTTGGATGCTGCTGGACCCATTGATTGCCTGGGTATGAGGATACGGAGCCTGAGCCTACGATGGTCGCGAGCGACCCGGACTTGCTGGCCTGCAGATGTTCGTGGGCCGCACGCATGATTGCCTCGCTCGCGGCCGATTCCGGCTCGCCAACTTCGGAATGCCACTGCTTTTGGATCGCACTAATGAGTTTGCCCGCCGCGGCCTCGAGGGCGGTTCGTGAATTCGTCATAGGGCGAAGGTCTGCTTTTGGCCAAGTTCTGCCCCACAGCGAGAGACGCTACCGGGCCAATTGCGGCCACTCGCCCTGGCGGTAATAGCGACAGTTGTGCGAAGGCCGCTGACAATTGCATTCGACTGGCAATTTCCACTTGATGGTATAGAGCGTACGCTGAGGATGAGGCCCCCGGTAAGTAAAGAGCGGCTCACCCTCAGTCCCCGGCTCACATTTCTGTGTCGCCGCAAACTTCTCGCCATGACACCGCAATACCGCCTTCGGTTGGAGCGCTACAACCAGCCCCTCCAGTCCCGTCACCATGGTTGCTATGCGCTCCGCTACAACTGCAGCTACGAGCGATTAATTGAAACCCCGCCATCTACCAACAAGGCCGAGCCGGTAGTGAATGAAGAAGCGTCTGATGCGAGGTATAGGGCAGACTTCGCCATCTCCTCCGGCGTGGCCAAACGCTTCATTGCATACAGACTTTCGATGAAAGCTTTAGCCTCGGGCGTGCTGGCAAACTCTTTACCCATGGGCGTATCCGTGCCACCCGGCAGCAGGGCATTGACACGAACCCCCTGCGGGCCAAACTCCACTGCGAGTGCCTGCGTCAAGCCAATCACTCCAGCCTTGCTCGCGGCGTAGGCGGCTACCCCCGGGAAGCCAACTGTGTAGCCCACAAATGAGGACGTAAAAATCAGCGAACCGCCCCCGCGGGCCAACATGGCGGGTAGCTGGTGCTTGGCACCGAGGAATGCACTCGTCAAGTTAGTGCTAACGGTCTTCTCCCATCCCTCCAGCGTCACCTGGGGCGTGGGACCCATAACGCCGAGAGTACCGGCGTTGTTGACCGCCACGTCCAGTCCACCAAAACGCGTCACAGCGGCGTTGACGAGAGCGCTCGCGAAGCGCTCTTCGCAGATATCGCCGTCCATCGCTATCGCCTCACCACCGGAGGCATGGATTTCAGCGACCAAGGCGTCCAGTTCAGCGCGGCGCCTAGCACCAACGACCAGCCGTGCCCCCTCACGTGCGAACAATTTGGCGGTTGCATGCCCAATGCCCGAGCTAGCTCCGGTGATGATCGCAGTCTTGCCTCTCAACGCTCCCATACGAGATCTCCTATGTAGTAGAGGACGGAGTGTTCTTTAGCCCGCGCTGACCGTCTGGCCGAATTCGGACATCGAATTCCCGCGTTCTGCAGCAATGAAAACGATGTTTTGCTGGGCGCTATGGGGATACTTGTACATCTCGCGCCGGAAAACAGCTTATTGCACCTTGTTCCTGGCGCATGCTTGAGGGCGGCGTGGTCGTACTAGTGTTTGCTCTTGCGGCTCACATCGCGATCGGTATCTGAACGGCCAGGCGCTCCTGAAATCTTCGACGGTGTCGCTTTAGGTTCCTATTCGTGCGGCAGGTTTGAGATGACTTCTCCGGACGCTTAGCTGAACGAGGCTTTTAACCGACGATCTAGCCTCGGTTCCGGTGTTCTCGGCGTACAGCCAGTACCGGTCTGCATGTTGGTCTGCCACTGGGTGTGGGACCTAAAGAAGATGTGCGCTTCGATGGAAGTTGTCCGTGGTGCCGCACGCCAAAGGTATTGGATCTGTATCGGGGGAAGCGGTGCGAGAGCTTGATCGTCTATGGCAGCTTGTTTGAGGCGGACAAGCGCGCACGGTTTAGGGAGCGGCCGCATTCAGTCTGTATCGGTCGTCGATAGTCACTCCAAGAACGGCCGCTTCTGGCGACTGATTCAACCGGTCGATGCAACACTTTTGCGAAAGTGAGGCGTACGTCCAAAACCAGCCTGCAGGCGGGCAGCCACAACGCGGTCGTTTGCAAGCTTTTTGCGCGAGGAGGATAATTCGCTCTTATGAAAATTCTCACCAACGTGATCAAGGCATCGTTCGCCACCTAGTTGCGCCCCTCGATCGCGTGTCGGAGGGCTTTGCGCCTTCCGGTCCATAAAACCCCGGCAGGCTCCTCCTCCGGGGTTTTTTGTTTTCCGACTTCTCATCACCAACCTATGCGTACCTACGACAAGTTGATTGCCACGATTCCCGACCGCCGGAGCTTGAGTTCCGTGCGCCCGGGCTCCGGCGACAGCACCACTTCCCATCGACGCTAGCCATCAGGCGAATCCCATCGCCTGGGCCGGCGCAAGCCAACCAGGCGGCAGTTGCTCGCAGAGCCGAGTGCAGCCGCAAGAAAGATTCGCCATGAGAAATTCACGCAATACCAGCAACGCCCATCTGCGCAACCTCGGTGTCATAGCCCATGTCGACGCGGGTAAGACCACAACCACCGAACGCATCCTGTTCTATACGGGCGAAAGCCACCGCATCGGCGAAGTGCACGACGGCACAGCCCATATGGACTTCGACCCGCAAGAGCAAAAGCGCGGTATCACCATCAACAGCGCGGCCGTCACCGTGCACTGGAAGGGCACGCAGCTCAACCTGATCGACACGCCTGGTCATATCGACTTCAATATCGAAGTGAACCGCTCGCTGCGCGTGCTCGACGGCGCAGTCGTCGTGTTCGACGGCGTGGCCGGCGTGGAGCCGCAGACCGAAACCAACTGGCGCTTGGCGGACAAGTACCGCGTGCCGCGCATCTCTTTCATCAACAAGCTCGACCGCGTGGGTGCCGACTTCCACCGCGTCGTGGCCATGATGGAAGACCGCCTGGGCGTGCGCGTTGTGCCCCTGCAGATCCCCATCGGAGTGGAAGGCGACTTCCGCGGCGTGGTGGACCTCCTGAGCCTGCGCGCCCGTATCTGGGACAAGGACGACGCGAGTGCGCCCTACCGCGAAGCCGACGTACCCGCCGACCTGCTTGAGCAGGCCGTGCGCGCCCGCGCACGCCTGGTCGAAGCCGCCGTGGAGCAGGACGAAGCCGCCCTGCAGGCCTACGTGAACGGCGAAGAGATCGCCGTGGACGTGCTGCGCGCCGCCATCCGCAAGGGTGCGCTGGCAGGCGCCTTCGTGCCCGCGCTGGCCGGCTCGGCCTTCAAGAACCGGGGTGTGGAGCCTTTGCTCGACGCCGTGGTGGACTACCTGCCCTCGCCGGACGACATCGTGCGCGAAGGCAGCGAGACCGCTGCGGACCCGTTCAAGGCCCTGGCGTTCAAGTTCGTCACCGACGACCACGGCGCCAAGGTGTTCGTGCGCGTCTACAGCGGCCGTCTGGGCCGGGGCGACGTGGTGCTCAACACCAGCACGGGCAAGACCGAGCGCGTGTCGCGCCTGTACGAAGTGCATGCCGACAAGCACATTGAGCGCGACGAGCTGGTGGCGGGTGACATCGCCGCTGTTGTTGGCCTCAAGGAAACGCTGACGGGGCATACGCTGAGCGACCCGGCCCATCCCGTGGTGCTGGAGCAGATCAGCGTGCCCGAGCCGGTGATCCACGTGGCCATCGAGCCCAAAGCGAGCGCGGATCAGCAAGGCCTGTCCAAGGC
Source organism: Acidovorax sp. LjRoot129 (assembly GCF_964253765.1). Taxonomy (NCBI): domain Bacteria; kingdom Pseudomonadati; phylum Pseudomonadota; class Betaproteobacteria; order Burkholderiales; family Comamonadaceae; genus Acidovorax; species Acidovorax sp. LjRoot129. Next base: position 2,297,139 of record NZ_CAXUSE020000001.1, read on the forward strand.
CCTGCAGTCCCTGCTGCGTGAGGACCCGAGCCTCAGGCTGCAGCACGACGCCGAATCCGGCCAGACCATTCTGTCCGGCATGGGCGAGCTGCAGCTTGAAGTCTCGATCGAGAAGCTGCGCGCACGCCACGGCGTCAACGTGTCGGTGGGCCGCCCCCAGGTGGCCTATCGAGAAACCATCTCAAGGAATGTGGAGGTGAGTCATGTGCATAAGAAGCAATCGGGCGGCCCCGGCCAGTTCGCCGAGGTGAAGTTGCAACTTGAACCCCTCCCGAGGGGCGAAGGCATCCGCTTTGAAAGCCGCATCGTCGGCGGCGCCGTGCCGCGCGAGTTCATCCCCGCGGTGGAGGCCGGGATTCGCCGCGCCGCGCTCACGGGCGTGGTGGCGGGCTTCCCTGCCGTGGACTTCGTGGCCACGCTGGTGGATGGCAGCTTCCACGAGCGCGACTCGTCCACGCTGGCCTTCGAGCTGGCGGCCATGGCCGCCTTCCGCGAAGCCTTTGCCAAGGCCGGGCCTCAGGTGCTCGAACCCGTGATGGCTGTCGAGGTCATCACCCCGGCTGAGTACCTGGGCGACAGCATCGGCGATTTGAACCGTCGCCGTGGCGTGGTGCGCGGCCAAGGTCAACGCGGCAACGCCGCCACGGTCGAGGCCGAGGTACCGCTGAAAGAGATGTTCGGCTACATCGGCAGCTTGCGCGCCTTGTCTTCGGGGCGTGCGCAGTACTCGATGCAGCTGGACCACTATGGGGTGGTGCCTGCGGCCCAGGCTGCAGAGCTGGTGGGCTGAGCTGAGCGCCCCGGGCCGGGGTGCCGGGTACAGCCCGAGAGAGGGGTGTGGGCGGGAGTCTGCACCCCAGCTTTTCCGCTAAAGATCAGTGGCGGGGATCGCGGTGGTCATCTAGAAGCAGATTGGGTCAACATCCGCATTAAGTTAGTCGAACCTGGCTACGGTCCCGGCACCCGCTTTGCGGAAAACGGAGGGGAGCGCATGCAGGTGCAGGGCCTGATCCCGGACACCTACAAGCCGTTCGCTGAACCCATCTTTGCGGCATTTGCCAACCCCGGGCCGGTGACCTACGAGACCGACGTTGCCGAAGTCGTGTGGCGAGCCGCCAACGACACGACGGACCGCCTGCATTTCGCCGCTGGTGCTGATGCGGTGGCGCTTGCAAACGCAAAGCTGCATTGACCCGCGAGTCCTTCGCCACTTGCATGCCCTGGCCGGCCCAGCGCCGGTACGGGCCGCTTCGCCTAGCGTCGAGTCCCAGTCAGGACACCGAATCGTGACTTGGCTTGCCGGACTCCCCATGCATCAGAATTGCCAGGTGTTTGGCAAGCATCCATTTCGCTGATGAGTGATCCGTTGGCCGAAGTCGTGAAAGTGGGGACATGCGTTCACTGGGTGGGGCATTCCTGTTCGACGCTGCTGACCCCAAACCGCGGGTGCCGTAATCGGCAGGAAGGCCAGGCGGCCTTTCTTCACCGTGGCCAAGGCCTCGCCATCTCGCTGTCTGTGTCGTCAAGCTCGATGTTGAGCTGGTCGGCCCTATCACCGCGGGATTCGGTGAGGGTCAGCGACATCAGGCGCGCCCAAATGTTGGCGGTGATGTTCCGTCCGAGCACCGTCAGCACGTAGGCCGGGGCGTCGTACAGCTGCGCCGTGGCGAGGTGGTCTCTCATAACCACCACTCCTAGTAGTCATCAATAGGGCGGTTAGTCGCGGACTTATTGGTTCCGCCGAGAAGGTGGCAGCGGACCACAGACAGGGCGCTTAATATCGACTTTGAGCTTCGAGAACATCAAAGTCACTATGAAAATCCATATAGCAGTGGCAGAGACCGTGCCAGACGACGCTTTCGCGCGAATTGAGAGATTGGCCAACGGACTGCCTTCGGCGGATTCCAGTTTCCGGGACGCAGAAATTATCGTCAGGCGCACGCCGATGGATACCGTTCTGACCATGGTGACGGACGACGACTACTCTCGGCAGAAGCTTGTGGAAATCCTCGTCGAGCAGGCGCTACGGGGAGGGCATGACTCCTTGTTCGGCACACTATAGAAACTGCTGGCTTTGACCGTACGGCCCAGGCGACTGCTTGCGCAAGGAATAGACACAAAGACTTCATGTTCTTCATTCGGCACATCATCAAGAGCCAATCAGAAGACTATCGCGGCCATATCGGTGGACAGGGGCACGGGCCAAGGCGGACGGCACGGCGGGTAAATTTCTGACGTCCTGACGATTACTGCAAAGCGCAAAGTTGGCCCATATTCAGGAGACCTCCCATGCGCATTGCCACCAACACGCTGCTTGTTACGGCCGTAATGGCTGCCTCATCCGTAGCCGCACAGACGACCGCCCCGACGCAGGTTGTTCCAGGCGTCCCCGCGCCTACAACCTCGTTTCCGGAACCGTCCACCTCCCCATCGCAGACGCCGTCCGTGCCGTCTTCACAGACGCCAGCTGAAACACACGCAGCGCCACCGGCCGCGCCACCAACTGCAACGCAAAAGCCTACAGAGGTCGGTGCACCCAGGACCACGCCTACAGCCGCCGGCACATCCTCCGGAGTAAGTGCCGGGCAGCGCGTGGGGGCTCCTCAGCAACCCCCGACCCCGCAACAACAGTCGATCACTGCTCCACCAAGCCCTATCCCATCGCAGCTCGGTACGACGCCCAGCACGCCCAGCACGCCCGGTGCACAAGGCACGAGCGGAACGACGGGCACAACCACCGTACCCAATGCGCCAACGGTACAGAGTTCTCCAAGTGCCCCTGGCGGCACGGGCGGGATGGCGGCGCCACTCAAGCGGTAGCGTTCAGGCTGCCATAGTGAGCCTAAGGACGGAAAACCCATCACCTAGTCACAACGACGAGACGGCAGAGGCTGCATCCAGCCGCGTCTTCAGCGCTTGCGCGCAAAAAGGTAGGTTCACTCCCATAGGAGACAAACCCGTCGTGGAACTGCCAAGCGCGCACCGTCTGCTTAAGCTGAACTTCGGCGAGCCGCGTAAGCCCAGGCTCTAGCTGAGCAGCTCCGACGGCCTCCATAGCCTGCATCGACGGGTCAAACTGTCGGAGTGCTAAGTGATCTCCAGCCTGCGATGCCACACGTCTGGCTGCCGCTGGTTCGGCCGTCGAGTCCTGTTCGCCGTCAGCGCTTTTGGCACAGCGCCTCTCCCTGGCTCACCGCACCTTCTCGCGCAAGCCACGCCGCTGCCGCCTTGGCCCCCAGGCAGTTCGCCCAGGCCAGCATAGAGATATTTTTCTTATCCATGCGGTTCACATCCAGCTTCCTCTTCGCGTTCATCATCTCCAGCATCTCGACGTTATTCGACACCAGGGCGCGAATGAACGCAGGCCTGCCGTCTTGGTTCGGATCGTTCGGGTCGGCGCCGAAATCGAGAAGCACCTTCACTACATCGGCGTGGCCGGCCTGAACGGCCATTTCCAGCGGGCTCAACAGATTGCAGCCTTCGCAAGCGGGGCGCGCGTTGGCGTTGTTGTGCTGCGTGAGCATGGCCTTTAGCGTGCTGGGCTGCGGCGGGTAGTCTTCCAGCAGCACGGTCAGGTACATGAGCAGCGGCGTGTCCTGCCGTTTGCCCGCGTAGTCGGGGTAGGGGTAGTTGGCGTCCAGCGGCAAGCCCCGCTGCAGGAGCGCCTGAAAGCCATCGGGGCAGCGCAGGGCATACACGGCGAGGTTGGTTTCGGAAAACGCCTGGTTGTCGAACACGCCCCGCACCCTGGCGCCTTGCTCCACCAGCCGGTCTATCTCTTTCCAGTCCGCAAGGTCTGTGGGGCAGCGGTTTAACAGCTTGCCGAGCACCATGGTGATCTGGTCGCTAAACCGGCCGGCCTGCTCCGGGCTTGATCGGGCGTTGGCCGCTGCGGCATTCAAGAGCAAGGGGTAGACGGTGGACGCGGCAGCGGGATTGAGGCGGGCTCTCGCCAGCCAGCCTTGTTGGGCCGGCTGCGCGCCGGCGTTCAGCATTAGGCGGATGTGTTCGGCGCTGGGGTTGTCGATCAGCGAGGTCATCACCGCCGAATGGTTGGCGGCCCCGGGCCCACCCTCGGCCAGCAAGAATGCAAAGGTCTCTGGCGGAATGGTCGGGGTACTGTGCTGCAGGAGCTGGATCGCAATGCTTTCGCCGGAGGTGCCTACGGTGCGGCGCAGCAGGCCTTTCTGGCCCAGTGCTTTCAGCGCCGGGGTGCCCAGTTCCGGCGGCAGCAGGATCATTTCCTTGAGCAGGTAGACCATCGGGTACAGGTTGACGGTACTTTCCGCTGCACTGCTCAGCTGCGGCGCAATGTCACGGATGAAGAGCGCGTAGTACTCGTTCTGAAATGGTATGGCCTCCTTGCCGGTGGCCCGGTTGTGGGCCAGCAGGCCCTGCGAGGCGGTGACCCATGATGCCTCTCCGGCCGCATTGCGGGGGATTTGCCCGGAGCGCAGCAAGGTGGAGATTCTCGCGAGCGTGTCTCCTCGCGATGCGCCCAGTGCAGGGCTCAGGAACGTGGCCTGGCTCATCAAGTCGTTCAGATGCTGCCCGCACACGAACCGCGTTTGCGCTTGGGCCTCCATCCGATGAAACCTTTGTTTCTCGAAGGAGGGTAGGGCGTCGAACGCGGCCTGGTTTATGTCGGGCAAGCGCTGGCCTGCACACACGGGAAAAGCTGGCACCTCCTGGCCTACAGCCGCTCTGGAAGGGGGCTGCGGTGGCAAGGGCGATGCGCCTTGCCGGGTCACGGGAAACAGTTCGATCGCCGATACTGCAAATCCGCTGGCTTGGTAGTACAGGTAGCCGCTCACGGCCTTTCGGGACACGGTGGATTTCTCGGTCGCGCTACTGACGGCATATTCGTGCCCGACCGGGAGCTTGAGCAACACGCCGCCTTGCATCCCCAGCCCGCACACCCGCACTGAACGGTCTACCGGGCCGATGAGCTTGCGCACCTCACGCGGCTGCACCAAGGGACTGTCGAACACCGCCGTGCTCCATTGGCCGTCGGCATCTTTCTGCCGCGTCTGGAGACGTCCGTTGGCGCTTTCCACGCGAATGACTGCAGGGCCGCCGGCTTTGTCCGAGTAGTCACCCAGCAAAATCTCGGGGCAGTCCGCGGCTCTCGCGGTCGAGGTGAACAGCACGGACAGCAAGAAGGCTAGGGCGGGAAGGATGCGGAGCAAGGGACGGGTCAATTTGGGGGCCTTGGAAGTCTTGGTGGCAGGTATGCCGGTGCTCAGCGGTGGGTGCGCTGGCGGCGCCGACGTTAACAGGCCGGAGTCCGCCGGAAGGCTTTCACGCTCGGATCCACTGCATAGCATTTGAGGCAATACCGTAAGCACGCACCTGCTGATGAACACGAGACTCGCTTCGAAGGTCGCGCTCGTCACAAGCGCAACACAAGGGATCGGGGCAGCGATTGCTCGATCGTTGATCCAGGCTGGCTGCTTCGTTTATGTCACCGACATCAACGATGAACTTGGTGCCAGTTTTGCGAACTCTCTCGGTAGTGCGGCGCTCTTTGGTTCACCTCCTACGCCCACAGTTCTGTTGAGACAGCCCAATGGCGTTTTGCTAAAGGAGCGCACATGGCCGCCGACCCCAACCAACACCCCGCCCATCAAGTCCCAGAGGAATTCCCTCTCCCGCCAGGCGATCTGCCGCCCAGCACCGAGCAGCCGACCCTGCCATCGCAGCCACAGCTCCCGCAATCTGGTCCAGACTACGCTGGCGAAGTCGAGGATGAAGATGCAGACCCCGTGGGTCAATCGCCTCGGATGTGAACACACTGGCACTCTCCGAAGCCCGCCCCTAGCGGGCTTTTTTGCGTGCGTGCGTTCAACTCGCCAAGCGGGGAGTGGCCTGATAAAGTGCCGCGCGGGAGAAAAAGCCACTTATGAAAACCACTCTGCGTCACTGCTTGCAACTTTGCGTCTTGAGCCTGCTCATGCTGGTATCGACCACCTCCTTCGCCCAATGCTTGAACAGCGGCCCCAATGAGGTCACCTGTAGTGGCAACAGCAATGGGACCACGGTAGTCGGAGCGGTAGCAGATGACACCTTCATCTTCGCTGCAGGCGTTATCGGCGATATCACCGTTATTTCCGGAGGCGGTAACGACAGCATCGACTTGTCTGCCTTGGGTGCTGGGGTCACCTTGGATTTGTCCAATGGTGCGGGCTATCAAACAGTTGCGCCAGGCCTGCGGCTATGGGTGCAGGGCTTTGACACTCCTGGGGCCAACTACAGGGTTCTAGGTTCAATCGCCGGAGGCAATACGCTGACTGGCGCCGCCGGAAACGACACCCTGGTTGGCGGGGCTGGAATCGACGCTCTAACCGGCGGCGCAGGCGACGACATCCTGGACGGCGCTGGCGGTGCTGACACACTGGACGGAGGGTTGGGCACCGACACTCGCGTCAACGCGGGCGCGGGCTGTACGGGCGATGTCTTGGTGAGCATCGAAACCGACCTTTGCCCAGTTGCGCCTGTAGCGCCTGCCTCCATCCCAACCTTGTCCGAATGGACCCTCTACGGGACCTCGATCGCGCTGGCCCTGGTCAGCTGGCCAAGGTTGCGGGGGCGCATCCATGGCAAGCGGATCTCGCCAAAATGAACGCACACCACTGATCACCGCAAATCAGACGCCGTGCAACAGTGGGCGGTCTCCCAGCTACGGCCCATGTGGCAATCGCGCGTGTGAGTCAACTTCAAAGCGGCCCAAACATCGACTCTGCTTGACCTCGTAGTGCTTCCTCCACCAGCAACTGCAGCAGGTTCTGCCGCATCGGGTCGTCCGAGTCGCGGACACATGCAGGCACCGTGTCAAAGCGGGCTCGCTTCACGTCGATAGTCGTGCCTTGGAAGGTTACATCGTTAACAACGACCCGCCGGGCCAGCGCTTGGACACGTCCGAAGGCGTCTTCCGGCACCGTCTCGGATACCTCAATGGTGATGTTCATAAGTTACCTCTCAAGCCGCCTGCCAGGCGCTCAGAACGCCCGCGGGGATCGACTGCTTGGACGTTGCTCTTCGAGGAGTGACCAATGGCGAACTGAACTCTAACTCTTCAAAGCCGCCTTGCCCAGGGTAGGCGTAGTCCTACAAATTCCGTCGTCAGCTACCGACCGCATACTGCTTGGGCCCGCCATGAAATTGCTTCGCAGGCAATGTCGCCTGAACTTTTCTGGAGATAGTCATGACGACCAATCAACAGCGAAATCAAGGTCAGAGCAATCAATCGCAGCAAGACCAGCAGAACCAGCAAAACCGCCAGCAGGATCAAAGCAATCCTCAGAATCAGCGAAACCAGCAAGGCCAGCAACAGCAAGGCAGTGACCAAGGCCGGCAGCAAGGTTCCGACTACGGCCAGAAGTCGAATCAAGGCAGCCGGGGGACTGATCAGAGCCAGCCTGATGACAAAGTGTGATGGCGCATAGGCGTGTTGCTTCACGCCCGCTGCGGCAAGCCAGGCGCAGCAACCGCCTAGGTCTTCCGACTTTATGAGCCCGCCACGCGCGGGCTTTTTAATGACTGCGCCTTTGCATCTGGCCAAGCTGCCACGGTACGCCGCTAGGATGGAGTCCATTCAAAAATGGGAGAGAGAGCCTGTGGGTAAATGCCTTCAGATGGCTGGTCATTGCGTCGTTTGCCATCCCCATCCTCAAGCCGCCAAGACGGCAATGCCACGATGGGCCCAGGAAGCCCAGACAGCGGAGTCAACCCCGCGCTGATCCCGTCACGAATGCCCAGTTTCGGTTGCGACGGCGCCGGATGCGAGCAAGAAGTAATCTTGATCCTTTGCTCGGCCTCTACCAATTTGAACGAAGCTGTTCGCCCTGTAGAAGGCGAGCGCATTGGTGTTTTCGGCGACACATTTGAGCTGGTAAGGGGTTGTCGACCAGCCCGGTAGCGCGTGCAATAGGGCTCGCCCAACACCTCGATTTACAGCATCGGGATGAACGTGTAGGTGGTGGACAAAGTTGTTCGGCTCCCAAATCGAAATGAAGCCTAGAAGGCGATCCCCATCAAAGGCGAGGAGTTGCATTTCGCCCATCGTCTGGAGATCGAAATCTTCTAACGCGAACTCAGATGATTCTTCCCAGAAAAACGCGGTCCGACGCGAGTGAAAGAACAGAGCGCGAAGTGATGTTAGGTTTTCGGGCAGAGCGGAACGAATGAACAAGCCCGTCTCCAAAAGAATGTTGCGATCACAAAAATCGTTCACCAACGAACACGCACTATCGGCCAAAAAGCGGATCCATAGCGCATCGGGAGGATCGTCAGAGCCGAGCAACAAGGTCCGTGATCAACCAGAGCGCCATGCCAAGCATCGCTATCGCCGTCACCGCGTCCACCATGCGCCAGCTCTTTGACGGGATCAGCCAATGGCTGGCACCTCTTGCCAGTGTCACCCACGCAGTGAACCACACGATGGACGCGAGAAAGGCACCGACGGAGAAGGTCACACCGGCCTTAGTGGGCAGCGCTGCTCCCACCGACCCAAGAATGACCACGGTGTCAAGCCATGAGGCAGGATTTCCAAGAGACATTACCAAGAGGCGGCGAACCCAGCTTGCTTTGCCGACTTTTGTCGCAGACGCAACCGAAGCGCCAGACCCTCGGGCGGCAGCGCGCGCCGCTTGGACGGCGTGACCGATAAGCAACGCAACTCCAGCGAATTGCAAAGTCACTTGGAAAGCAGGGAAGGTTTCAAGCGCTGCTGAGACACCCAGAACGCCTCCAGCAATCAGAACGAGATCGCTGCCGCTACTGATGGCGACGAGCATCACCCGAGAACGTCCTAGAAGAGCTTCGCGGAAAACGAGAACGTCTTTGGGGCCAGGACAAATGAAAAGGCCCAAGGCAAGCACAAAGCCTTGCATGGCAGCGGAGAGGTCGAGCATGTCGGAATAGCCGACAACCTCTCAAGCTGAACCGGTGGTTAATGGATGTGAGATTTTATCTGCGGCGCCGCTGATGCGGTAGGACCTGCTGCCCTTGCCCCGATCCAGCTCAAAAGTGTGCGGCAGCTTTTAGCCGGTAGTACTCATTCGTTTGCGGTCGCCCTATGACTGCAATCAGCCTCAACCTTTTGGCACAGACAGTTTGCACTCTTGACTTCCTGCAGACTACGCTCGGCCGGGCAGCGCAACATTTCAGGGTGTAGCGTTGCACCGCATGAGGAAGGAGAAGGACGGGGGCCCTGTTGCGCCGGCTCACAGCCATGCCCAAATGCGGCGTAGTAATGCGGGAGCGGGTCGGGCAGGACGGAATACGTAACGGCAAGGTTTATACATAGACTTCTCGGTGTTCTGCGATACTGTACAAATATACAGTATTCTAGGCAAGAGCTCTGAGGTACTTCTTAACCCCCCCGGAAAAGGCGTCAGAATTGGCCCGCACGCAAGCGTCCGCCGATTACCTAATGTCTTCAGCCCGCGCACCCACCGAACTCCGGGGCTTCATCCTCACACGCCACTGGCGTGATCTCCCAGACGGCACCGAGATCGAGTACTGGCTGGCTACGGAAGAGGGGCCGAAGAAGGTGCTGCTGACCCAGCAGACCTCGGTTGCCTTCCTGCCGGCCTGCCACCGGGCTGCGGCGCAGGCCCAGCTGGCGAAGCTGCAGGGCCTGGAGATAAAGGAGCTCGGTCTGAAGACGTTCCACCAGGAGCCCGTCCTCGGTGTCTATGCCCGCAGGTTCCGCGATATCGGCAAGCTGGCGCGCGCACTCCAGCCTTTGGGAATACCGCTGTACGAGGCGGATGTCCGCCCGCACGACCGCTACCTGATGGAGCGGTTCATCACGGCCAGTGTCCTGGTAGAGGGAGGCCTACGCCAAGGCTCGACCATCCTCGACGGCAGGTTGAAGCCCGCGTCCGGTTGGCGCCCTGTATTGAAGGTGGTGTCATTGGACATCGAGACGAGTGCTACGGAAGAGCTGTACTCGATCGCATTGGATGGAGCGACCGACCGGGTGGTCTTCATGCTGGGTGAGGCGCCAGCGTCAGTGTCTGCGCCTGCTGTGCCACCGATGGACTTCAGGCTTGTCTACTGCTCGACTCGCCGCGAGCTGATCGAGCAACTCAATGCCTGGTTTGAGGCCCATGATCCGGACGTCATCATCGGTTGGAGCGTGATCCAGTTTGATCTGCGGGTGCTGCAGAAGGCGGCCGATGCGAACTCCGTGCAGTTGCTGCTCGGACGCGAACGCCGTTCGATCGCGTGGCGTACGCACCCAGGCCGACAGGGCTACCTGTTCGCGCCAGTGCCCGGACGCGTGGTTGTCGATGGCATCGAAGCGCTGAGGGCGGGCATGTGGAGCTTCCCGTCTTTCAGCCTCGAAGCGGTCTCACAGGCACTGCTCGGCGAGGGCAAGGAGATCGGCGATGCCTACGACAAGATGGCCGAGATCGAGCGGCGCTACCAGGAAGACAAGCCCGCCCTGGCCAGTTACAACATCCGCGACTGCGCGCTCGTCCTGCGCATCTTCGACAAACTGGAGCTCCTGCCGTTCGTGCTCGAGCGAGCGCAGACGACGGGCCTGCAGGTGGATCACTTTGGCGGTTCCATCGCTGCGTTCAGCCACCATTACCTGCCGCGCATGCACCGCCTAGGATATGTGGCACCTAACGTCGGCGACATAGCGGCCAAGGCCTTTCCAGGCGGCTATGTGATGGACTCCACGCCGGGCTTCTACGACTCCGTCGTCGTCCTGGACTACAAGAGCCTGTACCCTTCCATCATCCGGACCTTCCTGGTGGACCCCGTGGGCCTGGCCGAGGGAACGAACGGCAACGCCCAGACCGGGTTGGTGCAGGGACCACAAGGCACGTTGTTCTCGCGTGAGAAACACTGCCTGCCGGACATCGTGACCACACTATCGATTGCCCGGGACGAGGCCAAGCGGGCGCGGAACCAGCCACTGTCGCAGGCCCTCAAGCTGCTCATGAACTCCTTTGCCGGCGTGCTGGGCGCGACCGAGTGCCGCTTCTTCGATCCGGAGCTGGTCTCTGCCGTGACCCTGCGCGGCCACGAGGTGATGAAGCTCACCCGGGCGTTCGTGGAGCAGCGCGGCTACCAGGTCATCTACGGAGACACCGACTCCATCTTCATCTGGCTCAAACGCCCCCATACCAACGCGGAGGCGCATGCCGTTGCGGCCAGCCTGGTGCAGGAGATCAACGCCTGGTGGACCCGCAGGCTGCGCGAGGAACAGCAGCTGGAGAACTTCCTCGAAATCGAGTTCGACACCCACTATGCCAAGTTCTTTATGCCCACCATCAGAGGTTCAGAGGTCGGCAGCAAGAAGCGCTACGCTGGCCTGAGCGTCAATGCGCAGGGCGAGGAAGAGATGATCTATCGCGGCCTGGAGATGGCCCGCAGCGACTGGACCCCAATGGCACGTCAGTTCCAGGAGGGCTTGCTGACGCGCATTTTCCACGGAGAGCCCCATCGAGCGTTCGTGACCGACTATGCGCGGTCGATGTTGGATGGCCAGATGGATGCGCTGCTCGTCTACCGCAAACGCCTGCGCCACCGGCTCGATGCCTACGAGGTCAACGTGCCGCCACAGGTGCGCGCAGCGCGCATCGCTGATGCGCACAACGCGAAGTTGAACCGTCCTCAGCAGCACCAGCGTGGCGGCTGGATCCAATACGTGATGACGCAGAGCGGTCCCGAGCCCCTGGAGGCCCGGCATTCCCGCATTGACTACGAACACTATCTCACCAAGCAACTCCAACCCATCGCAGATGCGATTCTGCAGCCGTTGGGCGACAGCTTTGTGGCATTGACTAGTGCGCAGAAGGTGCTTTTCTAGGAGGTGCCGGGGGAGCGACCTAGTCGATACCCAGCGCAGTGACCGGTTGACAATATCCCTGGCGGCAGCCGCAATCTCCGCCGAGGCATTCTCGACATTTTTACCTCACACGGCCATCCAATTTTTACCTTGCACGCGCTGTGCGGTCTTCTTGAGCGGACGTCAGCTTGCGCGGAGTTTCTATGCAGCGCCTGTTTGGATTGGAGGACGAGCGCAATGACTCACACCTCGAGAAACTTGCCGCCGCCGCCGCAGACAGCAGGATCGAAAACCCGACTCCACTGATTTACTGCGGACTAAGCAATGCCAGCGCCTTGCGCTTTCCCAGTTTGAGGACTTCAGCGATGCGTTCCAACTGTGCCACCCGTGGGTGCATTTGGCCCGTCTCCCATTTGTAGATAGACGCGGAGGAAGCACCCAACAGCTGGGCCATCTCCTTCCGAGTGATGCCCAGGGCTGCGCGTTTTTCTGCGAGTGCCTGTGCGTTGAACCGGATCTGCCGTGATTTCTGGGGAGGCGCGCTCTCTGTCACGGCGTTGGCTCTGGCTGTATCCGTCACTTTGACCTGCCGCTGAGTAGACTTGAGCTGAGAAGTAAGTGCCTTAACCTCTCGCTTTAATGCTGCGATCTCCGAGCGATGGCTAGTGATCGCCTTGCGCAGGCCCTGCAACTCAGGCTTGAGTTCCTTGCGCGCCATGCGGACCACTTCAGCGCGAAAGGCATTGGAAAATGTATTCATGATCTCAATGGTACGAGATGCCACCGCCAGCCGCTCAGGACATCAGAACGACATCTCCACCTTGTACGATCCGAGCACCATGACCGCCAAAGCCATCTGGACACAGGAAACCCTCGAACAAACGCTCTGGGCTCAGGAGTTCAAGAAGGAAGCGCCTGTCAGCTATTCCACAGCCATCCGCTATGCCTTGGAGGACAGGCTGGAAGTGTTCATCGACCAGACCACCGAATCTGGTGAGCCGCAGTAGGTCATCCGCGTGATGGACGATCCGTCCTTCTGGATGGACGCTGTGCCCACCGAGACTGCGGCAATCCAGCTCAGCCGAGCGATGGGTTGGAAGATCGTCCGGTAGCGGGGTGATCGCTTTGAGAGCGTTCAACGGCAGGCACCGGCCAACGTGTTGAAAACAAACCGCCACGGGTTTAGTTCGCGGCGGTTTGGCTCGTTGTGCCCAAGAACGCTGTAGTTACTTTCCAGCCTTCTCCGCCTTGCGCTTGGCAGCCTTAGGGTCGACCACCGCCTTGAACTTGGTGCCGGCCACAAACTTTGGCACCGTGCTCGCTGGGATCTTCAGCGCTGCGCCGGTCGATGGGTTCTTGCCTGTGCGTGCGGCACGCTTAGCGGACTTGAAGGTACCAAAACCCACCAGTTGAACGGCATCGCCTTTTTTCACGGCGGTCTGGATGGTGTCAATCAGGGTATCAAGAACCGCATTGGCTGCGGTCTTCGACAGATCATTTTTGGAAGCCAGGATTTCAACGAGTTCTGCGCGATTCATGAATACTCACTATTTAGAGGTTGGAAAGGCACGATTTATACCGCCGCCGCTGACACGGCCCTTGCTGCGACTCAATGCAGCAGTGCATTTTTTGGCAAAAAATCGACACCCGTTCTCTTCACTAGTTCCAGATAGCTGATCGGCCGGCTCACCGTTTCCCCCTCCCGGTTCTCCTGCCAGTGTGCCCAAGCCCGCTTGTCCGTGGCGTCGTAGACAAGCTTGTACAGATAGGTAGGCACCTTAACGCCATTGGCGCCGATCCGCGACCCGGCATCCGTGAACACCGGCCCGGTGATGACAAAAACATCTCCCTTGGCTCGGCGAGCGTAGCGCCGCGTGTCCTGCTCAATCTTGTTCCAGGCGCCCCCATTGTGCTGGGCATTCTGGGGAACCATGTTGGCCAGACTGAAGCTTTGGGCCATGGCCGTTGGAGTGGGCATGTCGCCCGCAGGAGCCATATGGCCTCGGCTGAACCCAGACCCCTTGTAATCCTCCAGCTCCGCTCTTTCCCCACTTGGCAGGCGTGCATCGGCAAAGAATCGCTTGGCCCGCCGCTCGTCAGCATCTTCGATACCTTGGCGGTTTAGCCTCTGTGCCACAAACACAGGCGTCTTGGTCGCTCCGCTGTGCAGCACGGCGAACGCCTCGTAGCACAGCTCCCGAAACTGGGGGCGCGGGGCGATCGCGGGAGGCTGCCCGTTGGCGAAGAAATGTGGACACTTCGCAAAGCTGGTGGGCTCGGGTGTGAGCAGCGCAGTACTGTCGAACTGAAGGAAGCGTGCCCAGGATGGATCGGGCAGGGCGGCACTTGAAAGCGATAAGGCCAGCACAGCGGCTAAGCGCCCACGGCCTGGCCAAGAGGACAAACTATTCACGGATCTGGTAGGGTAAAAACGGAGCCCGATTGGATCATCCTTCACGCACACCAATGAGGCAAAGTGCATAGAACGACCAGGGTTTTACTGCCGCTTTGCAGCCGAGCTTGCCCCGACATCGATTCAGAGTCACAGATCTCCAGCTACGTCGTTTGGGGCGCGACGCGTTTCAGCAGAGTTTCGCGGCAGGAAACCTCGACCGGCGTTCTGGGTGCGCACAACTGCCAAATGCATGGCCTTTACCAGGCCCTCGTCCTGTAGATGTCATTGGGCAGAGCATCGCGCCGTACAGGCGAACGCCGCGAAGGCGGTTTGCACTTCTCAGCCACCGTGGGCCTCACGCCCCAAACCGACAGCCCTGTCGGCGCAGGCTGCGCGTGGACTGGAAGGGCTTTCTCACTTCAGTGGGCGTGTCTCACAGGAGTTTGTCCGACATCTCTGAAAATTTATTGATGAGAAATTAGCTTGCGTGGGGCGGTGCCCCCATCCATTTCGGAGAAGCCATGAATACAGCAGCCCGCCCCCTCGCCATCGTCACTGGTGCGTCATCCGGCATCGGATTTAACCTCGCCCGCATTGCTGCAGAGAAGGGCTACGACCTGATCGTCGCTGCAGATCAGCCACTCGATGAGGCAGTTTTGGACTTTCAATCTCTGGGGGCGACAGTCAGATTCGTTCAAGTAGAGCTGGCGACCAAGGAAGGCGTCGATACGGTTCTCGACCTCGTGGAGGGGTGCATCGTCGATGTCTTGATAGCCAATGCCGGTCACGGGCTAGGAGGCGCATTTCTTGACCAGGATTTTGTCGACGTGCAACACGTTATCAACACGAACATTACCGGCACGATTTACCTGCTTCGGGAAGTTGGGCACATGATGCGGCTGCAGGGGAGGGGGCGCATCCTGGTGACCGGCTCTGTCGCGGGGTTTCAGCCAGGAGCGTTTCAGGCGGTCTACAACGGAACCAAGGCGTTTATCGACTCCTTCGTTGCAGCTTTGCGCAACGAGCTGAAGGATGAGCAAGGCATCTCCATCACCTGCCTGATGCCTGGTGCGACCGACACTGAGTTTTTTGCACGCGCCGACATGCTGGATACCAAGGTCGGGAGTGACAAGAGCGCTCAGATGGATCCAGCAGAGGTCGCCAAAATCGGCTTCCAGGCGATGCTTGATGGGGAGGCGGATGTGATCGCCGGCTGGAAGAACAAGGCGATGGTTGCGCTCGCCAAAGTGTTGCCCTCGCAAGTTGTCGCTGAACAGCATCGAAAGCTGGCGGAACCGGGCAGCGCAAAGAAGCAGTCAGCTTGAGATTGGCACTTCGCAGATCCCTAGCCCATACCGATCAGGCCGCACTTGGCACTAGGAACGATGGACTTGGATTCGCCAATTGCCTACACACGGCACGAATAGGGCTGGAGAAACTCGGCTTTCGAGCTGTGAGGAGACTTCATGAAAAGCCGCGCCAGATTCCTAGGCCATCCGGTCCATCAGATGCTGATCGTTTTTCCGCTTGGCCTGCTTGCAACAGCAGTCGTGTTTGATGTGGTGGGCCTCTTGTCAGATGGAGCTGCTTGGCCTTTAGTCGCCTACTGGACTATGGCCGCAGGCATATTGGGCGCTCTAGTCGCGGCGCCATTCGGATTGGTGGATTGGCTTGCTGTGCCGCAGGGTACGCGCGCTCGGCGCATCGGCGCGATCCATGGCCTGGGCAATGCGGCCGTGACGATCTTGTTTGTTGCCAGTTGGGTGCTACGTAGTGAGGGTAGTAGCCCCGATACTTTTGCCCTGGTACTCTCGTTTGCAGGCGCCGCAATTTCGCTGGTAACTGCATGGCTGGGTGGCGAACTTGTGTCCCGGCTGGGCGTTGGAGTGCATGAAGACGCGGGCGTCAACGCTACCAGCTCCCTCAACCTTAAATAGACGCCTCGGCTCCCGCATGCGCGACCTCGTGCGTTGCCTGCTGATGTATGGGGTGCTACCTCTTTGGATACTGGCAGGACTTGTCGACTGGTGGTGCCACAGGCGCACGGGTATCGAAGCGACCAGTGGCGGCCGTGAATCGGCCTTCCACTTGGTAATGTTCGCGCAGACCGGGCTCGGAGGCATAGCTGCGATGTTGCTGGAGGTCAATCTCGGGCTGCTGGCGCTACTGGTGTTTCTGTTCTTGTTGCATGAGTTCACTACTTGGCTTGAACTACGGTTTGTCATCGAGCGTCGGAAAATCAGCCCCGTTGAGCAGATGGTTCACAGCTTCATGGAGCTGCTGCCGCTAGCCGCGGTCTTGCTTCTTGCTTGTCTGTACGACGGGTCCGGGGAATGGTCACTGCGTCTGAAGGACAAGCCTCTTTCGGGGATTTACTTGGCAGTTTCATTTGTGGCCATCACGCTGTTCAACGTGATTCCGCTCGTCGAAGAGGCGTGGCGCTGCGGTCGCGCCCGGCGTGATGATGCACAAAATCGAGGAGGCAGCTGAGAGGGGATGGGCAAAGGCCAGCGATTGCTGCCAAGGGGGCTGGTAGTTCGAGGTAGCGGGATAACGGGAAGCCAGGGCTACCTACCGATCGGCGATTCAGGATCCAAACATTCCGAGCGAGCACGAGAGGACACCCGGGATGAACTCCAGACACCGAGCGCAAGCACACTTAAAGAGATGCCCAGAAGGCACACACCAGCCCATCCAGAGTGTGCGAACACGGCGGTGGAGGCAATCGCCCCGCCTCCACTTCCTAAAGCATAGAACAGCATGTAGCACCCGATGAGGCGGGCATGTGATTCCGACGGGCCTCGCAGGATCAGCGCCTGGTTGGTGACATGCAGTGCTTGGCAGCCCACATCAAGCATCAGGATTCCAGCGACGAGCCACCACAGTGACCGCTCCATAAGGCTGAGCGGTATCCATGCCAGGAGCAGCAGAAGTAAGGCGGCGGCGCTGGTGTGCTGGCTCCTGCCCTGGTCAGCCCAACGTCCTGCCCGGCCTGCGATCAGCGCTCCCAATGCGCCAAGCAAACCGAACGCCCCGATAGCTGAATGGGAGAGTGAATGCGGTGGCGCAGAGAGCGGCAAAGCGAGCGCACTCCAGAAAATGCTAAAGACGGCGAACATGAGCAGCGCCAAAATTCCACGGCCTCGTAGCACCCTGTCTGTGAACAGAAGCCCCAATGTTGATCGGACGAGCACGGCATATGGGAGACGTGCGGCAGTCGTGGGCTGGGCGGGTAGCCCGCGCCAAACGAGCATTCCAAGCGCAGCCATGAGTGCTGCTGAGCCAAGGTATACGCCGCGCCAGCCCACCAGATCTGCAAGGACGCCCGACCAAACCCTTGCTAGCAAGAGACCCACGACCACTCCGGCCTGGGCCGCGCCGACCACGCGACCACGTTCATGAGAGGCCGCCGCGCTCGCTGCGTACGCGATCATCCCCTGGGTCATGGCAGTGCCAAAAAGGCCGACGGCCAGCATTCCCGTCATGAGGGCGAGAGCGCTGTGAGCAATTGCTACGCCGCCCAGGGCGACGATAAGGGCCAGCAGCTGAATCCGCGCGAGCCATCGGCGGTCGTACTGGTCGCCCAATGGGACGAGAAGCAGCAAGGCCAGCAAGGACCCTACCTGGGTGGCTGTCACAACACCGCCGATGGCCGCAGGTGTAACCCCGAAATCCGTCGCGAGACTGTCGAGCAAGGGCTGTGCGAGGTACACGTTCGCAACGCTGACGCCGCTCGTGATGGCGAAGAGGGCAACAAGCCTGGGCGGCATGGCAGCTGGGCCGCCTGGGGGATGTGAAGACATGGGAAACTAGTTTCAGGTTAAAACTGGAATGATCATATCTATCTAGTTTTAAAATGCAACTCAAGGGGCGGCATTGCTGCCGCACGGAGGTATCGATGGCTGAACGAAAACGGATGAATACAGCGAGCTGTCCTGTGGCACGGGCGCTTGACGCCATCGGCGACCGATGGTCGCTGTTGATAGTGCGGGACGCATTCGATGGGGTGAGCCGGTTCGGTGACTTTCAGGCGAGTCTGGGGGTGGCTCGCAATATCCTTGCGAGCAGGCTCAAGGCGCTCGTGGAGGAGGGCGTACTCGAGGTCCAGCCGGCCTCGGACGGCAGTGCGTATCAGCAGTACGTGCTGACGCCGAAGGGGCAAGCGATTTTTCCCGTCGTGGTGGCGTTGAGGCAATGGGGTGAAAACAACCTCTTCCGCCGCGGTGACCGCCATTCCCGCCTTGTTGAAAAAGGGACAGGCAAGCCGGTCGCGAGCCTGAACCTCTCAAGTGCAGATGGGCGCCCCCTCACGTTCCACGATGTCGAGGTTATCGGGAAGTAGACGCGCAAAGGCAACCTGACCAGCCAAGCTGTCAGCCACGACATGGTCTCTCGCTACGGCATGCGGACTTCCTTAGGGTGTGCATTGGCTCGCCGCCGTTAGGCTGTTGCCACACTGGATGCTTGGCATTGGCCGCGGCGAAGCCAACACCAGCCCGTCCTGGCCAGGGGGCCGCTCCGGGAAGCTTGAATCCACACAGCAATCGAAAGCACCGTTGGCTACGACGCGCCGTGTGCTAGCTGCAATCGCTAGTGCGGGTTTTTGAAGATAAAGGCATCAGCTCCACGGCTCAGAAGACCGTTTACGCCCACCGGCGCATCCGGGGGCAAACGGACCGCGGTCACCTTAAAACGGAATGTCATCCTCGGAACCTGCGGCGGTGGTTGTGGCTGGGGCGTTACCCGGCGGCTTCGACGCCGTGGATTCGTCCTTCGCCTGCTGCGCATTGCTCAGTGCCTTCTCCAGGGCAGCTTCCACCGCATCAATGCGCGCCTGGCACACCTTGTACGCCGCTACCGACTCTTCCACGATGCTCAGCAGATCGTCGATGTTTGGTTCGGTTTGCTTCCGCAGTGTCTGGGCGTGTTTCTGCAGCACACCGTAGGAGGCCTTGAAAGTGTCAGTCATGGTTGTTTGTCTTTCTGGAGTCGAGCTGTCCGGGTCCCGTCTCTGAATTGAATGGTGATCTGCTCGCCGGTGTGGCACGCGCTGGTCACCGGATGGTCCGCGTGGTCACGGATAAGGGTGAAGCCGCGACTGAGCGTCTTTTCAGGGCCTTGCCCTGCGACCTCGCGCATGAGGGCCTGGGCCTCCGTGCGGGCCAACGTGAGAACTTGGCGCGACTTCAACGTGACTTCATCGAAGGACTGATTCACCGCCTGTTTGACGTAGCGCAGATCGGCTGCAGCGCGGTCAATAACCAGGGCCTTATTCGCGTCAGCTGTGGCTCTCGCTGTCTGCAACGTTTGCCTTGCATCGGCTCGAATCTCTGATAGCAGGGCAGGGACCTCAATGCGGGCCTTACTGACCTGTTGGGCCGCAAAACGGCGCACGTCACTCATTTGACTTTGAGCCTGCTCTGCAGCGTTGCGCACCGTTTTGGCTGCATCCAGTTGCAGACCGGACAACAGCTCAGTGGCCTGTTGGCGGCTGCGTGCGATTTCCTGCCGGGCGCCTGCTTCAATGGCTGTGAAATGCTCGACGGTAGACCGCCTCGTGTTGCCCATGGCTCGCGAAGTAAGCCGGGTGATGTCAGCGAACCACGCCTTGGCTTCCTGAGCGCGTTGCAATATCAAGCGTTCAATACCTGCGATCACCTTGGAGGGGGTGTCGTATCGGATGTTGGCGACCTCATCGAGAACGGTGTTGTCACGCTCGTGCCCTATGCCGGTGAGGACGGGTACTTCGAGTTCGCACACCGCCCGGACTAGGGCGTAATCGTTGAGCCATGCCATGTCATTGATAGCGCCGCCGCCTCGGATGATGGCCACGGCGTCAGGCAGTGCCTCGTCGCGTGCCATGCGCTCCAGCGCCGCGAGCAGTGCCGTGCGGATCTCTGCCGAAGCTCCGTCGCCTTGGAAGCGGCTGTGCACGTAGACAAAGCGGCAGACGCCAAACGCCTCCAGCCGTCTGGCCTCGGCCTGAAAGTCGCCCAGGCCCGCAGCGCCCTCGGGGGCAATGACAAGCACCAAGTTGTAGTCCCAAGGACTGGGCAACTGGCGATTGAGCTCAAACAGGCCCTCGCGCTGCAGGCGCTCTCGAATCTCGCGCTTGCGGGCCTCGAGGTCCCCGAGCGTGTAGTCGGGATCGATCGCGTCGAGTTCGAGGCTGAAGCCATATTGCGCCTTGAACACCGGGCGTGCGCGGACTAGCAGTTTAATGCCGGGTCCGACCTGGGCGCCCGTGGCCGCCTCAAAATGCGGAAGAATCTGGCTGGCCGTGCTCGCCCATACCACGGCAGTGGCTTTCGCGGTGATGACGCCGGAAGCGTCGCGTTCCGAGACCTCCAGGTACACATGCCCGTTGCGCACCCGGGTGTCCACCACCTCAATCATGGTCCAAACGCCCGCCTTGAATGCTTGGGATACCGCTGCAGACACACCCTGGAGCAGCTGCGACAGCGGCATCCCTCGCTGCCTAGTGACGGACCGATCAGCCAACGTGGTGACGGCCGCCAATGCCGAGGATGGCGGCTCTACCGGCACGGACCCTTCGGGCAGCCACTGAGCAAATGGGGTCAGCTCACGTCCATCGGGCACGTACCACTGTCGCCGCGCCGGGTCCCAGCGGGCGCCCAAGGACTTGACCCGGTCCTTGTCAGCGAAGGTGGAAGCGAGGTAGGTGCCGCTCATCGCGCCTCAAGTTGTAGCAGCTCCAGCCGCTATGCCGCGCCGCCAAGCAGTAATGTCTGCGAACTCACCTTGGCATCCCGAGCAGAGAAGTCGATCGGTGTATTGCATCACGCCCGCAGGGTCGCGAGCGAGGACACGCCGATACTGGTGGCCCCGCAATAACCGCAGCGGTTGGGAGGAGCGGAATCATGATTTTTCATTGTGATTGCTTATACAGAGTTTTGTCCGCGAGTGATCGGTGCGCCGGGCCGCTGGGAGGCTCGACGGCTTCAGCGGTCGGTGCAAAGTCTGAGCAGGTTGTAGGTCTATTTGCGCGCGGAACTGGCATAGGACCGCGCCCTACGGGTCGACAGTGCTACCAATTCCGAGAAACGGTTTCTCGTCACGAGCATCGGAGAACCGGAATCCATCGCGCAGCCATATACTGTTAATTTATACAGTATTTTCGCACGACGATGCCTCTGCAGGTTTTGCATCTATGTCAGTCTCTCTCCACCAAGCCTCTGGCACCTTCGATCCTGGCGTTCTTCCGCGCCACCTGGCCGAAGCCGTCTGGCGTGGGTCGGACCTGGGCGGATCGACGCGTCGCACGGTGGCATCGGGTTTCGCAGAACTGGACGCACAGTTGCCCGGCGGAGGATGGCCCACCCATGCGCTAACTGAGATGCTCACGCCTCAGGCGGCACTGTGCGAATGGCGCCTGCTCGGGCCGGCCATCGGGATGCTGCTGGAAGACGGCGGACGCATCTACCTTATTGCTCCCCCCAAGCAGCCCCATGCGGCAGGGTTGGTGCAGCTGGGCGTGGCGCCGGACCAAGTCGTCTGGATTGAAGCGGCAACCCCGGTGGACCGTCTCTGGGTGACTGAGCAGATCGTGAAGTCCGATCCTGCGGGGGCCGTGCTGTCCTGGCTGCCGCAGGCGCGGCCTGAGCAGATCCGGCGGCTGCAGGTCCATGCGCTCGCCTGTGACGCGCCGGTGTTCCTCTTCCGGCCCGTGACGACGCTGCGAGACTCGTCGCCAGCGCCGTTGCGTATCTCGGCCGCGCCCGCCGCGGGCTGGGACCTGGAGGTGCAGATTCCCAAGCGTAAGGGCTCGTCGTTTGACGGTTCGCTCTACCTCTCGGCCATGCCGGGCAATCTGGGCAAAGTGATGCCGCCTCGGCTGAAGTCGCTACCGGCGGCCAATGCGTTTTCTCGTCAGGAGGCCGCCGATGCTCGGGCATTGGGCCGCATTCCAACCCGTACCGCTGCCAGCGTGCCCTTGTCCCATTGACGCGCCATCGCTTGGAGTCTGGGCATTGCAGTTCACCCCCAGGGTGGCGCTGCTCCAGGGTTCGGTGGTTGCGGAGATGGGGGGGAGTGCGCGGCTATTTGGAGGGCTGGACGAGTTGCAAGGCTTGGTCGAGGCGGGCGCCGCAGACCTAGGGGCATGCGTAGCCTGGGCACCCACCGGAAGTGCTGCCTTGGCTCTGGCGCGCCATGCTGCAGATGCACCAGGGCGGGATGGGTTTCGGCGACCGTTGGCGCAGTTGCTGGATCCGCTGCCGCTGGAAGCGATTGCTGCGGTGAGTACGCATGAGGCCACGCTCGCACGCGTCGGCTGTCGCACGCTGGGGGATGTGCGCAAGCTGCCCCGTGGTGGGCTCAGCCGGCGTTTCGACAAGACGCTGCTGGCAGCCCTGGACCAAGCCTACGGTCTGCGCCCCGAGGTGTACGAGTGGCTCACGCTGCCCGAGACCTTCTCTGCGCGGCTGGAGCTGATGTCGCGCGTCGAGACTGCACCAGCATTGCTGTTCGGCGCTCGCCGTTTGCTGGTGCAGATGGCTGGATGGCTGTCGGCCCGGCGCCTGGGCGCTACTGCTTTCACCCTTCGCTGGTGCCACGACGTGATGCGCGCCAAGGATGCGGGCACGGGCGGCGAGATGACCGTGCGCACCGCTCAACCGACACAGAACGTGGAGCACTTTGCGCGGCTCTTGGCGGAGCACCTGGCCAAGGTGAAGCTGGCAGCGCCGGCGGGTGACCTCGAGCTGATGGCCACCGAGGTGATGCCCATCATCGAAGAGAGCCGCTCCCTGATTCCGGAGACGCTGCGCAAGGGCGGTACGACCGACTTGGCACTGGAGCGCATCCAGGCGCGCCTGGGCAACGAGTGTGTGCGCCGGCCGGCCCTGTCGCCGGACCACCGGCTGGAGTGGATGCAGTGCTGGGCCCACGAGCCGCTCAAGCGCAAGACCGTGGAGTCCCCTTATGAGCTGCCGCTCCCCACCTGGGTACTGGATGAGCCGCTGCTTCTCATTGAGCGCGACAACCGTCCGTACTACCAGGGGCCATTGCAGTTGCTGCTCGGCCCCGACCGGGTCGAGGGTGGCTGGTGGCATCGCAGCAGCGAGGAAGCCGATGCGCGCCCACTGAACGTGCAGCGCGATTACTGGCTTGCTCTGAGCCAGCACGCGGGCGTGCTCTGGGTGTTCCAGCAGCGCTTGGCGCGGGACCAGACCGCCTGGTTCCTGCACGGGCACTTTGCGTGAGCCCGGCATGCTGAACCGCCCGTCCCGATCGCTGCCGGACTATGTGGAGCTGCGCTGCGTCTCGAATTTCACCTTCCTTCGGGGGGCGAGCATGCCGGACGAGCTGGTGGGGCGGGCCCAGGAGCTTGGCTATAAGGCGCTGGCGATCACGGACGAATGCTCAATGGCTGGGGTGGTGCGGGCCCATGTGGCCGCCAAGGCTGTAGGCCTGCCGCTGCTGCTGGGCTCGCAGTTCTGCGTTCAGCCGCGGGACGATGCTGAGGCAGCCTTCACGCTGGTGGTGCTCGCCCAGAACCTCAACGGCTACGGCAATCTGTGTGCGTTCATCACCAAGCTGCGGCGCTCCTCCGAGAAGGGGACCTATCACCTGACGCTCGACCACATCAGCGGCACCGAGCTGGAGGACTGTGTGGTCCTGCTGTGCGCAGACCGCAAGGCCACGGATGCGCAGCTGGAAGCGGCTGCACTCTGGACGCTGAACCATTTCACAGGCAGATGCTGGATAGGTGTGGACCAGGTACGGCGCCTGGATGACGAGCTGTGGCTGCACCGCATGCGCCAACTGTCTGAGCTGACCGCGTTGCCGCTGGTGGCTGTAGGCGATGTCCACATGCATGTGCGCTCGCGCAAGCCTTTGCAGGATGTGCTTACTGCGACGCGCCTGGGCAAGCCGCTGACCGAATGTGGCCATGCGCTGCAGCGCAGTGCGGAGCGGCATCTGCGCACCCGGCTGCGGCTCGCGCAGACGTTTCCGGCAGAGTTGATGGCCGAGACGCTGCAGGTGGCGGCGCGGTGTTCCTTCAGCCTCGATGAGCTCAAGTACCAGTACCCGGACGAGGTGGTGCCCTCCGGGCACACGGCGGCCAGCTATCTGCGGCAAGTGACCTACGAAGGCGCAGGACGCCGCTGGCCCTCGGGCATTCCGCACAAGGTCCAGGCGCAGATCGAGTACGAGCTGTCGCTGATCTGCGAGCTGCGCTACGAACAGTATTTCTTGACGGTGTACGACATCGTGGCCTTTGCGCGCTCCCGCCACATCCTCTGCCAGGGACGCGGCTCAGCCGCCAACAGCGTGGTCTGCTATTGCCTGGGAGTGACCGAGGTGGACCCTGCGCGCATGTCGGTGCTGTTCGAGCGCTTCATCAGCAAGGAGCGCAACGAGCCACCAGACATCGACATCGACTTCGAGCACCAGCGGCGCGAGGAGGTGATTCAGTACCTGTACGAGAAGTACGGGCGAGACCGGGCGGCGCTCACGGCCACGGTCATCAGCTACCGGCCGAAGTCGGCGATCCGGGATGTGGGCAAGGCGCTGGGGTTTGACCTGGAGACCGTAGACGCGATTGCCAAGGGGCAACAGTGGTTTGATGGCGGTGACGTGCGGCTGGAGCGGTTTGATGAGTTGGGGATGTCCGTCGAGGACCTGGCGGTGCGCCAGCTCATTGTGCTGACTACCCAGCTGATCGGGTTTCCGCGGCACCTGTCGCAGCACACGGGTGGCTTTGTGCTCACCAAGGACTTGCTGTGCCGCATGGTGCCGGTGGAGAACGCCTCCATGCCGGACCGCACGGTGATCGAGTGGGACAAGGATGACCTGGATGCTGCGGGCCTGTTGAAGGTGGACGTGCTGGCGTTGGGCATGTTGTCGGCGATCCGCCGGGCACTGGACATGATCGGCCACCGGCGAGGCTACGAGTTCGGCATGCAGGACATCCCGGCGGAAGACAGCGCCACCTACGACATGGTCTGCAAGGCCGACACCATCGGGGTGTTCCAGATCGAGAGTCGGGCGCAGATGAGCATGCTGCCGCGGCTGCGTCCACGGTGTTTCTACGACCTGGTGATCGAGGTAGCCATCGTGCGCCCCGGGCCCATCCAGGGCGGCATGGTGCATCCGTACCTCAACCGCCGGCAGGGCAAGGAGCCAGTCACGTATCCGAGCGAAGCGCTCAAGACCGCGCTGGGGCGAACTCTGGGTGTACCGGTGTTCCAAGAGCAGGTGATGCAGATCTCGATCCTGGCAGCAGGGTTCACCCCAGGGGAAGCCGATGGTCTACGCCGCGCCATGGCTGCGTGGAAGCGCAAAGGCGGCCTGGGCAAGTACTACAACAAGATCGTGGACGGCATGACCTCGCGCGGGTACGAGCGGGCGTTTGCGGAACAGATCTTCGAGCAGATCAAGGGGTTCTCGGAATACGGGTTTCCGGAGAGCCATGCGGCCAGCTTTGCGCTGCTGGTCTATGCCTCGTGCTGGATCAAGTGCCATGAGCCGGCAGCGTTTTTGGCGGCACTCTTGAACAGCCAGCCCATGGGCTTTTACAGCCCGAGCCAGCTAGTGCAGGATGCCAAGCGGCATGGCGTCGAGGTGCGGCCGGTGGACGTGATGTTCAGCGATGTGGAGAGCTCGCTGGAAGACCTGCCTGACACCCCGGCGGTGCGGCTGGGGCTGCACCTGATTCATGGGCTGCGCGGCACCAGTGCCCAGCGGATCATGGACGCACGGCGCAAGGCACCGTTCGACAACGCCGAAGAGCTGGCAAGAAGGGCCAGGCTGGAGCAGCATGAGATGAAGCTCCTGGCTGCTGCAGGGGCGCTGGCCACACTGTCGGGGCATCGGAGGCAGCAGGTCTGGGATGCTGCCGCACTGCATTCACCGCCAGCACTGCTGGAAGACGCCCCGGTGGACGAAGACTTCCTGGAGCTCCAGGCTGCGCCCGAGGGCGAGGACGTGCTTTGGGACTATGCCTCGCTGGGCCTGACGCTACGCAGCCATCCGATGGCGCTGCTGCGCAAGAAGCTGGACAAGTACAAGCTCAAGACCTCTGAGGAACTGCGCCACATTCCTGATGGCCGCACGGTGCGCACCGCCGGCATCGTGACACTGAGACAGCAGCCAGACACCGCCAAGGGCACGATCTTTGTGTCGCTGGAAGACGAGCATGGAGCGACGCAGGTGATCTGCTGGCGGGGCATCAAGGAGAAGCAGCGCGAGGTGTTGCTGGGGTCCAAGCTGCTGGCGGTCAAGGGGCGCTGGCAGAAGGAGGGGGAGGTGTGCAATCTGATTGCGGATCGGCTGGCGGATCTGACGCCGATGCTGGGGAGGCTGGCGACGGCGAGTCGGGATTTCAGGTAAGCCACTACGCCATCAACAGTCTCTGTGTGATCGCTGCAGAATACTCAGGCGACACCCGTGATCGCGCTGAATCCTTCAGTTCACCGGGGTTGCTTCATCAAGACCCCAAATGTCTATGGCGGCGTTCGGCTTTCACGATTTGCGAGAGTACAGCGGCGGGATCGGTTTCGTGAGCAAAGGATCGTGCTTCCTTGGTGAGCTCCGCATCGAGACCTGAGCGCTCCGCCATGTTCACCACCAGTCGCATCAAAGCTGTGATTTCACGCTCAGTCAGCAAATTCATTTGCAAATCCAGATGATGGCGCCGCTCACTTTCTTCCGCATCAAGGTTCTGACTGATGAGGATCAGAATAGATAGAAAGATTGCCTCCAACGAGACTCCTAACAGGAGGAGGGTGTAGGGAAACGGGTCGAACTCCGTGATCAGCTCGTTGACTGCAATCCAGGCCGCAAAGAACATGGCATTTCCAACCAGAAATCCCACAGTGCCGCAGTTTCGCGTGATCGCGGAAACCATGCGATAGATACGCGGGGTCTTGCGCCTGCGATCCTCCTCAGTGCAGAGAAGGTTCTCAATGTTCTGCTCGGTAACCTGAGCGATATGGTCGTTGACGTTACTCATTCCTGATTTCCGTGGGTGTGAGGCGGAGAGCACAAATTTGTGTCCTACAGATCCCCTTACGCCCCAGTGCCGGGTGAGCCGTACGGATAATCTGGTTGTTGTTCAGTCTCAGGCAATCGAAACCTTGTCTGGCGTCATCGGCGTACTACGAATTCGTTTTCGGGGCGTGATAGATGGCGTCACATCCTTTTTCTACGCCAGTGAGACCAAGCTTTTCGTGCAGAAGGTCAAGCAGCGTTACCGATGCTTTAACGTCGAGTTTGCGCTTTCGATTGCGGACTGTCAGGGAAACTGACTGCGTCTCATCGAAAGACAATTCTTGCTTGATGTGAATTTCCATTTCTGTCGGACAAGAGGCACATTGGCTAGTTCGTTTTCATATTTCGCTTCAATTCAGAGTCGGCGCCTGCTACGTCGGGTGGCGCCAATTGGGGCGGGTGGCTGTTGCCAGGCCCTGAAGTGAGATGTGAGGAGCTAATTGGTGGATCAACCCCTGACGCAGACCTCGCCGCAATATTCGACGCTGCGTTTGAGTTTGTGACTAGAACCTCTGACCTGCCTGTTGCTCACTCAGATGGCGGCGGCCAATTGCGGGGCTCAATCGCCACAACTCGGTCTTTTTGCCTTAACCAATCCTCGAACGTTCATCACCGCAAGGCACACTTGCAACGCGATCACAGCGTTCGCTCCTGCCGGTATGCCCCAGCACACCCACAGGACGTTGCTTAACAGAAAGACCCAGAAGCCCACCTTTCTGCGACCTTCACTGGTCGAGCCCACTAGCCAAGCCGCAATGACGGAGGCCGCAAAGGCAGGCCACTGCATGAGGTCGATCCAGTTACTCATGTTATTTACAGCCGGCGAAGTTCAAATCACGGCCTCGACCAGGCCATGGTCTACCGCTTGCTGTGCGGTGAGGTACCAGTCCTTGTCCAGTACGCGGGTTTCGATCTCCCCGGCGGTGAGCGACGTGCCCTCAGCCAGCTTCGCAAAGCCTTCGCTCTGCAGGCGCTGACCGGATTCGATTTCCGCCAGCACGTCATTGACCTTGGCTCTGCAGCTGCGCAGTGCCCCGTCCAGATTGATCGTGGCGGTCATCTTGCGTTCATGGATAAGGAGCTCGCAATCCCGGGTGAGAAAGCGTCGGGACTTGGGGATTGCGGACATGATCGTGATGCCAGCCGAGAAAACATAGGTCTTGCCAAAGAAGTAGATCTCGGTGTCTTTCAGCTGCCAAAGGCGCAGCTCTTCTGCGATGCGACGACCCACTTCAGCATCGCCGCCATTGGTGCTCAGTTCGAAGACGATCGGGCCGCTGGTCTTTGCTTCTGCCTGCTGGCGAAAGAATTCAGAAAGCATGGCTTCGTTGACGTTTCCAAAAAGGCGTATGTCAGAGGCGAGTGAAGGAAGGGTACTTGTCATTGCAAATTACGTGAGGTTGACTGGGTTGCCACACGCTGGCAGGTGCTGCCGAGGGCGCGTTGATCCAGAGGCGAGACGGCGCATGACCGGACGATGGCATTGCGCTCCGGCCAGTGCGCTTCGAGCAGTTAGTAAAGTTACGCGGGAGTGCAAAGTCAATGGCTTGGCTCCTACATTGCTTGCCAGACGAAGCATGCTCAATCGGGTCTTCCAATTCACTAGCGGAGATTGCAATGGACTCGATTAACCGGAACCAGCCCGAGGACACGCACAAACACTTGCGCGGAACTGAAGCCACGGAGCGCATCCGGGAAATGGCCGAGGACGCCAAGTCGTGCTTCTTTTGCACTAATGCGCCCCTGAGCGAAACCCGCGGAACCCGGCCGATGGGCGTGGAGAAGGTGGACGAGGCAGGTCACCTGTGGTTCTTGAGTGCATCCGATAGCCATAAAAACCGCGAAATCGAAGCCGATTCCCAGGTGCGAATATTCATGCAGGGCTCCAAGCATTCGGGTTTTCTGGTATTGGACGGCACGGCAACGATTCACCGCGACCGGGCTCTGATCGACGAGCTCTGGGACCCGATCATGAAAACCTGGTTCACCGACGGGAAGGATGATCCGCGCATCACGGTGATTGAAGTCGCGCCAGTGTCGGGCTACTACTGGGACACCAAACATGGCAGCCTGGTAGCCGCAACAAAAATGGTGATCGGCGCTGCCATTGGCAAGACCCTGGACGACTCGGTGGAAGGGCAGCTGCGTCCATGATCCACCGGCTGCGCCGTTTGGGGCGCGCCATTGCGGACCTCCCGGTCGTAGGGGTGTTGGCATTGGCAGTACACAACTACATCCTTCACCAAAGTGCCAACCAGGCGGGCAGCCTGGCGTTCTCCGCCGTGCTGGCGATGTTCCCCCTGCTGCTGCTTTTATCGGCTGCGGCGGGCTTCGTAGGCCAACCCGGCGACGCGGCGGCACTGGCCGAGCGGGTGCTGGGCTACGCGCCGCAGCTTGTTCGGGAGGTGATGCAGCCCGTAGTGCAGCAGGTGCTCGCTCAGCGCAATGAAGCACTTCTCACGGTGGGGCTGGCCATCACGCTGTGGACCAGTTCCTCTGGCATGCAGGCGGTACGTTCAGCGCTGAATCGCTCCTACGGCATCGATAGAGGTCTGCCATTTTGGAAAGCACGTATCAAGTCCATGTTGTTCACGGTGGTGGTGGGCTCAGGCCTGCTGCTTGTCTTCAGCTCCGTAATCGTCATGCCGCGCATTTGGCAGTTCGTGGTCACCAATGTGGCTGCCGACGGGGAAGAGGTGATCTGGCTTTACGACGGTGTGCGGTACGGAGCAGCCTACCTCACGCTGGTGGTGTTGTATGCGTTGCTCTATGGCTGGTTGCCCGATATTTCACAGCGCGTCAGCACAGTATTACCCGGAGCTCTGGTCGGCGCAGGTCTGTGGGTGGCGGCTGCAGCGGCGCTGTCATACACGCTGCGCACAGCAGGAAAGCTGGCCCTGATTTATGGGAGCTTTGCCGGGGTGGTTGGCACACTCGTGTTTCTCTACGTGAGCGCCACTACGCTGATCTATGGGGCGGAGATCAATGCCGTGCTGCGGGAAAAGAAATCCCGTCAGACATCTGAGGCGACCCTGGTTCGCTGATCGGAGTGACTTAACAGGCTGTCTACCATCAGTTTCAACAATGCACCTCTCAGGGCATCATCGGTATCCACCACGGAAGTGATAAACCCTCGCTGAATCCGAATGGCGCGACCCTTGAAGTTCAAATCAAAATCTTGAAGGTGGCGGACCAGCAATTGGATCTGATCGATATCTCGGTCCGACGCCGTTTTCGATATGGTGACGGTGATGCTCATGGAGAAACTATTTAACTGCACGCATGTTCAGGCTGTACCAGCGCATAGCGAAACAGCGTCAGTGTTTTCCTACAGGCGTCGACTGCAATAAGTACGAGAGCAGGTGCGGAGAAATTTCAAAGGGCACCCATGACCGAGTCTGGACCGCCCTCCAGCGCCTGGGTAACCAGCATCCGGAGCAATTCCTCCTGCATCTTGTCCTCGGAGCCCTCAATCACGACGACGTCTCCGCGTCCCAGGACGGTCTCCATCTGATTTGCAGCGAAGTTGGCATCCGTGTCGCGCAAAAGACGGGCAAGCGAGACGACACGCGCCATAGCGTCGCTGGGCGTCGCGTGCGGAACGATGATGCGGATAGGCATGGATCGGAGGCTTTGCGGATGTTCGCCGCTGCTTGATCAGCACCCACCTGAAACCGCTGCTCGCGTATCGGTAGTGGACTCGATCACGTATGCAAGTTTGGCGACTGTCACAAGGGAGCATCGATTGTAGACTGGGGGTTGTTCGTCCTAGGTTGCCTTCATGAGTGCCTTCAACTCCGTTTCAGATGTCATCCAGAAGTACCTTGCAGTTTTGGAGGCCGAGGGTCCAGCAGGCCTTCAATTCTTGAATGAGCGTGTGCCACACAGGTACTCAGCGGTCTATCGACTGGAAGGTGGCACGCTCCACAACGAGTTTGTGTTTGACAAGCTCGGGGAGCTGACTCCGGAATTCCTACAGGTCGTGCCTCTCCAGGACAGTTTCTGCCAATTCGTGTTGCGAGAAGGCGTGTTTCAAACCACCGACACGTCGATCGACGATCGACTCTTCGGCCACAAGTACCAGGGGGTCGTCGGCTCCTACCATGGCCTTCCACTGGTGGACAATTTCGGCGAGCTGTACGGCACCATCTGTCATTTTGACGTTCAAGCGCACGATCTGAGCGACCATGAGTTCGCAGTACTTAAGCAAGCGGCAAAGATGCTTCCGCGGTTTCTCGGGCGCGTTCGAAAAGCGAGCTAGCTGCGGCTCTGAACGCCGATGGCGGTTCAACGACGGCTTCAGGCTGTTTGCGGACGTACGCCCCACTTTTGCGAGTGCATACTATCGGCCGCTAGCGGACATCTCGACACGTGCTAGCTATACAGCAAAGTTATTTGAAACTGTGGCCTAGAAAGTAGCTGAGTAAACAAAGCCTGTAGGAATTTTCATACCTCCGTCCAGTCGCCGACTCGATTTGCTGGCCTCGTAAGCAACGTTGAATATATATCGCTAGCAGCCCCTGCACATCAAGCGATGCGTAGCCTACTTCCGATTTGCGGCTGAGGGCGCCATCCTATTGAGTTGCTGCCACCCAGGGCACCCAGCTGAAACACCGCCACGGTGTCCACCAGGTCGCGGGCCTGCATATCCAGACTGCCAGCAGCTGCGGCCATCTCTTCCACAAGCGCTGCGTTCTGCTGCGTGGCTTGGTCCATTTGCAAAACCGCCTCATTGACTTGCTGGACGCCTTGGCTTTGCTCGCTGCCGGCAGCGCTTATCTCAGCCACGATATCCGTCACTTTCTGGATCGAGCTAACCACGTCCACCATGGTCTGACCGGCGCGATCTACTAGTGCGGTTCCTGTTCCAACCCGTTCAACGCTGGTGGCAATGAGCGCTTTGATCTCGCGCGCAGCAGTGGCGGAGCGCCCCGCGAGGCTTCGCACCTCGCTAGCCACCACCGCAAACCCGCGCCCCTGCTCGCCTGCACGAGCGGCTTCCACAGCAGCATTCAAGGCCAGTATGTTGGTCTGAAAGGCGATGCTGTCGATCACGCCAATGATGTCAGCGATTTTGTTGCTGCTGTCGTTGATGTCTTTCATGGTGCGCACTACGTCTGCAACTACTGCACCACCCTGCGAGGCGACCGAGGAGGCGCTTTGCGCAAGTTTGTTGGCCAGCCGCGCGTTTTCGGCATTGAGCCGAACCGTGGAGTTCAGCTCTTCCATGGACGCTGCAGTTTCCTGCAAAGCACCCGCCTGAGACTCTGTGCGGTTGGACAGATCGTTGTTGCCAGCGGAAATCTGCGTGCTGGCGCTGGCGACGCTTTCGGAGCCCATGCGCACTTTTGCTACCACCGTGGACAGGGAGTCCTGCATGACCGCCAGCGAAGCCAGCAGCGGCGAAAACTCGTCGCGGCCGGAGTCCGTGACAGGAACGGTCAGGTTTCCGTCGCGCACTCGGTTGGCTACCGCCTGCGACTCAATCACGCGACGCTTCAACGTAGCAGCGATGTGCCAGGAAAACACTAGCAGGCCCACTGCAATAGTCATCACCGCAGCCAGCAGGACGCGCAGCGATCTCTGAGCATCAAGCTCAATGGTGTCCAGAGTGAGATCCAGGCGTTTCTCCTGAGCTATGTTTTGCTTGGCAAGCACGGCGAGCACAACGTTTCGAGCTGGAATGGTCTTCTCGACCAGGAAGTCAAATCCTGCTTCCTTATTGCCTTGCTCAATAAGCTGCAGGTTCCCCGTCGCCAGCTGCCAGAAAGAGCCGAACGCGGCCGAGAGCTCGTCGTAGATGGCCCGCTCTTCAGGAGCAACAGCTGCACTTGCAAAAGCCGCCAGATCGGCTTCAATGATCTTGCGCTTTTCGCCAATGTCCGCAACCGTGCTGGCCAAGTCGGCAGGGGTGCGCACCAGCAGGGCGTGCCGGATCTGCAATGAAGAGCGTGTGACGTTCAGCTCCATGCGAGCAACGCGCAGTTGTTGCGGCACGTCGGCCTTGGCTACCACATTGGTAAGCCGAGCGACCTCGTTGAGATTGAACCAAGCGTACCCCGCGGTGAATAGCAAGCCGAGGATCAACAAGCAGGAGATGGCATAGAGCCGCGTGGCGATGCCCAAACGAGAAAGGGAAAACATGGAAAAACCTAGTGCGTGCCGCATCAATGGCGCGGCGGTGATTGCGCTCGCAGGGCGGGCACAGGGAGCACACGCCATCGTGTGCAAAGTGGGCAATGGAGCCCTAAGACACGTCAACCTGCGGTGGCCGATAAACGCCCGTCGCGACTGGCTGGTCACATCTAATACCCTTCATTCTAAGGTGTGACCTAGTGTAACCACCAATGCTTTTTTTGACTGACTCATCTAGCGAGTGACTTTTGATGCGCTGCACCAACAGTTACTCGCCGAGGGCACTCCAGTGTTGATGAGCAACAGCGTTGGGGGATAGCCTCGTTGAACGTCGTTTCTCGCTGACTTGCACTTCCGCTTTGGGCCAGTAGCGGCCCTCCACAAATTTCCCGAAGCGGTCGTTCCGACACGCGCTCAGCGTCCCGCAATCATCCGCAATTAATGGCTGGCTTCGGCTCAAACATAGGAATAGGCAGACTGACGCTAAACGCGGTGCCCTCCTCAGCCGACGAGGTGACAACGATGATTCCTCCATGACCAGCGACGATTTCTCGGGCGATGTAGAGACCTAGGCCCAGGCTGCTGGCCGGACGCTCATGCGGCTCTGACTGTTGTGCTGCCACTTGAACCAGCGGGTTGAAGATGACCTGCAGTGCATCCGGCGGTATCGGTTTGCCTTGATTGATTACGACTGTCGTCACATGCTCCGTGTTGCTGGTGACGGTGAGGAGCACAGGGAAAGCAGCGTCTCCGTGATTCACCGCGTTACTCAACAGGTTGGTAAGGACTTGCCGCATTCTTGGCGCATCGAAGGTGTGGAGGAGCTTTCCAGGGATCTCCGCTCTCATTGAGCGTTCGGGGTAGGCGGTGCAGACCTCATCAAACGCCTCGCGACATAGGGCGGCAAAGTCTCCTGGCTTCGGCTGCACGTCAATCCCACGGCCCAGCCTCGTACGGGTGTACTCCAGGAGAGAGGTGACCATCTCGTTGATGGAACCGATGCTTCGTTTGGCCACGCTCAGCGCCCGTTCTTTTGCGCCCGTTTCGCTCTTCAACTCCAACATCCGTAGACACGCACTGAGCGCGCCTAAGGGATTGCGCAGGTCGTGTCCCAGAACCGCCAAAAACGTGTCCCGGGAGTGCGCTACGTTTTGGGAGTAGGTGGCCGTGGCCTCGGCAAGGCCTTGGTCGATGCTCTCGTTGAACCGGGTGGCTTCTTCGAGAACTGACATATCGACGACCTGGAGGTGTCGCATCCATTGGCGCAGCACGGTCGCGCGTAAGGCCCGGTACTCTGCGCCCAACTGTGTGAGGTCGAAACCGACACGCTGACGCAACCAGCCATGCTCGGCAGCGAAGCTGCCGGATTTGAAAGGAGACAACCCCTTCGACTTTGCCTCGCGCTGGTCCTCGGTCTGCGCTGTCTCCATGTCATGCGCGATAGCCAACAGGATTTCGTGTGCGTGGTCCCTGAGTTCAACCACCGACATGGTGTCGCCGGCAGGAATCAGCGTTCTTGCAAACGCCTCCCATTCCACAAGGATGGGTTCGATATTCCTTTTGATGAACTGACTAAGGCGCATGCCCGAGTATGCGCTTGTAGGACTAGTCTGGCACAGTCGGCAACCGCAAGGGCCGCTTTTGGCCGTGACCAGTCCTTCAAAGCGTCTATCTCGAACTGCAGCTATCGCTGCGAAGCGGCCGCCGCTAGGTGCCCCGTTGAGGGATCGTTAGCTCGATACCCAACAGTAAGACAGAGACTTCGAACGCATTGCGAGCACCACCGGCGTCCCTATTCTTGGGCTCTGCCCGTCAAAGCAAGGCTCGAGCATCATTTCAGCCAAACGCTATTGGTCCAGCGTATCACTCGCGTAAGGGTGAGTGCGAAATGACGAGCGTCTCTGGAAGCCAGAGTGGAGATGGCCTTTCTGCATACGCAAGGGTCTACTTTGCTGGCGCGTTCGTTCCGGTTGCACTGTCCTTTCCCTTCGACGGCGTCCAAGATTGAGTCCCTCGCAAAGTTGACACGCCCAGCGTTCAGTGCGGAATGGATGTCACAGCGAGTTGAGCGAGCACTTCGTTAGAAAGAGCAGTGGACCATCGCATCCTAGCTGTACTGTTACCGCGCAAACGTTAACGCGCGTCAGTTCCCTCCTCGTTCGCCCACAGCCTAGCCAATTCCGCAGCCGTCTGAGGCTTGCCATACAGATAGCCTTGCAGTTCGTGGACCTCAAGGCCCTGCAGCGTGTCTGCCTGCGCAGAAGTCTCCACACCCTCTGCCACCACGCGTTTGTCCAGTGCCTTGGCAAGGGCAACAATTGCAGTCGCAATGGCCAGAGCGGGACGCTCCACACCAAAAGCAAGGACGAAGCTTTTGTCGATCTTGAGCGTATCGAACGGAAGGCGGCTCAAGTACCGCATGGCCGAGTAGCCGACTCCGAAGTCATCCAGTGCAACCGCGACACCTCTCGCGCGCAGTGCAGTCAGGCGTGTTACGGCTGCGTCAATGTCCTGAATGAGGGATCCCTCGGTGACTTCAAGTTCAAGTTCTCCGGGCCTGATACCGAACTCCTGCAGTAGTGATTGCAGGGACGCAGGAAAGGTGGGGTCGGCCAGCTGCACCGGTGAGAGATTCACTGACAGATGCCTTATCGGCACAAGTGGATCTAACCGCCATATCGCAAATTGCTGCAAGGCTTCGTGAAGAACACAAAGGCCGAGCTCGATGATG
The DNA here is from genome assembly GCF_964253765.1 of Acidovorax sp. LjRoot129. Taxonomy (NCBI): domain Bacteria; kingdom Pseudomonadati; phylum Pseudomonadota; class Betaproteobacteria; order Burkholderiales; family Comamonadaceae; genus Acidovorax; species Acidovorax sp. LjRoot129. Next base: position 2,333,226 of record NZ_CAXUSE020000001.1, read on the forward strand.
AAGCCTGACTCCTCCGCTAGAGCAATGAAAATATCTGGCGGTATCAACCCTCGGTCGGGATGGCGCCACCGAAGAAGCGCCTCGACGGAGACGATCTGTCGGTTTTGCGCTCCCACTCGCGGCTGGAAAACTACAAACATCTGGTCCGTTTTCAGTGCCTGATGGAGGTCAAGCCGCAGCGCGAGCCGATCGGCCAACTCGGCCGAAAGGGCAGGGTCAAATTCCTTGAGCTCGTTGCGACCAGCGCCCTTTGCGGCATACATCGCCAGATCAGCATGCCTGAGGAGCTCATCGTGTGAGGTGCCATGGTCTGGAAACAGAGCGATCCCGATACTGGCGGCCACCGGCAGAAGCCGCGGCGGCACGTTACACGGTTGACGAACGGACTCAATCGCGAATTCAATGTCCGCACGAAAAGCGCCCCCCGTGTCCGCAGGCACTACAAAGACGAACTCGTCGCCACCGACGCGCGCCAAAGCTGAGGCTTGGTGCCCGATGGAGTTGCGTAGGCGAACAGCCACTTCCCGAAGCACACTGTCGCCCACGCTGTGGCCATAGGCGTCGTTAATCTCTTTGAACCCGTCGAGGTCCATATAGACAACAGCGAAACGTGAACTCGGATGGCGTGCACCTTCATCGCTATTGGCGTCGTGCGTCAGATGTCCAATTGCTTCTGTGAGCCCGAATCGGTTTAGGAGGCCGGTGAGGCTGTCATGGGTCGCTCGCTCAAGCATCTGTTGCTCATGCAGCTCGGCGTGCAGCGCCACGGCCAAGCGCTGCCGAAATGCGGTTAACTCACGATGCGCTCGCCCGTTTGGCTCGGGCAGCTGCTCCAGGCGAATCCAAGCGCGCTGCCGAGCAGTCTGCTCGATCAGCAGGTACTGCCACGGCTCGGATCCGGAAGCAGAATGGTTGCCCTCGAAGTCAATGCGGGTCTCGTGCTGGTGCAGGGATCCATCCAGCTCGTATGACAGTAGCGAAGGGTAAGGGGCATCAGACGACCATTGCACCACCCCTACCGTCCCGTAACCAAGCTGTAGGTTCATATGCCCCAGCATCAGCTTCGATATCTCGACGAAGGGCCGCTGGTCGATGATGGCTTTGTCCATCTCCGCCAACACGCGGAATAACCGGAGGTCACGTCCCACCTCTTCGGTCATGGCGTTGAACGACTCAGCTAAGTCTGTAAATTCGTTATGGCGGCCTGTGACCTGCACACGACGCGTGAAATCGCCTGCTAGTACGGCCTTGGTACCGGAGGTCAGCGCGTCTAATGGTTGGGTGAGTCGGCGCAAAAGAACTGAGCTGCTCGCCAGCGCCAGCAAAAAGACGATCCCAGCGACGTTGGCAACGAGCGCGGCAAGTCCAATGGGCAGATAGCGACGCACATCTTCTTGCCCGGTGATCGTTATCGTCCAAGTGGGCGCGTCAAAATATGGCCGAAAGAATATTTCGCGTTGCGATTGGACCGAATAGTGAGCTGTGTGCTCTACGCCTTGGCAAAAGGACGCCGAAAGTTGCGGTCCCGCAAAACAAATCCTATGGGTCCCCGACTGTGCGTTGTCCCATAAGTAGTCAGCGCTTAAGCGGCCACGGACAGAGGCGCCTTGGATATGCGCGAGTAACTCCACTGAGGGCGCTCCCCCGGATTGCACGGCATCGGTGACAAGCAGGACCGTTGCTTCACTTGACTTCGGGCCAGCTTCAGTTTGAGCGAGCCTTTCCACACTGACGAACATGGCCTGAAGTGCGGGATCCAGTACTACTGACCCAGGCTCATGCAAAGCAGAAAGATCGTAGACCTGCAGCAGCCTTTCAGCTGCGCGCAGACGGTCAATCAGACTGATGCTCAACGCCTTAGCCAACTCACTGCTTAACTGCGCCGCTGAATGCCGCACCACATATTCAGTGAGGTGGTAAGCCAGAAACGACATTGCTCCAACTGGCACAGCCACGAGCACGAAAAACGTGCCCAATAACTGACGTCCAACGCGGCTGTAGAGGATTGCTTGTGCCGCACTCAGGCGCATTCAGTAGTCCTCGGCAACGCCGACGAAGCCGCCGTTATTAGCGCGAATAATGTCATCACGACTTGCTTTGGCTGTCAGCGGAGTCTGGCTCTGGCCATCGGGACCCATGCTGTACAAGTCGTAGTCGCTGTTAAGAGGATGCAGGGATTTATCTTTACGTTTCGCACCTACAGTAGCCCCATCCATCGACAAATATCGGTACGGAGAACCCCACGGGTCTAACCGGTTATCAGGAAGTTCGGCCAAGCTTGTGGGATATGCGCCCCTGAACGTCACATACCTTTCTAGGCTTAGACTGATCTCGAGTATGTCTTTTTTGGCAACTGCGATCTTGCCGCGAGTTATATACAACTGGTAGCTAGGCATCGCCACTGCTGAGAGCAACCCGATAAGCGCAACTGTGATCAACAGCTCGAGGAGCGTCACGCCAATGGCACGCCATATTCTATTTTTGGGCTTGCAAAACGTCATGAAATAGAACCTTTGCAAGACTCAGAGAAATCCAAGATCTGATGAAGCCCCTGGCATGTTCCCGGCAAGGCATATTTTCGGTATTTCGTTGAAACTAGCTAGTGCGGATTTTCGCACGCCTGGCGCAGCTACCTGCGGGGCGAGCATTTGAGCAACCGCCCGCTGACCCACTCTTGTGGATCTGAGCTATCCAAAGCAAGCCCACCGTGGCTTGGGACCTTCACCGAACAGTCGCGCAAGAGCTTGCCGTTTCAGAATGGTTGGTCGCGAGGCCATGAAGGACGCCTTCTTTCAGTTACACACTTCCTTCGATGTGCCACGGGCCCGGGTCGCTTCCGCTGATTTCCCCAACCTGCGCACTTCGGGCTTGTCGGCATGCGGCCTTCTTGGCCATACTGCGCGCTTTGTTTTTTCTGGCCCTCATCTGCAGGTGGGATCGTATGCAGCTCGCAATCGCGCCTTGGCGCTTTTTCTCCGTGTTTTTGTACGCGTTGACCAGCCCGCGCGGGCTGGTCACGTTGCTGGCCGGCTGTCTGTGCTGGTGCGCGGCCGCAGGCGGTGCCTGGGCGCAGACAGGCACGTGGCGCAATGCAGCCAACCCCGGTTTTGCGCGCTTTGAGCACGTCACCACGCTGCTGGACTCGGGCCATGTGCTGCTCACAGGTGGCTCAAGCGGCACTGGAATGCAAGCCAGCGTGGCGCGCTACAACCCCGCCTCCAACAGTTGGGCATCGCTGGGGGGCCTGCTTGCGGCCCGTGGCCTGCACACTGCCACGCCACTAGCGGGCGGTCAGGTGCTGGTGGTGGGTGGATACGACGGTATGCCGCTGTCTTCCGTCGAGCTGTATGACCCGGTGGCTGGCACGAGCGCGGCGGCCCCTGCGCTGAGCGTGGAGCGTTTTCGGCACACGGCGACGCGCTTGATGTCCGGGCGGGTGCTGGTGACAGGGGGCAATCTCACCCAAGGGGCGGGAGAAGTGTTCGTCCCTGGCAGCCCCGGCGCATGGGCGCCCACGGGCGCGGTGCAGGTGCGCCGGCAAGAGCACACGGCCGTCCTGTTGCCCTCGGGCAAGGTGCTGGTGGCCGGCGGCTTCGCCAACGCGGGTGTACAGGCCACGGCGGAGGTGTATGACCCCGCCACCAACACCTGGTCGCCTGCTGCACCGATGTCAGTTGCACGCCGGCTCCACACGGCAACGCTGCTGCCATCGGGCCGCGTGCTGGTCACGGGCGGTTTGGGCAGCTCTGCTGGGGCCTTGAACTCTGCCGAAGTCTATGACCCGGTCGCCAACGCCTGGAGCACCGTCGCCCCGCTAGGGCAGGCGCGCGCCCAGCACACGGCCACGCTGCTGCCCACGGGCGAGGTGCTGGTGGTGGGGGGAGACCCTGACGAGAACAGCGCCGAACGCTACAACCCCGTGACCCAGACATGGCAGGCCGACGCGCCCCCGGTGCCGGGCCGTGGCATCCACACCGCCACGGCGCTGGCGTCGGGCGATGTGCTGGTGGTGGGTGGGGTGGGCGGCGGCGGGGTGGTCTCGGGCGCCTTGCTGTATCGGTATCCCCAGGGGTTGTGGGCAGACGCTCAGGACCTGCCATCCACCCGCGGGTACCATGCGGCCGTGCTGCTGCCTACGGGCAAGGTGATGGCCGTAGGCGGCATTGGCAGCTCCGGTCGCCTGGCCACTGCCGAGATCTACGACCCTGCGCTGGATGCCTGGTCTGCGGCGGCCTCCATGGCGGCGTCGCGCTACGGGCACTCCGCCACCGTGCTGGCTTCGGGCCGAGTGCTGGTGACTGGCGGGTCCTCATCTCCTCCCGAGTTGTACGACGCTGGCGCCGACACCTGGTCGGTGGCGCCCAACATGTCGATGGCACGCGAGTGGCACACGGCCACGCGCCTGGCGGACGGGCGGGTGCTGGTAGTTGGCGGGGTGGGTGCCGCCAGCAACTCTGCGGAGATTTATGACCCTGCGGCAAACACCTGGCTGGCCGCTGCGGCACCGCTGATGAACCGGGCCAGGCACAGCGCGGTGTTGCTGGCCTCCGGCAAAGTGCTGGTGGTGGGCAGCGACAGCGGCAACGCACGGCTGAATACCGAGATCTACGACCCAGCCACCGACAGCTGGAGCGGCGCGGGGAGCCTGGGCCAATTCATCGGCCAGCCCACGCTCACGCTGCTGCCCTCCGGTAAGGTGCTGGCGGTGGGCGGGTACCTCAATAGCGGTGCAGTGCGCTGGGTATTTGTATACGACCCAGCGACCGGATGGAGCCGTGTGGCAGACCTGCCAGAGCCCCGGGCCAAGCACGCTGCCCAGCTGCTGGGCGATGGGCGGGTGCTGGTTACTGGAGGCGATGACAGTGGGGCGGGCGCCGCGGCGTCCAATCCCTACGACAGCACGCTTTTGTACGACGAAGCCAGCGACACCTGGAGCGAGGTCGCCCGGCTGCGAACCGCCCGTGCGGACTTGACCGTTACGCTCCTGCCGTCCGGCCGGGTGCTGGCGGTGGGTGGCACGCGCGCCTTCAATGAATACGTCGCTGTCGAGCAGTACGTCCCCGAATACACCGTCACTCCCGCGCCCAGCACCGCCGGCTATTTCACCCCGGTGTCGCCCGTGCTGGTGCCTCTGGGCGCCACAACCAGCTTCGAGCTGCAGGGCAACCCCGGCTTTGCGGTGGCCGGCGCCAGCGGGTGTGGCGGCACGCTCGTCGGCACGGTGTACACGACCGGCCCGGTGACGGCCCACTGCACCGTGACGGCGGCATTTGCCCCCGCGCGCACTGTCACTGCGGTGGCGGGGGCGGGCGGCAGCATCAGCCCGGCCGGCGCGCAGACACTCACCGACGGGGCAGTGGCCGCGTTCACTGTCACTCCCCAGGCCGGCTACCAGGTGCTGTCTGTGTCCGGCTGCGGCGGCTCGCTGGCGCAGTCCACATTCACCACAGCGCCCATCACCCAAAACTGCACGGTGTCCGCCTCGTTCACGCCCATCCTGCACGCGGTAACGGCCACAGCCGGCGCGGGGGGCAGCATCAACCCGGCGGGTACCGTGAACGTGGCACAGGGCCAGGCAGGCAGCTTTACCGTCACTCCTGCTGCGGGCTACCGCATTGCCGCCGTCACGGGATGCGGCGGCACGCTAGTGGGGTCTGTCTACACCACGGCTGCGGTCACGGCGGCGTGCACTGTGCAGGCGCGTTTCGAAACTCTGCCCATCCCCACAAGCACAGGCTCCGGCCCGGTGCAGGTAGGCGTGGTGTCGGCCAGCGCGGGTTGCCAGCTGGACTTGGCTGGCACCGGCCCTATCGCTGCACCCGCCCCGTACCCCGGCGCGGCGGCCATGCCGCACGGGGCATTCCGCCTGCGGCTCGTCGGCTGCCAGCCGGGCGAGACGGCGCGTGTTGCGGTCACCTTTCCCGACTTGACCGGGTTGACGGTCAAGAAGTACGGCCCTACGCCGGGCAGCCCGTTAACCAGCCGCTATTACGACCCGGTGAATCTGCAGATCAACGGTAACACCGTGTCCTATGACGTGACGGACGGTGGCTGGGGCGACGACAGCTTTGGCGTGCTGGACGGCAGCATCAACGACCCCGTCGTGCCCGTGCTGCTCGCTGCGGCCCCCGCTTCCATCCCTGTGTTGTCTGGCTGGAGCCTGGGCGTGCTGGCCGTGCTGCTAGGGCTGCTGGCATTTGGCGTCGGCCGGCGCACGAGTCTGCATGGCTGTAGCTGGCAAAGGAGGTAGGCGTCACCCTGGCGGTGGTGAGCCAGTACACGCGAAAGTTTCGTGCTCAACGGCGGGATTTCTGCGCCAAGTCGAAAAAGCGCTAGGGCTGGAGCAAGGGGGAATGGAGCATGAAACATGCAGTTTCCACTCCAGTCCCCGATTCATTGAGCAGTCCGCGCAGCTAAGCCACTTTGGATGATCGTAAGTCCCCGGTCTAGGCCATCGCTAGGTAGTGCGAAGGTCCCGTAAGAATAACTTTGGGCACGTATACGAACGCATGGCAAAAGAAGGGATTGAGAGACGCCTGTTAAACCTTATACGAATGGCGAAGCCGACATCGCGCTCTTCACAAAGTACATTTTCTACGTCAGCCATGGTGACGGCGCTCTGTCCCTTGCCGATGGCCCAGCTAACGCGAGCGGCGGCAGCGGCGGCAAAGCGGTCGCCTCAGCATTTGCCGCAGCTGAAAATAGTATCGCGAGAGTGGGGCACTCGCCACTATGCGCGCATGCGTTCGTCTGGCTCAGGAGCGCCCCCGCAGGCACCGCGCCGCCAGCCAGCAGTATTACCACGAACAGCCGATCTTTCATTGGCTGCCAGCAGAGATAGCGCCAGAGCAGCGACGCCCAGAGGCCAGCCACGCCTGTGCCAGCCCTTCGCGACATAGCTAGGTGCTAGCTATCAGTCGCAGCAGCCCAGCATTTCGAGGCAGCACTCACCCCGAGAGGCCTTCAGGCAATGCCATTGTCCGAGGTGAATCCGAACCACCGGGCAGCGCGGGTGGCATCAAGTGCAAGCCGCATGGCTGGCAGCCCGGAGCGGCACATCCATCCATGCCGCCGCACTCAGTGATACAGAAAAGCTCGTAGGAAGAGATGCTCGCCGATACTGTCTGGGTCAGGAAAGCACTACCCAGCAGCCACAGGCAAATGACGAGGATTCTTCGCACAGCGTCACTCTACCGCATTAGCATCCCGTCGGTGGGACGACACCCTCCGAACACTAAATCAACGCCCCCTCTAACGCAACGCGCTTGAACGGCGCTCGGCCCTATCCCAACGCATTAAAAAGGGTAGTCGGCGCAATCACGTGCGTCATATTGCACGAGGTCAACCAGGGGGCCCTGTATGAGGCGAAGTGGGGGAGTGCCGCGGACGCGAGATGCCCCGCAGTAAACAAGATAAAACTCACTGAAAAACGGCGGGGAACGTGCAGTACCCAAGAATTAACATATGCAAAGGTACGGATCCTTCGTCGCTATAAGCCATCGTTTTCTCTAGCCCGGCTCTACAACAATCAGTGTCCACCGACCCCCCATAGCTTCACCCCCCGGGGTCCCACCCAGTTTGCTCGAGAGCCAGACCGAGGTGCTGAGCCGCCTGCCACTGCGGCAAACAAGTCCTACTAACCTGCGTCGCTCTGAAATGCAATACACCAGCTCAGCCGAAAGCTTCGGCAGTGCCGAAAGCTTGCGCCTTAGCGGCTAAAGCCCGATGCTACTCGCCACCCCGCCGCTTTAGGGTGGTTATTAGAGACACGACAGGTGGTGACAGGTTAGCCTCATCACTTAGCTACGAATTTTTGGAAACCCCCGCTAAGGTCCGCTTGCCGCGTATTTTTGGGCCCTGCCTGCATAACGCATGCTTCGACTTGTACCGCATACCTGAGTCTAAAGGCGTGTTGAGCCGCGGACATCGAATGGCGGAGTTGTATAGCGGCGAAAGTCGAGCTTCGGGGTAACTGTTTGGCCTCCGCAGTTGACACACCTAGGTTAGATGCCAGGGCCCGCTGGGACAGAGTGTCGACCACGCTCCTCACGCCCATTCATTAGGCTGGAATGGGCTTCGACCTCGGCGAGAAGCTAGATGAGCATATCCGCTTTACGGCTACGCCGCAGTCAGCTAGATTCCTGGTGCCAGCCCGCGGAATAGATTTGAATTCCGCATAGTCGCCGTGTTCACCTGGGGGAGTTAATGTCTGAAACTAGCCAATCTGTCGATCTTGCAAAGGGATTAGTGGCTGCAGAGGAAATTGAGCGCGCCTACATTCTTACTTTTCCTGACTCGAAGTTTAGGGAAGGATTTCACTATCGAGATCAGTTCATTCAGGACAATGCCGGGCGTGAGGGATGGGCAGCCAAGCTGAATCTTAAGATAATTGGGGGCACAAGCGGCACCCCATGGGGTTTCGTCAAGACTGAACAGCGACTTGACAAACTGAGCCTCAAAATCGTCTTCCGCGGTACAGTAGAAATGTCTGACTGGCTGCGTTTCAACGTCACAGTCGCTGATTTTGCAAACAACTTTGTCCAAGCATTGCTAAAGGAGGAAACTGTAAAAATAAACTCTGGGCTAAGATCGGTCACGTATGCAAATCAAACCTTTCAATGTCATGCGGGATTCGCGTATGCGTATCAGGCAGTTTCAACCGAAATAAAGCAGATTCTCGGATCAATCGCCCCACTGTCGGAAGTGGAGAATATCGAGATTTTTGGGCACAGCCTTGGCGGGGCGATGGCACAGCTTTGCTACTGCGACTTGAAGGCTACCGCGCTGGAGGCTAGTCACGGTCACAAAACGCCGCCTCCCCCGATTCTCTTGGTCACACTAGCTGCACCACGTGTATTTGCAGTGGATGCGGTGCCGAAAGAGTTCGTTGGTGCAGACGAACTCCTGAGCTTCGAGGTCGACGGGGATATTGTGCCGAAAATCCCGCACACGGGAACGCGCGTGGAATGGATGGAATGGTTTGTGGAGGGGAGATCCTCACCTGCACCCGAAAAATATGTTTCGCTGATGCCTTTGGGCCGGCGAATTGCACTTTGGAGCGGAGCGCTCCAACCGTTCGTTTCACGCATCTTCCGGTGGCTATTGTCGCCGCTGCGCAAGGCAGATCTGATCCGCGTTGCCCTAAGTCGATATCCACTTCACTTACTCGACTTTTACAAAGCAGCTCTGGCTCGAGGCTTCGCACCTGCGACAGGTCCTTTGACCGCAAGTTCAGAAGTTAAGGGGGTGAATGTCCGCCTTCTGCGCGCCGGTGCGCAAGTGGTGACCCGAAAGGTTCGCATTTCAGCTGTCGGCAGTAGCAAGGAAGTTGATTGGCCAATAACGTTGCCTGCTTTAGATGTTGCGATGATTCCAACATCCGGGGCGCTAACCGCTCAGGAGCTAAGAGATCAGAATGTCACCGTCTGGATGGACCAGCCTGGGGGTGTTGCGTCAATCGAGTCAATGATTGTAGGAAATGGCGGAATACTATATTCGGCCCGTGCTGAAATCCCGGAGGCTATAATATTGCGCGGTCCGGAAGTTGTGATTTCAACCTGGCCGCTAGATTGGCAACAGCCGCTCATTTACACCGGCGTTGAAATGGTTTTGTTCAATAGGTTTAATGAGTCTAGGCTGTACATGCGTGCCTCAGGCAAGGAAATTATCGCAAGCAGCCGAAGAGCGGGCGACACTTACACTTCTGATATTAAATTCTACGCCCAGTACGATATGAATCGCGGAGCCTTTCGATTTGTTAACGTCGGGACGGGGCTAGTACTGGCAATTGTCGACCCAAAGTACGGCCAAGCAATTTTGGAGCGCGAAGACAATCTAAAACATAATCAATACTGGAGGCTAAGGCCAACCGGCTTGTCCACCTTCCAAATCGTTCCTTTCGCAAACCCGCAAGCGGCGCTGGCAGCGCTTTCCCAGGACCGAGGGCAGGGCGGGGAGGTCAAACTTTATTCGACCCCAGGGTCTGTACTGCAATTGTGGGAGCTTGAGTTCCTCTTTTGAAGCAGGCGGTTCTCCAGCAACCGTCGACGTGTGTCAAGCGCTGCGCGCACGACGGTCAAAGTGACTGATGAGAGCGCGCACTTCCTGCCGGTGTTCCTCACTATGGCCGTCAATGCTCTGACCGTCACTTGGCTCCCTGCGGAAGCTGCTCCGTTACTCTCCTGGGGACTTTTGCCGCGCTATGCCCTGGCGTTCTCGCTGAACTTCGCTGTCCTGGGAGTTTGTAACTCAGTGGTCGCGCAGGACGCTTGATTGCACGAGCGCTAGCTTCCAGCTTGCAGTCGATTCGGACGTGGCGCGGCTTTGGCGCGAGGTTTCCATCGGTCCATCAGCGTGCTAAAGCTTTATCGGTTGGATATTCCGGTGCGCACGACTGTAAGGCCGCCGCAGCGTCTGAAGCAGCCAACGCCGGATTCACCTACTCGTTTTCAATTCTGTACCGATCGAACTGGATTAACGCTATCACCAGCAAGGACGCCGCCGCCACGCCCGCCAAAGGGTAGAGCAAATAGGCCACAACCGGCACCACCAGCAGAAGTTGCCGCAGGCCCCAGCTGTAAAGCACGCCTGCCTTGCGAACATAAGCAGTGCCAGCGGCTGCCCAGCGCTGGCGCTGGGGTGCGCCCACGGGCATGCCGCCAATGAAACCAGCATGGTTGTAGTAGCGCACAGCCATTACCGAGGCAACGAGCGATGCGAACAGCAGACACAACAGTACCAGCTCCATCGCCAGCCGGGGCGTGACATGCGGCCAGGCGGCCGTGACTGTGGAGGCCTGGCCTAGCGTGGGAGCGGTGAGCGATAGCGCGCCCATAAGGCCCAGCACCGCAGTGGACGCAGTCATGGTGGCAGACATCAGCGAGTTGCGCAGAGTTTGCACGGCCAGAATCTCGGAGCTCGGCTGCGCTGAGATGGCGGCAAACCAGTCTTCCCGCAGCGAGGCGTGCGCTGTGCGCGCCAGCCGCGCGGGTGCAAGCCTCTGCGCCACGGCCAGCCAGCCCTCGTACGCGGCGATGATGCCGAGGGTAGCGATGGCGGCAAGCCAAGTGCTGCTGATCATGACGTTCACACCCGCTCAAGCCAAGTGGGGTGCGGTGTGGGGACGCTTACGCATCTCCACCCATTCATAAGCTCCCATGCCCGCAAGCATGGCCAGCATGAATACCAGCGCCTTGGGCTCGCCTGTGCCCAGTGACACGATGGCCGGGCCGGGGCAAAAGCCTGCAATCCCCCAGCCCACGCCGAAGGTCAGGCTACCCAGCACCAGGCGCCGGTCGATCTTGCGCGAATTGGGCAGTTGCATAGGGCCGCCCAGCACGCTGGTGGTGCGCTTGCGGGCCAGTGCAAAAGCGAACACTCCAACCAGGATGGCGCCGCCCATCACGAAGGCGAGCGAGGGGTCCCACAGGCCGGCCAGATCGAGAAAGCCAAGCACCTTGCCGGGGTCGGTCATGCCCGAGATGATGAGGCCGAGGCCAAAGACCAGACCGATGCCGAATTCAGAAATGCGTCGGAGTTTCATGGGTCAGCTCTCTTGAGATCAGGCCAGCAGATGGCGAATGGCATATACCGTGACAAAGCCTGCGCCCATGAAGGCCAGCGTGGCCACCAGCGAGCGCGGCGACAGGCGCGAGAGCCCGCACACCCCGTGGCCGCTGGTGCAGCCTGAGCCATAGCGCGTGCCCAAGCCCACCAGCAGCCCGGATAGCACCAGCATGCCCCAGCTAGCGTCGATGCGCACCTCGCTCGCGCCAACTGCAAAGCGGTAGATCAGGGGCGCGGCCAGCATGCCCAGCACGAAGGCCACCCGCCAAGCCATGTCCTTGCGACGCGGGCGGAGCAATCCGCCGACGATGCCGCTTATACCCAGGATGCGGCCGTGCAGCAGCACGAAGGCGGCAGCCGCCAGGCCAAGGACCAAGCCGCCCGCCAGGGCCCCCCAGGGGGTGAAATGGTTCCAGTCAATCTGCATGGGCGGCCTCCTTGGGTGCACAGAATTGTTCAAACAGGGTCTGCATGACGGCCAGTGCCTGGGTGCTGGCGATTCGGTAGTAGATGTGCTTGCCATCGCGGCGGGTGGTGACCAGCCCTTCGTCACGTAGCACACCCAGTTGCTGTGACAACGTGGGCTGGGCGATGCCTACCAACGCCTCCAACTCGCCCACGCGCTTTTCTCCCTCGGTGAGTTGGCACAGCAGCAGCAGCCGGTCAGGGTTGGACAGCGCCTTCATCAGTCGGCAAGCGCTGTCGGCCGAGTGGCGCAGGCTTTCCAGATCCATGGGGGTAGTGGCTTCGGCCTGCATAGGGGCTCCATTGTTGGGGTTAGGTTGAGCAGCGTCTCACTCTATAGTTTATTGACAAACAAACTATTTGTCAATAATATATAGATATCGTAATTGATAACACGAGGACAAATCCCATGCATCCGCAAGACCAGCCGCAACCCCTGGTTCAAGCCTTCTTCGATTCCGCCACCTGGACGGTGACCTATTTGGTCTTCGACCACCCGGGCGGCCATTGCGCCATCGTCGACCCAGTGCTCGACTACGACCCCAAGGCCGGCCGCACCCGCACCGCATCGGCCGGCAAGGTGGTTGACTTTGTGCGCGCGCAGCAGCTCAGCGTGCAGTGGATTCTGGAAACCCATGCCCATGCCGACCACCTCACAGCGGCGCACCACCTGCGCGAAGTGCTAGGCGGGCAGATTGCCATTGGCGCGGCCATCACCCAGGTGCAGCAGGTGTTCAAGGGCATCTTCCACTTGGAGCCGGGCTTTCAAGCCGACGGTGCGCAGTTCGATCACCTTTTCGCCGATGGCGAGGGGTTTCGCATTGGCAGCCTGCAGGCTCAGGCCTTGGCGGTTCCGGGCCATACCCCGGCCTGCATGGCCTATCAGGTGGGCAATGCCGTGTTCGTGGGCGACACCCTGTTCATGCCCGATGTGGGCACGGCGCGCTGCGATTTCCCGGGTGGCAATGCGCACACGCTGTACAAGTCCATCCGACGGCTGCTAGCCCTGCCGCCAGAGATGCGTCTGTTCATGTGCCACGACTACCCGCCCGTCGGCCGCGAGCCCGCCTGGCAGACCACAGTGGCTGCGCAGCGAGCGCACAACATCCACGTGCACGACGGCGTGGACGAGGAAGAGTTCGTCGCCATGCGCACCCGCCGCGACGCCACGTTGGAGATGCCGGTGCTGATCCTGCCTTCGGTGCAGGTCAACATCCGCGCGGGCGAAATGCCGCCCAAGGACGACAACGGCGTGGCCTATTTGCGCATACCTCTCAATGTGCTCTGACGGCCACGGCGCCGCCGCCCTGCGTACCGCACCCAGACAAGGAGAGTTATCACCATGAAAACCGCACACGAGCTCGTGGCCGAGGCCAAGATCCATGTCACCGAAGTGCCAATCGACCAAGCCCTAGACGCAATCCGCGCCGCCGACCTGCTGATTGATGTGCGCGAGGCCGACGAGTTTGCCGCCGGCCACTTGCAGGGCGCCTTGAGCATGCCGCGAGGCGTGCTGGAGTTCCGGATCGCCGGCAACCCGGCTTTCGAGCGGCGCGACCTGCGTGTGGTGCTGTACTGCAAGACCAGCGGCCGCGCTGCCCTGGCTGCGCGCTCGCTCCAGTCCATGGGCTACCTTGACGTGCAATCTATCGCCGGGGGGATTGAGGCCTGGACGCAGGCGTGCCTGCCCATCGTCTTGCCCAAGTAGCTCTCCTCCAATGTGAGGTGCATGCGCGTCTGAGCGTCGAACGTTGTGATTAAGGATCAATGCCCCCATCCAGTCGGCCGCTCCAACTGTGCGCCTGATCGCGAGCCCAGTCATTCGGTTTATCCTGCCGAGCGAGCGCTCATCCCGCGTACATGGACGATGTGTGCTGCCGCAGCTGTTCGGAAGGCGTTCTCGCCCGCAGGGTCGTAGCGAGATGCGGCCTGATTCCCGTCCAGATCTTCCAGTAGAAGTAGCCCTGTCTCAAGCAGCAGTTCGCTCATTGTTCGGGCGTCAAACCCGGATAGGAACGCCTCTCCCGCAGCTGAGACATTAGTCATGAGTCTGCGAAACGATTCGTCGATCACTTGGTTAGGGCCAAGAATAGCCTCGTCGACGTAGGTGAAGACCAGTTCGCTTCCCGCAGGCGCGCATGTCGCGATTGACCGGAGGGCTTTAAGATTCGCCTCCCGGGTCAGGTACATCGTGACCCCTAACCAAGAGAAGAAGGTGAGGCGATCCGACTGAAACGAAGAGCGCGCGAGAACTGATTCCAGCGACTCCATCGATAAGTCGGCTTCGACGAACTCCACGGATCTGGGGACGGCAACGCCGCAGGCAGCCAGGCGTTCGCGCTTCAACCGCTGCGTTGAAGGATGATCCACCTCTATGATCGTCACGTCCTCTGCCCACGCAGGGCGTCGGCAGATGAAGCTGTCGAACCCCGCGCCCACGATCACGTACTGACTGATACCCCGCACTACGGCTTCCTTGAGCGCGTCTTCCGTGTATCGGGACCGAAGGATCACGTCCGCATAAGCGGCATTGGATCGAAGACCGAACTCAAGCCCTTGAATGCCATCTGGTGTCAAACCGGGCTTGGCCCCGTCTAGACGCTCCATTGCTCGCTGACGCAAGGCGGTTTGCGCCGATTCCGGAACAAGACGATCCCCCCACGTGTCGGACAGAAGGGGCGCAGGGTCGCTGCGCGAGTGAACTGCACGCATGAGCGAGGTGGCGAGTGCGGTGCGGCTGGCTGTTGATGGGTTCAAGCAGGTTCTCCAAAGTTGTGGACGCAATCAGGGGAAGCAGGCCGGGCCTGCACGTAAAGAAACAGGTGTCTGCGAAAAAGATCGAACCGCTATCCTGAACCGGGGTTCAGGTGGGCAAGGTCAGCCGCACATCGGGATCGTCTGGCAAGAGACGTCACGCCGGAACGGCATTGTTCCAATCCCGGGCTTTTTAGCGTTGGTCAAGGAATATTGCGGTCCAACCTCGATCGCAGACAGCGCGAGTTTCCACGCGCCCCATTAATCTGTACAGTGCATTCATTGAAGCTGATATCTGCAGGAAATGAATGCATGGACTTGAATCTTCTTGCTGCCTTGGATGCCTTGCTTAGCGCGGGGAGCGTCAACGGTGCGGCCGAGCGGATGCACTTGAGCGCGCCCGCAATGAGCCATACGTTGGCAAGAATTCGTGTTGCTCTTGACGATCCAATCCTCGTTCGCGCAGGCCGCAAACTGGTTCCAACTCCGCGTGCGAACGCGATGCGTGAATCTGTACGACGGATCGTGACCGAAGCCAAGGAGTTGATGCAGCCCGGCAGCGGTGTGCCTTTGGGCCAGATCGACCGAGAATTCACGGTGCGAGCCCCGGAAGGCATGGGGATCGTCTATGGCACGGCCTTGCTCGAAGCGATGCGCGAAGGTATGCCGCTCATACGGCTGCGTTTCGTCCCCGAGAGTGAGAGCGATGCCTCTGCTCTGCGCGATGGGCGCATTGATCTGGACGTAGGCGTTCTCGCTGATCGTGGGCCTGAGATTCAGACGTCCTTGCTCTACGAACAGCACATCGTTGGAGCCGTTAAAGCTGGCCACCCATTGCTTGGATCGCGTGTGACAACAAAGCGTTTCGCATCACAGTTGCATGTTGCCATCACACAGCGCGGACGGGTACGAGAATCGATCGACGTCCTGCTTGAAGACGTCGGGGCCGCCCGTCGTCCCGTTTTGACGGTGCCGAGTGCCTATGGCGCCCTGCTGGCGGCTGCGCAATCGACACTGGTCGCGTGCGTGCCAGAGCCTCTGGCGCGTACCGTGATGCAGACACTCGAGCTTGAGATTTTCAAGCTGCCCGTCGCCGTGCCATCAGAAAAGGTCGTGCAGGCGTGGCATCCGAGGGACGAGGTAGACCCCGCCCATCAACGCTTGCGAGAATGTGTTGCTTCCGTATCCAAACAGGTAGGGTTTGGACCCCTTAGTCGTCGCGCGCCGTCCTCGCACCGCGCGCTGATTACTTGACAAGTGACCGTTGGCTTACGAGCGAGCCGGAAATCCGCAAAGGGCCCGAGAAACGGCCGGGATCAACGGCCGCCGCAATACAGACCCGATTCCCAACTTGGGATCAGACGTACACGTTGTTCGTAGTACAGCATTCGAAATCAGCTACCGTGTGGGGTCAAACAATCCTGCATAGCAATCTGGATGAGCAACAGCGCCACCACAGAGACCAGCGTTGCCGTGTTGGTCGACTGCGACAACGTCCCGCCTGAAATCCTTGAACACGCGCTGCGCATGGTGGCCCAGTTTGGCCGCGTTGTGCTGCGTCGCGGCTATGGCAACCAGGCCACACTGGCGAACAAATGGCAGGACGCCCTTGTGCGCCAGGCATTCACTCCGTGCCTGCAATACCAGTACGCGGCCGGCAAGAACAACGCTGACATCGCCCTGGCGCTGGACGCGCTGGAAGCGCTTTTCGATGAAAGGGCGGACACTTTTTGCCTAGTCACCAGCGATTCCGATTTTGCCTACCTGTGCCGCAAGCTGCGCTAGCGCGGTGCCACGGTGTGCAGCGTCGGCGAGTCCAAGACGCCCGATGCGCTGCGCAATGCCAGCGATCAGTTCATCGAATGGATACGTCCCGCGCTGCCGGCCGAGCACGTCTTGGACACTGCTCAAAAGCCCGCGGAAAAACCGCAGGCTCATCTCCACGCCGATCAAGCAAGGCAGGATTCGGCCAAGCCTGCGGTCAAGCGAAGGCCTCGCTTCCTTGTGCAAGCCGTGGCACTTCTTGCCAGTGACACGTCGGAAGGCAAGGTGGGCCTTGGCGCCCTCGGTCCATACCTCAAGCGCACCGATCCTGCCTTCTCTCCGCAGACCAACGGGCTCTTAGGTTTGCTGAACATCGTTAAGACATACGACCTGCTGGCGCCTCAGCAGGAGCAGGGAGGAGATTGGTCAGTGAGCCTTCTGCGTAAGGTCGAGATCGCCCCGGAGACCGAAGCATCGCTCGCGTCGGGCTCTGGCCTGGGTCAGCACAAGTGTGTTCGTTCCTGTTGTATCCGAGGAGTTTTGATTGAAGCGTTCAGAACTGTATGAGCTGGTCTGGAAAACGCCACTCCGGCATCTTGGACCCCAACTGGGCATGTCGGATGTCGGCCTGTCCAAACTCTGTCGCAGGTACGACATTCCTGTTCCACCTGTCGGCTTCTGGACCCGCCTTGCTGCTGGAAAGCCCTGTCTTCCAACGCCGTTGCCGCCAACTGATGTGGACGCGGTGCTTCGTTTGCCTGAGAAGGGCAAGACGGCGGAACAGTCGGTGGATGCGACGCGACTCCAGCAGGTCCGGCAAACGTTCTCACGCGCGAAAAACGGCATTGCCGTGCCGCCCATCGAAATACCGCCTTCACTCGACAATTGCCATCCGCTGGTGGCTAGGACGACCCGATTCTTCCAGTCCATTGAGCGCGAGGAACAGAAGCGGGCGAGGGACAGGGAACGTGCTGCGGGTCAGGGGCGGCCTTACTTCGGCGGCATCACGGGGCGCCACATGTCGATGGGCAGATACATCACCGGCGAAGGCTGCCTGCGCATCACTGCCACGACGGCCAACATTGACTGGATTCTCCGTTTCCACGAGGCGTTGCTTCGCGGACTCGTTGCGGGAGGCTGCCACATTGTTGCCAGCGGCAAGGACTCCCGAAACACGGTCGAGATCCGCAGGGCGGGAGGCTCGATCTGCCTGAACTTCGCTGAGCAGGCTGAAAAAATCGTCAAGCCCCGGAGCAAGGGAGTCTTCTATGACCCTACGGAGTACAGGGCTCGCGATGTCTACAAGTTGAAGCTAGAGAGAGGCTGGAGCGCTATTGCCCGCCAGTGGACGGGGACCCGGCAGCAGATGGAGAAACGCCTCCCCGAGATAACGCAGGCCCTGATCGCATTTCCTGAGGCTGAAGCGCTTCGCTCGAAGCTGGTGGCCGAGGAAGCCGCCATGCGGGCGAAGGCGCAGCAGGAAGCCGATCTCGCACGCCGTATCGCGGCCGCCGCCGAAGAGGCCCGCGCCAAGCGCCGGGAAGCCCGCACATCCCAGCTACCGCGCGCCCTTGCCGTTGGGGAGGCGCTTGGAGACTATCACCGTGTCCTGGACATGCTGTCCCGCCTGGAGGTGATCGCAGGTGACAAGTCAGAGGAAGAGGCCCTGCATACATGGATCGCTCTGGTGCGAGACAGTCTCAAGGATCCCGTGCATGGGCTTGCCGACGCGTTGCGGGCCGAAGGCGCGGCGCTGGATCGGCCGCTTTGGTGGCCTGGATGAGGCGATGGTTCGCGGAGCGTACCTAGCGCGGTTCTGAGCTTGGTATTGCTGAATCGCTCGGGTGAGAGGGTAGTGCGCGCGGTGGTGACGCATTTGGCCGCGTGAACACACCCGATGCGGATGCGGCCACTGAGGGATAGGCGCTACCAGCCTTGCAGCCAGTCTGGTAGCCGGCGTGAATAGAAAGGAGTCACTTCGTTAATGCTCGCGAAGAAGAATACGGACGATGCGAGGTTGAAGGCAAGGGTGCTGACGATCCACGGGATGGCTGCCCAGCCTTTTTTTGCTCTTACGCGCAAAGTCATTGCTGCGGCGATGCCGTGCAAGGCGAAGAAGACCAACTGATAGCCTTGCATGCGCCCAATCGCTGCGTAGAAGAGTAATTCGTGGATCAGTGCCGACAAACCAAATATCAGCAGCGTGGTTCGAATGGGCGTGCGATGCCCACCGAGGGGTTTGAAGATGTCCTCCCAGAAGAACTGCTGCATGTTGCGGTTGTACCGCCGCCAGAAGTCCGCAGGCGTGCGTGCCGCAAAAGGACTGTGCATGTACTCGCGCCCTGTTCCACCAGACAATCTCCACAGGGCGATAGAGGCAGAGAGCGCGAAGATGATAGTCATCATCAGGGCGGTCACTTTGCTTGCGTGTTCCAGAAGAAATGGCAGGTCTTGCCAATCCACACTGAACAGCCGGGTCAGGATCGTGACGCCGATGGCGCAGCCCACCGATCCCAGCACCAGACGCAAGAGGTTTTCGTGCCCTGGCACCTGGCGCTCAAGCGGAAGGCACCGTCGAACCAACACAAAGGGATTTACCAGAAAGGCCACGAATTGTTTCCATGTCGGCGGGGACATTCGCCGCTGGTCCAACCAGGCATCCAACACCTTGATCGCCGTGAGGGTTGCAGACATAGCGGCGAGAAAGCGGGGGAGGGGCTGTTCAACTGGGATCAGCAAAGGCGAGAGGACTATCAGCAGACAACCACCTAGCAGCACGCCTACCTTCGCGAAGGTCGCCGCCCGTCGGTGTGAGATCAGCGCGAAGCAAGCTGTCGCCAGGACATAGGGGGCTAGAAATCCAGCGAGCAGATGCTGCATTCTGTGTTGGTGCGCTCCCAACTGGCGGGCGCCGCGAGTTGACTGACAACGTCTTCAAGATGTTAGGAAGACACCATAGGCGCCTCGGACTATGTGCGCGCCGCGCCATTGTAGATGGCGTCCTCGTGCAGATTCGGCCTATCGAAACACGGTGTTGCTAGTTCGAGAGCGACGAGCTCGATGGCTTTCGAAGACGCTATATTGAAAACGCATTTCGGATGCACGCAGTTGCGGGTCTCAGATCGCTACGTCCAGAGGCATCTAGACAAATTGCTCCACTACTTGCCATGCGGCATCGGCTGGATTTTCCAAATGGTGCATGACGATGGACCGAGCGCATGCCTGAAGGGGAGCCATCGCTGCCAAGTGGCGATCGTGGAGCTTCAAACCTGTAGCGCCTAGGATCGTGGACCGCGTGACGAGCAATACAGCCCTGATTCGGACCCGGGCGAGCTTATGCGGTCAGAAAAGTTTTAGCATGTGTGCGTCCCCCGGTAGTGCCGGGTCGCGCTGTCGTGCTGCGCATCGAGCCACCGATGGTGTCTCGCCCCTGCGGCATCCATCGCTGACGCCTTCGCGCGTGTCCGCGCTGCGCGCTCCGCTTGCGAATCCGGCAGCGGGGTGGCTGGCGTGGGCTGGCTTGCTGTTCCCTTCAACGTATCACGCCGTTCTCGTGGTCAAGGTCTGCGCGCTCGCCCTGCGGTTGTGCGCTTGCGCCCTGACGGCCGTCTTCGAACCCTGACCACTGCGCTGCGCCGTGCTGGCGCCGGTCTCGGGCAATCCCGCCCGATTCATGGAGCCGACGATGGCGCACGATCTTTTCTCCTTCGATACTTCCGTTCTTCTGGTTCGCGATGGCGCGGGCGACTACCGTCCGGCCGAGGCCGGCGAGGTGCTGCAGGCCGCGCAGCAATTCCTGGGGCGGCAGCTGCCAGCTTGCGAGATCCTGTCGTCGCCGCAAGTAGTGCGCGACTTCCTTCGGGTCAAGCTCGGGGCGCTGGAGCATGAGGTATTCGCTGTCCTGATGCTCGATGCGCAGAACCGGCTGATCGAATACGTCGAACTGTTCCGCGGCACCGTGAGCCAGACGTCGGTCTATCCGCGGGAGGTGGTCAAGGAATCGCTGGCGCGCAATGCGGCGGCGCTGATCCTGGTGCACAACCATCCATCGGGTGTCGCTGAGCCCTCGCGGGCAGATGAGCACGTGACGCAGACGCTGAAATCGGCGCTTGCGCTGGTGGACGTGCGGGTGCTGGATCACCTGGTTGTTGCAGGCAGCGAGGTGCTGAGCTTTGCGGAGCGTGGGCTGCTGTGAATCAAAGGGCCTTCGGCCCTTTGAACCCTTGTTTGTCCTGCGCGCTTCGCTGTTGGGCGCGGGGACCAGGGGACTGGCTGAAGGCTAATTCCCGCCGCGCAGGCTTGGCGCCCCTCAATACCGGTGACCAGGCAACGCCTGATTACCGCGCTGGTAGTGATGCGCGCGGCGCGCGGAAGGTCAGCCGCTGCCTTGAGCTGCCTATCACCCAGTCTGATCCATGAGGATGGCTCTCTACGCCAGTATTCGCTGGGGTGGGTTGGGAATGCCTGCCGGACACGGGAGCATCGAACAACGCCGGTCGTCCGCATTCAGCGCGTCGATCAAGCATCCCCAACCCACCCTGATACCAATGAACCACCAAGGCGTGAGCGAGATCTTCTTCGAAGAGTCATACACCGTATCGGCAAACCAGACGGCAAAGTCGCCTTTCGCGCTGCTTCCGCATGGAAACGGGTATGCGGAGCGGCTGATCGAATGTCTTATCACGGGGTGCCTGGTGGCAGTAGTCGAATCCATTTGCATTCGTGAAATGCAGCAGCACGTCGATGCGGCCGCGGAGGAGGTGGTCGGCAGTTCGATCCGTATGCCCATCGAAGGCCAATCCCGCCAAGCTCGCCGCTGCGGCTGCGCGGATGGCTCGAACGCCTGGGAGAGCGGAGCGCGACGTTTCGCGTTCAAGCCCACGATGCGCACGAGGTCGTCTGCGAGGCCACGGTCACGTTGGTGGCTGTCCAGCGGGCACAGATGGAGTCTCGCATCGCCACAAAGGTTTTGGGACTCCAAAGCCCTGGACCCTAGACATGCACGCCCCGCCAGTGGTGGAGCGCGGACACGACGCAACTTGCGGTGCTCGGATGCCGTGCGAGCCGCTATGAATGAAGCGGGCGAACAGTCCGCCAGACGACTACGGTTCACAAATAGCGTTCCAATTCGCAGCTTCTTCCACGCCACAAATGCCCATGCGTTGGCAGCGCCGATGCGGAGGGACGTTCCAAGCTTTTCGTTGCGCGGCCGACATGGCTGGGATTGCTTCGGAGGCCGTGCCGGAAACGCTGTTGCTGCGCAGTTGGGCTAGGCCATGCGTCCTTTCGCGACTGGATCACACCCACAACGGCCTTGTATTTGTCGTGAATCCTGGCGAGGGCACGGCGGCGCTGCACTTCGTTTCGCCTCGCCTCGGGGCTTCTTCTCCTCAACCGTTCAGCCCGACAAATTTCCCCGACCTGCGGTCTTCCTCGCGAGGCAAATTTCTCGGGCCTCCCGGTCCTTCACTGCGTTGCGGCCCCTTCGCTTCGCTGTGGGATGCGGCGCGCCCGGACCCTCGCCCATCGGATCACGCCAAGGCCGCGATGGGCGCGACCTGGTCAACTTCTAAAGGACTTCATCATGGCCAACATCGGCACCTTCTCCGCACAGAACGACAGCTACACCGGCACGGTCCGCACCCTGACGCTCAACGTCAAGGGCAAGATCGTGCCCAACGACAAGGAGAGCGAGAACGCTCCCGACTACCGGATCGTCGCCGGCAACTTCGAGATCGGCGCGGCGTGGAAGAAGCTCAGCCGGGCCGAACGCCCCTACCTGTCGGTGACCTTGGATGATCCGTCGTTCCCGGCGACCATCTATGCCCGCCTGGTCGAAGGCGAGGACGGCGTGCACAACCTGATCTGGTCGCGCAGCAAGGGCGACTGAGCGTCGTCCTCGGCGCCCCGCCAGCCGCGGGGCGCTGTTCCCCTTCTGTAACTAACTCACCAGCTCGGGCAGGCAGTCGGCGAACGCAGGCTGGATCTTGCTCATGGGCTTGGCGACGGCTTCATCCCATGTCAGGACCGCCAGCGTCATGGCGGTCATCGTGAGCAACCCATTGGAATTGCACAGGATCTGCAGGGCCAGGTGGAGCGGAAAGCCCTCGGATTGGCGGCGCAGCGGGTGGATGCCGCCATGCACGAACGAGTTTAGGGAATGCCAGGACACCTCTTTGAAATGCGCCAGCATCTGATGCGCGGCCGCGGGCACGTTCGGTCCGACACGTTTGCCGATTTGCTCAATCATCTCGCTCGCCGAGGGGAGGTTCTTGGCGGCCTGCTCGCTCTGCAGGGTCAGCGGTGCGCTGAGCTTCTCGATGGCAAGATCGCTGGCGGCATACTGCAGCCACATGGCACGGGTCAAGGCTTCGAACTGGAGCCGCATCATGCCGACCGCCGATGTGGCCAGCCCCATTGCCATCAAGGCGCGCAGGCTGAGAGCGTGCTCGAGCGCGATGGAGCACATGCCGAAGGCAGCTTCACCCCGAGGCGAGGGATCGAAATCGGCGCCGTCGAGCAGTCGCAGCTGGGCTTCGTGCAGCTCGTCGGAACGACGGAGCATCACTTCCAGGGCATCGCCGGAGGTTTCTTGTTGAGCAGCGTCCATACCGGCATCGTATTCGCTCGGTGTTGCTTCAGCGCGTCCTCACATCTGCACTGGCTGCCACCAGCGAATCTGCTTTGCGGATGTTCGCAAATGAGTAGACCCGTATCTGCGTCTGCTCGCCAAGCCGCTTTTACGGCTTTGTGGCTCTACGGTTCAACGGCGATTCGTGAAGGCGGCTCTGCGCTTTGAAGGATTTGCTGAAGGTGGATCACCGGCTCTACGTCTCTCTGCAGATTCGTCATTCAGCCAAACCGTTTTGTGCGTCTCCGGCGATGCCGACCGCGCCGTCGTGCTGCGCATCGAGCCGCCGATGGCGTCTCGCCCCTTCGGGCTTACATCGCTGACGCATTCGCGCCTGTGGGTGCTGCGCGCTGCGCTTGCGAAGCCAAGTGGGGAGCGGGGTTGGGGGGCCGGCTTTCTGTTCCCTTCACCGTATCACGCCGTTCTCGCCGTCAAGGTCTGCGCGTGCTGTGCACGCTTGCGGCCGGGGCGGCCGTCTGTCGAACCCTGACGGCTGCGCTGCGCCGTGCTGCTTCCGGTCCCGGGCAATCTCGCCCTGATTCCTTTCGAGGAGAAGGCCATGACGAAACTCATCACGGACGAACAACGCGCACAGCTGCTGGCCAACGGGCGGCAGTCCTTCGAACAAGAAAACTTCGATCCCTTCCCAGTGGTAAAGCTCTTCACCCCCGACGCGGGTGCGACTTGGCTGCTGACCGAGATCGACCCTGAGGACCACGACCATGCGTTTGGGCTGTGCGACCTGGGCTTGGGCTACCCTGAGCTGGGGTGGGTCAGCCTGGCAGAGATCGTGAATTTGCGCGGGCGACTGGGACTTCCAGTGGAGAGGGACCTGCAGTTCACACCCCGGAAGCGGCTGAGTATCTACGCATACGAGGCGCGGCTTGTAGGACGCATTGCGATCTAGCCGGAGTGCATCGGCCGTTTGCGTACGCAGATAGTCGGTATCGCTTTACCCCTCGCTGTTTGGTAGCCGGGCCTCGGTTTCCAGCATCAGTTCGCTGGCGCTGCGGCCCAGTGCCCGTGCGATCTTCAGGATCAAAGCAAGCGTCGGCATGTGCTCCCCGCGTTCGATTTTGCCCATATGGGAGCGCTCGACGCCGGCTGTGTGCGCCAGCGTCTCTTGTGCGATGCCGTCCAGTGTGCGCAGGTGGCGCACGGCGTCGCCGAAGGCCCGTGCGGGACCTGCGTCAAACGTCGTAGCGCCGGCAGGGCGCCCGCGCTGTGCTCCTGGCTTTTGCATGCCCGGGAGCGTTGCTTTTCACCCCAATTAAAACCACGTTATCTTTAACTCATAAAATTCGCGCTGTGTGAATGGCCAACGCCTGCAGTCATGGAGGCTCTTCAACCTTCCTATGAATGTCGAAGTACCATTCGGTCTTACGGATACCTTCGATGACATTTCTTACCAATGAGCAGCAAGTCCAGATGCTGGCCAACGGGGCCGCGCGTGCGCGTGGAGACGCTTCGGATCCTCTGCCGGTGGTCAAGCTGTACACGCTGGATGCTGGCGCCGTATGGTTGCTGACCGAGCTCGATGCAGATGAGGACCGGGCATTTGGCTTGTGCGACGCAGGGACGGGTAGTCCGGAGTTGGGACACGTCAGCCTTTCCGCCCTGCAGGTTGTTCGGGGGCCGCGTGGCATGCGGGTCGTGGCAGATCTGCATTTCAGGCCCCGCCAGACGCTCTCGGGCTATCTCGCGGACGCACAGCGCGATGGCTCGATCAACGACTGACAGACACAATAGTTTCAGCATCGCTCGGCACGCGAGGTGACCTCGCGTTAATAGCGACCTTGTGTCTCTTCTCGTGTGGCAGGTTCCCCCTTTTGCAGGAGGATTCCGTGACCAAGCCCAACCCTGAAGATCGTCCCCACGCGCCTTGGGGCGTGTCTGCCGCCTATCTATACGTGCTCGACCTTGACCATGCGGCGCTTGCCTGGGAATACTTGCGTCGCAATCCGGGCTACTGCTCCGATTGGGCGCGTCGAAAGTCGGGGGTGTGTTTTGCCCGCTGGGGGTTGCGATGTCGCCGAAGATCCCGAGTTGGACGGACGGATTGCGCACCCGGTGTGGCTTTCTTCCTCTGACGAGCTGCTGCATGTGCGTGCCGTGCATGCGCACGGCGCTGCGACCCGCCAGTTCGATCTGTGGCGCATACCCGGCCGCAAGCGACTGATGATGGACGGCCACAACCTGGCCCTCACCGCAGATATCAGCGCGCTTCGCATGCGCGTGTCACTCTCAGGCACTCTGGAAGATGGCGGCTCCTATGTGGGCGCCGTGCCGCTGACTCCAGGGCTTCGCAGTCAGCTCGACGAGTACCGAGAGCAGGCACAGGCCCTGGAAGGCCGTGTGCCTCAGTTCTCGCCTGTTCGGGCGGCCACTCGTGCCGCTTTGCTGCACTTGCGCGCCCTGCAGGCGCTCGATGCTTCCCAGGCGGGCGCGTCCCATCGCGACGTTGCGCAGGCACTGTTCGGCCTTGAAGCCGTCGTTCTGCGCTGGCACGAGGATGGCGAACTGCGCGCGCAGGTGCGTCATCTGCTGCGGCGGGCTGAGGCGTTCATGCATGGCGGGTACTTCTCCCTGGCGGGTGTGCTGAGTCCTGCTGCAAAGCCTCCCGGAGACGAACCGGTGCGCTGAATCTTTCCCTGCTCGGATCAGGGCGGATTCCCGAGACTGCCTCCATCGGGCTGCGAATGGTTTGCGGCCCATCGACAGTGATGGAGTTCGTCATGGCCATTGGCAGTTCTTTCTCGTCCCGCGCAGCCACAGCGGCTGCGCAGCAGTCCTCTGCGGCTACTGTCGCCGCAGCTTCTGCAAATCCTGAGTTCCTGACCACTGAAGAAGCGGGCGCATTTCTGCGGCTCTCACCGCGCACTTTGGAGAAGCAGCGCGTTCTCGGTGGCGGCCCGCGCTTCCGCAAGTTCGGCGCCCGGGTGGTCTATGCGGCCACTGACCTGCGTGCTTGGGCCGACGGTCGCGCCTACGGCATGACCTCGGACCCCGGTTACGTGCAGCGCGACTCTGTGCGCTGACCGGTTCGGACGAGGGAGCACCACCGATGTCGAAGCGCCCGAACGAACGCGAGCAGCTATCTTTGTTCCGTGCGTTGCCGGCGGGCGATATGGCGCTGCGCGACGCGCAGGACCTGATGGCCTATCCATTCTTCTCGCTCGCCAAGTCGCCGCGCATTGTGCCGATCCGATTTGAAGCAGGTGGCATCTCTCTCACGGTTGAGGGGGTTCCTGAGCATGGCATTGCCACCATCTGGGACGCGGACGTGCTGATCTGGGCTGCGAGCCAGATCATTCAGGCCAAGAAAGAAGGCATTGCGCCTTCGCGCCTGATGGTAGCCACTCCCTACGAGATCCTGCGCTTTGCGCAGAGGGGTACGGGTCGCAGCGACTACCTCGCGCTGCGTGCGGCACTCGACCGGTTGCAGTCCACCACCGTTGCCACGACGCTGCGCCAGCGGGCGCGTCCAAACGGCAGCAAGCGGATACACCGCTTTTCCTGGATCAACGAGTGGAAAGAGTACGTCCAGCCTGGGGGCCGCTCCGACGGCATCGAACTCATCCTGGCCGACTGGTTTTTCACGGGCGTGATGGAGGAGGGGCTCGTGCTCACGCTTGATCCCACGTATTTCGGTCTTTCCGGGGGGATCGAGCGCTGGCTGTACAGGCTCGTGCGCAAGCACGGGGGGCGTCAGCAGGCGGGCTGGCGGTTTGACATGCGCCACCTTCACCTCAAGTCCGGGAGCCTGCAGCGTCCCTCGGACTTTGCAATCCAGGTGCGCCAGCTTGCACGGCGCCAGGCGCTGCCGGGCTATTGGCTGTCCATTGAGCGCCGTGGCGGGATCGAGTGGCTGGCCTTCCTGCCCGACCCGGACAACAGACCCTCGGAGCGACTTGTCCACAGGTTCTGTTGAAGAACCTGTGGATCGCCTGGGGGCGGACTCGGTGGATCGCCCGCACGACCCTCGGGGGATCAGCCGCAGAAGTATCGGTGGATCGCCCGCACCGATTGACCGGAAAGCCGCGTCCAGCAACGGTCTCGGCACTCCCTAAACATCTAAAGGGAAACATAAATGGAAGTCACGCGCGCGCGAGCAGACGCTGCTCAAATATTGGGCAGCGGTACTGCGATCGCAACTCAAGCAGATCCAGAACTCCCAAATCCTTCAACAGAAAAGCAAGGCAAGCGCCCCGGGAACGTGATCGCTCTGCTCAACCAGAAGGGCGGGGCAGGGAAGACCACGCTTGCTACGCACCTGGCGGGCCAACTCGCCTTGGAAGGCAGCCGCGTCACGCTGCTCGATGCCGACCCCCAAGGTTCAGCCCTCGACTGGGCACAGCGTAGGCTCCAGGGCGGGGAGGACAGGCTCTACGGCGTTTTTGGACTGGCCAGGGATTCATTGCACCAGGAGGCGCCACAGATTGCCCTGCAGGCTGATTTTGTGGTCATTGACGGACCACCAAGGGTCGCGTCGCTTGCGCGTTCCGCACTGCTGGCCGCCGACCTGGTGCTGATCCCGGTGCAGCCGAGCGCCTACGACGTGTGGGCCAGCCATGAGATGGTGCAGCTCATCACAGAAGCCCGGGTGTTCCGGCCGCAGTTGCGCGCAGCCTTCGTGATCAACCGCCGTGTGGTTGGCACGGTGATCGGGCGCGAAGCGCGTGCAGCACTCGCGGACCAGCCGTTTGCCGCGCTGGAGACCGAGATCTCCCAGCGCATTGTGTTCGCCGACAGCGTGGCCGCAGGGCGGCTGGCGTGTGAAGTGGCGCCGCAGTGTGCTGCTGCACGCGAGATTGCGGCGCTCGCGCAGGCCGTGCAGGAGATCCTGCGATGACTTCTCCCCTGTCAGCGGTGAAGCCGCGCCGAGCGCCAATCGGACGCAGGCCCGGAGCAGACCCAGCAACAACCTGGGTGCGGCAGGGGGAAGCGCCCGACGCCTCCGCCAAGGCCTCCATATACACCGCGCGGCTCACCATCGATGTGACTCCGACGCTGCGTGGGCGAATCAAGGTTGTAGCGTTCCGGCGCGGCATCACAGCGGCGGACATGCTGCGCGAGCTGCTGGAGCGCGAGTATCCAGAGGACATGGCGTGACGGCCCCGGAATCTCATTCGTCGGCAGCCATTCGGCCGAATCCGCTGCAGGCGATGGCGTCGCAAAGGTCCACCCGAATGCGCGTTTCTCTTGCTTTCGTCAAGGACCGGGTGAATGTCTGGCTGCGGTTTGGCCAGCCGACGGCGGAGATCGTGTTGGACCGCTGGCGGCGCGTGGCCATGTTCACGCCGGGTACTGTCTGCTGTAGGGTGAAGTGGATCGGCAACGACTATGGCACGGCGCTCTGGCAGCTCCTCGTGATGCAGGCGCCGACACCTTTCGAGGATGCACAGCGCGTGGCGGGTGTGCTGCCGGGTGCCCGTATATTGTTGCGTGCCGATGGCGAGACGCAGGTGAAGGCGGTGCTCGCGGTGATCGATGCAGTCGAGGCGCTGGGCATCAATCCGTGCACGGTGGCCGACACCTACTGGCGCACGGTAGGCAATCGATTGAGTGCGCACCAACCGTTGCCGGTCTACACCGTCGAACGGCATGCGGCGCACCTTGCGCGAGAGGCGCTGCGATGAACCGCCGGCTGGTCCTGGCCTGCATGGGCATCGGCGTTGCCACGCTTTATATGCCCACGATAGTGCAGTCTCCGACGCGCTTGGTCTACAACCCGAGTGACAGCGTGTCCCGGGGTTGGTACCTCATCAGTTCGCCCGGAGCGCTGCACGTCGGCAGCATCGTGCTAGTCCGGCTTCCGGTCCGCGTGGCCGGTCTGGCTGCACAGCGCGGATACCTGCCTGCGGGCATTCCTTTGCTCAAGCGCATCGGCGCAATGGCGCCCCAGCTGGTTTGCGTGGGGGAGGGGGCTGTGCGTGTTGATGGCACCGTCGTCGCGGCGGTGCTGGAGAAGGATGAAGCGAGCCGAGAACTGCAGTCCTGGCCGCACTGCAGAGCACTTGTCGATGGTGAGGTGTTCCTGCTCAGCAGCGCCCACCCTGGTTCTTACGACAGCCGCTACTTCGGTCCTGTCGACGCGTCCGCCGTGATCGGCAAGGCACGTCCGATGTGGGTCTGGAGCATGCGATGAGCGTGACTACGTCAGTCCTCCTTGGAGGACACGCGGCGCGCCCATACAAGCGGCAGCGTTGCGTCTTGTATGCGCGACCGAAGTGTCCCGCAGCAGGTCGTCGGTGCTGTGGAAATGATTTCCCTCAAGCGCGCGACATGCGTTCCGTCGTGCAGGGATATTGCCACCGGCGTGCAGCACCCGCTGCAGTTTCGCTGTCGTTCGGACAGCGTGGCGCCGGCAATGTGCGGCTGGCGGGAGGTCAGAGCCGGGAGCGCATGCGGAGGGCGAACACGGAGGGCCAGATAAAAGGGGTGGCACGCCGTGCGCTCCCAAACCAGTCTGCACGTGGGTTTGTGCCGGCACCGCCAAGTGCCTTGCGCGTGCCGCGCAGAGCCAGCGGTCCGCGTCCCAGCGGCGTCTGCCGCGTGCCGCTTGAGACGCGCTGCGACGGCGTGCGCTGGGGTCTTCATGGGTCGCGGTAACGAGGATTACTTTCGGGTCAAGCCTGCGGCGCCGAAGTCGCGCGGTGATGCGCGATCACAGCGCTTCGTTTCGCAGGTGCTCCAGAAGGTATCGAAGACGGGTGCGAAGCCTTCCGGAAAAAGCATCGGTAGGCCCGTCAATAGCTTTGGGCGCGGTCGCGTCGCAGCAGCGATGGCCGGGCACCGGTTGGGGCCGAATGCGCGACGTGTAGTGATCAAGTCCCGCTACGTGGTGCTCAAGCGCGCCAGCCCGAATTCTGCGGCGCTGCACTTGCGCTACATAGAGCGCGACGGCGTCACACCGGATGGCCAGAAAGGGCGGGCCTATGGTGCTGAGACTGACAAGTCGGACCTTCAGGCGTTCCAAGAGCGTGGTCAGGGTAGTCGGCATGAGTTCCGCTTCATCGTCTCGGCCGAGGATGCGATGGAATTGGAAGACCTGAAAGGCTTCACCCGCCAACTCATGCGCCGCGTGGAGATCGACCTGGAGACCCGATTGGACTGGGTAGCCGTGGACCATTGGGACACAGACAATCCGCACACCCATATCGTGCTGAATGGGCTTACCAGCAGCAAGGAGGATCTCCTGATCTCTCCGGACTACATGGCCCACGGAATGCGCATGCGAGCCTGCGAAATCGTGACCGAAATGCTCGGTCCGCGCACGGAAGCGGAGATCCGGCAGAGCTTGCTGCGTGAGGTGGACCAGCAGCGGATGACGAGCCTGGACAGGTCTCTCATCCGGCAAGTCGATCGCGGCGAAATCAACCTGAGCGGCCATGCGTCGGACCGACAGAGGCAGAACATTCTGCGGGCAAGGTTGCAACGGCTTGAGGCCATGGGGCTGGCCTTGAGGGTAGATGCGAAGCGGTGGAAGCTCGAGCCCAGCATGGCGGAGGCTCTCAGCGCTATGGGGGAGCGGGAGGACGCGCTGGAGCTCATTCGCAGAGCCATGAAAGGGCTGCCGAGGGAGTGTGTCATCGACCACTCGCCTACCGCGCCTGTGATTGGCCGCATTGCGGGGAAGGGACTGGCCGACGAATTGCGAGACCGGGGCTTTTTGGTGGTCGATGGCATTGACGGTAGGGCGCATTATTTGAAGCTACCGGCGGGTGTTGACCTAACGACTTTGCCCATCAACGGAATCGTGGAGGTCCAGCCACCAGGACGGGAGAAAGCGGTGGACAAGCGCATTGCCGCAGTAGCGAGACAGGGCGTCTACCAGACGGAGGACCACTCGGCGCGCCTCAACGCGATGAACCACTTCGACCCTCAGACCACCATCGAAGTTCACGTCCGCCGCCTTGAGGCGTTGCGCCGCGTTGGTATCGTCGAGCGCGTTGCAGATGGCGTCTGGAAGATTCCGCCGGATCTGAACCAGAGAGCACAGCAATACGATGCGCAGAAGTCGCTCGGTCCGGTCATCGAACTGCGGTCGCACCTTCCCATCGAGCAGCAGGTGCGTGCCATAGGCGCGACCTGGCTCGACAGGCAATTGGTGAGTGAAAGCAGGAGCGCGGTGGCGCAGGGTTTCGGTGCTGAATTGCGCTCCGCCGTGCAGGGCCGCGTGGATTTTCTTAGCGAACTAGGCTTGGCCGAGAGAAGGGGGCCGCGTGTAGTCCTTGCCCGGAACCTACTCTCAACCCTGCGCGATCGCGAGTTGGCGGCGGTGGGCGAACGCTTGCAGGATCAGACTGGCCGACCCTACCGGGTGCTGACCGACGGTGGGCGTTTTACGGGTGTGTACCGCCACACCATTCAAATCGCGAGTGGGCGCTTTGCAATGCTCGACGATGGCCATAGTTTCAGTCTTGTGCCCTGGAAACCGGTGATCGAGCGTCGCATTGGCGAAACGTTGAGTGCGACCGTGCGAGGAGGATCGGTGAGTTGGGTCGTCGGCCGGCATCGTGGGCTGGGCATTGGTGGCTAACGTTTTCCCTGCTGCGTCTCCTTCAGGAACATTGCTTGCCCAGGCGCTTCATTTCGGGGGTAGACATCCAGTGCGATTCGTTCGTCTCCAGCATGAGAAAAACGCATGCTGGGCCGATTTTTAATGGTTTGTAACGAAAGTGCAGCTTACCTAGCATCCCTTCACATTCCCTGATCAACGAAAGGATGCACCGATGAATGCCTCGCTCCGCCCTGTCAGCCTGTCGCGCCGCCGCTGGATGGAATCTGTTTCTTATACCGCGGCCGCAGTGCTAGCCCCTTCCTGGGCGCATGCCGCAGCGGCATACCCTGAAAAACCGATTCGGCTGGTGGTGCCATCGGCTGCCGGTGGTTCACCCGACGCTGTTTGTCGCATCCTGACAA
Organism: Acidovorax sp. LjRoot129; assembly: GCF_964253765.1. Taxonomy (NCBI): domain Bacteria; kingdom Pseudomonadati; phylum Pseudomonadota; class Betaproteobacteria; order Burkholderiales; family Comamonadaceae; genus Acidovorax; species Acidovorax sp. LjRoot129. The sequence goes on from NZ_CAXUSE020000001.1 coordinate 2,365,330, forward strand.
ACGAACTCCCAAAATCTCTGGGGCAACCCTTCGTCGTTGACAACAAACCTGGGGCCAGCGGAAACATCGGTATGCAGGATGTGTTTCGAGCAGCGGCCGATGGCTATACGCTCGGCTACGCAAATGTCGATACCCTGTCGATCAACAAGGCGCTGTACTCCAAGTTGCCGTACGACCCTGAGGCACTCGTGCCCATTGGCTTGATTGGCTTCGTGCAAAACGCGCTGGTTGTGCGAGCGGATCTCCCGGCTCAGAACGTGAAGGAACTCATTGCACTCGCGCGTTCAAAGCCGGGAGAGCTAAAGGTCGCGTCCGGAGGGAGCGGAACGACGGGTCATTTGAGCGGCGAGCTGTTCAAAACGCTGACGAACACGTCGATGCTACACATCCCGTACCGCGGCAGCCCTCAGGGCATCACCGACCTGCTTGGAGGCGTCGTCGATCTCATGTTCGACAACTTGAGCTCAATCCTCCCGCACATTCGCTCTGGGCGTGTGCGAGTGCTTGCCGTAACAGGCGCCGCGCGCAGTCCGCAGTTTCCGCAGATCCCTACGGTGGCGGAGATGGGGGTTAGTGGCTACGAAACTGTCGGCTGGGGCGGTATCGTTGCGCCCCCCGGGACACCCAAGGCCATCGCGACTTTGCTCAACAAGTCGATGAACGAAGCGTTGTCACAACCCGCTGTCATAGAAAAGTACGCCGCGCTTGGCTTCGAACTCACCCCTGGCCCTGCAGAACGCCTGACCGAGCGGGCAAGAAAAGAGTCACCCATGTGGGCGGATGTCGTTAAGCGCTCTGGCGCTCAGGTGGGCTAGGCAGACCCATGCTGGATCTCATCATTTCTGGCGGCACTGTAGTGGACGGCAGCGGCGCAATTCGGGTGCAGGCTGATGTCGGAATCGTGGATGGTCGGGTCGCTTCGATTGGTGATCTCGCTGCTCACGAATCGCTTGGACGTTACGACGCGTCGGGACGCATCGTCAGCCCTGGCTTTATCGATGTGCACACGCACGACGACCGTTTGCTGCTGAAGACACCAGTTGGGCCGCACCCCAAGCTCAGTCAGGGTGTTACGACCGTGGTAACGGGAAACTGCGGCATTAGCCTTGCGCCACTACCAAGCATTGAGACACCTCCAGCGCCTTTGAGTCTGCTCGGGGCGGAGGATTGGAATTACAGCAGCTTTGCGATGTACCTGGATGCGCTTGAGGCGGCCCGGCCGGCATTGAATGCTGTGTGTCTTGTTGGGCACTCCACTTTGCGAGTCCGTCATGTGGCGCACCTTCAAAGAGCCGCGACCCCGTTGGAAGTCGAACGGATGGCGCAGGACTTGGCAGACGCCCTCGACGCGGGCGCTTTCGGACTGTCGACAGGGCTCTACTACCCCCCGGCACGCGCCGCAACGGCCGAGGAAGTGATCGCAGTGGGGGCACCGCTTCGCGCAGCCCACGCACTCATCACCATGCACCTCCGCGATGAGGGCGACGCCATTGACGAGGCGTTGCGAGAGGCGCTTTTCATCGGAGCCTCACTGGATATCAATACCGTACTGTCGCACCACAAGCTCATAGGTCAGCGCAATCATGGACGTTCTGTTCAGACCCTTGCCGCAGTTGAGGCCGCTTCAATGCAGCAAGGCGTGTGCATGGACTGTTACCCGTATAGCGCGTCATCGACGATGCTGTTGGCCAGTCGCGTTGGCGAGTCGCGAGAGGTATTGGTCACTTGGTCCATCGGCGATCCTTCAGCCGCTGGTCGTTCGCTGTTTGAGCTTGCGCGAGAGCGTGGATGCACACCCGTCTCATTGGTGGAGCAACTCTCTCCGGCAGGCGCGGTGTACTTCGCTATGCATGAGGACGATGTCCAGCGGATCCTGGCGCATCCTCTCACCATGATTGGCTCCGACGGCTTGGCGCATGACGTGGTACCCCATCCGCGTCTATGGGGCACATTTCCGCGGGTGCTTGGCCACTATGCACGCGACCAGCGCCTGTTCTCATTGGAAACGGCGGTGCACAAGATGACGGGACTGAGCGCACGACGCTTTGGATTGCTTAATCGAGGTCTGCTCGCACCGGGTTACGCCGCCGACATCGTGGTGTTCGATGAGGGCAGCGTCGGAGACCGCGCCACCTTCGCGAAGCCGACCGAGCCTAGCGTCGGTATCGAGGCAGTCTTCGTTAATGGCGAGCTGGCTTGTCGAGACGGACAGACGGTGAACGCGCATGCGGGGCAGGTATTGCGTCGCCAACGGCAGGACAAGCGCCGTGACGAGGATGCAAAGGTTGCCTACGCATGAACGCTGAACACACGCGCAAGGTAGGAATTCTGGGTGGCATGGGGCCAGCAGCCGGGGCTGACTTTTTGCAGCTGTTTGTCTCAGCTTGTGAAATGCACATGCGCAGCATGGGTAGACGTGTACATGATCAGGCATTCCCGGAACATTGGCTTGTTCAGATCCCCGCACCCGACCGCACGGACGCACTTTTGCGTGGTGGCACTTCGCCTTTGCCTACGATGTTGGAGGCGCTGGATGGCATGGCAAGGCAGGGGGTGGCGTGCGTGGCGATTGCCTGCAACACTGCTCATGCATGGCATGCTGAGCTCCGCCGGCATGCGCCACAGATCGAGTTGCTGCACATCGTGCAAGAGACAGTTCATCAGCTTTTGAGAGACGGCTTTCGGTCGGTAGGTCTCCTCGCCACGCTGGGGACCTATCAGCTCGGGCTTTACACGTCAGCACTCAATGCCGCTGGCATCCAATGCCACTTGCCTGCGCCTGACGAGCAAGCGGAAGTAATGCGCGGAATCGTGGAAGGCGTCAAGGCCGGACAGATGTCCTTTGCTCGTGAGTGCTTTGATACGGTCGGACAACGCATGGTCGAGCGCCACGCATGTCAGGCATTGGTTCTGGCATGCACGGAAATTCCGTTGGCCTTGACGTCAATGCCTCAGCGCCCCGAGGTAGAGCTGGTAAATCCGGCCGCAATCCTCTCGAGCGCTCTTGATCGGCGTGCCTACTCAATCTGAGGCTGAATGTGGGGACAGAGCGCCTCGCGATACTGCGGCGATAACGTGGCGGGAGACGGTACGCAGAGTGTTCGGTGTGCCGAACCGCGCGCACTATCGCTCTGGCCCTTGCGGCAGCCATTGGCTGCTGCCCGTGGGCTATCGGGGCGTTTGTGTGCACGACCATGTCAACCTCGACAGCTGCGTTCTTCGGCAGCTGATACAGGCCTAAAGAGTTTTGGAATGGCGGCCAGCGTCGCTAAGACTCTCAGGTGGTGGGATCGATGCGGTGTCGGAAACCCGAGTGAAGTCTGGTGCGCATTGGTTGAAGACATTGACGCGCAGCACTTGCGCCTCGCTGTCGACGCGTACGGCACTAGCCGACGTCCCCGTTCGACGAACGCGTACGTGTCGGGGCGCCACTACGTTTGAAGCCCGCGGGCAGCGGCGGCAACTATGCATGAAGATGTGGCGTTAACTGCCCTGCTGTTGACGCAACCATTGCCGGAAAACCTGCAGTGATTGCATCTGTGCCGTCTCTTCCGGGCACACCAGATAGTAGCCTTTCGGGTACTGCATCTTTCTGCGCGAAAGGCGTTTGAGCCGGCCTGAGGTGATGGCATCGTCCACCATGTATGGAGGCAGCAGAGCTATCCCCATCCCTGCGATGCAGGCGTTGAGGGCCATCGACATGATTTCGAAGCGCGGGCCTTCGCGCCCAGCTGCGCCGTCGATGTTGTCGAATCTGTACCAGCTGTCCCAAGCGTCTGGCATCGTTGTGTGTTGGATCAGTGATGGTCTTGAGGTGTGCATAGTCACCGTCTCGCCATTCGCAGCAATCCACGACGGAGCCGCGTACGGTGTCAACATAAGCGGGAGTACAAATTCACTGTGTAGTCCCGGGCGTTTTCCGTCACCGAACTCGAGCGACGCGTCAACGGAGGCGGCGTGGAAGTCCGCCGGGCCCACGCGGGTTACTAAGTTCAGTGTGATTTCACCGTGATCGCGCGTGAAGGCCGGAAGGCGGGGAATCAGCCAGTAAGTCCCCACTGATGCGCCAACTGACAAGGAAAGATTGCCGCCTCGGCCTTTGAACGCCATCACGGTCGACGTCGCACGATCCAGGCGTTGCAGTAGCGGTTCAACTTCTGCGAGGTAATACCGGCCCGCGTCGGTTAGCGCCAACGCGTTTCGCCGACGGATGAAAAGCGCGACGCCGAGGCGCTCCTCCAGAGTTTGAACCTGGCGACTCACAGCCCCCTGAGTCAGGTGAAGCTCTAGTGCAGCGGCGGTGAACGAACCTAGGCGAGCGCTCGACTCAAGGCACAGCAGTGACATTGTTGAGGGAGCGCGGGTGTACAGGGTCATGATGCGATAGACACTGGATGATTCTGCGATAGCGTGCAGATAGATAGCGCTGGTGTCGACACACGTGTTCGCAATCACCTCAAGGCTTCGTCTTCGTACTGCCCATGGAGCATCTTGAGGTCTCGAGCAGATAGGCGCCCACTTCTCCTACTTCTGCCGAACTGATCAGTCCAGTTTAGTGCCTGACTTTGCGATAACGCGTTCCCATTTTTTGCTCTCGATCATTGCCATGGTCATGATGAGGTTTGGGACTGACGCCATGCTTTCAAATGAGATTTCTTTGTATCTCTCCCTCACTGCGGGCATCGTTAGGATTCTATTGATCTCACTATTCAATCGGGTTACTACTTCGCCAGGTACCCCGGGCGGACCCACAACCCCGCCCCATGAGGTCGTTTCGAAACCCTTCACACCGCTCTCCTGAATGGTCGGGATTTGTGGAAAGGTAGGGGCGCGCTTGGCGCCGCTCACACCGAGGGCACGTACCCGTTGCGCTTTGATGTGGGAGCCACAAGAGGAAAGGTTGTCGAACATCAAGTCGATTTTTCCGCTCAGCAAGTCGTTGAACGCGGCTGAACTTCCCCGGTAGGGGATGTGCGTGATGTTGGTGTCAGTCAGAATTTTGAAGAGTTCGCCCCCGAGGTGGCCGGTAGTGCCGTTTCCCGCGGAGCCCATTGTCAATTGGCCAGGCTTGGACCGGGCGAAGGTCACCAGTTCCTGAACGGTTTTGATAGATATCGAATCGCGCACTATCAATGCGTTCTGCACCGTACCTAGTAAGGCGATGCCTGTGAATTTGTCAGGGTCGTACGCAAGTCTGCGATATATGTGACGATTGATCGCCAATGTCACGACGTTGCCATACCCGACCGTGTATCCATCTGGTGCGGCGTGGAACACTTGCAGCATTCCCGCGCTTCCCCCGTCACCCGGCTGGTTGGCAACCTCCACCGGCTGATTCAGCGAAGCGGATAGTTCGGTAGCCAACACCCGGCAGATTGCGTCAGGCGATCCTCCTGCTGCGGAAGGCACGACAAAGCGAATCGGCCGGTCCGGCCAACCTGATGCACTGGACTGCAAAGATATCGCTGGCAAGGCAAGCGCAGAAACGGTCTGCAAGAGTTCACGGCGCGTAAGAAATCCTTTGGTCATCATCCCCCCCTTATTTAATCGGCCTCAGTCATGCACGATCTTGGCCGGGGCATAAGAGTGAGACAAACCAAAATATTCCTCGACAGCATGCAAATTTATCGTGCCGGGTGACCGATTCAGCAGGGTCGCCGCGCGCAATTTGGCTTCGCGCGTGGTGGCAGGATGCCGATGCGGCGCTAGGACAGTCGTAAGTTAGCGGTGATCTGCGAGCGCGATAGCTCGGCGGCGACTACTGCCAACTGCTCTCTGGCCGAAGGTCGGCACTTGGAGGTGCGTGTAGCACCAAGCCCCAAAGATCTGATCGCAGTTCGGTTGCGCCGCATGAGGAACTTGCATGCGCAGCTCAGCAATTGTGGGTTGCGCGTTCTTCCTCGTACGGCAAACATAGTGGCCCCCAATTGACTGACGTCTAAGTCACAGAGGCGCCACGCGAACACACCTTTTCGAGTTGTATTCGGCGCAATACTTAACAACTCAAATGAAAATTCCCTTCTGCAACTACAGGACAACTGTCAAACGGAGGCAACCTCGACAGCCCAGCGACGAAGGAGCCCAATGATCCAGCTGCGTCATCTACGCTACTTCATCGTGGTCGCTGAGGAATTGAGCTTTCGTCGTGCCTCTGAACGCCTTCATGTGGACCAGACTCCCTTGTCCCGAGCCATGCGCGATCTTGAGGATCGGCTGGGTGTAGAGGTGCTAATACGAACTCCCCGGAGGCTTCAATTGACTCCCGCTGGGGATCGTCTGTTTGGTGAGGCGCGTGAGCTGCTGATGCAGGTAGAGCGCTCGATACGAGTGGTGCGCGAGACTGATGCACGAGTTCGTGCTCCGCTACGCATTGGGATCTCCGACGACTTGTCGCAGCCAAGACTTGCGCGATGCCTAAGTAGCTGGCGCAATGCGGTGCCAGAAGTTCCGTTGGAGGTCACAGAGCTAAGGGCTTCCGAGTTCGCACGCGCCTTGCGAAACGAGGAGGTGGATGCTGGCTTCTCATTCGGGCTTCCGGAAGACACATCCATAACGCAAGACATCGCATGGAAGTACTCCGCCGTCGCCGTTCTTCCGATCGGGCACGAGCTTGCGGGTCAGCCAGCCTTGTCCATTTCAGAACTCTTCACCTTCCCATTCTTGGCATACCGAACTGATCGGCAACCGGGTCTTGCGCATCAATTGCAGGCTCTTGTAAGACCGGATGTAGAGATGCCCTCGCTGAAGGGACATGCATGTACGTTTGCAGGCTACCTTACCCGAGTGGCGGCAGGATTCGGCGTTGGAATCGCGGACGTTGGACACGCGGCGATGCTTAGTCGCGCTGACGTAGTTGTCCTTCCCCTACGCGAGCCCATGCATATCTCCACTTTCGTCGCCCACAAGAGCACGCGAATAGGCTCATCAGTCGCGTTGCGACGCTTCATTGCCCACGCAAGAACCCAAGAGTGAAAGCATTCCCGGTGTACGCGAGATTGGTAGGGCCACCGCGAGACCATGAGTAGCTCCTTCGACGATGCCATCTGCACCGGCCCGAGGACTTGCAGGTCTTCGGCACGAGCGTTCAACAGCTTATGCCCCAGCCCTCTGCATTACGCCGCAACGGGTGCGCGATGCATTAATCAGATTCCAAACTCGGAGCAGCAGTGTCTTGAAGGCATTGCGCGAAGAAGGAGGAGCTCATGCCGAGTGTGGATTCAAACGGGATCTTGTTTGGGAGTGTCACCGTCGTTCTTGCCGTTTGCGTGGCTGGCGTATGGACGGGCACGCAATGGACGGCGCACGCGTTGGACTACCAACCAGGTCTTGGGCCGAGTTGGATCGATGTTCTTGGCTTACCGATCTACCAGCCCTGGAAAATATTTGAGTGGTGGTACTTCTACGATGCTTATGCACCTGAGGTGTTCGGGCGTGGGGGGCTCATCGCCGCATCGAGCGGACTACTCGCCACAGGAGCGGCCATCGCGATGGCGGTGTGGCGCGCGCGAGTAAGCAAGCACGTTACGACCTATGGTTCGGCACGATGGGCAGGTACTGAGGAAATTGCCGACGTCGGTCTAACACGGCCCGACGGAGTCTTTCTGGGGCGGACCGCCTGCAAAGGCGGTGAATATCTGCGTCATGAGGGGCCAGAGCACGTAATGGCCTTCGCACCCACGCGGTCGGGCAAAGGCGTTGGCCTGGTGGTACCCACTCTGCTGAGCTGGGCCGGCTCCGCAGTAATCCACGACATCAAGGGCGAAAACTGGTCGCTTACCGCAGGCTGGCGCGCTCGGTTCTCGCACTGTCTGCTGTTCAATCCTACCGACGCCAGGTCGGCTGCCTACAACCCACTGCTTGAAGTTCGGCGTGGAATGCACGAAGTCCGCGACGTCCAGAACATTGCCGACATCCTGGTGGATCCCGAGGGCGCACTGGAGCGTCGCAACCACTGGGAGAAGACCAGCCACGCATTGCTGGTCGGCGCCATCCTCCATGTGCTCTACGCGGGCGAAGACAAGACCCTGCGCGGTGTCGCCAATTTCCTATCGGACCCTGCCTCTCCTTTCGAGCTGACCTTGCACCGCATGATGACCACTGACCATGTGGGCGAAGGCCCCCATCCGGTGGTTGCCTCTGCCGCGCGCGAAGTCCTCAACAAGAGCGAGAACGAGCGTTCAGGCGTGTTGTCCACAGCCATGAGTTTCCTGGGCCTGTACCGCGACCCTACGGTGGCCGCAGTCACCTCGCGCTGCGACTGGCGCATTGCCGACCTGATCTCCGCCAAGCATCCAGTGTCGCTCTATCTGGTCGTACCACCTTCGGACATCAGTCGCACCAAACCGCTGATCCGCCTGATCCTCAACCAGATTGGTAGGCGTCTGACGGAATCGCTTGATGGATCGGACGGCATTGAGCGTCGCCACAAGGTGCTCTTGATGCTCGATGAGTTTCCGGCCCTGGGCCGCTTGGACTTCTTTGAATCGGCGCTGGCATTCATGGCAGGCTACGGCCTGCGCGCCTTCCTGATCGCGCAGTCGCTCAACCAGATCGACAAGGCCTATGGGCCCAACCATTCGATCCTCGACAACTGCCACGTCCGCATCGCCTTCGCGACCAACGACGAGCGCACGGCCAAGCGGATATCCGAAGCACTGGGCACCGCGACCGAGTTGCGCGCTCAGCGTAACTACGCTGGCCATCGGCTGGCGCCCTGGCTGGGCCATCTGATGGTTTCGCGCCAGGAGACAGCGCGGCCGTTGCTCACACCCGGGGAAGTGATGCAGCTGCCGCCCGACGATGCGGTGGTAATGGTCTCGGGGCATCCACCAATCCGTGCCAAAAAGCTGCGCTACTACCTGGACCGCAACTTCACGCACCGCGTTTGCAAAGCACCGGTCCTGTCTGCGGGGGCGTACGCAGATCGCCCTGCAGTCCGATCTGACGACTGGAGCGGGCTTGGACCGCTGTTGCCACCAGCCACTCCGGTTGGCGATGCCGGAGGTTTCGCGGACGACGGTGGGCACCAGCTCAATCCCGAACTCGGCCTGGCGTCTGCCGAAGCTCCCGACACGGAAACCAGTGACCTAATGGTGCTCGACGACGAGGATGATGCGCCGCTGCGGCCGCAGGACGTGGATCGTCAGTTGACGCGCATAGCACGCTTGGCGGCGCTGGACCCGGAAGATGGAATCGCGCTATGAGCCGGACCCGCCTCAACATCTTCATTGAGCCAGAGCATGCCAAGCGTCTGGACCGACTTGCCGTGCACAAAGGCGTATCGAAGTCGGCGATCATCGCCGCGGCGTTGGCGTCTTTCCTCTCTCCGGATGGCAGTGACCAACGCGAAGCGGCAACTGCCAAGCGTCTGGACAGGTTGTCGCGCCAGTTCGACCGGCTGGAGCGTGACCAGAACGTCTTGATCGAGACGATGGCGGTCTATGTCCGCTACTTTCTGACGGTTTCTATCCCGGTGCCAGAGGGGCACCAGGACGCAGCCCGCGCGCAGGGCAGGGCTCGCTACGCCCAATTCATTGAGCAACTCGCCCGGCATCTGCAGCGCGGACGCAGCCTGGTGCGGGAAGTGCATGAGGATCTGGGTGCGGCAGACCCTGCGGAGACTTCTGCGTCTGCTGAGGTCGCGCCGTTTGCACCCCCGACGGCTCCAACTGCCGAATCCGAGGAGGCCGACCTTGCATCCGGCGCCTGAATCCTCCTCTTCCGACGCTTCGCTCGCCCGGCGTATCCGCATGCTGCGCACGGCCATGGGGCCGGAGATCGCTGCCGCACTCGAAGACCCCGAAGTGGTCGAAGTCCTGCTGAACCCGGACGGCTCGCTGTGGGTGGACCGGCTCGGCACGGGGCGAGAGCCGACCGGCGCCGCGCTGCCACCTGTGATCGCCGAGCGGATCATCCGGCTCGTAGCCGCACACGTCCGCGCCGAGGTGCATGCGGGTCTACCTATCCTCTCGGCCGAGCTGCCGGAGACGGGCGAACGTTTCCTGGGCGTGCTGCCACCGGTTGTGCGCGCACCCTCGTTCGCGATTCGCAAGCGGGCGCTGCGCATCATGTCCCTTGCCCAATATGTGAGCGATGGCATCCTCACCGAGGACCAGGCGGCCTTCCTTCGCTGCGCCGTGCGGGAGCGCCTGAACATCGTCGTGGCGGGCGGTACCAGCACCGGCAAGACCACGCTGGCCAACGCGCTGCTCGACGAGATTGCCGACACAAGCGACCGCGTGCTCATCCTGGAGGACACGGTCGAGCTGCAATGTCGCAGCGATGACCATGTGTGCATGCGAAGCGAACCCGGTGTGAGCACGATGGCCGATCTGGTGCGCGCCACGCTGCGGCTGCGGCCCGACCGCATCGTCGTTGGCGAGGTGCGCGGCTCCGAAGCATTGGACCTGCTCAAGGCCTGGGGTACCGGACATCCCGGAGGCATCGCCACCGTGCATGCCGGTTCGGCGCGCGGCTCCCTCACGCGCCTGGAACAACTGGTGCAGGAGGTTTCTGTGACCGTCCCGCGCGCCCTGATCGCCGAAGCGGTCAACGTCATTGTCTTCATCGCTGGTAGGGGGCGGGCACGCCGTGTGCGCGAGATCGCGCGCGTCATCGGGTGCGATCAGCACGGCTACCAGCTCGACACCACGCTCGGGGCGCTGCCCTGGACCGCTCCTGCGGCTTCCACTTCGCCTCCATCTTCATCCACTTCAGGAGTACCGTCATGACGTATCCACCGCTTTCCGTAAAACCCATATTGCGCGGCGCAGTCGCCGCAGCACTGCTGCTGGCCGTTGCATTGCCCGCGCAGGCCGCAGGCTCCAACATGCCGTGGGAGGCGCCGCTGCAGTCCATCCTGGAGTCGATCCAGGGGCCGGTGGCGCGCATCGTCGCGGTGATCATCATCATTGCCACAGGTCTTACGCTGGCGTTTGGCGATACCGCGGGCGGGTTCCGCAAGCTGGTGCAGATCGTCTTCGGGCTGTCGATTGCGTTCGCCGCGTCCAGCTTCTTCCTGTCGTTTTTCTCGTTCTCGGGCGGGGCGGTGTTGGCATGACCATGACCGATCCATCCGTGTCCAGCGGATTCGAGGTGCCGCTGCACCGCTCCCTGACGGAGCCAATCCTGCTTGGCGGGGCGCCGCGCACGGTCGCGATCACCAACGGCACTCTGTCCGCTGCGGTCGGGCTCGGCCTGCAGCTCTGGATTCCCGGGGTGCTGCTGTGGATCGTCGGGCACTCGCTCGCGGTCTGGGGCGCCCGCATGGACCCGCAGTTCATGCAAGTGTTCGCGCGCCACATCAAGCAGCGGCAGCTGCTGGACGTCTGAGGGCCGCACCATGATCTCCCTCTTGGAATACCGGCGACGGCCCTCCCTTCTGGCAGACTGGCTGCCCTGGGCCGGGCTGGTCGCACCCGGCGTGGCGCTGAACAAGGACGGATCCTTTCAGCGGACGGCGCGATTTCGGGGGCCAGACCTGGACAGTGCCACGCGGGGCGAGCTGGTCGCTACGTCGGCGCGACTCAACAATGCGCTGCGGCGCCTGGGTTCGGGTTGGGCACTGTTCGTGGAGGCCGAGCGGCGCGAGGCTGCGGACTACCCGGCGTCTGTGTTTCCTGAACCACTGTCCTGGCTGGTCGATGAGGAGCGCCGCGCAGCGTTCGAGGAAGATGCCAGCCATTTCGAGAGCAGCTTCCACCTGACGCTGCTGTACCTCCCACCCGAAGAGACCCGGGCCAAGGCCTCTCATCTTCTGTACGAGAACCGGGACACCGAAGGAGTGGACTGGCGGCAGCGGTTGGACGCCTTCGTGACCGAGTCCGAGCGATTTCTGGGGCTGCTGGACGGGGTGATGCCAGAAGTTGGTTGGCTGGATGATGGACAGACGCTAACGTATCTGCGTGCCTGTGTATCCACACGCAGGCATGCGGTGGCGGTGCCCGAGGTACCGATGCACCTGGATGCGCTGCTGGCCGACGAGTCGCTGACGGGTGGCTTGGCGCCCATGCTTGGGACGCAGCATCTGCGCGTGCTCACGGTGCGAGGGTTCCCGACCTCGACCTGGCCAGGGATTCTGGACGACCTTAACCGCCTGGGCTTTGCCTACCGTTGGTGCAACCGCTTTCTGTGTTTGGACAAGGCTGAGGCGGTGAAGGAACTGATCCGGCTGCGGCGCCAGTGGTTCGCCAAGCGTAAGAACATTGTGGCCTTGCTGCGCGAGACCATCTTCCAGCAGGAGACGCTGCTGGTGGACTCGGACGCATCGAACAAGGCGGCCGATGCGGATGCGGCCTTGCAGGAACTGGGCAGCGACCAGGTGGCCTTTGGCTACGTGACTGCCACTGTGACGGTGCTTGATGCCGACGCGACCGCCGCCGACGAAAAGCTGCGCGCGGTGGAGCGAACCATCCAGGGACGGGGCTTTGTGACCATCCCCGAGACCTTGAATGCAGTTGAGGCATGGCTATCTTCGATTCCCGGTCATGCCTACGCCAACGTGCGCCAGCCCATCGTCTCAACGCTGAATCTTGCGCACATGATGCCTTTGTCGGCCGTCTGGGCAGGGCAGGAGCGCAATGCGCACCTGAACGGACCTCCCTTGATCGTGACGCGCACCGATGGCGCCACGCCGTTCCGGCTGGTCACGCACATCGGCGACGTGGGTCACACCCTGGTCGTCGGTCCCACAGGCATGGGAAAGTCGGTGCTGCTGGCGACCCTGGCGCTGCAATTTCGGCGCTACCCAGGCTCGCGCATTCTGGCCTTCGACATGGGTCGCTCGATTCGGGCCACCATCCTCGGACTGGGCGGTGAGCACTACGACCTGGGCAAGGGTGCGGAGGAGGGCGGAGAGATCGCCTTTCAGCCGCTGGCCCGGATCGACCGGGAGGGCTACCGCGGCTGGGCGTCCGAGTGGATCGAGGGCAGGCTCCGGCACGAGGGCGTCGCCGTCGGCCCACCGGAGAAGGACGCGGTGTGGTCTGCACTCAACAGTCTGGCCAGCGCGCCGGTGGAGCAGCGCACGATGACCGGCTTGTCGGTGCTGCTGCAGAGCAATGCGCTGCGTCAGGCCTTGCAGCCCTATGTGCTGGGTGGCGCGCACGGCCGACTGCTCGATGCCGACCACGACCGGATGGGCTCGGCTGACGTGCAGGGGTTCGAGATGGAAGAGCTGATGCACAGCAAGGCCGCCACGCAGGCCGTGCTGTCTTACCTGTTCGCGCGCTTCGACGAGCGCTTCGATGGAGCACCGACCCTGCTGATCCTCGACGAGGCCTGGCTGTTCCTCGACGACGCGTTGTTCGCAGCGCGCATTCGCCAGTGGCTGAAGACCCTGCGCAAGAAAAACGTCTCGGTGATCTTTGCAACGCAGTCGCTCGCGGACATCAAGGGCTCGACCATCGCTCCCGCCGTCGTGGAGAGCTGCGCGAGCCGCATTTTTTTGCCGAACCCGCAGGCCACCGAGCCGCAGATCCGCGTGATCTACGAGAGCTTCGGTCTCAACAGCCGGCAGATCGAAATCGTCGCTACCGCGCAGCCCAAGCGCGACTACTACTACCAGTCCCGACTCGGCAACCGGGTCTTTGACCTGGGGCTTGGACCTGTGGCGCTGGCGTTTGCGGCAGCTTCATCGCCCGAGGACCAGCGCGCCATGGATGCGCTGGTCTCCACCTCTGGATCTTCTGGTTTCGCGTCCGCCTGGCTGCGTCACCGTGGCGTGGATTGGGCAGCCGATCTCATCCCTTCATTTCTATCGATTTCTTCCACCTGAGGACTTAGCCATGAAACCTACTGCTGCGTTCAAACCTCGGATCGCGACCCTCGCTGCCGTTGTCGCGCTGACCATGGGGACAGCCGCTCCGGCGCACGCTCAGAAGATCGTCTTCGATCCCTCGAACTTCTCGCAGAACATCCTGACGGCCGCGCGCACGCTCGAGCAGATCAACAACCAGATCAGACAGCTGCAGAACGATGCCCGCAACTTGGCGAGGTTGGATTTCAGTGCGCTCGCTGAGCTGCGTGCTTCACTGGCTGCGACCAATCAGCTGATCCGTCAGGCGCAGGGTCTGGCCTTCGACGTGACGCGCATGGAATCCGAGTTCAAGCGGCTCTACCCGCAGGGCTACACGGCATCGATCTCGGGCAACCAGATGGCGCTGGATGCGCGGCAACGCTGGCAGAACTCGCTCGAAGCGCTGCGCACTGCCACCCAGGTGCAGTCCCAGGCAGTGCAGAACTTTGCTTCGGACGAACGTGCCCTGAACGATCTTGTGAACCGAAGCCAGTCGGCTGTGGGTGCCCTGCAGGCGATGCAGGCCACGAACCAGCTGATGGCCCTGCAGTCGCGCCAGGCCATGCAGGCGCAGCAACTGCAAATCACCCACGACCGGGCCACGGCGCTGGAGCAGGCGCGGCAGGTGGCGGTGCAGGAGCGGTCGCGGGAAGTGCGTCGGCGTTTCCAGGGTACTGGGACACCGTATTCGGCGGCGGCCGTGAGTTTCTACAGCCACTGATAGGGGGACGCGGGATGTTGAAGTTGTTGTGGATGGGCGCGGCTGGGTTGGCACTGGTGGCCTGCGATGAGGCGCCATCGATTGCGTCGGTGGAGTCGTTGGTGGCGAATCCTGAGAGACACAGGGAGCTGCGCCTACTTTGCAAAGCCGACCACGCGAAGGTGGGCGATGCCCAATGCAATGCAGTGGCCGAGGCGACGCGGCGGCGTTTCATGGGCGAAGGGACGCCGCACACGCCGTCCGCCCCGCCGCCAGTCACATCGGCTGCATCGCCGGCATCCGAGGGCGCTCCTTTCCTCGCCAAGGATGGGGCGTCGGCGCCATGAACGATGTTGCGGTCATTGACCGCTTTCTGGATGTGTTCTCGCGCTATATCGATTCGGGCTTTGGCCTGCTGGGTGGCGAGGTGCGTTTTCTCACGGCCACGCTCGTGGTGATTGACGTGACTTTGGCGGGGCTGTTTTGGGCCATGAGCCATGCGAGCGGCAATGGCGACGACGTGATCGCGCGGCTGATCAAGAAGGTGCTGTACGTGGGTGCGTTTGCCTTCATCCTCGGCAACTTCAACCAGTTGGCCGGCATCCTGTTTCGGTCATTTGCAGGGCTGGGACTGACGGCATCGGGTTCGGGTATGACCCAGGCGCAGCTGCTGCAACCGGGCAGGTTGGCCAAGGTGGGTATTGACGCAGGGCGACCCATCATGGCGCAGATCAGCGAACTGGTGGGGTTTCCCGACGTCTTCGCAAACCTCGACACCGTCGTCGTGTTGTTCCTAGCTTGGCTGGTGCTGATCGTGGCGTTCTTTGTGCTTGCGGTGCAGCTTTTTGTGACGCTGCTGGAGTTCAAGCTGACCACGCTTGCAGGTTTCGTACTGGTGCCGTTTGCTCTGTGGAACAAGACGAGCTTCCTGGCGGAGAAGGTGCTGGGCAATGTGGTGTACTCGGGCATCAAGGTGTTGGTGCTCGCCGTGATCGTTGGGATCGGCTCAGGGTTGTTCTCTGAATTCACGGTGGCGCCGGGCGCGGAGCCTTCCATAGACCATGCGCTGACCATCATGCTGGCGGCGCTCGCGATGCTGGGGTTAGGAGTCTTTGGACCAGGGATCGCGACCGGGCTGGTGTCTGGGGCGCCTCAATTGGGAGCGGGGGCTGCTGCCGGCACGGCGCTGGGTGCTGCTGGTCTGGCTACGGCGGGAGGTGCGGTCGCTGTGGGGGCCGGGTCGGCGGTGGCCGCGGGTGCACGCATGGCGCCCAGTGCGGCGCGAGCTGCCGTCGGCGCTGGCTCTGGCGCTGCCCGTTCGGCCAATTCCGTGGCCGCGGGCGCGAAGGCGGCCTACCAGGCCGGCGCGGCTGCATCAGGATCGAGCGGCGTCCGCGCTGCCGGAGCGGGCGTGGCCAATGTTGCGAAGACGGGCGCTAGTGCCGTGGGGCAGCAGGTTGCGTCGGGCACCAAGGCCGTAAAAGAGCGTATGGCGGGCTTTGTGTCCGAAGCGGCCGCGCCTGCAAACGCGCCGTCCCCTGCGGATGCGGATGAGGCTGGTCCTCCGCCTGCAGAGCCTGCATGGGCCCGGCGCATGCGCCGCAGGCAACAGGCCAGCCGTGCGGCCACCACGGCGATCCATACCTTGCGCTCGGGCGACCACGGCGGCAGCGGGTCGGGCCCCAGCCTGCGTGACAGCTCGAATTCCTGAAGGAGAGGTTTCTATGCGATTCAAACGACCCTTGGTGCGGTATTCGGACACGCCGGAGCCTGCTACACCCTACCAGGCTGCCGCGCAGGTCTGGGACGAGCGCATTGGCTCAGCCCGCGTGCAGGCGAAGAACTGGCGGCTGATGGCATTTGGCTGCCTGAGCCTGGCCTTGCTCATGGCAGGCGGTCTGGTCTGGCGCTCGGCGCAGTCCATCGTGACTCCCTATGTCATCGAGGTAGACCAAGCCGGACAAGTGCGCGCGGTGGGGGAGGCTGCCACGCCTTACCAGCCCAGCGATGCGCAGATTGCGTTTCATCTGGCGCGCTTTGTGACCGACGTGCGCTCGCTATCGATCGATCCGATTGTCGTGCGGCAGAACTGGCTTGAGGCCTATGACTACACCACAGACAAGGGTGCTGCGACCTTGAATGACTACGCGCGCGTGGCCGACCCGTTCTCGCGCATCGGGCAGCAGTCCGTTGCCGTGCAGGTCCACAGCGTGGTGCGGGCCAGCGATGCCTCGTTCCAGGTGCGCTGGACGGAGAGGCGCTATGTAAACGGCGAGGCTGCCGGCCTGGAGCGCTGGACCGCCGTGCTGTCCATCGTGCTGCAGGCGCCGCGCAGCGAGGAGCGCCTCCGGAAGAACCCATTGGGCATCTACGTCAACGGCCTGTCGTGGAGCCGAGAACTCGATTCCAGCGAAGGAGTGAAGAAGCCATGAATACGAATGTACGGAAAGTCGCTTTGGCGGCGATGGGGGTGGTGATCCTGGCCGGCTGTGCCTCGCGTGGCAAGCCGCCGCCGGTGATCGCTCTGGACGAGCCTGCGGGTGTGCAAGCGACGCTTGCAGCTGCCGATCCGCCTGCGCCGGTGGAGGTGGTGGCGATACCGCAGCCCTTGGCGTTGCCCGGGCAGTTGAAGGCCTTGCCAAGCGCCAAGGAGCTCAAGGCAGCGCCGGAGTCCTCAGATGAGGCGCAGCGTGTGTCGCGGGCGAACGAGGAGGCACGGGTTGCGCCCACGCGCGAAGGCTACGTCAACGCGATCCAGGTCTGGCCCTATTCCGATGGGGCGCTGTACCAGGTGTACACCAGCCCGGGCCGCGTGACGGCGATCGGGCTGCAGCCTGGCGAGGAGCTGGTGACAGTATCGGCCGGCGACACGGTGCGCTGGATCGTAGGGGACACGACAAGCGGCTCTGGTGGCACCTTGCGCGTGAACGTTCTCATCAAGCCAACTCGGGTGGGGTTGAAGACGAACCTGGTCATCACCACCAATCGCAGGACGTACCTGGTGGAGCTGTCCTCGACGCCACAGGCTTGGATGGCTTCGGTTTCCTGGGACTATCCAAAAGACCGGATGTTGGCGCTGCAGAAGCAGGGGAGGGAGGCCCAGGTGGCAGCTCCGGTGGAGTCTGGGCTTGCGCTGGAGCAGATCCGATTCAGCTATGCGGTCTCAGGCGACAGCCCGCCCTGGAAGCCGCTGCGGGCGTTTGACGACGGGCAGCGGGTCTACATCCAGTTTCCGGCGGGCATTGCCCAGGGGGAGCTGCCACCGCTTTTCGTGATCGGAGCGAAGGGGGATGCCCAGTTGGTGAACTATCGCTTCCGGTCGCCGTACTACGTCGTGGACCGGCTGTTTGGGGCGGCGGAGTTGCGGCTGGGTGCATCCGGCAAATCCAAGGGCGAGGTGGTGCGCATCGAGCGCACGGATCGCGCGGGCAGCGTTGGCGCACCCACGGGAGGCGGCTCGTGAACGCGGCGGCATCGGCAGCACCCGCCAAAGTGGACCCGGAGAGCCTGGCGCTGCGTGCGCAGCCGCGCCCTGTGGTTCGGCTTAATCGTCGCATGCTGGTGCTCGGGGCGGGAACACTGGCTGCGGCGGTGCTGGGCGGCACGGTGTGGTCGCTGCAGGTGCAGCACCGTTCGCGCAACCCAGCGACGGAGTTATTCAACGTGGAACGCGTGTCACGCGCTGAGGACCTTGAACGGTTGCCCAGGGACTACGCCGATCTGCCCAAGGCGCCGCCGGTGCTGGGCGAGCCGCTGCCGGGCGGCCTGGGGCCGGCCATCGTGAAGGCGCAGCAACCGGTGGGCTCGGTTATCGATCCGGAGCAGGCGGAACGGCTGGCGGCGGAGGAAGCGGCAAGGTCTTCGGTATTCTTCCGCAGCAGCGGCAACGCCGGTGGTGGGAGGCCGGGAGCTTCGGAGGCTGCCGGCGCGGTCGAACCCGCTGCGCAGACCTCTGGGAATCAACCGTTCAATCCGATGAGCGCGATGGAGAGCTCAGCCGCTGCGCCAACGGATCCTACGGCGGTCCAGAACCGGCAGGGACAGAAGGAGGCGTTCCTTTCCAATGCCGGTGATACGGGAACACGCAATCCGGGCAGGCTCCAGCTGCCCGCCTCTCCGTACCAGGTGATGGCGGGCACGGTCATCCCGGCGGCGCTGGTCACCGGCATCAACTCCGACCTGCCAGGGCAGGTGATAGCCAATGTGACGGAGGCGGTCTACGACACGGCAACGGGGCAACACCTCCTGATTCCGCAGGGCTCGCGGCTGATCGGGCGTTACGACAGCCAGGTGGCCTTCGGGCAACGGCGCGTGCTGCTGGTCTGGACCCGGCTGGTGCTGCCAGATACGTCGTCGGTGGCGCTGGACAAACTGCCTGGGATTGACCCGGCGGGCTATGCCGGGCTGGAGGATGGTGTGGATTGGCATTGGGACCGTATCCTTGCAGGGGCGTCGTTGTCGACGCTGCTGGGAGTGGGGGCGGAGCTTGCGGCGCCCGACAGGAGGGCGGATGGCAGCCGCCTGGTGATGGCGACCCGGGAGGGCCTGCAGGATTCGGTGAACCAGGTGGGGCAGGAGATCACGAACCGCAATCTGAGTGTGCAGCCGACGCTGACGGTCCGGCCGGGGTTTGTGATGCGGGTGATGGTAAGCAAGGACTTGGTGTTGCGGCCGTACCAGCCGCTTTTCTTCAAACGGGGAGTACCGCGATGACCAAACGTGCTAGCCGATTGAGTCTGGGGGCGCTGCCGCGGTCTGATGCGGTAAAGCTCACTGTCTCGTTGCCTGCGGACCTGAAAGCGCAACTGGATGACTATGCCGCGATGCATGGCCGCGTGTACCAGCTGCCAGTGGATGCAGCTTCTCTGGTTCCCCACATGCTGGCGGCTTTTATTGCTCGGGATCGTGGATTCAAATCATTAATGCGCAAGGAGAAGCTGGGATAGCGAAGCGCGACCGTGCCGCATACGTCAGCGGCAATCCTGGCGAGTAGAACAAGCCAAGCGAAGGTTTGAGACTTCATGCGGTGGCCTTTTGCTTAGCCCTGCGCTGTATGGCCTGAGAGGCGCTAAGAAGCGGTATCCGACACCCTCATCTACGCCGTCATCAGTGGCCACGGCCACGCTGACTGCATCGCTACCTGGCACAGCCCCCGAGGGCATCTACTGTCTAGACCTCAGGACGGCGCCCCGTAAGTGCCCGGTTCCTTCCGCACCGGTGAATCCACTTGGGCGATCAAAAGAATGGTCCTTCGGCATCAAAATCGGCGGTGGTGACGCAGGCGCGTTGGAGCTCCTGCACCAACGGCCTGGGGTCGTCGTTCCGAAAATGAAAACTGTAGTCCAGCTTGCGCAGCTTGTGCCGACTTGACAGTACCGCAAGCCGCCCCCGCTGCTCCAGGCCGCGCGCCAGCCCCGTTGGCAAGATGCCGACGCCTTGTCCCGCAACGATCAGACCAGCGACCGCTCCCCACTGGTTGCAGGACACCGTCTGTGCCGGCTGTGCTTTTGCGCGGGCCATCCAGTCATCGAGAACGTAGGTGATCCCTGAGCCACGAGGCAACGTGATCAGGGTGTGCTCTTCCCAGGTCGCAGCGTTCAGTGAGCGCAGGCCACGCGCCAACTGAGGTTGAGCGCACCAGACAAACGAGGCGCTGGCCAAAGGGGTGCACCGCAATGAGGGCCGTGCTGTGCGCCCGGCAATCACCGCGGCGTCGAGGTCTCCACGCTCCAGTCGCTGCGCCAGGGCCTCTCCTATATCCACCGTGATTGAGATGCTCAACTGAGGATGCGCTTCGCGCAAGGCTGCAGCCCAGCGGGGCAGCCAAGTGATCGAGGCAAGTTCGCCCGAGCCAATGCGGCAACTTCCTTGCAGCCCATCGGCCACGCCCGCGGCCGCGCGAAACTGCTCGGCACGGCGAAGCAATTCGACGGCCTGCGGCAGAAGGCGCTCGCCCGCCGCGGTCAGTGTCGCTCTGTGGCCGCTTCGATCGAAGAGCGGCTGCCCCAAAGACATTTCCAGTTCCACCAGCCGCTTCGACAGCGACGACACCGTGAGGTGCACGCGCTCGGCGGCCGTAGCAAAGCTGGCGCAGGTGGCCGCCCAGTAAAAGGCCTCGAGTTGCTTGAGGGTCATAGCCTATTGTCGCAAAGGCGAACGTCCGGTTATCAAATTAATCGCTTTTCTGCTAAGCGGGTCTTCAATAGATTTGAGGGAACGGAGCTTTATCGCCATGTCCACCCCCAGTTCTTCACTACCTACCGCTGCAGCCCTCCCGTCAGACTCCTGGAAGGCGTTCAATGGCCCGCGGTTGCGGGGACCGCTGTCAAAACTGCTGTGCTTGGATGACTTCCAGCAGCTGGCTCGCAAGCGACTGCCACGTTCCATCTACGGCTACGTCGCAGGTGCCGCTGAGACGAACGCGAGCTTGCGGGACAACCTCAATGCCTTTGAAGAGTGGGGCTTCGTGCCCCGCGTGCTGTGCAAGGTCGCGCGCCGAACCCAACATGTCTCGTTGTTCGGGCGCGAATACGCCTCGCCGTTCGGCATCGCTCCAATGGGTCTGATGGCTCTATCTGCCTTTCAAGGAGACTTGGTGCTGGCACGCGCTGCAAGCCGGGCCGGCATTCCCTTTGTGCTGAGCGGCACCTCGCTCATCCCGATGGAGCAGGTGATGCGCGCAGCGCCGGGCAGCTGGTTTCAAGCCTATCTGCCGGGTGATGAAAGCCGGATCGATGCCTTGCTGGAACGCGTGCAGCGCACCGGGTGCGACACACTGGTCGTGACGGTGGACCTTCCGGTCGCAGGCAATCGCGAGAACAACATCCGAGCCGGTTTCTCAACGCCTCTGCGCCCCGGCTTGCGATTGGCTTGGGACGGGCTTACGCATCCTCGTTGGGTCCTGGGTACGCTGGCCCGGACGCTCTGGCAAGGAATGCCTCATTTCGAAAACTCGTTTGCCGAGCGTGGGGCGCCCGTCATCTCACGCAATGTTGACCGCGATTTCTCCCAACGTGACCACTTCGACTGGAGCCACATTGCTCGCATCCGTCAACGCTGGGCGGGCAACCTGGTGGTGAAAGGAATCCTCGGCGATCGAGATGCCACTCTGGCCCGCGAACACCATGTGGACGGAATCATTGTCTCCAATCACGGCGGCCGGCAATTGGACGGGGCCGTATCCGCACTGCGCATGCTGCCAGAGATCGTGACCGCCGCCCGAGGGATGCCTGTGATGCTGGACGGCGGAGTGCGCCGAGGAAGCGACGTGCTCAAAGCACTAGCGCTAGGCGCGCGAATGGTGTTCGTGGGCCGCCCGTTCAACTTTGCGGCGGCAGTTGCAGGCGAGCCGGGCGTTGCGCATGCCATTGACCTGCTGCGCGCCGAGGTGGATCGCAACCTTGCAATGCTGGGCGTCACCAAGCCAGGGGCATTGGGCCCCGAACACCTGATGAACCTGAAAGGCTTGGCATTTCGCTCGGCCACCTGAGAAAAGGAGACTCTCGATGAAACTGCATCAACACTTTGTGCTCGCCGCAATCATTGCCCTGGCCGGCGGTCACGCTGCCGCTCAGTCCTACCCGTCCAAACCCATCAAGCTTCAAGTCCCGTTCGCGCCCGGTGGAACAACTGACATCATCGCGCGCGTGATCGCCGATCCGCTGGGCCGCGCGCTGGGGCAAAGCGTTGTTGTGGAAAACAAGTCTGGCGCAGGGGGCATGCTGGGCGCTGCCGAGACGGCGCGCTCGCTGCCGGACGGTTATTCCCTGGGCATCGCGACCGTGTCCACCACGGCGGCGGCGCCAGCCATCAATCCCAAGAGCCCGTACAACCCAGTGACGGACTTCACACCCATCATCAACATTGCAGCTACGCCCAATGTGATCGCTGTGCATCCAAGTTTCCCGGCCAAGGACTACGCGGGCTTTGTGGATGCGCTGAAAAAGAGTCCTGGCAAATATTCGTATGCGACGGCTGGCACTGGCAGTATTTGTCACCTGCAGATGGAGCTGTACAAGAGCAGCGCAAAAGTCTCTGTTGTCCACATTCCGTACCGCGGCTCTGGCCCGGCGCTGAACGACGCAGTGGCGGGCCAGGTCAACATGGTGTTCGACAATCTTCCCTCCGCGCTGCCTTTCATCAAGGACGGGCGCCTCGTCGCAATTGCTGTCGCCGCGCCCCAGCGGCTCAAAGAGCTCCCAAACGTGCCTACGTTCAAGGAAATTGGCTTGGAGCCGGTCAATCGAACCGCGTACTACGGCATATATGGGCCTCGTGATCTTCCGAAGGAGGTCGTCAGCAAAGTGCACGCCGGCGTCATCAAGGCGCTTGCCGACCCGGCCGTGCGCAAGCGCATCGAGGGCACCGGCTCGAACGTTGTCGCAAACTCCCCGGAGCAATTTGCCCAGCAGATTCAGGCGGAGTACGAGGTCTATAAGGCGGTGGTTCAATCCGCCGGCCTGACATTGGAGTAGGCGCCGCGGCTAGCCGGTGCGAGCGAACTCCTTGCGCGGATGGCCATCTGGTTGATACCAAGAAGCGAAAGTGACACTGTGATTAGAAAACATCGGGTTCTGTTGGCGGGGATTGCAATATCCGTGGGCTGCATCGCTCAGTACGCCTACGCCAACCCAGGAGTTGCAGCCTGTGCGCTGTCCGACATTGATCTCGCCGATCACACTCTGACTGAGCATGAGCGCCTGCGAGTAGAAGGTGGACTGCGTATCTCGCGTTTTTATGGCACTCCGCAAGCGACGCCGATTGTTGTCTTCTGGGACCGGTCGACGTGGCTTGGAAAGTTGAATCTCAATGAGTATGCGAGTACCCACATGTTGGGCACGCGGGTCTGCGTTTTTGTAGGGCCGAAGGGGAGATCCGTGGATGTGGTTGCCCACGAGCTCGTACACGCCGAAGTCTTCGAGCGCGTAGGGCCTTGGGCACGGGCAACGCAGCTACCTGTTTGGTTTGATGAAGGTCTGGCGATGCAGGTGGACTACCGCGACGCCTATGACCTGCCCGAGAACTTCGACACCAGCTACGTGCGGACGTTGGCCAGTCCAGCGGCCTTCTACACCGCAGCCGAGGGTGCACTGACGACGAATTACGGTTCTGCAAAGGTTGAAGTCGCTCGCTGGGTCGCTGGCGTAGGAGCCAAGTCGGTTTTTGCGCAGTTGGCCCGGTTGCGTAATGGCGAACCGTTCGCCAGTATCGACACGCCATAATAATGTCGCGTCAAAACAGGCCAGCCTGGGCATTTTCACGCTTGCTCAGTTCGTTGGCGATGTTAAAGTTTTTTTTCACTCTAAACGAGGGTAGGTTATGTCTGTTCTAGAAAACGCTAAAAAAAAGTCGAAATTTTATATCCCGGTTTATTTGCATTAGTTTTTAATCAAGCCGGGTTTCAAGGAAAACAATTGAAGACCCTTACCGAAGACTATTTGAGCGATTGCAGGGCGAGTCTCCACCAGGAGCAAAAATTGTCCATGGCTATTACCAATGGGTGGAGTCATGTGGACAAGGCCAAAGTTCACGCGGATTGGGATTCGCTGTACAGGCAATTGGCACCCTTAGTAGGGACTTGTGCGCCTGGAAGTGACGAAGTTAAGCGTTTGATAGCCCAGCACTACGACATAGCGTCTCGATTCTATGTACCCAGCCGAGAGGCGTACATCGGACTCGGAATGTTCTATAGAGAAAATCCGGCGATGCGTCAGTTCCACAACAGCTACCATCCTCTAATGGCTGAATTTCTGGAGATGGCGTTGAGAGAGTACGCGCTGAATAATCTCTAATGTAAGTTGGAGCGTTTGTTAAACCCCTGCAGCTAGTCTGCAGGGGTTTTTTTGTTCTAACCTTGAAAATCCCCCGTGATGTCGCTTTTGTGCTTGGCCCATAGTAGGAGCGACGGTCGGCTCTTGCTTGAAGGAGGCTTGGCATGGGCAGCGCAACACCTGTCTCGGGGCTGCCCCGATCAGACGCGTAAGTGCTCTGGCTGTGGACTCGATGCTCAGTTGTGACAAAAGCCCGACGGGAGGTGATGGTTCGTGGGTGGGTTTGTCAGTAATGCTCGCATCTCAATGGGATGTCTCGGTTCGAGCGGCTCACGCTTCCCAATTGCACTTCACGGTGAACTTTCCCCATTTCGTCGCAACGTTGTGGAGTTAATACCAGGGGTCCGGCACATTCGCCTCGCTGCTTGGTTGGGTGACGCTGGGTGAACGCCCTTTGCGCACCGCTGATCAGGAGCGGGCATCTACATCTTCCAAACTCTGCGAGCGAATTCCATGTTACTTACCCTCTTAGTACAGCAACCTGAAATGATCTGGGTAGTCGTCCATCGGACACCGTACTGGGTTTGGGGCGTGCTGCTTGCGCTTTGGGCGTATGGGGTCGGCCAGTTGCGACCGAGCAAACGACCAGTCAACCGCGCGATTGCAGTGCCATTGGTTTTCAAAGTGCTATCGGTTCTTGGCGTGCTTTCTGCATTCAGGGCCTCAGAAGCACTTCCGTTGGCACTGGTCGTCTGGCTTGTAGTGGCTGTTTCTACTGCCGCGGCGCTGACTGTGCTGCTACCAGGCGTGCCACGCGGCACGCGGTATCTGAGAGCTGAACGAAGATTCGAGATGCCTGGCAGCGTATTGCCGCTCCTTCTGGTTACTAGCATCTTTCTAACCAAGTACTACGTAAACGTCGAGGTTGCGATGAATCCCGCAATGGTGAGCGATTCAATCTTTGTAATGGCAGTGGCTGGCGCCTACGGCCTGTTATCCGGGGTGTTTTCGGCCAGTTCGGTCCGCCTTTGGCGTCTCGCTCGAGCAAGCTCGCTGGTGGACGCCGATAAGGCAAGGGTCGACGCAGGATTGGCGCAAAGTTAACTATTGCGTATTCCAGTGACGGGTGACCGGCGGGCCCAGGTGCTCGAGCGTCCTGCTGCATGAGCTCCGGGCCTCGCCGGACCCATAAGCAGCCCCACATCGTGTATAGCTGGGGCCTATGCCCCTGAAGCGGTTGAGGACGAGAAGGACTCGTATGCGGCGTCTGCGAATCCTGGGCTGGCGAGCTTGTGTTGCACGTCGTGCGGAGATTGGAAGGTCGACTTGGTATGTGAACGACTTCAGTGGCTGCGTAGCGCTGATCGCTTCAGGCCTGTTCGAGGTCACCCACCGTGCACACGTCGGAGCAAGTGCTTAACTTGCGTTCATCCAGCCAGGGCCAGCGGGCCGATTTGCGCTGCATTAGGGTTCCAGGTTCCCCTAGGTCGAGCGACGAATCTCAGCATTAGAAGCTGATGCTTACAAGGCTCGGCAGCAAACAGCCCGTCCTTGATGCCGCACGAGAGCGATTGGGCCGTCAGAGACAGACGTTTGGGACACTCAGGTTTCTTGTACGCCGATGCCCTTATCGCGCAAGAAAGCGATGCTCCTCGAAAGCTGTGATTTCACATCACCCGGCGCAGCCCTAAGCCTCAAGGTCGCCATCCCAGACCGTTTGACGAGCTCATCGCATCGCACCGCATAGTTTGACCAGAACGAATGCATGCCCGACTCTCCCTTCCAGTTTCGAGCCGTGGAGTATGGTGTTCCCTGCAGATAGGTCGATACCTTGCCGGACCAGATTGCGCCACGATGGGAAGCAACGTTGCACGAATGCTCCCGTGCGTTGTCTGGACTTAGATATATGAGCGCCGGGGAGAGCGGGTTGACGATTTCGATGAACCGTTGGAAATACTCGTCCGTACAGGCGTTCTCCTGCTCCATCATGAATCGAACAGTCGACTGAAACGCGCTGCCTTCCAGAAGATGGAGGCCGCCTTTAGTTTCGACGTGCTTGACGAAGTGTTGCCAATTTTCAAGACAACGTTCAGTGAAGCCCGGTTCCTTCTGTGTCCTTTTGAAGGTGGCGGGGTGTACCGGGTGATCGGCTGCCTCTTCAAGGTACCACGCTGCTTCGAGGCCATGCTCACGTAGGACCTCGCACAAACCCCGTGCGAGTGTGCTTTTGCCAGTGCCAGGAAGTCCTTCGATAAAAACAATTCTCACGATGTCAACTTGGCGTTTTGTGTGTGCTGACTTTCCGTTCGGGAGTCGCGTCTCAAACAGCTCCTCATGACCGGCTGGTGAGGTCCAGCTTCTGTCCCAGGCAGCTGGCGTTCGGTCAATATGGGACGCCCAGTCCTATTTCGAAGCAAGCAATTGCTGTCGCCCGACGTAGCAGTCGCTCCAACTCGTTCGAGGGGCGCGAGGGCTGCCCCCTTGTTTCATAGCAGGCCGATGCCATCAATGGGACCTCCGCGTTAGGGCCTCATGATGCATTCGCCTTTTCTTGGATGGACTGGCAGCGGCGGAGGAGGGCGTCGAAGGGGTCTACGTCGTTGAGGAACAGGCCATCGTCAATCATGTGCTGGTAATCGGCAGCCAACTTGTCCAGGGCGCCGTCCTCGGGAACAAGGCGAAGCCCGCCCGCGACTGCCGCGTGGTAGTCGATCGACTCACCGTCCAGGTCCTTCTCCGCGAAGAAAATGCGTTTGTGATCGGCCACCGTCTTCGCCAGCGCCGCGTCCGCAATCGCCGAATCAGCGAAGCCGGCGGCATCCAGCCGGGTCACGTCGTGCCAATGTCGGGCGAACCTATCCCCGCCTCGAAACGCGCCTTGTGCGCAGAAGACATGGATAGCCGTAGCTTTTTCCCAGAAGGTCCTCTCGGCTCGCATCACCTGTGGCGCCGCTTCGGGAAACTCGACGCCCTGCAGGTGCGCGGCTGCATCGCAGTGAACGGAGCGCAGTTCGCTAGGCTCGCCAGTAGATCGCGCGCCAAATTCGAGCATGACTGCCGCCGGGACATAGCCCGTTCCCGAGGCCAACGGCGCGTAGTCGATGAACACTTTGTCCCCTTCGGCGCGGACCGTGGCTGGCAGGCCTTGCTTCCCGAGGTCTTCCTGGAGTCCTGGAAGGACATCGGTTGCCACCCAATCAACCAAGCGGGCGCGGATCTCCTTGCTCCATTTCTTTTCCTGGCTTTTGCTGGCAGGCAGCGGCGCGCCCGCCTTGCCGATCAGATCGCCAGCGATGGCGCGGATGTCGTAGGTGAGGTCCACGTCCTCCGAGAAGCGCTGAATGACGCCATAGGCCTTCGAGAGGGATGTGCCGCCCTTAAAGACGAGATGCGGCGCATAGGAGGCGGCGAACAGGTGCCGCAGGGACCAGACCACCCAAACATCTTTTTCCAGCAGGTGAGGAGGGCGCCCAGACGCGTCCGCGGCCTGGACAAGGGCCTCCAGTCGCTCGTCCGTGGAGAGCTCGAAAAACTCAGCCATGCGGTACCAGCGCGCTCACCTCCTGCGCCATCCACGTCGGCAGGCGCGCCCTTGCCGACGCGACTTCTTTCATCTCGGTCGGTGGCAGTTTCGCGCGCAGCGCTCGCAGCGCGGCGCCGGCCTTTTCCGGCCCCAACCATGCCAGCGCTCGCACCACATCGCCGGCAGCGCGACCGGGAAAGATCAGCTGCCACACCGGAGCATGCCGCAACTCCACGGTCTGGGCACCCAGCTTCAAACGGCGGCTGGGGCCGGACGTCAGATAGACGGAGCGCATCGGCACCTGGGTCGTGAGCCCGAGCGCGTTGGCGGCGGACGCGCCATGCGACACGATGGTTTCCCCGCGTTGATTGGCGAGCCCCTCGACCATCTTGGCAGTCGAGGGCGCGCGGGAACCGAAGCGGCTCTCGACCGGCAAGACATAGATGCCACGGCCCGCGCGCAGCAGGGTGCCCCGCTGCACAAGCCGGGACAGAACTTGGTCCACGGCGGCCCGGTTCCCCAGATGCAGCAGCTCCTTTGCGACCAGGGGTGTGCCTTCGGGCAACCCGGCGGCGTGCTCTAGGACTTGTTTGGCGAGGGTTTGCATGGCGTTAACTGGTGAGGTGTCAGGAGTATGGTGTATTTTCTGACAGTTTTCAAGCCTGCTGATGTAGCGATGTCAGTTACTTGAGTGGTTAAAGGACTTGAAAACACAACCAGGGACTTCCACGGCTTCCCCGCTGGGCGTACTTCGCGCGCGATGGTCTAACGATTACAGAGCGTGAGCCGCCTATAAGTCAGCCGGGGTTTCCTATGGATAGCGGCGAGATTGCGAATTGAGACCTCGCAAACTGGTGTGGCGTTCGACTGTTTTGGTCGGGGAGCATTCTCGCCACGGCACCCCTGGCGCGCCGGACGCGCAAGTGCCCCTTGAACTCACTTTTAAGTGCAGGCCGCATAGGAATGCAGGGCGGATTGTTGGGACTGCTCCAGGCTGTTTGCGGCCAGTCGTAAACAACGGGTCTACTTCCGCAAGTGACCCCATAGCGGAACTTGATAGTTTCAGTTCCATTCGCACATAGCAAACCGCTCAATACTCCCCCTCCATACCTGTTTGTAGGCTCAACAATGAATTGCGCTCTTGTCGAATCGGCGAACAGCCAGCCGTTCGGACACAAACTGAATTGCAAGTGCAGATCGCTGTGACCGCATTGCCCAACTGCGTCTATCGTCTTATGGTCGCTTCCTCCCCTGGCGGAAGCGCCAACCTTGCCTCGGTAGTGGGTGACTACAGGACTAAATAGTTAGGACTGACGGAGGCAGATGGCCAGCTTGGGGGCATGCGCAATGACTGCCTGCATGGCTTGTAGCGTAAAAAAATGAGTCATGGAAATGCAGCACTTTCAGACCATCTCAATGTCGACATCGAAGCGTGTGCTTAGTCGGATTTGGCGAAAGCCATACAAGGGGACAGCTGCTAAGTCGAGTTGCCTTATTTGGTTAGCCTCGGTTTAGCAAGACTCGCAGACGCATATGTAGTCGCTCGATCGAAAACGAGAAACCGCAGAAGCCACATCGCGACATTTCGAAGGCAATATCTCCGTCCTTATGAACTCAAAAAAGACCACTGCCAGCACCACGACCACAGATTCCGACTTGGTGCGAGCGAGCAGAGACGGAGACCAGTTCCATTACCACTGGGCCGCACGCCACTGCCTCTCGCTCTTGCCTGGTGTGAGCGACTTGGTCGCCATCTCCATTGAAGGCGCATCGGCTGCCGAAGGCCCTGGTTCAGCCAACGAAGGCGACGAACTCATCGACGTGGGGTTCTACTTTGGCAGCGAGTCACTCAAGGACGCCCGCCGCGTTCGCTATGTGCAACTGAAGCATTCCACGAAACGTCTGCAGGAGCCCTGGACAGCCAGCGGCCTGAAAAACACGCTTGAGGGCTTCTCCGAGCGGTTTGCAAAACTGCGTAAGAAGTTCACCTGGGAGGAGCTTAAGGACAAATTGCACTTCACCTTCACGACCAACCGTCCCATCGACGAAAAAGTGACTGAGTCGCTGAAGGACCTCGCAGAGGGGAATACAGCGAGGCATTCGTCAGTCGCGAAGACGCTACTTGGTTATGTGAAGGGGCTCGACAGCGAGACTGCAAACTTCTTCATGCTCTTCTCGGTTGAAGCAGGCGAGCCCGACCTGTGGAATCAACGCAATCTATTGTTCAAGGACGTTAGAAACTACTTGACCGAGGCTGACTCGGACGCACCACTTCAGCTCAAAGAACTGGTTACGAAGAAGGCCACCTCTGAGCACGCTTCAAATCCGTCCATTCGTCGCCTTGATGTTCTGCGTGCGCTTGGGGCTGACGAGGCGGACCTATGGCCTGCAAAGTGCCTGATTGCTGAGCCTACCGACGGTGCACTTCCGCGCGAGCAGGAACGAGAGATTCGCACGATTCTGGAGTCCGCGATTCACCCCGTCGTCCTTCATGCAGAAGGAGGTGTTGGAAAGTCCATCCTCGCATGGCAACTTTCCAGGTCTTTGCCCGAAGGTTCCGTGGCGGTGCTATATGACTGCTTTGGTAACGGGCTGTATAGAAGCTCCCAACACTTCCGGCATCGACAAGAGGACGCGCTCCCGCAGATAGCAAACGAGCTCGCTGCTCAGGGGCTGTGTCATCCTTTGATCCCAATCCGCGGAACGGACAGCAAACAGTACATGCGTGCGTTTGTGGCAAGACTGACTCAGGCGGTCGGTTTGCTCCGGGCCAAAACGCCCGTTGCCAATCTCTATTTGATAGTCGACGCGGCGGACAACGCCGTTATGGCAGCCACTGAGTTCAATGATGTGGCCTTCGTGCCCGACCTCATTCGCACGGCGATGCCAGGCGGCGTCAAGCTTGTCTTTACTTGTCGAACCCATCGACGAGACCATCTGCGAGCTCCGCCCGACGCTACGCATGTTGAACTGCGCCCGTTTAGCCATTTGGAAACAGCAAAGCACCTCAAAAAGTACTGTCCAAATGCGACTGACACCGATGTCGCCGATTTCGACTTCTTGAGCAGCTCCAACCCACGAGTTCAGGCGCTGGCACTAAGCCGCAAACTGTCGATAGAGGACATGTTGAGGGCGCTCGGGCCCTCACCCTCCACAGTTGAGCGGGCAATAGCCGAACTGCTGGCAGGCGCAGTCGAAAAGCTCAGGTTTCGAGAAGGCCATGTCGAAGCAGAACAGATTGACCAAATCTGTCAGGGCTTGGCCGTGCTTCGACCGCTCGTTCCAATCGCGGTACTGGCTGAGATTTCGGGAACTACGGAAAGTGCGGTACGAAGTTTCGCCTATGACTTAGGGCGACCACTACTGGTCAAAGGTGGCAGTCTTCACTTCCTGGATGAGCCTTCCGAGACCTGGTTCCGCGAATGTTTTTGGCCAGACACGGCAAAGCTGGCGACGTTTCTGGACCGATTGAAGCCCCTTGCCGCCAACAGCTCCTATGTCGCATCAACGATTCCTCAACTGCTTCTTGCAGCGGGGCGAATGGACGAGTTGGTTGACCTGGCCCTTTCTGCTGATGGCCTGCCTACGTCGAACCCGCTCGAGCGCCGTGATGTGGAGGTCCAGCGCCTGACCTTTGCGCTAAAGGCCTGCCTGCAAGAGAAACGCTACGCTCCGGCGGCGAAGCTCGCACTTAAGGTGGCCGGCGAACTCGCTGGTGTCGAGCGCCAGAATGACCTGATACAGGGGAACACGGACATCGCCTCTGCACTTCTTTCTCCAGACCGCATCGACGAACTGGTGTCTCGACGCACATTCGGAGGAAACTGGACAGGCGCGCATCACGCTTATGAAGCTGGCCTGCTGGCGGGCCGTCCTGAATTCCTTGCTGAAGCGCGAAGTCGCCTGAGAATGGCGACAGATTGGCTACATTCCTGGGCGGGGATGTCTCATGAAGAGCGCGAGGAAAAAAACGAGCGCGTCGAAAGTAGCGATATGGCCGAACTGGCAATGGCCATATTGCTTGCGGAAGGGCCGAAGGAAGCAGTCAGATTTCTCAGAGGGTGGACACCTAGGTCTCTCTCTATGGCCGCAGGTGGCATCTTGGCGCATCGACTTGTGGACCTTGGTCGATATGACCTTCTTGACCAACTGGCGGAACACGGTGCGCGAGATGTTTGGCTGATGCTCAGCCTCGCAGCCGAAGCGTGCGACGGTGGACACTCTCTGCCAGCAAAGTCGGTAGAGAGGCTCATGCGTGCATTGGGTTCCCGTCGCATTCAACTGCAAGAACCAGGTGGGCATAGCGATAAATGGAGCGTGCTAAATGGTGTCACGTCCGCTGTTCTACAAGCGCTACGAGTGCTTCCACGTGACGACATAGCATGGGCAGGCGTCATACGCCGCTACCTGCCAGAGCACCCACCCCGAGAACTGGCGGAGTGGTACGCCGCCGATAGGTCTACGCCACTGAGGGCGTACTCGCTTGAGGCTGCCTTGCTTGGCAAGCAACTCACGCTCATCGACTTGGCTCCAAAGGGGATCCGAGAAGAGCTGGAGAAGAAGAGTCACTACAGCGGGAGTTCCGAAGCCGAAGCATTTAACAGGGGCACGGGCGGTGTCTTGACTTGGTTCCGTCTGAGTGCGGAGATTGCCTGTGGCAGGACTCCGGCAGAATTCGGCGAAGCTGCCCAGGATGCGCTGAAGGCAACGAATGCTGCTAGGTCCAAAGACTACAACAACGTCTTCAATCTAAACCAGGTCGCTGCACTGGAATGGATACGGACGATGCGCGACGCGTCGATTTCAGACGTCACATCACTGGCTGCATATCGGGCCTGGTTTGAAGATAAGGCGAAGGGTTTATGGCCCACTACCATGGCGAATGTCTGTCGCGTGGCCGCCCGCACAGAGGCCCTCAAGAACTTTGCGCTGGAAGTTTCCGTCAGGGCCTACGAAACGATAGAACAAAATCGAGAGCACGCTGAGTCCAGAGTCGAGTCCTACCAAATTCTGGCGCGGTCCATTTTTCCTGCCAGCATAGCGGAGGCCCGCACCTATTTTGAGCGGGCAGTGGAGATGTCGAACCGCATTGGGCAGGAAAACTTGGCTAGGTGGAGCGCGCTCATTTGCCTGGCCGAAGCAAGCGGAAAGGACAGTCCACCCCGGTCCGAGTCTGCCTATCGCTTGGCACGATGCACGGAGCTGGCGTACGAATATGTGGAAAGAGACAAGCACTTCGACTGGGGATGCACAATCGATGGGTTGTTGAGCTTGTGCCCGGCCTCGACAATCGCCGCGCTCAGTCGCTGGAGAGACCGCAAGTTCGGCTACGCGGACAGACTTCTAACAATTGCAACCGACCGCCTTGTAAAGCGCGGCTTGTTTCCGCCCATCGCGCCAATTGCGCTTTGCCCGATTGGCGAGGAATGGGCGCGCGCCGAAGACCTGGTGAAAGCGGTCGACCACGAATCGAATAAGGAAGCACAGCGAAAAACGCTCAACGTTGGCTACCGCTTCCTCAGAGTCAGTTCGCCGTCGCTGGAGGAACTTGAGCGGGTTTCGGAACTGGCACGCACTTGCGACTTTGTAGCTCCAGACATCGGCAGGCTGCTCGCCCAAGCGAGGGAGCCCAAGCGTGAAGATAGGAATTCCGCTCGGCAATACGTGCCGGAAACGCGGGAGAAACGAAGCGACCCGGATTGGGATGTCCTATTCAAGGGAGTCGACCTCACAAATTCCGCGGAACTACGTGCGGCCTATCTGCGCCTTAGGACGTGCGACCCGCCCTATAAGATTGATGAGTTCCACCAGGAAGCACTGCACCGATGCGGTTTGGGCCGAGCGGCCGAGTTCTGTCTAGCGATTGCGCAGTGGCCAGACTTTGGGACCTATGAGCTCAGGCAACTTTTCGGCGTGCTCGGAAAACAAAGTACCAAGCCGGTTGCTCTGCGCAAGGCGATGGCAGAAGTGGTGCTATCCGTATGCCGAGCAAATCCTGAATCTGCTAGGCGAAAAGGATGGTGGAGCTCGTTTCCGTACAGGGAGATTGTTGACGAGGGCATTGTTAGCGACAGCGAGATTGTGGACGCGGTGCTTGAAGGGTTTCTTGCCAAGGTCACAGTGCTAACAGCCAGCGAGCTCTTTCAGATGTTGGAGCCGTTGGCCTCTCGTTTGGCAAACGATGAGGCGGACGACGCACTGCACTTTGGGCTATCTCTCCTCGAAAGTGACCTTCATCCTGACGATGGCGATGGACCCTGGAACGAGGGCATGAAGCCGCTCGACAGCTGCGAGGCAGCACTGGCTGGTTACCTCTGGGCGACGTTAGGTTCACCAACGACTTCTGTACGTTGGGAGGCTGCACACGCTGTTCGAGCGACTATCGAGCTTGGCTGGACTCCGGTTGTGAATGCGCTCGCGAAATTCGCAGTCGTCGGTTCACCCGGAGCGTTCGTCGACAAACGGCTTGTCTTCTACGAATGGCATTCCCGACTGTGGCTCACCTTAGCGCTAGCTCGGTGTGCGGCCGAGCACCGAAACATGGTGAGCATGTTTGGTGAATTCCTTTTGATGTCCGCCAAGGAGGAGCACGTACTGTTGCGCCATTTCGCAGCCTGCGCCTTGCACGAACTACCTGAAATCCTAGGTGAGATGACCGCACTGGGCGCCCCGGAGAAAATCAACGCAAGTGAGCTTCCACTCGTTGAGCATGACGCCTACAGGAGGCCCGAAGTAGAGACTCAGCCATCCAATGACTCATCGGACGATAAGGCAGATAAATACTACTTTGGCATCGACATTGGCCCATATTGGCTTGAACCTCTTGGTCGAGTCTTCGGCATCTCGTCGAGTGGCATTACTCGACTCGCCGTCGAGGCCATCAGCGAACGTATCGGGGCTCTCACCTCCAAGCATGCCGACGACATTCGTTACAAAAGGGGCGTATTTCAACACGAGCAAACCAGCCACTCGCACGGAACCATGCCGAAGGTGGAAGACCTAAACGTTTACGGCGCGTATCACGCAATGATGATAGTGGCAGCTAGGCTTCTGAAGACCCACCCAGTCGGTAAGGCGAGCTACAGCTTAGAGGATGAGTTTAGCGAGTGGCATGAACGTCATCTTTTGACGTGCAAGGACGGCAAGTGGGCTGCCGATAGGCGTGACCCTCAACTCACCAAATCTCCACCGGAGTCCGAGAAGTATGGCGACAAGGAGTGGCGCTGGCAGGTAACTGCTGAGCACCTTGATAGTCTCCTGGAGACTGACGAAGGGCTTCTGGTAGTAGCAGGGGACTGGACAAGTGGTCCGCAGCAGTCCCAAGAGGCCATTTCTGTGACCAGTGCCCTGGTGCCGAGGGCGACCGCGACAGCGTTTCTCGCTGCGGCGCAAACTTGCTCGAACCCTAACGACTACTTCTTCCGGTTCGACGAAGAACAAGAGACAGCCGACGAAGACGAGGACATGGCATCCAACGGAGGCGCCCCTGAGCCCACATCGAAGGTGCGCTTTCATGGTCAATTCAAGCCTCGTCGTTGGATATCTGACCAAGGAGAATCCTACGGAATTGACGAATACGACCCATGGGGTGAACGTGTGCGTGTTCCGGGCGATGAGCCGAACGATGCAACCATCTCGGCGATGGGCCTGACCTCGGTGGACGATGCGCGAAGATGGGTGACCAAGAGCGGTGCGCAAGTGCGTAGTGAGACATGGACCCATTCGAACGGGTATGGCCGTGAGAAGGAAACGATTCCCGGTACCCGCTTGAGTGCTGACAGAGCATTTCTTACAGAGCTCCTCGCTGCCAATCCAGAGCACTGGCTTGTTGTCCGTCTCAGTCTGCATCGACGGGGTTCGCGATACAGCTCAGATGACGAAGAGTTGAGCTCGTACCCACCACCATATGTTCGCTACTACCTGATTGAAGAAGATGGAATCGCTAGAACGCTCAAACGCAGTTATTGACCTCGGCAAGCGGCTTATCTCGCAGTTGAAGCTTGGAGATGATGAAACTGCTCAGTGGATGGCGCACGCCCTCGCTGAGCGCATCAAAGATGCAGAAAATGCCCCTCCTGAGGCTAGAGTCGCGGCGCAAAGCTCCTGTGCGGAACTGGTTTTTCAGCTGTGGGAGCGAAGATATAGCCTTCCAACTCAACTTCGCCCCTTGAAGAGTCTGGAGCCGCTTCTACGGACGCTCAATTCACTTGATACGACAAGCGGTCCGCGATTTCGCTTCATGCAGGAGCGGCCTGCTGACATGAAAGTCGATAAGACTGTCGAAAAGATGCTCGACTTGGCGGTGAAGCTCGACGACGCAGCGCGGATTTTGGTGCACTACTTCCTAGCTGCAGCGGCTGAGGAAGCCGCAGAAGAGGCTAAGCCTTGGATTCAAAGCGCAGCCGATGCGGGAGCGGATGTGACGCTCGAAGTCCGAGTTGTTAGCTTCGCGGATGATGGCCTCGCCCGTTCCTCTGACGAAGCGAAAATTGCCCGTGAAACCTTGAGGAGCAAGATACGGAAGCTGGAAATTTTTGCGGATCTGGCGGCATCACATGCTGCGGACCTGAGAGCAAAGAACGACCTGCTAACCGATGAAGCGGACGTCGCCGAGCCAGATGAGGAATGATGCGCCCCGCTGGGAATGGGGTGGCTGAACTGAAGTAGACAGCTTTGTGAGGATTGCAGTCGTAGTTGTCTGTGTTGCGGATGACAGCAAACGCTGCAGAGCGGTCATCTGCATGCTGGGGGCTCTTGCAGGTGCCTACCTGTGCTGTCAAGCGACGCGGATGCGATCACTCAATCGCTACCTTGGCAGTCTTGACGTACTCTCCCCAGCGATCAATCTCGCTGAAATAGAAGTTCTGGTACGCGCGCTGATCCATGTGCTCGACGACGAAGAACATCTTCTTGGTTTGCTCAACGATGGCAGGCTCCTTCAGCGTTGCGTCCACCGCCTCATGTACGCGCGAAATGACATCTGCAGGCATTCCAGCTGGGCCGAAAATTCCTACCCATGGTCCTCTTTCGACATTGAGACCGATCTCTTTGAGGGTAGGGACATCCGGAAACTCCGGCAGGCGCTGGGGCATTGAGACCGCCAACAAGCGCAGCGTGCCGCTGCGGATATGCGGTTCGACGGTCGACAAGACGTTGATGGAACAGTCGACCTGCTGAGACAGTTGGGCATTGAGCAGGGGGGCTGTGCCGTTGTAGGGCACATGCAGGAGATCAACGTTCTTCGCTACCTTGAGCGCCTCCATCATGAGGTGTCCGGAAGTGGCAGTGCTCCATGATCCGAAGCTCATTGGGGTCTTGGCGTCCTTGGCCATCTGCAGGAACTGACTCAAGTTCTTGGCAGGATGTGAAGCGTTCACCACCAGGGCCGCAGGAAAAAATCCCAGCGGTGCAATGGCGACGAATTCCTTCTTGGGGTCGTAAGGTGTCTTCTTCATCGCATGGGGCGCGATGGTCTGAGATTCCATGCCGCCGTAGACGAGCGTGTAGCCGTCGGCCGGGCTCCGCGCTGCAGCGACGCTGCCGATGGTGCCGACAGCGCCTGGTCGGTTGTCAACCACAATGGACTGACCTAGCCGCTTCTGAAGACTCGTTCCCATGAGACGCACGATCACGTCACCGCCGCCCCCGGCTGCCCACGGGACGATGATCTTGATGGGACGGTTAGGGAACGCAGCGCCCTGGGCGAGCGAAGGGAATGCCACCGTTGACAACATCGTGGAGCCGAGGGAGCCGAGCACGGTGCGGCGCTTAAGTTGAGGTTGTGTCATTTTGATTGTCTCCAGGTTATTAAATGAGGGAGCGGGTCTGACTGGCTTTGAGGTCGGCGGAATCAGCCAACTTGTCGGCAACGGTGGCGGTCTTACTTACGGCGCAGCTCTTCAAGCAAGGCGAGCGCTCGATCGGTGCGCACGTCGTGCTCGGCAGCCATCCGTTTGGCGATGGCATCAACCTCGTCGCCCGTGGCTCCGGCGACCACGGCAATATTGCGGGCGTGCAATGCCATGTGGCCGCGCTGGATGCCTTCTGTGGCCAGGGCACGTAGCGCCCCGAGGTTTTGGGCAAGGCCTACGGCGACGGCCACCTCACCCAGCTCCTGCGCCGACTTGACGCCCATGATCTTGAGCGACAGCTGGGCCAAAGGGTGTGTCTTGGTCGCGCCCCCCACCAGGCCCACTGGCATGGGCATTTCGATGGTGCCGACCAGCGCGCCTTGGGTGTCTTTTTCCCAGGTGGTGAGTGAGGTGTAGCGGCCGCTTCGGCAGGCGTAGGCATGGGCACCTGCCTCGACCGCACGCCAGTCATTACCGGTGGCCACGATGACGGGGTCAATGCCGTTCATGATGCCCTTGTTGTGCGTGGCGGCGCGGTACGGATCGATGGCAGCGAGTGTGTAGGCATCAAGCACGCCTTCGATGATCTCTTCGCCGGTACGCTCCTTGGTTGTGAGCGATTCGGGCGTGAGCCGCACGCGGGCGCGTGACAGGCGCAGGTCGGCCAGGTTGGACAGAATTCGCAGCCGCACAGTGCCGCCGGTGAGCTTCTCGACCAGAGAAGAAACCGACTCGGCCATGGTGTTGACGGTGTTGGCTCCCATCGCGTCGCGCACATCGACGATCAGGTGCATGACGATCATCGGGCCGCGGGCCGTGTCAGGAAACGCGTGAATCTCGATATCGCGGCAGCCGCCGCCCAGGCCAATGAGCACCTTGTCGCGACTGTTAGCGACCTCCAGGATTTCATCGCGATGCTTCAGGAGCGCAAGACGGGCGCCGTAGGGGTCGGTGACGCCGATGACCTGCACCTGGGCGCGCATCAGCGGCCCCGTGCTGGAGGTTTCGAAGCCGCCGCAGTCGCGAGCCAGTTTTGCCATGAACGAAGCTGCTGCGACGACTGAAGGCTCTTCGACCACCATGGGCACGAGGACATCACGACCGTTGATCTGAAAGTTCCCGCCAATGCCGAATGGGATTTCGAACGTTCCGAGGACGTTCTCCACCATGCCGTTGGCACGCTCTACGCTGAGCGCGCCCGGCTGACTGATCAGGGCGATGTCTGCCTCGGACAAGTTGGCAATGCGTGCGACATGCTCCAAGCGCTGCGCAGGGGTGAGAGAACGAAAATTTGGAAGTCGTGAATCGACCATTGAGTGTCTGCTAAGTAGTGGATACGGTATGGGTAAACTTTAAGACCACCGTACCAAACAAGAAAGGTACAGTTTGGGCAAACAGTTCTGTTCTGGAGAAGGCGAGTGATACGCCAAAGGTTTAAATGACAGTTGAAGAAAGCTCCCAGACACGTCGCTCCAGACCGGCCACATTGCCGGCCTCAGTGGCAGACGACATCGAACGGCAGATACGCAACGGGGCCTACAAAGTCGGCGACAAATTGCCTTCGCTGCGCGAGATGGCCGAACTCCACAAATACGCCAAGAACACAGTGGTCACGGCTTTTGAACTGCTGGTTTCGCGCGGGCTGATTGAGCCTCGTCGAGGTTCCGGGTACTTCGTGGTGGACAAGCCTGCATCGAAGGCGGCAGACGACGAGGCGGGAAGCTTGGGGCGAGCAAGAGACATCGTTTGGCTGATGCGGGAGCAACTCAAAACCGAGTCTGGCGCTTTGGCAATAGCGGATGGCTTCCCGCCAGTCGAATGGCTTTCTGACGTGAGGCTGGACAAGTACCACCAGAAGGTCGTGCGCACTGGACTGGGTACCTTGTTCCGCTACGGCAGCCGCTTCGGATATGCCCCACTGCGAGAGCATTTGGTGCGCAAGCTCGCGGACTTTGGGATCGGTGCCGAGCCCCGACAGATCGTTTTGACGCATGGGGCCAACGAGGCGATGGACATCGTCATTCGCTATTTCGTGCCACCTGGAGGCAAGGTTCTGGTGGACGATCCTGGCTACTACCCCTTGTTCGGCAAGTTGAAGATGGCAAGCGCGGAGGTGCTGGGCGTACCGCGCCAACATGATGGGCCGGACCTGGAAGCCCTGGAGCAGTTGTTGATCACCCAGCGGCCCAGGCTCTTCTTTACACAGTCGCTTGCACACAACCCGACAGGTTCGGACCTGTCCGCTGCAAAGGCTTTTCGTGTGCTGCAGCTGGCACAGAAATACGATCTACTGATCGTTGAGAATGATCCGCTTGCGGACTTCAAACCCACATCGTCGCCACGGTTGGCTTCTCTGGATCAACTTGAGCGCACGATCTACATCGGCAGCTTCTCCAAGTCGTTCTCGGCCGCGCTGCGTGTGGGATTTATCGCTTGTGGTGCAGATCTGGCCAGTGACCTTGCCGACCTGAAAGCACTGATCCACGTAAGTAGTTCTGAGTATTGCGAACGGACTGTCGATGTCATGTTGAGCGAAGGCCACTATCAACGACATCTGACCCGCCTGCGTAGTCGGCTGGGCGAGGCAACGGATGGTGCGCGAGCGCTTTTCGAGTCTATGGGAGCGAACATCTTCGCGAAGAACGCCCAGTCTCTCTACCTGTGGGCGTCCATGCCCGGGGTAGATGATTCAATGGCCCTTGCAGATGCGTTGCTGCCACATAACGTCCGACTGGCACCGGGCAGGATTTTCAGCGTCGACGCCACAGCGACTTCGCCATGGTCACG
This sequence comes from Acidovorax sp. LjRoot129, assembly GCF_964253765.1. Lineage (NCBI taxonomy): Bacteria > Pseudomonadati > Pseudomonadota > Betaproteobacteria > Burkholderiales > Comamonadaceae > Acidovorax > Acidovorax sp. LjRoot129. The sequence goes on from NZ_CAXUSE020000001.1 coordinate 2,405,756, forward strand.
CTACAACGTGGGGGCTATGTTGGACCCGAGATTCAGAAACGCTCTCCAAAGCGTGTTGATGCAGTTGGGCTCGACCTAGCTCACGGAATACCGACAAGCGTTACTGCAGCCTCTCAGGGTTGTGAACACAGCGAGATGTCTCTCCCGGGTGCTGGGTGACGGCTGCCGCGGTTTGTCGAGCGTCTCCACAGAGCCTCAGTCAAAAGTGGACGGCTAGCCTTCCATCGGTAGGCGTCTATTGATTGAACCAACTGGTTCGCGCCCCGAAGCGTACAGACGCTGGTCACATCGTGCTCACGAACATCAGTAGATGCGAGGACCACGGGAGTCCGTAATGAGTGGCTACGATGGCGGCTTTTTTCAGTGGGGATGCAATGGAAGGTTTCTTCGCCTTGTTGGGCATTGCGTTGGGGATATGCCTGATCTGCTTTTTTTGCAAGCCGTTTGGGAGGAGCCTATCGTCCAGAAATTGGGAGCGTGTGGAGGGTAGGGTTACCGGCGTCACCATGCGAAGTTCCAGAAACATGCAGCAATCAACACGCTGGACAGTTTCTGTCGAATATCGTTATGTGTACGCTGGTGCTAGCCTGAACGGCTCCGCGTCGGTTGGCTACAGTGGCATGGGGCGCGGCGATGCACTGGAAGTGCGAAAAAATTATCCGGCTGGGCAATTGTTGGATGTCTTTGTCTATAGGAAAGATCCCCGCGAATCGACTTTGAACGAAGGCGTGAACTACGTCGCTGGTGCCGCAGTGGTGTTCGGCATCACGCTGGTAGTGTTTTTTGCCGCGCGACTGCTGCCTGGAGGGGGGTAGCCCGGTTGCCACGGTGCTAGGAGCTACCGCACCAAAATTGACGCTGTACCCTGTACTGGGCCTGCCGCCGTACGTAATAAGGTAGGGCCATGCAACTGCTGCTGCCTGACGATTCGCACCCTCAATTCAGATCGATGCGACAGCTGGCTATAACCGCAGCAGGGCGGTCACTGGCCGAGCAAGGTCGGCTTCTGGCCGATAGCACGCGTTCGAAGACTGAGTGCGGGTCTGCAACCGCGGCAGAGCGGGCGGCTAAGTCACTGCGGCAGCTGAAGACGGGGACAGAGAAGTAGTGCGTTAACCACATCGCTGGCAGGTCTCGCCGGAGATCGGAATTTGGACACGAGCCCGTGCGCTCACTGCCGCAAAATAGTCTGTCTTTAATGACCTGCGGAGCGCACGTATTGGTTAGAGCGCCAGTGCTGCGAGTGCACTACGGGCATGGTTACGCGTCAGGTGCCCATAGTGCTTTTCAATCATGGCCACGCTAGTGCCCGCAAGCTGCGCCACGGTAAGGCTGTCCACCCCAGCATGTATCAGATCCGTTATGACGGAGTGCCTGACACTATAGGTCGTTGATTTCTCGGGCATGCCGGCGCGTTGCGCCGCCTGCCGAAACTGGTACCCCCAAGTGTCGCGTCCCCAGGGCCTCCCGGCCGAATTGGTAAAGATGTAGGCGTCAGGTAGCTTGTCCTTGCAGTGAGCTGCAAATAACTTTGCTGTGATGTCGGGAAGGTGTAGTTTCCGGTCGCTTCCCGCCTTGTCTTTGCCTACTGTGAGCACGCCCAAGCGCTTGTCGAAGTTACCGGTCGTGAGTGCTGCCATTGCACCAGGTCGAAGTGGAACCAGGGCCAGACAGCGCAGGAAAGCTGCTAAGGCGGGCGTCGCGGCCTCGATAAGCTTGCGCCGCTGACGTAGGTCCAGGTACACATCGCGACGTTTATCCGCATTCTTGGCAGGTGCTAGCTTTGCGCGCCATGCGAAGTTGGACGTTACAACACCGTCCTTGAATGCCAGATTCAGCGCGGCACGGAATGCGTTAAGGTCGCGGTTCATAGCGCTGTCCGAGCGCTGGCAGCCCTTGTTTGGGCCCGTGGGCGTGGGCTTGGCGCGCAGCGCTCCGCGCCAAGTCTCAACATGGACGGGCGTCAGCTTAGTAAGTTCAATCGCAGCGAACTTCACATCGTTCAGGACGTGGCGTCGAAACCGCGCCTGCGCATCGTCCGATGCCTTTATTCCCCTTGTGTCCCGCAGGTGCTGCACGTACTTTTTGCACGTTTCAGCCACAGTCATGGTCTTAACGCTGCCCCCTTTTCCCAGGTGCTCGAACCACTCCCTGGCGGCCCTGGATGCAGCGTCAAAGCGCTGATGGTCTGGCAGAGTGGAAAGGTCGCCAAGGGCTTTGTAAACCTGTTTGCGCGTACCTTCATCGAGGCTGCGAGCCATCCAGGTGTACCCGTCCGAAGTCATCTTACGGACTCCTAGATAGTTGCCCTTGCTGATGCGGTGCCAATAGGGTTCGCGACGAAGTTTAAGGCGCTCACGAGAGCTCACGGTGTCGATCTTTGAGGTCATCAAAAGTACGAAAAAAATACGAAAAACTGTTCCGTACTTTACCGAACATCGGTGGCAACTCAAATCCTTCTATAGAGGGAAAATGCGTCCGGAGCTGTCCATGGAAGTATGGAAAATCTGCCCAAAAGCGGCAGCGGCAAGGTGATGTGGCGCGCGCTGCAGGAGCAGGAAGCGGCGCAACAGCCGGCTGGTACCGCGCCCAAGTAGCCAGGGCGATGACCGCGGCGTAGGGGTATCACCCCCCCGCAGCGGCGCCTGCTCAGTGCGACGGCGCCGCCATCGTCAGCTCGCCCAGGTCCCGCTCCAGCAGCGCGGGGTCGCCCAGTTGCAGTTCGATGAGCCGGCGCAGGTGCGTGACGCTATCGAGGTCAATGCCGCGGCACAGCAGCCCGGCGTGCAGGCCCTCGAGGTGCGCGACCTCGGTGGACATGGCGATGTGGTTGCCGGTTTCCGCCAGGGGAATGGTGAGCTGGCAGATCATCCCGGATTCAAGGCTGGCCTGGGCCGGCGCCAGCAGCAGCGCGCCTTTGAGCGAGAGATCCAGCACATGCACGCTGAACGCATCCGTGGAGGTGGTCAGCAGGGCCGGTGCGTCAAATCCGACGCGGACGAAGTGGCGGCGTTCGTGGGGCATCGCGGTCTCCTGGGCGAAGCGGGGGTGGGCACATGCTACTCCAAGGGTGCTGCCGCGAGGGTGGGGTTTTTGCGCGGTGGCGGCGGGCTTGTTTTGCTGCGAGCATGTGCCCACGGTAGGCAGTGGCGCGCACGTACCAAGCCCTGGGCAAACTGATCTGGCCGCAAGTGAGCGGCCTATACTGGATCGACAAGCTGTGCAGCCGCAGCGTGTGTCAGTCCGTCGAGGCGCCTAATGCCCATTGCGTTCTGCCGCAGACGGATGACTTGATGCGCGACGGATGTTGTGCGGCCCTGCCAACACCCGTGCTTTCTGCGCACCGCCGTACAGCACGTTCCAGGAGATCCCATGACCCACACCACGACCCCCACCACCACGATGTCCACACTTCGACTGCTTTTATCCGGCGCAGCCGCAGCGCTCTTGCTGGCCGCTGCAGGCGGCGCCCAGGCGCAGACCTACATCAATGCCACCGTGGGGGGCGAGCTGGCACCCGGCGTGTATGGCCGCATCAACATCGGCAACGCGCCGCCGCCCCCGGTGCTTTACGCCGAGCCCGTGATCATTCACCGACCAGCGGTGGTGGTGCCGCGCTCGCCGATTTACCTGTACGTGCCCCCCGGCCACGCCAAGAACTGGGGCAAACACTGCGCGCGCTACAGCGCCTGCAACCAGCCGGTGTACTTTGTGCAGGAGCCACCACCGCGCCGTGGACCACCGCACCATCGCGGCTCGCAAGTGCGCGACGAGCGCCGCTGGGACGATGACCATCGCCATGGAGGCAAACACGACAAGCACGAGAAGCGCGACAAGCATGACAAACACGAAAAGCACGGTAAGCAGGACAAGCACGGCAAGGGCCACGGGCACCGCGACTGAGGCCGCCAACTGACGCCAGCCGGCGCGGGTGATGCAGAGCGCTGCGATGCGCTCCGCGGTGGCACAGGCCGCGTCGGCTTCCCTCCAACGCCGGCTCCACGCGCCCACGCCTGGGTCTCTTGGTGTCGGCGTGCCTTTTGATGCCATTGCAGCGGTTAAGCTCGCGCGTCTATGGCCCAAGTCACCTTTTCTCCCCCATTCACCCCGCCCACAGACGTCGCCAGCCACTTGCGCGAGGCCGGTTACGCGGTGCTGTCGCCGCCTGATGTGGCGCGCTGGATCGGTTGCGATCTGGCGGCGCTGATGGCGCTCAATGGCGACTGGGCGGGCCTGCCGCCCGATGAGTTTCTCAAGGACGGCGGGCGCTACCGGCGCCGGCGCCATGCGTGTTTTGTGGTGCAGAGCGGGCAGGTGCAGCAGGCATCCCACCGCGCGCACTGGCAACCGGTGGAATACAACGCCCTGCACGGCGGCATGGAGCGCTGGTTTGCGCCCATGGAGCCGTCCACAGTGGCCCAGCCCGCATGGCAGCGGTTGCTGGCGGCGCTGGCCAACGTGTCGGATGCCGTCTTTGCCAATCCTGCCGCCCCCGCGCCGTGGTTTGTGGAGGCGCACCAGTTCCGCATCGACACCACCGACGGCATCGGCCGGCCCACGCCGGAGGGTGCGCACCGCGATGGTGTGGACCTGGTGGCCGTCTTTTTGGTGGGGCGCGAAGGCATTAAAGGCGGCGAGACGCGCGTGTTCGAGGCCGCGGGCCCGAGCGGCCTGCGCTTCACGCTGACCGAGCCCTGGTCGTTGCTTCTGCTGGACGACGCGCGCATGATCCATGAGTCCACACCCATCCAGCCGGTGGCGGCCGGTGGATACCGCGACACGCTGGTGGTGACTTGCCGGCGCGGCAATTTCCAGGGTGCCGATGTTGTGGGTGTTGCGCCGGCAGGCGGCGGCTGAACGAAGACGCAGAGCCCGTGTGGTTGACTGCCCTGGATTTGATGCGAATCAAGATGCGGCGTATGGTGGACGTTCACACTGGCGTTCAAGGCCGCGCCACCCGCGCTGCCCATCCATCCACTCAAGGAGAAGCACCATGTTCAAACACATTCTGGTTCCAGTCGACGGCTCCGACACCTCGATGCAGGCCGTGTCCAAGGCGGCTGCGCTGGCCAAGACCTTTGGCAGCACCGTGACCGCGGTGTATGTGGTCGACCCGTATCCCTTTACCGGTGTAGGCGCTGATTTTGCGTACGGACAGGCGCAGTACATCAACGCGGCCACCGCCGAGGCCAACAGCGCCCTGGAGGTCACCAGAAAAGCCATGACCGAGGCCGGTGTGCCCGTGACCACCATGGTCGGCGAAGGCCACGCGGTGCACGAAGGCATCCTGCGCGCCCTGGAGACCACGGGCGCCGACCTGATCGTGATGGGCTCGCACGGCCGCCGTGGGCTAGAAAAGCTGGTGCTGGGCAGCGTCACCCAGCGTGTGCTGGCCGCCGTCCACATCCCGGTTCTGGTGGTCCGCACCTGAGTTGCAACTGCGTCCCATCGCTCCATAAAAAAACGGCTCCAAAAGGAGCCGTTTTTTGTTGCCATTTTCGATGGCTCCAACCCTCGCTACAGCCATGGAAACTGGCACGCCGTGCGCCAGTGCACCCATGGAATTGGCTTTGCCAAGCCACCGGGTGCGTCCCCCTTGGGGGAAGGCGCGAAGCGCCTCAGGGGGTCATTCAATCTTTGCGCCAGAAGCCTCGACGATGCCCTTCCACTGCACGTATTCGGTCTTGACCAGCGTGCCCAATTGCGCGGGCGACATGGCTTCGGGCTCGGCGCCCTGGGCGTGGATGGCGGCCTTCATGTCGGCGCTGGCCAGCAGTTTGTTGATCTCGGCGTTGACCGCGCTCACCACGCTGGCGGGCGTGCCGGCCGGGGCAAACACGCCGTACCAGGTGCTCACGTCAAAGCCCTTGAAACCCGACTCGGCGACCGTGGGAACGTCGGGCAGCGACGAACTGCGCTTGGCGGACGTCACCGCCAGCGGACGCAGCTTGCCGGCCTTGATCTGGCCCATGGCCGAGGGCAGGGAGGACACCAACAGGTCCACGTTGCCCGACAGCGCATCCATCAACGCCGGGTTGGAGCCCTTGTACGGGATGTGGCTGAGCTTGACGCCCGCGGCCTGCTCGAACAGGTGTCCGGCCAGGTGGATGGACGTGCCGTTGCCAGGCGAGCCATAGGTGATGGTGGCGGGCGCAGCCTTGGCGGCGGCCACGACGTCGGCCAGGGTCTTGTACTTGGAGTTGACGCTGGTGGCGATGACCACGGGCGTATAGGCCACGTGGGCCACCGGTGTCAGGTCCTTGGTCGGATCCCAGGGCAGGTTTTTGTACAGCCACGGGCCGATCACCAGGTTGTCCTTCTGGCCCATCACCAAGTCATAGCCCGTGGACGCGGCTTTTACTGCCTCGCCAATGCCGATGGTGCCGCCGGCGCCGGCCTTGTTGTCGGCGACCACGGTCCACTTGGCGCTTTCGGTGAGCTTGGTGGCCACCAAACGCGACAGGATGTCGGTGCCGCCGCCGGGCGGGAAGGGCACGATCAGGCGGATGGGCTTGGTGGGGTAGGCGGCTGCGGGCGCAGGTGCCTGCGCGTGGGCTGTGGCGCCCACGGCCAAGGCGAGCGCGGTAAAGGAAAGCAGGTTGCGAATCATGGTGGGGGGTGTCTCCGTCTATCGATCAAGGGGTGGGCGGCTTTGCCCGCCGGTCTGGGCGCCGGCGCTTGCGGATGATCGCTGATCCTCCGCAGTGCCTGCCTTGCCAATCGCGGTTGGCAGCATCGCCACTGGCGATGGCGTAGTGCGAGGCGCGTGGTTTGTGCTTGGTTTAAATCCGCTCAAAAATTGCCGCGATGCCCTGGCCGCCACCAATGCACATCGTCACCAGCGCATAGCGGCCCTGGATGCGCTGCAGCTCATGGATGGCCTTCACGGTGATGAGTGCACCCGTGGCGCCAATGGGGTGGCCCAGCGAAATGCCCGAGCCGTTGGGGTTGACCCTGGCCGGGTCCAGGCCCAGGTCCTTGGTCACCGCGCAGGCCTGGGCGGCAAAGGCTTCATTGGCTTCGATCACATCGAGGTCGTTCACCGTGAGGCCGGCTTTTTTCAGCGCCAGCTGTGTGGCCGGCACGGGGCCGATGCCCATGTACTTGGGGTCCACGCCCGCGTGGGCATAGGCCACCAGGCGCGCCAGGGGCTTGGCGCCGCGTGCCTTGGCGGCGCCGGCTTCCATCAGCACCACGGCCGCAGCCGCGTCGTTGATGCCCGACGCATTGCCGGCCGTCACGGTGCCGTTTTCCTTGATGAACACGGGCTTGAGCTTGGCCATGTCGGCCAGCGTCGCGTTGGGGCGGAAGTGCTCGTCGGTGGCGTACAGCACATCGCCCTTCTTGCTCTTCAAGGTGACGGGGACGATCTGGTCCTTGAACACGCCGTTTTGGGTGGCGCGTTCGGCGCGGTTGTGGCTTTCGACCGCCAGCTGGTCCTGGTCTTCGCGGCTGATGCCCCACTTGGCGGCGATGTTCTCGGCCGTCACACCCATGTGGATGTTGTGGAAGGGGTCGTGCAGTGCGCCGATCATCATGTCCACCATCTTGGTGTCGCCCATGCGGGCGCCCCAGCGCATGTTCAGGCTGGCAAAGGGCGCGCGGCTCATCACCTCGGCCCCGGCGCCGATGGCCACGTCGGTGTCGCCCAGCAGGATGGACTGGCTGGCGTTGACGATGGCCTGCAGGCCCGAGCCGCACAGGCGGTTGACGTTGTAGGCGGGCGTGCCTTCACCGCAGCCACCATTGATGGCTGCCACGCGCGAGAGGTACATGTCCTTGGGCTCGGTGTTGACCACATGGCCAAACACCACGTGGCCCACGTCCTTGCCTTCCACGTTGGCGCGCGCCAGCGATTCGCGCACCACGAGCGCGCCGAGTTCGGTGGGCGGCACATCCTTGAGGCTGCCGCCAAAGGTGCCAATGGCGGTGCGCACGGCGCTGACGACGACGACTTCACGGGTCATGGGGAGGTCCTTTCAGTTGAATTTCAGGTCAAATTGGCCGCTAGCGCTTGTCTATCAAGCGCTAGTAGCTATCAAAACAGGAGCATTCCGATTTATGCGTCTCTGACGTCGGCCACGGGGTTGGTGCCGAAGTCTGCGCGGTCCAGCCAGGCCAGCACACGGGCCGCAGCGTCGGCCGGCGATGTGAGCTGCCCGCCCGACTTGAGGTTGGCAAAGTTCTGCTGGTCTGGGAAGGCCTCGGGCGCGGCGCCGCGCAGCTGTTCCTGCATGTCGGTGTCGATCACGCCCGGCGCCAACGAGCACACCTTGGCGCCATGGGGCTTGATGGCTTCGTCCAGCGCCACGCAGCGCGTGAAGTGGTCCATGCCGGCCTTGGCGGCGCAGTAGGCAGCCTGCGACGCCATCGCGCGGCGGCCCAGGCCCGAGGAGATGTTGAGCACCTTGCGCGGCACCGTCCACGCATCGGTCGCGCCCAGGAAGGCCGCGGTGAGCTGCATCGGCGCTTCCAGCCCCACGCGCAGTGCATTGGCCAGGTCAGCGGCATCGCTGTGCGACAGCGGTGCGATGCGCGGGATCACACCGGCGTTGTTGATGAGCGTGGCGCTGGCAAAAACCTGCGGGCCGCGGGCCTCGAGCCAGCTTTGCAGCTTGTGCGCCGCGTGTTCGCCTTCAGACAGGTCCTGCTGCCATTGTTCGATGGTGACGCCCGAGGCCCGGGCTTCGGTGGTCAGGTCCACATTGGCGCTGCGTGCAATGCAGATCAGCGTGTTGCCGCTCTTCAGGAGTTGCTGGGCCATGGCCAGGCCCATGCCGCGCGAGGCGCCGGTGAGGATGTAGAGATGGGTTTGAGGCATCCCGCCATGTTACTGCGCGGTACGTTCCCCACACGCGCGCCGGCGAGGCCACGGCAGGTTTACTGGCCCGTGGGCGACTCGAGTGCCGCCAGCAGCAGCGACAGCTTGGCATCCAGCGCCGCCAGGTCGGCTGCCCTGAGGGGCGCAAGGATGCGGTGCTCGTTGGCCACATGCGCCTCCACCGCACGGTCGATGAGCGCCAGGCCCACGGGCGTGAGCTGCACCAGCGAGCTGCGCGCATCCTGCGGGTTGGGCAAACGCTCGATCCAGCCGCTCGATTCGAGCTTGCCCATGCGGTGCGTCATGGTGCCCGAGGTGACCATCAGCGTCGAAAACAGCGTGGTCGGCGCCAGGCAATAGGGCGCGCCGGAGCGGCGCAGCGTGGCCAGCACGTCGAACTCCCAGAAGCTCAGGCCGAACTCGGCAAAGGTTTCGTCCAGCCGGCGCTGCAGCAGCGCCGCGCAGCGCTTGACGCGGCCAATCGGCCCCATGGGGCTGACGTCCAGGTCGGGGCGCTCGCGGTGCCACTGGTCGAGGATGGCGTCGACAGCATCGGGTGGGCGTGGGGTGGCCATGAGGGTCTTTTGCGCGGTGTTTTATCTTGAAGTCAAGATTGTATGGTAAGGTTGTTTATCTTGAATTGAAGATAAAAATCATGTCCACCACCCGCACCACACCCTGGATCGACGCCTTGGTCACCGGCATCGGCCCCGTCATCTGGGGATCGACCTACATCGTGACCACCGAGCTGCTGCCACCCGACCGGCCCTTTACCGCCGCGCTGCTGCGCACGCTGCCCGCCGGCCTGCTGCTGGTGCTGTGGTGCCGCCAGTGGCCGGCCTGGGGCGACTGGACCGGCTGGTGGCGCCTGTTGGTGCTGGCGGCGCTGAACATCGGCGTCTTTCAGGCGCTGCTGTTTGTGGCGGCCTACCGGCTGCCGGGGGGCGTGGCAGCGGTGGTGGGCGCCATCGGGCCGCTGGTGGTGATGGGCTTGACCTGGGCGCTGGACCACCGCCGCCCGCCCGCGGTGGCGCTGGGAGCGGGGGCCTTGGGTGTGGTGGGCATGGCAGCGCTGCTGCTCTCGCCCGGTGCGCGCTGGGACATGGTGGGCGTGGCCGCCGCGCTGGTGGGCACGCTGTGCATGGCGGCGGGCATGTTCTGGTCGCGCCGCTGGCGGTCCGATCTGCCGGTGCTGGCCTTCACCGGCTGGCAGCTGTTGGCGGGCGGCGTGATGCTGGCACCTGTGGCGTGGCTGGTCGACCCACCGCTGCCCGCGCTCACCGCGGCCAACGTGGCGGGGTACGTCTACCTGAGCGTGGCGGGCGCACTGTTGGCGTATGCGCTGTGGTTCCGCGGCATTGCGCGGCTGCCTTCGGTGGCGGTGTCGTCGCTGGCACTGCTGAGCCCGGTCACCGCCGTGCTGCTCGGCTGGGTGCTGCTGGGTCAGTCGATGCGAGGCATCTCGCTGGTGGGCATGCTGGTGGTGCTGGGCAGCATCCTGGCGGTGCAGTGGGCGATGTCGCGGCCTGCAGGCGACAAAGCCGCGCCAGCCACGGCGTCGAAGTAATTTGCTATTAAATAAATAGCTATAAGCGCTTATAAATCAAGCGCTAGAGGCCTATTTTGTTCAAATTCCGCCACCCATTCCAACGCCAGCTCGGCCCCGGTCGCTGGATGCGTGAAAGCCAGGTGGCTCGCGTGCAGCAGCAGCCGCGGCGCGCGGGCCTGCGTGGCCGCATCGGCGTACAGCGCATCGCCCAGGATCGCGTGGCCCACGGCCGCCAGGTGCACACGCAGCTGGTGGGTGCGGCCGGTCACGGGTTCGAGCTCGACGTGGGTGGTGTCCGGGGCCGGGTCGTACCGCCGCGCTCGCCATCGCGTGAGGCTGGGTTTGCCCCGCACCGGGTCGATCACGCGCAGCGGGCGGCGCTCCCAGTCGGCGGCGATGGCGAGGTCGATGGTTTGCCAGCCGTCCGCGTCCTGCGCGTCGTCCGCCTGCATCCGGCCCTGCACCACGGCCTGGTAGCGCTTGTGCACCTGGCGCTCGGCAAACGCGTGGCTCAGGCGCCGCTGCGCTTCAATGTGGCGCGCCATGATCACCAGGCCCGACGTGGCCTGGTCGAGCCGGTGCACGATGAGCGCACCGGGCCAGAGCGCTTGCGCGCGGGCGCTCAGGCAATCCTGCTTGTCGGGGCCGCGGCCGGGCACGCACAACAGGCCAGGCGGCTTTTGCAGCACGAGCAGGTCGGCATCTTCGTGGACGGCCACCACCATCTCAGCGACCCGTGGCGCAGTGCGCTGCTAGCGGCGTGTGAATCCTGCAGCCCACCCGGCTCATGGGGCGAGTGTCCCGTCGTCCGACACCAGCCGCTGCACGGTGGCGCACAGTTCTTCCACGTCGTTGGGTTTGTGGATCAGCGCGCGGGCGCCTTCGGCGAGCGCTTCCTGCTCGATCTCGGCCGTGACGTAGCCCGAGGCCAGGGCCACGGGAAGGTCGCTGCGGATGAGGCGTGCCTCGCGCACCAGGTCCACGCCGCAAAAGCCAGGCATGTTGTAGTCGGTCACCAGCAGGTCGTAGCGGTGGGGCGCAGCGCGCAGCGCGGCAGTGGCCTCATGCGGGTCGGTAAAGCCGCTCACCTCATACCCCCGGCGGCGCAGCAGGCGCCGCACCAAAAAGACCAGGGCCTCATCGTCGTCCACATACATCACATGCGGCTTGCGGGGCGGTGGCGTGCCGTCGTCAGGGGTGGCCTCGGACGCGTCGGGCGAGGGCGCAGCCGGGCTGGCCTGCAGCGCAGGCGCCACGGCGGGCGGTGCCGCCAATGCGCTGGCCGGCGCCACCGGAAAATACAGCGTGAACCGGCTGCCCTGGCCCGGCGTGCTCTGCACATCCACACCGCCTTCGTGCGTGCGCATCACCCCGTGTACTACCGCCAGGCCCAGGCCGGTGCCCTGGCCCACTGGCTTGGTTGTGAAGAAGGGCTCGAAGATGCGCTCCAGCGTCGCGGCATCCATGCCCGGTCCGCTGTCGCGCACCGACAGGGCCACGTAGTCGGCGGCGGCCAGGCCCAGGCGCTCGCTCAGGCGCAGGTCGGGCTGCACGGCGGTGGCCTCCACATGGATGCTTCCGCGCTCTGCGCCAATGGCGTGGACAGCGTTGGTGCACAGGTTGAGCAGCGCCTGCTCGACCTGGGTCGCATCGGCCAGCACCGGTGGCAAGCCGGTTTGCAGCTGCATGTGCAACTCGATGGCCGGGGGCAGGGTCACACGCAGCAGGCGTTCAGTGTCGTGCGCCACCTCGGCCAGCGACACGGCAGAGCGGCGGGGCGGCTCGTTGCGGCTGAAGGTGAGGATCTGGCGCACCAGGTCGCGTGCGCGGCGGCCTGCCTTGTCGATCTCCATCAGGCTTTCCAGCACGGGCGAATTGGCGGCGCAGTCGGCCTTGGCCAGTTCCACATTGCCCAGAATGGCGCCGAGGATGTTGTTGAAGTCATGCGCGATGCCGCCCGCCATGGTGCCCACAGCCTGCATCTTGTGCGATTCGCGCAGTTGCGCTTCGAGTTCGTTGCGGTGGGTCTCGGCCTTCTTGCGGCCGGTCAGGTCGCGCGCAAAGACGGTGGTGGTTTCGCCCTCGGTGTGGCGCTCAAAGGACACGCTGACCTCCACCGCCAGCTCCTTGCCGCTGGCCGTCAGCGCCGTCATCTCGCCCAGCATGGCTTGGGTGGTCAGCTGCGCAAACGCCAGGGCCTGGGCGGCGTCGGGCAGAAAGCGGTCGAGCGTGCTGCCCAGGGCGTCGGCCGCGCTGCACTGGAACAGCGCCGCGGCCGTGGGGTTGAACACGGTGATGCGCCGGTGCTGGTCCACGCACAGGATCGCGTCCAGTGCCGAATTGATGATGGCCTCCAGGCGCTTTTCGCTGGCAAAAAGCTGCTGGTTGCGCTGCTGCAGCGTGAGCGCGCTGTGCTGCAGCGCCTGGCGCTCGGCCAGCAGCGGGCCCTGGTCGATCACCGCACACAGAAACTGCGGCAGCGGCGGCCCACTGGCCTGGGGGGCTTCGATGTGGGCGATGTGCAGATCACCGGTGATGCGGGTCTCAAGGCTGATGGTGAACACCACCTCCTTGACCTCGCTGTGGCCCAGGTCCTCGGCCAGCGCAAAGGCCTCGCGCACCCGTTGGGCGTCTTCGTCGCGCACAAAGGGCATCAGTGCCGTGAGGGGGCGGTCGCGCTCGGTGGGCTGGAAGGACCGGTGGGCCATCGAGTTGGCCTGCACCACCAGGTCGTGCTCATCGACCACCATCAACGCCAGCGGCACGCTGGCAAACAGCGTCTCAAACCGTTCGTAGGCACTTTCGGCCACGGTCTGGCTGTAGCGCAAGACCTTGTTCTGGCTTTCCAGCTCGGCCTGGTAGGCGCGCAGGTCGGCCACCAACCCCTCCGCCGGCGAGCCTGCGCGCAGGGCCGGCGCCTCAGGCCGCACCACCGGCGGGCCCATCGGGTCTGCCACGCGGGCCGGCATGCGGCCGGCAGGGTCCAGAAAAGACAGGTCGGGTTCGCTCATGAAAATTGACCGCGCGGTCAGCGTGAAAGAGGGCCGAACAAGGCGACGCGCCCTGCAGAGAGCGTGCCAGAACGCATGCGGCGGAGTGTACGCCCGCAGGTTTTGGCGGGCACCGTGCACCCCGTGCGACCGCGGCTGGCCTGGGGCTTTGCAGCCTGCGCGAAGGCTTCGTTGGCGCACCGTGCCGCGCGCTGAGCGCCGATTGTTGGCCAAATCGGAACAATGCTTTTCCCCGGGACGGCTTACCGACGCCCGCTTGCTTGCCTACAGTTCATACACCGCAACTTGGCCCACGCCAAAGTGCCCTGAGACACCATTTCAACCAAAGGACTACCCCAGATGACCACCGCACTCGCCACTGCCGCCGCCCAGCCCCTGCTCGACCAACTGCAATGGCGCTATGCCGCCAAGAAGCTGAACCCCGAAAAGAAGGTTCCGCAAGACAAGGTAGAGCGCATCCTCGAAGCCGCGCGCCTGGCGCCCACGTCGAGCGGCCTGCAGCCGTTCGAGATCATCGTGGTGACCGACCCCGCGGTGCGCGCCAAGATCCAGCCGATTGCGTGGAACCAGGCGCAGATCACCGACGGCTCGCACCTCTTGGTGTTTGCCGCCTGGGACAACTACACGGCCGAGCGCATCAACATGATGTTTGACCTGACCAACGACCAGCGCGGCTTCAAGAACGAAGGCTGGGAAAACTACCGCCAGATGCTGCTCAGCAGCTACCCCCAGCGCGATGCGGAAGTGAACTTCCAGCACGCCGCCCGCCAGGCCTACATCGGCATGAGCGCCGCGCTGATCGCCGCTGCGTTTGAAGAAGTGGATTCGACACCAATGGAAGGTTTCGATCCAAACGCGCTGGACGAAATCCTGGGCCTGCGTGCACGCGGCCTGCGCAGCGTGTCGATCCTGCCGCTGGGCTACCGCGCCGACGAAGGCGACTGGCTGGTGAACCTGAAGAAGGTGCGCCGCCCGCGCGAGCAGTTCGTGACGGAAGTCTGAGGCACCGACCGGACCGCCGGTCACTGACACCCAAAGCCCGGCCCGCGATGTGCGGCCGGGCTTTGTCGTTTTCAGCGTGCCGGGGCCGGCGAATCGGTGACGCTGCGCATGGGCGTCAGCACAAAGGCCAGTGCCGCCAGCACCACCAGCGTGCCGCCGCTGGCTGCAAACAACTGCGTGAGCGTCACGCTTTTCATCAACCAGCCGGTGACGGCTGCCGAGATCGGTGCCAGGCCCATGAAGATGAACATGAACAGGCTCATCGCCCGGCCGATCAGGGCCGGCGGCACACGCTGCTGAATCCAGGTGAACACGCTCACCTGCATGAAGCCGCCCAGCAGGCCGATGGCCAGCATCAGCACTGCGCCTTGCCACACGGCGGTGATCAGGCCCATGGGCATGAAGAGCGCGCCGATGATGGCGTCGAACGCCAGGATGGTCATGCCCAGACTGCCAATGCGCAGCCGCGGCACCATGCCCGACACGACCATGCCCAGCAGCGTGCCTGCGCCATGGGCGCCCACGATGATGCCGAAGGCCGCCGCGCCCAACTGCGGTGTGCTGCCGGCCAGCACGGGGATCGCGATGTGGATCGGGCCCATGATGAACAGGGCAATGGCGCTCCAGTAGAGAAAACAGGTGCGCAACTCGCGGTCCCGCCAGAAGTGCACCAGCCCTTGCGCCACCGAGGTCAGCACCGCAGGCGGTGGCGCTGTGGGAGTGGCCACACCGCCGTGCACCTGGACTTGCCCGTGCATCTGCACTTTGGACAGCGTCCAGGCCGACACCGCAAAACTCAGTGCGTCGAGCGCAAACGCAAGGCCGATGCCGGTGGCGTTGGCCCTGGCTCCGCCTTGGCCGCCCTCGCTACCCGCCTGTGCGGCACTCGCGTCGCCAAACAGCGCAATCAGCAGGCCCGCCAGCAGCGGCCCGAGGAACATCGTGAGCTGGCGCAGGCCCAGGTTCACGCCATTGGCGGCCTGCAGCTCGTGCCGCGCCACCACGTGCGGCATCATGGCCGTGCCCGCCGGGATGCTGAAGGCGGTGGCCAGGCCGATGCCCAGCGACAGCGCGTACACCATCCACAGCGTGAGGCTGCCCGCCAACACCAGGCCGGCCAGTGCGCCCAGCAGCGCGAGGTTGACGTACTTGCTGATCATCAGCACCTGCTTGGGCGAATGCCGGTCGACCAGCGCCCCACCGATGAGGATGAACAGCGCACGCGGCACGCTGATGAGCGCGAGCACGGTGCCCAGCACCAGGGTGTCGCCGGTCATCTGCAGCACCAGCCAGGGCAGTGCAATCAGCGTGAACTGGTCGCCCAGCATCGACAGAAACGCGCCGCCGGTCATCCAGCGGAAGTTGGGGTTTTTGAACAAGGCGGCGCGCGCGTCGCTGGGTTGGGCGCGCGGCGGCAGCTCGGCTTGGGTGGATGTATCAGCGGGCATAGGCGGGATCTCCAGAGGTTTTGCGGGGATGGCGGTGGCCGTTGAGCAGCTGGCTCACCGCGGTAAAACGAACGCACAGGTGGTAGCTGCCCAGGCACAGGGCCGTGGTCGCCAGCGCGTTGAGGAAAATCTTGGCTACGGCAGGGATCGGCACGCCGTACAGCAGGGCGCCAAAACCGACCGTGAGCGGCAGGTGCACCAGGTACACCCAGTACGAGCTGTCGGCCAGGTAGGTCAACCAGGCCCGGGGCCGCGACACGTGCCGCAGGAACAGGCCAATCAAGGCAAAGCTCCACAGCCAGGACGCGCTGTTGTAGGCCAGGGCCATCCAGAACTGCAGGTGCCGCGTGGCGGAGACGGGCGAGGCCAGCATGTCGGTGAAGGCACCCGTCACCAGCACCAGTGCAAAGGCCGATGCCTCGGGTTGGGCGAGCACTTCCGCCAGAAACCCGGTCAGCACAAAACACGCGAAGCCCAGGCCGGCAAACACCGGCCAGTGCCGCTCGTAGCGCGCCATCAACACACGCCGATGGGCATAAAGGCACAGGCCGAACGCGTAGAAAAGGCCGTTGTGGATCCATTCCGCCAGGGGCGGCAGAAAGGACCCGCTGGGGGTGACGATGCCGTGGTCGTAGTGGGCACCGATCCACGCCAGCGGCAGCGTGAGCACTACGAAACCCAGCGGGGACCCGCAAAGCCAGGCCGTGGCCCGCAGCAGGGCGCGCTGCACCGCTGCGGGCAGTGCACTGGCGGCGGCCCACAGCGGCGGGGTCAGCAAGGTCAGCCACAGCAGCATCCACAAAAACCACAGGTGCATGGTGGGCGGGCCTTGTGGCACGTTGGGGCCGCGCGGCAGCAGGCTGCGGTCCACGCCCCAGGTGCCGTGGGCCATGCGGTGCAAAAACATCAGCCCCAGCAACGTGGTGGCAACGAACAGCACGGGCCAGAACACCACAAACGGCAAGCCCAGGCGGCGCAGCCGGTGGCGCGCCATGCCGGCCAGGCCACGCTGCTGCGCCAGCAGCGCCACAAAGAAGCCCGCCAGGACAAAAAACAGCGGCATGCGAAACGCATGGATCACCGCCACCAGCAAGTCGGCCACGGGAGTGGACTGGTCGTCGTGCCAGGGCAGCGGCGAGGGCGCGGCCATGTAAATGATCGACGCGTGCAGCACGATGCCCAGCCACATCATGGTGGCGCGCAGGTGGTCCAGCGCGTGCAGGCGCTGGGAAGGGGAGGCAGGGGCCGGAGGGTGGAGGGAGGGGTCAGCAGTCATGTGTCGGTCCATCAAGAGACCGACTGTCAAGCCTCACGTTGCGTGAGGGTCAAGCGTTTTTTGCTGCTTTTTTGCCAATGGGCTGAGAGGCCGCCCCTGCTGCGGGATGTGTGTGGGCGATGGCGGCGTACAGGTACGCGCGCACGGGGGTGCTGAGTGGCGATCCCGCTTGCAGCAAGGGCTCTTGCATCGACGCGGTGAGCAGCTTTTGGCGCAACGCGGCGTTGTTGCGCGTCAGCTGGCCGAACAAGGTATCCCAGCGCAGTGCGGCGGCGGCACCCTCAGCATGCTGGGGGGCGATACCGCGCGCCAGCAGTTGCTGCACTGAGTCTTCCAGCTCGGCCCATTGGGTGTGAGACACGTGGCCTAGCGCGCGCAGGTCGTCGCGGGTCAGGTACTTTTCGAGCAAGCCCAGGCGCAGCTTGATGGCGACTTCGACGTACTCAATCATCTCGCCGGGCGGCGCATGGTTGCGCCCATGCGTGGTGGGCTCGGTGCGGAACATGTGGCCCCATCGCTCCAGCAGGTCCATGTCGCCCCCCATCCAGTGCAGCATGAGCGCCATCCAGCGGTAGGCGAGGGCCTGCACTTCGGGGCTGTCGGGCGGCAACTGGCGGTCCATGGCGCTTTGCACCAGATCCTTGACGACCAGCCAGTCGGCTTCGATTAGGCTCCATTTGGTGAAGATCTGCTTGAGCTCTGCTGAACTGAAGTACTTGCCATACGTCGTCATGAGCGCCAGCGCTTCGAGCCAGTTGCCCATATCGGGCTCCGCCCCCGCCATGAGCCCGTCGCGCAGCATGGTCAGGCGCCCGCGCAGCTCGGTCGCCTGGCTGATCTGCTGGTCGAGCGAACGGATCTGCTGGCCGATGATGCGCTCGGGCGCCATGCTGTCACCGACCAGCAAGTCACCGATATCGCTGAGCGCGAGGCCCATCTGCCGCATGGTCTGGATGCCGTGCAGCCGCTGCACGTCGGCCTGGCTGTACAGCCGGTAGCCAGCCTCAGAACGGCCCGAGGGCTTGAGCAACCCGATCTCGTCGTAATGGTGCAGCGTGCGCACGGTGAGGCCGGTGCGGCGCGCGAGGTCACCAACTTTCAGCAGCATGAGCGGCTCCAAATCACAGCCCGTGTGAATCCGCTGCGCACCGTCACCAACCTACGCAATTGGCGCGCCCCGAGCGAGGGCAGCCAAGCAAGGGCCGCCCCGCAGCGAGGGCTGCGTCCCCCTTGGGGGAAGGCGCCGAAGGCGACTCAGGGGGGAGCATGCCTATTTGCGCACGGAGATCAACTCGATCTCGAAATTGAGCGTGGTATTGGGCGGAATCAATCCGCCCGCACCGCGCGAGCCATAGGCAATCGCTGCCGGGCAGGTGAGCTTGGCCTTGCCGCCGGGCTTCATCCGCTGCACGCCTTCGGTCCAGCAGGGGATCACGCCGTTGAGAGGGAACTCGGTGGGCTCGCCGCGCTTGTAGGAGCTGTCGAACTCCTTGCCGTCCAGGAAAGTGCCCTTGTAATGCACCTTCACGGTGTCGGTGGCCTTGGGCGATTCGCCCGTGCCGTCCTTGAGGGATTCATAGATCAGGCCGCTGGCCGTGGTGACGGGCTGGGCCTGGGCCAGGACGGCGGGGGCTACAGCCAGGGTGGCCAGGCTGGCGAGCAGGGTGCACAAGAGGTTTCGCAAAGGGGACTCCTTGGGATGGGGTGTCAGACAGCCCGCGATCTTAGAGCCTGTTCACGATCTCCTGCGAGATCGCAATCAGGGCTCATGGAACCCTTCCGAGATGGAACAAAGCCTTCGGCAGGCAGGCTGCGCGAAGGCTTTGGGTGAACCGCCGCTGCAGGGCCGCAGGCGTTTGGCTATTGGACTTCAACGCTCACGCGTAGTCAGACACCGGAATGCAGCTGCACGACAGGTTGCGGTCACCCCAGACGTTGTCGACCCGGCCCACGGGCGACCAGTACTTGGCCTGGCGCAGGGCGGCCACGGGGTAGGCAGCGGCCTCCCGGCTGTAGGGGCGGGCCCACTCGCCGGTGAGTAGGTTCTCGGCAGTGTGTGGTGCGTTCTTGAGCGGGTTGTTGTCCTGCGGCAGCGCGCCGGCCTCGATCTGGCGGATCTCTTCGCGGATGGCGATCATCGCGTCGATGAAGCGGTCGATCTCGAACAGCGTCTCGCTCTCGGTGGGTTCCACCATCAGTGTGTTGGGCACAGGGAAGCTCAGCGTGGGCGCGTGGAAGCCGTAGTCGATCAGGCGCTTGGCCACGTCCTCGGCCATCACGCCACTGGTTTCCTTCAGGCTGCGCAGATCCAGGATGCACTCGTGCGCGACGTGGCCGTTGGCCGACGCGTACAGCGTGGGGTAGTGGTCCTTCAGGCGCGCGCTGATGTAGTTGGCCGACAGGATGGCTGTCTCGGTCGCGGCCTGCAGGCCCACGGCGCCCATCATGCGGATGTACATCCAGCTGATGGGCAGCACGGCCGCGTTGCCCAGAGGCGCAGCGCTCACGGGGCCGACCTTGCCGTCGGCGGGAGCCAGCGGTGCATCGCCCTGGCCCGGCAGGCCGGGCAGGTAGGGCACGAGGTCTTCGACCACGCACACGGGCCCAACGCCGGGGCCGCCACCGCCATGGGGGATGCAGAAGGTCTTGTGCAGGTTCAGGTGGCTCACGTCGCCGCCAAACTCGCCGGGCGCGGCCACACCCACCAGGGCGTTCATGTTGGCACCGTCCACGTACACGCGGCCGCCGTGCTGGTGCACCAGGGCGCACAGCTCTTTCACCTGGGTCTCGAACACACCGTGGGTGCTGGGGTAGGTGATCATCACGCAGGCCAGCTTGTCGCTGTGCTGCTCGCACTTGGCCTTGAGGTCGGCCAGGTCCACGTTGCCGCTGGCGTCGCAGGCGGTCACCACGACCTGCATGCCCACCATCTGCGCGCTGGCGGGGTTGGTGCCGTGCGCGCTGCTGGGGATCAGGCAGATGTTGCGGTGGCCTTCGCCCTGCGCCTGGTGGTAGGCCTGGATGGCGAGCAGGCCTGCGTATTCGCCCTGGCTGCCGGCGTTGGGCTGCAGGCTGATGCCGGCATAGCCCGTCGCCTGGCACAGCCACTCGCGCAGCTGCTCATCCAACTCTTTGTAGCCTTGCAGCTGCTCGGCAGGCGCATAGGGGTGGATATGCGCGAACTCGGGCCAGGTGATGGGGATCATCTCGCTGGTGGCGTTGAGCTTCATGGTGCAGCTGCCCAGCGGGATCATGCTGCGGTCCAGGGCCAGATCCTTGTCGGACAGCTGGCGGATGTAGCGCAGCATGCCGGTCTCGCTGTGGTGCGTGTTGAACACCGGGTGCGTGAGGTAGCTGCTGGTGCGGCGCAGCGCGGCGGGGATCAGCGGCTCGACACCGTTCTCGAACGCGTCGAAGGTCGGCAGCGCCTGGCCGTCCTTGGCGAAGACCTTCCATAGCAGCTCGATGTCGGCGCGTGTCGTGGTCTCGTCCAGCGAAATACACAGGTAGTTTTCAAAGTAAATTCGCAGGTTAGCGCCTGCCTGTATTGCCTTTGTAGCTATCGATTTTGTAGCGACATCGGTTTTCAGTACCAGCGTGTCGAAGGTGGCTTGTGGGCGCACGGGCGCACCCAGTTGGGTGAGGCCCTTGGCCAGGATGGCCGTGTAGCTGGCCACGCGCTGGGCGATGCGCTGCAGGCCTTCGGGGCCGTGGTACACGGCGTACATGCTGGCGATCACCGCGGGCAGCACCTGCGCCGTGCAGATGTTGGACGTGGCCTTTTCGCGGCGGATGTGCTGCTCGCGCGTCTGCAGGGCCAGGCGGTAGGCGGGCTTGCCATGCACGTCCACGCTCACACCCACCAGGCGGCCGGGCAGGCTGCGCTTGAACTCGTCGCGGCAGGCCATGTAGGCGGCGTGCGGGCCGCCCGCGCCCATGGGCATGCCAAAACGCTGCGTGGTGCCCACGACGATGTCGGCGCCAAATTCGCCCGGTGGCGTGATGAGCGTCAGGGCCAGCAGGTCGGCCGCTACGATGAATGCCGCTTGTTTGGCGTGGGCCTTTTCCACATCGGTGCGCAGGTCTTCGATGCGGCCGCTGGTGGCGGGGTACTGGGCCAGCACCGCGAAATAGTCGCCGGCCAGCAGGTCGTTCCACTCCTCGGCCGAATTGGCCAGGCGCACTTCCAGGCCCAGCGGCTTGGCGCGGGTCTGGATCACTTCGATGGTTTGCGGGTGCGCATCGCCGGCCACCACAAAGACGTTGCTCTTGGACTTGACGGACCGCTTGGCCAGCGTCATGGCCTCGGCCGCGGCCGTGGCTTCGTCCAGCATCGATGCGTTGGCGATCGGCATCCCGGTCAGGTCGCAGACCATGGTCTGGAAGTTGATCAGCGCCTCCATGCGGCCTTGAGAAATCTCTGCCTGGTACGGCGTGTAGGCCGTGTACCAGGCGGGGTTCTCAAGGATGTTGCGCAGGATGACGCCCGGTGTGTGGGTGCCGTAGTAGCCCTGGCCGATGAAGCTCCTGAGCACCTGGTTCTTGGCCGCAATCGCCTTGAGCTCGGCCAGCGCGGCCGCTTCGGTGACCGAAGGGGGCAGGTCCATCGGCGTGCTGCGCGCAATCGAACGCGGCACGATGCTTTCAATGAGGGCGCTGCGCGATGCCTCTCCAATCACCGACAGCATGTGCGTTTCATCCGCAGCGTCGATGCCAATGTGGCGGGGCAGGAACTCGGTGGCGTTTTCGAGCGCGGCGAGGGAGGGCAGGGGGGCAGAGGAGGTCATCGGCGGCGGCACTGGTACAGCAAGACATTGGCCCGGCAACACGGTGCCGGGCCGCGGAAACCATCAACGCATCAGGCGTTCTTGGCGAAGTCGGCGTAGGCGGGTTCGTCCATCAGCGCGTCGAACTGCGTGAGGTCGGTCACGCGGACCTTGAAGAACCAGCCGGCGCCCATCGGGTCGCTGTTGGCCAGAGAGGGGTCGGCGCGCAGCGCTTCGTTGACCTCGACGACTTCGCCGGTGATGGGCATGTACACGTCGGCGGCCGCTTTCACGGACTCGACCACGCCAGCCACGTCACCCTGGGTGAAGGTGGTGCCGACTGCAGGCAGGTCCACAAACACCACATCGCCCAGCGCGTCCTGCGCATGCAGCGTGATGCCCACGGTGGCGGCTTGGTGGTCGGCAATGTCGACCCATTCGTGGTCCTTGGAAAACTTGACGGTCATGGGGGGCTCCAAAAAAAGAGGTTTCAAAGAAAAGTGCCGGTGCCAGCCGCGACTGTAGCGGGCTGGGCGGGTGTGACGCGATCAACCGCGGTAGTAGCGCGCCGGGGTGAAGGGCATGGCGCGCACTTCCATGGGCACAGCCTTGCCGCGCACGATGGCGTTCAAGCGCGTGCCGATGGCGGCGAAGGCGGGGCTGACATAGCCCATGGCCACGGGTTCGTTCACCGTGGGGCCGAGCAGGCCGCTGGTGACTTCGCCGATCTTCTGGCCGTCGGTGCTCTGCAGTTCGGTGTGTTCACGCACGGGTACGCGCTCCAGTGCCACCAGGCCCACGCGCTTGCGTTGCAAGGTGGCGGGGTCGTCGATCTGTGCCAGCACCTTGTCCGCGCCGGGGAAGCCGCCAGCACGTGCGCCACCGGTGCGGCGCACCTTCTGGATGGCCCAGTTGAGCGTGGCCTCGGGCGGTGTGGTGGTGGTGTCGATGTCGTTGCCATACAGGCACAGGCCGGCTTCAAGGCGCAGCGAGTTGCGCGCGCCCAGGCCGATGGGTTTGACTTCAGGCTGGGCCAGCAACGCGCGGGCCAGGGTGTCGGCCTGGGCGCCGGGTACCGAAATCTCAAAACCGTCTTCGCCGGTATAGCCGCTGCGGGTCACAAAACAGTCGCAACCGGCAATGGAGAAATCGCCGCCAGTCATGAACACCAGCTTTTCAACGCCGGGCGCCAGACGGGCGAGAGCGGTGACGGCCTGGGGGCCCTGCAGCGCCAGCAGCGCGTGGTCGGGCATGGGCACCACTTGGCAGCGCTGGCCGATGCGGGCCTGTATGTGGGCTATGTCGCCCACCTTGCAGGCACCGTTAACGATCACGAAGATTTCGCCCTGGCCCTTGTTGAAGAACATCAGGTCATCGATGACCGTGCCCTCATCGGTCAGCAGCAGGCCGTACCGTTGCTTGCCCACGGGCAGGTCGATCACGTCCACGGGCATCAGGGTTTCAAACGCTGCGGCAGCATCGGGCCCCAACAGGCGCAACTGGCCCATGTGCGATACGTCGAACAGGCCCGCCGCGTTGCGCGTGTGCTGGTGTTCGGCCATCAAGCCGGCGGGGTACTGCACAGGCATGGAATAGCCGGCAAACGGCACCATGCGGGCGCCCAGCTCGATGTGCAGGGCGTTCAGGGGGGTGGTGAGCAGGGGGGCGGCAGGAGCGGTGGCGGACATGGCGGACTTCTTGAGGCAAGGCAAATGGAAACCGCGGCCTGTACTGGCCCCGGCATTTGCCCTGCTGTCCGCTTTACCTGAGAGATTCACCGCAGCGCCCTGGCTGGCCGTGCGGTTTGCTCCTTCGGTGGATGGCCTCATCACGCGGTGCGGCGGGCCGTCTCTCTCCAGCAAGGGAACGCCCGCATCGCTGCGGGCGGTTGTCAGTCCTTTTGCCTGAGCGTTCGGCTGTTGCCTGCGCCTTCGGCGGCCCGGACGCAGTTGCTGCGAAGGGCTCTCTCCTGACGGGTGCGAGTATATCCGCTGCGCCGCTTTTCCCCGCTACTTGATGAAGCCGAGCGCGCGGGGGAGCCAGGTGGACAGCGCGGGCACAAAGGTCAGCAGCATCAGCACCACGCCATGGGCCCACAGGAAGGGCACCAGCTCACGCACCAGCTGGGTCATCGGCACACGCGACACATTGCAGGTGACGAACAGCAGCCCCCCCACGGGCGGCGTGATCATGCCCAGTGTGAGGTTGAAGATCACGATCATCGCGAAGTGGACCGGGTCCACGCCGAGCTTCATGGCCACCGGCGCAAGGATGGGGGCGAGCACCATCACGCCGGGCAGCGGCTCGATGAAGATGCCGAACAGCAGCAAAAAGATGTTCACGATGATGAGGAACATCCAGGGCGAGAGGTTCATGCCGATGAGCCACTCGGCCATCTGCTGCGGCACGCCTTCGATGGTGAGGATCCACGCGAACGCAGCCGACAGGCCGATGATGATGAGCACCGAAGCCGACAGCAGCGCCGAGCGCGCGAGGATGTCGGGCAGCGCCTTCCACTGCAGGGTGCGGTATACGAACTTGCCACACACCAGTGCGTAGAACACCGCGACCACCGACGCCTCGGTGGGCGTGAACCAACCGGCGCGCATGCCGCCCAGGATCACCACCGGCAGCAAGATGGCGGGCAGCGCCTTCCAGGTGGTCGTGAGCATCTCGCGCGCCGTGGGGGTGGCACCGTCGCCCCGGTAGTTGCGCCGCTTGGACACCAGGTAGTTGACGACGCACATGGCCACCGCAATCAGCAGGCCCGGCAGAAGGCCCGCCACAAACAGCGAGCCGACCGACACCGCGTCGTCCTGCAGCGCGTAGATGATCATGATGATGGACGGCGGGATGATGGGCCCCACGATGGCGGTGGAGGCCGTGAGCGCCGCAGCGTAAGAACGGTCATACCCCGCCTTGTCCATCATGCGGATCAGCATCGAGCCGGGGCCGGCCGCGTCGGCCAATGCTGAGCCCGAAATGCCCGAGAAGAACGTGAGCGAGACCACGTTGGTATAGCCCAGGCCGCCCCGCTTGTGGCCGACAAACTGGCCGGCAAACTTGAGCAGTACCTCGGTGAGCGACCCGCCGCTCATGAGCTCCGCCGCCAGGATGAAAAACGGCACCGCCATCAGCGGAAAGCTGTCGATGCCGGTGAAGGTTTCCTTGAGCAGCACCATGAGCGGGTAGCTCTCGGCCAGGATCAGCGTGGCCGCGGTGGCCAGGCCCAGGGCAAACGCCACGGGCACGCCGATGGCGAGGAACAGGCAGGCCGAGAAGATGAGGATGAGGGATGCGGTCACAGGGAGGCACTCGCATTCGCGTCAAAGTGCGCATCGGCCGCGAAAGTGCGGTCGAGCACATAGCCGCGCACGACGAACAGGAAGTGCACGATGAGCAGCACGCCGCCGATCAGCATGGCGCTGTAGATGTAGGCAAACGGCACTTGCGTGACGGCCGTCATCTGGAACATGGTGCGCTGCATGTAGAGCCAGCCGTACCAGACCATGAACCCGAAGAAGGCGAACAGCAGCGCCGCCACCACCGCGCGAATGGCGATGCCGCCCGCGCGGGGCAGGGCGTCCTGCAGGTTCTCTACCGCAATGTGGCCTCCGTAGCGCAGCACGGGGCCGGCACCCAAAAACGTCAGCCAGATCATCATGTGGCGCGACACCTCTTCGGCCCATTCGAGCGAGTTGTGGGTCACATAGCGCATCACCACGTTGGTGAAGATGATGACGGACATGGACGCCAACAGCAGGATCAGCGCCCAGCGGTTGGCGGCAAGAAAGTAGCGTTCGAAGGTTTTCACAGGGCGGTCTTGGGTGGCGTGCAGATCAAAGCAAAAGCGCCCGGCGCGTCAATGCGGCCGGGCGCTGTCTGGGTGCGAGCGCTTTTAGCGCACGTCCTGGATCTTCTTGATGTTGTCCGCGCCGAACTCCTTGGCGTAGCCAGCGTAGGCAGGCTTCAACGCTTCGCGGAAGGCGGCTCCGTCCACGGTCTTGGTGACCTTCATGCCTTGCGACTCGAGCACGGCAATGCCGTTGTTCTCGTCGTCATTCACCTTCTTGCGCTGGGCCACGGATGCGGCTTTGGCAGCGTCCGTAAAGATCTTCTTGTCGGCATCGTTGAGCTTGTTCCACACCTTGGGCGAGAGCAGCAGCAGCGCGGGCGAGTACACGTGGCCCGTGAGCGACAGGTGCTTTTGCACCTGCGAGAACTTGGCCGACAGGATCACGGGGATGGGGTTTTCCTGGCCGTCCACAGTGCCTTGCTGCAGGGCGCCGAACAGTTCAGGGAAGGCCATGGGCGTGGGCAGGATGCCGAAGGTACGGTAACCATCCATGTGCACCTTGTTTTCCATGGTGCGCATCTTCAAGCCCTTGGCGTCGTCGGGCTTGACGATGTCGCGCTTGCTGTTGGTCATGTGGCGAAAGCCGTTTTCCGTCCAGGCCAGCGCGATGATGCCTTTGCTCGGGAACTTGGTCAGGATGTCCTGGCCGATCGGGCCGTCCATCACCTTGCGCGCATGGTCGTAGTCGCGGAACAGGAAGGGGATGTCCACGATCTTCACTTCGGGCACGAAGTTGCCCACGGGGCCGGTGGAGGTGTTCACCAGGTCTTGCGTGCCGAGCTGGATGGCTTCGATCTGCTCGCGCTCACCGCCCAGCGCCGAGTTGGGAAAGTACTGGCACTTGTAGCGCCCTTGCGTGCCCTTTTCGACTTCATCGCAGAACACCTTGGAGCCCACGCCGTAGTGCGAATCGGGCGCCGTGGCGTAGCCGATCTTGAGCGTGGTGGTCTGCGCGCCAGCCGTGGCGATCAAGCCAAACGCAAGGCCCAGGCCCGCGGCGAGAGAAGTCAGTTGCATGGTGTCTCCTGTAGGTATGGTCTTGCCGAGTGCGCCTGCGTACCTGTTGCTGAAGGCTTCGCGCAGCCAGTGCACCGGCCCGGAAAATTATGGCGCTGCAACATGGCGCAGGGCATCGGGGTTTGTGCTGGTAAGCGTGCTTATTAACGCTGCCGAACGTTGCGGGGCGCGGGGGTACGGGGGCGACAGCTGCATGGGTCGGTCGAGATGCGTGCACTGTCGATGCACGACGGTGCGAGGGGTCGGATTTTCCCCTCGGCTGGCCGGCCGAGCCCGTGAAGGTTGCAGGTTCTGAAGCGCTTGAAGTGCGCTGAAGGTGGGGAGGGGTGCGTCCCACTGCGGTCTTGTCAAGCGCCCCGGTCCGGCGGTAACCGGTCCGGGGCCCTGTCAGTTTGTGCGCTCCGGTAAGAACGCCTTGATGACCGAAAGTATGCCTGGCGCGGGCTGGCATTTATTTCTGTTTTTGCTCAGAAATTCTTTCATTGCAGCAAATTATTCTGCAGTGGCGTGTTTCAAGGAATAATCATCGCCATGGACCGTCTTGATCGAAAAATTCTCGCCGTACTGCAAGGCAACGCGCGTGCCAGCCTTCAAGAGATCGGCCAGGCCGTCGGCCTGAGCCCATCGCCCTGCTGGGGGCGCATCAAGAAGATGGAAGAGGCCGGTGTCATCCAGGGCTACACCGTGCGGCTCAATCCGCAGGCACTGGGGTTGGCCGACACGGTGCTCGTGCAGGTCACGCTCGACAGCCACTCCGACAACACGCTGGAGAAATTTGGCGAAACGCTGGCCAGCATTCCCGAGGTGATCGAGGCGCACCTGGTGTCCGGCGACTACGACTACCTGTTGCGCGTCGTCGTCAAGGACACGCGCGATTACGAGCGGTTGCTGCGCGAGAAGCTCTACAAGATCAAAGGCATCCGCCACAGCCGCTCCAGCTTTGTGCTGCGCACGCTCAAGAAGGCCGACTTGCCGCTGTTTGTGGAGTAAATTTTGATAAAAAATGGCCTCTAGCGCATGATTTATAAGCATCTTTAGCTATAAAAATAATAGCATTTCGCGCCAAGGGCTCTCCATTCACACGGGGCATGCAGGCGAGATGACCCATGCTGCCGAGTGCGTCTGTGGAGATGATCTGTACCTTTTTTGCACGTCAGCAACTGCCCCATTGGGTGCGATGACCGCAGAATGGGCGCCGTTTTGGCTACAGCGGCACCGCGCAGACCGGCAGGCCCGCTCCGCGTTGCACCACGCCGGTGCGCGATATTTGCCAACGAACCAGCCAGCCAGCGAGCCAGCCGCACGTGCTTGATGCCTTAGGACCACCACCATGAACCTGCGTTTCGTCGAAGCCTTCTACTGGGTGGCGTCCCTCAAGAGCGTCACCCGCGCGGCCGAGAAGCTCTTCCTCACGCAGTCGGCCATGTCCAGCCGCATCGCAGCGCTGGAAGAAGAATTGGGCGTGTTGCTGCTCGACCGGCGCGACAAGCACTTCAAGCTCACCGTGGCGGGCTCGCGTTTTTTGACCTACGCCAAGCGCATGCTGGAGCTCCAGCGCCAGCTCAAGGTTGAGATGGGGTCTGGCGGTCCGCTCGAAGTCTCGATGCGCCTGGGGGCGATCGAATCGGTGCTGCACTCCTGGCTCATTCCGTGGGTGGAGCAGCTGCGCAAGGACAACCCGCTGCTGGAGCTGGAGCTCACGGTGGAATCCACGCCCGTGCTGCTCGACCAGATCCGCCGCGGCACGCTGGATGCCGTGTTTGCCGCGCTGCCCGCGTCCGCCGACGGCATCCGCAGCCAGGCCGTGACACCGATGGAGATGGTGTTCGTCGGCAACAGCAAGATCCACCGCAAGCGCCGCTACGCGCTCAGCGATTTTGTGGACACTGACATCCTCACTTTTCAGCGCGGATCGCAGCCGCATGTGTACCTGCTCGACACCTTCCGCAATGCCCAGGTGGAGCCGCGCCGCGTGCACACCGTGTCGTCGATTTCGGCCATGGTGCAGCTGGTGCAGGGGGGCTTTGGCGTGGCCACGCTGCCGCGCCTGGCGGTCGAGCGCATGCTGGCTTTTCCGGACCTGCGGGCGCTGGCCTGCGACACCGTGCTCAAGCCGCTGCCCATCCACGTGAGCTACCGCGAAGACCCGTCCTCGCCTGCGATGGACGCCATCGTGCGCTCGGCGCTCGACTTCATCGACGTCATTCCAGCAACGCCGAAACGCGGCAGCCGCCGCAAGCCCACGGCGACGTGACGAATCCGATTGCTGCGCCGCACGCGAAGGCGTTGGCGGGCGGCCTGGGCTGAGCCGCACGGTTTTTTGGCCTCCCAGGGGCTCGGGGTTAACCCTTAACTGGAGCATCCGGGTAATCCCTTGGCACCAACCTGGTTCCCTCTGCCCCAATGAAGTGCATCGAAAAAATCGATGAGCTGAGCAATATTTTTTGAATTTGCCACGACAGGTGGCGCCCCAACACAATCCGCCCAACGCCAAACAAATGGCATTTCCCAACGCAAGGAAATACGGTGGATTCTGTTCAAGAAAAAGCGCTCGCAGTCTTTGGCGCTGAAGGCATCAACGATCCGCGCCACGTTCGCAGCGTGATCCGGCAAGGCGCCTGGTCGTCGCACACCAGTGGCCTGGCCCATGGCCGGGTGCAGGGCAACCTGGTGATCCTGCCGGAGGCGCTGGCTGGCGACTTCCTGCGGTTTTGCCAGCGCAATCCCAAGCCCTGCCCGGTGCTCGCCGTGAGCGAGCCTGGCCAGGTGGCGTTGCCATCGCTCGGCGAGGGCATCGACATCCGCAGCGATGTGCCGCAGTACCGCGTCTGGCGCCACGGAGAACTGGCCCAGGAGCTGGCCGACGTCAGCGATCTGTGGCGCCCAGACCTCGTGACTTTCATCCTCGGATGCTCGTTCTCGTTCGAGTCGGCATTGATCGAGGCGGGCATCAGCCTGCGTCACATCGATGAAGGCAAGAACGTCGCCATGTTCCGCACCAGCCTGCAGACCGAGCCGGCCGGCCCGTTCAGCGGCGCCATGGTGGTGACCATGCGGCCCATGCCGGCGGCCGACGTGATACGGGCCGTGCAGGTGACTTCGCGCTTTCCCAATGTGCATGGCGCGCCGGTGCACATCGGCGATCCCTCGCTGATCGGAATTGCCGACCTGGGACGGCCCGACTACGGCGATGCAGTGGCACTGATGCCCGGCGAGATCCCGGTCTTCTGGGCTTGCGGCGTCACACCCCAGTCTGCCATCTTGAATGCGCAGCCGGCCTTTTGCATCACCCACGCACCCGGGTGCATGTTGGTCACGGACCTTTTCAATCACCACCTCGCCAGCTTTTAAACCAAGGAGTCTCCCCATGAAGAAAATGATGTTCGGCCTGTGCGCCGCGGCCGCCGCATGCCTGGCCCACGCCGAAACCAAATGGGACCTGCCTTCGGGCTATGCGGTCCACACCTTTCAAGTACAGAACCTGCAGCAGTTCGTGCAGGACGTGGGCAAGGCCAGCGGCGGCAAGCTCAAGATCACGGTGCACCCCAACGCATCGCTGTTCAAGGCCAATGAAATCAAGCGCACCGTGCAGTCCGGCCAGGTGGCGATTGGTGAATTCATCTTGTCGGGCGCGGCCAATGAGGCTGCGGTCTACGGCGTGGACTCCATACCTTTCCTGGCTACCAGCTATGCGGACTCCAAGCGGCTCGACCAGGCCTCGCGCCCGCTGCTGGTCAAGACGCTCGGCGCGCAGGGCATGAAGCTGCTCTACACCGTGCCATGGCCGGCGCAGAGCCTGTATTCCGTCAAGCCCATCACGGCGCTCAAGGACCTCAAGGGCACCAAGATGCGGGCCTACAACCCCGCCACTTCGGTGATCGCCAGCCAGGTGGGCGCGCAGCCGGTCACGATCCAGCTCGCCGAGCTCTCGGCCGCCCTGGCCACCGGCACGGTCGACAACTTCTTGACCTCCAGCGCCAGCGGCGTGGACAGCAAGCTGTATGAAAGCGTGAAGTACTTCTACGGCGTGGCTGCCTGGCTGCCGCGCAACGCAGTGGTGGTCAACCAGAAGGCCTTTGACAGCCTGGACAAGGCCACGCAAGACGCCGTGCTGGCCCAGGCCGCTATTGCCGAGCAGCGTGGCTGGGCCATGAGCGAACAAAAAGACCAGGAGTACCTCAAGGAGCTGGCTGCCAAAGGCATGCAGGTGGACGTGAGCGCCGAGAACCTCAAGAAGGAACTCAAGGCCGTGGGCGAGCGCATGACGGCCGACTGGATCAAGACCGCGGGCGACGACGGCAAGGCCGTGATCGAAGCCTACAACAGCAAGAAGTGAGCGCACGCCATGTCTTCCTTGCCTCAACCCTCTGCGGTCGCGGGCGCAGCCCCGCCCACCGTCGTGATGCCGCCGCATCTTCTGCGGCGCGCGCTGGACGGCGCCTACCTGGCCGCGGGCGCGGTGGGCGCGGCCTGCATCGCCGTGATCTGCGTGCTGATGGTGGTGCAGTCCCTGGGGCGCCAATTCGGCTTTCCCACGGGCGCCATCAATGACGTGGTGGCCTGGCTTTGCGCGGCCGCGGCGTTCTTGTCCATGGCCCACGCGTTCAAGCATGGCGACTTCGTGCGTGTGACATTGGTGCTCGAAAAACTCTCGCCCGCCATGCGCCGCAAGTACGAGCTGACCTGTCTCACCATCGCAGCCCTGGCCATTGGCTACCTCGCCTGGTGGGCCTGTGCCTTCACCTATGAAAGCTGGCAGTTCAACGAACTGGCGCAGGGCCTGTGGGCCATTCCCATCTGGATCCCGCAGCTGAGCTTTGCACTGGGCTCCATCCTGTTCCTCGTTGCGGTCATTGATGAGTGGTGGATCGTGGTGCAGGGCGGCGTACCGACCTTTGTGCGATTGGTGGAAGAGCGCCACGCCAAGGGCGACTTTTCCTCGGATCTGTAAGGAGCAAAAAATGGACATTCTTACTGTGGGCGGCGTATTGCTGCTCCTCATGCTCCTCATGCTGTCCGGCGGCGTGTGGATCGCAATGACGCTGGCCATTTGCGGCTGGGTGGGGCAGGCCTTCTTCACCAACAGCCAGCCCGGGCTGAACCTTTTCTCCGCATTCTGGGAGAGCAATGCCAGCTGGGAGCTTGCGGCCCTGCCGCTCTTCATCTGGATGGGCGAGATTCTTTTTCGAACCCGGCTGAGCGAGGACATGTTCTCGGGCCTCGCGCCGTGGCTGGGGCGCGTGCCCGGGCGGCTGTTCCACACCACCATCCTGGGCTGCGGCATCTTTGGCTCGGTCTCGGGTTCTTCGGCAGCCACCTGCGCCACGATTGCCAAGGTCTCGCTGCCTGCGCTCAAAAAACGCGGCTACGACGAGAGCATCGCCATCGGTTCGCTGGCCACGGCCGGTACGCTCGGCATCCTGATCCCACCGTCCATCACCATGGTGGTGTACGCGGTGGCGGCTGACGCCTCCATCATCCGCATCTTCTTGGCCGGCTTCTTGCCCGGCCTGCTGCTGATGCTGCTGTTCTCGGGCTACATCGCCTGGTGGTCGGTGCGCAACAAGGACCGCATGCCGGCCGACGAGCCGCCCACCACCTTCCGCGAAAAGCTGTACCTGTCGCGCAACCTGATTCCTTGTGCGCTGCTGATCGTGTTCATCTGCTGGTCGCTGGTGGCCGGCTGGGCCACGGCCACGGAATGTGCAGCGTACGGTGTGGTGGGTGCGCTGGCACTGGCTGCATGGTGCAGGGCGCTGACCTGGCAGAACTTCAAGGAGGGCCTGGCAGGTTCGGCACGCACCAGCTGCATGATCATGTTCATCCTGGCGGGCGCTGCGTTCTTGACCAAGACCATGGCCTTCACCGGCATCCCGCGCGAGCTGGCCGAGTGGGTGGATTCGATGCACCTGTCGCCGTATGCGCTGATTGCTTGCCTGGTGGGCGTGTACCTGGTGCTGGGCACGGCACTGGATGGCATCAGCATGATCGTGCTGACCGCTGCGGTGGTGATGCCCATGGTCGAGAAGGCCGGCTTTGATCTGATCTGGTTCGGCATCTTCGTGATCCTGCTGGTCGAGATCGCGGAGGTCACGCCGCCCGTAGGCTTCAACCTCTTCGTGCTGCAGAACATGACGGGCAAGGACAGCAACCTGATCGCCAAGGCGGCGATTCCGTTCTTCCTGTGCCTGGTGGTGTGCATTGGCCTGATCACGGCCTTTCCGCAGATCGTCACGATCGTGCCTGACCTCGTCATGGGGCAGTCCAAGTAGCGCCACTTTTCGCTGTGTCTGCCGGCCGCTCGTGCCGGCCCTTCTTTCCCATCACAGGAGCTTGCCATGAAGATGGTCTTGTTGGCCGCGCTCGCCGTGGCCCCGTCGCTGCACGCCCAGACACAGTGGAAATTGGCCACCGGCTACCGCGCAGAGTCCTTTCACACGCGCAACATCGTGCAGTTTGCGCAGGATGTGGAGCGCACCTCGGCAGGCGCGCTGCGCATCGAAGTGCACGCCAACAACGCCCTGTTCAAGCTGGCGGACATCCCTGAGGCAGTGCAGGGCGGCAAGGCCCAGGCGGGTGAAACCATCATGACCAGCCTGGTGCGCGACATGCCGATTGCCGGGGCCGATGCCGTGCCCTTTGTGGTGCGCAGCTATGCCGATGCGCGCCGCATGTGGGACTTGCAGCGGCCGCTGATCGACACGCACTTTGCTGCGAAGGGGCTCAAGGCGTTGTACGCCGTTCCCTGGCCGCCGCAGGGGCTGTTCTCCATTGCGCCTGTGCGCTCGTCGGCCGATTTCAAGGGCACTCGCATGCGCACCTACAACCCGGCCACGGTGCGCATCGCGGAGATGCTGGGCGCTGCGCCCGTGGACGTTCCCATGGTCGAGGTCAACAAGGCCCTGTCGGCGGGCAAGCTCGATTCGATGATCACTTCGGCCCTGACCGGGGTGGAAAACCAGGTCTGGAGCCAGATCCGCCAGTACTACGGCATCAACGCGTGGTTCCCCAAAAACATCGTGTTTGTGAACCAGCAAGCGTTTGACGCGCTGCCCGCCAGCGTGCGCCAGGCCGTCACCCAGGCGGCCACAGAGGCTGAGACCCGCGG
Organism: Acidovorax sp. LjRoot129; assembly: GCF_964253765.1. NCBI lineage: Bacteria > Pseudomonadati > Pseudomonadota > Betaproteobacteria > Burkholderiales > Comamonadaceae > Acidovorax > Acidovorax sp. LjRoot129. Next base: position 2,439,610 of record NZ_CAXUSE020000001.1, read on the forward strand.
CTGGGCCATGAGCGCAGCCGTGGCCGAGGAGTCGGTGGCCGAACTACAGCGCAAAGGCATCAAGGTGGACCGCGCACCTGCTGAGCTCGACGCCGAGCTCAAGCGCCTGGGCGAGCGCTTCTCCAGGGAATGGGTGCAGTCCGTCGGCAACGAGGCCAACAAGATTTTCATCCCGTATTACTTTCAACGTTAACCAGTGAGTCTCATCACCATGCAAGTTCCTTCTACAGTGACCACCGCACCGGCTGGCAACCGCTGGCAGTTCTGGATTGATCGGGGCGGCACCTTCACCGACATCGTGGCCAAGCGGCCCGATGGGTCTCTGACCACCCACAAGCTGCTGTCCGAGAACCCCGAGCAGTACAAGGACGCTGCAGTGGCGGGCATTCGCCACCTGCTGGGCCTCCAGCCCGGCGAGCCGGTGACACCTGCCCAGGTGGAGTGCGTGAAGATGGGGACCACGGTGGCCACCAACGCACTGCTGGAGCGCAAGGGCGAGCCCACGCTGCTGGTGACCACGCGCGGCTTTCGCGATGCGCTGCGCATTGCGTACCAGAACCGTCCGCGCTTGTTTGACCGCCACATCCAGCTGCCCGAGCTGCTGTACACCGACGTGATCGAAGCGCGCGAGCGCATGGGCGCGCGGGGCGACGTGCTGCAGCTGCTGGACGAAGCCACTCTGCGTGGCGACCTGCTGGCCGCCTACGGGCGCGGCCTGCGCAGCGTAGCAATTGTCTTCATGCACGGCTATCGCTACACCCAGCACGAAAAGGCTGCGCAGCGCATTGCCCGGGAGGTGGGGTTCACGCAGATCAGCACGTCGCACGAAACCAGCCCCATGATGAAGTTCGTGAGCCGTGGCGACACCACGGTGGTGGACGCCTATCTTTCGCCCATCCTGCGCCGCTATGTGGACCAGGTTGCCAGCGAGATGCCCGGGGTCAAGCTGTTCTTCATGCAATCGTCAGGTGGCTTGACCGATGCGGGCGCCTTCCAGGGTAAGGACGCGATCCTGTCCGGCCCGGCCGGCGGTATTGTGGGCATGGCGCGCACGGCGGGTCTGGCAGGACATGAAAAGGTGATTGGCTTCGACATGGGCGGCACCTCCACCGACGTGAGCCACTACGCAGGCGCCTTCGAGCGCGAGTTTGAAACCCATGTGGCGGGTGTGCGCATGCGCGCACCGATGATGAGCATCCACACGGTGGCGGCGGGTGGCGGATCGGTGCTGGCCTACGACGGCGCACGGTTTCGGGTGGGGCCTGAGAGCGCGGGTGCAAACCCCGGCCCGGTGAGTTATCGCCGCGGCGGCCCGCTGGCGGTGACCGACGCGAACGTGATGGTCGGCAAGGTGCAGCCACGCTACTTCCCCAGCGTGTTTGGCCCGGCCGCGAACGAAACATTGGATGCGGATGCGGTGCGTGCGCGCTTCCAGGAGATTGCCACGCAGACCGAGCGCAAACCCGAGGAAGTGGCCGAAGGTTTTATCCAGATCGCTGTGCAGCAGATGGCCAACGCCATCAAGAAGATCAGCGTGGCGCGCGGCTACGACGTGACACGCTACACCCTGCAGTGTTTTGGTGGTGCGGGCGGTCAGCATGCCTGCCTGGTGGCCGATGCGCTGGGTATGACGCGCGTCTTCGTGCATCCGTTGGCCGGCGTGCTCAGCGCCTACGGCATGGGGCTGGCGGACCAGACCGTGATCCGCGAGCAGGCGGTTGAGATGCCGCTGGCTGCCGCGTCGCTGCCCCTGATCGCAGAGCGTCTGGACGCCTTGGGCTCTGCCGCCCAGGCCGAGCTGGAGCGCCAGCAGGTCAGCGCCAACCCGGTGCAGGTGCGCCACAACGTGCATGTGCGCTACGAAGGCACGGATTCGGCGCTGGTCGTGCCCTTTGGCGACATGCCTGCGATACAGGCCGCGTTCGAAGCGGCCTACCGCCAGCGGTTTGCCTTCCTGATGGCGGGCAAGGGCCTGGTGGTGGAGGCGGTGTCGGTCGAGGCCGTGATCGCTGGCGACGCCCCGGCCGAGCCGCGCCTGGCGGTGCACCCACACCGCAAACATCCGCTGCGCGAAACGGTGCGCATGTACTCCGGCAGCCAGTGGCACGACGCGGCCCTGGTGGTGCGCGAGGACTTGCGCCCCGGCGATGTGATCCCGGGCCCGGCGATCATTGCCGAGAAGAACACCACCACCGTGGTGGAACCCGGCTGGTCCGCCCGCCTGACCGACCTGGACCACCTGGTGCTGGACCGCGTCACCGCACGCAAGGTGCAGTACGCGGCCGGCACCACGGTCGACCCGGTGTTGCTGGAGGTGTTCAACAACCTGTTCATGAACATCGCCGAGCAGATGGGACTGCAGCTGCAGAACACCGCGTACTCCGTCAACATCAAGGAGCGGCTGGACTTCAGTTGCGCGCTGTTCGATGCGGCGGGCAACCTGATCGCCAACGCGCCGCACATGCCTGTGCACCTAGGCTCGATGGGCGAGAGCATCAAGACCGTGATCCGCGAGAACGCCGGCAAGATGCACCGGGGCGATGTGTACATGCTCAACGACCCCTACCACGGCGGCACCCACCTGCCAGATGTGACGGTGATCACGCCCGTGTACGTGGCCGAAGGCGCAGAGCCCACGTTCTACGTCGGCAGCCGTGGCCACCACGCCGACATTGGCGGCACCACGCCGGGTTCGATGCCACCGTTTTCCACGCGCATCGATGAAGAGGGCGTGCAGATCAACAACGTGAAGCTGGTGGACCGTGGCATCTTGCTGGAAGAAGAGGTGCGCACCCTGCTGGCCACCGGCGGAGGCACCACGCCATACCCGAGCCGCAACCCGCAGCAGAATTTGGCCGACCTGCGCGCGCAGGTTGCCGCCAACGAGAAGGGCGTGCAGGAACTCTCGAAGATGGTGGACCAGTTTGGCCTTGATGTCGTACAGGCCTACATGCGCCATGTGCAGGACAACGCTGAAGAGTCCGTGCGCCGCGTGATCACGCAGCTCAAGGACGGGCAGTTCACGCTGCCGCTGGACAACGGCGCGCACATCAGCGTGTCGGTGAAGGTCAACGTGGCTGAGCGCAGTGCGGTGATCGACTTTGCGGGCACCAGTGCGCAGCAGACCAACAACTTCAACGCCCCGCGCGCGGTGTGCATGGCGGCGGTGCTGTATGTGTTCCGCACGCTGGTGGACGACGACATTCCGCTCAATGCGGGCTGCCTGAAACCGCTGCAGGTCATCATCCCGCAGGGCTCCATGCTCAACCCCAACCCGCCGGCCTCGGTGGTGGCGGGCAATGTGGAAACGTCCACCTGCATTACCAATGCATTGTTCGGAGCCCTGGGCGTGATGGCGGGCAGCCAGCCCACCATGAACAACTTCACTTTTGGCAATGCGCAGTACCAGTACTACGAAACCATTGCCGGTGGCAGCGGCGCGGGTGCGGTGTTCGATGCTTCAGGCCGCACGGTGCGCGGGTTTGACGGCACCAGCGTGGTCCAGACGCACATGACCAATTCGCGCCTGACCGACCCCGAGGTGCTGGAGTTCCGCTTTCCGGTGGTGCTCGACAGCTACGAGATTCAGCGTGGGTCCGGCGGCGCGGGGCGCTGGGCTGGGGGCGACGGTGGTGTGCGGCGCGTGCGTTTTCTCGAGTCGATGACGGCCAGCATCTTGTCCAACGGTCGCCTGAACCCGGCCTTCGGCATGGCCGGCGGCCAGCCGGGGCGCGCGGGTGCCAACCGGGTGCTGCGTGCCAACGGCGACGTGGAGGAACTGGGCCACATCGGCGCCGCGCTGATGGAGCCGGGCGATGTGTTCGAGATCTCCACGCCCGGCGGTGGCGGCTACGGCGAGTGCGTGGCGCATTGAGGCGCCACAAGGTATTGCAGATGGGGACCGGCGGGGCGCCGGTCTGCCTGGCGACGCTGCCGCGCTCGCTCCGGTGCGATGAGGAGCGCGAGCGCGCGGTTGAACTGACGAACGATCCATCGAAGGGTTCCCATGAACTATCTGCCAGCTACCGCTCCATCGCCCATGCCCCGAGGGGACCAGGCCGCGCAACAAGCCCAGGCAGGGATGCGCGCTGCGCCTGACAGCCCCGCCCCCGCTGCGACACCGCGCCGCCGCCAGCTGAGCGTGGGTCAGAAGCTGGCCGCCAGCTTTGGCCTGCTGGGCTGCGCGGTGGCGCTGCTGGGCGCCACAACCTGGATGACGGGCGAGGGCACCCGCCGCCAGGCGACGCTGCTTGCAGGCGAGCAATTGCCCATCGAGCGCTCGGTGCGCGACTGGAAGACCCAGTCGGTCACCATCGGTCAGATCGCGTTGCGCACCACGGTGTCGCCCGACGTGTTTCCCCTGGTGGCTGAGATGCGCAAACAACTGGCCGCCGAGGATGCCCTGCGCCAGCGCATCGAAACCGCATTGGCAGCGGCGTCGACCGCCGAGCGCACCCAGCCTATGTGGGCAGAGGTCCAAGCGCAGCGCAGGCAGTACGCGGCGCTGCGCGACACGCTGGTGCAGAACGCGCTGGAGGCCAGGATCATCAGCCAGAAGGAGCTGCAAGAGCATGCTGCGGCGCTCGCCGGGTACCTGCAGGCCATCGATAGGCTGCTCGATGCGTCGGAGCAGTCATCGCTGCAGGCGGCCGACACCATGGTGGACGATGCATCGCGTGCGCAGTGGATCAGCGCGGTTGCCGTGCTGGCGGTGGTGGGCTTGTCGGCGCTGTTCGGTTGGCTGCTGCGCCGCTCGATCGTGCTGCCGCTGCGCCAGGCATCCGACGCTGCAGCGCTGGTGGCGCGCGGCGACCTCACGGTGCGCATGGACACGCAGCGCACCGACGAGATCGGCGAGCTGCTCACCGCGCTAGACCGCATGGTCGAGTCCCTGCACCACGTGGTGACCGAGGTGCGCGACGCGGGCGAGTCGATTCACGTGGCCAGCTCCGAGGTGGCGGCGGGCAACACCGACCTGAGCGCGCGCACCGAGCATGCCGCCAGCAACCTGCAGCAAACGGCCGCCAGCATTGCCCAACTGGCCCAGATGGTGGCCGCCAACGCCGACAGCACCCGCCAAGCCAACGCACTGGCGCGCAACGCCACGCAGGTGGCCAGCAAGGGCGGCGAAGTGGTCAGCCAGGTGGTGAAGACCATGGAGGACATCAACGCCAGCAGCAAAAAGATTGCCGACATCGTGGGCATCATCGACGGCATTGCGTTCCAGACCAACATCCTGGCGCTGAACGCCGCTGTGGAGGCGGCCCGTGCCGGGGAGCAGGGGCGCGGTTTTGCGGTGGTGGCCAGCGAGGTGCGGGGCCTGGCCGGGCGCAGCGCCCACGCAGCGCGCGAGATCAAGGCGCTGATCTCTGACAGCGTGGAAAAAGTGAGCGAAGGCGCGCGCCTGGTGGTGACTGCTGGCGCCACCATGGGCGACATCGTGCAAAGCGTGGGGCGCGTGACCAGCCTGATGTCAGAGATCAGCGAGGCCAGCAGCGAGCAGAGCACGCAGATTGGCCAGGTGAGCCAGGCGGTGGACCAGCTCGACCACATGACACAGCAGAACGCTGCACTGGTGGAGGAGGGCGCGGCAGCGGCGCAGAGTCTGAAAGATCAGGCGCACCGGTTGGCCGGGGCCATGGGGCTGTTTCAGCTCGCTCGTGCAGCGGCTTGATCGCAAAAATCAATAAAAAAGGCCTGCAGCGCAGGCCCATCAAGCGCTAGGCGCTATGATTTTGATAGTTACATGCCCGAGTAGTTCGGACCGCCGCCGCCCTCTGGCGTCACCCACACGATGTTCTGCGTGGGGTCCTTGATGTCGCAGGTCTTGCAATGCACGCAGTTCTGCGCGTTGATCTGCAGGCGCTGCGCGTCGCCGCCCTTAGCCGTGTCGGGCACGAACTCGTACACCCCCGCCGGGCAGTAGCGCGCCTCGGGGCCCGCGTACTTGGCCAGGTTGATGTTGACCGGCACGCTCGCGTCCTTGAGCGTCAGATGGGCGGGCTGGTTCTCTTCGTGGTTGGTGTTGCTGACGAACACGCTGGAGAGGCGGTCGAAGGTCAGCTTGCCATCGGGCTTGGGATAGACGATGGGCTTGCACTCAGCCGCGGGCTTCAGATACGCGTGGTCGGGCTTGTCGCGGTGCAGCGTCCAGGGCATGCGGCCGCGCAGTATCAGCTGCTCGAAACCGTTCATCACCGTCGCGGTGGTCAGGCCGTACTTGAACCAGTTCTTGAAGTTGCGGTCCTTGTTCAGCTCGGTGTAGAGCCAGCTTTCCTCGAAGGCCTTGGGGTAGGCCTTGAGTTCGTCGTGCTGGCGGCCACCCACGATGGCGTCGTACGCTGCCTCAGCCGCCAGCATGCCGGTCTTGATGGCGGCGTGGCTGCCCTTGATGCGGCCGACGTTGAGGTAGCCCGCATTGCAGCCCACGAGCGCGCCGCCCGGGAAGATGGTCTTGGGCAACGCGTTGATGCCGCTGGCGTTGATGGCGCGGGCGCCGTACGACAGGCGCTTGGCCGTGATCTCGCCCTTTTCGTTCTCGAAGTAGTAGCGGACGTTGGGATGGGTCTTCCAGCGCTGGAATTCCTCGAACGGGCTGAGGTAGGGGTTCTTGTAGCCCAAGCCGGTCACAAAGCCGAGCGCGATCTTGTTGTCGTCCAGGTGGTAGAGGAACGCGCCGCCATAGGTGTCGTTTTCCATCGGCCAGCCGGCGGTGTGCATCACAAAGCCGGGCTGGTGCTTCTTGGGGTCGATCTCCCACAGCTCCTTCACACCGAGGCCAAAGCTTTGCGGGTCGCGGCCTTCATCCAGCTTGAAGCGCGCGATCAGCTGGCGGCCCAGGTGGCCGCGTGCGCCTTCGGCGAACACGGTGTATTTGCCCAGCAGCTCCATGCCCAGCTGGAAGTTCTCGGTGGGCTCGCCATCCTTGCCGACGCCCATGTTGCCGGTGGCCACGCCCTTGACCGAACCGTTGTCGTTGTAGAGCACTTCGGCAGCTGCAAAGCCCGGGAAGATTTCCACGCCCAGGGCTTCGGCTTGCTCGGCCAGCCACTTGGTGACATCGCCCAGGCGCACGATGTAGTTGCCGTGGTTTTGCGCAAACGGGGGCAAGAACATGTTGGGCACCCGCAAGCCCGACTTTTCCGACAGGAAGATGTAGGCGTCGTCGGTGACGGGCTGCTTGAGCGGTGCACCGCGCTTTTTCCAGTCGGGGATCAGCTCGGTCAGTGCCTTGGGGTCCATGATGGCGCCCGACAGGATGTGTGCGCCGGGCTCGGAGCCTTTTTCGAGCACCACCACCGACACATCCTGGCCCTTTTCAGCCGCCAGCTGCTTCAGGCGGATCGCGGTGGCCAGGCCGCCGGGGCCGCCGCCAACGACCACCACGTCGTATTCCATCGATTCGCGGGGACCATACTGGGCGATGATTTCTTCGTTTGTCATGGGCTTCTCGTCGGGCGTTTGATAATGGGTATTCTGAACAGAGCGGGTGCAATGCCCTGTCTGCCTGGCGACTGATTGTATTCACGGAATAGAGACAATCGAACGACCGTTCTTTTTTGATCAGGGGGGAGACTCTAAATGGCTTACAGCATCGACTTGTCCGGCCGCGTGGCCTTCATCACAGGGGCTTCCAGCGGCCTGGGCGCGCAGTTTGCACGCACCCTGGCGCGTGCAGGGGCGGGGGTCGTGCTGGCCAGCCGCCGGGTTGAAAAGCTCAAAGAGCTGCGCGCGCGCATCGAAGGCGAGGGCGGCGATGCCCACGTGATCGAACTCGATGTGACCGACCATGATTCCATCAAGTCCGCCGTCGCACACGCCGAGACGGAAATGGGCTCCATCGACATCCTGGTGAACAACTCGGGCGTCTCCACCACGCAGCGCATTCAGGACGTGACGCCCGAGGACTACGACTTCATCTTCGACACCAATGTGAAGGGCGCTTTTTTTGTCGCGCAGGAAGTGGGCAAACGCATGCTGGCGCGTTCGCGCGGTGCGGCGCCGGGCAGCTTCACGGGCGGGCGCATCATCAACATCGCCTCGATGGCCGGCCTCAAGGTGCTGCCGCAGATCGGCGCGTACTGCATGAGCAAAGCCGCCGTGGTGCAGATGACCAAGGCCATGGCCATGGAGTGGGGCAAGTTCGGCATCAACGTGAACGCCATCTGCCCCGGCTACATCGACACCGAAATCAACCACCACCACTGGAGCACCGAGCAAGGCCAGAAGCTGATTGCCATGCTGCCCAGAAAACGCGTAGGCAGCCCGCAGGATCTGGATGGGCTGCTCCTCATGCTGGCCAGCGACCAAAGCCATTTCATCAATGGCGCGGTGATCGCGGCAGATGACGGCTTCGCGGTCTGACCACAAGGTGACGTGCAAACTAGCGCGGCGCGGCTTACCTTGAGCATCCACGCATCCATCAAGACGTACCGATGAAGATCGAAATCCCTGACGCCAAGAAGCTGGTCTTCGAAATGCGCTTTCCTGTGCGCTGGGGCGACATGGATGCGATGGGCCATGTCAACAACACGGTGTATTTCAGGTACCTGGAAACAGCGCGTATCGACTGGCTGGTGTCGGTCGGTTGCAACCCCGACCCGCGCGGGCAGGGGCCGGTGATCGTCAATGCCTTCTGCAATTTCTACCGCCAGCTCGAGTACCCGGCCGATGTGCTGCTCAAGCTTTACGTGAGCGACCCGGGCCGCACCACCTTTGAGACCTGGGGCACGATGGAGCGCGTGGACCAGCCAGGAGTGATCTGCGCGGCGGGCGGGGCTACGACAATCTGGGTGGACTTCCCGCAACAAAAGGCGGTGGCGCTGCCCGACTGGATGCTGGCCATCGTGCAGGCTTGAGGGCGGCCACCGGGCTGTTAGGCCACTGGGCTTCGGTCGTCATCGAATTGCGCTGGGCGCGCATTTCGTCGCTCGCAATCACACGGATCCGCAAGTGCTGCAACGCTGACCGGGCGCGCGTCGCTTTGGGATCCCTCCCGTTGACATCCCAGCGCCAATCCGACTAAAAGGGCGTTACTAAAAGAATCCGCGGCCGACGAAGCTGCAAAGGTTGACTCACGGAAGCTGGCGGATCTCGGCCGCCCAGCTTCGCGAAATCGGGGGGGACCATGGCTTTTGACAACAGCGCTTCGAAAGGCGAGCTGCCCGCTGGCACGCCGTCAGCGCCGCCGCGTGCCGGTTGGGTGGTTGCGCTGGCCTTCATGGCGTTCGTCGCGGCCGTCATCGCGCTGGGGATAGCCCTCCACTACCAAGCCAAGCAGTCCGCCGAGGACGCAGCGTGGGAATCCCTGCGCGTGACCGCTGAACTTTCGGCCCACTCGCTGGACACCTGGCTTTCAGAGCGCACCGCAGACGCAGATGCCATCGGCATGAGCACGCTGCTGGTCCAGGCCCTTGGGCGCTGGCAGGGCAGCCCGGCCGATGCATCGGAACACGCGTACGTGCTGCAAAAGCACGTGGAGCGCATGCAGCGCCTATACGCCTACCGCACTGTGGCCATTGTCGACAGGCAGGGCGCCAAGGCCGTATTCAGCAGTGGCGCCGCGTTGGGTGCAGACCAACTCGCCAAGGTGGCCCGGGTCAGCGCCGACAACAACCCCCGCAGCCGGGCGGAGTGGATCGAACTGGACACGGACGCCCAAAACGGATTTCGCCTTGGCCTGGTGCGCAGCATTGCCGACGATGCAAAGGACACCGGCCACGTGCTGTATCTGGAGATGGACCCGCGCTGGCTGGTGGACTCACTGACCAAGGCCAAGCTGTCCAATTGGGGCGGCGAAACCCTCTTGGTTCACCGCAATGCACCGGATGGCCTGCAGGTGCTGTCACCTGCCACCGGCCACCAGCTCAAACCGCTGGTGCCAGCCCGCCCCGACCGCCCGCAATCGCAACCGTCGGCTTCGGTGGAGAGCTTGCTGGCCACCCCAGGCGGCGCGAACACCGTGCAGGGGCGCAACCGGGCCGGCGTGGAGGTTCTGGCCCGGCGCGAGGCCGTGCTCCTGCCCGCATGGACAGTGGTCAGCCAGATGCCCGAGAAGGCGGTGTATACCGCCATCGAAGGCCGGACACGCATCCTGGTGGCCGGGATCGTGGCGCTTTTGCTGCTGGGCTCGTTGCTCTATGCCACCTGGCGCCGCGGCGACCGCCATCGCCATGCGGCGCGGGAAGCGGGGCTGCGCCGGCACTACGAGCACATGCTGCGTGGCTCGGCCGATATCTTTTTGCTGACCGACGATGAAGGGACCATATTGGACGTAAGCCAGGCAACGGCCGACGTGTATGGCTACCCCAGGGAGCAATTGATTGGCATGGATGCGCGGCGCATGCGCCCCCCGGCCCACGCTGCGGCGCAGGCGGCCCTGCTGGAGGCCATGCAGCCGGGCGAGTCCCGGCAGATCCGCGTGCCCCGGCTGCGGGCGGATGGAACGACGTTCCTGCTCGACGGCACCGTGGGGTGCTTCGAGTCCGAGGGAAAGCGCTACTTCGTCAGCATCGGGCGGGACGTCACGCGCCAGGCCCAGGTGGACATGCAGCTGCGCGTGGCAGCAAGTTTCTATGAGCGGTCTGCCGCGGCCGTCGTGGTCGGTGACCATGAAAAGCGCATCGTCTCGATCAATCCGCACCTGACCAAAATCACGGGCTATACGCTAGGGGATCTGAAGGGCCAGCCCACCGTGGTGCTCAACGCGGGGCTCGATCCGGCGGCCGTCGAGCGTGCACGGGCCATTCTCAAGTCCGAGGATTTCTGGGAGGGCGAGATGCACATCCGCCGCAAGGATGGCACGGTGTTCCCGGCGCGCCTGCTGGTCTGCGCGCACCGGGGGCCCGACGGGCGGGTGGAGCAGCACGTGGACATGTTCACCGACCTCACCCGCCTCAAGAAGGCCGAAAGCGATGCCGAGTACCTCGCGACCCATGACCCTGTCACCCAGCTGCCCAACCGTGCCAAGCTGGAGCAGGACCTCCCGCCCAGCATTGCGGCCGTGCAGGGCCAGAGCGCATCGCCGCACAACAGCCTGTCGCTGGCGCTGGTCAACCTGGACCGTTTCAAGAGCATCAACGAATCCTTCGGGTATGCCCAGGGGGACGCCTTGCTGGTCGAAGTGGCTGAACGCCTGCGGGGGATCAGTGCGGATCTGAAAGGCCTGTACCGCTATGGGGGTGACGAGTTCATGCTGGTGCTGGCGGGCAACCCGGTCACGCATGCCTTGCTCATCAGCCAGGTGCGCGCGCTGCTGGCGCCGCCCGTGCCCCTTGGTGCGCAGGCGCACCCGGTGTCCCCCACCGCCAGCATTGGCATCGCCAGCTTCCCCGAGCACGCGGCGAATGCCGAGGACCTGCTGCACAACGTCGAGGCCGCGATGCACATGGCCAAGACGCAAGGCCGCAACACCTGGCGCCTGTACGCGCCCGAGATGAATGCCTCGGCCTATGACGACATGCTGCTGGCGGTGGACCTGCGCCAGGCCATTGATGCGGGCGAGCTCGAACTGCATCTGCAGCCGCAGTTCACCCTGTCGCACGGCGCACCGGTGGGCACCGAGGCGCTGCTGCGCTGGACCCACAGGACCCGTGGGCCGGTATCGCCCGCACGCTTCATCCCGATTGCCGAGTCCTCGGGGATGATTGCCGAAATCAGCCACTGGGTGCTGCGCGAGGCGGCGCGCATCTGGTCCGCCTGGCGCAGCCAGGGGCTGGTGCCGCTGCCGATTGCAGTCAACGTGTCGGCGGTGCAGTTCCAGGCGCCCGACTTCCTGCATGAGGTGGGGCGCGTGATGTCGGAGTTCGATCTTCCGGGGGGTTCGCTGGAGATGGAGCTGACCGAAAGCACGTTGATGGCCAACACCGATGCGGCGGTCGAATTGATGCACCAGCTGGTCGCCAAAGGCATACAAATTGCCATCGACGATTTTGGGACGGGCTATTCGAGCCTGAGCTACCTGCGCCGCTTTCCTGTGGGCAAGCTCAAGATCGACCGCTCGTTTGTGCTGGACCTGGGCAGGCACGGCAACGAGGAGGCCGAGGCCATTGCGTCGGCGGTGATTGCGATGGCCAAGAGCCTCAAGCTGCGGGTGATCGCCGAAGGGGTGGAGACTGTCGAGCAGCGCGATTTCCTCAAGGCGCACGGTTGCGACGAGGTGCAGGGCTATTTGTACGCCCGCCCCATGCCGGTGGAGGCGGCGACAGCGCTGCTGGTGCGACGCTCGCCGCAAGCCGCAGGCCCGCTGGAGCAGTCACAAACCCAGACGCAAGGCGACCTGGCTTGAAAACCGTTGCCCGCCTCAGCCGGAGGGCAGGGCAATGCAGCGCCCCTCGGCGCCCTCGGAGCCCGTGCTTACGCCCAGGAGCAACACACGCTGCAACTCTGGCAGATAACGAATGGCTGTCTGCGGCGCGCTGTACCCGGCAGAGTCCTTGAGGGTCTCATCCATGCGCCAGTGGCGGCCCGAGGGTACGTGTTCGATGGTGAGCGTGCGCACACCGGTATAGAACGTGGTGGTGATGTGCCCTTCGGTTCCGAAGAAGCCGCCGCCCGTGCGTGCCGTGCGCCGCGTGCCTTGAAATGCCGTGCCTACCCGCACGCGCTGATCGCGGCTGGTGCAACTGCCCTCGAAGGCCGCGGCGCAATGCAGGGGCAGGGCGTTTTGCTGCACGGTCACCGGCTGCACGGCGGGTTGTTTGACCTCGTCGAGCGCTACCGGCACCAGGCTTGCGCAGTCGGCGGTGCGCAACACGCGCCAGGCGCTGGCGCCCGGCAGGTCGGCGATGCCGTAGCGCGGCACGCCCAGGCCCTGCGCCAGGTAGTAGATCGGTTCAGTTGCTTGGCCCGCTTCGGTCGATGGCTGTCGTAACAGCAGCGGCGGCATGGTGCTGGAAAAGGGTGGGAGCCCCCCAGCCTGCGTTTGCACCAACAGCGGCCGCGTGGCAAGCGTGCCGCTACCCGGCGCAAAGCTGGTCAGCCCTGCCGCGTGAGCGCAGGCCGTGCCGGCCAAGGCTGCCCACAGGCCTGCCGTCCGCACACCACCTCGCCGATTCCGGGTCACGCGTCTGCTCCTCAGGCGGGTTTCGGGGCCTTCGGCACGCGGCCCATCAGGTAGAACTCGGGGTTGGGCTGCATGCCCGCAAAGCTGGCCATGCGGTTGCTCAGCCCAAAGAACGCGGTAATGGCTGCGATGTCCCAGATGTCTTCGTCGTCAAAACCATGCGCGTGCAATGCAGTGAAGTCGGCGTCGTCGATTGCGTGCGAGCGCTCGCAGACCTTCATCGCAAAGTCGAGCATGGCGCGTTGGCGTGGGCTGATCTCGGCCTTGCGGTAGTTCACGGCCACTTGGTCGGCCACGAGCGGCTTCTTTTCGTAAATGCGCAGGATCGCGCCGTGCGCCACCACGCAGTACAGGCACTGGTTGGCCGCGCTGGTGGTGGTGACGATCATTTCGCGCTCGCCCTTGGTCAGGCTGCCTTCTTCCTTGAGCATCAGGGCGTCGTGGTACGCGAAGAAGGCGCGCCACTCGGCGGGGCGCCGGGCAAAGGCGAGGAACACGTTGGGCACGAAGCCCGCCTTTTCCTGCACCTCGAGGATGCGAGTGCGAATGTCCTCAGGCAGGCTGTCGAGCGAGGGGAAGGGGTAGCGGATCACGTCGGTCTCCTTGTCGTTTTGGGGGTGGGTAGTTGGTTTGCTATTTATTTGATAGCTAAAAGTGCTTGTATAACAAGCGCTAGGGCCCGTTTTTATTCACAAATTTGCTTTGTGGACACTTTGGTTTGGCCAGTGTCCGTGATTCACGGGTGCCACTGGGTTGCCCGCACCGGTCCGTGCGAAGGCGCTGCCATGTTGCCGGCCAGCGCATACGACAGTTGGGTGGCGGCGGCCATCACGGTCTGCGCGAGCGATTCGAGCTTCTCTGCGGGCAGGCGCGAGGCCGGGCCCGAGATGCACACCGAGCCCATCAGCCGCCAGTGCATGCCGAACACCGGCGCCGACACCGTGGCCACGCCTTGTTCGCGTTCACCGATGGACCAGTGGTAGCCCTTTTTGCGGATTTCTTCATAAGCCTTGCCCGGCTCGCCCGAGAAAGCCAGGATCACCCGGCCGGGCGACCCCTTGTCCAGCGGCAGGCCTTCGCCCATGCGCGCGTGGTGGCGCAGGGCCTGCGGGCCTTCTACCCGCACCAGGCAGGTGCGCACCTGGCCTTCGCGCACGTAAAAGGCCGCGCTCTCACCCGTGGCATGGGTGAGCTCGCGCAGCGCGGGCTCGAGCACGTTCTGCACGTCAAAACCCGCCTGGTAACGCGCGCCCAGCCAGCCCGCGGCCGGGCCCAGGCGCCAGTCACTGTCCTCGCGCTGCACCATGAAGCCCGACTGCGCGAGCGTGCGCGCCAGGCGCAGCACCGTGGTCTTGTGCAACCCGCAGCGCCGGCTCAGTTCGGCAAGGGACAGGCTCGATTCGCCCAGCGCGAACGCCTCAAGTACCTGCAGCGCGCGGGTGACGGCGGTGACTCCGCTGGCGTCCTTGGCCGCCGGGGCGGTGTCGGGGATTGGTGGTGCGGTCTGGGCAGCGGTGGAGGCTTTGGTCGATCGGTTGCTCATGGCGCAATTCGTTTCATTGTGTGCAACGGCATTGTATGGATTGAAACGCCTGCATAAAGTCGCCTCCCACAGCGTCGCACCCATCACTGGTCGGGGCTGGCGCGACAGCCCACTACAACGGAGACAAATCCATGCCCACTTTCCACGTGTTTTCCCGGTCCCTGGCGGCGCCTTTGTGCACCGCGTTTCTCGGCCTCGCCGCGGCGGTTCTGCCTGCGGCGCAGGCCGTGGCCCAGGCCGCCTATCCCCACAAACCCATCCGCCTCATCGTGCCGTTTCCGCCCGGCGGGGGCACCGACATGATCGCGCGCACCGTGGCACAAAAGCTCGCGGACCAGAACAAATGGAACGTGATCGTGGACAACCGCCCCGGCGCGGGCGGTAACCTGGGGGTGGATGCGGCGGCCAAGTCCGCGCCCGACGGCTACACCCTGGTGATGGGCCAGACCAGCAACCTCGCGATCAACCCCACGCTGTACCCCAAGCTGCCGTACGACCCGCTCAAGGACCTGGTGCCGGTCGCGCTGGTGTCGTCGTCTCCCATCGTGATCGCCGCGCCGGCCAATTCGCCATTCAAGACCTTCGCTGATGTGGTGGCTGCGTCCAAGGGCAAGCCGGATGCGCTCACGCTGGGCTACTCGGGCAACGGCACGGTGGCCCACCTGGCAGGCGAGCTGGCCGAGAACGCCGCAGGCATCAAGCTGCGCCACATCCCCTACAAGGGCGCGGCCCAGGCGATGACCGACCTGGTGGGCGGTCAGATCGATTTGTACATGTCCTCCGTGCCCACGCTGCTGGGCCAGGTGCGCAACGGCAAGCTCAAGGTGCTGGCCATCACGTCGGCCAAGCGCTCGTCGCAGCTGCCTGATGTGCCCACGCTGGCCGAGTCGGGCTACAAGGGATTCGAGGCCGTCACATGGTTCGGCATCCTGGCTCCCGCCGGTACGCCCGCACCCATCGTGGCGCAGCTCAACAAGGCCATCAACCAGGCGCTGCAGCACGCCGAAGTGGCGGACAAGCTTCGCAGCGAAGGCGGCGATGTGCTGGGCGGTCCGGCCGATCAGTTCGGCCAGCTGCTGCGCACTGAAGTGCCGCGCTGGGGAAAGATCGTCAAGGACTCAGGCGCCAGCCTGGATTGATCCCCAGAGCCCGATAGCTGCAGAGAGGAGAGGGCGAGTGCGCAAGCGTCGCCCTGGCCGCCTCTACCTGTATTGCCCGCAAGCCGCTTCAAGCCGCTTCAAACCAGTGGTCGCGCTGCGGCATGGCATGTCTCTGCCACCGCCGGCGCTGCCGCCGCTTCCACCGCTTTTCCTCCTGCCTATAAGGAATTCGCCATGAGCCAGCTTCCAGAAATCATCCGTGACATCGAACGCGTCAGCGCCGATATCGTCCAGAAAGCCGCCACCTTCCAGGCCGCCATCCTTGCCGACGTGGCGGGGCGCCGCGGCACCCTGCACAGCCGTGTGGCCCCGGTGCACCAGAGCATGAAGGTGGCAGGCCCGGCCTTCACCGTGGAAGTGCGCCCCGGCGACAACCTCATGATCCACGCCGCCATGGCGCTGGCCCAGCCGGGCGACGTGCTGGTGATCGACGGCAAGGGCGACCTGACTGCCGCCCTCATGGGCACGCTGATGCTCAGCGCCTGCAAGAAGCGCGGCCTGGCCGGCGTGATCGTGGATGCCGCCATCCGCGACAAGCTGGAGATCCTGGAACTGGACTTTCCCGTGTTCAGCGCGGGCTTCAACCCCGCGGGCCCCACCAAATACGTGCCCGGGCGCATCAACCACCCCATCTCGGCCGGCGGCGCCGTCGTAAATCCGGGCGATCTCGTGGTGGGTGATGCGGACGGCGTGGTGGTCATTGAGCGCGACAAAGCGCCCGGCATGATGGCCCTGGCCGACAAGAAGGTGGCCGACGAGGCCGCCCGCATTGCGGCCATCGCCCGGGGCGATACCGCGTCCAAGTGGCTGCCCGCCGCGCTGCGTGCTGCTGGTGTGCTCAAGGAAGGGGAGTCGCTGTGAGTCTCCCCACCATCCTTGTCACTGGCGCCGACCTGGCGGACCAGGCGCTGGCCATGCTCGGGGACTTTTGTATCGTCTACGCCGGCAAGGCTCCCACCGAAGACGACCTGGTCGCCCTGGCCCGGGAGCACGACCCGGTGGCGATCATCGTGCGCTACGGAAAAGTCGGCGCAGCTGTCATGGACGCGGCGCCCGCGCTCAAGGCGATTTCCAAGCATGGCAGCGGTACCGACACCATCGACAAGGTGGCTGCCAAAGCGCGCGGCATTGAAGTGGTGGCCGCTGCCGGTGCCAATGCGGTAGCGGTGGCCGAGCAGGCACTCGCGCTGCTGCTGGCCTGCGCCAAGTCGGTGGTGCACCTCGATGCACGCATGCACGCCGGCCACTGGGACAAGGCGACGCACAAGAGCCTGGAGCTTGCTGGCCGCACTGTCGGCGTCGTCGGCCTGGGCGCCATTGGCCGGCGCTTCGCCAAGATGGCCGATGCGCTGGGCATGCGCGTCATTGGCTTCGACCCGTTTGCCACCGATCTGCCGCCCTTCATCCAGAGCGTGAACCTGCCCACCATTTGGCGGGAGGCCGATGCGATCTCGCTGCATTGCCCCCTCACGGACGAGAACCGCGGCATCCTCAATGCCGCCACGCTGTCGCAATGCCGACGTGGGGTGATCGTTGTCAACACTGCGCGGGGCGGACTCATCGACGAGGCGGCGTTGCTCGCAGCTGTGCGCTCTGGTCACGTCATGGCAGCAGGGCTGGACAGCTTTGTGGTGGAGCCCATGGCGCCTGGCCATCCTTTTCAGGGCGAGAAGAACTTCATCCTGAGCCCGCACATCGGCGGCGTGACCAGCGATGCTTACGTGAACATGGGCGTCGCGGCGGCGGCCAACGTGCTCGCCGTGCTCGCTCGGCAATCCGCCGTGGCTGTCTGAAGCAACGGCGGGGCCGGTGAGTCGTTAATAAAGATTGGCTATCAATCTCATTCAATCGATTCAATGTACGTACCGGCAATGGATTCGTAACATCCATTCACCGACGCTTACCTTGACCCGCTGACTGGAGAGACCCATGAAGACTGAAGCCAAATGCCCCTTTGACCACACCAAGGCCGCCGTCCCCAAAGGCCGCGGTAACGCTGACTGGTGGCCGAATCAGCTCAACCTGCGCCCGTTACAGCAGAACTCTCCGCTCGTCGATCCCATGGGGGATGGCTTCAACTACGCCGAAGAGTTCAAAAGCCTCGACCTGGCTGCGGTGAAGAAGGATCTGCTCGCACTGATGACCGACTCGCAGGACTGGTGGCCCGCAGATTTTGGCCACTATGGCCCGCTGTTCATCCGCATGGCCTGGCACAGCGCAGGCACCTACCGCCTGGCCGATGGGCGTGGCGGTGCAGGGGCCGGGCAGCAGCGTTTTGCACCGCTCAACAGCTGGCCCGACAACGCCAACCTGGACAAGGCGCGCCGCCTGCTGTGGCCCATCAAGCAAAAGTACGGCCGCAAGATTTCGTGGGCGGACCTGATGATCCTGACCGGCAACGTAGCGCTGGAGTCCATGGGCTTCAAGACTTTCGGGTTTGCGGGTGGCCGCCCGGACGTGTGGGAACCCGATGAAAACGTGTACTGGGGTGCAGAGTCCACCTGGCTGGGCGGCGACAAGCGCTACAGCGGCGAGCGCGACCTGGCCAACCCGCTGGCCGCCGTGCAGATGGGGCTGATCTACGTGAACCCCGAGGGCCCGAACGGCAACCCTGACCCCCTGGCCGCGGCGCGTGATATCCGCGACACCTTTGCCCGCATGGCGATGGACGACGAAGAAACCGTAGCGTTGATCGCCGGTGGCCACACGTTCGGCAAGACACATGGCGCGGGCGATGCATCGCATGTGGGCCTGGAGCCCGAAGGCGGCGGCATCGAAGACCAGGGTTTTGGCTGGATCAGCAAACACGGCAGCGGCTTTGGCGGCGATTCCATCACCAGCGGGCTGGAAGTCACCTGGACCACGACGCCCACGAAATGGAGCAACAATTTCTTCGAAAACTTGTTCGGCCATGAATGGGAACTGACCAAGAGCCCGGCCGGCGCGCACCAGTGGATTGCCAAAGGCGCACCAGCGACGATTCCGCACGCGCACGACCCCTCGCAAAAGCTGGTGCCGACCATGCTCACCACCGATCTGTCGCTGCGTTTCGATCCGGCCTACGAAAAGATCTCGCGCCGATTCCTCGAAAACCCCGAACAGTTCGCTGACGCTTTTGCCCGTGCCTGGTTCAAACTCACGCACCGCGACATGGGGCCGCGCGCACGCTACCTGGGCCCTGAAATCCCGGCCGAAGAATTGGTCTGGCAAGACCCCGTGCCCGCCGTGGACCACCCGCTGGTGAATGCGCAGGATGTCGCCGCGCTCAAGGCCAAGGTGTTGGCTTCGGGCCTGTCGATTGCTGAACTGGTGTCCACCGCCTGGGCGTCGGCTTCGACCTTCCGGGGTGGTGACAAGCGCGGTGGCGCCAATGGTGCACGCATCCGCCTCGCACCCCAAAAAGACTGGGAGGTGAACGAGCCCGCGCAGCTGGCCCAGGTGCTGGGCAAGCTGGAAGCCATCCAGCACGAGTTCAATGCCGCGCAGACGGACGGCAAGAAGATTTCCATCGCCGATTTGATCGTGCTGGCGGGCAGCGCGGGCGTGGAGGCTGCGGCCAAGAAGGCCGGGCAGGACGTGACCGTGCCATTCACACCGGGCCGCACGGACGCGTCGCAGGCGCAAACCGACGTGCCTTCGTTCGAAGTCATGGAGCCGGTGGCCGACGGTTTCCGCAACTACGTGCGCCCGGGCCTCGAAGGCGCGGTGTCTGAACTGTTGATTGACCGTGCCAACCAGCTCACGCTGACTGCGCCTGAGATGACGGTGCTGATCGGCGGCCTGCGGGTGCTGGGCGCCAATGTGGGTGCGGCCGCGGCGCACGGGGTGTTCACGCAGCGCCCACACACCTTGAGCAACGATTTCTTTGTGAACCTGCTTGATATGCGCACGAAGTGGCAGAAGTCTTCGACCACGGCTGGCGTGCTGGAAGGCGTGGACCGCGCCACGGGCGCGCCGCGATGGACGGGTACGGTGGCGGACCTCGTGTTCGGCTCCAACTCGCAACTGCGGGCCTTGGCCGAGGTGTATGGCAGCAGCGATGCCCAAGCCGTGTTCGCGCGCGATTTCGTGAAAGCCTGGACGAAGGTCATGAACCTGGACCGTTTCGACCTGGCACCCGGCAAGGCTTGATCCGGTGGTGCCCCCGGCCCCAGGGCCGGAGTGAAGTCACACCAGAAGCGCCGTGTAGACCCTCGGGTGTGCCGGCGCTTTTTTCATGCGCACCCTGCGCACGGCTAACATTGAACGCACCATCTCAAGGAGAAAAATCCGCATGACACAGCAACCCCCATCCAAGGATTTCGAGAACGGCCTGGCCACGCGCCGCGAGGTCATGGGCGACGATTACGTGGACCGCGCCTTGGGCAACGCCACGGCGTTCACGCAGCCCATTCAGGAGTACATCACGCGCAACGCGTGGGGCGATGTGTGGCAGCGCCCGGGGCTTGACCGCAGGACACGCAGCCTGATCACGGTGTCGATGCTGATCGCGCTGGGCAAACAGCACGAACTCAAGGGCCACGTGCGTGGCGCGCTCAACAACGGCGTTACGGCTGAGGAGCTGCAGGAGGTGCTGCTGCACGCCAGCATCTACTGCGGCCTGCCCAGTGCGGTGGATGCCTTTCGCACTGCTGCAGAAGTGGTGGACGGCCCCGCGAAGGGGTGATTGAAAGGAGGAGTTCGCGTGCCGTATGGCTGCTCGTGGCGCGTGAAACTGGAGCGCCCTAGCCAGTGCCACCGTGGAACTGGCTTTGCCAAGCCACCGGTGGCGTCCCCTATCTGGGGGAAGACGCGAAGCGGCTCAGGGGGGATTAACTAACTCCCCGCAAGGAGCTTTTGAACGAGGTCGGCTGCCGTCGATGCGTT
The DNA here is from genome assembly GCF_964253765.1 of Acidovorax sp. LjRoot129. NCBI lineage: Bacteria > Pseudomonadati > Pseudomonadota > Betaproteobacteria > Burkholderiales > Comamonadaceae > Acidovorax > Acidovorax sp. LjRoot129. The sequence continues at coordinate 2,460,242 of NZ_CAXUSE020000001.1, forward strand.
GTACTTGCGCATGAGCCGCGCGCGGTAGATCTCGACGGTGCGGTGGCTGATCTCCAGGGCCCGGCCAATCTCCTTGGAGGTCAGGCCTTCGAGCAGCCGGGCCGCTACCTCGCGCTCGCGGCCGGTCAGTTCGGCCTTGACAGGGCGTTGCGCGCTCAGGTCTTCAAAACTCCAGATGCCCGAGGCGTGTGGATCAGCGCGGTTGAGTGCGCGGCCTGACACGTGGCACCAGAAGACCTCGCCGCTGGCACGCTTCATGATGCGGTTGTCGGCGTAATGGCCCTTGGTGTTCAGGATGGGTTCCATGTGCGCGCCCAGGCGTTCGTACTCGTCAGCGCTGGGGTAGAGGACCTGGAACGACTGGCCGATCAGCACCTCGCGCGAGGCGCCGAACATCTCGCACACATGGCGGTTGCAGTCGACCATCGTGCGGTTGCGCGACAGCACCAACCCCACGGGAGCCATGTCAAAAGCCAGGCGATAGTCAACGTCGTCCATAGTGCAAGTCTTTACGAAAAACTACTTATACAGATACGTAGTATCGTAGCGCATCCCAATTCATAAGGAGATCGTGGTGAACAAGATATTCCCCTCGGCTGCCGCTGCCCTCAAGGGTGTGGTGGCGGACGGCCAACTGATGGCTGTCGGCGGTTTCGGTCTGTGCGGCATTCCTGAAGCGCTGATCGACGCCTTGCGTGATTCGGGCACCAAGGACCTCACCGTGATCTCCAACAACGCCGGGGTGGACGGCTTCGGTCTGGGCAAGCTGCTGGAGACGCGCCAGATCAAGAAAATGATTTCGTCGTACGTGGGCGAAAACAAGGAGTTCGAACGCCAGTACCTTGCCGGCGAACTGGAGCTCGAGTTCACGCCCCAGGGTACGCTGGCCGAGAAGCTGCGTGCGGGCGGCGCGGGCATCCCCGCCTTCTTCACCAAGACCGGCGTGGGCACCATCGTGGCAGAGGGCAAGGAACTGCGCGAGTTCGACGGCGAAACCTATGTGATGGAACGCTCCCTGGTTCCCGAGGTCTCGCTCATCAAAGCCGATGTGGCCGACAAGTCCGGCAACCTGCGCTTTAACCTCACCGCACGCAACTTCAACCCGGCCGCAGCCACCGCGGGCAAGGTCTGCATCGTGGAAGTGGAGCGCATTGTGGAAGTGGGCGAGCTGGCTCCGGACGACGTCCATCTGCCGGGCATCTATGTGCACCGCATCGTGCTCAACGCCAACCCCGAAAAACGCATTGAAAAGCGCACCGTGACGGCCGCCCCGGTGGATGCCGCCGCCGCCAAAGCAGAAGCCCAGGCCGTGATCGCCCAGGCCGCTGCCATCAGCGACGTGCCTGTCGTCCCGACCGTGCCTGTTAGCAAGAAAGAAGGAGCCTGAGATGCCCTGGACCCAAGACCAGATGGCCGCACGTGCGGCACAAGAACTCGAAGACGGTTTTTATGTGAACCTGGGCATTGGCATCCCGACGCTGGTGGCCAATTTCACGGGTGATAAGGAAGTGTGGCTGCAGTCCGAGAACGGCATGCTGGGCATTGGCCCCTTCCCCACGGAAGACAATGTGGATCCCGACCTCATCAACGCCGGCAAGCAGACGGTGACCACCATCAAGGGATCGTCGATTTTTGGCAGCGACCAGTCGTTCGCCATGATCCGTGGCGGCAAGATCAATCTCTCGATCCTGGGCGCCATGCAGGTCAGCGAAAAGGGTGACCTGGCCAACTGGATGATTCCCGGCAAGATGGTCAAGGGCATGGGCGGTGCGATGGACCTCGTCGCTGGCGTCAAGCGCGTGATCGTTCTCATGGAGCACGTTGCCAAGAAGAAGGACGGCACCGAAGACCTGAAGATCCTGCCCCAGTGCACCCTGCCGCTCACCGGCGTGGGCGTGGTGGACCGCATCATCACCGACCTGGCGGTGCTGGACGTAACGCCCCAAGGGCTCAAAGTGGTGGAATTGGCGCCGGGTGTTTCTTTCGAAGCGGTTCAAGCCAAAACTGGCGTGACGCTGATCCCGTAAGCCCAGCGCTCATGCGCCTAACACGAAGGCCGGGCCCTGTAGGGTGCCGGCTTTTTTTTAGGTTGGCCCGATCACAGCGCCTGATCAGCTTGAGCTCACGCTGCAACGTTATCGCTTTTTTTTGAAATCCGTGTGTTTGAGACCTCCCGCTGGACCACGGCGCTGTTGTGTCAAAACGTGTGAAGAGCGGCAGGGCCGAAAAAATCGCCCCTATGATCGCGCCGAACAAATCCCGGCGCTTCATGTCATCGATTGCCTTGTCCCATCCCATCACGCAGCTACTGAACGCCTGGTCCGAGGGGAAGGACCAGGCCTTGGAGCGCTTGATCCCCCTGGTCTATTCCGACCTCAAGCGCATCGCCCAGTTTCACATGCGTGGCGAGCGCGACGACCATGTATTGCAGAGAACGGCGCTGGTCCATGAAGCCTTCATGCGCCTGGGAGAGCAACGCGGCAACGTGTGGGACTCTCGCAGCCAGTTCTTTGGCTGGATGTCCACGTTGATGCGGCGCATTCTGGTGGACCACGCCAGAAACCGCGATGCGATCAAGCGCGGCCGCGGCGCTACCGACAAAAATCTCGATGCCATGCAGGAAGAGTCACCCGATGACATGCCGGCGTGCACGTCCAGCGGGCAGTGGCAAAGCCTGCTGCACCTCGACCAGGCCCTGGCGCGGCTGGAGCAACTGGATGCGCGGCAGGGCAGGGTGGTCGAGCTGCGGTTTTTTGGTGGTTTGTCGGTGGGGCAGACTGCAGAGGCGCTGAAAGTTTCCGAAGCCACGGTCAAGCGGGAATGGTCGACCGCCCGCGCCTGGCTGTTGCGCGAACTCAACCCGTGACGGGCGCGGTGGACCGGGCCCACGCCGAGCAGGCCGCCCAGGCACTGCGCTGGCAACGCCTGAAGGGCATCTTGGCCGACGCGCTGGATCTGCCCGCCGGGGAGCAACAGGGCTTTCTGGAGCAGCAGGCGCATGACGAGGAGGAGCTGCAGGAACTCATGGCTTTGCAGGCAGCAGGGCAGGCGCGGAGCCCGCTGCTTGATGTGGGGTCCGGCGCGTTCTTGATGGAGGCGGTGGCCGCCCGGTTTGGGGCTGACTGGCTGGGGCGCGAAGTGGGCCGGTATCGCCTGGTGGAGCTGATTGCCCGCGGGGGCATGGGGCAGGTGTACTGCGCCGAACCCCTGGACGGCGCGCACGACGGTGACGTAGCCATCAAGCTGATGCGGGACGGTTTGGGGAGTGGCGCCCTGACCTCGCGTTTCCTCGCAGAGCGCCAGATACTGTCCAAGCTTGCGCATCCAAATCTGGCACGCTTGCTGGACGGCGGGGTTGCCGATGGTGTGCCCTATCTGGTGATGGAGCTGGTGCGCGGCGAGCCCATCGATGCCTATTGCCAGCGCCATGCCCTGACGTTCGCGCAGCGGATTGCGTTGTTCCAGACCCTGTGCAACGTGGTGCACTACGCACATGGCCAGGGAGTCGTTCACCGCGATCTCAAACCAGACAATGTGCTGGTCACCAACCAGGGCCTTGTGAAACTGGTCGATTTTGGAATTGCCAAAACCCTGGGTCCGCAGCCCCAGCCAGCGACCGCCACTGCGGTGCGCGTCATGACCCTGGCGTGCGCCAGCCCGGAACAAGTGCGCGGTCAACCCATCACGCCTGCCAGCGATGTTTATTCGCTGGGGGTGCTGCTGTACCAGTTGCTCACCGATCAGCCGCCTTACCGGTGGGACTCGTCCAGTGACGATCTCGAGGTGCGCAAAGCCATCTGCGAAACCACACCACTGCGCCCAAGCCGGGCGGTCACCGGCGCCGCACACAAGGCATTGAAAGGAGCCTTGGACAGGGTGGTGATGAAGGCGTTGAACAAGGCACCTGCCCAGCGCCACGCCAGTGCGTTGGCATTGTCAGAGGAGTTGGGCCACTGCGTGCGGGAGAAGCCTGCGGGCGCTGGCACGCGGTGGTTGCAGCGCGTCATTGAATTCACTTGGCGACGCCCGTGGGCAGGAGCATCGGTGGTCGCCATCAGTGTGGCCGGGCTTGTGGGTCTGTCGCTTGCCTGGTATTCCGGGTCCGAGGCCAGCCGGCACAGCGGCTTGGCAAGGCTAGCGCTGGTGTCATCACTGGTGAAAGAGATCGAAGCAGTGCAGGAGTCGCCCGTCTACGCCACTGCGCACCAGCCAGGCCTTCAGCCAGCCGTTCAGGCAGCACTTTCAAAGCTGACGAGCCTTGGGGCAGAACTGGCGACCAGCACAGACCCCGCGTTGCAGCTCGGGATTGGCATGGCCTATCTGCGTGTCGCGGAAGTCCAGGGCGGGCCGCTGGGCATCCACATGGATGACGCGGCAGGCGCCGCTCGGAGCTATGCGTTGGCAGTGGCGGCGCTGGACAAGGCGATAGGCCAAAAGCTCACCGGCGAAGCGCTGCGCCGTGCCCGCCATGCCAAAGTCACGGCTTGGGGTGCATGGGCGCGTGTGTTGTACCTGGAGGGTCAACACGCCGAAGCGAAAGCGCTGGCCATGAAGGCAGTGGCAGAGGCCCGCGCCTTGGCTAAGGCCGAGCCGGGTGCGTGGGAGGCTCGGTGGTTGCAGGCACGTGCCGAGCTGGACTGGGCCAATGCCATCGACCCCAAGAACGAAGGAGCTGCGATGGAGGAAGCACTCCGATCTTCTCGGACCCTCCTTACATCTTTGCTCGATGAGCGGCCCACAGATTGGAGTTTGGCGGAGACGCTGGCGGACAACCATGCACGCAGCGGGCAGCGGTTGATGCATGCCGACCCAGGCAGAGACGCCCGTGCCGAGCCCAGCGCAGAGCGGGCCGTCAGCGAGTTTGAAAAAGCCAAGGAGCTGCTCCAGCAGGCGCTACAGATCCAGGCTGGAAGTGCCAGGCTGCGCCTGAATCTGGCCCTTGCCCAGCGTGACCTGAGTGCCGCGCTGTGGCGCGCCGGCAGAAAGTCGAGCGCCATGGAGAACGGCGAACAGGCTCAAAAAATACTGCACACCCTGCATGAAGAAGTGCCGGGCCAGCGCCTGCTTCAGCTGCGGTGGGCCGAGGTTTCCCTGGCACACGCCGACATCCTGATGGCTGCAGGCTCAGCCAACGCGGCTGTGCGGACGTTGCTCCCCGCCGTCTCGTCGTTCGGGGATCTGGCTTCATCCCGCCCTGACGACCGACTTGCGCAGCTTCGCCATGCAAGGGCTCTTTATGTACTGGGCAAGGCCTTGATAGAGCGCGCCCCGGTGTCGCAAAGCCTGAAAGACGCCCCCCTTCCGGCTGACTGGGTGCAGGCATGCGGGAGCTTTCGTCGGAGTCTGGAGGTGCTCAAGCCTTTGCAGGCGCGGTGGGACGGAGACCCGCTGTTGCCGGACGCCGCCCAGGTTCTTGAAATGCGCCAGGTGCTTCACACCTGTCCGGCCCTTTGATGGCTGTGCACATGACGCTCGGGCTTTGCGGCACGGCAGGGCGGTTTGTGGTTCGTCTCATGGCCTTGCTCATGATGCTGGTGTTACTGATGTCCTTGGCGTCTGCGCCCTGCGCGCAGGCGCAAGGCACACAAGCCACCGTTGAGCCTGCACTCGCCGCCGAACGTCCACTAGGAACAGATCGCGGAGCTTCGCGCAAGGCTTGGGCTGCTGCAGCGGCGTTGTCACGCGGCATCAACTTGTCTGTGTATGCCGCGCCGCGCGAAGGGGACTGGGGCCTGCGCATGGACGACCAATGGATCGACACCCTGGCCAAGGCGGGCTTTCGCAGCGTGCGCCTTTCTGTGCGCTGGAGCAACCATGCCTCTACCGGCCCGGACGCCTTGCTGGACGAAGCCTTTGCGCGGCGCATTGACCGCGTGGTAGACGCACTGCTGGCCCACGACCTGCGGGTGGTCTTGAACATGAGCTTCTACAGCCAGCTCAATGGCCGGGCGCTGGAGGAGGGAGAAGCGCCCGTGGCATCGGGCGCCGTGCGCCCTCGCTTTGTGAACATCTGGAGGCAATTGGCCCAGCGCCACGCCCTTCGTTCGGATCGTCTGCTGTTCGAGCTGTACAACGCCCCTCAGGGAAGCGCCTTGGAGTGGAACAGCCTGGCTGCAGCAGCTCTGGCGGCCATCCGGCAAAGCAATCCGGCAAGGATCGTTGTGATCGCGCCCCTGCACAACGAGGCCCGCCATCTGGTGTCTCTGTCATTGCCCCGGGATGCACATCTGATGGTCACCATCCACAACCGGGAACCCCATCCGTTTACGAAGCAGGGGTTGCCTTGGGTGCCCGGCTCCGAGAAATGGCTGGGAACCCGGTGTTGCGATGAGGCCCAGCGCCTGGATCTGGCACGCAACCTTGACGTTGCCAAGGCATGGTCTGAAACCCACCGCTACCCCGTCTGGCTCGGGTCTTTCGGGGCCACCAGTGCGGCACCGATGGAGTCGCGGGCACGCTACCTCCGCTTGATGCGCGATGCAGCGGAAGCCCGTGGCATGTCGTGGGCGCATACGGATTTCGCGGCCAATTTCAACGTGCGTGATCCACCCTTGGACGCGGGCATCTATGACGTCGTGAAGCGGCAATGGCATCCCTCGTTGCTCAATGCGTTGCTGGGGCCATGACGAAGATGCATCCACGTTTTGCCCAGTGCATTGCATGTGTAGGCGCCTTGCTGGCGCTGGCAGGGTGGGGTGGGAGTTGCCTTGCGCAAACGTTGTTGGCGCAGTCTGCGCCAGCGCCGCTGGGCACGACGGTGCCAGGGGCCTCGCGGCAGGCATGGGCGGCCGCTGCTGCCTTGTCACGCGGCATCATGCTTGCCACAGCGCTGGAGCCAGCGGCAGGATTTTCAGAACCCGGCTTTAACGCCCAAACGATCGCCCAGGCCGGGTTCCGATCGGTGCGGCTGGCGGTGCCGCCCGCATCGCTGCGGTCGGCTGGCACAGCCGTCGCCGAACAGGATCTGCGCCTGCAGCGGCTGGATCACCTCATCGATGTGCTGCTCGCACGGGGGCTTTCTGTGGTGCTGGCGATTCGCGACGAGACAGGGTCTGCAGCCTACTCCACGCACGCGCGGAGCCAGGCCGCGATCGAAGCAAGGCATCGCCAACTGGTGCAGATTTGGCAGCAACTGGCGCGACGTTATTCGAAGCATTCACATCGATTGCTGTTCGAGATTGCTTTTGACCCGGGAACCAGTAGCACGGCCAAGAACCAGCGCGTGCCTTTCTTGCTGAAAGTCATCCGCCAAAGCGACCCCACGCGCGTCGTGGTGCTGGGCTGGGGCGAGGCCATTGGTGTGCCTGACATGCGGTTGCCAGAGGACAGGCATCTCGTCGTGGGCATTGCGCATGCCGAGCCGTTTCGTTTTATCCGGCAGGGGGTTCCCGGGTTGCCGGGCGCCGATCAGTGGCGGGGCAGCACATGCTGCAGTCCACAAGAGATGCAATTGATGGCATTGCCTTTGGACATCGTGAAAGCTTGGTCAGCAGAGCACCGGTACCCCGTCTGGGTGCACGAATTCATGTCCTACAAAGAGATTCCTGCTGATCTGCGTGCCCGGCACGCACGCCTGGTGCGCCAAGCGGCCGAAGACCGCGGATTCTCGTGGACCTACGGAGACTTTGACCGCGGTTTCGGTATCTACGACCCGATCTCCCAAGCATGGCAAGCGCCCGTGTTGCGCGCATTGTTGGGCCCCTGAATACCGGTACGGCACTCCAGCAGAGCCACATCGGCAAAAAAAGGCCGGGGCCCCCTAAGGAGCCCCGGCCTTTTTTTGGCTAAGCGTCTGCAGTGCGATCTGCAGACCCCGCGCAATTACATCGCGCTGAATTCGCCCGATGGAATCTGGCCCGTGCGCAGGGCTTCAGCAGCCTGGGCGCGTACCGCAGCGCGGTCGGCCGTGGACTTGTAAGTCACCACACGCGAACCTGCTGGCTCGATGCTGCGGGTCTGGGCCACGGTGGCGGCTTCTGCAGCCACTTCAGCCCGGGTGCGGTTGGTTTCAAACTTGGTGGCGAATTGCGAAGCATCGGCTTCGTCGGCTTGAGCGCCAAAAGAAGCGAAGGCAGCCACAGCGGCGATAGAGATGAAACGTGCGGTCTTGTTCATGGTGAAACTCCAGTGAAATTCAAATAAAAAGAAGAGGGCGGTTGTTGGTACCTAGGTACCTGCAGATACGGGGAGGCTGAATCCGTGGATTCAGATCAGCCCTGCTCACCCGAAGGAATTTGGCCGGTGCGCACAGCGTCCGCTGCCTGGGCACGCACTGCAGCGCGGTCAGCCGTGGACTTGTAAGTCACGACACGCGAACCAGCAGGCTCAATGCTGCGGGTCTGGGCCACGGTGGCAGCTTCTGCGGAAACTTCAGCACGGGTGCGGCTGGTTTCAAACTTGGTGGCGAATTGCGAAGCATCGGCTTCGTCGGCTTGGGCACCAAAAGAAGCGAAGGCAGCGACAGCGGCGATGGAGAGGAAGCGTGCAGTGTTGTTCATGATGAAGGTCCTTGAAGTTTAAAAAGCGTCTCAAAAAAACCGGAGCGGGGCAGAAAACCAGGAGTTGCCTCAGACCGGGTTCGGTGAGTCGCCTTGCGGGTTCGGCTCATCGATGGGTTGAACTGTACGCGTCGGGGGAGGGGAGAAAAACCCCCTGGTCGCAAACTAACTGTTCCAGTATTGGAAACAATGGGGTCGAAATTCCTCAGGGTTTACCCAAAAATTTGCGGTTCAACACGCCACGGCAATGCGGTTGAGGTGTATCTGTCCTATTGAATTCCGCAAGAGTGAGTGCGCTTCGGTTTCGCCTGTGCAGAGCAAAAACGCCTTATGAAGGGGCGCAGAATTCGTGCTCTCCAACACTCAGGCTTCCCGTCGCGATATGTGTTTTGGCTCAAACCAGGGGGAGTCCGTGCGGCGGCAATTGTTGGAATAGAGCGACCTGCGGTCTTATATTTGCAGCAATCCCTTGGACCACGCATGACTGACTCTTCTGTACCGACAGATATTGAGAACGCAGACAGCCCCCACTATCTGCGCGCTCTGACGGACATGGCTGATCAGCGCACGGTGGTTGCCGGTGCGGCCATCTATACCGACAACGGCATCAAGCTGGTGGAAAAAGGGACCCGCATCGACAGCCGCTTGTATGACCGTTTGGTGCAACACAAGCTGCGCGAACCCATTGACCGGCATTTGTCGGTAGAAGACTCGGTAGACGTGCCTGGCTTGCTGGCAGCGGCCCAAGTGATGGTCGAGCACGAGGCGCTGCCCAACATGCTGGCCCAGGCCCTGGGTTCTGGCGCCCGGCTGCTGGCGCCGCTGCGATCCGTGCCGCTGCCTGCCTCCATAGCCTGCAAGCTCACGGTGATGCGAGAGCAGCGCCCCGAGTTGTTCCAGCACAGCCTGCAGATGGCCACTGTGGCGCTGTTCCTCGGGCTTAAATCTGGCCTGAGCGAACGGGACGGCACCACGTTGGCCGCGGCTGCCCTGTTGCACGATTTGGGTGTGCTGCACATGGACCCTGCATGGAGCGATCCCGACCACAAGGTGGTGGGCGTGCAGCGCAAGCATCTGGTGGCCCATCCCATCACGGCCATGTTGATGATGCGCGATACCCAGGCGTATCCCAGGACGGCGGAGGTGGCGGTGCTGGAGCACCATGAGCGCATGGACGGCAGTGGCTACCCGCGAGGCCTGCAGGGCGCTGACATCAGCCCCATGGGTCAGATCCTGCTGTTGGCGGAAGTGGTCACGGCCTTCTACGAAAAACACGATGACATGCCGGCACAGCGGCTGTCCCTGGTGCTGCGGCTCAACCACCGCAAATTTCCTCCTGCGCTGGTGGCTTGCATCCTGCCCCTGTTGCACGAAGAAGTTGCGCGCGAATCTTCGCTCATGCCCTTGGGCAACGACGCGCAGCATCAGATCGAATTGTTGGCCGAGGCCTTTGCCTACTGGACCAACCTCAAGGCCAGCTTGCCGGGCAGCAAAGCCGTGGTGGGCAGCGCCTTTGCCTTTGCCGATACCCGTTTGCAGGCGCTAGAGAAAACCCTGCTCGAATCCGGTTCTCATCCTCAGCAGCAAAGCGAACTCATTTCCCACTTGCAAAGTGATGTGATGGGCATGGCCGAAGTGGGGCTGGTAAGCCGCGAAGCCTTATGGCAGCTGCAAAGCATCCTGAACGCCTGCCATCGCCGCTGGCCCCAGCTGTCGGACCGGGCCACTCCGCAAGATGCTGTGGTGGCCGACTGGTGTGACTGGGCGCTGCGCCGGTTGTAGAAAGGCAAGGCTGCCGCCAGCGGTGTGCCAAAACTCAGGAGCTCTCCATGATCGACCACACGGGTATCAACGTGAGTTCACTGGCCCGCAGCCGACCGTTCTACGAATCCGTCCTGGCGACCTTGGGCTACGGCGTGCGGCGGGCTATGGAGGACGCCGTCGGATTTGGCGCCCGGGAGCCTCAGCCGGGAGATGATCCGCACGGCGATTTCTGGATTTCTGAAGGCCCTCCGTTCACTCCGCGGTGCCACATGGCCTTTCGCGCGACCAGTGAAGCCCAGGTGCTGGCATTTCACCGGGCCGCGTTGGCGGCAGGCGGGCAAGACAACGGCGCGCCGGGCCTGCGCACCCGCTACCACCCGCGCTACTACGCCGCTTTTGTGTTCGATCCCGACGGCTACAACATCGAGGCGGTGTTCCATGAAAGCGGGCCGGGTGCTGCGGCCGCGTAGACCGTGTAAAGCGCGTTGATGCGCTGAGCACCTTGGAGGCTCCGCCGGGGGGGCGGTGGTGCTATCGGCCCCTTGCTGCTCTACGCCAAGGAGCCTCTGACTGGGTGGAAAGGGGGCTCAATTCCGAGCGCGTGACTCAGGCTAAAACAGGAAAACCTCAAAAAAGAGAGCGCCAGCGTCCACCCCCTGGCGGCTTGTGAGTCCTCCGCGTCATCTTCTTTGATGGCAGCAAAATACTGGTTATATTTACAGTATTCATGCTTTCGGAAGCCCACTTTTTCCATGTCTGCGCCCCGCCTTTCCTGCCGGATTGCTGCATCCGACCTGCCGTCTGCCGTTCCCGGCGTCTGGCATGCCGATGCGCTGGGTGCGGGTGCGCAGCCGACACAGCCCTCGGGCTACACGCTGCTGGATGAACAGCTCCCGGGCGGGGGGTGGCCGGTGGGGGCGCTGAGTGAAGTGTTGCAGCCGCTGCCGGGTTTTCATGAGTGGCAGTTGGTGCTGCCCGCACTGGCGCAGGCCCTGGCAGCCCGTGCAGGCACCGTGGTCGGGGTGGCACCGCCGTATGAGCCCTTTGGCCCGGTGCTGCAATCTCAAGGGCTGGCGGCCCATCGGCTGTGCCTGGTGCGGGCCGATGCGGCCTCTGCCCTGTGGGCGGCAGAGCAGGCCTTGCGATGCCGCGATGTGCTGGCCGTGATGGCTTGGCTCCCGCAGGTCCAGCCTGCGGCGCTGCGCAGGTTGCAGTTGGCGGCTGCACAGCAACACCAGCTACTGTGGGTTTTCAGGCCTCTGTCTGCCGCACCGCAGGCGTCACCGGCCTTGCTGCGCTTGCAGGTGCAAGGGCTGGAGAGGGCGGCCGGGGCGTCTACCTTTCCGGGCATGCAGGTGCAGATCCTCAAACGCCGGGGTCCGCCTCTGGAGCATGGGCTCGATCTGCCTGGATGCCACCCGCGGATGGCCCAGGCGCTGTCCGCCCAGGCCGCACGCAGGCAGGCCATGCAGGAGGCCGCACAGGGCATGGCGATGGTCCAGGTCCAGCGCGCGCAGCTACTGCGCAGCGTGGACCGGGGTTCGGCTCCTGCGCTTGCAGCCGCAAGGCCAGAGGGGAGGGGGCATGCACTGGATCGCGTTGCCACTGCCGCAATGGGCGGCTGAGGAGCCGGTGGCCCTGGCCAACGCCGGCGCCGTGGGCTGGTGGGCACTGCGCTTTACGCCGCGGGTGGCGCTGGTGGACAACGAGGCTTTGCTGCTGGAAGTCTCTACCACCGAGCGCCTCTGGGGTGGGCGCGACGCCTTGATGGCACAGATTTGCGAGGCCTGGTCGATGGCGGCTGCGGGCACTGGGATGGGTGCGGCGACAGTTGCCGTTGTCGCAACTGCAACTGTTGGCTCTGGCTCTGGCTCTGGCTCTGGCTCTGGCTCTGGCTCTGGCTCTGGCTCTGGCTCTGGCTCTGGCTCTGGCTCTGGCTCTGGCTCTGGCTCTGGCTCTGGCGCCCCGGCCCCTGAACCGCCCGCCCCGTCCCTCGTCTGGGGCTGCGGCCCCACCGCGTTGATGGCGCAGGCTTTGTTGCGGATGGCGATGGCAGGGCGTGCGCTGCCGGCCCGCATACCGCAAGGACTGCCCTTGCACACAATCACCGCCCTGCGTCCCCACGTGGCCAGCCTGGAGCGCATGGGCTGCCGCACCTGGGGGGCGCTGCAGGCGCTGCCGCGTGCGGGCGTGGCGCGGCGTTTTGGTGCCGGGGCGCTCAAGGTCCTGGACCAGGCCCTGGGCCAGGCCCCAGAGGCCCACCGCTGGCTTGAGCTGCCCGAAGAATTTGTGCTGACCGTGGAACTCCCCGCGTTGGCAGAGTCGGCCGATGCCCTGCTGTGGAGCGCCAGCCGGTGCCTGACGGTGCTGCAGGGGTGGCTGCAAGCGCGCCAGCAGGGGACGCTGGGGCTGGAGCTGGCCTGGCGGCACGACCTGCGCCGCATCGACGGGGTGGCCATACCCCCCACACGCGCGCTGCAGGTGCGCACGGCGCAGGCCACGCAGGACATGGCGCACCTGCGGCGCCTGCTGTCAGAAAACCTGGCACGCACCGCGCTGGCGGCCCCAGCCAACCAGATCACGCTGCGCCTGCTGGAATCCGCCCCGTTGCAGCAGCGCAGCGCCAGCCTGTTGCCCCCGGATGACCGCAGGGGTGGCGACGATGCTGCCGGCGCCCCGGCCGAGGCCTTGCACCAGTTGCTAGAGCGCCTGTCGGCCCGCCTGGGCGCCGACCGTGTGCTGGCCCCCGTGCTGCAGGCCGACCACCGGCCCGAGCGCATGCAGCAGTGGCGCCCGGCGGCCGAGGTGCTGCGCGTGGCGGCGCCCGCCATCGGCGTTGTGCCCAGGGGCGCTGCCGTCAATGCCTCCGATGCGGCCCTGGACGCCACGCCCGATGCCTTGCTGCAGCCCACCTGGCTGGTGAACCCGCCCCGGCGCCTGTCCGTGCAGGGCAGCAGGCCCTGCCACCACGGGCTGCTGCACCTGCTCAACGGGCCGCACCGCTTCGAGGCGGGTTGGTGGTCGGCGGTCGACGAAGGCGTGGACCCCGCCCACCCTTGCGCGGGCCTGGCCTTGCGCGACTACTTCGTGGCGTACAACGACGTGGCCGGGCTGGTGTGGGTGTTCCGCGAGCGGCTAGCCCCTCAGCCGGAAGATGCCGAGCACGACGAGGCTGCACAGACCCAGCACGCCCGGCAGCCCCAGCGAACCGTGGCGCGCCCCCAGCGCTGGTTCCTGCATGGAATCTTTGGCTGATGCACAAGCGCAGGTTCCCATGGGTGTGAAGCCTTCGTCATCCTCTTCTTTAGCCCCTGTGGCCTCTGCGGGCCTGGCCACCACCCGCGCACCCGCATCCCGGGGCGCTGGTGCAACCGGGCTGCCCGACTACGCCGAGCTGCATTGCCTGTCCAACTTCAGTTTTCAGCGCGGCGCATCGCATCCCCAAGAACTGGTGGCGCGTGCTGTGAAGCTGGGCTACCGGGCGCTGGCACTGACCGACGAATGTTCTGTGGCTGGGGTAGTGCGCGCACACGGCGTCGCACAAGAACTGGACCTGCACCTCATTGTCGGCAGCGAGTTCCTGTGGGGCGACCTGCGGCTGGTGGCTCTGGCGCGCGATGCCGAGGGCTGGGGCAATCTGTGCGAATTCATCACGGCAGCGCGCAGGGCGGCCCCTAAAGGCCAGTACCACGTGGGGCCGGGCAGCCCGTTTGCGCTGCTGCAGGGGTGCGAGCTGTTGCTGGCGCCCATCCGCTCGCGCTTTGATGCTTCTGATTTGATAGCTATCAGCGCTTGTCTATCAAGCGCTAGAGGCCAATTTGACTCAAATTTTGACGGTCACATCTGGCTGGCGGCCGAGTTGCACCTGGCTCCCAACGATGGGCTGTGGCTCGCCACCTTGCAGCGCGCGGGGGCCGAGCTCGGCTTGCCGCTGGTGGCGGCAGGTGACGTACACATGCACAGCCGCCAGCGCAAGCCGCTGCAGGATGTGGTCACTGCCGTGCGCCTGGGCCGCAGCGTGGGCGAGTGTGGCTTTGCGCTGCAGCCCAATGCCGAACGCCACCTGCGCCGCCGCGTGCGGCTGGCAGGCCTTTACCCGCCCGAGCTGCTGGCGGCCACGCTCACCGTGGCGGGGCGCTGCACTTTCAGCCTGAACGAGATCAAGTACCAGTACCCGCTCGAAACGGTGCCGCCCGGCATGACGCCTGCGCAGGCGCTGGCCTGGCTGGTGCAGGCTGGGGTTGCGGGGCGCTATCCGCAAGGCGCACCCGACGGGATTGCCGCGCAGATCCGCAAGGAACTCGACCTGATTTCGGATTGCCAATACGAGATGTACTTCCTCACGGTGCACGACATCGTGCGCTTTGCGCGCAGCATCGGGATCCTGTGCCAGGGCCGGGGCTCGGCCGCCAACTCGGTGGTCTGCTATGTGCTGGGCATCACGGCGGTGGCCCCCGAAGAGTCGCACCTGCTGTTCGAGCGCTTCATCAGCAAGGAGCGCAAGGAGCCGCCCGACATCGACGTGGACTTCGAGCACGACCGGCGCGAAGAAGTCATCCAGTACATCTACGACAAATACGGCCGAGACCGTGCCGCCATCGCAGCCGTCGTCACCTCCTACCGCACGCGCAGCGCGCTGCGCGACGTGGGCAAGGCGCTGGGCGTGGGGCCCGCGCTGGTGGATGCGTTTGCCAAGGACCACCACTGGTTTGATGAAGAGATTGCCACCGACCGCCTGCAGGAACTGGCCGTGGCGGTGGGCGCGCCGCTGCACCGGCACACGGCGCAGTTGTGGCTGGAACTGGCAGACGACCTCCGGGGTTTTCCGCGCCACCTGAGCCAGCACGTGGGCGGTTTTGTGCTGACGCAGGGCAAGCTCACGCGGCTGGTGCCGGTGGAGCCGGCCAGCATGGAGAACCGCTCCGTCATTCAGTGGGACAAGGACGACCTCGATGACATGGGCCTGCTCAAGGTGGACGTGTTGGCCCTGGGCATGCTCAGTGCGCTGCGCCGCTGCCTGGACCTGCGCGCCGTGCTGCGGGGAGCGCGCTGGCAACTGCACGATATTCCGGGCAAGGACTCCGCCACCTACGACATGATCTGCGCCGCCGACACCGTGGGCGTGTTCCAGATCGAGAGCCGCGCGCAGATGAGCATGCTGCCGCGCCTTCGGCCGCGCAAGTTCTATGACCTGGTGGTCGAGGTCGCCATCGTGCGTCCAGGGCCCATTCAGGGGGGCATGGTGCACCCGTATCTCAAGGCGCGTGAGCTGGAGCGGCAGATGCGCAGCGCGGGCAGCGAAGAGCCTTTTCCGCTGGAGTACCCAGAGCTGCGCAACGCGCTGGAGCGCACGCTGGGCGTGCCGATCTTCCAGGAACAGGTGATGCAGATATCCATCGACGCCGCCGGATTCACCCCGGGGCAGGCCGATGACCTGCGCCGCTCGATGGCGGCATGGAAGCGCAAGGGAGGTGTGCACCGTTTTGAAAAGCCATTGAAAGACGGCATGGTGGCCAACGGCTACGCGGCAGAGTTCGCCGACCGCATCTTCCAGCAGATGCTCGGCTTCGGCGAATACGGCTTTCCTGAAAGCCATGCCCACAGCTTTGCCCTGCTGGCCTATGCCAGCAGCTGGCTCAAGTGCCATGAACCCGCGGCTTTCCTCGCCGCGCTGCTCAACTCGCTGCC
This sequence comes from Acidovorax sp. LjRoot129, assembly GCF_964253765.1. Classification (NCBI taxonomy): domain Bacteria; kingdom Pseudomonadati; phylum Pseudomonadota; class Betaproteobacteria; order Burkholderiales; family Comamonadaceae; genus Acidovorax; species Acidovorax sp. LjRoot129. Next base: position 2,476,192 of record NZ_CAXUSE020000001.1, read on the forward strand.
GATGGGTTTCTACACCGCATCACAACTGGTGCAGGACGCGCGCCGCCACGGCGTGCGCGTGTTGCCCATCGACGTGGCGCACAGCGACATCGATTGCACACTGGAAGGCGCGCTGGAGCACTTGCGGCCCGACAAAGGATTGGCCTCACCGCCCTTGCCGCAGCCTGCGGTGCGCCTGGGCCTGTGCCTGGTGGGCAGCCTGCGGCGCGATGCTGCAGAGCGCCTGGTACAGACGCGCCTGGCCGGCCCTGCCTTTGCCAGCACCGAAGACCTGGCCCTGCGCGCACAACTGAGCCAGCAAGACCTGCAGGCCCTGGCTGCCGCCGACGCGCTGGCCAGCCTGTCGGGCCACCGGCGCCAGCAGATGTGGGATGCGGCGGCCCAGCATGCCGCGCCGGCCCTGCTGCGCGATGTGCCGGTGCACGAGACACCGCTGGAGCTCGCCGCTGCGCCTGAAGGCGAGGAAATCCTGTTCGATTACGCCGCCACCGGCCTCACCCTGCGTCGCCACCCGCTGGCCCTGCTGCGCCCGCGGCTGGAGCGCTGGCGCCTGCTGACCGCGCTGCAACTGAATGCCGTGCCCCACGGCCGCAAGGTGCGCGCCTGCGGCATCGTCACCGTGCGCCAGCGCCCCGGTACCGCCAAAGGCACGATGTTCGTCACGCTCGAGGACGAGACCGGCCCGGTCAACGTGATCGTGTGGCCTTCACTGGTCGATATCTGGCGCAACGCGCTGCTGCGTTCTCAGTTGCTGGCAGTGGAGGGCACCTGGCAATGCAGCGTGCCGGAAGAGAGCGTGCCCGCCCCGGGCCACGATGCTGCATCCCCACCCAGCCCAGGCGCGGCGCCCATGGTGGTGCGCCACCTGGTGGCCCAGCGCTTCAAGGACATGACCCCGCTGCTCGGGCGCATGGCCCACGCGCTGCAGGGCAGCCGGGATTTTCATTGACCTGTGCGCTGAGCCGCTGTCCAGGCCTGTCGCCATCGGCATCGCCATCGCCTGTGCGTTGTTGGGGCGCCCTCCTGGCACCCGCATGGCGAGGCCGCACCGATTTCATGCGCCGTGAGAAAGGCGGCGCGCCGTGGATCGCCGACACTCCATCGCCGCCGTTGATCAGTCTTGCAAGTACGCCCCCGGGTCAATGAACAGCGCCTTCTTGTAGCCCTGGGTCGATCCATCCATCTTCCACGGGGCCGGCAGCATCCGCACGATGGAATAGTGCAGGTGCGGTGGCTTGCCCTGGGCGTTGCCGCTGGCGCCCAAAGTGCCCACCGGCTCTCCAGACGCCACCCACGACAAGGCGCCTGTGCGGATCGAATCCAGGTGGGCGAAGTAATGCAGCCGCCAGCGGGGCCCGAGCACCAGCACCACCTTGCCGCCCTTGGCGATCTCGCCGGTGAACAGCACGAAACCATCGGTGGTGCTCAGCACCGGCGTGCCCGTCTTGCCGAAGATGTCGATCCCCTTGTGCACGCCAGAGCTGCCCCAGGGCTCGAACCAGAATGATTTTGGGTTCCAGTCCCGGGCTGTGGCACCGGCCACAGGGATCTGAATGCGCTCTGGCAGCAATAAACCCGCCACCAGCACGGCCAGCAGGCCAAGGCACACCCTCTTTGCAATTTTCATGAACGGGCTATTGAGGAGCGCCGGGGCGCGAGAGCGCGATTATTCCCCGGCAGTACTCCCGCACCGGCGCGCCCAAGCGCCGGCCGCACCGTAGCGTTGCCGCTCAACGGGCTGCGGGCGCCGCCTTGCTTGCGGCCTGGCGCGCCGGCTGCGATTCCGTGCCCGCTGCACCTTTGGCGCCGGCCTTCACAGGCTGCTTGCCCAGGTCCAGCAGCGGCTTGCAGTGCGTGTCGTCGTCGGCAGCCGGCACGGTCAGGGGAACCAGCGCCAGCGCAGCCGGGGCCACGACGGCGGCGACCACCGCAGCGCCCGCGCGCAGCAGCAGCGGGCCGGCTTCCACGCCAACGTTGGGGTTGCCAAACGTGCCCTTCACGTACAGGGGCGAGCGCAGCGAGAAGAACTTCCACTCCAGGGATTCGGGCTTGATGCGCAGGTCCAGCTCTTCCGTGCCCAAGTCAATCGTGCCCGTGGCCTCCACGATGGCGTCTTCCGTGCTCATCTTCACCACGCGCGTGGTCGCCAGCCCCTTCACCACCGTGAAGTCGGCCACGGCGCAGCGCAGGTGGACTTCCTTGTCATCGCCGAACAGCTTGCCCACGATGATGCTGCCCACGTTGAGTGCTGCCAGGTCCAGCATCTGCTTGCTCAGTGTGCCGTCGCGCACGTACAGGCGCATCTCGCCCGTGCCTTCGCCCAGCAGCCCGGCCATGCTGCTGCCGGTGCTCTCCAGCGCAATCGCGCCATCCATGTGACCAAAGCTCTTTTTCATGAGCTGGACCTTGGGGAACAGTGCCGACAGCTGCAAACCCTGCACGGTGCCGCGGATCTGCGCCTTCAGCGGCGCGGTGCGCCCATCAATGCTCACCTGCGATTCGATCTTGCCCTCGGCCACGCCAAAGGTCAGGGGCGCCAGCTTGAGCTGCGCGTTCTCCATCACGGCCCGCAGGCTCAGGTCTTCCAGCGGCAGGCTTTCAGGGCGGATGATGTGGCGGCCCTTGAAGGTGATGTCCATGTCCATCGCATTCCAGCGCTCGGCTGCAAATTTGGAATCGGGCAGCACCTTGCCGCGGGGCGCACGGCCGCGTTTGGGGCTGGGGCTGGGGTCGGGGCTGGCGGCGTCAGCCTTGCCGGCGCCAATGGTCGGGCCCAGGTCGGCCAGCCGCAGCTGGTTGGAGGTCATCGTCCCGACCAGGCGCGGGCGGGGCTTGCCCGAGGTGTACTTGAGCGAGCCATGCAGGTCGCTCTGGCCGACCTTGCCGTTGAAGTTGGTGTACTCCCACACGGCGCGCTCGGGCTCCAGGCTGCCGGTCAAGCGGCCGTTGGTTTCAAAGCGGGGCGTGTTGGGCAGCACCAGCCCGGTCAGGTCGTACAGGTCGGCCATGCTGGCGCCCTTGAGCAGGACCTGAAAGTCCAGGCCCGACAGCGCCCCAGGGTTGGCCAGAATGCCTTCTGCCGACAGCGCCACGCTGCCCGCGGTGGCATCGATCTGCAGCGGGTAGTTGACCACCTTGTTGCGCAGGCTGATGACCTGGCCTGCGCGCCCTTCGCCCTTGATCTGCGCCTTGGCAAAGCGCCCCTCAAGCTCAAAGCGCAGACCATACGGCACGGGGCCGGCAGCGGTCGTGGTGGGGTTGTCGGGGTTGGTGGCCGCCTCAGGTGCCGACGCCCCGCTTGACGCGGGCGAGGTAGCCGCGGCGGCGCTGGCCGACGAAACACGCGCCGCTGAAGCCTTGGGCAAAGGTGCCGACGCAGCCGCCGCAGCGACCTTGGCCGCCGATTTGCCTGGCGCCACCGGTTCGGTCGTGTTGATGCGCGCCTGCACATCCAGATCCTTCATGGCGTCGGCATAGGCCAGCACGCCCTCGTTCACCACCAGCTGGTCCACGTCAAAACGCCAGTTGCTCTTGGGCCCATCCTTGCGCTCAAACGTCCAGTTCTTGGTGCCGTCGCTGGTCCGTGCCAAAGCCACCTGCGGGCCTGTCAGCGCGACCGTGTCGATGGAAAGGGACTGCCCCAGCAGCGGCAGCAGCTGCACTGTGGCGGTGGCGCTGCCAATGCGGGCCATGGTGGTGGCGTCCAGCACATCGACCGTGTCTTTGGACGGGGTTTTGCTGTCGGCGCGCCTGAAAGGGGGCGTAAAACCCTCAGGGTTGCCCATCACCATGCGGTCGGCCTTCACCACCACCCCCGGAATCCAACGCTGCCAGCCGGCATCCACGGGCTGGGGCCAACGCCACTCGGCAGAAAGATCGCCCTCAATGGCAAAGTGGCGGCCCGTTGCTTCGCTGACCTTGTCGTTGACCCAGGGCTTGGCGCGGTTCCAGTCGATTCCCGCCACCAGGACCATCAGCAGCACCAGCACGCCCACGACCACCCCCAGGGCCCACAGCATCCCTATCGCCACCCGCCGCCCGACGCCACGACGCGGCCGCGGGTCGCTGGGCGGCACCGTAGGGCGGGTCATATCGGCGGAGGACGTGGCAGGTGTATTTGGCATGAAGGCTGATGCAGAAAACGATAGGGCTGCGCCTCCTTGGCGCATTGCCAGGGGTGCGCGTTTTGGCAGGCAGGGGCCTGCACGGCCACGGGGCTTACTGCGTTCATGCTAGCCCGCATCCAGCCGTGCCGCAGCAGCGCTGGCGCAACTGCCGCCCTTGTCCTACAGGGCAAAACCAGCGCACGTTTTGATCGCGGATGCCCATTCACAAACCTGTCTTCACAACGCGCTATGGCGGCACGGGTCCCTAAAATGCCCGCCATGCACAACTCCCGGCACCCCTACGCTCCGCCCACCCGCGATGGCGTTGGGGCCAGTTGTGTGGTGCTGCCGGGGCAGGGGGCGGGCAGCATGCTGGACTTTCTCGCGCAGCGGCTTTCGGTCGTCACCCGGGGTGAATGGCTGCGGCGCATGCTAGCGGGTGACGTAGTGGATGAGCGCGGCGACGCCGTAGCGCCCGATCGCGCTTTTGAAGGCGGCCTGCGGGTGTATTACTACCGCAGCCTGCCTGCCGAGCCGTCGCTGCCTTTCACCGAAACCGTGCTCTACCGGGACGAGCATCTGGTGGTGGCCGACAAACCCCACTTCATGCCCGTGACGCCGTCTGGCCGCTACCTGCACAACACGCTGCTGGTGCGGCTCAAGCTCAAGCTGGGGCTGCCGGAGTTGTCGCCCCTGCACCGCATCGACCGCGACACGGCAGGGCTGGTGCTGCTGTCTGCGCAACAAAACACGCGCGGTGCCTACCAGGCGCTGTTCCGCGACCGGCAGATCACGAAGCACTACGACGCGATCGCGCCCTGGCGTGCAGACCTTGCACTTCCGCTGGAGCACACCAGCCGGCTGGAGGAGAGCCCGCAATTCTTTCGCATGCACGAGGTGCCCGGCGAGCCCAACAGCCGCACCCGCATCGAGGTGCTGGAGGTCGCACCGTCGGCTGAGTGGGCGCGCTACCGCCTCTCGCCCATCACCGGCAAACGGCACCAGTTGCGTGTGCACATGGCCGCCCTGGGGCTGCCGCTGCGCAACGATCCGTTCTACCCGGTCGTCAACGACCCGCCCGAGGGCGACTATTCACGGCCGCTGCAACTGCTGGCGCGGTCGCTCGAATTTGTGGATCCGTTCTCGGGAGTACCGCGGGTTTTCGAGAGCATGCAGCGGTTGAGCCTGCCCTGACAAAACCGTCTCTCCACTGGCCTTCCTTCCGAATCTTGCGTCCCTGACCACAAGGCTCCAAAGAAAAGGCGATTTCCCGCCAGTTGGGTTTACGTGTGCCCAGGGTTCAGGTAAGTTGGGCGCCGGGCCGGGCACAGGCTCGCAGACCAAAAACGGGGGGAACACCATGAAGAACGCCGCCGCCACGCACCGCTCCGTGGCTTTCAAGCTCTCTCTCACCGCACTTCTCAGCCTGCTGGTGGTTTTGCTCATCACCATGGGTATTGTCAGCGCGCTGCTATGGCAAGACTTTGGCCGCCTGGTGCGGCACGAGTCGGCACAGAAGGCGGCGCAGGTGCGCACGCTGGTGCAGACCTTCGACGAAACCGCGCAAGAGCAGGCACGCCGCGACTTTGCGCTGTTCAAGGCCAACTTCCCTGGAAAATTCGAAGTGACCGAGGCGCCCGGGCCCGACGGCAAACCCGAGGCCGCGATGTCGTTCGGCGGGGCTTCCGTCAATGGGGTCTTCGACGTGGTGGACCGCTTTTCCAAAGACAGCCAGGGCGCCGTCGCCACCCTGTTTGCGCGTGTGGGAGATGACTATGTGCGCGTGACCACCTCGCTCAAGAAGCAGGATGGAGAGCGCGCCTACAAGACCGTCCTGGACCGCAAGCACCCCGCGTATGCGCTGATGGCCGAGGGCAAGACCTTCATTGGCCGGGCCAATCTGTTCGGGCGCGAATACATGACGGTGTACGAGCCCATCCGCGAGGGCAACCGCACCATCGGCATCTTGTTCATCGGCTCTGACATCGCCTCCATCCTGTCCAAGCTCGACGCCGTGATGGCCGGGCAAAAGCTGTTTGCTACGGGGGCGGTGTACGCCGTCAACATCTCCAGCGGGCCGGCGCGGGGCAGCGTCATCGGGCTCCCACGCGCTGCGGGTGCCGCAGCCCCCAAGGTCGATGAAACCGTTGAGGACGCCAAGGCCTGGATGGCGGGGCTGGCGGCCATTGAACAAACAGGCGAGATGGAAACCCGCTGGTCGCCGCGCAGCGCGGGCGCGGGGGATGGCGGCGCGGCCAGGCGCCACCTGACGGTGGAGCGCTACAAGCCCTGGAACTGGGCCATCGTGGCCGAAGCACCTTTGTCTGAAATGATGAGCGAGGCCAGGGGCGTGCTGGTCTGGCTGTGGCTGGGGGTGCTGGCGGCGCTGGCGTTGCTGACGGCGGTGCTGGTGTTCGTCACGCGCCGCCTGGTGGGCGTGCCCGTGCAGCAGCTGAGCGCGGCGCTGGGACATCTCACGCAGGGCGACCTTACCCATCCACTCACCATTCGCTCGGGTGACGAGATCGGTGTGCTGGCGCAGGGCATGGAGGGTTTTCGCGTGCGCCTGCTGGAGAGCCTGGGCACGGTGCATACCAGCGCGGGCAGCGTGGCGACGGCCAGTGCAGAAATCGCGCAGGGCAACCAGGACCTCTCGGGCCGCACCGAGAGCCAGGCCAGTTCGCTGGAGGAAACCGCGGCCAGCATGGAGCAACTGGGCGCCACCATCCGCCACAACGCCGACAACGCCAACCAGGCCAACCAGTTGGCCGTGGGGGCAAGCCAGGTGGCCACGCGCGGCGGCGAAGTGGTGTCGCAGGTGGTGTCCACCATGCAGAACATCCAGGCCAGCAGCAGCAAGATCAGCGACATCATTGGCGTGATCGATGGCATTGCCTTCCAGACCAACATTCTTGCGCTGAACGCGGCCGTCGAGGCTGCGCGCGCCGGCGAGCAAGGCCGCGGCTTTGCCGTGGTGGCGGCGGAGGTGCGCAACCTGGCCCAGCGCACGGCCGCAGAGGCCAAGGCCATCAAGGAGCTGATTGGCGCGAGCGGTGCAATGGTGCAAAAGGGCTCGGCGCTGGCCGATCAGGCGGGCGCCACGATGCAGGAAGTGGTGGGCTCCATTCAGCGCGTGGCCGGCATGGTGGCCGAGATCAGCGCGGCCAGCCGCGAGCAGACGAGTGGGGTGGGGCAGGTGAGTGAGGCCATCACCCAGCTCGATCGCACGACCCAGCAGAACGCCGCCATGGTCGAAGAAATGTCCGCGGCCGCAGGCAACCTGCGGGTGCAGGCGGAGCAGATGGTGGAGGCAATTGCCCGGTTCAACCTGGGCCACCCGGGTGCTGGCGGCGCGCTGCCGTCGCCATCGCCAACCCGCGCATTGGCGCGCTGAGCCGCCCACCGGGGGACTGCGCCAGCAACCTCCTCATGGGAGTGCAGAGTTCCACCCGCCGGAAGCCCGCAAGATGCTGCCTATAATCGCAGCCTTCGCGGGTGTAGTTCAATGGTAGAACGGCAGCTTCCCAAGCTTCATACGAGGGTTCGATTCCCTTCACCCGCTCCAAATGCAAGACCGGCCCCGCCGCACAGTGGGGCCGGTTTTTTTATGGGCTCCTGCTGCGGGCATGGCGGCGATTTGCCGCCGGGTTGCCTTGTGCTTCTAGCCGGCGCCCATATGCCGGCGAACCCAAGCACCCAAGCCCCTTTCAGTCACCGGTGCCCCGGCCAGATTGCCAGAGGGTGAATGCACAGGGTGGCAAGCACACAAACCGCATATTCATAGCCGATCTTGTTGGTTGGGCAGATTCAGCACGGGACCTAAATTCCTTTCACCTGCTGCACGCTGCAGGCCCTTCACAGACACGGAAAGGACGCCCATGACCACGCCATTGAACCCCTTCACACCATCCACCTGGCGCGCCTGGCTTCGCACTTGCGCGGCGGTCGGCATGGTGTTGCTTGGCGGCTCGGTACTGGCCGCGACGCCTATTCCTGCGGGGCCCCTGGTCACGACCGAGTGGCTGGCGCAGAACTTGGACAACCCGCAGGTGCGCATCGTCGAGGTGAGCGTCAACCCGGGCCTGTACGAGCGGGGCCACGTGCCCGGTGCCGTCAACTTCTCATGGCATCAAGACCTGAACGACCGCGTGCGCCGCGACATCGTGGGCAAGGAAGGCTTTGAAGCCTTGTTGTCCAAGGCCGGCGTGTCGCCCGACACCACCGTGGTGCTCTACGGCGACACCAACAACTGGTTTGCGGCCTGGGGCGCCTGGGTGTTCGACATCTACGGCGTGAAGAACGTCAAGCTGCTCGACGGCGGGCGTAAGAAGTGGGAGGCCGAGAACCAGCCGCTCAACAACCGCTTGCCCGAGTTTGCCGCTACCACGTACAAGGTCGGCCCGGTCAACAACCAGCTGCGCGCTCGCCTGTTGGACGCGCTGGCCGCGGCCGAGGGCAAGAGCAATGCCAAGCTGGTGGACATCCGCTCGGCCGATGAATACAGCGGCAAGATCTTTGCGCCTGCCGGCGTGCCCGAACTCAGCATCCGCGCCGGCCACATCCCCGGCGCGGCCAACGTGCCCTGGGGCCAGGCCGTGAAGGAAGACGGCACCTTCAAGTCGGCCGACGACCTCAGGAAGCTCTACGCCAGCGCCGGCGTGGATGGCAGCCGTCCCATCATCACGTATTGCCGCATCGGCGAGCGCTCCAGCCACACCTGGTTCGCCCTGTCCAAGATCCTTGGCTACAACGTGAAGAACTACGACGGCTCGTGGACCGAATACGGCAACTCGGTGGGCGTGCCCATCACGAACCCGGCGGGCACCATCTGGGCCGCCAAGTGAGGTTGGGGCGGGGCCACATCCAGCCCGACCGGTCGAGCGCTTGAAGCGGCGATCGACACGCGCTGCAGACGGCTGACGCCCGCAAATTTTTGGTAGGGGGTCTCCTTTACAGCCCGCTTCGTGCGGGCTTTTTTTGGCCGCTCCGGGTTGTCACGCGCGCGGTGCACAGGTCATCGATCTATGAGCTTTCCACTTCGAACCACCCTCCCTTCCATCATCGCGCTGGCGCTGCTGGCTGCCCTGGTGGCCGGTGCCCAATGGCTGCAGGGCCAGGCCGGCGGGCGCACTCTGGTGTTTGCGCTGGCCTGCGGCGCGGTGCTGGGCATCGTGCTGCAGCGCTCGCGCTTTTGTTTTTATTGCCACGCCCGCGATTGGTTCGAAGACGGCAACCCGCGCGGGCTGCTGGCCATCGTGCTGGCGCTGGCCGTGGGCGTGGTGGGCTACACCGTGGTGCTGGGCAGCTGGCTGCCGGTGCCGCAGCCGGGCAAGTTGCCGCCCGACATGCACATCGGCCCGGTGAGCTGGGTGCTGGTGGTGGCAGGGCTGTCGTTTGGGACCGGCATGGTGGTTTCGGGCTCATGCATCAGCGCGCACTGGTACCGGCTGGCCGAGGGTTCGGTGGTGTCGCCGTTCGCGCTGGTGGGCTCGGCACTGGGTTTTGTCCTGGGGTTCAAGACCTGGAACACCCTGTACAGCGGGAGCGTGGCCGATGCGCCTGTGGTCTGGCTGCCCGCGCATCTGGGGTATGGCGGCGCTCTGCTGGTGCAACTGGGCGTGCTCGCGTTGGTGGCAGCGTGGTTGTGGCGCGGGTTTGCACAAGAGGCCAGCACCTCGCGCAGCAGCGCCGTGCCCCCGCTGCGCGCGGTGTGGCAACACCTGTGGACCGGGCGCTGGCCCTACTGGGTGGGCGGCCTGGCGGTCGGGCTGATCGGCGCGTTGGCCATCGTGCGCATGCGGCCCCTTGGCGTCACAGCCACACTGGGTGGCGCGGCCCGCCAATGGGCGCAAGGACAAGGATGGATACCGGAGCGGCTCGACGGGCTGGACGGTTTTGCCGGTTGCGCCACGCTGCCGCCGTCGACCTGGCTCACGCCCAATGCGCTGTTGTTGGCGGGGCTGGTGGCAGGGGCCTTCGTCGCGGCGCTGGCTAGCCGCCAGTTCACGCCACGCTGGCCGACCTGGCGCGATGCAGCTCGCGGCCTGTCGGGCGGCGTGCTGCTGGGGTGGGGTGCGATGACGGGCCTGGGTTGCACCATCGGCACCTTGTTGTCCGGCGGCATGGCAGGGGCGCTGTCGGGCTGGGTGTTCGGCGCTGCGGTGTTTTTTGCGGTGTGGCTGGGGCTGTGGGGCAAGCGCCTGGTCCGGCAGCGCCGGGCGGGCGCCTGATGACGGGCGCCTGGAACGCGCCACTCATTCCTGCCCACTGTGTTGACGTCAATCCCCTTGCCAACAACTCTCCCAGCTGATTTTGGCGGTGGATGAAGGTTGTGTGACAAGCCCCGTTCTCCTGCGAGATCACGGTGTTGGCTGACGCGGCCGCGCCGCCGCGTGCGGCACGATGCAGCCTCGGCCCCGCGTGAGGGCAGCTCAATGAGGCAGGAATGGCATCAAAGGACACCGACACCCAGGACTCCCGCACCGGCAAGGGGAGCGACAAGCAAACCCCCAAGGATGCGAACGACGCCAAGGATGCCAAGGCCCAGCGCGAGCTGGGCATCCTCGGACCGCATGGCGACATGGAACTGGCCTCCGTCACCATCAACGGCTACAGCCTGGAGCTGCGCGACCGCGAAGGCGACGGCTTTGTCGGCGATGTCGCCAGCGGCACCGCGTTTCGCTACATGCTCGACGCATGGCGCAAGCTCTTTACCACCATGGTGGGCAAGGACCCGTTTGGCAGCAAGGCCACACGCGATTTCAGCAAAAAGCAGCTGGACGCAGCAGCCGACAAGAACCCCGATGCGGCCCACGCGCTGGAGCAAGCATCGGAAGACTACGCGCTGCAATTGGCAGACGTGGTGCAGCGCTTTTTGGAGGAGCCCACGTGGCGGGGCGTGGAGCGCGTGATCCTGGGCGGCGGCTTTCACCAGAGCGAGTTCGGCAGCCGCGCCATCGACCGTGTGCGTGAGCGTCTGAAGGCTGCGAAGGTGACGGCCGAGCTGCGCACGCTGCACCACCATGCCGACGACGGCGGGCTGATCGGCTGGGTGCACCTGGCCCCGCCCGCGCTGCTGCAAAGCTACGACGCGATTTTGGCGGTGGACATCGGCGGCACCAATGTGCGCTGCGGCATCGTGCAAACCCATTTGCACCGCGCGCCCGACATGTCACTGGCCGAGGTGGTGCGCCGCGAAAAGTGGACGCACAAAGACGACGGCCCCCGGCGCGACGAACTGGTCGAAGGCATTGCCGGCCGGCTCGAAGACCTGATCGCCCACGCCGAGAAAAAGAAGATTGCGCTGGCGCCCTTTATCGGCGTCGCCTGCCCGGGGCTGATCGTGGAGGATGGCTCCATCGTGGGCGGCACCCAGAACCTGCCGGGCAACTGGGAGAGCGCGCGTTTTCACCTGCCGCGCCACCTTTGCGAACGGCTGCCCACCATCGGCGGCGGCCGCACCCAGGTGTGCCTGCACAACGATGCGGTGGTGCAGGGCCTGTCGGAGCTGCCCTTCACGCAGGACGTGAAGCGCTGGGCCGTGCTGACGGTGGGAACCGGGCTCGGGAACGCGAGCTACACCAACCGCACAGCGCCCGATTTGAAGTAAAAATGGCCCTCAGCGCTTGTTATATAAGCGCTGATAGCTATAAAAATAGTAGCAAATAGCGATTGTGGAGATTGCGGCGGTGGCGGTGTTTGGCGTGCTGCTCCCTCGCCCCGCCACCGACCCCCCTCAGTTCTGGATATCCCCCAGGCAGAGGTACTTGATCTCCACGTAGTCGTCCATGCCGTAGTGCGAGCCCTCGCGGCCCAGGCCGGACTGCTTGACGCCGCCAAAGGGCACATGCTCGGTAGCCAGGATGCCCACGTTGGCGCCGACCATGCCGTACTCCAGCGCCTCGGTCACGCGGAAGATCCGGCCCACGTCGCGGCTGTAGAAATAGCTGGCCAGGCCAAACTCGGTGTTGTTGGCGGCGTCGATGGCTTCCTGCTCGGTCTTGAACTTGAACACAGGGGCAAACGGGCCAAAGGTTTCCTCGCGGGCGCACAGCATGTCGGCCGTGGCGTTGGCCACCACCGTGGGCTCAAAGAACTGGCCCGAGCCCAGGCTTTGCAGTCGCTTGCCCCCGGCAACTACTTGGCCGCCCTTGGCAATGGCGTCATCCACATGGCGCTGCACCTTGGTCAGCGCGGCTTCCTCGATCAGCGGGCCCTGGTTCACGCCGGCTTCAAAGCCGTTGCCGACCTTGGCGGTCTTCACCTTGGCGGCGAACTTGGCCACAAACTCGTCGTACACGCCTTCCTGAACATAAAAGCGGTTGGTGCACACGCAGGTCTGGCCGGCGTTGCGGTACTTGCTGGCAAAGGCGCCTTCCACGGCGCTGTCAATGTCAGCATCGTCAAACACGATAAAGGGCGCGTTGCCGCCCAGCTCCAGCGACATCTTCTTGACCGTGGGCGCCGACTGCGCCATCAGAATGCGGCCCACCTCGGTGCTGCCGGTAAAGCTGATGTGGCGCACCACATCGCTGGCGCACAGCACCTTGCCGATGGCAATGGAGTTGTCGCTGTCGGCGGGCAGGATGTTGAACACGCCCGCCGGAATGCCCGCACGGAGGGCCAACTCGGCGGCGGCCAGGGCCGTGAGCGGGGTCAGCTCGGCCGGTTTGATGACCACGGGGCAGCCTGCCGCCAGCGCAGGCGCGACCTTGCGGGTGATCATGGCCAGCGGGAAGTTCCACGGCGTGATGGCCGCGCACACGCCAATGGGCTGCTTCAAGACCAGCAGGCGGCGGCTGTTGTCGAACTGCGGCAGGGTTTCGCCGTTGATGCGCTTGGCCTCTTCGGCAAACCATTCCACAAAACTGGCGCCGTAGGCCACTTCACCCTTGGCTTCTGCCAGGGGCTTGCCTTGCTCGGCGGTCATGATGCGGCCGAGGTCGTCCTGGTTGGCCATCAGCAGGTCGAACCATTTGCGCAAGATGATGCTGCGTTCCTTGGCGGTCTTGGTTTTCCACGGGCCCCAGGCCGCATTGGCGGCGGCAATCGCCGCTTCGGCGTCGGCCGGGCCCAGGTTCGCCACGTCGGCCAGCTTGAGGCCCGTGGCGGGGTCGTTCACGTCAAAGCGGCTGCTGCCGGCCACCCACTGGCCGTTGATGAGGCCATCGGTCTTGAGCAGAGTGGGGTCGTTAAGCAAGGCGAGGGGAGAGGTCTTCATGTCCATGGGATGCGTCTGGTTGAAGCAAAAGATACGTGGGGAGTTGAGGAAAAAGGCTAGCACGCGTTGCCGCCGAGCTTGTCACCAATGTGGCACTGGCGGCGTGGTTTTAGGTTGGTTCTCGAGAATTCGGCGCGTTTGCCCGCAGCGTATGCAACTGGCGCGGCGCAAGCGAGGGCAGCCGCGCAAGGGCCGCCAAGCCGCGTATGCGGCGCTTCGCTCGCGTGCGCTGGCTGCGTCCCCCTGCCCGCATTGCGCAGCAATGCGAGAGCGGGGGGAAGGCGCGCAGCGACTCAGGGGGGTGTTCCATCAGCCCCGGCGCCCGCGCAGCCACTCCAGCGCCAGCAGCAGGCTGGTGGTGAAGAGGATGAGCAGCGTCGCCACGGCGGCAATCGTGGGCGAGATGTTTTCGCGGATGCCGTTGAACATCTGGCGCGGCAACGTGGACTGGTCGGCCCCCGCAAGGAAGAGCGTGACCACGACCTCGTCGAACGACGTGGCAAACGCAAACAGCGCCCCCGAGATCACGCCCGGCGCGATCACTGGCAGCGTGACGCGAAAGAAGGTGTTGAAAGGCGTCTCGCCCAGGCTCAGCGACGCGCGCACCAGGTTGTGGTTGAAGCCCGCCAACGTAGCCAGCACGGTGGTCAGCACAAAGGGTGCGCCCAGCGCAGCGTGCACCATGATGAGCCCGAAGTAGCTGTCCGCCAGGCCCAGCGGCGCGAAGTACAGGTAGGTGGCCACGCCGACCACGATGATGGGCACGACCATGGGTGCGATCAGCACGCTCATGAGCACACCCTTGAACGGGAAGTCCGCCCGCGACAAGCCCACTGCTGCCAGCGTGCCCAGCGCTGTTGCAACCACCGTGGCTGCCGGCGCCACGATAAAGCTGTTGCGCGTGGCGCGGGCCCACTCGGCCGACTCGAACAGGTTGCGGTACCACTTGAGCGACCAGCCCGGGATCGAGTAGGCCAGGAACGAGCTTTCGGAGAACGACAGCGGCACCATCACCAGGATGGGAGCCAGCAAAAACACCAGCACGGCCACGCACAGGGCGCGCACCGCCCACCAGCCGAGCTTGTCGGCCAAGGTGGCGTACAGGGGGAATTGGGGCAGAAGATGGCGCATGGTGAGTGTCTTTAGAAGTGATCAGCCCAGACTGAGTTCTGCCTTGCCAATGCGTCGATACACGCCGTAGAGCACCAGCGTGGCGGCCAGCAGCAGGGCGCCCAGCGCACAGGCCATGCCCCAGTTCACTTCCACATTGGTGTAGCGGGCGATGTAGTAGCTCAGCATCTGGTCATCCGCACCACCCAGCAGCGCAGGGGTCACGTAATAGCCAATGGCGAGGATGAACACCAGCAGCGCCCCAGCGCCCACACCCGGGTAGGTCTGAGGCACATAGACCCGAAAGAACGCGGCGATGGGCGAGCTGCCCAGCGACACCGCTGCGCGCAGGTAGGTTGGCGGCACGCTTTTCATCACGCTGTACAGCGGCAGCACCATGAACGGCAGCAGGATGTGCACCATGGCAATCACCACGCCTGTGCGGTTGAACAGCAACGCCAAAGGTTGCTCGATCAAACCCATGCCGATGAGGCCCCGGTTGACCAGACCCTCGGACTGCAGCAGCACGATCCAGGCGGCCACCCGCACCAGGATGGACGTCCAGAACGGCACCAGCACGAGGATCATCAGCACATTGGCCTGGCGCGCGGGCAGCGAGGCCAGCCACCAGGCCAGCGGGTAGCCCAGCAGCAGGCAGAGCAGCGTGACCACAAAGCTGATGTGAAATGTGCGCAGCAAGATGCCGCCAAACGCTCGCTGCTCCTCGGGCATGCGCTCGACCTGGCCCAGCGCATCGCGCTGCAGGTCTACCGATGCCAGCAAGTAGTCGGGCGTCCAGCGTGCGCCATTCTTGGCAATGGCACGCCAAAATGGCGCTTCGCCCCAGCGCGCATCCTTGTCGATCAGCTGGTCGCGGATGGATTCGGGTGTGCCCCGCACGGGCAGGGCGCGGAAGGCACCCATCACCATCGAGCGCGCACCGGGCACCTCGGAGTTCAGCCTGCGCGCCAGCGCGCCAGCGTCCGAGCTGTCGGGCAGGCGCGCCAGGTCCTTCATTAGCGCCGCATACGCTGCGGGGCCCGGCGCGTCGTGGCGGTCCCAGCCGTGCAGCGCCTCGATGGTGGCGGGCAGCGTGTTGGCGACCTCGGGGTTCTCCACGCCGCGCTGCAGCAGCGCGGCAATCGGGATCAGCAGCGTGAGCAGCAAGAACACCAGCAGGGGCAGGGTCAGGGCAAAGGCCCGCCACTTGCGCCGTGCTTCGGCACGCGACAGGGCCTTGCGCAGCGCGCCGGGTGCGTGGTCGTCCAGCGCAAGCGCGGCGGGTGCGATGGCAGAAGGGGCTTGCATGGTGTCTTGCGCTCCGAGGGTGCGGGTGACTTACTGGGTGGCCCAGGCGGCAAAGCGCTTTTCCAGCGCCTCGCCCTGGTCGGCCCAGAAGCTCACGCCGAACGCGATGGCGTCCTTGGCGTTGGCGGCCGACGTGGGCAGGTCGTCCAGCACCTTCTTGTCCAGCTTGGCCAGCGCCGTGGTGTTGGCCGGGCCGTAGGCAATGTTCTGCGCGTAGGCGGCCTGGTTGGCGGTCTGCATGGTGTAGGCGATGAACTTGACGGCTGCGTCCTTGTTCGGCGTGCCCTTGGGGATGGCCCAGTAGTCCAGGTCATAAATGCCGCCGGGCCAGTAGATCTTGAGGTTGCGGCCTTCGCGGTTGGCAGCGTCGATGCGGCCGTTGAACACGGTGGTCAGCACCACGTCGCCCGCCACCAGAAACTGCGGTGCCTGGGCACCGGCTTCCCACCACTGGATGTTGGGCTTGAGCTCGGTCAGCTTCTTGAAGGCGCGGTCGGCGCCGTCCTTGGTGGCAAGCACCTTGTACACGTCGGCAGGCTTGACGCCATCGGCCAGCAGGGCAAATTCAAGGTTGTAGCGCGCGCCCTTGCGCATGCCGCGCTTGCCGGGGATCTTCTTGGTGTCCCAGAAGTCGGCCCAGCTGGTGGGCGCGGTCTTGAGCTTGTCGCCGTTGTAGGCCATGACGGTGGACCACACAAAGATGCCCACGGCGCAGTCGGACACGGCGGCCGGCAGCAGGTCGCTCTTGCTCACGATCTTGCTGTAGTCGAGCTTTTCATACAGGCCCTCGTCGCAGCCGCGCGCCGCGTCGGGCGACTCCAGTTCCACCACGTCCCAGGTTACCTTCTTGGCTTCGACCATGGCTTTGACCTTGGCCTGCTCGCCGTTGTATTCCACGGCCACGATCTTGTTGCCCAGCTTTTCGTAGGGCTCGTAAAAGGCCTTCTTCTGGGCATTGGCGTTGGCGCCGCCAAAGTTCACGACGGTCAGTTGCTGCTGGGCGAAGCTGGGCAGTGCCAGGCAGGCGGCCAGGGATGCGCAGGCGATGAGGCTCTTTTTCATGGTGCAGGTTTTCCTTCTGAAGGGTGGGACGGGGAAGCGAAGCGGAACGAACGGAACAGGAAGCGATGGAAGGGAAGAAATGAAAGGAAATGCGTGTGGGCTTACACCGCGTAGATGCGGGTGGCAGCGGGTGGGAACTCCAGCAGCACCGCATCGCCGGGCTGAGGTTGGGGTGCGGTGCCTGACGCGGCGAGCGCGAGCTTGACGGTGGCCTGCTCCTGGCCGTGCCCCAGGTCGCACATCAGGCGCACGTGGTCGCCGTAGTAAATCGTGCGCGCCACCGTGGCGGGCACGGCCGAGCTTTTGGGGTACTGCGTGGGCGGATGCAGCACCACGCGTTCCGGCCGCACCAGGGCCTGCACGGCAGAGCCGCGGGGCGCCTGGTTCACGTTGACCCCCGGCAGCAAAAATCCGCCGGGCAACTGGATGGCTGAGTCGGCGCCCGCACCCTGCAAGGTGCCCGTGAGCACAGTGCTGTCGCCCACAAAGCCGGCCACGAAACGGTTGGACGGCGACTCGTACAGCGTCTCTACATCGGCCAGCTGCTGGATGATGCCTTCGTTGAACACCGCCACGCGGTCGCTCATGGTCAGCGCCTCGCCCTGGTCGTGGGTCACGTAGACAAAGGTCACGCCGAGCTGGCGGTGCAGCTCTTTCAGCTCGATCTGCATGTGTTCGCGCAGCTGCTTGTCCAGCGCGCCCAGGGGCTCGTCCATCAACACCAGCTGCGGGTTGAACACCAGCGCGCGGGCCAGCGCCACGCGCTGCTGCTGGCCGCCCGACAGGCGCGTGGGCAGGCGGTCGGCCATGCCGGTCAGGCGCACCATGTCCAGCGCCTTTGTCACGCGGTCGGCTTGCTCGGACTTGGGCACCTTGCGCACGGTCAGCGGGTAGGCCACGTTCTGCCCCACGGTGAGGTGCGGGAACAGCGCGTAGTTCTGGAACACCATGCCGAAGTTGCGCTTGTGCGGCGGCGTGCGCGTGATCTGTTTGCCGTCCAGCAGGATGTCCCCCGCGGTGGGCGACTCGAACCCGGCCAGCATCATCAGCGTGGTGGTCTTGCCCGAGCCCGATGGGCCGAGCAGGCTCAAAAATTCACCGCGCTGGATGTCCAGATCCAGCGCGCGCACGACCAACTGCGCGCCGTCGTACGTTTTTTGCACGCCGCTGAAGCGGACCAGGGGTTCGGCAGAGGGGCTCATGGCAGGCGGCACCTTGATGGCGGCGTGAAGGTCGGGCCGCATGTCAGCTCAGTGCGGCAAAGCTGTCTGCCAGGATGGCCAGGCCTTCGTCCAGCAACTCGTTGGAGGCCGTGAGCGGCACAAGGATGCGGATCACGTTGCCGTAGGTGCCACACGACAGCAGGATGAGCCCGCGGCGTGCGGCCTCGGCCACCACCTTCTTCGTCAGTGCCGCGTCGGGGCGGCGCACGTCGCCGCCTTCAAACAATTCGATCGCCACCATGGCGCCCAGCCCGCGCACGTCGCCAATCGCCGGGACCATTGTCGCCAGGTCCTTGAGGCTGCGCACCAGCAGCGCGCCCATGTCCTGGCTGCGGGCAAGCAGCTGTTCTTTCTCGAAGGCGTCGATCACCGCGAGCGCTGCGGCGCAGGCCACGGGGCTGCCGGCATAGGTGCCGCCCAGGCCGCCCGGGGCGGGGGCATCCATCACTTCGGCTCGGCCCACTACACCCGCCAGCGGAAAGCCGCCCGCCAGCGATTTGGCGGTGGTGATGAGGTCGGGCGCCACGGGCCACTGTTCGCTGGCAAACCAAGTGCCGGTGCGGCCGGCGCCGGTCTGCACCTCGTCGGCAATCAGCAGGATGCCGTGGCGGTCGGCCAGTGCCTTCAGGCCGTTGATGAACTCCGGCGGCGCCACGTAAAAGCCGCCTTCACCCTGCACCGGCTCGACGATGAACGCGGCCACGCGCTCGGGCTCCACATCGTTCTTGAAGATCAGCTCCACCGATTCCAGTGCCTGCTCCACGCTCACGCCATGCAGCGCATTGGGAAACAGCGCGTGAAACACCTCGCCCGGGAAGGGCCCGAAGCCCGTCTTGTACGGGATGACCTTGCCCGTGAGCCCCAGCGTGAGGTTGGTGCGGCCGTGGTAGCCGCCGGTGAAGGCGATCACGCCCGGGCGCTTGGTGTGGGCGCGGGCGATCTTCACAGCGTTTTCGACTGCCTCGGCGCCGGTGGTGAGCAGCAGCGTCTTCTTGGCAAAGGCGCCGGGTGCCAGCGTGTTCAGCCGCTCGGCCACCTCGACGTAGGGCTCGTAGGCCACCACCTGAAAGCAGGTGTGGGTGTACAGGTCCAGCTGCGCCTTGACCGCAGCAATCACGCCGGCATGCAAGTGGCCGGTGTTGAGTACGGCGATGCCGCCGGCAAAGTCGATGAAGCGCCGGCCCTCCACATCCCACAGCTCGGCGTTGCGGGCCTTTTGAATGAAGAGGTCGTGGGCCTGGCCGACACCGCGGGCCACGGCGGCGTGGCGGCGGGCGAGAAGGGCGGCGTTGGTGAAGTGGCGGTCTTGCTGCATGGCGGTGGGCGGTGGTGTGAACGGATCAGTGAACAGATGCAGCGAATTCTGGAAGTCGCGCCACGCCCCGTCCATGTACACCCGCACGCTGTTTGGCACGCACTGTGCAGGTCTAGAATCCTGTACAGGCAATCCCTGATTCGGGATGCGCCATGCCGGTGCACAATCCGCCCCTTTTTGCCCACCTGATGCTCACACTCAGCCCGGACCTCCAGACACCTCTGGTCAGCCAGATCGTCGATGGTCTGCGGGGCCTCATCGTGGGGCAGGTGCTCAAGCCCGGCGCCAAGCTCCCGTCGATTCGAGCTTTTGCCGCCGCCCACGGCGTGAGCGTGTTCACGGTGGTCGAGGCGTATGACCGCCTGGTGGCGCAGGGCTGGCTGGTGTCGCGCGCCAACGCGGGCTTCTTCGTGAAGCGGCGGGACAACGAGGCCGCTGCGCACGGCGCTGGCGCGCAAGAGCGGCCCGTGCCCCGCTTTGATGCGCGCTGGTACCTCAAGCAGATTTTTGAAAACCGCAACCTGCCGATGAAGCCCGGCTGCGGCTGGCTGCCGCACGACTGGCTGTTCAGCGATGCCGTCAAACGCAGCATGCGCCAGCTGTCGTCGGATGCGCCCGAGCTCGATGGCTATGGCCTGCCGCATGGCCACATGGCGCTGCGCATGGTGGTGGCCGAGTCGCTGGCCGAGCACCACCTGGCGGTGGACGCCGAGCAGGTGCTGCTCACGCAGGGCTCCAGCCAGGCGCTGGACCTGGTCGCGCGGCGCCTGGTCAAGCCCGGCGATGTGGTGCTGGTGGATGACCCGGGCTACCCCAATTTGCTGTTCATGCTGCGCTTTGCGGGCGCGCAACTGGTGGGCGTGCCGCGCACGGCCACAGGCTATGACCTGGTGGCGCTCGAGGCCCTGTTGGCCGAGCACAAGCCCACCGCGTATTTCACGCAGCCGCGGCTGCAAAGCCCTACCTGTTCGGTGGCGTCGGTGGCGCACCTGCACCGGCTGCTGCAGCTGGCGGAGCAGCACGGCTTCACGCTGGTGGAAAACGATATCTATGCGGACATGGACACGGGCGTGCGGCCTTCACTGGCCAGCCTGGATCAGCTCAACCGCGTGGTCTACATCGGCAGTTTTTCCAAGACGATTTCGCCCAACCTGCGCACCGGTTTTGTGGCGGCGCGGCGCGATCTGCTCGATGAGCTGGTGCAGCTCAAGATGATCTCGGGGCTCACGTCGTCCGAGATCACCGAACGCATCACCTTTGGTGTGGTGACGGACGGGCGCTGGCGCAAGCACCTCAAGTCGCTGCGCGAGCGGCTAGCCGAGGCGCACCGCGCGGTGGGGCGGCGGCTGCTGGGCCTGGGCTTTGAGCTGTTCCACGAACCCGAGGCCGGCATGTACCTCTGGGCGCGCCACCCCGATCTGCCCGACAGCGCCGAGCTGTCCAAGGAGGCCACGGGCGCCGGCATCATGCTCGGGCCCGGGCAGCTTTTTCTGGTGGAGCCGCGCACCATCGGCTGGCTGCGCTTCAACGTCGCGTTCAGCCAGGACGAGCGCATCTGGCGTTTTCTGGAGCAGCGCATCGTGCTGGGGCAGCAGGCGGGCGAGTAGGACGGGCTGGTGGCGCCAATTTCAAGTGTTTTAGGCCTCTAGCGCTTGTCCTATAAACGCTAGTAGCTATAAAAATAGTAGCAAACGGGTTTTTGGCCACTGCGTGCCAGCCACTACCCGTTGGCTCCGTCGGTGGCCCGGTCACCCAGTCACTCACTGGTCGATGATCCGCCGCGCAAACCGCTCCAGGTAGTCCATTAGCTGCTCGGCCCCGGCCATGGCATGCGCCTCGTCCCCAGTGGCGATGCCCTGGGCCAGATGCATGTGGGCGCGCGCACCTTCTGACACCTCGCCCTCGTGCTGGTACGCGTACCAGAAGCGGCGGCACTGCACGATGAGCGGCTGCACACATTTGACGGCCGAGTGGTTCTGGCTGGCCTGGTGTGTGACCACGTCGAGTTCGTGGTCGGCCAGCATGTAGTCGTCGAGGTGGGCGCGCGCTGCGGCGTCGACCATTTTTTCGGCACAGCGCACGATGGCCTGGCGCTGCGGCGCGGTGGCGCGGCGTGCGGCGCACGAGGCGATCAGCCGCTCCAGCACGCGGCGGGTCTGGATCACATCGAGGTGGTCGGCCAAGTCGATGTGCGACACCAGCAGCCCACGCCGGGGCTGCTGTGCGATGAGCCCGATCGACACCATGCGCAGCAGCGCCTCGCGCACGGGGGTGCGGCCCAGGCCCGTGCTCTCGACGATCTCGGCCTCCACCACGGGGGAGCCGGGCTGCAGCTGCAGCGTGGAGATCATGGCCTCGATGGCGTCGTAGGCCACGTCGGCCGCACGCCGCTTGGGGCCGGTGTCTCGCTTCAAAGGTGCGCTGCTGGTGGTCATGGCGGGAGGGCGTGGGCGGTGAAGGCGGGTGCGGGGCAATGCGGTCTAAGGCACAGGTACGTGCCAGTAGGGCGCGGACCGCATCTTAGGCGAAGGCCTGCACAGGTGATGTGCTCCGCACCGTGGCACCGATAACGCCGTCAGAGACTGGCGCCGGCCTTGCGCAGCTCGGCAATCTGCGGCGCTTTGGGCAGCCACAGCTTGTCGAACTCCTGGATGGTGCTGTCGGGGTTGAAGGACGCCGCTGTCTTGAACGCGATCGAGGTGCCCTTGAACTTCTCGATCAGGCCGGCTTCGGTGGTCACGATGTCGTTGATCTGCGCATCCAGCGACTGGGCCACAAGCTTGCGGATGATGTCCTTGTCCTTGGCGTCGAGCCCTTGCCAGATGCGGCCCGACACCAGCGGCGCGAACGGCATGAAGAGCGCATTCATCTGCAGCAGCGTCTTGGCCACCTTGTCGAAGCGCTGGTTCCAAGAGAACTCGATGTCGGCCTCCAGCCCGTCCACCTGGCCGTTGGCCATGGCGTCAAACACCTGCGGCGTGGGGATGGGCGTGGGTGCGGCGCCCAGCATTTGGTAGAAGTCGCGGTACACCGGCGTGGGGTTGATGCGCAGCTTCATGCCCTTGATGTCGGTGGGGCTTGCGATGTCCTTGGTCGAGAACACGACGCGCATGCCGGTAATGCCCCAGCCCAGGCCGATGGTGCCGGTCTCGCGCGGCAACGCCTCCAGCAGCTTGGTGGCGGCCGGGTGCTTGACCAGCTTGGCCACGCTGGGCGTGGAGCGCACCAGATACGGCGCATTGATGGCCGCGATGCTGGACACGCGCGAGCCCAGCTCTGCCGCCTGGATCCATCCCATGTCGAGCGCGCCCGACTGCAGCTGCTGCATCATCGCCGCCTCGTTGCCCAGCTGGCCCGAGTGGAAAACGGTGACGCTCAGGCGTCCGTCGGTTTCCTTCTTGAGCGCCTCGCCAAACTGCAGCGCGGCGCGGTTCCATGAGTGTCCTGCGGGCGTGATGAGGCCCAGGCGGAATTCCTTGGCGTCGGCGGCGCGCACCAGCGATGGCAAACCCAGCGGCACGGCCACTGCAGCGGCGGCAGCCGCGTGGCGCTGGATGAAGTGGCGGCGGGTGACGGGGTGGGCAGGCGTGGTCGTCATGGTGATCTCCGGGTAGAAGGACGGTGGGAGGGACAAGGGCAGCGGGAGGGGAACGGGGTATGCGGCGTCGCGCAAGCGGTTACTTGAGCAAACCGAGCGACAGGCTGGGGAACAGCGACAGCACCACCAGCGCCACGCAGCTGATGATGAAAAATGGCAGCGTCACGATGAACATCTTTCCGGGCTTGGCCCCGGTCACCGCGGACGCGACAAAAAAGCTCAGGCCCACCGGCGGCGTCATGAGGCCCAGCACCAGATTGACGACCACCACCACGCCAAAGTGGCGCGGGTCGATGTGGTAGACCTCGGTGGCAATCGGCAGCAGGATGGGCACGGTCATGATGAGCCCGGGAATGCCGTCGATGACGGTGCCGATGACCAGCAGGATCACGTTGACCAGCAGCAAGAAGGTGACCGGGTCGTGCGCCACCGTCTGCACCCACGCTGCCACCATCTGCGGCACCTTGCCGTAGATCAGCAGCCACGAAAACACGGCAGCCGCCGCCACCAGGAACAGCACGATGGCCGAGTAGATGGCCGAGCGCAGCAGGATGGCCGGCATGGCGCTGAACCGGAACTCCTTGGTGACATAGCGGCCCACCAGCGCCGAGGCGAACGCGCCCACGGCAGCGGCTTCGGTGGGGTTGGCCAGCCCGCTCAGGATGGAGCCGACGATGACGATGGGGATCAAGAGCGTGGGGCTGGCCTGCACCACGGTGCGCGCGCGCTGGGCCAGCGTGCGCTTTTCGCTTCGCGGGTAGTCGTAGATGAAGCCCATCAGGGCGATCACGATGAAGAACAGCAGCGTGAGCAGCACGCCGGGCAGGATGCCGGCAATCAGCATGTCGCCCACGGCCACCTGGGCGAGCACGCTGAACACCACAAACATCACCGACGGCGGGATGATGGGTCCGAGCATGCCGCCGTACACCGTGAGGCCCGCGGCAAAGGTCTTGTCGTAGCCCTGCTTGACCATCTCGGGCACCATCACCTGCGACATGATGGCCACCTGCGCCGTGGCCGAGCCGATGATGGACGAGACCAGCATGTTGGCCAGGATGTTCACGTATGCCAGGCCCCCTTTGACCGAGCCGATGAAGGCCATCGACAGGTCCACCAGCCTGCGCGTGATGCCACCGCTGTTCATGATCTCGCCAATCAGGATGAACAGCGGGATGGCAATGAGGCCGTAGCTGTCGACCCCCGCGAACATCTGCATCGGGTACGACTGGAACAGCACCGTGCTGTTGGTGCTGAAGATGTAGACGATGCCCGCAAGGCACAGGCACACGCCGATGGGCACGCCCACGATGAGCACGGCGAGGAAGAAGAGGGTGGTGATCATGGGGTGGTTCCGGTGCGGCGGTTGCGCGGGGCAGTAGTGCTTTGGTGCGGTGGGCTCAGTTCACGGCGTCGGCGCTGACCACGTCAAAACCCTCGTGCACCCGGCGCGGTGCGGCGCCCACGTCTTCAAGCAGATTGGCCAGCGCATGCACGGTGAAGGTGGCCGAAAAGATCGGCAGGATGAGCTGCAGCACCCAGGTGGGCCAGTTCAGCGTCTGCGTGCGCTCGGTATAGAGGAAGTTGAAGCTCTCGGCCGCGAACTCCTTGGCATCGAAGCCATACCGCGCAATACCGATCGGGTCCATCCACACCCAGCACATGAGCAGCATGGCCACGCCAAACAACAACACACCGGACGTCGCCACCGTCTTGGCAACGCGCGCGCTGCGTTCGCCCAGGTTGTCGGTGAGCATGCCCACGGCAAAGTCCATGCGCAGCCGCGTCATCACCGAGGCCCCCACAAAGGTGAGCCACACCACGGTGTAGACCGCCGCCTCGTCTACCCAGTAGATCGGCATGCCGGAGTAGCGCGTCACCACGTTGAGCAGGATGAGCGCGACGAGCAACGTCATGAGCGCGGTGAGCAAGTGGCGCTCCACACGCAGCACCTGCGTTGACAGCGCCAGCCACCAGCGCACGGGAGCTCGGGGGGCGGATGCTTCGGGGGGTGGGGAAGAGGGCGTGGCAGCGGTGGGCATAAGGGGCTTCAAAACAGAAGGTGGAGCGATGGTGGTGCGCTGGAATCTGCAAATATCTTATTAATATATGTAGAAGCAAGATGAATGCCTATCAGGGCCTATACCAAGTGCCGTGTGGGTTTCGTCAGTTCGTGGAGGGCGTGTGTTCGGCGGCTGTGGGCGCCAGGGCAGCCAGCGTAGCGATGCGCGTGGGGGCCAGCAGGTGGCGCGGCGGCGCGGGCGTCCAGCCCAGCAGATGCTGCGTGGCTGCGCCGCAGATGCGGCCCTGGCACGCGCCCATTCCGCAGCGGGTGTGCAGCTTGGCGTCGATCCAGCCGGTGCGCCCGGTGAGTGCGGCGTAGGACACGTCTTCGCAGCGGCACACCAACGTGTCGGGTTCGGCCAAGCTGTTCAACGCGGGTTGCAACGCGAAATGCCGGTGCAGTGCATCGGCAAATGCCTGCCAGCGCGCGCGCTCGGGCCAGACGGCGCGGGCGGCGGCCAACTCACCCACGGCCACATGCCCGGCAATGGCGCCTTCCGCGCGCGAGCGTTCGCTGCCGCCAAAACCTGTGCATTCGCCGGCAGCCAGCACGCCGGGCACGCCCACCAAGCGCTGCTCAGCATCTACTTGCAGGCCACGGCGCGCGTTCAGATCGCCGCCCAGCATCTGGCCCAGTTCGGTGTTGGGGACAAGGCCGAACCCGCAGGCCAGCCGGTCGCAGGCGATCTTGCGGTCGCGTCCGTCCTGGTGCAGCGTCACGGCCTCGATTTGCCCCGCCGTTCCGTGGGCGCGCACCACGTGGCTGCTGGCGCGGTACACGGCAGGCAGCAGCGTTGCGGCCTGCACCGCCTTGCCCGGCCAGCGCACCAGCCTGGCGCCAAACTGCACCAGGGCGCGCCACGGCGTCTGCTCGGCCACGGCCACCACCTGCGCGCCCGCTTGCCGTGCGGTGTGCGCGGCCGCCAGCAGCAGTGGGCCGCTGCCCGCTACGACGATGCGCTGACCGGCCACCGGGAGCCCGCCCTTGATGAGGGCCTGCAAGCCGCCGGCACCGGTCACGCCGGGCAGGGTCCAGCCCGGAAACGGCAGCAGCAGCTCGCGCGCGCCGGTGCACAGGATGATCTGGCGGGCCTGTTGTACCCAGCCACCTTGCGCGTCTTCCAGCAACAGGGCATGAAAGCCCGGGCTCGGATTTGTCCGTTGGGCCAGGCCCGCCACGCGCGTGCCGCAACGCACTTGCACGTTGGCGTGCCGGGTCAGGGCCTCACGCTGCTCGCGCGCAGCGACGGGAAGCTTGGCGGCGGGGCCGTCGCGCCAGATCTGGCCGCCTGGGGCGGGGTTGTCGTCCAGCAGCACGATGCGCGCGCCGCTGGGCGCGGCCGCCAGCGCTGCAGCCATGCCGGCCGGGCCTGCGCCCACGATGAGCAGGTCGCAGGTGTGCGCCACGGTGTTGGCGCCGGTCATGGGGCGTTTCCTACGGGGTGTAGGCCGGTGCGTACCTGCATGCCGTCACGGCACAGCGTCTGGCAGGCCAGGAGCCGCAACCCGTCGACTTGCACGCGGCATTCCTGGCAGATGCCCATGCCGCACAGCGGTGCGCGCACATCGCCACGCACCGAGCGGCGCGTGGCACCGGGTGGCTGAGCTTGCGCCAGGGCCGCAGCCACCGTGATGCCCGGGGCGACGCGCGCGGCCTGGCCGTCGAGCGTGAGGGTGATGGTGGCTTGTGTCATGTCTGCAGCGATGCAAAACGGTGGGCCGCGAACGGTGCGGCATCGAGCGGCAGCGGCGTGCCTGTGATCTGCGCGGCCAGCAGCTGGGCCGTGGCCGGCGCGGTGGTCACGCCCAGCCCCTCGTGCCCCACGGCAAGCCAAAGGTGCGAACGCTTTGGGTGGGGGCCGATGATGGGCAGTCCGTCGGGCGTGGCCGCGCGAAAGCCCGTCCAGGTGCGGATGGCGTTCAGGTCGGCCAGGCCTGGCAGATACTCCAGCGCGCGCTGCAGCATGCGCGCCAGCACGGCGTCGTTGATCGCCGGGTTGGTGGTGTCGAACTCGCGCGACGAGCCGATCAGCAGCTGCCCCGTGGGCCGCGGCTGCACGTTGAACGCGACGGAGGTGCCGTCGCTGTGGTGCGCGCTGGTGATGTAGCCCAGCTCGACCAACTGGTGGTGCACGGTGCCGGGGTAGCGGTCGGTGATGAGCAGGTGGCCCTTCTTGGGGCGCAGGGGCAGGCCGGGGCACAGCGCCGTGGCGTGGATGCCGGTGGCCAGCACCATGGCGCCTGCCTGGCGCGTGCTGCCGTCCCGCAGCGTGGCGCGCTGACCGTCGATGTGCACGACCTCGGCCTCTTCGATCCACAGGCGGCCGGGGCCGCCGTGCGTGGCGGCGTCGTCCTGCAGCCACTGTGCCGCGCGGGGCGCATACACCACGCTGTCGCCAGATACGCGCAGTGCACCGGCCATGCCGGGGCGCAATGTGGGCTCAGCCCGAGCCAACGTGGCGGCGTCCAGCAGTTCGCAGTCGACGCCATGGGCCTGCAGCGTGGCGCGCTTGGCTTCGGCCGCCTGCAGTTCGGCGTCGTTGGCGGCCAGCCAGAGCGTGCCGCAGGCGGTGAAGGCGCAGCCCGCATCCATCCGCGGCGCCCAGGCGTGCCACAGGTTCAGCGACGCCTGGCTGAGCGCGAGCTCCGCCGGGTTGTCATCCATCAGCACCAGGTGCCCCATGCCGGCCGCGGTGGCGCCACCCAGGCGGGCATCGACGATGCGCACCGACAGCCCGGCCTGCACCAGCGCATGTGCGCAGGCCGCGCCGACGATGCCGGCGCCGATCACGAGGACATCGGTGTGTTGCATGACTGGAAGGTCTGGGTGTGCGACGAACTACAGCCGGATGCCCCAGCCGAAGGGGTCGCTGTCTTCTATCAACAAGGTGGCCTCGGCACTCATGTGGGCACGTCCGCGCAGGGTGGGGATGACCTTGCCGCCGCCATCATCAGCCAGTGTGTAGCTGGCCTCGAACTCGCTGCCGATGATGCTGGCCTGGCGCCACACCTGGCCCGGTTGCAGCTTGCCGTCGGCCGCGAGACACGCCACCTTGGCGCTGGTGCCGGTGCCGCAGGGCGAGCGGTCGTACGCCTTTCCAGGGCACAGCACGAAGTTGCGGCTGTCGGCCGGGTCATCGGCCCGGTCGTCGTCGGCAAAGAGTTCAATGTGGTCGATCTCGCCACCGTTGTCGCCGCGAATGCCCTGGTCCTTCAGCGCCTGCTGGATGGCGAAGGTGTAGGCCGTCAGGGCATCGAGGTTGTCGCTGGCCACGCGCTGGCCGTGGTCCGCCACCAGAAAGAACCAGTTACCGCCCCAGGCCACGTCGCCCACCACGCGCCCGTAGCCCGGCACGTCGACGGCCAACTGGTGGTGCAGCCGGTACGCCGGCACGTTGCGCACGCTGACCGAGCCGTCGTCGTGCAGCGTGGTGGTGACGGTGCCCACGGGCGTCTCGATGCGGTGCTCGCCCGGCGTGATGCGGCCCAGGTAGGCCAGCGACGCGACGAGGCCAATGGTGCCGTGGCCGCACATGCCCAGGTAGCCGGTGTTGTTGAAGAAAATCACGCCCACGGCATTGGCAGGGTCCTGCGGCGCGCAGAGCAGGGCCCCCACGATCACGTCGTTGCCGCGCGGCTCCAGCACCGTGGCCGCCCGCCATGCATCGTGCTGGCCGGCCAGCAGCGCGCGGCGCTCGGCCATGCTGCCCGCACCCAGGTCGGGAAAGCCGCCGACAACAAGCCGCGTGGGCTCGCCGCCGGTGTGGGAGTCGAGGATCTGGATGCGTTTCATGGTGTGGCGTGGTTCAGGGCGTTGCAGATAGTCTGGGCGATTAGAAGGAAGTAGCCGCCGGCAGCTGATGCGGATGTGCTTTCCATCAATCATTCAAAACCGTTCGGGCTAAGCCTGTCGAAGCCTTGCGCGGCGCTTCGACAAGCTCAGCGTGAACGGTTCTTGCATTTTGACGAAATGGGTACCAGGGGCGCTTCAACGATTCTTCAGGGCGCTTCAGCTTCAATAGCTCGCGAGCGGAAACGGCGCAGCGTTGCGGAACGTCAGCACCGTGATTGGCGCCTGCTTCAGATTGCCCTTGTCATCGTAGGCGTAGGTGCCGGCCACGCCCTGGTAGCTGGCGCTATACATCTGTGCGCCCACCTTCGCGGGCTGCGTGGAGTTGGCCTTTTGCACCGACTCGCCCATGAACATCACCTGGTCGTAGTAAGACGCCGCATACGCGTCGGCATCGAGCTTGAAGCGTGCCTTGTACTTGGCCTTGAAGGCCGGGCCGTTGGCCGCCTTGTCGAGCATGGTGCCGCCCTGCGCGCAGAACACGGTGTCGTTGACGGCATCTCCGCCCAGCTTGCCGACCTCGGGGCTGCACAGCGTGTCGCCGCCCAGCAGCTTGGCGGTCAGGCCCAGTTGCTTCATCTGCCGCGCCATGGGGGCTGCCTGGGGTGCATAGCCGCCAAAGAAGATAGCCTGCGGTTGCTTGCCCTTGAGGCTGGTGAGGATGGACAAAAAGTCCGTGGACTTGTCGGTGGTGAACTCCTGGCCCACCACGGTCAGACCTTGTTTCTTGGCCTCTTTGGTGAACTGGTCGGCCACGCCCTGGCCAAACGCGGTGCGGTCGTCGATCACGGCCACCTGTTTTACCTTGAGCACCTGCGCGGCATAGACGGCCATGTTCGAGCCGATCTGGGTGTCGCTGGCGATGATGCGAAACAGGTTCTTGTAGCCGCCCTCCGTCACCTTGGGGTTGGTGCCCACGGTGGACACCATGGCCCCGCCGTCGCTGTACACCCGCGATGCCGGAATGGCCACCCCGGAGCAGTAGGGGCCCATGACGAACTTCACGCCGCTGTCCACCAGCTTTTGCGCCACGCTCACGCCCGTGCGGGCGTCGCACTGGTCGTCTTCGGACACCAGCTCGAACTTCAGCACCTTGCCTTCGACGGTGATCTTCTTGGCGTTGAGCTCTTCGATGGCCAGGCGCACGCCGTTCTCGTTGTCCTTGCCCGCAAAGGCGTTAGGGCCAGAGAGCGGGCCGCTGTGGCCGATCTTGACGACCTGCTCCTGCGCATTCGCGTGGTGGGCTTGGCCCACCAGCATCAGCGCCGCGATGGCGGCCGGGGTCAATGTCCGAAATCCAGATGCACGTGTCATGGGAAACCTTTTATGTGTGCGTTGATGGAAAAGGCCGCTGTCTCCTGCGGCCCGTGGGTGCAGCTTGGCGGTGGTGCCGGGTCAGGCCACGGATTGGTACTGGGCGGGGCGGGTGTCGAGCGCCTTCTTGACCACACGCTCGACAAATGCACGCTCTTCGCCGATCAGCGGCAAGCGCGGGCGGCGCATGTGCTCGCTGCCCACGCCGACCAGCACGTCGATGAGCTTGAGGTTCTGCACCAGCTTGTTCGATACATCCAGGTGCAGCATGGGCGTCATCCACTGGTACAGCGGCAGCGCTTCGGCAAACTTGCCGGCCTTCATCAGGTCGTACAGCGCCACGGTTTCACGCGGGAAGGCGCAGCCCACGCCGGCCAGCAGGCCGTCGCAGCCCAGGGCCAGGCCTTCGTAGGCCAGGTCATCCACGCCCAGGAAGAGCTGGTAGCGGTCGCCCAAGGCGTTGCGCAGGTCGGTGATGCGGCGGATGTCGCCTGTGCTTTCCTTGATGGCGGCGATCCACTGGCAGTCGGCCAGCTCCACCATATGCTCGGGCTTGAGGTCCACGCGGTAGGCCACCGGGTTGTTGTAGACCATGAGGGGGCGCTGGGCCGCAGCGGCCATGGCGCGCACGTTGGCCATCGCCTCGCGGGCGTCGGCCACGTAGATCACCGAGGGCATGACCATGTAGCCCGCCACGCCCAGCTTGTTTGCGCCGTCGATGTAGCGCAGGGCTTCGCGGGTGCTGGTCTCGGACACATTGGCCAGCACGGGCACACGGCCGTCGGCGGCGTCGAGGGCGATCTTGGCGACCTGCAGCTTTTCTTCCAGGCTGAGCGTGCTGGCCTCGCCCAGCGACCCGCAGGTGACGATGCCATGGATGCCGTTGCGGATCTGAAAGTCGATGTGGCGGGCTGTGCCTTCGGCGTCAATGGACTCGTCGGCGTGGAACTTGGTGGTGATGGCGGGGAAGATGCCTTGCCAGCGGGGTTGGGGATTCACAGGTGCTCCTTGAAGGATGGTTGGGCCTTGCGGCTTCGGTAAATTCATAAATATATTAACAACATATCTAAATTTGGCAAATAGGATTTTCGAGAAGAGCCGGGGTCGGGAACGTGCCCGGGATAGACAGCAGCCTGAGATTTGGGCAACAACCCGCGGCCCGCTCCTCGACCAACTTGACCGCTCGCTATGCATCCATTCGTGTGCTGCGGCACTGTCGCCCGCCAGCCACGGCGCGAGGAGCAGCAAACCTATAATGAAAGGTTGGTCCCGATGGGTAACTCACAGGCATCGGCCTGCCGGGTAGCCCGCTGTGTGAAACCACTCCTACACACCATGAGCACTCCCACTTTTTCCGTCGCCGACATCCGCAAGTCCTTCCTGGACTTCTTTGCCTCCAAGGGCCACACCATCGTGGCGTCGAGCCCGCTGGTGCCCGGCAACGACCCCACGCTGATGTTCACCAACTCGGGCATGGTGCAGTTCAAGGACGTGTTCCTGGGCACCGACAAGCGCCCTTACAACCGGGCGGTGTCCGTGCAGGCCTGCCTGCGCGCCGGCGGCAAGCACAACGATCTGGAAAACGTGGGCTACACGGCGCGCCACCACACCTTCTTCGAGATGCTGGGCAACTGGTCGTTTGGCGACTACTTCAAGCGTGAGTCGCTCAAGTGGGCGTGGGAGCTGCTGACCGAGGTCTACAAGCTGCCGCCCGAGCGCCTGCTGGCCACGGTCTATCAAGAGGACGACGAGGCTTACGACATCTGGACCAAGGAGATTGGCCTGCCGCCCGAGCGCGTGATCCGCATCGGCGACAACAAGGGCGGCCGCTACAAGTCCGACAACTTCTGGATGATGGCCGACACCGGCCCTTGCGGCCCGTGCAGCGAAATCTTCTACGACCACGGCCCGCACATTGCCGGCGGCCCACCCGGCAGCCCCGATGAAGACGGCGACCGCTTCATCGAGATCTGGAACAACGTGTTCATGCAGTTCAACATGGACGAGACCGGCGCCGTGACCCCGCTGCCCGCGCCCTGCGTGGACACCGGCATGGGCCTGGAGCGCCTCGCTGCCATCCTGCAGCACGTGCACAGCAACTACGAGATCGACCTGTTCGACGCGCTGATCAAGGCTGCGGGCCGCGAGACCGGCGTGGCCGACCTGAACAACAAGAGCCTGCGCGTGATCGCCGACCACATTCGCGCCACCGCCTTCCTGGTGAGCGACGGCGTGATTCCGAGCAACGAAGGCCGCGGCTATGTGCAGCGCCGCATCGTGCGCCGCGCCATCCGCCACGGCTACAAGCTGGGCAAGAAGACGCCGTTTTTCCACAAACTGGTGGCCGATCTGGTGCGCGTGATGGGCGATGCCTATCCCAAACTGCGCGAGCAGGAGCAGCGCATCACCGAAGTGCTCAAGGCCGAGGAAGAGCGCTTCTTCGAGACCCTGGCCAATGGCATGGAAATCCTGGACGCAGCCCTGGCGGGTGGCTCCAAGGTGCTGCCCGGCGACGTGGCCTTCAAGCTGCACGACACCTATGGCTTCCCGCTCGACCTGTCGGCCGACGTGTGCCGCGAACGTGACGTCGAAGTGGACGAGCCCGGCTTCAAGATCGCCATGGAAAAGCAGAAGGCCCAGGCCCGTGCTGCAGGCAAGTTCAAGATGGACAAGGCGCTCGAGTACACCGGCAGCGCCAACCAGTTCACCGGTTACGACAAGCTGGCAGAAACTGCAAAAATCATAGCAATCTATGTAGATGGGACAAGCGCTGGGGCCTTAAATGAAGGCCAAGCCGGCGTGGTCGTGCTCGACACGACGCCGTTCTACGCCGAAAGCGGCGGCCAAGTGGGCGACGAAGGCACCATCACGAGCGGCGCGGCGCGTTTTGCGGTGGGCGACACGCTCAAGGTACGGGCCGACGTGTTCGGCCACCACGGCACGCTCGAAGCCGGCACGCTGAAGGTGGGCGACACCGTGCAGGCCGAGGTGAACACGGCCGTGCGCTCCGCCACCGTCCGCAACCACTCGGCCACCCACCTGATGCACAAGGCCCTGCGCGAAGTGCTGGGCAGCCACGTGCAGCAAAAGGGCAGCCTGGTCAACGCTGAGCGCACGCGTTTTGACTTTGCGCACAACGCGCCGGTGACGGATGCGCAGGTGCGCGAGATCGAGCGGCTGGTGAACGAAGAAATCCTTGCCAACCACCCCACGGAAGCCCGTGTGATGGACATCGAGTCCGCCCAGAAGACGGGCGCGATGATGTTGTTTGGCGAGAAGTATGGCGAGACCGTGCGCGTGCTCGACATCGGCTCCAGCCGCGAGCTGTGCGGCGGCACCCACGTGCAGCGCACGGGCGACATCGGCCTGTTCAAGGTGGTGGCCGAAAGCGGTGTGGCGGCGGGCGTGCGCCGGATTGAAGCTGTGACCGGCATCAACGCGCTGGTTTACCTCCAGCAGCTTGAAAGCACCGTCAACCAGGCAGCAGGCACCCTCAAGACGTCGGCGACCGAACTCAATGGCCGCATCGGCCAGGCGCTCGACAACGTGCGCGCGCTGGAGAAAGAAGTGGCCGCCCTGAAGGGCAAGCTCGCCTCCAACCAGGGCGACGAACTGGTGAACCAGGCGGTCGACGTAAAGGGCCTCAAGGTACTGGCCGCGGCGCTGCCCGGTGCGGACGCCAAAACCCTGCGCGACACCATGGACAAGCTTAAGGACAAGCTCAAGACCGCCGCCATCGTGCTGGCCGCCGTGGATGGCGACAAGGTGCAGATCGCTGCCGGCGTCACGGCCGACAGCGTGGGCAAGGTCAAGGCCGGCGAGCTGGTGAACTTTGTGGCCCAGCAGGTGGGTGGCAAGGGCGGTGGCAAGCCTGACATGGCGATGGCCGGCGGCACCGATGCGTCCAAGCTGCCAGCGGCACTGGCTTCGGTCACAGGCTGGGTGACGCAGCAGCTGGGCTAAGGAAGACAGGGGCAGCATCGGACGGCCGCTTGGTTTGTCCGGCTGCCTTGGCTGTCGCCCTGCTGCGGGACGTGTGCGATGGGATGGGGTGGGTGGGGTTTTCCCCCGCGCCATCCTATTTTTTTGCGCGCTGGGTATGCAGGGTAGTGCGCGCCGCCTCGTCAGAAGGTCGGCAGGTCAGAACAGCTCGACGTCGTCATTGGCGACCTTGGCCGCCAGTTGTCCGCTGGCGATCAGGTCGTCGTAGAAGCAGACCTGGTTGCGCCCGTGTTCCTTGGCGTAATACAGCGCCTGATCGGCCTGGCCAAGGATTTCCACCGGCGAGCCGCGGGTCGTGCTCACAAAACCGAGGCTCACGGTGACGTTGCCAACCTGCGGGAAGGCGTACTCCTGTACGGCCAGACGAAAGCGGTTAAACACGCGGTGTGCGGTGGCCAGCGTGGTGGAGCGCAGCAGCACCACAAATTCCTCGCCGCCAAATCGGAAGACGCGGTCGTGGCTGCGGAAAGAGGTGCGCAGAATGTTGGCCAGCAGGATCAACACCTCGTCGCCATACAGGTGCCCAAAGCGGTCGTTCACCTGCTTGAAATGGTCGATGTCGACAACGGCCAGCCACTGCTGGACGGGCTCTGCCGGCGATGCGCCGTCTTCAGCGGAAAACGTTTCGGCCAAGGGACCTGCGCGGCTCACGCCCAGCCCGTTCATGGCCTGGCGCGAGAACTGTTCGTCGAAGGTCTTGCGGTTGAACAGGCCCGTCAGCGCGTCGCGTTCGCTGTAGTCCAGCAGGCGCTGATAGTTTTGGTAGACCTGGAACACACCCTTGAGCACATCCAGCTTGTGCAGCGAGAACGTGCGCGAATGCGTGATCTCCAGGCAGGTGTTGACCTTGTCATCCATCCACACCGGCAGCCACAGCACATGGCGACCCCGGCGGGGGGAGGCCAGGGCATGCTCGCCGTGGCTGGCCACGCAATCGCGCAACGCCGGGTAGTTGTCCAGAATCTCGCGCCGAGGGTCCGTGGCGGCTTCCGAGTCGGTGGAGACGAGCTCCCCGTTTTCCACCCAGGTGCGGGGGCGGACGTGGGGCACGCCGCCATGCGTGAACAGCTCCAGGGCCCTGACCTCGACGATGCCACTGAGCTTTTGCAACGCCGAGAGGACCGACACCTCCAGCCGCAGGTGATCGCGGTGGCCGGTCATCTCGACCAAGTTCTGAAGAATGGGTGTCATGGGAGATGTACGGTGGGCCAGAGCAGTCATGTTGTCAATGGCGTCGTTGGAACACCACATCCCACACGCCGTGTCCGAGCCGCAATCCGCGGTTTTCGAACTTGGTGAGGGGGCGGTATTCGGGTTGAGGTGCAAAGCCCTGGGCTGTGTTCTGAAGCAGTGTTTCGGCACTCAGCACCTGCAACATCTGCTCGGCATAGGGCTGCCAGTCGGTCGCGCAATGCAGGTAGCCGCCGGGCTTGAGGCGGGCTGCCAGCTTGGCCACCAGCGGCGACTGGATCAGGCGCCGCTTGTTGTGCTTGGTCTTGTGCCAAGGGTCCGGGAAGAAGATGTGCACGCCGTCCAGGCTGCCTTCGGGCAGCATGTGGTCGATGACCTCCACCGCGTCGTGCTGCAGGATGCGAATGTTGCTCAGGCTCTGCTCGCCAATGCGCTTGAGCAGTGCGCCTACGCCAGGCTCGTGCACCTCGCAGCACAGAAAGTTGTCGTCCGGGCGCACCCCGGCGATGTGCGCCGTGGCCTCGCCCATGCCAAAACCAATCTCCAGCACCAGCGGCGCGGCGCGGCCAAAGGCGGCTGTGGCGTCAAGCGGAGCGGGGGCATAAGGGAGCACGAAGCGCGGCCCAAAATCCTCGAAGGCCTTGGCCTGGCCGGTCGTCGTGCGGCCGGCGCGGCGCACAAAGCTCTTGATGGTCTTGGGGTGGGTCACGCCGGCCGGGATGCCGCCAGGCTGGGCGGGGGCGGCCGGGGCGGCTGCGCTCCCAGTGCTGGGAGCGGGAGCGGAGGTCGGGGCGGGGGCAAGGGTCTGTTCAATCACGGTCGCCATTGTAGTTTCGTCGCCACGCTGCCGCCCATGCGTGTAATCCATCTGACAGGGAGCGGTTGCGTGCATCCTCCAGCGCCGGCAAGCCCAGGACCTGCGCCGCCTGCGCCAAGGCCAGCAAGGGGTTCGACAAGTCCAGCGCCTGCGCGCCGTTTTGCTTGGAGAGTTTTTCGCCGTTGTCGCCCCACACCAGGGGTGTGTGCAGGTAGCGGGGCGCAGGCACGCCCAGGGCCTGCTGCAGCAGGATCTGGCGCGGGGTGTTGTCGGCCAGGTCTTCGCCGCGCACCACGTCGGTGATGCCCTGGTCGGCGTCGTCCACCACCACGGCCAATTGGTAGGCCCACAGCCCGTCGGCCCGGCGCAGCACAAAGTCGCCCACGGCCGCAGCGACATCCTGCACCTGCGAGCCCAATCGGCGGTCCTGCCAGTGCACCAATTCATTTGCTACTGAATTGATAGCTATAGGCGCTTGATAATCCAGCGCTGAAACCTGTTTTTGCTTGAAATTTGCCACATGGAACCGCCACGAACGCCCCGCGCGGCCGTGGAGCCCGTGGCGGCAGGTGCCCGGGTACGGCAGCGCGGCATGCCGCTCCCGCGCGTGTCCGAGCGCCGCCTGCGCGTCTTCAATGTCTTTGCGTGAGCAAGCGCAGGGGTAGGTGTCGCCTTGTTCAATCAACTGGGCCAGGGCACGTTCGTACAAGGCCGTGCGTGCGGACTGCCACTCGGGCGGCGCATCCGGCAGCAGGCCGCAAGCCGCCAGTTGCTGCAGGATGAACTCGCCGCCCCCAGCCACACAACGCGGCGTGTCCACATCTTCGATGCGCACGAGCCACCGCCCCCCATGCGCCCGCGCGTCCAGCCAACTGGCAAGGGCCGCCGCCAGCGAGCCCGCATGCAGCGGGCCGGTGGGGGAGGGGGCGAACCGGCCGGTGTAGCGCAGCCCGGAGCCCGTCATGCCACGGCGAGTGCCAGCTCCAGGCCGGAGATGAAGGCGTCTTCCACCCGGTGCCCCAGGCACCAGTCGCCGCAGGCGCCCAGGCCCATGCCGGCGTCCCACAGGTGGGTGCGGCCCAGGGGGTGGGTGGTCTGGGCATAGCGCCAGCGGCGCGTGTCGGCAAATGCGGGCTGGGCGCGGATGCCGGTGACTTCGGAGAAGGCCTTGATCAGCTTGGCCTGCACGCGGGCTTCGTCGTCTTCCAGGTGTTCGGCCGACCACGCGGGGCTGGCCTGTACGGTCCAGCGTTCGACGACGTTGCGGCCGGGCTTGGAGGATTCGCGGGCCAGCCAGGCGATGCGGTGGTGCGTGCTGCGCGCAGCGTTCCACTGGGGACCGAGGGTGGTGAGGCCGGGTCGCACCGCCTGGGGGTAAGCCAGCATCAGTGTCCAGCACGGCGCGATCGCCACCGTGGAGAGGGGTTCGGACAGCGGGGTGTCGAGTGCGGAGCTGGCGAGCAGCGCCTGCGCGGGCACCGCGGGCTGGGCCAGCAGCACGGCGTCAAACCCGGCGTAGACGCGCTGGGTACCGGCTGCGCCTTCGGTGCGCAACTGCCAGCCCGAGGGGTTGAGGGCATCGCGCTCGATGCGCGAGACACGCGTGCCGGTGATGAGCTGGCCGGCCTGGTGCAGCGGCTCGGCCCAGGTCAGCACCAGCGACTGCATGCCGGGGCTGGCCACCCAATGCGCCTCGCGGTGCGGCAGCCCGACGGCGGCCACGCGGCCTGCGGCGTCGAGCACTTGTACCGAGTTGGCGCTCCAGCGCTTGCACACGCCCGGCACGGTGTCGATGGCACGGGCAAAGCGCGGATCGCGCACCGTGAAGTACTGCGCGCCGGCATCGAAGTTGCCGAAAGGGCTGTCGATGGTGGCGGTGCGTCCGCCGGCTTGCGAGGATTTTTCAAACACCGTGACGCGGTGCCCGGCCTGGACCAGGGTGCGTGCGCAGGCAATGCCTGCCATGCCGGCGCCAATGATGGCGAAGTGGCGCTGGGTACCCGCGCCGGACTGTGGCGCTGGCGCAGAAGTGGCCGCAGCGGCCGAGCCCGCGGATGGCCCTGCGGTGTCGGTGCGTCGGTGCCGTTTGGCGGGGCGTGAAACAGGTTTGTTCATGGGAAAGCCTTTCGATGTCGGTAGGCAGGTGAAACGCCAGGCAGGGCGCTGTGGGATCCGCACGCTCTGCAGCAGGAACCACTCTACACGCGCTGCGGCGCGTGAACGCGTGCGCTGGGTCAGAAATGATGGTGGTTTTCCAGCAGAGCGCGGCGTGTGGCGGGGCTTTGCAATTGGTTCAGCCACCACTGCAGCGCCCGGCCGGGTGCGGTGAAGCCCGGACCGCCCCATGCGTAGTTGACGCGCACGTTGCGCTCGGGCCGGGCCACGCGGCGCGGCACCAGCCGGCCGGCCTCGACATAGGGGCGCACCATGGGCTCGGGCAGAAAACCGCCGCCCAGGCCACGCAGCTGCACGCGCACCTTGGCTTGCATGGTGTCCACGGTCAGCACGTCCTGCCCGCCCAGCAGGCCCATGGTGGCGCCGCCGCGTGTGGCCGAGTCGGCCACGGCCACGGCGCGGTGCTGCAGCAAGGTGGCGTCGGTGATGGGCTCGGGCACCTGGGCCAGTGGGTGGTGGGGCGCCACCACGTAGATGAAGAGCACGTCGCCCAGCGGCGCCTGCTGCAGGCCGGCCACGCTGGCACCGAGCACCGACACGCCGATGGCCAGGTCTGCGCGGCCCGAGGTCAATGCCTCCAGCGTGCCGGTCATGATGCCGTCGCGCAGCTTGAGCCGCGTGGGCGGGGCCATGGCGTAGAACGCGTCCACCAGTTCCAGCATGGTGTGGGGCGAGATGATGCCGTCAGTAGAGATGGTGAGCTGCGGCTCCCAGCCCGTCGCGACGCGGCGCACGCGGTGGGCGACGGCGTCGATGTCCTGCAGCAGCCGCGCGCCCTCGCGCAGCAGCTCCACCCCCGCCTCGGTCGGGCGGGCCTGGCGTGCGCTGCGGTCAAACAGCAGCACGTCGAGCGCGTCCTCGATCTGGCGGACGCGGTAGGTCAGGGCGCTGGGCACCAGGCCCAGTTGCCGGGCTGCCGCGGCAAAGCTGCCGGCTTCGGCGATCACCTGCAGCATGGTCAAAGCGTCAGGGGTGAGGACATCGCGTGCGTTTTGCATGGTCGTGCCATCGTAGTTCAATTATTTTGAACAAAGCCATCAATCCGTCAGGCCGTGGGCGCAGGGGCGCAGTTCTACAGTCAAGGCTTGAAAGAAAGGGGCTCTACATGCTCACTGTTCGCAAATCCCAAGACCGGGGCCATGCCGACCATGGCTGGCTCCAGTCGTTCCACAGCTTCTCGTTTGCCGGCTACTACGACCCTGAGCACATGGGCTTTGGCAACCTGCGCGTGATCAATGAAGACCGCATTGCCCCCGGCACGGGCTTCGGCACGCACGGCCACCGCGACATGGAGATCATCAGTTATGTGTTGACGGGTGAGCTGGCGCACAAGGACAGCATGGGCAACGTCAAAGGCATTCCGCCGGGCGACGTGCAGCGCATGAGCGCGGGCTCTGGCGTGATGCACAGCGAGTTCAACCATGCCGATGGGCAGAGCACGCACTTCCTGCAGATCTGGATCGAGCCCAACGTGCGCGGCATCACGCCGAGCTATGAGCAAAAGACCTTTGCCGACGCCGACAAGCGCGGCGCGCTGCGCCTGGTGGCCTCCCCTGACGGTGCCCACGGATCTGTGCGCATCCATGCAGACGCCGCCATTTACGCCGGCTTGCTCGATGCCGAGGAGGCCGTCACACTGGCGCTGAACCCTGCTCGCAAGACCTATGTGCACCTTGTCCGCGGCGCGCTGCAGGTCAACGGGCATCCGCTGTCGGGTGGCGATGCCGCGCTGATGCACAACGAAACCGCCTTGTCGTTGACCCATGGCCACGGCGCCGAGGTGCTGGTGTTTGACCTGGCCGCCTGAAGTTTTACGTTCCTCCCCGCCCTCCGGCTACCGCTAGTTTTCCTCCGCTCATCTCTCAACTTAAGGAGTTCACCATGCTCGCATCCCTGCAAAACCCCTTCGCCCTCGCGTCCCGCCTGTTGCTCGCCGCGCTGTTTCTGCCTGCCGGCATCAGCAAGATCACTGGTTTTGCCGGCACGGTCGGCTACATCACGTCGGTGGGCTTGCCCATGCCCACGGTGGCCGCCGCCGTGGCTGCTGCGGTCGAAGTGCTGGGCAGCCTGGCGTTGATCTTCGGCTTTGGTACGCGCTTTGCGGCCCTGGCGCTGGCGGTGTTCACGCTGGTGGCCAGCTTCTTCTTCCATGCGTACTGGAGCCTACCGGCCGACAAGCAAATGATGCAGCAGCTCATGTTCTTCAAGAACGTGGCCGTGAGTGGCGGTCTGCTGGCGCTGGTGGCCTTTGGCGCTGGCGGCTGGAGCCTGGACGCACGCCGCGGCCAGCGTTGATATCGCGCAGCCCTTTCGCTGGCGCGCGAGCGCAGCGAGGGGCACGCTGAGGTGGGAGGGAGCAGATGCGTGCGCTTGTATGCGCAGTGGTGCTTCGCTTCGTCTTTTCGTTTGTCGGCCGCGCCGGCATCCCTTTGTTCAGACCCCTTGAGGAGTTTTTAGATGGCACAGATCGCAGTTGTTTACCACTCGGGCTACGGCCACACGCAGCGTTTGGCGCAGGCCGTAGCCGACGGTGCGGGCGCCGAGCTTGTCGCCATCGATGCCGACGGCAACCTGGCCGAAGGCGGCTGGGAGACGCTGGCCGGTGCCACTGCCATCATCTTCGGCACGCCCACCTACATGGCAGGCCCAAGCTGGCAGTTCAAGAAGTTTGCCGACGCATCGTCCAAGGCGTGGTTCGGCCAGGCCTGGAAGGACAAGCTCTTTGCCGGCTTTACCAACAGCGGCAGCATCAACGGCGACAAGCAGATCACGCTGGACTACCTGTACCACCTGGCCATGCAGCACGGTGGCCTGTGGGTGGGCAACGGCATGATGCCGGCCAACTCCAAGGCCGCGACGCGCAACGATGTGAACTGGATGGGCTCCTTCAGCGGAGCCATGTCGCAGTCGCCCTCCGATGCGTCGGCGGCCGAGATGTTTCCCGGCGACCTGGAAACCGGCCGCCAGTTCGGCCAGCGCGTGGCCGCCGCGGCGCAGCGCTGGGCGCGCTGAGCGGGCACGGAATGGCGCTACAGTGCCAGCGACCTGAAAAAACCACAAAGGCCCCACAAAGGAACCTATGCCAATCGAACTGCAGCGCATTCCCGGTGCGCCCATGGCCCAGGCCGTTCACATCCGCAGCCACGAATTCGTGGCGGATGGGAGCGTGGAAGAGGGTGGGGCCGACGGCGGCCCGAGCCCGCATGACCTGTACGACGCAGCGCTGGGCGCCTGCAAGGCGCTCACCGTGCTGTGGTACGCCCGGCGCAAGGGACTGCCGGTGGAGGACGTGAAGACCGTGATCGAGCGCGATGCCTCGGCCGAGCGCACCGGCACCTACCGCCTGACGGCACGCCTGCAGATCAGTGGCGACCTGACCGACGCGCAGATCGCCGAGCTGGAAACCGTGGCGCACAAGTGCCCGGTGCACAAGCTCATGACCACGGTCACGACCGAGATCAACACGTCGGTGGAGCGCATGGCATGAGCGCTGTGCCCGGCCACGTGACACCCACCCGCACTGCGGTGCGCTTCACGGAGATTCACCCATGAGCGATGCCATCCTGCAACTGAAGGGCCACGCCAAGGACCTGGGCGGCGGCTTCACCGTGCGCCGTTTGCTGCCCGCGGTGCAGCGCCAGGCGGTCGGGCCTTTTATCTTCTTTGACCATTTCGGCCCGGTGACCGTGATGCCGGGCGACAGCCACGACGTGCGTCCGCATCCGCACATTGGCCTGGCCACAGTGACGTATCTTTTTTCGGGCGCGATCATGCACCGCGACAGCCTGGGCTACGTGCAGCAGATCGAGCCGGGCGCCATCAACTGGATGACGGCGGGCCGGGGCATCGTGCACTCGGAGCGCCGCCCAGACAGTCTGGCGGACAAACCCTACGTGAATCACGGTATCCAGCTTTGGACGGCTCTGCCCATCGCGCAAGAGGAGGCCGAGCCTTCGTTCGTGCACACGCCCTCGGCCGCCATTCCCGAGGTGCGGGTCGGCGATGCCACGGTGCGTGTGCTCATCGGCACCGCGTTTGGCCAGACATCGCCGGTGGCCACGTCTTCGCCCACGCTGTACCTTGATGTGCAGTTGCCGGCAGGTGCCTCGCTGGAGATTCCGGCATTGGCGCAGGAGA
This sequence comes from Acidovorax sp. LjRoot129, assembly GCF_964253765.1. Classification (NCBI taxonomy): domain Bacteria; kingdom Pseudomonadati; phylum Pseudomonadota; class Betaproteobacteria; order Burkholderiales; family Comamonadaceae; genus Acidovorax; species Acidovorax sp. LjRoot129. Next base: position 2,518,684 of record NZ_CAXUSE020000001.1, read on the forward strand.
TGGCGGTCTACACCGTCGACAACCCGGTAGAGCTCAACGGCGAAGCGCTGGGTGCGCAGCTGCTGGGGGTGATGGAGACGGGCCAGGCCATGCGCCTGTCTGCGCCGGGCGAGGCCGCTGCACGCCTGATGGTGATCGGCGGCGATGCACTGGATGCGCCGCGGCACATGTGGTGGAACTTCGTCTCCAGCCGCAAGGAGCGCATCGTGCAGGCCGCGGACGCTTGGGATGCCCAGGCGATGGGCCAGGTGCCTGGCGAGGTGGAGCGGATTCCGCTGCCAGAACGCCGATTGAAGCCTTGAGGGGGCGCGGCGTGCTGGCCTCTGGGCCCAATCCCGGCACGGCCCAGAAATTATGACGTCAAAATAGCCTCTACCGCTTGATGGCAGGGCGTTTGTTGCTCATTTTTCAATAGCATCGGAACTTGTGCAGGCTGTGGTGGGGATTGCCTCGCCCAGGACTGCTCCTGCGGCAACGCCCGCAGCTTTGCTGGCGATCTCGCGCACAGCGGTCGTGGCATCTGCAGCCAGGTCGCTGGTCAGCACAGCGCGTTCGTCGAACACAAAGCAGCCGCCGTGGTAGTGCGCGCCGTCGGTGAGTTCGAAGTATTTGAGAATGCCGCCTTCCAGCTGGTAGACATGGGGCAGCCCTTCCTCGCGCATCAGGATGGCGGCCTTTTCGCAGCGGATGCCGCCGGTGCAAAAGCTCACCACGGTCTTGTCGCGCAACGCGTCCTTGTGAGCGCGCAGGGCTGGGGGAAACTGGGTGAACTTGTCGATGCGCCAGTCGATGGCGTTGTTGAAGGTGCCCTGATCCACCTCGAAGGCGTTGCGGGTGTCGAGTGTGACCACCTCGCGGCCTTCGTCATCGTGCCCTTGCTCCAGCCAGCGGCGCAGCGTGGCCGGGTCCACGGAAGGCGCTCGGCCTGCTGCAGGCCGAATGGTGGGGTGGTCCATGCGGATGATCTCGCGCTTGACCTTGACCAGCATTTTGCGAAACGGCACCGTGGCCGACCAGCTCTCTTTGGGCTCCACGTCGGCAAAACGCGTGTCGGTGCGCAGCGCATCGACAAAGCCGCGCACGGCATCGGCCGGCCCGGCCAGAAAGAAATTAATGCCTTCCTCGGCCAGCAAGATGGTGCCCTTGAGGCCGGCCGCAGTCACCCGTGCGTGGAGCAGGTCGCGCAGCGCGGCCGCATCGGGCAGCGGCACGAACTTGTAGCAGGAGATGTTGAGGATGGAATCGGTGGAGTTCACGGCGAAAGGACAGAAGTCTGCGACGGGCGGTGTTGGCTGCTGTGGCGGCCGCGGCGTGCGGCGCGGCGGCAGCAGGCCCTGAAATCACCGCCAGCGCGCTGGGTCAGCGACGCTTCAGGCGGCTGGGTTCAGCAGCGTGGTTTCAATCTTGTTGGCCAGCTGGGCAATGGCCAGGGCCGCCGGGCAGCCGGGCGTGTGCAACAGCAGCAGCTGGCGGCGCATCACCGCGTCACGCACCGTGGGGTCGGCGGGAATGTCGCCCATGTGGATCAGCCGCATCGGGCGCCCCGACTCGGTGCTCACAAAGCGGTCCAGCACCTGCTGCAGCTGGCTGGTGATGGCCCGGCCATCGCCGGCGCGCGCGGCCTGGTTGATCACGATGCGCACGTGCTGGCGCTTTTGCTGCGTGGCCAGCACTTTGATGGCGGCGTAGGCGTCGGTGAGCGAGGTGGGTTCGGGCGTGGCCACGACCAGCACCTCGGACGCCAGTGAAATGGAGAACAGCACCACGTCTGAGATGCCGGCACCGGTGTCGAGCAGCACCACGTCGTACTGCGGTGTGAGCGCCTGGATCACGCTCAGGAACTGGCTGCGCACCTCGGGCGTGAGGCGCGAATACTCGACCATGCCCGAGCCGGCCAGCAGCACGTTGAAACCGCCGGGCGCCTGGATCACGGCTTCCTCGAGTGTGGCCTTGCCGGTGAACACGTCGTGCAGGGTGATCTTGGGGTGCAGGTTCAACACCACGTCGAGATTGGCCAGGCCCAGATCGGCGTCGAGCACCAGCACGCGCTGGCCGCGGCGGGTCAGGGCGGCTGCCAGGTTGGCGGAGACAAAGGTCTTGCCCACGCCACCCTTGCCGCTGGTGATGGCGATGATGCGGGCTCCCGACGGCACGTGGGCCTGCGGCATGGCCGGGCCGGCAGGCGCGGCGGGCGATGTGGGTTGGGGGGACAGCGCGTCGCTCATCTTCTAACTTTCAGTAGGCGCTGCCTGTTGATGGATCCAGCGGAGGCAGGTCGCCCCAGCCCGAGGGAGTGTAGAGCGGGCCAAACAACAGGCTTTTCTCTTCGGCACTGACGGTGCTGTCGGGTTGCTCCTCGATGCACACGCGGTTGCGGCCTTCGGCCTTGGCGCGGTAGAGCTGGTGGTCGGCGCGGTCGGTCCACAGCAGGGTTGTCGAGCGAATCCACTGCAGGGCAAAGGCACCGCCAATGCTCACCGACACATTGAGTTCCACCGAATTCGAGACCCGGATGGGCGTGCTGGCGACCGCACGGCGGATGCGCTCGGCCACCACCCGCCCAAAACCAGCCTGGCACGCAGGCAGCACCACCGCAAACTCCTCGCCGCCATAGCGCGCCAAGGTGTCCATGGGGCGCACGCAGGCATCCAGCGTGCGGGCCACTGACTGCAGCACGATGTCGCCCGCCAAATGGCCGTGTGTGTCGTTCACCCGTTTGAAGTGGTCGATGTCCAGCATCAGCAGCAGCGCGGCTTCGCCAGAGCGTGTCACGCGGTCAATCTCGCGTTCGAGCACGGCCCGGAAGTGCCGGCGGTTGGCCAGCCCGGTCAAGGGGTCTTTGAGGGAGAGTTCGCACAGCCCGTCGATCAGGCTTTGCAGGTAGCGCGAGGGCACCTCCCGGTGCAACGCTGCTTCGCTTCCGCCGGCCTGAGCCACCAGCGCGTGTGCAGTATCCAGGCGAAGATCGCGAAGATCTACAAGATGAGAGGCCGCAGGGTCAGACACAACGTGGGAGGGAAGAGAGTTTATGCAGTGTACCAGCGCCTCTGTAGCGGGGGTACGGGCGGGGCCTAGGCAAATCCCTCCCCGCTAGCCCTGTTCAGCCAGGACGGTACCGGCGGGGCTGCTGCGCGCGGGCAGCTGTTGCAGCGCCATCAAAGCCTCGGCATCGGTGCGGTACATCGCCAAGCCAGTTCCGGCCTCCAGCAGGCCCGCCTGGCGCAGTACCTGTTCCACCGGCAGCTTGAGGCCACTCAGGTGCAGCGTGCCGCCGCGGGATCGCAGCAAGGCCAGCAGGTTGGCGAATGTCTCTACGCCGGTCACGTCGATGCGGTTGATGGGCTGGGCCAGCAGGCACAGGTGCGCAACATCGGGGTGGGCGGACAGATGTTCGGTCACGCGCCGCTCAAGTGCGCTGGCGGATGCGAAGTCCAGCTCGGCGTCCATGCGCAACGCCAGCAACTGCGGCGCCAGCGGTGGCAGGTGCCAGAGGTGGCGGTCGCGCAGACTGCCGTCCGGGTGCAGGCCTACTTCGATGATGCGGGGGTGCAGCCGCTGATACAAAAAGTGGCTCAGATTCATCAGCAGTCCCACCAGCACACCCCAGTACATGCGCGGCGCGGTGGCCAGCGTGAGAGCGAAGGTGACCCCGCCGATCACTGCCTCAATTCGCGACACACGCCAAAGCCTCAGCAGCGTGCCGGGCTTGATGAGGCTCGTCACCGCCGTCACCACCACGGCCGCCAGCACCGACTGGGGCACGTGGTAAAGCGCGGGCGTGAGCCACAGCAGTACCACCAGCACCAGCGCAATGGCGAACAGCGTGGCCCAGCCACTTTTGGCGCCCGCATACAGGTTGATGGCTGAGCGCGAGAACGACGCGCTGGTGGCAAAGCTGCCGCACAGCCCGCTGCTGATCTTGGCCAGGCCCTGGCCGATGAGATCCTGGTTCTCGTTCCAACGCTCGCCCGAGCGCTGGCTCTCCACCTTCGCGCTCGAAGCGGTCTCCAGAAAACTCACCAGCGTGACCACGAGCACCGGCATCACCAAGGCAGAAAAGCCGGACCAGGGCAGGGCGCCGGGCCAATACGGCGCGGGTAAGCCGGAAGGCAGTGCGCCAACGACTGCGCCGCCCGCGTCGGCATACCCCAGTGCCCAACTGAGCGCGCCGGCGGCCCCCACCACCAGGATGGCGGCCGGAAAATGCGGGCGCCAGCGCCGCACCAGCATCAGGATCGCCAGGCTTCCCAGGCCAAACGCCGCAGCTGTGAGATCGAAAAGACCCGGGGACGGCGTGGACAGCAGCGCGCCCCAGTCGGACCGCAGCCCCAACAGGGACGCAAGCTGCGAGCCCAGGATCAGCAGCGCTGCGGCCTGCGTAAAGCCGCTGAGCACGGGGGACGTGACCAGGTTGAGAAGCCATCCAAAGCGGGCCAGGCCCATCACCAGCTGCAGCAGGCCCGACAGCAAAGCCATCCACGCGGCCATCGCCACCCATTGCGCACTGCCGGGCTCGGCCAGGCCCGTCAGCGATGCGCCGATAAGCAGGCTTGTGAGCGCTGTGGGGCCGACACCCAGCCGCGTCGAGGAGCTGAACAACACGGCCACCAGCGCGGGAATGAGGGATGCGTAGATGCCCGTCACGAGTGGCATGCCCGCCAGCGCAGCGTAGGCCACGCCCTGCGGCACGAGCATGAGGCCTACGGTCATTCCGGCCCAGAACTCGCCCTGGATCAGATCGCGGCGCGGGCGCGGCCAGGCAAGGAACGGAAGCCAGCGGGCCAGTGAGGGGAAAGGCATAGGGCGATTGTCGCGCCATGGCGCGATCACACATCGCGTCCTGCCTGCGACCCTGAAACCGTCCTACAGATGCTTCGGCCACGTCCGACCCACGCGGAGCAGGGCACTGTCTACAGTGCGGCCCATGTTCCCTTCACAAAGGAGAGTTCGCATGAACACCCAGATGATTTCCCAGCGCCCCGCCAATCGCATCGCCAGCATTCTGGCCGTGAGTGCCCTTGCCCTGGGGCTGTCGGCCTGCGGCAAAAATGAAGACGCCACCGTGGGCCAGCGCCTGGACTCTGCGGTCGAGAAGACCGAGCAAGCCGCCACCGATGCACGCATCAAGGCCGAAAGCGCCATGCAAAGCGCTGGCAACAAGATTGAACAAGGCACGGCCGGCGCCGAGTCGTCGGCCAAGCAAGCGTCCAACAACGCCAAGGACGCCATCAACGATGCGACCATCACGGCAGAGGTCAACGCGAGCCTGGCCAAGGACCCCGACCTGAGCGCAGTCAAGATCAACGTGGACACGGTCAACGGCAAGGTGACCTTGAACGGCCCCGCCCCCAGCACCGTGGCGCGTGACCGGGCAGAAACCATCGCCAAGGCGGTCACTGGCGTTACCGCGGTCAACAACCAGCTGGTAGTGAGCGCGAGTTAAACCGGGGTTGGGCCACTTGCGGCCCAACCCTGCGCGCCACTCGGGCTCTTGCTCGGGCACCGCGCTACCATGCGCGGCATGAAAGAGCACGACACCGCCCTGGCCACCCGCATCGTCCACCACGACTACATCCCGCCCGGCAACTTCGCCGCGCCCCAGCCGGGGGTCTTCAAGGCCTCCACTGTCATCTTCCCCAACGTGGCCGCGATGCGTTCGCGAGAATGGAAGGACAAGAGCGGCTACACCTACGGCCTGCACGGCACCCCCACCACGTTCATTCTTGAAGAGCGCCTTTGCACGCTCGAGGGTGGCTTGCAGTGCCTGCTGGTGCCCAGCGGGCTGGCAGCCATTGCCAACGTTGCCCTGGCGCTGCTGCAGCCGGGCGATGAGGTGCTGATCCCCGACAACGCGTACGGCCCGAACAAGGACCTCGCCAACGGCGAACTGCGCCGCTTCGGTATCCGCCATGTGTTCTACGACGCGCTCGATCCTGCCGATCTGGCCGCCCGCATCACCCCGGCCACCAAGCTGGTATGGCTGGAGGCTGCGGGCTCCGTCACGCTGGAATTTCCGGACCTGTGCGAACAGGTGCGCATCTGCCGTGCGCGCGGCGTCACCATTGCACTGGACAACACGTGGGGCGCAGGGCTTGCGTTTGCGCCGTTTGACCTGCTGGGCGACGGCACGCTGGGTGTGGACATTTCGGCCCATGCGCTCACCAAGTACCCCAGCGGCGGGGGCGACGTGCTCATGGGCAGCGTGATCACGCGCGACGCCGGTTTGCACATGAAGCTCAAGCTCACCCACATGCGCCTGGGCTTGGGCGTGGGCGGAAACGATGCCGAGGCCGTGCTGCGCGCCCTGCCCAGCATCGGCCTGCGCTACCGCGCCCACGACGAAGCCGCCCGCCAGCTTGCCCGCTGGATGCAGCAGCAACCCGCCGTGGCCCAGGTGCTGCATCCCGCGCTCGAAGATTCGCCCGGTCACGTGCATTGGAAAGCCCTGTGCGGCAGTGCCCAGGGCGGGCAGGGCGCCGCTGCGGGCTTGTTCAGCGTGGTGTTCGATGCCCGGCATTCGCAGCAACAGATCGACGCGTTCTGCGATGGCCTCCGCCTTTTCAAGCTGGGCTACAGCTGGGGCGGCCCCATGAGCCTGGTCGTGCCTTACGAGCTGGCCAGCATGCGCAAACAATCGACACAGCACCTGCGGCCGGGCACGCTGGTGAGGTTCTCGATCGGGCTTGAGGCGGTGAACGACCTGCGCCAGGACCTGCACCAAGCCATGGAGCGAGCCTTCGTGGTCTGAGACTGCGTTGGCTGCAGGCGCAGGGCGGGGGTGGTAGTTTCCGCAGTGGCAACTTGTGACGGCTGGGCTTAGTGTGGCGACGTGACCGCGACGTTTGGCGGGTCGGTGTTCGATGCGCCCGAAGTCCTGACTTCACAGACCAGCAGGTGGTTTGGGTGGGGCGTCGGGCTCGGCCTGGCGGGGCTGGTATCCGATCACACCAATTGGTATGCGCAGCGGGTGTCTAAGACTCCTCCAGCGCCCGCCATGGCATGACTCCGGCCCAGTTCATGCTGTTACAGTGGGCCACTACTACAGGAATCTACCTTGGCAACACCCAACTACGGATACGAAAAACGGCAGCGCGAACTCGCTAAAAAGCAGAAAAAGGAAGAGAAGGCGAGGGCAAAGACCCACCGCCGGCCCGAAGATCCGCCGGAAGAAAATTCCGCGGACGGTGGCCAGCCAGAAGGCGGGGCGCCAGCCCAGCCTGCCGGCGCCGGCGGCTGATCAGCGCAGCAGCTTCTTCAGCTCAGGCCACACATTGGCCAGCATCTGCGGGTGCGCTTCGGCGCGGGGGTGGATGCGATCGGGCTGGAACAGGCGGGTGGGGTCTGCCCCATCCGCCACGCCCTTCAAGAAGAACGGCACCACCGCCGTCTTCTGCGCTTGGGCCACGGTAGTGAATACGCCCGCAAACTTGTTGGCGTAGTCCGCGCCGTAGTTGGGCGGCATCTGCATGCCGACCAGCAGGACCTTGGCGCCGGCCTTCTGGGCCGCCTGCGCCATGAAGGTGAGGTTCTCCTCCACGCTTTTGAGCGGCAGGCCGCGCAAGGCGTCATTTCCCCCCAATTCGATCACCACGTGGCTGGGCTTGTGCTGGGCCAGCAGCGCGGGCAAGCGCGAACGGCCGCCCGAGGTGGTCTCGCCGCTCACGCTGGCGTTGACGATGGTGGCGGTCAGCTTGTCCTGGGCGAGTTGTTTTTCGAGCAGCGCCACCCAGCCGGTGCCACGCGCCAGGCCGTATTCGGCGCTCAGGGAATCGCCCAGCACCAGAATCACCGGCTGGCTCCTGGGTTTGGCGGCTGCGGGAGCTGCCTTGGCGGCCTGGGCCAGCGCCGCGGGCGCGCAAACCCCCACCGCAAGGCCGATGGTGGCGCTCAGGATAAAGTGGAGCCGGTGCATAGTGCGAATCAATGTAAAGAGCCTTTCATGTCCGAAACCCTCTCCTCGCCCGTGGTATCTGCCGCGGCATCCCCTGTGACGCCGATCATTGCCGTGGAGCACGTGTTCAAGTCGGTGACGGATTCCACCGGCACCCTCGACATTCTGCGGGATATCGATTTCCGCCTGGCGCCCAGGGAAACAGCCGCCATCGTGGGCGCATCCGGCTCGGGCAAGAGCACGCTGCTGTCCATCATCGCCGGGCTCGACACGCCCACGCGCGGCACGGTGCGCCTGGACGGGCACGACCTCTTCGCCATAGACGAGGATGCACGCGCGGCACTGCGTGCGCAGAAGGTGGGCTTTGTCTTCCAGAGCTTTCAGCTCATGGGCAACCTGACCGCGCTGGAAAACGTGATGCTGCCGCTGGAGCTGGCCAACCGCCGGGATGCGCGCAAAGCTGCCACCGACATGCTGGAGCGTGTGGGGCTGGGCCAGCGCCTTGGGCACTACCCCAAGGTGCTTTCGGGCGGTGAGCAGCAGCGTGTGGCGCTGGCGCGGGCCTTTGTGGTGCACCCGGCCGTGCTGCTGGCCGACGAGCCCACCGGCAGCCTGGACTTCGCCACGGGCGAGACGATCATGAAGCTGATGTTCGACCTCAACCGCGAGCAGGGCACGACCCTGGTGCTGGTCACCCACGACCGCGCCATTGCGGCCCAGTGCGAGCGCCGCATCACCATCGAAGCCGGGCGCGTCGTCTGATTTAAAGTCTTTTTGGCCTCCAGCGCTTGATACATAAGCGCTGATGGCTATAAAAAATATAGCATTTGGTGGCAACGGATAATCGCTGCATGTCCAGCCCCAAAGTTCTCTTCGGCTTTCACGCCGTGGGCGTGCGTTTGAAGACCGCGCCGAAATCCGTCATCGAGATTTACTACGAAGTCACGCGGCGCGATGCCCGCATGCGCCAGTTCCTCGACCGCGCCCGCGAGGCCGGTGCGCGCCTGATCGAAGCCGACAGCGAGCGCATCGCCAAACTGGCGGGCAGCCACGGCCACCAAGGTGTGGCAGCGCGGGTGGAGGCCGTGACCCAGGTCACCTCGCTCGACGAACTGCTTGAAAACCTTGAAGCCGCCGGCATTGAGCAGCCCCTGCTGCTGGTGCTCGACGGCGTGACCGATCCACACAATCTGGGCGCGTGCCTGCGTGTGGCCGACGGCGCCGGCGCACATGCCGTGATTGCCCCCAAGGACCACGCCGTGGGCATCAACGCCACCGTGGCCAAGGTGGCCAGCGGTGCGGCCGAGACCATGCCGTATTTCATGGTGACCAACCTTTCGCGCACGTTGAACGAGCTCAAGGAGCGCAACATCTGGTGCATCGGCACCAGCGACGATGCGCCCAAGACGATCTACCAAGTGGACCTGAAGGGCCCCGTGGCCCTGGTGCTGGGCGCCGAAGGCGACGGCATGCGCCAGCTCACGCGCAAGAACTGCGACGAGCTGGTGAGCATCCCCATGAAAGGCGCGGTCGAGAGCCTGAATGTCTCGGTGGCCAGCGGCGTGTGCCTGTACGAGGCGCTGCGCCAGCGCACCTGAACCCGCCGCCCGCCACCGGCTACCGGGCCTTGCCAGCAGCCCTGCGTCGCGCGTACCCCAGGCACAGCAGCGCGGCCAAGGCCAGCAAGGCCGGTTGCCCCAGCGCAGACACCGCGTGCGGGGCCAATACCACCAGGGTCAACGTAGCCGTGTTGTCGGCCGGCACCGCTTCGCCCGTCGCGCCCGTGCTGGCCGTGATCACCACGGGGCCGACGGTCATCGGTGGGGTGCCCGCCACGGTGCAGATCACGGTGGCGCCCGCAGGCACCGTGTTGCCAGCCACCCAGGCAGCGCCGGTGCGGTCCAGCACACATCCCGTCAGCGTGATGCCTGGCGGCAACCCCGAGTCGATGGCGCAGGTGGTGCCGGCCACTGCATCCAGCAGCCCGGCGTTGGTGCACGTGAACGTGCCCGTGTAGGGCTGCCCCGCCACCGTCTGCAGCGGCATGCCTGCCAGGCTGATGACCATGTTCACCACCGCGACCGCGGTGGTGGCGTTTGCGCTGTTGTTGCCCGCGTTGACGTCGCCGGCAGTCGCCACGGTGCTGGTGAGCGTGACCTGGCCCAGCGCTGGCGCCTGGTAGCGGAAGTTGAACGACAGGATCTGCCCATCGGCCAGTGCCGGGGGCAGGCCGGCCAACGCCACGGCGCAGGTGGCCGCGTTGAAGCTGGCCATCGACACGCCGGGCGGCCCGCCCATCAGCTGCACGGCCGCGGGGCAGCTGCCTGCGGTGCCAATGTTGATGCTGGGCGTCCAGGGGCTCGCGGCCGTGCCGCTCAGGTTGGAAAACGACACCAGCACCGTAACAAAGTCACCCGCCAGCGCCGTGACCGGTGCGCTCGCGCTGGTCTGCAGATCCACAGCGCTGACCACGGTGGTGGCGGTTGCGGTGTCATTGGCCGGCACGTCGTCGGCCGCCGCAGCGGCAATCGCCGCCAGGGCCGACACACTGCCGCTGGCGGGTGCCGTGTACGAGAACGTCATCGGCGCGGCCGGGATGGCCCCCAGCACCGACGCACCGCCCGCCAGCGTGCTGGGGAACCCCGTGAACCCATACCGGCCCTGGCCCAGCGTGTCCACGCATGCCGCAGATGCGCCCACGGGCAGATTGGCAAAGGTGAGCACCACATCGGCGCAGCTGCGGTTAAGGGTCAGGCTGTACTGCAGCCCGGTGATGGGGTCAGCGCCGTGGTTGGTGAAGGCCAGGCGCCCCTGCACCAGGTCGCCGGGCCGGGCCGAGGCAGGCGCGAACACGCCGGCCGACACGTCGCGCAGCAGCGGGTCCACCCACAAACTGCCGTTGACGGCGGGCGTGCTGATGTAGGTCCACAAGTCCAGGCCCTTGGCATCGCCCCAGCCGCCCGTGGGGGCGCAGTCGCTGTTGGCATTCAGGCCCGGCAGCCACCAGCGGTACAGGCGCGCCAGGGCGCCGTAGACCAAGGTGGAGTCCACGCCAGCCACGCCCTGCGCCGGGCTCGGGGCCGGTGGTGGCGAGGCCGGGCAGAGTGTGCCGTTCACCTGGCCCACCAGCGTGCCGCCGCGGGTGATGTAGCCCCGGTCGTCAAAGTACACGGTGGTGTCGCCCGCCTGGGGGCCGTTGAGCTTGGTGACGGTGGGGCCGCCGCCAAAGGTCGCGGTCGTGGGGCTGGTGCCGTTGCCGTTGTTCTCGGTGTCGATCATCGGCAGGTGGATTTCGCCCGCGCGGGCAAACGCGCGGAAGGCGTACGGTGTGCCGCTGGCCGGGAACGGGTTGCCCGCAACATCGGCGCCGTCCCATGCCACATCCTGCGTGCCGGCGCCCGCAATCCCGGTGATCACCGCGTTGGCCGTGTTGGACGGGCTGAAGTCCACGCCATCGCGGCTCACGATGATCTGGTAGGTGGAGGCATGGGTGATGGACAGCCTGAACATGCCACCCGCGCCGGTGCGCGTGTGGGTGGCGGGGCTCGCTGCCGGGCCGGTGAAGGTCACGTTCGACAGCGTAGGTGCCTGGGGCGCCAGCGGGATCCCCAGCGCCGTGAGCACCTTGTTCACCTCTGCCGCATGCGGCGCGGCAGGCGCCACGTTGCTGAAAAAGATGGGGAACTCCGGCCGCTGCGCTGACAGGCCGGGCGCGAGGTTGGTCACCACAGAATTGCTGCCGCGCACGCCCTTGTAGAGCGGCTGCCCCTGGTCCAGAAACCCCAGCCGGTTGGCATACAGCGCAAACCCGTTGGGGTCGAGCCCGGCCAGGGACTGCGTGTACCGGAAACCGTCCAGCGTCACGTAGTGGTGCTGCGAATAGATGGGCCGGTTGTTCACCCCGGTAAAGCCCACCCAGGCATAGGTGAACAGGCGGCCATTGAGGTCGGCGACGCTGTTGGCCGTTGCGCGCACCGTCACGTCCCACGCGGCCACAGTGCTGCTGCTGGCCAGCGGGTTGAAGATGTCCGCATTGATGTTGGTGGGCCCGGTGGCAACCGTGAATTGCACGCCGTAGATGCCGGTGCTGGGCACGCGGTAGGCGCAGGGCGTGAACCCGCCGGCTACGGTCACGGTGCCGTCGGCGCTGTGCGGGCCGGCCAGCTCGGCAGCACGCGTGTTCAGCTGCCCGCGGGTGCCGCCCCCAAAGCTGCCCACGGGGGGCGTGTTGGAGGCGCAAGAAAAATCCGCGGCGGCCGGCAGCGTCTCGTCGCCCGGGGTGCCGAAGTCCTGCGGGTTGTAGACGAGGATGTCGCCTGCTGTATTGCGGTTGCGCGAGCCCAGCAGCACATATTCGCCCGCCTCGGCGTACACGTAAAGAAACGTGCGGCGCTGGATCTTGCCTGCGTACAGCGTGCCGGGCTGCAGGTCGAGGTTCGCGCGGCAGCCCCGGTTAAAGGTGTTGGCGCATGTGCCGGCACCCGTGGGGTACGTGGACGGGTACAGCGTGCGGCTGCCTTCTGCCCAAGCCCCCGTCGTGCCGCCCATGCCAGCGAGCACGCTCAGCGCACCCAGTGCGGCGGCGCGCACGCGGGCGGCAATGTGGCGGTCGGCTGGCGGTCCATCAAACAAAGGCGGGTCCTTCCGCGGCGCGGGCCTCTGGCCTGGGGGCATTGGGAGGGGACTTGCGGGCCCGCTTGAGCGCAGGCGCCTTCAAGTGGGGAGCAGGTTCAAGAATGCCTCAAAGACGCGGAAAGGTCGAGCCAGCTTGCTGCGCCCTTACAGTAGTTTTGTCGCTTTCCTGTCTCGAATCTGACACCCTGAAACACTCTTCACCCTGTAGCCTGCGCCACCTTTTGCACAACTTTGGGGCGTATTCACATGAGCCGTAGACATTTCCTTTTGCGCGCCACCCAGGCCGTGGCTGCCACCGGGCTGCCCGCATGGGCCCACACGGCGATGGCGGCAGAGGACGCATTGACCGCCAAGTCCCTCACCCTGGGCTGCTCCATTGCGCTCACCGGGCCGCTGGGGCAGGCTGGCATCGAGCAACTGGCGGGCATGAAAGCCGCGTTTGCCGAGGTGAATGCCGCCGGTGGCGTGCACGGCCGCGAGGTGCGCATGGAGGTCAAGGACGACGGCTACGTGGCCGCCCGCACGCTCAAGAACGTGACGGACATGGTCGAGGCGCAGTCGGTGTTTGCGCTGATCTCCCCCTTGGGCACGGCCAACACCGCGGCCATCCTGCCGTTGATCGAATCCAAGGGCATCCCTACGGTGGGGCCGGTGACCGGCGCCACGTCGCTGCGCGCGCCGGGCAACCGGCACGTGTTCTTCCTGCGCCCCACCTACCGCGAAGAGACCCAGCGCCTGGTCAAGCAGATCGTGGACATGGGGCTCAAGCGCATTGCCGTGGTGTACCTGGACAACCCCTTTGGCAAGGAAGTGCTCAAGGATATGTCCGCAGCGCTCGATGAAATCAAGGTCGAACGCGGCGGCGAATTTGCGCTGGCGGTGGACGGCAAGAACGGCGCCGAGCTTGCCGACAAGGTGGCTGCCGAGCGCCCCGGCGCCGTGCTGCTGGCAACCACCGGCACCGCCAACACCGCCTTCGTGCAGGCGTTTCGGGCCAAGGCGCAGGGCGTGCCGCTGGCGGGCCTGTCGGTCACGGTGATCTCGTCCGAGCTACCCAAGCTTGCGGCGTCCACACGCGGGCTGGCGCTGGTGCAGGTGTTCCCGGACGCCAACTCGCAAAAATCGGTGGTGGTGCGCAAGTTCCAGAGCACCATGAAAGCCACTGGCGCCGACGCCGCGTTTTTGAACAGCGGCAGCGCGCTCGAAGGCTGGCTCAACGGCCAGATCATGGTCGAGGGCCTGAAGAACGCGGGCAAGGACCTCACGCGCGACCGCCTGCGTGCGGGCCTGGCGGGCATCCGCTCGCTGTCGTTTGGCGACTTCAACGTGGGCTTTGGCAACAAGGCGCCGTACATCGGCTCGGACGCGATCTACCTGGCGGTGTACGCCGAAAACGGGCGGCGCATCAGCTGACCTGGTTTGCCAACCGGCGGGCGCGTCTCGCCGCAGGCTCCTAGACCAAGCCCACCGCCCCCAGCACAGCACCCGCACCCAGCATCCACAACAGGTGCAGCTTGGTGCGCCACACCAGCACCACGGTGACGGCGCTCAGCAGCCACAGGGGCCATGCGGTGGCCGGGGTGCCGTGGGCGCGGGCCAGCACCCACGAGGTGGCCAGCAGCAGGCCGATCACGACCGGTGCCATGCCTTGCTTGAAGGCCCGCACGCCGCGGCGTTCGCGGTTGCGGTGGCCCCAGCGCGTGGCCAGCCAGGTGAGCAGGCTGCTGGGCAGCATCACGCCCAGCATGCACACCGACATGCCCAGCGCCCCCAGCAGCCAGCCGGCGACCCCGGGGCCGCCGGCGTTGATGCCCACGTTCCAGCCCAGCAGCGCAATGAACAGCACGTTGGGGCCGGGCGCAGCCTGGGCGATGGCGATGGAGGCGTTGAACTGCGGGTCGGTGAGCCAGGCCTGGCGCTCGACCAGAAAGCGGTGCATGTCGGGCGCAGTGGCAATGGCGCCGCCCACGGCCAGCAGCGACAGCGACATGTAGTACAGGAACAGGTTCAGCCAGTCGGCCGGGCTGAGTGCAAGGAGCGGGGCCGTGGCGGCGGCTACGGCCGTGGTGGCAGTGGTAGCGGCGGTCATGGCGCGAGTTTCCTCCACGTGAGCACGCAGGCCGCGCCGCCAACGACCGGCAGGGTCCACAACAGCGGCCAGCGCAGCACCGCCATGGCCACGATGGTCAGCAGCACAAAGGCCACACACAGCGGGCGGCCCAGCGGGTGTTTGGTGATCGACGCAAAAAGCTTGATGGCCACCCCGGCAATCAGCCCTGCGGCCACGGCCCCCATGCCGCGCAGTGCGCCGGCCACGGCGGGGTGGCTCGAGAACTGTGCGTAGACGACGGCCAGGGCCAGCACCAGGATCAGCGGGAAGGTCAGCATGCCCGCCAGTGCCGCGAACGCGCCGCGCAGGCCGAAGTAGCGGTCGCCAATCATGATGCTGAGGTTGACCACGTTCGGCCCCGGCATGATCTGCGCCACCGCCCAGTCCTCGACGAATTCCTCGTTGGTCATCCAGCGCTTTTTCTCGACCAGCTCGCGCTGCACCACGGCCAGCACGCCGCCAAAACCTTGCAGGGCCAGAAGAGTAAAAGACCAGAACAGGTCGGCAGGGTTGCGCGGCTGGGGCCGGGGTGCGGCGCTGGGGCTACTGGGGGGGGCGTAGGGCAGGTCGGTGGCGTCGGCCATGGCGAAATTTTGGTCAAAATGGCCGCCAGCGCTTGTTTTGTAAGCGTTGGTAGCTATCAAATCAGGAGTGATGGCGGGTCCGGGCGCTGAAGGCCCGGCGCCAGTGCGCCATGGTACGCCGGGCAACGGTGCCGGCGGGGCGCCGAGGCTTCGTGTTGTGGAAGCGCCGGGCTTGCGGATTGCGCATGCACGGGGATTGCGAAGGAATGGTGCGGACCGGTGCCGATGCTGTGGCCTGTGCGCCAGACGGTGCCCAGGGATGCTCAAGAACACGTCACCGTGGGAATGTGGGCCGGGCTGCCAACCGTAAGCCGCTCACCGCCGGCCGCCCGGGTACACGGCGCACACGGCGCACCGATTTATTCGCGCAGAGGAAGAGGCTCGCTACCCAAGCTTGCCGCGCAGCAGATGGTCCTTGGTGCGCCAGCCCGCCAATTCAGGCGTGGCCACTTTGAAGAGTTTCAGATCCGCCTGGCTGGCGTGCTTGACGCGCAGCACCTTGAAGGTCGCCTGGTTGGCATAGGTCACAAAGAACCAGATCGCGTCGCCGCTGGCCTGCGTGGCGTAGGGCACCTCGTGCCAGCACAGGTCGGCCAGATTTTCGTGCGCCACCTCGCACACATGGGCATCGGCCTGGTCTTCGTATTTCACTTCCAGGATCTTTGCCATGGGGTCCTTTCGGGGGCTTTTGGTGGGTGCTCACGCCTGGGGTCCTGCGCCCGGTCATCGGGGGGTGGGCGCAGATGGCATGAATGAACGAATGATGGAGGGGATTCCTTCTATGGAGGGTATCGAAAACCATCGGTTCCGTGTGTGAGCGCATGTGAGTTCGCTGGGCGCGTAAGTTTTGATCAAATCGGCCGCCAGCGCTTGACCTATCAGCGCTATAAGCTACTGAATCAATAGCAAGGCTGCAACGTAACGCGCGGTGTGCAGACGCGGCTTTTTCCCAATAGGTCGCAAGTCGCGGCGCGTTCTGACACACACGTGCGCCTCGCGCTGGCAGCCAGGCGGCCGTGCGGCTTGCACCCTGGCGCATGCATTCACCCTCGGATTTATTCGTCACCCAGGCCGCGGCCACGATGTGTTGCCGGCGCGCCGCCCGCAACGTCGCCGCCCCACCTGGCAGCACGCTCTTCAACGCCACCACTGCACGACCGCAGACCGCGTGCCACCCATGAGCGAAGCGCTGATCTCCTCCCTCAGCTTTGTGCTGGTGGGCTTGCTGCTGGTGGTGATGACGCTGACCAGCCCGATCATCGCCAGGGTCCCGCTCAGCTCGGCCATCCTGTACCTGGGCGTGGGCGTGTGCATCGGCCCCTGGGGCTTGGGGCTGCTCACGCTCGATCCGATCAAGGACGCGGGGCTGATCGAGCGACTGACTGAAATTGCTGTCCTGATCTCGTTGTTTACCGTGGGCCTGAAACTGGAGCTGCCACTGCGCGACGCGCGCTGGCGCATCCCGCTGCAGCTGGCCACGGTGTCCATGCTGCTCACCGTGGGGGCCATCACGGCGGTGGGTGTGTGGCTGCTGAACCTGCCCCTGGGCGCTGCGGTGCTGCTGGGCGGGATTTTGGCGCCCACCGATCCGGTGCTGGCGTCCGACGTGCAGGTGTCTGACCGGCAGGACCGCGACCGGCTGCGTTTTGGGCTTACGGGCGAGGGCGGGTTGAACGACGGCACGGCCTTTCCGGTGGTGATGCTGGGCCTGGGGCTGCTGTCGCTGCACGACCTGGGCGAGGGGGGCTGGCGCTGGTGGACGGTGGACGTGCTCTGGGCCGTGGTGGGCGGCGTGGGCATCGGATTTGCGCTGGGCGCCGTGGTGGGCCGGGCCATCCTGTACCTGCGCATCCGTCGGCGCGAGGCGCTAGGACCCGATGAGTTCATGGTGCTGGGCCTCATTGCGCTGGCCTACGGCGTGGCCTTGCTGTGCCACGCCTACGGCTTTTTGGCCGTGTTTGCTGCGGGGCTGGCACTGCGGCGCGTGGCCGCGCAGCCGGTGGCGGAGGTGGCGCCGGGTCTTGTTGGCGAAGCTGAGCCAGCCAGGAAGGAGCAAAGCGCCAAGGACGACGCGCAGGCGGCCGACGGCTCGCCCGCGAAGCCACCCATAGAAGAGCTGCCAGGCTACTTGATGGAATCCGTCGAGCGCTTCAACGCCCAGCTCGAACGTCTTGCCGAAGTGGCCGTGGTGTTGGTGGTGGGCGCCTTGCTCACCGTGGTGGACTTTGGCACCGAGGTGCTGTGGTTTGTGCCGCTGCTGCTGTTCGTGATCCGGCCGCTGTCGGTCTACGCCGGGCTGGTGGGCGTGCGCGTGCAGCGCTCGCAGCGCCGGCTGATCGCCTGGTTCGGCATCCGCGGCATCGGCTCGGTGTACTACCTGATGTACGCCATCACCCACGACCTGCACCCCGTCATCGCGCAGCGGCTGCTGGCCATCACGCTGGCGGTGGTCGTGGTGTCGATGCTGGTTCATGGCATCTCGGTCACACCGCTGATGCGTCGCTATGAAAAGCGCAAGGAGGCGAAGCGCATGGCGGAGTGAGGGACCGGGTGGGCCCGTCGGAGTTTGATGTGGCGAAAATTCGAATGAAAATGGCACCTGGCGCTTGATTGGTAAGGGTTTGTTGCTATTGATATGGTAGCAACTGACGTTGGGCAGGCCTTGGTTTCGCAAGCCTCAAAGACCCGCCCTTCACCCATCTGCTCCCACACCGCCGCCCTGCAACACAACGCTCAACAGGGCGCCGCGCCCTCTCGTCCCCAGCGAACAGGTCACCTCAGCCGATCTCAGCCAGTAGCCCTTTTTTGGCACCTGCCGCCCGTGTGCCTACCCACCCCCGGCCAACGCCACGCCACCCGCCAACCGCTCCAGCACCGTCGCCCGCATTGCAGGCGGCGCTGTCTCCAGCAACGCAGGCCATTGCGTCTGCGCCTGCTGCACCACATCGCGCAGCAGCGCCAAATGCCGCGGCGCCCGCAGCAGCCCGGCGGATTTGATGAGGCCTTCCATGTCAGCCCAGCTGAAGGCCCGCAGCGTGCGGTCGATGGCGCGGTTGACCGCGTACTGGCTCTCGGGCACACCGTCGAAGAATGCCGCCACACACACTGGGTCGTACACCGGCGCCAGCTGCGGCACGCGCCCATCGGGGTAGACCAGCGCCCAGTTCTTCAGGTGCGCATCGGTGTTGCCCATCAGGATGAACGCCACCATGCGCGCCAGAAACTCGCGCGTGTCCTGCACCGGCTGGCGGCTTAGCTGATTGAGCACGCGCAGCATCGTGGCCCAGTCCTGCAGGATGCCCTTGCCGTACTTTTGCCGTGGCGTGTAGCCCAGCACCTGGTTGAACTCTTCCATGTGCACGCGCGCGCCGCCGGGCAGGTGGTCAAAACGCTGCACAGCCAGGATGTCGTCGAAAGGCACGGCGTCGGGCAGGTCGGCCTCGGCGCGGGTGATAACGCTCACGTCTGCGCAATGCAGGCCCAGCGCCTTGCACAGCTGGTAGCCCGTATATTCGTTGGCCACCAAGTCCGGGTGGGCGGTGGTGGGCAGCTTCAGGATCACGCTGCCCGCCGCGCCCTGGCGGCGCACGGTGTAGCGGCGGCCGTCCTGCACCGCGCTGAATTTGGTCACCACACCGGGCAGCGATGCCGCGTCTTCCACCGGGTACTCCACAAACCCCGGCTCCAGCACGTCAAGCCCTTGCGTGGTGTGCCAGTGCCGCACCACGTCAGGGATGCCGTCTTGCGCGGGCACGGGCTCCACCTCCAGCGCGCCCATCAGATCGTGGCCCGCGGCGGCCAGCAGCTCAAACTCGTCGTCCGGGCTGCAGCCGCGCTCCCGCGCCAACCGGTCGCGGTTGTGGCCCTCGGGCAGCAGGTTCTGAAAGTACACCGGCCAGCGCCCATCGGTGCGCACCAGCCGCGCATCCCGCGCCGACGCCAGGATCTGCTGTGTGGCCGCCTCGTCGGCACCCTGGTAGCTCAGCGAGAGCGTGGGGCGCTGGGGGTTGCGGATGTAGCCCTCGTCAAACGACACACGCAGGATGTCGCCGTACTGCGAGAGGTAGCCAATCGGCTCGCGGCGGCTGGCGGGTTCGGCCGGCGCGCCCGGCCCACCGGCCGCGCGCGTAGGCCGGTGCAGGTACAGGCGCAGGTAGCGGATCGAGGTGCTCATGGGGTGCTGGCGCGTGGTGATGGCTGGGTGTGTTGCTGTCCGCGTCAGCCCGGCCGGCTCAGGCTGTCGACCACCGAGGGCGGGGCGTCCACGCCTTCAGGCTGGCCTAAAAACTTGCCACCCGACTGGATGAACGCCTCCAGGCTCGGCCGCAAGGTGCTGGGCACGGCGATGATGTCCATGCCCAGCACGCGCGCCATCTCGGCCAGGGTGGAATAGCGCGGGTCCAGGTCGCCGCCTTCGGTACGTTGCACGGTCATGCGGCTGAGGCCAGCGCTCTCAGCAAGCTGGGCCTGGGTAAGCTTTGCCACTTTGCGAGTGCGGGCCAGACTTTGGATAAGATCGTTTTGCATGATCGTATTTATACTCTTTTATTTAAAAAAGATAAATATTGTTATCTTTTTGATGGCGAGGTAAGCAAGTGATCCGTTCTAACGAGGGTGCGCCCACGCTGCGAGTTCACGTCACTGGCGCTTCCGGCTCCGGAACTTCGATGTTGAGCGCGGCTTTGGCTGCGGTACTGAATGGAACCCACCTCGATGCCGATGACTACTTTTGGCTACCGACATCGCCGCCATTCACCACACAACGCGATAGCGCTGAACGGCTGGCTCAGCTTTTGCGCGACCTGCGCTCTCATCGGGTGACCGTGGTGGCCGGTTCCGTGGCCGGGTGGGGGGCAGAGCTGGAAGACTCGTTTGATCTCATCGTTTTTCTCTACCTCGATGCGACCACGCGTCTTGAGCGCCTTCGTCAGCGGGAAGCGCAACGCTTTGGACATGCGAACCCCGCGTTTTTGGAGTGGGCCGCGCAGTACGACACGGGCACGCTGCCCGGCAGAAGCTTGCAGCGGCAGCGGGACTGGCTTGCGGCGCGCAGCTGCCGCTGCATGGAACTCAATTCAGAAATCCCTGTGAACCAGCTTGTGGCCACCGTGCTGCAATCCCTCCCCAAGCGTCCGCCGTACGGCACTCAAGCCTTTTGAGATGCGCAGCGCGAGCGCGGCTTCACTGCGAAGGTGCCGTTAGCACCAGCGCCCGCTCCTTACAAAACCGCTGCGCTTCTTCCGCCAGCCACTCCCGCACCAGTTCCATCGCAGGGCCCGGCTGCGCCGTGGTCACAAACGAATAGGCCGCCCGCGACAACACACTGCGCCCCAGCAATGGCACCAGGCGCCCGGCCTTCACGTCCTGCAGCACCAGCGCCGCGCGGCCCATGGCGATGCCTTGGCCAGCAAGGGCGGCGCCCAGCGCCAGTTGTGACAGGTTGAATTGCTGGCCGCCGGCCCAGGGTGGTGGGACGGCGCCTGTTTGGGCAAACCAGTGCTGCCACTCTTCGTACGTGTCTGCGCCATCCCAGGCGCTGCCGTCGTGCAGCAGCCAGTCGCCGTGCAGATGCTGCGGGGCGGTGATGCCAGGGTGGCGGGCCAGAAAATCGGGGCTCGCCACTGGGATGAGCCATTCGTCGAGGAAGACGGTGGCGCTCAGGTCGCGGTAGCCGCCCAGGTCGAACCGCACGGCGGCCTCGATCCCGTCGCGCACCATGCGGGTGCGGTCGAGGGTGTGGAACTCGCCGAACACGCGCAGGCCCAGGCTGGGGTGCTGGCGAAAGAACTCGCCCAGCCGGGGCGTGAGCCAGCTCATCGCAAACGAGGGTGAGCAGCTCAAGGTGGCGGTGGCTGCCTCGGCGGGCTGGCGCATCTGGCCGAGCGTGCTTTCAATGGCGGTAAAGCTCTCGCGCAGGACCACGGCCAGCCACTGGCCTTCGGGCGTGGGCAACAGCGCGCGCGGGGTGCGCAGGAAGAGGGGGCGGCGCAGCCAGTCTTCGAGCTGTTTGACCTGCTGGCTGACGGCGCCCTGCGTGATGCACAGCTCGGCGGCGGCCTTGGTAAAGCTGCCGTGGCGGGCGGCTGCATCAAAACTGCGCAGCCAAGCGAGCAGGGAGGGGGTAAGGCGGATATCCATTACTTTCACTAATGCAGTCGTCACTATAAATGGGTTGTGACAAGGCGGTGACGGGCGAAGAATGGCGTCATGGCGCTGCGCGATGGACTGCAGCCCCAGCGATCCCTCGTCATCCGGATTCCGATATGCCCGATACCACGATCCTTGCCAGCACGCCCGCAGAAGATTTGGTGGCCACCAGTCTGCGCCAGGCCCAGCCCTGCCTGTGGACCAACCCCGCGCGTTTGGCGCCGCCGCCGGTTGCCCTGAGTGCAATGGGCCGCAGCATTAGTCTGGATGATACGAAGGCTGCCGCTGCGCGCCTGAAGCGTTTTGAAGGCTTGCTCGCCGAGGTGTTCACCGAACTGGCCGCCACCGGCGGCGTGGTGGAGTCGCCCCTGCTGCCAGCCGCCGCGCTGCAACCGGCGCTGGGCCTGCACGCCGACCAAGGCCGCTTGTTCATCAAAGCCGACCACAGCCTACCGGTGGCGGGTTCCATCAAGGCGCGCGGTGGCATGCATGAGGTGCTGGAGTTTGCCGAAGGCCTGGCGCTGCAGCATGGATTGGTGCAGCCCGGTGGCGACTACCGCGCGCTGGCCACGCCCGCCGCGCGCGAGGTGCTGGGGCGCTACCAGGTGGCGGTGGGTTCCACCGGCAACCTGGGGATGAGCATCGGCGTGGTGGCGTCCGCCCTGGGCTTCAAGGCCGCGGTGCACATGTCGGCCGACGCCAAGGAATGGAAAAAAGAGCGCCTGCGCCAGCGCGGGGTGCAGGTGGTGGAGCACGCGGGCGACTACGAGCGCGCCGTGGCCGCCGGCCGGGCCCAGGCGAGTGGCGATCCGCTGTGCCATTTTGTGGACGACGAGCAGTCGTTCTCCTTGCTGCTGGGCTACAGCGCGGCGGCCTTGCACCTGCAAACGCAGTTGGCAGAGCAGGGTATTGCCGTGGATGCCGAGCATCCGCTCATCGTCTACCTGCCTTGTGGTGTGGGTGGTGCGCCGGCGGGCATTGCGTTTGGCCTGCGGCAGTTGCTGGGCCCCCATGTGCACTGCTTTTTTGCCGAACCGGTGCAGTCGCCTTGTTTCATGGTGCAGATGCTAGCCGGGCAGGGCGGGGGCGATGCACACCCCTCGGTCTATGACTGGGGCCTGACCAACCAGACGGAGGCGGATGGCCTGGCCGTGCCACGTGCGTCGCTGCTGGCGGCCGAGCTGATGGCGCCGTTGCTGTCGGGCGTGTTCACCGTGGCGGACGACACCTTGTTCATCCACCTGGTGCAGGTGCTGGACGCGCTGGGCGAACGCATCGAGCCCTCGGCCGCCGCCGGCTTCAGCGGCCCGGGCATGCTGACCGGCACCGAGGCTGGCCGCACTTGGCTGCACAGCTCAGGCGTGGGTGCGGTGCTGGCGCAGGCCACCCACCTGGTGTGGACAACCGGCGGGCTTTTGGTGCCTGATGTGCAGTACCAGGGTTTTGTGCAGCGCGGGCGTGCGCTGCTCGCTGAGCAAGCCTAGTTTCTTTGTCCCTCATTTCCTTTTCCTGACCTCGTGACCTTTGGAGAAACGCCATGAACCGCAAAAAGCTGATGTTGTCTGCCGTGATGTGTGCCCTGGGCCTTGCCGCACCGGCCGCGGCCGTGGCGCAAGACGGCGCTTACCCCAGCAAGCCCATCACGCTGGTGATCCCGTTTCCGCCCGGCGGCGCCACCGACGTGCTGGGCCGGTTGATTGGCAAGAAGCTGGGCGACAAGCTCGGGCAAAGCGTGGTGATCGACAACCGGGCCGGTGCGGGCACTGTCATCGGCGCGGCCTACGTGGCCAAGGCCACACCCGACGGCTACACGCTGCTGATGAGCTCGGGCACCACCTTCACCGTGAACCCGGCCGTGCGCGCCAAGCTGCCATACGACCCGGTCAAGAGCTTCGACCCTATCGGTATCGCCGGGCGCACCAGCCTGATCCTGCTCGCCCACAAGGATGTGCCGGTGAGCGATGTGAAGCAGTTCGTGGCCATGGTGAAGGCCGCGCCCGACAAGTATTCGTATGGCTCGTACGGCGCGGGCACCACGTCGCAGTTTGCAGGTGAGGCATTTTTTAATGCGGCGGGGCTCAAGATCCAGCACGTGCCGTACAAGGGCAGCGCCCCGGCGATGGTGGACCTGATAGGCGGGCAGATTCCGTTCACGGTCGACACCGTGTCGGCGGCGCTGCCCCATCTCAAGGACGGCAAGATCAAGGCGATTTCCGTTACGGCGGGCAAGCGGTCGACCCTGCTGCCCAAGGTGCCCACCTTGGCCGAAAGCGGCTACCCAGGCGTGGAGATGGACACGTGGCTAGCGATGGTGGGGCCGCGGGGCTTGCCGCCCGCAGTGAAGGCCCGGCTTGAAAAGGTGCTGGCTGAGGTGGTGGCAGAGCCCGACACGCGCGACAAAATGATCGCGGTGGGCTTTGAACCCGCGTTCGCTTCATCCAAGTCCCTGGGGGAGCTGATCGACAAGGAGTTGCCGCTGATGCGCGCTATTGCACAGCGGGCCAACATCACGGCAGACTGATGGGTCGGGATCAAGCCACTCGAAACCGTTCACGCCGAGCTTGTCGAAGCGCTGCGCCAGGCTTCGACAAGCTCAGCCCGAACGGGTTTTAAAAGTTCAAAAAGATGCTGACTCGCTAAGTTAAATCCACGAAGAGAGGCAAGCCCGAGATGACCGCTATTGCTACCACCCTGGTCGAGCTGACCGCCAACGAACTGCGCCACCGCATTGGCACCCGCGAGGTGTCGCCCGTCGAACTGCTGGAGGCCTGCATCGCGCGCATCGAAGCGGTCAACCCGTTCGTGAACGCTGTCACCGCCACCTGCTACGACCGCGCCCGTGCGGAAGCCAAGGCCGCCGAGCAGTCGGTGCTGCGCGGCGAGCCGCTGGGTCTGCTGCATGGCTTGCCGCTGGGCGTGAAGGACCTGGAGGCCACGGCCGGGCTGCTGACGACGTACGGCTCCGAGATCTACCGCAGCAACATCCCGTCAGAAGACAACGTGCTGGTGGCGCGCCTGCGTGCGGCGGGGGCCATCGTGGCGGGCAAGACCAACATCCCCGAGATGGGCGCGGGCGCCAATTCGCGCAACACAGTGTGGGGCGCCACGGGCAACCCGTTCAACCCCAATTTGAATGCAGGCGGGTCATCGGGCGGCGCAGCGGCCGCGCTGGCCTGCGACATGCTGCCGGTGTGCACGGGCTCCGACACGGGGGGCTCGCTGCGCATTCCGGCGTCCATCTGCGGGGTGGTGGGCTTCAGGCCCTCGCCCGGCGTGGTGCCCAGTTCGCGCAAGCTGCTGGGCTGGACGCCGATCTCGGTGGTGGGCCCCATGGGCCGCACGGTAGAGGAAGCCTGCCTGCAACTGGCTGCCACGGCAGGCATGTCGGCGGGCGACCCGTTGACGTACCCGCTCGACCCGAAGGGCTTTTTGCTGCCCGAACCGGTGGACCTGGGCCGCCTGCGTGTCGCGGTCACCGAAGACTTTGGCGCCTGCGCGGTGGACGACGGCATTCGCGCGGTGTTTCGCCGCAAGGTGCAGGCGATGAAGCACCTGTTTGCCAGCTGCGATGCCATCAACATCGACCTGGGCGACGTGCACCGCTGCTTTGACGTGCTGCGCGCCGAGGCCTTTGTGGCCGGCACGCGCGAAGCGTATGAGCGCGACCCGGCGAGCCTGGGGCCCAACACCCGCGCCAACTACGAAATGGGCGCCGCCATGACGCTGCTGGACAGCGTCTGGGCGCAGGCCGAGCAGACGCGCATCCTCGGGCGGTTTCAAAAACTGTTCGAGCAGTACGACGTGGTCCTCGCGCCCACCACCCCGGTGTCGCCCTTCCCGTGGACGCAGCTGTTTGCCAGCCACATCAACGGCGAGCCGCAGGCCAATTACTACCGCTGGCTGGGCCTGACCTATGTGACCACGCTCACCACCCACCCTTCTCTCAGCCTGCCGTGTGGGCTGGACGACGCGGGTTTGCCGTTTGGCCTGCAGATCGTCGGGTGCTTTCGCGCGGACCGGCACACACTGGGCGTGGGGCATGCGCTGGAGCAGGCGTTCAAGGGCATCGGCGGGCTTGCGCGCCCGCGGCCCGACCTGGCCAACCTGGTGAAAACGCGCGCCGAGCCGGCGCTGACCTCCATCGTGACCGGTGCGCCCGATCCGCGCGATGCCCGCAGCCTGCCGCGCGACGACCGTCCGGCGGCGTCGGCGCAGGTGTCTGCCGTTTGAACGAAGCCAGGAGAATCCAAACATGCAATCAGCGGATTTCATCGTGGTGGGCGCCGGCATTGCCGGTGCCTCGGTGGCGTGGCAATTGGTCCAAGGCGCTGGCACTGAAACCCCCGGCGCCAGCGTGCTGCTGCTGGAGCGCGAATCCCAGCCCGGTTACCACACCACGGGCCGCTCGGCTGCGCTGTATATGGCCACCTATGGCACGGCCAACATCCAGGCCCTGACCCGCGCGAGCCGCGCTTTCTACGACGCGCCGCCGCCCGAGTTTGGCGACACGCCCATCTTGTCGCCCCGCGGCGTGGTGTACGTGGCCGGTCCACACCAGCTGGATCTGCTGAAGCAAGCCTTTGAGGAGGCCCACGCTGTATCGCCCAATGTGGAATGGGTGGACCATGCGGCGCTGATGGCCATGCTGCCATGCCTGAAGCCCGACGCCGTGGCCGCGGGCATGAGCGAGCCCGAGGCGGCAGACATCGACGTGAACGCCCTGCACCAGGGCTACCTGCGGGGCCTGCGCCAACGCGGCGGGCAGGTGCTGACCCATGCCGAAGTCACGGCCGTGCAGCGCCAAGGAGATGCTTGGCAGGTCACCCTGGCCGACGGCCGCACGCTGCAGGCGGGCGCCATCGTGAATGCCGCGGGTGCCTGGGCCGATGTGCTGGCCGGCATGGCCGGCGTGCCGCCCATTGGCCTGGAGCCGCGCCGCCGCACGGCTTTTACCTTTCCTGTGCCCGAGGGCATGGACGCCACCCACTGGCCTGCGGTGATCGGCATTGATGAGAACTTCTACTTCAAGCCCGACGCAGGCCAGCTGCTGGGCTCACCCGCCAACGCCGACCCGACGCATCCGCACGACGTGGTGCCCGAAGAGCTGGACGTGGCCACGGGGATTTATCACATCGAGGAGATGACCACCTTCCAGATCCGCCGTCCGTCACACACCTGGGCAGGTCTGCGGTCGTTCGTGCCAGACGGCGACATGGTCATCGGCTGGGACAACCATGTGCCCGGCTTCTTCTGGCTGGCGGGGCAGGGGGGTTATGGCATCCAGAGCGCTGCAGGCGCGTCGTTGCTGGCGCGGCAACTGCTGCGCGGCGAGCCGCTGGCCGATGAACTGGTGCGCGAGGGGGTGGTGCTGGAAGGGTTGTCGCCTGCGCGGCTGAGGTAGTTGCGCGCTTTGGTAGAGGGGTCAGCGCCCCTTACCTTGCCAGAATGGAGGTCAGGCGAACGTGTTGACCTGGGTGCCCAACGTGCCAGAGGAGGCCAGCGCCGGCTGGGGCATCGACTGCTGCATGGCGTTAAGCATCGTGGCGGCCGACACGGCCTGGATGTCCAGCGCCTTCTTCAACACCACCATGTTCAGGGCGTCCGACGTCTTGGCGCTGGCCAGGGCCGTGGCGGTGTTGACGATGCTGTTGGCGAGGGCGACGTCCATGGCGATTCCTTGGGGTGATGGGTTGTTATCGGCAGTTTGGTTGGCGGCTTGAGTGCATTTACAAATACGGGTCCTTAAGCACCGCACCTATTCCAGCGCCGCGACTCCGATGTCCCCGCAGGTGGCCAGGTCCGAATTGCGTGTGGCCGGCAATTGGCGCACGGCATCGCGCAGCGCTGTGCGCAGCCCTTCCTCGTAAGTGGGGTGATAAATCGGCATCCCTAACAAGTCGTGCACGGTGAGTTCTTGCCCGATGGCCAGCGCCAGCAGGTGCGCCATGTGTTCGCCCTGCGGTGCGCACATTTCGGCACCCAGCAGCCGGCCCGTGGCCTTGTCGGCGTAGATGCAAATGCGCCCGTGGTTGTGCTGGGCCGCGCGGGCCCGGCCCTGGTTGTCGAAGCTCGCGGTGCCCGTGGCTGTGTTGTCGGTGTCCAGGTCGGCCAGGCGCCTGCCGACCACAGCGATTTGAGGGTCGCTGAACACAATGGACAGCGGAGTGCGGCGCTGAAAGCGGGTCAGTGTGTCTGCCAGGGCGTTCATCCCCGCGATATGGCCTTCGTCTGCCGCCTCGTGCAGCAAGGGCGCGTGCGTGTTGGCGTCACCTGACATAAACACCGGCAAGTTGCCAATCTGCTGCGTCTGCGGGTCCACCGCAGGCAGGCCCGCCTCGTTGAGCGGGACGCCCAGCGATTCAAGCCCCAGATGTTCGATGTTGGGCACGCGGCCCATGGCGGCGATGACCTGGTCCACCACCACGCTGTTCGGGCCGCTGCGCACTTCGATGCCACCGGGTACTTCCCGGAGTTCCGCAGGCGCGCCGAGGTGCAGTACCAGTTCCTTCTTCAGAAGTTTCGTCAGCTCTGCGTTCAGGGTGGGGTCGCTCAAGCCCCCGAGCGTTGTGCCCGTGGTGAAGGCCGCCACCTGCAAACCCAGCCGCGCCAGCGCCTGGGAAATCTCCACGCCCAGCGGGCCCATGCCGATGACGGCGATGCGTGGCCCCAGCGTGGGCTGCTCAAAGAGGGTGTCGGTGGTGAGGATCCGGTCACCAAATGCCAGCCATTCATCGGGCACGCTGGGGCGCGAGCCGGTGGCGATGATGATGCTGCGCGTGGTGTAGCGGGTGCCGTCGATTTCCACCGTTTGCGGGCCCTGGAGCAAGGCGCGCCCCGCGATCCGATGGCGGTCGCTCAAGCCGTCGGTGGCTTCCAGCGCGCCCGCCACAAAGTCGTCGCGCAGGGATCGCACCCGCTGCAGGACGGCTGGGACGTCGG
The DNA here is from genome assembly GCF_964253765.1 of Acidovorax sp. LjRoot129. Taxonomy (NCBI): domain Bacteria; kingdom Pseudomonadati; phylum Pseudomonadota; class Betaproteobacteria; order Burkholderiales; family Comamonadaceae; genus Acidovorax; species Acidovorax sp. LjRoot129. The sequence continues at coordinate 2,546,990 of NZ_CAXUSE020000001.1, forward strand.
CGGTGAGCCCATCGGCGCCCCGGATTCCAAACTCTTCATAGGATTTGCGGCGGTGGAAAGCGTTGGCGGCTTCGATCAGCGCTTTGGAGGGCATGCACCCGACCCGGGCGCAGGTGGTGCCCCAGGGGCCTTCGTTGACGATGAGGAAGCGGTCTGTGCGTTTGCGCACTTCACGCAGGGCAGCCAGGCCCGCGGTGCCGGCGCCAATGATGATTGTGTCGAGCGGTGCGCTCATGGGGAGGGTCCTCGCAGCCAGTGTCGCCAGAGTGTCGCGCCCCAAGTGCTGGGCATGTGTAGGCGCAGGGCACTTGTTGTCGAGCTGGTGCGAGGTGTTGGCGCAGAACCAGCGGCTTTCAAGTCCCAGGCTGGGTCCAGCCCACGCGGCCCTGGCCCGCGTCGTTGATGCGCTCGATGAACGCAGCGGCTTGGGCTTCTGGCAAGCAGAACTGCAGGGTCACCAGTGTGCCGTGCTGCACCTCGGTCAGATCGGCGCCGGCCGCGTCGATCTCGCGGCGCAGCAAACCTTCCAGGGCATAGGGCACGTGGCATTGCAGGGTCTTCATGCGCTGCAGCACCACCTTGGGTGCGGTCAGCAGTGCTTGCGCCACCGCGTCGGTGTAGGCCCGTACAAGGCCACCGGCACCCAGCTTCACGCCGCCAAAGTACCGCGCCACCGTGGCGAGCACACCTTCCAGATCCTGGTGGCGCAGCACGTCGAGCATGGGACGGCCGGCGGTCCCGCCGGGTTCCCCATCGTCCACGGCGGCCGATTGCCCGCCCGCCAGCAGCGCCCAGCAGATGTGCGCGGCACCGGGATGCTGCTTCCACAGGGCATCCACGGCGGCCTGTGCGCTCGCGCGGTCGGCCATGGGTTGCACGCAGCCGATGAAGCGGCTCTTCTTGATGACCAGTTCGCTGTGGGCCGGCGCAGCCAGGGTGTGGGGCATGGGGCGCAAAGTGTAAGAGGCACCGCTAAGGAGGCGCGGGACTGCGCGGTGTGACAAAAGTCACACACATCCGTGGCTGTCGGCGAGGCTGCCCCATCAAACGTTAAAGCTTGTGTGTTCTGTCACACAGCGACGGAGCGCCAATTCCTACACTGCCCAGTTAAGCCACGATCTACGCTGGTGCTACGTTTTTTGAAGCGTGCGCCTTGAAGGAACCGCCATGTTTGCCATCCCGTTCACCCCCTCCTCGCCATCCACCTCGGGCTCCGGCTTGCTTGGCAGGTTCTTGTCCAGGGCTGCACCGCCCACTACCGGGGTGGTTGCTCTGCAGGCGGCACCGGTCGAGGTGGAATTGACGGAAGAAGCTTTCCCGGACCTGGCCCAGCGCGTGCGTGAAGTGGGTGAGTGGTAGTTGTGCGGGCAGCCATCCAGCACAACGGCAAGGATGGCTGATCAACAGTTTGGGATGATCAGCCTCGCCCCAGCTTGAGCTCCCAGGTCTCCCCCACCAGTCGCTGTCCAAAATTTTCATACGGCTCTGACTTCACCAGCGTAAACCCGCGCTGGGCATAAATCCCACGCGCCGCAGTCAGGCAGCTGTTGGTCCACAGCACCATCTTTTTGTATCCCTTGGCCCGCGCGAATGCGATGCACTCGTCCGCGAGGCGCGCGCCCAGGCCCAGTCCGCGGGCCTTGGGCGACAGGATGAGCATGCGCAGCTGGGCCGTGGTGGCTGATTTGCGCACCACGAACGCGGCACCCACCCGCTCACCCTCCAGTTCGGCGATCCAGCAGCGCTCCCACTCGGGTTGAAACTTGCGCACAAATTGCGCGGAAATGTCGGCCACCAGCGCTTCGAAGCGGCTGTCCCAGCCATATTCGCGCCAGTAGATTTCACCGTGTTGCTGTACCACCCAGCCGATGTCGCCGGGCGCGGGGTCACGCAGCAGGGCCACCTTGGGCGGCAAGGCGGGCGCGTTGGCGGGCTCGAGCAAGGCCTCGATGCGTTGCATGGCATCGACCACTTCGTGGCGCCGCGCCGGGGGCAGGGGGGCGAGCAGGGCGGCGGCTTCGTCGCGCGAGCGCTGCTGCAGCGGCTCGAACGCATCGCGTCCTGCGGGGGTGAGGGTGAGCACGCTCTGGCGCGCATCGCGCTCGCTGGCGCTGCGGCGGATCCAGCCGGCAGCTTCAAAGCGGCGCAGGATGCGGCTCAGGTAGCCGCCGTCCAGGCCCAATTCGCGCGCCAGTTCGCTGGCTACGGGCGCATCGCGATGGGCCAGCTCGTACAACACACGCACATCGGTCAAAGAGAGGTCGCTGCCCAGGTAGGGATCCAGCACGCCCACGCGGCGGGTGAAGAAACGGTTGAAGCGGCGCACGGCCTTCACTGCGTCGGCCGGCACCAGAGTGTTAGTGGTGGATGGGCCAGAGGGAGAAGGATCCGTGCTCATGATTGCCTTTGTCACCCAATTAATTGACTGAAGCAAGTATATGCGCTGACTCATTCAAGCCTGCCAGGGGAAGGGCCAAGGTGCCGAGGCGACAAAAAGTGCCCACTCACGTAAAATCGCGGGTTACCCACCATTGCGCGCCCCACGACGCCCCACCGCACCGGGCTGGCCGCGCGCCCCTTCCGAATGAACGCCCCCGTCGACGTCTCCTTTTTTGCGCGCGCCGCAAAGCCATTGACCAGCTACCGCCCGTACTGGGCCAAGCGCTTTGGCACGGCCCCCTTCATGCCGATGAGCCGCGCCGAGATGGAAAAACTGGGCTGGGACAGCTGCGACATCATCCTGGTGACGGGCGACGCCTATGTAGACCACCCCAGCTTCGGCATGGCCGTGATCGGACGGACGCTGGAGGCCCAGGGCTTTCGCGTGGGCATCATTGCCCAGCCCGACTGGCAAAGCGCCGAGCCCTTCAAGACGCTGGGCAAGCCCAACCTGTTTTGGGGCGTGACGGCGGGCAACATGGATTCGATGATCAACCGGTACACGGCCGACCGGAAGATTCGCAGCGACGACGCCTACACCCCCGGCGACATCGGCGGCAAGCGCCCCGACCGCGCCGCCATCGTCTACAGCCAGCGCTGTCGGGAGGCGTTCAAGGACGTGCCCATCATCCTGGGCGGCATCGAAGGCAGCCTGCGCCGCATCGCCCACTATGACTACTGGAGCGACAAGGTGCGCCGCTCCATCGTGGTCGACGCCAAATGCGACCTGCTGCTGTACGGCAATGCCGAGCGCGCGCTGGTTGAGGTGGCACACCGCCTGGCCGCCCGCGAGCCGGTGGAGCAGATCACCGACGTGCGCGGCACGGCCTTTGTGCGCCGGCCGGATGACGAGAGCGGCAAGGGCTGGTTCGAGATCGATTCCAGCTCCGTGGACGAGCCCGGGCGCGTGGAGGCGCACGTCAACCCGTACATGACGACCAGCGAGCAGGCGGCTGCGCAAGGCAGCACCTGCAGCAAGGATGATGCTCCTGAATCGATAGCTGACAATGCAGATGGAATAAGCGCTGACGGCCAAAAAGACCCAAAATCTGCCGAGCCGAACCCCACCGTTCAGCCCATGCTGTTCGTGGCCAACCCGGCGCTCCGAGCCAAGCTCAAGGTGCCGCCGCGCGACCGGAGCGTGATCCGCTTGCCCAGCTACGAGCAGGTCAAGAGCGACCCGGTGCTGTATGCCCACGCCAACCGCGTGCTGCACCTGGAGACCAACCCGGGCAACGCCCGCGCGCTGGTGCAGGCGCACGGCGAGGGTGCGACGGCGCGGGATGTGTGGATCAACCCGCCGCCCATTCCGCTGACCACGGCCGAGATGGACTATGTGTTTGACCTTCCGTACGCGCGGGGCCCGCACCCGAGCTACGCCGACGAGAACGGCAGCCATGACGGCACGACCAAGATCCCTGCGTGGGAGATGATTCGCTTCAGCGTGAACATCATGCGAGGCTGTTTTGGCGGCTGCACCTTCTGCTCCATCACCGAGCACGAGGGCCGCATCATCCAGAGCCGGTCCGAGGACTCGATCATTCAGGAGATCGAGGACATCCGCGACAAGGTCAAGGGCTTTACCGGCACCATCAGCGACCTGGGCGGCCCCACGGCCAACATGTACCGCCTGGGCTGCAAGAGCCCCGAGATCGAAGCCGCCTGCCGCAAACCGAGCTGCGTGTACCCCGGCATCTGCTCCAACCTGGGCACCAACCACGACCCGCTGATCAAGATCTACCGCCGCGGCCGTGCATTGAAGGGCATCAAGAAGATCCTGATCGGCTCGGGCCTGCGCTACGACCTGGCGGTGAAGAGCCCCGAGTACGTGAAGGAGCTGGTGCAGCACCACGTGGGCGGGTACCTCAAGATCGCGCCCGAGCACACCGAGCAGGGCCCGCTGACCAAGATGATGAAGCCGGGCATCGGCAGCTATGACAAGTTCAAGCAGATGTTCGAGAAGTTCAGCGAAGAGGCGGGCAAGAAGCAGTTCCTGATTCCGTACTTCATCGCTGCACACCCGGGCACCAGCGACGAGGACATGATGAACCTCGCCATCTGGCTCAAGAAGAACGGTTTCCGTGCCGACCAGGTGCAGACCTTCTACCCCAGCCCCATGGCTACGGCCACGGCCATGTACCACTCTGGCAAGAACCCGCTGCGCAAGATCGGCCGCGACAGCGAAGGGGTGGACATCGTGCGCGGCGAAAAACGCCGCCGCCTGCACAAGGCCTTCTTGCGCTACCACGACCCGAACAACTGGCCGCTGCTGCGCGAGGCGCTCAAGACCATGGGGCGGGCCGACCTGATCGGCAACGGCAAGCACCACCTGATCCCGACCTTCCAACCGCTGACCGATGGCGGCTACCAGAGTGCGCGGCGCAAGAACTCGACGCCCAACGGCAGCAAGGTCTCGGCAACCTCGGGCTCAGGCAAGTCTTCTGCCGGCGTAGCCCTGAAGTCCGTCACGCCGCAGAAGGGCCGCATCTTGACGCAGCACACGGGGCTGCCGCCCCGTGTGAACGGGTCCGCCAAGCCGCCGGGTGGCCGCAAGGCGCGCTAGGAGCTGGCGCGGCAGAAGGATCAAGCGTTGCAGCCAATGCTCCTTCTGCCGACCACGCCTCCAGGGTGGTTATCCCGCTAGCGCTGGCGGGTAGCGGCCTGTGCACGTGGCAGCCGTTTTTCTTTGCGCCGGCCTCACCATGGCTGTTGTCTCTGAACAAGCCGGCCCCTGGCGCCCCGGCCCTGGCTGATGGTTCCCAGCCGCTTTCAAACGTCCCTTCATGCAATTGCCCATCCGTCTCAAGCCCATCCTCTGCGCAGCTTTTTTCGCTCTGTGGCTTCCTGCCACGGCACAAGCGGTGGCATTGCTTGAAGGGGTGTGGAGGGAGGTGGACGATGAGGCGACTACCAGCGTGCTGCGTTTTGAAAAATCCGGCGCTGTCTGGACCGGGAAGTACGTGCAGGTGAGCGCAGATCAGGCCTCGTATGGATTTCGCGTCGGCGAAGCGATCATCCGCGGGCGCCTGGAGGGCACACGCTTCACGGGCGAGGTGCTGCTGAAGGGCGTCGATGTCGATCCCGCGTGCCCTGAACTCGGCGTGGGATGGGTGCCAGCCAGGATGACCCTGGTCCACAGCGGCCGGCGCTTACATGGGGCCTTCCTCGGGACGCTGGTAGAGGACGGCAATGCCTGCCGCAAGACCGGAACGTACTGGCGGCAGTACCGGCTGCAGCGCACTGAATAGGGCGGGGGCTACGCGTGCGCAGGCCGCTTCAAGAGCGTGTGGGCTGCAGCTGAGGCTGCTCCACTACCGCTGGAATCCTCCGCAGAGAAACGGACAGGGTCGCGCCACCCGGTTCAGGCGCTGGCGCTGCCAGGGCTGGAGGACAGGCGCTGGTGTTCCTTGGTGGCGATGGAGGCCAGCCTGTTCATGGATTGGGGCGCTGTGCCGTGCCCTTGCAGGCATTCGCCCAGCGGCACAGGCTTGGCCAGCGCGTAGCCCTGCGCGTAGTCCACGCCAATCTCGCGCAGGGCGGCAACGATGGCGTCGGACTCGGCAAACTCGGCAATCGTCTGTTTGCCCATCACGTGGCCGATGCGGTGGATCGTCTCCACCATGGCGCGGCTGGTCACGTCCTGCAGCATGTCCTTCACGAAGGCGCCGTCGATCTTGAGGTAATTGACCGGCAGGTGCTTGAGGTATGTGAAGGACGACATGCCGGCGCCAAAGTCATCGAGGGCGAACCGGCAGCCCAGCTGCTGCAGCTCTTTCATCAGGCGCACGGCGTTGGGCAGGTGCGATATGGCGCTGGTCTCGGTGATCTCAAAACACAGGGTCCGCGCGTCCAGCCCCGATTCAGTGAGCGCCGTGCGGATGAACTTGAGCAAGGCGTCGTCGCCCAGGCTGGTGCCGGACAGGTTGATGGCGCAGGTGTGCACGGGCATGGCGCCCGGTGTGCGCTGGTGCTGCGCCAGCGCTTTGAGCGTGTGCTCCACCACCCAGCGGTCCACCGCCGGCATCATCCCGTAGTGTTCGGCCGCCGGGATGAAAGTGCCGGGCGCCACCAGTTGCCCGTCTTCCTCGCGCAGGCGCAGCAGCACTTCCATGTGCAGCCCCTCGTCGCCCGTGCCCTGCAGTGCGCTGATGGCCTGTGCGTACAGCTGAAAGCGGTTGTGCTCCAGGGCCAGGCGCAGGCGGCGCACCCAGTCCATCTCGCCTTCGCGCCGCGTCATTTCAATGTCTTCGGGCTGGTAGATGAACACCCGGTTGCGGCCGCCTTCCTTGGCGCGGTAGCAGGCCATGTCGGCCACGCGCATGGCCTCCTGGATGGAGATCAGCGCGGGGATGAGCTGCACCATGCCGATACTGAGGCCGGTGGACAGCTGCTGGCCTTCCCACGACAGGCGCAGCTCCTGGCCGGCCTGGCGCAGCTGCTCTGCGATGCGGGCCGAGGGGCCGGCGGGGCAGTCCTTGAGCAGGATGCCAAATTCGTCGCCACCCAGGCGCGCCAGCGTGTCGCCTTCGCGCAGGTGGCTTTGCAGCATGCGGCAGACCTCGCGCAGCATTTCATCGCCGGCCTGGTGGCCGCAGGTGTCGTTGATCAGCTTGAACTGGTCCAGGTCCACGAAGAGCAGCGAGCCCTCGCGGCCCGGCTGGCGTGGGCGGTTGAGCAGGGCCTCAAGCCGGTGCTCGAACTCGCGCCGGTTTACCAGGCCCGTCAGCGCGTCGTGGCTGGCCTGCCACGACAGCTGCTCCACGTAGTGCTGCTCGCGGGTCACGTCGTGCAGCACCAGCACCGCGCCGTTGACGGTGCCCTGGTGCCGCAGGGCGGTGCCCACCAGCTTGACGGGCACCACCGACTGGTCGGGCCGCACGATGGTGCGGATGCTGTAGTCGTTGGCCCCGGCGGGGACCGGCGCCGGGGTGCTGCCAGCCTTGTGCTGCAAGATCTGCCCGACCAGTGCGTCGACCGCCAGCGGCCGGCTGCCTTCGCCGTCGAGCTTCAGCACCTCCGCCAGCGGCATCCCCGCGGCGTCTGGCGCGGCATGGGCCAGCAGCCGCTCGGCCGCCGGGTTCATGTACACGACCTCGCCATTCACATTGGTCGTCACCACCGCATCGCCGATGGCAGTCAGGGTGATGTGCGCCTGCTCGCGCTCGGCGCTCAGGGCCTCTTCGACGCGGCGGCGCTGCGCGAGCAAGGTGCGGGTGTGCCACAGGGTGAGCAGGATCAGCACCACGGCCATGCCGCCGTTGGCCCACATGAGCATGGCGACCAGGCGGCGCGAGCTGTCTCCCAGCGCCTCGCTGAAGCCCCGCGCCGCCGGGGTCGCGCCGGCGTTGATGTCGCGAATGGTGGCCTGCCAGTGCGCGCGGGTGATGTCGTCGACGTCGCCCGCTGCGGTCTCGTGGCGGATCTCATGCGAGAGGTCGCGCAGCGCGTTGATGTATTCGTCGCCCACGAGCCAGAACTCCATGGGCTTTTGCACGATCTCGAAGCGGTGGAAATACCGCAGCAGCCAGATGAGGTTGTTGATGTCGTCCGGGTGGTTGCCGCCGCGCAGAAACCCCTCGCGGGCCAGCTCGACCTGCACCTGCCCAGGCTGCAGCGCCAGGCGGGCCGCACGGTCGCCCAAGGGGACGTCGATGGCCTGCGTGAAGCGTTCGAACGCCTGGGGCGAGCCGTTGGCGGCATACAGGCCCAGGTAGTAGATGGCGTCTTTTTGCCCCTTGGTCCACAGGCTTTCACCCGCCACGAAGGCGCGCACGGTGGACAACATGTAGAAGCTGGTCGCGGCACTGGCAGCCAGGAGCAGCACCATGGCAATGAAAGGCCAAGTCAGCCGCAAGGTCAGCTGCAGGGGGCTTCGCTCAACTGGCTGCACTGCATCCATCGATTCATTCTCCCGCCGGGTGCGAAGGTGTGGGGGCTTGTGGGCCGGCTTCGGGAACGCGGCGGAGCCTTCCTTGCGTAACTTTCCCGGCAGGGCCAGGAGCTCTTCGATGCACTATATAGCGATCACCCCGTAAATGCATGCAAAGCATGGCAAGTACGCCACTGAGGCGGCCCGTGGCACTTAGCGACAGGTTTTGGCCGAAAGCGCGCCCGCGAAGGCGAGATACGGATCGGCAGGGTGCAGTGGAGGCACCGCGAGGGGCGGTGAAGGCACCCGATGGCCGGTCTACCGCCTCACGGCAGTATGTGGCCAAAGCCGATCATTGCGCTGCCGCGTGAGTGCCCACCACGACCGACTGCGGTCCGTCCTCGGCCGGCGGCGTGACCAGGTCTTCGATGATGAAGGTGCGGTAGTAGAACGCCGTCACTGCGCCTTCGGGGGCAATGGCGTTGCTCAAGGTCTCGGGTTCGTCCTTGTCGCCCATCTTGATCAGCAGGCCGTGGTGGCCCTTGCCCGCCAGGTCGGCAATGCGGCGCACCATGTCGCCTTCAGCCCCCACCGACGGCAGCGGGGCGTCGGCCGTGCCGAGCGTGCGCACGATGTCTTGCAAGATGAGCTCCGGGCCTGCGTAGGCGATGTCGCCGGTATGGCCGGCAGCCTGGAGGGCCGCAGCGGCCTGGCGTGCGCAGTCTTCATCAGGGAACAGCGCAAACACGTGGCCGGTCGGGTAGAAAACGCCGCCCATGTTGGTCATGGACGAATCAAGAATCAGGGGTTTCATGGCCATCTCCCGGTGGTGTTTTAAAACCCCCATTCCAATGGCGCAGCGCAGCAGTGCGTGTAGGCCGGTGGGCCTTTTTTCCGTCAGAGCGGCCAAAAATATCAGCTCAATTGGCCTCTAGCGCTTGATCTATAAGCGCATGCAGCTATCAATTTGAGAGTGATCCGCCAGCCGCCTTGCTCAAGCTATCGGCCCACCCCCAACACCCATGCGGCCAGGGCCGTGCAGTGCACGACGACCGTGAGCCAGTACACGGCACGGAATTCGCGTTTGCTGGACTTGTGGCGCAGGGTCTGCTGTGCCAGCCAGGCGCCGGGCCAGCCGCCCAACAGGCTGAGCAGGTGCAGCGAGCTCTCTGGTGTGCGCCAGCGGCGTTGTGTGGCGGCGTTCTTGTCCGCGGCGTAGGTCCAGAACGTGACCAGATTGACGGCCACGGCGGCGCTCAGCGTCCAGCCCAGCGGCAGCTGCCGGGTCCAGATGCCCCAGGCCAGGAGCCCGATCCAGCCGGCGGTGAGCAGCAGGGCTAGGCCTGCGGAAGCTGAACCGCCCGACGTGTTGCGTGCGCGCCGGTGGTCGGCCGCTGCGGCGCGCCGGGGCGATTGTTGGCGGGGGCTGTGCCCTGCGGCGGGCCGCGCAGCTGGGCGCGATGGCGCCGCTCTGCCTGCGGTTGCGCCGGCTGCCACGGCCCCCGTCGGCTGCACCGCCATTGCACGCGGGCCTTTACCGCCCACATGGATTTCTTCGAAGGTGACGGCCAACCCCTCGCGCGGTGGCGCGCTGCCACGAAAGTCCCGCACATGAAAGAACACGTCGGCCGACGTGCCGGGGCTGCGGATGAAGCCGAACGCGCGCGTGGCGTCCCAGCGGATGACGGTGCCTTGTTTGCTGCTCATCGAAAGTGGGCTTCTTGAAATTTGCGGGAATCGCCAGCGGGATCAGGCCAGGGTATGGAGGGGAATGTCCTGCGCAACCGCGAGCGCATCGAGTTGCGCCCGCGTCTGGCTTTGCAGGAATGCGGCAACGGCTTGGTGCGTGGCCGGCGCCCGCAGCACGTCGGCATCGCCCGTGGCAGGCAGCCCCGCGGCAGCGCACAGGCGCGCGGCAAAGTGGGGTTCCAGCGCCGCCACGGCCACGCGGCCGTCGGCGCAGGGGTAGATGCGGTAGCCGGCGTGCTGGCCGCCGACGTCGCCATTGGGCGTGGTCAGGCCCCAGTCGCGCGGCTGGGCGAGCCACGTGGCAGCGTCCGCCAGGGCGACCTCAATGCAGACACCGGCGCCCGTGTGGCTGCGTTCCAGCAAGGCTTGCAAAACGGCTTCGCTGGCCATCAGTGCGCCGCACATGTCGGCATAGAGCGTGGGCGGCATGTCGGTGCCGGTCACCAGGCCTGCGTCGGCCAGGTAGGTGAGGTCATGGCCGGGTTCTTCGGCGCGTGCACCCGCCGCGCCCACGATGCGCACCAGGGACAGGCGCGGGTATCTGGATTGCAGCGCCTCCCAGCCCAGGCCGAGTTTGGTGAGTGCCGAAGGGCGAAACGACGTGATCAGCACATCGGTGCGCGCGAGTTCCTCATGCAGCGCTGCCTGGCCCTCAGGCGTCTTAAGGTGTGCGTGCACCACGCGCACGCCTGCATGCAGCGTGGCGTAGGCCGCCGGGCTGTAGATGCCCATGGGGTCGGCGCTGGGATGGCCGGGGGCGGGCGGCGGTTCGAGCTTGGTGCACTCAGCCCCGAGCCGCGCGCAGCGCATCAGGGCGGCGGGGCCGGGCAGGTTGAGCGCAAGGCTGAGGACGCGGGTGTTGCGCAGAGGCTGGGGCGGGGGGGCGATGGCAGCGGTCATGGGCGAGGGCGGTGGGGTGAGGGGAGGGGGCAAGCAGGGCAGGCCACAAGGAACGCCGGGCTGCAGCCGCCGGAACTTTGGCAGGGGCGGGTGCTCCCTCCTGCGTTATACATAATTTGTTACGCTCCCCGATTCATGCAACGCAGAACCTCTTTGGCCGCCTTGGCGGGCCTGGCCACCTTTCCGGGAGCCTTCTCCATGACCTCTCTGAGCAGTGCCGCCACCTTGCCCGCGCTGCAGGCCCAAAAGCCGTCGCCGCGCATGCCGGTGCTGTTCGTGGGCCATGGCAGTCCCATGAACGCCATCGAGGACAACGCCTGGCGCCGCAGCTGGGAAACCACGGGCACGGAGCTGCTGGCGCGCGCGGTGCCGCCGCAACTCATCCTGTGCATATCGGCGCACTGGCTTACACGCGGCGGCTGGCAGGTCACGGGCATGGCGCAGCCCAAGACCATTCACGATTTCGGCGGTTTTCCGCAGGCGCTGTTCGACCAGCAATACCCCGCGCCGGGCGCACCCGCGGTGGCGCGCAGCCTGGCCCGCGAGCTGAAATCTCCGGCCACGGGCGGGGCGCTGGGTGTGGACGAGGGCGAGTGGGGGCTGGACCACGGCACCTGGTCGGTGCTCAAGCCGATGTTCCCCAAGGCGCACATTCCGGTGCTGCAACTCTCGATGGACTACAGCCGTGCCCCGGCCGAGCACTATGCGCTGGGCCAGCAGCTCAAAGGCCTGCGCGAGCGCGGCGTGCTGATCGTGGGCAGCGGCAACATCGTGCACAACCTGCGCGCATCGCGCCGTGGCTCTGCCGCCAACGAGGCCTACGACTGGGCCACCGAGTTCGACACTGTGGTGCAGGACCAGATCAAGAAGGGCCAGTTGGGCGCCTTGCAGGATTTTCAGAAGCTCGGTGCCGTGGCGCAGCAGGCGCATCCGACCCATGAGCATTACCTGCCGCTGCTGTACGCAGCCGGGGCCGTGCACGCGAGCGAGATGCCGCGTTTCTTCAATACGGGCTACCAGTCGGCATCGATATCGATGCGCTCGGTCTTGTGGGGTTAATGGTCGATTGCTATTAGTTTGATAGCTATTGGCGCTTGCCAATCAAGCGCTAGAGGCCAAAAAGACCATAAATTTCGGGTGCGGAGCGACACAGAGGTAGCCACATCGCCACGCTCAGCTGGATGCGCCCGCCATCTCCCGAATCTGAAGCCAGCCCCAGCGCTCGCGGTAGCTCTGGGCCTTGGCCTGAAAAAGTGGCAGGTGCGGGCACTGGGCGTTGGGCCGCAAGATGCCTGCATACAACTCATCCAGCCCATAAGGTGCATACAGCGTAGAGGCCTGCTCGGCCACACCCGACTGCAGACCCACGCAGGTGCAGGGCACCAGAAACCGCTCGATCCCTTGGCGCGCCGACTGCAGCGCCTGGTAGGGGTAGCCAAACCACTGCTCGTACCAAAGGTGCACGCGCGCCTGGTTCTTGGCTTCCACGGTGATCGGCAGGTCGGCGAATACGGCAGTGACGCGGGCCTGGACCTGCTGCTCGGACGCCTCGGACAAATCCGACGCATCGAAATAGAACAGGTCGTAGTCCTTGATGTGCGCCGTGGGCGCGAGCCCGGAGCGCAGGTTCCACACCGTCTGGAACAGACAGCCCGCCACCAGCCACACATCGGGCAGGCCCAGAAACGGCAAACGCTCCAGAATGGCCGCGTTGTGCGGGTTCTGGAGCGCTTCGCTCACAAAGCGGCGCCCGAGCGCCGCTTCCTCATCGTGCTCAGACGACCTTTGCAATGGACTGGCAGACGTAGTCGATGTTCTTGCTGTTGAGCGCGGCCACGCACATGCGGCCGGTGTCGGTGCCGTACACACCGAACTCATTGCGCAGGCGCACCATCTGGTCCTTGGAGAGGCCCGAATAGCTGAACATACCGATCTGCGTGGTGATGAAGGACATGTCCTGCTTCACGCCGGCGGCCTTCAGGCCGTCGACCAGCTTCTGGCGCATGGCCTTGATGCGCACGCGCATTTCAGACAGCTCTTTTTCCCACAGGGCGCGCAGCTCGGGGTTGTTGAGCACTGCGGCCACCACGGCACCACCGTGGATGGGCGGGTTGGAGTAGTTGGTGCGGATGACGATCTTGAGCTGGCTCAGCACGCGGGAGGCTTCTTCCTTGTCCGTGCACAGCACCGACAGGCCGCCCACGCGTTCGCCGTACAGGCTGAAGCTCTTGGAGAACGAGGTGGATACGAAGAACGTGAGGCCTGCTGCCACGAATTTCTGGATGACGGCGCCGTCTTCGGCGATACCGTGGCCGAAGCCCTGGTAGGCCATGTCAAGGAAGGGCGTGAGGTTCTTGGCCTTGACGGCGGCCACCACCTGGTCCCACTGCTCGGGGGTGATGTCGTAACCCGTGGGGTTGTGGCAGCAGGCGTGCAGCACGACGATGGTTCCGGCAGCGGCGGCGTTCAGGCTGGCCAGGAAGCCTTCGAAATTGACGCCGCGCTTTTCAGCGTCGTAGTAGGCATACGTATCGACTTCAAAACCGGCGTTGGTGAACAGGGCGCGGTGGTTTTCCCAGCTGGGGTCGGAGATCAGGACTTTGGCGTTGGGGCTGACCTTCTTCAGGAAGTCAGCGCCGATCTTCAGGCCGCCGGTGCCGCCGATGGCCTGCACGGTGGCCACGCGGCCGGAGGTGACGGGTTCGCTGTCAGCACCAAACACCAGGCTCTTGACCGCGTTGTCATACGCCACGATGCCGTCGATGGGCAGGTAGCCGCGGGCGGTAGGGGTGGACATCATGGTCTTTTCTGCGGCCTGCACGCACTGCAGCAGGGGCAGCTTGCCGTTGTCGTCGAAATAAACGCCGACTCCCAGGTTGACCTTGTTGGGATTGGTGTCAGCGTTGAATTGCTCGTTGAGGCCCAGGATGGGGTCGCGGGGGGCCATTTCGACGGCGGTGAAAAGAGACATGAAAATCCTTGAAAGGTTGTCAGTAGCGAAGAATCCAGGCGTGGTGTACTGTGCCGGGTTCCGCCGATTTTAACGGCGGCTACCCTCCACTCGTTGACTGCACCCATGCCGGATATCACACAGGTCATAACGGAAAAGCAAGACGGCGAATTCGTTCGTTTCCCCGAATCGCCCTTCGAGCTTTTCCAGCCGTACCCTCCCGCGGGCGACCAGCCCGAGGCCATCAACAAGCTGGTGGACGGGCTGAACGACGGGGAGTCCTTCCAGACCCTGCTGGGGGTGACGGGGTCTGGCAAGACCTTCACCATGGCCAACGTGATCGCCCGCATGGGCCGCCCGGCCATCATCTTTGCGCCCAACAAGACGCTGGCCGCGCAGCTGTACAGCGAGTTCCGCGAGTTCTTCCCCAAGAACGCCGTGGAGTACTTCGTAAGCTATTACGACTATTACCAGCCCGAAGCCTACGTGCCCCAGCGCGACCTGTTCATCGAGAAGGACAGCGCGATCAACGAGCACATCGAGCAGATGCGCCTGTCGTGCACCAAGAGCCTGATGGAGCGGCGCGACGTGGTGATCGTGGCCACGGTGTCGGCCATCTACGGCATCGGCGAGCCCGAGAGCTACCACCGCATGGTGATGACACTGCGGGTGGGCGACAAGCTGGGCCAGCGGGACGTGATTGGCCAGCTCATTCGCATGCAGTACCAGCGCAACGAGGCGGATTTTTCGCGCGGCAAGTTCCGTGTGCGCGGCGACACCATCGACGTGTTTCCGGCCGAACACTCCGAGCTGGCGATCCGCATTGAGCTGTTTGACGACGAGATCGAAAGCCTGCAGCTGTTCGACCCGCTCACAGGCCGGGTCAAGCAGAAGATCCCGCGATTCACCGTCTACCCGAGCAGCCACTATGTGACGCCGCGCGACAAGGTGCTCACTGCCGTGGAGACCATCAAGCTGGAGTTGGCCGAGCGGCTGCAGCAGCTGTTGGCCGAAGGCAAGCTCGTGGAAGCCCAGCGCCTGGAGCAGCGCACGCGGTTTGACCTGGAGATGCTCAGCGAAGTGGGGCACTGCAAGGGCATCGAGAACTACACGCGCCACCTGTCGGGCTCTCCGCCGGGCAGCCCGCCCAGCACGCTGACCGACTACATGCCCAAGGACGCGCTGATGTTCCTGGACGAGAGCCACCAAATGATCGGGCAGCTCAACGCCATGTACAGCGGCGATCGGTCGCGCAAGACTACCTTGGTGGAATACGGCTTTCGGCTGCCGTCGGCGCTGGACAACCGCCCGCTGAAGTTTGAAGAGTTTGAACACCGCATGCGTCAGGTGATCTTTGTCACTGCCACGCCGGCCGACTACGAACGCACGCATTCAGGGCAGATCGTGGATCAGGTGGTGCGACCGACAGGGTTGGTGGACCCGCAGGTGGAGGTCAGGCCGGCGACCCATCAAGTGGACGATGTGCTGCAAGAAATACGCATTCTTGTAGAAAAGCACGAGCGCGTACTCATTACTACGCTGACGAAGCGCATGGCCGAGCAGTTGACGGACTACCTGACGGACAACGGGGTGAAGGTGCGGTACCTGCACAGTGACGTGGACACGGTAGAGCGGGTGGAGATCATCCGTGACCTGCGCCTGGGTGCGTTTGACGTGCTGGTGGGCATCAACCTGCTGCGCGAGGGCCTGGATATTCCCGAGGTCTCGCTGGTGGCGATCCTCGACGCCGATAAGGAAGGTTTTTTGCGGGCCGAGCGCAGTTTGATCCAGACCATCGGCCGCGCGGCGCGCAATTTGAACGGGAGGGCCATCCTGTACGCAGACCGCATCACCGATTCGATGAAAAAAGCCATCGGCGAGACGGAACGCCGGCGCGTCAAGCAGATCGCACACAACGAAGCACACGGAATCACTCCGCGCAGCATTGTCAAGCGGGTACGAGACCTGATTGACGGCGTGTACAGCGAAAAAGCGGGCAAGGACGCCGAGCGGCTGGAACAGGAAGCCATGCGGCGCGCACAAGTGGAAGACATGTCCGAGAAGGACGTAGCGCGCGAAATCAAGCGCCTGGAAAAGCTCATGCTGGAGCACGCTCGCAACCTCGAATTCGAGCAGGCTGCGCGCGTGCGCGACCAGCTCACCCGGCTCAAGGACCAGGCTTTTGGTGCACACGGGAGTGATTCGGTGGCTTTGTGATTGGGCTGCTGAGAATTGGGGAAGACCCCTCGGGTCAATTCATGACCCGTTGGTTTTTTAACCCGACAAATTCGATAGGGATTTGTGCTATACTTGCACAAAATACTCAAGAAAAAGCCCAACGATGAAGGGATCCGTGGCAGGCAACTGTGCGGAGAAGGGGCGGAGACGGTGCCCTCGCTGACCATGAGCCAGCGAAGGCGGTTTCTACAACGAACAAGCCTTAGCACAAGGAGCTTGCGATGCGTCTCACAACCAAAGGCCGTTTTGCGGTCACCGCCATGATTGACCTGGCCCTGCGCCAGAACAATGGTCCCGTCACGCTGGCAGCGATCAGCCAGCGCCAACAGATTTCCCTCTCGTACCTTGAGCAGCTTTTTGGCAAGCTGCGCCGCCACGAACTCGTCGAGTCGACCCGTGGCCCCGGTGGCGGCTACACGCTGGCCCGCAAGGCGGGTGACATCACGGTGGCGGACATCATTGTGTCGGTGGATGAGCCCATCGACGCCACGCAATGCGGTGGCAAGGAAAACTGCCTGGGCGAAGCTGGCCGTTGCATGACGCACGAGCTGTGGGCATCGCTCAATCAGCGCATGGTGGAGTTCCTGGATTCCGTCACGCTGCAAAAGCTGGTGGAAGAGCAACTCGCCAAGGGCGTCCAAATCGAAGACAAGCCGGTAGTACGCCGCGCGATCTCCACGACGCCGGTGGTCAAGCCCATCCGCGTGAACGCCCCGAACTCCGTGTTTGCGTTGGGCAACGTCTTCGCCAAATCCTGACCTTCTGGGTACTGCTGCCGGCCTGAGGGTCGGCAACGCCCTGATCGATTTTTGTACGCCTACCTTCTTTTGCATCTGCCAGCCAGAACCTTTTACTGAGCCAGCCATGGACATGACCCCGCACTTCCCCATCTATCTCGACTACGGCGCCACCACCCCGGTGGACCCGCGCGTGGTCGATGCCATGATCCCGTGGCTGCGTGAGCACTTCGGCAATCCAGCGTCGCGCAGCCATGCCTGGGGTTGGGAAGCGGAAGAAGCGGTGGAACGGTCGCGCGGCCAGGTGGCAGATCTGATTGGTGCGGACCCCCGCGAAATCGTCTGGACCAGTGGTGCCACCGAATCGATCAATCTGGCGCTCAAGGGTGCTGCGCAGTTCTACAAGGGCAAGGGCAAGCACCTCATCACGCTCAAGACCGAGCATAAGGCGGTGCTGGACACCATGCGCGAGCTGGAGCGCCAGGGCTTCGAGGTCACGTACCTCGACGTGCAGGAAGACGGGTTGGTCAATATGGACGCCCTCAAGGCAGCCATCCGCCCCGACACCATCCTGATCAGCGTGCTCTTCGTGAACAACGAGATCGGTGTGATTCAGGACATCCCCGCCATCGGCGCAATGTGCCGTGAGAAGGGCATTCTGTTCCACGTTGATGCAGCCCAGGCCACCGGTCGCGTCGAGATCGACATGGCGACGCTGCCGATCGACCTCATGAGCATGACGGCCCACAAGACCTATGGCCCCAAGGGCGTCGGCGCCTTGTACGTGCGCCGCAAGCCCCGCGTGCGGCTGGAAGCGCAGATGCACGGTGGCGGCCATGAGCGCGGAATGCGTTCGGGCACCTTGCCCACGCACCAGATCGTGGGTATGGGCGAGGCTTTCCGCATCGCCAAGGAAGAAATGGCCGAGAGCAATGCCAAGGCCCATGCTTTGCAGCAGCGTTTGCTCGACGGCTTGAAGGATATCGAACAGGTGTTCATCAACGGCAGCATGGAGCGCCGCGTGCCGCAGAACCTGAACATGAGCTTCAACTACGTCGAAGGCGAGTCGCTCATCATGGGGATCAAAGGCCTTGCGGTGTCGTCAGGCTCTGCCTGTACGTCTGCCAGCCTGGAGCCCAGCTATGTGCTGCGCGCCCTGGGCCGCAGCGATGAGCTGGCGCACAGCAGCCTGCGCATGACCATCGGCCGTTTCACGACCGAAGAAGAGATCGACTACGCCATCTCTACCATCCGCGAGAACGTGGCCCGCCTGCGCGAGTTGAGTCCGCTGTGGGAGATGTACAAGGACGGCATCGACATCAGCACCATCCAATGGGCTGCGCACTGATCCCCAATTTCTGAAGATTCAAGAGGTACACATCATGGCTTACTCAGACAAAGTCGTAGACCACTACGAGAACCCCCGCAACGTCGGTTCGTTCGACAAGGGTGATGATTCGGTGGGCACCGGCATGGTGGGCGCACCTGCCTGCGGCGACGTGATGAAGCTGCAGATCAAGGTGAATCCCGCTACTGGTGTGATCGAAGACGCCCGCTTCAAAACCTATGGCTGCGGCTCGGCCATTGCCTCGTCGTCGCTCGTCACCGAGTGGGTGAAGGGCAAGACGTTGGACGAAGCGGCTGCCCTCAAGAACAGCGAAATCGCTGAAGAGCTGGCGCTGCCGCCCGTGAAGGTGCACTGCTCCATCCTCGCGGAAGACGCCATCAAGGCTGCCGTGCTGGACTACAAGACCAAACACGCAGCCACTGCCACTGCTGCCTGATTGCCATGGCCATTACGCTGACTGAAGCCGCTGCCCGGCATGTGAACCGCTACCTGTCCCGCAGGGGCAAGGGGCTGGGCGTGCGCCTGGGTGTCAAGACGACGGGTTGCTCGGGACTTGCCTACAAGCTGGAGTACGTCGATGACAGCCAGCCCGAAGACATCGTGTTCGAGAACCACGGCGTCAAGGTGCTCATCGATCCCAAGAGCCTGGCGTATATCGATGGCACCGAGCTCGACTTCGTGCGTGAAGGCCTCAATGAGGGCTTCAAGTTCAACAACCCCAACGAGCGTGACCGCTGCGGTTGTGGAGAGAGCTTCCGCGTCTAGACGGCTCTGGCCGAGTGCCTGCCAAACCGCCACCGCGCACCTTGCGTATTGGCGGTTTTTTGTTG
This sequence comes from Acidovorax sp. LjRoot129, assembly GCF_964253765.1. Taxonomy (NCBI): domain Bacteria; kingdom Pseudomonadati; phylum Pseudomonadota; class Betaproteobacteria; order Burkholderiales; family Comamonadaceae; genus Acidovorax; species Acidovorax sp. LjRoot129. The sequence goes on from NZ_CAXUSE020000001.1 coordinate 2,566,050, forward strand.
ACCCGCCCATCTGCTATCCGATGACGACCCGTGCATGAACCTCCAATCTGACGACTTTGAACTCTTTGGCCTGGCGCGTGGCTTTGTGCAGGATCGAAGCGCCATTGACGTGCGCTGGAAAGAGTTGCAGCGCGAGGCCCATCCGGACAAGTTTGCGGCCCAAGGTGCAGCCGCGCAGCGGGTCGCGATGCAGTGGTCGGTGCGCATCAACGAAGCCTACCAGCGCCTCAAGGACCCCATGCGCCGGGCCGCGTACCTGTGCGAGCTCTATGGTGCACCCATCCGTGCCGAGGACAACACTGCGATGCCCGCGGCCTTTCTGATGCAGCAGATGGAATGGCGCGAGGCGCTGGAAGAGGCCCGTACCGATGTTGAACTTGAAGCACTGGACGATGCCGTCGCCCAGGCGCGCCGCGCCGCGCTGGCTGAGTGCGAGGCGCTGATCGACCGCCAACAGGACTACGCCGGCGCCGCGCGCCAGGTTAGAGCCCTCATGTTCATTGCGCGATTTGCCGACGACATTGAGCGTCGGCGAGAGCAACTGGGACAATAGGCGCTGGTACTTGCGTTCCCCATCCAGAAGCGGTTGGCAGCCTTTCCCCGCTTCTTTCGTTTGAGATACCGAATTCCATGGCGCTTTTGCAGATTTCCGAGCCCGGCCAGTCCCCTGACCCCCACCAACGGCGCATTGCTGTCGGCATTGACCTGGGCACTACCCATTCGCTGGTCGCTGCCGTGCGCAACGGCGTGGCCGAATGCCTGCCCGATGCGCAGGGCAGGGTGCTGTTGCCCTCGGTCGTGCGTTACCTCGGCAATGGCGGTCGCCAGATCGGCCACGATGCGGTGGCCGCGCAGGCGCAGGATCCCCGCAACACCATCGCCTCGGCCAAACGCTTCATGGGGCGCGGCCTGCACGACGTGGTGGATGCGGACAAGCTGCCCTACGAGTTCGTGACCGGTACGGGCACGCAGGCCGAAGGCATGGTGAGCCTGGCGACGGCCGATGGCATCAAATCGCCCGTGGAAGTCAGCGCCGAGATCCTGGCCACACTGCGCTATCGCGCTGAAGACACCTTCAACGATGACCTGTACGGTGCGGTCATCACTGTGCCCGCCTATTTTGACGATGCCCAGCGCCAGGCGACCAAGGATGCAGCCAAGCTCGCCGGTATCCACCTGCTGCGCCTCATCAACGAGCCGACCGCTGCGGCCATTGCCTACGGACTGGACAACGCGAGCGAGGGCGTCTACGCCGTCTATGACCTGGGCGGCGGCACGTTCGATATATCGATCCTCCGGCTCACGCAGGGCGTGTTTGAGGTGATTTCCACGGGCGGGGATTCGGCCCTGGGCGGCGACGACTACGACGCTGCATTGGCGGACTGGGTGCTGCTCCAGCTGGGCCTGCAAGTGACCACGCCCGCTGACAAGACGGCAGTGCGCATGGCCGCGCGCGCGTCCAAAGAGGCTCTGACTGCTTCTGAATTGATAGCATTCAAGGCAGAACTATCAAGCGGTGGAGTCCATTTTGATGTTAAAAGATCGGATTTCGAGGCTGTGACAGCAGAGCTGACCGCCCGTTCGATGGCCGCTGTGCGCCGCGCATTGCGCGATGCCCATCTGGCACGGGACGAAGTCCAGGGCGTGGTGATGGTGGGCGGCTCGACCCGCATGCCCCAGGTGCAGCGCGCCGTCGCCGAGTTCTTCGGCAAGGAGCCTCTGAACAACTTGAATCCCGACGAGGTGGTGGCGCTGGGCGCATCCATCCAGGCCAACCAGCTCGCCGGCAACAAAACGGACGGCGACCTGCTGCTGCTGGACGTGACGCCGCTGTCGCTGGGCATCGAAACCATGGGTGGGCTGGTCGAGCGCATCGTGGCGCGCAACGAAACCATACCCACCGCAAAGGCCCAGGATTTCACCACCTACAAAGACGGGCAGACCGCTTTGGCGGTGCATGTGGTACAGGGTGAGCGTGACCTGGTTCAGGATTGCCGCAGCCTCGCACGCTTTGAGTTGCGTGGCATCCCGCCCATGGCCGCAGGCGCGGCGCGGATCCGCGTGACCTTCACGGTGGATGCCGATGGTCTGTTGAACGTGAGCGCCAAGGAACAAGGCAGCGGCGTGGAAGCGCGCATCGATGTGAAGCCTTCGTATGGCCTCTCCGACGACGAAATCGCTCGCATGCTGCAAGACGGGTTTGCCACCGCCGCCCAGGACATGAAAGCCCGCGCCGTGGTCGAAGCCCGCGTTGATGCCGACCGCATGCTTCTGGCCACGCAGAGCGCCCTGGACGCAGACGGCGATCTGCTGTCGCTGCCAGAGCGGGAGCGCATCGATGCGCTGATGGTGGCTTCGCGCGCGCAGCGCGATGTCGACGACGCCGCCCTGATCGAAGCCGCCACCGAAGCCTTGGCCAAGGGCACCGAAGCTTTCGCGGCCCAGCGCATGAACCGTGGCATCCAGCAGGCCCTGGCTGGCAAGAATGTCGAAGCGCTTTGAGCGTGATCGGAAAAAAGCGCGAACAGCAAAACTAGAACACCAGAAGAACCCGCCCCATGCCCGTCATCAAGATCCTTCCCCATCCTGAATACTGCCCCGCCGGCACGGAGATCACCGCGCCCGCCGGCACGTCGATCTGCGAAGCGCTGCTCGAGAACCACATCAACATCGAGCACGCCTGCGACATGAGCTGTGCCTGCACGACCTGCCACGTGATCGTGCGCCAGGGATTGAACTCGCTCAACGAGGCGGAGGAAGAAGAAGAGGACCTACTCGACCGCGCCTGGGGTCTGGAGCCGCAGTCGCGCCTGTCGTGCCAGGCGATTCTGGCGCAGCAGGACCTGGTGGTGGAGATTCCCAAATACACCATCAACCACGCCAAGGAAAATCATTGAATTGAAGCCCTGTGGGTCGTTTGGCGGAATCCTCGCAGGGGTGCACCGCCAGCGGGGCGGGGCCTTTTACGGCGGCGCTGGCCCATACACCGGGGCGCGCAAGTTTCATCGGGGCCGAAGGTTGGCGGCCGGCTATGGAGAATCGAAATGACACGGCAAATTGTTCTGGACACTGAAACCACCGGCCTGTCGGCAGAGGGTGGCGACCGCATCATTGAACTTGGCTGCGTGGAGCTGCTCAACCGCAAGCTCACGGGCAACAACCTCCACCTGTACTTCAACCCGGGCCGCGACAGCCACGAGGACGCCCTGAAGGTGCACGGCATCAGCAACGAGTTCCTGAAGGACAAGCCCAAGTTTGCCGAGGTGGCCGATGAGATCGTGCAATACCTGCAGGGTGCCGAGATCATCATCCACAACGCAGCTTTCGACGTGGGCTTTCTCAACAAGGAACTGGAACTGATCGGTCGGCCGGCCTTTCGCACCTACGTGGAAAGCGTCACCGACACGCTGGCCATGGCCAAGGAGATGTACCCCGGCAAGCGCAACTCGCTCGATGCGCTGTGCGACCGCCTGGGCGTGGACAACTCCAGCCGCACCTTGCATGGCGCCTTGCTGGACGCGGAACTGCTGGCCGACGTCTACATCAACCTCACCCGCGGCCAGGATGCGCTGCTGATTGCAGACGACTCGCAAGAGGGCAGCGACGGCCTCAGGATTCCGGCTATCGACCTGCGGACGTTGCTCTTGCCGGTGCTCAGCGCCAGCGACCAGGAAGCCCTTGCGCACGAAGAAGTTCTCGCCCAAATCGACAAGGCCAGCGGCGGTAAAACAATTTGGCGGGCTGTGCAGGCGGCCTAAAAACCTGTGCCATAATCGAAGGCTGTCGCAGCGACACGGGTGATTAGCTCAGCGGTAGAGCACTGCCTTCACACGGCAGGGGTCACATGTTCGATCCATGTATCACCCACCACGCTTGCCACAGACCTTCGCTCTCGTATCCTGTTCGTTCAGGGTGCTGGCGACGGGTGATTAGCTCAGCGGTAGAGCACTGCCTTCACACGGCAGGGGTCACATGTTCGATCCATGTATCACCCACCAATTCAAACCCTTGCTGGTTCCGACCTGCAGGGGTTTTTTCGTGGCCGGTCGGGCCCGCGGTTCTGCTGGACTTGCTTGCGAGGCCGCAGGCGCATGGCACCGTCTTTCACTGCCCCTCGGACCGCCTGGATTCGGCTGCGGGCCCTCTTCATGCCGCTAAAGTGTCAGGCGCTGCCGCTATCGGCTCCGACGCCATCCACGACGCTCCGCCCATGATCACTTTTCACAACCCCTTGCACCAGGGCCACGCGCCCGTCCATGAGTTCTACCGCGGCGAGCGCGTGCCGTGCTTTGAAAAGCCCGCCCGTGTCGACTATGTGGAAGAGGCGCTGCGCCTGCGCGGCCACGCCCTTCATGTGCCCGACGTGGACAGCTCAGCAGTGCTCTCGCAGGTGCACTCCGAGCGGTATCTCACCTTCCTGCAAACGGCCTGGCTGCAGTGGGTCAGCCTGGATCCTGCCAACGCCGCGCTGCAGCCGTTTCCTTCGGTGTGGCCGGTGCGTACCTTGCGCAGCGATGTGGAACCCGACAATTTCGTCGCCCGCCTGGGGCTGTATTCGATGGACAACGGCACACCCATGGCCGCCGGCACCTGGGCCGCGGCCAAGGCCGGTGCCGACGCTGCAGCCAGTGCCGCTGCCCGTGTTGCGCATGGGGCACGCACCGCGTTCTGCTGCACGCGACCGCCGGGCCACCATGCCGGCCCGGACTTTATGGGCGGCTACTGCTTTCTGAACAATGCCGCGGTGGCTGCGCAGTTGATGCGCAACCAAGGCGCGGCGCGCGTTGCGCTGCTGGATGTGGACTACCACCACGGCAATGGCACACAAAGCATCTTCTATGAGCGCTCCGACGTGTTGTTCATCAGCATCCATGGCGACCCGCGCACCGAATACCCGTTCTATCTGGGCCATGCGGATGAAACCGGTGCAGGGCAGGGTGCGGGTTTCAACCTCAACCTGCCGCTGCCGGCGGGCACCAGCGCTGCCACCTGGTTCGATGCGCTGGAGGGCGCCTGCCAGCGCATTGCAGCCGATGGCGCGGAAGCCCTGGTGATCTCGCTCGGGCTGGACGCCTTCGAGGGCGATCCGATTTCCCGATTTGCCCTGTCCTCCGATGACTTCACCCGACTGGGCGAGCGGCTTGCGCGCCTTGGCCTGCCCACGGTGTTTGTGCTGGAAGGCGGCTACGCTGCCGCCGAGCTGGGCACGAATGCAGTCAATGTGCTCGATGGGTTTGAGCAGGTGTGATGGGCGCTGAGCCGTTTGATTCGAGACTGGGCAGGACTATCTGGTGCGCCACCTGCAAGCGCGAAAAACCACAAAAATCAGGAGCACGAGGATGATCGAACAGGTGGATTGCGTAGTGGTGGGCGCAGGCGTTGTCGGGCTTGCTATCGCCAGGGCCCTGGCGCTGCAAGGCCGCGAGGTCTTGGTGCTGGAGGCTGCCAATGCGATTGGCACCGGCACCAGCTCGCGCAACAGCGAAGTGATCCATGCCGGGCTGTACTACCCCACTGGGTCGCTCAAAGCGCGCCTGTGCATCCGGGGGCGCGAGCTGCTTTACACCTACTGCGCCGAACGCGGTGTGCCCCATCGCCGATGCGGCAAGCTGCTGGTGGCCACATCACAGGCCCAGCTGCCGGGTCTGGAGTCCATTCGGGCGCGGGCCCAGGCCAACGGCGTGCTCGACCTGCAGTGGCTGACACGTGAACAAGCACAAGCCCTGGAGGCGGCACTGGAATGTGTGGCGGCCCTGCATTCGCCCAGCACCGGCATTGTCGACAGCCACGCATTGATGCTGGCGCTGCAGGGAGACCTGGAGCATGCGGGCGGAATTGTGGTGCTTAATTCGGCTCTAGCGCTTGCTGAATGTGCGCAGAATGCTATTGAATTGGTAGCAAACGACGGAACGAGGCTGCAAGCCCGCACCGTGGTCAACGCCGCCGGCCTCCATGCGCCGCGCCTGGCTACACGTTTTGCCGGGCTCGACCCAGTGCACGTGCCCCAAGCACACTACGCCAAGGGCAGCTACTTCACGCTGACGGGCAAGGCGCCGTTCAGCCACCTGATCTACCCTGTGCCCGAGGCCGCTGGGCTGGGCGTCCACCTGACGCTGGACCTGGGAGGACAAGCGAATTTTGGGCCTGACGTGCAGTGGGTCGATTCGCCCGACGACTTGCTGGTGGCCCCCGCCCGAGGGGATGCGTTCTATGCAGAGGTTCGCAAATACTGGCCGCAGTTGCGCGACGGCGCGCTGGCGCCGGGTTATGCGGGCATCCGCCCCAAAATCCACGGCCCCGATGCCCCCGCTGCCGACTTCGTGATCCAGGGGCCACAAGTGCACGGCGTCGCCGGGCTGGTCAACCTGTTTGGCATTGAGTCGCCTGGCTTGACAAGTGCCCTGGCGATTGCGGAGCATGTGGCTGCGCTGGTTTGAGTTGCGCCAGTCGCATTGCAATCGGTAACCTCTTGGGTCCCCGTCCTACGGAGTGGCCGTGAGTGAATAGCTAAGATGAATTCGAGTCCTCCTAGCGAGGACGCACCAGTTTTTGTTGCTCTTAAGAAAGGCTTGTATGACTGCTTCCGACACGACCACCACGACCCAGGGCGAACTGGAAAAGCTGGTTTCTGACTTGCGGGGGCTGCTGGCCAGCAAGACGCTGGATGCCGTCCCTGAAATCAAGATGTTGCGCCAGCGGCTGGACGACGGCGTGCAGCATGCGCGCGAGTCGGCTGTGCGTGCGGCGCAGGACGCTGCCGACAAGGCCAAGGAGGCGGCCCTGGCCGCCGACCGCTATGCGCACGACGAGCCATGGCGTGTTGCCGGTGCCGCCTTGGCAGTGGGCGCGCTGGTGGGGTTTCTGCTTGCACGCCGTTGATGTGAACCGCAACGCGATGACCACGGTCCTTGGAGGCAGCACATGAACTGGCTTTCCATCCTGGGTCTTGAAGTGCTGGTCGCGCGGTGGCGCGCCAATGTGATCGAAGCCGCCATTGCGGCCGAAGATCGCATGGACTTGGTCCGGCTGGAATGGCAAGAGCAAAAGAAGCGGCTGGAGCAGATTCTGGTGCTCACCATTGCGGTCGCCGGGCTCACGGTGGTGGCGCTGATCATGGCGTCGCTGGCCGTGCTGGTGCACTTCTGGGATACGCCCCAGCGCACGATGGTGGCGTGGATTGTGGCGGGCGTCTGGGTGGCCGGATGGGCGGCAACTCTGCTGTCCCTGGTGTCGGTCGCGCAGCGCGCCCGCAACGGTTTTGCACTGACTCGCAAAGAGCTGGCGCAGGACTGGAGCGATATCAAGGAGCGTTTGTAATGGCCTCTGTCTCCCCCTCCATCGCAACCCCGGACACCGCTGACGCGCCAGCACCGACCGCTGCACAGCAGAAGGTGCTGGACCGCATCGCAACGCAGCGGGATCGGCTGCGCGCGCGTCGGGCCGCCATGGCCCAGTCGCGGGCAGTGACACAGCAGCGAGACGGCATCGGCGGCATTGATGAGTCGTTTGTCCTGCGCGCTGCGGGTTTTGCCCGCGAACATCCTCTGGCGGTAGCTGCCATGGCAGGCGTAGGCTTGCTGGCGGGCCCGCGCAGGCTGATCCGCTGGGCAGGCGTGGTGCTGCCGCTGCTCATGCGCTTGCGGCGCTGACCCTTCAGCGGCCATACGCTGAAAGAAAAGCCGCTGCGCGACAGCGGCTTTTTTTGGGGGGCCCGAGTAGCGCTGCGCCAGGCTTATTGGCTCATGCCTTTAATGCTTTGAGAGCCTTTGCAGCCTTCAACACCAAAGCCGGGCCTTCGTAGATAAGGCCGGTATAGATCTGCACCACGTCAGCACCTGCGCGGATTTTGCTCACCGCGTCGTCGGCGCTCATGACGCCGCCGACGCCGATGATCGGGTACTGGCTGCCCAGCGCCGCACGCAGTTGGCGGATCACCTGATTGCTGGCGTCCAGCACCGGGGCGCCGCTCAGGCCACCCGTTTCTTTCGCATGCTGCAACCCCTCCACAGCGGCGCGGCTGATCGTGGTGTTTGTGGCAATCACGCCATCCATCCCGTGGCGCCGCAGCGTGGCGGCAATGACGTCGACCTGGGCTTCGTTCAGATCAGGCGCGATCTTCACGAACACGGGCACGCGCTTCGCATGCCGCACAGCCAGCGCTTCGCGGCGCTCTGCGACGGCAGAGAGCAAGGCATCCAGCGCCGCATCGCTTTGCAGGGCGCGCAGGTTTTGGGTGTTGGGCGAACTGATGTTGACAGTGACGTAGTCCGCGTGCGGGTACACGCCTTCCAGACAGGTCAGGTAGTCGCTGGTGGCGTTCTCGATTGGCGTGGCGGCGTTTTTGCCGATGTTCAGCCCCAGCAACATGGGATGGCGGCGCGCCTGCGTGCGAAAGCGTGCCTGTTGCACGTTGTGCAAGAAAGCCTCGAGCCCTTCATTGTTGAACCCCAGGCGGTTGATGAGCGCGCGCGCCTGGGGCAGGCGGAACATGCGCGGCTTGGGATTGCCGGGCTGTGCCTTGGGCGTTACCGTGCCGACCTCGACAAAACCGAAGCCCATGGCGCCCAGGGCGTCGATACAACGCGCGTTCTTGTCGAGGCCTGCGGCCATGCCGACGCGATTGGGAAAGGTCAATCCGGCGAGTTGGATAGGGTCGTCCACCGTTTCATTGCACCACGCCCACTGCAGCGGGGTGCGCTGACCGCGCGCCAGCATGTCCATGGTGAGTTCGTGGGCAGCTTCGGCATCAAGGCCAAAAAGAAACGGGCGGGTGAGGGCGTAGGGGATCAGGGACATGGAGGGATAATTCAAGGATTACCCCCGATTTTCTCCTATGACGACGACCCACACGCCCCTCACCCAAGACGAACTCAAGACCCTGGTCGGCCAAGCCGCGCTGCACTACGTCGTGCCCGGCGAAATTGTGGGGGTCGGCACCGGCTCCACCGTCAATAAATTCATCGATGCATTGGCCGGCATCAAGGACCAGATCAAGGGGGCGGTTTCCAGCTCCGTAGCAAGCACGGAACGCCTGAAGGCCCTGGGCATCGCGGTGTTTGACGCCAATGAGGTCGAATCGCTCTCCGTGTACATCGACGGTGCCGACGAGATTGACGGCCGCGGCCACATGGTCAAGGGCGGTGGCGCGGCGCTCACGCGTGAAAAGATCGTGGCCGCGTTGGCCACCCGATTCGTGTGCATCGCTGATGAGTCCAAGCTGGTCCCGGCGCTCGGGCAGTTTCCTTTGCCTGTGGAGGTGATCCCGATGGCCGCCGCGCATATCACGCGCCGATTCACTGCAATGGGCGGCCAAGCCACTGTGCGCATGAAAGACGGCCAAGCGCTCGTGACCGACAACGGTCAGCACATCCTTGACGTGAGGGGGCTGTCGATCACTGACCCGCTTGCGTTTGAATCCGAGATCAACCAATGGCCCGGCGTTGTGACGGTGGGCGTTTTTGCGCACCAGAAGGCGTCGGTATGTCTTCTGGGTACGGCGCAAGGGGTCAAGACAATCACTTACTGAAGCGGGTAAGACGCCATAGTGACCAAAAAAGGGGCCGCGAAGGCCCCTTTTTTGTTGTGCGCCTCCAGGAGCGCCCAGGGAGGTATCAGAACGTGATGCCGGCGGGATTGCTTGGCGTAGGACCTTGGTTGACAGGCGCTGGCGGGCGCGCCCTGGGAGAAGAGGCGCGTGCAGCCGGAGCCGAGGCGCCCGCTGTCGCTGCTGCAGGAACCGCAGGCTTGGCAGCCACCAGCGGTGCTGGGGCAGGCTGGCGATAGGTGCGCGGCAGTTGCGACTGCTTGGGGTAGCCGGCGGCATCAAGGTATTGGGCCCATTCACCTTCCGAGAATCCGGTGAGCTGCTGCGAGCCGATGGAGCCAAAAGGAAGGCTGGTGCCACCGCTCAAGCGTTGGAACGCGGCAATGTCGTCATTGCTCGACACGGTCCGCTCAGTGAACGGGATGCCACGCAAAGACAGAAAATTGCGGGCGGATGTGCACGGGGCGCAGTCGTTGCCGGTGTACAGCGTGACCGGGAAGCGGCCGGCAACCTGGCGCAATTCAAAGGGAAGCGCATCGTTGCTGGCCGCCGGGCCTGTCCCGGTGGTACGGGCTGGTTGCGCGTTGCCCTCCGCCGGAGGCCGGTCGGAGAAGGTCACCTTGCCATCCGGTCCCACTATGCGGTAGACGCCCTGCGCGTGCGCGCCCGCGCCCGCGCAGACCAGCGTCATCAGCAGGGACGCCAGCAGGGGCGCGGTGAATGGCTTGTGCATTTTGGTTCTCCTCACTACTCAAACGTGGTGGTGATGGTGGGGTTACGCCGCCGGCGCCTCAGCCATGCCCTGGTGGCGCAGCAACGCATCCAGATTCGGCTCGCGGCCCCGGAAGGCCTTGAAAGACTCCATGGCCGGGCGGCTGCCGCCAGCTTCCAGAATCGCTTCGCGGTAGCGGCGGCCTGTTTCCGTGCTCGGCAGTCCGTCGGTGCCCGCCGTTTCTTCAAAGGCAGCATACGCATCAGCGCTCAGCACTTCAGCCCACTTGTAGCTGTAGTAGCCGGCAGCGTAGCCGCCTGCAAAGATGTGGCTGAAGGTGTGGGCCGTGCGGCTGAATGCGGGCGGCGTCAGTACCGAGACCTCGTCGCGCACCTGGGCGAGCAGGGGCATGAAATCCTTGGCCGGGTCGTGCTCGGTGTGCAGCAGCATGTCGAAGAGCGAGAACTCAATCTGGCGCAGTGTCTGCATGCCGCTCTGGAAGTTCTTGGCGGCAATTAGCTTGTCGAACAGCGCGCGGGGCAGGGGCTCGCCCGTGTCTACATGGGCCGTCATGTGCTTGAGCACGTCCCACTCCCAGCAGAAGTTTTCCATGAACTGGCTGGGCAGCTCCACCGCATCCCATTCCACGCCGCCAATGCCCGAGACGTCGCGCTCGTTCACCTGGGTCAGCATGTGGTGCAGGCCGTGGCCGAACTCGTGGAAGAGCGTGATCACGTCGTCGTGCGTGAGCAGCGGAGGCTTGCCGTCCACGCCGCTGGCGAAGTTGCAGACCAGGTGGGCCACCGGGGTTTGCAGCACGCCGGTATCGGGGCGCAGCCAGCGGGCGCGCACGTCGTCCATCCAGGCACCGCCGCGCTTGCCGGTGCGGGCGGGCTGATCCAGGTAGAACTGGCCGACCAGCGTGTTGCCGCGCTCAATGCGATAGAACTCCACCGCAGGGTTCCACACCGGCGCGCTGTCGCGGCGGATGGACACCTCGAACAGCGTCTCGATGATCTTGAACAGGCCCGCCAGCACCTTGGGTGCCGTGAAGTATTCCTTGACCTCCTGCTCGCTGAAGGAATACCGCGCTTCCTTGAGCTTCTCGGAGATGTAGGGCCAGTCCCAGGCCTCAGGGTTCTGGAGGGCGAGCTTTTCTGCGGCGAAGGCGCGCAGGTCGGCAATGTCCTTCTCGGCGTAGGGGCGGGCCCGGCGGGCCAGGTCGCGCAGGAAGCCAATCACCTGGGCGGGTGACTGGGCCATCTTGGGCACGACAGAGACTTCACCGAAGTTGGCGTAGCCAAGCAACTGGGCCTCTTCGCGGCGCAGGGCCAGAATCTCGCCGATCAGCGCCGTGTTGTCGAATTTGCGCGCGTCGCCCTCGGCCTGGTCGGAGGCACGCGTGACGTAGGCACGGTACAGCTTCTCGCGCAGATCGCTGCGTGCTGCAAACTGCATTACCGGCAGGTAGCAGGGCATCTTGAGCGTGAGCTTGTAGCCTTCCTTGCCATCGGCCTGGGCGGCCTCCAATGCGGCCTGCTGCACATCGGGCGGAATACCTTCCAGCTCTTCGGCAGTGGCGTAGTAGGCGTAGGCGTCCGTGGCGTCGAGTGCGTTCTCGCTGAATTTCTGGCTCAACTCGGCCTGGCGCTCCTGGATCTGTGCAAAACGTTCCTTGGCGCTACCCGTCAACTCGGCGCCGCTGAGGACAAAGTTGCGCACTGCGTTCTGGTGCGCCTGGCGCTGCTCAGGGCTGAGGGCCGCGGGGTCGATGGCCTTGTATTTGGCATACAGGCGCTCATCAGCGCCCAGGCGGGTCCAGAACTCGGTGACGCGGGGCAGGGCTGCGTTGTAGGCGGCGCGCAGCTCGGGCGTGTCTGCCACGCTATTGAGGTGGCTGACGGCGCCCCAGGCCATGCCAAGCTGCTCCGTAGCCACGTCCAGCACTTTGGCGATGGCTTCCCAGCGGGCGGGAAAGTCGGGGGCAGTGACGGTTTCCAGTGCGACGCTGGCCCGCTCCAGCAGCACGTCCATGGCGGGCGCCACGTCTTCTGGGGTGATGCGGTCAAACGGTGGAAGGCCGGCGAAATCGAGAAGGGCGTTGCTCATGCGAAGGTAGATGGCGCCGGGAGGCGTTGGTTCAAGTTGCAAGGCAGCGGTGCGCACCGCAGATCACTGTTGATTTGCGCGTGCTCGGGGTCAGAGCCCTGCGGTGCGTTCGGCGGCCTCGATGGTGTTCACGAGCAGCATCGTAATGGTCATGGGGCCAACCCCGCCAGGCACGGGGGTGATCCAGCCGGCCACTTCCTTGACGCCGTCAAAGTCTACGTCGCCGCAGAGCTTGCCGTCGTCGTTGCGGTTCATGCCCACGTCGATCACCACCGCGCCGGGCTTGACCATGTCGGCGGTCAGCACATTGCGCTTGCCCACGGCGGCGACGATCACGTCGGCCTGCAGCGTTTGCGCCTTCAGGTTCTGGGTGGCGCTGTGGCAGACGGTGACGGTAGCGTTTTGGCCCAGCAGCATCAGGGCCATGGGCTTGCCCACGATGTTGCTGCGGCCGATGACCACGGCGTGTTTGCCCTTGAGGTCGTAGCCGATGCTTTCCAGCATCTTCATGCAGCCGTAAGGGGTGCAGGGCCAGAAGCCGGGCATGCCCGTCATCAGGGCGCCGGCGCTGGCGATGTGAAAACCATCCACGTCCTTGGCGGGCGAGATGGCCTCGATCACCTTCTGCGCATCGATGTGCTTGGGCAGCGGCAGCTGCACCAGGATGCCGTGGATGGCCGGGTCGTTGTTGAGTGCATCGACACGGGCCAGCAAGGCGGCTTCGGTCATGTCGGCGTCGTATTTCTCCAGCACCGAATGCAAGCCGCTGTCTTCGCAGGCCTTGACCTTGTTGCGCACATAGACCTGGCTGGCGGCGTTGTCGCCCACCAGAACCACGGCCAGCCCGGGTTTGACACCGCGGGCGGTCAAGGCTGCAGCGCGTTGCGCCACGTCGGCGCGCAGTTGGCGGGAGAGGGCGTTGCCGTCGATGAGCTGTGCTGTCATGTCGAAATACTAGTCAAAATGGCCGCCAGCGCTTGATCTATAAGCGCTGATAGCTATCAATAAGTGAGTAACTAACTAAGTAAGGCGCTGCCGGCGCTCAGCCCTTGGGTGCGTTCTGTCCCAGGGCGATCTTGAGCAGATCGGCGACGGTGTTGGCGTTCAGCTTTTCCATGATGTTGGCGCGGTGCGCCTCCACGGTCTTGATGCTGATGCCCAGGTCGTCGGCGATCTGCTTGTTCAGGCGGCCGGCGACGATGCGCTCAAGCACCTGCGCCTCGCGGCTCGTGAGCTTGGAGAGCAGGGCGTCGCGGCTGGCGGCCTGCTGAAAGCCGGCGAAGGCTTCGCGGGCATGGTCCAGCATGCGCTCGACCAAGCCGACCAGCTCTTCTTCATTGAAGGGCTTCTGGATGAAATCCAGCGCGCCTTTTTTCATGGTGTTCACGGCCATGGGCACATCGCCGTGGCCGGTGATGAACACGATGGGCAGTGGCGACTTGCGCTCGATCAGGCGGTCTTGCAGTTCCAGGCCGGTCATGCCACCCATGCGGATGTCCACGATCAGGCAGGCCACTTCGCGCGGGTCGTAGCGCGAGAGGAAGGTTTCGGCCGAATCAAAGCAGCGCACCCGGTAGTCCTTGCCTTCCAGCAGCCACTGCAGGGAGTCGCGAACCGCCTCGTCGTCGTCCACAACGTAGACCGTGCCTTTTTTCGGAATCAAGCTCATGCAGTTGTCCTTGGGTTTTGTACGTTTGCTACAGAATTCATAGTGGCATCCGCAGGTTTGGCGAGCGGCAGCCAGAAGGAGAACCTGCAGCCGACGACCTCTGGGCCATTGTAGAGGTTCTGTGCCTGCATCCTTCCCTGGTGCGACTCGACGATGCTGCGGCACAAATTGAGGCCCATGCCCATGCCTTCGGCCTTGGTCGAGAAGAAAGCTTCGAAGAGCCGCTCGAGCACTTCGGGGGCCAGGCCCTTGCCGGTGTCCTGCACCGAGAACTCCACCACCTCGTGATCTTCGATGGTCTTGGGGATCACGCGCAGCTCGACGCTGCGGCCGGCCACGGGGCGGTTGGCGTGCTGGATGGCCTCGGCGCCGTTCTTCATCAGGTTGACCAGCACCTGCTCGATCAGGATCGAGTCCGCCATCACCGGCGGCAGGCGGGCGGCCACGTAGTGGGTCAGCCGCACGTTGTGCCGGCGCAGCTCAATGTCGGCCAGCTCCACGGCCTCGTTGACCATCGAGTGCACGTCGGCCAGCGTGCGGTTGGGCTCGCTTTTCTTCACGAACGCACGGATGCGCTGGATGATCTGCCCCGCGCGCTGCGCCTGGTGGGCGGTTTTTTGCAGCGCGGTCAGCAGGGCTTCTTCGGTGAGCTGCCCGCTCTGGATGCGCGAGACCATGCCGCTGCAGTAGTTGTTGATGGCCGTGAGCGGCTGGTTGAGCTCATGCGCCACGCTGGAGGCCATCTCGCCCATGGTGATGAGGCGGCTGACCGACTGGGCACGTTCGGCCTGGCGTGAGGCTTGTTCCTCGGCCTGGCGGCGCGGCGTGATGTCGGTGGCAATCACCATCTGGGCCAGGCGCCCGTCCACCCAGTTGAGGTAGCGGGAGCGCACTTCGAGCCACTTGCCCAGGTCGGGGAGGTAGATCTCGGCATTCTCGGTGCGTGCGCTGGTCAGCGGGTCGGTGGGCAGGCCCATGAGGCCGTCCTCGTCGTCCATGCCGCGATGGTCCGTGCCTGCCACCGGCACCACGCCGGCCTGCGCCACGAGTTGCAGATGCCCGCCCGTCTGTGAGCCAAACCACTGGCGGTACAGCTTGTTGGCAAACAGGAGTTCTTCGCTGCCCAGCGGCGCCACGGAGACCGAGGCGTCCAGCGATTCGAGCACGATGGTGAAACGCTCGTGCGAGGCCGACAGCTGCTCGCGGATGCGGTTGGGCTCGGTGATGTCGGTCATCGACGTCATCCACCCTGTCTGGTGGCCGCGCGCGTCGATCAAGGGCGACACATACAGCCGCGCGTCGAACAAGGTGCCGCTCTTGCGCCGCACCCGCACCTGAAAACCGCCCACGATGGTCTTGCCCGAGAGCTCGTCGCGCAGCTTGGCGTGCAAGGCTTCGTGGTCGGATTCGGGCCAGTAAGGGAAAGGCGCCTTCAGGCCGACCAGCTCGGCCTCGCTCCAGCCGGTCATCTGGCAAAAGGCCGCGTTCACGTAGGTGATGCGGCCTTCCATATCGAGTGCACGCATGCCGGTGAGGATGGAGTTTTCCATCGCGCGGCGAAAGTTGGTTTCTGCCACCAAGGCTTGCTGGGCCTGCATGCGCCGGCGGGTGTGGCGCCAGGTCGCGATCAGCATCCAGGCCGTCATGGCCGAGAGCGTGCCCACCAGCCAGAACAGGCCGCTGCCCACCACGCCCAGCGAAGTGCGGTAGGCCTCGGCCTTGAGCACCAGGCCGTTGCCCACGGGCGACACCGGCACCTCGTATTCATTGGCGCGCGAGGCCCAGGGCAGGAACTGCGTGGCGGTGTTGCGCGGCCCCAGCGGCGTGCCGGCCAGCACCTGGTCCTTGCTGTCCAGCAGCGTGACGGCGTAGCGGGCCAGCACCTCGGTCGGTGTGCCGTAGCGTAGCAGGCTGTCGATGGAATACTCACCAAGCACCACGCCGCTGAACTTGCCCTGGTTGTTGAGGGGCACCTGCAATTGCAAAAGCGGAACGGAGTCGCCCTTGGTGACCGCGGGCTGCGCGTACACCGGCTGCTGCAGGTCGCGCGCCAGGCCAAAGGTATCGGCGGTGTCGCCAGGTTTGAGCACCTCGCCGGCGATGCGCAGTTCGCTGCTGGCCAGCGTGGGCGCAGCGTGGCTCGCGCGGATGCGGCGCCGCTCGTCGATCCAGGTGATGGCCTGGAGCTCGGGGTATTGGCTGATCAGTGTCTCGGCACGGCTCACGAACTCGGAGCGCTCCAGTTCCTGGTTGGACAAATCCCGCGCAATGCGCATGAGCTGCTCTTGCCGCTCCAGCAGGCGCAGTCGCACGCGCTGCTGGGCGTACTCCACATCGCGGCGCAGGGCTTCTTGCTCGCGCTCGGCCTCTTCAGCCCTCAGGTACCAGAACGCCGCCACGATGGCCGCGAGGAACATCAGCACGGCGGCCAGCGGAGCCAGTGCCGCAAACCTGTCTTGCCGGGTGGGCGACAGGCCACGCCACCACTTGCGCCACCAGCGAAGCGGGGCGGCCACGGCAGGGGCCGTATGGGGCGGGGCGGGAGGTAGCGGATCCATCCTGCAAGTGTAGGTGAGCGCTGTCTGCGCCGGACCGCGCGGGATTTTGTGCAACTGCAGCATTTTCTTGTAATGTGAAATGCAAAAGCACCATTTGAAATTACACAAAAATATGCGAAACTAGAGCCAACGTACTAAATTGCTGCCACACCTACAGGAGACAAAGCATGTCAGCTCAGCCCGACCAACTGGCCGGTTTCGGCATCGGCACGGATGCCGATCAGCAGGAAACCCGTGAATGGATGGACGCCCTGTCCGCCGTTATCGACAAAGAGGGCCCAGAGCGCGCCCATTTCCTGCTCGAACAACTGCTGGAGCATGCGCGCCAAAGCAGCATTGACATGCCGTTCTCGGCCAACACCGGCTACGTGAACACCATCGAGCCCGACCAGGAGGCGAACTGTCCCGGCAACATCGCGATTGAAAAGCGCCTGCGTGCCTACATGCGCTGGAATGCCATGGCCATGGTCGTGCGCGCCAACCGCATCAACCCTGCCGACGGCGGCGACCTCGGCGGCCACATCGGCTCCTTCGCCTCGGTGGCCAGCATGTTCGGTGCCGGCTTCAACCATTTCTGGCATGCCGCCAGCGAAGACCATGGCGGCGACCTGCTGTACATCCAGGGCCACAGCTCCCCCGGCATTTACGCCCGGGCCTACATGGAAGGCCGCCTGACCGAAGAGCAACTCGACAGCTTCCGCCAGGAAGTGGATGGCAAGGGCCTCTCGAGCTACCCACACCCCAAGCTCATGCCTGAGTTCTGGCAGTTCCCCACGGTGTCGATGGGCCTTGGCCCGCTGATGGCCATCTACCAGGCGCGTTTCCTCAAGTACCTGCACGCCCGTGGCATTGCCAACACCGAGAACCGCAAGGTCTGGGTGTTCTGCGGCGACGGCGAGATGGACGAACCCGAATCGCTGGGCGCCATCGGCCTGGCCGCGCGGGAGAACCTCGACAACCTGATTTTTGTGATCAATTGCAACCTGCAGCGCCTGGATGGCCCGGTGCGCGGCAACGGCAAGATCGTTCAAGAGCTGGAAGGCGAATTCCGCGGCGCTGGCTGGAACGTCATCAAGCTGCTGTGGGGCAACGGCTGGGACACCCTGCTGGCCCGCGACAAGACCGGCAAGCTCAAGCAGCTGATGATGGAAACGCTGGACGGCGACTACCAGGCCATGAAGGCCAACGACGGCGCCTTTGTCCGCAAGAACTTCTTCGGCAAGTACCCCGAAACCGCCAAGCTCGTCGAGCACATGACCGACGAAGAGATCTTCGAGCTGCGCCGCGGCGGCCACGAGCCCGCCAAAGTGTATGCCGCCTTCCATGCCGCCAACGCGCACAAGAACCAGCCCACCGTGCTGCTGGTCAAGACCGTCAAGGGCTACGGCATGGGCAAGGCCGGTGAAGGCAAGAACACCGTGCACCAGACCAAGAAGCTGTCGGACGAAGACATCAAGTACATCCGCGACCGCTTCGCCATCCCGATCCCGGACAGCCAGCTGGCCGACATTCCGTACTACAAGCCGGCCGATGACACGCCGGAGATGCGCTACCTGCAAGAGCGCCGCAAGGCGCTGGGCGGCTACCTGCCCAAGCGCCTGCCCAAGGCCGAAGAGAGCTTCACCGTGCCTTCGCTCGACACCTTCAAGGCGGTGCTCGAGCCGACGGCCGAAGGCCGCGAAATCTCCACCACCCAGGCCTACGTGCGTTTTCTCACGCAGCTGCTGCGTGACCAGGCCCTGGGCCCGCGCGTGGTGCCGATCCTGGTGGATGAAGCCCGCACCTTCGGCATGGAAGGCCTGTTCCGCCAGATCGGCATCTACAACCCCAAGGGCCAGCTGTACACCCCGGTCGACCGCGACCAGGTGATGTACTACAAGGAAGACAAATCCGGCCAGATCCTGCAGGAAGGCATC
Source organism: Acidovorax sp. LjRoot129 (assembly GCF_964253765.1). Classification (NCBI taxonomy): domain Bacteria; kingdom Pseudomonadati; phylum Pseudomonadota; class Betaproteobacteria; order Burkholderiales; family Comamonadaceae; genus Acidovorax; species Acidovorax sp. LjRoot129. The sequence continues at coordinate 2,584,558 of NZ_CAXUSE020000001.1, forward strand.
AACGAAGCCGGCGGCATGGCCAGCTGGATCGCTGCTGCCACCAGCTACAGCACGAACAACCGGATCATGATCCCGTTCTACGTGTACTACTCGATGTTCGGCTTCCAGCGCATTGGCGACCTGGCCTGGGCGGCGGGCGACATGCAGGCCCGTGGCTTCCTCTTGGGCGGCACGTCGGGCCGCACCACGCTCAACGGCGAAGGCCTGCAGCACGAAGACGGCCACAGCCATATCCTGGCAGGCACGATCCCCAACTGCGTGAGCTACGACCCCACCTTCGCGCACGAAGTCGGCGTGATCATGCACCATGGCCTAAAGCGCATGGTCGAGCGCCAGGAAAACGTCTTCTACTACATCACCCTGCTCAACGAGAACTACCCCATGCCCGGCCTGCAGCCCGGCACCGAGGACCAGATCATCAAGGGGATGTACCTGTGCAAGCAGGCGCCAGCCCTCGGCGCCGATGCACCCACCGTGCAGCTGCTGGGCAGCGGCACCATCCTGCGCGAGTCGTTCTTCGCGCAAGAGCTGCTTGAAAAGGAATGGGGCGTGGCCGCCAACATCTGGAGCTGCCCGAGCTTCAACGAACTGGCACGCGATGGCCAGGACGTGGAGCGCTGGAACCTGCTGCACCCCACGGCCACGCCGCGCACGTCCTTCGTGGCCGAGCAGTTGGGCAAGACCACGGGCCCCGTGGTGGCGTCCACCGACTACATGAAGAACTACGCGGACCAGATCCGCTCGTTCATCCCCGCCGGCCGCACCTACAAAGTGCTGGGCACCGACGGCTTTGGCCGCAGCGACTTCCGCAGCAAGCTGCGCGAGCACTTCGAGATCAACCGCCACTACATCGTCGTGGCCGCGCTCAAGGCGCTGTCCGAAGAGGGCAAGGTGCCCGTGGCCAAGGTCGCCGAGGCCATTGCCAAGTACAAGATCCAGGCCGACAAGGTCAACCCGCTGTACGCATAAACCGAACGGAGACAACAATGGCATTGGTAGACATTCAAGTCCCGGACATCGGTGACTTCGACGAAGTCGGCGTGATCGAATTACTGGTCAAGCCCGGCGACACCGTGAAGGCCGAGCAGTCGCTCATCACGGTCGAATCCGACAAGGCGTCGATGGAGATTCCGTCGAGCCACGCAGGGGTGATCAAGGAGATCAAGATCGCCATCGGCGACAAGGTCAAGCAAGGCTCCGTCATCGTCGTGCTCGAATCGGCAGACGCTGGTGCGCCCGCAGCCGCTGCGGCCGCCGCGGCTCCCGCACCCGCCGCCGCAGCGCCCAAGGCAGAGGCTGCAGCACCCGCTGCGGCCCCCGCAGCGCCCGCTGCTGCATCCGGCCCCATGGAAGTGCGCGTGCCCGACATTGGCGACTTCAAGGACGTGGCCGTCATCGAAATGCTGGTCAAGGTCGGCGACACGGTGAAGCTCGAGCAATCGCTCTTCACCGTCGAGTCCGACAAGGCCTCGATGGAGATCCCTTCGCCCGCCGCGGGCGTGATCAAGGAGCTCAAGGTCAAGATCGGCGACACCGTGAACATCGGTGACCTGGTGGCTGTGATGGAAGGCGCCGCGGGCGCCGCACCGGCTCCTGCAGCCCCAGCTACCGGTGCACCCGCAGCGCCAGCGCCGGCCGCTGCAGCAGCAGTCGCCCCGGCACAGGCCTCCGCCCCGACGCCAGCCGCGGCAGTTCCTGCCCACAAGCCCGGCACCCCCACGGCCGGCCTGCCCCATGCATCGCCTTCCGTGCGCAAGTTCGCCCGCGAACTGGGCGTGCCGATCGACGAGGTCAAGGGCACCGGCCCCAAGGGCCGCATCACGCAAGACGACGTATCGGCCTTCACCAAGCAGGTGATGGCCGGCGCGACCCAGACCAAGGCGCAGGCTGCCAAGGCGCCTGCGGGTGGTGGTTCTGGCGTGGGTCTCGACCTGCTGCCCTGGCCCAAGGTCGACTTCACCAAGTTCGGCCCGGTGGAGCGCAAGGACCTCTCGCGCATCAAGAAGATCAGCGGCGCCAACCTGCACCGCAATTGGGTCGTCATCCCGCACGTCACCAACCACGACGACGCGGACATCACCGACCTCGAAGCCTTCCGCGTGCAGTTCAATAAAGAGAACGAGAAGAGTGGCGTCAAGGTCACCATGCTCGCCTTCATGATCAAGGCCGCCGTGGCCGCGCTCAAGAAGTTCCCCGAGTTCAACAGCTCGCTCGACGGCGACCAGCTGGTGCTCAAGAACTACTTCCACATCGGCTTCGCGGCTGATACGCCCAACGGCCTCGTCGTGCCCGTCATCCGTGACGCCGACAAAAAGGGCATCGTGCAGATCTCGCAAGAGATGGGCGACCTGGCCAAGAAGGCGCGCGACGGCAAGCTCGGACCGGCCGACATGACCGGCGGCTGCTTCTCCATCAGCTCGCTGGGCGGCATTGGTGGACGCTATTTCACGCCCATCATCAACGCACCCGAAGTCGCCATCATGGGCGTGTGCAAGAGCAGCATCGAACCCAAGTGGGACGGCAAGCAGTTCGCCCCGCGCCTGGTGCTGCCGCTGTCGCTCAGCTGGGACCACCGTGTGATCGACGGCGCTGCCGCCGCGCGCTTCAACGTGTACTTTGCCTCGCTGCTGGCGGACTTCCGCCGCATCGTGATGTAACCGAAGGGCAAGACACACCATGGCAATCATCGACATCAAGGTGCCCGACATCGGCGACTTCGCCGAAGTGGCCATCATCGAAGTGCTGGTCAAACCCGGCGACACCATCAAGGCCGAACAAAGCCTGATCACCGTGGAGTCCGACAAGGCCTCCATGGAGATCCCCTCCAGCCACGCTGGCGTGGTCAAGGAGCTCAAAGTGAAGCTGGGCGACAAGATCGCCGAAGGCTCGGTGGTGCTGACGCTGGAAGTAGAGGGCGCTGGAGCTGCGGCACCGGCACCTGCAGCAGCGCCTGCACCCGAAGTTTCAGCACCAAAATCGGCTCCAGCGCAGGTCCCACAAGCGCAAACAGCTATCAATACAGTAGCATCGAGCTTTGCAGGCACCGCCGATATGGACTGCGACGTGCTCGTGCTCGGCGGCGGCCCTGGCGGCTATTCGGCTGCGTTCCGCGCGGCTGATCTGGGCCTCAAGGTCATCATCGTCGAGCGCTACGCGACCCTGGGCGGCGTGTGCCTGAACGTGGGCTGCATCCCGTCCAAGGCGCTGCTGCACGTGGCCGCCGTGATGGATGAAGTTAGCCACATGGCCGACCTGGGCGTGAGCTTCGGCGAGCCCTCGCTCGACATCGACAAGCTGCGCGGCCACAAGGAAAAGGTCATCGGCAAGCTGACCGGCGGCCTGGCCGCCATGGCCAAGATGCGCAAGGTCACCACCGTGCGCGGCTACGGCAGCTTCGTCGGTGCCAACCACCTCGAAGTGGAAGAGACCAGCGGCACGGCGCAAGAAAAGACCGGCACCAAGAAGGTCATTGCCTTCAAGAACGCCATCATCGCCGCCGGCAGCCAGGCCGTGCGCCTGCCCTTCATGCCCGACGATCCACGCGTGGTCGACTCCACCGGCGCTCTGGCGCTCAAGGAAGTCCCCAAGCGTATGCTCATCCTGGGCGGCGGCATCATTGGCCTAGAAATGGGCACCGTCTACAGCACGCTGGGCGCGCGCCTGGATGTGGTCGAGATGATGGACGGCCTGATGCAGGGCGCCGACCGCGACCTCGTCAAGATCTGGCAAAAGATGAATGCCAAGCGTTTTGACAACATCATGCTCAAGACCAAGACGGTGGGCGCCAAGGCCACGCCCGAAGGCATCGAGGTGACGTTTGCCGCAGCGGAAGAGGGCGGCACTGCCCCCGCACCGCAGGTGTACGACCTGGTGCTGCAGGCCGTGGGCCGCACGCCCAATGGCAAGAAGATCGCTGCCGACAAGGCGGGCGTGGCCGTCACCGACCGTGGCTTCATTAACGTCGACATCCAGATGCGCACCAACGTGCCGCACATCTTCGCCATCGGCGACATCGTGGGCCAGCCCATGCTGGCGCACAAGGCGGTGCATGAAGCGCACGTGGCGGCTGAAGTGATCGCTGGTGAACTGCAAGGCAACAAGGAACTGGCCGCCGCCGCATTTAACGCCCGCGTGATCCCGAGCGTGGCGTACACCGATCCCGAGGTGGCATGGGTCGGCCTGACTGAAGACCAGGCCAAGGCGCAAGGCATCAAGGTCAAGAAGGGCCTGTTCCCCTGGACGGCCTCTGGCCGCGCCATCGCCAACGGCCGCGACGAAGGCGTCACCAAACTGCTGTTCGACGACTCACCCGAGGCCCATGGCCACGGCAAGATCCTGGGCGGTGGCATGGTCGGCACGCATGCCGGCGACATGATTGGCGAGATTGCTCTGGCCATCGAGATGGGCGCCGACGCAGTGGACATCGGCAAGACGATTCACCCGCACCCCACGCTGGGCGAAAGCATCGGCATGGCGGCTGAGATTGCGCATGGCAGCTGCACGGACGTGCCGCCGCAGAAGAAGTAATTCGATCCGCCATTTCGCGAAAGCCCGGACGGAAACCGTCTGGGCTTTTTGCTATCCGCGCCACCGCATTGTCGCGGTGTCGCCCTCTGCATTCGTTGAAACTACCCTTGGCCGTGCTGCATTCTGGCTTCGGGGCAGCTGCTGCGCGCGGCGGTGGCGGTGCCGCTGTGCGGGGTGGCTTCAGTGCCGCCCCTTCATTTCTGCGGAATCGCAATCGGACCTGTACGCCGAATTTTTGGCGCAGGGGTGTGTTCACCGAAGGCGACTTTCTCGCTTCTTTGTGAGTTCATCAGCGTGATGAAGAAGGGTTTGAGGGGCACAAAATCAAAGGCTTTCTCAACCACAAGATACCGCGGCAAATGGTTGACCCCAGCCAGACCGGTCGCCCCTGATTGCACTTGCCGAAAGCGTCGGTTGCTGCCGGTCTGCATGCGTCGCCGCTCACGCGCAGGAAGGTCATTCAGCGGCTGGACAAAGGAGCTGCGCGCGCTGAAGCGTACCCAGGTTTGACCTCCCGCGGGAATCGCGGTGGAGTTGGCGCTGACGGTTTCCGAAGCGGTTCCCAAAGGGCTTGCCGGGCTGGGCGGCCCCACGACCGTAAGGCGTAACTCCAGCTGGAGCGACGTTTCCGAGCCCTGATTTTTTACGAGAACGTCGAGTTGGCGTTTGCTGCCTGGTACCGCTTTGAAATCAACAAATTTCAAGTTGGAAAAGGGGCTGGTTTCGCCCTCTTTCCACTGTGGAGCCATTTGAGGTGCTTGCCCTTTTTCCCACAGGAAAACGTTGTCGTTTTCATTGGATTCGACGACATCGCTATAACCGTCTGCGGTGAAGCGAAAGCCATAAGCAAGTCCGAATTGCTCGTAGCTGATGTTTTTAGGCAGCTGTATAGAGAAGCCAACCATGCAGTCCCCACTGCCGGGATAGCCGCCCAGTCCGTTCACTTCGTAGCCTACTGCGTGCATTGGCCCATGCGCTTCAGTTGGTCCGGCGAACGTCTCGAACCGCACATAAAACAGACCAGTGTTGCCCGTAGGATTGTTGGGGTCTAGATATTTGTCCGGCGGGCTAAGGTCAGTGCGGAAGTTCGCATTGATCACGGTCACATGGGCAAACCATGGTTGCGCCGGGTCATAACAGGGCATACCAGGGGTGGCCTGCTCAAGACCATCAAAACGGACATGCAAATTGGGTAGTGCCATGGTGTTTCCGTGCCGGTTAGTTGTGGGTGACCAAAAAGCGGCGGATACCTAGCGTGGGTCTGGGCAGGCGCGCGCCGCCAAAGTATGGCATCGAAACTAAATAAGCCGTCAAACAACTTTGGCAGTGGAAGCCGTGGCGCCACACCACGCATTGCTCACAACCACCTCGAATCTTCAGCGCGAGCCCTCCCGAGATATCAGCCCAGACGTTGTAGTTGCCCGGATGCGCCGTTACCTAAGAAAAGCGATCGTTTTCATTTTTGAGTGCCTTTTCGAGCGCGGGCACATGCTCCTGGAAGTCTCGCCTGTTCTTGCTCGGACCTGGAGATCCAGGAGCCTCGCAAACAAATCCACACCGCCCATCCGTCTACCTTTGAACATCAGCTCCAGTCCACTCCGTGCCGGGTCCTGGCTATGCGCGCGGCACAGGGTGATGCTGGCGGGCGCGTCGTCGGTGGGGCCGGTGTAGGCCAGCACATGCTGGCCTTTTTTCAGGCCGGTGCAGATGGCGTCCAGCACGGTCTGCGCATCGCCGGGTTGCTGCCCAACCGCTGGGCGTCCACAGGGATCAGCGCTGAAGTTCAGAACGCACAAGTCCGTACTGGGCAACGGTCCGGGCTTCTTGCTTTTACTATCTAGCCGCAGAGCCAGGTAGTCGTGCCCCAGCACCGGCAGCTGTGCGCGATGCGGGCAATTTCTCTAGACCGTGTGGCGCCCCGTGGGCGTTGGGGTTGCAGACTGCCGTGGATACTGCCCTCTTCATAAAGCGCCACGCGGTCTCTTTCCCCATCCACTGCGGGTCCTGTCCCTGTCTTCCCATGCCCCTTGTCTCATCCAGTTTTCATCCCCAATGCATTGGCCTTTTGCACATAGACCCCGCGCAACACCCGCAGGGGCGGCAGCACTTCAGTGCAGCAAGTGGTCTGGTGCGCTCCGGCCCCACGCTGTTTGTGGTGGCAGACGACGAGTTGCACCTGGGCGTGTTTGAAGACACCGTTGCGGCCGGCACGGCGCCGGGCCCCGGGGACCTGGTTCGGTTGCTGGAAGGCGATTTGCCCGCAGAGGCGGCGCCGCGCAAAAAAGCCAAACCCGACTTCGAAACCCTGACCCGTTTGCCGGCCTTGCCCGGCTGTCCGGCGGGGGCGCTGCTGGCCTTGGGTTCAGGCTCTACGGCCCACCGGGAGACCGCCGTGCTGCTGGGTCTGGCCAAGCCGGGTCGCCTTAGCGGACGCACGGCCATCGTGTCGCTGTCCCGCTTGTATGCGCCGCTGCGCAAGCGCTTCGCCGATCTGAATATCGAGGGTGCCTGGGTGGCCGATGGCCATTTGCACCTGTTGCACCGGGGCAATCAAAGCGACGCGCGCAGCGCCTGTATCCGGTACGACTGGAGTGGTATTGCGCCCTGGCTGGCTGGACTGCAGGCACAACCGCCGGTGATCAAAAACGTGCAGGTGCTCAACCTGGGCTCCGTCGACGGTGTGGCGCTGAGTTTGACCGATGGCGTGCCGCTGGAGTGCGGGGATTGGATGTTCAGCGCAGTGGCCGAAGACACCGGTGACAGCGTGGCAGACGGTGCCTGTGTTGCGTCTGCCCTGGGGGTCATCGCTGCCGACGGAAAGGTGCGCCGCCTTGCATACCTGGAAGGCGCGCCCAAGGTCGAAGGGATTGCGGTTCAGCGCGAAGGCACTGACTGGGTGGTGACCATGGTGACCGACCCCGACGACCGGGCGGTAGCCTCGCAGTTGCTGGTCTGCCGCATCCCCATGGCATATTGGACTTGATGCGATGGAGGGCGGTGCAGGCGTGAGTCACGCAAACCCCGCCCAATCGCAAGCTCCGCTCTGGGAGGCGACCGTATTGCGCCACGGTCTGCCTTGCTGCCTCAACCTTCTCCGAGCAACTTGGCGAAAAGATCCGTCCCGCCCATCTGCCCGCCTTTGAGCATCAGCTCCAGCCCGTCACGGGCGGGGTCCTGGCTACGCGCGCGGCTCAGGGTGACGCCGGGGCAGAGCGTCGTCTGGTACGACAGTCCCCACAGTTGCAGGGCCTGCACGACGTGGCTGGAGGTGTCGCCGCCGGCAATACCAATGCGGCGCAGTGGCGTGCCGTGCTCCGCTTGGGCTTGCACCACGCGGTCCACCAAGTTGGCGCTGGCCTGGGCCACCTGCTCGGCGGAGGTGATGTTGGCAGCCGTGCCGTCGGTGGGGCCGGTGTAGGCCAGCACATGCTGGCCTTGTTGCAGGCCGGTGCAGATGGCAGCCAGCAAGGTCTGCGCATAGGCCGGATCGTTGCCCAGCCGTTGAGCGTCCACGGGGATGCGCTGGTAAGCCGTGGCGGCTTGCACCTGGGCTGCGGTGAGAGGCGACAGGCTTCCCGCCCACGCGAAGACGGGGCCATCGGCTAGCGTCAGCGGGGGCGCTGCTGGGGGTGTGGGTTTTGCCCAGTGGGCCACCAGGGCCTGCGCCACCGCACTCGAGCCCACGGCCAGCAGCCTGGCCTTTTGTGCCTGCTGCCACAGCAGACGGCCCACGGTGGCGAGCTGCTCCGGCGTGGTCAAGTCCAGCAAAGTGGGCGCCATGGTGCGAGGTGCGTCATCGTTGTCCAGCAGATCCTGAAGTGCAGCGTCCAATGCATTGGTACTGGCGTCGGCGTTGGTGTCGTACAGCGGGTAGTGCAGGGCGGTGATGCCCTCCAGCCCTTGGCGCGCCAGATGGAGCCGCAGGTCAGCCTCACCCATCGGCGTGACCGGGTGCTGGCGCATGGTGGGGTGGCGGTCGATGCGGTGCACGGCGCCGCCGGTGCCTGCGGCAGCGAACAGGTTGCTGAACGCGCAGTAGCGCCCCAGGCTGGGCTGCCCGCCCACGATGGGCACCCACCGGTTGTTCACAAACGGGTGCAGGGTCTGAATGCCGCAAGCGATGTTGCCGACATGCGGAGCGCTGTCGAAGGTGGAGCACACCTTGTAGTGCAGCACCGGCGGCGCGACCTGCTGAAAGAACATGCCCACGGCGGACATTTCGATCCGCATGGCGTCTGGCTCCATGGCGCGCGCGGCGCCAGCGATGCCCACCGCGTCCAGCGGCCCGGCAGCGGCCAGAGCCTCTGCGCTGGGCACGCCCATGAACAACATAGAGCGCAAACCGGCCTGGGCCAGCACGGCCAGGGTGTCGGTGGCGCCGGTGAAATCGTCGCCGTACCAGCCGTACAGGGGGGCACTCGTCGTCATCGCTTATTTCTTGCCGAAGAATTCGATCGCACGGCGCAGCTCGGATGCGTGGGTGGCGCGCTGCGCCAGGGTCTCGCCGTTCTGCACCGCATCCCACGCCTGCTGCAGGCTGGCTACCCCCGCGGCGGGGCCGTCGGGGTGGGCCAGGATGCCGCCGCCGGACATGAACAGCAGGTCGTTGGACCGGATGCTGTCCCAGGTGGCGGGCACGGTGCCGGCCCACTGGCCATTGGAGAAAGCGGGCATCACGCGGTCGTCCAGCCCTTCGCACAGCGGCGCCAACGTATCGTGGGCGGAATCGATCACTTCCTCGTCGGTCTGCGAGAACTTGCCTTGCAGACCGTGCACATGCATGTGGTCCACACCCGCCAGGCGCCACAGCGTCTGCCAGGCGTTGAACGAGAAGCCCAGCAGCGGGTGGCGCGACAGCGCGCCGTAGCCGTTGCGGTGGCCATGCAGTGCCAGCGGACTGTGGCGGCGCAGGGTTTGCACGGCCGAATATCCGCACCAGTTCAGGCTGACCATGATGCAGCTGCCACCTTCGGCGGCAATCAGGTCGGCGTGGCGGCGCATGGCGTCGGTCTCGTCGGTGATGTTGAAGGCCACCATCACCAGCTTGCCGGTCTTGTCCTGGTAGGCGCGCACACGGCGCATCACGGCCTTGACGCGGTCGGCCAGCGGCGCGTGAACCGGGTTGGCGCAGACCTCGTCGTCCTTGATGAAGTCCACCCCCGCTGCACACAGGCGGCCGGCCAGGTCACCGGTTTCTTCGGCCGACAAGCCCACGTTGGGTTTGATGATGGTGCCGATCAGCGGGCGGCCCTGCACACCCGTCAGTGCGCGCGTGCCGCTGATGCCGTGGCGGGGCATGTCGAACTGCGTGCGGTAGGCGTTGGGCAGTTTCATCGACTCCAGGCGCAGGCCGGTGACCTCGCCCAGGTCGTACAAATTGCCCGACACGGTGGCCGCCAGCGTCGGCAGGTTGGGGCCGATGTTGTCGCACGGGAAGCTCACGCGCAACCGGGCACGCTGCCAGGTCTGCGGCGTGTCGAACATGCCGCGCCGCTGCATCCACCCGTTGGGCAGGGATGGCGCGGGGGCCACGTCCAGCAGCTCGACCGACTCGACCGTGGCACGGGCGCGTTCGCGCAGCGCGTCGGTCTCGCCCTCAACCCGGGTGAAGGTGCCACACGATTGTTCGCCCGCCAGCACTTCGGCAACGTGGGCCGGGTCCAGCGGGGTCTCTATCAGGTAGGTGGCTTCAAAGCGGTCTGGGGACATGGTTAAGGTGCTACTACTGTTTTGATAGCTACTAGCGCTTATAGGACAAGCGCTAGCGGCCAATTTGACTTGAAACTCAGACCTTCTTCAGGCCATCTTCAGATCTTGGACAGGTCTGGGAAGGGCCGCACCGGGTCCGTCGTACCGTCCCACGTTTCCGACTCCGCACGGATCAGGTCGAACATCCGCCCCTTGGGGCCGGCCACTTCCGACAGCTCGATCACCGTGCCGGGGTGGTACTCGGTGTCGAAGTAGACAAAGCGGCCTTTTTCGCCCACCTCGCCACTCATCACCGTCTTGAATCCCTGGGCCGTCAGCCGCGCCAGGTCGGAGTCGTAGTCGCTCGTCCAGTACGCCACGTGCTGCAGCCCGGTGCGCCCGGCTTGCAGAAAGTCGCGGTACATCGACGGCACGTCGTTGCGAGTCTGGATCAGCTCGACCTGCACATAGCCCGAGTTGGCCAGAGCCACCGAGTTGTGCGGCTCGTACGATTCGCCCTTGTAAACGTAGTTCTTGATCGGAACCTTGGGGTTGTAGAACCAGGGGCCCACGCCCAGGGTCTTGCTCCAGTAGTCCATGGCGGCTTCGATGTCGTGGACCACATAGCCAAGTTGGCGGATGGCGCCGAAATGACGGCTCATAAAATTTCCTTTGGTGGTGATGCGTCAGGGTAGGGCGCAGCCGGGCGGGCCCATCAGGCGCCGCCCAAGTTGCAGGCTTGGCTTGCTTGTTGGCTTACTTCGCGCCGTCGACGATTTCTTTGGGGATCGGCACGCCTGCGTACTTCACGTGGATGTCGTTCAACTTGCCGTTGGCCAGGTTGGTCTTGATCCAGCCGTTGACGGCGGCCATCAGCTCGGGTTGGCCCTTGCGCATGGCCACGCCCAGCTGGTACGACTGCAGGATGAATTTGGTCTCGAAGTCGCGCGACGGGTTCTTCTTGGCGATGGCCGCGATGATTGGCGGGGTGATGGCCACGATGTCGGCCTGGCCGGTGGCGGCCGCGGTGATGGATGCGGATTCGTCGTCGAACCGCACCACCTTGGCCTGCGGTGCGCGCTCGGTCAGGATCTTGTCCTGCGGGCCACCGCGCGTCACGGCCACGGTCTTGCCGGCCAGGTCTTCAATGCTGGTGAGCTTCAGGCCCTTGGGCGCGCCCACCGCGGCCTGGATGGCGCCGTACGGGATGGAGAAGTCCACCGCCTTCTGGCGCTCGGGCGTGATCGACAGCGACGAGATGATCAGGTCCACCTTGTTGGACAGCAGGTTGGGGATGCGTGAGGAGTTGGTCGTGTTCACGATCTCCAGCGTCAGGCCCAGGTCCTTGGCCAGCAGCTCGGCGGCTTCCACGTCCGAGCCCACGGGCTTCATTTTTTCGTCCACGTAGCCGTAGAACGGCGCGCCAAAGTCGATGCCCACGCGCAGCTTGCCGGCGGACTTGATGTCGGCCAGCTCGGCCATGGCGGGCACGCACAGGGCGGCGGCGCTGAAGGCCAGCAGGGTGCGGCGGAAGATGAGGGAAGCGGTCATGGTGGTTGTCTCCTGGTGGTTTTTTGGTAAGGAATCGAAGAGGGCAGGGCTTTCGCTATCCGGCCCTTTGAAATCTCAACATCCGTTCGGGCTGAGCTTGTCGAAGCCTCGCGCGGCGCTTCGACAGGCTCAGCGTGAACGGTTCTAGTGGGTTCATGTCGTCTCTCAATGCGGCGCACCGTCATCACAGCCCGTGCGACAGAAAGTCGCGCAGCTCGGCGGTCTGCGGGTGCTTGAGCATCGCGCCCGGGCCCGTCTCCCACACTTTGCCCTCGTGCATGTAGATGATGGTGTCGGCCACCCGGGTGGCAAACTCCATCTCGTGGGTGACCAGCACCATGGTCATGCCGCCCTGGGCCAGGGCTTCGATCACGCGCAGCACCTCGCCGGTGAGCTGCGGGTCCAGGGCAGAGGTCACCTCGTCAAACAGCATCACCTGCGGCTCCATCGCCAGCGACCGGGCAATCGCCACGCGCTGCTGCTGCCCGCCCGACAGTTGCTCGGGGTAGGCCTGCGCCTTGTCCGCCAGGCCCACCTGCTGCAGCGTGCGTGCGGCAATCTCGCGCGCCTTGGCCGTGGGCAGGTTCTTCACGGCCTTGGGGGCCAGGGTGATGTTCTGCTCCACCGTCAAGTGCGGGAAGAGGTTGTAGCTCTGGAAAACAATGCCCACGTCCTGGCGCAGCTGGCGCAGGTCGATGGCCGGGTCATGCACCGCGTGGCCGCAGACATTGATGGTGCCGCTGTTGATGATCTCCAGCCGGTCGATGCAGCGCAGCGCCGTGCTCTTGCCCGAGCCGCTCTTCCCGATGATGGCCACCACCTGGCCCCGGGGAATCGCAAACGACACGCCCTTGAGCACCTGGTTGCTGCCAAAGCTCTTGTGCACGTCTTTCAGTTCGACCACGGGCTGTTGTTGTTGTCGTAGTTGTTGTGCAGACAGAGCCGCTTGCGCAAAAGGGTGCACGGCAGCGTCTTGGGCGAGGTTCATGGTGTCTTCTCGTTTCATGCGGTGGTCACAGGCACAGTGGCTGGGCCACGGTTTCCAAACTGCTGGCGCTGCTCCAGCTTGCGGCTCCACACCGACAGCGGGTAGCACATCGCAAAGTAGACGATGGCGATCAGCAGGTACACGGTGAAGGGCTGAAAGATCGAGTTGTTGATGAGCTGCCCGGCACGCACCAGCTCGATGAACCCCACGATGGACGCCAGCGAAGTGTTCTTCACGATCTGCACCATGAAACCCACCGTGGGCGGCGTGGCAATGCGCACCGCTTGCGGCAGAACCACCAGCCGCATGCGCTGGGTGCGCGACAGGGCCAGGCACTCGGCCGCCTCCCACTGCGTGCGCGGCACCGACTCGATGCACCCGCGCCAGATCTCACCCAGGTACGCGCTGACGTAAACAATCATCGCGATGCTGGCCGCCACGATGGCGGGCAGCTCCAGCCCTGCGATGGACAGGCCGAAGTAGCACAGGAACAGCACCACCAGCAGCGGCGTGCCCTGAATGATCTGAATCCACGCAATCGTCGCCCAGCGCACCGCCTTGATCGGGCTGACGCGGCACAGCGCAATCACGCCCCCGGCCAGGCCACCGCCCACAAACGCAATCAGCGACAGGCCGATGGTCCACAGCGCGCCAAACAGCAGGTACTGCAGGTGGTACGAGTTCAGTCCACCGTCAATCATTTGGCGTTCCCCAATTTGCGTTGGCGCGTAAACACGATCTGCCCAAACACCCACAGCCCCAGCCGCATCAACAGCGACAGCGCCAGGTACGCCACCGCCACCAGGATGTAGGCCTCAAACGGGCGGAAGGTTTCAGACTGCACCCGCGCCGCCACGGCGGTGAGTTCCTCCACCGAGATCTGCGAGGTGATGGACGACGCCAGCATCAACAGCACGAACTGGCTGGTGAGCGCGGGGTACACCTTCTCCATAGCCGGGCGCAGCACCACATGCCAATACACCTGCCGGCGCGTCAGGCCCAGACACTCGGCCGCCTCGATCTGGCCCTTGTGGATCGAATCCATGCCCGCCCGCATGATTTCGCAGGTGTAGGCCGCCACGTTGATCACCAGCGTCAGCAGCGCCGCAGCAAACGCCGACACCTTGAAGCCCAGGCTGGCCAGGCCAAAGAACACCAGAAACACCTGCACCAGCAGCGGCGTGTTCCGCAGCACCTCCACATACGCACCGCAGGCCCGCACCAGCCAGCGCTGGTCGCTGCGCCGGCCAATGGCCAGCAGCGTGCCGCCCACAAACCCGATCACCGTGGCCGGGAAGGACAACAGGATGGTCATCCAGGCCCCTTCCAGAAACTGGGGCCAGTTGGCCAGCACGCTGGCAAAGTCGAACTCGTACGTCATGAGCGGGGCAGCGGTGCGCGTCAATCAGCGAGTGCTGGCGCGGCGGCCAAAAACTGGCGGCTTGCCTTGTGGGCGCAGGCGAGCGTGAGCGGAAATACCAGGCATGTCTTTGTCTCCTGCGTGATCGGCCTGGCAATAGTGCCAGCCGTCACAACCTAGGGTTTGTACTGATGGTTTCTGATGCCTTTCAGCACCGAACGCGGAGTGATAGTATCCGCAGAATCCATCAAATACCAGCAAGCTGGATGATGGTTTTTGATTGAATTGCACATGGCCCAAACTCCGCCCCACCCCAGCAGCCCACGCAGCCCGCGCATCCCCGACATCGCCCAGCTGTCCGGCGTCTCCACCGCCACGGTCGACAGGGTGCTGAACCAGCGCTCGGGCGTGCGCAACGCCACCGCGCAGCGGGTGCTGCAGGCCGCCGCCACCCTGGGCTACCTGCCGCAGGCCGAGCTGCATGCAGCGCTGCAGCCGCAGCCCCTGCGCTTGATGGTGCTGATCCCCGAAGGCAGCAACAGATTTCTGCAAATGCTGGGCGACGTGATCGGCTACGCGCAGGACCACTGGGCGCCGTTTAACGTGCGCTGCCAGGCGGCGTACATCGAGAGCTTCAACCCCGACGCACTGGCCAAAGCGCTGCTGCACTATGGCAAACGCTGTGACGGCATCGCCTTCATGGCGCTGGAGCACCCCGTGGTGCGCGAGGCCGTGGCCCAGCTGGCAGAGCAGGGCGTGCCCACCGTCACGCTGATCTCGGACTTGTCCAACTCGCGCCGCGTGGCCTATGTGGGCCTCGACAACCGCGCCGCAGGCCGCACCGCCGCCTACCTCATCGCCCGCTTCATGGGCCCCCTGGCCCACAGCCGCAAGGCGCACGTGGCGATGATTGTTGGGTCACTGCGCTACCGCGCCCATGAGGAGCGCGAGGCGGGCTTTTTGCACCTGTTTGAAGAACAGTTCCCCCTGGTGCAGGTGGTGGGCGTGCGCGAAGGCCAGGACGACGCCGAACGCAACTACCGCCAGGCCCGCGCGCTGCTGGAGCAGCACGACGACCTGGCAGGCATCTACAACATCGGCGGCGGGGCCGAAGGCATTGGCCGGGCGCTGAAAGAGGCGGGCGCAGACCGCAAGATCGTGTTCATCGGACACGGGCTCACTCCGGATACGCGGGCGCTGCTGATCGACGGGACGATGGATGCGGTGATCACGCAGAACCCGCAGGGGGCGGTGATGAACTGCGTGCGGATTTTTGCCAACTTGCGGGATGGGCGGGAGCCGACGAGTGGGGTGGAGACGACGCGGAGTCAGGTGATATTTCGGGAAAATTTGCCGTAGGGGAGGCCAGTGGGCTCTCTGGGTGCCGGACTGGTGTGCGAAGGCGTGCGGTTCTCTTTGGCACTTGAACTTGCGGCCTTGAACGTTCCGTCGAAATTGCAAGCCAGTTGACTGCTTCGGCTGCGAGCGGCCAATACAACTGTGACAGGTAGTCACTGTCTTTCCGCCGCCTTCAGCCATTCACTGACGCCATTCACGTTGATGGCAAGCAATTTGTCTTGGATTGCTACTACGCGCTGAATCATGGCCCCCCCATCCGACTCCTCCAATTCTTCGGCATGGGCGAAAAGATGGGTCAGCAGTTGGGTAAGGTTGTTTTCGCTGTCGTAAAGGTAGGGCTTGGTGCGTTGCACAAACGCCAGAAAAATTTCGCTTGCGGTGAGGGCCTCTGCTGGGTCACGCTGGGACATAGCATTTAGCCAAGCATCAAAATCGTAAAACTCGCGCCCATTAGATTCAGTGTCGGACTCCAAAAGCTCGAAACATCGTTTGAGTAGGGCGAGGGGCACAACTGCCAAAGGTTTCGTTTCCCTAAAAAGGCCTCGCATTTTGCGCGCAACGACGGCTGCATTTCGATTTTCTGAGGCCATGCCTACTTCAAGGGCCTCTCGACATTGATTTGAATGATTTTGGTAGTTTTCTGAGTGGCTCCAAACAGTTGCCGCGCCTTGCCAAGCTTCAGGCATATTCGCGACGTTCAACTCATCAAGCATCGAATTGAAATCAAGCTTGTTGCTCAGTGCCGCGAGTGCAGAAATACGGCCCCATGTTTCCAAATCTTTCCCGATGCCAAGGGCCGCCAGCTTTGAAAGCCACGGTTTGACTGTCTCAAATTTCTGGTGATACGCGTGGTACATGCAAGGCTCAGCTATAGTCCAAAGACCTGGGGCCGGTTTTTGTATGGCAATGTCAAATAATTGCCAGCCCAACTCAGGAGCAAGGCTCTGCAAGTAGGGCAAGCGTCGCAGCATTACTGCGCGGACAGCAGGATGAGCATCGTTCGCAAAACATCGCAGAGCAGGTGCCAATATTTCTGACCATGGGGTGCCATTTTCTTGAAGCCTTGTGCCAGCAATCATCAGAGCATCGGCAGCTTGGCCCCTTGCCATGTTGATGCCAAGGTCTAACAGTTTTACAGAATCGCCTCGTAAGGGATCTTCTTCAGCCAAGGTTAGAAAATCATTGGCCAGATGCACCAGCCGTTCTGCCGTCTGGCTGTCTTGTATCACATGCGAGCAGGCTTCCAGCGCCTTGGCTGCCTCGCGGCTGTGATGCCAGTATTCCGGGTATTTTTCCAGGGCATTCAGCATGCTCTGAAGCAGAGTCGCTGCATTGGTTTCCTCGACGGGGGCCCAGTTGCCATTGGGCCGCAGATTGCCGTGACAGACGTCGAGATAGGTTGCTGTTCCGCGCATGAGGTTATTGCGAAATCTATTCGGAATACTTTCCCAATAGTGCAGCAAAAAAGCGATGAATCGGTGCGGGTGGCGGGATGCGGCCTCTTGCAATTGGCCGCCCACTTCCTCTTCACCTCCAATCAAAAAATCACTGAAAGTGTTTCTCAGGTAACCGTCGTAGTGGCTTATTAACTTCAAAATCGCCGAGTCGCTGCAATTCAGGAAAATTTCAAAAGAAAAGGGCGATGAAACTATTCCCCCACGAGAGCCAATGCTTGCCTGCCTTACCAGAGGCCAAGTGAAACGTTCGACTTCATCAATGACAGCTTGAGTCGCTGGATTACGCAAATGGCACGGGATGGGCAGAATTAACTGAGCTTGTTGGCGCAGTCTCCAAGCAAGATGGCCAGTCTCGCTGGCATCTTCGGGATGGATTCCCAATATGCACGCCTGGATTGCATCTTGGACGCCTGAATCCAACTCAATGAAAGTCGTCTGTATCAGTGTTCCCAGCTCGAAAAGCAAACTTGATTCAAGCAGTTCTGCATCGCACAACATGAGGCCAATCACATCCCGATTAGTGTTCGGCGCTGCTGTACAAGCCAAGACGGCGAAGTACCTCAATGCCCCCTCCGCGTTGAAACACAGACTAAGCCGGTTTTGTTGCCACCACTCGGAATTGTTGGCGGCGTGTTGAACGATGGCGGTTTCGATTGCGTCGACCAAAATTCGCCCACTGTCAACATGCCGGTGGTCAGTCTGGCTGTGGGCGTCCTCATAAGAAGTGTCGCGCAGGAAGCCGCTCCAATAGCTCCGATCTCTACCGTATTGCGATGAACGGATTTGGCCCCACTGTTCCAATGAATCTACCGCTAAGGACAGCAAAAGTGTGGATGCTTGCATGCGACGACTCAAAAAACGGTCGTTCGAATTGCCAAATTCATGCGGCTCGCAATGTAGGTTCTTGTTCCATTGGAATCCCACCAAATCATCGTTGCTGACCTCCCCAGCGATGTAATTCCACAGTACCTCGTCATCCAGCCCTCCTGCGGTAATACAACGGGCTAAAGCCTTGCCGAGAAAACTGCGTTTTCCCCTGGGCAGGCTCAGCAAGGATTTCAACAATGAAGACATCTGACCTGCATGCATTTGATCCATGCTTCCGATGGCAAAGGTCAATTGTTCAGCTAAGTGCGCGCGGTCCACCCAATCCGTCGCTAGCGCTTCTGTCCAGAAGCCCACTACTCCTACCACATCATCATTTTTCCAAGCCGAGACGCGGTGAACATGCCTTGTTATTGCTTCACTGTCCCGCTGACATTTCAAGTCGGGCACCAGATGCTTCATCCAGAAGTGATGCCATTCCAATCGGACAGCTTGGGTATAGATAACCTGAAAGACTTCGGGATGTAAGGCTCGCAAATCGCGAATAAGCGGCCAGTCATCGTCGTAAGGTATTTGCTCAGCCAAGCATTCCGCTACTAAGCGACGGATGTGAAATGCATGTTTCTGGGTGAGTGCCGTACGCAATTGGCTGCGAAATTTTTTTCTATCACCAGCGGCCAGTTGGGCCACAAAACTGCGGATGCTGGGGCGCACGAAAGGCACCGGCGGCAAGTCTTGAATGAAAGCATTCAATGTCTTGCCGTGACGTAGGGCATCACTTATGACCAGCACATCCAGCAAAGTTTGGTGCCCAAAGGTCAGTTTCCCATCTTGGGTTAACTGCAAGACGTTGTGACTCAGTAGAGACCTGCGGACCAAATCAGAAGCTGCCAACCGCTGAGGCGGTACTGATAGGCTGCGATGCCTCAGCATTTCTGTTGCGATGGCCTCGATAGCTTGCATGGCGGCATCACCCAGCTCATCGTTGGCTTGAACAATGGTGTCTAGGTACCTTTGAGCCAATGCTTGGCTGGTCACCACGTTGAAGCTACCGCCTTGGCCTGCCAGCTCCACATACAAGGCCAGTTCACGTGGGTTCTGAATCAGCTGCCGGGTGGCCTCATCCAAGCTGGAAGTGTCGATGCCCTGTCTGGCGAGCAGAGGGGCAATATCCGTATCCCAGTTCAACGGTTGGCATTTGAATTCGTTGCTCCATCTCCGTTGTGCAATCCGTCTGTCATATTGGCGGTCAAAGTCGCGGCAAGCGGTTATGACCGTGACATTGGGCAGCCTCAGCAGGCGATCCATCTGAGCAAGAAAGTAGTCCAGCACCTTGTGTTCGCGGGCGATGGAAAGAACATCGAGCGAATCAATGACCACCACTACATGGGTTCCTTCAGCAATGCGTGCCGTGCGCTCCACCCAGTCTTGTGGCAGCCCTTGCGCCTGGCGATCTTGCGCAGTGTCCAGGTCCGCAAATTCGCGGGATTGGATAAAGATGGGAAAACGATCTGAACGGGACTGGGTTTGCTGCTCAAGCGCTTCCTGCAAGGCCAGCATCACGCATGTTTTGCCAGCGCCTGGCTGGCCGGTCAGCAAAATGGACGAGGGCTTTGAGTCAATCGCAGCCAGGATTTCAGCTACTAAGGGTGTCGAAACGGTTTCGCCAGCAATATCTCGGCGCCACTTTCTGCCGATGGAGGATGTGCTTCCAAACGCAAAGCGAACTTCGGCCACATCCATGGGCAATGCCAGCATGGAGCCTGCTGCATGAAGCATGGACTGAAGGTCGGCTTTGGTCAGGCGGTGTTGTACCGCGGCGTTTTGTCCGTTCTGACCGTCAGCGCGAAAGCCGAGCTGGTTAACGCGCGTCCAAAGGGCATTGAATGCAGCATCTGGGTTGCTTGCCAACCGACGCAGGCGCTCTAGGAGCAGTGCTTCCATGCGATCCAGCTCTGGACTGGATTCAAATGTGGTGCGACGAAGGAAGTCGTAGGTGGAAAGTGTCGGCGTGTGATGCGCAAGCTGGGTTTTCAGTTTTGCATCTGTCGTCCCCGTTGCTTGACCCAAGTTTGCTTTGTAGCTGGCCTCGTCGGGATAGGTGGTGCCGTACTCCCGCAAGGCTGCCAATTCCCCGAAGGGACTTCGGGAATAGAAACGTACAGAGGTCTTCGGGTCACTGGCAAGCATGAGGCTGGCTTTTTGAAGTTCGCCAGCCAGATCCGCCACTGACCACGCCTGATGCTCTGGTTGGTTCTTTTTGCATTGGCAGCAAATTTTTGAACCGTCTGTTTTGCCGATGACTACGTCATCAACCTTTAGCGTCGCGGCATCGACCTCAAGCCATTCAAAGGTTGGATCATCGAGAACGGTGAGTGCCCATTCAAAGGCAACCAGCGTCTGATAGCCATCTCCACGATTGGATTGAATGCCTGCCTTGCTCATTGAGGGCTTCCTGTCTAGCGTTGGTCTTTTCACATAGCCCCGTGTGATGGGGGCTCCACATTGTCGCCGTCGACAAGTGGGTGG
The DNA here is from genome assembly GCF_964253765.1 of Acidovorax sp. LjRoot129. Lineage (NCBI taxonomy): Bacteria > Pseudomonadati > Pseudomonadota > Betaproteobacteria > Burkholderiales > Comamonadaceae > Acidovorax > Acidovorax sp. LjRoot129. The sequence goes on from NZ_CAXUSE020000001.1 coordinate 2,604,842, forward strand.
TGCTGATCACAGGACGAGGTGCAGCAGGGCCCGGGTAGCGATGAGGACAAGAGCTTGCTGCAGGCGATAAAGGCCGCGCGAGATGCGGTCAACGCCAAGCCAGGCACGCCCAGAGTGGCAAACCTGTTTGTGAGCAAGGTGGGACCGGGCCCGCGCCGGTTGCTGCAGCGGTGACGGTACTTGGCGGGGCTTCACGAGATGCTTCACTTTTGATAGCTTTTGGCGCTTTTCCAATAAGCGCTAGAGCCTGTTTTGACCAATATTTTGCAGCGCTGGGGCAGATCGTGTCACTTTGGCCCGCGCAAGGACGGCAAGTGCGCCGCCGAGTTGAGAGTGCACAAATGGGTAGCCATGGCCTAGCGCTGCAGTCGGCACAGCGTTCTGCCCATCCAGCAGCAGGGTAGACATTTCTCCCAGCACGACCCGCATCGGCAACCCCGGCATACGCAGCCAGGCCCGTCGCCCAAACGATGCAGCCAGCGCCCGCACAAACGTGGCCTGCGTCACCGCCTCAGGCGCCACTACATTGACGGGGCCTTGCAGATGTGGGTGCGCCATGGCAAACCGCACCAGCCCCACCGCATCGGCCAGATGAACCCAAGGCGCAGGTTGGCGACCATGCCCCAGCACGGCCCCCAAGCCCAGGCGGGCGGCCAGTGCCTGCATCGGATACGCGCCGCCGCCGTGCCCCAGCACCACACCAAACCGCATGCGCACCACCCGCACGCCCAGGGCTTCGGCGCGGCGGGCCTCGTGTTCGATGGCGGCGCACAGGTCGGACTGGAACTCGCCCGGGCGGGGTGGGGCGGTTTCGTCCAGCGGCTCCATCGACGCGTTGGGCGATGCGCGGTAGAAGCCGACGGCCGATGCGCTGACCAGCACGCGCGGTGCCTTGTGCAGGCGCCGCATCAGGCTGACGACGGCCACGGTGGTGTCCACCCGGCTGGCGAGCAGTTGGCGTCTGCGCGCCGCTGTCCACGGCATGCCCAGCACGCGGGCGCCTGCCAGGTTGACCACGGCGTCGATGGTCGTTTCAGACGGGATAGCGTCCAGGGTGTCCACCACCCACACGCTGGGGCCAAAGCTGGCGCGGGCCATCCTCACACCCATTTCCCACGGCGGCATGATGAGAAAATCTTGCGTTCGGCCTAGAAACGATATGGTGGCCCGCCCCAGAGCCTAGAAGTATTGGCACTTATCTCCCTGCGCGCCCCCGCCTTTCCATTCACATGAAATGTTCAACATGCCAGTGGCACAACCCTGGCGAAGCCACACAGTGCGTGATGTGCCGCGCCCCGCTCGCCAGCGGCGGCGAGCCTGACTTCACTTCAGCCTTCGCGCAGCAGCCTGCACCCGCCGCAGCGGCCACCCCGGCCGCCGTTTATCTCGCCACCGACCTGAGCCGCACCCTGGCCACGGTGATCGATGGCGTGCAGATGCTCGTCTCTGCCGCGGTGTGGCTGGTGGTGGTGTGGGATATGTCCTGGTCCATCTGGCTCAAGCTGCTGGGTGCCGTGGTGCTATTTTTTCTGCCCGCGTTGCTCGACGCCGGACCTGGGTCGCTGGGCAAACGGTGCCTGAAGATTCAGGTGGTGACGACACATGGTGAAAAGCCGTCGCTCATCACCAGCATGTGGCGGCACTTCATCAAGTACGTGTTGCACATCGCGTTGCCCATCGTGTGGAAGCTGATCGAGCCGTGGCTGACCGGCGGACGGCACCTTCACGATGTGTGGGGGGGCACCACGGTCATCGAGCGCTTGCCTGCCAGTGCCCGCGCGGCCCGCGCTGCGCCGGAGCTGTTTCATGAAGCGTTGATCGCGCAGGCCCAGGGCGTGCAGGCCGGTGCAGCTCCGCAGGCCCCGGTGCGAGCCGATGTAAAGAACGCCAGGCAGCAAGTCACGCGGGCGTCCAGGGCGTTCGATGTGTTCAAGAACCTGCTGGCGTGGTGCATTGCGGGTGCATTGCTGTGGCTCTTCGTTCCGGCGGTGTGGTCTTTGTACAAGGAGTCCCAGGACCCCACCATGTCCGCCGTGTCAGACGCCAAGGCCGCCACCAAAAAGCTCACGCACCTGCTCAGCCAGCGATTCGAACAAGGCCAAAGCCTGGAGCTCGACTGGAGCGACCCTGCGTTGGCAGCTCTGGAGGCAGAGATGGGTGCAGTGTTCACCAGCATCACCACAGAGCCCCGCGGGCCCGTCACGTTGCAGATCAAGAGCGGGCCGGTCGCGGGCAAACACATCGTGCTGGCGCCGGAGTACAACTTCAGCAAGAAGTCCATCAAAAAATGGACCTGCGGCAGCCCTGACATCGAGCGGGCGCTGCTGCCCACCGGCTGCAAGGCCAAGCTAAGCACCGCGCCCACCACTTCTTAAATTGGTTGGTGGCCGCCACTTCAGCGCGGCACCGATCGCACCCAGACACTTACCGATGATGACTGCTTTGTCCCAGCACCAACACCTTCTCGACCCTGCCGTTCTCAACCACCCGCAACGGCAATTTGCCTTGAAGGTGATGGACCTGCTCAAGACGCGGCAGTTCGACGCGCTCGAAGCCCTGCTGGCGCCCACCTGGGCCGCCTTCGAGTCGGGTGCGTTGTCTGACCTGGGGTTGTCGCGCGCGTGGTCCCACATGGGCTTGCAGCGGGCCGATCTGATCGAGCCCGCCCAGGCGTGGGTGCAGGCGTACCCTCACAGCTTTGCGGCACTGCTGTTCGCGGCGCAATTGCACTGCGCCGTGGCCTGGCAAGCGCGCGGTACTTGTACGGTCGACAAGACCAGCGAAAAGCAGTTTGCGGTGATGCAGGAGCATTTCGATGCGGCGTTTCCATACCTGCACCGCGCCCTGGCGGCGTCCGCGCGGCCCACGCTGGCTATTGCGGTGGGGATCACGATGGCGCGTGCGGGCAGCGACGACCCTGAGCACGACTACATCGCGCTGGCTCAACCTCACTTGCCGCACAGCCCGGTGCTGTATGGCCGCGTGATGTGGGCGCTGAACCCCAAGTGGGGCGGGTCGCTGGCAGAGGTCGACGCGTTGTTCCGCTCCGCGCAGCAGTGGAGTGCCTCGTGGCCCGACGAGGAGCGCAAACGCGTGCACGCCACCCACCGATCCGAACTGGCGGACATCGAGGCCTGCAACGGTGATTCGGACCGCGCCATCGCCTTGCTCAACGGCATCCTGCACGAAGCGCCTGACTTTGACGACGCGCACTCCCAGCTGGCCAGGCAACACCACTACAAAGACCAGATGCAGCTGGCAGTTGATCACCTGCTGCGCGCCGTGCGCTTGGCGCCAGAGGCAGACCGGTTTGACCGGCTGGGCGACCACTACGAAGCGCTGGGTCAACAGGACGTTGCCATCGCGTACTTTGAAGAGGCCATGCTGTGGGGCAGCGGCAGCGCGGCAAGCTCGGTGGCCCATTGGCTGAGCAACCAGCTTAAGGCTGCAGCCGCCGACCAGCGCCCCGCGATCGAGGAGCAGCTTGGGCGGGTGGCCACCTACGGCATGCAGCAGTTTTCGCCCAGAACCATGTTCGTGATGGGCGCCATCGAGTTCTTTCAGCGCGGCGACGATGCCGCCAAGTCGCGCGCGTACGACTGGTGGCGCGAAGCCGCGCGATGGGGTAATAGCGGTGCCATGTTCAACCTGGGCATCGCGCACTTCGACGGCGAAGACGGGCAGACGTTGAACAAGGCTTTGGCCATCCAGTACTGGGCAACTGCGGCTTCGATGGGTAATCTGTCATCCCATGAGCGCCTGGGCAAGGCGCTGCTCACCGGCGACGGCATAGCGCAAGACCTTGAAAGTGCTGCCTACCACCTGGAGATCGCGGCCGATGGAGAAAACGTCTATGCCATGCGCGACTGGATTTGTTGCCTGTGGTTCGGGCGGGGCACGCCGCAAGACCGGGGCACTGCCAAGCAGTTGCTGCAACGCCTGAAGGCGTTGAGCCCCGACATGTACGAGTCGGCCCGCGAGCGCGTCGGCCTGGGCGCCAGCATCAAGAATTGGGTGGGAAAGCTGTTCGCCTAGCGGTTCGCCTGGGGCGTAGACGTCCAATCGCGTTGACTAATATTTTCGGGGTTACAAATCTGCGTCAGGCCTTTTTACCCTTTGCAAGGTGAGCTAGGGCTCTACTGAGCAACGGGTGCACAAACCGGTATCCCTGAGCCAGCGCGGCACGCGGCACCGCGTTCTGCCCGTCCAGCAACAGAGTCGACATTTCCCCCAGCACGGACCGCAAAGGCAGTCCCGGCATACGCAGCCAGGCGCGTCGCCCAAACGATGCAGCCAGAGCTCGCACAAATGTGGCCTGCGTCACCGCCTCAGGCGCCACAGCATTGACGGGGCCTTGCAGATATTGGTGCGCCATCGCAAACCGCACCAGCCCCACCGCATCGGCCAGATGAATCCACGGCGCAGGTTGGCGACCATGCCCCAGCACGGCCCCCAAACCCAGGCGGGCGGCCAGTGCCTGCATCGGGTACGCGCCACCGCCGTGCCCCAGCACCACGCCAAACCGCATGCGCACCACCCGCACACCCAGGGCTTCGGCACGGCGCGCCTCGTGTTCGATGGCCGCGCAAAGGTCAGACTGAAACTCGCCCGGGCGGGGTGGGGTGGTTTCGTCCAAGGGCTCCATCGACGCGTTGGGCGATGCGCCGTAGAAGCCCACGGCCGATGCGCTGACCAGCACGCGCGGGGCCTTGTGCAGGCGCCGCATCAGGCTGACGACGGCCACGGTGGTGTCGACGCGGCTGGCCAGCAGTTGGCGTCTGCGCGCCTGGGTCCACGGCATGCCCAGCACGCGGGCGCCCGCCAGGTTGACCACTGCGTCGATGGACGTTTCAGACGGGATAGCGTCCAGCGTGTCCACCACCCACACGCTGGGGCCAAAGCTGGCGCGGGCTTGCAGGGCGTCGCGGGTCAACACGATCACCCGCTGGCCGTCGCGCACCAGGTCGGCCACCAGGGCGCTGCCCACGAATCCGGTGGCGCCGGTGACCAGGGTGGCTGGCTGGGGTTGGAGGCCACGGGCATGCAGGGTGGTGCTGGGCTGTGCAGGCGGCGCCGTGCGGTAGAGCTTGATGGCGGCCAGCGTGTTGCGCACGCTCCAGGCCCACACGCCGACGGCATAGGCCGTGAACAGCCACGACACCCAGCCGTGCGGGGCCAGCACCATGGCGGTGGGTTGCTGCGCCCAGGTCCACAGCACGGGGCCGATCAGGCCAAGGAAGAGGCCGTAGCTGATGGTCAGCACGGTGTGCAGCACACGCTCGAACGGCGGCAGGCGCCGGGTGCGGTCTTCTTCCAGAAAGTCGGCCAGGGTGATGCCCACTTCGACGAGCAGCAGGGCCGCGAGCACGGCGGCAAAGGCGCCGCGCCATTCAAACCAGGCCAGGCCGACAAAGACGACGCCGTAGATGGCCTCGCGCGCGGCGTGCAGCGAGAGTTCGTACCGCGCGGAAGTGCGCTGGGGCAGCCGGGCCTGCAGCTCGTGGTGCCACAGGTTGTCAAACGCGCCCAAGGCGGCCTGGATGGAGAGCAGCAGGAAGATGGTGTTCATGGCGGTCATGGTGTGTGTGAGTGTGAAGATGAATCGATGCCGACGGGTGTGGTGGGTCAATCGACCACGGGATCGGTGAACACGCCGGACTGGTGGAAGGTTTCGCCCCACAGCGGGTGCACCATGCTCAGCGTGAAGCGGAACTGGCCTGCGCCCAGGTCGGTGTGGGCGACGCGGCAGGTGCCGGGCGTCAGCAAGGTCGGCACGGGGATGCGCAGGCCCGCCAGCACCCACCAGAAGCGGCGGCTGCGGAACACCAGTGCGCCGTCTTCTTCGAGCACGTCGAGCGACATGGCCAGGCCGCCGTCGGTACGCTCCAGCAGGGTGCCGTCGGTGCCCAGCTCCTTGGTGGATCGCACGGTGCGGTCTGCGCCGTTATTGGTGCCGTTTTCGGTTTCGGTGCCGGTGTGAAAGCGCCGCTCCCACACCACGCCGCCGCGGCCGTTGTGGCTGACGTTGACGGTGGCGGGCAGGGCGGTGGTGTTGATGTGGGTCAGCGGGCCGCCCCAGGCCCGGGTCAGCGCGGCGTAGACGTGGCCGATCAGCGAGCAGCGCAGGTCCATCTGGCCGTGGTAGCTCACGTCGGCGTGAGCGGTGCCAAAGCGGCGTTGCACGGCGGCGGGCAGGCGTGCCCAGGCTGCGGCGCCGGCCAGGGCGGGCAAGTCCAACACTGGCGTTGCGTGTGCTGGGTTGGCGGTGCAGTGGCGGGGCGCTGGGGTGAAAAGGGCAAACATGGCGGGCTTTGCGAGAGTGGCGGTTGCACTCTCTATTGCGAAACCCGGGCCAGGCTCAGCGGCCGCTGCAAGTGGTTGATTTCATTGAAATTTGCTTGGCTGGCTGCATACTTGGTTTACAGTGCGCGCAGCCCCCACCGTTAACGCTTGGAACAGGTCACGCCATGATCACCGCCACCGTCTGCACATGCTGATCCACGCCGTCCTCGGGTTCTCGGTGCTCGAAACGCTGGTGCTGGCAGCCCTGCTGCTGGCCTGGGCCGACCGCGTGGCGGGGGCCCGCCTGTTGGCGGCGTTCTTGATCGGGATCTCGCTGTGGATGGTGGGCAACGAGCTGCCTAACTGGCTGGGGCCGGAGACCGAACCGGTGGCGATGCGCTTGCTGGCCACAGCGCCGTTCACCTCTGCGCTGTTCTTTCATTTCTGCACGGTGTTTTGCCGTGTCGACCTGGGCCGCTGGGGCGTTGCTGCCGCCTATGCGCTGGGTGGGGGCGCCTCGGTGGTCTCCGTCATCCTGGTGCCGGGGCACTTGGTTGAGCACCGCGACATTGGCTTTATTGCGGTGGCCGACCCGGTGGGCACTGTGGCCAGCATGGCCTGGGTGATTTTGGGCATTGGCGGTGTGGCGGTGCTGCTGCTGGCCTTGCTGCGCGCGCGCCGGTCGGGTGACGGGCAGAAGTTTCGGCAGATTGCCGCCGTCACCGCGTCGTGCCTGTGGGGGCTGCTGTGCCTGGCGGGCTACGGCATTGCGGTGCTGGATTTTCCGATTTACCCGTTTCCGCTGCTGGGCCTGCCGCTGTATTCGCTGATTCTGGTCTACGGCATCTTGCGTTATGGCGTGTTTGTGGCCAACGCCTGGGCACGACGCGCGCTGGTATGGGCGCTGCTGCTGGCGCTGGGGGCGGTGGTGCTGGCGCTCACGCCGTTGCTGCCGTTTGAGTCGCGCTGGCTGGGTGGGCTGGCGGTAGCGGCCAGTGTGCTGGCGCTCAACGGCCCGGTGCGCCGTGTGGCCGAGCGGCTGGTGTACCCAGGGGGCGAGGTGTCGATTGCCGACCTGGGTGCGTGGCGCAGCGCGCTGCTGTCGATGGAGACGCCCGAGGCCCTGGCGCAGCAGGCCGCCACGCTGCTGAGTGCACGCATTGGGACGCAGGTGGAAGTGCAGATTGGCGATCCGTCCGCGTCAACAACACCCTCAACGTCATCAGCCCCATCAACGCCACCCGGCAGCACCCCGCAGCTGGTGTGCACCCCGGGCGAGCAAGGCTGGCAGACCACGCTGCAGGGTTGGGACGCCGCACCGCCCGGGCCGCGCCACGTGGCCGAACTGTTTGGCACGGTGGTGGCCGAGGCTGCGGCGCGGGTTGAGCAGGCCCAGCAGTTTGCCGCCCGCGAACGCGAGCGCCAGTTGCAGGCGCGGCTGGCCGAGCTGGGCGCGCTGGCCGCCACCGTGGCGCACGACATCCGCAACCCGCTCAACATCATCTCGATGGCGGTGGCCGCGGCGCCCGGCGAGACGCGGCGCGAGGTGGCCGACCAGGTGGCGCGCATTGCCAACCTGACGCACGACCTGCTGGACTTTGCCAAGCCCTGGAAGCTGGTGCCCCGTGAGCTGGACTTGGCTGCCCACGTGCGCAACGCGGCCCTGCGGTTGCCCGACGTGACCCTGGGCGCGGGCCTGGCCCAGCCGCTAGTCTTGCAGGCTGACCCGCGCCGCTTGGACCAAGCGCTGACCAATTTGCTGGAGAACGCGCGCATTGCAATGGCGTCTGATGAGGTGGATACCGAGGTTGCTGGAGGCGCAAACACGGCAGCAACACACAGCCCTGTGCATATCGACGCAGAAACCACCGCCGACGCCGTGCTGCTGCACATCTGCGACGCGGGCCCCGGCGTACCCGACGAAATTCGCAGCCGCCTGTTCGAGCCCTTTGCATCGCGCAGCCCCGGCGGCACCGGGCTGGGCCTGGCCATCGTGGCCCGGATCATGGCTGCGCACGGGGGCTCGGTGGCGCTGACCGAGCGGCCACCGTGGAGCACATGCTTCACGCTGCGCTTTCCTTTGACGACGACGCAACGCCTGCCATGACAGCCCACACCACAGACAACGCAGCCGGCGCCCCGCCGGGTGCAGAGCATGACGCCGCGGCAGCGGGCGAGCCGATAAGCGACCATGTCAACGGCCACGTGCTGCTGGTCGATGACGAGGCAGCTTTTCAGCGGCTGGGCGGCGCATTTCTGCGCAACCTGGGCCACACCGTCACGCTGGCGGGCGATGGCGATCAGGCCCTGGCGGCGTTTGCCAAACAGCAGCCCGAACTGGTGCTGCTGGACCTGGCCATGCCGCCCCACATGGACCCGGAGATCGGCCTGGAGCTGATCCCGCGCTTTGCACGCGTGCCGGTGGTGGTGTTGACCGGCCACGGCGACCACGCGCTGGCCCTGCGCGCCACCGAGCTGGGCGCCTGGGACTTTCTGACCAAGCCCATTGACCCCGACATGCTGCGGTTTGTGGTGGCACGCGGGTTGCGCAAGGCGCGGCTGGATGCCGAACTGGCCACCCTGCGCGCAGGGCAGTCGCTGGACGATCTCGGCATGGTGGGGCAGGCGGCGGCCACGGTGCAACTGCGGGCCCTGGTGCGCCGGGTGGCGCCCACCCACGTCAGCGTGCTGGTGCTGGGCCCCACGGGCACCGGCAAAGAACTGGTGGCCCGCGCCCTGCACGCCTGCAGCGCCCGCCGCAGCGAGGCCTTTGTCGCCATCCACTGCGGCGCCCTGTCGGCCGAGCTGCTGGAAAGTGAGCTTTTCGGGCACATGAAGGGCAGCTTTACCGGTGCCTACCGCGACCAACCAGGTTTGGTCGAAGCCGCCCACGGCGGCACGCTGTTTCTGGACGAGGTGGGCGAAATGCCGCCACCCATGCAGGTCAAGCTGCTGCGCTTTTTGCAAGAGGGCACTTTTGTGCCCGTGGGCGGCCGTGTGCCCAAGCGTGCCGACACCCGCGTGGTGGCCGCCACCCACCGCGACCTGGAAGCGATGGTGCGCGAAGGCACCTTCCGCGAAGACCTGTTCTACCGCCTCAAGGGCGTGGTGCTGCGCACCCCGTCGCTGGCCGAGCGGCCCGCCGACATCCCGCTGCTGGCCACGCGCTTCTTGCACCGCGTGGCGCACCGTGCCAGCCTGTCGGCCAGCGCCCTGGCGTGGCTGATGGCGCGCGAGTGGCCGGGCAATGTGCGCGAGCTCAAGGCGGTGGTGGAGTCGGCTGGTGCACTGCTGATGCCCGACCAGCGCGAGGTGGATGCCGAGCTGCTGCAGCTGGCCAGCGGCGATATGCCCGACGTGGGCGACACCGCAGCGAATCTCAAAACCCATCCGCTGGCCCCGCCCGGCAGCACCGGCCCGCTGGACGCCGCGCTGATGGAGCTGGAAGTGCGCATGGTGCGCGACACCATGGCGGCGGTGGCGGGCAACCAGTCGGAGGCGGCACGGCGGCTGGGGATTTCGCGGGTGGGGTTGATCAAGAAGCTGACGCGGCTGGGGTTGAAGTGAGCCAGCGAGCGTGACCACGGCTACGGGCACCGTGACGCACGATTTCTTCGTCTGCATCGGCGGCAGTGCCTGTGCGCGACGGGTCCGAAAGGGCGCACTCTCAAGCGGCAAATTGCCGATTGCTATATTAAAGATAGCAATAAACCCATATAGATAAAGCGCTAGGCAGCAATTTTGTTGCATTTTTACGGTGAGAACACGTTGCGCTTCCACGTTGTCATCAGTTGCCGCCGCATCCGCCATGGGCTTTGCGACCTGTCTGCCGGACAGGAGGGTCAGCGCCCGGGTCCATCCTGTGCCTCGGCGTCGGTACCGCGAGAGCCCACACCCGCTCCCACCGCCATGACGCCCAGCCCGGCACCGCCTGTGCCGGCTCCGTCGCCACCACCACCGCCGCTGCCGCCGCGCCCCCCACCAGCTTCGGCCCTGCCAGCCGCGCCCGCGCGCCTGCCTGCGGCGCCGCCCGCACTGCTGCCGGCCGGGCGCAGCGGTCCCTGGTTGGGGATGGCCACCGAGCCAGGAATCGCCTCCAGGTCCAACGCCGCGCGGATGAAGTGCCGCAGGGACACGACCAGCTGCGCGGTCTCGATGCTGCGCCCGGCCACCATGTCCTGCGCGGCGCGGGCGGCCAGCTCGACCTGTTCTTCGGTGCCGAGCAGAATCACGTCGGACAGCGCGGCCTCTACCGCATCGCGCACGCGGCGCTGGCGTTCGGTGCTGGCCAGTTCGGGGGCGGGGGCCAAAGCCTCGGCATCAAAGGCATCGGTGTCCGATGGGTCCGCCGCCGCCACCTGCACGCCGCTGGTTTGCACCTGCTGGCGCCGCAGGTCGCGCATGTGTGCGGGGTTCACCTGCAGTTGCCCGGTGAAAGAGCCGCCCAGCGTCTTGTAGGCGGCGATCAGTGTCTTGAGCCGCTCGTTGATCTGGCGGTTTTCGCGCTCCCGACGCTTCTGGATGGTCTGCATGAAGACCAGCCGCGTACCCACCATGACCAGGGTGGCCACCAGCAAGCCCATCAGCGTGGTGAGCAAGGTAGACCAGGAGCTGAAGTCGATCAGGTTGCGCATGGGGTCGGCGGTGCGGCGGGCCGTAAGGGTGGAGAGGCACCTATCCTATCGGCGGCACGCCGCTAGGCCCTGTAGGCCGGAGCCCCACGGTCGCGCATGGCTGGCCGCGCATGGGCCCGGCCACGCGCACAGGCGTGGCTTGCTCCGCAAGGCTCGCAGATGTCGAGCCGCGCAGTGGTGACGTGGGAGGCGCGAACTACGCGACTTCAGTGGCCGCGCCCTCCGGCAGCTTCGCAATCACCTTGATCTCGAACTGAAACCCATACAGCCACGTCACGCCGATGCCCGTGAGCGTGGGGTGCGGCGCATGGCCCCAGTATTCGCCCACGACTTCCCAAGCGGCTTCGAAATGCTTTTCTGGGTCCACCATGAACACCGTCACATCGATCACGTCGTCGAACGTGCAGCCGGCTGCCTGCAGGATGGCGTTGAGGTTGTCGAACGCCAGCCGCACCTGGGCCTGGTAGTCGGGCTCGGGCGAGCCATCGGGCCGGCTGCCCACCTGGCCGGAGACGAAGAGAAATCCGTTGGAGCGGATGGCGGGCGAGTAGCGGTTCTTCTCGTACAGCGCCTGGCGTCCGGGCGGAAACACCACGTCGCGCGGGGAGGAGTGGGTTGGGGATCGGGTCATGAGGCGAGTCCTTTCAAAAGGGCCAGCGTGGGCCCGGGTGGGTGATGAGAAGAATTTATCGGCGTGTCCCCGGCAGATAAACGGGGAGGTCTGTCCATCACTGTTTGTAAACTCCAAACAATCTTTGACGAGGCAGGAGCTCCATGGACCGGTTCGATGCAATGCAGGCGTTTGTGCGGGTGGTCGAATCGGGCAGCTTCACCAAGGCGGCCGACACCATGCACGTGAGCAAGACCACGGTCACGCAGCTGGTGCAGCAACTGGAGGCGCGGCTGCGCGTGAAGCTGCTGCACCGCACGACACGGCGCGTGCAGGTCACGGCCGATGGGGCCGTGTACTACGAGCGCGCGGTGCGGCTCCTGGCCGACATGGACGATGCCGAGACCAGCCTGTCGAGCGCGTCCGCCGCGCCCCGGGGCCGCTTGCGGGTGGATGTGCCCAGCCCGCTGGCCCGGCTGATCCTGGTGCCAGCCCTGCCGGAGTTTCATGCCCAGTACCCCGACATCCAGCTCGACATGGGCGTCAGCGACCGCATGGTGGATCTGATCGGCGACAACGTCGATTGCGTGGTGCGCGGGGGCGAGATCCAGGACCAGTCCCTCATCGCAAGACGGGTGGGTGATCTGCAGCTGGGCGTGTATGCGTCACCCAGCTACCTGGATCGTGCGGGCAGGCCTGCGCATCCGCACGAGCTGGAGGATTCGCACCACCGCGTCGTGGGCTTTTTGTGGTCGAGCACGGGCAAGACCTTTCCTTACGCCATGCGACGCGGCGCCGAGGAGATTCAGGTGCAGGGCCGCTATGTATTGGCGGTCGACGACGGCAACGCCTACCTTGCGGCCGGGCTGGCCGGCATGGGCGTTCTTTGGCTGCCGCACTACATGGCCCGCCCGCACCTGGGCAGTGGCGAACTGGTGGCCCTGCTGGAGGACTGGGTGCTTGATCCCATGCCACTGTACGTGGCCTACCCGCCCAACCGCCACGTCAGCGCCAAGGCGCGGGTGTTCATCGACTGGGTGGCGGCGCTGATGGCAAAACATGCCCCGCCGGTGCGCCCGCCACGCAAGCGGCCCAACCGGGCGGCGGATTGACCACCACTACCCCTGCGCGTTCCTGCAGGCGGGTCAGGCCTGCGCGACGCGCACCTGTGCGCCCGCAGCCTTCAACGCATTGCGCACCCGGGCGGGCGTTGCGGCCGGCACCACCAGCCCTGCCAGCGCCTTGAGCGGCGCCACGGTGAACGCCGACGCGGCGCCCAGCTTGTCGGCAGACGCCAGCACCACCGTCTCGGCCGCGCGCTGGTGCAGGGCACGCTTGACGGCGGCCTCCTCAAAGTCGCCCGTGGTCAGGCCCGCCTCGGCGTGCACGCCGGTCACGCCCATCAGGTACAGGTCTGCGCGCAATTGCGAGGCGGCCTCGACCACGCTGGCGCCCACGTTCACCATCGAATGGCGAAACAGCCGGCCGCCGAGCACCAGCACCTCGATCTCTGTGTGCCCCGCCAAAGCCATGGCCACGGCCGGGCTGTGCGTGACCACGGTGGCGCGCAGGTGCAGCGGCAGGTGCAACACCACCTGCAGCGACGTGGTGCCGCCGTCAAGAATCACCACCTGGCCGGGCTGCACCAGGGCCGCGCCCGCACGGCCCAGCGCGCGCTTGTCGTCGGTGGCTAGGTGCTCTCGCACCTGCAGGCTGCCCACGGCGGCCGAGGCGGGCAGGGCGCCGCCGTGCACGCGCTGCAGCTGGCCTTCGGCCGCCAGCTCGCGCAGGTCGCGCCGCACGGTGTCTTCCGAAATCCCTAGTTCCTCGCTGAGGGCCTTGGCCACGATCTGGCCGTCTTGCCGCAGACGGTCCAGGATGAGTTGTTTGCGTTGGGTGGTGAGCATGGATGTTGAACTTGCGGCAGTGGGCGGCGATCACCGGGGTTGCGTGAATTTGCGTGTTTGTACATGATATTGCACGAATTGAAATCTGCAAAACCATGACACCTTCCACCGACCCCAACCCTCCGCTCCTGGTGCTCATCGCCGGCCCCTACCTCTCGGGCACCGATGGCGACCCCGGCAAGATCGCCGCAAACCGCGCGCGTCTGGAGGCTGCGGCGCTGCCCATCTATGAACGCGGCCACCTGCCTTTGCTGGGCGAATGGCTGGCCCTGCCCATCATCCACGCGGCGGGCGGGCGCGAGCCGGGTGACGCGGTCTTTCATGCCTACCAATACCCTGTGGCCGAGCGGTTGCTGGCGCGCTGCGATGCCGTGCTGCGCTTGCCCGGCGCTTCGCGCGGTGCCGACATGGACGTGGAGCGGGCGCGCGCTCGGGGCCTGCCGGTGGTCTACGACGTGGATGAATTGCCGCTGCGGCAGCAAGCCGCCATCGCCGTAGCCATCCCCGCAACGGAGCCAAGCCTGTGAGCCGCCCCGTGCCCGCGCCAGTGCCCGCAAGTACCGAGCAAGTGAAGCTGCAGTCGGTGGAAGTGCTGTCCGACCACTGGTACACGCTGCGCAAGGTGACCTTTGACCTGCGCCGTCGCGACGGCCAGTGGCAGACGCTGAGCCGCGAAGCGTACGACCGCGGCAACGGCGCAGCCTTGCTGCTCTATGACCCGCGCCGCCGTACCGTGGTGCTCACGCGCCAGTTCAGGCTGCCGGCGTTCCTCAACGGCAGTGACGACGGCATGTTGATCGAGACCTGCGCCGGCCTGCTCGACGGGGACGACCCCGAAACCTGCATCCGCCGCGAAGCCGAAGAAGAAACCGGCTACCGCGTGCGCCAGCCGCGCAAGGTGTTCGAGGCCTATATGAGCCCCGGCTCGGTCACTGAAAAGCTCCACTTCTTCATCGCCGAATACGCGCCGCAGGACCGCATCCGCACCGGAGGCGGCCTCGCCCACGAGGGCGAAGACATCGAAGTGATCGAGATGCCGCTCGCCGAGGCCCTGGCGGGCATTGGCAGCGGCGTGATCGAGGACGGCAAGACGGTGATGCTGCTGCAGCATGTGGCGCTGATGCTGCAGAGCGGGGCGGGGTAGAGCCGCCCGTGTGCTTTTGGGGTTGACGCGGTCGAAGTGCCGTTTGCGAGAAACGCTTGGCTTCGACCGGCCTAGCCCGAATGGATCGGGCTGGATTTGAGGGTGGTCCGGCGAGTCAGGCTGAGTAGCGAATTTCAGGGCGCTACAGAGCGACTCGCCTGGCGATCACGCCTTCTTCTTGATCAGCCCGTAGATCACCAGCAGCACGATGGCACCACTGATCGACGCGATCCAGCCGACCGGCGCATCGGGCCCGTACCAGCCCATGGCCACGCCCACATAGCGCGCCAGCAGCGACCCGGCGACGCCGAGAACGGTGGTCATGATCAAGCCCAATTTGTCATTGCCCGGCTTCAATGCGCGCGCGAGCAATCCGACGATAAAGCCGACAACGATGGTTCCGAGAATGGAGAGCATGGAATTCCTTTTGAAGAGGTTCAGGCCGTCAGGTGGCCCCGGCAGCGACTGTAGTTGCATTTGAGGCCGCGGTTTTTGGCGCTAAATCTCGGCTCGTTGTAGGCCGAAGCCGCACGCCGGCGGCGCCCTGAACGCGCACGGCACAACAAGGGGTTGCGTGCCGCAAAGGTCTGGTGCACACACGCCCGGCAGACCTGGCTCCTTGCGCAACGCTCGGCGTCTGCCCCGGGCGCATGCGCCTGTCACATCCATCATCCGCATCGCGCAGAGTCTCTCTGCCGACGCGGCGACCGCCCCACCGGCCCGTCTGGCCACAAGCGCGATAATGTGTGGTGCTATGTTTTCAGTAGCTATCAGCGCTTGTCTATCCAGCGCTGGCGGCTATTTTTCTTCCTATTTTCGGTTCCCCAACCTGTTCTTTTCTTCCATGCAAGCCCTGCTCGACGCCATCGCCGCCATGCCCCTGCCCACGGACGCCCAGCGCGTCTTTCATGGCCGGGGTGGGCTGTACGCGGGGTCTGAGCAGTGGTCGCTTGATGCGTACCCGCCGGTGTTTGTGTTGACGAGTTTTGCGCCCGCCACGGACGAAGACCTGGCCGCCATCGGTACGGCATTGGAGGCGCGCTGGGCGCAGATCGCACCGGCTGGCGAGCCGCTCAACTGGGTCTTTCAGCACCGCGGCGAGGCCCTGCGCATCGAAGGCCGCAGCGAAACCCGCCTGATGGCCGGCGCCGTGCCCGACCCGCACACCGTGACGGAGGCCGGCGCGCGCTACCGCGTGCATGTGCTGCGCGGGCAGAACCACGGCCTGTTCCTGGACATGGCCGCCGGCCGCCGCTGGGTGCGCGACTACGCGGCGGCCCGCAGCACCGACCGCTATGGGCTCAAAGTGCTCAACCTGTTTGCCTACACCTGTGCCTTCTCGGTGGTGGCGCTGCAGGCGGGGGCCAGGCATGTGGTCAACGTCGACATGAGCCACGGCGCCATCGGCATCGGGCAGCAGAACCACCAGCTCAACGGCATCACCACCGGCGCCGCGTTCCTGCCACACGACATCTTCAGCAGCTGGGGCAAGATCACCCGCGGCGGGCCGTATGGCCTCGTCATCGTCGACCCGCCCAGCTACCAAAAGGGCAGCTTCGTGGCCACCAAGGATTACGCGCGCCTCATGCGGCGCCTGCCCGACCTGCTGGCGCCGGGCGGCCACGCGCTGCTGTGCCTGAACGCGCCAGAACTGGGCGCCGCCTTCTTGCAAGAGCAGATGCGCGAGCTGGCCCCGGAGCTTGAGTTCATCGAGCGCGTGGCCAACCCGGCCGTGTTTACGGACAAGGATGCGGACCGGGCGCTGAAGGTGCTGGTGTACCGCGCGCCCGATCTGGTGTCCCCAGAACCTGCGACCACTACGGCGACGTAAGCCGCGCTACCCAGCGCCGCGCCAGCGGGGCGGCCACCAGCACGGCAGGGAAGGCAAAAGCCCAGGCCGTGAGCCACGCGCCGGCCCACACGCTGACGAAGCCAGAAGACCAGCCCCGCGCGTGCAACGTGGAAATGCCCGACACGAGCAGCGACATCAGGCCCGACAGGATCAAGCCGAACAGCACCGGCGCAAAGCGCTGCGGGATCATGCTGCGGCCTCTGCGGCGGCCAGCTGCTCTGGGGTGTGCGGGGTGTGCTGCACCAAGCTGTGCACCTTGCGCGCAAAGTTCTGCCCGAACATGTGGGCCGTTTTCACGTCGCCGGGCGCAAAGGCATCGGCCGGCGACGCGTGCCCGGCCTGGGCCATCAGGCCCGACCAGGAGCCCAGCCGGTTGGCCGCCTCGTCATAGGGCGTGCCGCTGTGCTGCTCGGGCAGGATGGGGTTGCCCACCCAGATCATCCCGTGCTGCATGGAGAACACGAACATCGACATCAGCGTGGACTGCTTGTCGCCCGAAGGCAGCGACGACACCGTGAAGCCCGCCGCCAGCCGGCCTTGCAGCTGCTGGCGGCGCCACATGCCGCCGGTGGCGTCCATGAAGGTTTTGAACACCCCCGACACGCCGCCCAGGTAGGTGGGCGATCCCCATACCAGGCCGTCGAATTCCTGCAGTAGATCGGGCGCGGGCGTGAGGCTGGCCGCTTCGATCAATTGCGCATGGGTGCCGTGCACGCTGCGTGCCCCGTGCGCCACGTGCTGGGCGATGTGCTCGGTGTGGCCGTGGCCGCTGTGGAACACGACGGCAATTTTCTTGTGGTTCATCATTTCAAACTCTCCATTCAATAAAAGTCAGGGGTTGGGGAAATCGGGGTGGGTGGGGGCTGCATCAGCTGGCGAAGGACCGGCTCCACGCCCAGGCGGCGAAGTACAGGCCCAGGCCGAAGACGGCGTGGTTGGCCAGGCTGCGCAGGCGGTTGCGCCACGGCGTGGCGGTGCGTGACGCCGCGATGCCGCTGCCCATCGCGGGCTGCATCACCAACAGGGGGACGAGCACGGTGGCGATGCCAACGGCAAGCGCTGGCAGTACGGTGGGTTGGGCGGCCCAGCCGCGGCCATTTGCCAGCACGGCCAGTACCGCAAAGCCGATGCCGACGGCGTAGTGCACAAGCCAGCCCAGCGCCGCTTCACCGCGCACCGGCGCCGACTTGGCGATGCCGTCGTGAAACCACCGGCCACGCGGCATGTGCCCGACCCAGCGGCCAATCAGCGAAAAGGGCTGGGTGGGCACGCCCAGCCGCCGGAGCACCACCAGCCATGCGTCCATCACCGCCGTCGCGCCGACGCCGATCCAGAGCACGTGCAATACGTCGCGGGTCCATTCATTCATACGTTCCTCGTTTCTTTCACAGTTGACTGAGTACAGGTGCTCAGGGCGTGTGATCCATCAATACCCCCACGCGAAAGCCATCCAGGCCGCGCAGTGCTAGGCGCCCTGAGCGCCGCGTAGCTCGGCTACACAAGCGAAGGGCAACGACGCAATGTGCGACCTGGCTGGCTTTCCCTTTGGGCAGGCCCCGCAATGCGGCGTCTGCTTTGTCGCTCGGCTTGCCCATAGATGCCTATGGGCCGCGCCTCGCTTCGCGCATCCATCCGCATTGCGGAGCCTGCGCGTGGGGGTATTGGTGGATGACACGCCCTAAGTACTGTAAGAATTCAAGTCAACTTGAAGTCAAGAGGTTTTTTGTGATGGACATTGCTGAAGTGGCCAAGCGCTCGGGTGTGGCCGCATCCACCCTGCGGTACTACGAGGAAAAGGGGTTGATCGCTTCCACCGGCCGCCATGGCCTGCGGCGGATCTTTGACGCACGGGTGCTTGATCAGCTGGCGCTGATTGCGCTGGGGCGCGTGGCGGGTTTCTCGCTGGACGAGATCGCCACCATGTTTGCGCCCGACGGCCAGCCCGACATCGATCGCGCCATGCTCACCACCAAGGCGGACCAGATCGATGAGATGGTGCGGCGCCTGAAAGCCATGAGCGCGAGCCTTCGGCATGCCGCGGTGTGCCCGGCGCCTAGCCACATGGAGTGCCCGTCGTTCCGCAAGCTGCTGCAATCCGCCGCATCAGGCGACATTGCGCCGCGGGAGTTGATGCCCCGGCGGCGGGGGTGAGGGTGTGGCCTTAGGGCCGTGCAGCGGAGCTGCCTGCGATACGGCCGGATAGGGCTCCGTCAGCCTGCCTGCAAGGCGCCGACGATGGCCTCCCACTCGGCCGGAGTGACAGGCGTGATGGACAGGCGGCTTCCCCTTTGCAGCACGCGCATCTCGCTCAGGTCGGGGTGCGCGCGCATTTCAGCCAGCGGCATCAGGCGTGTCTTTTGCACGGCCTGCACGTCCAGCAGCAGCCAGCGTGGCTTGTCGGGGGGCGAATTGGGGTCGTTGTAAGGCGAGTTGGGATCGAACTGTGTGGGGTCGGGCCGGGTGCCCGAGGCCACGCGGGCGATGCCTGCGATGCCCGGCGCGGGGCAGCTCGAGTGATAGAACAGCACGCCATCGCCCACCTGCATCTCATCGCGCATGAAGTTGCGCGCCTGGTAGTTGCGCACTCCTGTCCAGGGCACGGTGGCGTCGGGCGCGGCCAGGGCGTCGTCGATGGAGCATTCGTCGGGCTCGGACTTCATGAGCCAGTAGCGCGGCGCGGGGTGGGGGGCAGCGGGGGCCGTGGTCATGGGCGGTATTTTGGCAAAGACGGTTGCGGTTGGGTATCCCGGCGGCTGCGGGACCTGTCTACGTGTGTATTGCTATTAATTTAGTAGCTATAAACGGTTGTCAATCAAGCGCTAGCGGCCAAAAACATGCATAAAACGCCATCCGTGCCCAGCCATTGCACCTCCGCCGAGCCCACCGCAAAATCGCAGGGCGCGCCGTGCCATGCTCGGTACGATCCGGCCCATGCCGCGCCATAGCCGCCGGCTGTCCAACACACAACAAAGAACATCAGGGAGGAGGGCGTCCAACCCCGTGCCGAGAGGGCTTGCCACTGCGCGGTGGCAGCAGGCCCCTTCGCGCGATGGGCAATGACGCACGGGAGACGACGATGGCCACCAGCAACAGTTTGAAGAAAAAGCAGCGCAAAGCCGAAGCCACCAAGGGCAATCAGAAGACGGGCTTCTGGGTGTTGGCGCTGTTCGCGCTCCCGTTTGCCGCCGGTGGGTTGGGCATGCTGCTGCTGGGCGTGCTGCCCACGCTGTACGACTGGGGCCGCATGCAGGGCTGGCAGCCTGTGCCGGCGACCCTGACGTCGGCCAGCCTCAACGTCTCGCGCGGCAGCAAATCCACCACCTATGGCGTCTCGGCCAGCTACCGGTATCAAGTGGCGGGGCGGGACTATGAGGGAAAGCGCGTGGCGATTGGCGGTGGCAACGACAACGTCGGCGATTTCCAGCAGGAGCTGGGTGAACGGCTGGAGGCCGCGCACCGCCAGGGGCAGACGGTACAGGCATGGGTGAACCCCGCGTACCCCAGCGATGCTGTGCTGGACCGCAGCCTGCGCCTGGGCCTGCTGCTCTTCAAAATGGTCTTTGTGGTGGTGTTTGGCGGGGTGGGCTTTGGCATGCTCTATGGCGCCTGGCGTGGACGCCGGGGCGCGGCGCCCCGGGCCAGGACACACGCACAGACGCAAACTCCGACCCAGGAGTCGCAGACCCGGCGCCCGCGGTCCAAAGACATCCCCCGCGCTGACATCGAGGCCGCCTGCAACCTGCAGCGCATTCCGGGCGGCGTGCGGCTGTACCACCCCTATGGCCGATCGTGGAAGCAGACCTTCATCTGGATGGCCGTAGGCGGCATTTTTGTGGGCGTGGCGGCGCTGGGGGGCCACGACATGCCCACGTTCTTCGTGATCCTGTTGGGCGGGCTTGGCGGCGCGGCGGTGGCGGGCGGTTTTTACGCGGTGGCCAACAGCCTGAGCGTGGAGCTGGACGGCCGAGGCATCCGCACCGAGCGACGGCTTTGTGGCTTGATGCTCGTCCACCACCAGGCACCCGCCAGCGATATCCTGCGGCTGCGTTCGACCGTGAGCTACACGGTGCAGACCGGGTCGCGCCAGGACACGTTCTACCGCGTCGAGGTGGAGCTCCAGACGGGCAAGAAGCTCACCATTGCCGACAGCCTGCGCGGCGCACAAGCCGCCGAAGCCTTGCTGGCCGCCATCGCTGCGCAGACGGGGTACCCGAGATAAACCGCGGGTGACCGCAAGTAATCGCGTCGGCCTTAAGAGCGGCGAACAAAACTCAGCGAAGCGGTTCTGGCTAGGCGCTGCGTCGCAGGCAGTACGAGTAGTACGACAAGACGCGGCAACGACGCCAGAAGAGTTTTGTTCGCCGCTCTCAGCCCGCCTTGCGAAAGGTGAGGTTGATCCGCACCCCGCCAGTCAATGGGTGCTCTGCCTCGGCCAGCGGCAGCACGCCATGAAACCGCAGCCGCGCCGGCCCACCCCACACCACCACGTCGCCATGCCACAGGCCCACACGCCGGGCCTTGTCTGCGCGCGCTGCGCCGCCCCACAGGAACACGGCCGGGATGCCGAGGGACACCGAGACGATGGGATGGTCGTAGTTGCCTTCGTCGCGGTCCTGGTGCAGTGACAGCCGGGTGCCAGGCGTGTAGCGGTTGATGAGGCAGGCGTCGGGCGCAAAGCCGGGGTAGCCGGCGGCCTCGGCAGCACTGCGCGCCAGTTGGCGAAAGGCCGCGGGCATGGCTGGCCAGGGCTCGCCGGTGTCGGGGTCCACAGGGCCATAGCGGTAGCCGCTGCGGTCACTGATCCACCCCAGCGGTCCGCAGTTGGTCATCGCCACCGACATGCGCTTGCCGCCGGGGGTGATGAGGTGCCTGAAGGGGGAGGTGGCCGCAATGGACTCAACGGCCTGCAGCAGGTCAGCCGCCTGCGCCAGCGCAAAGCCGCGCAGCACCACGGCACCCGGCTCCAGCCACTCGGGTGCTTGCGGCGTGGAAGGCAGATCGTCGAAGAGACCCGGGGTCATGGTTCACAAGCCACGACGCGCATGGCACGCGTGGCCTCAGAAACTGGCGCGGCCCAAGCGAGTGCACCCGCGGAACTGGCTTGGTCAGGCCACCGGGTGCGTCCCCCTCCCGCGCACCGGGAGAAAGGCTGGAGGCCGTAGCTCCAAGCCTGCCCGCGCAGGCTTGGACGGGCCGCAAAAGCTGCCGCCTCTGGCGGTGGCCCCTGGCGCAGCGACCCAGGAGGTGAATATCTACTCTGCGTCATGGAAGATGATGCCCGCCGTGTGCCGCTGCCCTGTTCGCACCCGGCTCACCCCGTGCCGCAGGTTCACGCGGTAAGTCCCCCGGGTGCCCTGCACCGGCCGGTGGTGCACGGCAAACGCTACGGCATCGCCCTGGCGCAGCGGCACGACCTCAGCGCGCGATTGCATCCGCGGGCGCTGCTCGGTCAGCACAAATTCGCCACCGGTGAAGTCGCGGCCTGGCTCGGACAGCAGGATGGCCACCTGCAGCGGAAACACATGCTCGCCATACAGGTCCTGGTGCAGGCAGTTGTAGTCGCCGGGTGCGTACTGCAGCAGCAGCGGGGTGGGGCGCACCTGGCCGGCCGCATGGCAGCGCGCGATGAAGTCCGCATGGCGCGCGGGGTAGCGCACCTCGATGCCCATGGCGGCATTCCAGTGGTTGGCAATGGGGCACAGGTGCGGGTACAGCGCATTGCGCAGCCCGGCCACCACATCGGGCAACGGGTAGCTGAAATACTGGTATTCGCCCAGGCCGAAGCCGTGGCGCTGCATGACCACGCGGCTGCGAAACAGCGGCAGGCCGGCTTGGCGGTACAGCCCGGCCAGCGCGGTGCATTCGCCAGCGCTCAGCAACTGCGGCAGCACCGCATGGCCTTGGGTGTGCAGGTCGTCGGTGGCCTGGGGCCAGTCGAGCGCGACGACACGGTCGGGCCAGGGGGTTGTCTCTGGCGACTGCGTGGTCTGCGGTTGCGCGCTCATGCCACTTGGTCCTCGCGCAGCGCGGGTTCTGCGGCATCGGATTCGCGCTCCAGCAGTGCCCGTTTGCGCTCCACGCCCCAGCGATAGCCTGACAGCGCGCCGTCGCTCCTGACCACCCGGTGGCACGGTATGGCCACGGCCAGCGCATTGGCCCCGCAGGCCTGGGCGACGGCCCGTGTGGCGGTGGGGGCGCCGATGCGCGCTGCGATGTCGGCATAACTTGCGGTCTGCCCCGCGGGGATGGTGCGCAGCGCCTGCCACACGCGCTGCTGGAAGGCCGTGCCCTGCACATCCAGCGGCAGGCCAAGGCCCAGCCCGGGTGCTTCGACAAAGGCCACAACCTGGGCCACGAGGGCTTCAAACTGCGCATCGCCGCCCACCAGTTGGGCTTGGGCAAAACGGTCCTGCAGGTCGCGCACCAGGGCGTCTGGGTCATCACCCAACAGGATGGCGCACAGACCTTGCCCGCTGTGCGCCACCAGGATGGCGCCCAGCGAGCATTGCCCGACCGCAAACCGGATGTGCTGTGCCGCGCCGCCCGCACGGTAGCGCGTGGGGGTCATGCCCAGCACCTGGGCGGACTTTTCGTAGAACCGGCTGCTCGACTGGTAGCCCGCGCCGTAGATGGCGTCGGTGACCGAGTCGGCGGATTGCCCGAGCGCACTGCGCACACGCTGCTCGCGCTGTGCGGCCGCGTAGGCCTTGGGGGTGAGGCCAGTGGCCTGCTTGAAGATGCGGTGCAGGTGCGAGCCGCTCAGGGCGACGTGCTCGGCCAGCGCATCGAGCGTGGGCGTGCGCCCATTGGCCACTTCGGATTCGATGAAGCGGCAGGCTTTTGTGACCAGCGTGCTGTGGTGCGCCAGTGCGGAGGGCTGCTGGGGCTTGCAGCGCTGGCAGGGGCGAAAGCCGGCGGCCTCAGCCTCTGCGCAGCTGGCGTGAAAGCGCACGTTCTCAGGCCGCGGCGCCCGCGCTGCGCAACTGGGGCGGCAGTACACGCCGGTGGACTGCACCGAATACCAGAAGCTGCCATCCGCCGCCGCGCTGCGCGCCTGCACCGCCGCCCAGCGCGGGTCGGCCTGGGTGTTGACGGCCTGTGCAGCCTTGGCGGAGGGGATAGCACGGCTGGGCATGGCAGTGAAAGGTTGGGCCAGGGCGTTGGCGCTGCGGTGAATGGTGTTCAGGTTCATGGTGGATGGCTCACAAGGTGGATTGCGATGCCATGCACTCTAGGGATGGGGTGGGCGAGGCGCACTCCGAAGCTTGCTTTTGAATTCTGCGCTTTTCGGAGGCCAAGGGCCTGAGACCTGATTTGCTCCTATTTTGATAGCTATTTGCGCTTTATCAATAAGCGCCAGCGGCCAAAAACAATCAAATTTCAGGCGGCTGCAACGGCCGCGGCCGGCGTTTGCCCGTACCGCCCCAGCGCCGAGCATCCTCGCCCGGAATGCCCAGCGGGTTGTCCGCAGGCTCGGCCAGCGGCGCCAGCAAGGCCTGGAGGTCGGCCTCGCTGAACTTGACCGCGCCCGCCGCATCGTGCCCCAGCACGCCGTGCGCCAGAGCCGCCTTGCGTGCCTGCAGCTCCAGCATGCGTTCCTCGATGCTGCCTTCCACCACCAGCTTGTAGACAAACACGGGCTGGTCCTGCCCGATGCGGTGGACGCGGGCGGTGGCCTGTTCTTCTACGGCGGGGTTCCACCAGGGGTCGAGGTGGATGACGGTGTCGGCGGCCGTGAGGTTCAGGCCCAGGCCCCCGGCCTTGAGGCTGACGAGCAGGATGGGGGCGCTGGTCTCGTCCTGCGCCTGGAACTGCCGCACCACCGTGCCGCGTTGGCGTGGAGGTGTCTGGCCGGTCAGGGTGAGGTAGGGCAGGGCCAGTGTGTCGAGCAGCTCGGCCGCCAGAGCGAGCATTTCAGTGAACTGCGAGAACACCAGCACGCGGCGGCCTTCATCGACCAGGGCGGGCAGCATGTCGGCCAGCAGTTCGAGCTTGGCGCGCTCCATGGTCTGCGCCGTCTTTGTCGTCCCCTTCACCAGGCGCGGGTCGCAGCAGACCTGGCGCAGCTTGAGCAACGCATCAAGGATGGTGATCTGCGCGCCATCAAAGCTCTGGCGCTCGAGCGCGCGGCGCACCTGCTTGTCGGCTGTGGTGCGCACGGCCTCGTACAGCTCGCGCTGCTTGCCCTGCAGTTGCACGCGCTGGATGACCTCGGTGCGCGGTGGCAGTTCGGTGGCCACGTCCTGCTTGCGGCGGCGCAGGATGAAGGGGCGCACGCGCTGGGCCAGCAGCTGGGCGCGCAGGGTTTCGCCGTTCTCTTCGATGGGCTTGCGCCAGCGGGCGTTGAAGCTGCGCACATCGCCCAGAAAGCCCGGCATCAGAAAGTCGAACTGCGCCCACAGCTCGCCCAGGTGGTTTTCGAGCGGCGTGCCCGTCAGGCACAGCAGGTGAGGGGCCTGCAGCTTGCGCAGGGCGCGGGCGCTGCGGCTGCCGGCGTTCTTCACCATCTGGGCTTCGTCCAGGATGAGCAGGTGAAAAGGCTCGGCGGCCAGCGCGTCGACATCGCGCCACAGCAGGGGGTAGGTGGTCAGCACCAGGTCGTGCTGGGCGACCTGCCGGTAGCGCTGGCCGCGGTCGGGGCCGTGCAGGCTCAGCACGCGCAGGCTGGGCGCCATGCGCGCGGCCTCGGCCTGCCAGTTAAAGAGCAGCGAGGTGGGCAACACCACCAGGGCCGGGCGGGTGAGGCGGCCCGCTTCCTTTTCGACCAGCACATGGGCCAGGGCCTGCGCGGTCTTGCCCAGGCCCATGTCGTCGGCCAGGATGCCGCCCAGACCCTGGGCGCGCAGGTACTGCAGCCAGGCCAGGCCTTCAAGCTGGTAGGGACGCAACTGGATCTGCAGGCCGGCGGGTGTGGCCACGGGCTGCGGCGCGCCGATGCGGCGCAGCCGCTGGGCCAGCTGCGCCAGGCCCACGTCGCCCTGCAGCTGCCAGCTGTTGTCCCAGCCGTTGACGGTGCCCACGCGGTGCGCCTGCACCAGGCCTGCGCGCAGGGCCTCGATGCGCCGCGCCTCCCAGGCACCCAGGCGCAGCGGGTCGCCGTCCTTGAGTTGTTTACGGGTCGGATCGGTCAGCAGATCGACCATGGCCCCCACGATGGCCTTGAGCGGCCCGGCCGGCGCGTCGATGCGCCGCCCGCCCGGTGCACGCAGCGAAATGATGGCCAGGTCGTCGATGGCGGCCATCTGCCGCGCGTTGAGCCAGCGCACGTCGCGGCGCAGCATGTCGGCCAGCATGGGGGCCAGGTCCAGCGTGACGCCGTCAATCTCGATCCCCAGGCTCAGCAGCCAGGCGCCTTCGCGCTCGGGCAGGTGCAGCTTTTGCACGGGGCGCTCGCGTGGGCCCAGCGGGCCGTCCACCTCCTTGGCCAGCAACTCGCCGGTGTCGGGGGCAATGACCAGCTTCCAGCGCTGCACGGGCACGCTTTCGTGCGCGAAGCCGGGGTGCACCAACACGCTCCAGCCTTCGGCGCGCAGCGGAGGAATCTGGTCGGCCCAGAAGTCGCCGAAGTGCGCCTCCTGCGCCAGGGTCCACACCGGGCCCAGCGCGGCAGCGGCCTCGCGGTGGCGCCACTGCAAATGCTTGGGGTCCACGGGGGTGAGGCCCAGGTCCCACACCCGGTCCATGGCGTCGGCCTCGGCCGCCAGGTTGCGCTGCATGCGCAGCACGGGGCCGCCGGTGTCGTACAAATCCTGCACGGGCGCGGGGCGGGCGTTAAGCACCGAGGTCGGCGCGGCGGTCTCCCACTGCGCGCCGCTGTCGGTGCGGTAGATCCAGTCAATCTGCGCCAGGGTCACGCTGTCGCCGCGGGGGCCCAGCTTGCCCTGGGGCGCCATGCCCAGCAGGCCATCGCCGCGGCCCAGTGTCATGAGGGTGATGCGGGGGCGGAAGTGGCCGGTTGTGATGCCGGGAGGGGATGGTTGGGGCGCAATGGTGCGGGGGCTGGGGGCGGCGGGCCCGGGGGCATCGCCGCGCAACAGTGCCATGGCGCGGGCGGCTTCGGCGTCGGTCAGGGGCGCCAACTTTTGCAGCGTGGCGGCGTCGGCCCGTTGGCGCAGCGCCTGGACCCAGGCGGCCACCAGTGCGGCCCGGTCGGATCGCGACGGCTCGGGGTCGGGTTCAGGGGCGAAGGCGTGGCCAGCGTCGGACATAGGCCGCACATTGTGCCGTGCGTGCCGTGGCAGACCTTGGGGTGCTGGGCGGCTGCGCGGCGATGTTCTGTCAGGTCTGGCGCGTTACCGGTGGCGTGGTCGCGGCGGCGGTGGCTAGAGCCGCCGCGGGGCGGCGCCGGTTGGCCTGCACGTTCATCGCAGCTGCCGCCAGCAAGATGGCCGCCGCCCCCAGCCATTGCGCCGGCTGCAGCCGGTGGCCAAACGCGACAAAGTCCACGCCAATGGCGACCACGGGATAGATGAACGACAGCGCACCTTGCAAATACGTCGGCAGCTTTTGCACCGCGCCGTACAGCAGGATGTACATGAGACCCGTGTGCACCACACCCACGGTGATCATCAGTGCCCAGGTAGTAGCGCCTTGCGGCGGGGCGCCCAGATCCGCGAAGGGCGCCAGCATGAGCACCCCCACTCCTACTTGCACGAGTGCGATCAGATGCGGCGGCGTGCCGGTGAGGCGCTTGGCAACGACGGATGCCACAGCCCAGAAAAACGCCGCGCCCAGCGCCATCGCAATGCCCAGCGCGTAGTGGCCGCCCGGCACGCCCGCACCGGGTTTGGCCCGCACGATGAGCAACATGCCCACGAAGGCCGTCAACAGCCAGCCGACTTTGGCCAGCGTGACGCGTTCACCAAACAGCAATGCGCCAAAAACCACCAGCATGAACGGCTGCGTGTTGTAGACCGCGGTGGCGACCGAAATGGAGGCGTGTGAATAGGCGCCGAAGAGCAGCAGCCAGTTGGTGACGATGGCCACGCCACCCAGGGCCGCCCAGAGCGCGGTGCGCCAGGTCAACACGCCCCGCAGCAGCCCCATGGCCCAGCACACCAGGCCCAGCGTCACCGCCCCAAAGGCGCAGCGCCAGAACACCACCTGCAGCGCAGGCAGGCCTGACTGAACGACGAACCAGCCGATCGTGCCGGAGATCGCCATTGCCGCACTCATCTCCAAGGTGCCTTGTGTTTTCTTGTCCATATGCGCTCTTGTGGTGTCTGTGGTGGTGTCAGAACTATAGGAACTTGGCGCTTTTTGATGAATGCACGAAGTAAGGTGATTTTTCAATTGGTCCTGATAATCTGAGGTATTTTTAACCTTTCAGGAAGGATGTTGCATGGATGCAGTCGATCAAGCCATTTTGACGGTGCTGCACCAGGATGCCCGCACCTCGCTCAAGGAACTGGCCGAGCGTGTCGGGCTGTCCTCGCCCAGCGTGTCGGAGCGTTTGCGCCGCCTGGAGGAGCGCGGGGTGGTCCGCGCGTTCACCGTGGACATCGAGCCGCGCGCGCTGGGATACCAGCTGCAAGCCATCGTGCGCATCAAGCCTCTGCCGGGCCAATTGGCCGCGGTGGAGCAGCTGATCCGGGACACGCCAGAGTTTTGCGAGTGCGACAAGGTGACGGGGGACGACTGTTTTGTGGCACGGGTGTACGTGCGCTCCATCGAGCAGCTCGACGGCGTGCTGGACCGCATTGCCGACAAGGCGCAAACCAGCACGGCGATTGTGAAGGCGCAGACCATCCGGCGCAGGCCGCCGCCATGGATTCCAGGAATTTGATGGCAGGGTGGGGTGGGGCGTTTCAGCCGCCCAACACCCGCGCAAACAGCTCGTTGCGAAAGTGGATGCCCAGGCGCGCAAAGGCCCGGTTGCGGTAGGTCTTAACGGTGGGCACGCTCAGGCGGAGGTCGCTCGCGATGCCTTCGTGCGTCATGCCTTGCAGCAGCCGGGCGCACACGTCCAGCTCGCGGTCGGTCAGCTCCGCCTGCAGCCGCATCAGGCGCATGCGCAGCACGGGCAAGGCGTCTGCGGCCAACGGGGCCAGCGTGACATCCGTCGATTGCAGGGCCGGGTCGCTTGCGGCAGATCCGAGGGTCTGCACGTGCGGGCGCGGGCCGCCTTGCGCCGCCTGCTGCCAATGATCGGTTGCAGCGGCCAAGGGCGGGAACGGATGCGACAGCAGGATGTGTTTGCGGGTGAGCGCCAGCAGCACGGGTGCCACGGATTCAAACGCGGCGATCTGCCGGTCGCTGAATGCGCGCTGGTGCTGGTGGCGGTAGAAATTGACGGCGAATACCGAGCCATCACTTTCATATTCGACCACCGACACACGCTCAGCCACGCCGTGGGCTTCATACACCCGGGCACGGTGCTCGCCCTCGACCTCGGTGGCGGTCACATGGCACAGGCGGGTCTCGGGCTGCGCAACCGGCGCTTCGTCAAAGGCGCGGCCCCACGTGCGGTCGCTGCGGTAGGGGCCCGACAGATACGCCCACCAACAATCCTGCGTGGTGTCGGGCACGCCCCGGCTGGCCGACATGAAGAGCGTGGGCTTGCAGCGCTGGCCGGTGCGGTACACCGACCATGACGCCGCAGGCAGCACGGGCTCCAGGTCCTGCAGCAGGCCGGGGGCAAAGCCGTTGTCGCCCAGGCGGTGGACCATGCTGGCGAGCGTCTGGCTGGCGGGGCTGTGCAGCACCTGCCGGCCGGGCGAAGTCTGCAGAGAAGGGGGAAGCCACTGCCGCATGGGTGAATCGCGAAGGTTGGGTGCTGAAAACGGGGAGTGTGCGCTGAAAGAGACTGCGCAGCCGCCGCCAGAGGCGCGGGTTATCCCGTCATCCTCTGGGATGACAGGCCCCGGCTGCAACGGGACTTACGCTAAGTGCTATGCCTGACCTGACCCCTTTGCCCGACCCGCAACTCCAATTTTTTGCCGACCTGCGCGTGGATGTCGGCACCCCCCAGGAGGTCGGCCACACCGTGCACGGTCTGCGCAGGCTGATTCCCATCCTGGGCGGCAGTGCCACGGGCGACGGCTGGAGCGCGCGGGTGCTGCCTGGTGGCGCGGACTTCCAGCTCATCGTGAACGACCGGCTGTCCGAGCTGGACGCGCGCTATGTGCTGGAGACCGATGGCGGCGATCTGATCTACGTGCAAAACCGGGCCGTGCGCTCCGGCCCGGCCGAGCTGATCGCCCGCCTGGTGCGCGGTGAGCCGGTGGACCCGGCGCAGATCTATTTCCGCTGCAGCCCGAGCTTTGAGACGGCGTCTACAGCGCTTGGCTGGATCGCCGAGCGCATGTTTGTCGGCACCGGCGCGCGCTACCCGGATGCGGTGGCAATGCGCTTCTTCGAGCTGCGGTAGCGCCTGGCTACTGACCGACCGCCTCTGTACTTTTTGATCCTTTTCCCGCACACAAGAACCACCCCGGAGACAACCATGAAGAACATCGCCCAGCGTCTTGCTTTCACCACCACGCCCCGCCGCGCCATCGTTGCCGCAGCCCTGTTGGCGGGACTCATGCCCTGGGCCAGTGCCCACGCGCAGGGGGCTGCCACGTATCCGAGCAAGCCCGTGCGCATCATCGTGGGCTTTCCGGCTGGGACGGGGCCGGACATCGTGGCGCGCCTGCTAGCGCAAAAGCTGTCCGAAGGCTGGGGCAATGCCGGCGTGATCGTGGACAACAAGCCCGGCGCCGGCGGCCTGATCGCAGCGAGTGAGGCTGCACGCGCCACGCCCGACGGCTATACGCTGATGCTGGGCGAAACCGGCCAACTCAGCATTGCACCCAGCAGCTACAACAAGCTGCCTTACGACCCAGCCAAGGACTTTGTGGCGGTGAGCCAGGTCGTCACCTCCGACTTCGTGCTGCTGGTCAACCCGCAAAAGGTGCCGGCGCGCAATGTGAAGGAGTTTGTGGACTGGACCAAGCAGCAAAAAGGCTTGTTCCTGGCGACCTTCGGCGCAGGGACGCCCGGGCACTTTGGTGCCTTCATGTTCGGCGATGCGGTCAAGCTCAAGCCCGAGCCGGTGCACTACAAGAACACGGCCGATGCGCTGGGCGGCCTGTTCAGCGGTGATGTACAGGGCGTGTTTGCCAGCGTGGGCCTGGCCGCCCCCAATGTGAAGGCCGGCAAGCTGGCTGCGCTGGGCACCACGGGCGCCACACGCACCAACACGCTGCAGGACGTGCCCACCATCAAGGAGCAGGGCTACGCCAACCTCGAGTTCTCGTCATGGTTCGGCATCGTGGCGCCTGCCAAGACGCCGCCGGAGATCATTGCCAAGCTCAATGCCGACATCGTCAAGGCGGTGCAGTCGCCAGAAGGCCGCGCCAAGATGGAAGAGGCCGGTTTCCGCGTGACGGGCACCAGCCAGCAGGACTTCGCCCGCACCATCGCTGCGGACACGGTGACCTGGGGCAAGGCCGTGGCCGCCACGGGCTTCAAGGCCGATTGATGGGCTGACTGCCCGGTTGCTCCGTGGGATGGCTGATGCCACTCATGCCCAACGGGGACTCCCACGATTGGCGCCGGTGGCGGCTATTTGCGCGCGGTAGTGGCAGGGGCCGGCAGTTGCAGGTTGGCCTCTTGCACCACCCGAACGCAGTCGCGCAGGTGCTGCTCGCCCAAGTAACGCAGCGTGGCGTAGCCGATGGTGGCGGCCACGGCCTGGCCGGCCAGCGGCACGTACTTGGCAACCTGCTTGGTGGTCAGGCGCAGCCCTACGGTCTGGGTGGCGCGCAGCACCAGCTCCCGCGTGACCAGCTTGCCAATCAGCACCGAGCCCACCCAGCCCACGGCTTTTTGCACTTGCTCGCGCTTGTGGGGGTCGAGTTGGTCGATCTGCTGGGCCGACAGGCCAAATTCAGCATTGATTTGCGGCAACAGGCGCGAGAGCAGGGCAGCGTCCACAGCCCAGTCCAGCCCGGGCACCGGTACTGCGCTGGCCGCGGCGGCGACCAGGGCACGTTTATGAAGCAGCTTGCGGCTGCGCTGCACGGCTGCGGCAAGGGCCGGATTGCCGGCCGCCATTTGCAATGAAGTGGGCATGGTCTGTTGTACCTGATGGGTCGCCGGTCAGTAAAGGGGCAAGGCCCTGCCATGGGCCAGGATTCCCGAAGGCCTCACCGCAGGCCTCTGCGCCGTCATGGCTTGCTCTGGATAAGGCTGAACGCCGCCAGCAGCAGCATGGCGCCGACGACCGAGGCGATCCAGCCCGCTGCTTCGCCCTGTTCATACCAACCCATGGCCAACCCGAGGTAGGTGGTCAAGAAGGAACCCGCCACACCGAGCAGAATGGTCATCACCCAGCCCAGTTTGTCATCGCCGGGCTTGAGCGCCCGGGCCAGGAGTCCCACCAGCAGTCCGACGACCAATGTTCCAAGCACTGTTCCCATGATCTTTTCTCCCGCATGCGGCGAAGGCGATCTACAGAATCTAAGGATCGGGGGTGATGAAACTTGTCGGACAACGGGCATTGCGCGCGTCCCATCGCCGGTAGGCAGCCAGGGAATCAAGAGTTGCGCCAAGGCCGCTCAAACAGGCATTTCTCAAACAGGTGCGAGCGCAGCACCAGGCCGGATATGTCGTAGTCGGCCGGCGCACAGGCGTAGCGGTTGGCCGGCAAGCTGGCATGGGCCAAGGCCGTGAGCAGAATCTGGCCAGCACCGGCGATGTCTTCACCCAGCTTGCACGCGCAGTTCATCTCGGGTCCGAATAGGTCCTCGTGGGCCACCACCAGCGTGGGGCCAAAACCGATGCCGGCGCTGACGTGCAGCGCGCGCTCCGGCGGCAACACGGCGTTCATGGCATCCAGCGCGCGCAGGGTGTCCAGGGCCGCCTCCAGTGCCTGTTCTGCGGTGGCAAACACGGCAAACAGGTTGTCGGCCTCCTGCTTGATGACTTCGCCGCCGTTGCCGGCGATGGCAGGGCGTGCGGCCTGTTCCATCTGGTGCAGCATCGCCAGAAAGTGGACGATGCCGTGGCGCGCTGTGATGCGCGAGAAGCCGCACATATCGAGCACCAGGATGCCCACGTCCCGCACAAACGCGTTTTTGATCGTGGCATCAATGGCCGCCGCGTCGCCGGGCTGCTGATTGCGAAGCGACAGCAGGCGCCGCAAGAATGCCTTGTCGTGGGGCGTATTGAGGGCGGGGGAGTCCGAGGGCGGAGTGGCAGACATGGGCAGCGGGCTGTGGGCGGTGTCTGACATCGTAGCGCGGCAGGTGCTTGCTGTGCGAGCCTGCCTGCCGGCCTACATTGGGCTGTCTCCACAGAAAAGGAAGACCGATGAAAAGAACTTTCAAGAACCGATCTTTCCCCCTGATTTTCGTGGCTGTCCTCGCCATGGGCACCGCTCTGGTAGCACCTCACACAGCGGTAGCACAAAGCGGTGACGAGGCTTCGCTTTCGCGCGGCGCTGTGCCGGACACCACGCCGCAGCAACACTACCAGACCGCCATCCGCGAGGCGGGCGGCGGCCTCAAGGTCAGCTTGGAAGAATGCCGCGCGATGCCGTCTGGCGAGCGCAGATCTTGCGAATCCCAGGCTCGGGCGCGTTACCAGTCAGACATGGCCAAAGCCAAGGGCATCCTGCGCGGCGACCCCTCGGCCGGGCCGGTGAATGTGGTGGGGGGCCCGATTCGTGGCACCGAGACGACGTACGAGATCAAGAAGTAACCGCCAGGGGGCACAGCGGTTGTGCGCGAAGGGCGCCACAGCCGGGCGCCCGAGCCGAAAGTTACTTGGCGTTGGCCGAATCGTCGGCTGCAGATGCGGCCACGCGGCGCGCGCCATTGAAGCGGCGTGTCCAGTAGCTCACGCCCATATCTTCCACACGGATTTCGCTGCCGCTGCGGGGCGCGTGGATGAATTTGTTGTTGCCCACGTAAATGCCCACGTGGCTGAAATTGCGGCGCATGGTGTTGAAGAACACCAGATCGCCCGGTTGCAGGTCTTTCTTGTCTATGACCTGGGTGGCAGCGGCCTGCTGGTCTGCCCGGCGGGGGAGCAAAAGGCCGACGGTTTGCTCGTACATCGCGCGGACGAAGCCGCTGCAGTCAAAGCCGGTTTCGGCGCTGTTGCCGCCCCGCTTGTACGGTACGCCCAGGAAACCCATGGCGTTGACGACCAGGTGCGAGGCGTTGTCCGCCACGATATGGGCCTTGTCTGCCACCTTGTGGCTCACGTCCTCCAGCCGCGTGAGCAGGCCTTTGTCCGCGATCAAACGGTCCATTTCGTCAGAGTTTGCCGCTTGGGGCGCAGCCTGGGCGGAAGCCGCGCAGGTCAGGAAAAGAATGCAAAGCCATCTGGACATGGGGACGGAGGGTAACACGGTACGCTTACTTATCAAAAATAATTACATTCGCAACCCATTGATTTTGTTCAGAGAAATCAAATCCGGGCTTGGCGGTAGGCGTAAACCACGCGTGCCGGGGGACAGTGCTGGCGGCGTAAAAACAGGTGCGCAGGCCCAACTTTTAGCGGTAGATTGCTTCTCTTCGTGAGAGGAAATGGGTCATGTTCGGAATAAAAATCACGCCCCTGCGGCAGGGTGCAAAGGCCCAAATTGCTATTCTTTTGGTAGCAATGGGCATTCACGCCAGCTGCAGTGCCGATGGCCCACCGCCCGCTGTGTCCCTGGTGCCCGTGGCGAAGGGGCTCGATCACCCGTGGGCAGTGGCTTTTCTGCCGGATGGCCAGTTTCTGGTGACGGAGCGGCCGGGGCGAATGCGCGTGATCAGCCCCAGCGGGCAGGTGAGCCCGGCCTTGATGGGGATGCCCACCGTAGCCGCGGGCGGGCAGGGCGGGCTGCTGGATGTGGTGGTCGACACAGCTTTTGCGCGCAACCGGCGCATCTTTTTTTGCTTCTCTGAGCCCGCAGCTGCCGGCGCCTTGGGCAACAGCGCGGCGATGGCGCGGGCCACGCTCTCGGCCGATGGCCGCAGCTTGGAGGACGTCAAGGTCATCTTCAGCCAGCGCCCCAAGGTCTCGAGCTCCCAGCACTTTGGCTGCCGCATCGTGCAGGCGGCAGACGGCAACCTGTTTTTGACCCTGGGCGAGCGCTACCAGCGCCGGGATGACGCCCAGAAACTCGACAACCACCACGGCAAGATCGTGCGCGTTACGCCCGACGGCGCAGTGCCAGCGGACAACCCCTTCCGCCAGCAACCAGGCGCATTGCCAGAAATCTGGAGCTACGGCCACCGCAACCCGCAGGGCGCTGCGCTCGCGCCCGACGGCAAGCTGTGGATGCACGAGCACGGCCCGCAGGGCGGCGACGAAGTCAATCTGCCGCAGCCCGGCCGCAACTACGGCTGGCCGGTGGTCACCCATGGCGAGAACTACGGCGGCGGCAAGATTGGCGAAGGCACGGCCAAGGCCGGGATGGAGCCGCCGCTGCACTATTGGGTGCCGTCCATCGCCCCATCGGGCATGGTGTTCTTGACCAGCAGCAAATACGGCGACGCCTGGAAGGGCAGCCTGTTCATCGGTTCGCTGAAGTTCGGCACGCTGCACCGGCTGCAAGTGGGCCAGAACAAGGTGCTGCGCGAGGAAAAACTGCTGCAGGGCAACGGCGAGCGCCTGCGCGACGTGCGCCAGGGGCCAGACGGGCTGCTCTATCTATTGACGGACAGTCCGCAGGGCCAACTCTTGCGCCTGCAGCCTTCCTCCTGAATTTCACACCTGCCGCAGGCGCTGCAGCTTGCAAGCCCCGGCATTCGCCCGCGTGGCCGAGTCAGGCCAGGCTGCGACAATGCCGGCATTTCCGCGAACTGCCGCCCCGCGCGGCCCCCCCACCCATGCTGCTTGACGCCACTGAATCCCAACTCGTCCTGGTCGACTACCAGGAGCGCCTGATGCCCGCCATCTTTGAAGGCCCCGCCGTGCTGGCCAACGCCCGCCGCCTGGCCGAGATCGCCCGCATGCTGGATGTGCCCGTGTGGGGCACCGAGCAAAACCCCTCGCGGCTGGGCGCCAACGACCCCGCGCTGCGCGCCCTGTGCGAGAAGACCCTCGCCAAGATGCAGTTCAGCGCCGCCGAAGAAGGCCTAGGCGAGTGGCTGCGCCCACCCGCCAAGCCTCAGCAGGGCGGCAACGCGCGCAGCCTGCCCAAGCACCTGCAAAAGCCCGCCACCCAGGGCGACGAGCGCGGCACTATCGTGATAGCCGGCTGCGAAGCCCATGTGTGCTTGCTGCAGACGGCGCTGGACCTACTGGAAGACGAGTTCGAGGTGTGGGTGGTGACCGACGCCTGC
The DNA here is from genome assembly GCF_964253765.1 of Acidovorax sp. LjRoot129. Taxonomy (NCBI): domain Bacteria; kingdom Pseudomonadati; phylum Pseudomonadota; class Betaproteobacteria; order Burkholderiales; family Comamonadaceae; genus Acidovorax; species Acidovorax sp. LjRoot129. The sequence goes on from NZ_CAXUSE020000001.1 coordinate 2,640,536, forward strand.
GGCTCGCGCACCGAGCGCAATCGCGATGCGGCCTTCGACCGCCTGGCCGGTGCCGGCGCCGAGCTGGTGACGACTGAGATGGTGGCGTTCGAATGGCTGGGGAGCTGTGAACACCCGGCATTCAAGGACGTGCTTGGGCTGATCAAATAGCCGATTTTTTAGTATTTTTGGCCTCTAGCGCTTATTCCATAAGCCTCTAAAGCTACCAAATTAATAGCAATTGATATTTGGGGCGATGGCGGATGTGCGCAGCTGGCACCTGTAAACCGTCGGGTTCAATGGCCAGTCGCGCAGAGGACCACAGCCATCGCTGCCTCCGATTCACCCAGCCTGCAGCGCCTCCGCCTTGGCACAAACGGCGTTGCCGGAGGCCACCCAGCCGTCCATGCCACCTTGCAGAAACCGCGCGTCAAAGCCCGCGGCGCGCAAGCGCAACGCGGTCGAGCGGCCAACTTCATGGCCATAAACGCAGTACACCACCACGGCTTCGCTGGCAGACAGCTCAGGAGCCCAGGTGTCGATGGCGGTAGGGTCGCGCCAACGGGCATTGGGGATGGCCGTGGTGGCCGCCTCGTACACACCGGCGCGGCGTACATCGATGAGTTGTGTCGCTGCTTGCGCGTCTTGAATGGACGCATGCAGCCCTTCGCTCGCGGCGTGTACGGCGTGTTGATAGCGCTCGTAGACCGCGGTCCAGTGGATATTGGCCATGAACGCATCCACATAGGCGCCCGCTGCCGCGCCGTGGTCGAGGTGGTAGGCGTGCTCGTACATGTCGAGCGCGAGGATGGGCACGCCCCCCGCTGCAACCTGGGTGTGGTCGCTGGACCACTGGTTGACGAGCGTGCCTTCGCGCGGCTGGAACACTAGCAGCACCCAGCCGGAGCCGCCGCCCAGCGCCTTGCCCATGGCGACGAACTCTTCGCGCCAGCGCTCCACGCTGCCAAAGCTAGCAGCCAGCGCCAGCTGCATGCCGGGGGCAGGCGCCATACCAGCGCCGCCCAGGCTGCCAAAGTAGAGCTCGTGCAGCAGCATCGAATTGCCCGCGATCAGTTCCTCGCGCTTGAGGCCGTTGAGTGCAAAGCCGGGCGCCGAGGCGAAGGCCAGATCAGCGAGTTGCCCGCGGATGGCATTGAGCCGCGACACCGCGCCACCGTAGTTGTTCTGGTGGTGGCTGCGCAGCAGCTTTTCGGACAGACCCGGCAGCGTGGCTGGGTCAAAGGGGAGGGCTTGGGGGCGTGCTTGCATAGTGAGAGCCTTTATAAAAAATACCGGAGGAATCCGCGCTCTGGGGATCGGCTTCAGACGAGGTACGGCTTGAGAAGCGTCACCGCCAGCCCCACCGCGCCACAGGCGCCCAGCAGCGGCAGCACGCCGATCTTGAAGCGGAACAGCGCCACCCCGGCCGCCACGGCAACCACGGCCGAGACCGCGTCAAACCGGCCGCCAAAGCCCTGCGGCCACAGCAGGTGGTACGCAAAAAACAGCGCCAGGTTCAGGATCACGCCCACCACGGCGGCGGTGATGGCCGAGAGCGGTGCGGTAAACCCGAGCTTGCCGTGGGTGGCCTCGACCAGCGGGCCGCCGGCCAGGATGAAGATGAACGAAGGCAAAAAGGTGACGAAGGTCACCACCACCGCGCCCGCAGCCGCGCCGGCAAACACCGCATCCGGCCCCCAGACCTGCTGCAGCCAGGCTCCCACAAAACCCACAAACGCCACCACCATGATCAGCGGGCCGGGTGTGGTCTCGCCCAGTGCCAGGCCGTCGATCATCTGCGGGCCGCTGAGCCACTGGTACTGCTCCACCGCGCCCTGGTACACATAGGGCAGCACGGCATACGCGCCGCCAAAGGTGAGCAGCGCGGCCTTGGTAAAGAACCAGCCCATCTGCGTGAGCGTGCCCTGCCAGCCCTGCGTGGCTACCAGCACGGCCATGGCCGTGAGCCACAACACCAGGCCGGCGCCCAGCACCTTGGCCAGGTGGCTGCGCGAAAAGCGTGCGTGCTCGGGCGTGGGCGTGTCGTCGTCGATGAGCGCGGGGCCGTAGCCCTCGTGCGCATTGGCATGGCCGCCACCCAGTGCAAACACAGCGGGCCAGCGCCGCGCGCCAAAGTGCCCGATGAGGCCCGCAGCCAGCACGATGGCCGGGAAGGGCGTGTCAAACGCAAAAATGGCCACGAAAGATGCGGCTGCGATGCCCCACATCCACCCGTTTTTGAGCGCCCGCGTCCCGATGCGGTGCGCCGCATGCAGCACCAGCGCCGTCACCGCGGGCTTGATGCCATAGAAGATGCCCGCCACCACTGGCACGTCGCCAAAACGCAGATACACCCACGACAACGCAATCAGGATGAACAGTGACGGCAGCACAAACAAGGCGCCCGCCACGATGCCGCCCCAGGTGCGGTGCAGCAGCCAGCCAATGTAGGTGGCCAGCTGCTGTGCCTCGGGGCCGGGCAGCAGCATGCAGTAGTTGAGCGCGTGCAGAAAGCGCTGTTCGCTGATCCAGCGGCGTCGCTCCACCAGCTCGGCATGCATGATGGCGATTTGCCCAGCCGGCCCGCCAAAGCTGATGAAACCGAGCTTGAGCCAGAACAGCAGGGCTTCGCCAAAGCCGACGGGGGCGGGGCGCTCGGTGGCGGAGCTGGCGGGTGAGGTGGGGGTGGTCGTGCTCATGGTGCGGCGGTGGGGGAGGAGGGGGTGGATGGGTTTCGCGGCGGGGCAGATGCAGCAGGCGGCACGGCGTACAGCGCATCAAAGATGTGCCCGGCCGCTTGGACCAGGTGGTCGTCGCTGGAGTGCAATTCGCGCAGACCGGCCAGCACGGCCTCCAGCCCTGCTGCCTCGGCTACTGGCATGCCACCGGCGTCCAGGTAGTGCACGGCGCGCGCCACGCGCTGCAGCCGGGGGTCGAGCTCCAGCCCAAAGCTTGCGATCAGCACTTCAAAGGTGACCAGCGCGCCCACGTGGGTGAACCGCGCCCCGTCAAAATCAAAGCCCAGCACGTCCTGGGGCGCCGACGCCGGATCGGCCAGCCACACGAATTGCGCGCCCGGGTCGATAAAGCGGCGAATCAGCCAGGCACAGGCCAGCCGGTCCACCCAGGGGCGCGCGCGCGTGGCCCAGCGCTGGTTCTGAAAGCGGGCCGTTTCCAGCCGCGCAATGCCGTGGGCGGGCTCGGCGGTGGGCTCGCCCGGGGATAAATGCGCTTCGAGCGCATGGCGTAGCTGGGCCAGGTCGGCGTTGGCTTGCGCCGCGGCAATGCCCGGGTAGTAGTCGATGCGGTGCAGCGCCTGCAGTGCCTCCGCCACACTGCGCAGGCGGCGGCGCGCTTCGGTTTCCGTCAGATGGGGCAGGTCGGCCTGCAGGGCGGTGGCTGTGTTGCGCCATTCGGTGAAGGCGTCGGTGCGGTCGAACAGTGCTTCGATCTCTTGCCGTTGGGTGTCATCGCCCGGCGCCATGGTCAGCACCATGGCCGTACCGCCGTGTTCTCTGACTTCCACCGCGATGGGGGTCAGCAGGGCCGCATGGTCCTGGGGCAATAGGTAAGCGCCGTCGCGCAGGGCGGCGCAGCCCAAAGTCTTGAGATTGCGCCAGATGCGCAGCCGGACGGCGTTGGGCTGCGTGGGGAGCGTCATGATGAGTGTGGACCACATGAATTGAAGTATATGTGTTTGATGATGAAATAGATATATCTATTTCTGATATCAACATTCGGAAGAGGTTGGGGTAGGTTGGGGCTGTGGGTGATGTCCGCGTCAGCTTGCCGCAAGACCATCATGAATAATTAAGAATTCAGAACCCGAAAATTCAAGTGGGCGCGAAAGATGCCAGGAGACAACCCATGAGCCGTTATGCCGACTTCTACCGCCAGTCCATCGATGACCGCGACACCTTCTGGGCCGAGCAGGCCCGTTTGATCGACTGGCACACGCTGCCAACGCAGATTTGCGACTACAGCAATCCGCCGTTTGCCAAGTGGTTCGTCGGCGGCACCACCAACCTGTGCCACAACGCGGTAGACCGGCACCTGGCCGCGCGCTCCGCGCAGCCTGCGCTGGTGGCGATCTCCACGGAGACCGAGACCGAGCGCAGCTATACCTTTGCCGAGTTGCACGCCGAGGTGCAACGCATGGCCGCGGTGCTGCAATCGCTGGGCGTGAAGAAGGGCGACCGCGTGCTCATCTACATGCCCATGATTGCCGAGGCGGCCTTTGCCATGCTCGCCTGCGTGCGCATCGGCGCGCTGCATTCGGTGGTATTTGGCGGTTTTGCCTCGGGCTCGTTGGCCTCACGCATCGAAGACGCCGAGCCCGTGGCTGTGGTCAGCGCCGACGCCGGGTCGCGCGGCGGCAAGGTGGTGCCGTACAAGCCGCTGCTGGACGACGCGATTGCGCTCTCCAAACACAAGCCCACCGCCGTGCTCATGATCAACCGGGGCCTGGCGCCCATGCACCTGCAACCGGGCCGAGACCACGATTGGGCGGCGTTGCGCGAACAGCATCTGAACACCGTGGTGCCCTGCGAATGGGTCGAATCCACCCACCCCAGCTACACGCTGTACACCAGTGGCACCACCGGCAAACCCAAGGGCGTGCAGCGCGACACGGGCGGCTACACCGTGGCGCTGGCCGCCAGCATGAAGCACATCTTTGATGCCAAGGCGGGGGACACCTACTTTGCGACCAGCGACATTGGGTGGGTGGTGGGCCACAGCTATATCGTCTACGGCCCGCTGATCGCCGGCATGACGACCATCATGTACGAGGGACTGCCCACGCGGCCCGATGCCGGTGTGTGGTGGAGCATCGTCGAGAAGTACCAGGTCACGCACATGTTCTCGGCGCCCACAGCGGTGCGGGTGCTCAAGAAGCAGGACCCGGCGTACCTTAAGAAATACAACGTCAAAAGCCTCAAGGCCCTGTGGCTGGCGGGCGAGCCGCTCGATGAACCCACGGCGCAGTGGATCAGCGACGCGCTTGCGGTGCCCATCATCGACAACTACTGGCAGACCGAAACCGGCTGGCCCATCCTGACCCTGGCCAACGGGGTGGAGCCCCAGACCGCGCGCTTTGGCAGCCCGGGCAAGTCCATGTACGGCTACGACGTGAAGCTCATCGACGAGGTCACCGGAGGGGAGCTGACCGGCCCTCACCAGAAGGGCGTGGTGGCCATCGAAGGCCCGCTGCCTCCGGGCTGCATGCAGACCGTGTGGCGCGACGATGCGCGTTTTGTGAGTACCTACTGGAAAAGCATCCCCGGCCGCTTGATCTACAGCACCTTTGACTGGGGGATCCGAGACGCCGACGGCTACCACTTCATCCTGGGCCGTACGGACGACGTGATCAACGTGGCCGGGCACCGCTTGGGCACTCGGGAGATCGAGGAGAGTATTTCGGCCCACCCCAACATTGCCGAGGTGGCGGTGGTGGGAATTGCCGATGCGCTCAAGGGGCAGGTGGCGATTGCGTTTGCGGTGGCGCGGGATGCGTCAGCGCTGGGGGATGAGGCGGCGCGGTTGAAGCTGGAGGGTGAGGTGATGAAGCAGGTGGATGGCCAGCTCGGTGCGGTGGCGCGTCCGGCGCGGGTGTACTTTGTGACGGTGTTGCCCAAGACGCGCAGCGGCAAGCTGTTGCGGCGGGCGTTGCAGGCGGTGGCTGAGCGGCGGGATCCGGGAGATTTGACGACGATGGAAGATCCGGCTGCGTTGCAGCAGGTGAGGGAGTTGGTGGGGTGACCGGTTTCTTATCCGTTCGGGCTGAGCTTGTCGAAGCCAGGGCTCGGCGCTTCCCCCTTCGTTCTGGCTGGGCTCGTCGAAGGCTTGGCGTATTGCAGCCCCGTACCGTTCGGGTTGAGCTTGTCGAAACCTGGGCTTGATCGTTTCGTGCGCTGAATTGGCCGCATGCCTGGATTCAGGGCGGAGGCCGGGAGTCGCCCGGCGTGCGAGTAACTTTCTTTTGCGTCGCCAAAAGAAAGTCACCAAAGAAAAGGCGACCCCCAGTCTGCGACCCCTGCGCTTCGCTACGGGGCAACCTGCGTCGGGACGGTTGCAGGGTGCGCCGTGGAACTCGCTTTGCGCTGGCGCGCGCCGCTTGGACAGCCACGGCGAGCTAGATAACGAGGCATGCACGCTCCGACGCGCATGCTCACCCCGCAACCGCCCCGCCGCAGGCGCAGCCAGCAGGGGGTGGACAGCCAACAGCCCAACATCCACACGGGCCATTGCTGCGCTCGGCCCTGAACGCGCGTGCGCTTCGCGCCGCGACCGCGAGGCCGAGCGCAGCAATGGCCAGTATGGCTGTCCTCTCCCAGTCCCTTCAGGATGCGCCGAGGAGCGCAGCGGCCAGCGGATCAGGGCTCGCGATTGTTTGAGCGAAGCGAGTTCGAGCGAGACCCCGCTGGACGCGAGCACCGCAGGTTGCCCCACTCGCCCAACGGGCGAGTGGGGACGCAGGCTGTAGGGTCGCCCTTTCTTTGGTGACTTTCTTTCGGCGACGCGAAAGAAAGTTACTCGCACGCCGGGCGACTCCCGGCCTCCGTCCTTCAACCAAGCATGCGGTACAAACCAGCGAGCTTGCGAGCGCACCCCGGTTTCAACAAGCTCAACCCGAACGGGCGAGGGCGGGCGAACGCCTTGGCTTCGACGGGCTCAGCCTGAACGGGCGGGGGCGAACACCCCTCGAGCGGACGCTATGCTCCACCGTCGCCACATCCCCAGCCCGCCAAGGCCCCCTTCCCATGCGCCCCACAGTCCAAAACCTAGAAACCTCCAAAATCCGCGAAGTCGCCAACGCCGGCATGGGCCGCGCGGATGTCCTGGCCTTCTGGTTTGGCGAGAGCGACGAGGTCACCCCCGAGCCTGTGCGCCAGGCCGCCATCGAATCCCTGCAGCGCGGAGAAACCTTCTACTCCCACAACCTCGGCCTGCCCGAGTTGCGCCAAGCCATCGCCGCCTACGCCAGCGAACTGCATGGCGGCCCGATCGGGGCCGATCGCATCGCCGTCACCTCCGGCGGTGTGAGCGCATTGATGATCGCCATGCAGGCCTTGGTGGATGCCGGGGACGAGGTGGTGGCCGTCACACCCGTGTGGCCCAACCTCACGGCGCAACCCGCCGTGCTGGGGGCGCGGGTGCGCTGTGTACCCCTGCGCGCCGACGGCGGCGCGTGGACCTTGGATCTGCAGGCGCTGCTCGACGCCATCACGCCCGACACACGCCTGCTCATCGTCAACGCACCCAACAACCCCACGGGCTGGACGCTCACGCGCGCGGAGCAGCAGGCCATCCTGGACCACTGCCGGCGCACCGGGACCTGGGTGCTGGCCGACGAGGTGTACGAGCGCCTGTACTACGAACCCACACCGAACGGCTGCGCGCCCAGCTTCCTGGACATCAGCGCGCCGGAAGACCGGCTCGTGGTGGTACAGAGCTTTTCCAAGAGTTTCCTGATGACCGGCTGGCGCCTGGGCTGGCTGGTGCTGCCGCCCTCGCTGGTGGACGCGGTGGGCAAGCTGATCGAGTTCAATACCTCGTGCTCCAGCGTGTTCACCCAGCGCGCAGGCCTTGCAGCGCTGGCGCATGCGGGCGAGATCACGCCGCCCCTGGTGGAGCACATGCGCAGGTGCCGCGACACCTTGCTGCCGCGGCTGGCGGCGTTGCCGCAGGTGGAGGTGGCCAGCCCGCTCGGCGGCATGTATGCGTTTTTCCGGCTGCACGGCTTCGATGACTCGCTGGCGGTGGCCCAGCAACTGGTGGCCGAGGCGGGCCTGGGCCTGGCGCCGGGCAACGCGTTTGCCCCCGAGGCACAGGGCTGGCTGCGCTGGTGTTTTGCGTCCAAGGACCCGGCGCGGCTGGAGGCGGGCGTGCAGCGGCTGCAGGCCTGGCTGGCAAAGTCTGCCCGGGGTTGAGGTGGTGGGCGGTTGCGGGTCGGCCTGCAGCGCCGCTGCTGCGCCGTGGGCGCGCGATTGGCCGCTGAGCCGAGCCCGTCGGCTGCACCCTGCCGGTTTCCAAATACTCCTGAATTGATAGCTGGCAGCGCTTGATGGATAAGCGCTAGAGGGCTTTTTTATCGAAAACCGCCGTGCGCCGGCCGCTGCCAGCCCGCGGGTGGCTGCCACGTCGACACCCAGGCAAGGAAATCCGCCAGTGGCATGGGCCGCGCGATGCAGTAGCCCTGGGCTTGCGTGCAGCCCAGCTGCAGCAGCATCTGGCCTTGCTCGATGGTTTCCACGCCCTCGGCGATGACGCGGTAGCCGAAGGAGCGGGCGAGGCCGATGACGCCTTGCACGATGGCCAGATCACCCGGGTCGCCCATCATGCCGTGCACAAAACTCTGGTCGATCTTGAGCGTGTCCATGGGCAAGCGGCGCAAGTACGTCAGCGACGAGTAGCCCGTGCCGAAGTCGTCGAGCGACACCACCACCCCCATGGCCCGCAGCGCGGTCAGGGTGTGCGCCACGGCCGCCAGGTCGTAGAGCGCAGCGCTTTCGGTGATCTCGATCTCAAGCAGGTGGCCGGGCACGCCGGGGTGGCGCGCCAGGCACCCGGCCATCCAGTCGCCAAACTGCGGGTGCTGCAGGTGCTGGGCGGCGATGTTCACACTCAGCGGGAGGTTGAGCGGCAGGCCGAGCGGCTGCCCCGCCGGGGACGCGCAGCCCTGCATCTGCTCCAGCACCGCAAAGGCCGACTCGATCACCCACTCGCCAAAGCCGATCTCCAGTTCGGTGCCTTCCAGCAGCGGCAAAAACTCGCCCGGCGGAACCAGGCCGCGCTCGGGGTGCCGCCAGCGCGCCAGTGCTTCAGCGCCCACCACCGCGCCACTTTTCATGTCGACCTTGGGCTGCAGGTACAGCGTGAACTGCGCATCGGCCAGCGCATCGCGCAGGTGGCGGCCCTGTTCTCGCAGCAGCTGCAGCGCGCGGTCCTGTGCAGCGTCGAACTGGTGGAAGCGGTTGCGCCCGGCCTGTTTGGCAGCGTACATGGCCTGGTCGGCGTGGCGCAGCAGTGCGTCGGCATCGGCTGCGTCTTGCGGAAACACCGTAAAGCCGATGCTGGCCGTGACCACCACGCGCTCGGTGTCCAGCGTGTAGGGGGCCGACACGCTCTCCATCACCTGGCGCAGCATGTGCTCGCAGGCCTGCACCGATTCCAGCTCGGGCATCAGGATCACGAATTCGTCGCCACCCAGGCGGGCCACGGTGTCCAGCGGCCGCAGCGCGCGCGTCAGGCGGCCGGCCACCACCACCAACAGGCGGTCGCCTGCTCCATGGCCCAGGCGGTCGTTCACGGGCTTGAAGCCGTCGAGGTCGAGGTACGCCACGCCCAGCTGCGTGCCGCGGGCGCGCGCCTGCGCCATGCATTCCTGCAGTTTGCGCGCCAGCAGCACGCGGTTGGGCAGGCCGGTGAGCGCGTCGAACAGCGCCATGCGCTGCAGCATCAGTTCTTGCTCGCGCTGGGGTGTCACGTCGATCGCCACGCCCAGCATGCGCTCGGGCCGTCCGGCCGCGTCGTGCGCGACGATCTTGCCCAGGTTGCGCACCCAGCGCACGGCGTCGCCCGCCTGGCTTACGCGCCAGGTGGCGTCAAACGGGGTGCCGGGATGGGCGCTGTGGCGGGCCAGCTCGGCGTTGATGCGGTCGATGTCGTCGGGCGCGATACCGCTGGTCCACTGCGTGGCGGCCAGGGCGGCCTCGCCAGGGTCGGCGGGCGGCAGGCCGCGCATGGCCCGCCAGCGGGCGTCGCCGCTCACGGTGCCGGCCTGCAGGTTCCAGTCCCACAGGCCCAGCGATGCGGCCGAGATGGTGAGCGACAGCAGCTCCTCGCGTTCGCGCACCTGCTCTTCGTTGCGTTTGCGGTCGGTGATGTCGAGCACCGAAAACAGCCAGCAGGGCTCGCCGTCGAACTCGGTGGCCCGCATGGACTGCAGCACGGTGCGTGGCGCGCGGCCCCGCGGGTTCAGCGTGATCTCGTAGTTGCTGACTTGGCCGGTGCCGCCTTCGGAGGCGAGCAGGCGTTCGCGGTCCACGGCCGAGAAGATGCCCAGCTTGACAGCGGTGCTGCCAATGGCTTCCTCGCGTGGAATGCCCAGCATCTCCTCCCACGCGGGGTTGAGGTCCACATACCGCCCGTCGCTGCAGCGCGACAGGCCCATGGGGTAGGGCATGAGGTGAAAGATGCGCGAGAACCGCTCTTCGGACTGGCGCAGGCGCTGCTCGGCGCGCTTGGCCTCGTCGATGTCCTGCATCACGCCGCGCACGCGGGTGACGCGGCCGTTTTCGATCACCGGTTCGCCGCGCGCGCGCACCCACAGCAGCCGCCCGTCGGTGTGCAGCACTTCCATCTCCATGCTCCACTCGGTGCGCTCCAGGATGCTCTGGCGAAAACGCTCGCGCAGGGGTTCACGGTGGGCCGGCGCCACGTGGCGGTCGATGTAGTCGTGCGGCAGGGGCGAACCCGGGGGCAGGCCGTGGATGTCAAAACACACGTCAGACCAATAGATGAGGCCTTTGCCGCGCTCGTCCTCCCACGCGCCCAGCCGGGCCAGGCGGCCGGCCTGCTGCAGCAGGCTGTTGAGGGCGCGCAGCTCTTCGCTGGCGCGGTGGGCTTCGGTCATGTCGTGGAAAACGAAAACAAAGCAGTTTTCGCCATCGATAAGCACGGAGCGTGCCGACATCTGCCCGGGCACCCGCACGCCGTGGCGCTGCGCGACCAGCGGCAGGCGGTCGACCTTGCCGTCGCGCTGCAGGGCTTCCACCAACCGCGCGCGCTCGTGCTCTGTGGCCCAGATCTTGAGTTCGGTCGATGTGCGCCCGATCACGGCGTCGCGCGGGATGCCCAGCACTTCGCAAAACGCCGGGTTCACGTCGATGTAGCAGCCGTCCACCAGGCGCGAGATGCCTGCCGGGTCGGGCAGCGTTTGGTAGAAGGTGGTGTATTTGGCTTCCGATGAACGCAGCGCGTCTTCGACCTCGCGGTGGGCCGTGATGTCCACGTCCATGCCGATCAGCGCCGTGGGCCGGCCCTGGGCATCGCGCCGCGCCACCGTGCCGCGCGACATCAGCCAGCGCCAGCGCCCGGAGGTGTCCAGCACGCGGAACTCCGCCTCGTAGGTTTCCTCCTGGCCGTCCTTGGCGCGGGCCAGCTTGGCGGCGTTGCGCTCGGCGTCCAGCGGGTGGCGGCGCGCGTACCAACGCTCCCACAGGCCTTCCACCTTGTCTTCTTCCGGGCGGATTCCAAAGGTCTCGTAGAACTTGCCGTGGCAGCGGAACTGCCGCTGCAGCACATCCCATTCCCAGCGCCCGCCGCCCAGGGAGTCCATGGCCAATTGCAATTGCTGCTCGCGCTGGACCAGCGCCTGCTGGGTGCTGGTGCGCGCCAGCTCTGCCCGGGCCTTGCTGGCCAGCAAGAGGCGGCCCACCCCCAGCATGAGAAAACCAGCGCCGTGGTGCCAGGGCAGGGTGGTGGGCCAGGGGCCGCCCGCGCCCGGGACCTGGTTGGCCAGCCACAGGCACGCGGACACCGTGAGCGGCAGCGTGACCGTGAGGCCCGCCAGCGCCATCCACGCGGCCGAGCGCAGCGGCAGGCGCCGTGCCACGCGCCGCCACAGCCATGCCACCAGGCAGGTGGCGCCCAGCACCAGCACCGCGGGCGGCGTGGCCTCGGGTGCCATCAGCACCACGGCCAGCAGCGCCATCACCGCGGTGATGGCGGCGGGCAGCGCGCCAAAATAAAGGCCCATGAACGCGACCACGGTGGGGTAGGCCACCAGCCGCAGCTCGGGTGCGTTCCAGTGCAGCGCGGCAAACGAGGCGATCGACACCGCGCCGCCGGTTGCGCCCAGCAGCCACTGCGTGCGCCGCGAAGGGCGCAGGGCCTCCTGGGGCGGCAGCCAGTCGAGCACCAGCAGCAGCACCATCAGCACCGTGCCCGCCATGAGGGTGTTGTTACCCATGGCGGTGTGTGCTGGGGTGGAAGGTCAGAGGGGTGGGAGCGGTGTCAGCACCTGTGGGTGCAGCGCCCGGAGGCGCCCCGGTGGCGGCGCGGCCCGCGCGGCGGAACGCAGGGGTGGGGTCGCAGCAGCCGGGGGGGAAAACCATTCCCCGAGTTTATGGCCGTTCAGGCACCGTCCGGCAGGGCCACAGCGTCCTGATAAGCCCCGTTGACAGCATCGTGCCGCAGACGATCACCAGTGCGCAGCCCACCATCCATGGCGTGATGCGCTCGCCCAGGAACACCGCCCCGTACATCACCGCGAACACCGGGGCGATGAAGGTCACCGCCAGCGCGCGGCTGGGCCCTGCGTTGGCGATGAGGCGAAAGTACAGGATGTAGGCGATGCCGGTGCACAGCACCGCGATGGCCACGATGCACAGCCAGGCGCGTGTGCCGGGCATCTGCGCAGGCCACAGCCACACCGTAGGCAGCGCCAGGCCCAGTGCAGCCCCGAGTTGGCTGCCCGTGGCCGTGGCCAGCGGCGGAATGCCGACCAGGTAGCGCCGCGTGAAGCTGGCCGACAGCCCGTAAAAAGCCGACGCGAGCAGGCAGGCGCCGATGGCCCACTCGGCGCTGTCGCTCTTGAAGCCCGTGCCCGCCGGCGCGCGCCAGGCCAGCAGCGCCACACCCACAAAACCCAGCGCCAGGCCCACCCAGCGCAGGCCGGTGATGCGGTCGCGCAGCCAGAGCCACGCGATCAGCGCGCCAAACAGCGGCACCGTGGCGTTGAGGATGGACGACAGCCCGGTGGCGATGTGCAGCACCGCCCACGAGAACAGCGAAAACGGAATGGCCGAGTTGATGATCCCCGCGAACATGATGGGCCGCCAGTGCTGGCGAAACGCCGCAAGCTCCCCCTGGCGCAGCATGATCGGCCACAGGAACACGGTGGCCAGCGCCACGCGCAGCCCGGCAGTGGGCAGGGGGCCGAACTCCGACGCGCCCAGGCGCATGAACAGGAAGGACGAACCCCAGAGCGCGGCCAGCAAGATGAATTCGCCGATCCAGGTGATGACGGGTTGGTTGCCCGGGCTGTTCATGCAAGGCCTTTCTCTGAGTAGAACGACGGGATGAGGGGGTCGGGCGCAAACAGCCCGCGCGACGCGGCGGACGCCGCGGGCGCTGCCAGCGCTTTTTCCAGCGCCAGCAGCGCGGTCTTGCGGTCGAGCCCGCCAGCGTAACCGGTCAGGCTGCCGTTGGCACCCAGCACCCGGTGGCAGGGCACGACCACGCTGAGCGGATTGCGGCCCACCGCCGCGCCCACCGCGCGCACGGCCCGAGGCCGGCCCAGGCTGTGGCTCAGCTGCCCATAGCTTGTGGTGCCGCCGCGGCCAATCGCCAGCAGCGCGCGCCACACGTCTTGCTGAAACGGTGTGCCGCCCGACAGATCGAGTGGCAGATCGAACGCCTCGCGCTCGCCGCCAAGGTACTGCTGCAGTTGCAGGGCCGCCTCTTGCAGCAGCGGGTGTGCGTCGGTTTCGGCCCAGGCGGTGTCGCCCTGCAGCCAGCGGCTGGGCTCGTGCCGCTGGCCTTCAAACCAGAGGCCGCACAGCCCGGCCGGCGACGCGGCCAGGCGCACGGGGCCGAGCGGGGTGCTGGCACGGGACTGCACGGTGTGGGGGTGGTAGAGCATAAAAATCCTCAAGAATTTGAATAAAAATGGCCTCCAGCGCTTGTTGCATAAGCGCTGATAGCTATTGTTTTGATAGTAAATCGGGCGCGGCTGGGTTGGCCGCTGTCGGCAGTGCGGCCGGCGCACCCGCCGCCCAGGCGCGCAGCACCGCGTAGCTGCGCCAGGGCCGCCAGGCCTCTGACGCGGCCGTGGCTGCGCGGGCCGGGTTCTTCTGGCCTTGTACGCCCAGTGCCTTGTGCAGCGCCACGTCGCCGGCCGGAAACGCATCCGGCCAGCGCAGCACGCGCATGGCGATGTACTGGGCCGTCCAGTCGCCGATGCCGGGCAGGGCGCACAGCGCGGCCGTGGTGGTGGCGACGTCGGCGCCCGCGTGCAGCGCAAGATCGCCGCTGTCCACGGCCCGTGCCAGGGCCACGATGGCCGCCTGGCGCTGGCGCACGATGCCCAACTGGCCCAGGGTGTCGCCGCCGGCCGCAGCCAGCGTGGCGGCAGTGGGGAACAGCCGGTGGAGCTCAGGCCAGGGCGTTTCGATGGGCTCCCCCAGCCGCTCCACCAGCCGCTGGCCCAGCGTGCGCGCGGCGGCCACGGTGATCTGCTGGCCGAGCACAGCGCGCACGGCCAGCTCAAACCCATCGAAGGCGCCCGGCACCCGCAGGCCATCGCCGCCGGGGAAATGCGGGTGCAGCACGGCGTTGACGGCGGCGGGGTCGGCGTCGAGGTCGAGCATGGCGCGCACGCGGCGGATCACCAGCGGCAACACGGGATAAAGGCTGTCGCTGGTCTGCAGCAGCACCTGATGGCGGGCTACGTCAAAACGGGCGCTGAACCAGCCGGTGGTCTCCGTCGCCATGCCGGTGCAGGCCGCCGGCAGGCGCACGGTGCGCCGCAGTGTGGCTTCAGGCGGCAGCACCCATTCGACGCCATGGAACTGCCGGCGCTCAAAAAACGCCAGCAGCGCAGGCACATCAAACGGCGGGCGCCAGGCCAGGCGCAGTGTGTTGCCCGTGTCGGGCGCCCCGGCCTTGGGCGGCGCGGTGCCGCTGCGCCGCAGCTGGGTGGGGTTGAGCCCGTAGTGCCCCGCAAAGGCCGCGTTGAAGCGCCGCACGCTGGCAAAACCGCTGGCCAGCGCCACCTGGGTGACGGGCATGCGGGTGTCGGTGAGCAGCTGCTTGGCGGTGAGCAGGCGGCGCGTCTGCAGGTATTGGAGGGGCGAGACGCCCAGCGCGGCCTCAAAAATACGGCGCAGGTGGCGGTCGCTCACCCCCAGGCGTTCGGCCAGGCGGGCCACGGTGGCGCCGCTGTCGGCTTGGGTCGTTTGAGACGGGGCGGCCGTGGGCCACAGGTCCGGCGCATCCAGCAAGCGCACGGCCTGCTGCACCAGGATGCTGCTCGCGTCCTGCACCGACCACACCAGCGCCTGGGGCGCCAACTCGGGCCGGCAGCGCAGACAGGGCCTGAACCCCGCGCTCTCGGCTTGGGCGGCCAGGGCGAAGAAGCGGCAGTTCTCGCGCCGGGGCGCTCGCACGGCACACACCGGGCGGCAGTAGATGCCGGTGGAGGTCACGCCGGTGAAGAAGCGCCCGTCAAAACGCGCATCCCGCGCCAGCACGGCCAGGTAGCGGCCCTCGTCCGCGGCGATGTCGGGGGCGGGAGCAGTGGTCGTGGCGGTCGCGGCGGGCAGGTTCATGGGCCGGATCTTAGAAGGCTGGTACCAATGCACTGGCCGTTTTCGGACATGTGCCTCATGGCGTCCTGGGTACCGGCTGGAAGGCCGCAAGAGCGCCGCCTACAATGCGGCGGACTTATCCATTCCCCCTAGTGAAAGGCCCCTACGTGCAACCCACGCCCGCCATTTTCAAAGCCTACGACATCCGCGGCATCGTGCCGTCCACGCTGAACGAAGAAGTCGCCCTGGGCCTGGGACGGGCCTTTGGCACGGCCGCCCGCGCCGAAGGGCAGACGACCGTCGCCGTGGGGCGCGACGGGCGCCTGTCGGGCCCGGCGATGTCGGCGGCGTTGATCCAGGGCTTGGTCGAGGCGGGCATCGAGGTGATCGACGTGGGCCTGGTGACCACGCCCCTGTTGTACTTTGCGGCCAGCACGCTGTGCAACAGCGGCATCCAGGTCACCGGCAGCCACAACCCCAAGGACTACAACGGCTTCAAGATGGTGCTCAATGGCCGCGCCATCTATGGCGACGAGATCCAGGGCCTGCGCCGCACGATGGAAGCGAAAAGCTGGCAGCTGATGCCCGGCGGCTCGGTGCGGCATGTGGATGTGCTGCCCGCGTACACCGAGCGCATCGTGGGGGACATCAAACTGGCCCGCCCCATCAAGATCGTGGTGGATTGCGGCAACGGCATTGCCGGCGCGTCCGCCCCCGGCATCTTCCGTGCGCTCGGCTGCGAAGTGGTCGAGCTGTTCTCTGAGGTAGACGGCAACTTCCCCAACCACCACCCCGACCCGAGCAAGCCTGAGAACCTGCGCGATCTGATCGAGGCCCTGAAGACCAGCGACGCCGAGCTGGGCCTGGCGTTTGACGGTGACGGCGACCGCCTAGGGATCGTGACCAAGGAAGGCACCAACATCTTCCCCGACCGCCAGATGATGCTGTTTGCGCAGGACGTGCTCTCGCGCGTGCCCGGCGGCGAGATCATCTTCGACGTGAAGTGCACCCAGCGCCTGGCGCCGGCCATTGCCGCGGCGGGGGGCGTGCCCGTGATGTACAAGACCGGCCACTCGCTCATCAAGGCCCGCATGAAGGAGACCAACTCCCCGCTGGGCGGCGAGATGAGCGGCCACATCTTCTTCAAGGAGCGCTGGTATGGCTTTGACGATGGCACCTACGCCGGCTGCCGCCTGCTGGAGATCCTGAGCAAGAGCGCCGACCCGAGCGCCGTGCTCAACGCGCTGCCCACCAGCTTCTCGACCCCGGAACTCAACGTGGCCTGCGCCGAAGGCGAACCCCACCGCCTCACGGCCGAGCTGCAGGCGCTGGCCGCAGGCACCTTTGCTGCGCCGGCCGTCGTGAACAGCATCGATGGCCTGCGCGTGGACTGGCCGGACGGCTTCGGCCTGATCCGCGCGAGCAACACCACGCCCGTGCTGGTGCTCCGATTCGAAGGGCAGAGCCAGGAAGCCCTCAGCCGCATCGAAGCCGCCATGCTGGCCCTGCTGCACCGCGTGAAACCCGACGCGCACGTGGGCGCGGCCAGCCACTGACCGCAACCCTGCTTGAACGCGCGGCGCATTGATCCGCGCGGTTCCGACCTTTTCCGCAACCCTAGCCACCTTGCCTGCTGTGAACTCGCACCTGTCCACCCCTTTGCGCATTGCCGCCGCCCAGTCGCCGTCTGTCCCTGGCGACGTGGCGCGCAACGTGGTCACGCACCTGGCCTTTGTGCGCGCGGCGGTGCTCCAGGGCGTGCAGGTGCTGGTGTTCCCTGAGCTCTCGCTGACCGGGTACGAACCTGCGGCGCTGGCCGCCAACGTGCTGCATGCCGACCACGGCGCGCTGGCGCCGCTGCGCCAGGCGGCGCGCGACCACGGCATGGCCATCGTGGTGGGCGGGCCTGCGGCCCCCGCGGTCGATGGCGCATTGCCGGCCATCGGCGCCTGGGTGCTGGCGCCAGACGGCAGCGCCGCGCTGTACCGCAAGCGCCATCTGCATGCCAGTGAAGAAACATTTGCCAGCGCCGGCACCGAGGATGCCCAGGTGCACCTGCTGGCGGGCGAGCCCACGGCCATCGCCGTGTGCGCGGACATCACGCACCCCGAGCACGCCCAGGCCGCCCACAGTGCTGGCGCGGCGCTGTATGCCGCGGGTGCTGTGATCAGTGCCAGGGGCTACGGCCCTGAATCCGAATTGCTGCACGGCTACGCGCGCGACCATGGCATGGCCGTGCTGCTGGCCAACTTCAGCGGATCGACGGGCGGGTATGTGAGTGCAGGGCGCAGTGCGGTCTGGGAGCCCGGTGGCCGGTGCGTGGTGGCGGCGCCGGGCGACGCGCCCTGCCTGGTGTGGGCAGCGCGCGGCGACATGGGCTGGAGCGGCGGCGTGTTTGACGTGGACCTGCACCTCGCCGCGGCATGAACCCGGCCCGCGCGCTGTATTCGGTCGTCACCTGGGGCGCCCAGCCCCTGTTGCGCCGCAAGCTGCGCCGCCGCGCCGTGGCCGAGCCGGGTTATGGCCTGGCCATCGGCGAGCGTTTTGGCCAATATCCGGCCCCCATCGACAGCCTGATGCCCCACAGCAGCTCCGACCCGCTGGGCCGGTTCGTGTGGATCCACGCTGTCTCGCTGGGTGAAACCCGGGCCGCCGCCATCTTGCTGGCCGCGCTGCGCGAGCAGCTGCCCGGCATGCGCCTGCTGCTCACGCACGGCACCGCCACCGGCCGGGCCGAGGGCGAAAAGCTGCTGCTGCCTGGCGACGTGCAGGTGTGGCAACCCTGGGACACGCCCGGCGCCGTGGCCCGGTTTCTGCGCAAGTTCCGCCCGGCCATCGGCGTGCTGATGGAAACCGAGGTCTGGCCCAACCTGGTGGCGGGCTGCCGCCGCCGTGGTGTGCCGCTGGTGTTGGCCAACGCGCGGCTCAACGCCAAGTCATTGCGCAATGCCCAGCGGCTGGCCGCGCTGGCGCGCCCGGCCTATGGCGCCCTGACCGCCGTGTGGGCCCAGACCGACGACGACGCCGACCGGCTGCGCGCCATTGGCGCCCAGGTGCGCGGCGTGTTCGGCAACCTCAAGTTTGATGTGGTGCCGGACGCCCGCCAGCTGGCCCAGGGCCGCGCGTGGCGCGATCAGGCAACGCGCCCGGTCGTCATGCTGGCCAGCAGCCGCGAGGGCGAAGAGGCGCTGTGGCTCGAAATTTTCAAGCAAAAAAGGCCGCCAGCGCTTATTCAGAAAGCACAGGGTGCTATCAATAGTGAAGCAAATGGCGCCCAGGTCGCTGGCGGCGTGCAGTGGCTCATCGTGCCGCGCCACCCGCAGCGTTTTGACGAAGTGCACCAGCTTTTGCTGCGCGCGGGCCTCACGGTCTCGCGCCGCAGCACCTGGGCCGGGGTTCCAGAAGCCGCCGACGTGTGGCTGGGCGACTCGCTGGGCGAAATGGCGCTGTACTACGGCCTGGCCCACGTGGCGCTGCTCGGCGGCAGTTTTGCCCCGCTGGGCGGCCAGAACCTGATCGAGGCCGCAGCCTGCGGTTGCCCGGTGGTGCTGGGCCCGCACACCTTCAACTTTGCCGAGGCGGCCGAGTTGGCCTGCAGCGCGGGCGCGGCCCAGCGTGTGCCCGACATCGGCGCCGGTGTGGCCCATGCCACGGCGTTGGCACTGGACTCCAGCCAACAACGTGCCGCCAGTGAACGCGCTGGGCGCTTTGCGACAGAACACCGGGGCGGGGCAGAGGCGACGGCGCGGGCGATCCTTGAAATCGTGTTGCCGCGCGCGGCAGGCGCGGCGGCCCTGGCAGGCTAGGCGCTCTCAGTCCAGCGTAGGCGCTAGGGCTACCCGCTGCAGGGCGCGAGTCCCCCACCCGCATGCAGTTCGCAGGCACTGCATTCTTTTGGCCATCTCCAGAAAACTCCGAGCCCGGCACCCCAGTGTGCGGAGGGTGCTGCCGCTAGGCGCGTGGCCGGGCAACGCCAAGCCGAGCGCTGGGCCGTTTACCGGGCCAGCAGCGCGTTGATCGCCTCAACGTCCTGCTGCGTCAGCGTGCCCGCTGCCTGGCGCAGCTTGAGCGTGCCCAGCAGCACGTTGTAGCGGGCCTGGGCCAGGTCGCGCTTGGTCTGAAAGAGCTGGCTTTGGGCGTTGAGCACATCGATGTTGATGCGCACGCCCACTTGGTAGCCCAGCTTGTTGGCGTCGAGCGCGCTTTGGCTCGATGCCTCGGCGGCTTCCAGCGCCTGCACCTG
This sequence comes from Acidovorax sp. LjRoot129, assembly GCF_964253765.1. Lineage (NCBI taxonomy): Bacteria > Pseudomonadati > Pseudomonadota > Betaproteobacteria > Burkholderiales > Comamonadaceae > Acidovorax > Acidovorax sp. LjRoot129. The sequence goes on from NZ_CAXUSE020000001.1 coordinate 2,660,072, forward strand.
GCCTTGGCCCGATTGAACGCCGAAGAACGCAGCGCGTGTGGCCTGGGCCACGTTCCGGCGCGTGGTTTCAAGATCGGCAGCGGCTTTTTCTTCGAGCGCCAGGGTTTCGCGGACGCGGTTTTGCACCGAGAACCCGGCGAACAGCGGCAGATTGAACGCCACGCCCACGCTCGCGCTGTTGGTGCGGTTGTTCACGCCCGGCGATGTGATCGTGCCGTTCGGGTTGCGGGTGACGTTGTAGCCCACCTGCAGGTCCAGGGTGGGCAAGTGGCCGGTTTCGGCTTTTTTGGTTTCAAGGCGCGCAATGTCGAGGGCGATGGCGGCCTGGCGCACGCCGGGCTGCTGGTCGCGGGCGGTGTCGACCCAGGTGATCACGTTGTCGGGCTGCACGGTGGGCAGCGGCACGGGCAGGGCCAGGGGCTTGGGCACGGTGCCGGTGATGCCCACCAGCTGGTCCAGGGCCAAACGCTTCACGCGCAGGTCGTTCTCGGCCGCGATTTCCTGCGCCACGACCAGGTCGTAGCGGGCCTGGGCTTCGCGCGAGTCGGTGACGGTGGTGGTGCCGACTTCGAAGTTGCGCTTGGCGGAGGCCAGTTGCTCGGACACGGCGGCTTTTTGCGCCCGCACAAAGGTCAGGGTGTCCTGCGCGGCCAGCACGTCAAAGTAGGCCTGGCTCACGCGCACCAGCAGGTCCTGCGTGGCGGCATCGAGCTGCGCCTGGGCCACGTCGACGCCGCGCTGGCCTTGCTCCAGCGTGATGCGGTTGGCGGGGCGAAACAGCGGCTGCGAGGCCTGCACGCCCACCGTTTGTGTCGTGCCCGTGTTCTCGATGGGCGGACGGCTCAGCTCCACATTCCCCCGGGACAGCCCTGCGGTCATCCCCACGCTGGGCAGCAGCCCCGCACGCGCCTGGTCGGCACGGCGCGCCGCGGCATCGAGCTGCGCGCGGGCCGATTGCCACGTGGTGTCATAGGTGCGGGCCGATTCCACCAGCTCCATCAGGCTCTGGGCATGCACCGGTGCGCACAGGGCCGCACCCAGTGCCAGGGACAAAAGAGACAGCGAAAGTGGCCGTAGCGGGGTCGTCATGAAGGTCCTTCGGAAAGTTCTGCGGATCGTCGGTGGAGGCAAAAGCGGGAGGCGTGGCGGCTGCGGTGGTGCCAGTGCGTCAGTAGCGCGGCACGGTGGGGTCGTTTTCGTGCGACCACGCATCAATGCCGCCCGAGATGTTGGCCAGGCGCTCGAAGCCGTGGTGCTCCAAAAAGGCTGCCACGCGCAGGCTGCGGGCGCCGTGGTGGCACAGGCAGGCCACGGACCGCGTGGGGTCCAGCTCGGCCAGGCGCCCGGACAGCTCGCCCATGGGGATTGCCAGCAGCTCGAAACCATCGGCGCGCACGCTGGCGGTTTGCAGCTCCCAGGGTTCGCGCACGTCCAGCACCAGGGGCTGGCTGCCTTCGGGGGCCGAGGCGAACCAGGCAGACAGCTGGGCGGGGCGGACGTGATCGATCATGCAGAACTCCGAAGAACGGAAAATCAGAACGTGAAGCCGGATGGCTCGGGGAAATTCACCAGGCGCGGCGCGATGGTGTCCCAGGGGGAGGTGGTCTCAAAGCGGTCGCCGGTGCGGCGGGTCAGCGTGAAACGCATCACGGGCTCGCCGCCCACGATGGCGCCCAGGCGGCCACCGTCGCGCAGCAGGGAGAGCAGGGCGGGGGGGACTTCGGCCACGGAGCCGCTGAGCACGATCACGTCGAAGGGGCCATCAGGAATCGCATCCAGCGCGCCGTCGGCCTGGCGCACCTCGGCGTTCTGGATGCCGGCGTCCAGCAGGTTTTCGCGGGCCATCTCGGCTAGCTCGGCGTTGATTTCCAGCGACACCACGCGGTGGGCGCGGTGGGCCAGCAGGGCGGCCATGTAGCCAGAGCCGGTGCCGATCTCGAGCACGCGGTCGGTCGGCTTGATTTGCAGGTCTTGCAGGATGCGTGCTTCCACACGGGGTTGCAGCATGCTCAGGCCCAGGCGCACGGCTTCTTCGGCATCGTTGCCCAGCAGCGGCACCTCGATGTCCATGAACGCCATGTTGCGATAGGCCGGCGGCACGAAATTTTCGCGGTGCACCACGGCCAGCAGCTCCAGCACATCGAAGTCGAGCACGTTCCAGGGGCGGATCTGCTGCTCGATCATGTTGTAGCGGGCCTGGGCGACGGGGTCGCTGGTGTTGGCGGAGGTGTTCAGGGGCATGTTCATGGGGGTTCTCCGTGGGCGGGTGTCGGGGCCAGAGGGGTCACCCTCTAGGACAAACCCTCGATTTTAGGGGGCGTTGCCCGGGCACCACCGAACTTGCGGCGGGCCCAAGCAGCCAGGTCATCCATGTAGCAGTAGACAACCGGGACCACCACCAGCGTGAGCAGCGACGAGGTGATGACGCCGCCAATCACCGCCTGGCCCATCGGGGCGCGCTGCTCGGAGCCTTCAGACAGCGCAAACGCCAGCGGCACCATGCCAAAGATCATGGCCAGCGTGGTCATGAGGATGGGGCGCAGCCGGACACGTGCGGCCAGCAGCAGGGCGTCGGCGCGGGGCAGGCCGGGCACGGTCTGGCCCTCGTCGTTCACATGCTCGTCGCGGGCGCGGATCGCAAAGTCCACCAGCAAGATGGCGTTCTTGGTCACCAAGCCCATCAGCATCACCACGCCGATGATGGAGAACATCGACAGCGTGGAGCGGAACATCAACAGCGCCAGCACCACGCCGATCAGCGTAAGCGGCAGCGCGGTCATGAGCGCCAACGGCTGCAAAAAGCTCTTGAACTGGCTCGCCAGGATCATGTAGATGAAGATGATCGCCATGACCAGGGCCGAGATGGCGTAGCCAAACGACTCGGCCATGTTCTTGGTGGAGCCGCCAAACTGGTAGCGGTACCCGGGCGGAAAGCTCACGCCGTCCAGCGTCTTCTTGATGTCTGCGGAGACTTCCCCGGCTGAGCGCTGCGATACGTTGGCGTTGACTGCCACTTCGCGCGTCAGGTCGCGCCGGTTGATCTGGTTGGCGCCGGTGGATTCGGTCACGCTCGCCACCTGATTCAGCCGCACGATGCGCGTGGTGCCGTCGGCGTTGGCCAAGGCAAAGGGCAGTCGCTCCAGGTCTGCGGTAGCGGTGCGGGCTTCAGGCGCCAGGCGCACATTCACGTCATAGGTCTGGTCGTCTGGCGCGCGCCAGTTGCCCACGGTGGTGCCCGCGACCAGGGTGCGCAGCGAGGTGGCCATCTGCGCCACCGACAGACCCAGGTCCGAGGCCGCGTCACGCCGCACCTCGACCGCGATCACCGGCTTGTCGGGCTTGGCGCTGGTATCGAGGTCTACCAGGCCAGGGATGTCGCGGATCTTGGCGGTGACCACCTTGGTCAAGCGCTCGAGCTCCTGCAGGTCGGGGCCCTGCAGCGAGAACTCCACCTGCTTGTTGCCGCCCACGGCGTCCAGCAGGCCCACGTGGGTGATGGTGATGCCCGGCACTTGCTTCAGCCGCTCGCGCAGCACGTCAGACATCTGGTCCACGCTGCGGCTGCGGTCCTTGCGGTCGACCAGGCGCACATAGATGTTCGCGTAGATCTTGCCCTGCGCGTTACCGGTGTTGATGGTGGCCAGCGTGTAGCGCACCTCGGGCATTTCGCGCAGGATGCCTTCTACCTGCCGCGCCTTGGACTCGGTGGCTTCGAGTGACGAGCCGACGGGGGTATAGAAGTTGAGCGAGGTCTCGGAGAAGTCGGCCTTGGGTACGAACTCGGTGCCCAAAAGCGGAACCATGAAAACGCTCAGTACAAAGATGCCGAGTGCGATCAGCATTGTGGCCACCTTGTGCACCAGCGACCAGCGCAGGATGCGTTGGTAGCCCTCGGCCAGCGCGTCGGTGGCGCGGTCGAACCAGCCGGTGACGCGCCCGATGGTCTTGTCGTAGAAGGTGACGGGCACCGTCTTCTGGCCATGCGCATGGATGCTGGGGTCGTGCCAGATGCTCGAGAGCATCGGGTCGAGCGTGAAGCTCACAAACATCGAGATCATCACCGCCGCAACGATGGTGATGCCGAACTCGTGGAAGAACTTGCCGATGATGCCGCCCATGAAGCCGATGGGCATGAACACCGCCACGATGGACAACGTGGTGGCCAGCACCGCGAGACCAATCTCCTGCGTGCCGTCCATGGCGGCTGCGTAGGCGCCTTTGCCCATCTGGACATGCCGCACGATGTTCTCGCGCACCACGATGGCATCGTCGATCAACAGGCCCACACACAGGCTCAGCGCCATCAGCGTGATCATGTTGATGGTGAAGCCGAACATGTTCATGAACAAGAACGTGCCGATCAGCGCAATCGGCAAGGTGAGGCCCGTGATCACGGTGGACCGCCACGAGTTCAGGAACAGGAAGACGATCAGCACGGTGAGGATGGCACCCTCGATCAGCGTCTGGCGCACGTTGTTCACCGCCACGCGGATGGGGCGGGAGCTGTCGCCGATGGTCTCCAGGCGTACGCCGGGCGGCAGCTGGTTCTTGAGTTCGGCCACGGCGGCGTTCAGGCCATCCACCACCTCGATGGTGTTCTCGCCCTGCGACTTCTGCACCGACAGTAGCAGCGTGCGCTGGCCGTTGTACAGGGCCAGGCTCTCGACCTCCTGCGCGCCGTCGTTGACGCGGGCGACCTGGTCCAGGCGCACGGGCGCACCGTTCTTGCGGGCCACGATGATCTTGCCGAAATCTTCCGGCCGTTCCATGCGCGCGTCGATCTGCACCACGCGCTCTTGCGCCAGCGAGCGGATCGCGCCGACGGGCAGGTCCTGGTTTTCGTTGCGCACGGCGCTGGCGACCTGGTCGGGCGTCACGCCAAAGGCTTCCAGCGCCTGCGGGTTCAGGTAGATGTTGATTTCGCGCTTGGTGGCGCCCACCAGGTTCACGGCGCCCACGCCGCGCACGTTCTCCAGGCGTTTTTTCAGCACCTGCTCGGACCACGTGGTCAGCTCCACCGCGCTGCGCGGGGCCACGCCTTCCTTGCCGGCCTGGGTGTCCTTGGTATCGGGCAACACGGCCAGCGACCACACGGCGCGGCTGGCCGGGTCAAAGCGCAGCACACGCGGCTCCTTGACCTCGGTGCGCAGCAGGGGGCGCACGGTGGCCACCTTTTCGCGCACGTCCTCGGCGGCCTTGCGGCCATCGATGTGGAGCTGGAACTCGATGATGACGACGGCCGTGCCTTCATAGCTGCGCGAGGTCAGCGCGTTGATGCCGGCAATCGAGTTGACGCCTTCTTCGATCTTCTTGGTGACTTCGCTCTCCACGATCTCGGGCGAGGCACCGGGATAGTCCACGGTGACCACCACGACGGGGAAGTCGATGTTGGGAAACTGATCGACCTTAAGGCGCTGGTAGGAGAACAGGCCCAGCACCACGATGGCGAGCATCACCATGGTGGCGAACACGGGGTTCTTAAGACTGACTTGGGTAAACCACATGGCGGGCGGCCCGGTCAGGGAGCGGTGCGGGGTGCGGATGCCGAAACAGCAGCAGCGGCGGCAACTGGCGCGGCCGCAGCCACGGCCGTGCCTTCGCGCAGCTGGCCGATGCGGCCGGCGATCACCGGCGTGCCCTCGGCCACACCTTCAATCGCCACCCAGGTCTGCCCGTTCACGACGGAGCGCGCACCGGTCTTGACGCCGACGTACGCAATGCGGCCGTCTTTCAATGTCTGCAAGTAGGGCGCTGGTTTGTCGGTGCGCACAGCATCCAGCGGCACGGTCAGCACCTCGGCACGGCCGGTGTCGAGCGTGCCCTGTACGAAGAGGCCCTGGCGCAGCGGTGTTTCACCCTTCGTCTGCTCCACCCGCAGGTATACCGGCACCGTGCGGCTGCCGACCTGGGCGCTGGGGCTGATGCGCGCCACGGTGGCGGGCACGGGCGCAGCCGTGCCTTCCGTGGTGAGCAGGGCCTTCTGGCCGACGCGCACCGCCAGCGAATCGGCGGGGCTGAGCAGCGCCTCGAGCTCCAGGCGCGAGAGGTCCACCACCTCGATGATGCGGGTGTCCACGGCCACGCGTTCCCCCGGCTGGGCCAGGCGCTGGGCCACCAGGCCGGTGATCGGGCTCTTGAGCACGGTGTCGTCCAGCGCCTTGCGCGCCACATCGGCGGCCGACACGGCGGCCTGGTAGCTTGCTTGCGCGGACTCCAGGCTGGCTTGCGAGGTGACGAGGGCCGTGGAAGAGATGAAGCCCTGGTCCACCAGCGCCCGGTTGTTGGTGTACTGGCGCTGGTTGATGTCCACCTGGGACTTGGCGGCGTCTGCCTGCTGCTGCGCCTGGCGCAGGCGGGCGCGGGCCTCGGTGGGGTCGATGCGGGCAACCTCCTGGCCGGCCTTGACGCTGTCGCCCTCGCGCAGCGTGAGGCCCTGCAACTCACCGCCCACACGGGCCTTGACCATGGCCGATTCGACCGCGCGCAGCGAACCCGACACCGGCACGCCCAGTGTGAGGTTCTGGCGCCGCACGGTGATGACCTCGTCCGCGGCCAGCTGCAGCGGCGCCTGCGCCTTCTGGGCCGTGGCCTCAGCCAGCGCTTTTTGCTGCGCCTGGCGGCCCGCCATGGCGCGCCATACGCCGCCACCCACCAACACGACAACGATGGCCACGGCCACCCAGGGAATCCAGCGTTTCATGGTCAGGCGCCGCGTGAGGGCGGAGAAGAAGGGGACGGGGGGACGGAGGAGGGAGCAGAAGCCGGGGGCCGCACCAGCAGCCCATGCAGAACGTTGTCGATCTGCGCCTCGATGTACAGCTCGGGCTTCAGGCCCAGGGCTTCTGGAATGCAGGCGCCTACCGAATGCTTCCACATCATGAGGAAGATCATCGGCGCCAGCACCACGTGCACGATGTAATCAAGCGGCACGGGACGAAACTCGCCGCGCTCGATGCCGCGCTCGATGATGCGGCGGATCAGCATCTGCCCTGGCAGGATCACCTCCTGCTGATAAAACTCGGTGATCTCCGGGAAGTTCTGGGCCTCGCTGAACATCAGCTTGGTGATGCCCGAGGCGTTGGTGGCGCCGATGCGCTCCCACCACACCTGGTAGCAATAGCGGAGCAGGTCGCTGGTGGTGCCGTCAAACGCCTGGAGCTCCGCGCGCCACTCCTCAAACCGCCCGGCAATGTTGTGGCGCACCACGGCCTTGAAGAGTTCTTCCTTGCTCGGGAAATACAGGAACAGTGTGCCCTTGGAAACCCCGGCCCTCGCCGCCACCTCATCCACTCGGGTCGCGGCAAAGCCCTTCTCGACAAAAAGGTCCAGCGCCGCTTCCAGCAGCTCGCCAGGGCGGGCTTCCTTGCGGCGCTCGCGCTTGGTGCCCTGTGGGGCTGAAGGGGGTTGGGGCGTGGGGGACAAGGGGAGAATCTAGTTAATGACTGACCGGTTAGTAATGTAGCAAGCGCCTGCCAGAGCGTCAAGGAAACATGGCATTCGTTGCTGGCGCGCGATGGGATCCGCTGACCGCAAGCAGTGCGGCACGTTGCCGCCACCCATAATCTTTTAAGTAGACCCAAGGAGCCATCCATGACTGTGCAAACCATCACCCTCGGAGGCGGCTGCTTCTGGTGTACCGAAGCCGTGTTCGACCGCGTGCGCGGCGTCACCGACGTCGAAAGCGGCTACACCAACGGCCACACCCTGAACCCCAGCTACGAGCAAATCTGCCAAGGCGACACCGGCCACGCCGAGGTGGTGCGCCTGAAGTTCGATGCCGACGAGATCAGCCTGGAAGAGATCCTGGAGATCTTCTTTCACACGCATGACCCGACCACGCTGAACCGCCAGGGCAACGACGTGGGCACGCAGTACCGCAGCGGCATCTATTACGAGACGCCTGGGGACGCCGAGATCGCCCACAACATGATCCGCCAGATGTCGCAGGACAAACTGTTTGGTGCGCCCATCACCACCGAGGTGAAGCCGCTGGAGAACTACAGCACGGCCGAGGCCTACCACCAGGACTACTTTGCGAAGAACCCGAACGGTGGGTACTGCGCGTTTGTGGTGGGCCCCAAGGTGGAGAAGTTTCGCAAGACGTTTGCGCGGTATGTGAAGGGCTCGTAAGGCCGACAAGAATACGGCGGGCTCAATTTTCGAGATATTTCTTCAGTTTTAGTAGGGCTATATATTCGTCTCTATTTTCTGTCTTGTCGATCGCCTCTGCACTGGAAAAATCGCACTCTACAATAAAATGCTCTACCCAACCTGAATAATCAGCAAGACGTTCGTAAACTTCCAGCAAACACGACTTTTGCTTGGATGTCAGTAATTGAAAAAGCTTGATGTACTCGGACGGCTGATTGTTTTCAATAGCCTCTAAAAATTGAGTTTGAAATAAATCCAATGCCGTGCCCGTCAGCAAAAAGATGGGCAGGTAGTAGTGCAACCCTGCAGCATCCATAAATAGCAAGGGTAATTCGTCGTGAGCCTTGCTGAATGCGCTTACTAAGGTTCTCCAGTCATTGCGTGTATCTTTTTCACGAGCGGAATTGTATTCGGGGGAATTTTTTTCCAAATATCCGTCTATTGCGTCCGCCTCGAAATAGCCGACGCCATCGTGCAATTGAACTCCATCAAATGCGGCGTAAATTCTTTGCTCCAAGTCGAGGGGTAGTCCAAGAAAGTTCATGGATTGTTTATTGCAATAGACATAGCTGTCACATGGATTGAACATGGCGGCGTCGGAGTTTCGTACCTCGTGAGCTAAGGTGCCATGGGCGATGATCTTCCGTGAACCGTATCCGCAATAGTTCGGCACCGCCTTCAGTCCTGTAGAGGGCGCCAGTGTTGATTAGACACGGCGACCACGGTCGCGTTGGCTGCTGGCACGCAGAGGTAGTGCACCGCGTGGCCGTGGCAGAGCATAATGCAACTCGATTGCGTTAAATCTCGCCTTCGCAACCATGCCTACATCTGAAATTCCCCGTTATCTCTGGTCGCTTCCGTCCGGCATGCGCGCCACGCGCGCCACCCGTGCCCTTGCTGCGCTGTATGCCGCCCGGCCAGAGGCAGCCCTCTCCGAGTCCGAAGTGGAGACCGCCCTGGCCGCCGCGGGCGCCCAGGTCAACAAAGTCACCGTGTACCGCATGCTCGACCGCTTTGCCGCCGCCGGTCTGCTGCACAAGCAGGTCGACGCCGCCCGTGTCACGCGTTTTGCGCTGGCGTCCGCCGTGGGCGACGGCGCCGCGCCGCGGTTTGAATGCGACGACTGCCACCGCCAGTTCCGCCTGTCGCAAGGCTCGGCCAAGGTGCAGACCGCCCTCAAGCAGGTGCTGCAGGCGCTGGCCACGGCCGGGCATGAAAGCCTGGCGGTCGACATTGCAGTGCGCGGCCGCTGCGCGGGCTGCGCACACCCTGGGCAGGGGGCGCCAGCGTGATCCGCACCCGGGGCCTGGCTTACCAATACGCCGGCAGCGACACACCGCTGCGTTTTCCCGACGTGGACCTGCGCCAGGGTGGCACGCTGCTGCTGCGCGGCCGCTCGGGCACGGGCAAGTCGACCTGGCTGTCGCTGATTGCCGGGCTGCGGGGCTCGGGCGGGGGCGATTTGTTTGTGGCCGGCATCCAGCTGGGCACGCAGCGGGGGGCCGAACTGGACGCCTGGCGCGCGCGCAGCATCGGTTTTTTGCCGCAAAAGCTGCACCTGTCCGGCGCGCTCACGGTGGCGGACAACCTGGCGCTGGTCTACTTTGCGGCCGGCTTGCCGCGCGACGATGGCGCGATTGACCGTGCGCTTGTGCAACTGGGCGTGGCCGAGCTGGCCGCACGCAAGCCGCACCAGATCTCCGGCGGGCAGGCGCAGCGCGTGGCGCTGGCGCGGGCCGTGCTGCTGGCGCCCGAGCTGCTGCTGGCCGACGAGCCCACCGCCAGCCTGGACGACGAAGCCGCCGCCGACGCGCTGGCCCTGCTGCGGCAAAGCGCTGCCGCCTGCGGCGCGAGCCTGGTCATCGCCACCCACGACCAGCGCGTGGTGTCAGCTTTGGCTGGTGCGCAGCAGCTCAATTTGAATGAAATAGTGCCCCAGCGCTTGTTGGACGGGCGGTAGTAGCTATGAAAAACATAGTAAAACTGGCCCGCCTGTCCTGGCGCTACCTGTGGTCGCGCCCACTGGCCGCGGTGCTGAATCTGCTGGTGCTCACGCTGGGCCTGGCGGCCATCACGCTGGTGCTGCTGGTGGCCACGCAGCTCGAAAAGGCGTTTGAGCGGGACCTCGACGGCATCGACCTGGTGGTGGGCGCTAAGGGCAGCCCGCTACAGCTCATCCTGGCGGGCGTCTTCCACATCGACGTGCCCACCGGCAACATCCCGCTGCAAGAGGTGCAGGCGCTGCAAAAGAACCCGCTGGTCGCCCAGGTCATCCCGCTGAGCCTGGGCGACAGCTACCAGGGCTTTCGCATCGTCGGCACCACGCCCGACTATGTGACGCACTACGGCGCCAAGCTGGCCCAAGGCGCGCTGTGGCAGCAGCCCATGGACGCCGTGCTGGGCGCCAACGTGGCGCGCAGCATCGTGGCAGCCAGCCACGGCGACGCGCCACTGGCAGGTGCCACCTTTGTCGGCAGCCACGGCCTGGGCGCAGGAGGGCACGCGCACGGCGACCACCCGTACCGCGTCAGCGGCGTGCTGGCGCCTTGCGGCTGCGTGCTCGACCGCCTCATCCTCACCAGCACCGAATCCATCTGGATGGTGCACGAGACCGCCACGGCCACCGAGCCCGAAGACCTGGAAATATTGAAGGAAGAGCGCGAAGTGACCGTGGCCCTGGTGCGCTACCGCACCCCCATGGCCGCCATCACGCTGCCGCGCCAGATCAACGCCGACACCGCCATGCAGGCTGCCGCGCCCGCCATCGAGGTCACCCGCCTGCTGCGCCTGCTGGGCGTGGGCGCCGATGTACTGCGCGCCTTTGGCGGCGTGCTGCTGGCCGTGGCGGCGCTCAGCGTGTTCATTGCGCTGTGGAACGCCGTGCGCGAGCGCCGCGCCGACCTGGCCATGCTGCGCATGCTGGGCGCCCCCCCGGGCCGTGTGGCCGGGCTGGTGCTGTGGGAGGCGCTGTGGCTGGCGGCCATCGCATCGGCCCTGGGCCTGCTGCTGGGCCACGGCCTGGCGCACCTGCTGGGCTGGGTGCTGCAGGGGCAGGGTCTGCTGCCGGTCACGGGCCTTATCTGGCTGCCCGCCGAAGCCGGGGTACCGCTGTTGGCTGCCGCCGTTGCCGCGCTGGCGGCGCTGCTGCCGGCTATGCAGGCGTACCGCACGGACGTGGCGGATCTGCTCAGCGAAGCATGAAAGCCCCGTAAGAACATGAAAGTCGGCGACCAAGTTCGAGTCCTGGCGATTCCCGAGTGGCTCACCCACGACCTCCCCGAGGAGGACATTGCTCGTCTCAATGCCCAAGTCGGAGAGGTTGTCCAGATCCGAGAACTTCAAAGCCACAGCCATCTTTGGTTTTCCTTCTCGGACGGAAGTGAGGGCTTCGCGCTCCACCGCCGAGATGTGGAACCAGTCAGGTCTGGCTCGCTATGGCGCGGGCCACTCTTAAGCTTTGTGATTGTCTTCGTGGCCTTTGGCGGCTATGCATTTGCCAGCGCACTAGCGGGGCCGTGGCGCATCGATGTGGCGTTTCTCGGCTTGCTACACGTAGGGTTGCCCTATGGGCTTGCAGCTGGCGCACTTCATCTTGGCCTGCTGGCCGTGTCACGTTGGCAGCGTTCTGGCAGTTTTGGAGCGCCTAACTATTCGCTCAAGCGGCCGCATCGATCGCTTCACCGGCGCCGCTGACTTGGGCCGCGCCAGTTTCAACCCCTTGTTTTCTCAGCATCACCTTGAAGGACCCAACATCATGAAAAAGCTCCTCACCGCACTCGCCCTGGCCCCCACGCTCCTCGTCGGCGCCCTGGCGCATGCCCAAACCCACAACGACAAAGAGACCAAAGAGGACATCGCCCGCCACCGCGCCATGGCCGCGGCGCACGAGGCTGCTGCCAAGTGTCTGGAGTCCGGCAAGGGCGAGGACACCTGCCAGAAGGAACTCCAGGCCGCATGCAAGGGTCTGGGGATTGGCAAATACTGCGGCATGAAGCACGCGCACTGAGGCGATGGGCCTCCCAGCTCACTCCCATCTCTGAAACGCTACAGGTCAGGTCTACCGCCATGGCAATCCACCGCACTCACCGTCACCCCGCAGCACAACCCGACGCCGAAGCCAGCCGCACCCGCGCAGCCCGGCACGCCTGTGCGATGTTGGTGCTGGCGTGGGCCGGGGCCGTGCTGGCACAGTCGCCGGCCGCTGGACCCACGGGCAAACCAGCGCCGGGAGAGTTTGAACGCGCTACAGGCAAAACGCCCGGTACCGCGCCCACCACGGCGCCAGCGCTCTCGTCCCCCGTGCCTGTGGGCGCGGGCACTGTCATGTCGTCGGGTAGTGGGGCGGGCTACCACAGCCCCAACAGCCCCATTGCGCCGCTGCCCCAGCGCAACGACGTGGTGCCGTGGTCGGTGCTGAGCGACCTGACCAAGAAGACCACCAAGGACGGCATCCTCCCTGTGTTCAGCGAGGTGCAAAAGGGCATGGACAAGACCGTGCAGCGCATCCAGGGCTTCATGATGCCGCTCGACGCGAAGGCGACCCAGACGCATTTTTTGCTCACCTCCGTGCCGCTCACCTGCTCGTTTTGCCTGCCCGGTGGGCCCGAGAGCATGGTCGAGGTCAAGGCCAAGACGCCCGTGCGCTACTCGCTGGAGCCGGTGGTGGTCGAGGGCAAGTTCACTGTGCTCACCAACGATCAGTACGGCCTGTACTACCGCGTGGTGGATGCCGTGCCGGTGAAATAATCGCCGGGTTGCCGCCGCTTTCTTTGCACGCCTCCCTCGCTCCTTAGTCTTCCCCAGTGACTTCCGCCTCGCGCCCCCGCCAGTCCAAGCCCTCGCGCGCCCAGCGCGGCGCGGGGCAGGGCGCGCCGTGGCGCGTTTTGGCCGGGCGGGTGCCCGCGCACATGGTGCACATGGCGCTGGCCTGGCTGCTGCTGGCCCTGGTGGCAGTGCCCACGCTGGGGCGCCTGCACCAGGTGGCGCACGGTGGCGCGCTCGACCGGGTGCACGCAGGCCAGGCGTTGGTGCAGGGTGGGGCGCCGGCGGGTGCTTCGGCTGCCTCTTCCGCTTCTAAACCATCTGCGTCCGCCGCGGTCGATGCTGCCGCGCTGGCCACCAGCCCCGTTCACAGCCATGACCACGGCCACGGCCATGAGTCCGCACAGTGGCTCCCGCTGCTCCTGGCCGGCCACGCCCCTGTCGATTGCCTTTTGCTCGACCAGCTTGCGCTGGGCGACACCTTGCACCGCGCCCCCGTGGCGCTGCCCCCAGCAGTGCCAGCGCAGGCACTGCCCACGCACCATGCCGGGCTCACCGCCGCCGCGCATGTCGCGCTGTTCCAGGCGCGTGGCCCGCCCCGGGCCTGAAGCGCCGCACCTCTGAGGCCGCTTTTGTTCCATGCACCTGCAGCGCTGCATTGCCAGCGCGACCGCAGGCCGGGACGCAAGCCGTTGCCCTAGGGGTTACTGCCGGCACTTTCTCCTTTTGCTCCTGATTTCATAGCTGACAGCGCTTGTGTATCAAGCGCTAGAGGCACTTTTATTCATAGCTTCCGCCCTGTGGCGCGAAGCCGCGCGCCGCGTGCCTGGCCCTGCCATCGCGGCGCGCACCTGCCCTGATGCAAGCACCACCATGACCAAGACCTCCGCCGTTCCCCACACCGCCGCCCGCCGCACCCGTCCAGCCCTTCGCCCTATTGCCCTGGCCGCCATGCTGGCGCTGTCGGGCACCGGCATCGCACACGCGCAGACAGCCCCGGCTGCGGCCCCGTCCGCGCCTTCCAGCACCGGCGTGGCCGACGCCGCACCCAGCCTGCCGCCCGTCACCGTCTCGGCCAGCGGCCTGCAGCTGGGTGCCAATGAGATGACCACCCCCGTCACCGTGCTGGAGGGCGACGAACTCGTGCGACGCCGCGAGGCCACGCTGGGCGAAACGCTCAACAGCGAGCCCGGCATCACCAGCAGCCACTTCGGCGCGGGCGCCAGCCGCCCCATCATCCGCGGCATGGACGGCCCGCGCGTCAAGGTGCTGAGCGACGGCGCCGAGCTGCACGACGCCTCCACCATCAGCCCCGACCACGCCGTGGTGTCCGAGCCGCTGCTGGCGACGCAAATCGAAGTGCTGCGCGGCCCCTCGGCCCTGGTGTATGGCAACGGCGCCGTGGGTGGCGTGGTCAATGTGCTCGACGGAAAAATCCCCACCGCCATCCCCCAGAAGGGCTACGAGGGCAGTGCCGAGCTGCGCGCCAACTCCGGCGCCGGTGAAAAAGCGGGCGCCTTCTCGCTCACGGGCGGCACCGGCAACTTGGCCGTACACGTCGAAGGCGTGGCGCGCGACGCCAGTGACTACCGCGTCGGCAAAGGCTGGGCGCCGGATGGCGAACCCACCCGCAAGGTGCTGGGCAGCTTCAACCGCACCGACACCGGCAGCGTCGGCCTGTCGTGGGTGGGCGACCGCGGCTACCTCGGCGCCGCCTACACGCGCCAGACCGCCAAGTACGGCCTGCCGGGCCACAATCACAGCTTTGAAGGCTGCCACACGCACGGCGACCACCTGCATTGCGGCGCCCATGCGGGCGATGAAGAAGACGGCCACGACCACGGCGCCGAGGCGGGCGACGTGCCCGTAGTCGACCTGCGCAGCGAACGTTTTGACATCCGCGGCGAACTGCGCAACCCGTTCGCTGGCTTTTCGGCTCTGCGCCTGCGTGCTGGGGTCACTGACTACGTGCACGACGAGGTCGAGGACGGCGCCATCAGCACCACCTTCAAGAACAAGGCCTACGACACCCGCATCGAGCTGCAGCACGAGCCCATCGCCGGATTCAAGGGCCTGATCGGCCTGCAAACCTCGCAGCGCAAGTTCAGCGCCGACGGCGAAGAGGCCTATGTGGAGCCCACCATCACCCGCAAGCTCGGCTTCTTTGCGCTGGAGGAATACCGCCTGGGCGACTGGCGCTTTGAAGCCGCCCTGCGCCACGACCGCCAGACGGCCGAAGCCCAAAACAGCAGCATCGAGCGCAGCCACAACGGCACGTCGGCATCGCTGGGCGCGGTGTGGAAGTTCACGCCCGGCTACCAGGTCGGCACCTCGTTCACCCGCGCCAGCCGCGCCCCGTCGGCCGAAGAGCTGTACGCCAACGGCCTGCACATGGCCACCAGCACGTACGAACGCGGCAACGCCGACCTGAAGTCCGAGATCTCGCAGAACATCGACCTGAGCCTGAAGAAGACCAGCGGCGACACCACCTTCGGCGTCAGCGTGTTCAAGAACCGCATCAACAACTACATCTACGGCCGCACGCTCGATGAAATCGATGGCCTGCAACTGCTGCAGTACAGCCAGGCTGATGCCACCTTCACCGGCATCGAAGGCCAGGTGCGCCAGCGCCTGAACCGCAACCTGGGCATCACCCTGTTCGGCGACACCGTGCGCGCGCGGCTGGCCGGCGGTGGCCTGCTGCCCCGCATCCCCGCCACCCGTGCCGGTGTGCGACTTGACGGCAACTGGAACGCGTGGGAAGGCCAAGTCGAATGGGTGCAGGTCGCCCGCCAGAACCGCGTGGCAGAGTTTGAGAGCGCCACGCCCGGCTACGGAATGTTGAATGTGGGTGTGAGCTACAGCAGCCAGCTCAGCGGCGGCACGCCGTGGCAGGTGTATTTGAAGGCGAACAACCTGACCGACCGCCTGGCGTATGCGCACACCTCGTTCATCAAGAACGCGGCGCCTTTGATGGGGCGCAATATCACTGTGGGGGTGAAGGTGGCGTTTTGAGGGTGTAGGCAATTGCCAAATGGTGTTTCGTAACCGGGCTGACAGGGACGGCAGCGCCCTGTCGGTAACGGTTGCGGTGTGTGAGTTGATTGGAGGGATTCTCAAACCGCGAATTCATGCGGTTGACTGCCATGTCGCGATTTCGGCGTAGCTTCTCAATTCATTTGACCGTTGCGCAGTGCGGCCGAGCCACGATCTTCAGATCCTCCGAAGTCAATGAAAATTTTGCCTGCATTATTTTTAGTGACAGACACTGCGACTAGCCCCTATAGTAATTTTTTCAATGGAGGCTATTCATCATGCGTAAAAGTCAGCAGTTCTGGTGCTTCGCAGTTTCATTGTGTCTAAATGTTTGTGCATCTTTTGGTGCGCTTGCTGCAGACCCTTCAGCAACATTTAATCCCCTTGGTCAAACGACGGATCCTTCCACGTTAGCGGTCGCACCAGTTTATGATTTCGACACGGATAGCTGCCTTCCTGCCGTAGCAATTTCAGATAATGTGGCGAATACTAGGGCCGCTGGTATCAAACCTTCAAAAGGAAGCATTACTAGTGGTTGTCGAGATCCCAGTTTTATGAACTCTTCCAATACCTACCACCGAAAGGTTTGTGCCGCACCATCAACAGGATCGCCAGACAAGGTTTTTTGCGTTCGCATGTTCGCCTTGTATTTTCAAAAGGATCAATCCACAACTACAGGATCGGGCCATCGGAATGACTGGGAGTACGCTCTGATCTGGCAGGAAAATGACAATGTGACACACGCAAGCTACAGTGCGCATGGAAAATTGTATACATCTGAGATAAGCAAGCTTCCGTTGGATCCTACTACTCACACTGTGAAATTTGTTTATCACAAAGACGGTGGCGGAACCCATGCTCTGCGATTCGCGAAAAAAGGAGAAACTAATCCAGAAAACCCTACCAAAACTTGGGTAACTCCGGCTATCGCTGACTGGCAAACAATGTCTTCTAGTGCATTGGCGACCGAACAATTGCAAGCAGGTTTCAATGATTTGAGCTATGGGAAGGCTAATACGCCGTTTGCCAAGCGTTTCGTTGGTGAAATTTCCAAGCACATACCAAAAGGTTATCCCGGGAAATCCGCTTGGACGTCTGGAATGTAACTCTATAAATCTGCTGTCTATTTAAACTCGAATAGGTGGCAGTATCTATTTGACGATTTTTATGTTGATTTCTGGCTGCGATGCCAGAGAGGGATTTAATAGTCACTATTAAAAAATTGACAGCCTTTTTCATATAGGAGAAGAAACTGCAATATCAAGCGCAGCACGTCTTCTCGCGTTTTGCTTTAAGTGCAACGCAATGGCCGCGGAGTCATCCTCGTGTCTAAAAGCCCCCGCCGTCCAGCTGCGATCTCCTGTAGCGGCCCGCTTGCCTAACTACATGTCCTCTTCGCCCAGCACCTCGGCAACTAAGGTGATCAGGCGCTGCCGCAACTCCGCGGTGTCGGCGGAGGTGATGGATGAAATAAGGCGCGTTGGCAGCATTGAGGGTTTGGGCTGGTAGCAGTGAGTCCCAGCAGGTCTGCGACTGTCAGGCAAGGGGGCGTGGTCGGGGATCGTCGCCGTGATCTCGATTTTTGCCGGAATTCCAAGCCATTTATACCTTTAGCGCTTGATGCATAAGCGCATATAGCTATAATTTTAATAGCAGTCAAGCCGAACCCGTTCAGTGAAGGTTGAGGGCCGGTGCGCCCACTTCTCGGCCCACAGCCGACCGCCTGCTACTCCGGGAGCCCGGAAACCATCACTCCGGAAACAGCTTGCGCACCTGCTCCAGAGTCACCGGCTTTTCAAAGTAGTGGTCCACTTCCACAAAGGTGGCCTGCACCCGGGGGTCGTCACTGGGGGAGCCCGTGACCGCCACCAGCACGACGTCGTCGCCGAACTGTTCGCGCAGGCAACGCACCAGGCCCAGGCCGTCCATGCCGGTCATCGCGATGTCCAGCATCACGCAGTCGGGTTTTTCTGCCTGTACCAGCTCCAGGGCCTGCTCTGCGCTGTAGCAAGCTAGCGCGTTGTGGCCCATGAGGGACAGCAGCGTTGCCAAAGAGTCAGCCGCATCCTTACAGTCATCCACTACATAGACCGTCATGCGCGACACGGGGACCTCCGACAATAGTTATTAAAGTTTCACGATTGTGAAAAATAGTATTTTGCCTTCGCCCTGACCCAACGCCAACCGAACCCATGTCCCGAGAGCAATATTTACAGCACCCTCCGCCGCACACTGCGGTTGACGAAAGCCACATGGATCGGTTTCGGTTGCTGGTGGAAGCTGTGCAGGACTACGGCATTTTCATGCTCGACCCGGCGGGCATCGTCCGGTCGTGGAACCTGGGTGCTGCGCGGCTCAAGGGGTATGAGGCTTCCGAGGTGATCGGCCAGCATTTTTCCATCTTCTACCCCGATGATGCGCGCGCGGCGCGGTGGCCGGATGAAGAGCTGCGCATCGCCACCCGGGTGGGCAAGTACGAGGAAGAGGGCTGGCGCGTGCGCAAGGACGGGAGCCGGTTTTGGGCCAACGTGGTGATTACCGCGCTGCGCGACCCGAGCGGCACCATCGTGGGGTTTGGCAAGGTCACGCGCGACCTGACCGAGCGGCGCGAGCACACGGAGGCACTGCGCCAGAGCGAGGAGCGTTTTCGCCTGCTCATCGAAGGCGTGCGCGACTATGCGATCTACATGCTCGACCCACAGGGCATCATCCAAAGCTGGAACAGCGGCGCGGAGCTGATCAAGGGCTACTCGGCGCAGGATGTCATTGGCAAGCACTACAGCATGTTCTTTCGCAGCGAGGACGTGGCCGCTGGCCTGCCCGAAAAGGAGCTGCATGACGCCCTGCAGGGGGGGCGCACCGAGGAAGAGGGCTGGCGCGTGCGCAAGGACGGCTCCACCTTCTGGGCCAACATCGTGATGACACCCATCCATGTGGGGGGCGTGCTGCACGGCTTTGCCAAGGTGACCCGCGACATGACCGAGCGTATCCGGCTGCGCGACCTGGAGCATTCGTCGCAGCGCATGAATGAATTTTTGGCCATGCTGGCGCACGAGTTGCGCAACCCGCTGGCGCCGATTCGCAATGCGGTGTCGATCCTGCAGCTGGAGCCAGCGCCCAGCACCACGGTCAGAACCAGCCGCGACATGATCGACCGCCAGCTCTCGCACATGACCCGGCTGGTCGACGATCTGCTCGATGCCGGGCGGCTCACCAGCGGCAAGATCCGCATCAAGCCCGAGCAGACCTTGTTCAACCAGGTGGTTGCCGTGTCGGTCGAGGCGCTGCGCCCCGAGATGGACGCCCGCTCGCACACCTTTGTGCTCGACATGCCGCCGGACAATATCTGGGTGAACGCTGACCCGACGCGGCTGGCGCAGGTGCTGCAGAACCTGCTGGGCAATGCGTGCAAGTTCACGCCCCACGGCGGTCATATCCGGCTGACGGCGCGCATTGCCAATGCGCGCCTTCGGGTGGAGGTGTCGGACAACGGAGTGGGCATCGAGCCGGCCGCGCTGGAGCATATTTTTGAGCTGTTCTCGCAGGGCGACGGCCTGGCCGCGTCGCGGCAGTCGGGGTTGGGCATCGGGCTGTCGCTGGCGCGGTCGCTGGTCGAAATGCATGGCGGCACCATCTCGGCGACGAGCGGCGGCACGGGCAAGGGCAGTGTGTTCAGCTTTGAGCTGCCAGGCGCGACGCACGACAGCGATGCGTTGTCGGACGGCGGCGCTGGCGATGACGGCCCCGGGGGCGGCGTCCTGGTGGTGGACGACAACCGGGACGCGGCGGACAGCCTGGCCGAAATACTGCGCCTGCTCGGGTTCAAGGTGCGCACCGCCTACGACGGGGCGGCCGCCCTGACGGCCGTGCGCCACGAGACGCCGGCGGCGATGCTGCTGGATATCGGCATGCCCGACATGGACGGGCCCGCCGTGCTGCGCGCGGTGCGCGAATTGCCCGGCGGCGACACCGTATTTGCCTGCGCCGTCAGCGGCTTTGGGGCCGAGGACGAAAAGGCCGGGCGTGCAGATTTCCGCGGTTTTGATGCGCGCCTGCAGAAACCGGTGGACCTGGAAGACCTGCGCGTGTTGCTGGAGAAGTCGCAGGCGGTGCGGTTGCCCGGCGGGATGTAGCACCAAGCGTCAGGGCACCACGGCAGGCACGCACGGCCAGTGCATCCAGCGCCGGCTTTCCCGCTTTCGACTTGCTTTCACCGCCCCTCGGTGTAAGCACAGTGGCTGGCCGGCACCCCAGGCGGCATCATTGCCGTCATGAAATTGCTGTTGGTCGAGGATGACTTTGATCTGTCGGGCGCGTTGAGCCGAAGCCTGGTGGCGCGCGGCTTTGAGGTGCTCTGCTGCGCCGACGGCAAAGAAGCGCTGCTGGCCGCACGCCGCACGGCGTTTGACGTGATCACGCTCGACCTGTCGCTGCCCAGCCTGGACGGACTGGAGGTGCTGCGGCGCCTGCGCGACGGCGGCAACAGCACACCGGTGTTGGCCCTCACCGCGCGGGGCGCCGTCAACGACCGCGTGGCGGGGCTGGAGGCGGGCGCCGACGACTACCTGTCCAAGCCGTTTGACCTGGACGAACTGGTGGCCCGGCTGCGGGCGCTCACCCGGCGGGTGGGGCGCGACGGGCAGTTGCGCTGCGGCTCGCTGTTTCGCGACCCGGACAGCGGGGTGTTCTTCAAGGATTCGACACCGCTTGATCTTTCGCCGCGCGAGGCCGAACTGCTGCGCCTGCTGATGTCGCGCGTGGACCGCGTGGTGGGCAAAGAGGAGTTGCGCACCCAGGTGTTTGCCGGCGCCGATGAACAGGTGCAGGCCGATGCCATCGAGGTGGTGGTGCACCGCCTGCGCAAGAAGCTGGCCGGCACCAACACCGAAATCATGACCCTGCGCGGGGTGGGCTACCTGCTGTGCGACGGCGACAGCCTGCTGGCGCAAAAGGGTGTCAAGTGAGCCGATCTGCCGCTTCCGGCACGCCGGGCACACCCGGCCTCCCCGGCACTTGGCGGCGCTGGCACCCGCGCGGCGGCTCGCTGCGCCGCCTGCTGCTGGTCTGGCTGCTGTCGGGCTTGTGGGTGGCGGTTGCCGTGGTGACGGCGGTGTACTGCGTGCAGCAGATGGCGCGCCAGGCCGAGCTGCAGGACAACACCTTGCGGGTGGCACTGAGCTTTTGGCCCAGCGCCCGTACCAGCGTGGCCTGGTCGCGCGAGAGCCGGCTGGACGGTGAGCGCCTGGCAGGCCACCCCGACTTGCCGCCCGTGCCGTCGACCGAGCTGCCGCTGCCTGCCGCGCAGGGCGCCGTGCATTTCTACACAGGGCAGATGGATGGGCGCATGGCCCGCGTGGCGGCGGCCCTGCACCGGGCTGCGGGCGATACCCCCGCCGTGGTGCGCCAGGTGGCCAGCCCGTGGAGCGAGCGCTGGCCCGATGTGGGTGCCCTGGTGCACGATCCCGGCCTGCGCACCGTCTATGCACTGGCCGCGGCCCTCAGCGTGCTGATCGCGGTGGTGGCCCAGGTGGCGGCCACTTGGCTGCGCGATGCCGACGTGGCCCTGACCCGTGGCGAGGGGGGCGACGCCGTCTACGCGGGCCCGTCCGAACTGGCCCCCTCGGTCACACACCTGCGCGAACTGCAGCGAAGCCAAAGCCGTTGGATCGAAGAGCAGCGGCGCTTTCTGGCGGACGCCACGCACCAGCTGCGCACGCCCATGGCGGTGCTGCGCACGCAGCTGCAGTCGGCCATCCACGGCGATGTGCTGGCCGCCGATGCGCTGCAGCAGATGCTGCACACGGTCGACCGCGCCTCGGGCCTGGCCAACCAGTTGCTGAGCCTGACGAAGGTCGAGCAGCTCAAGCGCGTGGGGCAGTTGCCCCAGGTTGATCTGCACACCATGGCGCGCGACGCAGTGATGGAGCTTGCCCCGCTGATTGCTGCCAAGCGGCTGGACTTTGCCTTGGAAGGGCCCGAACTTTCTGCCCCCGGCGACCACGCCCTGCTGGGCGAGCTGGTGCGCAACCTGCTCGCCAACGCCATCCACCACACCCCAGCCCACGGACGAATGGGCGTGTTGCTGCGCGACGGCACGGGGCAGGTGGAACTGCTGGTGTGGGACGAAGGCCCCGGCGTGGACGACGCGGTGCGCCCCCGGTTGTTCCAGCCGTTTTCTGCGGCCAAGGGCGGCGTGGGCCTGGGCCTGTCGATCTGCCGCCAGATCGGCGAAGCCATGGGGGCCGAAGTGGACCTCTTCAACCGGCTGCAGGACGGCCGGGTCATCGGCGTGGACGCGGTGGTGACCTGGGGGCAGGGGCCATGACGCCGTGCCTGCGATGCCCGACAACGCTCCTTTCGCAGTTCATTTTTACGAACGCAGCGCAGGCCCGGCCTGCGACTGCGGCCTCCGCGGGCCCGGCAGCAACGACTGGGAGCGACGCACGCCTGTTCCCGTACCCGCCCTGGCTTTTGCCCCTTTAACCACCGTGATCCAGCATGAAACTCCATAACAACCAACCCATCCTGGCGTGGTCCGCCCTGGGGCTTGTGGCCTTTGCGCTGCTGCCCTGGTATGCGCTGCCCGACGGCATTGGCAGCCTGCAAGGGCTTGGCCACCTCATCGGCGATCCACAAAGTGCCACGGGCCTGGCGCAGGTGCTGGTGCACCACCGCCACTGGCTGTGGCCTGCGCTCCTGGTGCTGGCGGCGGCACTGGCCAGTTGTGCGCTGCCCGCGGGGCGCCGGCAGGGCGCCATCCTTGCCACGCTGGGCTTTGCCGGTGTGGCGGCCATCGTGGTGCAGGGCGCACTGATCGGCTTGCCAGACATGGGCCACAACCCCCTGGCGCAATGGTTTGGCACGCCCACGCAGCCGGCGCTGGGCTGGGGAGCGTTTGGTGTGCTGGCGGCGATGTTGATGCTGGGTGCGTTCGGTGTGGCACGCATGGGCGCGTTTCGGGGCGACCTGTTTGTGGCCGCCGCGGTCGTGGTGTGTGGCGCGCTGCTGGTGACGTTTGTGGCCTACCCGGTCACGCGCACGCTGGCCGGGGCATTCTTCAATGAGCAGGGCGCTTTGGACCTTGCCCAGGCCTGGGCGCGCATTGCCAACGAGCGCATCTGGGGCCTGGCCTGCCTGTCGGGCAACCAGCGCTGTGGCGTGGCCTGGAACACGCTGCTGCTGGCGGTGATGACCGGCGCCGGCACGACTTTCTTGGGCACCTTGCTGGCGCTGATCGAAGACCGCAGCAACTCGCGCCTGCGCGGCGTGCTGCGCATCCTGGCGCCACTGCCCATCATCACACCGCCCTTCGTGGTGGGCCTGGGCCTCATCCTGCTGTTTGGCCGCGCCGGGCTGGTCAACCAGTTTCTGGAATGGGCCTTTGGCATCGAGCCCGGGCGCTGGTTCTACGGTTTTTTTGGCGTCTGGCTGGCGCAGATGTTCGCGTTCACGCCCATCGCTTTCATGATCGTGCGCGGCGTGGTGCAGGGCGTGAGCCCGTCGCTCGAAGAAGCCTCGCAGACCCTGCGGGCCGACCGTTCGCGCACCTTCTGGCGCGTGACCTTTCCGCTCATCCTGCCGGGCCTGGCCAATGCATTCTTGGTGGGCTTCATCGAGAGCATTGCCGACTTTGGCAACCCCATCGTGGTGGGCGGCCAGTTCTCGGTGTTGTCGACCGAAATTTTCTTTGCCATCGTGGGCGCCCAGTTCGACCAGGGCCGCGCAGCCACGCTGGCGTGGATCCTCACGGCCTTTGCGCTGGCCGTGTTTGCACTGCAGCGGGGCGTGCTGGGCAAGCGCAACTTCACCACCATGTCAGGCAAGGGCGACGCGGGGGTGCCCATGCAGTTGCCCAATGGCGTGCGCAACGTGGCGCTGGGCGTCGCCGGGCCCTGGCTGCTGTTCACGCTCATCGTTTACGTGTTTGCGTTTTGCGGCGGCTTTGTGCAGACCTGGGGCCGCGACTACACGCCGACGCTGGCGCACTTTCGCACCGCGTTCGACATCGGACTGGAGGGCGGCATCACCTGGCTGGGCGCCGCGTGGCCGTCGCTGTGGGTCACCGTCAAGCTGGCGGCGATTGCCGCGCCGCTGACCGCCGTGCTGGGCCTGTTGATCTCGTGGCTGCTGTCGCGCACCCAGTTCAAGGGGCAGGGCGCGTTCGAGTTCTCGGCGCTCATGGCGTTTGCCATCCCGGGCACGGTGCTGGGGGTCAGCTACATCCTGGCCTTCAACGTCCCTCCGCTTGAGCTCACCGGCAGCGGGCTGATCATCGTGCTGTGTTTCATGTTCCGCAATCTGCCGGTGGGCGTGCGGGCAGGCTCGGCGGCGTTCCGCCAGCTCGACGAGTCGCTGGATGAAGCCTCCATCATGCTGCGCGCCTCGACCGCCCGCACGCTCTGGACGGTGGTGCTGCCGCTGCTCAAGCCCGCCGTGGCTGCGGCGCTGATCTACAGCTTTGTGCGCTCCATGACCACGGTGTCGGCCGTGATCTTCTTGGTAACCGCAGAGACCGAGCTGGCCACCACCTTCATCCTGGGCCGCGTGGGCCAGGGCGACTACGGCGTGGCGCTGGCATACAGCACGGCACTCATCGTGCTGATGGCGCTGG
The DNA here is from genome assembly GCF_964253765.1 of Acidovorax sp. LjRoot129. Lineage (NCBI taxonomy): Bacteria > Pseudomonadati > Pseudomonadota > Betaproteobacteria > Burkholderiales > Comamonadaceae > Acidovorax > Acidovorax sp. LjRoot129. Next base: position 2,684,631 of record NZ_CAXUSE020000001.1, read on the forward strand.
CCACCGCGCTCATCAACTGGACCGTGGGCGACCGCAAGACCGGCCGCCGCGCCATGGGGGCTTCGGCCCACTGACCTCTTTCATCTCTCTATTCACTTACCTCCTCTGGTGATGACCATGAATCAAACTCCCTACGGTATCGAGTTCCAGGGTGTCAGCAAGCGCTACGGCGCCTCGCCCAAAGACCCGCTGGTGGTGGACCACATCAGCTTTGTGGTGCCGCGCGGCACGCTCACCACCATCCTCGGCCCCTCGGGCTGCGGCAAGACGACCACGCTGCGCATGATCGCGGGGCTGGAGTCGCCCTCGGGCGGGCGCATCCTCATCGAAGGCCACGACGTCACCACGCTGGGCCCGGCCGAGCGCAATGTGAGCCTGGTGTTCCAGAGCTACGCACTGTTTCCGCACATGAACGTGCTCGACAACGTCTGCTACGGGCTCACGATGTCGAAGATGAAGAAGCCCCTGGCGCGCGAAAAAGCCCGCGCCACGCTGGAGACGGTGGGCCTGCTTGGCCTGGACCAGCGTATGCCCAACGAACTGTCGGGCGGCCAGCAGCAGCGTGTGGCCCTGGCCCGCGCGCTGGCGCTGGAGCCCGCCGTGCTGCTGTTTGACGAGCCGCTGTCCAACCTGGACGCCCGCCTGCGCCGCGCCATGCGCGAGGAGATCCGCAGCATCCAGCAGCGGCTGCAGCTCACCGTGGCCTACGTCACCCACGACCAGAGCGAGGCCCTGGCCGTGAGCGACCAGATCATCGTGATGAACAAGGGCACCATCGCCCAGAGCGGTGCCCCCAGCGAGCTTTACGAGCAGCCGTCGTCCGAGTTTGTGGCGGGCTTCATGGGCGAGGCGATGTTGTTCGAGGGCCGAAACCACGCGGGCGAGGCAGCCAACAATGGCGCAGGCAGCTATGCCGAGCTGGGCCCGCTGCGTGTGCCATCGCCCGCATCGCTGGCATCAGGCACCGTCAAGATCGCCGTGCGGCCCGAGGCCTGGCTCATTGGCCCGGCCACCGCCCAAGGCCTGGCCGCGCGACTGACAAAACGCACCTACCTGGGCAGCATCATGGAATACACCTTTGCCAGCGCGCTGGGCGAGATTTTTGTGGTGTCGCCCCAGGTGCAGACCCCGCTGGACGTGGGCGCCCCGGTGAGCCTGAGCCTGGCCAGCCACGGCGTGTCGGTCGTTGCCGGGTGAGGTCCGCCATGCCCTACCAAGTCGCCATTTTTGATCTGGACAACTGCCTCATGGACGCCCGCGTCGTGGGGCCGCTGTTCGAGCCCGCGTTTGACGCCATCCGCCGCGCCAACCAGGGCATGCTCACACCCGCGGTGCTGGAGCAGTCGCTGCACCAGTGCTGGTACACCGCCTTCGACCTGGTGGCCAAGCGCTACCACTACACACCGGCCATGCGCGAAGCGGGGTGGAACGCGTTTTCGCAAATGCAGGTGGGCGACCGGCTGGAAGGCTATGCCGACCTGGCGCTGGTGCCCACCATCCCGGTGCGCCGGTACCTGGTCACCAGCGGGTTTCGCCGGCTGCAGGCGAGCAAGATCCGCGCGCTGGGCATCGGGCCGTGGTTTGAACGCGTGGACATCGACGCCATCGACGAGGGCGATGGCCCGCACGGCAAGCGGCCCCTGTTTGAGCAGATTCTGGAGGCCGAAGGCTGCGCTGCCGACGAGGTGCTGGTGATTGGCGACAACCCGCTGTCCGAGCTGGGCGTGGGCCAGGCGCTGGGCATGACCACCGTCCAGACCGTGCGGCCGGGCGTGCGGCCATGGGATGAAGCCGACCACCGGGTGGAGGGCTTGGGCGGTGTGCTGAAACTAGTGGCCACGGCGCACGAGCGTGCGTAGCCCGTTGCGGTGGCGTGAAGCCGGCAGACCGCAGTCCCATCAAAAAAGGGGCGACAGGCCGCCCCCGAGGCCGGGTCAACAGACGGCCGAGAGCGAATCCACGATGAGCTGCTGCCGCACGGTGAGCGCGGCGTAGCCTTGTTGAATGAGCCGTTTCACGGCGGCGTGGATTTCGGTTTCTGAGTAAAGCATCGATCCCTCCAGATGTGGCTTTGGGTTGGCAACCACCCCGAGCCGCGGCGTGCGGGGCAGGGCGGGGCGCGTTGAAGCGCCGTGGCCGATCGCGCAGTTTTTGATCTGCAAGTTGCGTTTTCCGAGGTGCAACTGGCGATGCGTCGACGGGCCAGCGCCTAGCTTCGTAGGTTTGGCCGCTACTCAAGCGCCGAAGGAAAAGGGCAAAAACCGGCTATTTCTGCCGCGGGGCGCGCGCCTCGGATGCCCGTCGTTGGGCAATCATGAATGTGGGGCATGAAACCGGCGGGCTCATCCATGCTTGTCCACCAGCCGGCACACCGTGCCCCACGTGCGGGTGGTGGCAGGCAGGGCGAACAGCGTCTCGGCAAACACCTGCGGGTTGCCCATGCTTTTGCCGCGTAGGTGGTTGAAGCTCATCATCTCGGCCGGCGCATAGGCCACCACATGCACATCGCCCCGTGCGTTTGTCACCGGCAAGCCCAGCGGCACTGCGGCGTCGGCATGCAAGAAGGTGACGTAGAAGTCGTAGATCGCATCGCCCGCGATTCCGCGAAACGGATCGCTGGCCGCCAGCGCAGCCAAGTGCGCCATGTCCCGCAAGAACACCGGCTCGACAAACCCGTGCTGCAACTGCAGGGCCGCTTGCACGCCGCGCAGGATGCTGCGGGCGCGGCGCGTACCCCCGCGTGCGTTGAACGCTACCGTGCCATTGGTCTGAAAGGACGCAGCGGCCTCCGCACCAGCCTGCAGGAACAAGTCTTCCAGCACCGCACGCGACGGCGCGTTGCCGTGCCCTAGATTGAGGTTGCGAAAGAAGGCGGCGAACTTCATTGGTGCTCCCTGGCGCTGGCCGCCGTCAGCTGGTCGTACGGGCCAAATTTATAGCAAAAATTGGCCTCTAGCGCTTGATGTATAAGCATTGGTAGCTATATAAACAATAGCAATTCACGCAATTGCACTCTGCGCCAACGGCCACAATAGACGCTTTTCCTGCGCCGCTGCCTGCTGTTTCGCAATGAATTCGCCCGTCGTCACCTCGCTGCTTCCCGTCATCCTGTTTATTGCCATCGGCTTTTATGTGGGGCGCCGCGGCTGGATACGCGCTGAGGCGGTGAAGGACCTGGCCAACCTCGTCTTCATGGTGCTTACACCCGCGCTGCTGTTTCGCACCATGAGCTCGGTCCACATCGAAGACCTGGACTTCGGCCCCATCGCCATCTACTTCGCGGCGGCCATGCTGGTTTTTGCCGCCGCCCTGGCGGTGCTGGGGTTCTCCAGCCTGGCGGCGGCCCGCGCGCTGGCCAACACCTTCAGCAACACCATCATGATCGGCGTGCCGCTGGTGGGCCTTGTGTTTGGCGAAGCCGGGCTGGTGACGCTGTTCACCTTGATCTCGGTGCACGCACTCATCTTGCTGACCGCGGCCACCGTGGTGTTCGAGCTGGCCTCAGCCCGCGAACACGCCGGCCGCGCGGGCGGGCCGCAGCAGGCCATGTGGCGCACGGTGCTGCAGGCGGTGCGCAACGGCATCGTGCACCCGGTGCCGCTGCCCATCATTGCCGGCCTGCTGTTCGCGCAAACCGGACTCGCCATCCCCGCGGTGGTGGACAAACCGATGCAGTTGCTGGGCCAGGCGCTGGGCCCCATCTCGCTGCTCCTGGTGGGCGTGACGCTGGCGTTCACCAAGGTGGGTCACCATTTCAAAGCCGCCCTGCGCATCGCCGTGGTCAAGTGCGTGGTGCACCCGCTGGTGCTGGCGGGGCTGGCCTGGGCGCTGGGCCTGTCGGGCATGCCGCTGGCGGTGATGATCGTGGCGGCCTCATTGCCGGTGGGCGCCAACGTCTTTTTATTCGCCCAGCGCTACCAGGTGGCAGAGGACGAGGTAACGGCCAGCGTGGCCGTGTCGACCACGCTGGCGTTGATTACGGTGCCAGTGGTGATCCTGGGTGTGACGCGCTGGGTGGCGAACTGACGGTTGGGGCGCAATGCCCCGGTGCCACCCAGAGCGGGAGCGTGGGTGTTGTCGGGACGGTGGTTCGCTTACTGAACTGGGGGCAGGTAGGCAGGGCGCGGCGCCGTCAAGCCTTGCTTGACCTGCTGGGTGATCTCGTCGGCGAGCACTTCGTCGGCACCGGCTTCCAGGCCATCGAGTGCGCGCTGAACAATGTCTTCAGCGCTCGTTTTGGGGACATCCAACCCGCGCGTCAGATCGGTATCCACATAGCCCATGTGCAAGCCCAGCACTTGAGTCTTCTGGCCGGCCAGTTCGTGGCGCAGAGCGTTGGTCAACGACCATGCTGCCGACTTGCTGGCCGAATACGCCGCCAGATCCCCCGCGTTGAACCACGATGCGACCGACAGTACGTTGAGCAGCGCGCCACCCCCATTGGCCTTGAGCACCGGCGCAAACGCTTTGCTCATGTTCAGCACGCCGAAGAAGTTGGTGTCGAAAATGCGGCGCGCCACCGCATCGCTGTCTTCTGCCAAAAAACCGCCGGGCTGGGCGATGCCTGCGTTGTTGATAACCAAGGTCACATCCGACGCCTGCCGTGCGGCCGCCTGGATCTGTTCAAGCGAGGTCACGTCCAGCTGCAAAGGTTGTACGCCCGCCAGAGTGACGGTGGACGGGTCTCGAGCGGCCGCGTAAACCTTGCGGGCACCCCGAGCAAGCAACTGGCGGGCAAACGCCAACCCGATTCCGCGGTTGGCACCTGTGACGAGAACGACTGCGTTCTGGATATTCATGAAAACTCCTGCGAAGACTGAAAATCAATGAGATATGACGGACGTCATATGAAAAATCAAAACCAATGGTTGAAGTGGCGTCAATTACCGCAGCTTGATCACCACCTTTCCTTTGGCGCGCCCGCTTTCTACGTAAGTCAGGGCTTTGTTGGTCGAAGCGAAAGGAAAAACCTTGTCCACCACCGGGCGGATGGCACCGGATTCGATGAGCGACGTGATCTGGCCCAACTGGCTGCCTTGGGCGCGCATGAAGAGAAATGAATATTTCACGTTGCGGCTTTGGGCCTTTTTACGGACGCCATAGCTCAGGATGCGGGTGGCTAGTTTCAGAAACCAGGGACCTCGGATCGACTCTGCAAACGCTGGATCGGGCGGTCCGGAGATGGAGATAAGCCGCCCGCCGGGCTTGAGTACCTCGAGGGATTTGGCGAGCGTCTTACCGTCCTGGCTGTTCAGCACCAAGTCGTAGTCGTGAAGGACTTTCTCAAAATCGTCCTTTCGGTAATCGATGACGGTATCGGCACCCAGGCCTTGAACCCACGCAACGTTGGCTGGCCCTGTGGTGGTGGCCACGGTGGCCCCAAGGTGTTTGGCCAGTTGAATGGCAAAGGTGCCGACGCCGCCAGAGCCTGCCTGGATGAATACCTTGTGCCCCTTTTTCAGCTGGGCCATTTCCACCAGGGCCTGCCATGCGGTCAACCCCACCAGCGGGATGGAGGCAGCCTCTTCCATGGTCAGGTTGCGGGGCTTCATGGCGACTGAATCCGCTTTGACCGCCACATATTCTGCGAAGGTGCCGATGCGGAAATCGTCAGGCCGGGAATACACCTCGTCGCCCACCTTGAAACGCGTGACGCGGCGGCCCACCCGGGTGACGACTCCCGCAACATCGTGTCCCAAAACAAAGGGGGTGCGGTAGGGCAGGATCAGCTTGAATTCGCCGTTGCGAATCTTGGAATCCAGGAGGTTGACACCGGCGGCGTGGACCTCTATCAGTACCTCGTCTTCACCCATTTCTGGATCGGGTATTTCGGCCGCCTTGAGGCTGTGGTTTTTGCCATAGCGCTCGACGATGAATGCTTTCATGGATTTTTGGTGCTCGCTGGAATGGATGTGACTTGGCAAACATTGCGGATCTCTAGTCATGGACATCCGCATGATGATCGTCATATTAATAAGGGAAAAAAGACGCGTGCGGATCTGGACTCCATCACGCGTCTGCGCTGTCCAGTCTTTTCAGGGTCGCTGCGCAGAATGCGTCGGACAGCGCAGGTTCATCCACCGCGCGGGCCAGCATCAGCGTACCCACCATCGCGGCGACCGTGGCCAGGGCGCGCTCGTGGGCGCCGGGCTGTCCCCAGTCAGGCATCTGCCGCGCGACCAGATCGATCATCTCCTTGATGCGCAGCGTGGCCGCGCGGCGCACCTCGGGCGACTGCCGCGGCATCTCAGACCCCAGGGCCGACACCGGGCAGCCGTTCTCGATGCCTTGGACGTGCTCTTTGGAGAGGTAAGCCGCGGCAAGTGCCCGCAGAGATTGCTCGGGCGGCACGGCCGCAACGATGTCGGCGGCGGCAGCATTTGCCGCGGCGCCGGCCCGGTCGGCAGCCTCGGCCAGCATGGCTTCGCGTGAGTCGAAGTGGGCGTAGAAGGCACCGTGGGTAAGGCCTGCTTCTTTCATGATGTCAGCGACGCCCGTCCCGCCGTAGCCGCTGCGGCGGATGGCACGCGACGCGACATCCACAATGCGTTCGTGCGAAGCCTCTTTGGCGGCAGTGCGCTGGTTGACGGGTGTTTTTCGCATGATGCGCATCATACAATGATGCGGTATTGCATGCAAATAGTGCGGCACTTCGCGCAGCAGTTGAGGTGCATGCCGGTTTGCGGGTAGCGTTTTAAGCGACCGACTGAGCGCGGCATGCCCCGCAGGGTTCGTGGCGTCGGAACTCAGACACGTACGCCGCATGCCGTTGGATTAGTCCTCCGTGCGGGGGCGGGCAACAATGAGCCGCCGATGGGGAGCGCTCAAGGCGCCAGCCGCTCCCGCACCCACGCACCCTGGTCCAGCCGGTAGCGCAGCCGGTCGTGCAACCGGCTCTTGCGGCCTTGCCAAAACTCCCACTGCTCGGGTTTGAGCCGGTAGCCGCCCCAGTGCGGCGGGCGGGGCGGTTGCAGCAAAAACTGCGCGCCGTACTTGGCGGCATTGGCCACCAGGGTGCCGCGGCCGGGGATGACCTGGCTTTGTGGGCTGGCCCAGGCGCCGATGCGGGAGTCCAGCGGGCGGCTGGCAAAGTAGGCGTCACTTTCCTCGTCGCTGACTTTTTCGACCGTGCCTTCGATGCGTACTACGCGCTCGAGCTCGACCCAGTGGAACTGCAGCGCCGCAAAAGGGTTGCCTGCAATCTGGCGGCCCTTGCGGCTGTCGTAGTTGGTAAACCAGACAATGCCGCGCTCGTCGTAGCCCTTGATGAGCACGATGCGCGTGCTGGGCCTGAGGTCGCCGCCCACGGTGGCGAGGGTCATGGCGTTGGGCTCAGGCACCTGGGCGCTGATGGCTTCGTTAAGCCACTGGTCAAACTGCTGCAGTGGCTCGGCGTGCGAGGCGTCTTCGTTGAGTTCGGCGCGCTCGTAGCTTTTGCGGAGGTCGGCGATGGAGGTCGTGGTCATGCACATGATTGTGCATGGGCGACCCGGGGCAGAGAATGCACACCGGAGCGAATGACGGCAGGGTATTTCGAGGCCCAGTTGTTGTCGAATGGATATTCGCTTATATTGCCGCACCGATGAAGCACAAAGACGACGAAAAGCAGCGTGCGATTGCCCAGGCCACCTTTGAACTGGTAGCCCAGACGGGTTTGAGCGGCCTGACACTGGCCGAGATCGCACGGGCTGCAGGCGTGGCTACCAGCACGCTGTACGTCTACTACCCGTCCAAGGACGAACTGATCAGCCAGCTGTACCAGGATGCAAAGACGGTGACGGCGGCACGCCTGATGGAAGGCGTGGAGCCTGGCATGCCCTACCGGGCGCGTGTGCGCCGCACCTGGTGCAACCTGCTGCGCCACCGGCTGGACCAGTATGCCGAGGTGATCTTCCAGGAGCAGTACTACAACTCGCCCTGGTTCACCGAGGGCAACCGCGAATTTTCGACCCGCCTGATGGCCGGTTTTTTTGCCCTGATGGAAGAGGGGCAGCAACAAGAGATCTTGAAGGCCGTGCCGGTGCCGCTGCTCACGGCCAGCCTGGTCGGGTCGGTGCGCGAGACGGCCAACCTCATCCGCACCAAGGTGTTGCCCGATGAGGATGCCATGCACCAGATGGCTTTCAGCCTTTGCTGGGACGCTCTCAAGGCCTAGGCCCGAAGCAGGGACAACAGACCGTTGGAAGCGCAGATGCGACGCACCCATACCTCTTTTAATCGAATGAAAATTCTCTTAACTGCGCGATACGCCCCGAACGCACTGCTGCAGGAGCGATGGCGTCGCTGACGCTGCTCCAACGATCAAAAACTGCTCGCCCCACACCTGAATCCACCCCACGGAGAACCACGATGCCCACGCTCAACATCAACGGCAAAAACACGGCGGTCGACGCCGACGAATCCACGCCCATCCTCTGGGCCCTGCGCGACACGCTGGGCATGACGGGCACCAAGTTTGGCTGCGGCCAGGCCTTGTGTGGCGCCTGCACGGTGCACCTGAACGGCGCGCCCATCCGCTCCTGCATCACGCCGATCTCCGCCGCGGCGGGGCAGAAGATCACGACCATCGAGGCGGTGTCCACCACCGACAAGGTCGGCAAGGCGGTGCACGCAGCCTGGGTCAAACACGATGTGGCGCAGTGCGGCTACTGCCAAAGCGGCCAGATCATGAGCGCCACCGCGCTACTGCAGGGCAAGAAGAAGCCCACCGACTCCGACATCGACGCCGCCATGGCGGGCAACGTGTGCCGCTGCGGTACCTACGTGCGCATCCGCGCTGCCATCCACGACGCCGCCAAGACGCTGGCTTGAGCCCACCACTGAGTCCAGGAGAACACCATGCACTTCGAATCTCAAGCCCTGCAGTTAGAGGCCCACAATTTCATGCCAAAACACCTTCTAGCGCTGATGGAACAAGCGCAAGATGCTAGTGATTTAGGAGCAACAGACGGGACAGGCGGTGTGGCGCGCCGCACCTTCCTCAAAGTATCGGCCGCCTCGGGCTTTGCGCTGGGCGCGTTCCCGTTGGTGGCCGCAGCCCAGGGCGCGGGCGCTGCGGCACCGGCGGGGCTCAAGCCTTTCGAGCAACCCTCGGCCTTTGTGCGCATCGACGCCGATGGCACCGTCACCGTCACGATCAACCGGCTGGACTTTGGCCAGGGCGTGCAGACCGGCCTGCCCATGATCCTGGCCGAAGAGCTGGACGCTGACTGGAGCAAGATGCGCAGTGTGCACGGCGACGCCAACCAGGCCTATGCCGACCCGGCCTTTGGCATGCACCTCACGGGGGGCTCCAACTCCATCAAGAACTCGTATACCCAGTACCGCGAACTCGGCGCACGCACCCGGGCCATGCTGGTCGGGGCGGCCGCAGCGCAGTGGGGCGTGGATGCATCGGCGCTGCGCACCAGCAACGGCTTTGTGGTGGGCCCGGGCGGCAAGAAGCTCGGCTACGGCCAACTGGCCGAGGCCGCGATGAAGCAGCCTGTGCCCGAGAAAGTCACCCTCAAGGACCCCAAGCAGTTCCGCATCATCGGCAAGCCCACAGGCCGGCTCGACGCCAAGGCCAAGTCCAGCGGCCAGCAGGACTACGGCATCGACGTGCGCCTGCCCGGCATGCTGACGGCCGTGGTGGCGCGCCCGCCGGTGTTCGGCGCCAAGCTCAAGTCGCTGGACGACTCCGCTGCCAAGGCCGTCAGGGGTGTGAAGGCCGTGCTGCGCGTGCCCACCGACCGGGGCGGCGAAGGCGTGGCCGTGGTGGCCGACGGCTACTGGGCCGCCAAGCAGGGCCGCGATGCGCTCAAGGCCGAGTGGGACCACAGCCGCGTGGGCCAGCCCGACACCGCCCGCTTGCTGGCGCAGTACCGCGAACTGGCCGCCAAGCCCGGCCTGGTGGCCATGCAAGCGGACACGGCACCGCTGGCGGGCGCGGCGCACAAGATCAGCGCCGAGTTTGTCTTCCCCTACCTCGCGCACGCGCCCATGGAACCGCTCAACTGCACCGTCAAGCTCGACGGCGACAAGGCTGAACTCTGGATGGGCACGCAGATGCCGGGCCTGGATGCCATGGCCGCCGCCAAGACGCTGGGCGTGCCACCGCAGAACATCAAGGTGCACACGCAGATGGCCGGTGGCGGCTTTGGTCGCCGCGCCATCCCCACCAGCGACTATGTGGTGGAGGCCTGCGGAGTGGCCAAGGCCGCGCGCATGGCGGGCATCACCGCCCCGGTCCGCACCCTGTGGAGCCGCGAGGACGACATCAAGGGCGGCTACTACCGGCCCATGCACGTGCACCGCGCCGAGATCGGGTTTGATGCAGAAGGCAAGATCCTGGCGTGGGACCACACCATCGTCGGGCAGTCCATCCTCAAAGGCTCGCCGTTCGAGGCCTTCATGGTCAAGAACGGCATCGATGCCACGGCCGTTGAAGGCATGAAAGAGCCCTACGACGTGCCAATGAAACTGTCGGTGCACCACCCCGAGGTCAACGTCCCGGTGCTCTGGTGGCGCAGCGTGGGCTCCACCCACACGGCCTACGCCATGGAGACGCTGATCGACGACGTGGCCCGCGCCACCCAGCAAGACCCGGTGGCCTACCGCATGCGCCTGATGGGCGACAAGCACCCGCGCCACAAGGCGGCGCTGCAGCTGGCCGTGGCGCAGTCGGGCTACGGCAAGAAGAAGCTGGCGCCCGGCCGTGCGTGGGGCGTGGCGGTGCATGAGTCGTTCCAGTCCGTGGTGGCGTACGTGGTCGAGGCCTCGGTGAAAGACGGCACGCCCAAGCTGCACAGCATCACGGCCGGCGTTCACTGCAATCTGGTGGTCAACCCCAAGAGCGTAGAAACGCAGGTGCAGGGCGCGGCGCTGATGGGCCTGTCGATGTGCCTGCCAGGCGCGGCCATCACGCTCAAGGATGGCGTGGTCGAGCAGAGCAATTTCGGGGACTTCGCCGTGCCGCGCATCACCGACATGCCGCTGGTGGCCGTGCACGTGGTACCCAGCGCCGAGCCGCCCACCGGCATGGGCGAACCCGGCCTGCCGCCGCTGGCGCCAGCGTTTGCCAACGCCATCGCCCAGATCACGGGCAAGGCCCTGCGCGAGCTGCCGTTCAAGCTGGCGTGATCTGACACCCGCGCCACCCAAGGGCCGCCTCAGGCCCCGGCTGGCGCCGGCGGCGGAGATCGCACGGGTAGGGTAGGTAACGCGAATGCCGAGTCCGCTTTGACAAGGTCCAAAAATGCGGCCAGCGTGGCCGTGGGGAGCCTGCGGCTGGGGTAGTACAGGTAAAAACCCGGGATGGGCGGACACCAGTCGCCCAGCACGCTCACCAGCGCGCCAGTGGCCAGCGCGGCCCGGGCGTACGGCTCGTACAGGTACGCAAAGCCGACGCCATCGAGGGCGGCCTGCAGGATGAGCGGCATGTCGCCCACGGTCAGGCGGCCGGGCACATCGACGGCAACTTTCTCGCCGGCTTTTTCAAACTCCCACGCAAAGCGCACTCCGCTGGGGAAGCGGATGCGCACGCAGGGCATTTGCAGCAGGTCGCGCGGGCTGCGCGGCGTGCCGACGCGTGCGATCAGCGCGGGGGAGGCCACCACCATCAGTTGCTGCGCTGTCCCGATGGGCAGCGCCACCATGTCCTGCTGCAGGCGTTCGCCGTAGCGCACGCCCGCGTCAAAACCGCCTTCCACAATGTCGACGAGGCCGTCGTCCAGCACCAGCTCGACCTGTGCCTCGGGGTACCGCGCCAAGAAGTCGGCGACGAGCGGCCCCAGCACAAGGTCGCCCGCAGACCGCGGCGCGTTGATGCGCAGCAGGCCCTGCGGCGTGTCACGGAAAGCATTGATGCCGTCGATGGCAGCGTCGATGTCCTGAAGGGCAGGGCCGACGCGCGCGAGCAGCTGGCGCCCTGCGGGCGTCAGGGCCACGCTGCGCGTGGTGCGGTTGAACATGCGCACACCCAGGCGCTCTTCCAGCGCACGCACGGCATGGCTGATGGCCGAGGCGGACAGGCCCAGCTCCTGCGCGGCAGCCCGAAAGCTCAAGTGGCGGGCGATGCTGGTCAGCAGCTTCAAATCGGCAAGGTCAAGGCTCATTGATGAATTAGCTTCATGGGTCCATGTATTTTGAGGCTATTTGTGTTCGCTTTATTCAACAATAAGCTGCCCGCTGATTTGCAAACCAAGGGAGAAAACATGCAAAACAGCGAGTGGAATCTGGCCGGGAAGACCTTTTTGGTCAGCGGCGCGTCGTCGGGCATCGGTGCCGCCACGGCCGTCGCGCTGGGGCGCCAGCGGGCCCAGGTGGTGCTGGCGGCGCGCCGCACGGCCGAGTGCGAAGCGGTGGCAGAACAAGTGCGCGCAGCGGGTGGCCAAGCCTATGTCACGGCGCTGGACGTGACCGACGAAGCTAGCGTGCAGCGCAGCGTGGAAGCCACGGTGCAGCACTTTGGCCGCCTTGACGGCGCCTTCAACAACGCCGGCACGCTGGGTGCCGCGGGCCCCTTGCACACGCTGAGCACGGCGGATGTGCAGGCGGTGCTACAGGCCAACACGCTGGGCATCTTCTATGCGCTCAAGCACCAGATCGCCGCAATGCTCAAGACAGGCGGCGGGGCGATCGTCAACAACCTGTCGATCTCGTCCCAGGTCGGCTTCAATGGCATCAGCGCCTATACCGCCAGCAAACACGCTGCGCTGGGGCTGACACGCAATGCAGCTATGGAATATTTTCAGCAAGGCATTCGCGTGAACGCGCTGAGCCCGGGCCCCACCGTGACCCCGATGGCGCTGGCCGCGTTTGGCAACGAAGACGCCATGCGCGGGAGCCTGCAGACGTCCCCCGCCGGGCGGCCGGCGCTGCCGTCGGAGATGGTGGGCCCGGTGCTGTTTCTGCTCTCGGACGCAGCCAGCTTCGTGAGTGGACACAGCCTGGTGGTGGACGGCGGATACACGCTGGCCTGACGTCGAGCGCACCACGCCAGACCACGCCGGTGTTGGCATAGCATGGCGCGATGCATGACCCGTCCGCCACCCACCTGCCACGCCCACTACAACCGGGTGCCCACGTCGTCCTGGTCCTCGCCTCGGGCCGGGGCGAGCGTTTTGCGGCATCGGGCGGTGCGGTGCACAAACTGCGCGCACCCCTGGCAGGCATGACGGTCTTGGAGCACACGCTGGCCGCCGTGCGCGCAAGTGGCCTGGCCTGGCACCTGGAGGATGTCGGCCACCCCGGCATGGGCGATTCGATTGCGGCGGCCGTGCGCGCCACCGCAGGCGCCGGCGGCTGGCTGGTGCTGCCGGGCGATCTGCCGCTGGTCCAGCCCGCCACATTGCTCAGTGTGGCTGCCGCCCTGGCACACAGTGCAGTGGTCGTGCCCCTGTACCGCGGCGAGCGCGGGCACCCGGTGGGTTTTGCGGCGCAGTGCCTGCAGGATCTGCTCGCGCTGTCGGGCGAACAGGGCGCCGCCGGCATCGTGCGCCAACATGCCCAGCAGGGCGGGGTGCAGAGCGTGGAAGTGCAGGACGAAGGCACGGTGACCGATATCGACACCGTGGCAGACCTGGCCCGCGCCGAGCGCATCCTTGCGGCCCGCAAAGACTGACCCACGCCAAAAAAGAAAACCCGCCGGCTGAAGCATCAGCGAGCGGGTGTGGGTGAGCTAAAGGCCGCGGCTTTGCGCAGCCCCTCGGCTCCGCAGCGCGCTTGTTTTACTTCGCTGCGATCACTGCGCAGGCCAAGCGCGGGCCTGCGTTACCAGTGGGCTGGGTCTTGTAGTCATCCGGGTCGCGGTGAACGATCAAGCCCTTGCCAACGATGTCGTTGGCGGTGCTGCCCACGCGAATCGTGCTGGATTCAAAGTTGAACGTGGCCGCGCCATTGGCGTCGGCCTTGAGACTGGGAAGGTCGCCGGTGTGGTGCTCGCCCATGCCGTGGTGGCCGTGGGACTTGCCGCCGGGGTTGAAGTGGCCGCCGGTGCTCATGCCGTCGCCACTGGAGCAATCGCCCTTTTCATGCACATGAAAGCCGTGTTCCGCATTGGGCTTGAGGCCGGTGATGGAGCCCGACACTTTCACAACGTCGCCCGACTGGACGAATGTGACCGTACCCGCGGCGGTGTTGCCGCGTGTGGGTTCGAGCTTGGCGGTCGCGCTGGGGCCTGACGACGAGTACGCCGCGCAGCCGGCCAGGGTGACGGCCGCAAGGGCTGACAGGGCAATTCCGAAACGATTTTTCATGTGACGCACTCCTTGATAAACAAATGAACAAAAAAACACGCAATGGTGACAACGGTTCGGGTACGCAGGGCGGTCGCAGTTGTATTTTTTTGTTGCCATGGCTCCTCACGCCCGATAGCCATTAGTACGCCCGGAAGGAAGACACAGCAAGGATCTACGCTTCTTTTTGAGCCAGCGCAATCAAACGTGCCAGGGCGCGGTCGTGAATGCCATGCTTGCGCAGCTCGTCGTAGGTGGCCTGGGCGTAGTCGCGGGTGGTGCCAAATCGCCCGCAGGCCTCTTCAAAAATGCGGCAGTACTCATGGTCGGCCAGCTCGCCCGTGTGGTTGGGGCTTTTGCGCGAGAGGGTGAACGCCAGCGCTTGCACTGTGCCATGGGGTGTGCGGCAGGGCAGCCAGCGCGGGTCGTACACGGCGGTGACCATCTCGCGCTGCCACAGGTTGATCATGACCTGCCGCGCATGCGCCTTGTCCACGCGGAACACCATGCCGCGGCAGCTGCCGCCCGACAGCATGCCGAACACGAGACCCGGGCATTCGGGGGTGCCGCGGTTGATGCGGCTCCACATCTTGAGCGCCCGGTGCCAGCCATGCACGGTGGCGGGGCGGCGCTCGGCGTAGTCGAAATCGGGACGCCAGATGAGCGAGCCGTAACCAAACACCCACAGGTCCTGGTGGCCGCCCCATTCCCCGAGCGCACGTTCCAGCATGGGGGCCGGGTCGCGAAGGGGCGCGGGAAGATTCGTCATGGGCTCACTCTACAATTGAAAACTTTGCTTTTGGGCGCTGCGGGTTTTTGCACTGGCAGGCCGCGCGGCAGCTCCGCCTTCATTCATTCATTCTTCATTTTTAACCACAACAGGAATCTCCCATGTCTAGTTCTGACGACGATAGCCAACAACGTTTTGCCCTGGGTTTCCTGTTTGCCTTGATCGCGCTGGTCATCTCGGTGGTGGTCGGCACCGTGGTGGTCAAGCGCGTGGGCGCCTCGGGTGCGGCCAAGCCAGGCGCCACCGCCGTGGCCAGCAGCGCGCCAGCCGCAGCCGTGGTGGCCGACGTTGCCAGCGTGCGGGTTGAAAACGGCGTCGTGAAGTTCTACTTTGCCAGCGCCAAGGCCGAGCTGGCGGCGGGCGCCAACGAGGCGCTGGCGGATGTGGTCAAGGGCGTGGCCGACGGCAAGAAGGCCGTGGTCTCGGGTTTTCATGACGCCACGGGCGATGCGGCACTGAACGCCGAGTTGGCCAAGCAGCGCGCCTTTGCGGTGCGCGATGCGCTCAAGGGCCTGGGCGTGGCGGAAGACAAGATCGAGCTGAAGAAGCCTGAAGTCACCACGGCCACCGGCAGCAACGCCGAAGCCCGCCGCGTGGAAGTGGCGCTGGGCGCCGTCTGAACGATCTTTGCCGGGCTTCTTGCCCGCACCCACAAAAAAACCCGGCCTCGCCGGGTTTCTTATTGCTCAAAAATGCCGCCAGCGCTTGATGTATAAGCGTGAGAGGCTATGAAAGTTATAGCACCAGCTACCGCAGGCCTGCACCGCCCGTGCCTTCTGCACGCTGGATCAACTCAATCTTGTAGCCGTCGGGGTCCGTCACGAACGCGATGACGGTGGTGCCGCCCTTGACGGGGCCGGCCTCGCGCGTCACGTTGCCGCCCGATGCCTTGATCTTTTCGCAGGCTGCGTAGGCGTCAGGTACCCCCAGCGCGATGTGGCCGTACGCCGTGCCCAGGTCGTAGCTCTCGGTGCCCCAGTTGTAGGTCAACTCGATCTCGGCCTGGCCGGGGTTGCCGCCATCAAAGCCCAGGAACGCCAGCGAGTATTTGTACTCGGGGTTCTCGGACTGGCGCAGCAGCTGCATGCCAAGGACTTGGGTATAGAAATCAATCGAGCGTTGAAGGTTGCCAACGCGCAGCATCGTGTGGAGGAATCTCATCCTTTGGATTGTGAAGGCAGATCAAAAACCAGGCAGGTGGTGGTGGCGTGGGCGTACAGCGTGCCGTCGGGGCCGACCAGGCGCGCCTCGGCGGTGGCCAGTTGGCGCCCGCAGTGGATCACCCGGCCTTCGGCGCGCACGCGCTGCACCTTGGGCGTGAGCGCCTTGACGAGGTTCACGCCCAGCTCGGCCGTGGTGTAGCCGCGGCCGGCCAGCATGCGCGTGTGCACCGCGCAGCCCAGGGCTGAATCGAGCAGCGTGGCAAACCAGCCACCATGCACCGTGCCCATGGGGTTCAAGTGCCCCGGGCCTGGCGTGCCCTGAAAGATGGCCAGGCCTTCGCCGACTTCCAGCAACTGGAAGTCGAGCGTACGAGCAATGGGCGGGTAGGGCAGCTCGCCGCGCAGCATGGCCTGCATGGCTTGCAGGCCCGTGAGGCCCGCGACCTGGTCAGGCCGGGCCACGCCCGCGCCCACGCCAGCTTCGAGGCGTGCGGTGATTTCGCGTTCCTGCGCGAGCCATTGTTCGAGTTGGTGGGTCTGGGTCATGCGGTACCTCGGAGGGGGTGGGGTGAAGAACTCTAGGGATCCTTGGCACGAATCATCGCGCCGTGTGCGCTGCGGCCTCGGGCGGTCTGCGTCGCAGCAAATACTCGCAATAGCTATGGCTAGTGCTGCGGTTTGCGCCTCGCAGCCCATCCCGATCCGCAGCGCACACTGGCCGCTCGATTCGTGCAGAGGATCCCTTGCAATAACTTGCATATACAATTATTGTAGATACAATTTACCGCATGCAAGCTCCAATCGCCTTTGATGATGCTCCTGCGACGGTGCTGCCCCAGGGCTGTACCAACTTCAAGCTGCGCCAGTTGATGCGTCGCGTGGCGCAGCACTACGACAACGAAATGGCCCGGTGCGGGCTCAAGACGACGCAGTATTCGCTGCTGTCCCACGTGCTCAAGCTGGGGCCGATCCGCCCTGGCGATCTGGCGGCGGAGATGAAGATGGACGCCTCCACGCTCACCCGCAATCTGCGCCCGCTGGTGGATGCGGGCTGGGTCACGCTGGAGGCCGGCGCCGATGCACGCAGCCGCCTGGTGCACATCACCGACGCCGGGCGCGAGAAGCGGGCCGAGGCGCAGCGCTGCTGGAAGGTGGCGCAATTGGCCCTCAACGAGACCCTGGGGGCAGGGCGGGTGAACGCCCTGCATGCCCTGGTGGACGACTCGCTGACGTTGCTGGCCAGCATGGAGGACAAGCAGGAGCACGGCGATGACCAATGAAACCCACCCCTCTCGCAACCTGGGCGGCGGCAACGTTTTTGTGACGCCACCAACCGCGCCCGACGACGCTCCGATAAAAAAGCCCGTCGCGCCCGTCGCGCTGTGGCTGGTGCTGCTGGCCGCTGCGGGTGCGTTTGCCCTCACCATGGGCACGCGCCAGACCATGGGCTTGTTCCTCTCGGCGCTCAATACCTCGACCGCTTTAGGCATTGGCAGCATCAGCCTGGCGTTTGCGTTTGGCCAGCTTTGGTGGGGCCTGACCCAGCCCTTTGCGGGCGCGGTGGCCGACCGCATCGGCACCGGCCGCGTGATCCTGCTGGGGGTGGCACTGGTGGCGCTGGGCACGTTTATCACGCCGTACATGACCACCACCGCAGGCCTCATCTTTGCCATCGGCGTGCTGGCTGCGGGCGGGGCAGGCATGGCGGGGCCGTCGGTGCTGATGGCCGCCACGGCGCGTCTTGTGCCGGCCCACAAGCGCGGGCTGGCCAGCGGCATCGTCAACGCGGGCGGCTCGTTTGGCCAGTTCATCATGGCGCCCATTGCCATCAGCCTGACCGCTGCGCTGGGTTGGGCCAGCGCCATGCAATGGCTGGGTGTGCTGGTGCTGCTGGCGCTGCCGGCGGTGTGGGTGCTCAAGGGCAATTCCAACGCTATGGCTGCGCAGGCCGCCGCGGCATCGGGCCAAAAGGCGCTGACGACACGCGAGGCCGTGGCCCAGGCGCTGGCCACACCCAGCTACCGCTACCTGGCCCTCGGGTTTCTGGTGTGCGGTTTTCATGTGGCCTTTTTGGCCACGCACCTGCCGGGTGTCATTGCCGCGTGCGGATTGCCTCCTGAAGTGGGTGGCTGGGCGCTGGCGGTGATCGGCCTCTTCAACATTGTGGGCAGCCTGGCCATGGGCTGGGCCGTGGGGCGCTGGCGCATGAAGTCGCTGCTGTCGCTGCTGTATGCCACGCGCGCTGTGGCGGTCCTGGTCTTTTTGTTCGCCCCCAAGACGGCCCCGGTGGTCATGGTTTTTGCGGCGGTAATGGGCGTGACGTTCCTCTCCACCGTGCCGCCCACGGCCGGGCTGGTCGCCAAGATGTTCGGCACGGCCAACATGGCAATGCTGTTTGGCGTGGTGATGTTGTCGCACCAGATCGGCGGTTTTTTGGGCGCGTACCTGGGCGGCAGCGTCTTCCAGGCCACGGGCAGTTACGACTGGGTCTGGTACATCGACATCGCGCTGGCCGCGGGCGCGGCGCTGGTGAACCTGCCCATCCGCGAGGCACCGCTGGCACGCCGCACGGTGGCTGCCGCGGCCTGATCTGAGCCACTCCCATCCTCCTCACCGCTGAAAGCAATCTGCCATGACTTCTCATCTGGCCGCGGCCGCCGCCGCCGCATTGCCGGCTTCCCCCGAGCCGTTGTACCTGGACGACCTGGCCGTCGGCGACCGCTTCACCAGTGGCGAGCACGCCATGGACGAGGCACAGATCAAGGCCTTCGCGGCCCAGTTCGATCCGCAGCCGTTTCACCTGGACGACGCAGCCGGCCGCGCCACATTGTTCGGTGGCCTGGCCGCCAGCGGCTGGCACACGGCGTCCGTCACCATGCGCCTGCAGGTGACCACCGGCCTGCCGATTGCGGGCGGCATCATCGGCGCCGGCGCGGAAGTCAGCTGGCCCCGGCCCACGCGCGCTACCGATGTTCTGCACGTGGTGAGCGAGGTCCTGGAGATCCAGCCGTCCAAGTCCAGGCCGGACCGCGGCATGGTCACGCTGCGCAGCGAAACCCGCAACCAGCAAGGCGATGTGGTGCAGATCTCCACGGTGCGCATCGTGGTGCCACGCAGGCCCGCGGCGGCTGAGCCCGGGGCGGCTTCATGAGCGGCGCAGCCACAGCGCCGGCAGCGCCCGCGCCACTCGATGCGCGCACCCGCATGCTGCTCGAGGCACCCATCGCCCCCACCTTGCTGCGCCTGGCCATGCCCAATGTGCTGGTCATGCTGGCGCAGGCCGGCGTGGGCCTGATCGAAACCTACTTTGTCGGCAAGCTCGGCACCGATGCGCTGGCTGGCATGGCGCTGGTATTCCCGGTGGTCATGCTGATGCAGATGACATCGGCGGGCGCCATGGGCGGCGGCATCGCATCGGCGATTGCGCGGGCGCTGGGCGCGCGCCGACGGGATGACGCCGATGCGCTGGTGCTGCACGCTCTGGTGATTGCCGCGGTGTTCGCGCTGGTCTTTACCGTGTCGGTGGTGGGAGGAGGGCGCTGGCTCTACACCCGCATGGGAGGCACGGGCGGCGCGCTGGAGGCGGCGTTGGTCTACTCCAACTGGGTGTTTGCGGGTGCTTTCCTGGTTTGGCTGTTCAACACGCTCTCGGCCGTGATCCGCGGCACGGGCAATATGGCCGTGCCCGCGTATGTGACGGTGCTGGGCGCGTTCGTGCTGCTGCCGCTGTCGCCGCTGCTCATCTTTGGCTGGGGCCCGGTGCCAGGCCTGGGCATTGCGGGCGGGGCGCTGGCGCTGATGGCGTACTACGCAGTGGGCAGTGTGGTGCTGGCGGGCTACCTGTGGTCGCCACGGAGCCTGCTGCGCCCCTCGTTTGCGCACATCCGTTTTCGCTGGACGCTGTTCAAGGACATCTTGCGGGTGGGGTTGGTCGGAACGGTGTCGACCGTGGCCACCAACCTGGCGATTGGCGTGACGACCGCGCTGGTCGGCGGCTTCGGCACGGCGGCCATCGCGGGCTATGGCACGGCGTCGCGGCTTGAATATCTATTGGTACCGCTCGTGTTCGGCCTGGGCGCACCGCTGGTGGCCATGGTCGGCACCTGCATCGGCGCCGGCCAGCGTGAGCGGGCCCTGCGCGCCACCTGGATCGGTGCCGGGATGGCGTTTGCGATGGCTGAGGCCATCGGCCTGTGGGCCGCTGCCTATCCGGGCACGTGGCTGCGGCTTTTCAACAGCGATCCCGCCATGCTGGACGCGGGCGCGCTGTACCTGCGCACCGTCGGGCCGGTCTATGGCTTCTTCGGGTTGGGGCTGGTGCTGTACTTCGCATCACAAGGGGCAGGGCGTTTGTTGTGGCCGGTGATCGGCAACATCGCCCGGCTGGTCGTGGCAGTAACGGGCGGCTGGCTGGCGCTGCGCTGGGGCGGTGGCCTGACCGCCGTGTTTGCCGCGCAGGGCGCAGCGCTGGTGCTCTACGGGGTGATCAACGCCTGGGCGATTGCCGGCGGCGCCTGGTTTGGGCGGGTGGGCTGGCCGCGCAGCATGTCGGGCTTGCTTAGCAGGGTCTCGCAGGCTTGAAATATGAGTAAAAACAGGCTCTAGCGCTTGACACATAAACGCTAATAGCTATTAATTTAGTAGCACATCGGAATTTTTGCCTTGCAGTGCGAGCGAACCTTTGGGCGAATCGGTTGAATTGAGGTCTCGCGGATGGGCGATAGCACCACGTGAAGCGCAGCCACAGCGACACTGTTTTGACAGCGCGACAGAGCCCGCCGCAGACCCCGAGGCCGCGGATTCGCACCACGCTGATCCGTGAGCAGTGTCCTCAGACCGGCACCGTGTAGTTGAGCGTCATGCGGCCGCCGTCCACGGTCACGATCTCGCCCGTGACGTAGCTCGCCGCGTCGCTGGCCAGCCAAGCGACCACATCGGCAATCTCGGAGGGCTCGCCCAGGCGCTTCATCGGCGTACGGCTCAAGATGCGGTTCTTGGCGTCATCGCTGGTCAGCACGGCCTTGGCGGCGAGCTCGGTGGCGATGGTGCCGGGCGCCACCGCGTTCACGCGGATGTTCTGGTCAGCCAGGGCCAGCGCCATGACACGGGTGAGTTGATTCACGCCGCCTTTGCTCACGTTGTAGCTGGAGATGCTGGGAATCGTCAGCACGCCGTTGACCGAACTCATGTTGATGATTGAGCCGCCACCCGTGGCCACCATGGCCCGCGCGACCGCCTGGCCGACCAGAAACGAGCCCTTGAGGTTGACGCGAAGCACCGCATCAAAATCCGCCTCGGTCACCTCCAGAAAGTCCGCCGCCCGAAAAATACCGGCGTTGTTCACCAGCACATCAATCCGCCCGTGCGCCGCCAAGGTCTGCGCCACTAGCGCATCCACCTGCGCCTTGTCGCCCACGTCGCAGCGCACATAAAGTGCACCCAGCTCCTGAGCCAGCGCCTGGCCGCGGCTGTCGTCCACATCCACGATCACCGGCTTGGCACCTTCGGCGGCAAAGCGGCGCACGCAGGCTTCACCAATCCCTTGCGCGCCGCCGGTGACGATGCAGACACGGCCTTGGTGGCCGAAGTGGACGGAGGATGGGCGGGTGGGAGCGAAGGTGTTTGGAATGGTCATGGGTGAATGGTAGCCAGATGGCATGAAGGCGGACTTGGGAGCTTGGCCTTGGCGACCCGACTGGACGCTGCTTATGACTTTATACGATGTATATCAAGTTGATTATTAGAACGATTATCTAACCTCGCGTCAGCATTAGAGAATCCGCCCAAACCCATTACAAGCAAAATGCTCGCGGCGGCCCCGCCGAGTTTCTTTACAAACCCCCGCCACTCCTCCGCGTCGTCGGTTTTCTCGGTCTTCTCGGCGCGCTCAAGTTCGAAGTCCGCGATCACGGCCGCTGGCTGATCCCCCAATATTTCCGCGATCTTGAACGCGACGAGGGGGCCCGGAACAACTTTGCCGGCCTGGTATTTCGCAATCAAGCTGGATGGCACGTTGAGCGCCTTAGACAGCTTGT
Organism: Acidovorax sp. LjRoot129; assembly: GCF_964253765.1. Taxonomy (NCBI): domain Bacteria; kingdom Pseudomonadati; phylum Pseudomonadota; class Betaproteobacteria; order Burkholderiales; family Comamonadaceae; genus Acidovorax; species Acidovorax sp. LjRoot129. Next base: position 2,706,835 of record NZ_CAXUSE020000001.1, read on the forward strand.
AGTCGCTGGTGATGTTGCGTTTTGCCTTCACGGCGGCGAGGTATTCGAGGGTCTTCATGGGCTGGCTTCCTTAGGCAACATGCCTTAGGGGAGGCAATGTAGTGCGTGACGGCAACGCATGCAACAGGGGGATTGGTTAGCCGCATGCTTGACGATATTGCATGCATGCAGTTAAATCGCGCCGTCCCCCGGTCTGCACCCACAACCTGGCGGGCTGGCGCTTTCACCCGGTTTCTAGCTGATCGGGGGACACCCTTCCGAGGCGCTGGACCGTTTGAAAGCGCCACATGTCCTCAGCGTTCATCCGCTACCACTTCGACTACCGATATTTCTTCGTCGTGGCCCACGGCAGGGTCGGCAAGGCCTTCTTCGGCGAAGGCCCCCACTGTGGATTTGGCACCGCTGTCGTAGACGACTTCGGCAACCTCGTCGCGGTGGAGGTCTAGACCATGGCCACCACCGTCAAAACGGCTCACGGGCGAGCCATCACCGCATCCCCCCAGCTTGTCCCCGTCCTAGGCGGCCTTCCTCAGGAACGCGTGCAACTGATCGTGCGGCAGGGGCCCATGGTTATCTCGGACGCCCTGTCTAAGGCAGATGCCTACATGCTGGGCATGGGGCTGATCGCTGCCGCTGGCGACCTGGCCCCATGAGCGCCGTCGCCACGCCCGCCAAGCGGGTTCCGGTGGACGGCCTAGCCGGCATCACCCTTCCTCCGGCCGTTCTGGCCAAAGAGATCCACAACTCCATGCACTGCCTCGATATCGCGCGGATGTACCTGCGTGAGGCCCGCATGCGCGCTTGCAACGACTACCCGGTGGTCTGCCCCATCGGTATCGCTGTCGTGGCCCTGGAAGAGGCCATTGAGGCCGCTGTCGCTCGTCGCGCAGCACTGGAGGCCATGTGATGGGCGCAGCGTCTCAGGACACCCCGCGCGGGGGTGTCGCGCAGTCTCGGTATACACGCGAAATCCATACACACGGCGGGGGCCTACAGGAGAAGCTCGATACACGGCGCAATGGCCTGCGCCGGCGTCACACGGCCCTCAGGACCTCGCAATCCATCCTGTTCGTCAAAAACCTGGAACCGAAAGCCCAACACCGCACTGTGTGGTGCCACCGGCATGTGATCGACGATGTGGCCATGCCGGTTTTCCGGAAGCTCGACGGCGGCCGGGCCCGGCTGGGCAAAGTCAAGACCTGCGGCAGCGTCTGGGCTTGCCCCGTGTGCGCCGCCAAGGTGGCCGAGCAGCGCCGCCGCGAGCTGCAGCACGCCATGGTGGCCCACGTGGCCGCTGGTGGGCACGCCTACCTGCTGACCTTCACCTTTCCGCACTACGTGGGCCAGACGCTGGCCGATCTGATGGAGCCTTTCGGCAAGGCCCGCCAGTCGTTCCAGAACTGCAGGAAGTGGAAAGCGGTGATGGAGCTGGCCAACAAAGTCGGCGTGGTCAACAGCCTGGAAGTCACCTATGGCGGCGCGAACGGCTGGCACCCACACCTGCACATGCTCGTGTTTTGCGATGCCGGCGCCTTCGCCGAGGGCCCGGCCGACGACGCCGGCCGCCTCACGAGCCCGGCCATCGAGCATTTGCGCGGCCACTGGGTGCGCCTGCTGGAAAAGCGCGGCCTCGTGGACGCCAGCAACCGCAACTGGGCCGGCCAGTACGCATTGGACGTGCGGGGCGGCAAGGACGCGGCGGACTACATCGCCAAGTGGGGCCACGATGAGACCTGGGGCATGTCCTCGGAACTCACCAGCAGCCACGCCAAGATCGGCAAGCGCGACAACTGGGGCGCGCGCGAGCACTACACCCCCTTCCAGCTATTGGAGCTGGCCCGGGGTGGTGATGGGCACGCCATCTGCGCCTTCCGCGAGTTCGTGGCCGAGTTCGACGGGCGCCGCATGCTGACCTGGTCGCGCGGCCTCAAGGACCACTTCGGCATCGATGAGATCGACGACGACGAAGCCGCGGCCGAGCCCGAACTCACCCTTGACGACGAACACCAGGTGGGAACCATCGAGCAAGAGCAGCTGCAGGTGCTCACGCGCTTCGGCCGCCTGGGCGACTTCCTGGCCTTTGTCGCCGAGCACGGCCACCGCGAGGATCCCCAGCAGCTCATTGATGACTGGGTGGCCGCCGCCGCCGAGTTCGGGGGAAGGCAGGGCAGGGGGGACATCCTGGTCGACCGCCTGCGCATCACCGATCACAGCTACTTTTTCGTCCCCGACCTGGTGGAGGGTTGATGGCATCGAGCACCAACACCAGCGCCGATGCAGTACTGCGCTACCCGGGCGGCAAAAACGGCGCCGGCGTGTACCAAACCATCATCAGCGCGATTCCCCGGCATCACACCTACGTCGAACCCTTCGCAGGTTCGGCCGCCATCGCCAGGCGCATCGCGCCGGCACCCACCACCATCCTGATCGAGCGCGACCCCGCGCAGCTGGCAAAGCTGCAGGCGGCGATGCCAGCAGCTGACTTCATCTGCGCCGATGCAGTACCGGTGCTGCAAAACCTGACGATGGGTGATGACCTGGTCGGGTGGTTTTTTTACCTAGACCCGCCTTATCTGCACAGCACGCGCAAGGATGTCAGCCTGTACCGGTTCGAGCTGGACGACGCCACGCATCACCACCTGGTCACATCGCTGCTGCCGGCGCTGTCCGATCGCGGCGCGTGCTGGGCGCTGTCCGGGTACCGAAGCGCCATGTATGACGAGGCTGCAGCCAGCTCGAGCTGGCATCGCCTGGACTTCACGGCAATGACCCGGCGCGGCCCAGCCACTGAATCCCTGTGGACCAACTACGACCCGTCGACCATCGTTCCCCATGACCTGCGCTACATCGGCGGCAGCTTCCGGGAACGCGAACGCATCAAGCGCAAGGCCGGCCGCTGGGTACAGCGCGTTCTGGCGATGCCGGATCTAGAGCGCCAATTCATCATGGCCAGCCTCGCCGCTGTTGACGGTGGGATCCCATCGCCAGCAGCGGCGGGGCAGGCCTTGGACCCCGCGCCGGGCGGTCCCCGGCATTCAACTGGAGAACGCTGATGCGTCAATTCAACACCTGGAACAACGTGCAGGTCAAAAACGAGGATCACGAGAATTTCGGCCGCGCCGGCAAGGTCGCCGACACCAACGGATATGCCGAAAACGAGGTGCCGGTGATGCTGGATGCAACGCCTGAGACAGAGGATCAGCCAGCGCAGCCAGAAGAGCTTCTGGTGTTCGACGCTTCCGACCTGCGGGCGCTGTAAAGCCATGGCCCGCAAGTCCGAGCGAGTGGGGCGCGGCAAGTGCCCTATGTGCGGCGACCGCGTCACGTTCCATCGGACGGCGGGCGGCATGCTGAACTACGAGTGTGACGCCGACGACTGCGGCCACAACGGCTACGCGCACGTCGGCGGCGCGTGTGAAAAGAAGTGGCTGCGCAGCATCGAGAGCGCGCCGGGCCCGGTTGCCGCACCGGTACCGGTCCCCCCGGGCGATCCACAAAACCCGCCGCTGGGCGCCACCGCCAATGCCCGCAAATCCGCAACCCTGCTGGGATAGCCCATGACCGCCAAAACCGAAGCCATCGACCCCCTGGAAAACGCCGTGTTCACTCCGGTGGACGCGCCCAAGGGCCCCGCGCAAGAGCAGCAGCAAGCCGAAGCCGACGAGGCCGCGCAGCAAGAGGCGCAGATGCTGCAGGCCGTGAGCCTGGGTGTCTCCAAGATCGTGTTTGCCGGCCTGCGCGCCCTGCGCTCCGCCATCTCCAAAAGCATGCCGGAGATCCTGGAGGAGTGGCCGGACGAAGTGCTGCGCGGCCCTGCCGACGCAGCGGCGCCGGTCCTGCAAAAGTACATGGAGCGCATCACCGCGCTGGCCGGTCGCAACCCCGAGCTGGCAATGCTGGTGGTGGCATTGGTGCCCCTGGCCATGGGCTACGTGTCTGCCGTCGAGAAGCACTCGCGCACTATCGAGGCCGTGCCTGTGAAGGCGCCCACGTGAAGCCATTCCGCTGGGCCGCGTTCGGTGCCACCGGTACCGGAAAAACCGCATGGGTCGTGCAGCAGCTTGCAGCCATCAAGCCGCCCCGGCTGATGGTCTGGGACCCCAAGCACGATGACATGCTGAACGGGGTTGGCCAGCCCTTCACCGATTTCGGCGCGTTCGTGCGGGCGTGCAAGGGCAAGGCGTTCAAGGCGCGCTACCTGATGAACCACGACTTCAACCCGCACGAGCAGTTCGCCCGCTTCTGCGAGCTGGCATGGCGTGAGGGCAATGTGGTGCTGTTCGTCGACGAGCTGGCCGAGGTGACCAAGGCCAGCCACGCACCGGCGGCCTGGAAAAAGATCGTCAACGTGGGCAGGCGCTATGAGAACGGCACCAAGTCGATCAGCATCATCGGCGCGAGCCAGACGCCCACCGAAGTGGACAAGTCCTTTCTGAACAACTGCGACCTGATCCACACCGGCCGCCTGGGCAACATCGCGGCGGCCAAGTCCTTTGCGCAACAGTGGGGCATCAACGCGGCCGAGATCAGCGGCCTTGAACCCCTGCATTGGTTGGAAAAACGCGACACGTCGGCAGAAATAACACGCGGCGTCATCAAATTTTCGACCCGCTCCAAGGGTCCAAAACAGGCGCCTTAGGCGGTCCGCCTTAGGGGGCGGATTTTCTTTTTTGTCGGGCACAGGTTTTCATCGGGGCATCGTTTCAACAACCCCGGATGCCTGAGGCCCCGACATGAACCTGACCACTTCCCAGCTCACCAAAATTGCAATCGCGCTGGGCGGTTGCTTCGCAGCCTACAAGTTCATCGACAACCCCGCAGCGCGCACCATGGCGCTGGGTGTTGCCGGCGTGATCGTGGCGCGCCAAGTGCCCTACATCTCCGACGCGCTGAACTGATCGGGGCCGCTATGAACAAGCAAGTACCTCTTGATCCGTTTCAAAACGTCGTCGCCTCTGGTGTCGCGATCTCCGACCTGATCAAGCTCAAGGGCTCGGTTCTGGAGAAAATCACCCTCACGCTGGGTGGCACCTTCACCAAGTCGATGATCACCAAGATCGAGCTCAAGGCCAACGCCAAGACGATCTGGGAATCGGATGGCTCCAAGCTCGATGCGTCGAATCTGTACATGGGTGGCGCCGTCGATGCGACCATCCTCAAAATCGACTTCATGGACCGCAAGGCCGTGACACCCAACGCACGCCAGGCGGGTTCCATCGACCTGAGCCAGGGCTCGGGCATCGAGACCATTCGCCTCGAAGTGACCATTGCCGGCGCCACCTCGCCCACCATCAAGGGCCTGGCCGACGTCTCGCCGCCCACCAATGACCCGGCCGAGGTCTACATCCGCCCGCTGATCGCCCGGCGCCATCGCGCCACGCAGGTGATCGGCGGCGCGGGCACGTTCTCCATGCTGATCCCTCACATCGAGCCCTCGGGCGGCGGCAGCAACTACCGTCGTGTGTACTTCTACAGCGCCAACATGACCGGCATCAAGACGGTGCGCGAGGGTATCAACGAATACGAGTTCTCGAAGCTGGAAAACGAGGCATCGCAGAAGGACAACTTCCGCGTGCCGCAGGCCAACCTCGTGGTGTTTGACCCTGTGCAAGATGGCCAAATGTCCGGCCGCACCTGGGACACCCGCAAGGCGGTCGGCGTGGCCTCTGCCATCTTCTACGGCACGTTCTCGGCCGGTGAAACCATCACCATCGAGACCGAAGAGCTGATCCCTTACGCACCGTTCTGACCATGAACGAAGCGGAACTGATCGCAACGCAGGACCGCCTCCGTCCGCTCCGGATGTTTGTCGGGGCGTTCTCTGGCGCGCTTGCTGGCTATGACCAGGCTGTGCAGGGCCAGGATGGCTACTCGTGGAGCATCCCCGGGCAGTTCCAATCCATCGGCCCCAACGGCGTGGCTATCGAGGGCCGGCCTGTCACGATCTCTCGCAACGGCGGCGTGTTCATCTCGCCCATGGTTGTGTTGATCGGTCTGGGCGCGGCCGCTGTGCTGCTGCTTCGCAAGGGCTGACTATGGCGCTCAACCTGGCAATACCCGGTGTTGGAAGCCTGGGCTTCGGCATGGGCTTGCCCCCGCTGCAGCTCAGTAGCTCGGCCAGCTCGGGCATGGACCAACGCGGCGCGCACTTCGGCGCGAGCAACGGCGATTTCATCGTGAACATGGGCGGCTCTGGCACTTCGCTGCAAGGGGCGTCCGGTGGTGGGATCAACTGGTGGCTGATCGCTGCAGGGGTCGCCGCGTGGTACTTCCTCAAGAAGTAACCGCCACCGACTGGACGCCCGAGGCCGTGGAGGCCATGCGTCCATCGGTCGAGGCCAGCCCGTGGGGCGGCTTGGCCAACCCTCACGAGGCGCTGCGTGGCGCGCACCTCTTCACCTTCGCAGACGGCGGCCAGCGTGCGCTGGTGGCCCTGCGGCCGGTGGTCTTTGGTCGTGGCACACGCCTGGATGTGGTGGGCCTCGTGAGCCAGGGGGATCGTCTGCACGGTGCAGCGTTCGACCAGGCGCTGATGGCCACCGCCCGCTGCTTCGGCGCCAGCGTCCTCGCCATGACCACCGCCCGAGAACACATTGAACGCCAGTGCATCCGCCAAGGGTGGGAGCGCACTGGCTCCGTGATGACGAAAGCAATCCATGTCTGAAAGCAACAGCGACACCTCGCAGAGCACCAACCAGACCGACAACCGCAGGGTGATCGGGCAGGGCGGGGCGTCGGCCGAAGGTGGCTCTTCCATCACCATCAACACGCTGGACAACGGCGCGGTGAACGCTGCATTTGCCTATGGCAATGACGCGGGCAAAGCGGCCTTCGGCTTCGGTGGCCAGACCATCGATTTCGCGGGGGAGACCGTCATGGCGGCGCTCGGGTTTGGGGGCAAAGCGCTGAATGCGGCGCTCGATGCCAACAGCGATGCCCTGGCTTTTGCCGAGTCCACCAACAACACCGCGCAGCGCAACGCCTACAACTTCGCGGGCGATGCCCTGGGCGGCTCTCTGGGCCTTGCCACCTCGGCGATGAACAAAGCGTTCAACGCCTCGGAATACGTGGGCGCGATGGTCAAGGATGCCTACGCCGACGCCAAGGGCCGGGGCGCCCTGACCGACAAGATTCTGATCGGCGCCGTGCTGGCCATGGCCGTCGTCGCCTTTGCTGCGGTGAAAAAATGAAACCATCGGCCATTTACACCTTCTCGGTGCCCGCAAACAGCGTGTACCAGCTCCAAGTGAGCGGGGAATATTTCAAAATCCTCGCCGCCGATGGCGCCGTGGACATGCGCGCCGAGTGGGGCACCCTCAAGGGTCTGATTGCTGGCCAGGGCCTCGAAACGACGCCCTTCCAGCGCCTGGAGATCACCGACGTTTCGGGCTCCAGCAACAACATCCGCCTGTTCATCGGCGATGAGAAGTTCATCGACGGCCTGGCGGGCTCTGTCACTGTGTCTCAGATGGTGGTGCCGCGTTCCTCGGCCTTCTCCAACCTGAACAAGACGGTGACCAACGCCAGCGCGCAGCTACTCGCGGCCAATGCGGCGCGCCAGTACCTGCTGATCCAAAACAAGGACACCGCGGGCAATCTGTACATCTCCTTTGGTGCCGGTGCGGCCACGGTGGCGAACGGCGTGCGCATCATCCCTGGCGGCTCTTACGAGCTGCCGGGCGGCGTGTGCACCACGCAGGAAGTCCGGGCCATCGGGGATATCCCCAGCAACGCCAACATCGTGACGGTGGAGGGCTGAAGCATGCCTATTTCATCTGGATCAGCGGGCGGCCTGCCGGGCTTGAACCTCAAGGCCTATGCGTACATCACATCGGCAGGCGCATTAGTTCGGGGTCTGAATATCGCTTCAGTGACTCGGACGGGTGTCGGCCTTTATGACGTAGTTTTCACAACGCCAATGTCTGGGACCTCTTACGTGGTGCGGCTGACAACGGACCGCCAGGGCTTCTACCTGGGGGGTATGGCAAGCAAGGTAGCGGGCGGGTGCACTGTATCGCCAACCACGGCGAACTCGTTTGCAGCGGCAGACGCGGCGGGCCTCTGGGAGTTCTATGAATGAACCGCTTGCTCTACCTGCTGGCGGGCGTCGTGGTGGTGCTGGTGGCGGTGGACCTGGCGCAGCGCCAGGCCGCGCCGGGCGCACCGGCCTGGGACGGCATGTTGCCCGATGGCTGGCAAGGCCTCGTGCCCGAGTGGGGCGACCAGGCAGAGCCGCCAGAGCCAGTGCCTGACGACGGCCAATCAGGCAATGGGCAAGTCATCTCCACCAACCTCTTTGAAGACATGATCAATTCCGCGAAAACCTCCCTGGGCCTGTGGCGCCCGCCTGCCGCCTACGCCGGCATGATCGCCACCGCTGAGACCACGCACGGCATACCGCGTGACATGCTGGCCCGCCTGCTGTGGCAGGAGTGCCGCTACCGCGAAGACATCATCACCGGCCGCGTGGCCAGCTCGGCCGGCGCGCTGGGCATCGCTCAATTCATGCCAGCCACGGCGCGCGAGATGGGCATCGACCCGCTGAACGTGCCGCAGGCCATCGACGCGGCCGGCCGCTATCTGGCCAGGCTGTACAACAAGTTTGGCAACTGGACCGAAGCCCTCGCCGCCTACAACTGGGGGCAGGGGAACGTACAGCGCAAGGGCCTGGGCTCCGCGCCCCAAGAAACCCGCAACTACTACAGCCAAATCCTCGCGGACGTGAACGCGGGCAACGGCACCAACTGGGCTTGAGACCATGAGCGCTGCAACTTCCCCTGGCCCAAACAACCTGCTGATCCTGGCCGTGCTCGGCATCGGCGCCTACTACCTCATGAGCCGCCGCGCGATGGCGCAGCCGGTGTACCAGCAAGGCGGCCAGCCCGGGCGCACCGCGCAAAACGCGTCGATCATCGGCGCCGGCCTGGGCGCGCTCAACAACCTGTTCAGGGGTAGCGGGTCCAGCGGCTCTGGCGTCCCGCTCAATGGCACGTACGACGGCCGATCGCAAACCCAGTGGGATGTGACTCCGCAGGGCCCGGGCGGCCCGCAATACAACAACCCGAGTGCCTACGTGGCAAACGACGGCGTTGCGGCCAATCCGCCCTTCAACAGCGCGTACGACTTCTCTAACGAGTATTGGTACTGAGCATGGCCATCGACCGCAAAGCCATCATGGTGGTCGCCGCAGTGGCTGGCATCGGCCTGCTGCTGTACATGCGCAAGTCCGGCAACTCGGCGGCCTTGGGCAGCTCGGGCGGCCTGTTGGGCGCCGCCAGCTCAGCCGCCAACTGGGCCAGCCAGCCCATCGTGATCAACACCACCACGAAACCGCAGGTGGTCGACGGCACGGCCTCGGGCACCAGGCCAGCGGCTGCGCCTGCACCTGCCCCCGCCGACGTCGGCAGCACGCGGCCGACTGTTGCGCCAGGCGGCGCCGTGTGGGGCGGGACCACGGGAAGCGGCCCCCAGATCACCGGCGTGGACAACGGCAGCAGCTACGGCAAGCCAGGGCCCAACGGCACTTGGATTTGGCCTGACGGCACCACCTCGAAGCAGTTCTGATGCGAGTTGCGCCGGTCTCTGCCGATCTGTTGATAAAGCTGGCGCTGCTGGCCGGCGGCGTCATCGTCGTGGCCTACGTGGTGCGCAAGGCTTCCACGGCGGCCGGCGATGCTGCAGGCGCGGTCTGGAGCACGGCCAGCCAGGCGGTGCGCGATGGCGCCTGGGCAGTGACTCCCTGGAACAACGAAAACGTCGTCTACCAGGGCGTGAACAACACGCTCTTTCCAGACGGCTCCGACACCCTGGGCACCTGGCTCTACGGCATCACGCACCCAGAACCGCGCCCGGAAAACATCGGCACCAACAGCGCCTTCTACGTGCCCACCGGCTGGGACGTCACGCCCCAAGGCCCCAACGGTCCCCGATACAACAACCCCAGCGCCTACATCGCCCCCGTGGGCGCGCACTCGATTTACAGGTGACCCATGCACTTCAAGAAAACCGCCATTGCCCTCGCCATCGCTGTGCTGCTGTCCGGCTGCGGCGGCCTGCACGTGTCCTGGGTGGCCACTGCAAGCTACAACGCCACCGCGATCACGCAGATGGAGTCCACTCATTCCGGCGAGGAAAAGCGGAAGTGAAGTTCACCACCGCGTTAGACCTGCGCCGGGTCGAGGATGTGAGCCGCGACGGCCGGGGCACCTGGGTGCTGCTGGCCCCGCTGGGTTTCGAGTGCTCGAGCATCGGCGCCGGCAGCGTGCCTGCAGGGTTCGTGACAGACCTGGCCAGCGTGCCCCGCCTGCCGGTGGCCTTCTTTCTCGCCGGCGGCCTGGCCCACGCAGCCGCCGTGCTGCATGACTGGCTCTACACCACGCACCAGGTCGACCGTGCAACAGCGGACGCCCTGTTTGAAGAGGCCGCCATTGCCTGCGGCGTGAGCCCGTGGAGGGCCTGGGTGATGTGGCTGGGGGTGAGGGCAGGGGGCGCGAGTTCCTGGGCCGCCACGGGCCCCGCGCAGCCCGCCAACGTGGCAATACAAATTCAACAAGAGGGATTTCTTCCATGAGTTTCGAACTCCTGCTGCAGCTGGCTGGGCCGCTGGGCGTGGGCGTCGGCGTGTACGCCGCCATCCGCTCCGACCTGGCCCGCATCTCGCTGCTCGCCCAGCACGCGCACGAATCGGCCGGCAAGGCCCACGAGCGCATCGACCGGATCAACAGCAAATGAACCTGAAAGCCTTCATCCCCACGCCGGCCGAGTTCGGCCGTGAAGCCCTGATCTTGCTAGGCGGCGCGCTGATCGCCGCCTTCTTGATGCGCCAGCTCCCATCTGTGCGCCAGTACATCCGCGAAGCCTGGGGGGAGCCAGGCGGGCACACCTGACGATAGGAGATCCACATGGCCAAACGACGCATGCCACCCCGCCACAAATCCGGCCCCAAAAAGGGCCAGTTCAAAAAGCGCCGCTGACCGCAGCGCGAGAACTCCAAGGGTTTGAGCCGCCTCCGGGCGGCTTTTTCATTGGCAAATCAGGGTCTAGCGCTTATCCGACAAGCGCTGATAGCTATGAAATTGATAGTCAAACGAGCTGCAGCACCACCAGCGCACCAGGCGCCCGGAACTCTTGCTCATTGGCCGCGACCCAGCGCGCCGGCGCCCGCCAGTTGATCGCGGCCTCCAGCTCGCGCACCTTGCCCAACAGGAACTGATGCGACCAATGAGCCTCGGCGCAGGCATCGGCAAACCCCCAGCTCGTGAGCCAGTACAGCGCCTGCAGCGGCGCGGCCGGCACCGGCGATTCCTCGCGCAGCCACCGGCGCAACGTGGCCTCGTGGACGTCGAGCACTTTGCAGACCCGCACAAAACCAATCTCTTCGACAAACAGGCGCAGCTGTGCTGCACCACGGACACGTGGCACCTTCAACATGAATCACTCCTGGGGTTTTTGGTTATCGAGCTGGCGCCGCTCGATGGGGATGATGGGCGTGGCCCCGGAAGGCCAATGCGCCGAAAAGCGGGAGGTTGTCTTAGGCCAGGCTGGGCGCCAGGCCGTCGAAGAAGCCGGCCTTCTTCCTTGACTTGATACGATGTATATTATGTAAAATCAATCAGGCGAGGCAGCGTTGCAAATGTCTTGTCCCTCTGCCCAAAACCTTAGCCCCCCTGTCCGTCGTGAACTTAAGTTGTCGACAACGCGTCGATGCAAAGCCAAGTCCATCCTACTGTGGCGCGTAACACCGGCTGCTTTGAGAGCGCCCAAACGTATAGCCAGGACTTCGCTTCGGTCAATCTCTTGTGAGATCAGGGCGTGCGATTCACACCCAACCAGTACGACCCCGCTTGGCAGACAACGTCTGCCATTTCACCGAAGTCCATGGGTTTGACGACGTAGCTATTGACCCCCAGGTCATAGGATTGCGCCACATCGCGTTCTTCCTGCGAAGACGTCAGCATCACTACGGGAATCCGTCGCGTGCGCTGGTCTTCCTTCATGACACGGAGCACCTCCATGCCGTCGACACGGGGCATTTTCAGATCCAGAAGCACAAGCTTCGGACTGGCCTCATCGTGCTGCGAATACTCGCCACGGCGGAACAGATAGTTGATGGCCTGCTCGCCGTCTTTTACCCACAGCATCTTGTTGGCAAAGCCGCGTTTTTTCAGCGCCCGTATCGCGAGCTCTGCGTCGTTGGGACTATCCTCGACAAGGAGAATATCGACCTCTTCAAACAACTCCATCGCAGCTCTCCCGTGGGACGGTGAAATAAAAGGTAGCCCCTTCGCCTGGGTTTCCGTCTGCCCAGACCCGGCCTCCGTGCCGATGGACTATCCGCTGGACCAGTGCAAGGCCCACGCCCGTTCCAGGGAACTCGGTGGCGTCATGCAGCCGCTGAAACACCCCGAACAACTTGTCCTTGTACTTCGGGTCGAACCCGGCTCCATTGTCACGCACAAAGAAAATGTGTTCCATATCGTCGGAGATGGCTCCGATCTCAATGCGTGGATGGGGCTGTTTCGAGGTGAATTTGAGGGCATTCGACAAAAGGTTGGTCCATACCTGGCCCAGGAGCACCCGGTCTCCCAGCGCCACGGGCATCGCCCCAATGTGCAAGTTCACATTGCTGAAATCATCGCGTTCCTTGAGCGCATTCCAGGTGGTGAGGACCACATCGCCCATGTCTACCCCCCCTACTTTGAGCGCCCGTCGGCCGAGGCGCGACAGTGCGAGCAGATCGTCGATCAGCACGCCCATCCGTCGCCCTTCGTTCTGAATGATCTGGATCTTTCGCCTGGCTTCATCGTCCAGGCTGGCACCGTGGTCTTCCATCAAAGCGTCAGAAAAACCCACCACCCAGCGAAGCGGTGCACGTAAATCGTGCGAGACGGAATAACTAAAGCTCTCGAGTTCCTGGTTGGCAGTTTGCAGTTGCATTGTGCGCTGGGATACGCGTTGTTCCAACTCGGCATTGAGTTGGCGTATCTCCTGTTCAGCGCGCTCGCGCTCTTGCACTTCGCGTCCCATTGCCCGGTTGGCCATCTGCAGGTCTTCAGCGCGCCGCGCAATCTCTGACAGCATTTCATTGAAGGCATCAGCAAGGTAGCCGAGTTCGTCTTGCGTAGTCTTGGTAACGCGCAGGGAAAAGTCCTTGTGCTCAGTGACCTGCCGGGCTACCTCGGTGACAGCGAGGATGGGTTTCGTCAAAGCCGACTGCAGCCACGCTGAAATAACTGCAGCCACCAGCAAGCTCAGCGCAGTCACGCTGGCCAAGATGCCAAGGTAGCTGCGAAACCGCTGCACCAGTTCGTAGTCGGAACTCAGGTAGACCGTGCCCACGATCTCGTTATTTTCAAGAATTCTCTTGGAGACCGCCAACTCGTTGCCTTGCAGCTGCACTCCATCCGCTTGTGGCAGCGGGGGGATTTTGTGTCCTTCGGCGGCGCCCTCCCCTCTGTATTGCGCCACCAGCTTGCCCCGGGCGTTGTAAATGGCAGCGGCTCGGATCTGGCGTCGGGTTTCCAGCAAAGAAAGATTGGCCTTCGCTGACTTGTGATCATCAAACGCCAAAGCCGGGCCCGTCGCGCGGCCCAGGATTTCGGCCTGGGTCAGCAAATCACTGACGGCATGCTGTTTGTAGGTCTGAAGTTCGTACCAGGCCAGCGCGGACCCTGCCACGGCCAGCGAAACGAAGGTCGCTGCGAGCATGGCCAGCAAGAACTTGTAGCGGAGTGAGCGTGCAACAGCATTGAGCATCTAGCGCCCCTCGGCATGAACCTTCTGGGCGACCGCGAGCAATCGCGAGCTCAGACGCAACCCGCTTTTTTCCACAGGGTCGAGTGACACTTCGAAGCGAACATGCCGGTCTACCAACAGAAAGTTGATCATGGCCCCGTGCGCCAGACCCGTTGGCTCCTCGGTCACGACGAGGATAGGCCGCGTTTGCAAGGTGCTCCTCAGTGGTTTCAGCCGCGCAGCGTCCCCTTTGCCGACGAAGAGGATCGCCATGTCTTCCAGCGGGTCCCCTGCCTTGAAGCGGCGCACCGCAATGCTGCGCGATTGGCTCTTGCGGCCCTGAACGATGTGCGCCAGTTCGTCAGCGATGGCATCGGCGCCTAGCACCCCGATCGTGAAGGGGGTTTGCACGGACCCTAGGAATCCATCCGGCCATTCGACGTAGCCGGCAAACTTGTAGAGAAACGCCGCCTTCACTTGCGACTCTTCACTCGGTGAATCGGGTTGCGCGGCGCTGGGGCGGATGGCCATGCCGAGCAGAAGCACTACCAAGGTCAGGCTTTGCTTCCAGTGCAGCGCAGACATCCAAGCTCTCACAAAGTCCACCTGATGCGCAACGCAATATTGCGGGGAATCTCTCTGCGGCTCAGTGCTGAGCTGAATTCCGTGTGAGCGCTGTCAAACAGGTTTTGCCCCACGATCGAAAGATCAACGCCTGGGCGCACGGCCCAGCCAAAACGCACATCCACGGCTGTGTACCCCCGCACCGCCGGATCTGGCAAAGCCCCGACCCTGCGCACGATGACATCGAGCTCCTGGCGGTTGGGCAGATTGAACCCTGCGCGCAGCATCCATTGGTGGCCGGGGTCGTTGCCCAATGCACGCGGGCCCTCCGGGTCGGTGCTTCCGGGCAGTATGCGCAAGTTCTTGCGCAAGACCGACACCCCTCCCGCGAGCCGCAGATTGCGCGCTGCTTGCCATTCGCCCCATGCCTCCAGCCCCCAAGTCTTGCCCCCGATCATGTTCTGCACTTGTGCGCCGGGAGCCGGCTGCCCGCTGCGCAGTTTGTCCCAGTGGTGCTGAAATGCCGTGACCGAATAGGACAGCGTTGACGAAGGCTGGGCCCGGTATCCCAGTTCGAGAACCTTGGCAACTTCGGACTCGAAATCAGGGCCCCCTGCGATGATGAAGGGCGGATTGGGCGGCAGCCGGATGTCCCGGTCCAGGCGAGCCGGCGCGCGCACGGCACGCGAGACTGCGCCCCACCACAGTTGCTCCTGGGACGGCTTCCATTCCAAACGTGCGCTTGGAAGGGACTCCCATCCCGTGAAGTCATTCCTTTCGAATTTTGTGCCAACGGTCACGTTCAGGCGGTCCGTCAGGCGGAACTCATCTTGCACAAACAGGTTTGTCCAGCGCAATCTTGCTTGGGCCGGCACAAAGCCAAAAAGGACGCCAGGGCGAATGATGTCGTTCGCCTGCCTGTACCCCCCGCCCCAAAGCAACCGGTGCGAGCCTAGGGGCACCCCGTGCTGAAACTCCACGTCAAAAACGCGCTGCCGTGGTTGGTACAGCAATGCATCCTTGCGGTCCGTAAAGTCGTAATAAGCCTGAAGCCGGATGTCTTGCCCCGCGTCAAGTTTTCGCGACAGGCGTCCAAGGATGTTGGCGCCAGAGGCCTCGACCTTCCCGATGTCGGTGCGGCCAAAGAAGCCGCGGGCGTCCGTGGCCCCCTCGTAGACATCGCCTTGTACGGTCAGTTCGGTGGTGTGATCCGCCCAGTCGGCCCGCCAGCCCAGTTGTCCCCGTGAACGTCCGTCCGTAGCAGGTGCGGTACCTGCCTGCACCACCGGCCGCGTGGCATCGGCCTTGCCATAGACGCGAAAAGTGCCGCCTTCCCCCAGCACACCGCCGTATCGAAAAGAGGCGTCGCGCCCTTGGCTGCCGGCGCCAACCACCAACAACCCTCCCTGGGTGTTGGCAGACGACTTGCTGATCACATTGATCACGCCGTTGACCGCGTTGGCGCCCCACAAGGTTCCGCCTGGGCCGCTGATGACCTCGATCCGATCGATGTCCTCCAGCATGACGTCCTGCTGATCCCAGAAGACTCCAGAAAAGAAGGGCGTGTAAACCGTTCGCCCATCGATCAGGACCAGCAACTTGTTACCGATGGCGTTATTGAAACCCCGCGCACTGATGGCGTATTGGCTCGCGTCAAGGCGGGCCACCTGAAGATTGGGCGCCAGCCGCAACGCCTCCGGCAGGGTAGTGGCGCCCGAACGGCGGATGCTCTCGGACGTGATCACAAAGATGGAGGCTGAGGCATCCCGCAGCAGTTCGGGGTGCCTAGAAGCGGACGTGACCTGGATGTTCGCCAGCTCCTCGAGCGAAAGCTCGGCCAGGGCAAAGGCTTTGCTATCCTGCGCATGCACGGCAGACAAGGACAGCGCCAGCAGTCCGCTCAGGTACGTTCGGGTCTGTATCACTGCCTACCTCCCACGTGTGCGCCAGCTTTTGTAGCCGGACTTGAAACAATGGTAGGTTGAAAACCTTGCGCTGCAAACATTTCAACTGCGGTTGCGCACCCAAACGACGGAAACTAAGAATTTCTTGATGCGCGGGGTGTCGCCCCCTAGACTGTTCGCAGCACGGCAGTGTTCCACAGGCCAAGTCCTGTGGAAGGAGGAATATTTGCAAGCCGCCCCTTTGAACATCCTGATGGTTGAGGATGAGCCAAACGATGCAGAACTCGTAACACACGCGTTGCGGCGCGCGTCGTTGAACTTCACGAGCCGTCGCGTTGACAGCGAAGCGCGGCTGCGTGAGGAACTGACCGGCTGTACGCCGGACATCGTCCTCTCGGACTTCAGCATGCCGCGCTTCAACGGTATCGCTGCTTTTGCCATCGTTCAAGAGTTGTGCCCCGACGTACCGTTCATCTTTGTGTCGGGAACCATAGGAGAAGAAAACGCCATCAAGGCGCTCAAGAGCGGAGCCACGGACTACATCCTGAAGCACGACCTGGGACGCCTCGCCCCGGCAATACAACGCGCCCTCAACGATGCGGAGTTGGCGCGACAACAGCAGCGCACCCAGGAGGCCCTGCGGCACAGCGAGTTGCGGTTTCGACTGGCCGCGTCCACGGGCGACGTGTGGGACTGGTATGTCGAGACTGGGATTGCGCAGATTTCAGCCCAGTGGAAGCGTCGATTGGGCTATGAGGATCACGAAGTGGAGAACACGGCCGCGGGGTGGCTGAACCTGCTCGAGCCCAATGACCGGCGGATGGTGTTGACCGCTTTCGCAGAACATATCAAGAACCGCGTCCCCTACGACGTCGAGTACAGAGCGTTGGCCAAGGACGGAACCTATCGATGGTCCCATGCGAAGGGGCAAGCGATGTGGAATGAGAGTGGTCAAGCCACCTACATGGCTGGCTCGGTGGTCGACATCACCGAGCGAAAACATGCGGAACTCAAGGTCAAGCGCCTCAACCGGATTTATGCCGTCCTGAGCAGCATCAACTCATTGATAGTGAGGACCGAAAACCGCCAAGAATTATTCGATGAGGCCTGTCAAATCGCTGTGCAGTCCGGAGGCTTCCGCTTGGCTTGGATAGGCATCGCACAAGCTGATGCGAAAAATGTCACCCCCGTCGCATGGGCCGGTTCGGGAGAGGACTACATTGAACATATCCCCATGGGGCTCGACGAGCGCAATACCGGGGAATATGGGTTGGTCGCCCAATGCATAACCAATTCACAAGCGGTATTGGTGCAGGACGTTCAACAAGAAATTCGTATCAAGTTGCAGGACGAGGCCATTCGCAGAGGATTTCAGAGCTTTGGCCTGTTCCCCCTGTCGGTGAATCAGAAAACCTTGGGGTTGATGGCACTTTATTCAGAAGAGAAGAATTTCTTTGATGATGCAGAAATTCGCCTGCTGCAGGAATTGGCGTCGGATATTGCGTTCTCACTCGACCACCTTGAAAAGTCAGAACGACTCAATTACTTAGCGTACTACGATGCACTGACCGGCCTTCCCAATCGGAGCCTCCTCCAGGATCGACTCAACCAGGTGATCCAGCGCACCGGAAGCACTTCTGCGGAAGAAAACGGATCCGTCGCCCTGGTGTGGATGAATATAGACCGTTTCAAGAATATCAACGACACGTTAGGACGACACGGCGGTGATGCACTTATTCAGGCGTTTGCGAAGCGCATGATTGAGGCACTGGGATCCAGCGACAATCTGGCGCGCATGGGGTCGGACCAATTTGGCATCATCGTGACCTACAGTGGCGCTCCTGCCGAAATCGCCCATCTTCTGACCGAGAAAATATTCCCGCTGATGGACCAGCCGTTCAGGTCCGACGGAAAGGAGCTATACCTCACGTTCCGCACTGGAATTTCGCTTTTCCCCGACGACGGCGAGGACGCGGACTCCCTTTTTCTGCACGCGGAAGCTGCTTCGCGCGATGCGGGGTCGGCCAAGGGCCGGTATCAGTTCTATACCTCGGCGATGAACAAGCGCGTGCACAGTCAGCTCAGTATCGAGAGCAAGCTGCATAAGGCGTTGGAGAACCAAGAGTTTGTCTTGCATTACCAGCCCAAGGTCGCGCTTCTCGACGGACGCGTTAACGGGATGGAAGCGCTTATCCGCTGGAACAGCGCAGACGAGGGATTGGTTTCGCCTGCCGTGTTCATCCCCATTCTTGAGCAGACTGGGATGATCATCGACGTGGGACAGTGGGTGATTGAAAAAGCGATTGAGGATCATCAAACCTGGAGCAGCCAGGGATTGGTACCGCCGCGGATCGCCGTGAATGTTTCGCCAGTTCAGATGCGTCAATCCGAATTCACCAAAGTGCTGAGAACCTGCCTCGCAAAAGCCCAGAGCAAAGCGGTGCCTTTGGATATTGAGATCACCGAAAGCCTATTCATGGAGGATATTGATGCCAACATCCAGCGCTTGCATGACATCCGGGAGATGGGCGTGCGGATCGCGATCGATGACTTCGGAACCGGCTACTCTTCCCTGGCATATCTCAAGCGCTTCCCCATCGACTTCCTGAAAATCGACCAGAGCTTTGTGAGAGATGTAATTCATGACCCTGATGCCGCTGCGATCTGCACTGCCATCATCGACCTGGCACACAATCTCAAGCTAAAGGTGGTAGCCGAGGGCGTTGAAACGGAAGCGCAAATGAACTACCTCTACCGCAAGAATTGCGACGAGATTCAAGGCTACTTTTTCAGTAGACCCATCGCGGCCGATGAATTTGGCAGGCTGCTGGCAGATGGCAAGGCGCTTCAAATACCCAGCCAAACCTCGGGTATCGCCAAAAGAATTCTGGTCGTTGACGATGAGCCTGGCATTTTGGCTTCAATGCGGCGTTTGCTGCGGCGCGACGGGTACGAAATACTCACCGCCAACAGTGCGCGTGAAGGTTTTGATATTTTGGGCCGCCATGAGATTCAGGTCATCCTCTCAGACCAGCGCATGCCCGAAATGTCGGGTACGGAGTTTTTGTCGCGCGCCCGAGAACTCTACCCAGACACCATTCGAATCGTGCTTTCGGGGTATACCGATCTGGAGTCCATTTCGGACGCGATCAACCGCGGCGCAATCTACAAGTTTTTGACAAAACCTTGGGACGATGAGCTGCTGCGAGAAAACATCCGCGAGGCGTTCCGGCACCATGAGACGGCGCAGCGGAAGAACGCGCAGTAGCGACTGCCCAGAGCCGCGGCGGCAAGACCGCGCCGACTCCTTTGCTACCTAGCGTGGGACCGCATAGTGCTCCGGGCCCAAAACCTCGCCGTCCGGCCCCCATGCCACTTGCGTCAACCCGGGCTCCAGCGCCTCGAGCCGCCTGCGCTCGAGCTCCATCTCGCTCAACTGGCCGAACTCCTTGCGCCCAACGTCTGCCAGCTCATGCTCGTGGCGCAACTGGTCGGCACGCTCCAGCGCGGCCCGCACATGGCTCAACAGGTCTTTCTCATCCCACGGCTTCAAGAGATACCGAAAGACCTATGCATCATTGACGGCGCGCATCAAATTTTCAGAATCTGACGACGCACTCAACACCATCCGTATTGCCCGGGGTTGGATGGAACGAACCAGTCCCAGAAATTCCACGCCCGTCATGAGCGGCATCCGATAGTCGGAGATCACCACGTCAAATGGTGAGGCCCTCAGCTTGCCGAGCGCGACCTCCGGCTCCACCGTCTCTTCAATCCGCAAATCCGGGCCAAAGCCCGCGCGAAGGCACCGCTTGATTGCCATGAGTACATTGGGCTCATCGTCCAGCAACAGTATCTTCTGCATGTCAGGCCCTCAAATCACGGCTTGATCGGCAAGATCATGTCGACGCCGTCGCGCCCCTCACGTATCCGGAGCCGTCTGATCAACTCCTCTGTGAGCACATGGTCGGCGGCTAGCAACACCGCGCCTTCCGCGGACAAGAGATCGCGCGCCAACACCATGCCCGGGCGCAGCTGTGAGGTCCGCAGCATCCTGGGCGGTATTTCCGCCCCGGGCGCTGCCTTCAAGAGCATCTGCAAAAACACGTCCACCACCTCCGGGTGGAACTGTGTTCCCCGGCCCCGCGCGATCATCGACCTCGCATCGCTGGCGTTCAACGGAGTTGAGCTGAGGTGCCCCATCTGCAGGTCGTCGTAGGTATCGGCGACAGCCAGGATGCAGGCTGACATCGGGATCATCTCGCCGACCAAGCCGTCCGGGTACCCCAGGCCATCGTGGCGCTCGTGGTGGCTGCGAATGATGTTGCAAACGGCTTGCATGTCGTCAAGTGCCATCAGCGCCTGCTCGCCGAGGGTGGCATGGCGCCGGTACTGGGCGGTCTCATCGTCCGAGAACTTGGGCACGGGCCGCGCCAGCAAAGTATCTGGAAGCGAAATCTGGCCGATGTCATGCATGAGCCCCGCAATGAAAGCGTCCTGCTGGTCGGACTCGCTCATGTTCATCGCCCGTGCGGTCCGCCGCGCCAGATCGGCCACGCGGCGCGAATGGCCGGAGAGCTGCCCTCCCCTCCACTCCATCAGGTTGGAGAACACCTTGATCGATGTCAGATAGTTCTTTTTGAGCTTCTGGCTCAGCTGGAGCAGCTCGCTGGTGCGCGCGGCGACCTTTTCCTCCAAGGTTTCATTCAGTTCGGTCAGCGCCTGATTCTTGGTATGAAGAAGTGCCTCGAGACGCTCCTTTTCATGTTCAAGCGCCTGGCGCTCAAACACCTGATGGGCCGTGGCCAGCACCTCGCCGTCGTCCCATGGTTTGGTGATGTACCGGTAGACCTGGCCGCTGTTGATTGCCTCGATGGTCGAGCCAATATCGGCATAGCCCGTCAGCAGGACGCGTGTGGTCTTCGGCCAGCGCTTGCGAATCTGCTCTAGCAGCTGGGCGCCGCTCATGCCGGGCATCCGCATGTCAGAGAACACCAGATCTGCCGGATCCTGCTCCATGTGCTCCAGGGCGTCAGCGCCACTGGTGGCGGTGGCCACCACGTATCCGCTGCCCCTGAACAAGCGCTTGAGCGCAGCGACGATATTGGGCTCGTCGTCCACACAGAGAATGCGCCAGACGTGCCCGCCCTCTTGCGGCCCCGCGGTTGTCGGGGGTGTCGCCTCAGGCGCAGCGGTTAGGTCGATGTCAGAGCTCACACCTCGGCCTCCGCTGGATGGTGTATCGGCAGGGTCACCCGAAAGCGTGTACCGACGCCCTGCTCACTGAAGACGTCGATGCTTCCCAGGTGCTTTTTGACAATGCCATAAGAAAGCGACAACCCCAGGCCAGTCCCCTTGCCAACCGCCTTGGTCGTGAAGAATGGGTCGAATATCCTGCCCAGGTTCTCCTTTGCGATGCCCTCACCCGTGTCCTGAATTTCCACCCACACTTTTTCGTCGTCGGCTCCCGTACTGATGGTGATGGTTCCCCTTTCGGACTGAATGGCATGCGCGGCGTTGACGAGCAAGTTCATAAAGACCTGATTGAGTTCAGACGGCAGACATTCGATATCGGGAAGCTCCCCGTACACCTTGACGACTTCCGCCTTGTATTTGATTTCGTTGTTGACGATATTGAGCGTCGAATCAATGCCGTGGTGCAGATCTGCCATCACCCATTTCTGGGATGTATCTACCCGAGAGAAATCCTTCAGGTTTTGGACGATGTTCCGCACCCGCGTAATGCCATCCTTGGATTCGGCCATCAGCGACGGGATGTCTTCCTTGAGGTAATCGAGTTCAATTTTGTCGCGCAGCGCCTTGAGGCGCGCCGCGACAGGTGTACCCGCCAATGCCGACTCCGCTTCTTCGTAGGCAGTGAGCATCTGGAACAGGTCGCCCAGATAGCGCTCCAAAGTCCCGAAGTTGGAAAAAATGAAACCAATCGGGTTGTTTATTTCGTGCGCAACGCCGGCGGCAAGCTGTCCGATGGAAGCCATCTTTTCAGACTGCATCAGCTTGTCCTGGGCGTCTGACAGCTTTGCGTTCAACCGCGTCAGCTCCTCATTGGACCGGAGCAACTCTTTGACCCGGTCTTCCGTCACTTCCATGGAAGACAAGGCGGGCGCTACCGTTGCCCCGTTCGCTGATGGAGAGTCGTGAGAGTTCATGTCATTACCTCTTCAGGCCAGCAAAGCGTGGCAGACGATTTCGTGCTGCTCAGTGACCACTTCAAAAACTTCGGCATAGTCTGCATCGCTCAGCGCCAGGCGCCCCCAGGATTCCAGCGCCAACAGCGGCACCATGTCGTTTTCCTTATGGGATAGGTCAAGGCCGTGTGCAACGTTATCGGCCACATGGACCAGATCCGTCAGGCTTTTCGTACTGGAGGGTGGCGGGCGATGGTGGCATGAGATGGCGGCCACGATCTCGGGCGCAAAGTGCCAGTGCTCAGCCACGACTCCGCCCACTTCCGCGTGGTCCACGCCGAAATGGTGTCGCTCTGCGATATACATCAGGCAGTCATGCTCCACCTGGTAGGCGATGGCTTGCGCGTACTCCTCTTCGTAGGAGCTGACAAGCACCAGCCGCCCGATGTCGTGAACCAAGCCCAAAGTAAAGGCGGCATCCTCGTCAAGCTTGGCGCGTTTCGCCAGTGCCCTAGCTGTCAACGCCGTACCGATGGAATGGCGCCAAAAAGCGTCGAAGTCAAAACCCCGGCAGCGAACACCGGCGAATCCACCCACCAGGCCCGCGGCCGTGGCGACACTGCGCAAGGTGCGCAGTCCCAAAATGGCGGTGGCTTCTGCAATGGACGTGACCTGGCGGGGAAGGCCATAAAAAGAAGAATTTGCCAGACGCAGTGTCTTGGCAGCAATCGCCTGGTCGTGCGATATCTTCACTGCCAGCTGCTCCGCCGAAATTCGGCTGTCGCTAAAAGACTGGATCAACTCCAGCACCACGGCAGGCAGCGCGGGTAGCTCGTGAATACTGCGCAAGATCTCATCCGTAGTGAGGTGCTTCATGGCTTCTCCACAGAGCGGTAACTCAAGATGAGATGGAACAAAGGATTGAGTTGGCGCGCCTGCATGGCAGGCCGAAAAAGATGCAACAAGCGTTTTTCGGTGTCCGCCTGCAGGGCCGCAGGGTCCCCCTTGCTGTGGGCAGCCTCTGTCTCGGCAGGCGGGTTCACAAAGATGGTCTCCACGCCACGCCGCTGCAGGCTGTTCAAAGCGCTGCGCGTAATCGGTGCACCCGCTGGCAGCAGAAGCTGCCCGTGGGCGTCCAGCACCGGTTGGGCAAGGAGCAAGCCGTTCGGGATGACATCAACAGTGGTGGAAAGTGTTTGCATGGACGTCATTTCTGGACCTTAAGCCGCGCTGCTCGGAACCAGTACCAGCAAACGCCCGCGCGAGTGGTCGTCGCCCCCCACCGAACGACACACCACGCGGAAAGCACCCCCAGCGACTTGTACGTCGTGGTAGCTTTGATCCGCCGCCTGCCATACCTTGCGCAAGTCAGCGGGCAACACCTTCTCGGCGTCTTCGCCCAACAGCGGGGTCGCCGCGCCAAACAGGGCCTCGGCATCGGCGTTCACAAAAGCCACCATGCCCTCCAGGTCCACACCGATGACTGCGGCAGGAATGTTGTCGAGCACCTCGCGGGCCACGCTCAGGCTACTCTCTTCGCGGTGTATTTGCTCCCGTTGATTCGTGAGCAACTGTTGCAAGCGCTCATTGACCGCACTGAGTTCTTCGTTGGCGCTGAGCACGGCGCCGGCAAGGCGCCGGTTTTCGTCGACCATCTCCTTTTGGGAGAATGCTTCTGCCACATGGCCGCGAAGCCGCTCGTCGTCCCACGGCTTGGTGAGAAACTTGTAAATGGCCCCCTCGTTGATCGCGTCGGTGATGGATTGCAGCTCGGTGTAGCCGGACAGCACCATCCGCACCGTATCGGGGTACAGCTCCTTGGCGCGGCGCAAGAACTCCACCCCCGTCATGCCCGGCATGCGCTGGTCCGACACGATGACATCCACCGAGTTTTCTGCCAGTCGCTGCAGACCTTGCGCGCCGCTGTTCGCGGTAACGATGTGATAGCCGTCACGGCGCAACAGGCGGCGCAGTGCCGAGACGATGCTGTCTTCATCGTCCACCAGCAGCAGGGTGCGCTGATGGGTGCGGCGCAGCAGCAGATGGTCGGGCAGCGCCGTGCGTTCGCTCAACAGGGCGCCCATGGCTTCGGCCGAGATCGGCCCGCTGAAGTAAAACCCCTGCATTTGGTCGCATCGGTTTGCGATGAGCAGCGCCAGCTGGCCCTCAGTCTCCACGCCCTCGGCCAAGACCTTCATCTGAAGGCTGTGCGCCATATTGATGATGGCGCGGGTGATGGACACATCCTGCGATGCAGCAGTGACGTCATGGACAAAAGTGCGGTCGACCTTGACCACATCGATGGGCAGCGTGCGCAGGTAGCTCAGGCTGGAATACCCCGTTCCGAAGTCGTCGAGCGAAATCTCGATCCCCAACGCCTTCAATTCACCCAAAATGCGTGCGATGCGCGCGCTCTCACCCATCAACGCGCCCTCGGTCACCTCCAGGCCCAGCAGCCGCGGGTCGAGGCCGGTTTCGATGAGGATTTTTTGGATCTTCTGGGCCAGGTCGGGCTGCTGCAGCTGGCGGGCCGACAAGTTGACCGCGATCCGGAAGTTCGTGTGCCCCGCGCGCTGCCACTCCAGCGCTTGCCGACAGGCGGTCCGCAAAACCCATTCACCAATAGGCACGATCAGGCCGGTTTCTTCTGCCACCCGGACATAGCTGGACCTCGGTATTGACGTGCCGTCCGGGGGATTCCATTCCAGAAACGCTTCCGCCCCAATCACAGTGCCGCTGACCAGCTCCAGCTTGGGCTGGAAGTGCAGATCGAGTTCGTTACGCTCCAGTGCGCGGCGCAGGCCAGACTCCATGGCCAGCCGGGAGATGGCCTTGGAGTGCATCCCCGAGCTGAAAACACAGATCTGGTTCTTCCCCAGCTCATGGGCGCGGTACATGGCCGCCTGGGCCTGTTGCAACAGTTTTTCCGGATCTTCGCCATGGGCGGGATACAGGGCGATCCCGATGTTGCACGTCACCTTGATCTCGTTGTCGCCAATCGCGATCGGCTGCGAGAGCGCATCGACCAGGGTCGACGCAATGCTGCGCGCCTCCATCTCGTCCACGTCCTTGTCGCGGGCCAGCACCAGCGAAAACTCCCCACTGCCGAAGTGGGCGAGCAAATCACTTTGCAAGGCCTGGGGCTGAAGCCGCCTTCCGACCTCTATCAGCAACTGATCGCCAGCCGCGTAGCCCAGTGACTCACTCACGAGCTTGAGCCTGTCGATCTCCAGGTTCAGCAGCGCGATCTGGCGCCCCTCCCTGGCGGCCTCGCGGATCCGCGTGTCGAGATATTCCGTGAGCGCGTTGCGATTGGGCAGCCCCGTGATCTCATCCGTGTTGGCCAACTTGTCGATCCGCTGCTCGGCCGCGCGCTGTTGCGTGATGTCCTGCAAAAGCGTGACGGTACGCACCACCGTGCCGGTGCTGTCGGCCTCGGCAAGGACCCGGTGCAACACGGTGCGCAAACTGCCGTCGGAATAAACAATCCGGTGCTGGAACTCGCACACGTCGTCGGGGGACACGCCCTCGCTGATGGCCTGTACATACGGCCGCTCCACCGGGGGAACCCGTGACAGCAGCCAGTCGCTCCCGGCGGGGGCATCTGTCTGTGGAATTCCGAAGATCGCGTGCATTCCGGAAGACAGCGTGACGGTGCCCGTGACCAGGTCCGACTCGGCAGACCCGATGCGCGCCAGTTCTTCAGCATTGCGAAACAGCTGCACGCGCTGCTCGGCGTAACGGGTGGCCGTCTTGATGGCGCTGACATCGTGCAGGGTGACCAGGTCCGCAGGCTGCCCGCCCAGGAGGATCTTGGCGCCCCACACCTGGGCATTGAAGCGATCGCTGTTTTTGCGTTGGCATTCGATTTCGTACGCCATCCCGACCACACCCGCGATCCGGGCGCTGACTTGAGCTCGCACCATGTTTCTGTGTTCCGGCACACAGATCAGCATGGGGTCCATGCCTCCCAGCATTTCCTCTTTGCTGTAGCCAAAAAGCTCCAGGAGCTTTGGGTTGACAAAAAGGAACCGGCCGTTTTGCACGACAAACACCGCCGTCTGCACCTGCTCCATCAGCAGCCGGTAGTCGGCTTCGTAAAGCTCGGTGTCCGTCTGGGTCGCGTGGCCAACGGCTTCGTCGCTATGCATTGCCGTGGACTTTCGCAAACACGGCTGTGACGCAGCAACAAAGCAGCTTCAGCGGAATCAGGCGGTTTCGACTCAAGGAGGCACCTCGACGATGGGGGTGAACTCTGCGCCGAGGCACTGTGGCGGGTGCCCGGCGGAAAGAGTTGGAAATGAACCTTCCAAACAACTCTACCGAGGTCGCCGCCACTTGTCACGGCGTAAACCCCAAGCTGGTTGAATACGCGCCTCCATCCGTGTCGCGCCATGTCCACACAATCACCACGAGCGGCGTGTGTTCACAGGGGCCACTGCACTTCCCTTGACGGGCTGATGCCCTTGCTGACTCCGGGGCGTGATTTGCGCAGTCCCCAAAGTCAGCGGTGGGAATGCCCTCTTATTCTTCACCCACTGACGTGGTGGTGCGGTGCCCGTTAAGGCCCAGCTTGGAAAGCAGCTGCACATCGGCCTCCACATCGGGGTTGCCCGTGACCAGCAGCTTGTCGCCATAAAAAATCGAGTTGGCGCCCGCCAGGAAGCACAGCGCCTGCACGGCCTCGCCCATCTGCTGGCGCCCAGCGGACAGTCGCACGCGGGCTGTGGGCATGGTGATGCGGGCCACGGCGATGATGCGCACGAAGTCAAAGGGGTCCACCGGCTCACTGTCTGCCAGTGGTGTGCCCGGCACGCGCACAAGGCTGTTGATGGGCACCGATTCGGGATACGGGTTGAGGTTGGCCAGTTGTGCGATCAAGCCCGCGCGGTGCACCGGTGCCTCGCCCATGCCGACGATACCGCCGCAGCACACGCTGATCCCGGCTGCGCGCACGTGCTGGAGGGTATCGAGCCGGTCCTGGTAGGCGCGGGTGCTGACCACGTCGGTGTAGTACTCGGGCGCGGTGTCGAGGTTGTGGTTGTAGTAGTCCAGGCCCGCGTTCTTGAGCGCCAGCGCCTGGTGCGACTCGAGCATGCCCAGCGTAGCGCAGGTCTGCATCCCCAGGTCTTTCACGGCGCCGATCAGGGCGCTCACCTTTTCGATGTCCCGGTCCTTGGGGGCACGCCAGGCTGCGCCCATGCAAAAGCGGGTGGCCCCCGCGTCTTTTGCCGCCTGGGCGGCGCGCACAACTTCATCCACCTCCATCAACTTGCTGGCCGTCACGCCAGTGTCGAACTCGGCAGCCTGGGGGCAATAACCGCAGTTTTCGGGGCATCCCCCGGTTTTGACCGACAGCAGCGTGGCCAGCTCGATGTCGCCGGCAGGCCAGTGCTGGCGGTGCACGGTCTGCGCTTCAAACAAAAGCTCCATCAGAGGCTTGTCGAGCAACGCTTGGATGGCATCGACCGTCCACTGGCCTGGGTCCTGCTGCGCTACCGGCGTGGTCCGGCGGTGCAGTTGGACAGGTTGAGGTGCCGCTGGGGTAGAGGTGGCAATCGGCATGGCGTTCAGTTCCCTTCAAAACATCTGCGCTGCGCCGCAAGAGACGGCTGACAGGCAGGGGTTACACAGCAGCACTTTTCCGGTTGGACCGGCGTGCGGCGACTTGGGGCGGATTCTGGGGGAGAAAAAGGCGCACTTGCACACCTGGAGGGCACAAAAACTGCCAACAAAATCCCAGCAAGAACGCCGCGCAATTTCAGAGGTTTTTACGCGCCGAACCCTGGGGTTTGCGCGCCGTTACCTGCGTCGGAGGGATGGTCGCCAACGGCATCGCCGTAGTGCCTGCAACACCACGTTATCTGCTGCGATCTCCCGTCCGGACGGTCTAGCGCACGCTCAGAGATCGCCGACGTTACGGGCCGTTTGACGGCGCTGCCGAGGCAGTACCGCTCAGCCCAACGCCGCAATCACCTCCGGTGGCGCCTGTACCAGCTCGATCAGCACCCCCTCCCCCGCAATCGGAAACTCGTCATTGCTTTTGGGATGCAGGAAAGTGATGTCGTACCCCGCAGCGCCCTTGCGGATGCCCCCTGGCGCAAACCGTACCCCCTGGGCGGTGAGCCATTGCACGGCCTGGGGCAAATCGTCGATCCACAGCCCGATGTGGTTGAGCGGCGTGGTGTGCACGGCGGGTTTCTTGTCGATGTCCAGCGGCTGCATCAGGTCCACCTCCACCTTGTAGGCGCCCTGCCCCATGGCCAGGATGTCTTCGTCCACGTTCTCGCGCTCGCTTTGAAAGGTGCCGGTCTGCGTGAGGCCCAGCATGTCCACCCACAAGGTCTTCATGCGGTTTTTGTCGGTGCCGCCGATGGCGACCTGCTGAATGCCCAGGACCTTGAAGGGGCGGATGGGTGTCGTCATGGCGTTACTCCTAATTTGATAGCTACAAGTGCTTATAAATCAAGCGCTGGAGGCCTATTTTTCTCAGAATAGGACTTTCTAGCGCATCAGACCTCACCCAGCGCCCAACTGCTGAGCGTGGCGAAGTACTCGCGCAGCCAGGCGTTGTAGCGGAGGTAGAGCGGTGTGGGTGCCGCCACTGCAAATGCGCGCGAGTAGCCGATGCGGTTGGCAATGCGCTGCGCCCGCACGGTGTGGAAGTCGCTGGTCACCACAGCCACCGGCGTTGCCAGGCCCAGGCCACGCGCCTCCAGCAGCGGCAGGCTGTACCGCAGGTTCAGCTCGGTGCTGGTGCTGCGCTCCTCCTGCAGGACACGCTCAAGCGGCAGGCCCTGCGCGCGCAGGTAGTCGCCCATCACCTCGCCCTCGCTCAGGGTTTCACCAAAGTCCACACCACCGGAAACGACGACCCACGCATCAGGATGCGCTTGCGCCAGTTCGCGGGCCCTGTCGAGCCGCGCGCGCAACGCTGGCGATGGTTTGCCATGGGGCGTGCCGCTGCCCAATACGATGATGGCGCCCAACGGCATGTTGGCAGCAGCGCCGTTGAAGGCCTCTACCCGCTGGGCGAGCGTGGCCCAGAACACCGCCACGCTGGCCACCCACATCGCCAACAGCCACCAAGCCGCGCGCCACAAGCGCTTGCGCCACCGCGCCTGGGCCAGCCACGCGTGCACCGCATGCCAGCGCCACGCCAGCGCGCACAGCGTCAAACCGATTGCACCAGGCACCGTCACGCCCACAGTGAAGAGGCCCATGCCCATCAAGACCAGGCCGTCCACCAGCAAGACCGGCCCCAATGCAAGGCACGACAAACGCCCGACGGGCCAGCGGCGCGGGGTGGAAGGCGTGGACGGCGCGGCGGGCCGCACCTTAGCGGCTGATCCCGCAGTCATGCCGGTCACTGGAATTCAATGATCACGTCGTCCACCGCCAGCGATTCACCCTTGCTCGCCAGCACCTTGCCCACCACGCCGTCTTGCGCGGCAAAGAGGATGTTCTCCATCTTCATGGCTTCGATCACCGCCAGCTTTTCGCCCGCCTGCACCTTTTGGCCGGGCTGCACCGCCACGTCGACCAGCAGGCCGGGCATCGGCGAGAGAAGGAACTTGGACAGATCCGGCGGCGCCTTGAAGGGCATGAGCTGGTGCAAGCGCGCGCCCAGCGGCGACAACACGATCGCGTCAATCTGCGTGCCGTTGTGCGCGATGCGCAGGGCCAGCGGGTTCTTGCCTGCGCCCCGCTCGACCTGCGCGGTGAACCCTGCGCCATTGCACTGGCCCTGCACGCGGACCTGGCCCAACGTGGCGGCGCTACTGATCTGATAGCTCTTGTCACCCACAGCCACCACACTCGATCCAGACTTGTCCTGGAAGTCGGTCACCGACACGGCGTGGTGTTCGTTCTGGCCCTCGGCACCCATCACCACCACCACGAACTGCTCGCCCACCTTCACCTCGTGCCCCGCCAGCTGCCCGCTGATGCCCGAGGCACGCGCGCGGTAGCGGCGGTTCATGAAGGCCGCCAGCGCCACCAGGAACAGCGGGTCTTCGTGTGGCACGTCTTCGGAGTGGAAGCCCTTGCCGTAATGCTCCGCGATGAAGCCGGTGTTGAATTCGCCACTCACAAATTGCGGGTGTGCCAGCAGGGCCGCCTGGAACGGGATGTTGCTGCTGATGCCACGGATCACAAATCCATTGAGTGCCGCGCGCATCTTGGAAATCGCATGGTCACGGTCGGTGCCGTGCACGATGAGCTTGGCGATCATCGAGTCGTAGTACATCGGGATCTCGCCGCCTTCGTACACGCCCGTGTCCACGCGCACACCGAGTTTCTTGTCGGTGTCGCCCTGGAACATGGTCTCCTCGGGCGGCTGAAAGCGCACCAGGCGGCCGGTGGAAGGCAAAAAGTTGCGAAACGGGTCTTCGGCGTTGATGCGGCACTCGATGGCCCAGCCGTCGCGCTTCACATCGGCCTGCGTGAGCGGCAGCTTCTCGCCCGCAGCCACGCGGATCATCAGCTCGACCAGGTCCAGGCCGGTGATGCATTCGGTCACCGGGTGCTCCACCTGCAGGCACGTGTTCATCTCCAGAAAGTAGAAGTCCTGGTCCTTGCCGACCACGAACTCCACCGTGCCGGCCGACTGGTACTTCACCGCCTTGGCCAGCTGCACCGCCTGCTCGCCCATGGCCCTGCGCGTGGCATCAGAGATGAAGGGCGACGGTGCCTCTTCGATCACCTTCTGGTGGCGGCGCTGGATGGAGCATTCGCGCTCGTTCAGGTAGATCACGTTGCCATGGCTGTCGCCCAGCACCTGGATCTCGATGTGGCGCGGCTCCTGCACGAACTTCTCGATGAAGATGCGGTCGTCGCCAAAGCTGTTGCGCGCCTCGTTCTGGCAGCTGGCAAAACCTTCAAACGCCTCCTTGTCATTGAACGCCACCCGAAGGCCCTTGCCCCCGCCGCCAGCCGATGCCTTGATCATCACGGGGTAGCCGATTCCCTTGGCGATCTCGACCGCAGCTTCAGGTCCGGCGATGGCGTCGTTGTAGCCCGGGATGGTGTTGACCTTGGCCTCGTTGGCGAGCTTCTTGGACGCGATCTTGTCGCCCATGGCCGCGATCGAGTGCGCCTTGGGGCCGATGAAGGCGATGCCTTCGTCCTCGCAGCGTTTGGCAAAGGCTTCGTTCTCCGACAGAAAGCCATAGCCCGGGTGGATGGCTTGCGCGCCGGTCTGTTTGGCGGCGGCAATGATCTTGTCGGCCAGAAGGTAGGACTCTCGGCTGGGCGCGGCACCAATGTGCACGGCCTCGTCTGCAAGCTTGACATGGCGGGCTTCCCTGTCGGCGTCGGAGTAGACGGCGACGGTGGCGATGCCCATCTTCTTGGCGGTAGCGATCACGCGGCAGGCGATCTCTCCGCGGTTGGCAATCAGAATCTTGGTGAACATAAAGCGTTCCTCAAAAGGGGAATTCAAAAACCGGTAACTAAAACGTCGGGACAGCGTTGGCGCAGGGCATCAATGAAGCGTTGCTTCTCGCGCGGCGATACCAGGATGGTCCGTTCGTTGGCATAGCGGATGCGCAAGCGATCTAGCGACAGTGCAGGCGACGACACCCAGCTGCGCGATGGCGATATTTCGCGCACGTCTGTCAAGGCAATGCGCCAGCGAAATGGCCCACCGCGAATAGACAACTGCGCATCAGCCGTGAGTGTGTAGTTGGTGTCCAGCAGCAGCCACGCGGGCAGGATCAGGGCGAACGCAACCACCGCCAGCAACACCATCGCATCTGTCACCGAACCCGACTGCATGGCCAACGGCAACGCAACCGCGGCGGCGGACATGCCAGCCAGGGGACCAATAGCAAAAAGCCATGTATCCACCCTGGATGTGAAGAATGCGCGCGGTTGCGTCATCGCCCAAATCCCCTGACCCGCTTACAAAGGGATGTTCCCGTGCTTGCGCCAGGGATTTTCAAGTTTCTTATCGCGCAGCATCACCAGTGACCGGCAAATGCGCTTGCGCGTTTCGTGCGGCAGGATCACGTCGTCGATGAAGCCTCGTGCGCCCGCCACGAACGGGTTGGCAAAGCGCTCCTTGTATTCCGACTCGCGGGCGGCCAGTTTGACGGGGTCGTTCTTGTCCTCGCGGAAGATGATCTCCACCGCGCCCTTGGCGCCCATCACCGCGATTTCGGCCTGGGGCCAGGCCAGGTTGACGTCGCCACGCAGGTGCTTGCTGCTCATCACGTCGTACGCGCCGCCGTAGGCCTTGCGGGTGATGACGGTGATCTTGGGCACGGTGCACTCGGCATACGCGTACAGCAGCTTGGCGCCGTGCTTGATGATGCCGCCGTATTCCTGGCTGGTGCCGGGCATGAAGCCGGGCACGTCGACAAAGGTGACCACCGGAATGTTGAACGCATCGCAAAAGCGCACGAAGCGCGCGGCCTTGATGCTGGACTTGATGTCCAGGCAGCCGGCCAGCACCAGGGGCTGGTTGGCCACGATGCCCACGGTCTGGCCTTCCATGCGGGCCAGGCCGATGACGATGTTCTTGGCGTAGTCGGGCTGCAGCTCGAAGAAGTCGCCGTCGTCCACCACCTTGGTGATCAGCTCCTTCATGTCGTAGGGCTTGTTGGCGTTCTCGGGCACCAGGGTGTCGAGGCTGCGGTCCATGCGGTCGGCCGGGTCGTTGCTCGGGCGCACGGGCGGCTTTTCGCGGTTGTTCAGCGGCAGGTAGTTGTACAGGCGGCGCAGCATCATCAGCGCCTCCACGTCGTTTTCGAACGCCATGTCGGCCACGCCGCTCTTGGTGGTGTGGGTGCCGGCGCCGCCCAGTTCTTCGGCCGTGACTTCTTCGTGCGTCACGGTCTTGACCACCTCGGGGCCGGTGACGAACATGTACGAGCTGTCCTTGACCATGAAGATGAAGTCCGTCATGGCCGGGGAGTACACGGCGCCGCCGGCGCAGGGGCCCATGATCATGCTGATCTGCGGGATCACGCCGCTGGCCAGCACGTTCTTCTGGAACACGTCGGCATAGCCGCCCAGGCTGGCCACGCCTTCCTGGATGCGCGCACCGCCCGAGTCGTTCAGCCCGATGACCGGTGCGCCGACCTTCATCGCCTGGTCCATTACCTTGCAGATCTTCTCCGCATGGGTTTCACTCAGCGCGCCGCCGAATACCGTGAAGTCCTGGCTGAAGACGAACGCCAGGCGCCCGTTGATCATGCCGTAGCCCGTGACCACGCCATCGCCCGGAATTTTGTTTGCTTCCATGCCGAAGTCGGTGCAGCGGTGCTCGACGAACATGTCCCACTCTTCGAAGGTGCCGTCGTCCATCAGCAGTTCGATGCGTTCGCGCGCGGTGAGCTTGCCCTTGGCGTGCTGCGCGTCGATGCGCTTTTGCCCGCCACCCAGGCGTGCCTGGGCACGCTTTTTCTCTAGTTGATCCAGGATGTCTTGCATGGTCGTCCTTTGATGAAATTTCGGTGAAATGGTCAGGGAAGCTGCTTGCTATTTATTTGATAGCTGGTGGCGCTTGATGGGCTTGCGCTAGCAGTAGATTTCTTGCCGCAGTGGATGCAGCGATGCGCCCTGCGATCACATCGGCCTGCATCTGGGGCAGCAGCTCTTTCACAGCCGGGTGCTGGCGAAACGCGAGCTTGAGGCCCGCGTCGATGCGCTCCCACATCCAGGCCAGCGATTGTTTTTCGCGCCGCGCGGCCAGGCGGCCGTTGGCGGACTGCATGTCGCGAAACAACGCCACAGTGGTCCAGAAAGCATCCACCCCCTGCCCCAGCAAGGCGCTGATCTGCAGCACGCGCGGTTGCCACAGCGCGCCGTGCGTCGCGTGGTCAGGGTTGCCGTGCATGCCGAGCAGGCGCAGGCTGGAGGTGATCTGCGCCTCGGCCCGCGTGGCGGCGTTCTTGTCGATGTCGGCCTTGTTGATGACCACCAAGTCGGCGATCTCCATCACGCCCTTTTTGATGGCCTGCAGGTCGTCGCCAGCGTTCGGCAGCTGCATGAGCACGAACATGTCCGTCACGGCCGCCACGGCAATCTCGCTCTGGCCCACGCCCACGGTCTCGACGATGACGATGTCGTAGCCCCCGGCCTCGCAGACCAGCATGGCCTCGCGGGTCTTCTCTGCGACGCCGCCCAGGGTGCCGCTCGACGGGCTGGGGCGGATGTAGGCCTTGTCGTGCACCGACAGATGCTCCATGCGCGTCTTGTCGCCCAGGATGGAGCCGCCCGAGACAGTGCTGGAAGGGTCGATGGTGAGCACGGCCACGCGGTGGCCCAGGCCGATGAGGTACAGGCCGAGGGCCTCGATGAAGGTGGACTTGCCCACGCCGGGCACGCCGCTGATGCCCAGACGAAAGGCCTTGCCGGTGTGCGGGAGCAGCGCGGTGAGCAGCTCGTCCGCCTGCGTGCGGTGGTCGGCGCGGGTGGATTCGAGCAGCGTGATGGCCTTGGACATGGCGCGGCGCTGGATGGCGCCGGCGGGGCCGGTAATTCCGGAAAGCAGGTTGTTCGAGGGTTGAGGCTGGCCTTCGACAAGCTCAGGCTGAACGGTTTTGGGTGTTGGAGCTTCAAGGGTTGCAGGGATGCAAACGTCAGAGCTTCGGTATGTTTGCGCTTCGTCAGCGGCTCGATCTCCAGCGCCCGCGTCTCCCCCCACCCGTTCGGGCTGAGCTTGTCGAAGTCTGGGCGATCCTGCAAGCTTGCCCTGCGACCGCGCCAGTTCCTGAACGCGGTCCCAATCGCCGGCCATCAATGCTTCCTTCTTGGCCCGAGACCAGCCTTTAATTTGCTGCTCGAAAGCGATCGCGCCCTCACGGGTCTCAAACTCACCTTGCCAAACCAGTTCAACAGGCTTTCGCAGCGACGTGTAGCCGATGTCGCCGTTTTCATGCTGCTGCATGCGCAACGCAATGTCGTCGGTGTGGCCGACGTAGTAAGACCCGTCGGCACAACGCAGGATGTAGACGTAGAAGGGGCACATGCTTCAGCGATTGACAAGGCCGGGCGTTCGCACCGCGCCGTGGCGTTCAGCCCCACCCACCCAAAGCCGCTCAGCCAGAGGCTGTCGAACACCGTCACAGGTTTGTGCCCTGGCTTCGACAAGCTCAGCCCGAACGGGCGGGAACCCGATTGGGCCAAGGTTCCGCTCAGCTAGATGAATCCCCAACCGTTCAGCCTGAGCTTGTCGAAGGCCATCACAGGTTTGAGCCCTGGCTTCGACGAGCTCAGCCCGAACGGGCAGGAACCCGATTGGTCTAAGGTTCCGCTCAGCTAGATGAATCCCCAACCGTTCAGCCTGAGCCTGTCGAAGGCCTTCACAGGTTTGTGCCCTGGCTTCGACAAGCTCAGCCCTAACGGG
The DNA here is from genome assembly GCF_964253765.1 of Acidovorax sp. LjRoot129. NCBI lineage: Bacteria > Pseudomonadati > Pseudomonadota > Betaproteobacteria > Burkholderiales > Comamonadaceae > Acidovorax > Acidovorax sp. LjRoot129. The sequence continues at coordinate 2,742,540 of NZ_CAXUSE020000001.1, forward strand.
CAGGAACCCGATTGGGCCAAGGTTCCGCTCACCTAGGTGAACCCCCAACTGTTCAGCCTGAACTTGTCGAAGGCCGTCGCAGGTTTGTGCACTGGCTTCGACAAGCTCAGCCCGAACGGGTGCGAGTCCGATTGGGCCAAGGTTTCGCTCACCTAAATGAACCCCCAACCGTTCAGCCTGAGCTTGTCGAAGGCCGTCGCAGATCCTAGCCCCGGCTTCGACAAGCTCAGCCCGAACGGGCAGGGAGCAAATGAACAGCTCGGTCACGCCGCCACTGCCTTGCGAATCTGCTCCAGCACATCCTTCGCACTAGCCGGAATCGGCGTGCCGGGCCCGTAGATACCCTTCACGCCCGCTGCGTACAGGTGCTCATAGTCCTGCGCTGGGATCACCCCGCCAACGAACACGATGATGTCGTCAGCACCCTGATCCTTGAGCGATTGGATGATGGCGGGCACCAGCGTCTTGTGGCCCGCGGCGAGCGTGCTCACGCCCACGGCGTGCACGTCGTTCTCGATGGCTTGGCGCGCGCATTCCTCGGGCGTCTGGAAGAGCGGACCCATGTCCACGTCGAAGCCCAGATCGGCAAATGCCGTGGCCACCACTTTGGCGCCGCGATCGTGGCCGTCCTGGCCCAGCTTGGCGATCATGACGCGGGGGCGGCGGCCCTCGGTGTCGGCAAATTCGGTGATTTCAGCCTTGAGTTTGTCCCAGCCTTCGGCCGAGTCATACGCGGCTGCGTACACACCGGTCACCTTTTGCGTGTCCGCGCGGTGGCGGCCGTAGACCTTTTCCAGCGCGTCACTCACCTCGCCCACCGTGGCGCGCAGGCGCACGGCCTTGATGGCCAAGTCCAGCAGGTTGCCGCTGCCGTCTTCTGCTGCAGAAGTGAGAGCATCCAGTGCTTGCTGGACCAGCGCTGGGTCGCGATTTGCCCTGATATTTTTAAGGCGCTCGATCTGCCCATCGCGCACCTTGACGTTGTCGATCTGCAGGATGTCGACCGGGTCTTCTTTCTTGAGCTTGTACTTGTTGACGCCCACGATCACGTCCTTGCCGCTGTCGATCCGCGCCTGCTTCTCTGCCGCAGCAGCCTCGATCTTGAGCTTGGCCCAGCCGCTGTCCACGGCCTGGGTCATGCCCCCCATGGCTTCGACCTCTTCGATGATCTTCCAGGCGGCGTCCATCATGTCCTGGGTGAGCTTTTCCATCATGTAGCTACCGGCCCAGGGGTCGACCACGTTGGTGATGTGCGTCTCTTCCTGGATGATGAGCTGCGTGTTGCGCGCGATGCGCGAGCTGAACTCGGTGGGCAGCGCGATGGCTTCGTCGAGCGCGTTGGTGTGCAGGCTCTGCGTGCCGCCAAACACCGCGGCCATGGCTTCGATGGTGGTGCGCACGATGTTGTTGTAGGGGTCCTGCTCCGTCAGCGACCAGCCCGAGGTCTGGCAGTGAGTGCGCAGCATCAGGCTCTTGGGGTTCTTGGCGCCGGTCTCCTTCATGATGCGGCACCACAGCAGGCGCGCGGCGCGCATCTTGGCGACTTCAAGGTAGAAGTTCATGCCGATGGCCCAGAAGAAGCTCAGTCGCCCGGCGAACTCGTCCACGTCCAGGCCCGAGGCGATGGCCGTCTTCACGTACTCCTTGCCGTCGGCCAGGGTGAATGCCAGCTCCAGCGCCTGGTTGGCGCCCGCCTCCTGCATGTGGTAACCCGAGATGGAGATCGAGTTGAACTTGGGCATGTTGCGTGCCGTGTAGCCGATGATGTCGCCGATGATGCGCATCGAGGGCTTGGGCGGGTAGATGTAGGTGTTGCGCACCATGAACTCTTTCAGAATGTCGTTCTGAATGGTTCCCGAGAGCTGGTCTTGCGAGACGCCCTGCTCTTCCGCCGCCACCACATAGCCCGCCAGCACGGGCAGCACGGCGCCGTTCATGGTCATGGAGACGCTGACCTTGTCCAGCGGAATCTGGTCGAACAGGATCTTCATGTCCTCGACCGAATCGATCGCCACGCCGGCCTTGCCTACGTCGCCGGTCACGCGGGGGTGGTCGCTGTCGTAGCCCCGGTGGGTGGCCAGGTCAAACGCCACGCTCACGCCCTGCCCACCAGCGGCCAGCGCCTTGCGGTAGAAGGCGTTGGATTCCTCAGCGGTGGAGAAGCCCGCGTACTGGCGAATGGTCCAGGGCCGCACGGCGTACATGGTCGCCTGCGGGCCGCGAAGGTAGGGCTCGAAGCCCGGCAACGTGTTGGCGTACGGCAGGCCGGCAGTGTCTTCGGCGGTGTACAGCGGCTTGACGGTGATGCCGTCGGGCGTTACCCAGTTGAGCGCTTCGACATTGCCTCCAGGGGCGGACTTGGCTGCAGCCTTGGCCCAGGCCTGCAGCGACGCGGGTGCAAACTCGGGCGTCGGCGTTGCGGACGGTGCGTTGTGGGGCGTGTCACTCATGGCGAAGCGGTCTCCGAAGATGGCGTTGGACTGGGGGCGGGCAATGCGCTGCAAGCTGCGCCGGGAGCCTCCCCCGATGTGGCGGCGAGTTTACATCATTCATAATTATTGATTCAAAATATTCCTCCCCGCTTACAATCCACCCATGTCCGCTGTCACCCTCACGCCCCGCGCCCTCTATGAAGAAGTTGCGGAGCAGCTGCGCCAGCGCATTTTTCGGCGCGAGCTGGAGCCTGGCAGCTGGATTGACGAGCTCAAGATCGCCGAGGAATTCGGCATCAGCCGCACCCCCCTGCGCGAGGCGCTAAAGGTGTTGGCGGCCGAAGGGCTGGTCACGATGAAGGTGCGCCGCGGTGCCTATGTGACCGAGATGAGCGAGAAGGATCTGCGTGATGTGTACCACCTGCTGAGCCTGCTGGAGAGCGATGCCGCCGGCGTGGTGGCCACCACCGCGAGCCCTGCCCAGCTGCAGGCATTGCAGGACCTGCACGACGAACTGGAGGCCGCGGCCAGCGAGCGTGAGCGGTTTTTTGCCGTCAACGAGCGCTTTCACATGCTGCTGCTGGACCTTGCCGACAACCGCTGGCGCAGCCAGATGGTGGCCGACCTGCGCAAGGTGATGAAGCTCAACCGGCACAACTCGCTGTTCAAGCAAGGGCGCATCGAGGATTCGCTGAACGAGCACCGCGCCATCCTGGCCGCCATGGTGGCCCGCGATGCCAAGGCGACGGTGAAGGCCATGCAGGCCCACTTTGCGCACGGACTGGAAGCGGCGACCTGACCTGAACCACCGCCTTCCGCCCCGCCTGCGGCGCACCCCAGGCCCAGGGGCTGCGGCGCGTCAGCCCGCCATCTCCACCCGGTTGCGCCCCCCGGCTTTGGCGATGTAGAGCGCCTCGTCCGCTCGGCGCAGCAAGTCGCTGAAGCTGCGGTCACCCCCGCCCGCAGCGGCCACGCCCATCGAAATGGTCATCGGGATCAGCGCGCCGCCCGCATGCAGCGGCTCCCGGGCGACCAGCGCACGCAGGCGCTCGCCAGCGGCCAGCGCAGCCGCAGCGTCCAGCCCGTCCCATAGCACCACGAACTCCTCGCCGCCATGGCGGGCCGCCAGGTCGCTGCCGCGGCATGCGGCGCGCAGGTGCTCCGCCACGTGGCGCAGCGCCACGTCGCCCACCTCGTGGCCATGGCGGTCGTTGACTTGAAGTGGTCGATGTCGATCACAGCCAGGGCCAGGCTGCGCCCCTGCGGGCGTTGCATTTCGACAAACCGCCGCTCCCCCACCGTGACCAGCGTGCGCCGGTTGGGCAGGCCGGTCAGGTAATCGGTGGACGCGGCCAGCTCCCATTGCCGGCCGATGCGTTCGGAGCACATCATCAAGAAGGCCGTGGTGCCCACCACGGGCAGCAGCGCCGTGATCATGGGGCTGGCGATGTTGATCCAGGCGCCGTCGCCGGTGATGTCGAACGACGGGCTGACGCCGCGCCCCAGAAAATACGCCGCCCTGAACACCATGAACCCCGCCACCAGGGCGAACAGGCCTGCCACCACACGGCGGCTGTGTACACCCTCGGGCGCTTTCTGCGAAACGAGCAACACGAAGCTTGCGAGCAGCAGGAAGGTGCAGCAGACCGACAGGATGAACACGCGCATGCGGGTGTCAGGCGCAAGCACCGCAAACCACAGGATGCCGATGAACCCGACCAGGGCCGGGGCAAACAGCCAGCGCGGGTCGGGCAACCCATAGAACTGGCGCAGCGCGCGCTGGTAGCCCGTGCAGCCCAGCATGACCAGGCCGTTGGCCAGTGGCGACGCCAAGCCCAGCGGCATCTGGTACTGAAACGCATACAGCACGGCGCTGCCGGCCAGCAGCAGCGTGGCAGTGCGCCAAGTCTCGGTACATGGGCGGAGCGCCGCGGGGAAGTCCTTGCGCATCAGACCCAGCACCCACCCGTTAGCCAGCATCATCAGCATGACAACAATGAAGATGGTGACGGGATCCATGGCGAAGACAGGGGTGATGGCAGGGTGCGGTGGAGTCAAATACCAATGGGCGGGCGGCAAGCGGCGTTGCGGCCCGTACCGGAGCGCTCAAGGTGGGGCATTGTGGCCGAGCCAGGCCCCGGCCACCACAGCATTCGCGCGTGTCCCTGGGTCCGAGGGCCATGCGGGCGCGAAGCCATGAGTGTGACCAGACGCACATGTGCCTGCACGCTGGCTACTGACACCGCGACTCTGGGTTCATGGGTCCGTCTCTGCGCGGCAGCACATCATGCTGGACTGATACGGCAGATCATTCCGGGAATCGGAACGCACCATTTGCAACACAAGTGCGCTCGGCGCGGGCGTTTGCGGTGGCTTCGATCGGTATGATTCCGCGGGTTTCTACTGAGGCTGTGCGCCCTCGGCGCGCACGGCCTTCACCGCAGGTTTCATGCTCCCCACACCCACCGATATCGCCAGCGTCCAGACGCTGCCCCAGCTTCTCGCCTACCGCGCCGCGCGCACCCCCGATAAAGAGGCCTACCGCGCCTTCGACAGCCCCACCCAGGCCTGGACCAGCCTCTCCTGGTCAGACACCGCCCGGCGCGTCGACCAGTGGGCCCAGGCCCTGGCCGCTATGCAGCTGCCCCCGGCTGCGCGCGTAGCCATCCTGCTGCCCAATGGCCTGAACGCCATGTGCGCAGACCAGGCCACGCTGGCCACGGGCGGCGTACCGGTGCCGCTGCACGCCATCGACAACCCCGGCAGCATCGCCTACATCCTGTCGGACTGCGAAGCTTCCATGCTGATCGTGGGCCAGGCGGAGCAGTGGGCCAAGGTTCAGGCCGTGGGTACGCCGTTTCCGGCACTGCGGGCCGTCGTCATTGCCGACGACGATGCCGCGGCCATTGCGGCCCTGCCACCCACCGAGGGCGGGCCCATCGTCGGGTCGCTGGCGCAATGGCTGGCGGGTGCGCAACAGGCGGGCACGCTCGCCGCATCGACGCCCCCTACCGAGGACGACCTGGCCGCCATCGTCTACACCTCCGGCACCACCGGTAAACCCAAGGGCGTGATGCTGACCCACCGCAATGTGGTGAGCGACGTGAAAGCGGTGCTCGACCGCATTGCGCCCACGGTGGACGACGTGTTTTTGTCGTTCCTGCCGCTGTCGCACACCTTCGAGCGTACGGGTGGCTACTACCTGCCCATCGCTGCGGGCAGCTGCGTGGCCTATTCGCGGTCGGTGGCGCTACTGGCTGAAGATTTGAAGACCGTGCGCCCTACCGTGCTGGTGTCGGTGCCGCGCATCTATGAGCGCATCCACGCCAAGCTGCTCGAAAAACTGTCGCCATCGCCCTGGAAGATGCAGCTGTACGAGGCCGCCCAGCACAAGGGCTGGACGCAGTTTTCCGCCACGCAGGGCCTGCCCGCCCCGGCGGCCGACGACGGCAAGGCCGCAGGCTGGATGGCCGCCCTGCCCTGGCCGCTGCTGCAGATGCTGGTGGCCAAGCCGCTGCTCGCGCAGTTTGGCGGGCGCGTGCGCGTGGCAGTCAGCGGCGGCGCACCGCTGTCGCCCACCGTCGCCAAGTGCTTTCTGGGCCTGGGACTGCCGCTCATCCAGGGCTACGGCATGACCGAGACCGCGCCCGTGGTGTCGGTGAACTCGCTGGACGACAACGACCCGGCGTGTGTGGGCAAGGCCCTGCCGGGCGTGGAGGTGCGCATCGGCGAGAACCGCGAGTTGCAGGTGAGCGGCCCCATCGTGATGAAGGGCTACTGGAAGCGGCCCGAAGACACCGCCCGCATTCTGAGCGCCGACGGCTGGCTGGGCACGGGCGACCAGGCCGATATCGTGGGCGGGCGCATTTACATCAAGGGCCGAATCAAGGAGATCATCGTCACCTCCACCGGCGAAAAGGTGCCGCCCGGCGACCTGGAACTGGCCCTGCTGGCCGACCCGCTGCTGGAGCAGGCCTTTGTCGTGGGCGAGAACCGTCCGTTCATCGCCTGCGTGGCGGTGCTCAAGCGTGACGAGTGGCAGCGCCTGGCCGCGGACCTGGGCCTGTCCGCTCAAGATGCCGACAGCCTGAACCACCCCAGCGTGCACCGCGCCGTGCTGGCCCGCATCGAAAAGAACACCGCCAGCTTCGCCCGCTACGCCGTGCCGCGCGCCGTGCACTGCACGCTGGAGCCCTGGACGATTGAAAACACCTTCATGACGCCTACGCTCAAGCTCAAGCGCAACAACCTGACGGCGTATTTTGCTGAGGCGATCGACGGGATGTACCTGAAGCCGGGTGGGCGCTGAGCAGCCCGATACTCGGCCTCACGACAGCAGCATTCCCTGGTCAAGCAGGCTTTGAACGATGTCGGCCTGGCGCCGATCCCGGTTGCGCTTGAGTGGCTCACGCGCGGGGGCTTTGTCTGCCATCCAGCGCTTGAATTCCACGAACGTCGCTGGAGCGATGGTGCGCATCATCGCCATGTGACCAGTGGCCGATGCCACCACGTGCTCAAAGCGCGGCGCATTGGTCAACACCGACGCGCGGACCGCCTGCACAGGCCACAGGTCGCCTTCGTCAGCCGAAAAGCGAAACGGATGCGGGTCGTCTCCTTCGGCCATTCTGCGCAAGAAATCCACTTCGAAGCCTTTGGCGTTGATCGCGGTCTCGTTCTGCCCTTCCTTGCGCTGAAAGGTGGAATCCGCGCGCTGAAGCACCTGCAGCATCGACACGTCGGAGCGCTTCATCTCGGTGATGAACCGCATCTTGCTGCGCGCATCCCACAGCAGATCCACGTCCTGCGTTGCCAGCGCGCCTTGCACGATGCGCACGCCCGCCGCGCTTTCGTACGCGTACAGCGAATGCGTGCCGACCACGGTGAAGTGATCCGCCAGGCCAGCAGTTTCGAGCGCCAGCAGAATGTCGATCACCATCGTCGGTGTTCGGCCCACTTTCAGGGCCTTGTTCAGCCGCTGCGCATCCGTCAGAGCAGTGCGCAGGGTCCTGAGGCGATCTTCCAACACAGCCTTACGACCGGTGAACTCCTTGTAAATGGCCTCGGTCTGTTCATTGCGCGGGCCGACGCGCTCCTGGCTGTTGTCGCGCTGGGTCTTCACGAGATACTCGTAGGCGCCCTGCACCTTCCAGTACATGCCGCCCGCATACTGAGACGCTTGTTTGCGCGTGCGCTGGTACTCCTCGAAGATGGTGATCGAGTCGATGAACTGCCGCGCAGCGCTGTCGGGAAGAGGGAGAAAGTCCATTAGCCGTGTAAATTTTGTTTTTGCATTTTATACGGCCAATGTTGGTCAAGCACATTTTTCGAGTGCCGGTGCGCCCTCTCCCGCATACGCTACCCCGAACCGATTCCTCAAAAAATCCGCAAGCTGCACCGCCTCCTGCCCCACAAACCCGTGCTGTGGCAGCCGCACCTGCGCCACCAGGTCCAGCGCCGTGCAGATACCCGCCGCTGTGGTGAGTTGAATCGCGCTCAACCTATGCCCTGCCACCTCGGTGCCCACGATGTGGGCCGAGTAAGAGTCCTGCACCAGCCGCCCGCCGCGCATGCCCGCCGCCGTGGCAAAGATGACGATCACGTCCTGGTCGGTGGTGGGCACCGCCGTCTCCAGAATGTCCTTGAGCAGATCGCGCCGGTCACGTAGGCGCAGGTCGTTCAGCAGCAGCTTGAGGATGGCGCAGTGGCCCGGGTAGCGGATGGACTGGTAGTCCACCTGCCGCGCCTTGCCCGCCAGCGTTTCGGTCAGCGTACCCAGGCCACCCGAGGTGTTGAAGGCTTCGTACTCGACACCATCCAGCGCAAAAGTCTCCAGCCCTTCCAGCGCCGGCACGGTGGTGCGCACGCCGTCCACGATGGCTTCGCACGGGTTGCAGTATTCGTTGATCAGGCCTTCGGTGCTCCAGGTCAGGTTGTAGCGCAGGGCACCCTGCGGATAGCGCGGCAGTGCCCCCACACGCATGCGCAGGGTGTGCAGGCTGTCGAAGCGGCGGGCCAAGTCGTTGCCCACGATGCCGATGAAGCCCGGAGCCAGGCCGCATTGGGGCATGAGCACGCTGCGGGCGTTGGTCGCCAGGGCGCGGATGGCCTGCGTGCTCTGCACGTCTTCGGTGAGGTCAAAGTAATGCACGCCCGCCTCGGCGCACAGGGTGGCCACGGGGACGGCGCAATGGAACGGCAGTGCGTTCAAAACCGCAAAACGGCCATCGATGGCGGCCCGCAGGCTTGCGTCGTCGGTGGCCAATTGGGTGGACACGCCCAGAGGCGCCACTTCGGCCAGACGCGCAGGATCGCGGTCCACCACCAGGACGTCGTAGTCGCCCGTTTGCTGCAGCAGCAGCGCCATGGCAAAGCCGACGTGGCCCGCACCCAGGATGGTGATGGCGCGGCCGGGGGCGATGTGGGAGGGGGTGGAAAAGATGGTCATGGCGGCACTCCCGGTGGTGGTCACCGCGGAAAGCAGTGAGTGGTGTTGCAGATGCCCTGATGCTAGGCAATGGCACTGTCAATGTGTAGCGTGCAAAGCGTCGAAAATCTCTTTCTGTTTTGTCATTTCGACGAATACCATGGTCGTAGTGATTTTCAAAGGAGCACAACGATGACCCCAGCCCTGGACGACACCGACCGCCAGCTGCTCAGCCTGCTGCAAGCCAACGCGCGCGAGGGCACGGCCACGCTGGCGCGCCAGCTGGGGCTGGCTCGCACCACCGTGGTGGCGCGCATCGCGCGGCTGGAGCGTTCGCGCGTCGTCGTCGGGTATGGGGTGCGGCTGGGCGCCCGGCTCGATGCCACGACCGTGCGCGCGTGGTGCTCGATCAGCGTGTTGCCCAAAACAGCGCCCACCGTGCTGCGCGCGCTGGAGGCCATGCCCGAGGTCGAAGAGGTATCTGCCGTGAGCGGCCCTTTTGATTACCTGGTGTTCTTGCGCTGCCCCAGCCATGAGCAGCTCGACGCCCTGCTCGACAAGGTGGGGCAACTTGACGGCGTGCACCAGACGCAAACCAGCATCGTGCTCAGCCGCAAGATCGACCGACGACAGGTGGGGTGACATCCCCCTGAGCGGCTTACGCCGCTTTCCCCCTTCTCTCGCCTTGCTGCGCGAGCCGGAAAGGGGGACGCTGCCGGCGCAACGGGGCGACCTTGCGCGGCAGCCCTCGCCTGGGCTGAGCCAGTAGCGACCGGCACGCTCGCAAAAGCCTTCAGATGCTATGTTTTTGGAGCTTCCAGCGCTTACCTAGCAAGCGCTAGAGGGTAATTCGACTACAAACTGCTCAGGCGTCGAACTGCGTCGGGTTCTTGCCCTGAATGGGCGCATAAAACGCTTTGATGCGCACCATGTCGCCGTCCAGATCTCCCGTGGGCTCGAACACCGGCCCCAGGCCCCCCACCTTGCGGCCATAGTCCACAAAGGCCAGCACGATGGGCACGCCCGCCTGCTGGGCGATGTAATAAAAGCCCGTCTTCCAATGCCGCGTCTTGCCGCGTGTGCCCTCGGGCGGCACGATGAGTTGCATGGGGCCGTCCGCGTCCCGCATTGCCTGGGCAGAGCTGGCCACCAGGTTGTTTGCCTGGTCCCGGTTCACCGGAATCCCGCCCAGCCAGCGCATCACCCCGCCAAACGGCGCCTTGAACAGGCTCTGCTTGCCCATCCAGTACACCCGCAGGCGCAGCGAAAACGCCAGCATCAGCGTGTACGGCAGATCCCAGTTGCTGGTGTGGGGTGCGGCGATCAGCACGCTTTTGGCAGCGTGGGCCGGCAGCACACCTTCCACCTTCCAGCCCGTCAGGCGCAAGGTCGCGCGCGACAAGGCGCGCAGCAGGGTGTTGACAACCGGCGTGTCAAAAATCGTGTGGTGCATGGGAAAACAGCGGCAGGCGGGGCCTTCAGAAGGGCGGGCCGCACTGCGGGCATCGATAAGTAACAAAAAGCGTCGCGAGTATCGCCGATGCCGGTGAGGCCCCGCCTTGCGGCAGGACAAGCCGGCGAGCACCGTTCACGGGGTCAAGAGCGTGCTGCTACTATATTTATAGCTATAAGAGCTTGTAGATCAAGCGTTAGGGCCAATATTTATCCATAACCACAGGCTGGCGCAGCCCCACAGCCGATGGGATAATCGCGCCTCCTCCCTGCAGCGCCGCCCGAGTCTCGGGCCAGCGCATCCTGCAGCCCTTTCCCCTTCTTCGTTGCCCTTTTGCCTGCTGTGGAATCCCCCGCTTTGAGCCCTTGGCGCATGTCCGTCGCGCCCATGATGGACTGGACAGACCGACACTGCCGCTACTTTCATCGGCTGCTGACACGCCAGACCCTGCTCTACACCGAGATGGTGAACGCGGGCGCCGTCATCCACGGTGGCACCGAGCGGCACCTGCGCTTCAACACCGAAGAGCACCCCGTAGCCTTGCAGCTGGGCGGCAATGAGCCCGACAAGCTGGCCCACGCCGCGCGCCTGGGCGAAGAGTGGGGCTACGACGAAATCAACCTGAACTGCGGCTGCCCCAGCGACCGTGTGCAGCGCGGCGCCTTTGGCGCCAGCCTGATGAAGGCGCCGCAGTTGGTGGCCGACTGCGTGAAGGCCATGAAGGACGTCGTGGATGTACCGGTGACGGTCAAGCACCGCATCGGCATCGACAAGGCCGAGGACTACGGCTTTGTGCGCGACTTCATTGGCACCGTGGCCGAGGCCGGCTGCACCGTGTTCATCGTGCATGCGCGCAACGCGTGGCTGCAGGGCCTGAGCCCGAAGGAAAACCGCGACATCCCGCCCCTGCGCTACGAGGTGGTGCACCAGCTCAAAGCTGAGTTTCCGCAGTTCACCATTGCGATCAACGGCGGCATCCAGGCCGACGAGGTGGTGCAGCAGCAGCTCGAGCACCTGGACGGCGTCATGATTGGCCGCGAGGCGTACCACAACCCCTGGTGGATGGCCCGCTGGGACCAGCTCTACTACGGGGGTACACCCTGCCCGCTGACCCGCGAAGAGGTGGAAGTGGCGATGGTGGAATACATGGAGCGCGAGGCCGCCCAACACGGCACGCCCTGGCCCCACATCGCCCGCCACATGCTCGGCCTGCGCCACAGCCTGCCTGGCGCACGCATCTGGCGCCAGGTGTGGAGCAACCACCTGCTCAAAGACCGCCCCGCGCGTGAGGTGCATGCGCTGGCCAAGGCGGCGTATGGCAATGCGGCACTGGACCCTACTCCTGAACCATTGACCCAGGCTGTGGCCTGACCTCCGCGTTGCGCCGCGTGCCAAAGCGCGATCTCACCCCAAGATCCGGCCCGCGCCCCGCGGTGTTTCTGCGTGCGCCAGTCTCGGCCGATGCCGCGCGCCTAACCGCACTGGCGCAAAAAAGCCGTGCACTCCACGCCCGCTGGACTAGTGCGCCCGCCAACCCTGAGGCGTTTTCCGCGTGGTTGGCGAGGATGGATTCAGACACGGCCCATGGCTTTCTGGTCTGTCGGCACGACCCCACTGGGGCGGAAGAGATTGCGGGCGTGATCAACGTCACGCAGATCGTGATGGGGTCCTTTTGCAGCGGTTACCTGGGCTACTACGCCTTCTCAGGCTATGAGCGGCAAGGGCTCATGCGCGAGGGCCTGATGCACGTGCTGCGGCACGCCTTCGGTAATCTCAAGCTGCACCGCCTGGAGGCGAACATCCAACCCGGCAATCTGGCCTCCATCACCCTGGTCCGGTCTTGTGGATTTGTGCAGGAAGGGTTTTCTCCACGCTACCTCAAGATCAACGGCCGCTGGCGCGACCACGAGCGCTGGGCGATCCTCGCCAACTGACACGCGCGGCGATCAACCTGGCCGCACGATGCGATCCACCCAAGCCGCGATGGGCTCAGGCCGCCCAAACAGGTAGCCCTGCAGGCATTCGCAGTCACTGCCGGTCAAAAAATCTGCCTGCGCCCGGGTCTCCACGCCTTCGGCCACCACCCGCAGGTTGAGGTGGCGGGCCACCGACAGGATCGACTGCACGATGGCCGTGTCGTTGGGATCGTCGGGGGTGTCCTGCACAAAACTCTTGTCGATCTTGAGTTCGTACAACGGGAGGCGTTTGAGGTACGCCAGGCTGGAGTAGCCGGTGCCGAAGTCGTCGATGGAAAAGCGCACGCCCAGCTGCACGATTTCGGTCATGCGGGCGATGGTGTCGTCGAGGTTCTCGATCAGCAGGCTTTCGGTGACTTCGAGGATCAGGTTGCGCGGATCGGCCCCGGTGTGGGCGAGCACGTGGCGGATGCGCTCCACGAAGTCGTCCTGGCGGAACTGCCGCTCGCTGACATTCACCGACAGCGATAGGGCCCGGCCTGCAGCCTGCAGGCGCGCCAGGGCTTCGCAGGCCTGCAGGATCATCCAGTCGCCCATGCGCAAGATGAGGCCCGAGCTTTCGGCGATGGGGATGAAGCGGCTGGGTGGTACGTTGCCGCGCACCGGGTGCTCCCAGCGCATCAGCAGCTCGCCGCCCACCACGCTGCCGGTGGCGTCCACCTGGTTTTGCACAAAGGCGGCCAGCTGGCCCTCGGCATGCGCCTTCTTCAGGTCTTGCTCCAGCGCCAGCCGCTCCTGCACGTCGGCCTGCATGGCGGCTTCATAAAAACGGATGCGGTTGCGGCCCAGATCCTTGGCGCGGTACATGGCAGTGTCTGCTTCGCGCAGCAAGTCCTCGACACCCTCGCCGCGCTTGGGAAACAGCGTGATGCCGATGCTGCCGGTGCTGCTGTAGAGGTGGGTTTCGATGGTGTAGGGCGTCTCCAGCGCGGCGCGCACTTCCTCGGCCACCAGCAGCGCGGCGCGGCCGGCCGATTCCACATCGGCGGCCACGTTGTGCAGCAGGACGACAAACTCGTCGCCGCCCAGCCGCGCTACGGTGTCGCCCCCGCGCAGCAGGGCCGACAGGCGTTTGCTGACTTGCAGCAGCAACGCGTCGCCCAGCGGGTGGCCGCGCGCGTCGTTGATCTGCTTGAAGTTGTCCAGGTCGATGTAGAGCAGCGCGCCGACCTGCCCCGCCTTTTGCGCGCTGTAGAGCGCGTGATCCAGCCGGTCGAGCAGCATGCGCCGGTTGGGCAGGCCAGTGAGGCTGTCAAAGTACGCCAGCTGGTGGGTGCGCGCCTCCGCCTGCTTGCGTTCCGTGATGTCGCGCGACAGCGCGATGAAGCGCGGCGCCCCCCCTTGCACTGCGCTTTCCTTGCGGGCGATGGACAGCTCAAACCAGTGGGTGTCTCCGCCCAACTCCAGCCGGTACTGGTGGCCGGCTGAGTAGCCCGTGTGGTGGGCTGCCGCCAGCGCGGCATGGCAACCGGTGGCAGCCTCGGGCGGCACCACGTCCACCAGGCGCCGGCCGAGGAACATCTCTGGCGGCACGGCCAACAGGTCGGAGCGGGCCGAGCGGTAGTGGTGGATGCGCCCGTCCAGATCAATCTCGAACAGCAGGTCCGGAATGGCGTTGAGCGTGCTCTCCAGGTCGTCGCGGGCAGCACGCAGTTCAGCCGTCATGCTGCGCGCCAGCGCCGCGGTCCGCTCGCGCCCGGTGGCCAGCAGCCAGGTGAACCAGCCCAACAGCAGGCTCATCGCAGTGCCGAGAACGGCCACAGGCAGGTGGCTGTCGTCCTGATGGCGCAGGGCAAAGGCCGAGAGGGGCGCCATCTGCAGCGTCCAGCGGCGCCCGCCCAGTTCGAGCACCCGGTTGCTGAGCAGCGTTGACGCGGTGGTGGACATCGGCGTGCCAAAGACCAGCGTGTCGGCACCGGTCGCGCCCGCGCTGTCCATGATCTGCAGGCCGATGTCGGCATCGATCTCCTTGCGCATGCCCCCCATCACATCGGCCAGCCGAAACTGTGCCGACACCCAGGCCACCAGGGCGTCGCGCCGCCCTTGCACCGTGCGCGTGTCGGCGCTGGCGCTGTAGATGGGTAAAAACACCCAGAAGCCGGGCTCGCCCCCAGACAGCAGCGCCACCCGGCTCGACAGGGCAAGTTCGCCGGTGTCGCGCGCGCGGTCCAGCGCCTCCTGCGCGGCGGGCACGGTCAAGGTGTCGAAACCCAGCAATTTGAGGTTGTCGCCCACCGGCGGCGCAATGTGGGTGATGGGCGCGTAGACAGCGCGCTCCCCGTCGGGTTGCATCCGGTAGGCCGGGAAACCGCGCGCGCGCATGTCCGCTGCATGTGACTGCAAGGCGGCCGCCGGTAGCCGCTGAATGAGCGAGATGGCCTTCAGGCCCGGCCGGGTTTCCGCCAGCCGCAGCGCCCCCACGTAGGCCTCGAATTCCTCGCGGTCGATGCGCTCGGAGCCTTCGAAGTACCCTTTGGCGCCGCGCAGCACGACCTCATAGGTCGCCATGCGGTCCTTGAGGTTGTAGGCAATCTGGTCGGCCGCGACCTGGAAGTTTTTGTCTCGATTGGCCCGCGCGCCACGCTCCTCGCTGTGCCAATACAGAAACGTGAGGCCCAGCATCAACAGAACGACCAGGGCCGGCAGCACCAGCGGCACCCAGGGGCGCCGGGTGGTGGCCTCGCGATCGCCCTCCTCCGCACTTAGCCCGCCAGCGCGCAGAGCGTCAGCTACCACGCTGTCGGCGCCGGGCTGGAGGTTTGTGGGTGGAAGTTGGGGTTTCATGCGCGTGGGCTACCGGCAGTGCCAGCGGGCAAATCGCTTCAAATCGTGACAGCTTACGGTGTCTGCACCATTATGAGCATCCGTCCGGCACGGGAAAACCAGCATTTGCACCCACACTGGGGCCCACCAGCCCCCGGGGCCCGACGGCTATGCTCCCCGGGGTCGCGGCACCGTGGGGCAGCGCGCAATTTGACCAACTACAACGCAGAGACCTGGCATGCCATCGCTTGATTTCGACCTGGAGGAATCCGCCTTTCGCGCTTTTTACGCGCAACACTCCCCCGCGCTCGAAGACGCCTGCGCGGCGTTGACGGGGCTGGTGGCCGCCACGGTCACGCTCGATGGTGGCGTGGACATCGCCAAGGTCGAGGGCCGAGTCAAGGACGCCGACGAATGCATCCGCAAGTTCGTGCGCAAGTATCGACCGGCGCTGGAAGAGAGCAACACCCCCTACGACATCCAGAGCTACATCACCGACCTGGTGGGCGTGCGGGTGGTATGCCTGTACGAGGACGAACTGGAGAAGATTGCCCAGATCGTGCGCGCCCATTTCGCGGTGATCGACGTCACTGACAAGGTGAGCGCGGTAGAAAGCACGGAGGCATCGTTTGGCTACAAGGGCCTGCACCTTGATCTGCGGCTGAGCGCCGCCGAGCGGGCCCTGCCCGAGCATGCGGCCTATGCCCACCTGCCCTTCGAGCTACAGGTGCGCACCATCATCCAGGACTCGTGGAGCGTGCTGGACCACCGGATCAAATACAAAAAATCGATCCCGGGCCAGCTCAAGCGGCGCATCAATGTGCTGTCGGCGCTGTTTGAGCTGGCCGACCGCGAGTTTCGCCAGATCCGCGATGCCACGGCCGAGGAACTGCTGCAGGCCCCTGACGAAACGGCCGAACCCCTGGAAGACACAGCGGAAGACGACAGCACCCTGGCGCCGAGCAAAACCCAAGCGCCCAGCAGCGAGCTCAATGCGTTCACCTTTCTCAAGATCGCCACGCACTTTTTCAAGGACTTCGAGTTTGAGCCGTCGAAGGTGGACAGTTTTGTGGACGATGTGCAGGCATGGTCGCGCGGGATGACGCGGGCGCGGTTTAACGCCCTGATGCGCGAGACTGTGGGCGTGGTCAAGCGCTACAAGCAGCACTTTGAGGAACAAAACCCCCAAGCCAGCTTCAACCCATACACGGTGATCCGGCACTGCCTGTACCTGAGTAACAAGGCAGCCTTCCGCCCAGCGCTGCGCAATTCGGCCAGGGAGTCGTTTGAGGCTTGGCTACATGAACACGGGGAACAGAAGGCCCATTAACTGAGTCAAATTGACACCTATCGCTTGCTCAGCAATGGTTTAATGCTATTATTTTAATAGCATCCACTGGATTGGCGGGTGGGGAGAGTGGAGGACTGGCCAAATCAACCCCGTGTCACAAAGGTGACTCCCGACTGGTGGTTTTCCTCCATGCGCTTGTTACCAAGTGCTGCTATATTGCACTGCAACATAACGGAGTTTCGCCCATGCTGTACCACATCTACGAGACACAGCGCTCTCTGATGGAGCCCTTCACCGATTTCGCTCAAGCGGCTGCCAAGCTCTACAGCAATCCCCTGTCCCCCTTCAGCCAAAGCCCTCTGGCCCAGCGCATGTCGGCGGGCTACGACCTGCTGTACCGCCTGGGCAAAGACTACGAAAAGCCGGCTTTTGATATCCACTCGGTGGACGTGGACGGCGTCGGTGTGGCGGTGCATGAGCGCATCGAAGTGGACAAGCCGTTTTGCGAACTCCGCCGCTTCAAGCGCTTCTCGGACGATCCGGCCACCCTGGTCAATCTCAAGACCCAGCCGGTGGTGCTGATCGTGGCGCCACTGTCCGGCCACTACGCCACGCTGCTGCGCGACACCGTGCGCACCATGCTCAAGGACCACAAGGTCTACATCACCGACTGGAAGAACGCCCGCCTGGTGCCGCTGGCCGACGGTGAGTTCCACCTGGACGATTACGTGAACTACGTGCAGGAGTTCATCCGCCACCTGCAAGGCATCTACGGAAACTGCCACGTGATCAGCGTCTGCCAGCCCACGGTACCCGTGCTGGCTGCGGTTTCGCTGATGGCCAGCCGGGGCGAGACGACCCCCCTGACCATGACCATGATGGGCGGCCCCATCGACGCGCGCAAGTCGCCCACATCAGTGAACAATCTGGCGACGAACCGCAGCTACGAATGGTTCGAGAACAACGTGATCTACCGCGTGCCGGACAACTTCCCAGGGGCCGGCCGCCGCGTCTACCCCGGCTTTCTGCAGTACACCGGCTTCGTGGCGATGAACCCTGATCGCCACGCGTCCAGCCACTACGACTACTTCAAGGACTTGATCAAAGGGGACGACACCAGCGCCGAAGCCCACCGCAAGTTCTACGACGAGTACAACGCCGTGCTCGACATGGATGCCGACTACTATCTCGAAACCATCGAGACGGTGTTCCAGGAATACAAGCTGGTCCACGGCACCTGGGACGTGCGTTCGCCTGACGGCAAGATCGAGCGTGTACGCCCCCAGGACATCACCGCCACCGCCCTGTTCACGGTAGAGGGTGAGCTCGACGACATCTCCGGCTCGGGCCAGACCGAAGCCGCGCACGACCTGTGCAGCGGCATCGTTCGCAAAGAGCAACGCCACCTGGAGGCCAAGGGGGCCGGCCACTACGGCATCTTCAGCGGCCGCCGCTGGCGCGATGTGGTGTACCCCCAGGTGCGTGCCTTCATCCATGAGCACGAAAAGCCGCAAAAGAACGCCGTCCCGGCCGTGATCGAGACGCCGGACGACAACCCACCCCGCCAAGTCGCAGCCAAGGTGGCGGTGCCCAAAAAGGCCCCGGCCCCCAAGGTCGTTGCCAAGCCTGCGGTAAAGACGCCGAGTGCGCCGGCAGTGGCCACACGCTGGGTCAAGCCAGCCGTAACGGGTCGCGGCAAGCCCGCTGGTGCAGCCGCCTCGGCTGAAGCGGCCGAGGCACCTGCGGCCAAGGGCAAGACGGCTGCTGTCACCGTCACCGCATCGGCGACGCCCCGCACCCGCCGCGGCACGGCGCGCAAGGCTTGAGCGTCCCACAGACGACTGCTCTCTCGCCCGCAGCCCTGTCCACGCTTGCGGCGCGGATTGACGCGGCCTTGCCCCAGACGCAGTGCACCCGCTGCGGCTATCCAGACTGCGCCGCTTACGCGCAGGCCATTGCGGGTGGCTTGGCCGCCATCAACCAATGCCCCCCCGGCGGCGCAGAGGGCATTGCCCGCCTGTCCGCCATCACAGGCCAGCCGGCGCTGCCGCTGAGCGCCGAGCACGGCGAGGAGGCGCCGAGGGCGGTCGCTTTCATTGACGAATCCTGGTGCATCGGCTGCACGCTGTGCATCAAGGCCTGTCCGACCGACGCCATCGTTGGCTCGAACAAGAAGATGCACACAGTCATCGAGCCGTACTGCACGGGCTGCAAACTGTGCGTCCCCGCCTGCCCGGTGGACTGCATCCAACTCGAAAACGTGAGCGGCACCGCCACCGGCTGGGCCGCGTGGTCTGCGCCCATGGCACTGCAGGCGCAGCAGCGCTACCAGGGGCACCGTACGCGCGTGCCACTGGAAGCCGACGAAGACGAAGACGTCGCAACGGCCAGTGCCGCAGCGCCCGCAGAAGGGCACCAGTGCGACAGCGCAAATTCCGTCAATGGCGGAGAAGCCGAAAAAGCGCAGGTGTTGCGCCAAGCCGCCATCGCTGCGGCAATGGAGCGGGCCCGTCAGCGGCGTGCTCAGGCGCCTCGGTAAGCAGTCTCCGGCGACCTAGCTTAGGACACACCCGAGCCCGGCAGCCCGGATCTCAGCGCGCAGCCAGGGTCTTGTACACCCCACAGCCCACATATTCATCGCCCACGCGGCTCACGTAAGACATCTTGGTCTGCACCGCGCCCGTCGCGGGGTTGGTGATGTCGTATTCCACCCATCCGGGCGCATGGTCGGCCTGGGCGGCGATGTCGCTCACGAGCCGGTCACCCGCGATGCCTGGGATGTCTTGGACTCGGGTGCCCACCTTGGCCGCGTTGCCGCCAAAAGCCAGGTAGGTGCCAGCGGTGTTCAGCACAAACACGTACATGTCCCGGTCGTGGTAGGGCTGGCTTTTATCGGTGATGCTGCGCAAGAACTGATCGCGCGAGGTGCTTTTGTGCAGCGCCACGGCACGGTTGACCAGGGCCACCGCTTCGTCCGCCGTGCCCTGTTGCAGTCTGAAGGCAGACACTGCCCGCGACAGGGTAGATGCCCGGCTTTCCAGGGCTTCGGCCTGCTGCACCGCATGGCCCACCATCTGTGCGTTGTGCTGGGTGATCTGGTCTAGTTGCTGAACGGCAGCGCTGACCTCGCGCAGGCCGGTGCTTTGTTCGGCGCTGGAGCCAGAAATTTCGGACATGCTGGCCGCCACGCTGCGGATGCCGCCGGCCATGTCAGAGATGCCTTCGCCCGCGGAGCGGATCAAGCCCGCACTCGCCTCCACCTGGCTGACCGACGCGCCGATCAGCTCGCGGATTTCGCGCGCTGCGTCACTCGAGCGCTTGGCCAGCGTGCGCACCTCAGCGGCCACCACGGCAAAGCCACGGCCTTGCTCGCCGGCCCGCGCGGCCTCCACCGCGGCATTCAGCGCCAGGATGTTGGTCTGAAAGGCAATGCTGTCGATCACGCCGATGATTTCGGTCATCCGCCGTGCACCTTGCTGAATGGCCTCGACCGACTGCACCGCGCGCCCCATGGCCTGCGCGCCGGCGTCGGCAGCGGTGCGCACCTGGGCGGCGCGCGCGTCGGCGCTTTGGGCTGTCTGGGCATTGTTCTGGACAGCGGACGAGAGCTGCTCGACGCTTGCCGCGGTCTGCTCGAGGTTGGCGGCTTGCTGCTCGGTACGGTCGGCCAGCGAGCGATTGCCCTGGGCCAGGCTTTGCCCTGCATGCGCGACCAGCGCTGCGTTGCTGCGGATGTCGGCCACCATCGACGACAGCGTGATCACCATGCGGTCCAGCGCCTTCGCCATCTCTGCGACTTCATCCTGGCCATAGTTGCCACGGGCTTGCGCGCGCAGATCACCGCCCTGCGTTAACTCTATGGTGCGCGCCAGCCCCGCAAGGTCTGTAGAGAGACTGATGAAAAGCGCCAACACGGCGTACGCCACGATCACGGCCGCCAGCGCAATCGCCCACCATGGTGCTCCCCACGCTGCGGTAGCCAGAGCGGCCGCCACCAACACGCTGAGCGAGACCAGTTTGCCAGGCAGATGCCACCTGCGCATCCACCAAAGTCCTGGGCGCAGCGGTAGGAATCCTGACATCGTGTCTCCTGTTTTCGTTCTGGCAATGGCGCGAATCCTAGGGGCGGCCACTTACGGCGGATTGACAGCCTTGAACACGGTGCATCGCCGAAGTGTTCCTCAGCTATGGCACCGAAGCGCCCGGGGCCATCGCCCATAATGGCGCCCCATGAATCCCCTGCTTTCCCATCTGCAGCCCTACCCTTTCGAGCGGCTGCGACAGCTCTTTACGGGGGTGACACCACCCACCGCCTACTCCCCCATCAGCCTTGGCATGGGAGAGCCGCGCCATCCTACACCGCAGTTCATCAGGGACGCACTCAGCGGAAACCTCCATGGGCTGGCCAGCTACCCGGCCACGGCCGGCGATCTGAAACTGCGCGAAGCCTTCACCGGATGGCTGCAAAAACGCTACGCACTCAAGATGGACCCGGCCACCCAGGTGTTGCCCGTCAACGGTTCGCGCGAGGCACTGTTCGCGTTTGCGCAAACCATTGTCGACCCCTCCAAGGGCGAGACCCTGGTCGTCTGCCCCAACCCGTTTTATCAAATCTACGAAGGCGCGGCACTGCTCGCCGGCGCCCAGCCTTGCTACGCGCCCAGCGACCCGGGCCGCAACTTCGCCGTCAACTGGGATACCGTGCCTGAAGCCGTGTGGGAGCGCACCCAGCTGCTATTTGTATGCTCACCCGGCAACCCTACGGGCGCGGTCATGCCGATCAGCGAATGGCAAAAGCTGTTCGAACTGAGCGACCGATACGGCTTCGTGATCGCCTCTGACGAGTGCTACAGCGAGATCTACTTCCGAGACGAACCACCGCTCGGTGGCCTGCAAGCCGCAGAGCAGCTGGGCCGACATGATTTCAAGAACCTGATCTCCTTCACCAGCCTGTCCAAGCGCAGCAACGTGCCGGGCTTGCGCAGCGGTTTCGTGGCTGGCGACGCGGCGCTGATCAAGGCGTTTTTGCTCTACCGCACGTACCACGGCAGCGCCATGAGCCCTATCGTGCAGGCTGCCAGCATCGCGGCCTGGGGCGACGAGCAGCATGTCGTTGAAAACCGCGCGCTCTACCGCACCAAGTTTGCTGAGGTCACACCGTTGCTGGCCGCTGTGATGGACGTGGCGCTGCCCGATGCCGGTTTCTACCTGTGGGCCAAGGTCCCCGATGCGCTGGCCATGACCGACGCCGAATTCGCCCGAGCGCTTCTGGCTCAATACAATGTCACCGTGCTCCCCGGCAGCTACCTGGCCCGCGAGGCCCAAGGCAGCAACCCCGGCGCCCAGCGCGTGCGCATGGCCCTGGTGGCCGAAACCGAAGAATGCGTGGAAGCTGCTCTGCGCATCGTGCAATTCATCCAATCCCGTACTGCCTGACAGACAACCACATGACCCAACAACTGCAAACCATCATCGACAACGCCTGGGAAAACCGCGCCAGCCTTTCGCCCGCCGCTGCCCCCAAAGAGATCCAGGACGCTGTCGAGCATGTGATCGCCGAGCTGAACAACGGCACGCTGCGCGTGGCCACGCGCCAGGGCGTGGGCCAGTGGACGGTGCACCAGTGGATCAAAAAAGCCGTGTTGCTGTCGTTCCGCCTGAAGGACAACGAGCTTGTGAAAGCCGGAGACCTGGGCTTTTATGACAAGGTGCAGACCAAGTTTGCGCACCTGTCCGAAGAAGAGATGAAAGCCACCGGCGTGCGCGTGGTGCCGCCCGCCGTGGCCCGCCGCGGCAGTTTCATCGCCAAGGGCGCAATCTTGATGCCCTCGTACGTCAACATCGGCGCTTACGTGGGCGAAGGCACCATGGTCGACACCTGGGCCACCGTGGGCTCGTGCGCGCAAATCGGCTCCAACGTGCATCTGTCGGGCGGCGTGGGCATTGGTGGCGTGCTGGAGCCCCTGCAGGCCGGCCCCACCATCATTGAAGACAACTGCTTCATTGGCGCCCGCTCCGAGGTCGTCGAAGGCGTGGTCGTCGAAGAGCATTCGGTGCTGGGCATGGGCGTGTACCTGGGCCAGAGCACTCCGATTTTCAACCGCGCCACGGGCGAGATCAGCTACGGTCGTGTGCCCACAGGCTCTGTGGTGGTCAGCGGCAATCTGCCCAAGACGGCCGCCAACGGCACGCCCTACAGCATGTACGCTGCCATCATCGTCAAGCAGGTGGACGCACAGACGCGCTCCAAGACCAGCATCAACGACCTGCTGCGCGACTGAGCACAGGTAAGCCAGCAACGCACACGCCAGGCGCGACCCACGCGGCCGCCGACGAAGACGACAACTTGAGGGACACCCCATGAGCACAATGGAACGGATTCTTCGGCTGATGGCCGAGAAAAAGGCCTCCGACGTCTACCTGTCGGCCAATGCGCCGGCGTTGATCAAGATCAATGGCGAGTGCGTGCCGATCAACAATCAAATCCTGCCGGCGGACGCGCCACGCAACCTGCTCTCCGAAGTGGTCCCCCCGGACCGCATCGAAGAGCTGGAAGAAACCGGCGAGCTCAACATGGGCGTGCCGCTCAGCGGAGTGGGTCGGTTCCGCGTCAGCGCCATGCGCCAGCGCGGCAGCTACGCGGTAGTGATCCGCTTCATCTCGCAGCACATTCCTGAGTTCGACTCGCTGGGCCTGCCGCCCGTGCTGCGCGATCTGATCATGGAAAAGCGCGGGCTCATCCTCGTCGTTGGGGCCACGGGCTCAGGCAAGAGCACCACGCTCGCGTCCATGATCGACACCCGCAATGAAGTGTTGACCGGCCACATCCTCACCATTGAGGACCCGGTCGAATACCAGTTCAAAAACAAGAAATCCATCGTCAACCAGCGCGAGATTGGCAGCGACACCCAGTCTTTGCAGACCGCGCTGAAGAACGCCCTGCGCCAGGCTCCCGACGTGATCCTGATCGGCGAAATCCGCGACCGGGAAACCATGTCGGCGGCCATTGCCTATGCGCAGTCGGGCCACCTGTGCCTGGCAACGCTGCACGGCAACAACAGCTACCACGCGCTCAACCGGATTCTGTCGTTCTACCCTGTGGAAGTGCGGCCCACCATGCTCGGCGACTTGGCATCGGCGCTCAAGGCCGTGGTGTCGCAGCGCCTGGTGCGCAAATCAGATGGCGGGCGCGTGCCGGCGGTGGAAGTGATGCTCAACTCCAAGCTGGTGTCTGAGCTCATCGAAAAAGGCGACTTCGGCGGTGTGAAGGAAGCTATGGAAAAGTCCATGGCCGAAGGCTCGCAGACCTTCGAGGAAGCCCTGGCCCACCTCATCATGGAGTCCAAGATCGACCGCAAGGAAGGCCTGGCGTACGCCGATTCGCCCACCAACCTCATGTGGCGCCTGCAAAATGACTTCTCTTTGGCCGCCAACGCCGCCAAGGCCCAAAAAGAAGCACGGGACACCCCCGACGACCAGCCCTCGTTCACCGAAATCGTGCTGGACGTCAAGCCGGCGGCTTGAGTGCCCCCCCTGAGTCGCCACCGGCGCCTTGCCCTCAGGAGGACGACGCCCTCGCTGCGGGGCGGCCCTTGCTTGGCGTCCCGCGCTTGGGCTGCGTCAGTAGTGCGACAGCGCCTTGAAACAATCACCGAGTCCTAACTCACTTGCCTCCATGTCCCGCACCCTGCACCTGGCCGAACAGCTTATCTCCCTGCCCTCCATCACCCCCGAGGACGCGGGTTGCCTGGATGTGCTGGCGGCCCGGTTGGCCCCCCTTGGCTTTGTGTGCGAGCGGCTGGACAGCGGCCCGGCCGACTTCCGCGTCAGCAATTTATGGGCAAAAAGGCCTCTAGCGCTTGATACGCAAGCGCAGAAAGCTATCAAAACCATAGTATTTGCAGGTCACACGGATGTGGTGCCCACCGGGCCGCTCGCGCAGTGGACCAGCGACCCCTTCGTACCCACGCACCGGGATGGCAAGCTTTTTGGCCGGGGTGCCAGCGACATGAAGACCTCGATTGCTGCCTTCGTGGTGGCGGTTGAAGAGTTTCTGGCGGCGACGCCTGAGCCGCTGATCCAGCTGGCGTTTCTGCTCACCAGCGACGAGGAAGGCCCTTCGGTCGACGGGACCAAAGTGGTGGTGGAGCAGCTCACGGCGCGCGGCGAGACGTTGCACTACTGCATCGTGGGCGAACCCACCTCGGTCGAGCGCACGGGCGACATGATCAAGAACGGCCGGCGCGGCACGCTCAGTGGCAAGCTCACCGTGCGCGGAATCCAGGGCCACATTGCCTACCCACAACTTGCGCGCAACCCCATCCACCAGGCGCTGCCTGCGCTGGCCGAGCTGGCATCAACCGTGTGGGACCAGGGCAACGCCTTCTTTCCGCCTACCAGCTGGCAAATCAGCAACATGCACGGTGGCACCGGCGCCACCAACGTGATTCCTGGCGAGGTCGTGGTGGATTTCAACTTCCGCTTCTCCACCGAATCCACCGCCGAGAGCCTCAAGCAGCGCGTGCATGCCATGCTCGACCGCCACGGCCTGGAATACGACCTTCGCTGGACGCTGGGTGGTCAGCCCTTCCTCACCACACCCGGTGAGCTCGTCAGCGCTGTGCAGCAAGCCATCACTGCAGAAACCGGTCTCACTACTGAGCTGTCGACTACCGGCGGCACCAGCGACGGCCGCTTCATTGCGCAGGTCTGTCCTCAGGTCATCGAGCTGGGCCCGCCCAACGCGAGCATCCACAAGATCGACGAGCACATCGTCGTGGCCGATATTGAGCCGCTCAAGAACATTTACCGCCGCACGTTGGAAAACCTGGATGCTGCGGCGAGGGCCACTGCATGACGACCGTACAGGAGCTCATCGACTCCGTCGCCGCGCGCTTGACCGCAGCGGGGGTTGCTTTCGGTCACGGCACCACCAACGCTTTCGATGAAGCCGCGTGGCTGGTGCTCTGGCAGCTGGGACTGCCGCTCGATGATCTGGACAGCGTCGAAGGCATGCCCGTCACCGGAGAGCAGCGTGACGAGGTAGAGGAACTGCTGAGCGAGCGCATCACCACACGCAAACCAGCCGCCTACCTCACGCAAGAGGCCTGGCTGCAAGGCATACCCTTCTATGTGGACGAACGCGCCATCGTGCCGCGCAGCTTCATTGCAGAGTTGCTGGCCGATGGCAGCGTGGACGAATTTTTGAGCGAGAACACCCGCCGGGTGCTCGACCTGTGCACCGGCAACGGCAGCCTGGCCGTGCTGGCTGCCATGGCCTGGCCCGAGGTGGTAGTGACGGGAGCGGACATCTCGCCCGATGCCCTGGCCGTCGCGCGCATTAACGTCGACAAGCATGGCCTGCAAGACCGCATCACCCTGCAACTGTCGGACGGCTTGGCGGCCCTGTCCGGTCCGTGGGACCTGGTCCTGTGCAATCCACCCTACGTGAACGCAGCCAGCATGGCAGCTTTGCCCGCTGAATACCGTGCAGAACCAGAACTCGCACTGGCGGGTGGTAGTGACGGCATGGATTTCGTCCGCCAGCTGTTTGCTGCTGCGCCCGCTTGCATGAGCGAAGACGCGGTGATCGTGCTGGAGATCGGCAATGAGCGTGCAAACTTCGAAGCGGCCTTCCCCCAATTGCCCGTTTTTTGGCTCGACACCAGCGCTGGGGAAGACCAGGTTTTGCTGGTGACTCGGCAGGCTTTGATCGCCCAACCCCGCCTCACGGCACAATAGAGGGTTGCGCGCCACGTCTTTGGCAGCGGTTTGTCCGTTGGCAAAAGGCCTTTCGCTCCTTGATTTTTCACGCCACCCGCCCTGCGCGGGTGCGCTTTTTTCTGAGCTCCGGATGATCACCCTTAAAAACGTCACCCTGCGACGCGGCGCCAAAGTCGTGCTTGGCAGCGTTTCCGCCACCATCAACCCGGGCGAAAGTGTCGGTCTCGTGGGCCGCAATGGCGCCGGCAAGTCCAGTCTGTTTGCGCTCTTGAGCGGCAAGCTGCACGAAGACGGGGGCGATTTCTACATCCCCACCAGCTGGCGCATGGCCGAGGTTGCGCAGAACATGCCCGAGACCGACCAGCCAGCCACCGAGTTTGTACTGGAGGGCGATACGCGCCTGGCCGAGGTGCAACGCCAATTGGTAGAGGCCGAGGCCAGCGACGACGGCATGGCTATTGCCCACGCCTATTCGGACCTGCACGATGCCGGGGCGCACGATGCGGTCGCACGCGCACAGGCGCTGATCCTGGGCCTGGGCTTTCGGGTCAGCGAGCTGGACCAGCCGGTCAACAGCTTTTCAGGCGGCTGGCGCATGCGCCTGCAGTTGGCACGCGCGCTGATGTGCCCTAGCGACCTACTACTGCTGGATGAACCCACCAACCACTTGGACTTGGATGCCTTGGTCTGGCTCGAAGCCTGGCTCAAGCGCTACGCAGGCACCATGATCGTGATCAGCCATGACCGCGAGTTTCTGGATGCCATCACCAATGTCACCCTGCAAATTCAGCAGGGCGAGCTGAACCGCTATGGCGGCAACTACAGCAAGTTCGAGGAATTGCGCGCCCAGCAGCTCGAGTTGCAACAGGCCAGCTTCTCCAAGCAGCAGGAGAAGATGGCCCACCTGCAGAAGTTCATCGACCGCTTCAAGGCCAAGGCCAGCAAAGCCAAGCAGGCGCAAAGCCGGGTCAAGCAGCTCGAACGCATGGAAAAGATTGGACCGGTGCTCGCGGAAGCGGACTTCACGTTTGAGTTCAAGGAACCGGCCAACCTGCCCAACCCGATGCTGGCCATCAGCGACGCCTCGTTCGGCTATGTGGACGAGGACGGCGTTCCGACCACCATTCTCTCGAACGTCAACCGCTCGGTACTGGCGGGCCAACGCATCGGCATTCTGGGCGCCAACGGCCAGGGCAAGTCGACCCTGGTCAAGACTATTGCGCGCACCATGAAAGCCCTGGGCGGCAGCGTGACCGAGGGCAAGGGCCTGAATATCGGCTACTTTGCCCAGCAGGAACTCGACGTGCTGCGCCCCGCAGAAAATCCGCTGGAGCACATGATCCGCCTGGCCAAGGAGTTGGGCCCCGACATTAAGCAGCCGAGCCGCGAGCAGGATTTGCGCAGCTATCTGGGTACGTTCAATTTCACGGGAGACATGGTCAAGCAAGCCGTGGGCACCATGAGTGGTGGCGAAAAGGCGCGTCTGGTGCTGGCCATGATCGTCTGGCAGCGCCCCAACCTGCTGTTGCTCGACGAGCCTACCAACCACTTGGATCTGGCCACACGCGAGGCGTTGGCCATGGCGCTCAACGACTTCGACGGCACCGTCATGCTGGTCAGCCACGACCGCTCGCTGCTGCGCTCGGTCTGCGAGGACTTCTGGATGGTGGGCCGAGGCGCTGTGGGCCCCTTTGATGGCGATCTGGACGACTACCAGCGCTATCTGCTCGACGAATCGAAGCGCCTGCGGGAGGAGGCACGTTTGGCCGACCAGGCGCGCCCCGCCTCCGATGGCCCAGTAGCGACGGCGGTGTCAGCGGTGCCCGTTTCGCCGCCACCTGTCGCGGTTGCAGTCGCATCGCCCCCTGCCCCTTCGTCTTCGAAGGACGGGCGGGAGCAGCGAAAGCTGGATGCGCAGGTCCGCCAGCAGCAGGCGGAAAAATCCAAGCCCCTCAAAAAAGAGCTGGAACAAATCGATAAACGCCTCGCCGCGTTGACCGCTGAGCGGGCCGCCCTGGAGCAAAAATTGACCCAGCCTTTGCCTGCCGCCGAAATCGCAGACTGCGGGAAACGGCTGAAAGCGGGCAGTGACGAAACAGCCCGATTGGAAGAGCGCTGGCTCGAAATTTCTTCAGCGATCGAAGAAATCCAGGGCGCCATGGCAAGCTGAGAATGTAAAACCCTGTAAATTTTAGATGACTCTTTAGCGGCTCTCCGCTTGCCACACTAGGGTTGTACGCTATAAATAGGATAGCAATAGGGATTGTAAGCGGCGGGGCCATTCCGGTTGCATTTTTTTGTGAAACGCTGTCAACGCAACCTGAATCGAACGCGTTGTTGGTACATCACAGGAGTTTTCCAGTATGAATACCACCGCAATCTTGTCCGCCTGGCCCGAAGACGAACGCGACCGCAAGCGCGCTCCGGCCCGTTTCTAAAGCGTTTCCATGGTCGTTCGCTCTAGTCAGACGACCCCTGTAGGGAGCAGCTTCCGGTGGTTTCCGCGAACCACTCCAACCGCAGCCGCGCACACTGACTTCAGGCGCTGAGCTTCCGAAAGTCCCTTGTAGTCAGTCTGCTGATTCAATTACCCAACAAAAAACCCCGCTTCGCGGGGTTTTTGTTTTTCTGGCACCAGGGCGAAATCAGCCCATGTGCAGCCCGCCGTTGACCGAGAAGTCGGCGCCGGTCGCGTAGCCGCCCTCATCCGAGGCCAGCCACGCGATGATCGAGGCGATCTCGCTCGGCTCGCCCAAGCGCTTCACGGGCACCGTGGCAACAATCTTTTCAAGCACGTCGGGCCGGATGGCCTTGACCATGTCGGTGCCGATGTAGCCGGGGCTCACGGTGTTGACCGTCACACCCTTCGTCGCCAGCTCCTGGGCCAACGCCATCGAGAAGCCGTGCATGCCGGCCTTGGCAGCCGAGTAGTTGGTCTGGCCGGCCTGGCCCTTTTCGCCGTTCACCGAGCTGATGTTGACGATGCGGCCCCAGCCCTTTTCCACCATGTCCGCCACCACCTGCTTGGTGACGTTGAACATGCTGTTGAGGTTGGTTTCGATGACCGCATCCCAGTCTTCGCGCGACATTTTGAGGAACATGCGGTCGCGGGTGATGCCGGCGTTGTTCACCAACACATCGATGGTGCCGTGCTCGGCCTTGGTTTTGCCGAATGCCTCCACCGTGGAGTCCCAGTCACCGACGTTGCCAACCGAGGCGTAGAAGCTGTAACCCAGGGCCTTTTGCTCGGCCAGCCATTTGGCGTGGTCGCGGGTGGGGCCGCACCCTGCAATGACCTTGAAGCCGTCCTTGTGCAGGCGCTGGCAGATGGCAGTCCCGATGCCACCCATGCCCCCGGTGACGTATGCAATTTTTTGGCTCATCAAACTCTCCTTTTTCGTTGGTGATTGAACTGCTCAGCAGCCACTCTACCCAAGAAATGGGACGCATCCGTGAAGGTAAACACTGAACCGATGGTCTTTTTGTGGGAGCTTTGAGCCCGCTAAGGAAACACGTGCAGCCCAGTCACGTTTTTGGTGCACGTTCGACGAAAAATTCGAGCCGCGGATCTTTCCACGCCAGGCAATTGTCACGGGATGTACGAACCGTCCGAGTTCAAAGTGAGCGGGAACCACGGCCCTGGGGGGCGCCCGCACCGATCGAATTCGCGAGAGATGTGCGTTTCGGAAAGGATCGTGCAGGACCAGCACACGCTGTAGTTACTTCAATCGTTTGCGATGCCGCAGACCGATCAAGCGCAGGTGCACGCGGCGCAGTGATTTCGTAGGGGCTTGCTTAAGTCATCGCGCCAGCGGCAGCGTCTCCCACCCCGGCTTGGCGAACAGATAGCCCTGCTGATACTGGATTCCCATGGATCGCAGATACGCCGATTCCGCCGACGTCTCCACACCCTCCGCGACGATGTCGATCGACAACTTCTGGCACACCAGCGCAATGCCCGCAACGATGGCTTGGCGCACAGGGTCGTCGTTCAGGTTGCGAATCAGTTCCATGTCGATCTTGAGAACATGCGGCTGGAATTGCGCCAGCATGTTGAGACCGGCGTAGCCGGCGCCAAAGTCGTCGATGGCAGTGATCAATCCTTGGCGGCGGTACTCGTTGAAAATCGATTTCAGGTGCGCGCCATTGCGCAATTGCTCGCCCTCTGTCACCTCGAACATGATGCGGTTGTGAGGGAAGTCAAACTCTTGAGCAGCCTCCATCGTGGCGCGGATGCAGGTCTCCGCGCGGTACACCGCGTTGGGCAGAAAGTTGATGCTCAACCGGCATTCGGGCAGTGCTGCCAAACCCAGGCGCGACGCGAGTTCGATGGCTTTCACCCGGCATGCCTGGTCAAAACGGTAGCGGTTGGCGTCGTCCACCCACGAAAGTACGGTGCCCGCTGGCTCTCCGTTGATACCGCGGACCAGCGCCTCGTAGGCAAACGGGCGGTCCCGTTCCAGGTCCATGATGGGTTGAAAGGCCATCGTGAACTCGAAAGGGAGCTGCGTCTTGTCGCGGCACGACTGGCAGCCGACGGGCTCAAAGGGTTGGGCAAAGATCGTCTCGGTCATCGTCAAAGCACGGTATCTCTGATTTGCAGGGACTCTCGATCCATGTTGCAAAAAGGCATGGGAGAAGAAAAGGCCCGTACACACTGCGCGAAGACCGCAGGCGCACGGGCCTTGGCACTGACGGACCGCGGGAACAAGTCCGGGGCCCGTCCCTTGCAAGTTACCCGGCGCTCTCAGCGCTCCAGCGCGAGCGAAACGCCCATGCCACCGCCAATGCACAGTGCGGCGATGCCTTTCTTCGCGTCGCGGCGCTGCATTTCGTGC
The DNA here is from genome assembly GCF_964253765.1 of Acidovorax sp. LjRoot129. Classification (NCBI taxonomy): domain Bacteria; kingdom Pseudomonadati; phylum Pseudomonadota; class Betaproteobacteria; order Burkholderiales; family Comamonadaceae; genus Acidovorax; species Acidovorax sp. LjRoot129. Next base: position 2,773,440 of record NZ_CAXUSE020000001.1, read on the forward strand.
AGCAGCGTCACCAGGATGCGGCAGCCGGATGCGCCGATGGGGTGGCCGATGGCAATGGCGCCGCCGTTCACATTGACCTTGGAAGGATCGATCCCCAGTTCCTTGTTCACGGCGCAAGCCTGCGCGGCAAAGGCTTCATTCAGTTCGAACAGGTCCACGTCGGCAGCGTTCCAGCCTGCACGCTCGAGCGCCTTGCGGGTAGCGGATACGGGGCCCATGCCCATGGTGGCGGGGTCGAGGCCGGTGGTGCCAAAGGCTGCGATGCGGGCCAGTGGCTTGAGGCCCAGGGCCGCTGCCTTCTTGGCACTCATCACGACCACGGCCGCAGCGCCGTCGTTCAGGCCCGAGGCATTGCCGGCCGTCACGCTGCCGGCTTTGTCGAAGGCGGGGCGCAGGCCTGCCAGCGCCTCGGCGTTGGTCTTGCGGTTGAGGTATTCGTCGGCGTTGAAGAGGATGGGATCGCCCTTCTTTTGCGCCAGGCTCACGCCCACGATTTCATCGGCGAACTTGCCGGCGTCCTGCGCGGCAGCGGCCTTTTGCTGGCTGGCAAGGGCCAGGGCATCCTGCATGTCGCGGGTGATGCCGTACTGCTTGGCAACGTTCTCGGCCGTGATGCCCATGTGGTACTGGTTGTACACGTCCCACAGGCCGTCCACGATCATGGTGTCAACCATCTTCCAGTCGCCCATGCGCTGGCCGTCGCGCGAGCCGTTGAGCACGTGTGGAGACAGGCTCATGCTTTCTTGCCCGCCGGCGACCACGATTTCGCTGTCGCCCCAGGCCACGGCCTGGGCGGCCAGCATCACGGCCTTGAGGCCGGAGCCGCACACGGCATTGATGGTGAGCGCCGGGGTCTCCTTGGCCACGCCAGCCTTGATGGAGGCCTGGCGCGCGGGGTTCTGGCCCACGCCCGCGGTCAGCACCTGGCCCATGATGACTTCGCCGACCTGGTCGGACGACAGACCCGCGCGCGCAATGGCTTCACGGATCACGATGGCGCCCAGTTCGGTCGCGGGTGTCTTGGCCAGCGCGCCACCAAACTTGCCCACAGCAGTGCGGGCGGCCGAAACGATGACGATGTCTTCCATGGAATGTCCTTGTGGTTGGAGATGATTGCTCAGTGATTTTGACAGCGCTGAAGGTCAGTGCTTTTGCGTATCCGTGGACAGCGCCATGAAACGGGCCTGGGACAGGTGCGGCCCGTCGGCCCAGGCGCAGTTCCCTTGCGACGGATAACGCTGGCGCCGACCCAGAGCCTGTCTCATCTCAAGCCTTTTGCTTGACATAGCTGCCCGGCGCCGGCTCGAGGGCCTTGAATTTGCTGCCTTTGCCATAGGCCTTGGGTGCCGCAATCTGCTTGCCGGCGTGGCCCTTGAGCCAACCCGACCAGTCGGTCCACCAGCTGCCGGGGTGTTCGGTGGCGCCGCCGAGCCATTGGTCCAGCGTGGCGGGCAGTTTGCCGTCGGCACGGATCCAGTGGCTGCGTTTGCCTTTGGCCGGCGGGTTGATGACGCCCGCGATGTGGCCCGAGGCGCCCATCACAAACCGCTTCTTGCCAGGCAGCACCTGGGTGGAGGCATAGGCGGCATTGATCGGCACGATGTGGTCCTCACGCGAACCGTAGATGTACACCGGCAAGTCGAGCGCCCCGAGGTCCATCTTTTCGCCACACACGGTGAGCTTGCCGGGCTGGACCAGGCTGTTTTCCAGATAGAAATTGCGCAGGTACCACGCGTAGAACGGCCCCGGCAGGTTGGTGCTGTCGCTGTTCCAGTACAGCAGGTCGAACGGCGGTGGCGTCTCGCCCTTGAGGTAGTTGCCCACCACGTAGTTCCAGACCAGGTCATTGGGACGCAAGAAGCTGAAGGTCGAGGCCAGGTCCTGCCCTTTCATGAGCCCGCCCTTCCCCAACTGCATCTCGCGGTACTTCACAAAAGGCTCGTCGATGAACACGTCCAGGATGCCGGTGTCACTGAAATCGATCAGCGTGGTGAGGAAGGTGGCGCTGGCCACCGGCTCTTCGCCACGCGCGGCGAGCACGGCCAGCGCGTTGCTCAGGATGGTGCCACCCACGCAAAAGCCCAGGGCATTGATCTGCTCGGCACCGGTGATGTTCTGCGCCACCTCGATCGCGGCCATAGCCCCGTCTTCGACATAGTCGTCCCAGGTCTTGTCGGCCAGGGTGTTGTCGGGGTTGCGCCAGCTCACCACAAAGGTGCGGTGGCCCTGCTCCACGGCATAACGAATCAGCGAGTTCTCGGGCTGCAGATCGAGGATGTAGAACTTGTTGATGCACGGCGGCACCAGCAGGAAGGGGCGCTCGTACACCTTGGCGGTGAGCGGCTTGTATTCGAGCAACTGGAACAGCTCGTTCTCGAACACCACGGCGCCCTCGGTCGTGGCCACGTTGCGCCCCACTTCGAACAGGCTCTCGTCGGTCATCGACACATGGCCCTGCGTGATGTCGTGCAGCAGGTTCTGCATGCCCTTGGCAATGCTTTCGCCCTTGGTCTCGATGGCTTTCTTTTGCGCTTCGGCGTTAAAGGCCAGGAAGTTGCTGGGCGCCATGGCCGCCATCCATTGCTCTACGCCAAAACGGATGCGGGCCTTGGTTTTTTCATCCGACTCCACCGCGTCCGCCAGGCCCATCAGGGTGCGCGCGTTGAGCAGATACGCCGCGGCAGAAAATGCGGCCACTGGGTTGCTCGCCCAGCCTTCGCCCGAGAAGCGTTTGTCCTTGACCTCGGGTGCGCCCTGCAGGCCCTGGGCCCAGAGGTCTTGTGCCTCCTTGAGGTACTGCTGCTGCAATGCCTGCAGCTTGGTGGGCGAGAATTTAAGCGCTGGGGAGGACTGTGCGGGTGCGCCCAGGTCCATCTTTTGGAACGACTGCAGCGCCTGTGACCAGCTTTGCCCGAAAATCTGCTGGAACTGCTGGGCGCTCTCGGCCCACGGTGATTCAGAATTCATGCTCTTTCCTCGATGGTGTGGTCGTTCGCAGCGGCTGGGCTTTCGCTGAGATTGTTGCCCACCGCGCTGTGCAAGGCAACGGGTTCGCCCCGTGCTGGCACCGACCACTTGTTCAAACCCCGCAACCAATGTACCTGATCGTCATCGCCTGGACCTACGTCACTCTCATGATGGCTGTGGCCGAAGCCACCAGCTCCACCGGCACCGTGCTGGGTGCGGTCATCACCTTCCTGCTGTATGGGGCGCTGCCGATGGGGATTCTTGTGTACATCCTGGGCACGCCGTCGCGCAAGCGGTCGATCAAGGCGCGCGAAGTGGCTGAGCAAGCGGCCTACGACGCGGAGCAGCACGCGAAGGCAGCGCAGCCAGCGCCAGATGAAAGCACTGCGGGCGACACTGCAGACGATGACAAAGCGCCCGCTTCAGTCGCGCCAGATGCAGGTCGCGAAACGTCCGCTGCCCCCGAGCACACCGGTGTCGCGCCGGTGCGAAAAGAACCGTGACGCGTTGGACACGGTGCACCACCGCGCGCTGCTGTCGTTGCCGTAGATGGCGGTGATGCCGAGCGCCTGCAGCCGCAGGCGCGCCAGGCCTGCCAGATCGCAGAAGTATTTGCCCGGCGCCCCGGTGGGCATAAAGCAGGCTTGCGCCGCAGGCGAGACATCGCAGAACGCCGCGCGCACCTCTTGCCCGACCTCGAAGGCCGCAGGGCCGATGCACGGGCCCAGCCAGGCCAGCGTGTCCGTCGCCACGGGTTCTGGCGGCCGCGCTATTGATTTGATAGCTGTATGCGCTTTACTGTCCAGCGCCAGGGCCTCAAAACGCTTGAATACCGACTCCAAAACCCCCTGCCCATCCGTTCCTGCCAGCCCGCGCCAGCCCGCATGCGCCGCTGCCACCACGGCGCCCGAGCGGTGGGCCAACAACACCGGCAGGCAGTCGGCCACCATGATCGTGCAAGCCACGCCAGCGGACGAAGCCAGGCAGGCATCGGCCTCGGTGCCGTCGGGCGTGTCAGTGTCCAGATGCGCCACGCCTTCGCCATGCACCTGCTGGAGGAACACCGGGCGTGTTCCGGCAGACACCGCCTGCACGCGGTCCTGCAGGCGCAGGCGGTTGGTGCGCACGGCCGCGGGGTCGTCGCCCACGTGGGTGCCCAGGTTCAGGCTGTCATAAGGCGGCAGGCTCACGCCGCCAGCGCGCGTGCTGCACAGCGCATGCACGCCCGCGGGCAACGGCCAGTCGGGCACCAGCCAGTCGGCTGGCACGTTGTCAGGGTTGAAAGGTGCGGCGGACGTCAAGTTTCGTGGTCCGGGCAGGCCGAGGGCTGGGCTTGCTGGAAGGCCGGCAGCGCCAGGCAGGCGTCGTGCGCGGCCAGGGTCAGCGGCAGGCCGTCCAGGTTCACCTTGAACCGCTGGGCGTTGAAGATCTGCGGCACCAGGCAGCAATCGGCCAGCGTGGGCGTGTCGCCCCAGCACAGCACCGACGGCGGCAAGCCCTGGCCCGCGCGTTCCTGGGCGAGCAGCGCCAGTTGCCGCTCGAAGGCCTCGAGCCCGCTGCGCGCCCAGTGGTGGTACCAGGCGTTCTTGGCGTCTTCATCCACCTTGAGTTCACGCACCAAATACTTGAGCACGCGCAGGTTGTTGATGGGATGGATCTCGCACGCCACCATCTGCGCCAGGGCCCGGACGCGGGCGCGTGCCAAAGGCTCGGCCGGTAGCAGCGCCGGCGTGGGGTGGGTTTCTTCAAGGTATTCGATGATTGCCATCGATTGGGCCAAAGCCACACCGTCGTCGGTCACCAGAGTGGGCACCAGGGCGTCGGCCGCGAGGCGGGTGTACGCGGGCTGCTGGTGCTCGCCCTTCACCAGATGCACAGGCACATAGTCGTAACCGAGCCCCTTGATCGCCAGAGCGATGCGCACGCGGTACGAGGCCGACGATCGGAAGTAGTTATAGAGCTGCATGCAAGAAATCCGTGAGTGAGTCGGCAAGCCTTGGTGCCCACCGGGCAGGCGCCTGAAGACGCGAACGGTGCGGCCCGGAGGCCCGTTTCAAGCGCCCGAGGCGCCGGCAGGGTCCTGGTGGTTGTAGACCACCTTGGTGAGGATGGCCATGAGGTCGCTGCGTTCCTGCGCGTTGAGCGGGGCCATCAGGCGCTCCTGCACGCGCTGCGCGGCATCGCGCATCTGCAAGGCGGCGACCTCGCCTTCGGGGGTGATCCACAGCAGCTTGCGGCGGCGGTCGCGGGTGTCGGGTTCGCGGCGAATCCAGCCGCGTTTTTCGAGCCGCCCGATCACCGAGCCCGACGTGGCCGCGTCGAAAGCCACGCGGGACGCCAGGGTGACCTGGTCTTCGCCCGGCTGGGCCAGCAGCTCGTGCAGGATGGCGAACTGCACGGGCGTCACGTCAAAACCGGCCGTCTCTTCCATGAAAAGCGCGACGGTCCGCTGGTGGGCGCGGCGCACCAGGTGGCCTGGCGTGTTGTGGAAATCGAAGCTCTTTGCCATGGGCGCGAGTGTAGCCTCAGAGAGCGCGGCGCCCTCAGCCATGGCACACTGCCAGGCTCCAGCCTGGGCGCCTGCAGCGCGGCCTGCAGATCCCATCGGCCCCCTTCTCCATCACATCCCGAGACAAGCGAAAGGCAGACATGAGCTACGTGTTTTCTCCCGCGCCGGTGGTCAGCGTGCCCGTGGTGGGCAGCGGCGACCGCTTTCCCGTGCACCGCATCTACTGCGTGGGCCGCAACTACGAAGAACACGCCAAGGAAATGGGCTTCACCGGCCGCGAGCCGCCCTTCTTCTTCATGAAGCCAGCCGACGCCATCGTGGTCGTCAATGCCGGCGAAACCGGCCAACTGCCCTACCCCACCCTCACCGCCAACCTGCACCACGAGATCGAGCTCGTGGTCGCCATCGGCAAAGGTGGCAAGAACATCGTCGCCGCGGATGCCCTGGCGCACATCTACGGCTACGCAGTGGGCCTCGACATGACGCGCCGCGATCTGCAAAACGACATGAAGAAACAAGGCCGCCCCTGGTGCATCGGCAAGGGTTTTGACGCCAGCGCGCCCATCGGCCCGATCACCCCCGCCGCGCAAGCGGGCGACGTGGCCAGCGCCGGCATCTGGCTGCAAGTGAACGGCGCAGACAGGCAGCGCAGCACCGTCGCCCAGCTGATCTGGAACATTGCCGAAACCATCGAACACCTGTCCGCCGCCTGGGAGCTGCAGCCCGGCGACCTGATCTACACCGGCACGCCCGAGGGCGTGGGCGCGGTGGTGCGCGGCGACGCGCTGGAAGGTGGCGTGGACGGCCTGGGCACGCTGCGACTGAACGTGGTGTAGGGCCCGGCGGGCGCCTGCCCTACCGCGGCAGTGGCGCCGCAACACTATGCTTTTCATAGCTGCCAGCGCTTATAGAACAAGCGCTGGCAACCTGTTTGACCAAAAATTCAACCCCGCATGACCTTCCGCAGCCCCATCAAACACTGCCGCACCTGTGGCACTGCCGTGGTCTACCGCCTGCCGGACGATGGCGACACCAAACTGCGCGCGGTGTGCCCGGCGTGCCACACGGTGCACTACGAGAACCCGCTCAACGTCGTCGGCACCGTGCCCGCGTTGCCCGACGGCCGCGTGCTGCTGTGCAAGCGCAACATCGAGCCGCGCTGGGGCAAGTGGACCTTGCCCGCGGGCTTTATGGAACTGGACGAAACCACGGCCCAGGGCGCCGCGCGCGAAACCGACGAGGAAGCCGGCGCGCAGATCGAGATGGGCCCGCTGTTTTCGCTGCTCAATGTGGCGCGGGTCGGCCAGGTCCACCTGTTCTACCGGGCCACGCTGCTCAGCGACCAGTTCAACCCCGGGCACGAAACCATCGAGGCCCGGCTCTTTACCGAGGACGAGGTGCCTTGGGACGAGATCGCCTTCCGCACGGTGAAGGAGACGCTGGAGGCTTATTTTGCGGACCGCAAGGCGGGCAGTTTTGGGCTGCATTGCATCGATATTGAGTAGACAGTGCAGCAGCCGCTGAGGACTCCACCCACACCCGCCCGTCCCATGCCGTCCCCTGCCCCATCGATACCCGCCGAGCCGGCTTTGGCCCCACCGGACAACCTGCCCCGCTACCGCCTGCTCACCGGTCCCGACGACTCGGGCTTCTGCCGGCGGGTGAGCGAGGTGCTGTCGCTGGGCTATGTGCTGTAAGAACCTGTTCAAGATCTTTTCGGGGTCGCGCAAGTGCCTTGCCGGGATGGGATGCAAGGCGCGGTGCGCAGTGGATAGCTTGGGCTTGCACAAGCGCCGCAACGCCGCAGACCGCCCGGCAAGTCACTGCCCGGAGGGTTGGAGTGAAATCGGGCGACTGGAGGCTCCGGTTGCACCCCAACGCGATCCCCGAAGAGATCTTGAACAGGTTCTCAGGCTCCCCGCGGCCACCTTCAATGGCGAAACGGTGGTCGTGGCCCAGGCCGTTATCTGGCCAAGCGTGCGCCACGCAGCGTCCTGATCGCGAACAGGACGGGTGATTCGCCGACAGGTGGTGAGGGCTCGAGCCAGCGAAAGCTGGCCTCCTCGACGCGCCCCCCCAGCTTGGTTAACCCTCCTCACCTCACAGCACGCAAGCGCCCTCCATCAAGTGATGCCTTGATGGGCATACGCAGCGGCGGATTCTTGATAAAAATGGCTTCCAGCGCTTGATACATAAGCGCCACAAGCTATTGAATCGATAGCAATCATCCACCTGGGCGTAAGACGAAAGTTCTATCTGCTTTGTTCGCAGCATCGCACCGCGACCCGACGAAAGACCAGTCCACACTCGCCGGCCCGGCACCCGCACTCGACCAACCTCAATGACCGTCAGCCGCCTGATCGTTCCTCCGCCGGTGGCGGCGGCATCGACGAACCCGGCGGGTCCTGCGTCACCGGCGGCAAGCCGCCCGGCCAGGGTGCCGGAGGCTGCCCGGGCGCCTGCGGCGCAGGCTGACCCTCGCCGCCGCCAAACAAACCGCGAATCCAGTCGCGCATGGTGCCCAGCGATCCATCGCCCGGCGGCGGTGGCATGGCGGCGGGCGGCGGGCTGGTGTCGAACTCGTCGAAGAAGCGTTCCTGCCCGTCGATCACCTTGTTGCGGATCGCCTGCTGCATGAAATCGCCCACCATGGGCAGCGCGCTGCGGGCGCCCTGGCCCCACTGGTCGCTGCGCAGCGTGACACGGCCGTCGTTGAAACCCGCCCAGGCACCCGCCACCACGCGCGGGTTCATCAGGATGAACCAGCCATCGGTGTTGTCTTGGGTGGTCCCGGTCTTCCCCGCCACGTCGGCCTGGATGCCATAGCGTGAGCGGATCGCCGTGGCCGTGCCCCGGTCCACCGCGCCGCGCATGGTGTTGCGCAGCGTTTGTGCGGCACGCGCATCAAACACCACTTCAGGCACCGGCTTGAGAAAAGTCTCCAGCACCTTGCCATGGCGGTCTTCGATGCTGGTGATCAGCACCGGCTCGATATAGCGGCCCAGGTTCACGATGCTGCTGTAAGCCGAGATCATCTCCTTGAGCGTGACCGGGCTCGTGCCCAGCGCGAGCGACGGCACTTCTTCCAGCGGCGACTGCCGCACGCCCAGCGCCCGCGCCACCTGGGCCACGCGTGCGGGGCCCACCTGGTGCATCACCTGGGCAGTGATGGTGTTCTTGGACAGCGCCAGGCCATCCGCCAGGGTCATCGGCTGGTCGCTCGGCGGCCCGCCATCGGTGGGGCGCCACACGCGTCCGCCGCCCAGCGGGATCTCGACCGCGGCATCCATCAGCACGTCATTGGGCGAGGCGCCGTTGGCAAACGCGGCGCCATAGACAAAAGGCTTGAAGGTGGAGCCCGGCTGGCGCCGTGCTGCCTGCACGTGGTCAAACGGGTCCTGCGCAAAGTCGCGGCTGCCCACCCAGGCCAGCACGTGGCCGGTGACAGGGTCCTGCGCCAAAAAGCCCGCCTGCACGCGCGTCTTCTCACCGCGCAGCTTCTGCAAAAAGGCGTCGTCGGCCAGGAGCGCCTTGAGCGCCTCGTCGGGCGCCTGGCCCTTGTCCACCGCGGTGCGGTACTCGGCGCTCTCGCGCACCAGCGTCTGCACCAGCTCGTTGCCCGGCACCCAGCCGTCACGTTTGCTCCAGGCCGCATCGGCCACGGTTTGCAGCTGCTTGCCCTGGCGCGCCACGGCCAGATTGGCGAAGTTTTGCAGGCGCGAATCGATGGTGGTGCGGATCACCAGACCATCGGCATACAGGTTGTAGCCATGGCTGTCGGCCCAGTCGATGAGCTGCTTGCGCAGCTGCATCGCAAAGTGCGGTGCCGGCCCCATCACCTCGGTCTGGCGTTCAAAATCGACGCGCAGCGGGCGCTTTTGCAGGTCGTCGAACTGCGCCTGCTCAAGCTTGCCGCGCTTGACCATCTGCGACAGCACAATGTTGCGCCGCGCCTGGGCGCGCTCGGGGTTGAGCACGGGGTTGTAGTAGGCCGTGCCCTTGAGCATGCCGATCAGCGTGGCGCTCTCCAGCACGTTGAGCTTGTCCGCCGACTTGTCGAAGTACGTGCGCGCGGCCATCTCGATGCCGTATGCGTTGTACAGAAACGGCACGGTGTTGAGGTACGTCTCCAGGATCTCGTCCTTGGTGTACGAGGACTCGATCTTTACCGCCGTGATCGCCTCCTTGAGCTTGCGCGTCAAGGCCTGCGGAAACACGCGCGAGCGGCCGATCTCTTCAGGGAACAGGTTGCGCGCCAGCTGCTGCGTGATGGTGGAGCCGCCCTGCGGAGCGCCGCGCAGCGTGTGCACCACCGACGACGTCGTGCGCTTCCAGTCCATGCCGAAGTGGTCGTAGAAGCGGTGGTCTTCGGTGGCGATCAGCGCGTCCACCACATTGGGCGATATCTTGTCGAGCGCCACCCATTCGCGGTTGGCCCAGCGGTATTCGGCCAACAGCTTGCCGTCGGCCGACACCAGCTGGGCGGGCAGCTCGCTCTTGGCCTTGCGGATGTCGCCCACGCTGGGGGTGAACGGCACCAGGGCCACGATGTACAGCAGCAGGATGGCCGGGCCGGTGGCCGCTGCCAGCAGCAGCCAGCGGTACAGGGGGCGGGCCCACAGGGCCGCGAAGAAGTTTTTAATGGATTGCAGCAACGCGTGGGTTCCAATGTTCAGGGTCGTCAGGCCGCGGGCCGCGCAGCCAGCAGTGCGAGCATGCCGGCTTCGTCCAGCACCGGCACGCCCAGCTCTTCGGCCTTGGCGAGCTTGCTGCCCGCCTCTTCGCCCGCGATCACGTAATGGGTCTTCTTGCTCACCGAGCCAGCCACCTTGGCGCCGGCGGCTTCCAGCATGTCCTTGGCCGCATCGCGGCTCAGCGTGGGCAGCGTGCCGGTCAACACCACCGTCTTGCCAGCCAGCACCTGCGGCGCCTTCTGCGCAGGTGCGCCTTCGGGCCAGGTCACGCCGCAGGCACGCAGTTGCTCCACCACTTCGCGGTTGTGCGGCTGTTCAAAAAAGGTGTGGATCGCCTGCGCGACCACGGGGCCGACGTCGTTCACTTCCAGCAACTGCTCCACGCTCGCTTCCATGATGGCGTCGAGCGTGCCGAAGTGGCGCGCCAGGTCTTTGGCCGTGGCCTCGCCCACATGGCGCAAGCCCAGGCCGAACAGAAAACGCGGCAGCGTGGTCTGCTTGGATTTCTCGAGCGCGGCCAGCACGTTCTGCGCCGATTTTTCAGCCATGCGCTCCAGGGCGATGAGCGAGGTCAGGCCCAGCCGGTACAGGTCGGGCAAGGTGCGGATGACGTTGGATTCGACCAGCTGGTCCACCAGCTTGTCGCCAAGGCCTTCGATGTCCATGGCGCGGCGCGCGGCAAAGTGCAGGATGGCCTCCTTGCGCTGTGCGGCGCAGAACAGGCCGCCGGTGCAGCGGTGGTTGGCCTCGCCCTTTTCGCGCACCACGTCGCTGCCGCACACCGGGCAGGTCTGGGGCATCTTGAAGTTGGGCACGTAGCCCACGCGGTTGCCCGGCATCACGCCCACGACTTCGGGTATCACGTCGCCCGCGCGCCGCACGATGACCTGATCGCCCACGCGCACGCCCTTCTTGCGGATCTCGAACAGGTTGTGCAGCGTGGCGTTGGTGACGGTGACACCGCCCACGAACACCGGCGCCAGGCGTGCCACGGGCGTGATCTTGCCGGTACGGCCCACCTGCACGTCGATGCCTTCCACCTTGGTGGCCATCTCCTGCGCGGGGTACTTGTGCGCCACGGCCCAGCGCGGCTCGCGTGTCTTGAAACCCAGGTCGCGCTGCAGCTGCAATGAGTTGACCTTGTAGACCACCCCGTCGATGTCGTAGGGCAGCGCGTCGCGGGCCGCGCCCACCTGCTGGTGATACGCTACCAATTCAGTAGCACCCACCGCAATCTGGACCTGCGCTGCGACCGGAAAACCCCACAATTTCAGCGTCTGCAGCAGCTCGTAGTGCGTTCTAAAAACCGGGCCGCCTTCGCTGGCTGGCGTGATCGCCCCCAGGCCGTAGGCAAAGAAGCTCAGGGGACGCTGGAGGGTGATGTTCGAGTCCAGCTGGCGCACGGCACCGGCCGCCGCGTTGCGCGGGTTCACAAAAGTCTTGCCGCCCTGCTCGCGCTGGCGCTCGTTGAGCGCATCGAAATCGGCGCGGCGCATGTAGACCTCACCGCGCACTTCCAGCAGCGCAGGCACCTCGGCGGGCAAGGTCAACGGGATCTGGCGAATCGTGCGGATGTTGTGCGTCACGTCCTCGCCCACTTCGCCATCACCGCGCGTGGCGGCCTGCACCAGACGGCCGCTCTCGTAGCGCAGGCTCATGGCCAGGCCGTCGAACTTGGGCTCGGCCACGTATTCGACGGCAGGGTCTGATTCGGCCAGCCCCAGCTCCCGCCGCACGCGGGTGTCGAACGCCTGCGCGCCCGTGGCTTCGGTGTCGGTTTCGGTGTGGATGCTGAGCATCGCCACGGCGTGGCGCACGGGCGTCAGGCCCTCCATCACCGCCCCGATCACACGCTGCGTGGGCGAATCCGAGGTGATGAGGTCCGGGTGTTCGTTCTCCAGCGCCTGCAGCTCGCGGAAGGCCCGGTCGTATTCGGCGTCGGGCACGGTGGGCTCGTCCAGCACGTAGTACTGATGCGCCCAGCGGTGCAGCTGATCGCGCAGCGCTTTGATTTTGATAGCAGCTTGCGCTTGACTGGTCTGCGCTGCGGCCGAAAAAAGATAGGAATTCTCCGTCATGCGGGTCCCAAGGCTAGCTGAACAGCCTGCGCGCCAGCACCGACCCCGCCGACAGATCGCGGCCGTCCAGCTGGTCGTACAGCAACTCAAGGTCCGCGGTGATCGGGTCCATGGCCATGGCTGGCAGGGGCTGGCCGTTCTGGTCGCAGAGCACGCCGTCCATGGCGTCGCACAGGGCCTTGGCCACATCGCGCAGGCGGGCGAAGGGTTGCTCGGAGCGGTGGACTTGCGCCACGTCCAGGCTCAGGGTGATGTCGCGGATCGCACTTTGCTCGGGGTCTTCGGCCAGGGCGGCGGCGGTGTCGTAGCCCAGCGTGAGCAGCGGCGGCAGGCCCTGGGCACTGGCGGGCAGCACCAGGCGCCCGGGCATCACGCCGGGCACAAACCCGAGGCGGCCTGCATTCTGCTGCACGTAGCCGGGGCTCCAGGCGGCCTGGCGGGCGCGCAGCATGAAGGCCAGCTGCGCGTCGTGGTCCCCGGCGAACTGGTCCAGCTCGCGGGCGCGGGCCACCTCCTGCAGCATGTCGGGGAAGTCCGGCGCGGCGTTGATCGCATCGGCAAACGCCTGTGCCTTGACCACGAACTCCGAAAACTCGATCTCGTTGAGCGCCCCGGTGCGGTTGGCCAGTTGCACCCCTGCCTGAAAGCTCTGGTAGCGCTGGCCGGGCGCGGGCGTCTCCCACTGCTGGGTGGCTTCGTTCAGGCCCTCGATGGCAAACGGTTTGCTGCCGGCGCGGCGCGTGGGCGGCATCGCCGCCAGTGCAGCATCGCCCGAGACGATGTGCTCGGGCTGCAGCGAGGCCATCACGTCGATGAGCGGGTCAAGCCCCGGCCGGCGCTCTGCCGAGAACGCGGGCACGGGCATCTGCAGCGCCTCGGTCGGGTCTACGGCGTGTTCGGACGAGGGATCGGTCCCCCGGTCCAAGGCCTCCAATTCGCTGGGGGTCAGCTCCACCGGGCTGACACCGTCGAAACCGGGCTCCTGGCGCAGCAGCGCCGGCTCGCCCGCACGGTCGCCATTGCGCTCAGGCTCTTGCGGCAGCGCGCGCTTGGGGGCGTTGCGGCGCGAAGTCCAGGTGTTGTAGGCCACGATGAGGGCCAGCACCAAACCGCCAATGATCGCCAGACTGAGTTGAAGTGTGCTCATAAAACGATATTGCTAGCTATTCCACTGCGCAGTGTGCCGCCGGGCTGGCCCGCACCATGCGTGGTGCAACGGCGCGTAGACGAAAGGCGCGGAGCGCGAGTCATACCTCAGCCATCGACAGTGCGCTTTCCATGTCCACCGCCACGATGCGCGACACACCCTGCTCCTGCATGGTCACACCGATGAGCTGTTCGGCCATCTCCATCGCGATCTTGTTGTGGCTGATGAACAGGAACTGCGTGCCCTTGCTCATGCTCGATACGAGCTTGGCATAGCGTTCGGTGTTGGCGTCGTCCAGCGGCGCGTCCACCTCGTCCAGCAAGCAGAACGGCGCGGGGTTGAGCTGGAAGATGGCGAACACCAGCGCAATCGCTGTGAGGGCCTTTTCGCCCCCCGACAGCAGGTGGATGGTCTGGTTCTTCTTGCCGGGTGGCTGCGCCATCACCTGCACGCCAGAGTCCAGAATTTCGTCGCCCGTGATGATGAGCTTGGCCTGCCCGCCGCCGAACAGCTCGGGGAACATGCGACCGAAGTGGCCGTTGACGGTGTCGAAGGTGCCCGAGAGCAGCTGGCGCGTTTCGCCGTCGATCTTGCGGATCGCGTCTTCCAGCGTGTTCATCGCTTCGGTCAGGTCGGCCGTCTGCGCGTCGAGGAAGATCTTGCGTTCGCTGGCCAGCTTGAGTTCGTCCAGCGCCGCCAGGTTGACGGCACCCAGGGCCGCAATCTCACGGTGCAGGCGGTCGATTTCGGGTTGCAGGCCGCCCACGCGCACGTTGCCGTCGGTGATGGACTGGGCCACGGCTTCCAGGTCGGCCTGGGCGTCGGCCAGCAGCGTGGTGTATTGCTCCAGGCCCAGGCGTGCGGCCTGTTCCTTGAGCTGGAATTCGGTGATGCGCGCGCGCAGCGGGTCGAGGGCGCGCTCGAGCTGCATGCGGCGTTCATCACTCGCGCGCAGCTTGGTCGTGAGGTCGTCGTACTCGCTGCGTTGGGCACCCAGCGCTTTTTCGCGCTCCATCTTTACTTCCAGCGCGGCCTGCAGGCCGCCTTGCGCAGCGGCGTCGGACAGGCGGGCCAGCTCGTCACGCGCGCGCTGCTCTTCGTCGGCCAGCGCCGTGGCCTGCTGCGTGGCGGTTTCGATGGATCGGTTGAGCTCGCCGCGGCGCGCCTCCAGGCTGCGCTGCGAGAAGGTGGCCTCTTGCGCCTGGCGCTCCAGCGCGCGTTGCTGCTCGCGGCAGGCCGCCAGCTTGCGCTCGGCTTCGATCACCTTGTCGCCCAATTGGGCCTCGCGCTCCTGGCTGTCGGCCAGCTGCATGTCGAGTTCTTCAAAACGCGCTTCGGCGGCCACGCGGCGTTCCTGCAAGTCGGCCAACTGCGCCTCCACCTCGGCCAGGTCGCCGTCGATCTGTTGGCTGCGGGCGCGGGTCTGCTCCGCCAGTTGGCTCAGGCGCAGGGTTTCGACCTGCAGCTCGTGCGCGCGGCTTTGGGTTTCGGTGGCTTCGCGGCGGGCGGCCACCAAGCGCTGGGAGGCATCGGCATACGCGGCCTCGGCGCGGACCAGGGCGGTGCGCGATTCTTCGGCGATGAGCGCCTGCGCGCGCAATTCTTTTTCGAGGTGCTCGATCTCCTGCGCGCGGGCCAACATGCCGGACTGCTCGGAGTCCTGCGCGTAAAAGCTCACGCTGTGGGCGCTGACCGCGTGGCCGGTAGGAACAAACACCACCTCCCCGGGTTGCAGTGTGCTGCGGCGGGCCAGGGCGTCGTCCAGCGTGGGGGCGGTGTAGCAGCCTTGCAGCCAGTCCACCATCACGGCGCGGAGGCCGGCATCGATCAGGCGCAGCAGGTCCGACAGGCGGGCGTGGGGCGACGATGGCTCGGGGTGGCCTGCCGCGGGGGCGCTGTAGAAAGCCAGCCGGGCTGGCGGCGCATCGTTGCCGCCGGAGCCGAGGAAGCCGCGCACCATGTCCAGGCGCCCTACTTCCAGCGCGGCCAGTCGCTCGCGCAATGCAGCTTCCAGCGCGTTTTCCCAGCCGGGTTCTATGTGGATGCGGCTCCACAGGCCTTGCAGGCCGTCGAGGCCGTGTTTGGCGAGCCAGGGGCGCAGCTTGCCGTCGGTCTTGACCTTTTCCTGCAGCGCCTTGAGCGCTTCCATGCGCGCCGACAGGTCGGCCTGGCGCGCACTTTCGGTGTTGACGGCCTGCTGGCGGGTGCGGCGGTCGTCGTCGAGCTGGGGCACCGACTCTTGCAGCTCGTGCAGGCGGGCTTCGGTGGTCTCGGCGATCTCCTGCGCTTCTTCCAGTTGCTCGCGCAGGTTCGTCAGCCGGGCTTCATCGGGCGCGGCCAGCGCATTGCGGTCGGTGCGCAGGCGCTCGAAGCGGCCATCGAGCTGGCGGCTTTGTTCGTCGATGCTGCGCTGCTCAGCCGCCAGCACGCCAATCTGTTGCTGCACCTGCACCACGCTGCTGCGCTGCTCTGCCGTGCGGCTTTGCGCCTGGCGCAGGGCGTCTTCCAGGTCGGGCAGCTGCAGGGCCTGCTCTTCGACCTGGGCGGCCAGCAGCTCGGCGCGCTCTTCGGCGTCTACGCCGGCGCCAGCCAGGTTTTCGAGCTCGATGTCGGCCTCTTCCTTGCGCGACTGCCACTGCGCAATCTGCTCGGCCAGGGTGACCAGACGTTGCTCCACGCGCTGGCGGCCTTCGACCACGTAGCGGATCTCGGCTTCGAGCTTGCCGACTTCGGCCGTGGCCTCGTACAGGCGGCCCTGGGCCTGGTTGACCTGGTCGCCCGCGGCGTAGTGCGCCTGGCGGATGGTCTCGAGGTCGGACTCCACCGCGCGCAGGTCGGCCATGCGGGATTCAAGGTCGTTGACGGCCTGCAGGCCATCCAGGCGCACCTTGTTCTGCTGCTCTTCGGCGTCGGCGCGCTTCAAGAACCACAGCTGGTGCTGCTTGAGCGTGGCGTCGGCCTGCAGCGTGTTGTATTTGGCGGCCACCTCGGCCTGCTTTTCAAGCTTTTCGAGGTTGGCGTTGAGCTCGCGCAGGATGTCTTCGACGCGGGTCAGGTTCTCGCGCGTGTCCGACAGGCGGTTTTCCGTCTCGCGGCGGCGCTCTTTGTACTTGGAGACGCCGGCGGCTTCTTCGAGGAAGAGGCGGAGTTCCTCGGGGCGGCTCTCAATGATCCGGCTGATCGTGCCCTGGCCGATGATGGCGTAGGCGCGGGGCCCGAGGCCCGTGCCCAGGAACACGTCCTGCACGTCGCGGCGGCGCACCGGCTGGTTGTTCAGGTAGTAGCTGCTGGTGCCGTCGCGCGTGAGCACGCGGCGCACCGCGACCTCGCCGTACTGCCCCCACTGGCCGCCGGCGCGGTGGTCGGAGTTGTCGAACACCAGCTCGACGCTGGCGCGGCTGGCCTGCTTGCGCGTGGTGGTGCCGCTGAAGATCACGTCCTGCATCGACTCGCCACGCAGCTCGCTCGCCTTGCTCTCGCCCAGCACCCAGCGCACCGCATCCATGATGTTGGACTTGCCGCAGCCGTTCGGGCCCACCACGCCCACCAGTTGGCCGGGCAGCATGAAGTTGGTGGGTTCAGCGAACGACTTGAAACCGGAAAGCTTGATGGAGGTTAGACGCACGGCTCAGAAGGCGGGCAAAAAGGGGCAGGTTTCAAGGGGCAAGGCGGCGCGGCACGGGCATTCCGGGCAGGGAACACACAGGCCGCGGCAAGGGCGGAATGATACCGCGCTGCCCGGGCCCCTCCCCTGCGGGCCGGCCCCTTGGCAGCGCCCAAGGGCCGCAACTCGGGAATATTTGGCAAAAATAGGCCCCAGCGCTTATTCCATAAGCACTTGTTGCTATCAATTTTGCAGAACCCTGCCCGAGGGTTTCAGGGCAGCACACACACCTGGTTGCGCCCGTCGGCCTTGGCCTGCAGCAGCGCCTGGTCGGCACGGGCCACGGCTTCGGTCAGGTGCTGCAGGCAGGGGATTTCGCAGACGCCGATGGAGACCGACAGCGGCACCGGGTCGGTGATGGCCCCTACGCTCTTGCGCAGCTTCTCGGCTACCACCAGGGCGTCGGCCAGCGGCGTCTGTGGCAGGCACACCATGAACTCCTCGCCGCCCCAGCGCACCACCTCGTCCCCCCGGCGCAGGGCGTCCTGCAGCGTGCGCGACACCGCCTGCAGGGCCAGGTCGCCCACCGCATGGCCGTGCTGGTCGTTGATGCTCTTGAAGCGGTCCAGGTCGAGCATGAGCAGCGACGACGCCGGCTCGAACAGCGACGAGCGGTACACGCGCCGGTCGATCAGGTCGAGCGCATGGCGATTGAGCAGGCCGGTGAGCGCATCGTGGTAGGCCGCGCGCTGCAGTTCGTTGCGCTCGGCGGCCACGGTCATGAGCGAGCCGAACAGCTCGGCCAGCGTGGCAAACAGGCTGAGGCCGACCTCGTCGAAATAGCCGTCACGGTCGGCATACAGCACAAAGATGCCGCTGTAGCCGTTGAAGGCGGAGTTGATCGGCAGCGCCACCACATGGTGGATGCCATGCTGGCGCGCCGCCTCGCGCCAGGGGCCGAACAGCGAAAACTGCGACACGGTAAAGGGCTCGGCGGTCGTGCCGGATTGCAGTGCAGAAAACGCCGGCCCGTTGCGAGTGAGCAGGTTGCGCTCAATGGTGAGGTTTTCAGCATAGGCACTGGCCGGGCCGGCGAACACCTGCGGGCGGATCGTCTCGGTGTCCGAGGGGCCGAACCATGTCCAGGCCAGGCGGACGTGGGGCGTGATGTCCACGATGGCCTGGCAGATGCCCCGGATGATCTCGAGCTCGCTGCGGCCCAGGATGAGCTGCGCCGAGCGCTTGAGCAGCATCTCGGCAATGGCGGATCTTTCTCGTTGGGGGTCAAACGCCCCGGTCGGCGTTGCGGGCGCGACAACGGGCTTCTTCTTCAACAGGAACATGGCGTGTGGTGTAAATCCTTGGGGTTGCAGTCGCGGTGACAAAACCGGTCACGCATGCTGCAGACCCGGGACATTGGTGCTGCGCACCAGCGCCTCGAACTCGGCCACCGGCACCGCCGGGCTGAACAGGTAGCCCTGCCAGGCGTGGCACTGATGGCGTTCCAGAAACTCGCGCTGGGCTTCAGTCTCCACCCCCTCGGCAATCACCTTCAGACCCAGGCTGGTGCCGAGGGCCACCACGGTGCGGGCGATCGCAGCATCGTTGGGGTCGGTGAGCACGTCGCGCACAAAGCTCTGGTCGATCTTGAGCTGGTCCAGCGGCAAGCGCTTGAGGTAGGCAAGCGACGAGTACCCCGTGCCAAAGTCATCCAGCGAGAAGCCCAGCCCATAGCCCTTGAGCTGGCCCATCTTTTCGATGGTGTCTTCCACATCCTGCAGCAGCAGGCCTTCGGTCATCTCGAGCTTGAGCTGATGCCCCTCGACCCCGGAGCTGGCCAGCGCCGCCAGCACCTGGGCCACAAAGTCGTCCTGGTGGAACTGGCGCGGGCTCACGTTGACGGCCAGGCTCAGCGCCGCGAGTTCGGGGTGCAGCGACCACTGCGCCAGTTGCGCACAGGCCGCGCGCAGCACCCATTCGCCCAGCGGCAGGATGAGGCCGGTTTCTTCGGCCAGCGGGATGAAGTGCGCGGGCGAGACAAAACCGTCGCGCGGATGGCGCCAGCGCAGCAGCGCCTCGGCGCCGGTGATGCGGCCCCGGTCGATCTGTGGCTGGTAGTACAGCTCGAACTGGCCCTCGGCCAGGCCGATGCGCATGTCGCGCTCCAGCGTGGCGCGCGCCGTTACCGAGGCCTGCATCTGCGGGTCGTAAAAGCGCAGCGTGTCGCGGCCCGCGTTCTTGGCCTGGTAGAGCGCCAGGTCGGCGCGCTTGAGCAGCTCGTCCACCGTCTCGCGCATGCCGCTGAAGATCGTGACGCCCATGCTCAGCGAGCTGTGGTGTGACGCGCCGTTCAGGGTGTAGGGCTCGCGCAGCGTGGCCAGAATGCGCTGGCCGACCTCTTCGCTGCGCGCCGCGGCGTCTTCGGGGTTTTCGCCCAGGTCCTCCAGCACCACCACAAACTCGTCGCCGCCCTGGCGCGCCACCGTGTCGTCCTCGTGCACGCAGCTGCGCAGCCGGTGCGCTACCTGCAGCAGCAAGTTGTCTCCGCTGTCGTGGCCGCGCGTTTCGTTAAGCGTCTTGAAGTTGTCCAGGTCCAGCAGCAGCAAGGCGCCGGTGCGCCCGTGGCGCGCGCTGGTGGCCAGCGCCTGCTGCAGCCGGTCCATCAGCAGGCGGCGGTTGGGCAGGCGCGTGAGCGGGTCGTAATAGGCCAGGTGGTTGATTTCTTCCTCGGCCGCCTTGCGTTCGCTCAGGTCCTGCATGGTGACCAGGTGCCCACCCTCGACCAGCACGCCCGACACCTCGACGGGCCGCATCTGGCCATCGCTGCAGCGGATGGTGTACTCGTGACCCGGAATCACGCCATCGCCCGCCGCGGCACGCGCGCCTGCGTCGCGCCAGCCCTGGCGCACCGATTGACGCTCCGCAGCATCGGGATACGCGCGCTGCCACCACGTGTCCACATCCGGCACGTCCACTTCGCTGTAGCCACAAATTTGCACATAACGCTGGTTGCGAAAGCTGATGCGCCCATCCGGCTGCACCAGGCACACCCCCATGGGCAGGCGCTCCAGGATGGCCCGCAGCCGGTGCTCGTTAGTGCGCAGGGTTTCTTCCATGCGCTTGCGCGACGTGATGTCGTGCACCACGGCAATGTGGTGGTCGGGCGTGGCGCCGGGCACCCACATGGGAGAGACCGTCAGGTCCACCCACACGGCATGGCCCTGCTTGTGGATGTAGCGCTTTTCGAGCCGGTACTCGGGCACCTCGCCATTTTTCAGGCGCTCCAGGTTCAGCGCATCGGCCTGCAAGTCAGCGGCGTGCGTGAGCGCGCGGATGTTCAGCGCCTGCATCTCTGCGGTCGTGTAGCCCACAATGTCGCCATAGCGCTGGTTGGTGCGCAAGAAGCGGCCGGTGGAGGTGTCCAGCAGCGCCACCCCCACGCTGGCCTGGTTGAACAGCGCGCGGAACCGCTCCTCGCTCTCGCGCCGCGCGGCTTCGGAAGCCTGCGCACGCGCCAGCGCCATCGTGCGTTGGCGCACCAACAGACCTACGGTGGACGCCAGCAGCAGCGACATCAACGCGCCGGCCAGCCCCGCCAGCAGCGGCAAGCGGGCCTCAGACGGTGACAGAAACGACCGCGTGGGATGGAACGTGAGCCGCCAGCGGCGGTCATGCACCACCAGATCCCGCACAAAAGGCTGGGCATCGGGCAGCGCCGCAGATGTCTGCGCCAGCAGCGGCCGCACCGTGGCGTCTGCGGCGCCGGAGCGCACCGAGCCGTGGTCGGCAATCGACAGCGCGATGCCGTTGAGCAGGCCCTGGCTTCCGAGCGCCTGCACCAGGTCGTGCACGCGGATGGTGGACGCGACGGCGCCCATAAAGCGAGGTTCGGGCGTGCCCGCCGTGTAGTCGAACACCGGCACGCGGATCACGAAGCCCTGGCGGTGCGTGGCCTCCTGCAGCAGGTCGAACGGGGCCGAAGCCACCGTGTTGCCGCTGTCGCGGCTGTATTGCATGGCAGCCAGGTTGGCGGGTTGGGTACTGATGTCCAGGCCCAGCACACTTTCGTTGCCGGCCATGGGCCAAAGGTACTCGGCCACGAAGTATTCGGCCCGCTCGCCCGGCGGCCGGATGGCAAAGTTAGGGAAACCCTGCGGCGACAACGAAGTGTCGGCCCGCACCCGCGCCTCGTAGGCTGCCCGCTCGGTGCCGGGCACCCAGCGTGTGAAGGAAAGGTTGCGCACCCCGGGGTACCGCTGGCCCACCTCCAGGTCGCCCGCTGCGCGTTCGAACTCAGCGCGCGTAAGGCGCGGATTGGCGGTGAACAGTCCGCGCAGGCCGTTGACGATTTCGGTGTGCCCTTCGATGCGCTGGCCCAGTGCGTCGGCAAAACCGCGCGACTCTTGCATGAACCGCGCCTGCCCGACCTGGGCGACCGACTCCGCCTGCTGCCACGCCAGCCACAAGCTGAGCGAGACCCCCAGCACAGCCACGCCCAGGCCGGCCATCCAGTGCCGAGCGGGACCATTGCGCGTCAGGGGTTCCATGGCATCGAACAGGTGGGCATTCAAAACGATCAGGACAACGTTTGCGCAGTGGGAGTGGGGGTCGCGGGCCTTGGCAGGGCAAGGCTGTCGCTCAACGCAGGATAGCGCCAATCCTTGTAGCGCTGGTGTCGGCGATCGAATAACAACTGGTTACCGTCATGTTTTCTGCAAAAAGTGCCGTTAGCGCAACACTGTCATGCGCGGGCCGCTATGAATTGATGAGCAAATTTCATCACCTGCCGCCGCACGGGCGGCGCTCGGCGGTAACCGCCACTGGGTGCTGAGCAGACCGGCTGCGGTTCATGTCCCCACTCCAGCGCCAAGACCGCTTCACGTGAACTCTCACACGCCATCCGCCGCCAAAATGGGACATGTGCCAAAGGACCTGTGACTTGCCGACTGAACGCGACCCAGGAGGTTGCGATCTCAGAAGCCCGCGGCGTCCTGCAGCGCCTCGCGCCAGGTTTTTTGGCGGCCAGCGTCGTGAGACGGAGTCAAAGCGATGAAAGGCCCCCGCCTGATCTTTATGGCCCAGCCGTCGCCTGACGTAACGGCGGCGATGCGGATGGCCATTGCACGCAATGGTCTGCAGAACAGCAACCTGTCGCCCGAGGACAACTGGCACCAGACCCTGTCGGACCGCTATGCAGACACACCGGCAACGCGCCACAAGATGTTGCGAGCAGGGGAGCAAGTCAGAGCGCAGGCCTGCACTTTGGAGCTCAATCGGATTCGAGACCAAGTGCACAAAGAGCAGGGTCACGAGACTATCCACTGGGCATTCCGAGCGCGCGGAAGGACTCCCTGCTTCAACGCCTTGCTCGCGGCCGTTCAACAGGCACTGAATGACGAAGGGCTGGCGACATCGTCGGGCCACACGCCGCACAGCACAATCAGCTATCGAGCGCCAACGCGGCTAGGGCCCACCAGGATGGACCCGATCGCCTGGACTATCGGCGAGCTTTTGCTGGTCGTGGGTGGCCAAAGCGAACGCTACAGCTACGAGGCCATTGGCCGGTGGCCACTGCAGCCCGCTGCGCCCGACCGCTCCAGCACGCAGCTCAGCCTGTTTTGAGTCGGCTCCATCCAAGTCCGGCTATGGCGGTTTGCTCTCTCTAGTGCTCACTCGAAGATGAATGCCCGTACTGGCGCAAGCGCCGTGCCAGCATGCACAAGGTGGTGACCGCACTGCGCAAGGAGCGTCCTGGAGGAGTATCCGACCCTGTGGCGCGTTTCGCCGAGCTTGAGGAAGCTGGCGCACACGCAGCGTGCGGCGGTGCCCATGAAAAACTTGAATAAAAAATGGCCCTAGCGCTTATTCCATAAGCACCAATTGCTACTCAATTGATAGTAAACATCACTGCACGCAACACGGCAGCTTGCCAAACGGCCGCCCGTTGGGGCCAGGCCGGCACACGTCAGGCCAGCACACGCCCCCGTCACGTTGGTGCACCTGGCACAACGCCCGCCGCGCGCCATTGCACAATGGGCTTCTCCCCCACAGGGTACGTACGGCCTGCCAATGCAAAGCATCCCTTCCGCGAACATCGTCGATCTGCTGCTGGACGCGGTCTGCATCGTGCAGCCGGACAGCACCATTGTTTTTGTCAGCCCGGCGTTCGAACGCATCTTTGGCTATGCGCCCGAAGAAGCCGTGGGGCGCCGCATGCTGGACCTGGTGCACCCCGAGGACTTGCCGAGCACCCGGCAACAGGCGCAGCAGGTGATGGACGGGCAGTTGCAGCTGCATTTTGAGAACCGCTATGTGCGCAAGGACGGCTCGCTCGCGCACATCCGCTGGACGGCGCGCTGGCTGCCCGACCTCCAGGTGCGCTTGGCCGTAGCGCACGACATCACCGAGCGCAAGCTCAATGAATTCATGCATGCGGCGATCTACGAGATCTCGGAGGCCGCCCACACGGCGCAAACGCTGGACTCGCTGTTCCAGCGCATCCACGCCATCATCGACCGGCTGCTGCACGCGGCCCACTTTTCGGTGGCGCTGCACGACGTCGACAGCGGCACGCTGAGCTTTCCGTACCACGCGCATCCCGGCCAGCGCGCACATTCGGCGGCGCCCCTGCCCATCTCGGCCGAGCAGATCCGGCTGTGCCGCGAAGTCATTGAGAACAGCACCACGCAGCTCATCACGCCCGAGACGCGTGGCGAGCTGCATGGGCATGAACCCGCGTGCGGCGCCCCGCTGTACTGGCTGGCGGTGCCTCTGACCACCCAGCGCGGCGTGCTGGGCGCGCTGGTGCTGCAAAGCGATGGCGAACAGGGGCGCTACACCGACAAGGACAAGGAACTGCTGCAGTTCGTGTCCATCCAGGTGGCGGCCGCCATCGAACGCAAGCAGCTGCACGAGCGGCTCGAGCGCATGGCCCAGTACGACCAGCTCACACAGCTGCCCAATCGCCAGCTGTTCCTCGACCGCTTGCGCACCGCGCTGGCGCGTGCGCGGCGGGACCAGAGCCTGCTGTCGTTGCTGTTCATTGACCTGGACCGGTTCAAGCAAGTGAACGACACCCTCGGCCACGCGATGGGCGATCTGCTGCTGCAGCGTGTGGCGCAGCGCCTGCAGGCCTGCGTGCGGGGCTCCGACACGGTGGCGCGGATCGGCGGCGATGAGTTTGTGGTGCTGCTGGAGGGCGGCCATGCGAGCGACCACGCCACCGCTGTGGCCGGCAAGATCCTGTCGGCGTTTGATGAAGCCTTTGACCTGAACGGGCAAGCGCTGGCCGTCCAGCCCAGCATCGGTGTGGCGGTCTACCCCGACCATGGCGCGGACGAGCACCATTTGCTCACGCACGCGGACGAGGCGATGTACCTGTCCAAAAAACACGGCGGCAACCAGGTGCGCACGGCTGCGCCGCGGGGCGTGGTGGGGGCATGACGCGGTCCGAGGGGCCCGCCCCACCCCGGCCGCCCTCTCGCTCTGGCTGGGCCGTGGTGCGCGGGCTGGCTGTCGCTTGCTTTGCCATGGCATTGGCAATGCCGGTCGCGTTCGCCATCACGGTGCTGCTGCACCCCTTCTGGTCGTGGCTGGAGGCCTCCATCGGCCTGGAGAGCATGGGCCGCCACGGACCCGATGAGTGGTGTTATGTCGCGGTGTGGGGCGTGATGGTGCTGGCGGTGCTGCTCGCGGGAGCAAGCCGCTGGAGGCGGGCAGACCGGCCGCAGCGCGAAGCGGGTGATCCGGGCCCGCGGCCCCGCTGAGACCGGCAGGGACGCCGGGCCTTGTGACGGCCTGCAGCCACGGGTGCTGGAGCAGTGCGAAATCAAATTGGCGCGGCACAATCCACACGCAGGCTTCACCGCCCGCAGTCTCTGACTTCTTTCGCCCCACACCCACGCACCCCATGCTCTACAACGCCCTCAAGCTCGCCCACCTCCTGTCCCTCATCGTGTGGATCGGCGGCATGGTCTTTACCCATTTCTTTTTGCGCCCCGCCGCCCAGTCGCTGGAGCCGCCGCAGCGCATCCGATTGATGCACGACGTACTTCAGCGTTTTCTGGCCGCGGTGACGGTCGCAGTGGTGGTGGTGCTGGCCAGCGGCCTGTGGATGATCGGCCGCGTGGCGAAGCAAGCCGTGCAAGCGGGCGGATCCTTCGCCATGCCGCTGGACTGGACGCTGATGGCCACGCTGGGCCTGGTGATGATGGCCATCTTTGGCCACATCCGCTTTGCGCTGTTCAAGCGGCTGCAGCGCGCCGTGGCCGCATCCGACTGGCCCGCGGGCGGCCAGGCATTGGCTGCCATCCGCACCTGGGTTGCCGTCAACCTTGCGCTGGGCGTGGCCACCATCGCGGTGACGCTGTTGGTCTGAAGGATTCCGCTGCCGCGCGCCACCAGTGCAGACCACCATGACACCGCACAAACACCTCGTCGCGAAACTCATCGCCTCGTTGATGCTGGTGGTGGCCTTCGGCGCGTTCCTGCAGGGCGCGTTGGACCCGGCGTGGTCCCGCCCTTTTGTGCCGTGGCAGGCCCGCAATGGCGTGATGGCACCGTTGCTGGTGGTGGTTGCCAGCATCTGCTGCCTGCTGCTGGCCTTTGAAGGACGCCGCCCCCGCTGGGTGGACCACGTGGCCTTGCTGGGCGAGGCTATCGTGGTGGCCGTCCCGGCCCTCGTGCTGCTGCAGCATGTGCTCGGACTGGACCTTGGGCTGGACCTTGTCCGCACCGATGCCGCGGCGGGCCACAGTGCTTCGCACCCAGGGCGTATTTCACCCAATGCCTGCATAGCGCTGATGTGCTGGGGTATTGCGCTGGCGCTGCTGCGGCGCGCCATCGGCGGCAAGCGCACGGCCAGGCTGTGGGCCATCGCCGCGTGGACCGGGGCAGCCATGGCGATCAGCGTGGCGGCGTTGGTGGGACACATGCTGCACCTGAAAGCGCTGTACAAGGTCGCCGACCTCAACCGGATGCTGCCGTCCACGGCCGCCGCGCTGAGCCTTCTGAGCGTGGTGCTGTGGCTGCTGCGGGACCGGATTTTCGAAAAAACGCAACGCTCCACCGACAAACATGGCGTGCTGATCGCCACCCGTTCGATCGCCATCCTGACCCTGGTGGCGCTGAGTTCGGGCTTGGCCGGCTTTGCCGTGCTCCGCGACACGCTCGAAAAATCGGTGACCGACAGCACGCTGTTGTCGGCCACCACCAACGCCACCTCGCTTGCCAATACGCTGGACATGGCTTTGTGGGTGCCCCGCACCATTGCCGACCGACCCGCAGTGCAGGAAGGCCTTTCGAGGATGGCGCGCGACCCCCTCGACGCGGCGGTGCGGCAGGCCCTGCTTGGGTTGGCAAACCACTTCGTCGCCACGGGTGCCGATGGAGTGCGGTTCGAGGCCGTTGACGGAAGCTTGATCGCATCCGCCGGTACGCTGCTCGGGGGCAATGCCGCGTCGGTGCATCCGCTCACGGTCGCGCAGCCCAGCGCCCGACTGCTCTGGCAGGACGGCTACGTGCTGGCTGCCGCGTCGGAGGTGCGTGTGGCGGGGCAGCTGGTGGGCCGGGTGCTGACCGAGCAGCGGCTGCCGATTTTCGACGCCCTGCTCAACGCCATCCGCGCCAGCAACGACAGCGCGGACGCGCTGATCTGCAGCCTTGACGGCGCCCACGCCTTGTGCGCTCCTTCCCGGTTCTACGCCCAGCCCTTCAAGGTGCCCATGTTCAATGCTGCCGGCGAGCTCAACCTGCCGGCCAACCGTGCCGTGGCTGGGGAGACAGGCGTGAGCATGGTGCAGGACCTTCGCGATGTCGAGGTGGTGGCAGCCTTTGCGCCGGTGGCGCGGTACGGACTGGGTTTTGTGGTGAAGTCCGATGTGCAAACGCTGTTTGAGCCCGTGCGCGCACAGATACGCATGTTGGGCCTGTTGCTGGTGGCGCTGGTAACTGCCGGCACGGGCGCGCTGCTGGTGCGCGTGCGGCCCTTGCTTCAGCAAGTCATGCACGAGCAGCGCAGAACCCGCGTCATCCTTGAAAACTCCAACGACGCCTTCATTGCCATGGACGTGCACGGCAAGATCACCGACTGGAACGCGGCGGCCGAGCGCACGTTTGGCTGGCCTCGGGACCAGGCCATTGGCAAGGACATGGCACGCCTCGTCATCCCCGCGAGCCAGCGGGCGGCGCACCACGCCGGGTTCGCGCATTTTCTGCGGACCGGTGAAGGCCCGGTGGTCAACCAGCGCCTGGAGGTGATGGCACTGCATGCCGACGGCCGCGAGATCCCGGTGGAGTTGGCCGTGGCGGTGCTGCAGGATCACAACGGCTACAGCGCCAACGCGTTTGCACGCGACATCAGCGAGCGGCGCGCTGCCGAGGCCCGGCTGGCCCTGAGCGAGCAGCGCCTGCGCGACATCACCGACAACGTGCCGGCGATGATCTCTGTGTTCGACCGGAATGAGCGCCTGACGTTCGTCAACCCGCAGTGCGCCGCCGTGTACCGCATGACCCGCGAAGAGATGCTGGGAAAGACAGTGCTTGATATCAGGGGCGGCCAGGACCACCGGCAGCTGCAGCCCTACATCGACCGCGTTCTGGCGGGTGAACAGGTCACGTTTGAAAGCACCTCGGTGCTGAACGGAAAGACCCACTGCTTTCAGCAGAACTACGTGCCGCAACTGCATGCCGACGGCACAGTGCAAGGCTTTTATTCGGTGTCTTTTGACGTGACCGAACGCCGCCAGTCGGAAGAGCGTGCCCGGCGCAGCGAAAAACGCCTGCGCGACATCACCGACAACTTGCCGGCCCTGATTTCGTACATCGACTCCGAACAGCACCTCACCTTCCTCAATGCGACGTTCCACGCCTGGCAGGGTGTGGATCCCGACAGCGTGCTGGGGCGAACCCTGCTCGATGTGATCGGCCCGATGCTGTACGCGGAGCGGCGTCCGTTTTTGGAGCAGGCGCTGGCGGGCCAACGGGTGGCGTTCGAGGTGGAGTCGCAGGCGCTGGGCATCCGCCGCTCCCTGCAGACCGAATACATCCCCGATCTGGCGCCCGACGGCAAGGTGCTGGGCATCTACACGATCAGCACCGATGTCTCGCGCCTCAAGAGCGTTGAGCGCCAGCTGGGTGTCCTGGCACGCAATGACCCGCTGACGGGCTTGGCCAACCGCTACGCCTTCAACGAGAAGCTGGCCGAAGCGCTGGCGCGGGCGCAGCGCACCCACGACGTGCTGGCGCTGCTGTTTCTCGATGTGGACCGCTTCAAGGCCATCAACGACCGATTCGGGCATGCGACCGGGGACGCGGTGCTCAAGGAGGTGGCCGCGCGGCTGGTGACCGCCGTGCGGGCCACCGACACCGTGGCGCGGCTGGCCGGCGACGAGTTTGTGGTGGTGCTGGAATCGTTGCGCAGCGCTGCCGAGGCGCAGCCGGTCGTGCAGAAAGTGCTGGCGCAGTTTGCCAAGCCGTTCTTGGTGGAGGGGCTGTCCCTGCACGTCACCACCAGCATTGGCGTGTCAGTGCACACGCAGGGCCCCGTCACCGCAGAGGACCTGCTGGCGCGCGCCGACAAGGCCCTGTATTGCGCCAAGGAGGCTGGGCGCAACCAATACGCTATTGAAGAGTAATGGGAAGCGCGGGGCGCAACCCCGCACAGCGCAGCCCGCCTCCCCCTCAATGCACGATGGCCAGTTTGCCAAAGTGCCGCCCGCCAGCGCTCAGCTCGGCATACGCGGCCTGCGTTTCGTCGATGCCAAATACGCGGTCGATGGCCGGGACGATGCGGTGGGCTGCAATGGCCTGCGCAGCCTGCGCCAGGTCGGCCACCGAGCCCGTGTTGTTGCCCACGATGCGCAGCGCCTTCACGATGACCGGCAGCATGTCGATGGACGCGACCGACCCCGTAATGAACCCGACCGTGAACACCGTGCCACCGAAGGCCGCGGCGGTCAGTGAGCGCGGCAGCGTGGCGGCACCCACGGTCTCCACCACCAGGTCGGCGCCGCGCCCGTTGGTGATCCGCAGCACTTCCTCATCCCATGCGGGCGTGGCGCGGTAGTTGATGAGGTGGTCTGCGCCCAGCTGGCGCGCACGCTCCAGCTTGTCGTCGGACGACGAGGCCAGGATCACGGTGGCACCGCTGGCCTTGGCAAACTGCAGCGCAAAGATGCTGACGCCACCCGTACCCAGCAGCACCACCACGGAGCCCGGGCGTGCCGACGCCGAACGCACCGCATTCCACGCCGTGGTGGCCGCAATCGGCAGCGCGGCACCCTGCACAAAGTCGAGGTGCGGCGGCAGCGGCACCAGGCTGGCCGCCGGCACGGCTACGTATTCGGCCAGGGAGCCTGGCAGCGTCACGCCGCGCAAGGCCGCCACATGGCCCGGCGTGATGGCGCCACCCAGCCAGCCGGGCATGAAGTGCGGGACCACCCGGTCGCCTATGGCAACGCCGGTCACGCCCTCGCCCAGCGCGGCCACTTCCCCTGCACCATCGGCCACAGGCACCATGGGGAAGCCCGCCACGGGGAACCCGCCCGTGGCAATGACCACGTCCAGAAAGTTGAGCGAGGCCGCCCGCAGGCGCACCACCACCTCGCCACGCGCAGGTTCGGGATCGGGCAGCTGGGTTACCTTGAAGGCGGTGAGTGAGGGTGCGGTGAGCTGGATGGCTTTCATGGGTGACAGGTCCTGAAAAAGGTTGGAACGGAGAAAAATGGAGCGGGCAACCAGCGGGGCTGCACCTGCCGCGTCAGTGTGATTCACCATCCAATCCAGATAAACTGCCAACCACTTCGATCATTTGAAATCAGGAATTGCAAATGGACATGCTCGACAGCATGCGGGTCTACGTGTTGGCGGTGGAGAAAGGCAGCCTCAGCGCGGCCGCTGTGGCCACAGGGATCTCGGCCACCATGGCGGGCAACCACCTGCGCACGCTGGAGAAGCGGCTTGGTATGCAACTGCTGCACCGCACTACCCGGCGCCAGCACCTGACGGCCTTTGGCGAGGACTACTACGCGCGCTGCAAGGAGATCCTGCGGCTGGTGGCCGAGACTGACGCGCTGGCGCAAAACCAGCAATTGGCCCCGGCCGGAAAGCTGCGCATCAGCGCGCCGGTCACCTTCGGCGCCGAGGCGTTGATGCCCGCGCTGTCCACCTACCTCGACCGCTACCCCGAGGTCAGCGTCGATGTGGTGCTCAACGACCGCGTGGTGGACTTGCTGGAGGAAGGGTTTGAAGCCGCCATCCGCATCGGCCCCCTGCCCGATTCCGCGCTGATCGCCCGGCCGCTGATGCCGTACCGGTTGATGGTCTGCGCGGCTCCCGCGTACCTCGCCCGCCGTGGCACACCGCAGCGGCCTGCCGATCTGACGGGCCACGATTGCCTGGCGTTCACGCCATCCGCACTGACGCCATGGAGCTTGGCGGACGACAGCGGCGTGTGCCGCGTGCCGGTGTCGGGGCGTCTGCAGGTGAACAACGGCCAGGCGCTGCGGGTGGCCGCGCTGCACGGCCTGGGCATCCTCCTGCAGCCGGCCATCCTGCTCGAAGACGATGTGCGCGCAGGCCGCCTGGTGCAGCTGTTTGCCGACTACGAACTCCCGAGCCGGCCCATGAGCGTGGTGTATCCGCCGGACCGCTACCGCTCGCCCAAGCTGCGCAGTTTTGTGGATTTTTTGCTGGAGCGGTTTCCGTAGTGGATGGACGGCGTGTGAAACCCAGCAGTTGCCGTCGACGCAAGAACGAGCGCCACTGTTTGGACGCCACTGGGTTCACCTGCACGAGCCGAGGAGCCCTGCTCAGTTGGGCCAGCGGTCCATGCCCGCATGTCCAGTAGACACACTTGCCTCAGTGCCGACGCGCCGCGCAGGTTTTACGAAAGCTTGCCGAGCCGCAGTGAGGCTCAATCAACAAGACCGTTACGGTGCGTTGGCATCCAGCATGAAATCAATGAATGCACGAAGCTTTCCGGGCATGTGCACCCGGTGCGGGTAATAAAGATGAAACGCGTCATCCAGCCCACTGTGCTGCTTCAATATATGTCGCAACTGGCCGCTAGACAGCTCTTGCTTCGCGAAATCCCTGAACACAAATCCGATGCCATGACCTTGGACGGCGGCATCCACGACAGACCTCATTTCGTCAAATATGAGCCGTCCATGAATATCGATTTGAACCACTTGGCCATTGGCATCGAAATTCCACTCAAACCACCGGCCTCCCACGGAGTAGCGTTGCCGAATACAGTCGTGTTTCAGTAAATCGTCGAGGGACTTGGGTTCATTGCGCCCATGAAAATAAGTCGGGGCGGCTATAACGATTCTTCTTTGGACCGGCCCCAGCTGCTTGGCCACCATGTCGTTCTGAACTCTTTTGCCCATGCGTATGCCGACATCAAAACCAGCATTAACGATATCGCTCAGCAGGTTGTCCAGTGATATCTCGACATGGATCAACGGAAAACTCGCAAGAAAGGCTTCAATATGGGGTTCGATCAACATACGGTAAGCGACGTATGAAGTGTTGATCCGCACGGTGCCAGAAGGCTGATCGGTCGCCAGCAAGGTTTCTGACAGCGAGTTTCTAATCAGCGCGAGTGCTGGCGCCAATTTTGAATTCAGCGTTGCTCCAGCCTCGGTCAGGCTCACGCTGCGAGTCGTACGGTTAAAGAGCCGCACATTCAACTGGGCTTCCACCGTCTTG
Source organism: Acidovorax sp. LjRoot129 (assembly GCF_964253765.1). NCBI lineage: Bacteria > Pseudomonadati > Pseudomonadota > Betaproteobacteria > Burkholderiales > Comamonadaceae > Acidovorax > Acidovorax sp. LjRoot129. Next base: position 2,805,151 of record NZ_CAXUSE020000001.1, read on the forward strand.
ATGGTTCGTGACACCGCCGTGGGCGTAACGCCCAATTCGGCTGCCGCCCGGGCAAAGTTCATATGCCTGGCCACAGCCTCAAACGTCAACAGTCCTGGCAAATGCACTGGCGGGGAGGCGAGCTCTACCGCGGTGCGTCCGCCCTGCAAATCCCGTCCCATTGTGACTTTCTTGTTCATACTGTATGTCGACGAGTGACTATTTACGTCATTATCACCGGCCTCCATACTTCTGGCATTCCACAAATTTGCCACGCAACTTAGTTGCCGAAGGGGTATAGAAAAATGACGTTTAGCAGCTCTTCCAATGACCTTTTTTCGCCAGTGACGATGGGGGCATTGACGCTAGCAAACCGCGTTGTTATGGCACCGTTGACGCGCAGCCGCATGGGCCCCGATGGCATACCCAATGAAATGCATGCCCGCTATTACGCACAGCGGGCCAGCGCCGGTCTGATCATCAGCGAGGCGACCAATATCTCCGCCCAAGGACGGGGCTACGCATTGACCCCCGGCATTTGGACGGAAGAACAGGTAGCCGGCTGGAAAAAAGTGACCGACGCTGTGCACGCAACGGGTGGCCTGATCGTGTGCCAGTTGTGGCACGTAGGTCGTTTCTCCCATGTGGATCTGCAGCCGGACGGGGCCGCTCCGGTGGCACCGTCGGAGATACGGGCAAAAGGGCAAACCTATACCGAAAAGGGAATGCTGGATGTCTCGATGCCGCGGGCCCTGGAAACGCGGGAGATCCCCGGCATCATCCAGCAGTACCGGCACGCCGCCGAATGTGCACAACGCGCCGGCTTCGATGGTGTGGAAGTGCATTCGGCAAACAGCTATTTGCTTGACCAATTCCTGCGCGACTCGACCAATCAGCGTGACGACGAATACGGCGGCTCCGTCGAAAATCGCAGCCGGCTCACGCTGGAAGTCGTTGAGGCAGTCGTGGGGGTGTGGGGACACGATCGGGTCGGCATTCGGCTTTCCCCTGTGACACCGGACGCAGGCAACACGCCGCTAGACAGCCAGGTCATGGAGACCTATGGCCACTTGATTGAGCAACTCAATCGTTTCGAACTGGCATACCTGCATTTTGTTGAGGGCGCGACGGCCACATCGCGGTCGGTGCCCGACGGGGTGGACCTCGACGCATTGCGTGCAGTTTTCAAAGGCCCCTATATCGGCAACAACAACTACGACTTCCAGCTCGCGGTGAATCGCCGCGCAGAACGCAAGGTCGACGCAGTGGCATTTGGTCGCCCCTTCATTGCAAATCCAGATCTGGTACGCCGGTTGAAAGAAGGCGTTGAATTGGCCGTAGCTCCGCGCGACACGTATTACGGCAACGGCGCCGAAGGTTATACGGACTGGCCTGCGCTCGCAGACTAAATCGGCAGGTTGCCGAACCAATGTCCCATTGGGACGCCGGTTTTGCAATCGGCCTTGCGGCTCCAGCGCATATTCCAATCACTAATCAATATTTCATGAAGCAAAAGTTGTCAGTAGGCCCCATGCCTGCTTTTGACGGTCTCACGGAATCTGCAATCGAATTCAACTTCCAGCAGGATTAATCAAGTGAAAAACACTTTCATCAAAACCTTTATTTTTTCGGCAATGGCTATCGGCATGGGCACAACGACCCTCGCCGCAGACCCGTTAACCCGTCTCCCAACCCACCAAGGAAACACCATGAGCAAGCCTACCTACGTGCAGGATTACCAAGCCATTTCCGAGATGCTCAACAAGTACACCGAGGGATGCAAGCAAGCCAAGAGCAGCATCATGAAGTCCGCTTTCAATGCCCAGGCGACGATGTACAGCGTCGGCCCCGATGGCAAGCTGACCGGCGGCGCGATTCCAATTCTGTTTGAAGGTGTCGACAAGGATTTCCGCCCGTCTCCTGATGCCGAGGCCGCGATCACCCGCATTGAGATCGTTGGTACAGCAGCAAGCGCCCGGATCGACGCCAATGGCATGTCGGGCATCTCCTTCACCGATTTTTTCCATCTGCTGAAGGTCGATGGCAAGTGGACGGTGGTCAGCAAGATTTTCCACACGCACGCCGCGCCTTAACAGCAATCTGCGCAGCCAATCCAACGCCCCAGTCATTCGGCTGCTCGGCACGAAAACGGCGGGCGCGCCGCGTGGGGGAATGACGCACGGCCGTCGCCGACCGCGGTCCGCCACGCCTTGACGCGTTCCCATCTGGCTTTTGTCGACCGCGTTTTCCCATGCCTGTACCACCACCAGGCCGTGACAGCTATCCCATTTACGCAACCGTACTAGGTCGGGACGCCGGTTCCAGCTTTGCTTCACGCGCCCTCACAAAAAAGAAAACACTATGAAAACCATCACCTCCGCCCTCGCCGTTTCCGCCCTCGCCCTGTCGATGGGTGAAGCGTCTGCCGCCATCCTGCCCGGGATGGAACACACCACAGCGAAATTCTTGCAGTCGCTCGAAGGTGGCAAGACGCTCGATTCCATGACGCCGGTCGAGGCCCGCGCCGCGCTGGTGGGGGCGCAGTCCGGCACCAAGGTGGCATTGGCGGCGGCTGATGTGAGCGAGAAGACGATCCGCTTCAATGGCAGCGACCTGAAGCTGACCATCGTGCGCCCGGCTGGCACCAAACAAAAGACCCTGCCCGCGTTCATGTACTTCCACGGCGGCGGCTGGGTGCTGGGCGACTTCCCAACCCACGAGCGGCTAGTCCGTGACTTGGTGTCTGGCTCGGGCGCGGTGGCGGTCTTCGTCAACTACACACTGTCGCCTGAAGCTGGATACGGCGTGGCCATCGACCAGGCGTATGCCGCGACCAAATGGGTGGCCGAACATGGCAAGGAGATCAAAGTCGACGGCAAGCGCCTTGCCGTAGCCGGCAACAGTGCGGGCGGCAACCTGGCCGCGGTGGTTGCCTTGATGGCGAACGAGAGAGGCGCGCCTGCGCTGCGATCACAAGTGCTGTTGTGTCCGGTGACCGACGCAAACTTTGACACGCAGTCATACAAACAGTTTGCCAACGGGTACTTTCTGACGAAAGACCTGATGGAGTGGTTCTGGAACAACTACACGACCGACGCCAATGCGCGCAAGCACATCTACGCTTCGCCGCTGCAGGCGACCGCCGAGCAACTCAAGGGCTTGCCGCCAACGCTCATCCAGACTGCCGAATTCGATGTCCTGCGCGATGAAGCCGAGGCCTACGGCCGCAAACTCGACGCTGCGGGCGTGAAGGTGAAGTCGGTGCGCTACAACGGAATGATTCACGATTTTGGGCTGACCAACGCGTTCAGCCATCTGCCGGCGCCCCGCAGCGCGATTGCACAGGCATCCCAAGAACTTAAAGGTCACCTTGGCAAGTAACTTCAAAAGGTATCCAGTCCTGCTGGTGGCGCAACAGCCGTTGAATGACTGAACGGCGAGGCCCGTCAAAATGGTTGCTGTCGGTGCAACGGGTCAGATAGGACCCGATGTCTGGGGTAATTCGTTGGAGGGTCCAAGCTGCGGTCAATAATTGACTCGCAGTGCCGTCAGGTCACGCCAGGGCCGGGCGCTAGGGAAGGATTGATCGGATAGACCCATGCTCAGCGAACTGAAGACCTTTATCGCCGTCTGCCGCCATGGCACCTTTGCCGCAGCCGGCGATCGCATCGGCCTCTCGCAATCGGCAGTCAGCAGCCAGATCAAGCGACTGGAGGAGACGCTGGGATTTGAACTGTTCGACCGCACCGGCCGCTCTGCCACTCTCAATGCGGCCGGACAGGCCACGTTGGTGCGTGCCGAGGAGATCCACGCCCTGTACGCCAAGCTGGCGGAACTGCCGAGTGAGGGAATCGCGACTGGCCTGCTGCGCATCGGCGCCATCGCTTCGGTTCAGCCCACCTTGCTCGCCCGGGCTTTGGCGTTATTGCGCGGTGAACATCCGCAGCTGCGTGTGCATGTGGTGCCGGGCGTCTCCATGAAGCTCATGGACGAGCTTGATGCAGGGAAGATCGACGCGGCCGTCATCATTCGCCCGCCGTTTGGGATGCTGCCGGACCTCACCTGGCAATCTCTGATTCGCGAGCCCTTCGTGCTGTTGGTGGCGGCGGACGTAAAGGGCACAGACTGGCGCGCGCTGGTGCAGGATCAGCCTTTCCTGCGGTACGAGCGCACGTCTTTTGGTGGGCGGATGGTGGAGAGGTTTTTGCGCCATGAAGGCCTGGCCGTCCACGACGCCGTCGAGGCGGATGAGATACCTGCGTTGATCCACATGGTGGCCAAGGGACTGGGTGTAGCGCTAGTGCCCCTGGTGGAGGCACACCAGCCCCTGCCCCCCAATGTGCGCGTGCTGACCCTGGGCGCGAAAACCTTCTACCGCGAGATCGGTCTGCTGCAGCGCCGTCCACGCGCCAGTACGCCCGCAGTAGCTCTTTTTTCCGAATGCCTTCGGCAAGCCGCCGAGGTGCAGACGCAAGCCCCAGGGACAGGGCGGGCACCCCCACTGCGCAAGAAAACCGGGCGCCGTGCCCGGTCGTGAAACCTGCGATTCGGCACCGCTGCCCAGGATGTGCAACGTCGAGGGAGACCGCATTCCCTGCACATCAGCGCGGGGCGTAATCCTCCATCGGCTTGTCGGAAGGATTGGCCCAGGCGGCCTTGGTCTGGGCATTGGCGGGCAGTCCTACTTTGATGCCCTGGGGCGGTATGGGCTGCATGAACCACTTGTCGTACAGGCGCGAAACTTCTCCACTTTTGGCGAGCGCGATCACGCTTTTGTCGACGACAGCCTTGAAAGCAGGATCGTCCTTGGGAATCATGATGGCGATGGGCTCCACGCTGAGAACGGGTTCAAGGATCTTGTATTGCGCGGGCTCGCGACTGCGGGAGATCAGCGTCGCGAGGATCTGGCCATCGGCGACAAACGCGTCCGCACGACCCGTCTCCAGCAGCAGAAATCCTTCGCTGTTGTCCTTGCCCAGCAGCTCCGTTACTTTCCCCCCTGCATCCTTTCCAATCTTGCGCACCGCCTGTACGGCCGTGCTACCGGTCGTTGCGGCCACCGTCTTGCCTTCGAGCTGGGAGGTCCCGGCAATGGGTGAAGACGCCTTGACTGCAATACGGACCCCCTCGACAAACAGCGTCGGCGCAAAGGCAACATCCTGCTGACGCGCCGCGTTGTTGGTGGTGGTGCCGCACTCCAGATGCACAGTGCCGTTGCGCACCAATGCAATGCGGTTTTGTGGGGTCACCAACTGGTACGTCACGTTGAGCTTGTCGAGCTTGGCGGCGGCCTTGATATCGGCCGCAATGCGCTCGCAAATCTCCACATGGAAGCCCGTGTACTGGCCTGGTCCTAGCGTGAAAGACATGGCGCCTGACGCGTCACGAACGCCGATCACCAGCTTCCCTGATTCCTTGATGGACTTGAGAGTATCGACCTGGGCAGCCGCGTTCCCCATGCTCAGAACCAGAGCGACAGCGGATGCGAGTGCGTGAATGCGGGGGAGTTGCATGGTGCCTCCTTATTTAGCGAACAGGGAGCCCAGGTCCGCGAAGGACTTCATCTCCACCGCGTTGCCCGATGGATCCAGGAAGAACATGGTCGCCTGCTCGCCGGGCTCTCCCTTGAACCGGATGTACGGCTTGATAACGAAATCGGTGCCGCGTGCTGTCAGCTTGTCCGCCATGGCTTGCCAAAGGTCCATGGGCACGACCGCACCGAAGTGCCGCACTGGAACGTCGTGGCCATCCACCGCGCTATGGCTCCGATGCCCGCATTCGTCAGGCGCCAAATGCGCAACGATCTGGTGCCCGAAGAAATTGAAATCAATCCACGCGTCCGAGCTGCGGCCTTCCGGGCAACCGAGCAGTTCTCCATAAAATGCCCGCGCCTCCGCCAGGTCGCGGACTGGAAACGCTAGGTGAAAAGGGATGGGGGACGAGAGGTGGCTGGCTTGGGAGAGGATCGCGGAAGTCATGGGAATGTCTGTTGAAGCGTTGATGACGATCAAACTGTAGGCAAACAGAAACACAAATAAAAACGATAAATATCGTTGCTGAGCATCAACATAAGTGATGAGTCGAGTTCTTTCGCCCGCAAAGAGAGTGCTTCCCAGCGAAGTGCCGCGCTCAACGTCTGGCGTGCCGCCCAAAGAAGCGATCCCGATCTTCTTGCCACGCTAGCCGACAGGGCGCACGGGGTGAACTCGCGTCAGTTCGTCAGCAGAATGACAGCGCGTCAAAACCCGCAAAAGATGACGTCAGCGACTGAGCATGGAAACACCACCGCAGGCAGGGGGCCGGCGGGTTCACCTACAGAAGCCGCGGTCAAGCCCACCGCTGACAGACCCTCAACGTTCCCGCCCCCTACCATCGGGTAAAGAGGAGCCTTGCTACGTGTTCAAGTTTTTCGAAAGCCGACTTCCCGCCTACCCCCCCGCCGAACCCCACCTGCCCCCGAAGGACTTCATGGCCTTTGTGTGGGACGGCACGCGTGGCCTGCGCGGCTACGTGGTCGCCATGGCGGCGCTCTCCGCAGCCATCGCGGTGTTCGAGGCCCTGTTGTTTGCGGTGCTGGGCCGTGTCATTGACTGGCTCTCTACCGTGGCGCCTGCCGCGCTGTGGGCCGAGCGCAAGGGCTCCATCGTGGCCGTCGTGGCGCTGCTGCTGGGCTCATTGCTGCTGGTGTCGGTGCAGACCTGCATCAAGCACCAGGTGCTGGCCATCAACTTTCCGCTGCGCCTGCGCTGGAACTTTCACCGTCTGATGCTCGGCCAGAGCATGGCGTTTTATGCCGACGAGTTTGCCGGCCGCATCACCACCAAGATCATGCAGACGGCGCTGGCGGTGCGCGACATGATCTTCACCACCACCGACGTGGTGATCGGCATGGGTATCTACCTCGTCACCATCCTGGTGTTGCTCGCCGGGTTTGATGCGCGGCTGATCGTGCCGTTTGCGGTGTGGATCGTGGCCTACGGCCTGGCGTGCTGGTACTTTGTGCCGCGCCTGGGCAAGGTCGGCAAGGCGCAGGCCGATGCGCGTTCGGTGATGACCGGGCGCATCACCGACGCCTACACCAACATCGCCACCGTCAAGCTCTTCTCGCACACGCGGCGCGAGTCCGAATTCGCGCGCGCCGCCATGGATGCTTTCAAGCTCACCGGCTACGCGCAGATGCGGCTGGTGAGCCGGTTCGAGATCGTGAACCAGATGCTGGTGGTGGGCATGATCCTGGGCGCCTGCGGCACCGCGCTGTGGCTCTGGTCGCTGGGCGAGGTGGGCGCAGGCGCTGTGGCCGCCGTCATTGCAATGACGCTGCGGGTCTCGGGCCATGCCCACTGGGTGATGTGGGAGATGACCACGCTGTTCGAGAGCGTGGGCACCATCCAGGACGGCATCAACACGCTGACGAAGCCCCGCACCGTGGTCGACGCCCCAGACGCGCAGCCACTGCACGTCACGCAGGGCGAGGTGCGTTTTGAGAACGTGAGCTTTGCCTACGGCAACGGACGTCCGTTCATCGACCAGCTGAATCTCACCATCCGCGCGGGCGAAAAGATCGGCCTCATCGGCCGTTCGGGCGCGGGCAAGTCCACGCTGGTCAACCTGCTGCTGCGTTTTCATGACGTGCGCTCAGGCCGGGTACTGATCGACGGACAGGACATTGCCCACGTCACGCAAGACAGCCTGCGCCGCAACATCGGCATGGTGACGCAAGACACCTCGCTGCTGCACCGCTCGATGCGTGACAACATCCTGTACGGTCGGCCCGACGCGACCGAGGAAGAAATGCACGCCGCCGCGCGCCGCGCCGAGGCTTCGGAGTTCATCGACAACCTGAGCGATCTGCAGGGCCGGTCCGGCTACGACGCGCAGGTGGGCGAGCGGGGCGTCAAGCTCTCGGGCGGGCAGCGCCAGCGCGTGGCGATTGCGCGCGTGATGCTCAAGGACGCGCCCATCCTGCTGCTCGACGAGGCCACCAGCGCGCTCGACTCCGAGGTCGAAGCTGCCATCCAGCGCAGCCTGGACAGTCTCATGCAGGGCAAGACCGTGATCGCCATTGCGCACCGGCTGTCGACCATCGCGGCCATGGACCGGCTGATCGTGCTGGACGCCGGTGCCATCGTGGAGGAAGGCACGCATGCGCAGCTGCTGGCGCAGGGCGGCGTGTACGCGCGGCTGTGGGGGCACCAGAGCGGTGGATTTCTGGGCGAAGAAGAGTAACCCCCTGAGGAGGGGCATCAGTCTTACGGCCGCGCGTCTTGCAGGGAACACTGCGCTACCGCCTGACCGAACTCTCACTGTGGTGGCAGCTATGAGTACGCCCCTTGCTCCGTTGAGGTGTCGCGCAGGAGGCTGCAGGCGCAGGCTGTGCGCGCTTACCGTGCGGACCCATGGCGGCCATCGCGGCGGCCCTTTATTGGAGACACCCTGCATGATCAAGATCACGGCCCTGTACCGCTGGCGCGAGGGCGCCACGTTCGACCACGACTACTACCACGGTGAGCACATGCGCATTGCCCGCGCCGCGCTGCAGCCGCTCGGCCTGGTGCGGCTGGAGAGCGACCGCGTGCTCTACCCCGGCGAGCCGCGCCCCGGCCAGGTGGTGGCGCTGACGAATGCGTTCTTTGCAGACCTGAAGCAGGCCCAGTCCGCCGCCAGGCAGACCGCGGCCGAGCTGACGGCCGACATCCCCAACTACACCAACATCCAGCCCGAGTCGTACATCGCGCAGATGCTGGGGCACGAGGTCGCGGCCTGATTGCCATCCGCTAGCGGCTGCGGAAGCGTGGAGGATGGATCGTCCGTCAGTCCCGCTCGCGCATCGCCTTGAACAGCAAGCCCAGGCACACCGCCATGCCCACCAACGGGACGGCCGCCAGCACCGCCACCACAGCCCGCGCAACGGGCGACCAGTCGAAGTCGCGCGCGGTGCGCCAGGCGCCGTACGCGGCCACCAGCCCCAGGATGAACATGCCCATGCGAAAGCTCGAACCGGGCTTGACGAAAGCAATCAGCAGCACCGCGTTGGCAACACCAACGGCCAGCGCGACGTGGCCGAGGTGCAGCGAGAAAGAGGTTTGAGAAGTCGCGCGGCTGCGCACTGGGGCGCGGTCATCGTCTTCGATGCCGCTGTCCTGGTCGTCATTCTTGTTGACCGGGTTGCGCGATCGCACAGCGGCTGGGCTCTTTGGGGCCGGCGCTGTGGGCGCTGTGGCCTGCGCTGCGCCCCCGGCCCTGCCCCATTCCGATGCGGAAATTCCGGCTGCTGCTACCCCGGCCGCCATCCCCACCGTGGTTGCAGCTGCGTCCCGCCCTCCCACCCTGATCTCCAGCCCGCGCTGCTGCAGCACGGCGCGCAACCGGCCCGGCTCGCGCAGGGCCGACACCAGTGCGCGCAACGGGCACTGCTCTGCCGGCGCAATGCGCAGGTCGTCCGCGCGCAGCGTGGCGCCCCGTGTGTTTGCCAACATGAAAAGCGCCTTGGCTACCAACGCGTCCTTGGGGCCACCCGCGCCGTCTTCGATAAAAACGGCCAGGTTGTACGTCGCGTTGCCGTGGCCGGCTTCGGCCGCCTGCGCGTACCAGGCGCGGGCCTCGGCCGGGTTCACCGGGCTGCCGTGCCGGCCGTGGTGGCAGGCCAAGCCCATCTCGTAGGCGGCTTCGGGGTGGCCTTCGCGCGCGTACCAGCCCACCAGGTCGCGGCGGATGGAGCCTGTCCACACCATGGGCCCGCCCGCCGAGTCTGGCGACCCGCGGGTGGGCGCTAGCGGCGCCAGGCTGAGGCCCCCCGGCGAGCCGCCCTCTTGCGCCTGCTGCTGCTTCTTTTCCTCTTGCTGCCGCTGCACCAGCGCGGCGGCGCTCCACTTGGCGGCCTCTTCGGCGTTCACTGCGCCACCCCAGCCCCGCTCGTACATCACCGCCAGCAGGCGCTTGGCCGGCTCGTAGTCCCAGTCGGCGGCGCGCTGGGCCCAGTAGCGGGCGCTTTCGTAGTTGGGCACTTCCCAGCCGGTGACCGCCTCCAGGGCGTGTTCATACGCCGCGATTTCGTGGCCCTGCGTGGCGGCGGCCTCCAGGCCGTCAGCAGCTTCAATACGTTTGCGGCTGTACAGCGCCATTTGCGAAAACTGGACAAAGGCGTCGTCCACGGCCTTGCGTTCGCTGTCGATGATCTGCAGCAGCAGCTCGCCCGATGCCGACTTCAACCGCGCCATCAAGGTCTGAATGCGGCCCTTGGCCTCGTCCGGAAACCTGTCATAAAAGCCCTGGGCATCAAGCTTTTTCTGCGCGTCGGGCGCCCCCATCAGTTGCAGCACTGCCGCCAGGTCAAAGTGCCGGCGCTGGCCCAGGGTGCCAAACCGCAGCGCGCGGCCCATGGCGTAGATGGCGTGCGGGTTGCCGCGCGCGGCGTGGCGGCGGTACTCGGTCCAGGCTGCGGCGTCGTCGCCCGCCTTGCGCGCACGCACTGCGCGCTCCACCTGCAGGTCGGGCTCCTCGGGCACGTCGCCATTGCCCAGGTAGTGCACGCCGCTTTGCGGGTCGTACAGGTTCAGGCCCAGCAGGGTGGCCTGCTCCCAAGCGTGGTCGAACGCTGCGGCCACGTGGTCGGAATGCATGTTGATGCCAAAGCCCAGCGTGGGGTCATCGGTAACGCCGTCTTCGCTCCCGTCGAGCCAGACCTCCATGGTTTCAGGGTAGCGCGCGTGCATTGCCCGGCCCCAGACGAGAAACTTCGGGTTCTGGACCCCTGGCGAGCCGTCGAACACGCGCTCAAATTGCGCATCGGCTTCGGCCTTGGTGGCGGGCCAGGGCCAGTCGGCCGGTTTCTCCCAGAGCTGCAGCGTGTAACTCATTCCATCCCCCAAGATGCGGCATCTTTTTTATGTCTGGAGATTCTAGGACTGGCTATGGGACCTTTGCCGGCTTGCCCAGCCGGGCGCGCGCGGCGCCACCAGCATGACACGCGAGCACTCTTGCGGCGAGAATTTGAATAAAAATAGGCCCTAGCGCTTATTCCTATTGCACTTATTGCTACATATTTAGTAGCAATTCAATTTCAACCCGTTTTTTTAACACTCGAACATCCCATGACCGCCCTCACCCCCATCCCCCTCGAGATGCCCATCCCCACGGGCGATCAGCTCAAGGCAGCGCGTGTTGCCGCCGGGCTCAGCCAGGCGCAGGCGGCGGAGCTGATGGGTTACCCGCTGCAGACGGGCAGCCGGGGCGGTGTGCAGTCGCGCACCTGGCAGGCGCTGGAGAGCACGAGCGACGAGCGCAACATGCAAGGGCCGGTGTTTGCGATGTTTCTGTTGCTCACGGGGCAGCATCTGGGGTTCGTGCTGACCCCACGTGCGCAAGGCTGACAGTGACGCGGCAGCCAAAAAAAAAGCGGGACAGCCCGCAAAGGCCATCCCGCCAAATCCCTGACAAAGGAAAACTTATTCAGCCTTGATGTTGGCCGCCTTGATCACTTGCGCCCACTTCTCCACTTCGGCTTTCTGGAAGGCGGAAATCTGCGCCGTGTTCATGTCGGCCGGCTCCATGCCAAAGCCCTTCAGGCGGTTTTGCATGTCGGGCTGGGCGAGGATCTTGCGGATCTCGTCATGCAGGCGCGTGACCACCGGCGTGGGCGTGTTGGCCGGCACAAAAATCGCCTGCCACGACTGCACCTGGAAGTCGGCCAGGCCGTTCACGCCGGACTCGGCCACCGTGGCCACATCGGGCATGGAGGCCAGGCGCTTGGGCGAGGTGACGGCAATGGCGCGCAGCTTGCCGCTCTGGATGTGCGGTGCAGCGACCACGGTGGTGTCGAACATCATGTCCACCTGGCCGCTGATCACGTCCTGGATGGCGGGACCGCTGCCTTTGTACGGAATGTGCGTGAACTTCACGCCCGACTTGTAGGCCAGCAGTTCCACGGCCAGATGCTGCGAGCTGCCGGTACCTGCCGATGCAGAAGACAGGCCGCCGTCCTTCTTGGCCTGGGCCGCAGCCAGCACGTCCTTGAGGGTCTTGTGCGGGCTGTTGGCAGCCACCACCAGCACCACGGGGTTGGTGCCGATCAGCGTGACGGGTGTGAAGGACTTGATGGGGTCGTAGCCCAGCTTGGGGTACAGGCTGATGTTGATGGCGTGCGAGCTCACGGTGCCGCCCAGCAGCGTGTAGCCATCGGGTGCGGCGCGCGCTGCGGCTTCGGACCCAATGCTGCCGGCCGCGCCACCCTTGTTCTCGACCACCACGGTGGTTCCCAGGGCGGTGCCCAGCTGCTGGCCGATCAGGCGGCCGAGCGTGTCGGTGGTGCCGCCAGCGGCAAACGGCACCACGTAGCTGATGGGCTTGCCCGTGGGCCAGGTGCCCTGCGCGGCGGCTGGCAGGCCAATGAAGCCCACGGCGGCGGCAAGGACCGCTGTGTGGATGAGGGTTCTGCGTTGCATGGGGTGTCTCCTGGGAATAAATGTTTGTGAGGGAAGTAGGAAGCGGGAGCGCATAGATTCAAGGCAGGTCCACGATCTCGATCCAGTTGGGGTTCTTGCCCGCGGGCACGCGTGTGGGGGTACCCAGGATGCCGGTGGCGGGGTCGATGGGGTGCAACGAAACTTGGTGGGACTCCTGCCCCGCCGCGATCAGGAAGCGGCCCGACGAATCCACTGCAAAACCGCGCGGAGATTTTTCAGTCGGCACCTGGCCCAGGGGCTGCAGCTGGCCCGTGGCCGCATCGACGCGGAAGCTGCTGAGCGTGCTGGAGGTGCGTTCGGACGCGTACAACGTGCGGCCGTCGGGCGACAGGTGGATGTCGGCCGCCCAGGGCTTGCCGGTAAAGCCGGCCGGCAACGCTGTGGTGCGCTGCACCGCGCGCAGCGTGCCGCGCGTTGCGTCATAAGCCATCACGTGGACGGAGGCGTCCAGTTCGTTCAGCAAATAAACAAAGCGCTGCCCCTTATCCCACACGAAATGGCGCGGTCCCGATTTTTCGGGCGTCACTGCGGTGAGTGCGGGCTCGTTGGCAGAGAGCTTGCCGGTCTCGGCATCGAAGCGCCAGGCTGACAGGTTGTCGCCGCCCAGGCTGGTGGCAAACACATTGCGGTTGGTGGCATCGGCATGGATGGCGTGCGCGTTGGGCGCCGTGGGGATGAGCTGCTGCACGGCGCCCACGGCCCCATCCTTGCCAATGCTGTTGACTGTAATCTTGTGGCCCGGGTAAGACGCCGCAAACAGCCAGCGCCCCGTGGCATCGGTATCGATATTGGCCATGCTGTCGGCCAGCGGCGCCTCGCCCAGCTTGCGCAGCTTGCCGCTGGCGGGGTCGATCGCCAGGCTCACCACCCGAAACGGCTGCGAGCGCAGTGCCACGTACAGCACCTTCTTGTCTGGGCTGACCGCCATGGGCATCGCCATGCCGCCCAGCGCGGTGGTGTCCACCGGCTTGAGCGCCGCAGCGTTTCGATCGAGCTCGAACACCGACACGTCCTGGCTGTCGGCGTTGGAGACATACACCCAGGTGGCCGCCCACGCGCCGGGTGTGGCCAGCGCCGCGGCGACTGCCAGTGCGAGTTGTGCGGCCCTGCGGCGGGCATGCGGTACAGCGTTCATTTGGCTCCCCTTTTTTTTTGATGGCGGGCCCGCGGCCAGTGGCTGGTCTGCGGGATATCTGGTTGTTGTCTTTGGCACCGCGCACTGGGTAGCGGAGCGTCATACCGCCGACTGGAGATATGTTGTCATACAACTAGAGCGACATTGTGGCGCGACCGGCACTGCTCTGTACAAAGGGATTACCCGAGGTTTTTTCGGATCTCTAAAATTTGATTTCCCCTCTGTGGAGATGACTAGATCAGCGCAAAAAACTCAGTGATTACCCTAATTTTTTGGCCGTATCGAAGCCTTTTTCAACGCCTTGGTTGATTTCCTCCCGCCTTAGTTGTACGATGACTAACAACAAGTTTAGCAACGGAGACATTCCATGACCTTGAACCGCCGCGCCATCCTGCTGGCCTGCACCGCCGCCCTGGCAGCCGCCTCTGCCACCGCCCAGACCGCCGAGTGGCCTGCCAAGACGCTGCGCATCGTTGTGCCTTACCCGCCCGGCGGCAGCTCGGACATCATTGCGCGCTCGATCAGCCAGTCGCTGTCTGAGGCGCTCAAGCAGTCGGTCATCGTCGAAAACAAGCCCGGCGCCAACGGCAACCTGGGTGCCGACTTTGTGGCCAAGGCCGAGCCGGACGGCTACACCATGCTGCTGTGCGACGTGGGAGCGCTGGCCATCAGCCCCTCGGTCTACACCAAGCTGTCGTTCGACCCGTCCAAGGATCTGCGTGGCGTGACCATGCTGGCCTACTCGCCCCACCTGCTGGTGGTGCACCCCTCCGTGCCGGTGAACAACCTCAAGGAGCTGGTGGCGTATTCGAAGAAGAACGACCTGAACTTTGCCGTCACCGCCACCGGCAGCGCCCCGCACGTGGCCGGCGTGGCGCTGGAGCGCGCCGCCGGTGCGCGCTGGCAGTACATCCCCTACAAGGGCGGCGTCACCGCCATCCAGGACACCGTGGCCGGCCAGACCCAGATCCTCATGAACGGCATGCTGGCCACCCTGCCCCACGTGCAGAGCGGCAAGCTCAAGGTGCTGGGCGTGTCCAAGGCCACCCGCATGCCGCTGATCGGCGACGTGCCCACCATCGCCGAACAGGGCGTGACCGGCTTCGAGTCAGGCACCTGGCAGGGCATTTTGCTGCCACGCGGCACGCCGGATGCCGTGGTGCAAAAGCTCAACAAGGCGCTCATCACCGCCATTCGCGCACCCGAAATCCGCTCGCGCCTGGCCGGCCAGGGCGCCGAAGTGGTGACCATGACCCCCGCCGAACAAGACCAGTTCTTCGCCAAGGAGCGCGCCCGCTGGGCGAGCGTGGTGAAGGCCGCCAACATCAAGCTCGACTAAAGAGCGTGTGAAAGAGCCCGGCCTGCCTGCTCGGACCAGCCGGATTCACGCCCCCCACCAAGCCGCCCGCCTGTTCTACTTTTTTTCAGCCCTGAACTCACATGAACCCGCAAGAACTCAAAACCATCATGGGCTCCGGCCTGCTCTCGTTCCCCATCACGGACTTCGACGAGCAGGGCGAATTCCGCCCCAAGACCTACCTTGAGCGCCTGGAGTGGCTGGCCCCCTACGGTGCCAGCGCCCTGTTTGCCGCTGGTGGCACGGGCGAATACTTCTCGCTGTCCGGCCCCGAGTACGGCCAGGTCATCAAGACCGCCGTGGACACCTGCCGCGGCAAGGTGCCGATCATTGCCGGCGCCGGTGGCCCCACCCGCACCGCCATCGCCCATGCCCAGGAAGCCGAGCGCCTGGGCGCCCACGGCATCCTGCTGCTGCCGCACTACCTGACCGAAGCCGGCCAGGAAGGCCTGATCGAGCATGTGGCCGCGGTCTGCAAGAGCGTGAAGTTTGGCGTGATCGTCTACAACCGCGACCGCACCAAGCTCACGGCCGAATCGCTGGCCATCCTGGCCGATCGCTGCCCGAACCTGGTGGGGTTCAAGGACGGCGTCGGCAACATCGAGACCATGTCTTCCATCTACATGAAGATGGGCGACCGCTTCTCGTACCTGGGCGGCCTGCCCACGGCCGAGGTGTATGCAGCGGCCTACAAGGCGCTGGGCACACCGGTGTACTCGTCGGCGGTGTTCAACTTCATCCCCAAGACGGCGATGGAGTTCTACAAGGCGGTGGCCAGCGACGATATCGCGACCCAGCACAAGCTGCTCAAGGAGTTCTTCATGCCGTATCTGGCCATCCGCAACCGGGTGGAAGGCTATGGCGTGAGCATCATCAAGGCAGGCGCCAAGATCGTGGGCCATGACGGCGGCCCCGTGCGCGCGCCACTGACGGACCTGAAGCCCAACGAGGTGGAAGAGCTCCGGGCGCTGATCGCCAAGCTGGGCCCGCAGTAAGCCCATGCAAGGGCCTGGTTCACCAGGCCCTTTTTTCATGCTCTTTTCAGTTTTTTGATCGCGATGCGCCTGGCCGTGCACGGTCGCACCGCGCAGCACTGGCACGCCCCTTTCCCTTCATCCAACACACAACAAGGAGACAAAGAGAATGTTCAAACAACTCGTCATTGCCGCTGCCACCGTGGTAGCCCTCGCCGCCTTCTCGGGCTGCGCCAGCAACGCCCCTGCAGGCGCCTCGTCGTCGGCCTCGTCCGAGCAAGCCGTGGCCGCCGCCGCTGAGCGCCTGCGCCTGGCGATGATCGACCCCACGCCCGCAGCGCTCGCCCCGCTAGTGGCCGACGACCTGAGCTACGGTCACTCGGGCGGCCGTGTGGACACCAAGGACAGCTTCATCGGTGACCTGGTCGCAGGCAAGTCCGATTTCGTGACCATCGCGATCTCGGACCAGACCATCAAGGTCGTGGGCAACACCGCCATCGTGCGCCACACGCTCACGGCAGACACCAACGACTCGGGCAAGCCCGGCAAGGTACAGATCAAGATCCTGGGCGTGTGGCAGCAGCAAAGCGGCAGCTGGAAGCTGCTGGCCCGCCAGGCTGTGCGCGTCGCTGCTTAAGCAATCCCCCGTCGGGGCCGCCGCGTGCGGCCCTTTTTCTTTTGAGCCCTGCGCGCCGCCTGCCATGTCCACCACCCCAAAGCCCTGCATCCTGCAAATTGGCCGCCTGCCCCTTCCTGCGCTGGAGGCCGAACTGGCCGCCCGGTACAGCGTCACCAGCCTTGCAGACCAGGCCGATCCCGTGGCCTTTCTTGCGGCACGGGGCGCCGAGTTCAACGCAGTGGTCACCACGGCATCCATTGGCCTTACGGGCGAGGTCATTGCCGCCCTGCCCCACCTGCAGGTCATCAGCAGCTTTGGCGTGGGTTTTGACGCGCTGGACGTCGATGCCGCCAAGGCGCGTGGTGTTCAGGTGGGCTACACGCCTGGCGTACTCAACGATTGTGTGGCCGACATGGCCTTTGCGCTGATGCTGGACGTATCGCGCGGCATTGCCGCCAGCGACCGTTTTGTGCGGCGCAGCGAGTGGCCGCAAGGGCGTTTTGCGCTGGGCAGCCGGGTGTCGGGCAAGCGCCTGGGCATCGTTGGCATGGGCCGCATCGGCCAGGCTGTGGCCGAGCGGGCGATCGGATTCCGCATGGAGGTGGGTTACCACAACCGCCGCCCCGCGCCCGATGCGGCGCTGCCGTATTTCGAGTCGCTGGTCGCGCTGGCGCGCTGGGCGGATTACCTGGTGCTCACCGTCGCTGGCGGCCCCGCGACGCGCCACATGGTGGACCGCCCGGTGCTCGACGCCCTGGGCCCCGAGGGCTTTCTCATCAACGTGGCGCGCGGCAGCGTAGTGGATGAAGCTGCGCTGATCGACGCCTTGGCAGAACGCCGTATCGCCGGCGCCGGGCTGGACGTCTTTGAAGAGGAGCCCCGCGTGCCCGCCGCGCTGATCGCGCTCGACAACGTGGTGCTCACGCCGCATACCGCCAGCGCCACCCATGAGACCCGCCGGGCAATGGCGGACCTGGTGCTGGAGAACCTGGAATCGTTCTTTGCGACCGGGGCTGTGCGCGTGCCCGTGCCGGGGACCTGAACTGAAGCGCCAGACTCTGCGGCCGCGCACCTCGCGGGCCGCGTGCCCTCTTCAGTAAAAGGCAAAAGGCGCAACCCGCCTCAGCGGTTACTTCAGCTTGTCGCGCGAGATGTCCATGATCATGCGCGTGGCCAGGTACAGCCGCGGCACGATGGTGTTGATCTGCACGTACTCGGCGTCGTTGGAATGCGCCCCATAGCCCGACAGGCCCATGCCCTCCACGACAGCGCCCTTGGTCTTGAGCGCCGCAAAGGCAGCATCGGTGCCGCCGCCCGTGGCCTTTTCGACCACGTTGAGCGGCAGGCCCAGCTCCTGGTAAATGACCTTGCCGTAGCCCGCCACGCGGCGTGATGCGTCACTGGCCTCCAGCGGCGGGCGGCGCACTTCGAACTTCACGTCCACCTTGGACGCGGGCAGCAACCTGGTCTTGATCTTCTCTTGCAGCGCCTTCTCCAGCCCATCAAAGTCCGCCACCTTCAGGGCACGCGCATCGGCCTGGGCCGTGGCCTCCGCCGGAATCACGTTGCGGTTGGTGCCGGATTTCGAGACGGTCCAGTTGAGCTTGAGGCCCTCGTCGTTCTTCGACAGATCCTTCATCTGCAGCAGCTGGTGCGACAGCTCGTACAGCGCGTTCACGCCATCTTCGGGCTTGGCGCCCGCGTGCGAGGCCTTGCCCTGCACGGTGATGTAGGCCGCGCCAATGCCGCTGGTGGCCAGGCGCAGCGTGCCATCGGTGCCGCCGCCTTCAAACGACAAGACTACGTCCTGCTCGGCGGCCACACGGGTGATGGTGCTGCGCCAGCCGGGCGAGCTGATTTCCTCGTCGCCATTGATCAGCACGGTGAGCGTGCCGTAGTCCTTGAAGCCGAGCTTTTGCAGCATGGCCACGGTGTGGATGATGAGCGCGATGCCCTGCTTGTCGTCGGAAATTCCCAAGCCGTAGGCTTTGTCCCCGTCGATGCGGAAAGGCTGGGCCTTGAGCATGCCCTTCAGGTACACCGTATCCATGTGCGCGATCAGCATGATCTTCTTGCTGCCCGTGCCCTTGAACACGGCCTGCACCGCAGGGCCCACCTTCTCGGGCGTGTCGTCCAGGCGGTAGATGTCGTTGGTCTGCATCACCTCCACCGCGCCACCCAGTTGCTTGAGCTGGCCCGCGATGCGCTCGGCTATCTGGTTCAGGCCCTCGATGTCCTTGCTGCCCGACTCGATGTGCACTAGGTCACGCAGCGTGTCGAGCAACGGCAGCTGCTGCGACTGGGCCAGGGCATGCACGTCGGCCACAGGTGCGGCCTGCGCCAGGGTGGCGCAAAAAGCCAAGGCGAGCGAGGCGATGAGCGGGCGGAATGTTGACGGAGCAGTGGGCAGGTAGTGCATGGTGCAGCGGCGGGTTGTGGAGCGAAGGAAAGCGATTATGGAGGTTTGCAACAGCGATTTCAAACCCTAAGCGAGTTTGCAATATCCGTATCAGCCCGCCGCCGACAAGGCCTGTGCGCCGATGCGGGAGGACCTGGTGCCCAACTCGAAAAGCCACATGCCGTAGAGCGGGAGTGACTCGGCCAGTCGCAACGGCACGACTGCAGGCGCGGCAGCACCCAGCAGCACCGGATGCGGCACGACCGCCAGCAGGTCCGACTGGGCCATCAGGTGCAGCATGCTGGCGAAGTCAGGGCAGCGCACTGCCATGCGGGGCGCAGGCATTCGCCGTACGCGGTGTGCCTCGGTCAGCACGTCCACGGGCCCGCTGACGCTGGGGCCCACACATGCCCAGGCAGCACCTTTCAACTCGGCCAGACCGCGGGCCTGGGCCAGTGGATGGCGGCGACGCGCATAGATGCGCGGTGCCAGTTCGTACAGGCGCCGCTCCACAACGTCCGGGTGCGAAAACCCGCGCGGCCGGGGGGCAATGACGGCGTCGAAACGCCCTTGCACCAGCCCCGCCAGCAAGCTGCCTTCGTCGGCGGTTTCCATCACCAGAGTGCGCCGGGTACCGGGCAGGCACCAGTCCTGGTACAGCAGCGGTCCACAGACCATGGCAGCGGACGACGTGAGCCCCACGCGCAGCGCACTGCGCCCCGCAGTAGCCGTGCCTGCCTGGGCCAGCCCATCGATACGCTGGGCGAGCGATGCAGCCTCTTGCGCCAGGCCCCGCGCAAGCGGCGTGGGTACATAGCGGCGCCCTTGCTTCACCCACAGCGGCTCAGAAAAACCCGCTTGCAGGGCCTTCATGCCCTGGCTGATGGCGGGCTGGGACACACCACAGGCTCGGGCAGCCCCGGCAAAGCTGCCGTGTTCGATAACGGCCTGAAGGTAGTGGAGATGGCGCAGATACATAAGGCATGATTATGTATAAAGCGCCATTGTCTCTTGCCCGGCGAGGCGGTTGGCAGGAAGCTCACCACAGCCTGACCAACCCTTCAAGGACACCACATGACCACACAGCCGCTCGACACCGTGAGAACCTACTTGGCCCACCTGCACGCCAGCAACACCGAGGGGCTGATCGCCTGTTTCGAGGAAAACGGCCAGGTGCACTCCCCCTTCCTGGGCACGATGCGTGCCGGCGACTTCTTCCGCAAGCTGGCCGCGGCCTCCAGCGGCAGCGTGATCACGGTGCTGGACCTGTTCGCCTCTGCGCAGCCGGCCGGGCAGGACGCGGTGCGCGTGGCCGCGTACTTTCGCTACGACTGGACCTTGAACGACGGACGCGAAGTGACCTTCACCTGCGTGGACGTGTTCACCTTCGATGCGGGCAGCGCGCGCATCCGGGACATGAACATCGTCTACGACACCCACCCGCTGCGCGAACAGGTGGGCGACAAGTACGCACCCGACTGACGGCGCCCGCTGCCGTTACAGCAGCGTCACACCCTTGAGCGTCACGAAACTCGTTTCGCGGACCACGCTCACGAAGTCTTGCAGATACGGCTTGGCCGACACCTGCGGCAGGCTCGCGGCATGCAGCTCGCCCCGCAATCCTTGCGCCCCCACGGGCCGGGCTGTGACGTAGCCCCGGTCCAGATAGCCCTGCACCGCCCACAGCGGCAACGCTGCCACGCCACGCCCGCTGGCCACCAGCTGCAGCATGGCCACGGTGAGCTCGGTGGTGCGCCGGGGCGGGCGCACGCCGGCGGGCTCCAGCACCTGGCGGATCAAATCGAGCATCTCGTCGGGCACCGGGTAGGTGATCACCGTCTGGTCGGCAAAGTCTTGCGCCGTGAGGAAAGGCTTGGCCACCAGCGGGTGCGCGTTGGCGAGCAGCGCACGGATCTCGAAGCCGAACAGCGGGTGGTAATCCACCCCCACTTCATCTGCATCCACCTCCGACACGATGGCCAGGTCGGCCCGCCCCTGGTGCAGCAGGCCCACCGGGTCGGCATGGAAGCCGCTCACGATGTCGAGCTCCACCTCGGGCCAGCGGGTGCGAAAGGCGTCCATGGCGGGCATCAGCCAGTCAAAACAGGTGTGGCACTCCACGGCGATGCGCAGCTGGCCGCCCTGCCCCAGCACCAGCCGGGCCAGGTCGCGTTCAGCGGCCTCGATTTGCGGCAACACCAGGTCGGCCAGGGCCAACAGCCGCTCGCCCACCGCGCTGAACTGCGGGGGCACCGATTTGCGCTCGAACAGCGGCGTGCCGTGCCGGTCTTCCAGCAGCTTTATCTGGTGCGACAGCGCCGACTGCGTGAGGTTGAGCAACTGCGCGGCGCGCACCAGGCTTCCGCTGTCGCGCAGCGCGACCAGGGTGCGCAGGTGGCGGACTTCCAGGACGGACTGGCTCATTACTAATTTTCAAGTTGAATCACAAAAACTTTCGTTTGAATAATAAGCGACGGCGCGCGACGATCGCTACCTTCATTGCATGCCATCGCAAAAACAGGAAAAACCCGCCATGTCGCTCGCCCAGCCCGTCCCCTCATTTCAGCCCGTCGCCGCCCGCCCGGTGCTCACCCACGCCCTGGGCTTCCCGCGCATGGGCGCGCAGCGCGAACTGAAATTCGCGCTCGAATCCTTCTGGCGCGGCGACAGCAGCGCTTGTGACTTGCAGGACACCGCCGCCCAGCTGCGCCAGCTCCACTGGCAGGCGCAGGCCGATGCAGGCCTTGGCTTTGTCACCGTCGGCGACTTTGCGCTGTACGACCATGTGGCCAACCATATTCAGCTGCTGGGATGCGAGCCCGCGCGATTTGGGTTTGAGGACGACACGCCAGAGCTGGCGCGCTACTTCGCCATGGCCCGGGGCGTATCGGCGGATGCCCATCACGGTCACCACGACCATCACGGCTGCGGCGCGGGTTGCACGGCCACACACACCTCTGACGGCCAGCCCGCGCTCGAGATGACCAAGTGGTTCGACACCAACTACCACTACCTCGTGCCCGAGTTCAGCGCCAGCACCCAGTTCCGCCTGGCCAGCGACCAGCTGTTTGACGAGGTCGCCCAAGCGCAGGCCCTCGGCCACCGGGTGAAGGCCGTGCTGCTGGGCCCGCTGAGTTTTCTGTGGCTGGGTAAGGCCAAGGAAGCGGGTTTTGATCGTTTCTGCCTGCTCGACCAGCTGCTGCCGGTGTACGAGGCCGTGCTGGCGCGGCTGAAGGCCCAAGGCGTGGAATGGGTGCAAATCGACGAACCCATCCTCGGCCTGGACCTGCCCGACACCTGGCGCCACGCGTTTGAGCCCGCCTACTGGCAACTGGCCCGCAGCGCGCCCAAACTGCTGTTGGCCACCTACTTTTCGCCCCTGGCCGAAAACCTGCGCCTGGCCTGCCAGCTGCCTGTGGCCGGCCTGCATGTGGACGCCGTGCGGGCGCCGGAAGAACTGGTGGGCGTGGCCGACTGGCTGCCCTCGCACAAGGTGCTGTCGGTGGGCATCGTGGACGGCCGCAATATCTGGCGCACCGACCTGGATGCGGCCCTGGCCAAGCTGCGCCCCGTGGCCGACAAGCACCAGGGCGGGCTGTGGCTGGCGCCGTCGTGCTCACTGCTGCATGTGCCGTTTGGTCTGCAGGCCGAGCACCAGCTCGATGCCGAGGTCAAATCCTGGCTGGCGTTTGCGGTCGAAAAACTCGATGAGTTGCGTGTGCTTTCCACCGCGCTGAGCCATGGCGAAGGCACTGTGGACGACGAACTGCACGCCGCCCGCACCGCCCTGGCCGCCCGGTGCGCCAGCCCGCGCGTGCACCGTGCCACCGTGGCCGCGCGCCTGGCCGCAGCCGCACCGGGGGCAGACCAGCGTGCCAGCGCATTTCCCGCCCGGCAAAAAGCCCAGCGCACGCGTTTGAAGCTGCCGCTCTTGCCCACCACCACCATCGGCTCATTCCCGCAGACCAGCGAGATCCGCGCTGCGCGTGCAGCCTTCAAGCGCAGCGCGCTGAACGCAGCCCACTACCAGCAGAAGATGCAGGCCGAAATTGCCCTGGCCGTGCGCAAGCAGGAGGCCCTGGGCCTGGACGTGCTGGTGCACGGCGAGGCCGAGCGCAACGACATGGTCGAATACTTTGGCGAGCAGCTCGACGGCTTTGTCTTTACCGCCAACGGCTGGGTGCAAAGCTACGGCTCGCGCTGCGTGAAGCCGCCCATCATCTACGGCGATGTGGCCCGCCCCGCGCCCATGACGGTGGCCTGGACGCAGTACGCGCAGAGCCTGACCGCCAAGCCCATGAAGGGCATGCTCACCGGCCCCATCACCATCCTGCAATGGAGTTTTGTGCGCGACGACCAGCCCCGCGCCACCACGGCCGACCAGATCGCCTGGGCGATCCGCGACGAGGTGTGTGACCTGGAGGCCGCTGGCATCGCCATCATCCAGATCGACGAGCCCGCGATCCGCGAAGGCCTGCCCCTGCGCCGCGCCGGGTGGAAGAGCTACCTGGATCGTGCCACCCGCGCCTTCCGCATCAGCGCCAGCGGTGTGCGCAACGACACGCAGATTCACACCCACATGTGCTACAGCGAGTTCAACGACATCCTGCCCGCCATCGCGGCCATGGATGCGGATGTGATCACCATCGAGACCAGCCGGTCGGACATGGAGTTGCTGCAAGGTTTTGGCGACTTCAAATATCCCAACGAGATCGGCCCCGGCGTCTACGACATCCACTCGCCCCGCGTGCCCGGCGTGCAGGAGATGGCCGCGCTGCTGGAGAAGGCCGCCGAG
Organism: Acidovorax sp. LjRoot129; assembly: GCF_964253765.1. Taxonomy (NCBI): domain Bacteria; kingdom Pseudomonadati; phylum Pseudomonadota; class Betaproteobacteria; order Burkholderiales; family Comamonadaceae; genus Acidovorax; species Acidovorax sp. LjRoot129. The sequence continues at coordinate 2,828,869 of NZ_CAXUSE020000001.1, forward strand.
GTGGTGCCCGTCGAACACCTGTGGGTGAACCCCGATTGCGGCCTCAAGACCCGTGGCTGGCCTGAGACGGAAGCCGCTTTGCGCCACATGGTGCAGGCCGCGCAGGAAGTGCGCGAGCGGCTGCTGGAGGAAGCGGCCTTGGCATGACGGGGGGCCCGGCCGCGAGATCGGCCGGTCCCCCGCTCAACCCGCAGCGCCCTTCATCTCGGCCAGTTTGACCAGTACCTGCAAAGCGTGATTGAGTGGCGTGGGCACGCCCAGGGCCGCCCCGCGCTTGACGACGTAGCCGTTCAGATGGTCAATCTCACTGGGCTTGCCCCGCGCCAAATCCTGCGCGGTGGACGAGAACTGACCGGGCATGGTGGTGGCGATGCCGCGCACGGCAGCCTGCACATCGCCCGGGATCGCCACCCCATCGGCAGCGGCCACGGCCAGGCATTCGGCCACGATGTTGGCGATCACCTGATTCACGCCGGGCACCTGCACCAACGGGCCATAAGGCTGTTGAGACAGGGCAGAGAGCGCGTTGTAGGCGCTGTTGAGCACCAGCTTGGCCCACAGCGCACCGCGCACGTTGTCTGAAATCTGGGTAGGGATGCCCGCCGCCGTGAGCTGCCGGGCGGCCTCGTCGCTGCGCGGCGATGGCGCAATGACCAGCTCACCCCGGCCGTGGTGCACCACATGCCCCGGGCCGCCCATGGCGGTGGCCACGTAGACCACGGCTGCCGCCACCGAGGTGCTGGCATCGAGCACGGCGCGCACGCGTTCGTCGTTGTCCACGCCGTTTTGCAGCGTCAGCACCAGCGTGCCGGGAGCCAGGTGCGGACGGATCTGGCGCGCTGCGTCTTCTGAGTCGGAGGATTTCACGCAGAACAGCACCACATCCGCGCCCTGCACGGCGCTGGCCTTGGTGCTGGCCGCCATGGGCACCTGTACATCCAGCACCGCCGTCTGCAGCCGCAGGCCCTGCTGCAACACCGCCTGCACATGGGCGTGCCGCCCGATGAGCGTGACGGCATGGCCCGCCCGGGCGAGCAAGGCGCCGAAGTAGCAGCCCACGGCGCCAGCGCCCATCACGGCAAAGCGCAACGGTGGGGTGGAGGAGTTCACGGCAGCGGAAGCGGCGGTTTCGGACATGGAGCGGAATAGATTGGACGAAGCATTGGGGAGGTCGAAGGGCCCACAAATGGTATCGCTCGAAGAAACATGACCGGCACCACCGCCATTGCGCCCTCAACCCGATTGGCGCCAATGCGCCAATCAGGAGATCGCCGTGTCCGCCACCGCCTTTTCTTCCGTCAAGCTCCCCGCCCATCTGGTGGAGCAGGCCCGCCAGGCCGCGCAACCTATGCGCCGCTCAGTGGCGGGCCAGATTGAATACTGGGGCCACCCTGGGCCAGATCGTCGAACACAAGGGTCTGAGCGTGCAGGAAGCCCGCAGCGCCATCGCGCAGTACGAGGCGGCTGCTTCCCGTCAGACCGCCCTGGCCGCGCCCATATCAGTGGGCTCCCTCACCGCCCGCCTGCTGGCCGCACAAACGCGCGGCACCCTGGCGCAGCGGGTGCGTGAAGTGGTTCTGGAGAACCAGGCCAAAGCCACCGTCGACGTTTGATAACCACGGTGGCAACGTCTCAGCCGCCCACCGCGCCATCCCGCAGCCCCATGCCACCGCGTTGGTTTGACCTGCTGGCAGGCCCGAACGGCGCGGGCAAGTCCACGCTCTACCGTGCCCTGGTCCGCGAAGGCACGCGGTTCCGCCAGAACGCATCCTGGCCCGCTACCCCCGCACCATGGGCAACCTGGCCCGGGCAGTGCGCCAGGCGGATGTGTCGTATCTGTATGACGCGGCAGAGGTCGACGGCACCGGCCCGCAGCTGGTGGCGGTGTGCTCCCCCACCGAGGTCACCCCGCTGGTGCAGCCGCTGCCCGCCTGGGCGCTGCGCCTGACCGAGAGATAGCCCGGCCGCGGCGTGCTGCTTGCGGCAATGGAACGGGCCGCACCCTTCCATGTCTCAAATTTGATGTCAATTTGGCACCTAGCGCTTATTCCATAAGCGCTGATAGCTATATTTTGCATAGCAAACCTCTTTCTCAAAAACCCTGACAGCATTGCGGTCGTTAAGTAATTGCCAAGACAATCATTGTCTAGTCAATTAAATTTGCCGCCATGACTTCTGACACCCCCAAGCCTTCTCAGCCCGGCCCGGGCTTCTACCGCGCTGGCCAGCTTCAGCCTGAAAACAGCGTGGGCTACCTGATGCGCAAGGTGATGTCGTCCATCCGCACCCAGGCCGATGCGCAACTCGCGTCCCACGACCTGACATACGCCCAGTGGCTGCCGCTGTTCAAGCTCTCGCTGCGCGACAACTGCACGGTGGCCGGTCTGGCGCGCGACCTGGAGACGGATCCTGCCTCGATGACCCGCTCGCTCGACCGCATGGAAGCCAAAGGCCTCGTGGTGCGCGAACGCTCCACCGTCGACCGGCGGGTGGTGCAGCTCAAACTCACCCCCGAAGGCCAGCGCATTGCCGCGCTCGTGCCCCCGGTGCTGACCGACGTGCTCAACGGCCACCTGAGCGACTTCACCCACGACGAATGGCAACTGCTGCTGTCCATGCTGCGCCGCATGCTGACCAACGGCGAAGCGCTGCGCCAGCAAACGCCCCCCACCGATACCGCGGCTGGGTAGCACCTCACCCCCACTGCCGCCCTGCACCGCCCCTGGAGATTTCCATGACATCCACCACCATCCCTTCCCTGCCCTCGGTCCGCTCGGCCCTGGCGGCACACTTCGCGGTGTCGGCGCTGGCCCTTGCCGCCGCCATCCTGCTGGTCGGTTGCGCGAGCCCCGGCGCGCCGCACACCCCGCTGGCGCAGACCACGCCTGCCGCCCTGGGGCTGAACAACGCCACCGACACCGCCGCGCCCAGCCAGTGGTGGACCACGCTGGGCGATGCCGAGCTCAACGCGCTGGTCGACCAGGCGCTGAAGGGCAACCCCAGCCTGGCCGTGAGCCGCGCCCGGCTGGAACAGGCCGTGGCTCTGAGCCAGGTGCGCCAGGCCGCCAACGGCCCGCAGGCCAACCTGGGGGTGGACCTGACGCGCCAGCGCTACTCCGCCAACGGCCTGGTGCCCGCGCCAGTGGCCGGCAACACCTACAACAGCGGCACCGTGCAGGCCACGCTGAGCTGGTCGCCCGACTTTTTTGGCCAGCACGCGGCCGAGCTGCAGGCCGCACTGGGCCAGGCCAGGGCCGCGCAGGCCGATGCGGCGGCCGCTGCCAATACTTTGGCCGCCCAAGTGAGCCGCAGCTACGTGGCCCTGGCCCGGCTGGTGGGCCAGCGCGACGTGGCCGCCCGGGCGCTGGCGCAGCGTGAGGAGCAACAACGCCTGACGCAGGAGCGCACTGCCGCAGGCCTCGACAGCCAGGTCGAGTTGACGCAGGCTCAGGCCGCCGTGCCCGATGCGCGCACCCAGATCGAAGCGCTGGACGAACAGGTCACCCTGGCCCGCCGCCAGATTGCCGTGCTGACCGGCCAGGCGCCTGACGCCCTGACCGCCCTCACCCCGCAGCTGGCCCGGCTGCAGCCTACAGCCGTGCCCGAAGTGCTGGGCGCCGACCTGCTGGGCCGCCGCCCCGACGTGGTGGCAGCACGCTGGCGTGTAGAGGCCGCCACCCAAGGCGTGAAGGTCGCCCGCACGGAGTTCTATCCCAACATCAACATCGCCGCGTTCATTGGCCTGAATTCGCTGGGGCTAGACAACCTGTTCAACGCCGGCTCGCGCCAGATGGGCGTGACCCCCGCCCTGCGCCTGCCGATCTTTGACGGCGGCCGGCTGCGCGCGCAGTTGGGTGGCCGCCAGGCCGAGCTGGATGCCGCCATCGCCCAGTACAACAGCGCCGTGCTGGATGCCGTGAAGGAAGCCGGCGATGCGATGGCTTCGGTGCAGTCGCTCACGCGCCAGCAAGCACTGCAAGACGACGCTGCCGCGAGCGCCGAGAAGGCCTACCGCTTTGCGCAGGAGCGCTACCGCGCGGGCCTGGGCAACTACCTGGTGGTGCTCTCCACCGAAAACCAGGTGCTCGCCCAGCGCCGCCTCGCCGTCGACCTGCGCGCCCGACAGCTCGATACCCGCCTGCAGTTGATGAAGGCCTTGGGTGGCGGCTGGACGGATGACACGGCGGTATGAAACACCCCCTGAGCCGCTTCGCGTCTTCCCCCTCTCTCGCTTCGCGGGAGGGGAACGCACCCAGTGGCCTGGCAAAGCCAGCTCCACGGGTGCACTGGCCTCGGCCGCGCCAGTTGCGTAAGTAGCTCGCAAGGCCAGACCTGATCAAAAAACACATAACAACGCATTCCTGAAAGACCACTGCCATGAGCGAACCCCTTGCATCACCCAAAGAAGCCACCAACCCCGCCCGCCGCCGCGGCCTGACCGTGATCGCCGCTGCCGTGGCGATCGCCGCCATCGGCTGGGGCGCCTGGCACTGGGCCAACGGCCGCCACCGTGAAACCACCGACAACGCCTACGTGGCGGGCAACGTGGTGCAGATCACGCCGCAAGTCGGCGGCACCGTGGTGTCCATCGGTGCGGACGACACCGACTACGTGAAGGCTGGCCAGCTGCTGGTCAAGCTCGATCCCGCCGACGCCCGCGTGGCGCTGGAACAGGCCGAGGCTCAATTGGCACAGGCGGTGCGCGAAGTGCGCACGCTGTTCGCCAACAACTCCACGCTCAAGGCCCAGGTCAACCTGCGCAGCGCTGACCTGGCGCGTGCCCAGGCCGAAGCCGCACGCCTGCAGGACGACGTGAACCGCCGCGCACCGCTGATGGCCAGCGGTGCCGTGGGCAAGGAAGAGTTCCAGCACGCCACCGCCCAGGTCACCGCCGCCAAGAGCACCGTGGCCGCCGCCCAGTCGGCCGTGGTGGCCGCGCAAGAGCAACTGGCCGCCAGCCAGACGCAGACCGAAGGCACCTCCATCGAGCAGCACCCCAACGTGCAGCGCGCCTCGGCCCGCGTGCGCGAGGCCTACCTGGCCGTGCAACGCGCCCAACTGGTCGCGCCGCTCGACGGCCACGTCGCCAAGCGCGGCGTGCAGGTGGGCCAGCGCGTGCAGGCCGGCGCACCGCTGATGACGCTGGTGGCCCTGAATGATTTGTGGGTGGACGCGAACTTCAAGGAAAGCCAGCTGCAAAGCCTGCGCATCGGGCAACCGGCCGAGCTGGAAGCCGACGTGTATGGCACCAAGGTCAAGTACCACGGCACCGTGACCGGCCTGGGTGCCGGCACCGGTGCAGCCTTTGCATTGCTGCCTGCGCAGAACGCCACGGGCAACTGGATCAAGGTGGTGCAGCGCGTGCCCGTGCGCATTGCGCTGGATGCCAAGCAGGTGGCCGAGCACCCGCTGCGCGTGGGCCTGTCGATGGAAGTCAAGGTGGACACCGCCGACCAGAGCGGCAAGACCCTGGCCGACACGCAGCGCTCTGCCCCCGTAGCGGCCACTGCCGTGTTCGACCAGCAGTTCAAGGCCGCTGACGATGAAGTGGCGCAGATCATTGCCGCCAACCTGGGCCGCAGCAAGGCCGCCGCCACGGTGGCATCGCCCAAGGTAGGCAGTGCCGATGCCAAGGCCGGCACTGCTGCAGCCGCACGCACTAGTAATCAACACGCGTCGGCGCCCGTGGCCTCCCTGCGGTCGCCTGCGGTGCACTGATCCAGGGCTTGTTGCATGAGCACCGCCAACCCCACCGCAGACCAGGGCACCGCACCGGCGCCTGCTGCGCCATCCCCCGCATCCGCTGCGGGGCCGTCAGCCCCACCCGGGCCACCCGCCGCCTACCCACCGCTGCAGGGTACCGCCTTGCTGCTGGGCACACTGTCGCTGTCGCTGGCCACGTTCATGAACGTGCTGGATTCGTCCATCGCCAACGTCTCCATTCCCGCCATCGCCGGCGACCTGGGCGTGAGCCCCGGCCAAGGCACCTGGGTCATCACCAGCTTTGGCGTGGCCAATGCCATCTCGGTGCCGCTCACCGGCTGGCTCACGCAGCGCTTTGGCGCGGTGCGGCTGTTCACCATGAGCGTGCTGCTGTTTGTGCTCACGTCTTGGCTGTGCGGCTTTGCGTCGTCGCTGGAGACGCTGGTGTTCTTCCGCGTGCTGCAGGGCCTAGTGGCCGGGCCGATGATCCCGCTCAGCCAGACGCTGCTGCTGGCCAGCTACCCCAAGGCCCTGGCGGGCACGGCCCTCGCCCTATGGGGCGTGACCACGCTGGTCGCGCCGGTGGTCGGGCCGTTGTTGGGCGGGTGGATCACGGACAACATCTCCTGGCCCTGGATCTTCTACATCAACGTGCCCGTGGGCCTGCTGGCCGGGCTGCTCACCTGGGGCATCTACCGCAAGCGCGAGACGCCCATCCGCAAGCTGCCCATCGACACCGTGGGCCTGAGTCTTCTGGTGCTGTGGGTGGGCGCATTGCAGCTCATGCTCGACAAGGGCAAGGAGCTTGACTGGTTCGCCTCCGGCGAGATCATCATCATGGCCGTGGTCGCCGTGGTCGCGTTCGCAGTGTTCCTAGTGTGGGAGCTGACCGAAAAGCACCCTGTGGTGGACCTCAAGCTCTTTAAAGGCCGCAACTTCACCTTTGGCGCGCTGGCGCTGTCGGTGGCGTATGCGCTGTTCTTTGGCAACGTGGTGCTGCTGCCGCTGTGGCTGCAGCAGTGGATGGGCTACACCGCCACCTCGGCCGGCATGGCGCTGGCACCGGTGGGCGTGTTCGCGATCTTGCTCACCCCGCTGGTGGGCAAGAAGGTGGGCCAGTGGGACCCACGCCGCATGGCCACGGGTGCGTTCATCGTGTTCAGCACGGTGCTGTGGATGCGCTCGCAGTTCACGGTGCAGACGGACTTCATCCACATCCTGATCCCCACGCTGTTGCAGGGGGCGGCCATGGCGTTCTTCTTCATCCCGCTGACGACGCTGACGCTGGCGGGCATTGCGCCCGAGCGCATTCCGGCCGCTGCAGGCCTGTCCAATTTTGTGCGGATCACCGCCGGGGCCATGGGCACGTCGATTGCCACCACGCTGTGGGAAAGCCGCGCCGCCATGCACCACGCGCACCTGACCGAAGGGCTGGTGCAAGGCCAGGGGGTGTTTGCGCAAACGCTCGACAGCCTGACTGCGACCGGCCTTACGCAACTGCAGGCGCTGGCGCAGGTCAACCGGCTCATCGACCAGCAAGCCTTCACGCGGGCGGCCGATGACATCTTTCTCGGGTCGGCGGGCTTGTTTCTGTTGCTGATCGGGTTGATCTGGCTGACCAAGCGGCCGACACAGGGAGGAAGCTCGGGCGGCGCGGACGCCAGCGGGGCGCATTGACGGCCGCAGCTACCGACATGGGATGCGAAAAATTGAGTGAAAAACGGCCCCAGCGCTTGATCCATAAGCGCTGATAGCTATATTTTTTATAGCAACCTCGCTTGGAGTGGCGCGCTGCCGCGCGGGCTCCCACAGGCCGCGTCGGAAAAGGCTGACCCCCGTGTGAGCGCAGCACCTGCGAGAGCGCCGCGGTGCAGCCCAAACAATCCACTCACCGCAACCAACAACAAGGAACCACCATGTCGCTCTCCCTGATTCTGCTGATCGTCCTCATCCTCATCCTGGTCGGCGCCCTGCCAACCTGGGGCCACAGCCGCTCGTGGGGCTACGGACCCAGTGGCGGGATTGGCTTGGTGGTGCTGATCCTGGTGGTCCTCCTGCTCATGGGCAGAATATGACGCCCTGATGGGATGGCAGTAGGAGGTACTCGCAGCTAGCTGCTGAGCTTTCTTCTTCCGTCACCCCACAAAAAAGCGGCCCTTCGGGGCCGCTTTTTTTTGCCTGTGTGCAACGTGTTCGGTGCGAGCGCTGAGCCCTTCAAACCGAAGATCCGCGCTGCTGCCCAGCGTTGGCAAACGCGGTGGTAAACGCCGCAAATTCGTTCTGGCTCACCACGCCATCGGTGTTTCCTCCACGGTCCATCAATTGCAGCACCGCCTGCGAGAAGTCGGTGCCGGGCTTTTGGATCGAGGTGCTGGCCAGCCCCTTGAGAAATTCACCGTGCGAGATGCTGCCGTCCTGGTTGGCATCGAACCCTGCGGTGATCTGCGTTTTTTGCGCATCGTCGGCGCCAAAGCGGGTCAACAGCTCCTGAAAATCCTGCTTGGAAATGGCGCCGCCCGGGCCCGCGTTGGCGGCCAGGTGGCCGGCACCCACGCCGCGCTGGGTCGCGCCCAACGCACCATCGAGCTTGCCCTGCGATACCAAAATGCCTTTGCCGGCAAAGCCTGCAAGCGCTTCGGCCTGCGGGCTCAGTGTGACCACGGTGGACGGCTGCGCAGGCGCCGCATCGCTGCCGCGGCGCGCGGCGGAGGCCTTGCTGCTGCCCCCCGATGTGGCATTGAAGACGAGGGAGGCCAGAGAGGCCAGGCCAGAAATAAGAGGGGACATCGCCATGAACTCCTGTGTGGCGACACCTACGTGCCGTGGGGTGACGACCCCGGCCTGTGTTTCGCCTTGCGCCTTGAGGGTACGTCTTAGAGCGGCTGGGGAATGCCGCGATCAGCCTGCGCTTTCATGGCCACTTTCGCCGATGGCGGCACGCCCGCCCGGCGGTCTGTGCAACGCCATGGTCACCCGAGAAGCGCCCCCCAACCAGGCCGGCCCGCATGTCACGCTGCCGACACGTACCCCGCCCCGAAGGCCACGAACTCGCCTTCAAGCTGCCCGGCCACCCGGCCCTGGTAATGCAACTCAGACGTTTGCACGATCCGCCCCACCCCCTTGCGTTGCAGCATGCGCGTGAACGGCTGCCAGGCCTGGGGCGCCGGTGCCTGCGCCACGGCCGTGAAGCTGCCGTCCATGGGTGCAAGGTAGTCCATGGTGTTGCGCTGGATCACCAAGCGGCTCCCCAGCCCCTCGGCCGACAGGCGCAGGTGCAGCATCGACCACGCGGCGAGGATGGCCACCGCCGACGCGCTGCCGCCAAACACCGTGTCCCGGTGGTTGATATTGGGCGCGAGCGGCGCGCTCAGCACCACATGGTGGGCCGATGTCTCGACCACGGCTACCTCCATGGCGCGGGACAAGGGAATGTGCCGGTGCAGGTAGGCCTGGAGTTCGGCTGGGTTCACGGTGTGCGTCGACGGGCGTCGAGGAGTGATGGGTGGGAATGGCGTGGCCGAAGCTGCACGATTCTCACGGAAACTGTCCAGCCCCCGCGGTCAACACGCCGCCTGCGGGTTCGGGCAGCGTGTCGATCAAGGTCGCGCCGCCCAACGCCGTCACGCGCACCTGCACCGGGCCGCTGGCAATGGCCGTGGGGTACACAAAATAGTTGTAGTCCGTGCGCGGCACGGCAATCCAGTCGGCGTTGCCGCTGGGCTTGATCGCGAGGCCGGTGACGGGCAGGCGGTGGTTGCGCACCTGGATCGCCACCCACCAGCGGCTGCTGCCCTCCTTGTAGCGGTAGCTCACCGGCCCGCTCACATCACCTGGCACCACCTCCCAGCGAATGGGCACGCGCCCCGCCACGGGGTCGGCGATGCGCGCAAACGCAGACTCGCTCAGGTCCAGGTCGCCCGACTTGCATTCTGGGCATTGGTCGGTGATGCGCACGGTGACAGACCCCTTGGGCCCCGTGACCGCCACGTACTGTCCGCAGACCGCGCTGCCTGCGTAGTCCGGCGCATTCATCGCCGCCACCATCAGGTTGCCCGGGCTCGCATCAAAGCTGCAGTTGCCCTCGCCCGTGGCGCCGTAGAAGGTGCCCTCGCCGCTGTAGGTGGGCGACAGCGCGCCGGGTGCTGTGGGTCCGGGCGGCGAGCCAGGTGTTGGCGCAGGCGCAAGTGCCGGTGCCGGGGAAGGCGCGTCTGCGCCAGCGGCCGGCCCCTCGGCCGAGCCCCCGCCACCACAGGCCGCCAGGGAAACCAGGGCCGCCAATGCGGCAAGCCGAACCCAGCGGGCTCGGGTGGCGTGGGCGTGAGAGGAGGAATGTGGTTGCGCAGTCATCATCGTCCTGGGGTTGGGTGGGCTTGTGGTGCTGCGCCGGTGTCCTTCGGCGCAGGGGGATCGCGGTGCACGATGTGCAGGACGCCGGTGGGCTCCTCAGCCAACCGGTCAGCCAAAAATGCTTGCAAAAACGCGGGCCGTATTTCCAGGCGCGCCAGCTCTGCGCGGGCAAACCACGCAAACACCAGTTTGCGGGTGCCTTCGACACCGGGGTAGGGGCCGTCGGCCAACACCAGCGCGCCACCGGGCACGGGGCTGGCATGCAGGTACAGGCCGATCTCGTGGTACGCCGACCCTGCGTAGGTAAAAAAATTCTCGGCCACCACCGCCAAGGCGCCCACTGCAATACCAGCACCGAGACGGTCGCCCAGCTCCTCGCGCAGCTCGCGCGCCAGGGCTTCGCTGGCACTTTCGCCCGGTTCGATGGCGCCGCCCGGCAAGGCCCAGAAGCCGTCGCCTTCCACCTGGTGCAGCAGCACCCGGCCACCATGGGCAACGATGGCTGCGGCACGTTGGCGCACCTTGGGGGGCACGTGTGACAGGGTGGGATCGTCAGGGAGCATGGGGGTTGGGATGCGTGAATGAAGGGCAGGCGCGGCAATGCTATCCACTCCCGCACCCGCTCACCCACCTTCTGCCGACCAGCTTGCAAGCATTGGCAACAGAAGAGCCTGCAGAGCCGGTGCTTCGCCTCACACCGGCGTGATACACGGCACCACCGCACGGATGCAGGTGCCGCCCCCCTCTCCCCGCAGCACCAGCAGCTCGCCGCCCGCCAGCCGTGCCCGCTGGCTCATCCCGGCCATTCCCCGGCCTGCCGCGGCGAGGCGGTCAAAGGACCCAGGGGGCTGAATGCCTTTGCCGTTGTCGCTGACTTCGATGCACCAGGATTGCGCGCCTTCGAGGTACCTTGCGCTGACCTGGACCTCCGTGGCGTCGGCGTATTGCAGCGCGTTGCTCAGCGCCTCCTGAACAATCGCCACCAGGTGGGTGGAGCTGTCGGCGTTGGGCAACACGGCGCTCAGGGGCGGGTCCACTTCCCACGCCATGCGGATGCCGCGCCGCGCGAGGACGGGTTCGATCCGGTATCTGAGCTGCGCCAGGCGATCGGCAAACGGGGCACCGGCGCCGTCAATGGCGTCCACCACGAGGCGCATGTCCAACATGCATTTCTCGAGCGCCGCGTGAATCTCGCGTTCGCGCGGCCGTTCGGGGTCGAGCAGCACCAGGGCGCAGACCAACTGCGCGCCCAGGTTGTCATGCAGGTCTCTGGCAATGCGGCGCCGTTCCGCCAGCACCTCGGCGCTGGCGCGGGGGTTGAGCCGGGGGCGCCACCGCAGAGCCCGCGGCAGCTGCAACAGCAGCAGGGCGCCAAGCCCCGCGGTCGCGCCGAAGAGCGCCAGCTCGCACCAGAACCCATGCATGAAATAGGCTGCCGACCCGGCCCAGCGGAACGCAATCGCAAGCAACACGACTTGCAGCAGCCAGAGACCCACGCAGAGGACGGCAAAACCGGGCGGGCGGGTACGAAACATGGTGCGAAAGTGCGATGACTCAGGCAACGATTGCGTACGGGGCGAGCAGCGAATGGGTCGCTAGAACAAGCCCCGCAGGGAGGCAAACCGCACCGCCTGCGCGCGGGTGCGCACCTGCAGCTTGCGGTAGATGTTGCGCAGGTGGGTGTTGACCGTCATGCTGCTGATCAGCAGGCGCGAGCCGACCTCGGTGCTGGTGTAGCCGCTGGCCACCATCCGCAGGACTTCTTTCTCGCGCACCGAGAGCCGGTCTGCGTCGTCCGGCCGCCGCCGCTTGGTCTCGGCGGCATTCGCGCGGTCAAAACGCTGCAGCAGCCTTCGCGCAAGATTGGGCGTGATGGACGCACCGCCGTTGGCCACCTGCAGCACCGCCAGCGGGTAGTTGCGAAACCAGGAGTTCTTGCTCAGGTAGCCGGTGGCTCCGAGCTCGAACGCGCGGATCACCTGGTCATCGTCTTCCATGATTGAGATGACCACTGCCTGGGCCGAAGGGCGCGCCGTTCGGACGTATTCGAGCAGGTCAAAGGCATCGCCGTCGCCCAGGTTCAGGTCGACCAGCAGCACGTCGAACTCATGCTGCTTGATGGCCCTGCGCCCCTCCTTCACGCTCCCGGCCTGGGCGACCACCAAGGTGCGTGCATCGGACATCAGCTCCTGGGCGATCACCAGACGAATGTGCGCATCGTCATCCACCAGAAGCACCCGCACCGGGCTCTCCTTTTGCCCCATCAGGAACGCCGGCCAGACCGAAGGCGCGGTACCGAAGATGTCGAACTGCCCCGAGGACCACGGTGGCGGCGAAGACGTGGCGTCGGCAAAAGCCAAGGGGGGCGCCGTGGGGATAGCGGGGTTTCCAAAGTTGCCAGGCTGCAATTCGTTCATACGAAAAAACTCCTGCGGACTGTGTCCGTGCTGACTCACGCCCGTTTGACTTCGCCACCCTGCACGCGGTCCTGGAGCCGGCCGGGCTTTGGCTCCATCTTTTGTGCCCGTCGAGCGGCACGGCATCCAAGATGCGGCAAATAAAAGTTGAAATCCATAACTAAATGTGGACCTCACAAATTTAACAATTGGTTACTACCTCGTATTTTGCGTCGTTTTCCCCGTTTTTTCCATACGCGCGGTATGCCGTCGTCCGAGGTAACAACCAAACACAGGGTTGGGGAGTTCCACCGAACTGGCTACCTCAATCGGTGGATTCGCCGCCAGCGGGTGCCGCAACACACTGAACCCAGACAGCACGAGAGGGGCCGGTTTCGTTGGAGAAGCGAGAGACGAGCCCCACTCCACTGTCCATACCCTGCCCGCAGCCACGCTGCATGGCAGACCCGTGTTGAAGTTCACCTTTGAAGGATCCGTCATGAAAACCCTTGCATTCATCGCCCTCAGCGTGGCCACCTCTGCTGCCCTGGCCACAGGCCCTGTGGCTTCCAGCCCCGACATCACGATCACAGGCAACTCCACCCAGGCTGTTTCGCTGACCTCGGTCTCCGTGAACAACAACTCGACCGGCTCCAAGAGCGAGGCGTTCCAGAACCTGGGCTCCAACACCGGGAACGTCACCATCAGCGGAAACTCGCTCCAGACCGTGACCGGATCTGGTGGCAACGTGACCAACACTGCCAGCGGCAGCGAGGCTTATGCCAGCCAGAACCTTTCCTCCAACGTGGGTGAAGTCACCATCGGCGGCAACTCCACACAGATCACCGCCATGAGGAATTCGTCGATCAACAACCTGTCCAGCGGCAGCAACAGCAAGGCCGTGCAGAACATTGCGACGAACAACGCCTGCTTTACCTGCCAGCCCACCAAGCCCGCCGGCTGGCCCTACTGAGCACTGCCGGCACGGCAGCACCAACGGCCTCTTGGCCCAGCGCGGCCTGGGTCTCCGTCTGGGCAGCATCCTGCTGCCCAGACCTGCGAGCAGATGGCGTGCAGACCTGGCGCCCTCGCCAGCCGCGCGGCAGCCCCCTTTCTCCTTCTGGAGGTGTTCCATGAAGACACGTTTTTCTGCGCACTGGGTCACCTGGGCGATCTGGGCCCCGTGGGCTACCTGGGCCGTCGCCCTGTCCGCCTTGTCGATCGCAGGCCCCGCGTGGTCGCAAGCCCCCGGCGAAGACCCGGTCGTGCTCAACCAAAAACTCAATGTACAGATGCTCCCCATGGGCGCAGGCCCTGCCTCGACCGGCCTGGACAGTACCAACGCCATGCCCTCATGGCTGCGCGCCCGCATCGCACGCTACGAAGCCAAGGCTTTCTCGGACGACACCAGCGGCGTGCTGACCAACAACGATGTGGTCACCACGGCCAACGCGCAGGGCATGCAAAAGACCTGCGTGCAAGAGGTGGGCAGCAACACCGCATCGGGCAGCGCCACGGGTGCAGGCAAATACGGCCCCAACCAGGCCCCCCAGGTGGTGGTGCTGCGCGGCGACCTCGTCAACATCTGCAAGTGATCCGGTTCGCACTGCAGCCACTGCAGCGAGGAGAGACAACATGCCGCCCTTCAACCTCGGCCAGGCAGGTGCAGACCCGCGCGGCGCAACAGGCGCCCACCGCACAACACTGTGGGTATTGCTGCTGGCCTTGGGGCTTAGCGGCTGCGCCACCCCGCGGGACCCGCGGAAGGACCAGGAGTTTCAAGCGCTGGCCTCCATCACCGACCGGCCCGTGGTGCGCCCTACCCGCTCCATCTCCAGCTTTTCCGATTCGCTCATGTGCATGGACCACCTGCTGCGCGACGCACAGCTGCCCACCACGCTCATCACCAGCAAGCAGATCCCCGACTACTCCACCCGCGTGACCGTGGGCACCAAGGACATGGTGATCACTGCGCTGTCGCAGATGTCGCGCCTGAGCAATGCGTTCAGGTTTGTCGACTACGAGGTGGACATTGCGCGCCAGGACACGGTGCAGAACCTCACGACCATCCTGCTCAACAACAACCAGATGCAGCTGCAGCGGCCGGCGCTGTACCTGTCGGGCTCGATCTCGTTCGTGGACCAGAACGTCATCAACAACCGGTTCGACACCGGGCTCTCGGGCCCACGCATCGACCTGGGCTACAGCCAGAGCCGTAACGCCACCATCATCGGCCTGGAGATGCACCTGGGCGACTTCCGCACCCGCACGCTGATTCCAGGTCTCGACTCTGCCAACGAGGTGGTCATCGGCAACGGCGGCCAGGGGGTCGATCTGGCCGGCCGCATCGGCACCTACGGCGTGCAGTTCAACGTGGGGCGCGACTACACGCAGGGCTCGGGCGGCGCGGTGCGAACGCTGGTGGATCTGGCCACCATCGAGCTCATCGGCAAATGGGCCCGCGTGCCGTACTGGCAATGCCTGACGCTGGAGCAGAACCACCCGGACTTCCAGCGCCAGCTGCGCGACTGGTTTGACGAAGGCTCGCCCGCCGTGCGCACCCAGCTGGTGGCGCGCTCGCTCAGCAGCCAGGGCTACCTGGCGCCCAGCGCCACCCCGGTGCCAGACCACAGCCCCGTGTTGCGCGGGGCGCTGGCGCGGTTTCAGGCCGACAACGGCATGGTGGTGACGGGGGTGGTTGACTTTCCTACTTACGAGCGCGCACTGCGCAATTTTGTCGGCCTGTCGGCCCAGGGCACGCTGGCCCGCATCGGGTGGGCCAGCACCCACGCCGAGCCTGTGGTGCAGGTGGCAGATGCCGCGGCAACGGCCGCAGCCCCACCGACATCCGCACCCGGCACGCCGGCCCGTGGCGCCAAAGTGGTCACGCAAGTGCCGCCGGCCCTGCAGTACGGCGCCCCACCGCCACCGCGCACCATCGACCTGCAGATCGAGAACGTGCTGCTGGAGCGCACCGCGTTTGAAGTGGGCGAGCAGATCTTTCTGTCGGCCACCGTATCGCGGGCGTCGTACCTGCAGTGCTTTCTGGCCGATGCCACGGGCACCCTCATCCGCCTGATTCCCAACCGCGCCAACCCCACGGGCTGGGTGTCGGCCAACCATGCCATCCGCATCCCCGACTGGATGAGCCCGAACCCTGGCTTCATCATGGACGCGGCCAGCCCGGGCACCGAAGGCATTGCCTGTTTTGCCACCGACGAGGACAGCACCCCCCTGCTGCCCGAAGAGCTGCGCGGCCCGCCGCTCAAGCCGCTCAAGAACTACCCGACGCTGGAGCGGGTGAACGAGGCGTTTGCCGCGGCGCTGGGCACTGAGGGCTACACGGGCAACGCGGTGTACTGGCATGTGGTGCCGCGCAGGCCGGTAGCCGCCGCGGCCGCGCAACCCGCAGCGCGCAAGTAGGCCAGCGGCTGCACGGCAAAGCCATCAGCGGCGTCCACCATGGCCTCCGTAATTGCGCCGCATGACACCACCCCGGCGGGGTTGGCAGCGCCGGCGTGGGCACGGTCTGCGCGTGGGCGCCTCACACGCCAATTGGCAGCCGCCTGCATCGCTGTGCTGGGCGGCTCGGTGCATGCCGTGGCGTCGGTGCACGCGCTGCCGGCCCCGGTGCAAGCGCCTATCGAACGCGCGACCCTGAACGCGGCGTCGCCCCACGCCCCGGGGCCCGACAACCCCGCCCGGGAGAAAATCTTGAACACACTCCGCAGCATGGCGCAGGGCGACGGCACGCCGCCGCGCAAGCCACGCGCTCCAGCGGCCCGCTCCGCCGCAGACCTGCCGCCCGCCGACGCAGCCTGGCTGCTGGGCTTGCTGGCCCTGCATGGCCTGGCCATGCCGGCCAACCCGCCGCAAGCCCAACACTGGTTTGAACGTGCGCAAATGCTCGGCCACCCTTTGGCGCCCGCGGGCCTGGCGTGGTGCCAGCTCAGCGGGTGCGTGGCGCCGCCCAACCCTGCCGCGGCCCTGCCGTGGATCGCGGTGGTGCGGCGCACCCACGCTGCGTTGGCAAAGTACCTCGAATGGCATGCCGCCAAGGCCCTGGCACCGCTGACCGAACCGAACCCAGCGCCACCACGCCGGGACACGGGCCGTGACGCAAGGCACGACCCCGGGCGTGATGCCGGCCGCGACACCAGCGCGCTCGCCTCTCCCGCCTCCAGCCCCGCCCTGCTCAAGCTGCTGACAGAAGCCAGCCGCGCGGGCAGCGCGCAGGCCACCAACGAACTCGGGCTGGAATACCTGGCCTCAGGCGATCTGGACAAGGCCGCCGCGCAATTCCAGGCCGCATCGGCACGCTCAGCCGCGGCCGCCGCCAACGCGAGCCTGCTCGCCAGCCGCCTGCACGTCGGCGCCGCAGAACGCACACGCCCTGCCGCCCACAGCGCAGCAGACTGGTACGCCGAGGCACAGCGCTACCACCGCGGCGACGGTGTTCCGGCCAACTACGCCGAAGCCGTGCGCCTGTACCAGATCGCGGCCAGCAGCGGCGACGCACAGGCGCGCCGCATGCTGGCGCTGATCTTCTCCCGCCCCGCACCGGACGGCACAGTGGACGTCGCCTGGATGCAGCAGCTCGCGTCGGTAGAGACGGGCCCCAGCGGCCTGCCCCGCGCCGCCGCCAAACCCCTGGCACCCCACGGCTGGCAGCGCGACCCCACACCGTTGTATGAGCTGGTGCCGCCCGAGTGGCGGGCGCCTCCGCGCTGAGGTGTGGGGGGCGCCGGTAGCGGCGGCGGGCATTTCGGCTGACGTGCCGTGCGGCGCGACTGCACAGCCGCGCACACGCTCCGGCTGCCTACTTTATGAATAAAAGCAGGGCCTAGCGCTTATTCCATAAGCGTTAATAGCTATTTATTTAGTAGCATTCTTCGATATAGCAACCTTTGCTGCACCGCCGCCGACTTCCGCAGAACCGTCCAGGCGGCGTGACGCGCGCCACGAGTTCCGCGCGGCACGGCGGCCATTCAGGCTTTGCATGAAACGCGTGCCATGGCTGATTTTCGCGCGCAGCGCTCAACCACAATCGAAGGTGCGCGCCCGAGGCACAGCATCGCCCGAGTGGCCGCCCCGAACCCACCATCTACAACGCTGTCAGCACGACCTGTACAGCCTGTACCCCCCGATGATCGATCACGTCACCCAGCTCCTTCGCCACGCCGCCGCACAGGCGGTGCTCCCCCGCTACCAGTCCCTGCGTGCGCAGGATGTGGTGGAAAAGTCCCCCGGCGAACTCGTCACTGCAGCCGACCGGGAGGCCGAGTCCATCATCACCGAGGGGTTGCTGCGCCTGCTGCCGGGCTCGGTGGTGCTGGGCGAAGAAGCCGCCAGCGCCCAGGTGCAGGTGCGCGACCGCCTCTCGCACGATGGCGATCTGTGGCTGGTGGATCCGCTGGATGGCACCGCCAACTTCGTGGCGGGCCAGCCGTGTTTCTCCATGATGGTGGCGCTGGTGCGGCGTGGCCAGACCGTGGCGGCCTGGATGCTGGACCCGCTCGCGGACAGCATCCACATCGCAGAGCAGGGAGGCGGCGCATGGACCGACGGCACGCGCGTGCGTGCGAACCCGGCAGCGCCTGCAGACCAAGCCCTTCGCGGCGCAGTGTTCACCCGCTTTCTACCGGCGCACTTGCGTGACCAGATTGGCGCACGTGCACACCGCATCGCCGCCGTGCTGCCCGGCCTGCGCTGCGCGGGCCATGAGTACCCCGCCATCGCCACGGGGGCGCAGCACTTCGCCCTGTTCTGGCGCGCTGAAGCCTGGGACCATGCACCGGGCGCCCTCTTCCTGACCGAAGCCGGTGGGCGGGTGGCCCGCTTGGACGGGCGCTGGTACGTGCCGACGGATGTGCGCCCCGGTTTGCTGGCGGCGCAGAACGCCGCGGTGGGGACGCGGTGGAGCGCGTGCTGCTGTCCACCTGAACCCATACACCCACTGTTAAGGATGGCCTGCATAACCCTCGCGAGGCGGTGATAGTGCGGATCGGGATGGGCTACAAGGCGTCTTTTTGCAGCCAATAGCCGGGCTATTGGCAAGAAAAGCGACGCAGTAGACCGCCCGAGGCCGCGCTGTCACCGACCGCAGGGAGTTACGCAGGCCATCCTTAAAGGGTCGGTGGCGGAGCGTCAGTCGCCTGGGGTAGGTTCGACCGGCCCGGGCAGCAGCAACCCCTGCTGCGCCGTCACCGTCTCACGCAGAAAGGCCCAGGTGGCCTGCATGCGTGCCACGTGCTTGTTCTCCTCGGGCATCGACATCCAGAAGGTGCGGGTGAAACGTGCCGTCTCCGGCAGCACGGCGGTCAGCGACGGGTCTTGCGCCGCCACAAACGCCGGCAGCACCGCCAAGCCAGCGCCTGCGCGCACCGCTTCGTACTGCGCCAGGATGCTGGTGCTGCGCAGCGCAAAACGTGCGGGGCGGTGCAGCTCGTCCAGGATCTGCAACTCCTTGGTGAACAGCAGGTCGTCCACATAACTGATGAAGCTGTGGCCGCGCAGGTCGTCCGCGGTGTGGATGGGCGTGTGCCGGGCGAGATAGCTGCGCGTGCCATAGAGCTGCAGCACGTAGTCGGTGAGTTTGACCACCAGCACCGCGCCGCGGGCCGGGCGCTCCAGCGATATCACGATGTCCGCCTCGCGCCGCGACAGGTGCACCAAGCGCGGCAGTGCCAGCAGGTCCAGCACCAGGCCGGGGTGCTCCAACGCAAAGTGCGCCAATTGCGGCGCCAGCACCAGGTTGCCAAATCCTTCGGTCGTGCCGATGCGCACCAGGCCCTGCAGGCCCTGACGCACGCCGGGCGCGGCGTTCTCCACCGCCAAAAACGCGGCCTCCATGGCCTCCACCTGGGGCAGCAGTGCGCGGCCGGGCTCGGTCAGCCGGTGGCCGCCCGCCTCGCGGGCGAACAGGGCCGAGCCCACCTGCTTTTCCAGCGCCTGGATGCGGCGGGCCACCGTGGTGTGGTCCACCGCCAGACGGCGCGCAGCGCCTACCAGCGTGCCGGCGCGGGCCAGCTCCAAAAAGTAGCGCAGATTGTCCCAATCCATCAAAGCCCCTCGTCGCTGTGCGCGCCCATGCCGGCAGGCAGCGCCCATAGTCCGTGCCTCCGTCGCGATCTGCATTTTTGCAAACCTTGTGCGCAGTATTGTCTATTGTCTTCACAATTTTGCACAGCTACGATGCACGGGTTGCCCGCTGCTTGCCCTTGCTCTTTGCCCTTTCCACGGGCTTCTCGCGCCCTCACTTTTCAGGAGACAAATCCATGAATGCACCCACTTCCCAGGCCGTCCTGGCTCCCACCGTTAAGCTGCTCATCGGCGGCCAGTTTGTTGAGTCCAAGACCACCGAGTGGCGCGATGTGGTCAACCCTGCCACGCAAGAAGTTTTGGCGCGCGTGCCGTTTGCCACGGCCGAAGAGATCGACGCCGCCGTGGCCTCGGCCAAGGAAGCCTTCAAGACCTGGAAGAAGACGCCCATCGGCGCGCGCGCTCGCATCTTCCTCAAGTACCAGCAACTGATCCGCGAAAACATGGCCGAGCTGGCCGCCATCCTGACTGCCGAACAGGGCAAGACCCTGCCCGACGCCGAAGGCGACGTGTTCCGCGGGCTGGAGGTGGTGGAGCACGCCGCCAGCATTGGCAACCTGCAATTGGGCGAGCTGGCCAACAACGTGGCCAACGGTGTCGACACCTACACGCTGATGCAGTCGCTGGGTGTGTGCGCGGGCATCACGCCCTTCAACTTTCCGGCCATGATCCCGCTGTGGATGTTCCCGATGGCGATTGCCACGGGCAACACCTTCGTGCTCAAGCCTTCTGAGCAGGACCCGATGGTGACCATGCGCCTGGTGGAGCTGGCACTGGAAGCCGGTGTGCCACCCGGCGTGCTCAACGTGATCCACGGCGGCGAGATGGCCGTGAACGCGATCTGCGACCACAAGGACATCAAGGCGATCAGCTTTGTCGGATCGACCAAGGTCGGCACCCACGTCTACAACCGCGCCAGCCTCAACGGCAAGCGCGTGCAATGCATGATGGGCGCGAAGAACCACGCCATCGTGCTGCCCGATGCCAACAAGGAGCAAACCCTGAACGCCCTGGCCGGTGCGGCCTTTGGCGCGGCAGGCCAGCGCTGCATGGCGCTGTCGGTGGTCGTGCTGGTGGGCGAGGCGCAAAACTGGATCCCTGAACTGGTCGCCAAGGCCAAGACCCTCAAGATCAGCGCCGGTACCGAAAAGGGTACGGACGTGGGCCCCGTGGTGTCGTGCGCCGCGAAGGACCGCGTGCAGGGCCTGATCGAGCGCGGCGTGGCCGATGGCGCCAAGCTGGAACTGGACGGCCGCAACCCGGTGGTCGCAGGCTACGAGAAAGGCAACTTCGTGGGCCCCACGGTGTTCAGCGGCGTAAAGCCCGGCATGAGCATCTACGAGCAGGAAGTCTTCGGCCCTGTGCTGTGCCTGTCGGCGGCGGCTGATATTGACGAAGCCATCGCCTTCATCAACGACAACCCCAACGGCAACGGCACCGCCATCTTCACGCAATCGGGTGCGGCGGCACGCAAGTTCCAGGAAGAGATCGACGTGGGCCAGGTCGGCATCAACGTGCCAATCCCCGTGCCCGTGCCGCTGTTCTCGTTCTCGGGTTCGCGCGCTTCCAAGCTGGGCGACCTGGGCCCCTACGGCAAGCAGGTCGTGCTGTTCTACACGCAGACCAAGACCGTGACGGCGCGCTGGTTTGATGACAGCACCATCTCGCATGGTGTGAATACGACCATCAGCCTGAAGTGAGGCGCAGGGGCGGTGCGTGCTGCGACGCGCGCCCCGCTGCCCGCAAAAAATAGCAACCCGTTCACGCTGAGCCTGTCGAAGCGCCGCGCAAGGCTTCGACAGGCGCGGCCCAAACGGTTGGGGGCACTGAGTGTTTAGCGTTACGCCGGGGCGTGTCAAAGACCCTGCCAGCCGGACGCAAGCCGCGCAACGGCAGTGTTAAAAGAGGCCATGCAAACTTTCAAGACGACCCGCTGGCTATCGGCCATGGCGCTGTGCACCGCCTTCTTCGGCACGCTGCTGGCAAGCCCCGGCGCGCTGGCACAGGCCGGCGCTGCCTGCCGGGACGCTGGCACGGTGGAGGAGACCAATGCCTGCGCCGTCAAGGCCTACCAGGAGGCCGACACGCAGATCGCAATCCTCTACGGCGACGTGATGCGGGCGCTGTCTGCGCATGAACGCCCCCTGCTGCGCCAGGAGCACAGCAGCTGGCAGCGGGACCGCACCACACGCTGCAAGAAGGCTACGCGCAGCACCGAGTCAGACGCCGAGGGTCCGCGGCTGTACCACGAATGCCTGACCGCAGAGACCCAGGCGCGCCGCAAGGGGCTGATGCGCTGGCTGACGCTGGAGCACCCCTCGGCCAAGCCCTGACCTGGGCATGCAGAACAACAAGAACTGACGAGACGAGCAACACACCATGGACTTTGAACTCACCGAAGAGCAGCGCGCCTTTGCCCAGACCGCACGCGACTTCGCCCAGGCAGAGCTGGCCCCCCACGCCGCGCACTGGGACGAGGAAAGCATCTTTCCGCGCGAAGCGATTGCCAAGGCGGGCGAGCTGGGTTTTTGTGGCCTGTATGCGCCCGAGGCCGCAGGAGGCCTCGCCCTGCCCCGGCTTGATGCCACGCTGGTCTTCGAGGAAATGGCGGCGGTGGACCCCTCCACCACCGCCTTCATCACCATCCACAACATGGCCACCTGGATGCTGGGCACCTGGGCCACACCCGCGGTGCGTGACCACTGGGGCCCGCTGCTCACCACGGGCGAAAAGCTCGCGTCGTACTGCCTGACCGAACCTGGCGCAGGCTCGGACGCGGCCTCGCTCAAAACGCGTGCCGAGTTGGTGGGGCATGAGTACGTCATCAACGGCAGCAAGGCCTTCATCAGCGGCGCAGGCGCCACCGATGTGCTGGTGCTGATGGCACGCACGGGCGATGCGGCCTCCGGTGCCGGCGGCATCAGCGCGTTTGTGGTGCCGGCCGATGCGCCGGGCATCAGCTACGGCAAGAAGGAGCAAAAGATGGGCTGGAACAGCCAGCCCACGCGCACCATCAGCTTTGACAACGTGCGCATCCCTGCCGACCACCTGCTGGGGCGCGAGGGCGAGGGCTTCAAGATCGCGATGAAGGGCCTGGACGGCGGCCGCATCAACATCGCCACCTGCTCGGTGGGCGCAGCCCAGGGCGCGCTGAACGCGGCGCAGCAGTACGTGCAAGACCGCAAGCAGTTCGGCAAGCCGATCGCGAGCTTTCAGGCGCTGCAGTTCAAGCTGGCCGACATGGCCACCGAACTCGTCGCCGCGCGCCAGATGGTGCGCCTGGCCGCGAGCAAACTCGACGCCGGTGCGCGCGACGCATCCACCTACTGCGCCATGGCCAAGCGCTTTGCCACCGACGCCGGCTTTACCGTCATCAACGACGCCCTGCAACTGCACGGCGGCTACGGCTACATCCGCGAGTACCCGCTGGAACGCCTGCTGCGCGATGCGCGCGTGCACCAGATTCTGGAAGGTACGAACGAGATCATGCGGGTGATCATTGCGCGGCGGATGCTGGATGGGGATGCGCCGGAGGCGATCCGATAGGTGGTGAAAATACCGCTCCATGACACACAGTCCCGTTCGCTACACCCACTTTCCACGCTTTGAGGAAACCACGCTGCCGCGATGTCCCGGATGCCAATCGGAGCGCCTGCAAGCGGGACACATCCAGATGGGCGAAGGCCCGGGCACATGCGAGTTCATCCCGGCGGGTTACAAGTGGAAGTTTTTGCGGGCGTCCTATGGTGTGGCTGTTCACTCGAACCAATTCCAAATGTGCAAAGACTGCGGCTTGCTCTTCCGACACGAAGACCCTCGCGCTCTTCAAGCCTACATAGACCGCAACGCCAAGACCTGAGTACGCTATGCCCGCCCGCCCCCTCTCCGACGAAACGCTGCACCTGATCGACGCCGTGCGCACCGCGCTCGCGCAATGCTGCGATGTGGAAGAACGCCCGCTGTTCGGCACACATGCGTTCTTCGTGGACGGCAAGATGTGCATCGCGGTCAAGGGCGAAGAACTGCTGGTACGCCTGCCGCCTGAGCGCCATGGCGAGCTGCAGGAGATGCAGAACACCCGCGAGTTGTCACCCGGCGGGGGCATGAAAGGCTACTTCTGGGTGGAGCCCAACGGCTACTCCACGCGAGCGCAGTGGAGCTTTTGGGTCGAAGAGGCTCTGGCGTACAACCCGCTGGCCAAGGCCAGTCCGCGCAAGAAAACCGCGTCCGCAGCAGCCAGCAAAGCGGCACCCGCCACTGGCAAGAAGCCAGCAGCCAAAGCGGCAACGAAGACAGCGGCAACCAAGAAGCACAGCATCTTCGAGGCCGACGACTGAGCCCCCGCCCCGCAGGCATACCATCCCTCCAGCCCACCCCGGAGCCACCACCATGCCCATCCGCATCGTCCGCCTCGGCACCCCGCGCGCCACCGGCGAAGGCACGCGCATTGGCACCGTGCGCCGCCCGCCGCGCGGTGTGCCCAAGGCCGAGTTCGCCCGCCGCGATTTCTATGACGTGTGGTACCCGCTGCTGGCGCCCACGCAGGAGCTGATGGCCCAGGGCCAGCAGGTGCCATCCGGCCACGAAGGCGACAAGGACTGGCAGGCCTTCGTCAAACAGTTCCGCAAACAACTGGCCGAGCCCGAAGCCAGCCGCACACTCGATTTGCTGGCCGCGCTGTCGCACCACAGCGCAATGTCGATGGGCTGCTACTGCGAGGACGAAGCGCGCTGCCACCGGTCGGTGCTGCGCGCCGAGCTGCTGGCGCGCGGGGCCAGCGTGCACGACTGAATTTGAAGCATTTTTGGCCTGCATCGCTTATCTCATAAGCGCTTATCTCATAAGCGCTTATAGCTACAAAATGCATAGCACAACCTTTCCCATCATCCCAACGACATCAAGGAGCAACACCGCATGAAAATCGCATTCATTGGCCTCGGAAACATGGGCGGCCCGATGGCCCTGAACCTGCACACGGCGGGCCACGATGTGGGCGCTTTTGACCTATCCAAACCCGCCTGTGACAAGCTGGCGGCCGACGGCGTGCGCATTGCCACCGATGCCGCCAGCTGCGTGGTGGGCGCCGAAGTGGTCATTAGCATGTTGCCTGCCAGCCAGCATGTAGAGGCGCTGTACCTGGGCAACGACAAACAACCCGGCCTGGTGCCCCAGCTGGCAGAGGGCGCGCTGGTGATCGACTGCTCGACCATCGCGGCCGCCACCTCGCGCAAGGTCGCCGAGGCGGCCAAGGCGCGGGGCCTGGCCTTTATCGACGCACCCGTGTCCGGCGGCACAGGCGGCGCCATTGCCGGCACGCTGACCTTCATGGTGGGCGGCGACACCGCAGCGCTGGAGCGCGCCCGCCCCATCCTCGAAAAGATGGGCGCCAACATCTTCCACGCGGGCGACGTGGGCGCGGGCCAGACCGCCAAGATCTGCAACAACATGCTGCTGGGCATCCTGATGGCCGGCACCAGCGAGGCGATTGCCCTGGGCGTGGCCAATGGACTCGACCCGAAGGTGCTGTCCGAAATCATGCGCCGCAGCTCTGGCGGCAACTGGGCGCTGGAGAAATACAACCCCATGCCCGGCGTGATGGAGACCGCGCCCGCCAGCAAGGGCTACGCGGGTGGCTTTGGGACAGACCTGATGCTGAAGGACCTGGGCCTGGCGCAAGAGAACGCGGCTGCGGTGAAGGCATCCACTCCCCTGGGTGGCCTGGCGCGCAGCCTGTATGCGGCGCACAGCCTGGCGGGGCATGGGGCGCTGGATTTCTCCAGCATCATCAAGCTGGTGCAAAAGCGCTGATTCGACCGCCCTGCCAGGGGCCGCGAAATGCCTGCGCACAGCGGCAACGTCGGTTACCCGACAGCGCCGCGCGCGCATGCTCTCTATCATCCGGCGCTTCGTTCTTCCACCCGCCCGTTGACGAGGCCACCGCATGACCCCTTGGCACCCTGCCCCCTCCACCCGCGCGCTGGCCATGGCCGGCGCCGCTTTGCTGGGGCTGCTAGGCCTGGCCTTTGCGGCGGCCGCATGGACGCGCCAGATCGACCTGTTCTCCTTGGTGCCTCCCGGTGGCACGTCGGCAGACTTCAGCGACGCGCAGCGGCAAGACCTGTACCGCACGTTCTTCACCATCTGGGCTGCTCTGGTGCTGGTCACTCCCGCCCTCGTGTTCTTTGTGTGGCGGCGCGGCTCGGCGCTTGCCGGGAGCCTCTGGCGTGCATTCTGGACGGCATCGCTGCTGGCATTTGCGGTGCATTTCTATTGGGCGGTGGTCGTCATGTTCGGTAACGACTGGGGCCGCATCCTGCACACACCGCGTGTGTCGGCACCGGTGCTCGACACCGTGTTCGCGGTGTGGTGGTGCATCGACGTGCTGCTCGCCTGGGCCTACCGGGGCGAACCCGGTTGGGTGCGGGTGCAGCGCTGGCTGGTGCACATCCTGGCCTTCATCCTGTTCTTTATGGGCGCGGCGCGCGAGGGCGAGTTGCTGGCCTCCCGTGCGCTGGGCTGGTCCATGGCAGTGATCGTGGCTGCGGCCCTGGGCTGGGCGCTGTGGCAGCGCCTGCGTCAGCGTCGCCCTGCCGCGGTAGTTTGAAGCCGCACGGGCGGGCACGCAGGTCCTGCAAGCCGCACCGCCGCTCCATTCCAGGCACCTGAGTCGCCACCACAAACCGTGCAAGCCGGCGTCCCGGCGCGCATCGCAGTTGAGTATGATTCGCACCCTCATGCTGCGCCGCACCATCCCACTCCACGCTCTGCTCTTGCTGGTGGTGTGGTTCAACGCACTGGTGGGCACGCCGCTGCACGAAATCCGCCACTTGCGCGAGGCGTTGCATGGCATCACTACCGCTGCGGCGCCAGCGGGCATCGGCCAAGCCGCAAAAGCCCATGCGGTCGCAGAGCTGGAGGCCGGTGGCGACGCTGAAAGCGGCACCGAAGAAGTCCATGCCACCTGCACTTGGTGCCTGACCCACGCGCTCGATGCGCCGCTGGTCACGATCACCCCACCCGCCCCACGTCTGAGCGCCGACGTGCTCGTGTTGGGGCCACCGGGCGATGCGGCACCTTTTACCGCCAGTCGGGTGCGCTGGCCTTTTGCGTCCCGCGCGCCTCCTTCTTTTACCGCTGCGGCCTGACGCGTTTCGCGGGCGCGGGAGCATGGAAAACCGTGCCCCCGCCCCGT
Source organism: Acidovorax sp. LjRoot129 (assembly GCF_964253765.1). Classification (NCBI taxonomy): domain Bacteria; kingdom Pseudomonadati; phylum Pseudomonadota; class Betaproteobacteria; order Burkholderiales; family Comamonadaceae; genus Acidovorax; species Acidovorax sp. LjRoot129. The sequence continues at coordinate 2,855,608 of NZ_CAXUSE020000001.1, forward strand.
CGCGCCGCCCTGCCCTTGTGCAGCGCGGTGGGGTGCCCTTGCCGTTGTGGTGCTGCGCCGTTGCGCGGCGCATGGCGCACTCGACAACTCCTTCGCCCCATTTGCAAACCCAGATCAGCCCTGAACGCGCCAGCTGCGTGTTGGCTCTCTACGTGCACGTTTGTTTGTTTTGCCCCCTATTCCATTTGCTAGCCATGCTTTCTTCCTTCTTTAAAACCCCGCCCGCCGCCCGCCGCACCTGGTCCGCAAAAGCCGCCGCGGCCTTTCTCGCGTCCCTGGCCCCCTGTGCTTTTTCCGCAGACGGCGAAATAGCCGCCACTCCCACCTTGTCCGCAGTAGACGTGGTGGGCCGCAGTGCCTCGGGCACCTACTACGCCGACGAGGCCGAAGGCGCCAAGACCAGCCTCCCCCTGCGCGAGCTGCCGCAGTCGGTGCGCGTGATGTCACGCCAGACGCTGGATGACCTGGGCGCCACGCGGCTCGACGATGTGCTGGACTACGTGGGCGGTGTCTCGCGCCAGAACAACTTTGGCGGGCTCTGGGACAACATCGCCATCCGCGGCCTGCCGGGCAACGAGAACACGGGCATGGCGACGCTGCTCAACGGCTTTTCGTCCAACCGCGGTTTCAACGCGCCGCGGGACCTGGCAGGCGTGGAGCGCATCGAGTTTCTGAAAGGCCCGGCCGCCGCGCTGTATGGCAGCAGCGAGCCAGGCGGCACGCTCAACATCGTGAGCAAGAAGCCGCTGTGGAAAGCGGCGCATTCCGTGGAGGCCTACGCTGGCAGCTACGGCCTGGGGCGCGCGGCACTCGACACTACCGGCCCCATCAACGACAGGCTGGCCTACCGCCTGAACGTGGCGGTGGAAGACCGGGGCAGCTTTCGCGACCACGTGGGCGCGCAGCGGCAGGTGGTGGCGCCCGCGCTGACCTGGAAGCTCACGCCCGACACGGTGCTGGAGTACACGGCTGAGTTCCTGCGCCACGCGACGCCGCTCGACCGCGGGGTGGTGGCTGTCAACAACCGCCTGGGGGTCGTGCCGGTGGGTCGGTTCCTGGGCGAGCCAGCGGACGGCGATGTCACCGTGCGCAACCAAGCGCACCAGCTGGTTTTGTCGCACGAGTGGAGCGCCGACTGGCGCAGCCGGGCCGGGCTGTCGTACCGCGAAACGGGCCTCAATGGTTTTTCGACCGAAGCCACGGCGCTGGCCAGTGACGGCCGCACGCTCACGCGGCAGCGCCGCTACCGCGACTTCCAGTCCGACGACGTGGCACTGCAGGCCGAGCTGCAGGGCACGCTGCGCGCAGGCGCCCTGGAGCACGAAGTGCTGGCGGGCGTGGATAGCTTTCGCTTCAGCATGGATTCAGTGATGCTGCGCGTGAACCCGAGCGCCGGGGCCCCCTATTCCATCGACATCTTCAACCCCGCATACGGTCAGGCCCAGCCCACGCCAAGGCCCAACACCAGCACGCTGGAAAAGCAGCGCAACACCGCGCTGTACGTGCAGGACACCATCAAGCTCGCACCACAGTGGCGCCTGATGGCCGGCCTGCGCGCAGACAACTACGACCAGTCGCTGCGCAATCGCCTGAGCGACCGCACCGCCGTGCAAAGCCCTTCCGCCGTCTCCCCGCGCCTGGGCGTGAGCTGGCTGCCATCGAGGCAGTGGACGGTGTATGCCAACACCGGCCGGTCGTTTCGGCCCAACAGCGGCAGCGATGTTGCTGGCAACGGGTTCGACCCCGAACGCGCACGCGCCATGGAGGTCGGCGCCAAGTGGGAAAGCGCGGACCAGCGCCTGGGCGCCACGGGTGCGCTGTTCGACATCCGCAAGCGCAATGTGCTCACCGGCGATCCGGTCAACGCTGGCTTTTCGGTGGCGGCGGGCGAGGTGCGCAGCCGCGGGCTGGAGCTTGACCTGGCCGGCCGCCTGAGTACGCACTGGCGCATTAACGCCAGCCTGGTGCTCAACGACGTGAAGGTGACCCAGGACAACACGCTGCAGACCGGCGGGCGGCTGCTGAACGTGCCCAGGGTTAACGGCAGCGTGCTGGCGGTGTACGAAGACACGCTGGCCAACGGCCAACGCTTTGGCGTGGGCGGCGGCGTAACACACGTGGGCAAACGCCTGGGTCAGGCGCGCACGCAGGCCGAGGCCAATGCCGGCTCGGCCGCGTTCGACCTGCCCTCGTACACCACCGCCAAGCTGATGGCCTATTGGCGCCTGAGCCCGACACTGAACCTCTCGCTGGACGTGGACAACCTGTTCGATGCCACGCACTACACCAGCTCGTACAGCCGGGTGTGGGTGACGCCAGGTGCGGCGCGCACGGTCACGGTGGGGCTGCAGGCCAAGTTCTGATGTGGACGAGCGGGCGGTCCGTGGCGACATGCGTAGCGGCGAGCTGTGATGAGGGCCGCGCCCGAAGCTCAGCAATCCAAACAGACGTAAAAAAAGCCCGGCGCGCACAAAGAGCCGGGCTTTTTTCGGGGCATCAAAGGACGCCCTGAAACGCGATCACATGTGGTCAATCATTACTTGCCCGAAACCCGAGCAGCTGACCTGCGTGGCGCCGTCCATCAAGCGTGCAAAGTCGTAGGTGACCTTCTTGGAGCCAATCGACTTTTCGAGCGAGCTCAGGATCAGGTTGGCCGCTTCGACCCAGCCCATGTGGCGCAGCATCATTTCGGCCGACAGGATTTCGGAGCCGGGGTTCACGTAGTCCTTGCCGGCGTACTTGGGCGCCGTGCCGTGGGTGGCCTCAAAACACGCCACCGAGTCGGACATGTTGGCGCCCGGGGCGATGCCGATGCCGCCCACTTGCGCTGCCAGCGCGTCGGAGATGTAGTCGCCATTGAGGTTGAGCGTGGCCACCACCGAATACTCGGCCGGGCGCAGCAGGATCTGCTGCAGGAAGGCATCGGCGATACTGTCCTTGATGGTGATTTCTTTGCCATTCTTGGGGTTCTTCAGCCGGCACCATGGGCCGCCGTCGATCAGCTCGGCGCCAAACTCGCGCTGCGCCAGGGCGTAGCCCCAGTCGCGAAAGCCGCCCTCGGTGTACTTCATGATGTTGCCCTTGTGCACGATGGTCACGCTGGGCTTGTCGTTGTCGATGGCGTACTGGATGGCCTTGCGCACCAGGCGCTCGGTGCCTTCGATGGACACGGGCTTCACGCCCAGGCCGGAGGTGTTGGGGAAGCGGATTTTCTTGACGCCCATCTCTTCCTGCAGGAACTTGATGAGCTTCTTGGCCTTGTCGGATTCGGCTTCGAACTCGATGCCGGCGTAGATGTCTTCGGAGTTCTCGCGGAAGATCACCATGTTAGTCTTCTCGGGCTCCTTGAGCGGCGAAGGCACGCCCTTGAAGTACTGCACCGGGCGCAGGCACACGTAGAGGTCGAGTTCCTGGCGCAGCGCCACGTTCAGCGAACGGATGCCGCCGCCCACGGGCGTGGTCAGCGGGCCCTTGATGGACACCACGTACTCGCGCAGCACCTGCAGCGTCTCTTCGGGCAGCCACACATCCGGGCCATAGACCTTGGTGGATTTTTCGCCCGCGTAGACCTCCATCCAGTGGATCTTTTTCTTGCCGCCATAGGCCTTGGCCACCGCGGCATCGACCACCTTGATCATCACCGGGGTGATGTCACGGCCCGTGCCGTCGCCTTCGATGAACGGGATGATGGGCTGGTCCGGCACATTCAACGACATGTCTGCGTTGACGGTGATCTTCTGGCCTTCGGCAGGCACCTGGATGTGCTGGTAGCTGGTCATACGGGGAATCTCCTGTGGGGCCGCACCCGGCTCGGGCGACGCTGGGCAACGCGGTCAAAACCAAACAATTCTAATGACAAAAAAATCGCAGAGGACCCCTGCTGCGCGGTGCTGACGCTGCTATCGTCGCCACCGGGACCACGCGCTTCGCGTGGCATCCCGACCTTCGTTCAACACAACACTGGAAACGGCATATATGAAAAAACTCCTCGCTGTACTGGTGGCTGGCTTGTTTGCTGCGGGTGCCATTGCACAAGCACCTGCTGCGGCCCCTGCCCCTGCACCTCAACCCGCCGCGGCACCCACCGCCGCGCCGGCGCCCATGGCTGCGCCTGCAGCTGCCGGGGCTGCGCCCGTAGCCAAGGCTCCAACCAAGGCCAAGACCGCCCACTCCACCAAGTCCGCCAAGAAGAAGACGACGACCGCAAAGAAGAAAGCGGCGACGAACAAGTCCACCAAGAAGGTCGCCAAGAAAAAGACTGCGCACAAGGTCGCCTGATGCGCCGCATGGACGGGCCGCACGCCTGAGCACGTTGCCCGGCCTCACAATCGCCCGCATTTGCGGGCGTTTTGCTTTTTGTGGCCCGCGTGTTGGCGGCGAGGAATTTTCTACAGGCCTGCGCCTCCATACACTGCTCTCAACGCAGCATTCAACGCCAGCGCGTCGCCTTCTCCCTTCAAGCCCAAGCCGTACCGAAAGCCTCGTCCATGAAGACCTCCTCCGCCGCTTCCACCTCCGTCGCACGCCGCGCGCTCACCGCCAGCCTGCTCCTCGCCATGGGCCTGTGGACAGGTGCCACCGCGGCGCAGGAAGGCCCCCAGCTGGATCTGCAGCGCGTGGAGCTCACCGTCGGCATGCACCGCATCGACGCCCAAGTGGCCGCCACGCCGCAGCAGCGTCAGACCGGCCTGATGCACCGCAAGGAAATGCCGCAGCACGAGGGCATGCTCTTCGTGTTCGAGCAACAGGCGCAGCAGTGCTTCTGGATGAAAAACACCTTGCTGCCGCTGACGGCCGCGTTTGTGGACGATGACGGCACGGTGGTAAATCTGGTGGACATGAAGCCGCAGACCCTCGACTCGCACTGCTCGACCAAGCCCGTGCGCTATGTGCTCGAGATGAACCAGGGCTGGTTTGCCAAGAAGGGCATCAAGGCAGGTGCCAAGCTCGGTGGGGCGCTGTTTCGGCGGCAGTGAACCTGGGGCGTGGTGACATGCCTCTAACCAAGTAGCTATTATATTTATAGCTACAAACGCTTGTTATACAAGCGCCAGGGGCCTAAATAACTCAAAAATCATGGTGCGCCCCACAAAAAAAGCGGCCTCGAGCCGCTTTTTTTTTGTGCCCCGCGCATTGCGCAACGGGGCGGCGCTTCATCAACCGAAGTCGATCAGGCGAAGTTTGCTTCGGCAAACTTCCAGTTCACCAGCTTGTCGAGGAAGGTCTCGACGAACTTGGGACGCTGGTTACGGTAGTCGATGTAGTACGCGTGTTCCCACACGTCCACTGTCAGCAGCGCCTTGTCGGCGGTGGTCAGGGGCGTGCCGGCGGCGCCGGTGTTGACGATATCCACGCTCCCGTCGACCTTCTTCACCAGCCAGGTCCAGCCCGAACCGAAGTTGCCCACGGCGCTCTTCACAAAGGCTTCCTTGAAGGCGGCGTAGCTGCCCCACTTGGCGTTGATGGCTGCAGCCAGCGCGCCCGATGGCTCGCCGCCACCTTGGGGGGCCATGCAGTTCCAGAAGAACGTGTGGTTCCAGATCTGCGCGGAGTTGTTGTAGATGCCGCCGCTGGACTTCTTGATGATTTCTTCGAGCGTCATGCTCTCGAATTCAGTGCCCTTTTGCAGGTTGTTGAGGTTCACCACGTAGGCGTTGTGGTGCTTGCCGTGGTGGTATTCCAGCGTCTCCTGGCTGTAGTGCGGCGCCAGGGCGTCGATGGCGTAAGGCAGCGGGGGAAGGGTATGTTCCATGGTGTTTCCTCGTGGTTTGAAATTCTGGGATGCGTGCCACCTGCTGCGTTCACCTCGTCACTGCAGTCGGGCACGGCGCGAAAGGGGCATTGTAGGAAGATCGGGTGACGCGTGCAGGCTTGGCGACGATTGCTTGCAAAGCAAGTTTGAGAAGGGAGGCGCCTGACAGGAGCCGGTAGCCAGGCTTGCTTGCATTGCGCCCTCTCACCTTGCTGGCACTGAGCAGCCCAGACGGTAGGCACGATTACAGCAGCCGAGGCTGGGCGGCCACCGTCACATCCACCGCGCCATCGGCCAGCGTGGCACGCAGCGCGTCGCCTGGCCGGGCCTGCTGGACGCTGGTCACCGCGTGGCCATCGCCATCGGTCAACAAGGCGTAGCCCCGCTGCAGCACCAACCGGGGGTTGAGCAGCTCCAGCCGCAGGGACGCGCGGTCGAGCCGGTCGGCGTGTTGCGTCAGGCGGCGTTGCAGTTTCACAGGCAAATCGGCACCCAGCGCTTGTTGCGTATGCGCTAGGCGCTGCAATTTCAGGAGCACGCCGTGGCGCATGTGCTGCGCCAGGCGTGCCAGCTGCATCTGCTGGCGCGCAACCAGGCCCGATGGGCGCCCGAGGCGCGCGCCGGCCTGGTCCAGCCGCTGGTGGCGGGTATCCAACTGCCGCTGCACGCCATCGGCCAACCGCTCGGCCATCAGGTCCAGCGCCCCCAGCCACACCGCCCGCGGCTGCGCCACCAGCTCGGCTGCGGCCGTGGGCGTGGGTGCCCGCAGGTCAGCGCAAAAGTCGGCAATCGTAAAGTCGGTCTCGTGCCCCACGCCGCAAATCAGCGGCACCGGGCTTTGCACGATGGTGCGGGCCAGCTGCTCGTCGTTGAAGGCCCAGAGGTCTTCCATCGACCCGCCGCCGCGCACCAGCAGGATGGCGTCGATGGGCGGATGAAGGCTGTTATCGGCCCCTGGCGCTTGCCCTGCTTGTGCCAGGCGATACAGTTTTGATAGCGCCGCCACCAGCGATGCGGGGGCGGCGGCACCCTGCACCTGCGCAGGCACCAGCACCACCTGGATGTGGGGCACACGGCGGCGCAGGGCTGTGACCACGTCGTGCAAGGCAGCGGCCCCAAGCGAGGTGACGAGGCCGACGCCGCGCGGCATGAGTGGCAGCGCACGCTTGCGGGCCGCGTCGAACAAACCCTCGGCTTCGAGCTGGGCCTTGAGGCGCAGGAACTGCTCGAACAGCGCGCCCTGCCCGGCCCGCTGCATGCTTTCCACAATGAATTGCAGGTCGCCACGCGCTTCGTACACCCCCAGGCGCCCCCGCACTTCCACCAATTCGCCATCGCGCGGCGAAAAGTCAAGCAGGGTGGCGGCTCGGCGAAACATGGCGCAGCGCAACTGGCCGTTTGCGTCCTTGATCGAAAAATAACAATGCCCGCTGGACGCGCGCGAGAAGCCCGTGATCTCGCCGCGCACCGCGACAGGATTGAACTTTGCCTCCAGCGCATCAGCAATGGCGCGGCATAGCGCGCCAACTTCCCAGATTCGCGGCGTGGCTGCGAGGCCCGGGCGCTCAAACATGCGCCGCTGCGGCCTTTGGCGCCGCCTCCCAAGCTGAAGTACTCCACAGTGCAGGGCGAGCGGCGCCCCCCTCTTGCCTGCTTCCGTCCATTGGCCGCAAAACACGGAGGCACGTGCAAGTCATTGATTTATAAACGTTTTTCACTGCCCAAATTTTCATCAATTTGTTGCAACCACGGCGTGGTGCGACTTGGCGGGCCACGGGGACCGGGTTTCCCACAAAGTTATCCACAGTTTTTGTGGGTGAGCGTCGGGCGCGCAGGGCTGGTCTACAAGGTAACTATTTGTGACGCCAAACCGCGGCGGCGGCCCGCGCAAGCTAGGCCATAATCGCCGATTGCTTTCATCTGCGCGGAGAGAGATTTGCTGTCCATCATACAAGCCGCAGGCTGGCCCATCTGGCCCCTGATTGCGTGTTCCGTCCTGGGAATGGCGCTGATTTTCGAACGTTTTGTGGCTTTAAAAACCGCCCGCGTTGCCCCCCCGAAATTGCTGGATGAAGCGATCACGGTGTCCTCCAAGGCCGTGCCCACCCCCGACGTGGTGAACCAGCTGGCGCAGAACTCGGCGCTGGGCGAAGTGCTGGCCAGCGGCCTGCGCACGCTGAACAGCAACCCCCAGTGCAGCGAGACCGACGTGCGCGCGGCTATGGAAGGCGCGGGCCGTGCAGTAGCCCACCGGCTCGAAAAATACCTCGCCGCCCTGGCCACCATTGCCTCCGCCGCCCCGCTGCTGGGCCTGCTGGGCACCGTGATCGGCATGATTGAAATCTTTGGCTCCCAGGCCGGCGGTGGTGGCGTGGGCCAAGCCGTGGGTGGCGGCAATCCGGCGCAACTGGCGCACGGCATCTCGGTGGCGCTCTACAACACGGCGTTCGGCCTCATCGTGGCGATCCCGGCGCTGATCTTCTGGCGCTACTTCCGGGCACGGGTCGATGCGTATCTGCTCACGCTGGAGCTGGCCTCCGAGCAGTTCGTGCGCCATATCCTGCGGCTGCGCAAGAAGTGAACTCTCCCCTGAGGCGCTATCGCGCCTTCCTTCGCCTCTCGCAGCACTGCGCGCCGCGGGTAGGTGGACGCCGCCAGTGTGGCGGGGCGGCCCTTGCACGGCGGCCGCTCGCGTGGGCCGCGCCGGTTTCAAAAGCCCGCTGGTGACGCCTGCGGCACATTGGATCGTTGACATGAATTTCCGCCCCCGCGCCAAGGAAGAGCCCGAGATCAACCTGATCCCGTTCATCGACGTGCTGCTGGTGATCCTCATCTTTTTGATGTTGACCACCACGTACAGCAAATTCACCGAACTGCAACTCACCCTGCCGGTGGCCGATGCCGACCAGCAGCGCGACCACCCCAAGGAAGTCATCGTGTCGGTGGCGTCCGATGGGCGCTATGCCGTCAACAAGACGGGCGTGGACGGCAAGGGCGTGGAGGCGATTGCGCAGGCGCTGCGCGGTGCGGCCACCGCCGGCCAGGGCAGCGTGGTGATCATCAGCGCGGACGCCATGGCGCCGCACCAGGCCGTGGTGTCGGTGATGGAAGCCGCCCGCCGGGTGGGCCTCACGCAGATCACGTTTGCCACCCAGTCTTCCGCGGCGGGGCGCGCCCCCAGCCGCTGACCCGCATGGCGGGCTCCGGGCCGCAGCCGTCGGCCCCCTCTTCTCCTCCGCATTCTTCAGCCGATTCCGGCCGCGCCGCCGCGCAGGGCCTGCAGCAGGCATGGCACAAGCGCGGCCTTGTGGCCTGGGCGCTGTGGCCGCTGTCGCTGGTGTACCGGGCGCTGGTGGCTGTGCGGCGCGGGCTCTACCGCACGGGCGTGTTCTCCTCCAGCCACCCCGGGCGGCCGGTGATCGTGGTCGGCAACGTGATTGCGGGCGGCGCGGGCAAGACCCCGGTGGTGATCGAACTGGTGCGGCACCTGCAGTCGCGCGGCCTGCGCGCGGGCGTGATCTCGCGCGGCTACGGCCGGCGCACAACCGACTGCCGCGAGGTGCGCCCCGACAGCTCCGCCGCCGATGTCGGCGACGAACCGGCCCTCATCGCCCGCAGCCTGGCCAGCGGCTTGGCGGCGGTACCGGTGTTTGTGGCACGCCAGCGCTCCGACGCGGCACGTGCGCTGCTTGCCGCCTACCCCGATACCGACGTAATCGTCTGTGACGACGGCCTACAGCACCTGGCGCTACGCCGCGACGTGGAGGTCTGCATCTTCAACGACCAGGGGGTGGGCAACGGCTTTCTGCTGCCCGCGGGGCCGCTGCGCGAGCCCTGGCCCCGGCCAGTGGATCTGGTGCTGTACGCCGGCGACGCTCCCCCAAATAGCGCTGCGCCTGCCTTCCGCCTGGAGCGGCGGCTGGCGGGCTACGCGCTGCGAGCGGACGGCAGCAAGGTTCTGCTGTCCGACCTTCAAGGCCAGCCCCTGCACGCCGTCGCCGCAGTGGCGCGCCCGGCCGACTTCTTCGCCATGCTGCAGGCGCGGGGGTTGGCGCTGGCGCATACCGAGGCGTTGCCCGATCACTATGATTTTGATAGCTGGAAGTGCTTGCAAGACAAGCGCCAGGCGCTGATTTGCACCGAAAAAGACGCAATCAAGCTCTGGCAGCAGCACCCGGACGCGCTGGCTGTGCCCCTGCAATTGCACATCGACCCTGCGTTCTTCAGCGCTCTGGACGCGCACCTTTCGATTCCAAGCTGATCGGCTGGTACCTTCCTGAACACGGCCGCCGCTATCATCCCCGCCTGCCCGACGAACGACCCATTTCCCAGAAAGCCAAGCCATGGACCCCAAACTGCTCGAACTGCTGGTCTGCCCCGTCACGAAGGGCCCTCTGACCTTTGACCGCGAGGCGCAGGAGCTCGTCTCGCGCAGCGCCCGCCTGGCCTACCCGGTGCGTGATGGCATTCCGGTGCTGCTGGAGAACGAAGCCCGCACACTGACCGACGAGGAACTGGAGCAGTGAGCGCAATGCCTGCAGCTGGCGGCGCCGCAGGTGGCCAATTCACGGTGCTGATCCCTGCGCGGATGGCCTCAAGCCGCCTGCCCGACAAGCCCCTGGCGGACATCGGCGGCGTGCCCATGGTGGTGCGGGTAGCGCAGCGCGCAATGCAGAGCGCCGCCAGCCGTGTGGTGGTGGCCGCCGACGACCCGCGCATCCTGCAGGCCTGCGCCCAGCACGGGGTGGAGGCGATCCTCACGCGCGCCGACCATGCCAGCGGCAGCGACCGGCTGGCCGAGGCCAGCATTCAGCTGGGCCTGGATGGCGACGACATCGTGGTCAACGTACAGGGCGACGAGCCTTTGATGGACCCGGCCCTCATCAACGCCGTGGCCGCCCTGTTGCCGGCACGGCCCGAGGCCAGCATGGGCACCGCAGCCCACGCGCTGGCCACGCTGGCCGATTACACCAACCCCAACGTGGTCAAGGTCGTGCTGGACGCGCGTGGTTTGGCGCACTACTTCAGCCGCGCCCCCATCCCCTTTGCGCGCGACCATGCCGGCACGGCCTGGTGGCAAGACGGCGCGGCCCAAGCCGCCGCTCCGGGCGTTGCGGCACTGGCCGGCTTTGCGCCGCTGCGCCATGTGGGCATCTACAGCTATCGCGCTGGTTTTTTGCGGCAGTTCCCTGGCCTTGCGCCCGCGCCGACCGAGGCTGTCGAGGCGCTGGAGCAGCTGCGCGCGCTGTGGCACGGACATCGGATCGCGGTGCACCTGACCGATGCAGCGCCGGGCCCCGGCGTGGACACGCCGCAGGACCTGGAGCGCGTGCGCGGGCTTTTCGCCAGCCTGTCGTAACCGCAGCGCGAGCCCTGCCAAACGCACCCAAGACCGGTGCTGCCGCGGGGTTCCCCTTTAAGTCAGGGCAAGGTTGTCACATGCTATCCTCGACTGTAACGAGACAAAGCACCGCATCCCGGGCACCCCAGAAGCCACCGCTTTCCGCATGCGGTGGCTTTTTGCACGCCCTCGCCAGCGACGCCAAACGATTTCTAACCTTCGAGGAGTTCCATGAGACTGATCCTGTTGGGCGCGCCTGGCGCCGGAAAGGGCACGCAAGCCACGTTCATCTGCCAGAAGTACGGCATCCCGCAAATCTCCACCGGCGACATGCTGCGTGCTGCCGTCAAAGCCGGCACACCCCTTGGCCTGCAGGCCAAGGCTGTGATGGATTCGGGTGCCCTGGTCAGTGACGACATCATCATCGGTCTCGTGAAGGAACGCATCACCCAGCCCGACTGCGCCAAGGGCTTCCTGTTCGACGGCTTCCCCCGCACGATTCCCCAGGCCGACGCCATGAAGGCCGCCGGCGTCAAGCTCGACTATGTGCTGGAGATCGACGTCCCCTTCGACGCCATCATCGAACGCATGAGCGGCCGCCGCTCGCACCCTGCCAGCGGCCGCACCTACCACGTCAAATTCAACCCGCCCAAAGTGGAAGGCAAGGACGACGTGACAGGCGAGGAGCTGATCCAGCGCGAAGACGACAAGGAAGAAACCGTGCAGAAGCGCCTGCAGGTTTACAGCGACCAGACGCGCCCCCTGGTGGACTACTACAGCAGCTGGGCCAAGGCCGAGCCGGACGCCGCCCCCAAGTACCGCGCCATCAGCGGCACCGGCAGCGTGGACGAAATCACCACGCGCGCGCTGCAGGCGTTGGCCAGCTGATCAGCGCAGAACTCAGCTGAGCGGCTCCGACCCTCAGCGTGGATGCGCACCGGACGGCGCCTTGGTTAACCCAAGGCGCCGTTGTCTTTGTGGGCGGTTGCAAGCGTAAGCGGCTGGCGCTGGCGTGCAGCTAAGGACCAGTCCTAGCGGCCACCGAGGCATCTGTTCACTCAGGGCGCTCGACGTCAGCGCCGATCAAGCCGGGCTGGATCGCAGGCCATACGCCTTGCCATCCACAAACAGGTACTCGGCGCGCAAAACCGCGTCGCCCTGTTCATCGCGCAACGTGAAGCCCACCACCGATAACGCGGTGCCCGGCTTGATCTCCTGCACCTGCCAGGCCTGCATGCGCGTCAGCGGCGCCAGTTCGACCTCCCACTGGCGGTCCTTGCGCGTGGGTACCACCGCCTTGGCGAGCAAGGCCTTGCCGTCCACCGGGGCGGTCTGGGCCGGGAGCGCACGCTGCGCCAGGTTGGTCGGCAGCTTCAAGTCGGCCGGGACATCCAGCTGCAGCTCGGCGTGCGGGTTCTGCCAGCGCACGGAACGTACCGTGCCCTCCAGATAGATCGGGCGGTCGGCTTCAAAACTGCTCCATCCGTGGTGCGCATGTGCGCCCAGCGGCGCGGCGGCAGCGGCCACAAGCAGGTGGCGGCGTTGCAGGCTCATCGGGACTCTCCTAGTGGTCAATGAAACAGGCAAGGCGCGCCAAACAGCGGTGGTCAGGCGGCCTACAGGTAGGCAATCCAGCGGCCGCAGACCACGACCGCAAGCCAGATGACGGTGGAGACCAGCATCTGCGCTTTGGCCAGCCCATCCAGGCGTGCCAGCGAGCCGCGCCCATGGAACCACGCCGCATTGCAGCCCGCAAGCATTAACAACAGCATCTTCAAGGTAAATGCACGGCTGGCGAGCAGTTCGGCAGGCTGGGTGGCAAACATCAACAGACCGGATGCGGCGGCCAGCGCAAATCCGCACAGCGCCACCGACAGGCTCAAGCGCGCGAGATCCTTGACCGGCAAACCCGCCCCCCGGCCAAACACCCGCAGCTCCAGCAACACCAGGTTGCCCAGCAGCATCGCAATCCCCACGATGTGTGCCACTTCCAGAGCCGGGTAGGCCCAGGCATGGGTCTTGAGGGAGGCGAGGAACATGGCGACGGGTGGGTGGGTGGCTAAGTGGCGGTTAATGCTGAAGAAGGTCGAGCATCAGCGAGATCCGGGCCTTCACCGGCGACAGCCCGCGCGAATCGGGCAACGCATCCCCCGGCTTGGGCAGCACCTGTCCCTCCGGGCAGCGCGTAGCACGCACCACCCGCACGCCCACGTCCTGCGCCCGCAGCAGCGCCGCCTCCAGCGCGTGGTGGATGGTGCCGTTACCGGTGCAGGCAACCACAAGGCCCTGCACCCCGTCGCGCACCAGTGCGTCTACCAAAGCGCCGGTAGCGCCCGCGTGGCTCACGACGATCTCGACCCGGGGCCATATCTGGATGTTTGCTATGCTTTTAATAGCTGATAGTGCTTTTGCATCAAGCGCTAGCGGCCAATTTTGTGCCAAACGAGCCGTCCCCTCCTCCACCCACCCGAGGGGGCCGGCCTCCCCGGAGCTGAAGGCATTGACGCGGTACGGATGCACTTTCTGAATTTGCCGGGCGCCGTGGATTTCACCCGCCGCCACCAAAAGCACGCCCCGCGCACCAGGGGTTGTTGCCACGGCCATGGCGTCCAACAGGTTCTGAGGCCCGTCGGGTGTGAGCGCGGTAGCGGGCCGCATGGCGCAGGTCAACACCACCGGCTTGGAGCGTGTGTCGAGCGCCTCGTGCAAAAACCAGGCGGTTTCTTCGAGGGTGTCCGTGCCGTGGGTGATTACCACCCCCTGCACGGCCGGGTTCTGCAAATGGTGTGCGCAGCGCAGGGCGAGCGCCTGCCAGACGGCCGTGTCCATGTCCTTGCTGTCGATCTGGGCTACCTGCTCGGCCTGCAGCAAAGCGCCACTGGCGGCCAATGCCAAGCCGGGGGCTGCGGCCAACAGCTGCTCCACACCGACCTGCGCTGCGGTGTAGCCAATGTTGTCGCCGGCCAGCGCAGAGGTCCCGGCGATGGTCCCGCCTGTGCCCAAAACCACAATTTTTTGCCCACTCACTTGCATACTCCGAAAAACTGGTGAAAAATACAGTTACTGGATTAAAAAACAGTTGTGCGCCACTGTAGCGTCTTCACCGGAAAGCACCATGCTCGACAACCCGAAACTGACCGCCCGCCAACAGCAGATCCTGGACCTCATCCAGACCGCCATTGCCCGTACCGGTGCGCCCCCAACCCGCGCGGAAATCGCCTCGGAGCTGGGCTTCAAGTCGGCCAATGCTGCTGAAGAGCATCTGCAGGCACTGGCCCGCAAAGGGGTGATCGAGCTGGTCAGTGGCACGTCGCGCGGCATCCGGCTGCGCAGCGAAACGGTGCGCTCCATCAACGCAGCCCGCGGCAATCAGTTCAGCCTGCCCATCCCCGGCCTGTCCCAACTGGTGCTTCCCCTTGTGGGCCGCGTGGCGGCGGGCTCGCCGATTCTCGCGCAAGAACATGTCGACCAAACCTACAGCGTGGAAAACAGCCTCTTCCAACACAAGCCCGACTACCTGCTGAAGGTCCGCGGCATGTCGATGCGCGACGCCGGCATCATGGACGGTGACCTGCTAGCCGTGCAGTCCACACGCGAAGCACGCAACGGCCAGATCATCGTGGCCCGCCTGGGGGACGACGTCACCGTCAAGCGCCTGCGCCGCACAGCCACTGCCATCGAACTGCTGCCTGAAAACCCTGACTACCCCGTGATCGTGGTGCAACCCGGCGAGCCCTTCGAGATTGAAGGCCTGGCTGTCGGTTTGATCCGCAACACCATGCTCATGTAGGCCTTGCGCCTTTACCGCACCGCAGGTGGCGGGCGTTTGGTGTGCCGGCAAAACCGGTACGCCAGCCCTGCGGTGCCGGTTTCGTTGCAATCCTGCCTATGTCCAACCCCCGAACTTCGGAGATTTCACATGGGAATTGCCTTGTCCACTCTGGCTTTTTTGTCGTCCTCGCTGCGCGCATTCCAACGCTGGCTGCGGGATACGCCCAACCTCGAACAACCGTCTGCGGTAGCAGCGCTGCCCTCCCGCGAAAACCCTGGAAGCGGTAGCAACAAGGCCACCACGGGCGCCAAAGTCCAAGGCCGCCCGTCAGCAGCCCCCGGCCCACGCCCCTTGCGTGGAAACTGGCCTTTTACGGTAGGCCCGCAGACCCCGCCTGCAGAGACTCCATCCTGCCCTCAAAACGGGACGGGCAGGACATCGGTTCCAGCACTCCCAGAGCGGAACCTTGGCATGGCGCGAGGCTGCGGTAGCGCTGTTGCAAGATCGGTAGCTGAAACAGGCGCCCGCACTACGAAGGTTGTGCGCAAGGCTTCGGTGTCGGGCGCAGGCCGCTTGGTGATCGCAGGCCGGATGGCCGACGTGTGCGCAGAGCTGGACCGTATGGTGGCATCCGAGGCGGCATTGCGAACCTGCTGAGAACCGATCTACGCCTGCGTGTACGAACAGCGATGTTTGCTGGCTGTGTATCTTCAGGTGGGCGCTGACGCATGCAGGGTGGCAGCCGTTCACGCATGCCGAGGTTCGTGAACCTGCGTTGGCGGTTCCAGGGCGCAGCTCAACAATCCGTCACCAAAACACCGCCGTTTGACGTGCAGGAACCATTCCCGGCGCCTTGCACGTTGCCACGCCAAGGCACAATGTCGGGATGAACATCGTGATCCTCGACGACTACCAGGACGCAGTCCGCAAGCTCCACTGCGCTTCCCGGCTCGACGCGTACACCGCCAAGGTCTACACCAATACAGTCAAAGGCCTGGGCCAGCTTTCCGTCCGCCTCAAGGACGCTGACATCATCGTGCTGGTGCGGGAACGCACCCAGATCACGCGCCAATTGGTAGAAAAGTTGCCCCGGCTCAAGCTCATCGCTCAGACCGGCAAGGTCGGCGGCCACATCGACGTGCAAGCCTGCACCGAGCGGGGCATCGCAGTGGCCGAGGGGGTGGGCTCTCCGGTGGCGCCTGCAGAGCTGACCTGGGCCCTCGTCATGGCGGCCATGCGCCGGTTGCCGCAGTACATCTCCAACCTCAAACATGGGGCTTGGCAGCAGTCGGGCTTGAAGACCGCGTCCATGCCCGCCAACTTTGGCCTGGGCAGCGTGCTGCGCGGCAAGACGCTGGGCGTCTGGGGCTATGGGCGCATCGGCCAGCTCGTGGCGGGCTATGGCCGGGCCTTTGGGATGAACGTGCGTGTGTGGGGCCGTGAGGCTTCACGCGCCCAGGCGTTGACGGATGGCTACCAGGCTGCGACCACACGCGAGGAATTTTTCTCGCAGTGCGACGTGATTTCGCTGCACCTGCGCTTGAACGACGACACCCGGGGCATCGTGTCGCTTGAAGACCTGTCGTGCATGAAGCCTACGTCGCTGCTGGTGAACACCTCGCGGGCCGAACTCATCGAACCCGATGCCCTGATCGCTGCACTGAACCGTGGCCGCCCTGGCATGGCAGCGGTCGATGTTTTCGAGAGCGAGCCAATTTTGCAAGGGCATGCGCTGCTGCGGCTGGAGAACTGCATCTGCACGCCCCACATCGGCTATGTCGAACAGGACAGCTACGAGCTGTACTTTGGTGCAGCCTTCGACAATGTGGTGAATTTCATCAAGGGAACGCCCACCAACATCGTGAATCCTGGCTCGCTGCAAGTACGGCGCTGACGCTGACGCGCACAGGCTCGCTTGTTAACGCCCTTCGCACCGATCCTTTAACGGACTGGGAGATATAGGCCAGGAATCTCGACCTCCGCACTGTTGTCGTTGACCCTGCCCATGAAAAAGGCCTCCCAAAGGAGGCCTTTCTTGTTTCGCCATTACCCGCAAGGCATTGCTGCCTTAGCGGGCCATGTCGATGCAATTACAGAGGGGTCTTCTTGCCGTCTTTGTAGTTGTACAGCGTGATGGAAGGGTTCTTCATTTCGCCGTTGGTTTCAAACTGGATCGTCGAGGTCACGCCCTTGAAGTTGGACTTGGCCAGTTCGGCGGTGTAGACCTTGGGATCCACGGAGTTGGCGCGCTTCATAGCGTCGACCAGCAGGAACGTGGCGTCGTAGGTGTAGGGGCTGTACACCTGGAATTGGTTGGGGTACTTGGCATCGTACTTGGCCTTCCAAGCCGTACCGCCAGGCATCTTGGCCAGCGAGGAGCCGCCTTCTGCGCAAATCACGTTGCCCAGGGTCTTGGCACCAGCCGCCAGCTTGGCCAGTTCTGCCGTGCAGACGCCGTCGCCGCCGAAGTACTTCACGTTGCCCATGCCCAGTTGTTCCAGCTGACGCAGCATGGGGCCGGCTTGTGGGTCCATGCCGCCGTAGAACACAGCGTCAGGGTTCTTGGCCTTGATGGCGGTCAGGATCGCCATGAAGTCAGTGGCCTTGTCGGTCGTGAACTGCTCGTCCACCACCTTGATGCCCTTGGCTGCAGCGGTCTTCTTGAACACGTCGGCAACGCCTTGGCCGTAAGCGGTGCGGTCATCGATGATCGCAACGGTCTTGAGCTTCAGGGTGTCCGCAGCGTAGAAAGCCAGGCCAGCGCCCAGGGCGTTGTCGTTGGCGATGATACGGAACGTGGTCTTGTAGCCTGGCTTGGTCAGGTTGGGGTTGGTCGCAGCGCCGGTGACGTGGGGGATGCCGCAGTCGTTGTAAACCTTGGACGCAGGGATCGTGGTTCCGGAGTTGAGGTGACCCACAACGCCAGCAACCTTGGAGTCGCACAGTTTTTGTGCGGCAGCGGTGCCTTGCTTTGGATCGGCAGCGTCGTCTTCGGCCTGCAGTTCGAACTTGATCTTCTTGCCGCCGATGGTGACGCCTTGGGCGTTCAGCTCTTCAATGGCCATGCGGGCGCCATTTTCGTTGTCCTTGCCGTAGTGAGCCTGGGCGCCGGAAACCGGAGCCACGTGACCGATCTTGACGACCTGCTCTTGTGCAGAGGCCATACCGGCAACAGCCGCGATAGCAGCAACCACGGTCAGTTTCAACTTCAATTGCATATCAATCTCCAGTAAAGATAAACGCTGAGAATGTTCTTGTGTCTCAACGCAGGCGAACATATCGCAATTTATGGGCCAGATCATTAGGGAACACGATTAAATGCACAGGGGAATACCCTGTCATCCCCGTGGCACTGGCGGAGCACCGCTGGCAAGCTCATCGGCAACGGCCTCGTATACCGAATGGCGGACCACCGATTCGATCTCTTCACGCAGCCGCGGCAGCACCGATCTCGTCTGTTCCTGCACCACCGTGGCGATCGCCTCGCGCAAACGCTGATCCAGCACAACGTCCACGCGCTGCATCACGCGATGCACCATGTACTCTTCAAAGCCATCTGGCAACGGACGGGCGGCCGTGGGCGAAGGCGCAGCGGATCTCTGCAGGGTGGTCGCAGAGGCAGCAGGCAGTGCGGCAGGGGGAGGCCGGCGCGCTTCGATGCCGGCATTTAATGGAGCCGTGCCCGTCGCCGGATGCGTGCTTGTTGCGTGTGTGGGAGCGGGTCGTTGCGCCATCACCGCAGGCGGCTGGGCACTGGGCAACGGAGGGCGAGCGCTGGACACTGGCGCCGATGCCGCCGCTCTGGCAACGGGCCGCGCGACCGGAGGCAGGGGCGACGTCATCACCGTGGTGCGCGAAGGCCCGGTGGTGGCCCCTTGCGCTGGCAATCCGCCCGGCGTCTGCACCACTTCGGTGAGGGTGGGAACAAAGCGCGGCGGTGCGCGCGGGGGTTGCTGTGGTGCCATCAGCCGCCTTTCAACACGAGGTCATGGCGGGTGATGGCGTACCCGCGGGACGCATAGTGTTTCCAGCGGGCGCGTGCCTCGGTGCGGTCCACTTCGTCCAGCGCGCTGACCACTTCCACCAGCCGTTCAAACCGGCCAAAACCTTCTGGCACCTCTGCATGCAGATTCAACAGGACCTCATGGTGGGGCGCAGTGCGCGGGTCGGCCGCGAGCAGCACCGGCGAGGCATGCACCAGCTCCTCGTCCGCATCGTCGCGGCAGTGCGCCACAAAGTCCTGCGGGGCCAGGGCCCAGAGCATGCGGTCCAGCGCCACCAAAGTCTCTGCCGGCGCCGCAATCACCAGCCGGGACCCGCTGCGCTGCACCTTGCGCGCGAACCGGCACGCATAGGCCAGCTTGTCCGGCGCATTGAAGTGAAAGGAGACCTCGGTCATGAAGCGTCAGACGCTGCCGGATTTGACGGCGCGTTTCGCCGCGGCGGGCTTGGTCTGCGCCGTGCGCTCGCTCGCCGGGGCCGGGGCTGGCTTTGCCTCTTTCAGCCCCTTCGCAGCCTTCTCGGCCTTGCCCGGCTTGACTTGCGCCTGGTTCAGCAGGTATTGCACCAGCAGACCCACCGGCCGGCCTGTGGAACCCTTGGCCGCACCGCCCTTCCATGCCGTGCCGGCGATATCCAGATGCGCCCAGGGAAGCTCGCCCACATACTTTTGCAGGAATTTCGCCGCAGTGATGGAGCCCCCCGCGCGGCCAGCCACATTGCCCATGTCCGCAAAATTGCTCTTGAGCCCGTCGGCGTAGTCGTCATCCAGCGGCATGCGCCAGCACGGGTCCTGGGCAGATTCACCGGCCTCCTGCAGCGCGGTGGCCAGCGCATCGTTGTTGGCAAACAGCCCGCTGCGCACGCCGCCCAGGGCGATCACGCAGGCCCCCGTGAGGGTGGCGATGTCCACCACGGCAGCTGGCTTGAAGCGGGCGGCGTAGGTGAGCGCATCGCACAGCACCAGCCGGCCTTCCGCATCCGTATTGAGAATCTCGATGGTCTGCCCGCTCATGCTGGTGACCACATCGCCGGGCTTGACCGCGCGGCCGTCGGGCATGTTCTCGCAGGCCGGAACCAGGCCCACGACATTGATCTCGGGCTGCAGCTCGCCCAGCGCACGGAACACGCCCAGCACGCTGGCGGCGCCGCACATGTCGAACTTCATTTCATCCATTTCCGCCGCAGGCTTGATGGAGATGCCGCCCGTGTCGAACGTGATGCCCTTGCCCACCAGCACTATCGGTGCCTTGTCTTTGGCCGCGCCGTTGTAGCGCAACTCGATCAGGCGCAAGGGTTCTTCAGACCCACGGGCCACCGCCAGGAAGGCTCCCATGCCCAGGCGTGCAACTTCGGCCGGGCCATGCACCTTGCATTGAATGCGTGGCAACTTCGCGAGGGTCTTGGCGGCATCGGCCAGCAGTGTGGGCGTGGCATGGTTGGCGGGGCGGTTGCCCCATTCGCGCGCAAACTCCACACCGGATACCAGGGCCACGCCGGTATCGAAGGCCTCCTGGACTCCAGACGCGCTCGGTACGCCCACCACACAGCGGCTCAGGCTGCGGGCCTCGACCTTGGACTTGGTCGTGGTGTACACATAGCTCGCCTCAGCAACCGCCTGCACAGCCGCGCTGACGGCGCCAGCTTGCATGGCGCCTGCAAAGCAGATCACCACACGCTTGGTCTGCGGCGCCTTGATGGCCCCGCCTACGGCCAGCAGCGCCTGGCGCACGGCCCGCCCTGCTCCATCGCCTGCACCCAGCAGAATCACGCGGCGCGCGGCCACCGCAGGCGCTTGGTAAAGCTGCAGGTTCTTGCCTGCCTTGGTGGCCAGATCTCCATTCTTGAGCGCCTGCGCGGCCAGGGTGGACAGTGAATCCTTCCCGGGCTTGAAGCCTTCGGGGATCAGCGCGATGAGCAAATCGCATTTTTCCGAAGCTGCCGCAGCGAGTTCAAGGGTCTTGAGATCAAAGTTCATAATCGGTGTTTTCCTTCGAGCCAATGTTATTCGATTCATCCATCCGCAAGGAGCTTGCGCGCAGCTTTGGCGCGACGCTGGTGGTGCTGGTGACCGTGGTCATGACCATGATGCTCATCCGCACGCTGGGTCAGGCCTCCCGGGGCAGCGTCAGCCCCTCTGACGTCATGCTGGTCATGGGGTTCACGGTCTTGGGGCAGCTGCCCACCATCCTGAGCCTGAGCCTGTTCATCGCCGTGGTGGGCACGCTCTCGCGCATGTACCGCGACAGCGAAATGGTCATCTGGTTTGCCAGTGGCCGTGGCCTCATCAGCCTGCTCAAGCCGCTGGTGCGATTTGCATGGCCCGTCATGGTGGTGATTGCGGTGCTGTCGCTGCTCGTCTGGCCCTGGGCCAATTCGCAGATCCAGGAGCTCAAGACGCGCTACGAGCAGCGCAGCGACATCGACCGCATCGCGCCCGGCGAGTTCCAGGAGTCCTCCAACGGCAGTCGCGTTTTCTTCATCGACAAGGAAACAGCGGACACGCAGACCGGCAACAACATCTTCATTGCCGCCACGGACGGCACCCGCGAATCCGTGACTTCGGCGCGCAGCGCCCGGCTCGAAACCCAGGGCGGCGAACGCATGGCCCTGCTGACCGACGGCCAGCGCCTGGAGACCACGCGCGACAAGCCCGGCGTCAAGATCAGTGAGTTTTCCGAGTACGGCACGCGCATCGGATCGGCTCCTGCAGGGTCGGCCGAAGAGCTGTCGGTCAAGACCCGCGCCACCCATGAACTGGTCATGCAACCCCTGCCCGCGTACCGCGCCGAGCTGGGGTGGCGCATTGGCCTGGCACTGGCGGCCCTCAACTTTGTGGTGCTCGGGCTGGCGGTGGCCAGCGTCAACCCGCGCGCCGCGCGCAGCACTAGCCTAGTGTTTGCGCTTTTTGCATTCATCGTCTACTACAACCTCATGACCCTGGGGCAAAGCTGGGTGGGGGCCGGGCGGCTCGGCCTGGTCAGCTTCATGGTGCTGCTGCACGGCGGCATGCTGATGGCGTCGCTGCTGGTGCTGGCCGTGCGGCACAACCAGTGGACCGTCCAGCGGCTTTGGCAACCCAAGGCGCAGCCCGGGAGCGCGACATGAAAACCATCCGCCGCCTTATCCACCGCGAAGCGCTCCTGGCGGTGACCTTTGTCACCGCGGGCTTTCTGGCGCTGTTCTTCTTCTTCGATCTGGTGGACGAGCTGCGCTGGGTCGGCAAGGCCGGCGCCCAGGGGTACCAGCTTTCGCATGCCTTCCTGTTCGTGGTGCTGAGCATTCCCAGCCACCTGTACGAACTGCTGCCCATCACGGTGCTCATCGGCACCATTTTTGTGATGGCGCGCCTGGCTCAGAGCTCCGAGTTCACCATCATGCGCACCAGCGGCATGGGCCCCTGGCGTGCTCTGCGCACGCTCCTCACGCTCGGGGGCGTCTTCGTGTTGTTCACGTTTGCGGTAGGCGACTACATTGCGCCGCTGACGGACCGCGCGGCCCAGTTGGTCAAGGTGCGATACCTTGGGCGCCTGACCACCGGTGCCACGGGCGCGTGGCTCAAGGAGCGGCAAGAGGACCACTCCTTCGCTGTAAACGTGCGCGCCCTCACGCCCAACGGCGGCATGCTGGATGTGCGCATCTTCGAGTTCGATGCCAAGGGCCGCCTTGCGTCGCAAACCCGGGCCGCCTCCGGGCAGTTCGCGGCCAACGGGGCCTGGTCGCTCGAGAAGGTGCAGCGCAGCCGCTTCGAGCAGCGAGGCACCGACGAGGCGCGCGTGGAACATCTGGACGCCCCCGCGCTGGAATGGCCCACCCGCATCAGCGCCGACATGGTCGCCGCATCGCTGCTCAAGCCCGACCGCATGGCCACCATCGACCTGTTCCAGTACATCCGGCACCTGGACGCCAACGGCCAGTCGGCCCAGCGCTACGAGATCGAGTTCTGGCGCAAGGTTTTCTACCCGCTCTCCTGCCTGGTGATGGTGGTGCTGGCCCTGCCGTTTGCCTACCTGCATTTCCGCTCGGGCGGCATTGCGGGCTATGTGTTCGGCGGCGTGATGGCAGGCATCAGCTTCTTCCTGCTGAACAACGTGTTCGGCTATGCGGGCAACATTCAGAACTGGTCGCCCTGGCTCACGGCGGCAGCGCCGGGGCTGATTTATTCCGTGCTGTCGCTCGCCGCGTTTGGCTGGCTGGTGCTCAGGCGGTAGTCCCTTCAGCGCACTGATACCCATGAGCTCCCCCGCCATCATCCTTTTCTCGCACGGATCCCGCGACCCGCTGTGGCGTGCCCCCATCGAAGCCGTGGCCAGCCGGATCGCCACCCAGCACCCCGGGCAGCGTGTTGTCTGCGCCTACCTGGAGCTGTGCACACCCACCCTGGGTGAGGCCGCCGCCGAGCTCGTCGCACAGGGGGCGCCAGCGATCACCGTCGTGCCCATGTTCCTGGGCACTGGCAAACACGCGCGCGAGGACCTGCCGGTGCTGGTCGATGAATTGCGCAGAGCCCACCCAAAGACACATTTCCACGTCCAATCGGCCATTGGTGAAGACGTCCGCATGACGGCTCTCATGGCCGAAATTGCCTGCGAACCTCCACCCGCCTGACAAAACAACGATTTGCGTCTCATTCCTTTAGATGCTTGCAGCATAATGATGCAACTCTTTAGGCGATATCAGATATGAATCTGCACCAATTCCGTTTTGTGCAAGAGGCTGCGCGGCGCAATCTCAACCTCACCGAAGCTGCCAAGGCCCTGCACACCTCCCAACCCGGGGTCTCCAAGGCCATCATCGAGCTGGAAGAAGAACTTGGCGTCGATATCTTTGCCCGCCACGGCAAGCGGCTCAAGCGCATCACCGAACCCGGCCAGCACGTCCTCAAGAGCATCGAGGTCATCATGCGCGAGGTCGGTAACCTCAAACGCATCGGCGAGCAGTTCAGCGCGCAGGACAGCGGCACCCTGAGCATCGCCACCACACACACCCAGGCGCGCTACGTGCTGCCCGTGCCGGTGGCCCGCTTGCGCGAGGCTTACCCCAAGGTCAACATCAGCCTGCACCAGGCCACGCCGCACGAAGTGGCCCGCATGATC
This sequence comes from Acidovorax sp. LjRoot129, assembly GCF_964253765.1. Classification (NCBI taxonomy): domain Bacteria; kingdom Pseudomonadati; phylum Pseudomonadota; class Betaproteobacteria; order Burkholderiales; family Comamonadaceae; genus Acidovorax; species Acidovorax sp. LjRoot129. The sequence continues at coordinate 2,879,568 of NZ_CAXUSE020000001.1, forward strand.
ATCGACGAGGTGGCCGAGATCGGCATGGCCACCGAATCGCTCGCCGACTACCCCGAGCTCGTCACCCTGCCCTGCTACGAATGGCAGCACGTGCTGGTGGTGCCCAACGAACACCCTCTGGCACAGAAGGAGCGCATCGGCCTTGATGACCTCGCCCACGAGGCGCTGATTACCTACCACCCCTCCTTCACCGGCCGCGGCAAGATCGACCATGCCTTTGCCGCGCGCAAGCTGCAGCCGCGCATCGTGCTCGAAGCCATCGACTCCGACGTGATCAAGACCTATGTCCGCCTGGGCCTGGGCATCGGCATCGTGGCCGAGATGGCCATGCGCGACGACCCGGTGGGCGACCTGGCGGTGCGCCCCGTCGGCCACCTTTTTGGCCAGAGCGTGGCGCGCGTGGCTTTCAAGCGCGGCGCCTACCTGCGCAATTTCGTCTACAAATTCGCCGAACTGCTCAGCGACCGCCTGAGCCGCGAGCTGATCGCCCGCGCCATGACCGGCCACGTGAACGATTACGAACTTTGAAAGCGCTGCGGGAGCGGGCGCGCATGGTTCACCAACGCCCCATCACGCCGCTGACTACCGCTGACCACCACAGGCCACCGCTAACCGCCTCCGCCCTGATTTCACCCCCGCATTGACTCCTCAGACGCTGCGCCATGACACAGACCACCGCCACCGCCCGCACCCCCGACTTCCAGAGCAAGCTGCCCCAGGTAGGCACCACCATCTTCACCGTGATGTCGGCCCTGGCCGCAGAGCACGGCGCGGTCAACCTCGGTCAAGGTTTCCCTGACTTTGAATGCGCACCCGAGCTGGTGAACGCGGTGACCCAGGCCATGCAGGCCGGCCACAACCAGTACCCGCCCATGCCCGGCATTCCGGCGCTGCGCGAAGCGGTGGCCGGCAAGATCGCCGCGCTGCACGGCCGCCGGTACGACGCAGGCACTGAAATCACCATCACGGCCGGGGCTACGCAAGCCATCATCACCGCCATCCTCGCCGTCGTGCACCCTGGCGAAGAGGTCATCGTGCTCGACCCTTGCTACGACAGCTACGTGCCCAACATCGAGCTGGCTGGTGGCAAGGCCGTGCGGGTGCCGCTCACGCCCGGCACCTTCCGCCCCGATTTCGCCAAGATCAGCGCGGCCATCACGCCGCGCACGCGTGCCATCCTCATCAACAGCCCGCACAACCCCAGCGCCACCATCTGGACGGCCGAGGAAATGCGCCAGCTTGAAGACCTGCTCGCGCCCACCAACATCCTGCTCATCAGCGACGAGGTGTATGAGCACATGGTGTTCGACGGTGCCGAGCACCAGAGCGCCGCACGTTTTCCGGGCTTGGCGGCGCGCGCCTTCATCGTCTCCAGCTTTGGCAAGACCTTTCACGTCACCGGCTGGAAGGTCGGCACCGTGGCGGCGCCCGCAGCCCTTACCGCCGAATTCCGCAAGGTGCACCAGTTCAACGTCTTCACCGTCAACACGCCCGTGCAGCATGGCCTGGCCACCTACCTGCAAGACCCTGCGCCCTACCTGCAGCTGCCGGCGTTCTACCAGGCCAAGCGCGACCTGTTCCGCGCGGGCCTGGCCGGCTCGCGCCTGAAGCTCTTGCCCAGCACCGGCAGCTACTTCCAGTGCGTGGACATCTCGGCCGTGAGCGACCTGAACGAGTCCGACTTCTGCCAGTGGCTCACCCGCGAGATGGGCGTGGCGGCGATTCCGCTGTCGGCGTTCTACGGCGACGGGTTCGACCAGCGCGTGGTGCGTTTCTGTTTCGCCAAGAAGGACGACACGCTGCGCGCCGCGCTGGAGCGGCTGCGCAAGCTGTGAGGTAGCGCAGCGCGCCCAGACTCGACGATGAAAAACAAGAAGCTGCAGATATCGCTTTTCGAGTTTCTTCAGACCGGCCGGTTTGGGCCGTTTACGCCACAAAGAAATTGTTCGCCCGAAGACATTACGAAAATCTTCGGTCAACCAGACAGCATCGAGATCTACGGGGCCATCGGTCCCGATGGCTCCTATCGTGCTGGAGATGAGCGCTGTTTTCCAGTCATCCTGGCTTATGGCGTCATCGAATTTCATTTCGATGCGCCGTTGCTGATGTATACGTTGTTCTCGGACTGTTTCTTCTCAGGACGCCCTCGCGGCGGCTCCCTCAAACTGAAGGACACGGCGCTGCTGCGCCACAGCAGGCCACTCAATGAATTCTTGATCCTGGCGAAATCAAGAGGCCTCGAAATCCGCTCGGCCGTTCCCACACAACCACCGCTCGCAGTGATACTCACAACGAGTGAGGGCGTCACCCTTCACTTCGAGCACGAGGATGCGAGCGCTCCTGGCTCGCAGCCCACCTTGCGGGCTTTCTCATGGGCACACGACTTCCGAGACCGCTCCAACCCTGCATAGCAAGGTAGGAGCAGCGCGAGTTCAGACAATGCCAGCATCACACCCATCGGAGGGACACGCGACCGCTACCGAGTCTGCCGTGCCAGCCAGACCCCCGCAGCCGCCAACGCCATGCCCGCCAGCGCCCAGCCGCTGAGGGTTTCGCCAAACACCGCCCAGGCCACCAACGCGGTCATAGGCGGGGTCAGGTAGAACAGGCTGGCCACGTTCACTGCGCCGCCGCGGCGGATCAGCAGGTTCAACAAGCTGACAGCGCCCAGGGAGAGCACCAGCACCAGCCAGCCCAGTGCAAAGAGAAACTCGCCGCTCCACTGCACGGCCATGGTTTCCGTCGCGTACGCCAGCACGGCCATGGCCACCACACACGGCAAATACTGGATGACCGAGCCGGTGCGCAGGTCGAACGCGGGGCAAAAGCGCTTTTGATACAGCGTGCCGGCCGTGATGCCCAGCAGCGCCACCACCGCCGGCATCAGCATGCCCACCAGCGCGCCGCCCGGCACGGTGGCCACCTTGCCGGCCACGACCAGCGCCACGCCGGTAAACCCCAAGGCCAGGCCCGCCCACTGCGCGGGCCGCACCTTCTCGCCCAGCAGGGCGCCCGCCACCAGCGCCGTCAACAGCGGCTGCAGCCCCACCACCAGCGCCGTGATGCCCGACGGCAGCCCGTGGCCGATGGCGATGAACACCCCGCCCAGGTACACCCCGTGCACCAAGAGGCCCGACGCGCCGATGTGAACCCACGCCTTGCTCGACGCAGGCCACGGAGCGCGCACCAACGCCACCACTCCGAGCATCAGCACGATGACGATGGCAAACCGCAGGGCCAAAAATGTGAGCGGCTCCACATAGGGCAGCCCGAGCTTGGCGCCGATGAAGCCGGTGCTCCAGAGCGCGACGAAGAGCAAGGGAATAAACGCGTCAAGCGTGCCGGGCGCGGCCGGCGCGGAGGAATGCGGTGGGGTTGCCTGGGTCATGGAACGAAGACACGAGAAAAGTGAAGATCTCGCAGCTGCGCGTTAGCGCAACGGCATAGCGACAGGGTTAGAGGCAGAAGCCATTCGGACGACGGATCCGCGTCCATGGATTGGGGCGCCTGACGAATGCGAGGCCGAAGCCTTTGATGATCGCACTTGCACGAGTCCTGCGCATGGCCCCTGCCGACGTAACTGCTCGGGGCCTCGCCGCACGGCAACCGGCAAGACGGTTTGCCCGCCAAATGCATGCGAAATAACTCTGGCGCCCACCACCACAACCTCTGACAGCAATATTTCCACAGCATGCGGCTGGCGGTGCTCGCAGCCCCGCGCTCGGCCGCCAGACTGAAATATTGAAAGAAACGGCCTCTAGCGCTTATTCCATAAGCACTCTTAGCTACTATTTGTATAGCAAATACATGTTACGCCCCGCAATCGACGTGGGGTGGCGCTTGTTTACACCGCCAGCCGGTACCCCACCCCCGACTCGGTCAGCAGGTGTTTGGGTTGCGCCGGGTCGGCCTCCAGCTTTTGGCGCAAGTGCCCCATGTAGATGCGCAGGTAGTGCGCCTGGTCGGACCGCATCGGCCCCCAGACCTCGCGCAGCAGCTGCTTTTGCGTGATCACCCGCCCCGCGTTGGCCACCAGCACGCACAGCATGCGGTACTCCGTCGGCGTGAGGTGGACTTCCACCCCTGCCTTGCGTACCAGGCGCGCGCTGCGGTCCAGCTCGACATCGCCAAAATGAAAAAGCGGCTCCACCACGTCCGCCGTGAGCCCATTGCCCGTGGCAGCGCGGGGCCGCCGCAGGTTGGCGCGCACGCGGGCCAGCAGCTCGCCCGTGCCAAAGGGCTTGGTCAGGTAGTCGTCCGCACCGGCATCCAACGCCGCAATCTTGTCCGCCTCATCGGTCCGCGCAGACAACACGATGATGGGCACGGCCGACCAGCCCCGCACATCGCGGATCAGGTCCACGCCATCGCCATCGGGCAATCCCAGGTCCAACACCAGCAAATCGGGCCGGCGCGTACCGGCGGCCGACAGGCCCTCGCGCAGCGTGCCTGCCTCGTGCACCTGCCAGCCCTCGGCCTCCAGCGCGCTGCGCACAAAGCGCCGGATCTGGGGCTCGTCCTCTACCACCAACACGGTTCGTATCTGCATCGTCTTCAAGGGGCGGCAACGCCCTGCTCCATGTCATCCCAACCCGGGGCCGGGGGGGGCGCGCGCCGCGCCAGCACCACCGTGAACTCCGCCCCGCCCCCCTCGGCGTTGGTGGCAGAAATCGTGCCGCCATGGGCCTGCACCACTGCCTTGCAGATCGCCAGGCCCAGCCCCACGCCCGGCGTCACCGATTCAGCCTGACCGCGCGTGAATTTTTCAAACAGCGTGTGCTCCTTGCCGCGCACCGACGCCGGAAGCCCGGGGCCATGGTCCCGCACGCTCACTACCAGCGTGCTGTCGGTGGCCGACGCCCTCACGACGATGGGCGCCGCACCGTACTTGGCTGCATTCTCCAGAAGGTTCACGAGCACACGTTCGATGAGCACAGGGTCGAACTCCACCAGCGGCAGGTCGGCAGGCAGCTCGGTGCGCACGGCCATGTCGCCCAGCGCCGGCCTGGCAGCACGAATGGACGATCCCACCACCTCCTCCACCGACTGCCAGTCGCGCCGCAAAGTCACACTCTGGCCCGACACATCGCTCTCCAGCCGCGCCATGTCCAGCAGGTTGCTGACCAGCGCGTTGAGCTGGTGCGCCTGACGGACGATGGCCTCGGCTGCGGCTTTGCGCTCGGGCTCCGGCGCGCTCTTGAGCGATTCAGCCAGCGTGATCAGGGCCGTGAGCGGCGTGCGCACGTCGTGCGACACCGCGCCCAGCAAGGCGTTGCGCAGCCGCTCGGATTCCATGTCCACCACCGCTTTTTGTGCGATGTCGACGTAGTGCACCCGCTCCAGCGCAATGGCGATCTGCCGCGCGAGGGTTTCCAGCTGCTGCGCCTGTTCCGGTATCAACAGCCACCGGGGGTGGGCAGGCTCCAGCGCCAGCACGCCACGCACGCGCATCGGCGCCTTCAGCGGCACATAGCGCCAAGTCTGGGCAGCCAGGGTGCTGGTGGCCAGGCCCGCACTCTGGCCCTGCCGCAGGGTCCAGTCGGCCACGCTTTTGTCGAAACCTGGTGGCAGGTCGTCCGGGTAATGCAGGCGGTCCGAGGCATCCAGTGCCACCACCACCGCGCGGCCACCAAAGTGGCCCTGCACCGCCGCCGCACCGATCTCGGTGACCTGGCGGGTCTCCAGCGCCGCAGATAACTCGCGCGCCAACTCGAACAGCGACTGCGCCCGGCGCTCCCGGCTGATCGACACGCCCGCAGCAAAGCGCAGCCCCGCCGTAAGCTGCCCCACCAGCAGCCCCACGCCCAGCATCACGGCAAAGGTGACCACGTATTGCACATCGCCCACCGCGAACGACAGGCGCGGCGACACAAAGAAAAAGTCGAACGCAAGCACGTTGAGCAGCGCCGCCATGGCCGCCGGCACCCGGCCGAACCGCATGGCCACGGCCACCACGCCCACGAGGTACAGCATGACGATATTGGTCAGCTCCAGCAGCCCGTGCAGCGGTGTCGCGAGCAGCGTGACTGCGATGCTGGCGACAAGCGCCCACAGAAATCCCAGCCAGCGCTCGCGGCCGGCGTTGTCCTCGTCAGCCTCGCGGGCGTCCGGTCCGGCGCTGTGGGCCCACAGCGCTTGCGGCAGGCGCCGAGAGCTGCCCGCGTGCGCGGCCTCCACGATGTCGAGCGATGGCGCCAGTGCAGTCAGTTGGCGCGCCACGCCCTGGGCCGGCATCCATCGCTGCCACCAAACTGACGCAACGGGCCGCCCCAGAACCATGGTGGCGCAGTTGAGGTGCAGGGCCTTGGCGGCCAGCGCGGGGGCTACGCTGTCGCCGGTCAGTACCGCCGTCTCGGCCCCCAGCTCTTGCGCCAGTTGCAGCACCGCCAGGATCTTGTCCCGCTGCGCGGCATGGAGCCGCTGCAGGCGCGGCGTTTCCACATATGCCGCGTGCCACTTCACGTTCAGCTGGCCCGCCAGGCGCGCAGCCGTGCGCACGGTCTGCGCTGCGTCCTCGTACGGTCCCACGCAGGCGAGGATGCTGCCTGAGGTGTTCCAGGCCGCGGCCACCCGGGCGCCCGGGTGGCCCGATTGCTCCACCCGCCAGCCCCGCACGTCGTCCTCCACATGCTCGGCGGTGCGCCGCAGCGCAATCTCGCGCAGCGCGATCAGGTTGCCCTTGCGAAAAAAGCTCTGCGCGGCGCGCTCGGCCTGCTGTGGTACATAGACCTTGCCCGCGCCCAGCCGCGCGATCAACTCGTCTGGCGTGGCATCGACCAGCACCACTTCGTCCGCATCGTCCAGTACCGTGTCAGGCACAGTTTCATGCACGCGAATGCCCGTGATCGCACCCACGGTGCCGTTCAGGCTCTCCAGATGCTGCACATTGAGTGCCGTCCATACGTCGATGCCCGCGGCCAGAAGCTCCTGCACATCCTGCCACCGCTTGGCATGGCGCGAGCCCTGCACGTTGGAATGCGCAAGCTCGTCCACCAGCAGCACCGCCGGCTTGCGCGCCAGCGCGGCGTCGAGGTCGAACTCGTTCAGGCGCCGGCCCCGGTACTCCACTGACTTCTGAGGCAGCGCCTCCAGGCCCCCCAGCAGCGCCGCCGTCTCTGCCCGGCCGTGGGTTTCCACCACGCCGATCAGGACGTCGCGGCCGGCGCGGTGCTCCTGCTGCGCAGCGCTGAGCATGGACCAAGTCTTACCCACCCCCGCGTTGGCACCGAAGTAAATGCGCAGCTTGCCCCGGCGGATCTGCGCTTCTTCGGCGCGCAGCTGCGCGATCAGGGCATCGGGGTCGGGGCGCGGGATTTCAGCCATGTGCCGCCTGCGGTGATGGCTGACGAGGCTTCCTAGCGCGCATCGTCCAGAGCCAGGTTCAGCGCCAGCACATTCACCCGCGGCTCGCCCAGCGGGCCCCACAGGGGTTGCTCCGTGTGCTGACCCACAAGAGCAATCACGCGGTCGAGCGGCAGGTGGCGGGCCCGTGCCACACGCGCCGCCTGGTACTGCGCGGCGGCGGCGCTGATGTGCGGGTCAAGCCCACTGGCAGAAGCCGTCACCAGATCCACCGGCACCGGCGCGGTGTTGGTGGGGTCAGCCTCGCGCAAGGCCGCGACACGGGTCTTTACCGCGCCGGCCAGCGCGGGGTTGAGGGGCCCCTGGTTGGAGCCCCCTGAGGCAGCCGCGTTGTACGGCATGGGCGCCGTGGCCGAAGGGCGGCCCCAGAAGTGCCCGGGCTCCGAAAAGTTCTGGCCGATCAGCGCAGACCCCACGGTCTGGCCTTGGCGCTGTACCAGGCTGCCGGCAGCCTCGTGGGGGAACACGGCCTGCGCTGCACCCGTGACGGCCAGCGGGTAGAGGAGGCCAGTGAGCGCGCTCAGCACGGCAAACAAAACCAGCGCGGGGCGAAGAATGTTTTTCATCATATTTTCCTCAAGTCAGCCCTACGGCCACCAGTATCCAGTCAATCAGCTTGATGCCCACGAACGGCACCACCAGCCCTCCCAAGCCATAGATCGCCAGGTTTCGCCGCAGCAGCGCAGCCGCGCCCACGGGACGATACCGCACGCCCCGCAAGGCCAGCGGGATCAAAAACACGATCACCAACGCGTTGAAGATCACGGCCGACAGGATGGCGGACGATGGGCTTGCAAGGTGCATGACGTTGAGCGCCGAGAGCTGCGGGTAGGTCGACACAAAAATCGCCGGCACGATGGCGAAGTACTTCGCCACGTCGTTCGCAATCGAGAACGTGGTCAGCGAGCCGCGCGTCATGAGCAGCGCCTTGCCGGTCTCAACCACCTCCAGCAGCTTGGTCGGGTTGGAATCCAGGTCGACCATGTTGCCTGCCTCCTTGGCGGCCTGCGTTCCGCTGCCCATCGCCACCGCCACGTCGGCCTGCGCCAGCGCGGGCGCGTCGTTGGTACCGTCGCCGGTCATCGCCACCAGCCGGCCTTCGGACTGGTACTTGCGGATGAGCGCGAGCTTGTCTTCCGGCGTTGCCTCGGCCAGGAAATCGTCTACCCCGGCCTCGGCGGCGATTGCGGCCGCAGTGAGCTTGTTGTCGCCCGTGATCATCACCGTCTTGATGCCCATGCGGCGCAGCTCGACGAAGCGCTCCTTGATCCCCGTTTTCACGATGTCCTTGAGCTCGACCACGCCCAGAACATGGGCGCCTTCTGCCACTGCCAGCGGCGTGCTGCCACGGTAGGCCACCTGGTCGGCCGCGTTCAACATGTCCTGCGGCATCTTGCCGCCCAGGGATTCGACGTAGCGTGCCAGTGCTGTCACTGCACCCTTGCGCAGCGCGACGCCGGCCGACTCTGGTTGGCCATCGCCGGCCGGCAAATCCACGCCGCTCATGCGGGTCTGCGCGGTAAACGGCACCAGCTTCACGCCCTCTGCGTTCTGGCCGTCGACACCAGCGCGGCGGGCCAGCTCGACAATGCTGCGCCCTTCGGGCGTTTCGTCTGCCAACGACGCCAGCAAGGCGGCGCGGGCCAGGCGTTCCTTCGTCACACCCGGTGCCGGCAAAAACGCGCTGGCCTGCCGGTTGCCGTGGGTAATGGTGCCGGTCTTGTCCAGCAGCAGCACATCCACATCGCCCGCAGCCTCCACAGCCCGGCCCGAGGTGGCGATTACATTGGCCTGCATCATGCGGCTCATGCCGGCCACGCCCACGGCGGACAACAGCCCGCCAATGGTGGTGGGGATCAGGCACACCAGCAGCGCCACCAGCGCCGTCAGCGAGACCACCGTGCCCGCGCCAGAAGCTTGCACGCTGAAGATCGAAAACGGCAGCAAGGTCACGGTGACGACCAGGAACACGATGGTCAACGCGACCAGCAAGATGGTCAGCGCAACCTCGTTGGGTGTCTTCTGGCGCTTGGCCGCCTCGACCATGCCGATCATTCGGTCGAGGAACGACTCGCCCGGGTTCACCGAAATCCGCACGACCAGCCAGTCGGACAACACGCGGGTCCCACCGGTCACGGCCGAAAAGTCACCGCCCGATTCCCGCACCACGGGGGCGGATTCGCCGGTGATGGCGCTCTCATCGACCGAGGCCACGCCCTCGATCACCTCGCCGTCCAGCGGGATGACGTCGCCCGCCTCTACGAGCACCACGTCTCCACGACGCAGGTTGGTGGCCTGCTCTGGCAAGAAGGGCGCGCCGTGGACGGGCTCCTTGAGCTTCTTGGCCCAGGTCTCGCGGCGCAGCCCGCGCAGCGATGCGGCCTGCGCCTTGCTGCGGCCCTCGGCCAATGCCTCGGCAAAATTCGCGAACAGCACGGTAAACCACAACCACACGGTGATGGCCAGCACGAAGGCCGGGCGCATGCTGGCGTCCTGCGGCGCACTGAGCGCATGCAGCCACAGCAGCGTGGTGAAGATGCTGCCGATGTACACGATGAACATCACCGGGTTGCGCCACTGCACCAGGGGACTCAGCTTGGCAAATGCGCCCCAGAGCGCTGTCCGCACCAAGGCCGCATCCAGCAGCGAGATGGAAGAAGAATTTTTCTTGATCATGGCCAAACCTTATTGAGCCCAGAGCACCAGGTGCTCCACCATCGGCCCCAGGGCCAGGGAGGGCACGTAGTTGAGAAGCCCCACCAAAAGCACCGTCCCCACCAGCAGCGTGACAAACAGCGGCCCGTGCGTGGGCATGGTGCCCGCCGTGACCGGCAGGCGCTTTTTTGCAGCCAGCGATCCGGCGATGGCCAGCACAGGCACGATCACCCCAAAGCGGCCGAACCACATCGCCACTGCCAGCAGCACGTTGTAAAACGGCGTGTTGGCCGACAGGCCCGCAAAGGCGCTGCCGTTGTTGTTGGCGGCGGACGTGAGGGCGTAGAGGATTTCCGAGAAGCCATGCGTCCCCGGGTTGGCAATGCCCGCCCTGCCCGCGTCCACGCTCACGGCAATGGCCGTGCCCACCAACACAAGGATGGGGGTGACCAGGATGGCGGCTGAGGTGAGCTTGATCTCGCGCACCTCGATCTTCTTGCCCAGGTACTCCGGCGTGCGGCCGATCATGAGACCCGCCATGAACACCGCGAGGATGGCGAACACCAACATGCCATACAGGCCCGAGCCCACGCCGCCGAACACCACCTCGCCCAGTTGCATCAGCACCAGGGGCACCATGCCGCCCAGGGGCGTGAACGAGTCGTGCATCGCATTCACGGCGCCACACGATGCCGCCGTGGTCACCGCCGCAAACAACGCTGACGCAGTGATGCCAAAGCGCACCTCCTTGCCTTCCATGTTGCCGCCTGACTGCAGCGCGCCTGCAGCCTGGTCCACGCCCAAGGCCGACCACTGCGGGTTGCCGGCCTGCTCCGCCGCCACCAGGGCCACCACGGCCACCGCAAATATCACCGTCATGGCCGCCAGTAGCGCGTAACCCTGGCGCTGGTCACCCACCACCCGGCCGAATGCAAAACACAATGCGGCGGGGATGAGAAAGATCCCCAGCATCTGCACAAAGTTGGCCAGCGCGGTCGGGTTCTCATACGGATGGGCGGAGTTGGCGTTGAAGAAACCGCCGCCGTTCGTGCCGACCATCTTGATGGCCTCCTGCGATGCGACAGGGCCCATGGCAAGCGTCTGCGTGTTGCTTACCTTGGCCTCCGTCACGGGGGCACCGTCTGCGCCATGCACCGGCTGGCCCGCCGCGTCGAGCTTGGGCACTTCGTAGGCCGTTTGCTCCAGCGTTGCCACGTCCTTGTACGCGTCAAAATTCTGGATGACGCCCTGCCCGACCAGCACGATGGCAACCACCAGCGAAATCGGCACCAGCACCCAGGAGATGATGCGCGTCACGTCGGTCCAGAAGTTACCCACATGGCCCTGGCCATCGGTGCGCCGCGCGGCAAAGCCCCGGGCCAGCGCAAAAGCCACCGCAATGCCCGTGGCGGCCGAGAAGAAGTTCTGTACCGCCAAGCCCAGCATCTGCGTGAGGTAGCTCATCGTCGCCTCGCCCACATAACCCTGCCAGTTGGTGTTGGTGACAAAGCTGACCGCAGTGTTGAACGAGGAATCTCTGGACACGGCGCCCATTCCCTGTGGATTGAGCGGAAGCAAATGCTGCAAGCGCTGCAGCCCATACACCACCAACGCGCCGAGGGCATTGAAGGCCAGCAGCGCCAGTGCGTAGGTGCGCCAGTGCATGGACTGTTCAGGCGCGACTGCGGCGAGCCGGTACAGCGGCTTTTCCACTGCATGCATCCATCGCGGTAGTTGCCCATCGCACACGGCGGCCAGCCAGCGGCCCAGCGGCCATGCCAGCACGCCCAGCACGATCAGAAAAACCCCAAGCAGGGTCCAGGCAGAGGTGTCCATGTCAGAACTCCTCGGCGCAGATCAGCGCAAACACCAGATAGGCCAGCAAACCGATGGCCACGATGGCGCCGAAGCCATACAGCACTTCAAGGCTCATCATGGCCGTTCACCCTTGGCCGGGCCGTGTTGGCCCAGCAAAACGACGGCCTCGGCCACCACTACCCACAGCGCCGCCATTGCGGCCAACCAGATCACGTCCATCGACAACTCCTGCATCAAAACCTGTGTTTGATTCTCAAGAGCCGTCCGTAAAAAGTGTGCACAGACTGCAGGGAGCGCCGTAAAAACGCCGTAAAAATGCAGGCGGCGCGGACGGCGTGAATGGCCCGCGGAGGGAACTCAGCAGGGGGCCGCGGCGCGGCCCTAGAGCCAACCCGCCTTGCGAAAGCGAAAGTACAGAAAGCCGCAGGTGCTGGCGATGAGCGTGAGTGCCACCGCATACCCGTAGCGCCATTTCAATTCGGGCATGTGCTCAAAGTTCATGCCCCAGATGCCCGCAAACGCGGTGCACACCGCAAACAGGCTGGCCCATGCAGCCAGGCGCTTGACCACCTCGCCGTCCTCAATGGTGACCATGGACAGGTTGACGTGGATCGCTGTGCCGATGGTGTCGCGGATGGAGTCGATGGAGGTGTTGATGCGGGCCAAGTGGTCGACCACATCGCGGAAGTAATCCTGCGACCCCGTGCAGATCTGCGGAACGCGTCCGCCGTGCAGCTTGGACGCCCCTTCGAGCAGCGGCGCGACCGCGTGCCTGAGCACCGTGAGCCGCTGCTTGAGCTCATACAACCGCTTGATGCTGGCGCGCCCGGCCCGCTGCGTAAATATCTGCTGCTCGATGGTTTCCAGCTCGACTTCCAGCGCGTCGATGACGGGGAAGTAGCGGTCCACCACCGCGTCCATGAGCGCATAGAGCACAAAACCAGGTCCGTTGCGCAGCAACTCCGGCTCGCGCTCGCAACGCTCGCGCACATCGACGAAACCATGCTCGCTGCGGTTGCGCACCGAGACCACGTAGTTCTCGCCCACAAACACATTGAGCTCGCCGATGGTCAAGCCCGCTGCCACGCCGCTGGATTCGAGCAGATGCATGACCGCAAACAGCGAGTCGCCGTACTCCTCGACCTTGGGCCGCTGGTGGCCATGGTGGGCGTCCTCTACCGCGAGCGGGTGCAGGCCGAACTCGCCCTTCAACTTGTCAAGCTCCTCGGGCGTCGGGTCCTGCAAGGCCACCCAGACAAAACATCCAGGCAGCGCAATGTGGTCCCTGATCTCACTGACGGGGATATCAGCCCGCTTGGTGCCGTTTTCATACACAACACAATTGATCAACATCGCCGCACCTCTGCAAATCAGAAATGCGGACGATCTTGCCAGCAGCGCTGCAGGCGCAATGCCGGCCAAGGCGCCGCAGCGGCGTGCGCAACCAGCGGGTCAACGTGGCGGACCGTGCAGCGGGCCGCAAGGGGGATTGGTTCGCGACCGGTCTTTAGAACGTGTTCACGATCTCGCAGGGGTCGCGTTGGAGCGCAATCGGGAGGAGTGGATGCTTCGGATGCGCCGCATGCGCCGCATGGGCTCATGCCCATGCAAGCAGCCGGGGCGCCAAACATTTGAGTTCATCGGCCCGATTTCGCTCCAACCCTTCGGGCAGTAGTCTTGGCGGGCGGTCTGCGGCGTTGCGGCGCTTGTGGATAGCCGGGCTATGCACTGCGCCCCGCGCCCAGCATCCCATCCGCCAAGACCGCTGCGCGACCCCTGGGCGATCCCTGGGCGATCGTGAACACTTTCTTAGGCCGTGCACCGCATGGCCCGCTCGGCCGCCACCCGCAACCGGTCCTTCAACGATGTCGGCGCCAGCACCTCGAAGTCGACATCGAGCGCCATCAGCCAGTACGTGAGCGAGTCCAGCGCATGCGCACCACACTCCAGCTGGCAACGCTGCCCGCCGTCCAGGGGCGTCAACAGCCCCGCAGCGGGCGGGATGCGCCGCGCCATCTCGGCATGGGGTGCGTGCAGCACGATGCGCGCCTGTTCGTCGTAGGGCGACACGGACACGGCGCGCGAGACAAAGGCCTTGAGGTCTCCCCCTTCGGGAGAGGCCCGCGGCGAGAAATGCGCGCCCATCGCGGGCAGGCCGACGATGCGATCAATGCGAAAGGTGCGCCAGTCATTGCGCGCAAGGTCCCACGCCACCAGGTACCAGCGCAGGCCCGTGTGCACCACGCCCTGCGGCTCCACCGAGCGTTCGGCGCTGCGCCCGCGGATGTCCTGGTACGTGAACCCAAGGCGCAACTGGTCGCGGCAGGCGAGCGCCAGCGTGGCCAGCAGTGATGCATCGACCACCGGCCCCACCCGGTCCATGGGCACGATGGCCGAGCGCAGTGCGTCGAGCCGCTGCCGCAGCCGCGCGGGCATGGCCTGCTCCAGCTTGACCAGCGCGCGCAGCGCAGGTTCTTCGATCCCGCCCACCGCTCCGGCGGTGGCGGTGCGCAGGGCAATCGATACGGCAAGCGCTTCCTCGTCGTCCAGCAGCAGGGGCGGCAGCGCCTGCCCTGCGCGAAAGGCATAACCCCCCGCCACACCGCTGCTCGCGTGCACCGGGTAGCCCAGCTGGCGCAGGCGGTCGATATCGCGCCGCAGCGTGCGTGGGTGCACCTCCAGGCGCTCGGCCAGCTCCTGCCCCATCCAGTGGTTGCGGGTTTGCAGCAGGGAGAGCAGGCGCAGAAGGCGGGTGGATGAGGTCAGCATGGCATCACTCTACTGCGCATTGAGGGCGGAAACTGTCCGCAATCGCTTCTACAGTGGACCCACCTTTTCTTCCACAACCCTAAGGAGCTCTCCATGTCCATCGTTCTCTATTGGCACCCCATGTCCAGCGCCAGCCCTATCGCCTGCACCCTTGCCGAGCTGGGCGTGCCCCACGAACGCGTGAAGGTCGACATCCGCGCCGGCGAGCAGCACCGCCCCGAGTACCTGGCCCTCAATCCCAACGGCAAGGTCCCGACCCTGACCGTGGACGGTGCCCCGATGTTCGAGACCCTGGCCATCCACCTGTGGTTGGGCCATCGCTTTGGCATCGAGCGCGGTTTGTGGCCCGCAGCGGGCACGCCCGAGGCGCTGCAGGCCCTGTCGTGGTGTGCTTGGTCGTATGTGACCTACGGCGCGGTGCTGGTGCGCCTGCAGGTGGCGACGCAGGGTGAGGAATCGCTGCGCAGCGGCGTGCATGCGCAGGCCGCCACGGCCGGACTGAACAGCTTGCTGGCGGTGCTGGACGCGCGGCTGGCCGCGCAGCCCTGGATGCTGGGCGCCGACTATTCGCTGGTGGACCTGGTGGTGGGGTCGGTGCTGGGCTACAGCGTGTACCTGGGCGCGCCGGTGAATGACCACCCGCATGTGAAGGACTGGCTGGCCCGGGTGCAGGCGCGCCCGGCGATGCAGATCGAAAGCTGAATCACGCCCCCATCCGCTGGGCAAGGGGGCGCAGGAGCGCTAGAGCAGCACGATGTCGTACTGCTCCTGCCCCATGGCGCTTTCCGACTGCAGAGAAATCGGTTTTCCGATGAAGTCCGACAGCCCGGCCAGATGCTGGCTCTCTTCGTCCAGGAAGAGTTCCACCACACGCGGTGACGCCACCACGCGGAACTCGCGCGGGTTGAACTGCCGGGCTTCACGCAGGATCTCGCGCAGCACGTCGTAACACACGCTGCGTGCAGTCTTCACGATGCCCTTGCCCTGGCAGGCCTCGCAGGGCTCGCACAGCATGTGGGCCAGGGATTCGCGGGTGCGCTTGCGTGTCATTTCCACCAAGCCCAGCTGCGAAAAACCGCCGGCCATGGTCTTCACGCGGTCGCGCGCGAGTTGCTTTCTGAACTCGGTAAGCACCGCATCCTGGTGGTCGTCCCGCACCATGTCGATGAAGTCCACGATGATGATCCCGCCGAGGTTGCGCAGGCGCAGCTGGCGCGCAATGGCCTGCGCGGCCTCCAGGTTGGTCTTGAAGATGGTGTCGTCAAAATTGCGGGCGCCCACGTAGCCCCCGGTGTTCACGTCGATGGTCGTGAGCGCCTCGGTCTGGTCCACGATGAGGTAGCCGCCTGATTTCAAATCGACCCGCCGGCCCAGGGCCTTGGCGACTTCTTCGTCGATGGAGTACAGGTCGAAGATCGGCCGCTCGCCTTTGTAGTGCTGCAGCTTGGGCGCAGCGGCGGGCATGAACTCCTGCCCGAACGCGCGCAGGCGCTGGAATTGCTCCAGCGAATCGAGGCGGATGGTCTGCGTGTGGTCGCCCACCAGGTCGCGCAGCACGCGCTGCAGCAGATCGAGGTCCTGGTGCAGCAGCGACATCACAGGCAGCTTGAGCGATGCCTCCTTGATGCGGGCCCAGGTCTTGCGTAGGTAGGCAATGTCTTCGGCCAGTTCTTCGTCGGTGGAGTCTTCGCCATTGGTGCGCAGGATGAATCCGCCGCCACCGCCCGTGGACTTGTCGCCCACGAGTGCTTGCAGGCGCGCACGCAGCGCGTCGCGCTCGGCGCCGGGGATCTTCTGCGAGACGCCCACGTGGTCGTCCTGGGGCAAAAACACCAAGAGGCGGCCCGCGATGCTGATCTGCGTGGACAGGCGCGCGCCCTTGGTGCCGATGGGGTCCTTGATGACCTGCACCATGAGGGCCTGGCCCTCGAACACCTGCTTTTCAATGGGGATTTGCGGTTCGGTCTTGCGCGCGAATGCGGGCGGCTCGCCATCGGGCTGGCGGTGCCACACGTCGGCCACATGCAAAAAGGCCGCGCGCTCCAGCCCGATGTCGATGAAGGCCGACTGCATGCCCGGGAGCACGCGCGAGACCTTGCCCAGGTAGACGTTGCCCACCAGGCCACGCTCCAGCGTGCGCTCGATGTGCAGCTCCTGCACGGCGCCATGCTCCACGATGGCCACGCGCGTCTCCTGCGGCGACCAGTTGATCAAAATGTCTTGTTGCATGGCGTTGTGGCTGTCTCGGGTTGTCGTCGTCGCTGGCTGAAAATTTCGCAGGTCACCACAGCACATATCCGTTCATGGGCGCTTGTCGAGTGCAGCGCGCCTCGGCGCAAACGCTTCGACAAGATGGGGGCGAACAGATGGATGCGTGTCGTGAACTCGAAAGCGCCCTAGACGGCAAAACCCGCTGCGTGCAGCAGTTGTGCCGTCTCGTACATGGGCAACCCCATGATGCCCGAATAACTCCCTGCGAGGTGTTCCACATGGGCGGCCGCGCGGCCCTGGATGCCGTAGGCGCCGGCCTTGCCCAGCGGCTCGCCCGTGGCCACGTAGGCATCGATCTGTGCGGGCGTCATCGCGGCAAAGGTCACGCGCGAGACGGACAGGCCCGTGAGCCGCTTGGCGCCCACCTGCAGCGCCACGGCGGTAAGCACGCGGTGCTCGTGCCCCGCCAGCTCGGCCAGCATGCGCGCGGCGTGCGCGGCGTCGTCCGGCTTGCCGTAGATGGTGCGGCCCAGCGCAACGGTGGTGTCCGAACAAAGGATGGGCGCATCGGGCAGCTGGCGCCGCGCGCGCCGCGCCACGGCGGCGTCGAGCTTGAGGCCGGTCACCCGTTCAACGTAGGCGGTCGGGGCCTCGCCGGGCAGCACGACCTCGATGGCTTCGGTGTCTTCGACCTCATCGCCGGCGACATTGGGCAGCAGCAGTTCATGCCGCACGCCCAGTTGTTCAAGCAG
The DNA here is from genome assembly GCF_964253765.1 of Acidovorax sp. LjRoot129. NCBI lineage: Bacteria > Pseudomonadati > Pseudomonadota > Betaproteobacteria > Burkholderiales > Comamonadaceae > Acidovorax > Acidovorax sp. LjRoot129. The sequence continues at coordinate 2,897,135 of NZ_CAXUSE020000001.1, forward strand.
CTGTCGGCGGCGCGGGCTCTGGGAGGCGAGGTAGATGAAGTCAGGCATGAAAAGATTTGATTAAAAACCGGCCTCAACGCTTATTCAGCAAGGGTTTATAGCTACCAAAATAATAGCAAATGCCCCCTAGGCCATGCGCCGGCTCGGTGCGCTCACTCGCGGTGGTACGGGTGGCCGGCGTTCACTGACCAGGCGCGGTAGAGCTGCTCGATCAGCAGCACGCGCACCATGGCGTGGGGCAAGGTCAGGTCCGACAGGCGGATGCGCTCGTGCGCGGCCTGGCGAAAGGCCGGGTCAAGCCCGTCAGGGCCACCGATGACCAGCGCCACGTCGTCCCCGCCCAGTTGCCAGCCTTTGAGCCGCTCGGCCAGCGCCTTGGTGGTGAGGTTGGTGCCGCGCTCGTCAAGGGCCACCACCCGCGTGCCGCGCGGGATGGCGGCCTCAATGCGATCACGCTCAGCGGCATAGAGCGTCTCCAGCGTCTTCGAGCCACGGGGCTCGGTCTTGACGGCCTTGAGCTCGACCTTGAGCTCAGGCGGGAAACGCTTGGCGTAGTCGTCGTAGGCGGTTTGCGCCCAGTCGGGCACACGCTGGCCTACCGCCACGATCAGCAGCTTCATGGAATCTCAGCCTGGGTGCGTGGTGGACCAGATGGTGACCGATGCGTGCGCGTGGCGCACGGCAGTGCGGCCCCCGATCAGCGCTTGCGGCCAGGCGCCTTCTTGGCAGCGGGCTTGGCCGCGCCAGAAGCAGACGTGCGGGACGCTGGCCGGCCTTCGCCGCGGGCGGGTGCCTTGGCTGCGGGCGACGACTTCTTGGCTGCAGGCTTCTTTGCGCCGCCGGGCTTGACGACCACCGTCTTGATGGGCGTCGACTTGGGGCTTGCGGGCTTCTTGGCGGGTGCTGCGGTGCTGCCGCCGGCCTTGCTGGCAGGCTTCGTCGCCGGTTTGCTGGCTGGCTTGCTGCCGGCCCTGTTGTCTGTGCGGGCCGCTGGTTTGCTCGCGCTGGTTTTGGCGGCGGGCTTCGACGCGGTCTTGGCGCTGGCCGACTTGGCCGGTGCGGCAGCGGCCGTCTTGGCTGCAGTCTTGGCCACGGCCTTCACCGTTGCCTTGCCGGAGCGGGCTGCCACCGTGGGGGCTGCCGACTTCTTGGCCGGAGTCTTTGCTGCGGCCTTGGCGCCCGACTTGGCGGCCTTCTGGGCCGATTTCTTTTCGGCCAGGTCAGCGGCAGCGGTCGAAAGGGGCTTGGCAGCGCCGAGCTTCAGGCGCACGGGCATTTCGCCCCACAGCTCTTCCAGGCGGTAATACTGGCGGATGGCGGGCTGCATGATGTGCGCCACAGCGGCGCCGCAGTCCACGATGATCCATTCGCCGTTGTCTTCGCCTTCGATGCGCGGCTTGTTGAAGCCGGCTTCCTTGACCGCATCGCGCACGCTGGCGGCGAGGGCCTTGGTCTGGCGGTTGGAAGTCCCCGATGCCACGATCACCCGTTCAAACAGCGGCGAGAGATGCTCGGTGTTGAAAACCTGGATGTCTTGCGCCTTGACGTCCTCCAGCCCATCGACGATGGCGCGCTGGAGCTTGGTAACGTCTTTTTTGGCGGCGGTTTCCGATTTGGTGGAGGTGGTCATCAGGTCGTGAATAGAGAGGGAAATGGATTCAATATAGCGTGCAACGCTGCGCGCAGCCAGTAGGGCTGCGCCTTGGGTGTTGCGCTGGCGTCGCGTTGGGGCGGCGCGGCAGTTTGAGGTGTTTTTGGCCTCTGGCGCTCATGTGAAAAGCGCGTACAGCTATTGAAATTATAGCTTTCACGCTTTTTCTACCTTCTGGCGCCATCATCCCGGTGCATCAGGTCGCGGGTTGCGCCGCGCTGCCCAGCCAGTCGCGCCGCACCAGAAAGCGCTGGGCAAGCTCCGCTTCGGGTGAGCCAGGAGCCTCTGAGCGCTGGTATGACCACGCTACCAGCGGCGGCATCGACAACAAAATGGATTCGGTGCGCCCACCCGACTGCAAGCCAAAGTGCGTGCCCCGGTCCCACACCAGGTTGAACTCGACATACCGGCCGCGGCGGTAGAGCTGGAAGCCGCGCTCGCGCTCGCCAAACGGGGTGTGCTGGCGCCGCTCGACGATAGGCAGGTAAGCCGCCAGAAAGGCGTCGCCTACCGACTGCGTCATCGCCAGGCTTTGCTCAAAGCCCAGTTCCGAGAAGTCGTCGTAGAACACGCCACCCACGCCGCGCTGCTCGCTGCGGTGCTTGAGGAAAAAATACTCGTCGCACCACTGCTTGAAGCGGGGGTATTTGTCGTCACCAAAGGGGGCCAGCGCATCGCTGCAGGTGCGATGAAAGTGCACCGCGTCGTCCTCGAAGCCGTAGTACGGCGTGAGGTCCATGCCGCCGCCAAACCAGCAGGTGGGCGCCTGGCCGGGGTGGCCTGCCGCGATCATGCGGACGTTCATGTGCACCGTGGGCACATACGGGTTCCGAGGGTGAAACACCAGCGATACACCCATCGCCTCGAACGGCGCGCCAGCCAGCTCAGGCCGGTGCTGCGTGGCCGAAGGCGGCAACTGCGGCCCCCGCACGTGGCTGAAGCCGCAGCCGGCGCGCTCGAACACGCGGCCGTTTTCCAGGATCTTGGTGATGCCGTCGCCTTGCAGAGGCTCGCCTGGGGCCTTGCTCCAGGCGTCGGCTACAAAACGCGCACCACTCTCGCCTTCCACGGCTTCGAGCGCACCGGTAATGCGGGCCTGCAGGCCCTGCAGATAGTCGCGTACGGTTGCCATGGTGGCCGGGTTCAGTCCAGGTTGTTGTTGCATTTCAGTAATCTATTGCGCACGCACCACTCGCGGTCCATAAAACTGGCGCTGCCAGGACCAGTGCCCCCGCGCAAGGGCCGCCCCGCCGCGCTGGGGGCGTCCCCCTCACGCTTCGCGCAGCGAGGCGAGAGAGGGGAAAGGCGCCGAAGGCGACTCAGGGGGAGCTATTTGACAGCCCTGAAGCCAATGTCGCGGCGGTACTGGGCGCCATCAAACTGAATGCCGCGCGCCACGTCGTACGCCCGCAGCTGCGCCTGCTTGACGCTGTCGGCCAGCACCGTCACGCACAACACGCGGCCACCCGTCACGCTGACTACACCGTCCTTGAGCTGCGTACCGGCGTGGAACACCACGGCATCGTCCGCATCCTGCGGCAGGCCGGTGATCGCATCGCCCTTGCGCGGGCTTTCGGGGTAGCCATGGGCGGCCATCACCACACCCAGCGCGGTGCGGCGGTCCCACTGCAGTTCCATCTGGTCGAGCTTGCCGTCGGCCGCCGCGGCCATGACATCGCTGAAATCGCTTTTCAGGCGCATCAGGATGGGCTGGGTCTCCGGGTCGCCCATGCGGCAGTTGAATTCGAGCGTCTTGGGATGACCTTTGGCGTCGATCATCAAACCGGCATAGAGGAAGCCGGTGTACGGGATGCCGTCTTTTTCCATGCCGCGAATCGTGGGCAGGATGATCTCGCGCATGGCGCGGGCGTGTACGTCGGCCGTGACCACGGGCGCCGGCGAATACGCGCCCATGCCGCCCGTATTGGGGCCTTCGTCGCCGTCTTTGAGGCGCTTGTGGTCCTGACTCGTGGCCAGTGCCAGCACGTTCTTGCCGTCGCACAGCACGATGAAGGAGGCTTCCTCGCCTTCGAGGAACTCCTCGATCACCACGCGCGCACCACCTTCGTTGTGCGTCACGCCGTACTTGTTGTCCACCAGCATGAAGTCGACGGCGTCATGCGCTTCCTTCAGCGTCATGGCCACGACCACGCCCTTGCCTGCAGCCAGGCCATCGGCCTTGATGACGATGGGCGCACCCAGGCGGTCTACAAAGGCGTGGGCGGCCACTGGGTCAGTAAAGGTGTCGTAGTCCGCGGTGGGGATGCCGTGGCGTCGCATGAAGGCCTTGGAAAAGGCCTTGGAGCTTTCCAGTTGTGCAGCGGCTTGCGTGGGGCCAAAAATGCGCAGGCCGTGCGCGCGGAACTCATCCACGACGCCGGCAGCCAGAGGCGCCTCGGGGCCGACCACCGTGAGGGCGATCTTCTGCTCCTGCGCCCACACCCGCAGCGCCTGCACGTCGGTGATGGCCACGTTTTCGAGCTTGGAGTTGAGCGCCGTGCCGCCATTGCCGGGCGCTACAAACACCTTGGTGACCTTGGGAGACTCGGCCAGCTTCCAGGCCATTGCGTGTTCACGGCCGCCGCCACCAATCACAAGTACTTTCATAGAACCTTTGTGAACCTCTGGCGCAGCGCTGGGCCACGGACAGGGTTCGGGAAAAACATCTCGATCGCAGTTATTCAAAATTCTTTGCGCCGGGCGCCAGGGCCCTCGAAACCGACGCGGCCCCATCGCCAGTGCACCCGTGGAACTGGCTTCGCCAGGCCACCGGGTGCGTCCCCCTCAGGGGGAAGGCGCGCAGCGCCTCAGGGGTAATCTCACAGTGCCGCGTTGTGATAGACCTCTTGAGCGTCGTCCAGATCTTCCAGCACGTCCAGCAGTTTTTGCATGCGCGCAGCGTCGTCGCCTTCCAGTTCGATGGTGTTCTCCGCACGCATCGTGACCTCGGCCACCTCGGGCACCAGACCTGCGGCCTGCAGCGCATCCTTGACCGCTTCGAAATCAGCCGGGCTCGTCAGCACTTCGATGGCACCGTCTTCGCCGGTGACGACGTCTTCGGCACCGGCCTCCAGCGCGACCTCCATCACCTTGTCTTCGCTGGTGCCGGGGGCAAAGATGAGCTGACCGCAGTGCTTGAACTGAAACACCACCGAACCCTCGGTCCCCATGCTGCCACCGTGCTTGCTGAAGGCGTGGCGCACTTCGGCCACGGTGCGCACGCGGTTGTCGGTCATGGTGTCGATCATGATGGCCACGCCGCCGATGCCGTAGCCCTCATAGCGGATTTCTTCGTAGGTCAAGCCCTCAGCGTTGCCGGTGGCCTTGTCGATGTTGTACTTGATGCGGTCGGCGGGCATGTTGGCCGCCTTGGCCTTGTCCACCGCCAGGCGCAGGCGGGGGTTGGCAGACAGGTCGCCGCCGCCGGAACGGGCAGCGACGGTGATTTCGCGAATGATGCGGGTCCAGATCTTGCCGCGCTTTTCATCCTGCCGCCCTTTGCGGTGCTGGATATTCGCCCATTTGCTGTGTCCTGCCACGGGAAGTCCTTTTGTATTGATTTAATCTAGCCATGCTGGTTCGGTCCGGCGCGGCAGTAAACCGTGTCTTTTGCGCCACGGCTGTGTTGCAACTCGTGGCGGAAAGCGCGTGCCGTGGTGAGGCTTGCGCATCGCGGTGGTGCGAAATCCCCCCGTTTCACGTCTGTCGCCCCTGGGCCGAACCCGTCATCCGCCGATTTTACTTTTTGCCGCCCGCTCCCCCGAGGAAACCCGACATGGCCGAACCCCTGCTCATTGCCAAGCACGACACGACTGAATGCCACCTGCTGCCCGGCCTGGCCAACCGCCACGGGCTCATCACCGGGGCCACCGGTACCGGCAAGACCGTGACACTGCAGACCCTGGCCGAGAACTTCTCGCGCATTGGCGTGCCGGTGTTCATGGCCGACGTGAAGGGCGACCTCACCGGTGCGAGCCAGCCCGGCAAGATCGGCGACAAGCTGGCCGCCGTGCTGAAAGAGCGAGGTCTGGACCTGCCTACACCGCTGGCCTGCCCCACCACGCTGTGGGATGTGTTCGGCCAGCAGGGCCACCCCGTGCGCGCCACGGTGTCGGACATGGGCCCGCTGCTGCTGGGCCGCATGCTCAACCTGAACGAGACCCAGCTCGGGGTGCTCAACCTGGTGTTCAAGATCGCCGACGACAACGGCATGCTGCTGCTGGACTTGAAGGACCTGCGTGCCATGCTGCAGTACGTGGGCGACAACGCCAAGGAGTTCACCACCGAATACGGCAACGTCAGCGCCGCCAGCGTGGGCGCCATCCAGCGTGGCCTTTTGCAGATCGAGCAACAGGGCGGCAGCGAGTTCTTTGGCGAGCCGATGCTCAATATCCAGGACTTCATGCAAACGGTGGATGGCCACGGCGTGGTCAACATCCTGGCGGCCGACAAGCTGATGAATTCGCCGCGCCTGTACGCCACCTTCCTCTTGTGGATGCTGTCTGAACTGTTCGAGCAACTGCCTGAAATCGGCGACCCCGACCAGCCCAAGCTGGTGTTCTTTTTTGACGAGGCCCACCTCTTGTTCAACGAGGCGCCCAAGGTGCTTGTCGAACGCATCGAGCTGGTGGTGCGCCTGGTGCGCTCCAAGGGCGTGGGCGTGTATTTCGTCACGCAGAACCCGCTCGACATCCCTGACAGCGTGCTCGCCCAGCTGGGCAACCGCGTCCAGCACGCGCTGCGCGCCTTCACCCCCCGCGACCAGAAGGCCGTCAAAGCCACGGCCACCACCATGCGGCAAAAGCCGGGCCTGGACATCGAAACCGCCATCACCGAACTGGCTGTGGGCGAGGCGCTGGTGAGTTTTCTGGACGCCAAAGGCCGCCCCAGCGTGACCGAACGCGTCTTTGTTCTGCCCCCAGGCAGCCAGCTTGGCCCCATCACCCCACAGCAACGCCAGGCGCTGGTGGCCGGGTCACTGGTGGCGGGCGTGTACGAAAAAGTCGTGGACCGCGAGTCGGCGTACGAAAAGCTCAAGGGCCGCGCGGACAGCGCCCCCGCGACACCGGCCGGCACGCCTGCTGCCCGCACGCCCGGCGGCACCCCCGTGGGCACGGCGCCAGGCGGCGCGCAGGACGGCGGCTTCCTCAACGACCTGCTCTTCGGCACCACCGGCCCGCGCGGCGGGCGCAAGGACGGCCTGGCGCAGACCATGGCCAAGTCGGCCGTGCGCACCATGGGCACCACTTTGGGCAAGGAGATCCTGCGCGGCGTGCTGGGCGGCATCTTCGGTAGCAAAAAGAGGTAGCCCCCCCTGAGGCGCTGCGCGTCCTCATACTGACGTCTTTACTGAAGCGGTACGCGCCGCAACGAGCGAGAGCAGCAATGTCCGCTGATGCGGGTCCCGAACATGGCCGATTCAACCGAACCGTTCGGGCTGAGCTTGTCGAAGCCTCACGCGGCGCTTCGACAAGCTCAGCGTGAACGGTGGTTGTGTTTTTGACCGCAGGTGGTGACACAGCACTACGCTGCGCCAGGCCTTCTTTGCGGCCTGCAGCAAAGAGCACCATTGCTGGCATTGCAAAAAGCCTCTACCGCTTGTCCATCAAGCGCCAGAAGCTATCAATTCAATAGCGTTCAGCATCCTCGCCACACCCCTTAAATTCTTCTCCCGGCGCGCGTGCAGGCATGGCACCATGCGCGCACAAAACAACACACAACAGGAGGATGGGATGGGACGCATCGACAACCTGCTCGTGCGCTGGGGCCCCCGCACGGTGCTGCTGGCCAGCGGTATCTGGGTGCTGGTCTTTGTGGGCATGTTCGCCGGGCTGTGGCGCATGCGCTGGACGTGGGCGGCTTACATGGTCACCACCGTGGTGCTGGCGGCCATCGTCATCCAGTGGACCAACGTGGTGCGCGAGCGCTACGTGCGCGAGGCCGTCTTGCCCCAGTTCCTCAAGCGCAAGCTGCGCGAGGCCTACCCCCACCTGAACCAGAAGGACTGCGAACTGGTCGAGCGCGGGTTGCGCCAGTTCTTCATAGCCTGCATGCGCAGCAAGAAGCAGTTCGTGGCCATGCCGTCCAAGGCGGTGGACGCCATGTGGCACGAGTTCATCCTGCACACCCAGGCCTACAAGACCTGGTGTGAGCGCGCACTGGGCTTCTTTTTGCACCACACGCCCGCCGAAGCGCTGGGCGCCCGCGCCAAGAACAACGACGGCCTGCGCCGCGCCTGGTACTGGGCGTGCAAGGACGAGGGCATCCACCCCAAGTACCCCTCGCGCCTGCCGCTGCTGTTTGCGCTGGACGCCAAGCTTGCGATTGCGGGCGGCTTTGCCTACGTGCCCGACTGCCGCGACATCATCCGCAAAAGCGATGCCGGGGGCGACGCCAGCGGCACCTATTGCGGCACCCACTTCGCCGACCACAGCTACAGCGGCAGCTCGGGCGACTTTGGCGGGGCAGAAAGCTCCAGTAGCTCCGGCAGCTCCAGCAGCAGCGATGGCGGTAGCAGCAGCAGTGACGGAGGCAGCGATGGCGGAAGCTGCGGCAGCGGATGCGGCGGGGGCGGCGGGGACTGACGCGCTACCGGCCCACACCGCGCCCCATGGCGCCCACCACCCGTCCCTCAGAGAAAGCGCTTTCGCCCATGCACTCCATCCCGCCGCTGCACCTCATCGCCGCCTTCGACGCGGTGATGCAGTGGCGCAGCTTTCAAAAAGCGGCCGATGCGCTCAGCCTCTCGGCCAGCACCGTGAGCCACCGTGTGCGCGAACTGGAAAAGACCCTGGGTGTGCCCTTGTTCACGCGCAGCACCCGGTCGGTGGCGCCCACGCCCGAAGGCCTGCACCTGCACCAGCAGACCAAGGCTGCGCTGCAGGCCCTGCAGGACACGTTTGCCGGCTATGCGCACCAGCAGCGCAGCGTGGTGCGCATCAGCGCCCTGCCCTCGTTCGCGCGGCTGCGGCTGGTCCCGTCCCTCGCGGGGCGCTGCATCGAAGCGACGGACAGGATGAGGGCGGGCGCCGGACGGCGGCATGGAAAGCAATTGACACAAGGCCTTTCTTGCAACGAAGAAAAGCCACCGAGGCTAAACACGCTGCCGCTGCGATTGCGGACGATTGCGCAGCAGCGGCGTGCCACGGCGCAGCAATCGCACCGCAGCCCTATGCGCCCCCGGCCTCCGCTCTGCTACGCAATCCATAGCACCCTGCGCACATAGGGAAAGCGACAGGGCCCCTTTCGCATCCAAGTCGCCCCCAAGTCACCCACGCGACGACACAGCGCCGCCCGCCGGGTCTACAGTGCCTGCCCATGAACACACCACCCTTCACCTGCTTTTCGCTCAGCATCGACAGCCACGTCGCCCATCTGGTGCTGAACCGCCCCGAGGCCATGAACACCATGCACCCGACCTTCTGGCGCGAGCTGGACGAGGTGCTGGCGCAGCTGAACAAGACAGGCGAGGCGCGGGCGCTGGTCATCAGCAGCACCGGCAAGCACTTCAGCGCGGGCATGGCGCTCGAGACCTTCGGCGGCGCCATCACCATGGACGACCAGAGCCCCGAGGGCCGCGCCGCCATCTTCGACCTGCTCACCGACATGCAGGCCACCTTCAGCCGCATCGAAAGCCTGCGCATCCCCGTGATCATGGCGATCCACGGCGGGTGCATCGGCGGCGCGGTAGACATGGTCACTGCCGCCTGCGTGCGCTACGCCACGGCCGACGCGTTCTTCTGCATCCAGGAGATCAACATCGGCATGGTGGCCGACGTGGGCACGCTGCAGCGCCTGCCCAAGCTGATCCCTCTGGGCGCGGTCAAGGAGCTTGCCTACACCGGCCGCCGGCTTCCTGCCGCCAAGGCACTGGGCTACGGTCTCGTCAACGAGGTGTTCGACACGCAAGAAGCCATGGTCGCAGCCGCGCTGCAATGCGCGCAGGAGATTGCCACCAAGCCGCCCGTCGCCATCTGGGGCACCAAGCAGGCCGTGAACTACGCCCGCGACCACAGCGTGGAAGACAGCCTGCGCCAGATGGGATGGCTGCAGGGCGCGATCTGGAGCAACCAGCATGTGCGCGAATCGGTCACGGCGATGAAGCAAAAGCGCGCGGGCGACTTCCCTGCCCTCACGCCGCTTGTCCGCTTCAGCGAGCTGGGGTGAAGGCAGACACTGAGACCCGGCCCGCGCAGAGAAGGCATCCCCTTTTGGCTGGGCAATACGGTGCGCACAGCAGGCGTGGTCCAGTGACTACCGGCGTCTCGCTCAGTGGGCCGTTAGGCAACGGCTCCGTGGGGCACTACATATTTCATAGCTGCTAGCGCTTACCCATCAAGCGCTGGCGGCTATTTTGATGCCATAACTTCGGTTGGCGGGCTATCATGTGCCGACAGGGGCTGGCACTGCACTGCGCCGCTCCGCCATCAAGGACATCACCATGACCCTGCCCGCCCCGACCGCCGCCCACTCCACCATCGCGCCACCCACCTACGACGACGTGGCCGCCGCCGCGCACCGGCTCAAGGGCATGGCGCACCACACGCCCGTACTGCGCTCTTCCACGGCAGACGAGATGCTCGGCGCCCAGCTCTTTTTCAAGTGCGAGAACCTGCAGCGCACCGGCGCCTTCAAGTTTCGCGGCGCCTTCAACACGCTGGCCCAGTTCACCGACGAACAGCGCGAGCGCGGCGTGCTGGCCTTCTCGGCCGGCAACCATGCGCAGGCCATTGCACTGTCGGCCCGGCTGCTGGACATGCCCGCCGTCATCGTCATGCCCGAAGACGCACCCGCGGCCAAGATGGCGGCCACCCGGGGCTACGGCGCCCAGGTCGTCACCTACGACCGCTACACCGAAGACCGCGAGGCCATCAGCCGCCAGCTGGCGCAAGAGCGCGGCATGACGCTGGTGCCGCCGTTCGACCACCCCCACGTCATTGCGGGCCAGGGCACCGCCGCCAAAGAACTGTTTGAAGAAGTGCCCGACCTGGACTATCTGTTTGTCTGTGTGGGTGGCGGTGGCCTGCTGGCCGGCAGCCTGCTGGCCGCGCAGGCGCTGGCGCCGCAATGCAAGGTGATCGGCGTCGAGCCCGAGACTGGCAACGACGGCCAGCAGTCGCTGCGCGCTGGCGCCCTGGTGCGCATCCCCACCCCGCACACCATTGCCGACGGCGCACAGACCCAGGCCCTGGGCGACCTCACCTACCCCATCATCCGCGACCACGCCGAAGACATCATCACCGTCAGCGACGAAGAGCTGATCCACGCGTTGCGCTTCTTTGCCGAGCGCATGAAGATCGTCGTCGAACCGACGGGCGCGCTGGCCTACGCGGGCGTACAGGCGTTCTCGGGCGAAGACAGGGGCAGCAAGCTGCTGCACGGCGAGCGCGTGGGCATCCTCATCAGCGGCGGCAATGTCGACATGGCGCGCTACTCGCGCTTTCTGGCGGATTGACTCCCCCCTGAGTCGCCTTCGGCGCCATCCCCTCGAGGGGACGACGCCAGTGGCCTGGCAAAGCCAGTTCCACGGCGTCCGCTGGCTTGGGCCGTGCCTGTTTTACGAGCGGTGGCACAAGTACCGTCAAAATACCGCCACCGCTTTTTATCCATCCCCGCAGACCAAAGGCCGCGCCATGAGCACCGCTACCGATAGCAACGTCACCGTCATCACCCACCCCCTGGTCCAGCACAAGCTCACGCTGATGCGCCGCAAGGACGCCAGCACCAACAGCTTTCGCCGCCTGCTGGGCGAGCTCTCCACGCTGATGGCCTACGAGGTCACGCGCGACATGCCGCTGCAGGACTTCGAGATCGAAACCCCGCTCGAGACCATGACCGGCAAGGTCATCGACGGCAAGAAGCTGGTGCTGGTCTCCATCCTGCGCGCCGGCAACGGATTTTTGGACGGCATGCTCAACGTGGTGCCCGGCGCCCGCGTCGGCCACATCGGCCTGTACCGCGACCCGGCCACACTGCAGCCCGTGGAGTACTACTTCAAGATGCCGTCCGAAATGGAAGAGCGCGACATCATCGTCGTCGACCCCATGCTCGCCACGGGCAACTCGGCCGCCGCGTGTGTAGATCGGCTCAAGAAGCTCAACCCCCGCTCCATCAAGTTCGTCTGCCTGCTGGCCGCCCCCGAAGGCGTGGCCACGCTGCAAAAGGCGCACCCCGACGTGCCGATCTTCACCGCCGCCATCGACCGTGAGCTGAACGACCATGGGTACATCCTGCCGGGGCTGGGGGATGCGGGGGACCGGATTTTTGGCACCAAGTAGGCGCAAGATAGCAGCGCAGACTTCGCGACTGCATCCCTCCAACGTAGCCTCCGGCCACCCTATGCGGTGGCCTTTTTTGTGGGCGCTGCGGCAGTGGCCGCGGATTTTTACCACTTGGTGGCTTTCCTCTGGCAGACTGGCGCCGGTCTGCCGCGACGCAGGCGCTGACTGGCGCGCTCCTTGCTTGATGGCATGTACACACCCTTTCCTCGCTGTCCTTTCTTTTCATACTGAAGGAACTCCCCACCATGACCACCCGCCGCATCTTCACCGGACGCCTGCTCTGCACCTCTATGGCCCTGTCTGCCGCCATGGCGATGGCACCCTCTTTGGCCACGGCGCAGTCCAAGATCAAGGTCGCGGCGATTTACACGGTGCCTTACGAGCAGCAATGGGTGAGCCGCATCCACAAGGCGCTGAAAGCCGCCGAGGCGCGGGGCGAGATCGAATACAAGTCGAGCGAGAACGTCACCAACGCCGACTACGAGCGCGTGATGCGCGAGTACGCCACGGGCGGCAACCAGCTCATCGTGGGCGAGGCCTTTGCGGTGGAAGCCGCCGCCCGCAAGGTGGCCAAGGACTTCCCCAAGACGTCTTTCCTGCTGGGCTCGTCCGGCAAACCGCAAGCGCCCAACTTCAGCGTGTTCGACAACTACATTCAGGAGCCCGCCTACCTGTCCGGCATGGTCGCGGGCGGAATGACCAAGACGAACAAGATCGGCATGGTGGGCGGCTTTCCCATCCCCGAGGTGAACCGCCTGATGCACGCCTTCATGGCGGGCGCGAAGGAGACCAACCCCAAGGTCGAGTTCACCGTGAGCTTCATCAACAGCTGGTTTGACCCACCGAAGGCCAAGGAAGCGACGTTTGCCATGATCGACAAGGGCGCCGACGTGCTCTATGCCGAGCGTTTTGGCGTGTCCGACGCCGCCAAGGAAAAAGGCAAGCTCGCCATCGGCAACGTGATCAACACGCAGGACAAGTACCCCGACACCGTGGTCGCCTCGGCCCTGTGGCACATGGAGCCCAGCATCGACCGCGCGCTCAAGCTGGTCAAGGAAGGCAAGTTCACGCCCGAGGACTACGGTCCGTACTCGATGATGAAGCACAAGGGCTCGGAACTCGCGCCCCTGGGCACGTTCGAGAAGAAGGTGCCCGCCGACATCGTGGCCAAGGTCAAGGCGCGCGAGGCGGAAATCCTGGCGGGCAAGTTCACGGTGAAGGTGGACGACACCCAGCCGAAATCGACTGCGAAATAAGCGCGGCTGCCGGCTTCGGTGCTCAGGCCCCGCGCACCGGGCTGCCTTGCTGCTCCCACCGCCGGCGCGCGGTGGTCACTGTTTGGCTCTTCCCTTCCATAAGGCACTCCATGCACGCGCTGCGCTCTCTCCATCTTGCAAAACAAGCCCTCGCTAACCGAGGCCTGCGCCTGCTGAGCGCCCTGGCCTTTGCCGGTGTGTTGGTTGGTTGTGCGGCAGTCGGCCCCGCCAAGTCCGTCCGGCTGGACGACACCCCACGCATCGCCGTGATTTCCGCCTTTGCACCTGAACTCACCGTGCTGCTGCCGCAGGTGCAGCAGCCCAACAAGCACAGCGTCAACGGCGTGGAGTTCACCACCGGCACGCTCGAAGGCAAGCCCGTGGTCGTGTTCCTCTCAGGCATCAGCATGACCAACGCGGCAATGAACACCCAACTGGTGCTGGACCGCTTCAACGTGAGCCACATCGTGTTCTCTGGCATTGCCGGCGGCGTGAACCCCGGCCTGCACATCGGCGATGTGACGGTGCCTGCCCAGTGGGGCCAGTACATGGAATGGCTCATGGCCCGCGAAGACAAGCCGGGCCAGTACAGCGCGCCGGCTTGGATGAAGAGCGAACTCACCCTGCCCGCGTTCGGGATGATGCATCCGCGCCCGGTGGAGGTGCGCAGCGCCGCCCAGCCCGCCATCACCAAACAGTTCTGGTTTGCGGCGGATGCGCGCATGCTCGCCGTGGCCCGCAACCTGGACACCGGCGTGGCGCTGGACCACTGCCACGCCAGCAAATGCCTCAAGGAACGTCCGCGCATGGTGGTCGGCGGCAACGGCGTATCGGGCCAGGCCTTTGTGGACAACAAGGCCTTCCGCGAGTACGCGTTCAAGACCTTTGAGGCCAACGTACTCGACATGGAAACCGCCGCCACTGCCATGGTGGCGCACAGCAATGGTGTGCCCTACATCGCGTTTCGCTCGCTGAGCGACCTGGCGGGCGGCGGTGAAGGAGAAAACGAGATGGACACCTTCATGCATCTGGCGGCGGCCAATTCGGCAAAGGTACTGCGCGCGTTTCTGGCCAGCTGGAAGTGAGCTGGTTAACGGCTCGGCAGCCGCTGCATCAGCTTACCGACCCGACCTGAGCCTTCATTGCAGCACACCTATGCCTGTACCACAGCTCTCCTACCAGGGCCGGGTCAAGTGCTACTTCCACGGATTGGACGGCTCCAGGCTCTTGAGCGCTTTGTCCCCACGACACGCGCTGAGCGGCCGCGTGCTTGATGTTGTGACGGACAGAACCGTGTGATCGGCTCCATCGAAATGTCCCGTCAGGCAAGCACAACCGTAGCCGTAGCTACCTGCACCGGTACGGACCCAGCGTTTCGACGGAAATGCGGGCCACGGCCCCTCGGCCTGGTGCCCGGCCTGTTGGGCCACGGACCAGCTACCGCCAGCGTCGATCAGATCTGCGTTGCCGGGCGAGGGGTTATCGAACCAGCCGCACCGCGTCATTGGTGTCGCCGGGGCCAAGGCAGCTTCGGCGCTTGCGGCGCCATGGGCAGGGAGCAGGCACAGCCCCACGAGAAACGCCGCGGCGGATACGGTGGCTGGGATGGGGATGAAACGGCAGTGATGCATCATGAATGGACCGGAGTTTGTCATGGCGCGGGGCGACCTTGCCAAGGCCCTATCGCCAGCCAGAGCACCGCTGAATCTGCGCACTCAGCATTCGTTTGAACCACATCACACTATGGCCGACGTTGTCCTGCAGCTGAAGAACATCACCAAGCGCTTTGGCAAGCTGGTCGCCAACGACGGCATCAGCCTCACGCTGCAGCGTGGCGAGGTGCTGGCGCTGCTGGGCGAGAACGGTGCGGGCAAGTCCACGCTGATGTCCATCCTGTTCGGGCACTACGTGGCGGACGAGGGCCACATCGAAGTGTTCGGCAAGCCGTTGCCGCCGGGCCTGCCGCGCGCGTCGCTCGATGCGGGCATTGGCATGGTGCACCAGCACTTCACGCTGGCCGACAACCTGACCGTGCTGGACAACGTGCTGCTGGGCACCGAGCCGCTGTGGCAGCCGTTTTCGCGGCGCACGGCGGCGCGGGCCAGGCTGCTGGCGGTGTCGCAGCAGTTCGGGCTGCCGGTGCAGCCCGAAGCGCGCGAAGGCGCGCTTTCGCCGGACACGCGGGTGGGCAGCCTGTCGGTGGGCGAGCGCCAGCGGGTGGAGATCCTGAAGGCGCTGTACCGCGGCGCGCGCATCCTGATCCTGGACGAGCCCACCGCGGTGCTCACGCCGCAGGAGAGCGAAGCGCTGTTCGGCACGCTGGCCCAGATGGTGGCGCATGGCCTGTCGATCATTTTCATCAGCCACAAGCTCGCCGAGGTGCTGCGCGTGTCGCACCGCGTGGCCGTGCTGCGCCAGGGGCGGCTGGTGGCCGAGGCGCCAGCGCAAGGCACCACGCAGAGCCAGCTCGCGCAGTGGATGGTGGGGCATGCCGTTGAGGCCGCAGCACGCCGCCCCGCGCGCCATGTGGGCGCACCGGTGTGCGTGCTCGACCGCGTCAGCACCGCCGCCACCGGGCGCGACCGGTTGAGGGACGTTTCCCTCACCCTGCATGCAGGCGAGATCGTCGCCATTGCCGGCGTGTCGGGCAACGGGCAGGTGGCGCTGGCCGATGTGCTGTGCGGCGTGCGCGCCGCTGTGTCGGGCAATGCCACGCTGCTGGGCGCACCGCTGCGCGCACAGCCCGCGTGGCTGGTGGACCAGGGCGTGGCCCGCATCCCGGAAGACCGGCACGCCGTGGGCGTGGTGGGCGACTTGCCGGTGTGGGAGAACGCAGTGTCCGAACGCCTGCGCAGCCGCTGGTTCGCGCAGCCCTGGTTCAGGGCCTGGTGGGTCAAGCGCGGCGCAGCGCGTGCGCATGCCGAGCACCTGGCCCGCACCTTCGACGTGCGCGGCGGCGGGCCCGACGCGCCCGCCCGCGCGCTGTCGGGTGGCAACATGCAAAAACTCATCCTGGGCCGCGCCCTGCTGCCGCCCCAGGATGCCACCGGCAGCGCCGCCGCCCCGCGGCTCATCGTGGCGCACCAGCCCACCTGGGGTCTCGACATCGGCGCGGTGATGTTCGTGCAGCAGCAGCTCATCAACGCGCGCGACGGCGGTGCGGCCGTGCTGCTGATCTCGGACGACCTGGACGAAGTGCTGGCGCTGGGGGACCGGGTGGCGGTGATGCACGAGGGGCAGCTGAGCGATGCAAGGCCCGTGGACGGCTGGACGCGCGAAGCCATCGGGCTGGCGATGGCGGGTGTGACATGAAGCTCCCCATGAGTCGCTGCGCGCCTCGGTGCTGGCGCCCGAGGCACCGGTTCTTCGAGGCCGTCCAAGCCTGCGCAGGCAGGCTTGGAGCCGCGGCCCTCAGCACCTCTCCTTCGGGAAGGGGCGCACCCGGTGGCCTGGCGAAGCCCGTTCCACGGGTGCACTGGTATCGGCCTCGCCAGTTTCGCGGGCTGCAAACCACGGACAACGATGAGACTTGAAAAACGCAACCACACCTCCCCGGTCGCCTACATCCTGGCACCGGCAGGCGCCGTGGTCTTCACCCTGCTGATCAGCGCGCTGCTCGTGCTGTGGGCCGGCGCGCCGGTGGGGCAGACCTATGCACTGCTTTTGCAGGGCGCCTTCGGCTCGGTGTTTGCGCTGACCGAAACGCTCACGCGCGCCACGCCGTTGATCCTGACCGGGCTGGCGGCTGCCGTGGCGTTTCGGGCGCGGCTGTTCAACATCGGGGCGGAAGGCCAGTTGTATGCCGGCGCGCTGGCCGCCGTGGCCGTGGGCGGGATGCATGGCGGCACGGGGCTGGAATGGTCGCCCTGGCTGCTCTTTCCGCTGATGATGCTGGCAGCTGCGCTGGCCGGGGCGCTGCTGCTGCTGGGCCCGGCGCTGATGAAGGCGCGGCTGGGGGTGGACGAGGTGGTCACCACGCTGCTGCTCAATTTCATCATGCTGCTGCTGGTGTCGGCGCTGCTCGACGGCCCGATGAAAGACCCGCTCTCGATGGGCTGGCCGCAGAGCGTGGCGCTGCAGGGCGAGCTGGAGCTGTCCCGCCTGGTGCCGCAGACGCGGCTGCACACGGGGCTGCTGTGGGCCGTGTCGCTGGCGGTGATGCTGTGGGCGCTGCTGGCGCGCACGGTGCCGGGTTTCGACATTCGCGCGGCGGGCGCCAATGCGCGAGCGGCGGCGTTTGCGGGCGTGCCCATCACGCGCACCGTGGTGCTGGTGGCGCTGCTGTCGGGCGGCCTGGCGGGGCTGGCAGGCGCGATTGAGGTGGCGGGCCGCACGGGCTATGTGACGCTCGACATGTCGCCGGGCTACGGATACAGCGGCATCGTGATCGCGATGCTGGCGGGGCTGCACCCGCTGGGGGTGGTGGCGGCGGGCGTGTTCGTGGCCGGCGTGCTGGTGGGCGCCGACAGCATGAGCCGCGCGGTGGGTGTGCCGACCTACATTGCGGACGTGATCGTGGCCACGTCGCTGATCGCGGTGCTGGTGGCGGGGCTGCTCACGCAGTACCGGGTGCGCTGGAAGTGAACCCGCCATGCACTCAAAATTCAAACAAAAAATGCCTCCGCCGCTTGTCTATCAAGCGCTAGCAGCTATTAATTTGATAGTGACAGCCTGGAGCACCACCGCATGACCGAGTTGCTCGATATCCTCGCCAACCCGGCCTTCTGGATCGCCACCCTGCGCGTGGCCACACCGCTCATCCTGGGCACGCTGGGGGTGCTGCTGTGCGAGCGCGCGGGCGTGCTGAACCTGGGCATCGAGGGGATCATGGTGGCGGGGGCTTTCACCGGCTGGCTCACCGTGTATGCCGGGCATGGCCTGTGGACGGGGGTGCTGGTGGCGGCGCTCACGGGCGCGGTATTCGGCTTGCTGCATGCGTGGCTGACGGTGGGCCTTGCGCTGTCGCAACATGTGTCGGGGCTGGGCATCACGCTGCTGGCCACGGCGCTGTCGTACTACGGCTACCGGGTGAGCTTCCCGAAGGTCAACACGCCGCCAACCATCGAGCCGTTCGCGCCCATGGAGTGGCTGGGCATTCCCATCTTGTCGGCACAAACGCCGCTCACGCTGCTGGCGCTGGTGCTGGTGCCGCTGCTGGCTTGGGGGCTGATGCGCACCCCACTGGGCCTGGCGGTGCGCATGGTGGGCGAGAACCCGCAGGCGGCCGAGGGCCAGGGCATTCCGGTGGCGGCCACGCGCACCGGGGCCATCGTGGCGGGCTCGGCGCTGATGGGCGTGGCGGGCGCTTTTCTCACGCTGTCGGCGTTCAACGCGTTTTTCTTCAACATGGTGAACGGGCGCGGCTGGATCTGCGTGGCGCTGGTGGTGTTCGCGTCGTGGCGGCCCGGCAAGGCACTGCTGGGCGCCCTGCTCTTTGCCTTCTTCGATGCGCTGCAGTTGCGGCTGCAGCAGGCGGGCGATGCGTGGCTGCCGTACCAGGTGTATCTGATGCTGCCGTACCTGCTGTCCATCTTGGCGCTGGTGCTGGTGGCGCGCAAGGCGGCGTATCCGCAGGCGTTGATGAAGCCCTACCGCAAGGGCGAACGCTGACGCAGCCGATCAGCACAGCATCGAGCATCGGCGCCCCCGCAGTCCCGTACCATGCGGGCGGTAGACACCCCCATGGATGACCCACATGCCGACGCTCCAGACCTTGCTGATGTTCGCCGCCGCCTCCCTGGCGCTGGCCGTGATCCCCGGCCCCACGATGCTGCTGGCGTTGTCCAACGGCATGGCCGGGGGCATGCGCCGCGCGGCCTGGGGCATGGCGGGCGCGGGGCTGGGGGCAGGCATGTTGATCGCCGTGGTGGCCGTGGGCCTGGGCTCGCTGCTCAATGCGTCGGCCACGCTATTCAACGTGGTGCGCGTTGCTGGCGTGCTGTACCTGCTGTGGCTGGCGGTTCAGCTGTGGCTCAGCCCCCCGGTGGATGTGCAGGCGGCACTGGCCCAGGTGCCGGGGCAGCAGGCCGTAGGGCGCGCGGCCTTTGTGCGCAGCCTGGGCGTGGCGCTGTCCAACCCCAAGACGCTGCTGTTCTTTGCGGCCTTTTTGCCGCAGTTCGTGGACCCGGCCCAGCCGCAGGCCCTGCAGTACGCGGTGCTCGGCGCGATCTTTGTGGGGCTCGATACGCTGGTCATGGTGGCTTACGCCGCCGCAGGCTGGCAGGCCGTGCGGTGGCTGTCGCAGCGCGGGCTGCGCTGGCTTAACCGCAGCTGCGCCGTGGGCATGGGCATGCTGGCGGCCTTGATGGCGGGCTACCGGCGCCACGGCGCCTGAGCCATGGAACATTCCGCCATTGCCGCTTCTGTTGCCGCTTCTCCGCGCAAGCCCTGGGCCCTGGCCATCGGCAGCGCACTTCTGGGGGCCGCGCTGGCCGGTGGGGGCCTGTGGTGGGCGCTGCGCCAGCCTGCAGCCCCTATTCCCCCGCCAGCACTGCTGGCGCTGGAGGACATGGGCCACCTGGTATCGGTCAAGGTGCGATATGCCAACGTCATTGAGTTCACGCAGCAGATCACGCAGGGCATTCCATGGACGCAGTGGGAGCTGAAGCTGGGCGGCACGCAGGTGCTGCTGGTGGCCCGCGGCGACTGCCTGGTGGGCGCCGACATGCGCCAGGCCCGCTATGAAGCGGTAGACACTGCAGCCCGCACCGCCGTGCTGCGGCTGCCTGCGCCCATCGCACTGTCGGCCCGGGTGCACCACGGCCCGCGCGACCAGGGCGGCTCGTACTTCTACGCGGTGCAGGGCACGGGCATCGAGCTGCTCATTCCGGGCTCGGCCAACCGCACGCAGGCCATCGACACCGCCCTGCAGCGCGCCCAGCAGGATGTGGAGCGCACCTGCCAGGCCAGCAGCACCGTGGCCACTGCCAAGGAGAATGCCGAGGCGGTGCTCAAACCCTTGTTCGCCGCCACGGGCTGGGCGGTGCAGGTGCAATGGCAGCCTTGAGGGCACCCGCTGCGATTCGCCTGCTGCAAACCGCCACTTGATACTCCAGCCCCATCCTGATCACCGCCTTGCTCGACACCTCACTCGATGACTCCCATGCCACACACCGTCCGGGCCGCCCTGCTGGCCATGGCCTCGGCCATCGCGCTGACCCTTGCAGCCGCAGGCAACGCCCACGCACTGGGCATGGACATTCCGTACGGTTCTTTCGCCGCTGAGCCCGATGTGGACTGGGTGCAGGCTTGTGGCGAATGGCCTGCCCCGGCCGGCAAAGACGGCAGCCGCAGGGGCATGTACCGCATCGTGCATGCCACGCGGTACGCCCAGTCCTTCCTGTACATCCAGTGGCTGCGGCGTGACGACAACGACACCGCGCACGAAGTGAAGACCGTGGGCGTGGCGGCGCTGAACAACGACCACGCCTCCATTTCCCTGAGCCAGATGCGCTGCCAGGCCACGCCGCAGGGGATCCGGTTCACGGCGCGGGCCGAGTCGGGCCATGACAACAGCGTGTTTCGCATCACCATCGATGCAGGGCACCGGCCCGGCGCGCTGCGCTACCGCACTACGCCCTTGCGCTGACGGCGCCAGCCCGCCATGGATCTTTTGCAATCCCCGCACGCGCCGCCCGCCGCTGAGCTGCTGCCCCACAGCCTGCTAGCCCGGTGGCAGCAACGGACCACCGAGCCCGGATCCACAGTGGTGCTGCCCGATGGCTGCTGCGACCTCATCCTGCATGTGGATGGCACGGGCCAACCCGACTGGCACGTTTCGCCGCTGGCCGATGCTGCGGTGACGGTGCCTGGGGCTGCCCACGAGTTCTGGCGCGGCTACCGCCTGCGGCCGGGCACCGTGGTGCAAGCCCCGGCGCTGATCCGCGCTGCGCAGGCCATCTGGTCGCGGGCTGTTGCCAGGGATTGGGGGAGCAGCGCACCAGAGCGCATCGACCACACCGTGGAGCAGCAGTTGCTCGAGGCTATCGACACGCACACGCACCAGGAAGCGCGCGTGCAGGAAGCCCTGCACACATTGGCCCACGCGGCCACCGTGGCGGGCGCCGCCCGGTCCCTGGGGGTGTCGGAGCGCAGCCTGGAACGCCTTACCCGTGCAACGACCCGGCAGCCGCCCAGCTATTGGCGCGCCCTGGCCCGCGTGCGCCGCGCGGCGCAGGCACTGGGCGGCGGCGAGGCGCTGGCCGGCATTGCGGCAGACCATGGCTACGCGGACCAGGCCCATTTCAGCCGCGACTGCCTGCGCTGGCTGGGGCAGTCACCGTCATTGCTGCGCCGCTCGCCCGGCCTGCTGGCCACGGTGGCGCAGGCAGGGTATGGCTGAGTCGGCTTCCTGCGAATCGGCAGCGGCCATTGCGTCCTCAGCCACCAGGTGCAGGTTCAGCCTGCGGTGGCGGGCGGGGGCGCCATGGGCGTGCACAGCTCCACCAGCGCATCGTTGATGTCCGCCACGTAGGCCACCGTCTGGCCCCAAGGCATCTGCTCGGGCGCATGAACCAGGCGCGCACCGGCGGCCACGGCGCGCTGCACGGAGGCAGCTACATCGGCGGTGGTGAACGCGATCTCGAAGCTGGGGGCCTGGGCGGTGGCGCGCTGCGGGTTCTTGCCCAGCTCGGTCATCAGGCGCAATGACGAGAAAGCCAGAGCGGTCGCGCCGGTTTCCAGCTCGCCGTAGTCGCCCGCCTCGTGCACAAAGCGGCGGACCAGGCCAAATGCGGCCTCGTAGAAAGCAATGGTTTTGGGAACGTCTTCGACGTAGAGAATGGTGTAGCCAAATTGCATAGAAACTGCCTCGGTCAATAAAAATGCGCTCCAATGGGCGAGCCGCGCAAAGCCGATAGCTTGACCCACAAAACCCGCGCTGGCTTGAAGAAACCCGACACCTCGCCCCCCACGACACACGCCATGCTCGACCTTCTCATCACCCACGCCACTCTGCCCGACGGCCGCACCAATGTTTCGATCGCCGTGCAGGACGGCCGCATTGTCGAGGTGACCGAAGGCCTGGCAGCGCCCGCGCACGAAACGCTGGACGCTGGCGGCCTGCTGGTCAGCCCGCCGTTTGTTGACGCGCACTTCCACATGGATTCGACGCTGAGCTACGGCCAGCCGCGGGTGAACGAAAGCGGCACGCTGCTGGAGGGCATTGCGCTGTGGGGCGAGCTCAAGCCCCACCTCACGCACGACGCGATCGTGCAGCGCGCGCTGGCGTATTGCGACTGCGCAGTGGCGCGCGGGCTGTTGGCGGTGCGCTCGCACGTGGACACCAGCCACCCCGACCTGCTGCCCGTGCAGGCGCTGCTCGACGTCAAGCAGCGTGTGGCGCCCTACCTCGATTTGCAGCTGGTGGCGTTCCCCCAGGACGGCGTACTGCGCACGCCCGGCGGGCTGCGCAATCTGCAGCGTGCCCTGGACATGGGCGTGGACGTGGTGGGCGGCATCCCGCACTTTGAGCGCACGTACGCACAGGGCACCGAGAGCGTCAAGCTCCTGTGCGAGCTGGCCGCAGACCGCGGCAAGCGCGTGGACATGCACTGCGACGAGAGCGACGACCCGCATTCGCGCCATGTCGAGACACTCGCGTTTGAAACCCAGCGCCTGGGCCTGCACGGCCGCGTGACCGGCTCGCACCTCACCTCCATGCACAGCATGGACAACTACTACGTGAGCAAGCTCATCCCGCTGATGGCCGAGGCGCAGCTGGGCGTGGTGGCCAACCCGCTCATCAACATCACGCTGCAGGGCCGTCACGACACCTACCCCAAGCGCCGCGGCATGACGCGCGTGCCCGAGCTGATGGCCGCCGGCCTGACGGTCGCTTTCGGCCACGACTGCGTGCTGGACCCCTGGTACAGCGGCGGCAGCGGCGACATGCTGGAGGCGGCCCACATGGGCATGCACATCGGCCAGATGACCAGCCAGGCCGCCATGCGCCAATGTTTCGATGCCGTCACCACCCACCCCGCCAAACTGCTGGGCCTGGAAGGCTACGGCCTCGTGCCTGGCGCCCATGCGGACTTTGTGCTGCTGCACGCGCGCAATCCGGCCGAGGCGATTCGCCTGCGCGCCACCCGGCTGGCGGTGTACCGGCGCGGCAAGAAACTGGCGGGTAGCCCTGCGCCCGTGGCGGCGCTGCACTTGGCAGGACGGCCGACGGGCGTCGACTTCCTTGCTGGTTGATGCTTCATAAGCTCGTTTTTATATAAAAACAGCCCCTAGCGCTTGTTCCTATTGCACTTGTAGCTATAGTTTTTATAGCAATCGAGCTTGTGTTTTTCACGCATTCGCATGTCCGTTCGGTGGGCCGTCGAGGGGTCCCGCCAGTGCACAGCTGGCGCCGTGGTCCACCGTCGCCCGGCGCCTCAACAGTCCCTGCGGCATAGTCCCAGCGGCACCCGGATGCCTCCGGCGCATACGCAGGAGAGGGCCAGTCAGCCTAGCCCGCTCGCACGTCAAACGCCGACAGGTGGTTGGCCAGATGCATGGCATGTGCTTGCTCGTACTGCGCCTTGTTCAGGTCGCCGTAGGCAAAGTGCGAGTGCAAAGGCCCCGTGTGGTCTTGGAAGTGCTGCGCGGCGGTGCGCAACCGGGCCAGCATCGCGGATGCGCTGGCGGCCGAGGCACTGAGCACAGGCGCGCCGGGAATCGGCTCTGCCAGGTTGTGGCTCATGCGGCCGCGCAGCGCAAAGACCTGAAAAGCCGCCAAGCCCACGGTGTTTTGAAACAGCGCAGAGCGCGGCGCCGGAAAGCCGTTCAATGAGAACTCGATGCTCTGCGCACAGTGCTCCAGCGTCTGGGCCCAGCTCCAGGCGGTGGCGGGCTCCAGGGCCTGCGTGTGCGCCGACGCGGCGGCCAGGCGCTCCACCTCGCGCATTGCTTCGGCCACACTGGTGAACACCAGTTGCCGATCGTTGCCGGGTCGGCTCAAGAGGGAACCCGCCCCTGCGACACCCACCGCCACCACCACCCCCGCTGCTGCCAGGCCCGTGCCGCGCCGCAGGATGGACCTGCGCGTGGACGGCGGGACTTCAACCGGTGCGGGCGTGGACGGGCTAGGCGGGTGCGCGGCGCGCTCGGCGCCGGTACGGGGAGTCATGGCCATGGGTGTCTGCTCAGTCGGTGGATGGCCGCGAGATCAACGGGTGGATGGCCATTGTGTGATGGCTGCTGCGGCGCGTGCCCCTGGCGGGCTGCGCGAAGGTCGTGCAGCCGACACATTTCGCCTTTGCCCTGCCCTCTCCCATTCCTTGCCGCGGCGCTGACTGATGCTGCGAGCGCCCGTGCGCCAGCAAGCCATCCGCGCTGCGCCGCGCTAGGCAGCGGCGGTCTGCACAGCCGCCGAGACGAACTCCACCCGGTTGCGCCCCAGTTTCTTCGCGACGTACATCGCCTCGTCCGCACGCTGCAGCACCGATTGCGCCGAGTCGTTGCTGGCAGACAGCGCAATGCCGATGCTCACCGTCAACGGCGTGCTGCCGCCATCGATGGCCGGCGGCTGGGTCTCGACCAGGGCGCGCAGGCGTTCTGCCACTGCGCCCGCGCCCTGCCGGTCGGTGCTGGGCAGGAAGATCGCAAACTCCTCGCCCCCCAGGCGGCCCATCACATCCTCCTTGCGCAGGCAGCGCTGCGCCAGCATCACGAAGTGGCGCAGCGCATCGTCGCCGGAGCGGTGGCCCCAGGTGTCATTGATCTTCTTGAAATGGTCCAGATCCATCACCAGCACCGGCAGCGCGGCCTGCGAGTGCTGCGCGGTGGCCAGGCCTTTGTCGAGCAGGGCGAGGAAGGCACGGCGGTTGAACACGCTGGTGAGCGGGTCCACCTCGGCCAGATGGCGCAGCTCGGTAGTGATGAACTCGTTGATCAGCATCAAGGTGCCAAACGCAATCATCACCAGCGCCACCGTGGCCTCGAGCAGCACGAACTGCGATATCTGCACCAGCAGCCCGGCATCAGACGGAGCCGCCAGGCGAAAAAGCAGCGGCCGCACCAGCACGAAGACCCCGTGGACACCCACCATGCCCGCAAACAGGTAGCGCGCTGGCATGTTGCGAAACCCGCCCCGGGCCACCGTGCGCGCCGTGAGCAGAAAACAGGTGGCGGCCACGCAGCCTGCCAGCGCAAACCGTGCGCCCGCGTGGGGCTGCACCAGAGTGAAATACACCGCAATGCAAAGGACTGCGGCCAGGACCGCCGCGGCATACCCATGCGGGCTCGGCGGGCGCCCCATGTACGCGCGGCTTCCCTGCCAGCACAGGTAGGCGGCCAGCGCGTTGGCGGTCTGCGTGAGCACCACCGAAGCCACCTCGGGCAAATGCGCCCGGAACAACAGCGTGGCGCAGAGCACCGCCCCTCCCAAGAACGCCCAGGTCCACAACCGCAGCCCTGGAATGCGGCGGTTAAAAAACCAGACGGCAAACAGCACCGTGGTGACCAAGGCCGACAAAATGGCCGCGACGATGACGAGGGTGGGGGTGTGCACTGGCAACGTACTGACTGACGGATGGGTGAAAGGCGGGCCCGGTAGGCCGGGCTACTCCGCAAAGAAATTGCAGCAAGATGTTACCGCCAGTGCATGACCTCGGGCTGACACAGCGGCAGTTGCGTTGGCAAGCGGGTATCCAGGGCGCCGGACGGCGCCTGCGTGCAAAGCCTTGCGGCCGCTGCTGTGGGAGCCGCTGGGCGCGGTCAGGCGGTGACGTTGCACTCCCGGCGCAGCAGCGCCAGGGCGTCGTGCATCTGGTAGTCCATGTCGCTCAGCAGCGTCTTCTCTGCGTCCTGCACAAAACTCGTCCACAGGGTGATGTAGTCCTGCTGGTGGACAGCAGGCGCATGGCTCTGAATGAACTCAGTGGCCAGCGGCGGTTGCCAGCCTGATTTACGGACCTTGCGCACCAGGCTGGCGGCAGTCTTTTCGGTCAGCAGTGTCTTCTTTGGCACGCCCGCGGCCAGGCACAGGAACAGCGTGAGCAGCGAATGCTCGTCGTCGTTGCCCTGCACTGTTTTTGTCCAGGTCTTGCTGGCAGGCTGGGGCGGCTCGTCGTCGCCATCCAGATCATCGAGGCTGCGGTGGTAGTCGTCCACGGCGGCCAGGGGGTCGTCCAGCAGAAAGTAGCGCGCCCGAAAAGCGCTGGTAGGCCGCAGCAAGCCGCGCAGCGGTGTGGCGGATTCGACCAGCTTGGGCAGATCGGCCAGCACTGCGGCGCATTGGGCCTGCACCACCTCACGCAGATCGACGGGCAGGCCGGGGGGCAGGCGCAGCTGCGTGGGGGCAGGCAGCTTCTTCTTGCGCAAGGCGGCAACGATCTTCTCGAAGCGCACCGCGCTGGGCCACTCGTCCAGGTCTGCCGATTTGGGCGCGAGAGCCTGCATCAGCAGGCCGGTGCGAATCACCGCTTCGGCGTCGGCGCCGGCCGCCTCGAGCTCGTCCGGGTCAAGGTCGTACTGTTCGGCGAGCCACTGGGCAGCACCGAGGGTCTGGGCAATCAAGGTGCGCCGGGCCAGCTCGGCCCGGTAATCCGCATGGCTGCGCAGCGACCACGTGGCCAGCAGCGGGGTTTCGGCATCGGCGTAGCCGCCCATGCCGAAGTTGCTGCTCTCGGGCAGGGCAATCAGCCGCTTGAGCATGTCGGAGCCGCCCTTGGAGCGCGACAGGAACGAATGGTCGCGCAGCGACACCGCAGCCTCGTGCAGATCGCCGCCCGTGGTCTCCAGCAGGTACAGGCTGATCAGGTTGACCATGCGGTCGCGCGCCTTCTCCAGCTCGGGCCGCAGGAACTCGCTGCCGAAGTAGCGGGCGATCTGCACCATGCCTTTGGGGGCATCGGCGTTGATGGCTGCCAGCCGGTCCCCGCTGACGATGCCGTGCGACACGCCGTAGGCCAGGGCTTTGTCGAAGAACGGGCGGGCGTCGTGGAGTTGCAGCGCGCTGGGTGCGGCAGGCAAATCGGTGGGTGGTGTATGAGGCACTGTCATTTAGGTTTTCTCGCGCTGTGCATCGTCACGGCTGATGGAAACTGGCGCGCCCCATGCCAGGACCGCCGCGCAAGGGCCGCCCCGCGGCGCTGGCGGTGTCCCCCTTCCCAAATTGCGCAGCAATTTGAGAGAAGGGGCTGAGGGCCGCGGCTCCAAGCCTGCCTGCGCAGGCTTGGACGTGCCCGAAGAGCCGCAGCCTCTGGCTGCGGCACCGAGGCGCGAAGCGCCTCAGGGGGTTGCCCTCTATATCGCAGATTCTTCATCAGAGGCCCGGGCCGCAGGCGTGGCCTTGCCGCGGTCGGTGTCGCTGGTCTCGAACTTGCCGTCGTCCTCTTCCGCCGGCTCGTCGCCCTCCTCCAGCCCCAGGTCGTAGGCGCGGGCCTTGGCGCGCAGCACCAGCAGCATCTCGATGAACAAATCGCGGCACTCGTAGCGCAGCAGCCAGGCCATTTGCATCCAGTCGCGGTCGGCCACTTCGTCCTGGTCGACGCGGGGCTGCACGTAGCCCGATGCCAGCAGCTCATCATCGGTCAGCGTGAGGCCGTAGTCCTCGGCGGCGTCGAAGGTGCCGGTGCGGGCAAACGCCTCGATGCGGCTCCACTTCTCGGCAAAGTAGTTGGCCAGCGCCTCGGCACCGCCTTCCAGGTCGCCAATGGCGGTGAGGAACTCCACCGGGTCGGCATCGTCGCGGAAGATGACCGCATTGACCATGCTGCGCAGGTGCGTGTGCGTGAGGTCCTTGTATTGTTTCTCCAGCACCATCGCCCGCGCAAACTGCTCGGGCGTGACGAGCATGTTCACCACCGAGGCCTTGGACTCGTCGTACTCACGCATCACGGCCAGGATGTCCTTGGGCGCGAGCTGGTCGAGCACCACCATCAGCGCGCGGTCGCCCTCGGTATCGGCCAGCTCAGCCAGCGCCGACTCCGCACCCACGATGTCGCCCGCCGCGATCAGGCTGGTGGTCTTGGTGATGAGGGCGAGGTGGGTGTTATTGCTGTCGTTGCTCATGGTCATCTCTCGGGTCTTTGCAAAATCTCTCGTCGCTTCCCGAAGGCGGTCAAAACCGGCGCGGGTTCATCGCCGGTGCCACCGTGGATCCGGCTTCGCCGGTCCACCGGAGGCGTCCCCCCTCGGGGGGGATGGCGCGAAAGCGCCTCAGGGGGGCTAGTCCTTCCGGTCGAACCCTACGTCCGCCAACCAGTTGGAACTCGCTTCATCCCGGGTGCGGCTGTTTTGTGGGTCCGCTGCGTCGTCGGCGCTCAGCGCGTTGAAGTCGTCGTCGTGCTCGGCCGCATCTGCCGCGTCTTCGTCCTGGTCACCATCGGCCCCTTCAGCATGCGCAGCCGGTGCCATGCGGGCGTGCTGGTGCAGGTACTCAAGCCCTGCGGCCACCACCAGGAAACGCGCGCCCTGCGGCTCGCGCAGCACGGCTTGCGCCAGGCTCTGGGCCCAGGGCTCGAGCGTCACGGCTTGGGTCAGGCTGTGCCAGTCGGGCAACTCCTCCTGGGGCAGGCCCAAGAAGCGCTCCACCGCGGCGGGCTTGGCAAAACGGAACCCCTGGTGAAAGACCACAGCCACCATTTCAGGCGCCATCTCCAGCATCTGCACCAAAAAGCCGATTTCGTTGCGCTTTTCGGCGAGCCGCTTGCGCAGCACGTCCTTGCCTTCGGAGTCGGACACCAGATCGTCGAGCTCGGCTTGGTAGGCCGAACGCAGGTCGTAAAAGTAGGGAGAAAGTTTCACTGAACGCCAGAAGAGGAAGAAAGAATGTTGTGGGCGTACGCCTGCCAGATTTCCTGCGCGGTTTGCAGCGGGTCGTCGAGCAAGTTGCGGCGGCGGTTGTCGTCGTAGGCCTGGCGTGCGGTGTCATCCGACAGCACCTCGTAGGCCTTTTGCACGGCCTGAAAGCGCTGCGCAGCATCCGGTGCGTCGTTGCGGTCCGGGTGGTAGAACGACGCTTTCTGCCGAAAGGCCTTCTTGATGTCGGCCAGCGATGCGTTGGGCGCCAGCCCGAGGGCCGCGTAGTGGTCTGCAGTCATAAAAAGTGCGAAGGCTGCAACGGCATGCGCGAAGGTTGCACGCACAAATCAGGCGGGCACTCAGCAGGCCGGTACCCCCGGTTGCGGGTCGTCTTCAACTGCCCAGGCTCACAAACACGTTCTGCACGTCGTCATTGGCGTCGATGGCCGCCAGGAAGGCCTCGACCTCTTCGAGCTGCTCGGCAGTCAGGTTGGCGGGGTTGACGGGGTTCTTGGGCTTGTAGCCGAGCTTGGCCGACAGCACCGTAAAACCCTGGGCTGGCAGCGCGCGGCTCACCAGGTCCAGATCGGTCGGGTCAGTCCAGAAGGTGGTGGTGCCTTCCTCGTCGCCGGCTTCAAAATCCTGCGCGCCGGCTTCGATGGCGGCCAGCTCCGGGTCGGCATTGCCATGGGTGGGCTCGGCTTCGATCATGCCCACGTGGTTGAAGTCCCAGGCCACCGAGCCCGAGGTGCCCAGCTGGCCCTTGCGGAACAGCACGCGCATTTCGGGCGCGGTGCGGTTGACGTTGTCGGTCAGGCATTCGACCATCACGGCCACTTGGTGGGGCGCAAAACCCTCGTAGATCACATGTTCGTAGTGGACGGCATCAGCCCCGGTGCCAGAGCCCTTCTTGATGGCGCGCTCCAGCGTGTCCTTGGGCATCGACGCCTTGCGGGCCTGCTCGACCACCAGGCGCAGCCGGGAGTTGCTGGCCGGATCGGCACCGCCGCGTGCGGCCACGGTGATTTCCTTGAC
Organism: Acidovorax sp. LjRoot129; assembly: GCF_964253765.1. Classification (NCBI taxonomy): domain Bacteria; kingdom Pseudomonadati; phylum Pseudomonadota; class Betaproteobacteria; order Burkholderiales; family Comamonadaceae; genus Acidovorax; species Acidovorax sp. LjRoot129. The sequence continues at coordinate 2,927,089 of NZ_CAXUSE020000001.1, forward strand.
CAGCTTGCCAAACAGCTTGCCCTTGGCGTCGGCGACCAACGCCTTGCCCTTTGCCTTCCACTGTGCGCCCATGATGGATCTCTTTCCCTTGGAGTTGTTGCGGCGCGCCGGGGCGCCTGAGACGGGGTGGCTCACCGCTCACCACAGGAAAACGACCCTCTGGATGCCCCTGCGGTGAACTGAACCGAACCCTATAGGGTACCACTGCGGCCACCGTTGCCTGCCAGCCACGCCAGCAGACCCTGCCCCGGACAAGGAAAGGTAACCTCGCAGCCAGTAGTCAGCGGATTCAAAGTCCGCAGCTCATCCCAAGCGACCGATCCACCCCTTGCCCTGGCGAACTCCTGATGCTCAATACCCTGTGGCTGGGTTTTTTTCTGACCGCGGCCGTGGCCGCGCTGGCGCAATGGCTGGTGGGCGGCAACGTGCAGATCTTTGCCGCGATGGTCGAGGCCCTGTTCGCCATGGCCAAGCTGTCAGTCGAGGTGATGATGCTCCTCTTCGGCACGCTCACGCTGTGGCTCGGGTTTTTACGCATCGCCGAAAAAGCCGGGATCGTTGACGCCCTGGCGCGGTGGCTGGCGCCGCTCTTTACCAAGTTGATGCCAGGCGTGCCCCGCGGCCATCCTGCCCTGGGCCTGATGACACTGAACTTTGCCGCCAATGCCCTCGGGCTCGACAACGCGGCCACCCCGATGGGACTCAAGGCCATGAAGGCGCTGCAGGAGCTGAACCCCGAGCCCGAGACCGCCACCAACGCGCAGATCCTGTTTTTGGTGCTCAACGCCTCGTCGCTCACGCTGCTGCCTGTCACCATCTTCATGTACCGCATGCAGCAGGGCGCGGCGGACCCGACGCTGGTGTTCCTGCCCATCCTGCTGGCCACGTCGGCGTCCACGCTGGTCGGGCTGGTGAGCGTGGCGGTGGTGCAGCGACTGCCGTTGTGGAGCCCCGTGGTGCTGGCCTATTTGGTGCCTGCGGCGCTGGTGCTGGGGGGCTTCATGGCGCTGCTGGCCACGCTCAGCGGGGCTGCGCTGGCCCAGCTGTCGTCCCTGCTGGGCAACCTCACGCTGTTTGGGTTGATCGTCGCATTTGTGGTGATCGGCGCCTGGCGCAAGGTGGCTGTGTACGAGGCCTTCATCGAAGGCGCTCGCGAAGGCTTTGACGTGGCCAAGGGCCTGCTGCCCTACCTGGTGGCCATGCTCTGCGCGGTGGGCGTGTTCCGTGCCTCGGGCGCGCTCGGCTATGTGCTTGGCGGTATCCGCTGGTGTGTGGAAGCCCTGGGCGCAGACACCCGCTTTGTGGATGCGTTGCCGACCGCGCTTGTCAAGCCGTTTTCGGGCAGCGCGGCCCGCGCGATGCTGATCGAGACCATGCAGACCCACGGCGTGGACAGCTTTGCCGCCCTGGCTGCGGCCATCATCCAGGGGAGCACCGAGACCACCTTCTACGTGCTGGCGGTGTACTTTGGCGCCGTGGGCATTCAGCGCACCCGGCACGCGGTGAGCTGCGCGCTGCTGGCGGAGCTGGCGGGCGTGGTGGCGGCGATTGGCGTGTGCTACTGGTTCTTTGGGTGACTGCCGACGGGCGCTGCGGCGCGGGAGCAGAGCCACCAGATACTGGACAGGTCTTCGCCCACCAAACGCACGCCTCACCGGCGCTCTGGCGCACCCACAAGACGCCGCCTCATCCAACACCGTTTTCCATCTCAACAAAAGCCAGCGACATGCACGCCCAGCCCTTACTGCACCGGTACCGAAAAATTTGCGCCATGGCGATCTGGGCGGCGCTCGCCTTGGCTGCCGACGCCCGTGCCACGGCCTCGACCACCACCGATTGCGATGCCTACTCCCAGGCCGGCCGGCTCACCTGCCTGCGCACAGCGGCGGCGGCCAGCGAGGTCAAGCTGGCGCAATCGCACCAGGTGCTGGTGGTGGCCATCGCAGCTTGGTACGAGGACGCCCGGTACCAAGCCGCCGCCAAGCGCAGCCTGGTCGCCGCGGACCGGGCGTTTGCCAGATACCGCGCTGCGCAGTGCGAACTGAACAATGCGCTGGGCGGCGGCGCGATCGGCGCTGCCCTCCAGATGCGGCAGCTGCTCTGCGTGGAGGCGCTGAACACTGCGCGGGCGGCACAGCTGGAGCAATGGGGCACGAACCTGGGGCAGCGCTGAACCGCGCTTTGAGTGCCTATGCCTCAGAAAATCAAGTCAAAAAGGGCTCTAGCGCTTATTCATCAATCACATGTAGCTAATATTTTTATAGCAAACTGCTTGAAATTGCTTCCGGCGCTCGTGAGCAGGGCCTCCCCGAAACCCAGGCATGTACAGCATCTGCAGGCCATCACAGAACGGCGTCCTCACACTGCACGGGTGCGGCCCAGGTGAGGCCGAGTGGTCACCCCAAGGCCGTGTCCAGCAGCATCATGATCACAAACCCCACCATCAGCCCGCCGGTGGCCCAAGCCTCGTGGCCCTTGCGGTGCGACTCGGGGATGATTTCGTGGCTGATCACGAACAGCATGGCCCCGGCCGCAAAACCCAGGCCCCAGGGCAGCAGGCTGGCTGAATAGCTGACCACGGCTGCGCCCAGCACGGCCCCCACGGGCTCTACCAGCCCAGACGCCATGCCCAGCCCTACGGCCAGCGCGCGCCGGTACCCTGCAGCCAGCAGCGCCACGGCCACCACCAGGCCTTCGGGCACGTCCTGGATCGCGATACCGGTGGTCAGGGCGCTCGCGCGCAAGGCGTCGCCGCCCGCATAGGCCACGCCGATCGCCAGGCCCTCAGGCAGGTTGTGCAGCCCGATCGCAAACACAAAAAGCCAGGTGCGCCGCAGCGTGCGCGAAGTCTGCCCGCCCTCCACGCCCTTGATGAAATGCTCGTGCGGCAGCAGCCGCTCCATCGCCAGAAGCGCCAGCGCGCCCAGCAGGATCGCCGCGCCCAATGTGCCACCCGCCGCCCAGGCACCGGCGCCGCTGGCGCGTGCTGCAGAAAGGCCGGGAATGATCAGCGAGAACGAGCAGGCCGCGAGCATCACGCCCGCGCCAAAGCCGAACAGCGTGTCCTGCGTGCGCTCAGACAGGCGCTGCGACAGCAACACGGGCACCGTGCCGAGCGCGGTGGCCAGTGCCGCCGCCAACCCGCCCCAGAGCGCGCCCAGCACTGCGGGCTGGCCGGCAATCCAAGCCCATGCCTGTGCCCCGGCCGCGACGATGCCCAGCAGCACGATGGCCCACCCGAGGAGCCTGCGCGGCAAGGGACGGCGAAACGAAACCTGCGTAAGCCGAAGTGCGCCGGGCAGACTCGCCACGCCGTGAGCAACGCCCTGGGCACCAACTGACATTTCGGGTAAGACCGCTTCCTCATGGATCGGACCAGACGGTTCGTTACCCATGCCAGCCACTGCGGCGCCCGCCCGATGCGGCGCGCGCACGACTGCGCCGCTGGGCGTCAGCAAGGTGGCGGCGGTGGGGGAAAGGCTCGAATCCATTGGCATTGCTCCTGTGGAAAGCCCTTTGCGGTGGACGGATGTGACGTACTCAGGCCAGTAAATGATATTTATTCTCATTTGAATTGTCCAGCCGGGGACCCGCCCCCCTACCCTGAGTGCTTGTTTCGACCCTTCGAACGCCGGTTGGGGAAGCGCTAAAACCAGCGGCAGGACCGGAAACGAAGGCTGCGCATTTGGGCTGTCGCCGGGGAAGCCGTGATGTGGTCCTGGCAAGCTCCCGGCGCAACGCGCCAATTGGTGGTTTCCACCATGCGGGGCCGCCACGCTGTATCTATGCTGACCTGGGTCAAGACGTAGGACAGATCCGGGGTTCTTCGTGTTGCCTGTTGTGCAGGCAACTCCCTCCACCCTTCGTGCTCTGCGCGTTACCCGCGCTCCCGAACACACCGCATGACCCTGATCTTCGATACGCCCGCCACGGGAGACATCCCGGAGCCCACGCATTCCCAGGCGCTGTTGCAGCTGTGCAAGCGGCTGGAGCGCGCGTGGACGCTGTCGGACGTGCTGGACGCCGTCACGCCCATGGGCGAGGCCGTGTTCGACTATCCGAACGTCTGGCTGGCGCTGTTCGATAGAGACTCCGATTCGCTCGACTTTCTCACCCACGCCACGGCTGGGCATGCAGGCGCCATCAGCCGCCAGTTGCAGACGATGAAGATCCCGATCCGTGGCGACGTGCTGCTCGAAGAAATCATGGAGGCCACCCACGTGGTGGTGGTCGAAGACGCACGCACCGATCCGCGCACCAACAAGGCCGTGGTCGCTGCGCTGCAAAACCGCACCATCATCAACGTGCCGCTCATCATGGCCGAGCAGCGGCTGGGCGCGCTGGGGATGGGCACCTATGGCGACGAGGAAGGCGTGCGGCCCCCGAAGCCTTGGCAGATGGAGCTGATGCAGGCCACGGCCGGCCACCTGGCCGTGGCGCTGGACCGGGTGCGCTTCATGACCGCGCGGCGCGAGGCCGAAGAGGCGCTGATGCAGGAAAAAGAACGCCTGCAAGTCACCCTGCATTCGATCAGCGATGCGGTGGTGACGACGGACGCCGACGGCCTGGTGCGCTATCTCAACCCCGCCGCGCAAGCCCTGACCGGCTGGCCCCTGGCCGCAGCCACCGGTTGCAGGCACCAGGACGTGCTGGGCCTCGCGGCCGAGCCCGGCAGCCAGACCGCCCCTGACTTGGTGGGCCGTGCGCTGGCCCAGGGCAGCACGCAGCTGCACGCCAAGCTGCGCGCCACACCGCGCACAGGTACGCCGCTGTTGATGGATTTGTCGGCATCGCCGCTGCTGCGCCCGGGCGGCGAAGCCGATGGCGTGGTGCTGGTATTCCGCGACGTGACCGAGGCGAGCCGGTTGAGCCGCGAGATGGAGTTTCAGGCCCTGCACGACACGCTGACCAGCCTGGGCAACCGCCGCGCGTTCGAACATCTGCTGGGCCAGGCGTTCACCGCCACGCGCGGTTCCAGCGCGCACCACTGCGTGTGTTACCTGGACCTGGACAACTTCAAGGTCATCAACGACACCTGCGGACACGCCGCGGGCGACGAGTTGCTGCGGCAAATCTCGCGCTTGTTCCTGGCGCACCTGGAGCCGCAAGACCTGCTGTGCCGATTGGGCGGCGACGAGTTCGGCATCCTGCTGTGGCAGCGGGACCTGCCCCAGGCCATGCAGGTGGCGGAGCGCCTGCAGCAGGGCCTGGCCGCATTCCGATTTTTGTGGCGCGACCATGTTTTCAGCGTGAGCGTGAGCGTGGGCGCCGTGATGCTGGACGCGTCCACCGAAAGCGTGGGCGCGGTGCTGCAGGCCGCCGACAGTGCCTGCTACGTGGCCAAGGACGGCGGCCGCAACCGCATCCATGTTTATGCCGAGAACGACCCCGCACTGGCGCAGCGTTACGGGGTGATGGAATGGGTGAGCCGGATTGAGTACGCGCTCCAGAACGACCGCTTCGAGCTGTTCTGCCAGCCCATCGTGCGCCTGGGCGTTGCCGCAGACGTCGAACCGCCGCCGCGCCTGCACTGCGAGGTGCTCCTGCGGATGCGCACCGCCGATGGCACCCTGGCTTTGCCCAGCGAGTTCATGCCGGCGGTAGAGCGCTACCACCTCGCCGCCCGGGTGGACCGCTGGGTGATCCGCAAGACCCTGGCCTGGATGGTCGAGCACCAGGAGCATGTGGAGTTGTGCTGCATCAACCTGTCGGGGCAGTCCGTGGGCGATGCAGCTTTCTTGAGCCAGGTGCTGCAGGCCATTGACGAGACGCCGGTGCGCTGCGACCGGCTGTGTTTTGAAATCACCGAGACCGCGGCCATGGGCGACCTGGCCGCGGCCAACCGATTCCTTCACGCGCTGCGGGCCCGTGGTTGCCAGTTTGCCCTGGACGATTTCGGCAGCGGCCTGGCCTCCTACGCCTACCTGCGCGAACTGGCGGTGGACACGCTCAAGATCGACGGCCAGTTCGTGCGGCGCATGGCCGACGACCCGGTGAGTTTTGCCATGGTGAAGTCCATCCACGAGATCGGCTGCCTCATGGGCAAGAAGACCGTGGCGGAATTTGCTGAAAGCGCAGCCATCGTGGATCTGCTGACCGGGCTGGGCGTGCACTACGCGCAGGGGTATGCATTGGGGCGGCCTGCCCCCATCGACCAGGTGTTTCTGGAGACAGTGCCCCGCTGAACCCACGCGGCCGCGCGGCGCATGGCGCGGCTTGTCAGCCCGGCGGGCCGGACGGCGCAGCCACCAGCTCCCACTCCGCCAGTTGTTCGTTGGTGGCAATCAGCCGCCCCACCAGCAGCTTGATGAAAGCCTTGTCGAAGCGGGACTGCAGGTCTTCCGAGGCCTCGCGCAGCGCGGGGTTGCGCACCTTGAGCACCAGCACCTCGGTTTCGGCCACGGCAGTGGCGGTGCGCATCTTGTTGTCGGGGCGCAGGTAAGTCATCTCACCCAAGGTCACGCCCGGGCCCAGGGTGCTCAGGTTCCAGCCCTGGCGGCTCACGGCCACCTGGCCTTCGATGAGGATGCAGAACGAATCGCCGGGCGTGTTCTCGCGCATGAGCACGGTGCCCTGCTCCAGCCGCCGCCAGTTGCCCAGGCGCATCAGCTCCCACAGCGCCACATCGTGAAAGTCCGCAAAAAACGGGAGGGCGCGCAGGCGTGCAAACCGCTCGGCCTCGGTGTCTTGCGAGCGCTGGCGCGGCAGCCCCTGGTGGGCAGCCAGCAGCGCCTGCGCAAAATCCTGCCAGGTGGCAAAACGATCCGCGGGCTGCTTGGCCATGGCGCGCAGCAGGACGTCGTCCACGTGTTTTGGCAGCGCGGCGCGCAGCAGGCTGGGCGGCGTGGGGGCTTCGTTGCTGATCTTGTAGAGCGTGGCGAAGTCGGTGTCGCCGTCAAACGGCCGGCGGCCCGTGAGCAGCTCGTACACCACCACCGCCAGCGAGAACATGTCGCTGTGGTGGGTGAGGTCCTGCTCGCGCACCTGTTCGGGCGACATGTACGACGGCGAGCCCACCAAGCCCGACAGCTGCGTGGCATCGCTGCGCAGCGACAGCGCCGCGCCAAAGTCGGTGAGCTTCACGTCGCCCCCCTGCGCCAGCATCAGGTTGGCAGGTTTGATGTCCCGGTGCACCAGACCTTCGCGGTAGGCGTACTCCAGCGCGTTGCAGCACTTGAAGGCAATGTCCAGCACCTGCGGCACGGGCAGCAAGGCATCGGGCGTGGCGTAGGCCGACAGGGGCTGGCCGTCCACGTACTCGAGCACCAGGTACGGCGGCAGCGCCTCTTCGTCGGCATCGAGCAGCCGCACGATGTTGGGGTGCCGCAGTCGGCCCGACAAAGCCGCTTCGTTGCGCAGCAGCTTGCGGTAGCGTTCGGCCTGGTCCGGGATTTTCAGCAGGTGCGCGTGGGTCTGCTTGATGGCCACCTTGCGGCCCCGAAAGCCGTCGAGCCCCAGAAACACGATGCCGCTGGCGCCCCGCCCCAGTTCGCGTTCGATGCGGTACTTGCCAATGCTGGCGGGCAGTGCCGAAGGGGTGGTGGCCATGTTTGGTGCGACGGCGGGGGTGGAGTGGGGCTTCAGCAGCCTGCCAGAGCCTGCTCGAAGTCGGCGAGCAGGTCCTCGGGATCCTCGAGACCCACCGACACGCGGACCATGCTGTCGCCGATGTCCATCGTGGCGCGCACGGCCGGGCCGGCCTCCCAGAAGATCGTGTGCGCCACCGGGATGATCAGCGTGCGCGTGTCCGCAAGGCCCGTGGCCTTGATGGGCAGCTGCAGGCGGTTGCACAGCGGCAGGCACTGCGCCGGGTCATGCAGCTCGAACGACAGCAGCCAGGAGCCCGACTTGAAATGCTTGCCCGCAAAAGCATGTTGCGGGTGCGAAGGCAGGCCGGGGTACAGCACGCGCGAGACCGCAGGTTGTTGCTCGAGCCACTGGGCCAGGGCCAGTGCCGTGGCGCTGGTGCGGTCCATGCGCAGGGCCAGGGTCTCGGCGCCCAAGGCCAGTTGGTGCGCAGCGTGCGATGACAGCGTGCCGCCCATGTCGCGCAGCCCCTTCTTGCGCAGCTGCTGCAAGCCCCAGCCCTTGGCATCGCCCTTGCGGTAATTGGCAAAGATGTTGGGATAGGCCGACCAGTCGAACAAGCCGGTGTCGGTAATAGCCCCGCCCAGCGCATCGCCATGGCCGCCAATGCTCTTGGTCAGCGAATTGACCACCAGGCCGGCACCGACCGTGACCGGGCGAAACAGATAGGGCGAGGCCACGGTGTTGTCCACCACGTACAGCAGGCCATGCTGGCGGCAGAGCGCACCGATGCCGTCCAGGTCGGGGATCTGCGTGCCGGGGTTGGCAATGGTTTCGACAAACACCATCCGGGTATTGGGACGCAAAGCCGCCGCGACCTTGGCGCTGTCGGTGGCGTCCACCACGCTCACTTCGATGCCCAGGTCCGCCAGCGTGCCGAGTACGCTGTTGGTATTGCCAAACACAAATTGGCTGGCCACCAGGTGGTCGCCCGCCTTCAGCAGCGTGAGGAACACCGCACACACCGCCGCCATGCCCGTGGAAAACACGATGGTCCCCTGCCCCTGCTCCATCTGCGTGAGCTTGGCTTCCAGCGCCGCGGTGGTGGGCGTGCCCTGGCGCGCATAGTTGAAGCCACCCTTGCTCGTGCCCTGGAACACGGCGATCAGGTCCTCGACCTTGTCGTAGCCGTATTGCACGGAGGTGTGGATGGCCTTGTGGATCGCGCCATGCTCAGCGCCGCCCAGGCGGTCAGCATGCAGGATTTGTGTGGTGAAGCGGTTGTTCTGCGGTGTCGTCATATAAGTTTGCGGGTATCTCTGTCAGCAACAAGCACAGGCCCTTCGAAACCGGCGCGCCGTCATCGCCAGCGCCCCCTTGGAACCGGCTTTGCCGGGCCACCGGGGTGCGTCCCCCCTCAGGGGCGGAGGGGCCGCGGCTCCGAGCCTGCCAGTGCAGGGTTGGACGGCTCCGAAGAGTTGCCTCCTCTGGCGGCAACTCCGGGCGTTTGCGCTCAGGGGGCTTACCTTTCAGGCGCGATGTGGTCGGCGTAATCGTACAGGGCGCCCAAAATATCTTGCGCGCGGTCGTCGGCGGTTTCCGACATTTCATCGATCTCGGTGAAGAGCTGCTCCACCGTCCGCGCGCCGCCCTCGCCATCGAACAGGCACGCGGCGCGATGCGCCTCCCAGCGCTCAGCTTCTTCGGCCGACAGCGTTTGCGGAAAATTGCGTGCCCGGTAGCGCCAGAGCAGCTCTGCCAGGCGCGGGTCGTCAAACGCAGCCCGCGCCTTGGCCAGCTTTTCGCCGCTCTGGGTGCGCAGGTCGTTGAGCAGGCGGCGGTCGTTGTTGCCGACGAAGCCGCCGTAAAGGTCCTGGTCCACATCAAGTGCGGCCTCGGCCGGGCGCACGAACACCGCGGGCCAAATGCCGCTCATGTCGGGCATACCGCGGGCTGCTTCGGCGTGCTGGGCGGCCTGGTCCAGATCGATGCCCCAGCGCTGCGCCAGAGCGGGTGTGAGCGTGTTCACATTGCCCACCACCATGGGTGACTTGTTGAGGTGGATGGTCTTGACCGGCAGGCGCGACACGCCCTCGGGCAGCGCATCGGCCTTGCTGAACATGCGCAGGCGGATTTCATCGACGCCCATGGTCGACAGCGGCGTCGGGTCCTGCGACAGATCCCACGCGATGAGCTCGTTCTTGTTGGTGGGGTGGCTGGCCAGGGGCCACATCACCGCCAGGCAGCCACGCTCGGCCGGGAACATGCCCGACACATGCAGGAATGGCCTTGCCGTGATGGCGGTGGCCGGCAGGCGCAGCTCCGTCGCCACGCGGTCCTTCTTGTGCAGCGACAGCGCAAAGTCAAAAAGCTTGGGGTTGTGCTGGCGGATCAGCCGCGCCAGCGCGATGGTGGCGCGCACGTCCGAAAGCGCATCGTGCGCGGCCTCATGCAGCAGTCCGTTGGCCTTGGACAGGTGCTCCAGCTTGAAGCTCGGCGAGCCGTCTTCCTTCTTGGGCCAGGTGATGCCGTCGGGCCGCAGCGCGTAGGTCATGCGCACTACGTCCAGCAGGTCCCAGCGACCGCACTGGTTTTGCCACTCGCGCGCATACGGGTCGATGAGGTTGCGCCAGAACATGAAGCGCGTGATCTCGTCGTCAAAGCGAATGGTGTTGTAGCCCACGCCGATGGTGCCGGGCTGGGCGAATTCGCCTTCGATGCGCGCGGCGAACTGGTGCTCGGGCACGCCTTTTTCCAGGCACAGCTGGGGCGTGATGCCGGTGATGAGGCACGACACCGGGTCCGGCAGGTAGTCGTTGGCGGGCTGGCAGTAGAGCATCAGCGGCTCGCCGATTTCGTTCAGCTCCGCATCGGTGCGGATGGCCGCGAACTGCGCGGGCCGGTCACGCCGCGTGTTGGCGCCAAAGGTTTCGTAGTCGTGCCAGAGGAAGGTGTGGGCCATGGGCTAAGGGCAATCGGCAACAAGAAGCGGGAGGGGTGGGAAGGGCCAAATGTACCCTGATTTATGGTCTTTTTGGGCTCTAGCGCTTGCTCATCAAGCGCTAGCAGCTATCAAAATAGTAGTAAAGCCTTCCAGCACCTGCTTCACGCAGTGATACACCTGTACGGGCAGCGCTGACGCGGTAGCGCGGGACAATGGCCCATGCCCCGTATTACTTCTATCTCCCCCGTGCGCCTGCCCCGTTCGCTGTCGGCCTCTGCGCAACCTTCGATGCTTGCCATGCCCGCCCCGCGGGTCACGCTGCTGGTCGCAACCGCCGTTTTGGCCGCCTGCGCCGCCGCCCCGGCGGACAAACCATCGGCCCCGGCGCCGTTGCCTAGCGCACCGCGCGCATCGACGAGCCCCCTGCCCGCCCCGCAGCTCCCTGCGCCTGCCGCGGCGCCGACCGTGACCTCTGGCCCAAACGCCGTGGCTGCGCCGCCTGCTCCCGCCACCGACGCAGACCACGCCGCAGGCTTTGCCAGCTGGAGAACCGCCTTCCAGGCGCAAGCCCTGCAAGCCGGAATCAGGCCCGACACCGTGCGCAACGTGCTGGCCAACGCGCAGTGGCAGCCCCGCGTAGTAGAGCTCGACCGCGCCCAGCCAGAGTTCACGCGCACGCCGTGGGCTTACCTCGACAGCGCCGTGTCACCGCAGCGCATTGCGCAGGGCCAAGGCAAGCTGGCTGAGCATGCGGTGGCGCTCCAGGCCGCATCAGCCCGCTACGGCGTGCCCGCCGCAGTGATCACCGCCATCTGGGGCATGGAAAGCAACTACGGCAGCAATTTCGGCACCTTCCGCACGGTGGATGCGCTGGCCACACTGGCGTATGAGGGCCGGCGCCGCGCGTGGGCGCAGAACGAATTGCTGGCCGCCTTGCGCATCATCGACCAGGGCGACATTGCCGCCGACCGCATGGTCGGATCGTGGGCAGGGGCCATGGGGCACACGCAGTTCTTGCCGTCCGTATTTTTGCGACACGCGGTCGACGCCGACGGCGACGGCCACCGCGACATCTGGGGCAGTGTTCCCGATGTCGCAGCGTCCACTGCCGCGTTTTTGGCGGGTGAAGGCTGGCGGCGCGGCGAAGCCTGGGGCGTAGAAGTCCAGTTGCCAGCGTCGTTTGACTACGCGCGCACCGAACTCACGGTGCGCCAAAGCTCGGCGCAGTGGGCCGCCGAAGGCGTGTTGACGGTGGGTGGTCAGGCACTGCCGGCGCTCGACAACGCCTCGATCCTCACGCCCGCGGGCGCCCGGGGACCGGCGTTTTTGGTGGGGCACAACTTTCGCACCCTGCTGCGCTACAACAACGCTGTGACCTACGCGCTGGGCGTCGCGCAGCTCTCGCAACAAATCGAAGGCGGAGCCACTATTGCGGCCCCCTGGCCGCGCGACCTCCAGCCGTTGTCGCGGGACCAGGTTCAGGCCTTGCAAACCGCGCTGAACGCGCGGGGCTTTGATACGGGTACGCCTGACGGCGTGCAGGGCCCGGCGACCCGGGCCGGCCTGCGGCGCTATCAGCAGAGCGAGGGATTGGTGGCGGACGGCTACGCCACCCTGGATTTGCTCGACCGCTTGCGCGGCGGCGGCGTTGCGCCAATGACCTCTGTGGCGCCCGCCCGGTGAGTGGGTCACCGCTGGGCACGCAGCTGGGCTATACCTGTTCAAGCCCCGCGCCGAGCTCCACCGCGTCGGAATGAAGCGCCTGGTTGAGCTGGTCCACCACCATCGCCCAAAGAGCGTCGGCCTTCAGTTGCTCGACCAAAAACTGGCGTTGCGAATCGCTCCAGAACGGGGCCTGTCCCAAAGTCACGTCTGTCGGCAGTTGATGGCTTTTGATGAACTGTGCGATGTCCTGCTCGCCGGCGTCGAGCCCCAGTTGCAGGAAAAGGTTGGTCATGGTGGGGTCGGTCGTAATCATGCGCAGAACTCCTTGTGATGCTGATGAAGAGCGGCCTCTACGCCGCATGGTGCGAGCGCGTTGCCGCCTGTGCATCGAACATAGCAGCCGGAATGGCACTAAAAACGCTGCGGCACCGCCCATGGCCGGGTTCACCGCAAATTCAGGGTTTGCCGTAGAGCAGCTTGCGACGATCGCTGTCCAGCATTGAAGCCGTTGGCTGACAGACGCGTTATTTCGCTGACTCCCTCGGCCAGCAAAAGAAAAGCCAGCCATCGGTGCGATGGGCTGGCTTGGTGTGCAGAGCAAGCACTGCAGATGCCGACGGCGGGGGCGTGCGAGCCCCGACACCGATAGGAAAGGGCTTAGTCGGCCGTGGCTTCTTCCGGCTCGGCGGGTTCCGACTTCGCCGAACGCTCCTTCTTAGGCAGCGGCTGGATGTCGAGCAGTACGTCGGGCGTTTCCACGCCCTTGTCGTCGGTCTTGATCTCGATGTCCACCGTGAGGCGGCCGCCTTCGGTGAGACGCCCGAACAGCAGCTCGTCGGCCAGCGCACGGCGAATGGTGTCCTGTATCAGGCGCTGCATCGGACGCGCACCCATCAGCGGATCGAAGCCCTTCTTGGCCAAGTGCTTGCGCAGCGTGTCGGTGAAGGTGACTTCCACCTTCTTCTCGGCCAGTTGCGTCTCCAGCTGCAGCAGGAACTTGTCCACCACGCGCAGGATGATCTGCTCGTCGAGCGCCTTGAAGTTGACGATGGCATCCAGCCGGTTGCGGAACTCGGGCGTGAACAGGCGCTTGATGTCGCCCATTTCGTCGCCCGCTTGCCGCGGGTTGGTGAAGCCAATGGTCGCCTTGTTCATGGTCTCGGCGCCGGCGTTCGTGGTCATGATGATGAGCACATTGCGGAAGTCGGCCTTGCGGCCGTTGTTGTCCGTCAGCGTGCCATGGTCCATGACCTGCAGCAGCACGTTGAAGATGTCCGGGTGCGCCTTCTCGATTTCGTCGAGCAGCAACACCGCGTGTGGCTTCTTCGTGATGGCTTCGGTCAGCAGACCACCCTGGTCGAAACCGACGTAGCCCGGAGGCGCGCCAATCAGGCGGCTCACGGCATGGCGTTCCATGTACTCCGACATGTCGAAGCGCAGGAGCTCGATGCCCATGATGTAGGCCAGTTGCTTGGCGGCCTCGGTCTTGCCCACGCCCGTGGGGCCGCTGAACAGGAACGAGCCGATCGGCTTGTCGCCCTTGCCCAGGCCCGAGCGCGCCATCTTGACAGCGCTGGCGAGCACTTCCAGGGCTTTGTCCTGGCCGAACACCACGCTCTTCAAGTCGCGTTCCAGGGTCTGCAGCTTGCCGCGGTCGTCGTTGGACACATTGGCCGGCGGAATGCGGGCAATCTTGGCCACGATTTCTTCGATCTCGGCCTTGCCGATGGTCTTCTTGCGCTTGCTCGGCACCATGATGCGCTGGGCAGCACCGGCTTCATCAATCACGTCAATCGCCTTGTCGGGCAGGTGGCGGTCGTTGATGTATTTGGCGCTCAGTTCGGCAGCGGCTTGCAGGGCGGCCGCCGCGTACTTCACGCTGTGGTGCTCTTCGAAGCGCGTCTTCAGGCCCTTCAGGATGTCGATGGTTTCCTGCACGGTCGGCTCGACCACATCCACCTTCTGGAAGCGGCGTGACAGCGCGGCGTCCTTTTCGAAGATGCCTCGGTATTCTGTAAAGGTGGTCGCGCCAATGCACTTGAGCTGGCCACTGGAGAGCGCCGGCTTGAGCAGGTTGGAGGCATCCAGCGTGCCGCCTGACGCTGCACCCGCACCGATCAGGGTGTGGATCTCGTCAATGAACAACACGGCGTTGGGCTTGTCCTTGAGCGACTTGAGCACGCCTTTGAGGCGCTGCTCGAAATCACCGCGGTACTTGGTGCCTGCCAGCAGTGCGCCCATGTCGAGCGAATACACCACAGCCTCGGCCAGGATCTCGGGCACGTCATTCTGGGTGATGCGCCAGGCCAGGCCCTCGGCGATGGCGGTCTTGCCCACGCCAGCTTCACCCACCAGCAGCGGGTTGTTCTTGCGGCGGCGGCACAGGATCTGGATCGTGCGCTCCACCTCATAATGGCGACCGATCAGCGGATCGATCTTGCCTTCCTTGGCGGCCTGGTTCAGGTTCTGGGTGAACTGCTCCAGCGGCGACGCCTTTTCGCTGCGCTCGCCGCCACCGCCCTCTTCGCTTTCAGCCTGGTTCTCGGCCTTGGCAGGCTCTGGCGGCTCGCCCTTCTTGATGCCGTGGGCGATGAAGTTGACCACGTCCAGGCGCGTCACGCCCTGCTGGTGCAGGTAGTACACGGCGTGCGAATCCTTCTCGCCAAAGATCGCCACGAGCACGTTGGCGCCGGTGACTTCCTTCTTGCCGTTGCCAGTGGACTGCACATGCATGATGGCGCGCTGGATCACACGCTGGAAGCCCAGCGTGGGTTGCGTGTCCACCTCGTCAGTGCCGGCCACCTGGGGCGTGTTGTCTTTGATGAAATTCGACAGCGATGACCGCAGATCATCGATGTTGGCCGAACAAGCGCGCAGCACCTCCGCTGCGCTGGGGTTATCGAGCAGTGCAAGCAACAGATGCTCCACGGTGATGAACTCGTGGCGCTGCTGGCGGGCCTCAACGAAGGCCATGTGCAAGCTGACTTCCAGTTCCTGGGCAATCATGTGAACTCCTTTGTGCTTGCGTGGAAGGGATAACTTTAGATCGGGACAAAAGACCTGTTATTCAACAGGCTCACTGACACATTGCAGTGGGTGGCCCGCCTTGAGGGCGGCGTCAAGCACTTGTTCCACCTTGGTAGCAGCAACGTCGCGGGAATAAACCCCGCAGACGCCTTTGCCGTCCAGATGGATCTTCAACATGATCTGGGTCGCTTGTTCGCGGTCCTTGCTGAAAAACTCCTGCAACACCACGATGACGAACTCCATGGGGGTGTAGTCATCGTTGAGCATGACCACCTGGTACATCTGGGGGGGCTGGGTCTTTTGGGTGCGTCTTTCGAGCACGACCGAACCGCCATCATCCCGCGCTGGCCGTGTCACGGGCGGCGCGGTGGGGGGTGAAGGTGGTTTAGTTGCCATGAAATTCATTCTAGCCATCCGCGCGACCTACTGCCGCGAGAGAAATCTGGCGTTGATCCTGTTTTTTTCAAGGCCATGCCCCATCGCCTCACCCGTGGTCGTACACCACGGTCGCCGAACCGGTGCCCACCTGGGCCGTCCAGGCCGCCAGCGCAGCGTCGGTGGGGTAGAAACGCGCGCTTTCGCCGAGTTGCAGTTCCGCTACGGCGGCAGCCCCCTCGGCGGTGCAGCGCACGCCCATGCGCACACGCAGGCCGTGCGTGAGGGGGTCGCCCTCCAATACCTCCTCTCGGCGGGGCGGAAATTCCCGCACCAGGCGTGGGACGTCCGGGCCTTTCTCGCCGACGATCACATGCAGGTATTTGCCAAATCGGCAACGCGCTCCGGCCAAGTCCCACACCTGTTGCACCTTCACCCGAAGGCCGCCGCTGAAATGGTCGAGCTGCAAGCGCCCCACCATGACGACAAATTCGTCTTCCTTGAGCTGGTTGCGGTAGGTATTGAGCAGCGCCTCGTCGGCGGACGCCTCAATCACGCCAGATTTGTCTTCGAGCTTGAAGAGGCCCAGCTTGCCACGCTGGCCGTTGATGACGCGAAAGTCGCTGATGATCCCGGCCAGCACCTGAGGTTCGCGGCTGTCGAGCAACTCGTCGATCGACGTGCGCACGAAACGCCGCACCTCGGTCGCCACCTCATCGAAAAGGTGACCAGAGAGGTAGAACCCTACGGCAGTCTTCTCAAGCAGGAGGCGCTCCTTGATGCCCCAGGGCAGCGCGTCGACCAGTTCGGGCTCCTGCGTGCTAGAGCCATGGGCGTCGTCGCCCATCATGTCAAACAGGCCGCCCTGGTTGACATTTGCCAGCGTGGCGGCTGCAAAGTCAAAAGCCCGGTCGATGGATGCCACCATCGCAGCGCGGTTCATGTTGATCGAGTCGAAGGCGCCGGCCTTGATCAAGGCCTCCACGGACCGCTTGTTCATGCGGGCCTTGTCCACACGCAGGCAGAAATCGAATAGGCTCTTGAACGGGCCGATGGTGGAGCCTTGCGGGCCCTCGCCACGCCCCTCGCGGGAGGCAATGATCGCTTCGACTGCCTGCTGGCCTGCGCCTTTGACGGCGCCCAAGCCATAACGAATGATCTTGTCGGTGACAGGCTCGAACCGATAAAAGCCCCGGTTGACATCCGGCGGCTCAAACGAGAGCCCCATCTTCTGCGCATCCTCGAACAGCACCTTGAGCTTGTCGGTGTCGTCCATTTCCACGGTCATGTTGGCGCAGAAGAACTCGGCCGTGTAGTGCACCTTCAGCCAGCCGGTGTGGTACGCGAGCAAAGAATACGCGGCAGCGTGCGACTTGTTGAAGCCGTACCCCGCGAACTTCTCCATCAAGTCGAACACTTCGTCGGCCTTCTCCTGGCCAATGCCCTTCTCGGCAGCACCCTTGCGGAAAATCTCGCGGTGCTCGGCCATCTCCTCGGCCTTCTTCTTGCCCATGGCCCGGCGCAGCATGTCGGCCCCGCCCAGGCTGTAGCCGCCCAGCACCTGGGCGGTCTGCATCACTTGCTCCTGGTAGACCATGATCCCGTAGGTTTCGGCCAGCACAGGCTCCACCAGCGGATGCGGATACTCCACCGGCTCCTTGCCGTGCTTGCGGTTCACGAAGGTGGGAATCAGGTCCATGGGACCGGGGCGGTACAGCGCATTCAGCGCGATCAAATCTTCCAGACGGCTCGGGCGTGCCTCTTTCAACATGCCTTGCATGCCGCGGCTTTCAAACTGGAACACCGCCTCGGTCTTGCCTTCGGAAAACAGCCGGTAAGTGGGCCCATCGTCGAGCGGAATGTTCTCGTATGAGAAGTTCTCCTGACCCTTGTGGCGCTTCATGATGAATTCGCGCGCGATCTCCAGGATCGTGAGCGTGGCCAGGCCCAAGAAGTCGAACTTCACCAGGCCGATGGCTTCCACATCGTCCTTGTCGTACTGGCTCACAGCCGACTCGCTGCCGGGCTGCTGGTACAGCGGGCAAAAATCGGTGAGCTTGCCCGGCGCGATCAGCACGCCCCCGGCATGCATGCCGATATTGCGGGTCATGCCCTCGAGTTTTTGCGCCATCTCGATGATGGTCTTGACGTCTTCTTCCTTGCGCACGCGCTCATAGAGCATGGGCTCAAGCTCCAGCGCGTAGTTGTTCTTGTCGCCTTCTTTCTTCACCTCGGGGGGGTACGCCAGGGTGTAGGACATGCCGGGCTTGCCGGGCACGAGCTTGGAAATCCCATCGCAGAACATGTAGCTCATGTCCATCACACGGCCCACGTCGCGGATGGCCGCCTTGGCCGCCATGGTCCCGAAGGTGGCGATCTGGCTCACCGCGTTCTTGCCGTACTTGTCCTTGACATAGTCGATCACGCGGTCGCGGTTGGACTGGCAAAAGTCGATGTCGAAGTCGGGCATCGATACCCGCTCCGGGTTCAGGAAACGCTCAAACAGCAGGTTGTATTCGAGCGGGTCCAGGTCGGTGATCTTGAGTGCGTAGGCCACCAGCGAGCCCGCACCCGATCCCCGGCCCGGCCCCACCGGGCAGCCGTTGGCCTTGGCCCACTGGATGAAGTCCCCAACGATGAGAAAGTAGCCCGGAAAGCCCATCTTGAGGATGGTGCCCAGCTCGAACTCCAGGCGCTCCACATAGCGTGGGCGCTCCTTGTCGCGCTTGGCCTCGTCGGGGAAGAGGTGCTTCAAGCGCGCTTCCAGCCCTTCAAACGACGCATAGCGAAAGTATTCGTCGGCCGGCATGCCGTTGGGCGTTGGAAAATCGGGCAGCTGCGGCTTGCCCAGCACCAGGGTCAGGTTGCAGCGCTTGGCCACCTCCAGCGTGTTCGTGATCGCCGTGGGCACATCGGCAAACAGGGCCTCCATCTCGGCACTGGACTTGAAATACTGCTCGCGCGTGAACTTGCGCACCCGGCGCTGGTTGGCCAGAATCTCGCCTTCGGCAATACAGATGCGCGCTTCGTGGGCTTCGTAATCTTCGGCGGTCGCAAATTGGACCGGGTGCGTGGCCACCACCGGCAGATTGAGGCGCGCCGCCAGCTGCACGGCGGCAATCACGTGGGGCTCGTCGTCCGGACGGCCCGCACGCTGAATCTCCATGTAAAAGCGGTGGGGGAAAATCCCCGCCAGCTCCAGCGCCACGTTGGCCGCGCCAGCGTCGTCACCCTTGATCAAGGCCTGCCCCACCGGGCCTGCCTGGGCGCCGGCCAGGGCGATCAGGCCCTCGCCCAGTTCACGCAGCCAGTCCCAGGTGCAAACGGGCACGTTCTTCACCACATTGCGTGTCCACGCGCGCGCCAGCAGTTCGCACAGGTTCAGATATCCCTGCTTGTTCTGCACCAGCAGCACCATGCGCGCGGGCCCGCCGGACTCCGAGGCGACATTGATCTCGGCGCCCAGCAATGGTTTTACGCCCTTGCCTCGCGCCTCCTTGTAGAACTTGATGGCGCCAAAGAGGTTGTTGAGGTCGGTGATGGCCAGCGCGGGTTGACCATCCTTGGCGGCGGCCTTGGCCACCTCATCGATCCGGTTGGTACCGTCGACGACGGAAAATTCGGTGTGCAGGCGCAGGTGAACAAACATGGGAGCATTGTAGAAAGGCCGGCAGCCCTCCCGACGCGCAAGCGGGGCTTGAAACACCTCTTGACAGATACACCCCCGGTACAATGCCCTGCTGCGCGCGCCGGGATGCCCTAGGCGCTTGGGCCCCCGGGGCCCGCCCGGATACCCTGCGCCCCCTGTTCCTCTTTTGCTGAAAGCTGCTTGCGATGATGCTGCGTGCTCCACTGCCCCTCGTTTCCGCCCTGCTGGTGGCTGGCCTGCTGTCTGCCTGCTCCAATACGACTGTAGACAAAACGGCGGGATGGAGCCCCAACCGCATCCACTCCGAAGCCAAGGACGAAATGAACAGCGGCGCCTACGACAAGGCGGTTCCGCTGCTGGAAAAGCTCGAAGGCCGTGCTGCCGGCACGCCGCTTGCACAGCAGGCGCAGATCGACAAGGCCTACTCCCACTACAAGGCCGGTGAAAAGGCCCAGGCCATCGCCACGCTCGACCGCTTCATGAAGCTGCACCCGGCGAGCCCCGCGCTGGACTACGCGCTGTATCTCAAAGGGCTCGTGAACTTCAACGACAACCTAGGCTTGTTCTCTTTCATCTCGCGCCAGGATCTGTCTGAGCGTGACCAGAAAGCCGCCAAGGATTCGTTTGAGTCCTTCAGCGAACTCTCTACCCGTTTCCCCGATTCGCGCTATGCGCAGGACGCGCGCCAGCGCATGACGTACATCGTGAATTCGCTGGCGCAGTACGAAGTGCATGTGGCGCGCTATTACTTCCAGCGTGGCGCCTATGTGGCAGCCATCGGCCGAGCGCAAGTGGCGGTGGCCGACTACCAAGGCGTGCCCGCGCTGGAAGAGGCCTTGTACATCCTGGTGCAGTCCTATGACGCCCTGGGAATGACGCAACTGCGCGACGACGCTCGCCGCGTGATGGACACCACATACCCCCAAAGCGCCTACCTGCGCGGCAACGGCCTCAAAGAGAAGTCGGACCCGTGGTGGAAGTTCTGGTAAGCGCCAGCAACGCCGAGTCAAATTCCTGCGGTTCCTGAAGGCGCCGCATCGGCGGCAACGCTGCCAGCAGGCGCTTGCCGTAACCCATGGTGACCAGGCGCGTGTCACCCACCACCAGAATCCCCTGATCAGTTTCACGCCGGATCAGGCGCCCCGCCCCCTGTTTGAGTGCCACGGCCGCTTCGGGCAGGGCATACGACTTGAATGCCTTTCCGCCCGATTGCTCGATGCGCTGGGTGCGCGCCTCCACCAATGGATCCCCGGGGGGCGGAAACGGCAGCTTGTCGATGACGACGAGTTGCAGCGCGTCGCCCGGCACATCAAACCCCTCCCAGAATGTCGCCGAGGCCACAAGCACGCAGCCGGGTTGCCCGTGGTCAGTCCCCTCACGAAACCGTTCCATCAGGCGCCGCTTGGGCCATTCGCCCTGCACCAGCACCTCCACGTTGCCGGATGCGGCAAACCGCGCCTTGAGCACCTCACCAATCGTGCGCAAAGCTTTGAGCGTCGTGGTCAGCACGAGGGTTCGTCCGCCCAATTGCTCGATGGCTGGCACCAGCCACCGACCAAGAACATCACTGTGTGATGGGTCGGCGGGCGACGGCAAATGACGCGGTACATACAAAGCCGCCTGGGCAGCATAGTCAAACGGACTTGCAACCCGCAGGATGCGCGCATCCTGCAGCCCTGCCCGCTCGGTAAACCAGCTCAACTGGTCGTCGTCCCCCAAAGTAGCTGACGTAAACACCCAAGCCCTCTGGGGTTCCCCGGCTGACTCGGCAGGCCAGCCATCGTCCTCCGCCGGCTCTGCGGGTGCGGCCAGCAGACGCGTGCGCATGGTCTCTGCAATGTCCAGCGGCGACTCGATGAGCCGCAATTGCCCGCCTACATCCACCCAGCGCACCACGTCCGGGCCCGCGGGCCCTGAAAACCGGGCCAGCCGGGCCAGCAGCTCCCGGCCGCGTTCGTACAGACGCCCGAAGTCGGGGGCGATCTCACTGACCATATCGAGTGCGTCCTGTGCCTGGGCGCAGGCCAGCGCCACAGCGCGCAGCGCGGATTGCCAAGCGCCTTCTTGAACACCATCTGGGACTTCGGCCAGCCAGCGCAGCCGGGCCCCTGTGCGCAGCTCGCCAGCGGTCTGCCGCAAATCGTGTGCGGCGTGGTCCAGGCCCTGTGCCACACGCGCCCAATCGCACAGGCCGCGGGCGTGCTGAAGCCCCGCCGCCAACACGTCGCGGGCGAAATCAGCCAATTGCCCGGTCGACAACTGGGTGCCCAGAAACTGCACCCCCGTCTCATTGATCTGGTGGGCTTCATCAAATACCACCACCCGCACCGATGGCAAGAGTTCGGCCATGCCCGACTCGCGCACCGCCATATCGGCAAAGAAAAGATGGTGGTTGATGACCACGATGTCTGCGGCCAGCGCCTCGCGCCGTGCCAGGTGCACGTGGCATTCGCGAAAACGGGGGCATTGCGATCCGAGGCAGTTCTCGCGGGTGGACGTGACCAGCGGGATCACCGGCGAGCGTTCGTCCAGCCCGGTCAGTTCGGCCAAATCCCCAGATCGCGTGGCATGTGACCACGCTTCGACTTTGGCCAGCACGCGCGCCACACCGCGGTCCTGGGCAAATGCGTCGTGGCGTGCCTGCTCCATGCGATGAAGGCACAGGTAGCTGGCCCGCCCTTTCAGCAGCGCCATGCGCACAGGGATGCCTAGCGTCTGCGCCAAGCCCGGCAGGTCGCGCGCAAAAAGCTGGTCCTGCAGAGCCTTGGTGGCCGTGGACAACAGTACCCGCTCGCCGCTGAGGAGCGCAGGCACCAGATACGAGTAAGTTTTGCCCACGCCCGTGCCCGCCTCGACCACCAGCGCGCCACCGCGCTCCACGGTCTCGGCCACGGCAATCGCCATCTGCGTCTGTCCCTCTCGGGGCTGGAAGTGCGCATCGGCCCGCGCCAGCATGCCGCCGGGAGCGAACACCTCCCGAACCATATCGACCAGGGCCATCAGGCGGGCTCTGGTGGCACCAGGTCCCTGGCGAGCCGGTCCATCGCATCGCACAGCGCAAGACGGTGTTTCTTCAGGCGGCGAAGCACCAGCTCGTCAGGCCTGCACTGGGAGACGCTTCGGTCAATCAGGGCGTCCAGATCCGCATGGTCGATGCGCAAGGCAATGAGCTGCCGGTGGGGCGAATGGTGGTTGGGGTTCAAGGCGTGGCTGCCGTGGATGGCAAAAATGCCACAGGCGGGCGGATAATACGCGTTTGGCCCGCCTCCCGCGACGGCTGTTTGCGTACGCGCCCCCACAATCACCAGCATGACCAAAGCGTTTCGCCTCATTGCGTCCACCGGCATCCACAAGGGTGACCGGGAGTACCAGCAAGATCAGGTCACCCTGATCTCGCACGAACGGCACAACGGCTGCGTGCTGGGTGTCCTCGCCGATGGCATGGGCGGCCGCAGCGGCGGACGCAAGGCCTCGGACCAGGTCATGATGACCGCCCGCCAACTCTTCGAGCGTTACTCGCCCGATACCGACGACCCAGTGGCCATGCTCAAGAGCATGGTGGAAGAGGCGCACATCGTCATCCGCCTCACGGCGATCTCGGCCGAGCAGGAGCCCCACAGCACGATCGCCGCGTTCCTGATCAACCCCCGCGGCGACTGCCACTGGGTGCATGCAGGGGACTCGCGGATCTACCACTTCCAGGGTGCTCGCATGCTGTCTCGCACCAGCGACCACTCCTACGTTCAGGCCCTGGTGGACCGCGGTGAGCTGACTGAGGCCGAAGCCAACAACCACCCGCACTCGAACATCCTGGTCGGCTGCCTGGGCACGGAAAGCGACCCGCCTGTCACCACCCACGTGATTCCCCAACTGCAGCCGGGCGATGTGCTCATGGCGTGCAGCGATGGCGTATGGCACTACTTCTCGCCGACCGAACTCGGCTCGGTCGTGGACTCGCTCACGCCCCGCGAAGCCACGGAGTTCCTGATCGAAAAAGCCCGCTCGCGGGCCCGCGGCGGCGGCGACAACCTGTCGCTGGTGATCGTCAAGATCGAGGCTCTGGTGGAAGAAAAACCAGTCGCGCGGCTTGCGCCCACCGACGCTGGCCGGCCCTGACGGCAGGAGCAGGGAGTTCCGCTCTGACGCGTGCGCCTTGTCTTGCCGGCGGTCGGTAGCGACACTGGCATCTGCTCCCTGCCCCGCGCTGCCCCGCGCCTGCCCCCGACACCCTCTCCTATTGCGCAGCCACGGCCATCGTGGTGGCTCTAGGGTTGGGTTAAGTCGCTATCTCTCTGAAGTCGCTTGGACCTGAGGCGTCGTCACCGAACATAAGCCCCAGGGTGCGCATTGCTCCCCCATCGACTCCCCCTATCGGCTCGCCGCCGGAGCTGGCAACGGCGCAGCAGGCTTGCGCCCCTCGGCCGCCGCGTCCGCCTGGGCCTTTTCCACACGTGCGCGGCGCTCCTCAGCGGCCTTTAAGGTTTCCGCATGGCGGGCCCGGGCTTCGGCAGCACGCTGTGCGTTTTCGGACGAGCGGCTTGCCTGCTCCTGCGCCTGGGTCTGCGCGCGGCTGCGTTGCTGCTGCGCCCGCTGTTCCGCGTCGTGATCGCGTTGCGCCTTGGTGGCCTGTGGGTCGGCGCCAGACTTGCGCACCACCGCACCGGGCCCATCGGCGGCGGGGGCGCTCGCGGGCACGGCGCGCTGTTTCTCTTCGATGGACTGGCGGCGCTCTGCCGCCTTTTCCTTGCGCTCGGCGTCGTTGAGTTCGATCTCTTGCGCGCGCAAGCGGCTCTCTGCATCGCGCACGCGCTCGCGCACGACTTTCAGACAATCTTCAACAGCAAAGCGTTGGTAGCACACCGCCTCGTCGCTGACGCGCTGGGCTTTGATGGCTTCTCGCTCGCGGCGGATGCGGTCGTGCTCCGCCTTGCGCAGAGTCGCCGCCGCGGCTGTACGGGCAGATTCATCACCCGGGGTTGACGCAGACGCCTGGGCCGCAGGGGCTGGCTGCGCCGAGGCATTGGAGCCCGGCACGGCAAAAGCCAGTAGCCCGGCCAGCGAAAGCACTATGTGTTTCATGTCAGTCCCGTATCCACGTCACGGCGTTCCAGGGCCAGGAACTCCTTGGATTGCATCTCGTTGAGGCGCGAGACTGTGCGCGGAAACTCATGCGCCAGGGGCCCTTCGGTATAGAGCTCTTCTGGCGCCACGGCGGCCGACATGATGAGCTTGACGCGACGGTCGTACAGCACGTCGACCAGCCAGGTAAAGCGCCGCGCCGGCGACGCCATGCTGACAGGCAGGTGGGGCACATCGGACAGCAGCACCGTGTGGAACTGCGTGGCGATCTCCAGGTAGTCGTTCTGCGACCGGGGGCCGCCACACAGCGTCCTAAAATCGAACCACACCACGCCACCCGCCTTGCGCCGCGCGCGAATCTCGCGCTGCTCGATGTGGAGTACCGGGTCTTCGTCGTGCACCTCGGCCAGCCTGTCAAACGCCTGGCCCATCTCGGCATCCGCCTCTGCGCCCAGCGGCGTGTGGTAGAGCTTGACGTGTTCCAGCGTACGCCTGCGGTAGTCGGTGCCGTTGTCGACATTCACGACTTCCAGCTTTTCATTGAGCAGTGCAATCGCCGGCAAGATCCGGTCGCGGTGCAAGCCTCCCGGGTACAGGTCATCGGGCTTGAAATTGGACGTCGTGACAAAGCCCACGCCATTTGCAAACAGCGCCGCCAGCAGGCGGTGCAGGATCATGGCGTCGGTAATGTCGGCCACGTGGAACTCATCAAAGCAGATGAGTTTGTAGCGCTTGGAGATGCGCTCGCCCAGCACGTCAAGCGGGTTCACCGTGCCCTGCAACGCAGCCAGCTCGCGGTGCACCTCGCGCATGAACTCATGGAAGTGCAGGCGCACCTTGCGCTTCAAGGGCACTGCATCGAAGAAGCACTCCATGAGGAAGCTCTTGCCGCGCCCTACCCCGCCGTACATGTACACACCGCGGGGAACATCGGGGCGGTTGATCAGCTTCTTGATCGCATTGGAGCGCTGGGCCTTATAGGCAGCCCACTCGTCGGCGCAGCGCTGCAAAGCGTCCACTGCGCGCAGCTGGGCAGGGTCGCTTTGATAGCCTTTGGAGGCCAGTTCGGCCAGGTAAGCCTGTTTGACGGTCACGTAGCGAATGCCTCTGTGCTATGAATTTAATAGCTACCAGCGCTTGATGATCAAGCGCTGGAGCCTGTTTTCACTCAAAACTCAGAAGTTCAGCGTGCGCTTGTCGACTGCGAGGGCCGCTTCCTTGGTCGCTTCGCTCAGGGATGGGTGCGCGTGGCAGATGCGCGCGATGTCTTCGCTGCTGGCCTTGAACTCCATCGCCACCACGGCTTCAGAGATCAGCTCGCTGGCCTGCGGCCCCACGATGTGCACACCCAGAATTTCGTCGGTCTCGGCATCGGCCAGCATCTTGACCATGCCGGTCGTGTCGCCCAGCGCGCGTGCGCGGCCGTTGGCCAGGAACGGGAAGGTGCCGGCCTTGTACTTGACGCCATCGGCCTTGAGCTGCTGCTCGGTGCGGCCCACCCATGCAATCTCGGGGCTGGTGTAGATGACCCAGGGCACGGTGTTGAAGTTCACGTGGCCGTGCTGGCCGGCAATGCGCTCGGCCACGGCAACGCCTTCTTCCTCGGCCTTGTGCGCCAGCATCGGGCCGCGCACCACGTCGCCCACCGCCCACACGCCGGGCAAGTTGGTCTTGCAGTCGGCATCGACGACGATGGCACCGCGCTCGTCAAGGGCCAGGCCCACGGCTTCGACGTTCAGGCCGATGGTGTTGGGCACGCGGCCGATGGAGACGATGAGCTTGTCCACGTCCAGCGACAAGGCTTCGCCCTTGGCATTGGTGTAGGCGATGGAGACGCCCTTCTTGCCGGTCTTGATCTCGCCGACCTTCACGCCCAGCTCGATCTTCAGACCCTGCTTGTCGAACGCCTTCTTGGCTTCCTTGGCGATCTGCTCGTCCACCGCGCCCAGGAACGTGGGCAGGCCTTCGAGGATGGTGACTTCGGCACCCAGGCGGCGCCACACCGAGCCCATTTCCAGGCCGATCACGCCCGAGCCGATGAGGCCGAGCTTCTTGGGCACCGCGCCCACGCGCAGCGCGCCGTCGTTGGACAGCACGAACTCTTCATCGAACGGCGTGCCGGGCAGCGCACGGGCGTTGGAGCCGGTGGCGATGATGATTTGCTTGGCCGTCAGCGACTCTTCGGCGGCGCCGGCCACCTTGATCTCGTAGCCGCCTTCGGCAGCTTTGACGAACGAGCCACGGCCGTGGAAGAAGCTGACCTTGTTCTTCTTGAACAGGTACAGGATGCCGTCGTTGTTCTGCTTCACGACGGTGTCCTTGCGGGCGATCATCTTGGCCACGTCCATCTTGACGTCGCTGGCCGTGATGCCGTGCTCGGCAAAGTGCTTGTTGGCGTGCTCGAAATGCTCGGACGACTGCAGCAGCGCCTTGGACGGAATACAGCCCACGTTGGTGCAGGTGCCGCCCGGTGCGGGGCCGCCCTTTTCGTTCTTCCACTCGTCGATGCAGGCTACGTTGAAGCCCAGTTGTGCTGCGCGGATGGCGGCGATATAGCCGCCGGGGCCGCCACCGATGACGATCACGTCGAATTGTTTGCTCATGTCGGTCTCACTCAATCAATCGTTCATTGGAAAAAAACCCACCGGCGGGCAAGGCCAGAGGCCGGCCACGCGGGTGGGTCGATTCAGGCGCTTCAGATGTCGAACAGGAGGCGCGATGGGTCTTCCAGCGCATCCTTCATCGCCACCAGGCCCAGCACGGCTTCGCGGCCGTCGATGATGCGGTGGTCATACGACATGGCCAGATAGTTCATCGGGCGCACCACGACCTGGCCGTTTTCGACCATGGCGCGGTCCTTGGTGGCGTGCACGCCCAGGATGGCCGATTGCGGTGGGTTGATGATGGGGGTGGACATCATCGAGCCGAAGGTGCCGCCGTTGGAGATGGAGAACGTGCCACCGGTCATCTCTTCGATGCCCAGCTTGCCTTCGCCAGCCTTCTTGCCGAATTCGGCGATCTTCTTCTCGATGTCGGCAAAGCTCATCTGGTCTGCATTGCGCAGGATGGGCACCACCAGCCCACGGGGAGAGCCCACGGCGATACCGATGTCGAAATAGCCGTGGTAGACGATGTCGTTGCCATCGACCGACGCATTCAGCACGGGATACTTCTTGAGCGCATGCACCGCTGCCTTCACGAAGAAGGACATGAAGCCCAGCTTGGTACCGTGTTCCTTGGTGAAGGAGTCCTGGAACTTCTTGCGCAGGTCCATCACCGGGGCCATGTTCACTTCATTGAACGTGGTCAGGATGGCGTTGGTCGACTGCGACTGCAGCAAACGCTCGGCCACGCGGGCGCGCAGGCGGCTCATGGGTACGCGCTGCTCGGGGCGACCGCTCAGGTCTTCCTTGGCAGCGGGGGCCGACACCTGCGGCAGCGCCTTGGTGGGCACGCCGGTAGGGATGGAGCTCGGGGCTGCAACTGCTGCCTTGGCGGTACCGCCAGCACCACCGGCGACTGCGCCGAGCACGTCGCCCTTGGTCACGCGGCCATCCTTGCCCGTGCCGGCCACGGCCGATGCGGACAGGTTGTTCTCGGCCAGGAGCTTGGCAGCAGCTGGCATGGCGACGTCGCCCTTGGAACCGCCCGCAGCGGCAGCTGCAGGAGCCGCAGCGGCGGGTGCCGATGCTGCAGCGGCCGGTGCGGCTGCAGGCGCAGCAGCGCCAGCCTTGCCTTCGGTGTCGATCTTGGCGATGAGCTGCTCTGCCACCACGGTGGCGCCGTCGCCTTGCACGATTTCGGCCAACACGCCAGCCGACGGCGCGGGCACTTCCAGCACCACTTTGTCGGTTTCGATCTCGATCAGGATTTCGTCCACGGCCACGAATTCACCGGCCTTCTTCTTCCACGTCAGCATGGTGGCTTCGGCCACGGATTCGGACAGCTGGGGGACTTTGACTTCTACGATAGCCATATCAATCTTTCGGAATGGGGTTTTGTCTGTTCTGTTCTGGAATGGGGTAAGCCGGCCTTACTTGGTCAGGACAAAACCCTTGAGCTTGGCGAACGCGCCGTCCACCAGCGCCTTTTGCTGTTCCTGGTGCAGGTGCGCATAACCGACGGCAGGCGATGCCGATGCCGCGCGGCCGGAGTAACCCAGCTTCTGGCCTTCGAGCATGTTCTCGTGGATGTTGTGCTGGATGAAGAACCAGGCGCCCTGGTTCTGTGGCTCGTCCTGGCACCACACCACGTCGGTGGCGTTGGGGTACTTCTTGAGCTCGGTGGCAAACGCCTTGTGCGGGAACGGATAGAGCTGTTCCACGCGGATGATGGCCACGTCGTCGTCTTCGCGCTCGGTGCGCTTCTTGACGAGGTCGTAGTACACCTTGCCGGAACAGGCAATCACACGCTTGACCTTCGCGGCCTTCTTCACGATGGCTTCGTCCTGCTCAGGAATCACCGTCTGGAAGCTGCCCTTGGTGAACTCGGACAGCGGCGAGGTCGCATCCTTGTTACGCAACAGCGACTTCGGCGTCATGATGATCAGCGGCTTGCGCAGATCGCGCACCATCTGGCGGCGCAGGACGTGGAAGATCTGGCTGGCCGTCGTGGGTTGCACCACCTGCATGTTGGCATCGGCCGACAGCTGCATGAAGCGCTCCAGGCGCGCCGAGCTGTGCTCCGGACCCTGGCCTTCATAACCGTGGGGCAGCATCAGCGTGATGCCGTTCACACGGCCCCACTTCACTTCGCCCGAGGCGATGAACTGGTCGATCACGACCTGCGCGCCGTTGGCAAAATCGCCGAACTGCGCTTCCCAGATCACCAGGGTGTTGGGGTCGTTGGATGCGTAGCCGTATTCGAAGCCCAACACGGCTTCTTCAGACAGGATCGAATCGATCACGACGAACGGGGCTTGGTTCTCGGCCACGTTTTGCAGCGGCGTGTAGGTACCGATGTCCCATTTCTCGCGCTTTTGGTCATGGATCACGGAGTGTCGGTGCGTGAACGTGCCACGGCCGCAGTCTTCACCCGACAGGCGCACGGGATAGCCCGAAGCCACCAGCGACGCGTACGCCATGTGCTCGCCCATGCCCCAATCCACGGGGATCTCGCCGCGGCCCATGGCAGCGCGGTCGTCGTACACCTTCTTGACCAGTTGGTGCGGCGTAACGCTTTCTGGGATGGTGGTGATCTTCTCGGCCAGGCGCTTCCATTCGGCCAGCGGGATGGCCGTATCGCCAGCGTCTGTCCACTTCTTGCCCAGGAACGGGCTCCAGTCCACAGCGTACTTGCTCTTGAAGTTGGTCAACACGGGGTCGACCGTATGCTTGCCAGCATCCATGGCAGCGCGGTAGGCCTTGACCATGTCGTCGCCCAGCGTATCGCCCAGGCCTTGCGTGGCCAGCTTGTCGGCGTACAGCTTGCGCGTGCCGGGATGCTGGCCGATCTTCTTGTACATCAGCGGCTGCGTCAGCGCGGGGGTGTCCTGCTCGTTGTGGCCCAGCTTGCGGAAGCAGATGATGTCCACGACCACGTCCTTCTGGAATTCCATGCGGAATTCGAGGGCGAGCTGGGTGGCCAGCACGACGGCTTCTGGATCGTCACCGTTGACGTGCAATACGGGCGACTCGACCATCTTCACGATATCGGTGCAATACAGCGTCGAGCGTGCATCGCGCGGATCAGAGGTGGTAAAGCCGATCTGGTTGTTGATGATGATGTGCACCGTGCCGCCCGTGGAATAACCACGGGTTTGCGCCAGCGCCAGGGTTTCCTGGTTCACGCCCTGGCCGGCAAAGGCGGCGTCGCCGTGCACCAGCACAGGCAGCACCTGCTTGCCTTGCAGGTCGGCGCGCCGGTCCATGCGGGCACGCACCGAGCCTTCGACCACCGGGTTCACGATTTCGAGGTGCGAGGGGTTGAACGCCAGCGACAGGTGGACTGGCCCGCCGGGGGTCGTCACGTCGGAGCTGAAGCCCTGGTGGTACTTCACGTCACCCGATGGCAGCTCTTCGGGCGCGGTGTGGTCGAACTCGGCGAACAGGTCCGCAGGCATCTTGCCCAGGGAGTTGACGAGCACGTTCAGACGGCCACGGTGGGCCATGCCGATCACGATTTCCTGTACGCCCTTGGCACCAGCAGACTGGATGAGCTCGTCCATCGCGGCGATGAAGCTCTCGCCCCCTTCGAGGGAAAAACGCTTCTGGCCAACGTACTTGGTGTGCAGGAAGCGCTCCAGGCCTTCAGCGGCCGTCAGGCGGTCGAGGATGTGCTTTTTCTTCTCGGCACCGAAGCTGGGCTTGCTGCGGATGGTTTCGAGCTTTTCCTGCCACCAGCGCTTTTGGTTCTGGTCGGTGGCGTACATGTACTCGGCGCCAATGGAGCCGCAGTAGGTTTCGCGCAGGGCGTTGATCAGTTCGCGCAACGGCAGGGATTCCTTGCCGAAGAACGTGTTGCTGATGTTGAAGACGGTTTCCTGGTCGGCGTCGCTGAAACCGTAGAACGAAGGTTCGAGTTCGGGAATCGCGGGGCGCTCGGTGCGCTTGAGTGGGTCCAGATCGGCCCAGCGTTGGCCCACGTTGCGGTACGCAGCAATCAGCTGCTGAACGGCGGTGCGCTTGCGACCCAGTTCCGAATCTGCTCCCGTGGCGACGACGACCTTGGTGCCACCTTGCTTTGCACGTTCGGCAAAGGCATTGATCACGGGAAGGTGCGGAACGTCCTTGGCATTGCTGCCATCCACTGCCGGCACGTTTTGAAGTGCGTCAAAGTACTCGCGCCAGTTGTCTGGCACGCTACCTGGGTTGGCAAGGTAGTTTTCGTACATCTCTTCGACATAGGGCGCATTGCCGCCGAAGAGGTAGGTGTTGCCTTGGTAGGCTTGATAGACGGATGTCGTATCGCTCATATTCCGCTGACCTCCGCTTTCCTTGGGAAAGCATTAGCTGGTTGAGAAACCTTCCGCGACACGGCTTGACCGATTGGCGGATGCGACAGTGGCTGGGGAAGGGCCTGGTTGCGGGCGCAATTGTGCCACCGAACACGCACCCGCCCTAATTCGCGACGTTGTCCAGGTGCAAAAAGCAGGCCGCGTGGCAGGGCTCGCTTACATTGCGTGTATTCCACTGCCGACCTTTTATGAAGCCCGCCCACCCCCAGTCCAAAGCCTTCTTGTTGTTGTTGACCCTTGTGACCATCGCCTTCGGGGCGATCCTCTGGCAGTTCCATGGAGCGGTCTTCTGGGGCGTGACATTGGCCATCCTGTTTGCGCCTTTGCACCGCAAGCTGTTGCAGCGCATGCCCGGGCGCACCAATCTGGCAGCGCTGTGTACTCTGGGGCTGTGTCTGGTTGTTGTCATCCTGCCAATGACGGCCATTACTATCTCACTGATCCAGGAGGCCACGGTGGTGTATGAGCGGGTGCGCTCCGGGCAGCTCAACTTTGGCCTGTACCTGCAGCAAGTGATCTCCGCACTGCCCGCCTGGGCCGCGGGCCTGCTGGACAGCTTGAATCTCACCTCCATCACCGAACTGCAAGAAAAATTCTCATCGGTGGCTGTGCAAGCCAGCCGGTTCGTTGCAGGCCAGGCGCTGAGCATTGGCCAGAACACCCTGGAGTTTGTGGTCAGCTTCGGTCTCATGCTGTACCTGCTGTTTTTCCTGCTGCGCGACGGCTCGAGCCTCGCGCAGCGCATCGGGCATGCCACTCCGCTGGACGATGGGCACAAGCGCCAGCTGGTGGACAAATTCACCACCGTGATCCGCGCCACGGTCAAAGGCAACATCGTGGTGGCCGCATCTCAAGGAGCCTTGGGCGGCATGATCTTCTGGATTCTGGGAATCCAGGGCCCTGTACTGTGGGGCGTGCTGATGGCATTCCTGTCGCTGCTGCCCGCTGTGGGCGCCGGCCTGATTTGGGTGCCTGTTGCCATCTACTTCCTTGCCACGGGTGCGGTATGGCAAGGGGTTGTGCTCATCGCGTTTGGTGTGTTCGTGATCGGGCTGGTGGACAACGTGCTGCGCCCCATTCTGGTGGGCAAGGACACCAAGATGCCGGACTATGTGGTGCTGATCTCGACCCTGGGCGGCATGTCGTTGTTCGGCCTTACCGGATTTGTCATCGGCCCGGTGATCGCGGCCTTGTTCATCGCGACCTGGGATCTTTTTGCGCCGACCAAGGGCAACGGTTCCTCGTTCTCGTAACGGGTAAAACCTATCTGAGCGCACCCTCTAGCACGGGGCGCCAAAAGAAAAGGCCCTGTATCGCTACAGGGCCTTCGTATTGGATGGTAGGACGTACAAGATTCGAACTTGTGACCAACGGATTAAAAGTCCGCTGCTCTACCAACTGAGCTAACGTCCCATCCTGTTGCAGCCGTTGATTTAACTGCTGCAAAGCCTCAAATTATAACGTCTTTTTATGCCGTTTTTTGAAGCCGGCGGCAAGCTGATCAAGTACCCATCCTGCGGCGCATTGGCCAAAAGTCGCGGTCACCGCCACGACCGAGCCGTAGCCATGGCAATTCAGCGAGCCATCTCCGTCCCCGTCGATGTTGCACGACGCGTCCGGCCCAGCCACCGCCTCTCTGCTGAACACACAGATAGTGCCGATCTTCTTTCCTTCGCGTGGAGCCCCATGCTGCTTGCGCAAGCGGTAACGCAACTGCGCCAGCAGCGGATCGTGCGTTGTCAGGGCGAGGTCTTCGATATCAACCTTGTGCGCATGGCGCTTGCCCCCGGCGGCCCCCACCGCAATGTGCAGCACGCGCTCGTCACGCGCCCAAGCGGCGATAGCCGTCTTCGCCTTGACCTGGTCGCAGGCGTCCACCACAGCGTCCACCGGGTAGGGCAGCAGGCCTGGCCAGTTCTCGGGTGTGGCGAAGTCGTCCACACAATGCACTGTGCACGCCGGGTTTATTTGCGCTATCCGGTCCCGCATGGCCAAGACCTTGGCCTGGCCGACGGTGTCAGTCAGCGCATGGATCTGGCGATTGACGTTGGACTCGGCCACATGGTCCATGTCGACCAGCGTGATCTGCCCCACGCCGCTGCGCGCCAGCGCCTCCGCAGCCCACGACCCGACGCCGCCGATGCCGATGACGGCAACATGTGCTGCGCGGATGCGTGCGGCACCGGCCACGCCGTAAAGCCGCTCAAGCCCGCCAAAGCGGCGCTCGAGTTCGGCAGCCGGCAATACCGGCGCCGGAGGTGCCTCGGCAGACATGCTTACTTCAGGCGCGAAAGCCGCTCTTTGGCCGCCATAGCGGCTTCAGACTGCGGATACATACGCACAAGATCTTCGAGGGTCTTGCGGGCTGCGCGGGTGTCTTTGAGTTCGATCTGACAGTTGGCAATCGACAAAGCCGCCTCCGGAGCACGGGCGTGCGATGGAGCATCCGACAACATCTGCTTGAAGTTGTTGATGGACTCCTTGTAGTCGCGGTTCGCGTACTGCGCATTTCCGAGCCAAAAGCGGGCAGAGGGCACGTAGCCGCTGCGCGGGTATTGCCGGACAAAGGCTGCAAACGCGGCACCGGCCTCTGTGAACTTGCCAGAACGGAAAACACCCAGCGCCGCTTCAAAGTCACGTTTCTCCGCCGGGTCCGCCTGGAACTCCAGACCATCCACCGTGACCTTCACCGGTTCGAACTGACGCAGGCGGTCGTCCACGCCTTGGGCGATGTCTTTTTGCCGGCGCTGCAGATCCGCGGCATCCCGAAGCAGCTGCTCGTTTTGCCCGCGCAACTTGGCCTGCTCCACACGCAGCGTCTCAATCTGCGTCTGCAGATCGAGAAGGCTGCGGCGCAACTGGCTGTTGTCCTCTCCCAGCCTGCGCACTTCGTCGGAAGTGCGTTGCTGAGACGCCTGCAAACCATCGACGCGCTGGCGCATTTCGATGATCGCTCGGCGGGCTTCATCGTCCTCGAAGAGCGCCGCATGGCTGGCCGGCACCAAGGCCGCCAGCAAGGCCGCTGCCGCGAGGGCCTTGCGAGGGAAAGACAGAGGAAGCACGCGCATCAACGATAGGACAGTTCAGCGCGACGGTTTTGAGCGTGCGCATCTTCGGAATTGCCTTGCGCAGCAGGCTTTTCCTTGCCAAAGCTCACGGCTTCAACCTGGCTGTCCGGCACGCCGAGCAGGCCCAGCGAGCGGCGCACGGCTTCAGCACGCTTTTGACCCAGCGCCAGGTTGTACTCACGGCCGCCACGGTCATCGGTGTGGCCTTCGATCATGACCTTGCGGTTGGTGCCGGCCTTGATGAAGCGCGAATGCGCTTCGATCAGCGACTGGAACTCTGGCTTGATGACGTAGCTGTCGTAGTCAAAGTACACGATGCGGGCCACGCCCTGTGGGCCGGCAGCGTCGCGCGCCGACTGACCCAAGTCCACGCCCGCCACGCCGCTTTGTGCGGTGTTGCCGGAGTTCGCGCCACTGTTCGTGCCCATCGTGGACGTGGCGTTTTTGTCTTCGACAGGCACGTCATCCAGCTTCACGCCAGAACTGCAACCGGCCATCAGTGCGACCACGGAAAGGGCAAGGGTAAAACGTTTGATCATCCGAAATTCTCCTGAAAACTTGATAAATAGAAAGGATTGAAAGTTCACTGCTTCTGGTACGGACCCCAGTCCGGTTCGCGAATGTCGCCGCCCTGGCCTGCAAGGCGTGCCTTGATCTTGCCGTCGAGCGTCGTGGTCATGAGGGCTTCACGGCCCTGCTGCTGGGTTGCGTAGACGATCAGGCGGCTGTTGGGGGCGAAGCTGGGGTTTTCGTCCGCGGTCGAATCGGTCACCGCGTTCGCCGTGCCAGACGCCAGGTCCATCACATAGAGCTTGAACGCGCCACCGACGCGGGAAACGTAGGCCAGCCAGCGGCCGTCCGGGCTCACGCTGGGCGAGATGTTGTAGCTGCCGGTGAAGGTGACTCGCTCTGCATTGCCGCCTGACGCAGGCACCTTGTAGATCTGGGGGGCACCCCCGCGGTCGCTCACGAAGTAGATGCTGCGGCCGTCGCCGGAGTACGCGGGTTCGGTATCGATGCCCGCGCTTTGCATGAGGCGGCGTGGCTCGCCACCATTGGCATCGATGGTATAGAGCTGAGAGCCCCCATCGCGACTCAGTGTCACGGCCAGCGATCGCCCGTCCGGAGCCCATGCTGGCGCACTGTTGGAGCCGCGGAAATTCGCAATCAGGCGGCGGCGGCCGGATGCGACGTCATGGACATACACCACTGGCTTCCGGGACTCGAACGACACATACGCGAGTTGGCCGCCGTTGGGCGACCACGCAGGCGAAATGATGGGCTCGGGGCTCGACAGCGCAGACTGCGAGTTTTCGCCGTCGGCATCTGCCACCCACAGGCTGTAGCGGGAGCCCGTTTTGGTGACGTAGGCAATGCGGGTCGAAAAAACGCCGCGCTCGCCGGTGAGCTTTTCATAGATGAAATCCGCGATGCGGTGCGCCACCAGGCGCAGGTCGCCCTGCGTGACAACGAAACTCTGGCCGCCGAGGTCCTGGCCCTTGACCACGTCCCAGAGGCGAAAGCGGATGTCAAAGCGGCCGTCGGGCAGTCGTGTGATGCTGCCGGTCGCCAGCGAATCCGCACTCTTTTGCCGCCAGAGGGCGACGTCGGGACGCGCCGTTTCATCCAGAGCCACACCCGACGCGTCGACCGCGCGGAATTGGCCGCTGCGCTCCAGGTCCGCCTGCACGATGGCTGAAATTTTCTGGGGGGCCTGAGCCTCGCCCCGGAAGGGCGCGATGGCAATGGGCAATTGGGTTAGGCCGACCCCCGTAACCTCGACGCGGAACTGCGCAAGGGCCGGAACGGCGGGAGTGGCGACCAGCGCAGCCAGCACGTGGCGGCGCAGGGGTTGCGGCAAAGCCGCATAAGATTTTTGAGATGGGATTCGATCTGTGGTCATTGGCATCCAGCTGTGGCCGAACAAGCGCCTGGGGGCTTGTTCAATGTCATTTTGGAGATCGCTAAGCAAACCCGAATGTTACACACAGCGGGGAAACCCCTGTGACAAACTGTGCGCCACCGCTGCGATTGATGCTCCTATTTTTGACAAGCTGCGGCACGGGTGGCTGTAAGCCACTGCCGGACGCAAACGTAGAATTCGGCCCACATGCACGCCAAAGACCCGGGCTCCGCGCCTGCCGACACCCCCTCCTCGCCCCCTGCCAGCCTGACGCATCGCCTTCAGCGCTTGTCGGTCTACTTCGGAAATCAACGCGTGGCCTGGGGCCTGGCCATCGTGGCCACCCTCGTGGGCGCGGTCACAGAGCCCCTGATCCCTGCCCTGTTGCAGCCGCTGCTCGACCGCGGTTTTACCCAAGGCACTTTGCAGCTGTGGATGGTCCCCCTGGCCATCCTGGGCATCTTCTTCGTACGGGGCGTGGCGCAGTTTGTCGGCCAGTACGCGCTTGCCCGCATTGCCAACGAAGGCATGCTGAAGCTGCGGCAGTCGCTGTTCGACCGGGTCCTCGCGGCCGAGACGGGCCTGTTCACGCGCCAGTCGGCCAGCGCGCTGTCCAACACCGTCGTTTACGAGGTCCAAACCGGCGCAACGCTGCTGGTGCAGGCGCTGATGGGCCTGTCGCGCGATGGCTTCACCCTGATCGCGCTGCTGCTGTATCTGCTGTACCTCAACTGGCAGCTCACCTTGATCGTCGCGGTGGTCGTGCCGGGGGTGGCTTGGATCATGAAGACGCTGTCCAAGCGCCTGTACCACCTCACCAAAAGCAGCCAGCAGGCCACAGACGAATTGGCCTACGTGGTGGAAGAAAACGTGCTGGCGCACCGCATGGTCCGGCTGCATGGCGCGCAAGAAGGCCAAGCCGCGCGTTTTGCCGGCCTGAGCGGCAGCCTCCGGCGCCTGGCGATCAAATCCACGATTGCTTCGGCGGCGATGACACCGTTGACGCAACTGCTCGCGGCTGCGGCGCTTTCGGTGGTGATCTGCATCGCGCTGTGGCAAAGCCGGGGTGCTGTCGACTCCAAGGACGTTACGGTGGGTGGGTTTGTGTCCTTCATCACGGCCATGCTGATGCTCATCGCGCCCATCCGTCGGCTGGCCGATGTGGCGAGCCCCGTCACACGGGGGGTGGCGGCGCTCGAGCGCGGCCTGGCCCTGCTGGGTGACACCGGTGCGGAAAGCGGTGGGCAACACCGTGCAGAACGCGTGCGCGGTGAGCTGGAACTGCGCGATGTGACCGTGTCTTTCGGCCCTGACCACGCCCCTGCCCTCGACCGCCTGAGCCTGCGCGTGGCCCCGGGCGAGATCGTGGCCCTGGTGGGGCCGTCGGGTGCGGGCAAGACCACCCTGGTCAACCTTCTGCCGCGGTTCGTGATGCCAAGCGCCGGCGACATTCTGGTGGACGGGCATCCCCTGCCCGAGTGGGACCTCGGCTCGCTGCGCTCGCAGTTTGCGATGGTGAGCCAGGATGTCGTCATGTTCAACGACACCATCGCCGCCAACGTGGCGCTGGGCCGCAGCGTGGACGAACAGCGTGTGCGCGACTGCCTGGACGCCGCCAACCTGGCCGCGCACGTGGCGGCACTGCCGCAAGGCATCCACACCCTGGTGGGCCACAACGCCACGCAATTGTCTGGCGGTCAGCGGCAGCGGCTGGCCATTGCGCGGGCGTTGTACAAGAACGCGCCGATCCTCATCCTTGACGAGGCCACCTCGGCGCTCGACACGGAATCGGAGCGCCTGGTGCAGGACGCGCTCCAGCGCCTGATGCAGGGGCGTACCACGCTGGTGATCGCCCACCGCCTGTCCACCATCGAACATGCGGACCGGGTGGTAGTGATGGAACGCGGGCGCATTGCCGAGCAAGGCACCCATGCCGAGCTGATGGCGCAAGGCGGCCTGTACGCCCGCCTGCAGTCACGGCCCGCAGAAGCCAGTTAGTTCAAAAATAATAGCTAACAACGCTTACTGGATAAGCGCTGGAGGCCATTTATATTCAAAATTTCAGCTCCAAGGGCCGCGCAGCCGTGTGCTACCGCTCCTGGCGGCTTGCTTGCGGCCACCGATGCGAAGCAACCGCTCCCACGCCGCTACCACTTGCCCCGGTCCGGCTGCCGGCGCCGGATGGCCTCCGCGATCTTCGCGGCCGACTCCGTGCGGCTCACGCGCATCGCAAAGTCGGCAGCTGTCAGCCCCAGCTGGTTCTTGAGCGTGGGGTCGGCCCCTTCGTCCAGCAGCAACTGCACGGAAGCGGTCGAGCCATAGTGCGCCGCCATCATCAGCGGCGTCGTGCCGTTGGGTGACGTGGCGTCGATGTAGGCATAGTTCTCCAGCAGCAGCGCAATGATCTGCGTGTGCTGCGCCGACCCGGCAGAGGCCGCGTAGTGCAGGGGTGCCCAACCGGTCTTGTTCACGTCGGCGTTGCGCGCGATCAAGGCTTTCACGGCATCGACATTGCCCTTCAGCGCCGCCAGCATCAGCGGGCTTTCGTCCTCTGCGTTGCGGGCTTCCACGTTGACCGTGCGCGATGCCAACAGTGCGGCAAACGCTTTCATCGACCCGTTGTGCAGCGCGATGGCGAGGCCTACCTGCCCTTTGGGATCGCGCGTGTTGGGATCGAACCCGCGCCGCAGCAAAGCCGCAATGGCATTGGGGTCGTCGCGCAGGATGGCCACAAAAAAATCTTCGTAGGCCCCGGCCTGGGCCAGGGGTGTGATCAACAAACCCGCGGCCATTGCGGCCAGCGCCTTTCGGCGATGCAGCGTACTCACTGGCAGACCTCCATGCTGTGCACTGGGGTGCAGATTTGGGCTGGACAAGCTGGGCGCTGCGCTCATGCGGTCACCCCCTTGAACAGCGTCTCGAAATTGCGGCTCGTGGCCTGCGCCACGTCCTCAATCGCCACACCCTTGGTCGTGGCCACCTGTTTGGCCACAAAGGGCACATACGCCGGGCTGTTGGTCTTGCCGCGATAGGGCACGGGCGCAAGGTAGGGGCTGTCGGTCTCGATCAGCGTGCGGTCCAGGGGCACGTAGGCGATCACGTCGCGCAGATCCTGCGCGCTCTTGAACGTCACGATGCCCGAGAACGAGATGTAGTAGCCCCGGTCCAGCGCCGCGCGCGCCACTTCCATCGACTCGGTAAAGCA
Source organism: Acidovorax sp. LjRoot129 (assembly GCF_964253765.1). NCBI lineage: Bacteria > Pseudomonadati > Pseudomonadota > Betaproteobacteria > Burkholderiales > Comamonadaceae > Acidovorax > Acidovorax sp. LjRoot129. The sequence goes on from NZ_CAXUSE020000001.1 coordinate 2,966,486, forward strand.
GTGAAACACGCCGCCCGCCTGGTTGCTGGCGCCGTCCTCGCCCTCTTCCCGCAGGATGGCCAAGGTGTCTTCCGACGCGCTGCGGGTGTGGATGACCAGCGGCTTGCCACAGGCGCGGGCTGCGCGGATGTGGTTGCGAAACCGGTCGCGTTGCCACTCCAGGTCGGCAATGCTGCGCCCGCCCTTGCGGTCTTCCATGCCGTAGTAATCCAGCCCCGTCTCGCCGATGGCCACTACGCGCGGCAAGGCTGCGCGGTCCAGCAGGTCCTGCACGGTGGGCTCCTGGATGCCTTCGTTGTCCGGGTGCACGCCAACCGTGCTCCAGAAGTTGTCGTGCGCCATGGCCAGCGCATGGACGCCTTCGAACTCTTCCAGCGTTGTGCAAATGCACAGGGCGCGGTCCACCTTGGCCTCGGCCATGGCTTGGCGAATCGCTGGCAGCTGGCTCACCAGTTCCGGAAAGTTGAGATGACAGTGCGAATCAGTGAACATGCGGTTTCAAAATAAAAATGCCGACCAGCCAGCGCGGGTCGGCACGAGGAAGCCGGTGGCGTCAGATCGTCTGCGTCGGGCGGTCAGACCCGAGGGCGGTGCCCAGCAGTTCCTCGATCTTGGCCTTGAGCTGGCGCGATTTTTCGTCCTTGGGGAACTGGATCCCCACACCCTGCGTGCGGTTGCCCGCTGCGCGGGCCGGGGTGACCCAGGCCACGCGGCCCGCGACCGGGTAGCGCTGGGTGTCGTCCGGCAGGGTCAACAACACGTAAACATCATCGCCCAGCTTGTAGTCGCGCTGGGTGGGGACAAAAATGCCCCCTTCGGCAAAAAAGGGAATGTAGGCCGCGTACAAGGCCCCTTTCTCCTTGATGGCCAGCTGCATGACGCTGGGACGGGGTGCGGTGGATGGACTGCTCATGAGTGGGGGCTGGCGGCGGGTTGCCTGGAGTGTAGGGTGTTTCGCGCCTGGGCGACAAGCGCCTCCAGCATGAGCCCGGCGTTGAACGGATGCTCCGCCGTGCGCGCCGCCTTGGACAGCGCGCGCGACCAGCGGGTGAGCGCGGCCAGGGGCGGCAGCGCCTTGGGGAGGTCGGCCGGCGCAAAGTAGCGCGGCGCGGCGCCCACGCTGGCGGCCAGAAGGTCGTGGCAGAGCTTTTGCAGCGCATCAATCACCTGGGGCGGCGCCCAGTCGCCCAGGGCCGTCACGTCGCCCTTGGCCATGGCCTGCGGCAAGGCCGACCAGGCCTGTGGGCTGCGTCCGGACTGGGCCCAGGCCAGGGCGTCGTCGGGCCGGCCGCCGGCCGCGCGCAAAAACGCTCTCGCCGCGTCGTCGCCCACGCCCTGCATGCCCAGCCACTGCAGCATGTCGGCCTCGCCGGGCCAGACCATCGCGTGGCCCAGACAACGGCTGCGGATGGTGGGCAACAGCTGGTGCGCCGCTTCGCTGGCCAGCACAAAACGCACATCGCCTGGCGGCTCCTCCAGCGTCTTGAGCAAAGCGTTCGCCGTGATGTGGTTCATCTGCTCGGCCGGGTACACCAGTACCGCCTTGCCCCGCCCCCGTGCCGATGTGCGCTGTGCAAACTCGACGGCATCCCGCATGGCCTCCACGCGGATCTCGCGGCTGGGCTTGCGCTTCTTGTCGTCGATGTCGGCCTGCGCTTTTTCAGACAGCGGCCAGCCCAGCGCCATCATCTGCACCTCGGGCATCAGCACACACAGGTCGGCATGCGTGCGGACGCTGATGGCGTGGCAGCTGCCGCACTGGCCGCAGGCGCCGTGCGCGGTGGGCGCATCACACAGCCATGCGCGCACCAGCTCCAGGCCCAGCGCGTACTGGCCCAGGCCCGACGGGCCCTGCAGCAGCCAAGCGTGTCCGCGCTGCGCGAGCAGGCTGGTGCGCTGCGCGGCAATCCATGGAGCCAGAGCGGTCGCGGGCGCGGCATCGCTCATTGCGGGCCCCCTTGCGACGCCACCATGATCGCCAGCCAGCCCTTGCGCACGAAAACGGCGGTCAACTGCTGCCACACGCGGTGGCGGTCCTGCGCCGCATCCAGGCGCGCAAAACGCTGCGGCGCTGCCGCGGCGCGGTCGGCATAACCTTGTGCCACGCGGCGGAAAAACTCGACCGGCTGGGACTCGAAACGGTCCGGCACACGCGCACCGGCCAGCCGCTGCGCTGCAAGCTCGGGCGCCAGGTCAAACCACACCGTCAGGTCCGGTTCACGCATCAAATCGGCCTCTGGCGCAAGTCCTGTCTGGGCCATGCGCTCCAAAGTTGATAGCACACTGATATCGAAGCCCCGCCCCCCGCCTTGGTAAGCGAAGGTCGCATCGGTAAAACGGTCGCACAGCACCACGTCGCCGCGCGCCAGGGCCGGCTCGATCACGTTGAGCAAATGGTCGCGCCGCGCCGCAAAGATCAGCAGCGATTCGGTGAGCGGGTCCATGGGATCGCTCAGCACCATTTCACGCAGCTTCTCTGCCAGGGGCGTGCCTCCGGGCTCACGGCTCACGGTGACGGTGCGGCCCTGGGCGCGGAACGCCGCTGCCAGCCCCTCGATGTGCGAGGACTTGCCCGCGCCATCGATGCCCTCAAACGTGATGAACAGGCCCCGCGTCACTGCGCGCCCTTCTGGTAGCGGTTGACCGCGCGGTTGTGCTCTTCGAGCGATGCGCTGAAGTGGCTGGTGCCGTCGCCCTTGGCCACAAAGTAGAGGGCGCGCGTAGCCTCTGGCTGCACGGCGGCCAGCAGCGCGGCCTTGCCCGGCATGGCGATGGGGGTGGGCGGCAGGCCCGCGCGGGTGTAGGTGTTCCAGGGCGTGTCGGCCAGTAGGTCGCGCTTGCGCAGATTGCCGTCAAATTTTTCGCCCAGACCGTAGATGACTGTCGGGTCGGTCTGCAGCAGCATGCCGGTGCGCAAACGGTTCGCAAACACGCCGGCAATTTGCCCGCGATCACTCGCGCGGCCGGTTTCCTTCTCGACGATGCTGGCCAGGATCAGCGCCTCGCTCGCAGACTTGAGCGGCGTGTCGGCCGCGCGCTGGGCCCAGGCGGCTTCGAGCTTGCGGTCCATCGCATGCATCGCGCGGCGCAGCAGGGCGATGTCACTCGATCCCTTGGCGTAGGCGTAGGTGTCCGGAAAAAACCGCCCCTCGGGGTGCACACCCGGGCGGCCCAGCTGTGCCATCAGGGCTTCGTCGGTGAGCTTGGCGGCATCGGGCTTGAGTTGATCCTCTTTGGCCAGCGCCTGACGCACCTGCCGCCAGTTCCACCCCTCGACGATGGTCAGGGCACGCAGGGATTCTTCGCCACGCACCAGTTTCTGCAGCAGGCTGCGCGGCGTGGTGCCCGGCGGGATCTCGTAATTGCCGGCCTTCATGGCCCGGTCCTGCCCCGAAAAGCGGAACCACAGGTACAGCAGGCGCGCGTCGGTCTTGGCGCCAGCGGACACCACATCGCGGGCGATGCCTCGCGGGGTGGTGCCGGGTTCGATCGCCAGCTCGAGCGGCTCGCCCCCCGCCACCAACGGCTCATGCAACCACCAGAAGGCGGCGCCGCCCGCGGCAATCAAAACCAGCGCGATCAAAACAAAGAAACGTCGCACAACCCTGATGAATGTATGTGTAGAGCCGGGCATCATAATTCAGCGATGACTTCCCCCTTGAACGGTATTGCCCCCCTGTCCCACCTCGGCGTGATTCGCGTGGAAGGCGAAGACGCCGCCAAGTTCCTGCACGGCCAGCTCACCCAGGATTTCGCACTGCTCGGCATGGGCGATGCGCGCCTAGCGGCCTTTCTGTCGGCCAAGGGCCGGATGCAGGCCACATTCATCGGATTCAAGCGCAGCGCCAGCGAGGTGCTGCTGGTGTGCAGCCTTGATCTGCTGCCACCCACGCTCAAGCGCCTGTCGATGTTTGTGCTGCGTGCCAAGGCCAAGTTGACGGACGCAACCGGCGACTTTGCGCTCTACGGCCTGGTGGGCGATGCGGTCGCCGCCCTGCCCGCAGGCCCTCAGCCCGCATGGGTCAAGTCGGACATCGGTGCGGCATCGGTGGTGCACCTGTACCCGGTCGACGGCCAGCCGCGCGCACTGTGGGTGGCGCCGGCGGCAGAACCTGCGCCCGCTGGCGCTGCATTGGACCCGGCCCTGTGGCTGTGGAGCGAGATCAAGAGCGGCATCGCCACGCTGACCACGCCCGTGGTCGAAGCCTTTGTGCCGCAGATGCTCAACTACGAATCCGTGGGTGGCGTGAACTTCAAGAAGGGCTGCTACCCGGGCCAGGAGGTGGTGGCGCGCAGCCAGTTCCGCGGCACGCTCAAGCGGCGCGCGTACATCGTGCACGCCGCCGCCGAGGTCGCCGTCGGCGCCGAGGTGTTCAGCACCAACGACCTGGAGCAGCCCTGTGGCACGGTGGTGCAGTCAGCGCCCGCCCCCGGTGGCGGTTTCGACGCCATCGTGTCGCTGCAGATTGCGGCGGCACAAGACGGCTTGCAGGTGGGCGCTTCCGATGGGGTGGCGCTGACGCTGCACCCCCTGCCCTACGCGTTGCTCGACGATATCTGAGCCGCTGTCGCACGGTTTTGACGGCCCTGGGGCACGGTGAACTACGCTGGAGGCGGCATGAGCCTCCCGGCGCATAAATTTAGGTCAAAAGCGGCGCTAGCGCTTGCCCTACAAGCGCTAGCAGCTCACTTTTTTATAGCATCAAGTCTACGGCTTGCTTGTAGCCTACAGCCGCTGCACCATCGCAATGTGCGCGATGCCGGCTTCCTCCCAGGGCTCGCCTGTCAGCACAAATCCGGCACGGCGATAGAAGCCTTCGGCGCTGCGCTGCGCATGCAGTTGCACCTCGCTATCGCCCCGCGCACGGGCCGCGCCCACCAAGGCGTCGAGCAATTGGCGCCCCCAGCGGCCGCCGCGCACCGACCGGTCTACCGCCATGCGGCCAATGCGGCCGGTGCCGGGCTGGGGCTGCAGCAGCCGCCCCGCGGCAATCGGCATGCCCAGGCGGTTGTAGACCACCGCGTGGCGCGCCGAGATGTCGTGTGCGTCAGCCTCGATCTCAGCCGGAATACCCTGCTCGCGCACAAACACAGCCGTGCGCACGCGGCCCGCGTCGCGGCCCAGCGTGTTCCAGTCGCCGGTCTTGACCTCGGCCATGTCGTGGCCGGCTTCAAAACCTTCAAAGATGGCGCGCAGCGTGGGCGGCACGGGGCGCGATGTCTGTGTGGCCGGGTCGGCAAACACATAGACGAGCTCGGCCGAGATCAAGAGCCGGTCGCCGCTGAAGATGCCCGCCACAAACAGGCACGACGAGTTGCCGATGCGCGCGCACTTCAGGCCCACGTCCAGCGTGTCATCCAGCCGCGCCGACGCGTGGTATTCCACCGTCGCCTTCTTCACATACATCTCGCCGCCCAGGGTCAGCATGCTGTCCTCGTACGGCAATGCCAGCGCCCGCCAGTAGTCGGACATGGCGGTGTCGACGTACATCAGGTAGTGGGCGTTGAATACGATCTTTTGCATGTCCACCTCAGCCCAGCGCACGCGCAGGCGGTGGAAGAAGCGGAAATCACTGCGTTGCATGGTGTGGGGGTCTCCAGTTTTTTATGACGGCATGCCAAAGGCACCGCGCAGCGCGCGCGCGGCATCGGCATGGGCCTGGCGCGCCTCAGGAATCGCGCGGCCCATCTTGATGAATTCGTGCGTCACGCCGCGGTAGATCTCAAGGTCGACCGGCACGCCCGCAAGCCGCAGCTTGTCGGCATAGTCCACGCCTTCATCCACCAGCGGGTCGCACTCGGCCAGGCCCACCCAGGCGGGCGCGACGCCGTCCACGTCGGGCGCGTGCAGCGGGGCAAAGCGCCAGTCCTCACGCTCGGCGCGGCTGTGTACGTAGTTGCCAAAGAACCAGCTGATGGCAGGCTCCTCCAGCACCAGGCCGTGCGCGAAGGTGGTGTGCGACGGCGTGTCCTGGTGCGCAGCGCAGCCGGGGTAGAACAGCAGCTGCAACGCCAGCGGCAGCCCGGCATCGCGCGCCAGGATGGCATTCACGGCGGCCAGCGTGCCGCCCGCGCTGTCGCCTCCGACGGCCAGGCGCGCGGGATCTGCGCCCAGCTCGCCGGCATGGGCCGCCAGCCACGCGAGCGCATCCCAGGCATCGTTGCTCGCGGTGGGAAATCGGTGTTCCGGCGCCAGACGGTAGTCCAGCGACACCACCATGCAGCCTGAGAGCCGCGCGAGCTCGCGGCACAGAATGTCGTGCGTGGCAATGTTGCCGATGGTGAAGCCGCCGCCGTGCATGTACAGCAGCAGCGGCAAACCAGCGACGGTGCTCGGTGCATAGAGCCGGGCTGGCAACGCATGCCCGTCGCGCGCGGGGATGTGCAAGTCCTCGACGCGTGCGAGTACGGCCTTGGGCACCTCGAGCACATCGGCACCCGCCTGATAGGCCACGCGTGCATCCTGCGGCGAGCGGGTGTGCAAAGGTGCGTGCCCCGCGCGGGCCATGCGCTGCAGCACGCTGCGCATCTGTGGGGTCAGTCGGGTTTGGTGGATGGGCAGATCGGTCGTCAAGGTCGAGTCTCGGAGAAGGCTGCCTGCGCAAGCCCGCAAACAGGCACGCGCAGAGGGGCGTTGGCGCTGGCGCCTATTTGAAAGTCACACGCACGGGGGTCGCGCCGGGCAGGCCGTCATAGGTGGCCGTCACCGACAGACCCGCCTTGGGCGGCAGCAGCGGCGAGAACGAGCCCAGGCTGATGAGATCGCCGGGTTGCATGCTCAGCCCCTCTTGCTGTAGCGCGCCGGCCAGCCACACCACGGCGTTGAGCGGGTGCTCCAGGATGTCGCTGCCCTTGCCGCCTCCCAGGCGCGCGCCGCCGCCGTCGGTGAGCGACACGTTCATGTCGGCCAGCGCCTGCAGCAGTGCAAAACGCTCGCCCCGGTAGCTGGGCACCGCCAGCGGTGCCCCGGCCACCCCAAGCCGTGCGCCGACGTTGATGGCGGCCACGCCGGCACCGTTGAGCTGGGGCGGGGCCTGCACCATCAGGTCAGGCAGTTCGATGAAGGGGATGACCTGGTCCACGGCGTCGAGCACTTCCATGGGGGTCTTGGCGTGGTTGATGGCCGCGCTTTTCACGCGCACCAGCATGTCGGCCTCGTACAGCGGGCGGGCGCCAAAGGCCGCGTCCACCGATGCGCCGCTGGGCAGGATCATTCCTTCGTAGAGCTTTCCCCACACGGGCTTGTCGGTGTTGAAGCGCTTTTGCACCGCCGGGTTGGTGAGCCCGGCCTTGTAGCCCACCACCTTGCCCAGGCGCTGCGCGAGCAGCTGATTGACCTTGCCGCGCGTACAGGCTGCGTCGGCGTCCGACAGGTTCTGCGGGTTGGCGGCCGGGGTCTTGGCCACATAGTTCGCCACCAGGTCGGCGGCCTGCGCGTCGGTCAAACAATCGGCTTGCGCAGTTGTCGCAAAAGCGACGGCGGCGGCTGCCAGGGCGAGGGAAATGCGGGTTTGCTGCGTGGTCATGCGGGCCTCCGGGTTGTAGAGTTCTTGGCTTGGCGGCGCATCGTAAACGCAACACCCCACCCACACCACCATGGCTTTCATCTACTACGTCACGCAGATCCAGTTCGAATTTGGCGCCGTCAAGCTGCTCCAGCAGGAATGCGAGCGCGTGGGCATCACCCGCCCGCTGGTGGTGACAGACCCGGGCGTCAAGGCCGCGGGCGTGCTGCAAAAGGCGCTGGATGCGCTCACCGGCCTGCCGGTGGCAGTGTTTGACCAGACCCCCGCCAACCCCACGGAAGCCGCCGTGCGCGCAGCCGTGGAGGTGTACAAGGCCCAGGGCTGCGACGGCCTCATTGCCGTGGGCGGCGGCTCGGCCATCGACTGCGCCAAGGGCATCGCCATCGCTGCCACACACGAAGGGCCGCTCACGCACTACGCCACGATCGAAGGCGGCTCTCCACGCATCACCGAGCGCGCTGCGCCGCTGATCGCCGTGCCCACCACCAGCGGCACCGGCAGCGAAGTGGCGCGCGGCGCGATCATCATCGTGGATGACCACCGCAAGCTGGGCTTCCATTCGTGGAACCTGGTGCCCAAGACCGCCATCTGCGACCCCGAGCTGACGCTGGGCCTGCCCCCTGCGCTGACCGCTGCCACCGGCATGGATGCGATTGCGCACTGCATGGAAACCTTTATGTCTGCCGCGTTCAACCCCCCGGCCGACGGCATTGCGCTCGACGGCCTCACGCGCGGCTGGGCGCACATCGAACCCGCGACGAAGAACGGCAGCGATCGCGACGCACGCCTGCACATGATGAGCGCCAGCATGCAAGGCGCGATGGCGTTTCAGAAAGGCCTGGGGGCGGTGCACTCGCTCAGCCACAGCCTGGGCGGTGTCAACCCGCGCCTGCACCACGGCACGCTCAACGCCATCTTCTTGCCCGCCATCGTCCGTTTCAATGCCAGCGCCGAGTCGGTGCAAAAAGAAAAGCGGCTGCAGCGCATGGCACATGCGATGGGCCTGGCCTCTGCCACCGACATCCCCGACGCGATCCGCGACATGAGCGCGCGCCTGGGCCTGCCCACGGGCCTGGCCGCCATGGGCGTGACCGAGAGCATGTTCGACGACATCATCAAGGGCGCGATGGCAGACCACTGCCACAAGACCAACCCGCGCGTGGCCACGCCCGAGGAATACCGCGAGATCCTGCAGCAATCGCTGTAGCGCGTGCAGGCGCTGCCTGCATTGAGGCACGCCGTGGTACCTGTCAGCCCAACCGAGGGCAGGTGCCGCGTTCGCGCCAACCCACAAACCACGGCCCTGGCTCGCCGTTCGTCGGCACACGGGATTGCGCTGTCCAACTCCCGCCATCGCCCCCTCACTCCGCGCTAGACTCGCACCGATCACAATCGATTAACAATTTATTACCCTGGTGTTCGGGGGGAGAGGGTCTTGGGCGATGCGCACCGGAAAACTCAGCACCTGGCTCCTTCGGGGCACCTACCCCCGGCTGTATGTCCCCATCGTCCTGATCATCCTGCTCGTCAGTGCGGTGCGCTACCACTACCTCGTGGCGACCGAGATCCAGGAGGTGCGCCGCCAGGGGGCTATCGAGCTGCGCCGCGCGGGCGATGCGCTGCTGCCGGGGCTGGCTGAGCTGCCCCCGGTCGACCTGGACGCGGCCGCCACCCTGCTCAACGATGGGCTGGCGCGGCTGGGGCCGTGGATCGGGACGCTCAAGTGGCAGGTGCCGGGCCAGCCCGAGGTAGAAGCCACGGCACCCGCAGTACCGAGCGGCGCCCCGGCATGGTTTGCCCAGTGGGTGCAGATCGACCCGCCAGTGCAGCAGTTCGGCCAGGCCGTGGTGGGGGGCCAGACGGGGCGCCTGTCGGTGGCGCTGCAGGCCGCCCCGCTCATCAACCATGTCTGGGACACGGTGGTGGTGCAGCTGCGCATCTCGGCGCTCAACATCTTCACGATCCTGTTTCTGCTCACGCTGCTGCTGCGCGCCAATGCGCGCATGCTGCGGCGCCTGGCCGAGGCGACCAACGCGTTCCGCCACGGGCGGCTGGACACCCGCATGGAGGTGGCCGGCACGCTGGAGTCGCGCGCCATGGCCGAGACCTTCAACGACATGGCGGGCAAGGTCCAGTCGCTCGTCCTCTCGCTGCGCGAAACCCAGCATCTGCAAAGCGAGCAGTTGCACTTCACGCGCCAGTTGATCGACGCCCTGCCCCTGCCCGTGTTTGTGCGTGATGCCAATGGCACGTACCTCGAGGTCAACCGCGCCTGGCGGCGGCTGTTCCATGTGCCCGGCAACGCCAAAAACGGCCACACCTCGGCGCCCGCCTATCCTGAAGAGCTGTCCCCCGAACGCTCGGCACAGATCGCGCAGGCGCTGGACAACGAGATCCGCATCCGCCCGGCCAACCACCAGCCGGCGCGCGACATGGCGTACTACGAAGCGCCTTTCACCACCACGCGGGGCACGGTCGCCGGCACCATCGGCACGCTGGTGGACGTGACCGAACGCAAGCGCGCCGAAGAGGCCCTGCGCGCCGAGAAAGAGCGCGCAGAAGTCACGCTGGCCTCCATCGGCGATGGCGTCATCACCACCGACCTGGTGGGCCGCATCGACAGCATCAACGAAGCCGCGCAGCTCATGACCGGCTTCACCGCCGACCAGGCCGTGGGTCGCCAGCTCGACGACGTGTTTCGCCTGTATGAAGACCTGGCCAGCCGCAACGCCAGCTCGGCCGCCGAGCGCGACACCGTGCCCGGCACGCTCCAGCAGGTCACGCACGAGGTGCTGATGCACCGCTCCGGCGAGCGCTATGCGATCGAGTACACGGCGTCGGCGATCCGCAAGGGCGACGGCACGGCCGTGGGCTGCGTGCTGGTGTTCCGCGACGTGACCGAGACGCGCGACCTGCGCAACCAGATCTCTTGGCACGCCCGCCACGACGCGCTGACGGGGCTGTACAACCGCGCCGCGCTGGCCGAGCGCCTCACCCACGCGATCTTTGTGGCCCGGCAAAAGGGCACGCTGCTGGCCGTGTGCATGCTCGACCTCGACCACTTCCAGGCCGTGAACGACGCCCATGGCAACCGCGTGGGCGACCGCCTGCTCAAGGAGACCGCGCGGCGCCTGGGCGCCTTCATCACGCCGCAGGATGCGGTGGCGCGCATGGGGGGCGACGAGTTCGTGCTGCTGCTGGGCGAGCAGACCGACGTGCCCACCATCGCGGCGCGTGTGAGCGTGCTCATGCAGCAGCTGGCCGCGCCATACGCCATCGACGATCGCGTGCTCTACACCACGGTGAGCGTGGGCGTGGCGGTGTTCCCGCAGGACGATGCCAACCCCGACACCCTGCTGCGCCACGCCGACCAGGCCATGTGCCAGGCCAAGAGTTTTGGCCGCAATCAGATGCATGTGTTTGATGTGCAGCTGGACCACGCAGTGCAGACCCAGCACACCCGCCAGACGCGCGTGGCCCAGGCGCTGCATGCGGGCGAGCTGGTGCTGCACTACCAGCCCAAGATCAACCTGCGCACCGGCGAGATCCTGGGGCTGGAGGCCCTGCTGCGCTGGCAGCACCCGGACCAGGGCCTGCTGGGCCCGCAGCATGTGCTGCCGCTGATCGAAGACGCCGAGCTGGAGGTGGAACTGGGTGAATGGGTGCTGCGCCAGGCGCTCACGCAGATGCGGCAGTGGACCGATGCCGGCATGCTGTGGGAGGTCAGCGTGAACATCGCCGCGGCGCACTTCCACCGGCCCAATTTCGTGGACCGGCTCAAGGACATCCTGCACACCTGCCCCGAGGTCTCGCCCACGCGGCTGGAGCTCGAGATTCTCGAATCTGCCGCGCTGGAGGACATGCAGTACATGCGCCACATGATGCAAAGCTGCCAGGCGCTGGGGGTGCGTTTTGCGCTCGATGACTTTGGCACCGGATTCTCGTCGCTGTCCTACCTCAAGCGCCTGCCGGCCGAGACGATCAAGATCGACCAGTCGTTTGTGCGCGGCATCCTGGACGACGGCGACGACCTCACGCTGGTGAGCGCCATCGTTGCCCTCGCGGCCGCCTTCGAGCGGCATGTGGTGGCCGAAGGCGTGGAGACGGCCGAGCAGTGCGCAAAACTGCTGGAGCTGGGCTGCGAGCGCGGCCAGGGTTACGGCATTGCCCGGCCCATGCCCGCGCACGAGGTGCTGAGCTGGGCGCGCGACCACGCTGCGCGCCACGCGGCCAAGGCCGTGCAGGATGCCGCGCGGCGCCCCGGCACACCCCACGGTGGCATGCGGCCGTGACGGGCTAGCGCTGGCCTGGCTGCCCGCCGGCCGGCCGGCCGGCCGCGCGCACCCCTACAGCGGCTGCACCACGCGCATGTCCGGCCGCTGGAGCCAATCCGCCCACTCGTCCACCAGCTGCTGGCTGGCCCGCGTGGCCGCCAGCCAGGCTTTGGCCCGCGCGGCGGCGTCGGTCCCATAGTGGGTGAAGTCGTTGCGGTCGGGCAGCTTGGCGTTGGGCAGCGTGCGCACCCAGTCCGGGTCGGGTGAAAGCACCACCATGTTGTCGAGCGCGGCCGTGGAACGGTGGCGCCACTTGAGCCCCTTGTCCAGCCACCCGGGCACCACACGGTGTTGGAAGTGGGGGTACAACACCAGGCCGGCCGAGGCACGGGACTGGTTTATGGAGTCTTTTTGGCCTCCAGCGCTGGATGGATAAGCGCCATTAGCTATTATTTTTGTAGCATCACGGTTTAACTGCTTGCCGTAGGCCAGGTGCAGGTGGTAGTCGGTGATGCCGCCATCCCAATACGCCCCGGGTGGTGCGCCCGGGATGTTGTGCACGGCCTGCAGCACGAAGGGGATCGAGCAGCTGGCCTGCAGCGCAGGCATGAAATTGCCGCCCGTGAGCAGCACCTGCCGCGTGCGGTAGTCCGACGTGGCAAACGGCAAGACCGCGCATGCATTGGGGCCGCCAGCATCGCACCCGCCGGGCACATCCGGCGACGAGAACACCACGCGCTCCAGCCACGCGCCCATCGCCTTGCGGTGCACGGTGTTCGTCAAAAACGCACCGAAGTACCCTAGCGGGGTGGCCACGCCATGCTCGCGCCGCAGCATGTGCCGGCCGCGTGACGTGACGATGTGCAGCCGGTAGCGCGGGTGCGCCAAGACCTCGGCAACCCTGCCGCCGTAGAAGGCCTCCAGGTTCTTGCCAAACCGCTCGCTCACATGCGCCGCCGTGGGCCGCTTCTTGCCGGGCGGCAGCTCGTAGTCCTGGTGGATGTAGTCGTGCTCCAGCCGCTCGAACGCGGCCACGGATTGCTGCAGGCAGGCCGTGGCCATGCGCCACGCACCGATGGAGGCGCCGACCAGGTGCACCGGCTGGCTGGACTGCGGCAGCCATTCGCCAAAGATGAACCGGTCCAGCGGCCCGAGGATGAGCCCCTTAGGGCCACCCGCAGCCCCAGGGATCACGCCCACATCGCCGGGCTGCAGGCCGTGTTGTTCAAGGTGTTGGCGGGCGCGGGGGCCGGCATGGATGCGCAAGGCTTTCATGCGCGGCATTGTCGCAAAGCGTGTGGTTCGGAAATGTCGCCTGTGGGAGTGCCGGCCACGAACACTGTGAGGTGAAGGTCGGGGCGAAATGTTTGAAGGCTCAACATGCCCGACATGCCAAGGCCGCTGCAGGGGCGCGGCCCGCGCGCTCTCAGACCACGTAGTCCTCGCCAGACTCGGGCCTGGCAGTCCAGTCGATGGGGTCCTGCTGCAACACCATGTCGATGTCCAGCCCGAGCGTCAGGCCGACTTCGCCCGGGAAGGACACAGCGAGTTCCCTTTCGCCCAGCTCCGCCTCGCGCGCCCGGGCGCGCCACGAGGCCAGGTGGATCACGCCGGCCAGCGGCTCGTACACGTTGCTGTCAAAGGGCGCGCTCTGGTGCTGCAGGGCATCCACCACCACCTCGGGCAGTTGCCAGCGGCGTGCCAGCCCGGCGGTGACGTGGCCGTAACAGTAGCCAAAGATGCGCTGCTCGATCTTGCCGCGCCGCAGGTCAAACGGCGCCACCAGCGTGTTGACCGACTGCGCCTTGTCAGGGTCGGCCAGGTGGATGACGAGTTCACCCAGGCTGTGCAGCAGGCCCGCGGTGTAGGCCGCAATCTGGTTCTGCTGCGCAATGCCCGCCAGCGATCGCGCGAGCTTGGCGGTGTTGAGGCTGTAGCGCCAGAACTGCTGCATGTTCACCCCCGGCACCGACCGCGACGTGGTGCCGAGCGGCGCCGAGTTCACCAGCGCGCGCACCTGGGCCGTGCCCAGCAGCGCCAGCGCTTCGGGGATGCCCGCGATCTGGCGGGGCAGTTGGAAGGTGGGGGAATTGGCCAGCTCCAGCAGGCGCCCGGCCAGCGCCGGGTCGGTGCCGAAAAGCTGGTTCAGGCGGCGCAGGCTGGGGTCCTCATGGGCCAGCTCGCTCATCAGCAGCGCCACGGCGCGCGGAAGGCTGGGCAGTGCCACGGGTTGGGCCAGCAGTGCGTTCAACTCCATGTAGATCAGGCGCCAGAGTTTCGGTTGCTGGCGATTATGGGCCCCTGCTCCGGTCCCCGGACTAGCGGCCCTTGGCCTGTTGCAACTTTGCGAATGCGGATGCCATTGCAGACTGCTGCGTGGGCTCCGGCCCCCGGCGCTGCGGCTGCGCGTAGCCGCGGCCCGCGCCCTCAAAGCGGTTGTCACGCGGGGCACCACGGTCACCGGCCTGACGCGGCGGCGCGTCGCCCAGCTTCATCGACAGGCCGATGCGCTTGCGCTCCACGTCCACCTCCATGACCTTGACCTTGACGATGTCGCCGGTCTTGACCACTTCGCGCGCGTCGTTCACGAACTTGTGCGCCAGCTGGCTCACATGCACCAGGCCGTCCTGGTGCACCCCCAGGTCGATGAAGGCGCCGAACTGGGCCACGTTGCTCACGGTGCCCTCCAGAATCATGCCTTCCTTCAAATCTTTGATGTCTTCCACACCATCGTTAAAGCGCGCCACCTTGAAGTCCGGGCGCGGGTCGCGGCCGGGCTTTTCCAGCTCGGCCAGGATGTCCTTGACGGTGATAACGCCGAATTTTTCGTTGGCGAACAGCTCGGGCTTCAAGGTCTTGAGCATGTCGGCGCGGCCCATGATTTCGGCCACGGGCTTGCCGGTCTTTGCCATGATCTGCTCGACCACGGGGTAGGTCTCGGGGTGCACGCCGGTCATATCGAGCGGGTTCTCGCCGCCGCGGATGCGCAGAAAGCCCGCGCTCTGCTCAAAGGTCTTGGCGCCCAGGCCAGCCACGTCCATCAGTTGCTTGCGGCTCTTGAACGCGCCGTTGGCCTCGCGCCAGCGCACCACGGCCTTGGCTACGCTGCCCGACAGGCCCGACACGCGCGAGAGCAGCGGCACGCTGGCCGTGTTCAGGTCCACGCCCACCGAGTTCACGCAGTCTTCCACCACCGTGCCCAGGGTGCGGGCCAGCTCGCTCTGGTTCACGTCGTGCTGGTACTGGCCCACGCCGATGCTCTTGGGGTCGATCTTGACCAGTTCGGCCAGCGGGTCCTGCAGGCGGCGGGCGATGGAGGCCGCGCCGCGCAGGCTCACATCCACATCGGGCATCTCTTGCGAGGCGTATTCGCTGGCAGAGTAGACGGACGCGCCAGCTTCGCTCACCACCACTTTTTCAATCGCGCGGTCCACCTTGGCCGCCAACTTGATGAGGTCGGCGGCCAGCTTGTCGGTCTCGCGGCTGGCCGTTCCGTTGCCAATCGCAATCAGGTTCACGCCGTGTTTTTCAGCCAGCTTGGCCAGGGTGTGCAGCGAGCCTTCCCAGTCGCGGCGTGGCTCGTGCGGGAACACGGTGGCCGTCTCCACCAGCTTGCCCGTGGCGTCCACCACGGCCACCTTCACGCCCGTGCGGATGCCGGGGTCCAGCCCCATCACCACGCGCGGGCCGGCAGGTGCGGCCAGCAGCAGGTCGCGCAGGTTGTCGGCAAACACCTTGATCGCCACCTTCTCGGCGTCGTCGCGCAGGCGGGCGAACAGGTCGCGCTCGGTCGACAGCGACAGCTTCACGCGCCAGGTCCAGGCCACGCTCTTGCGGATCAGGTCGTCGGCGGGGCGGCCTGCATGGCTCCAGCCCAGGTGCAGGGCGATCTTGCCTTCGGCCAGGCTGGGCTTGCCCGGCTCAGGCTCGACAGGCAGCACCAGCTTGGCTTCCAGAATCTCCAGCCCGCGGCCGCGGAACACGGCCAGCGCGCGGTGCGACGGCACGCGGCCGATCGGTTCGTCGTATTCGAAGTAATCGCGGAACTTGGAGACTTCAGGGTCGTTCTCGTTCTTGCCCTCGACCTTTTTGCTGCGCAGCAGCCCTTCGGCCCACAGCCATTCGCGCAGGCTCTGCACCAGCACCGCGTCTTCTGCCCAGCGCTCGCTCAGGATGTCGCGCACGCCGTCGAGCACTGCCGGCACCGTCGAGAAATCGGCGCCGGGCTTGCCATCGTCCAGCACTTCAGCGGGCTTGGTGAAGGCCGCGGCCTCCTTGGCGGGGTCGAGCGTGGGGTCGGCAAACAGCATGTCGGCCAGCGGTTCGATACCGAATTCGCGGGCGATCTGGCCCTTGGTGCGGCGCTTTTGCTTGAAGGGCAGGTAGATGTCTTCCAGCTCCTGTTTGGTGGGGGCGGCGGCAATCGCAGCCCGCAACACGTCCGTGAGCTTGCCCTGCTCGTCGATGCTCTTCAAGACCGCAGCGCGGCGGTCTTCGAGTTCGCGCAGGTACGACAGGCGGGCTTCGATCTCGCGAAGCTGGATATCGTCCAGGCCACCGGTCACTTCCTTGCGGTAGCGCGCGATGAAAGGAACCGTCGCCCCGCCGTCCAGCAGCTCCACCGCGGTGCGCACCTGTGCTTCACTAACCCTTACTTCCGAGGCCAACTGGCGAATGATCTGCTGCATGGGGGCGAACTCTCTCTGACTCGATTCAAACAAACAAAACGCGAAGCGCGCGAGTTTGCCACAGGAGTTTTGGGTGCCCGGCGCGGGCAGGCGCGCCAAGCCCAAGGCACCCCGGCGCCTCGCCGCGCCAGCGCAAATACCTGGCGCGCATCCAAACGCTCCCTAGAATGCCGGCTGGCCATGAACCCTGCGTCCCCCCTCACCTTCCCCATCCGCACCGAATGCCCGCCTGGCACTTGTGTGTGTGATCGTGACGCGTTGCTCGCGTCACCGCAGGGCGACCATCGCATCCTGCGGCTTACCCGCAGCGAAGAGAAAAAGCTGCTTGAACGGCTGGAAAACCTGGCAAGCCTGGCCGACCTGCGCCGCATGCAGGAGCGCCTGGAGCAGCAGCTGGGTGTGCGCCTGTCCATCACGTTGAGCCCCCACGAAGTGCGCAGCCTGCGCGGTATCGCGATCCTGGTGCTGGAGCAGCCCGGCCTGTGCCGCAAGACGCGCCAGGCCATTCCCGCCGCGATCCGCAAAAGCATGGACCAGCGCCCGGAGATCACGTACGAGCTGCTGAACGAGGGTGGGCTGTTCGGAGGTTTGTGAGGCGCGCGCCCATCTGTCGCACCGCACCCACCATCCGACCGCCTCTACTGTCGATGACCCCCATGCAAAACGACCTGTTTGGTGGCCCGCCCGACATGCCCCCCGCGCCAGCAGCTGGGGGCACGGGTGCACCCGAGGCCCAGACCCGCGCACCGGCGCCGGACCAAGAAGACAGCGAATCAGCACCCGCCAAGCCCCCTCGCCGCACTGGCGTCCACCCTGCCCCCGGCCTCGACGGCCTCAAGTCCCTCGCTGCGGCCCTGCCCCCGCAGCTGCGGCTGGGCACGTCGTCGTGGAGCTACCCGGGCTGGCAGGGCCTGGTGTGGGAAGGCGCACATTCCGAATCGATGCTGGCCCGGCAAGGCCTCGCGGTGTATGCGCAGCACCCGCTGGCGCGCACGGTCAGCATCGACCGCGGCTTCTACCGCCCGCTCACGGTGAGCGAATACGAGCGCTACGCATCACAGGTGCCCGACGACTTCCGCTTTGTGGTCAAGGCGCCGAGCCTGGTGACCGACGCCCTGGTGCGCAGCGAAGACGGCCGCGGCCGCCAGCCCAACCCCGCCTTTTTGAACCCCGACCTGGCCCGCAGCGAATTTGTGGAGCCCGCCCTGCAGGGCCTGGGCCGCAAGCTCGGGGCCCTGGTGTTCCAGATCAGCCCGCTGCCGCTGGCGCAGCTGGACCGCATGCACGAACTGCTGGTGCGCCTGCGCGCCATGCTCGCGGCGCAGCCGGCGCTGGCCCCACACGCACCCGACGGCGTGTTGGCCGTGGAGGTGCGCGACCCGGAATGGCTCACGCCCGAATTTGCTGCCGTGTTGCGCGATGCCGGCGCCACCTACTGCCTGGGCCTGCACCCCAAGATGCCGTCGCTGCAAGACCAGCTTCCGCTGCTGCGCGCGCTGTGGCCCGGCCCGCTGGTCTGCCGCTGGAACCTGAACCCGGTGTTTGGGCCCTACGGTTACGAGGAAGCGGAGCGGCTGTACAGCCCGTACGACCGCTTGCACCACCCTGACCTTGAAACGCGGGCCGCGCTGGCGAAGGCTATCGCCGGCATCACCAGCAGAGGGCAGAACGCGTTCGTCACCATCAGCAATCACGCCGAAGGCTGCGCGCCGCGCTCGGTGCATGCGCTGGCGCAGGCCGTGGCGCAGGCCTGCGGTGTGTCAGGTGCGCCGATGCGGGCCGCTGCAGGCCAGTAGCAATCCTGCGCAAATGCGGCGGTGTCACCCAGCGCTGGGTGACATGCGGCGGTCACCCAGCGTGGGTGACCAGGGCAGCGGCGTGTGCGGGGGCGCCGGTGTAGGACGCGGATCACCTGCGACAACACCCAACGCCGACACCGCGGTGCCGCCGCGTTGCGACACGATGAACGCTCTTCAACCAGCAGAACTACGCCATGGACATCCCCCAAGACATCAGAGACGCGGTACACAAAGCCCAGCAGCCCGGCAACGCTCGCCCCGGCTTCCCCGGCGAGCACTGGCTGACCCTGGGTGCGGGCCTTCTGATCCTGCGCGGCGCCGGTCGCCGCAAAGGCTTGGTCGGCAAGACGGTAGGCCGGCTGGTCGGCGGCGCACTGATCGCGCGCGCCGCGTCGGGCCGCGACGGCGTGATGGGCAAATTGCTGCGCGGGACTTCCAGCGTTGCCGGATTGCCGAGCTCTTCACGCCGTTCCGGCAGTTAGTCGAGCGCCATGGAGACACGCTGGCCATCAATCCTGTGGGTGGTGCGGCACGGCCAGAGCGCGGGCAATGTGGCCCGCGACACGGCCGAGGCCGCCGGTTTGGAGACCATCGATCTCGCGTGGCGCGACATCGACGTGCCGCTGTCCGACCTGGGCACCGCGCAGTCGGTGGCCCTGGGCGAATGGTTTGGCCGCCAGCCGGTGGACGCACAGCCCCAGGTCATCCTGTGCTCACCCTACGTGCGCGCGCAGCAGACGGCGCAGCTGGTTGCGCAGCACAGCCGGCTTGAGCATGTGACGCTGCGGCTGGACGAACGCCTGCGTGAAAAAGAGTTCGGCATCCTCGACCGCCTCACCCGCTTTGGCATCCAGCAACAACACGCCAAGCTGCATGAACAGCGCACCCACGTGGGCAAGTTCTACTTTCGCCCGCCCGGCGGCGAGAGCTGGTGCGACGTGATCCTGCGGCTGCGCAGCCTGCAGGAGATGGTGACGCGCGAATACGCCGGACAGCGTGTGCTGGTGGTGGCACACCAGGTCATCGTCAACTGCATGCGCTACCTGATCGAGCATATGACCGAACAGGAGATCCTGGACATCGACCGCCAGGGCGATGTGCCCAATTGCGCCGTGACCATCTACCGCGCGCATGCAGCCGACGAAGGCCGGACCGATAAGGCCATGCACTTGGTGCAGGCCAACTTTCTTGCACCGCTGCGCGACGCGCAGACTCCGGTGACGCGCGAGCCGGACGAGTCCGCAGCCCCCAGCCCCTGAGCCCCATGCCCACTCCTGCACTCCAACCGGCTGGCAGCGGTCGTCTGCCCCGCCCGCGCGCGCTGACCGAAGCGCTGCTTTCGCGTTGGCCCTTGCCCGACCCTGGCGACCACGCCGACAAGGAAACACGGGGTCATGTGCTGGTGGTGGCAGGCAGCCACGAGATGCCCGGCGCCGCGCTGCTGGCGGCCATTGCCGCGCTGCGCGCCGGTGCCGGCAAGCTGACGGTGGCCGCGCCCGAACGGGTGGCCCAGGGACTGGCGCTGGCCATCCCTGAAGCCCGCGTGATGGGCCTGGCCGAGACCCGCGGCGGCGGTTTTGCTGCGCGTGACTGCGACCGCCTGGGCCCGCTGGCCGCCCAAGTGAGCGCGGTGGTGCTGGGCCCCGGCATGCTGGACGAGGCGCGCAGCGTCGCGTTTGTGCGCACGATGCTGCCGCTGTTTCGCGAGAGCACCGTGGTGCTGGATGCGTATGCGATGTCCGCCGTGGGCGACACCCCTTTCGACCAGCCTGTGGTGATGACGCCGCATGCGGGCGAGATGGCGCACCTGACGGGCCTGTCGAAAGAGGCCGTGCTGGACGACCCGCTGGCCACGGTGCTGGCCGCCGCCCAGCGCTGGGGCGCCTGCGTGGCGCTCAAGGGCAGCACTACCTACATTGCCCAGCCCGACGGCAGCGCGCTGCGGTTTGCCGGGGGCACGCCGGGGCTGGCGACCTCGGGCTCGGGCGACACACTGGCCGGGCTCATCGGCGGGCTGGCCGCACGCGGAGCGCCGCCGCTGCATGCTTGCGCCTGGGGTGTGCTGCTGCACGCGCGGGCGGGCGCAGCGCTGGCGCGGGACCAGGGCACGCTGGGTTATCTGGCGCGCGAGCTGTCAGCGCAGGTGCCGGCGTTGATCCACGCGCTGGGCCGGCGCAGCCCGGGCAAGAACGCCGCACGGCGTGGTTGATCTCGGCGACAGGTGGTGCGGGTAAGACGGCCCGAACGGCCGTGACGGTCGCCAGCCGAATGTTTTTCAAGTCAAATTGGCCGCTAGCGCTTGTTCCATAAGCGCTAGCAGCTATTTATTTAATAGCGCTTGATCCAGGAGCAGCAACATCCTCACGCCGGCACCCGCGCGGGGCGACTGCGCCCCAGCGTGATCCAGGTCAGCACAAACCCCGCCAGTGCCCCGCTGGCCATGCCCACCACCATGGGCAGTGGCTTGCCGTTAGCAAACAAACCCACCACCCCCATGGCCGCGGCGCCCACCAGCATCTGCAGGGTGCCCAAGAGGGCAGACGCCGTGCCCGCAATCGCGCCGTGCTCTTCAAGTGCCAGCACTGAGGTGGTGGGGATGACCAGCCCCATCAGCGCGCTGGCCACAAAGTACAGCGACAGCAGCACGGCCAATTCATCGCCACCCGTCAGGTAGTACGACAGCATGGCGATCATCACCACGGCCGCGCCCGTCACGGCCGCCTTCACGGTAGGCACCATGCCGAAGCGGCGCCCGAGCTTGGCGTTGAACTGCGCAGCGGCAAAAAAGGCGGCGGCGTTGACGGAGAAAGCCAGGCTGTACTGCACCGGCGTGAGCCCGTAGTGGTTGATGAGCACGAACGGCGAGCTGGCCAGGTACACGAAGAACCCCGCCATCGAGCAGCCACCAATGAACACCAGCCCCAGGTAGTGCCCGTCGCGCAGCAGCAGCCAGTAGCCCGACAGCGCACTGGCCAGGCTGCTCTCCAGCCGCTCGGCCGCAGGCCGCGTTTCGCGCAGGCCCTGGGACACCAGCAGCAAGCCCGCGACGGCAGCCACGGCCACCGCCCAGAACACGCCACGCCAGCCCGCCAGCGCAATCACCCCGCTGCCCGCCAGCGGCGCCAGCAGCGGCGAAATGCTGAACACCAGCATCAGCAGCGACATGAGGCGCGCCGCCTCGGTGCCCGTGTGCAAGTCGCGCACCACCGCGCGCGGAATCGCCATGCCCGCCGCCGCCCCCAGCCCCTGCACAAACCGCAGTGCGACCAACGTTTCGATGTCGGTGGCCAGCGCGCAGCCCACGCTGGCCAGCGTGAAGACCACCAGCCCGGCATACAGCGGCGGCTTGCGGCCCACCATGTCGGAGAAGGGGCCGTAAAAGAGCTGGCCCGCGCCCAGGGAGACAAAAAATGCCGTCAGGCTCCACTGCACCGCCCCCACGTTGGCCCCCAGGCTGGCGCCAATCTCGGGCAGCGCAGGCAGGTACATGTCGATGGCAAAGGGTCCGATGGCCGAGAGCAGGCCCAGGATCAGGGCCATGTGGAAAAAGCGGGGTTCTTGCATAGCGGGCCATTGTCACCAGTTCGGTGCGCGACCACGGGAAAACCCGCAATGGCGATGGCCGGCGGGCACTCAGGCGTGCCGCTCACTCCAGCCGCGGCTGGGCGTGATGCCAAACGGCCGAAGCAGGCGGCTAGACTTCGGCTATCGGCTAGGAGCAGACGCTCAGGGTACCGGTTGAGCGATTGGCGCTTTGTTTGGTACTGGCTGCAGGTTTGAGAGTTTTTGATGACACACGACAAAAATCTTTCCCCAGTGGGCTGGTATGTGGTCTCGTATCTGATGCGCTTCGTTGAGTTGGAAGACGACCGAAAGGACGATGATGAAGCTCGATTCCTGTCGTGGGAAAACACAATCCTCGTACGTGCATCGGCCCTTGAACAAGCCTATGAAAAGGGCATGACGGTAGCTCGCGAGAATGCGAAACCATACAAGGGCGGAACTCAAGGCGTACCTGTTCAATGGAAGTTGGTAGGTATCACCGATGTCCTTCCAATCTACGAGGAGCTGGAAGATGGGGCGGAAATTTTGTGGACTGAGCGCGCGCCTCGAAAGCTCAAGAATCTCAAACAGATGGTGGGACAGAAGGGCTCGTTTCGCCAGTAGCTGCCAACTTAGAGCAGAGGCGACGAATGTGAACTGGAGGCCCGCTTTCCAGAAGTTTTATGTCGCGTCAGGGCCCGCTAGCGCACTTCGCCGTAGGGCAGAATTCGGCCTGTAGCCGACATTGGAATTGCTTGCCTACCTGCCATGCCTCTTCCACATCGCAAACGGTCAGCCGCATCTTTAAAGCGTTTTTGACCCACGCCGTATTGCCTGAGGGCAATGCTGCGATCCGTTTCGTCAATGCAAGTCTCGACGAGCCCGTGCAACAAGCAGTGCTACTGGAGGAATTTCGAGCAAGTGCCTTTGGACTTACTGGTGGAATCCGTCAAGTCTGGTTTGTAGTCAGGGACGACCCTCAGTCGGTGTTCTACGACCTTCAGACCGGGTCCTTCGGGGCTTGCTGGGGGCCAGATGCGGCAACAGGTCGGTACGTCGACCTTGGGTTCAGAGACGAAAACCCGTTCGAAATGTTCATTGCATGAGCACTCCAATCGGCATGAACCTCATTCTCGAAAAATCCGAGCAAATATCGTGGTTCACAGATATGGCTGCGACCTTCTCAGCTATGGGAGTGAACCCTCGAACATACGACTGGTATGTGAGCGACGTTGAAACCAACGCGTCGATCCCCGCTCTCAATAAAGGCGATAGTTGGATGACGGGTGATGAGCTTGCGTCGGCTTTACTCGGACAGCCGATACAGTTCATCTGGGCGGTGTTTAGTGCGTTCCCACCTGGAGTGCGCGTTGAGGTGGGCAGCCGCCCAAGTGCTGACGGAAATCCCAGCTTTTGGAGGCCGCCCGACGTTTGTCCACAGTTGCCTGGGGCCTGCTTCGAGATCGTGTGCTGGGATTCTTCAGCCACGCTTCTGGTGGGCGTGTCTCAAGAGCAAGCCGACAGATATTTGCGAACCTACTCCAACGCCCAGCTGCTGGCTTCAACTTGGTCTACTGAAGGTTGAAGCCAGGTCGGCTTTTGGCGCGCTGGGGTCCTTCGGCGGGGGCAGAATTCGGCCAAGCGCGGCCCGCGGCTTAGACCCTGCGGCACAACGCTGCGCCTTTCGGATGCGGCGCACTTCCGCTCGAACGAATCTCCTAAAGCGGCGCTCTGGGCCGTCTAGTGCGTGCGCAAGTATGTCTAGGCCTGCCGTGTCGAGGAGGTTTACTGAAGCGCCATGCCTGACTAGGCTGCGAAACATCCTCTTGCGTTCGCGAAAGTGGTTGTCATGCATTCGACAGAGCCACATCAGAGCGGTGTAACCGTTTTGGTCTTGTGCGTTTGGATCTGCACCCGCACGGATTTCGCGGCTGAGACCGCTTGGATAACAACACAAAGCGAAATTCATCAGCGCGGTCATTTGACGCTCCCCTACCAAGGGAGATACGAGCAATGGCTTTTCCATGTGGCTTAGTGTCGAGGGAACAGAATGCGAATCGGGTATTAATAGGACGGCTTCTTGGATTGCGGCACTCTGGATCGGCCGCCTGCGGAGCAATCTCAACGGCGCCTTTGGGCCCGCTACCGCCCTCGCAGTCGGGCAGAATTCGGCAGAAGCGGTCTTAGGCGAAGCCCCGCAAGACGCCTTCGAATCTTCAATCTTCAATCTTCATATGGTCTACCTTGCAATAACCTCAGAGGGCCTAGCTCAAGCGCTGCATGCAGCAGGGACCGGTGACGCGGTTTGGGGTGGTGCCGATGCGATTTCAGAGGAAGCATGGGCCGCGCTACCCACGCCTAAATGCACTCGTTTTATCTATGAGTTAAGGGATCGGTTTCTGCTGGATGACGCTGTAGGCACTATCGAAGAGCATCACCCCGGGCAGACCATTTGGGTCGAGGGTACATCTCCTGCATGACCAATAACGGCCAACAGCGGTCCCTTGTCAATCTGAATAGGCATCATTGATGGCACATCTAGCGCGGTCTGTGGCGACATTGCGCATCATGGGCGACGAACTTCTTCCCGAGGAAGTCTCGAGACTGCTTGGGGCAGAGCCGACGTCGGGTCATGCAAAAGGGCAGCATCTCTCAACGGGTCCATCGGGGCGCACACTCACGAGAAACTCTGGCATGTGGCGTCTATGCGCGACGGAGACCAAGCCAGAGAATCTCGACCATCAGGTTTCTGAGTTGCTTGGACAAGTCACTTCAGACTTGTCAGTCTGGAGCGGCATTGCGGCTCGGTTTCGCATTGACTTGTTCTGCGGATGGTTCATGGGTAGCGGAAACGAGGGTGTGGCGATTTCGCCCGCGACCATGGTCGCATTGGGGCAGCGCGGCATACAGTTGTCCGTCGACATCTACGGGCCCGAAGCGTTGGATGCTGACAGGGTTGTGCCGGGTGCTTTGGCTGCCCCGCCAATGTCAGCTATGGAGTAAATGGTAGGCCTGCTTAAGGCCCGCTAGCGTCCCTCGCCGTGGGGCAGAATCCGGCCAGCAGCGGATCCCCGGCAAGTGGCGTTGCATCAGCCAAAAATCCCAAAATCACCTTGAGACACTGCACTTATGGGTAGAACTTGCGAATCAATGTTGCACCGCGATGCGCTCCTTCGCAGTGAGGTCGCCGCGTGCTACTACTGCCTAGAGAAATATGCGCCGAGCACCATCATTGAATGGTGCGATGTAGACAACCAGAATCAAACGGCCATCTGCCCCCGATGCGGCGTTGACGCCGTAGTTGGTTTCAATGGACCGCCCGATGATGTTTGGCTGAGGACTACTCGCGCACGCGCCTTCGGCGAGGATTGAGCTTCAGCTTTGGGCCCGAAGCCGACAGTGGATAAACTTCCCGACAGCGGTCACCGAGCCTGCCTCAATTGCTTGGAGCCTAAAACGTGACTGTCAACTTTAGATGAATACATTTCCACGGTCATTCGGCGGGCGAATTTTGGCCATCACCTGGCTACTACTCTGCATGGCAGTACTGCTCTTCGCGTTCGTACGGCGTGACATGCCGAACATGTCGATTGCATTCACTTGGCTCCTAATTCTTCTAACTGCCCCCGCTGGCTTCCTAGCCCTGGTGGCAGCAAAGGTAGGCGTGGCCGGGGCGCTCGGCCTTGCATCCGATCCCTTCATAAGTGTTTTTTCGCTCTGGGCTGCGGCAGTGCTAGCTGGGTACTTCCAATGGTTCATGGCTGTGCCCTGGATCATGCGAAGCTCAGTTCGTCATTTCAACGGTGTATTCAGCAATCATCCACGCCAGATCACTATTTATATTCTGGCTGGGGCATCAGTACTTTGCCTATTCACCGGCCGCATTCTTGCCGGAGTGGCCTGCGTGCTTTTGGTGGGTGTGGTCGCAATGGCGCGTGGACAACGGGTGACAGCAGCGGGACTTGCCGTCGCGGTTGGCATTATGGTAGTCCTGGTGTTTCTCATTTCCGTTGGGGGCGCATTCGTCCATTCCCGATAGTCCTGTTGCGACTGACCGCGCCTACATGGACCAATGTCGACCGGAATCTACGTCGCTGCGTGGCTGGGCAATCCAACGGCGGTTGTCACCACTCTCTTGGACGGCAAGATTGCAAACATAGCGCGACGCTGGAGGCTCATCGCGCCATCCAAAACTGAACGGCTGCTCCCGCACTCTGGAGATGTCCGCTTCTGGCCGACTGCAGCTGATGTTCAACAGGCGGCTTCTAGTGCCGCAATATAGGGCACAACGCGCGGATGCTCCTGGACCCATTGGATGCCCAGGTATGAGGATACGGAGCCTGAGCCAATGACGGTCGCAAGCGACCCGGACTTGCTGGCCTGCAGCAGTTGGTGGGCGGAATGCATGACTGCCTCGCTCGCGGCCGACCCCGGCTCCCCAGCTTCGGAATGCCACTCCTTTTGAATCGCACTTATCAGTTTGCCCGCCGCAGCCTCAAGCTCGGTTCGTGAATTTGTCATTGGGGCGAAGGTCCGGTTGTGGCCGGAACCGGACCGTAGGCTGTCTCAGAGATCGACGCCGCGCCCCGTTTGGCTGTCTCAGACTTCGTTTGCCAGCAACACCAACTAGCCACTGCCCTGCAAAGGATGGGTCTGGTCCCTACTCATGTTTCACCGAAAACTGCTCTCCTTAACCGCTGTGCTTGCGCTGCTTGCTGGGTGCTTCGGTGCCGCAGACCCCGTCCATGTCTGGATCTCATCCGACGAATACAAGACGGGTACTGTCAAATCGCCCCTCGCCACGCCCATCGTGGATGAGGTGGTCCGCCAAAAGCCGAAGGTGGTCCAAGTAACGATGTGCGGCGCGCACACAGCACCAAAGATGGTCCAGTTTCACACTGAACTGCGCGCCCGGATGGATGCAAAAATGACAGCCGGGTTTTACGAGACTTGCCCAGGTAAAAAGGTTGCAACGCCGCCCCCCGCACCGCAAATCCTGCGTTTTCGTACGGACGGCAGGCTGGAATCGATTGCGCCATCACTAAGTCAATACCACTGAGTCCATTGTTGAAGACATGTGGCTTTTCGCGAACCCGCTCACCGGCTATCTCACGTTGAGCCGACATTCCGTTCTGCGTTTCACCGCCGCTCAACGCAGCATTGCTTGAACCAATCCTCGAAAGACGGCCAGCTTTCCTGTGACCGGCCGTTGTGCGACCAGAACGCAACCTCACCACTTGGAGACACAAGGAAATAGTCGCCGTTGTCCTGGATGAATGGGAGCCAGCCGCGCGGTACTACATCACGTTCCCACGCCTCCTTGGCGACGTTGGGGAGATACAGACGCTCTATCCCAGGCCGAACTAGTGCCGGTTCGTACAAGGCGTTGTGAACGTCCCCGCCAGATTTCAAAAACTCGCGATACGCCATCGGGAATTTGAAGCTGAGTACCGATTCAATCGCAGAAATTTCGGCGTCCGTGGGGAGGTCGTAGGCTGTGACGTTGTCCATTTTAAATGTCCGCTTCTGGTCGAATTCTGCCCCACGGCGGAGGACGCTAGCCTTAGCTGCTCTTGAATATTCCAGTATGCCGAGTCACTAACGAAGCAGGCGCCGACCCCCTTATCAAAAGTCTATTCAACAGGGACTCCATCCCAACCCCGACGGTCCCAAGCAGCTTGCACCCTGGCCCAAATTTCTTCCGCCATAGAACTTTCCCAAACGCCGCCAAGCAACTGGGCGAATTTAGGATTTTTCTTGGCCTCTGCTTCAACTAGCTCAATGACCAAGTAGCCATGCTTATCCAAAAGGTCCTCCAAGGGACCCGCCGATAAAACCTCTTGAATCTTGTTGCTTGTGTCGAGTTTCAGAATTTCTAGAATCATGGACCACGCTAGTAGAGGCTCATTTCGCACCAAATCCCACTCGCGATCAAACACCCATGAAAGAGCTTCTTTGTCAGGCGAACTCTTGTCGGCTTGCCAATAGGCGATCCAGCACTCGGCAAGCGTTCGAAGTTCTATTGCATTCATGTGCAAAAATTTCCAGGAGCAGCCCTGTTCGATCTGCGGTAAGCGTCCGGGCATCCCACATTGATCTGTAGTTGAAGGTTGCTGAGTAGGCGAACCTCTACGTTTTGGAACCGCAGCAGGTGTCGTCGCCACCGGCTTGGATTGGAGGGCACGGCACCGAACCGAACGAGCAGAACACACAACAATCGCCCGGTTTTGGACGCAAGACGGTGTGGCACCTTTCACACTCGTAGAACCATTGGCACGCGTCCGTCGGCATTGTTTCGTTCTTGGCATGCCCACACACTGGGCATGTCAGAACAGAGTCCAAGATCAAACCTGTCATGGCTTTGCCGCGGCAACAGATGACGGGAACCCGGCTTCCGCGGTGGCCTTGGTCAGCACGTCCACCTTGACCCTGGTGTCATCAAAGACCACCGTGGTCTCTCGTTTGGCCAGGTTGGATTTGACGCCAATGACTCCGTCAATCTGGGTCAGTGCCTTCTTCACCGTGATGGGGCAAGTGGCACAACTCATGCCGGGCACCGAAAGAGTGACGCTCTGTTGGGCAGCCCAGCCGGGCGTCAGCAGCAAGACTGCTGCAGTGGTCATGATCAACCGCTTCATGTCGGAGCCTTTCATCAGTAGAACCAGTGGGCGAACAGGGGGAACACCAGCGCGGCCACCAGTAACAGGGTCACCATGGCAAACAGCACCTTGTAGGAGAGGCTGACCATCGGCCGCTGACATACCTGTCCCGCTTCACAGGCCACAACCGGGCGCCATAACCGGCGCGCCGCAAAGATCAAGGCGATAGTGGCTGCACCAATGAACAGTGGTTGGTACGGCTCCAGCAGCGTCAACGTGCTGATCCATGCCCCAGAGATGCCCAGCATGATCAGCACCAGAGGGCCAAGACAGCAGGCCGACGCCAAGAGCGCGGACAGGCCCCCCGCGATCAAAGCCTTGCCACCGCGAGCGGAACGGTCAGAGCTATCGGTAGATTTTGTTGACATGGCTTAAGCTTAGTCCCGTACATTGGTACGGAGTCAAGCACCATGAGCCTTCCTCTTCCGCATGCCCACCCCGGCTTGACCATTGGTGATCTGGCCAAGGCGGCCGGTGTCAATGTAGAGACCATACGGTTCTACCAACGCAAGGAGCTGATGCCCGAGCCAGAACGGCCCCAGGGCAGCATTCGGCGATATGATCGAAATGACCTATCGCGATTGCATTTCATCAAGACTGCGAAGCGGCTGGGGTTCAGCCTGGATGAGACCGCGCAGTTGCTGCAACTCGACGATGGTGCGAGCTGCGCTCAAGCCCGTACACACGCGGAGTCCAAACTCGCCGAAGTTCAACTCAAGCTTGCAGACCTGCACCGAATGGAAGCCGTACTCTCTGAACTGATCGATCTCTGCGGTTCTGGGAGAGGCAAGGTCCGCTGCCCGCTGATCGCGGCAATGGTGAGGCAGTCGCCCCCTCTACAGATTTGAAGCAGTGGTGGACTGCCAGTAATGTGGCAACAGATCTTGAATGCGGCTGGCGCGCTGCATGGGCAGGCGTGCCATCACATCGTGCAGGTAGGCATACGGGTCGTGGCCATTCATTCGCGCTGACTGGATCAGGCTCATGACGGCCGCCGCCCGCTGGCCCGCGCGCAGGCTGCCAGCGAAGAGCCAGTTATTGCGGCCAATGGCGATGGGCCGAATCTGGTTCTCGATCCAGTTGTTGTCCGCGGGCAGCTGCCCGTCATCGACGAACCGCGTCAACGCTTCCCAGCGCCGTAGGCTGTAGTCCAGCGCCTTGGCGCTTGCAGAACCCTCAGGCACCTTCTGGCGTTGCAGCAGCATCCACCGGTGCAAGGCATCGAGCAGCGGCTTCGTTTGCTGTTGCCGGATGGCTTGGCGATGATCGGCGCTGAGCTCCTTGACTTCACGCTCAATCTCGTAGACCCGACCGAACTGCTGCAGCGCGAACTCTGCGATCTGACTTTGATTGGCCGCATGCAGATCGAAGAACTTGCGCCGCGCGTGCGCCAGGCAGCCAACCTCGGTCACGCCGCTGGCGATCAAGGCCTTGTAGCCGCTGAAGTCGTCACAGGTGAGGCTGCCTCTCCAGTCACCCAGGAAGCGCCGGGCGTGTTCGCCCGAGCGTGATTCACAGAAGTCGTAGACGACCACCTTCGTGTCCTCGAAGGCCCCCGTGGCGTAGGCCCAGAGGTATGCGCGGTGCGTCTTGCCATTGCCCGGTTTGAGCATGGACACCGGCGTCTCGTCGGCATGCAGCACGCGGTGCTGCAGCAGCTCGTTTCTCATGGCATCCACCAGCGGCTGCAGCTGCACGCCGCAGGAGCCCACCCATTGCGCCAACGTCGAGCGTGGGATGGCGAGACCAGCTCGGCCGAAGATCGCTTCCTGGCGGTACAGCGGCAGGTGATCGGCGTACTTGGCCACCAGCACCTGCGCCAATAGACCGGTGGTGGGGATGCCCTTGTCGATAACGTGAGGATCGACAGGCACTTGGGTGAGCGTCTCGCACTTCGCGCAAGCCCACTTACCCCGGATGTGGCGCTCCACGGTGAACACACCAGGCACGTAGTCCAGCTTCTCGGCCACGTCCTCGCCCACGCGCTTCATCTGGCAGCCGCACTGGCACAAGGTGGATTCGGGCTCGTGGCGGATCTCGCGCCGCGGCAGGCTCGATGGCAGCGGCGCGCGTTTGGGAACCTTCTTCTCTTCCAGCTTGGCTGGTGCCTGCGCTTCCTGCAGCGCATCGATCTCCGTGGCCACGGCCGCCAGGTCAGCTTCGATCTCGTCTTCGAGCAGGCTCTTCTGCTCGGGGTTGAAGCGTTCGGACTGAGCGGCAAACTTCATGCGCTTCAAGAGCGCGTTCTCGTGCGTGAGTTTGTCCAGCAGCGCGCTCTGGTGGCGCAGCTGCGTCATGAGGCGCGTGGTCAGCTCACGCAGCTCTTCTGCGCTCAGGCTCTGCAGGGATTGAGGCTCGACCACCATGGGCATTCACTGTGCCAGCACTGGCACATGCGCACCATTGGCGCATGCCCCAATTGGCAAGCACCGGTCCGCGCTTCAGAGTCAGACCACGGTGATGACTCCGCCGTCTGCCAGGCGCTGCCAGGGCAGGCCCAGCACCAGCGCATCGAACTGCGCGCGGGTGAGCGAGGCGGTGCTTGCCGCATCACGCGGCCAGACGAACTTGCCGCTGTTCAGGCGCCGCGCCGCCAGCCACACACCAATGCCATCGTGCACCAGCACCTTCATGCGGTTGGCGCGTCGATTGGCGAAGAGATAGGCGTGGTGCGGGCGCGCTGCGCCGAAGACCGACACCACGCGCGCCAGCGCCGTCTCGGTCCCAGCTCGCATGTCCAGAGGTTCAGTGGCCAGCCACAGTGCATCCACCCGGATCACTTGAGCAGCTCTCGCATCCACACGCCGCACTGCTCGGCCGCCGCCAGGGGCCAGGTCACCGAGACGCTGGTGGCGCCACGGCGCAGCTCGATGCGGATGTCTGGTGCAGGCGCGCACGTCGCGGGCGGCAGCGCTACAGGAACGAATGCAGGGGCCTGCAGTCCAGGCAGCGCGTTGCCATCCTGGCGGCGCCACTTGTGCACGACGTTGGCGTTGATGCCGTGCGACAGGGCAATGCCGGCCACCGAAGCGCCTGGCTCGGCGCACTTGGCAAGGATCTGCTTCTTGAGCTCGGCGCCGTATCTCCGGCGGGTCTTCTTCTTGGCTTCATTCATGGTGTCCACCTAACGCTTGGTGGACACCATCGTTGCCGCTTAGGTCAATGCATTCAAGGGTGGGATGACCGCGCGCTTACGATCTGCGTGCAGGTGTTGCGTGTGATTAAAGACCGTTAGCGGCCGAAAGCTTCTTGCCTAATTCTGAACCGTGATCCACACCGCTCGGGGATCGCACTGCTGCGTACACGCAAACACATAGACCTCATTGCCAAGCAAAAGCACATAGCTTCTTGCCGAGCAACTGTCCAGCTGCTCCGGTGCGCTTGGTAGCTTGGGGAATTCGAAACCGTCGCTGACCTGGCACACGAACTCCATCGGCGAGCCGCATGCGCAGAATAAGGTTTCGGCATCCTGTACCCAGTCGGGCGCACCGCCGACTGCGATGCGGTAGTCCTTGTCGTCGGGTTGATCGGCCAGTACGAGTTCAGCCGGCTGAAGTATTGCGGGACCCGTCACGCGCTGCGTCGCTCCAGGCTTTTCCAGCGATGCGTACCAGTGACCTTCACCTCGCTCCCAATAGGCTGGAGGAAGCGCACCAAACGATTCGAAGCTTGGAATTTCGTTGTGCTCGGGGCACATGAGTACCGACAACCTGCTGCCTTCGACGAAAGGGAGCTCGGCCGCAATGGGGAGCGCGAACTGCAGAAACGGAATCATCTGCCTGTCGCACTGGGTGCAACACGGCAGAGCTTGGCCCTCCGGGGCCAGATAGGCCCCACCCACGGAGTCTGGAGAGGTCTGCCGCTCGAAGCACAAGTTGAAGAATTTTCTTGGCACGTGTCATCTCACTGATTCGGCACGATTTTTCGCATTGTGCGAAATTCGGCCCGTGGTCAGAGTCCCAGACCGGCCGCTTCCGGTCCAATTTACTCGCTGTCGCGAACGGCTGGTTGTGGCCGATTTCGGTCCTCGAATCAGCGCCAGCGCTTCCATTTGCTCCAAACTCACGCCTTCCCGAAGAGCAGTGAGCAAAATTCAAGCTAGCAAATCTACTTTGCTCACGCAACGGAAATTCATCAGCGCAACCCGGGCGCTTCGGTGCGACTGCTGACGACTTTCCCTAAAGATCAACGTCGTTTCTCACCGAACCGGCACCCCAAGCCTGCGCTAACTCGATCCGGTTGCCCCCGGCTTGCTTCGCGCGGACCATCGCGCGGTCGGCCTCGCGCAGCAGTTGCTCGGCCACATCGTCGCGCTGCGGCGCCAGGCTGGCTACGCCAAAGCTCGCGGTGACGACGCCGGCCGGCGCGCCTTCGTGCGGCAGCGCTAGCTGCACGATGGCGGTCTGGATAGTGCGGGCCACCTCGGCCGCGGCCGCCAGGTCCAGGCCCGGCAGCAGCACCACGAACTCCTCGCCGCCGAACCGCGCCGCCAAGTCGCCGTCGCGGCGTGCACCCGTCTGCACGAGCGTGAGGGCCAGCGCCTGCAGGCAGGCGTCGCCCGCCAGGTGCCCGTAGTGGCCGTTGAAGTGCTTGAGCCCATCCACGTCCAGCAGGATGAGCGCCAGCGGCGTCTGGCCCCGCTGCGCGCGCGCCCATTCGCGTGCCAGGGCTTCGTCAAGGTGCCGGCGGTTGGCGATGCCCGTGAGGGTGTCGGTGTGAAGCAGCAGCTCCACGCGTTGTAGTGATTCCTCCAGCGCCTGGGTGCGTTCCTGCACCAGCGCTTCCAGTTCTTGGTTGCGCTGCAGCAGCTCCTCAATGGGGCGGATGGCATTCCTGCGGGCCCTGCCGAACGGAATGGAAACGCTCACGTGGGCGATCTTCCAGTCGCCCGCGCTGCGTGCTCCGCGGTCTTCGCCGTCTTTGTTGTGCTGACCCTCGCCCACCTCGCGGCGAAACAGCACCACCTTGCGCGCCGTCTCCTGCGCAAACGTCGTGTCAGGGATAGGCAAGTGGATGTGAAAAAACGCGGTGGCGGCCAGCAGGTCGTCGCCCAGATCCTGCACGAAGAGGTCCACCAGCTCGATGCCGATGCGCGTGGGCACCTGCGCAAAGTCCTGCCGCGTGACCTCGATCCACCCGGCGCGCGTCTTGACGAGCTGCTCGCCGCTACCGGAGAAGCCGCTGAAGTTTTCACTGAAGCGCTCGAGCAGCCGGACATCGCGCGCGGCA
The DNA here is from genome assembly GCF_964253765.1 of Acidovorax sp. LjRoot129. NCBI lineage: Bacteria > Pseudomonadati > Pseudomonadota > Betaproteobacteria > Burkholderiales > Comamonadaceae > Acidovorax > Acidovorax sp. LjRoot129. Next base: position 3,000,204 of record NZ_CAXUSE020000001.1, read on the forward strand.
TACATCTCGATGTACTCATCGAAAAGCATGCGGATGAGTCGCGCGCGGTCCGGGTGCATGCGGGGGTCCTTGGGGTGCGGGTTGAAAGCGCCGGCGAAGGGCTCGGGGCGCCAGGGTGGCGGCAGGCGCGTTTGAATGTAACACCCGGTTTGCACCGCTGAGAAGGCGGGATGACCCTGCGCAAAGAGGTGGTCGGCGGGTTCAACAACGCCGCCGGCTCGACGGTTTCAGGAGGCCACTTCCTTCCACCCCAAAGCGCCAAGCACCTGCGCAGCACGGCTGCTGGCAAGAGGGAGCGAAAGCACGCACTGTCTGCCGGGCGCCCCGCTCCGTTGTGCGCCTCAAGTCCCCGCAGCTTCCCGCAGGCTTTCCACCAGCGATCGCAGCCCGGCCAGGTACGAGTGCGGCCCGAAGCCCTGCACCGTGGCCTTGACAGCCGGCGAGATGATGGAATGCGCGCGCCAGGCCTCGCGCGCGGCGATGTTGGACATGTGCACCTCGATCACCGGGAACGGCATGGCCTTGATCGCGTCGTGCAGCGGCACGCCATGCTGGGTAAGGCCCGCGGGGTTGACCAGCGCGCCCTGCGCGGCGTCGATGTGGTCGTGCAAAAAGTCGATCAGCACGCCTTCGTGGTTGGATTGCAGGATGGCCAGTTCCACCCCCAGCTCAGCCGCGAGCTTTTGCAGGCGCTCGTTGATCTGCGCCAGCGTGGTCGTGCCGTAGATGTGGGGTTCGCGGCGGCCGAACAGGTTGAGGTTGGGGCCGTGGAGCACAAGGATCTTCATGGTGCGGGCTCGGTCAGTGAACTGGTTGCGATGCAATGCAATGTGGTGGGACGTGATGCGGACTACTTCTTGCCGATGCGGGCCAGCTCGCTCGTGTAGAGCTGCACGATGGCCGGGTCGTAGCTGGCGGCGAACTTGTCGACCACGGGCTTGGCGATCTGCTGCATGCGCTTTTGCTCGGCCACCGTGACGGCGTTGAACTGCATGCCCTTGGCCTGCAGGTCGCCCACGGCCCGTTGCGCTGCGGCGCGGCTCACCTGGCGCTGGTAGGCACGCGACTCGTTGGCGGCGTCGTGCATCATCTTTTGCTCGGCCGGCGTGAGCTGGTCCCAGAACTTCTTGCTCACCAGCACGATGTTGGCGGCGTACACGTGGTTGGTGGCGCTCACGTATTTCTGCACCTCGAACATCTTGTTGGACAGGATCACGGCAAACGGGTTTTCCTGGCCGTCCACGGCCTTGGCCTCCAGTGCGCCGTACAGCTCGGCAAACGGCATGGGCACGGGGTTGGCCTTGAAGGCCTTGAAGGTGTCGAGGAACACGGGGTTGGGGATCACGCGCAGCTTGAGGCCGTCGAAGTCTTCGGCGCGGGTGATGGGCCGCTTGCTGTTGGTGACGTTGCGAAAGCCCAGGTCCCAGTAGCCCAGGGCGATCAGGCCCTTCTCGGGCAGTTTGGCGATCAGCGCTTGGCCCAGCGGGCCGTCGAGCAGCGCGTCGGCCTGCTCGAAGTTGGCCACGGCAAAAGGAAAGTCCACCAGCCCGAACTCTTTGACGATGCCGGCCAGCGACGTGGTGGCAGGTGCGGACATCTGCTGCACGCCGCCCTGCAGGGCCGACTGCTGCTGCAGCTCATTGCCCAGCTGCGATGCGGGGTACTCCTGCACCTTGAGCTTGCCCCCGCTCTTGGCCGACAGCAGTTCGGCAAAGCGCTTCACGCCAAAGCTCACCGGGTGGTCGGCATTGTTGAGATGGCCAAAGCGGATCACGCGCTCTTGCTGGGCTGCGGCGGGCCAGGCCAGCAAAAGGAACAGGCCGGCAGTTGCCAGAAGGCAGGCGGTTTTTCTCACAGGGCATCTCCATCAAAAAGGGGGACTACGGTGGCGCGGACTCAGCGGAAAGACCAAACGGTGAACAGCTGAGCCCTTGGAGACGCATCGTAGAAATAAGTGGAAACTGTTTCCATAGTAGAAACCCTTTGGCAGTTTTGCTACATTGCGGCCGAGACAAACTTGGCCAGACCCCGCCCCCCTTTGATCGAAAGCCTTGCCCATGAGCAGCATCCTTGAGCGCAGCTTCAAAGTCCTGGAACACCTCGCGCCCCACCCCGAGGGCAAAGCCTTGTCGAGCCTTGCGTCCGAACTGGACATGCCGCTGAGCGCCACGCACCGCCTCCTGGCCGAGCTCATCCGCTGCGGCTACGTGCGCCAGGACCGCAGCCAGGGCAACTACATGCTGACGATCAAGCTCGTCTCGCTGGGCCTGGGCTTCCTCAGCGCCAGCGGCATCGTCGACATCGCCCAGCCGCTGCTCGACCGACTGGCGGCAGACTCCGGCGAGCTGGTCCGCTTGGCGGTGGTGGATGGGGACGAGCTGACCTTTGTGGCCAAGGCCCAGGGCGCTGTGCGCGGCCTGCGCTACGACCCGGACATGGGCTTGTCAGTGAACTTGTCGTGCAGCTCGGCCGGCCATGCCTGGCTGTCGACGATGAGCGACGAGGACGCGCTGGCGCGGGTGGCCAAGCGCGGTTTTGGCAAGCCCGAGGACTACGGCCCGAACGCGCCCACCACGGTGAAGGCGCTGCTGGCCTACCTGGAGGCGGCGCGCGAACGCGGCTTCAGCATGATCGTGGAAGTGTTTGCGCCGGCCATGACGGCCATGGCCGCGCCCATTCGCAGCAGCCACAACGGCGCGGTCATCGGCGTGGTCACCATCGCCGGGCCGCTGGTGCGGCTGACCGAAGAGCGCATGTTCGCCCTGGGCCCGGCGCTGTTGGCCACCACCGAGGAGCTGGCGATGGCCAGCAGCGGATCGGCGTTGCTCAAGAAACGCGGCTGAACAGGGCCCAGTGCGGCACGCACCGATGCCACGCGCAAAAAGGCGTCGAACACCGCCTCAGTCTCTGGGCGCAAACAGCGCCAGCGTCTCGTGCGCAAAGGCGCCCTCGATGTCGAGCATGCGCATCTTGGTGGCCGCGCCGCCGCCTGCTGAAAACCCACCCGTCTTGCCCTGGGCTGCCAGGATGCGGTGGCAGGGCACCACGGGCGCAAACGGGTTGTGCCCCAGCGCCTGGCCCACGGCACGCGCCGCACCGGGCTCGCCCAGCGCCGCGGCCATCTCGCCATACGTCATCGTCTTGCCGGGCGGAATGCGGCGGGCCAATGCGTACACGCGGGCGTTGAAGGGCGGCACGGCCTCCAACGCCAGGGGCACATCGCACAGGTCGTCGTGCACGCCAGCCAGCAGGGCCACCACGCGGCTCGCCCACGCCGCCACCTGGGGTGGCATTGCGCACTCGGCCAGATGCGGAAACCGGCGCTGCATACGGGCGCGTGTCTGGGCCTCGCCCGCGTCCTCGGGCAGCTGCACGCCCACCAGCAACGCGCCCTGCCAAGCCATGCCGCAATGGCCCACCGCCGTGGCAAACAGCGCATAGCCGCGCGCTTCGCCTGGGGTGCAGGCGGTGGTGTCAGCGTCGTGTGGCTCCGGGGGCATTTGCTACTTCTTTGATAGCTATCAGCGCTTGTTTAACAAGCGCTGGAGGCCTATTCAGCCCTCAAAGCCGTGCGCAGCTGCGCGCCGACTTCCGGCTTGCCCGCAAAAGGATCGGTCGGGTTGCGGCCCAGCATGATGTCTTCCATGCGCACCTGCACCGAAGCGATGGCCTTGGGGTGGCTGTAGATGTAGAACTGGCCCTGGGCCGCAGCGTCGAACACCTTTTGCGCCACTTCGGCGGCGGTCACCTTGCCGCTGGTTACGGCCTTGTCGCTCATGGCCTGGCCGATGAGCTGGCTCTTGGTGGGCTTCTCGGCCGGCATGTCGTCGGGCCGGTTGCGGTGGCTCTGGTGGATGCCGGTGGGCACGAAGAACGGGCACAGCACGCTGGCCTTGATTTGGTCGGTGACCAGCGACAAGTCCTGGTACAGCGTCTCCGACAAGCTCACCACTGCGTGTTTGCTCACGTTGTAGATGCCCATGTTGGGCGCCGCCAGCAGGCCCGCCATGCTGGCGGTGTTGACGATGTGGCCGCGCCAGGCCGGGTCGGCCTTGGCCGCGGCCAGCATCATGGGCGTGAACAGGCGCACGCCGTGCACCACGCCCCACAGGTTCACGCCCAGCACCCATTCCCAGTCCTTGACCGAGTTCTCCCATACCAGGCCGCCCGCGCCCACGCCGGCGTTGTTGAACACCAGGTGCGGCGCGCCAAAGCGCTGCTCCACATCCGCAGCCAGTTGCTCCATCTGCGCGGCACTCGATACGTCTACCTTGCGCGCCAGCACCTGGGCACCGGCGGCTTGCATCTCCGCGGCGGCGGCGTCCAGCGCGTCCTGCTGCACATCCACCAGCACCAGGTTCATGCCCAGGCGGGCGCCAATGCGCGCGCATTCGAGGCCAAAGCCCGAGCCTGCGCCGGTGAGGACGGCGGTTTTGCCGGCAAAGTTGTCGATCATCTGTGTGTCTCCTTGAAGTGGTAAGTGGTTTGTTGGGGTGCGCCGATATCGGCCATGAATCCGTTTGCCCCGAGCTTCTTGCCAGAAGGGTTGGCGCCAAAGCAGGCCCTGGCCTCGGCAGGCTCATCCCGAACGGGAGGGCTGGGTTGGCACGATTCGGTCAGGGGAGACGCTCAGGAGGCTGGGGCAAGGCCCCGCCGTTCAGGACGAAACCGCCCGCAGTACGTAGCCAATGCGCGGAAAGTGCACGTGCACCGTGCCCGCGCGCGGATCGGTGCGGCGCAGCGTGTAGCGGGTGCGCGTGGCGGCTATCAACTCGCCCTCGGTCGGCTCCGTGCCAAAGCTCTCGGCGGCGATGGCCACCTGCGAGCCCAGCGGGATGCCGTGCTCGTCCTGGAACACGTCGTCCATCAGCGGCAGCGGATCGGCCCCCGCCGCCACCGTGATGGCATCCTCGGACGCAAATTTTTCCATGCGCCCGTGGCCCAGCGCGGCGATGCGGTCCATCCATTCGAGCACTGCCGGCGTGGCGGTGAAGATGTCCGCCATCAGCGGCACACACTGGCGCGTGAACCACAGCGGGTGGTAGGTGGCAAAGTCCGCCAGGCAGGGCTCGGCACCGAAGAGGAACTCATGCTCCTCGGCCATGTGGGCCACGCGGCGCAGGTACGAGCGGTACGCGGCCGTGGCGTCCGCGGGGCGCAGGCGGTGCATGCCGGCGCTCATCTCGCGGCGGTCTTCGCTGAAGGCCTGGGCGACGGCAGGCGGCACATTCGCAAACAGCACCGCAGCGCCCTTGGGCTGCAGGTTGTAGGCCATGGCGGCCCAGAACAGGCTGGTGTCTGCCCACTGCGCAAACACGCGCGCCACACCCTTGATGTGCGGTGGGTACAGCACCGGCTCGGGCTGCTCGTGCTCCAGCACGTCGCAGATCAGGGCCGAGTCGCAATAGATGTCGGCGCCGATCTGCAAAAACGGAGTGCGCCGGTAGCCGCCCGTGAGCGCCACCACATCCGGCTTGGGCGCGATGCTGGGGATGATCACGGACTTCCAGGCCAGCTTCTTGAAGCCCAGTACCAGGCGGATCTTTTCGGAAAACGGCGACGAGGGGTAGTGGTGCAGGATGAGGTGGGACATGGGTTTCTCCGCAAAATTCTGTGGCGTGAATCAAATCGGAAGCGCGCGGGCCAAGATGGCGTCAAGGTTCACGCCCGCGCCCAGCGTGCCAAAGCTGTAGCCCCAGTCGCCGCCCAGGCGCGAATCGCAGAAGGCACTGAACACTGGGCCGGGTGCACTGCGGTACAGCAGCGCGGCCTGCAGGGCCAGGGCCACGTCCTGCGCCAGGCGGCGGGCCTCGGCTTCGGTGGTCATCGCGTCCACGCGCAGGGGCAGCGCGCTGGCCAGGCGGTCGAGTGCAGGGTGGGCGCCACGCGCAGGAGCCAGTTCGTCGGCCAGGGCCGCAGCAGTGTCGGCGCGGCGCACGGCGCGCAGCAGGTCCAGCGCCATGATGTTGCCCGCGCCTTCCCAGATGGAGTTGAGCGGCATCTCGCGGTAGATGCGGGCCATGGTGCCTTCACCGCCCTCTTCCACATAACCGTTGCCGCCCAGGCATTCCATGGCCTCCTGCGCAAACACGCTGCCGCGTTTGCACACCCAGAACTTGGCCACGGGCGTGAGCAGGCGGGCCATGACGGCCTCGTGCTCGCTAGTGGCCTTTTTGTCGAAGGCGCTGGCCAGGCGGATGGACAGCGCGGTGGCGGCCTCGCTTTCCAGCGCCAGGTCGGCCAGCACGTTGCGCATGAGGGGTTGCTCGATCAACTTCTTGCCAAAGGCGGACCGTTGGCGCGTGTGGTGCAGCGCAATGGTCAGCGCCTGGCGCATGAGCCCGCTGGTGCCCAGGGCGCAGTCCAGCCGCGTCATCGTGCCCATCTCCAGGATCTGCGCCACGCCGCGGCCCTCTTCGCCCACGCGCCAGGCGGTCGCGTCGATGAACTCGACCTCGGAGCTGGCGTTGGCGTGGTTGCCCAGCTTGTCCTTCAGGCGCTGGATGCGGATGCTGTTGAGCACGCCGTTGCGGTCGTCCGGCAGCACGCGCGGCAGGAAGAAACAGGTCAGCCCGCCGGGCGCCTGCGCCAGCACCAGGAAGGCATCGCACATGGGGGCCGAAAAGAACCACTTGTGGCCCGTCAGGCGGTAGCGCGGGCCCCAGGCATCTTCGCCATCGGGCACGGCCTGGGTGGTGTTGGCGCGCACGTCCGATCCGCCCTGCTTCTCGGTCATGCCCATGCCCATGGTGAGCGCGGATTTTTGCGAGAACAAGGCCAGGTGTGGGTCGTACCGGGTGCTGGCCAGGCCCGCGCTCCAGTCGGCCCACACGGCCGCATTGCCGCGCAATGCGGGGGTCACGGCATAGCTCATCGACACGGGGCACAGCACCGAGGGCTCGGTCTCGGTGAACAGCATGAAGCCGGCGGCGCGCTCGGTGTGTGCGTACGCCGCAGCCTCGCCGGTGCGCGACCAGGGCGTGGCGTGCAGGCCGTGGCGCAGCGCCGCGCCGATCAGCGCGTGATAGCTGGGGTGAAACTCCACCACGTCGGTGCGGTGGCCGAAGCGGTCGTGCGTGTGCAGCTGCGGCTTGTGGGTGTTGGCCAGGCGCGCGTGGGTCTGCATCTCGGCCGAGCCCATCTCTGCGCCCAGGGCCGTGAGGCTTGCCAGCGGCAGGCTGGGGGCGTGCAAACGCAGCGCATCCTGCAGCGGCTGGTTGGTGGTGAACAGGTTCACATCCGCCCAGGGCGTGCTCTGGTTGAACACAACGTGGGTGCGGGCCAGGCTCGCAGCAGGTGCAGTCGTCACGACGGGCTCCGCAGCATTTCGACGTGGGGGATGCCGTCTTCGAGGTACTCGTCCGACACCGCGACAAAACCCAGGCTGCCGTAAAAGCGCTGCAGGTGCGCCTGGGCGCTGATGCGAATGGCGTGGCCCGGCCACGCTGCGGTGCAGCGGGCGATTCCCTCCTGCATGAGCACACGGCCCGTGCCGTTGCCACGCGCTTCCTTGGCGGTCACCACGCGGCCGATAGAGGGCTCGGGGTAGTTCACGCCCGGGGCTGCCACGCGCAGGCAGGCTTGCAGCACACCGGCCTCGTCGTAGCCCAGCAGGTGGTGCGACTGCTTGTCGGCGCCGTCCGGGTCCTGGTAGGGACCCTGCTCCAGGATGAAGACCTTGCAGCGCAGGGCCAGGGCGTCGTGCAGCGCATGCACGCCCAGGTCGTCGAATCGGGCCCAGGTCCAGCGCAGGTGGGGCGACGGGCTGCCGGTGTCCATGCCCATGCTCAGATCAATTTCACGAGCTGCTTGCCGAAGTTCTTGCCCTTGAGCAGGCCCAGGAAGGCTTCGGGCGCCGCCGCAATGCCGTCTGCCACCGTCTCGCGCGGGCGCAGCTTGCCGATGCCGACCAAGGTGCCCAGCTCCTTGAGTGCGTCGGGCCAGACTTCCATGTGCTCGCTCACGATGAAGCCTTCGACCTTCATGCGGTTGATGAGCATGAGCGCAGGGTTGGCCATGGGCATCGGCGCGCCGTCGTAGCCGGCGATCATTCCGCACAGGGCCATGCGGCTGAAGGCGTTCATGCGCAGCATCACGGCGTCCATGATCCAGCCGCCCACGTTCTCAAAGTAGCCATCGATGCCGTTGGGGCAGGCTTCTTTCAGCGCCTTGGACATGGCCTTCACGTCGCTGTGTTCCTTGTAGTCGATGCAAGCGTCAAAGCCCAGCTCTTCCACCGCGTACTTGCATTTTTCAGCACCACCGGCAATGCCCACCGCGCGGCAGCCGCGCGCCTTGGCCAGTGCGCCGAAGGCGCTGCCCACGGCGCCGGTGGCGGCACTCACCACCACGGTGTCGCCTTCCTTGGGGGCGATGATCTTGACCAGGCCATACCAGGCCGTCACGCCGGGCATACCCACCGCGCCCAGGTAGTGCGACAGCGGCACGTGGGCCGTGTCCACCTTGCGCAGTGCGCCGGGAGCGTTGGCGTCGACCACGCTGTATTCCTGCCAGCCGCCCATGCCCACCACCTTGTCGCCCACGGCGTACTTGGGGTGCTGGCTCTCGGCCACTTCGCCCACGGTGCCACCAATCATGACCTCGCCCAGGCCCTGCGACGCGGCGTAGCTTTTGCTCTCGTTCATGCGGCCGCGCATGTACGGATCGAGGCTCAGGTAGTGGTGGCGCACCAGCACCTGGCCGTCTTTGAGCGCCGGCGTGTCGGACGCCACCAGCTTGAAGTTGCTGGCCACGGCCTCGCCATGGGGGCGGTTGTCGAGCACGATTTGTTGATTGCGTGGCATGGAAAGCTCCTTGAAGGGTGTTGCTATTATTTTTATAGCTATCAGCGCTTATCAATCAAGCGCTGGGGGCCATTTTTATTCAGATTTTGGGCTGTCAGTCGGTCGAAATGACCTTGAGCCCATTGGCGCTGCGGCTGTCCACCGGCAGGCGCCGCACGTACTTGAAAGTACCCGTGGCGTGGCTGCAGATGCGGCCCTGCGCGTCATACACCGTGCCTTCGGTGAACGCCATGGTGGCGGTGCGGTGGATGAGCCGCCCCTTGGCCACCAGCGGGCCGCGGGCGGGCTGCATGAAGCTGGTCTTCATCTCGATGGTCACCACGCCCATGTCTGGCGTGTCGCTGCGCGCGGCCGTGGCCATGGTCACGTCCAGCAGCGTCATCGATGCGCCGCCGTGGGTCACGTCAAAGGAGTTGAGGTGCTCGGGCTTGGCTTCGTAGCGCAGCTCGGACTCTCCTCCTTCCATGCGGTGCAGCGTGAAGCCGAGGTGGCTGACAAAGGGGATCTCGACACCAAAACTTTTCACGGCATGTCCTCAACACACAAACTCAAAAACTGGCGCGGCCCAAGCCAGCGACCGCCGCGCCAGGTCCGCCCCGCCGCGCTGGCGGTGTCCCCCTTCCCGGCGAAGCCGAGAGAAGGGGGAAGGCGCGAAGCGCCTCAGGGGGTTGTACTCTATCTATCCTCCAGTGACGATGCTCACGCCGCCGTCCACCGCCAGCCACTGGCCGGTGATGTGCTTGCCCGCGTCGGACGCATACAGCGCGCACAGGCCCTTCAGGTCCTCGTCGTCGCCCAGGCGGCCAAGCGGGGCATGCGCAGCCAGTGCTTCTTCGCCCATCGCCTTCAAGGTACCCACCGTCATCTTGCTCGGGAAGAACCCCGGGCAGATGGCATTGACGCGGATGTTGTACGCGCCCCATTCGGCCGCCAGCGCGCGGGTGAAGTTGATCACCGCGCCCTTGGACGTGTTGTAAGCGATGGTGTTCATGCCCTTGGGGTTGCCGCCCAGGCCGGCAATGGACGCCACGTTGATGATGCTGCCGCTGCGGCGCGCAATCATGCTGTGCTTGGCGATGTGCTGGCTCAAGATGAAATAGCCGCGCACGTTGAGGTTCATCACCTTGTCCCACGCATCCACGGGGTGATCTTCGGCCGGTGCGCCCCAGGCGGCGCCGGCGTTGTTGACCAGGATGTCCACGTGGCCCAGGCGCTCCAGCGACTCGGTGGCCAGGCGGCGGATGTCCGCCTCGTTGGAGCAATCGGCGGCGATCCAGCGCGCGTCGATGCCGGCGGCCTGCAGGTCGGCTGCGGCTTCTTCCAGGTCGGACGCCTTGCGCGAGCTCAGCAAGATCTTGGCGCCCGCCTCGCCCAGCGCGTGGGCCAGTTGCAGGCCCAGGCCGCGCGAGCCGCCGGTCACGAGCGCGGTCTTGCCAGACAGGTCAAACAGTTGTTGGATGGTGCGGGTGGTCATGGTTGTCTCCTTGGGTTTGTAGGTCTGCGATCAGGGTGCGAAGGGGTCAGTTCTGCGGACAAAAAGCCCCTCATGTCACAAAGGGAAGTTACTCAATCATTGTGCGACGCAACGCGGGGCTTGCGTGTCTCGGTGGTGTCGCGATGGTGTCGTGGGACCCCACAGTGCTGCGTGTCGTGCAGGCAATCACAGCCCGGATGCCTCGTCCAGCCGCGAGCGCACCCCGATCAGCACCACCCCGGCCACGGCGGCCAGGCCGCCCACGGCGATCAAGCCCCAGCCCACGGCAGCATCGGTGCGGGCCGTGGCAATGCCCAGAACCAGCGCAGACAGGCCGCCGTAGATCAGCGCCCAGATGAGCTGGTGCAGGCGCTGCAACGTGCGTGATGAAGCCACGATCAAAACGCCTCTTCGGGAAAGCTGGCGCAAGTGGCATCGCGTGTGCTCACCACCTGCAGCCAGGCACCGATCTTCGGCAGCTCGTAGCGGAAGAAGTAGCGCATGGCGCCCATGCGGCCGACGCTCGCGGGCCGCTCCAGCGCCGCGTCGTCGGCGAGCGTCGCGAGCGCCAGGTCCAGCCAGACCCAGGACAGCACCATGTGGCCAAACGCCTGCATGTACGGCACCGCGTTGGCCAATGCATCGGCCGGCTGGCCTGTGGCCCAGGCGGCCTTGGTGGCAGCGCCCACTTGTTGGAGGGCCGCGCCCAGCGCGTTGGCGTGCTCAGCCAGCGCAGGCACCTGGATCGCGCGCTCAATGGTGGCGTTGATGCGCCCGGCCAGCAGTTGCAGGCCGCGCCCGCCTTCCATCAGCACCTTGCGGCCCAGCAGGTCCATGGCCTGGATGCCGTGCGTGCCCTCGTGGATCATGTTCAGGCGGTTGTCGCGCCAGTACTGCTCCACCGGAAAGTCGCGCGTGTAGCCGTATCCGCCGTGGATCTGGATGGCGAGCGAGTTGGCCTCCAGGCAGAACTCGCTGGGCCAGCTCTTGGCAATGGGTGTGAGCACCTCCAGCAGCAGGCGGGCCTCGTCGGCCGCGGCCGCATCACCGGTGTGTTGCTCGTCCACCAGCTTGGCGCAGAACAGGTTGAGCGCCAGCGCCCCTTCGCCATACGACTTCTGGGCCAGCAGCATGCGCTTGACGTCGGCGTGTTCGATGATGCGCACCTGCGGCTGCGCGGCATCCTTGACCACGGCGGCGGGGGCGCCGCCTGCCGCGTCCTTGGCGCCCTGCACCGGCCTGCCCTGGGGGCGGTTCTTGGCGTAGTCCAGGCTGGCGTAGTAGCCCGCCAGGCCCAGCATGGTGGCCGCCATGCCGATGCCGATGCGCGCCTCGTTCATCATGTGGAACATGCAGTGCAGGCCCTTGCCCGCCTGCCCCACCAGGTAGCCCACGGCGCCGGCCTGACCGCCCACCGGGAACTTGCCTTCGCCAAAGTTCAGCAGCGTGTTGGTGGTGCCGCGCCAGCCCAGCTTGTGGTTCAAGCCCGCCAGCGCCACGTCGTTGCGCTCGCCGGTCAGCTGGCCTTGTGCATCGACCATCTTCTTGGGCACGATGAACAGCGAGATGCCGCGCGTGCCGGGCACCAGCTTGCCGTCCGGCCCCGGTATCTTGGCCAGCACCAGGTGCACGATGTTCTCGGTGAGTTCATGGTCGCCCGAGCTGATCCACATCTTGTTGCCCGTGAGGCGATAGCGCGCGCCCAGCGGGTCGGCTTCAAAGTCGGCTCCATCGGGCACCGCGCGGGTGGCCACGTCCGACAGCGACGAGCCCGCCTGCGGCTCGGACAAACACATGGTGCCCGACCAGCGGCCGTTGAACTCATTGAGTGCGAAAACTTCTTTTTGCAGCGCCGTGCCGTGCGCCATCAGCAGGTTGGCGTTGCCCGACGTGAGCAGGTTGGAGCCGATGCTGATCGAGGCCACCGCGAAGAAGCTGTTGGCCGCCGCTTCGAGCGCATAGGGCAGCTGCATGCCGCCGATGTCGTAGTCCTGCGCGGCCGACAGCAGGCCCGATTCGGCGTAGGCCTTGCGGGCTTCGTAGGTCGCCTGGGGCAGGATGACCTTCTCGCCGTCGAAGTGCGGCTCCTCAATGTCCACCGTGCGGTTGAACGGCGCGTACTTTTCGCGCGCGATGCGCTCGCAGGTGTCGAGCACCGCGTCGAAGGTCTCGCGTGAATGGTCAGCGAAACGTTCGCGGGTGGTGAGCGACTGCGCGTCGAGCCAGTCGTACAACAGGAAGTCGAGCGTGGAACGCAGGGTCATGAGGTCTCCTTGAATGCGGCATGCCCTGCCTGCTCCTCGGCGTGAGGATCAGCGTGCGGGCAGCGCGATGTTCTTGAAACACCAGTAGTCCATGTCCGAATTGGGCTTGGGCTGGCAGTTGGCCTCTCCCATCTGCAAGCGCTTGGCACCTGCCGGGAGCGGCGGGAAAGTGATCTTCAGAAACTTGGTGCGGCCGGGTTTGACCGTGTCCATCTTCACGTTGCACAGCGTGAGGCCGCTGATCGCGCGCTGCGGCAGCACCGCACCGCTGTCCAGGTCCTTGAGGGTGAAGGCGTCGGGGGAGCCGGTGGGCTGCGCGCAGGCTTCGAACGACTCATCGGTCGTGTTCTTCACGAGCAAGGTGACGCGGGTCTGCTGGGCGTCCAGCACGATCTCTTGCAGCACCACGTCGGCATCGGACTCCAGCGGCTGCTGGAGCTTGAAGCTCTGTGCGTGGGCACCGCAGGCCACGGCAAGCGCCGAGAGTGCGGTGAAAAAGCGAAGGGAAGCAGTGCGACGCATGGGATGTACCGGTGAAGGAGAACAAAGAATGGGGGGAGAGACCAGGCACCGGGCTGGCCGGCTGCCGCGGCGGATTCTGCCCGCCCGGCCGCCACCAGATGGCACCGCCGCATCCCCACAAGGCAACAATTTGTAGCCCTTCCTTCAGCCTCCTGTCACGGCATCGTTGTCAGCCACACGCAATCAGTCGCCCGGTGCCGCGTCTGTTTGGGGTGCGCCGGCCGGCAACGCGGCAATCGTGCCCTGCGCCACGGCACACAACTTCTCTTGCCCGCCCTGCACGGCATACACCTCACAGCGGCACACCGCTTGGCTCTTGCCGTGGTGCACCGCCTCGGCGCGCGCCACCAGCCGCTCGCCCACCGCAGGCCGCAGGTAGTTGACCTTGAACTCGGACGTGACCACCGGCACCTGCATGGCTGTGCCACCGGCTTAGGTGAGCGCGTTGTCGGCCAGGTAGCTCACCACCCCGCCGTGCGCAAACCCATGCTGCTGGCGCAGCTGCGGCGTGAGCGCCAGGCCCAGTTCGCAGCGCCCCGGCGACAGTGACAGCAGCTCGGCCCCCAGCAGCACGCTGAAGGGCTGGTTGGCCAGCACCTGCCGGCCCAATTCCAGAAAAGCCTCGGGCGAGGCCGTGCCGCTGCGCATGTCGGTGGGGCGCTCCGAAGCCATGGGTCAGAACACTTCGAAGATGCCCGCAGCACCCATGCCGCCGCCGATGCACATGGTCACGCACACCTTCTTGGCGCCGCGGCGCTTGCCTTCGATGAGCGCGTGGCCGGTGAGGCGCTGGCCGGACACACCGTAGGGGTGGCCCACGGCGATGGCACCGCCGTTCACGTTCAGGCGGTCGGCCGGGATGCCCAGCTTGTCGCGGCAGTACAGCACCTGCACTGCGAAGGCCTCGTTCAGCTCCCACAGGTCGATGTCCTGCACCGTGAGGCCCAGCTTCTTGAGCACCTTGGGCACGGCGAACACGGGGCCGATGCCCATTTCATCGGGCTCGCAGCCGGCCACGGCAAAGCCGAGGAAACGGCCCAGGGGCTTCAAACCCTTCTTGCTGGCGTACTCCTCGCTGGTCACCACGCAGGCACCGGCGCCGTCGGAGAACTGGCTGGCGTTGCCCGCCGAGATCAAACCGCCGGGCAGTGCCGAGCGCAGGCCCTGAATGGCCTCCACCGTGGTGCCTTCACGCGTGCCTTCGTCCTTGCTCACCGTGACCTGCTTGGTGATCAGGCCCAGTGTCTTGTCGGCAATGCCGGCGGTGACGGTGATGGGCGCGATCTCGGCATCGAACAGGCCGGCGGCCTGCGCGGCGCAGGCCTTTTGCTGGCTGGCCGCGCCGTATTCGTCCATGGCTTCACGGCCGATGTTGTAGCGCTTGGCCACCTGCTCAGCGGTCTGCAGCATGCTCCAGTAAATCTCGGGCTTTTGCTTGGCCAGGGCCAGGTCCTGGATCATGTGCAGGTTCATCTCTTGCTGCACGCAGGAGATGCTCTCCACACCACCGGCCACATACACGTCGGCTTCGCCGGCGATGATGCGCTGGGCCGCCAGGGCGATGGTCTGCAGGCCCGACGAGCAAAAGCGGTTGACGGTCACGCCCGATGCGGTGATGGGCAGGCCGGCCTTGAGCGCGATCTGGCGCGCGATGTTGCTGCCCGTGGCGCCTTCCGGCGTGGCGCAGCCCATGATGACGTCGTCGACATCGGCGCCGTCGATGCCGGCGCGCTGCACGGCATGCTGTACGGCGTGGCCACCCAGCGTGGCGCCATGGGTCATGTTGAAGGAGCCCTTCCAGCTCTTGGCGAGCGGGGTGCGGGCGGTGGAGACAATCACTGCGGAGGTCATGGGAAATCCTTTAATCGGTGAACGGTGGCACGCGGGCTTACTGGAAGGCCTCGCCTTCGGCGACCAGCTTGGCCAGCAGCGGCGCGGGCTTCCAGGCGTTGGCGTCGTCCATGGGGTTCTGGGCAAAGCGGTTCATCGCCTGCACCACGTTGAACAGGCCCACTTCGCTGGCGTAGTGCATGGGGCCGCCGCGGTGGATGGGGAAGCCGTAGCCCGTCAGGTACACCATGTCGATGTCGCCGGACTTGCTGGCAATGCCCTCTTCCAGAATGTGCGCACCTTCGTTCACCAGGGCGAACACCAGGCGCTGCACGATTTCCTCGTCGGAGATCTTGCGCGGCGCCGTGCCCAGCGTCTTGCGGTGCTCTTCGATCATCTTGTTCACCACGTCGCTCGGGATCGCATCGCGCTTGCCGGCCTGGTAGTCGTACCAGCCTGCGCCGGTCTTCTGGCCGAAGCGGCCCAGTTCGCACAGCAGGTCTGCCGTCTTGCTGTACTTCATGTCGGGCTTTTCGCTGTAGCGGCGCTTGCGGATCGCCCAGCCGATGTCGTTGCCGGCCAGGTCACCCATGCGGAACGGGCCCATGGCAAAGCCGAACTTCTCGATGGCCTTGTCCACCTGCTGGGGCGTGGCGCCCTCGTCCAGCAAAAAGCCGGCTTGCTGGCTGTAGCGCTCGATCATGCGGTTGCCGATGAAGCCGTCGCACACGCCCGAGACCACCGAGGTCTTCTTGATCTTCTTGCCGATGGCCATCACGGTGGCCAGCACGTCCTTGGCGGTGGCCTTGCCACGCACCACTTCCAGCAGCTTCATCACGTTGGCGGGGCTGAAGAAGTGCATGCCCACCACGTCCTGGGGGCGCTTGGTGAAGTTGGCAATCTGGTCCACGTCCAGCGTGGAGGTGTTGGAGGCCAGGATGGCGCCAGGCTTGGCCACGGCGTCCAGCTGCTTGAACACGGCTTCCTTCACGCCCATCTCTTCGAACACGGCTTCGATGATCAGGTCGCAGTCCTTGAGCTCGTCGTAGCTGAGCGTGGTGGACAGCAGCGCCATGCGCTGGGCGTACTTGTCTTCCTTGAGCTTGCCCTTCTTGACCTGCGATTCGTAGTTCTTCTTGATGGTGCCGATGCCGCGGTCCAGCGCTTCCTGCTTCATCTCCAGCATCTTGACGGGGATGCCGGCGTTCAGGAAGTTCATGGCGATGCCACCACCCATCGTGCCCGCACCGATCACGCCCACGAGCTTGATGTCGCGCTTGGGGGTGTCCGACGGCACGTCCGGAATCTTGCTCGCAGCGCGCTCTGCCATGAACAGATGGCGAAGCGCGCGGGACTCGGGGGTCCACATCAGGTTGATGAAGATCTCGCGCTCGACCAGCATGCCGTCGGCGAACTTCTTCTTGGTGGCGGCTTCGACTGCGTCCACGCACTTGGCGGGTGCAGGGAAGTTCTTGGCCATGCCCTTGACCATGTTTCGTGCGAACTGGAAGTACGCATCACCTTCTGGGTGCTTGCAAGGGAAGTTGCGCACCAGCGGCAGTGGACGCGCATCGGCCACGCTCTGCGCAAACGCCAGGGCTTCTTCGGCCAGCGACTCGGGCGATGCCGCCAGCTTGTCGAACAGCTTCTGACCGGGCACGCCGGCGATCAGTTCGCTCTTCACGGGCTCGCCGCTCACGATCAGGTTGAGCGCGGCTTCGACGCCGATCACGCGCGGCAGGCGCTGCGTGCCGCCCGCGCCGGGGATCAGGCCCAGCTTGACTTCTGGCAGTGCGATGGAGCAGCCAGGCGCCGCAATGCGGTAGTGGCAGCCCAGCGCCAGCTCCAGCCCGCCGCCCATGGCGACGGAGTGCATGGCAGCCACCACGGGCTTGGCCGAGTTTTCGACGGCCTGGATCACAGACAGCAGGTTGGGCTCTTGCAGCGACTTGTCGGTGCCGAATTCCTTGATGTCCGCACCGCCCGAGAAGGCAGCGCCGGCACCGGTGATGACGATGGACTTGACCGCTGCATCGGCATTGGCACGGGCCAGGCCGTCCACGATACCTTGGCGGGTGGCCAGCCCGAGCCCGTTGACGGGAGGGTTTGCCATGGTGATCACGGCGACGGAGCCGTGGACTTTGTATTCAGCGGTCATGGTGCTGTTGTTCCTTGGAGAGTGAAAAAGAACGATCGTGCGTTTTTATTGTAGAGACTTCAAACCAGTTTGGCGTGTCAATTTGTCCCGGGCGGGACAAGGGGGTTTGCCGCGCCCATCAGGACTGCGGCCGAGCGGGCAAAAAAAGAGGCGCCACCGGAGACCGGGCACCTCTGTAGACCGATGCGAAAAAGCCTCCTCCGACCTCAGTCACGCCCTCAGCCCGCGGAACTGGCGCGCTCCAGGCCAGCGCCCTCGCGCAAGGGCCGCCCCGCCGGGGGCGTCCCCCTCCGGGGGAAGGCGCCGCAGGCGACTCAGGGGGGCTTCTAAACCTCCAGCCATTCCTTGCGGATGTAGTTGTCGGCCCGCAAACTATCCGGCGTGCCCTGGAACACGATGGAGCCGTGTCCCATCACCAGCGCCCGGTCCGATATCTTCATCGCGATGGTCAGCTTCTGCTCGATGAGCAGCACCGAGATACCGCGCGCTTTCAGGGTCTGCAGGTACTGCCCCACCAGCTCGACGATCTTGGGCGCCAGGCCCTCGGTGGGCTCGTCGATGATGATCAGATCCGGGTCGCCCATCAGCGTGCGGCACAGGGTGAGCATTTGCTGCTCGCCGCCGGACATCACGCCTGCCTCGGTGTGCTGGCGCTCCTTGAGGCGCGGGAACATCTCGTACATGTCGTCAAACGTCCAGCGGCTGCCCTTGCCGCTGCCCTTTTGGCCGAGCAGCAGGTTCTGGTGCACGGTGAGGTTGGGAAACACGTCGCGGCTCTCGGGCACGTAGCCCAGGCCCAGGTGGGCGATCTCGTAGGCCTTCTTGCCATTCAGGGCCTGGCCCTTCCATTCGAGCGTGCCTTCCCAGTCCACCAAGCCCATGATGGCCTTGGCGGTGGTGGAGCGGCCCGAGCCGTTGCGGCCGAGCAGCGCCACAATTTCACCGGGCTGGACTTCAAAACTCACACCATGCAGCACATGGCTCTTGCCGTAGTAGGCGTGGAGGTTGTCAATTTTCAGCATAAGTCAGTGTCCCGCGCCTTGCTCGTCGGCCACGACGGAGCCCAGGTAGGCCTCCTGCACACGCGCATTGGCGCGCACCTTTTCGGGGATGTCGAAGGCGATCACCTCGCCATAGACCACCACGGCGATCTTGTCGGCCAGGCCGAACACCACGCCCATGTCGTGCTCCACCGTGAGCAGCGTGCGGCCTTCGGTCACTTCCTTGATGAGGTGGATGAACCGCGTGGTTTCGCTCTTGCTCATGCCGGCGGTAGGCTCGTCCAACAGGATCACGTTGGCACCACCGGCGATGGTGATGCCGATCTCGAGCGCCCGCTGCTCGGCATACGTGAGGTTCATGGCCAGCGTGTCGCGCTTGCGGTCGAGCTTGATCATCTCCATGAGCTCTTTGGCGCGCTCGTTGGCATCGTGCAGGTTGGACAGGAAACGCAAGAACGTGTACTTGTAGCCCATGCTCCAGAGCACACCGCAGCGCAGGTTCTCAAACACCGAGAGCTTGGGGAAGATGTTCGTGATCTGGAAACTGCGCGAGAGGCCCTTGCGGTTGATCTCGTACGGTGCCAGGCCGTTGATGCGCTGGCCGTTCAGGATCACGTCGCCACTGGTGGGCGCGAAGCGCCCGCTGATGAGATTGAACAGCGTGGACTTGCCGGCGCCGTTGGGGCCGATGATGGCTACGCGCTCGCCGGGGGCCACAACCAGGTTGGCGCCGCGGATGATCTCGGTCTTGCCAAAGCTCTTGCGCAGGTCGCGCAACTCAAGAGCTGGGGTGGGGGTTGCGTTGTCAGCTGCCATATTCACAGCGCCTCCGCACGCTTGATTTCATGTTCAATTTCTTCCTGGATCGTGCTCCACTGGCGCAGGAACTGGCGACGGCACAGCTCAAACAACCCGAAGCCGGTGACCATCACGAAGACGGCACCAAACCAGCTGGTAAAGCCCTTGGCGTTAAGGGTGGCGCCGAGGAAGGTGAGCTCTGGCCCGAGCGCCGCGTTGAGCTGCAGGTGGTAGGTCATCTCGATCATGCAGGCCGCACCGAGCACGCCCACCAGGGCCGTGCCAGCCAAGGCCAGGTAGGAGCTCGACAGCTGGCGCAGCTTGCCGTACTTGGCAAGACGCACGTTCATCATGATCAGGCTGGCGATGCCGCCGGGCGCATACATCACCATGAACAGGAACACGAGGCCCAGGTACAGCAGCCACGCCTTGGACAACTCGGACAGCAGGACCGAGGCCAGCACCAGCAGCACCGCACCGATGATGGGGCCGAAGAAGAACGTGGCCCCGCCGAGGAAGGTGAACAGCAGGTAGCCACCGGAGCGGATCACGCTCAGGCTGTCCGCACCGGTAATGATCTCGAAGTTGATGGTGGCAAGGCCACCCCCAATGCCCGCAAAAAAGCCCGCGATGATGAAAGCGAAGTAGCGCACACGCTGCGTGTTGTAGCCAATGAACTCCACGCGTTCGGGGTTGTCTCGCACAGCGTTGAGGATGCGGCCGAGCGGCGTGCCGGTAAAGGCAAACATGGCCGCCGTGCAGACAAAACAGTACGCAGCGATCAGGTAGTACACCTGCATGCCCGAGCCGAAGGTGAGGCCAAAAAATGGCTTGCCATACACCCGGTCGGTCGTGATGCCGCCCTCGCCCCCGAAAAACTCGGGGAACATCAGCGCCATCGAGGCCACCAGTTCGCCAATGCCCAGAGTGATCATGGCAAAGGTAGTGCCCGACTTCTTGGTGGTCACAAAGCCCAGCACGATGGCAAAGAAAGCCCCGGCCAGGCCGCCCACCAGTGGGATGAGCACCAGCGGTATGTTGACGGTGCCTTTGGTCGCCATGTTCATCGCATGGATCGCAATGAACGAGCCCAGCCCCGTGTACACAGCGTGCCCGAAGCTCAGCATGCCGCCCTGCCCCAGCAGAATGTTGTACGACAGGCAGATGATGATCAGGTAGCCGATCTGCGAAAGCATCGTCAGCGCCAGGCTGCTGCGAAACAGCATAGGAGCCACGATGAGCATGGCCGCAAACAGCGTCCAGATGACGAACCGGCCCACGTTCCAGGGCTTGAAGCGGTAGTAGGAAGCGGCGCCGGTTCCGGCGCTGGAGCCGGCGGCAATGATGGGTGTCGAAGTGGTATTCATGGCTTCAGTCTTCCCGTGTGCCCAACAGGCCCTTGGGGCGGAAGATCAGGATCAGCACGAGGAACAGGTACGGCAGGATGGGTGCCACTTGCGAAATCGTGAGTTTGAGAAGGGGGTAGCCAAAGGTTTGATCAGTGACTGCCACACCCACGGCCTTGAACACATGGATCAGCGAATAGTCGAGCGCCACGGCAAAGGTCTGCACCAGCCCAATGAGCAGCGATGCCAGAAAGGCCCCCGCCAGCGAGCCCATGCCACCCACCACCACCACCACGAAGATGATGGAGCCGACCGATGCCGCCATCGCGGGCTCGGTCACATAGGTATTGCCGCCGATCACACCCGCCAGGCCAGCCAAGGCAGCTCCGCCACCGAACACCAGCATGAAGACGCGCGGCACGTTGTGGCCCAGCGCCTCGACCATGTGCGGGTACTTGAGCGCCGCCTGGATCACGAGGCCGATGCGTGTGCGCGTGAGCAGCAGCCACACCGACACCAGCATCAGCAGTGCCACCAGCATGACGAAGGAGCGCGACTTGGGAAACTGCGTGCCATACAGCGTGAACAGCGGCCCTTGCAATTGCTCAGGCAGGCCGTACGGCACGGTGGAGCGCCCCCACACCAGTTGCACCACTTCCAGGATGAGGTAGGAGAGCCCGAAGGTGATCAGCAGCTCTGGCACATGGCCAAACTTGTGTACGCGGCGCAGGCAGTAGCGCTCGAACGCGGCGCCTAGCGCAAACACGACCAGCGGTGCCAGCACGAGGGCAGGCCAGAAGCCCACCAGGCCGGAGATCGTGAACGCGAAGTAGGCACCCAGCATGTAGAAGCTGGTGTGCGCGAAATTGAGCACCCCCATCATGCTGAAGATCAGCGTGAGGCCGGAACTCAGCATGAACAGCAGGAGCCCGTAGCTCACGCCGTTCAGCAAAGAGATCACGAAAAACTCAGGATTCATTGGAATTTTTCAATGCTGGGGTGAAAAAAAGGCCCGAGCAGTCGGGCCTCGATACAGTCGCAAAGGCCTTATGGGCGCTTCATCTGGCACGAGGTGGGCGTGCTGGCCACAAAGGGCTCGTAGTACTTCACAGGCACGAAGGTGTGGCCGGTGTTTTCAGAATCGAGCGGGTACTTGCCGCCGGCCTTTTCCCACTTGGAGATGAAAAGGCCCTGCTGCAGCTGGTGGTCCGTCTTGCGCATCTCGACTTCGCCGTTGAAGCTCTTGAACTTCATGCCTTCGAACACAGCAGCCACCTTCACAGGGTCGGTCGACTTAGCCTTGGCAAAGCCCTCCGACAGCATGGTGAAGGCGTGGTAGACCGCGCCGGTGTACATGTCGTCGTTGAACTTCTTCTTGTAGTCCACCACGATCTTGTTGAGCTCGCCTGGCAGGTTCATGTGGGCGTAGGCCACCATGTACACGCGGCCGGCGGCGGCCGAACCCATCGCAGTGGGGCTGCCGGTGACGGAACCGTAGTACGTGTAGAAGTTGACGTTGTTCAGGCCCGCATCGTTGGCAGCCTTGATGAGCAGCGCCAGGTCGGAACCCCAGTTGCCGGTGATCACGCTGTCGGCACCCGACTGTTTGATCTTGGCAATGTAGGGCGCAAAGTCGCGCACCTGGGCCAGCGGATGCAGGTCGTCGCCGACGAATTGCACGTCGGGGCGCTTGCGCTGCATCATTTCCTTGGCGAATTTCGCGACCTGGTGGCCGTGCGAATAGTTCTGGTTGATGAGGTAGACCTTTTTGACCTCAGGCACGTCTTTCATGTACGTGGTCAGGGCTTCCATCTTCATGGAGGTATCAGCATCCAGACGGAAGTGCCAGTAGCTGCACTTGCTGTTGGTGAGGTCCGGGTCCACGGCCGCGTAGTTCAGGAACAGGACTTCCTTGCCGGGGTTGCGGGAGTTGTGCTTTTCCAGCGCATCCATGATGGCGAGCGCGGGGCCGGAGCCGTTGCCCTGGACGACATAGCGTGCGCCCTGGTCCATGGCCGAGCGCAGGGCGCTGGTGGTCTCCTGTGGGCTGAGCTTGTTGTCGATGCCGATGATCTCGAATTTGACCCCCGCAGCATTCTTCTTGTTGAACTCCTCAGCAATGAACTGGAAGCTCTTGAGCTGGTTGGTTCCCACGGCTGCCATCAGGCCGGAAAGCGGGTCGAGCCAAGCGATTTTTACGGTCTCGCCTTTTTGAGCGAACGCGCCGCCAGCGCTTGCCAGGATTACCGAGGCTGCTACAGCCTTAATAGCGAACTTCATGGTCTTGTCTCCTTGTAAATCAACACAACGCAGCGTACCGCGTTGCAACACGACGACCGTCAGGGATTGCCCCTACCGGCGTCACACACGTGACTGGATTTGGTGTCACCCCCTGAGGCGCTGCGCGCCTTCACCCCTCTCTCGCTGCGCGGGAGGGGGACGCACCCGGTGGCCTGGCAAAGCCAGTTCCACGGGTGCACTCGCGTGGCCCGGGCCAGTTTCTTAGATCGTGACGGTGTCGGTGTTCTGTCGCGACCCGTGGTTTGTCTCAAAGCCCCGGAAGTTTGTAATCCTTCAGTTGCTCGCGCAACTTGGTCTTGAGCATCTTGCCGGTGGCGCCCAGCGGAATGGCGTCGACGAATACGACGTCATCGGGAATCTGCCACTTGGCGGTCTTGCCCTCGTAGAAAGCCAGCAGCTCTTCGCGCGTGACCTCCGTGCCGGGGCGCTTGACCACGACCACGATGGGGCGTTCGTCCCACTTGGGATGCGGCATGCCCACGCAGGCCGCCATGGCGATTGCGGGGTGGGCCATCGCGATGTTCTCGATATCGATGGAGCTGATCCATTCACCGCCGGACTTGATCACGTCCTTGCTGCGGTCGGTGATCTGCATAAAGCCGTCAGTGTCGATGGTGGCCACGTCGCCCGTGGGGAACCAGCCGCGGCCTTGTGCGTCCTTGATCAAAGGGTTGCCGCCCTCGCCCTTGAAATAGCTGTCCACGATCCACGGTCCTTTGACCAGCAGGTCACCGTAGGTCTTGCCATCCCAGGGCAGTTCGGCCCCGTCGCCGCCCACGATCTTCATGTCCACGCCGTAGATCGCGCGGCCCTGCTTCTGCAGGACCTTCATCTGCTCGTCCTTGGACAGCACCAGATGCTTGTTCTTCAGGGTGCACAGCGTGCCCAGCGGGCTCATCTCGGTCATGCCCCAGGCGTGGAGCACTTCCACGCCGTAGTCTTCCTTGAAGGCATGGATCATGGCGGGCGGGCAGGCCGAGCCGCCGATGACGGTGCGGCGCAGTGTGGAGAATTTGAGGCCCGCGGGCTTCATGTGGCCCAGCATCATCTGCCACACGGTAGGCACGCCGGCGGCGTAGGTCACCTTCTCGGCTTCGATGAGTTCGTAGATGGATTTGCCGTCCATGGCAGGGCCGGGGAACACCAGCTTGCAGCCCGTGAGCGCGGCCGAGTACGGAATACCCCACGCGTTGACGTGGAACATGGGCACCACCGGCAGCACCGAATCGCGCGCCGACAGGCACATCACGTCGGGCAGCGCTGCGGCGTAGGCGTGCAGCGTGGTCGAGCGGTGGCTGTACAGCGCGGCCTTGGGGTTGCCGGTGGTGCCGCTGGTGTAGCACATGCTCGATGCCGAGTTCTCGTCAAATTCGGGCCAGACATAGTCGGCCGGATAGGCGCCAATCCACTCTTCGTAGCTGCTGAGCCCGGGCACGCCGGAGTCCGCTGGCAGCTTGTCGGCATCGCACAGCGCCACCCATTTCTTGACCGTGGGGCACTTGGCGTGCACGGCCTGCACCAGGGGCAAAAAGGTCAGGTCAAAACACAGCACCTGGTCTTCGGCGTGGTTCACGATCCAGGCGATCTGGTCTGGGTGCAGGCGCGGATTGACGGTGTGCAGCACACGGCCGGAGCCGGAGACACCGAAGTACATCTCCATGTGGCGATAGCCGTTCCAGGCCAGCGTGGCCACGCGGTCGCTGAACTGCAGCTTCAAGGCGTCGAGCGCATTGGCCAGTCGGCGTGCGCGCGCCCCCAGGTCGCGGTAGGTGTAGCGGTGGATGTCGCCCTCGACCCGACGGGAGACGATTTCGGCGTCGCCGTGGTGGCGCTCCGCGAACTCGATCAGCGACGAAATCAAGAGCGGTTGGCTCTGCATCAGGCCCAGCATGGATGCTCCTTGGATGTTGTTGTGAAGGGAAAGATCATCGTAGCGCGGTGGCAGTCGCCGGAATGTCGCTCGCGGCGAAAACCCGTGCATCCGCTGCGTTGATTGCACGGCAGTGTGCGCTGGTGGGGCAGCCCTGCCAACACCTGTCGCCCGGATGACAAACGCACAGGGATTACCCTGCACGTCGGGTGACCAAAGACAATGCGCCGCATGCTCTCTTTTGTGCCGACCGCCCAGCGCTTTATCGAAACCCAGCCCTGGTTTGCCAGCGCCCCGCTGGGTCTGCAGGAGCGCCTGCGTGCGGAGGTGTTTGCCACACAGGGCGACAAGGGCACGGTGATGCTGCCCGCTGGCAATGCCGTGCAGGGCTGGCATGCCGTGCTGTCAGGTCTGGTGATGCTGCAAAGCCCCGCCAGCAAG
Organism: Acidovorax sp. LjRoot129; assembly: GCF_964253765.1. Lineage (NCBI taxonomy): Bacteria > Pseudomonadati > Pseudomonadota > Betaproteobacteria > Burkholderiales > Comamonadaceae > Acidovorax > Acidovorax sp. LjRoot129. Next base: position 3,025,013 of record NZ_CAXUSE020000001.1, read on the forward strand.
GGACGTTCGTCGGCTTTTATCGGCGTGCCCGACGGCGAGTGGTTTGGCGAAGGCTCAGCCATGAAGCCCGAGCCGCGCAAGTACAACGTGGTCGCGCTGCGGCCCACCACCCTGCTCTGCCTGCCGCTGCCATTGTTTGATGTGCTGCGCGAAACGCACCTGGCCTTCAACCAGTTTCTGGTGCTGCATCTCAATATGCGCCTGGGCCAGGCCATGACCATCATCGAGGCGGGCCGCACACAGTCGACCGAGCACCGCGTGGCGCTGTACCTGAGCCGCCTGTTCTGGCGCAGCACGCGCCGGCTCAACCTGACGCAGGACGAGCTGGGCCAGCTGGTGGGCCTGTCGCGCCAGACGGTGAACCGCGTGCTGCAAACGCTGGAAGGGCTGGGCATCGTGTCGCTGGATTTCGGCAAGGTGGCCATCGTGGATGACGACGCGCTGGTCGCGTACTTGGCAGCCACGGCGGCATCGTGAACGGACATGGGCTTGGACGTCACCGGGCAGGCTGACTGACCACGCTTATTGAACGCTGAGCCGCGTGGCCTTCTGGTCCGCGTCGAAGATGAACCTGCGCGGCCAGGCCTGCCACTCCTGCCCCAGGCCGGCGTGGTTGGGGTTGCCGGTGTGCACGAAGGCCCGCACGCTGTCCATCATCACGCCCGACAGGGCCAGGCGGCCCGGCTGGTTGGCGGTGCTGTTGGCCGCCTTGGCCAGCAACGAAGGGCCGAAGTTGCCGAACACGAATGGCAGATCGAAGCCGTGGGCTGCGCCGTACACATCATTCCAAGGCGATGGCTGCTGCGCCCAGTTGAACTGGTAGCTCCACACGTTGGCCTGCTGGGCGCGCAGTGTGTTGAGCAGGTTGTCGCGGCTCGGGTCGATGAAGGCGGCGCCCAGCAGCTTCATGCGGGCGTTGTAGCCGGTGACCGGCGCGGTGACGGGCAGGTACGACGCGTCAATGACGTCGGCCGTCGTGAGCGTGGTGGGCGCGTCGGGGTTGAATTTTTGCGTCATCGCAAAGCGCTCGGCGTCGCTGATCTTCATGCCGGGCTTGCCGCCCAGCAGCGCGAGGAAGGGTGCGAAGAGCTTGGCCTCGTCCAACGTGTAGCCCGACAGCACGGGCACCTTGTGGTAACGCCCTGCCCCGATGGCGGCGATGGGGTCGACCGGAATCACCACGCCGTCGGGAATGGGGCCTGAGCCCGTGAGGCCGCTCTTGAGCACGGTCTGCAGCACCACGCGGCCGTCCTTGCCGCGCAGGTAGCTGGCGGTTTGCGCGGGCGTCCAGCCGGCCACCAGCGCGGCCGCCGCTGCCGCGTCGGGCGCCAGTCCGTCGGCCAGTGCCAGGGCCGCCAGCAACCCACCCGCCTGCGCCGCGTATTTGCTGACGGGGTTGAGCGTGGGGATCGTGCCCGCAGGCAGGTTGGTAGGCAGCGAAATGCCGGCGCTGACCGGCAGTGCCTTGTGGAACAAGCCTGCGGCCGGCTGTGCCGTCAGCAGGGCCAGCACGTTGGTAGCACCCGCCGACTGGCCCATCAGAGTGACGTTACCCGCGTTGCCACCAAAGCGGCTGATGTTGTCCTGGATGAAGCGCAGCGCCTGGATGTTGTCCAGCGGCGCGTAATTGCCGCTGTACGCCTGGCTGCCGGTGTGCAGCGCGGGCAGCTGAAAGAAGCCCATCACATCGAGGCGGTAGTTGGCCGTGACGACCACCGCATTGGCCTTGCGGGCCAACGCCGCGCCGTCGTACACCGGGTCTGCCGTGTAGCCGGAGATGCCGCTGCCGCCGTGCAGGAACAGCAGCACGGGCAGGTTGTCCTGCGTGTTGGCCGGGCGCCAGATGTTGAGGGTCAGGCAGTCTTCGCTGCCCACGGGGGTGCCCAGGGTCTGGCCGATGGTGTCGTCAATACGGTTGTTGGTGCCGGGGCCGTAAAGGCGCCCCATCTGCAGGCAGGCGCTGCCAAAACGCGTGGCGTCGCGCTCGCCCGTCCACGGTGCGGGCTCTGCGGGCGCTTGCCAGCGCAGGTCGCCCACGGGGGGCTTGGCAAACGGCAGGCCCTTCCAGGCGTAGGTGCCGGTGGTGGCGCTGTCGTCGGTTCCGCGCACCGCGCCGTAGCGGGTCTCGCGCAGTTCGGGCGGCGTGCCGCTGGAGCCTCCGCAGGCAGTACCCATCAATGCTGCCAGCACGGCGGCGCCAAAGCGCACGCGGCGTTGAAAATCAGCCATGTCTTGTCTCCTTGGGGGTTTTCAGGAATGGGTCGGGCCTCTGCAAAGCGTCACACTTGCGACAGGGCCAGACCTCAGCGACGATTGTGTGAACGCATCGCCATCGGCCCACTATCGCAACCGCGCCAAAACAGTGACTTCAGAACACCACCCTCGCGTTAACCCTGACCTGGCAGCCCGGCCATGACACCGCGGACCAGCTCCGCCGCGTGGGTGCGCAGCATCGCGGACATGTTTGCGGCAGAAGGCTTGCCTGCCGCAGACCTGTGCACCGAAGCCGGCATCGACCTGCCCGCCCTGCAGCAACAGCACACCCGTGTGGACGTGGACCGTGTGAGCCGCCTATGGGAGGCAGCCGCGGCGCGGTATGGCCAGCCCGGCCTGGGCCTGGCGCGCGATCTGGCCGCGCGCTACGGCAATGTGGACCTGGTGGGCTATGCGCTGGCCTCTGGCCCCAACCTGCTGATCGGCTTCGAGCACCTGCAGCGGCACATGGCGCTGATCTCGGACGCCACCACCTTCGAGATGCAGCGCGACCCGCGCGGCCAGGGCCACTGGCTGGCGATCAGCCACATCGGCGCCAGCCGGCCCATCCCGCGCCAGCGCATCGAATTCGCGGTGCTGACCCTGTTCATGCTGTGCTGCTGGCTGACCCGGCGCGACCTGGTGCCCCAGGCCGTGGAGCTGACCACTGCGCCGCCACACGACGACGACGCCCGCTACCGCGCAGCATTCGGGCTGCTGCCGCGTTTCGGCCAGCCGGCCAACCGGTTCCTGTTGGCAGACGCCGATCTGCTGGCCCCCATACCCACCCACAACCCCAGCCTGTGGGCGCTGCACGAACGCATGGTGGAGTCGGAGCTCGACCAGCTCGGCCAAACGCTGGCCAGCACCCGGGTGCGCACCGAGATCGCGCGCGTGCTGCACCTGGGCGAGCCGCGGCGCGAGGACATCGCAGCGCGGCTGCACCTGACCGACCGCACCCTGCAGCGGCGTTTGCAGGCCGAATCCGTGAGCTACCAGCAGCTGCTCGACGACACCCGCTGCGAGCTGGCCCGCCAACACCTGAGCGATGCGCGGCGCAGCCTGGGCGAGATCGCCGACCTGCTGGGCTTTGCTGACCAGAGCAACCTGTTTCGGGCGTGCAAGCGCTGGTTCGGCATGCCGCCAGGCCAGTACCGCGCGCAGGTGCTGCAGCCCGAGCACGAAGCGGCCTCTTGACCTGAGGGACGGGGCAAGCGGGCGCGCCCAAGGCCCTGCCGATGCCCGGGGGAACGGCGCTGCGAGACAATCCACCCCATGAACCTCAGCGTCGACAGCGACACCTCCGCCGACATCGGCCTGGCCTGGAACCACGGCTTTGCCGCTCTGGGGCCAGACTTCTACACCGAACTGCGCCCCACCCCGCTCCCATCGCCCCACTGGGTGGGCACCAGTGCCGACGTGGCGCGGTTGATTGGGCTGGACCCTGCCGAGCTGCAGCGCGACGAGGCCTTGCAGGCTTTTACCGGCAACACGCTGCTGACCGGGTCGCGCCCGCTGGCTAGCGTGTACAGCGGCCACCAGTTCGGCGTCTGGGCCGGGCAACTGGGCGATGGCCGCGCCATCCTGCTGGGTGAGACGGCCAGCGGGTACGAAGTCCAGCTCAAGGGCGCGGGCCGCACGCCGTATTCGCGCATGGGCGACGGTCGCGCGGTGTTGCGTTCGAGCATCCGCGAATTTCTGTGCAGCGAAGCCATGCACGGGCTGGGCATCCCCACCTCCCGCGCGCTGTGTATCACTGGTTCGCCCGGGCCGGTGCGGCGCGAAGAAGTGGAAACGGCTGCCGTGGTTACCCGGGTAGCCCCTAGTTTTGTACGCTTTGGCCACTTCGAGCACTTTGCGGCCAACGGCCTGGAAGCCCAGCTCAAGCAGCTGGCCGACTACGTCATCGACCGCTACTACCCTGAGTGCCGTGGCACTACCGAGCTTGACGGCAATGCCTACGCCGCGCTGCTGCAGGCCGTGAGCGAGCGCACTGCGCGACTGATGGCGCAGTGGCAGGCCGTGGGGTTTTGCCACGGCGTGATGAATACCGACAACATGAGCATCCTCGGGCTCACGATCGACTACGGGCCATTCCAGTTTCTGGACGCGTTCATCCCCGGCCACATCTGCAACCACAGCGATACCCAGGGCCGCTATGCTTACAACCGCCAGCCCAACGTGGCGTACTGGAACATGTTCTGCCTGGCGCAGGCGCTGATGCCGCTGATTGGCGACGAGGAATTGGCCCGGGCAGCGCTGGAGTCTTACAAGGCCGTATTCCCGCAAGAGTTCATGGCCCGCATGCGCGCCAAGCTGGGCCTCGCCTCGCCGCGGGAACAAGACGGCGAACTGATCGATGCCATCTTGCTGCTCTTGGCCCGCAATGGCGTGGACTACACCATCTTCTGGCGCCGGCTCTCGCACGCAGTGGGCAACAGTGATTTCGAGCCGGTGCGCGACCTGTTCGCTGACCGCGAAGCCTTTGATGCATGGTTGCTATCATATTCAGAGCTACCAGTGCTTGATAATCAAGCGCTGGCGGCCAATTTGATGCTTAAAACGAATCCCAAGTTCGTGCTGCGCAACCACCTGGGCGAGCAAGCCATCCGCGCTGCGAAGCTGGGCGATTTCTCAGAATTCCAAACCTTGCAGCGGCTGCTGGAGCGCCCATTTGATGAGCACCCCGGGCACGACGCGTACGCAGCCTTCCCGCCCGACTGGGCGTCCTCCATCGAGATCAGCTGTTCATCATGACCTACCCCGTTCAGAAGACCGACGCCGAATGGCAAGCCGTACTGCGTGAGAAAGGCGCCGAGCCCGTGGCCCTGCAGGTCACGCGCCACGCCGCTACTGAGCGCCCGTTCACCGGCAAATACGAAGCCCACTGGGCCGATGGCAGCTATCACTGCGTCTGTTGCGGCGCAAAACTGTTTGATTCCGTAACCAAGTTCGACGCCGGATGCGGCTGGCCCAGCTTCTCTGAAGCGATCCCTGGCGCCATCGCCGAGATCGTCGACCGCACCCATGGCATGGTACGCACCGAGACGGTGTGTGCACAATGCGGGGCCCATCTGGGCCATGTATTCGAGGACGGCCCGACACCGACCGGCCTGCGCTATTGCATGAACTCGGCTTCGCTCGACTTCGAATCCGACAAAAGCTGACCGCACTGCGGCTGCGACTTCTCCCCGATTCCATGAAAATCCTGATCGACTTTTTCCCCATCCTGCTGTTCTTCGGGGCCTACAAGTTCTACGGCATTTATGTCGGCACTGCGGTGTTGATGGCGTCCACCGTCGTGCAGATGGGCCTGATCTACGCCATCGACCGGCGTCTACAGACCATGCACAAGGTGACGCTGGCCTTAATCCTTTTGTTCGGCACGCTCACGCTGGTGCTGCAGGATGACCGTTTCATCAAATGGAAGCCTACCGTGCTCTACGGAGCAATGTCGGTGGCACTGGCCGTGGCGCTGTGGGCGCTTAAGAAGAACTTTCTCAAGATGCTGCTCGGCGGCCAATTGGCTTTGCCCGACGCCGTCTGGACGCGCCTGAATGTTGCGTGGATCGTCTACTGTGCATTCATGTCCGCGGTCAACGCCTACGTGGTACTCAACTTCAGCACCGAGGCCTGGGTGGACTTCAAACTCTGGGGCTATGCGTTCCCGCTGGTGTTCCTGGTGGGCCAGGGCTTCTACATTGCGCCGCACCTTCAGGGTGATGAGCCTGCTGCGTAAGGATGCCCTGATGACTGCGCCCCTTGCTCAGCAAATGCACGAGACCCTTGTTCAAAGGCTTACTCCCACGGCGTTGGAAGTGATCGACGAAAGTGCCGACCATGCAGGCCACGCCGGTGCCAACGGCACCGGTTTTGGCACCCATTTTCGGGTGCGTATTTCGTCACCTTTGTTTACAGGCAAGCCCCGGGTCGCACGGCATCGCCTTGTGTATGATGCGCTGCAAGAATTTATTGACCAAGGCGTCCACGCCCTTGCCATTGAAGTTCTCTGAACCGGCGCTACGTATAAGTCTGCCGGCTCGGCAAAAAATCAACTCAATTTTTGGATACCGAATGAAGAAACAGCTCCTGTCCGGCCTCGTGGCCGCTGCCGTGCTGGGCACAATGGCCCTGCCAGCTTCCGCCCAGAACGTTGCCATCGTCAATGGCAAGGCCGTGCCGAAAGAGCGCGTTGAAATGCTCAAGCAGCAAGTGGAACGCTCGGGCCGCCCCGTGACGCCCGACATCGAAGGCCAGATCAAGGAAGAAGTGATCGCCCGCGAAATCTTCATGCAGGAAGCGCAAAAGCGCGGCCTCGAAGGCTCCGCGGACTACAAGGCCCAAATGGATCTGGCCCGCCAGACCATCCTGATCCGCGAACTGTTCGCCGACTACCAGAAGAACAACCCCGTGACCGACGCCGAGATCAAGGCGGAGTACGACAAGTTCGTGGCGGCCAACAGCGGCAAGGAATACAAGGCCAGCCACATCCTGGTCGAGAAGGAATCCGACGCCAAGGCCATCATCGCGTCCATCAAAAAGGGCGGCAAGTTTGAAGACATCGCCAAGAAGCAGTCCAAGGACCCAGGCTCCGGCGCCAAGGGTGGTGATCTGGATTGGGCCAATCCCTCCAGCTACGTAGCTGAATTCTCCGGCGCGCTGGTGAAGCTCGAAAAGGGCAAGATGACCGACACGCCCGTGAAGAGCCAGTTCGGCTACCACGTCATTCGCCTGGACGATGTCCGTCAGGCCGAGCTGCCCAAGCTGGACGAAGTCAAACCCCAAGTGGCCCAGCAGCTGCAGCAGCAAAAGCTGGCGAAGTTCCAGGAAGACCTGCGCGCCAAGGCCAAGGTGGAGTAAAGGCTCTGGCGACGATGGCGCAGCCCTTCATATGGGATGCGCCCACAAAAAACGCGGCCTTGGCCGCGTTTTTTATTGCCCGCCTGATTGTGTTTGGAAAGTCGACCGGGCTAGTTATCTACGTATGACGTAGCAAACCATGGTGAGAAATGTGGTGCCGAGCGGCACGAAGCTGCTCAGCCCCGGAGCCAGACAAATGTTGACAAGAGTCCAATCATCACAGGCTGGTGAAGCATGTAGTAGCTCAGGCTCCAACGCCCCAGCCCCGCGAGCAACCTCCCCGCTGTCGGGAGCCGCCACTGCAGCCAGCTCGTATGCCGCGCCAGCAGCCACTGCCCGCTCGCCAGCCCCCACCACAGCACACCCAGCCAGGGCAGCACCGGTACGTAGTCTTCTGTAAAGGGTTTACGGGAGACCAGGCCCAGCCAGTTCAAAGCCCGGCTGTTGAACCAGGGAGCAAGTTCGGCCCAAGCGCCGGACAACAAATGCTGTGCCAGGGGAGGCAGTGCCACGGCCACCAGCCCCGCCAACCAAAGCCAGCGACCCCAGCCCGCCGTGCAGCGCGCAATCACCAGCATGGCCGCCATGCCGTGCAGAACCCCGAAGTAGATGAAGCTGCGCGGAAACATCACCGCGGAGCCCGCCGTCACCAGCAAGGCGCACGCAGCAACTTGCCCCCACCGCCGCCAAAACCGCGGCCAGCCCTGACCCTGGTGCAGCGCAATGGCCTGGCCCAACCCAGCGCAAAAGAGAAACAGGCTCACGATCCCTGTGCGCTGCCAGGTCCAAAATGGGTCCGCCCGGAAATCCTGGGGCCACAAGCCCAGATGGCTGAGATCGAAGCAGAAGTGGAACACGGTCATCCACACCATCGCCAGGCCTCGGAGGGCATCTACGGCGTCAAAGCGCGCAGAGACTGGCTTGAGGACGGGGGCCGAGGGCGACATCGCACGGATCATTGTGTGGCTGGTCGGGCAGTTTGGCGGTGCGGGAACCGCGGCCGGCGGTCCCGATGGTACGAAAGAAATCCGCTCGCCCGGTTCCATGAGCACCGGAACTCGACGGACATGAAAAAAGGCCCTGCAGCATATGCTGCAAGGCCTTCAAACATTGGTCGGAGCGGCGGGATTCGAACTCGCGACCCTCTGCTCCCAAAGCAGATGCGCTACCAGGCTGCGCTACGCTCCGACAGCTCGTATTCTAACCTGCCAAATTGCCACTTTTTGGCTTGCCGCCCGCTTTTTGCAAATTTTTTAAAGCGGGCCGATGGGGTCAGCTTGAAACCCAAGCGCTGCCAGAGGGAGAGCAGCGCGGGAGAGGCAATCTATTGGGGAGAAATCAACCGTCAGGTTGAGAAATCAAGGTGCGACACGGAGCAATGGATGAGACCACTCACGTGATGGCACACACCGCTTAACGGTTGCCCGAGGGGCCTGGGCCACGACCGGCCAGATGGCGGAAGGTGATTCGGCCCTTGCTCAAATCGTAGGGCGACATTTCCAGCGAAACCTTGTCGCCTGCGAGGATACGGATGTGGTGCTTGCGCATCTTGCCGCCCGTATAGGCGATCAGTTGGTGACCATTCTCCAGCGTCACGCGAAAGCGCGAATCGGGCAAGACTTCCGTCACGGAGCCTTGCATTTCAATAAGTTCTTCTTTGGCCATGTTCTATCTCTTCAAAACAAATATTCTGTGATCGCGCCTGATGCTGGGTGCATGCACCACGGAAGCGCTACCGCAGTCGATGCTCGACACGCGGTGCGTTGCGGGCGGTGGGAGTCGCTGCACCCGGGGCGCAGATCAGGCAGGAGGCCGGGAGACGGCGTCAATGGACAGGCAATGTGCGCTGTGCAAAGCCTTCCAATTGTACTCCGACGCGCTACTGCGTGTGGATGGAGCCACCCTAGCAGTGCAGTGATCGCCAGCCGGGCGGCACAGTCGCGCGCCGCCAGCACGTTGGCGACCGATGGGCAGCCAACCCTGCCAGCCTCGCCCCTCAAGCGTCACGCCCCTGCACAGCCACCGCCAACGTACGCACCAAGTCTGTCTGGGTGATGACGCCTACCAAGCGGTCTTCACTATCCACGATCGGAATATGGTGGTGACCGCCGTGTGAAAACAGCGGCACGAGGTCCATCGCATGCTGCGCCACGCGCGCCACCTGCACGGGGTGCGACATGATCTGCCCCACAGCACTCGGCTGCCCTGCCCGCCCCATGACCAGCGTGCGCAGGCGCCGCCCCAAGCCTTCGTGGGTGTCCAGATTGGCCAGCCGCATGAAGTCCGCCACAGTCACAATGCCGATCACCAAGCGGGATGCGTTGACCACCGGCAACGCCTTGATCCGCTCCCTGCGCATCAGAGCCCAGGCTTCATTGAGCGACGCATCGGCCTCCACCGCAAACGGAGGGCTCGACATGATGTCGGCGCAACGCACTTCGCCCAGCGTCCGCTGGAAAGCTGCGCGCCCTGCCAGATGCAACAACCCTTCGAGATCGTCCCGGCTCACGTCCAGCACCTGGTTGTAGCGCGCAAGCGCCGCATCCACATCTGCCGCAGTGAAAGCGCCTGGCGCAACCTGGGTTCTTGATGCAGCGCGCTGCGGATGGGGATATCTGCGCCCGGTGAGGCCGTTGTAAACCATGGCCGCAATCAGCAGCACCACGGCATTAAAGAGAATGGGAAACACCGCCAGATGCCAGCCATCGCCCGCTGTCAGCACCACGTACAAAGCCATCGCACCGCCGGGGGGGTGCAGGCACCGCAGCGGCACCATGACTGCGATGGCAAGGCCCACCGCCAGTGCCCCTGCGATGGCGGGATCGGGCACCAGTGCCGCACATACGGCGCCCACCAGCGCCGAAAGCGTGCTGCCGCCCAGCACTGGCCAGGGTTGGGCCAGCGGGCTCGACGGCATACCAAATACCAAGATCGCACTGGCCCCCAGAGACCCCAACATCCACGGTCCGTGGACATTGCCCCCCGCCCAGGCCCGGCTGAGCACCGCCGTCAACAACACTCCCAGCACTGCCCCTGCAATAAAACGGACGCGCTCACGTCCATTGATGCCCAGCGGCGCTGGCCAGAAGTGGCGCAACCAGAGAAATATCCGTGTGGCAACAGCTGGCGCGCGAGCCACGCCGACACCTGACTCACGTGCCGGAGTTGGGCTGGGCTCTGGTGCTGGACGGGGTGGAATGGAAGACGGGGGCAAAGACATGGCATTTAAAGGTCGAGCCACACGCCTATGAGCGGGTGTCGCATTACATGCAGCTTTCTATTGTGCCAACCACAGTCGATTCATGCACCAAATGGGTGCAAATCCATTGGAAAGTGCCGGACTATGCTCGAAAGTACCTACTCCTGGGATCGAGCAAACAAGGACATTGTTTGCAAACAGGTTTTATACTGCATGAAAATCAATAAAAATGCACTTTAATTCACATTGACATATTTCCCTGGCCAGAGCAATTGAGGGATGGAAACGACCAGCGCAATCCCTGCACACAACGGCCGATACGGGTAAGCCATAGGTTTTCACCAAGAGGCCTTGAAGTTAAATTACTTTAAGCCTAAACAAAGGAGCCCTCCCCATGACCACTCGCCGTCTTGTCATCAGCCGCAGCGCCGCCCTCGTTGGCGCCGCCTCCACCGGCCTGCTCCTGCCCTCCATCGTGCGCGCACAAAGCGGCAAGGTGCGCGTGGGGTTCATGCTCCCCTACACGGGCACTTTTGCCCAACTCGGCGTGGCCATCGAGAACGGCGTGCGCCTGGCCATCGATCAGCAAGGCGGCAGGCTGGGGGGGCGCGAGATCGAGTGGTTCAAGGTGGATGATGAGTCGGAGCCCAGCAAAGGTGTGGAAAACGCCAGCAAGCTCGTGCAGCGCGACAAGGTGGATGTGCTCATTGGCACCGTCCACTCGGGCGTGCAGATGGGTATCCAGAAAGTAGCGCGCGATACCGGGGTGCTCAATTTGATTCCCAACGCTGGCGTGCACGCTGCCACGCGCGCGCTGTGCGCTCCCAACGTGTTCCGCACATCATTCAGCAACTCCCAGCCCACACTCGCGCTGGGCAAGGCCATGGTCGACAAGGGCCACAAGAAGGCCGTGTGGATCACCTGGAAGTACGCGGCAGGCGACGAGGCCTTTGAAGGCTTCAAGCAAAGCTACACGGCTGCAGGCGGCACCATCGTGAAGGAACTGGGCCTGCCCTTCCCCAACGTGGAGTTCCAGGCGCTGCTCACCGAGATCGCGGCCCTCAAGCCCGACGCGGTGGCCTGCTTCTTCGCCGGTGGCGGTGCGGCCAAGTTCATCCGCGACTATGCGGCTGCCGGCCTCAAGGACAAGATCCCGCTGTACGGATCTGGCTTCCTGACCGAAGGTGTACTGGACGCTGCAGGCCCCGCGGCCGACGGCATCATCACCACGATGCACTACAGCGATTCGCTGGACACGCCGCGCAACAAGCAGTTCCGCCTGGAATACGCCAAGGCCTTCCGCAGCCAGCCCGATGTGTACGCAGTGCAGGGATACGACACCGGCCTGCTGCTGGTGCAGGGCGCCAATGCCGTCAAGGGCGACCTATCCTCCAAGCCTGCCGTCATCAAGGCCATGGAAAACGCCACCATCGACAGCCCCCGCGGCAAGTGGACGATGAGCAAGGCCCACAACCCGGTGCAGGACATCTACCTGCGCCGCGTCGAGAACAAGGAAAACAAGGTCATCGGCATCGCCGCGAAAGCGTTGGCCGACAGCGGTGCCGGATGCCGCATGGGCTGACGCACCACAAGCCGCCGGGCTGACCCCGCGGCCCGCCCAAGGCGGCCCCGTTTTAGCTGCTACAGCGTTTGACACAATGCGCCATGGGTTGCCCATGCGCATGGTGGGCAGGCCTGTCTGCCGTGCGCCCGGACCTTGCGGCCACCTTCCTACCCAATTGTTCTTCCATGACACTCAGTACCTACCTGCTCTATCTCGCCGCAGTGGCCCTGCTGGTTCTCTCGCCCGGCCCGACCATGCTCATGTGCATGACTTATTCGCTGCAGCACGGCCCGCGCAAGGCACTGGCAGCAGCAGCCGGCAGCGTGACGGCGGTATTGGGCACCATGCTGCTGTCCGCGCTGGGTTTGGGCGCACTGCTGGCAGCATCCGAAACCGCCTTCTGGGTGCTCAAGGCCGCCGGCGCGGCCTACCTGATCTGGCTTGGCATCAAGACGTTTCGCAGCAGGACCACCGTGTTTGACGGCCTGCCCGTTGACGGCCAGCCTGCCAAGGCCGCCGTCCCTGCGCGCAAGCTCTACATCCAGGGCCTGATCGTGGGCGGCAGCAATCCCAAGGCCCTGCTGTTCTTCACGGCGTTCTTCCCCCAGTTTCTGGACCCCGCAGCGGCCTGGGCACCCCAGTTCGCCGTGCTTGCCAGTACCTTCGTGGCGTTTGAATTCACGGTGCTCACCTTGTGCGCCTTGGGTGTGGCACGCCTGGCACCGGTACTGCGCTCAGGCACCCGCATGCGCTGGTTCAACCGCGTCTCCGGCGGCCTGTTCACGCTGATGGGCACGCTCTTGCTGGCCACGCGCCGCGCCACCTGACCTGGTCATCCAAGCCATGGATTTCGCCACCTTCCTGATCCAGCTGCTCAACAGCGTGCAGTACGGGCTGCTGCTGTTCATGCTCGCAGCCGGCCTCACGCTCATCTTCGGGATCATGGGGGTGGTGAACCTGGCGCACGGCAGCTTCTACATGCTGGGGGCGTACCTGGGCTATTCGCTGTCGGGCCACTTCGGCAGCCTCACGCTCGCCATCCTCGGCGGTGCGGTGCTGGCCGTGGCATTCGGGCTGGCGCTCGAATGGCTGCTGTTTCGCCACTTCTACCACCGCGACCATCTCGACCAGGTGCTGCTGACGTTCGGCCTGATCTACATCTTCGAAGAACTGCGCTCCATCCTGTGGGGCGACGACGTGCACGGCGTGGCCATTCCGAAGATGCTGGAGTGGTCGATCCCGCTCACCGACACCCTCTCCTACCCGGTGTACCGGCTCTTCATTTCAGGCGTGTGCATCGCGCTTGCGCTGGGCCTGTACCTGCTGATCTCCAAGACCCGGCTGGGCATGAAGATCCGCGCTGGCGCATTCAACCGCGACATGGCCGAGTCACTGGGCGTCAACATCAAGCTCATCCATGCCATCGTCTTCGCACTTGGCGTGGGACTGGCGGCAGTGGCCGGCATGGTTGCTGCACCCATCTCCAGCGTGTACCCCAACATGGGTTCGTCGGTCCTGATCATGTGCTTCGTGGTGGTGGTGATCGGCGGCATCGGCTCGGTGCGTGGTGCACTTATCGCAGCATTGCTGGTGGGCTTTGTCGATACCTTCGGCAAGGTGCTGCTGCCGTCGATGGCAGGCATGCTGGTCTACATGCTGATGGCGGCCGTGCTGCTGTGGAAACCGGAAGGCCTCTTCAAGCAATGAAAGCAGTTGACTACCTCCTGAGTCGTTTCGCGCCTTCCCCCTGGGAGGGGAACGCCGCCCCTGCTGCGGGGCGGCCCTTGCACGGTGGCCGCTGGCTTGGGCAGCGCCAGTTTCATAGGCTGCAGGATGCGCTTCGCACTGCGAAGGCAGCTGTAGCGCAGCAACCCCATTTGATCAGGCAGTGCACCGTCGTACTTCGGAGAGCCGCATGAGTGCGCCCCGCAGCAACCTGGAGGTGCTGCCCCGCAGCGCGCAATTCACCCTCGCGTTGGGCCTGGTGGCGCTGCTGGCTTTTCCGTTTGTCGGCAGCGACTTCTACGTGCAGATGGTCACGCGCATGATGATCATGGCCATCTTTGCGATGAGCCTTGACCTGCTGCAGGGCGTGACCGGGCTGGTGTCCTTGGGCCATGCTGCGTACTTCGGCGTGGCCGGCTATGCGCTGGCCTTCCTCACGCCCGCCGACACGCCTGTGAGCCTGTGGTGGAGCTTGCCGTTGGCCGTGGTAGGCGCCGGGCTGGTGGCCCTCATCATTGGCTTCTTCGTGGTGCGCACCCACGGCATCTACTTCATCATGGTCACCATGGCGTTCGCGCAGATGGTGTTCTACCTGTTCTTCGACAACAAGATTCTGGGTGGCTCGGACGGCCTGTACATCAACTTCCGACCCGACGCGTCCATCTTCGGCTGGCTGCCCTTCGACCTGGAAGGCCGCAAGACCTTTTACTACTTCACGCTCGCGCTGGTGGTCATTGTCTATGTGCTGCTGCGCCGCCTGCTGTGGAGCCCGCTGGGCCGTGCACTGGCAGGCATCCGCATCAACGAGCACCGCATGCGCGCGATGGGCTTCGGCACGCGCGGCTACAAGCTCACGGCCTTTACCGTAGCGGGAGCGCTGGCAGGGCTGGCTGGCTACCTGTGGGGTGCGCAAACAGGTTACGTCAACCCGGAGCTCATGGGTTTTCACATGAGTGCGCACGCCATCATGATGGTCATCCTGGGGGGCATGGGCAACTTTGCAGGAGCCATCGTGGGTGCCTTCGCTTTTGAATACCTTCTGCATGTATTCAAGGACATCACCAAACACTGGCAACTGCTGATGGGCGGCTTCATCGTGCTGGTGGTGGTGGCCGCGCCGCGCGGCCTGCTGGGCATGCTCAACTGGCGCCGGGCCCAGGCACAGGCGAATGGATCGAAGGGACCGCACCATGGCCAATGACGTGCTGCTCTCGGCCCGCGGTCTGACGAAGCGCTTCGGTGGCTTGGCCGCCGTGAACGGTGTCTCGGTGGACCTGTGGCGTGGCCGCATCCATGCAGTCATCGGGCCCAACGGCGCGGGCAAATCCACGCTGACCAATCTGCTCTCGGGCGACCTGCCCCCCACCTCGGGCCAAGTGCAGCTCGGTGGCAGCGACGTGACCGGCTGGGCGCCCGAACGCATCTCGCGCCAGGGCCTGGGGCGCAGCTACCAGAAGACCAACATCTTCATGCCGCTGACAGTGCACGAGAACGTGCGCCTGGCCGCGCAGTCCCGCGACCCGCAGCAGCCCTGGAACCCGCTACGCTGGTGGCGTGACACACGCAAGAACACTATTAAAAACAGAGCAGTCAACGCACGCCTGGAAAGCGCTATCGAGCTCTCTGGCTTGAAAGACAGGCGCACGGCCATTGCCGGCACCATGAGCCATGGTGAGCAGCGCCAACTGGAGATCGCGATGACGCTGGCCACCGAGCCCCAGGTGCTGCTGCTCGATGAACCCCTGGCCGGCATGGGCGTGGCCGAGGCCGAGCGCATGGTCGAGCTGCTGCAGCGCCTCAAGCCCGCGCACGCCATCATGCTGGTGGAGCACGACATGGACGCCGTGTTTGCGCTGGCCGACCGGCTCACCGTGATGGTCAACGGCGAGGTGATCGCGCACGGCACGCCCGCCGAAGTGCGTGCCGATGCCGGCGTGCAAGCCGCCTACCTCGGCGAGGACCACTGAGATGAGCGACACCCCCTGGATCGATGCCCGCGGCATTCACACCTTCTACGGCCCCAGCCACATCCTGCACGGCGTGGATTTCCGCGTGGGCCAGGGCGAGACCATCGGCCTCATGGGCCGCAACGGTATGGGCAAGAGCACGCTGCTCAAGTCGCTGATGGGGCTGGTCAAACCGCGCTCGGGCAGCGTCACTGTGGCCGGCCAGGACATGACGGGCCGCCCGCCTTACGAAGTGGCGCGCCTTGGCATCGCCTACGTTCCCGAAGGGCGAGGCATCTTCGGGAACCTGAGCGTGGTCGAGAACCTGCAGATGGCGGCGCGCTCAGGCACACGGGGCCAGCGCGACTGGACGTATGAGCGCGTGCTCGAGACCTTCCCGCGCCTGAAGGAACGCCTTGGCCATGGCGGCCAGCAACTGAGCGGCGGCGAACAGCAGATGCTCACCATCGGTCGCGCGCTGATGACCAACCCCGACGTGCTCATCCTGGATGAAGCCACCGAAGGCCTGGCCCCGCTGATTGCCCGCGAGATCTGGCGCATCTGCAGCCTCATCAAAGACAGCGGGATCAGTAGCGTCATCGTGGACAAGAACTGGAAACACGTCACGCAGATCACCGACCGCAACGTCATTCTGGTGAAGGGGCAAGTGGTCTTCGAGGGCAGCTCCGACGCGCTGCAGGCCCAGCCCGCGCTGCTGGAGCAGTACCTGGGCGTATAACGCTGCCGCGCCGGATTTTCTGGAGCGCTTCCCACGTTCCTCATGGAGTCGGCATCAAGAATTTGAAGCCGTTCACGCTGAGCTGTTAAAGCGCCGCGCGAGGTTTCGACAAGCTCAGCCTGAACGGGCGTTATAAGCCAAAAATACCGACTCCATCAATGCTTTGCAGGCCCCGTAGAATGGCCCGCTCCCTCCCAACAAGGAAGCCCCTCCGTGTCTGACCGCCTCGCCGTTCTTCCGCAGTACCTCTTTCCCAAGCAGGCGCTGACGTCGCTTGCAGGCAAGTTCGCATCGGCCCAGTTGGGGGGCCTCACTACCTCGGTGATCCGCCGCTTTGTGGCGCGCTACAACGTGAACATGGCCGAGGCTGCCAACCCCGACATCACAAGCTACGCGTCCTTCAACGACTTCTTCACGCGCGCGCTCAAGCCCGGCGCCCGCCCACTCGCCGACGCCGACCTGGTCTGCCCGGTGGACGGCGCCATCAGCCAGTTCGGCCCGATCGCGCGCGACCAGATCTTTCAGGCCAAGGGGCATTCGTACTCCACCACCGCCCTCGTGGGCGGCGACGCGGCGCTGGGTGCACGCTTTGAAAACGGCCACTTCGCCACGCTGTACCTGAGCCCGCGCGACTACCACCGCATCCACATGCCCTGCGCCGGCGAGCTCACACGCATGATCCACGTGCCCGGCGAGCTGTTTTCGGTAAACCCCACCACGGCGCGCGGCGTGCCCGGGCTGTTTGCGCGGAATGAGCGTGTGGTGTGCGTTTTCGAAACTGCGCGCGGCCCGTTCGTGCTCGTGCTGGTGGGCGCCACCATCGTGGGCAGCATGGCCACGGTGTGGCACGGTCAGGTGAACCCGCCCCGCCCCGGCAAGCTGCGCGAGTGGGACTACGCGGCGGGCCAGGTCCGCCTGCAAAAGGGCGAGGAGATGGGCCGCTTCCTGCTCGGCTCTACCGTGGTGATGCTGTTCCCCCAAGGCCCGCTGCAGTTCAACCCGCAATGGGCACCCACACGGCCGATTCAGTTGGGCGAAGCGATGGCGCAGTTTGCGCCGACCTAACGGTTTTTAATGCTGGGGCCTCGCCCTCAGCGAAGCCCTGCGCAGCTGAAGCGCTCGCGGCGAGCGCTTCAGAGTTGGTCTGGCACGCGGGACAGCTGAAATGCCGAAGGTGCCAGTTGCAGGGCATCCGGGTGCACGGCGATATCGTTCCCCACCAAATAGACCATCATTGCGTTGCGGCGAATGACCACATGGCTCACGGTTTCGCGCTGCTGCTTCCAATGCACCGATGCTCCGGGCTTGAAGTGGGGCATGTAGTAGTACGCGGTGGGATCCATCGGGTGCGGCTCCTTCCGCGTGAGGGGCGATGATTGCCCTGCTCTGCGGCCTGGTGCGGACCGCTGTCTCATGGTAGCACCGAAGGCCTCGCCAAAGTGAGGCATTTACCCCACCAGGTTGAGCAGGCTCAAGCCCTTGATGCCGCAGCGGCAAACGCCAAAGCCGCAGCCAGCATGCGCTGCAGATGGGGCTGCACGCGGGCGGCCACCGCGGGCAGGTAGTCGAATGGCAAGGCCTCCTGCATGTAGCTGCACTGCGTCATCTCCAGCTGGATGGCGTGCACGCCCTGCCCCGGCTGGCCATAGTGGCGCGTGATATGCCCGCCTTTGAAGCGGCCGTTGAGCACGGCCGTATAGCCACTGGCTTCCTTGGCGATGGACAGCAGCTGCTGCGCCAGTGCAGGGTCGCAGCTTTCGCCGTTGGCCGTGCCCAGGTTCAGGTCGGGCAGCTTGCCTTCAAAGAAGCGCGGCAACACCGAGCGGATCGAGTGGGCATCCCACAGCACCGCCAAGCCGTGTTGGGCGCGGATGCGGTCCAGCTCGGTGCGCAGTTGCGCGTGGTACGGCGCCCAAATGGCATCGCGGCGCGCAGCGACTTCGGCGTCATCCGGCACATCGCCTTGCGCGTAGATGGGCGTGTCGTCGAACGTGTCTACCGGGCACAGGCCGGTGACGCTCTGGCCCGGGTAGAGGCTCGCGCCGTCCGGCGGGCGGTTCAGGTCGACCACGTAGCGCGAGTGTGTCGCCACGAGGATGGACGCGCCCATGTCGCGCGCAAAGCCATACAAGCGCTCCATGTGCCAGTCGGTGTCAGGGACTTGGCGGGCTTCGTCGGTGAAACGCGCAGCCAGCTCGGGCGGCACGTAAGTGCCCGCGTGTGGCATGGAGATCAGCAGGGGCTGGGTGCCCTGATGGAAGAGGAACGGTGGTGGGGGTGTGACGGTATCGATCATGGTGGGAAGTGCGATAGAACAAGTCGTGCGTTCAGGCTGGCATTGCGGTGGCAAGCCGCACGCAGTGCAGCTGTCGACGGCTGGTTGCGAGGGGCGTCCTGGCTTCAACGGGCTCACACAGAACGATCGGGGAGCAAGCAAAGGACTGCGCCATCTCAGGCATCCGTCGCAATGGTGGCGGACCGCGCGGCTACGAAGGCCTGGGCGGCGGCTTCGTGCAACGCATGGCGGCCCTGCACCACGCGCTGCACGCCGGCCACCCACAGGCTGTCGATGGCCGAGGTGCGGTGGCTGGCAAACACGTGCGCAGAGAGCATGCTGTGCGCGGGCAAATCGCGCAGCGCCACATGGTGTGCGTCCAGCGCCACCAGGTCGGCTGGCTGGCCCACGGCCAGGCCGGCCGCGCCGCCCGCACTCGCGCGGCCAGATGCCTGCGTGCCGCCCGCCACGGCCTGCAAGGTCATGGCGGTCGCCACCTCGGCCTGGGTGCTGCTCGCCAGCACATTGCGCTGGCGGCGGGACAGACGCTGACCGTACTCGAGCATCAGCAGCTCTTCGGCCGCGTTCACGCAGGCGTGGCTGTCCGAGCCCACGCCCCAGCGGCCACCGTGTTTCAGCCACAGCGGCATGTCGAAAATGCCGTCGCCCAGATTGGCTTCGGTGGTGGGGCAGATGCCGGCCACGGCGCCGGTGCGCGCGGCGGCGGCGTACTCATCGGGCGTCATGTGTGTGGCGTGCACCAGGCACCAGCGTGCGTCCACATTGGCGTGGTCGAGCAGCCACTGCACGGGGCGCTGGCCGCTCCAGGCGATGCAGTCGTCGACCTCTTGCGTCTGCTCGGCAATGTGGATGTGGACGGGGGCCCTTGGGTTCACCGCCGTGAGGCCCTGCACGGCAGCGCGCAAGCTGTCAGGCGGCACCGCGCGCAGCGAGTGTGGCGCCAGGCCCAAAACAGCCCCCTGCGCTTGCGCAGCGGGCGCCAGGCGCTCCAATAATGAGAGCATGCTGTCGGTGCTGCGGATGAACCGGGCCTGGTCCGCACGCGGCGGCTTGCCGCCAAAGCCGCTGGTCTGGTACAGCACCGGCAGCAGCGTGAGGCCGATGCCTGCGTTGCGTGCGGCGCGCAGCAGGGCCAGCGACATTTCACCATCGGTGGCGTACGGCGTGCCGTCCTGGTTGTGGTGCACGTAGTGGAACTCGCACACGGACGTGTAGCCCGCCTCCAGCATCTCCACGTACAGCCAGGTGGCTATGGCCTCCAGCGACTCGGGCGTGATGCGCGCGGCAAAGCGGTACATCAGGTTGCGCCAGCTCCAGAAGCTGTCCTGGCTTTCGCCGCGGTACTCGGTAAGCCCGGCGAACGCGCGCTGAAACGCGTGCGAATGCAGGTTGGGCATGCCGGGGATCACCGGGCCCGCGGCCACCGGCGTGCCCGCTGGTGCCGTGGCGTTGGGGGCCACGCTGGTGATGCGCCCTGCCCCATCCCACTGCACCAGCACATTGCGCGCCCAGCCGGTGGGCAGCAGCGCGTCGGCTGCGAAGAGGTTGCGTGAAGCCTCAGATGCCATTGCGGCCTCCATGTGGCAGATCAATGCCCAACCCGTCAGCAGCCACGCACCCTTGCCGCACGATGGTGCAGGCGGGTTTGTGGCCGTACCAATAGGCGAGCTCTGCCGGCTCGCTCAACGGCCAAAGCACAAAGTTGGCGGGCCGGCCCGCGGCGATAAGGCCATGCGTGTCCTGCAGCCCCAGCGCACGCGCGGCGTGCGTGGTGATGCCCGCCAAGGCCTCGGGCACCGTCAGGCGAAACAGCGTGCACGCCATGTTGGCCATGAGCAGCAGGCTGAGCGCGGGCGATGTGCCAGGGTTGTGGTCGGTGGACACCGCCATGGGCACACCGGCTTCGCGCAGCTGCGCAATGGGCGGCAGGTGCGTGTCGCGCAGCGTGTAGCAGGCGCCGGGCAGCAGCACGGCCACGGTGCCTGCGGCCTTCATGGCGGCGATGCCGTCCTGCGACAGGTGCTCGATGTGGTCGCACGACAGCGCGCCGTAGCGCGCGGCCAGTGCGGCGCCGCCCATGTCGGAAAGTTGCTCGGCATGCAGCTTGACTGGGATTCCGAGCTTTTGCGCAGCCTGGAAGACCTGTTCGGTTTCGGCCAGCGTGAAGGCGATGCGTTCGCAGAACACGTCCACTGCATCGACCAGGCCTTCGGCCGCGAGCGCGGGCAGCATCTCATTGCAGACCAGGTCGGTGTAGTCCTGGCTGCGGCCTGCGTATTCGGGCGGCAGGGCATGCGCGCCGAGGAAGGTGGTGCGCACGATCACCCCGAATGCTGTGCCCAGGCGTCGGGCCACGCGCAGTTGCTTGCGCTCGTGCTCCAGGGCCAGGCCGTAGCCGGATTTGATCTCGATGGCGCAAACGCCTTCGTCGAGCAAGGCCTGCAACCGCGGTGCAGCCAGGGCGAAGAGTTCGTCCTCCGACGCCTCGCGCGTGGCCTTGACAGACGACACAATGCCGCCGCCGGCCTTGGCCACTTCTTCGTACGTGGCACCCGCCAGCCGCATGGCGAACTCGTTGGCGCGCTGGCCGCCGTAGACCAGGTGCGTGTGGCAGTCCACGAGGCCCGGCGTGGCGAGCGCGCCGTGCGCGTCCCAGCGGCGCAACGCCTGATATTCGGCAGGCACCTGCGCCTGCGGCCCCACCCAGGACATGCGGCCGCCCTGCACCACCACGCAGGTGCATTGGCCGTCAGGCACCGGCACATTGGCTATCACGAGCCCTGGCACGGGATTCAGGTTGACCCATACACCGTCGGCACTGGGGCCCTGCGGAATGCCCCGCGCGCCGGGCTGCGTCTTTTTGTCTACCGAAGGGCTCATGGCTTGAAATACTATAAAAATAATAGCTACTATCGCTTATGGATCAAGCGCTGGCGGCCAATTTTGCTTAAATTTTGGCGTGGGAGCCGCGCTCCAGCGCGATCCAGACCAGCGCCGGGGCGTCCGCCGAATCGCCTGCGCCCGTACCCGCTGCCACACGGCCGGCGGCGTGCAAAGGCTCCAGGCGCCCTTGCAAGGGCTCGCCTTCACCTACCCACCAAAAGCCCTGGCCAGCTTGCAGCACGCGGGGTTGAGCGCCCTGCTCGACCGGCTCCAACCACCGCCAATTGCCCCGCAGCACCATACAAAAACCAGCTTCAACACCAGCTGGCGACTGCGCACCATCCACCACCCGCTGCGCGCCTTGCCACACGTCGCGGCGCAGCATCAGGTTGAAATCCTTGGATGTGTCGCCCAGCATCGCGCCGTCCACGGCGTCGTCGCCCGAAAACGCAAACGGCTGCCAGCGCTGGTCGAGCGCGTGTTCCCAGCCGGCACTGCGCAGGTGCAACCCATCGCCCCCCAGCAGCATGATCTGGCGGTCGATGGCTGGGAAGACCGAGAACGGCCCGGGCCGGTCCACCGTGGCCAAGCTCACGCGCCACTCGAAGCCGTTCATGTCCGCGCCGGGCGGCCAGCAGGCCAGCTCTTGTGTGCTGCCGCCGCCGTTCTTCCAGGGTGTGTTGGGGATCGTTGCCAGGTCAAAGAAATTCATCGCCATCGTTGTTGGGGTTGTCATGTTCATGAGGGCGTCTCCGCCGTGGTCTGCGCTGCGCCCGGCACCAGCAGGGGGAACAGCGGGTGGTCCATCTCCGCGCCAGCGGGCAGCACATCGGCCAGACCGGGGAACTCGGGCGAAGTCTTCCACGCCCGGGGCGCATGCCGCGTGTCGTCCCCAAGGAACCGCACTGAGAACACGCGGCGGCGGTGGGTGCCCTCTACGCCGCCCGCCGCATGCAGCGTGAGCATGTGAAAACACACCACGTCGCCAGGCTCGATCTCCCACCCCACGATGGGGAAGGCAGCGCGGTCGGCCTCAACGTTGGGCAGGTCCTGCAGGCTGCCCTCTGGGAACCACTTGGCCTGGTTGTCCATGAAGGTGCGTGGCATGAGCCAGGGGCCTTTGTGTGACCCGGCCACGAATTCGAGCGTGGCGGCACGCGAGACCGGATCCACCGGTATCCACATGCTCACGTTCTGTTTTCCGTCGATGTTGTAGTACGGCTGATCCTGGTGCCAGGGCGTCTTCTGACGTGTGCCCGGCTCCTTGACCAGCACATGATCGTGGTACAGCCGCACGGTGTGCGACTGCATGAGGCGCTGCGCGGCCAGGGCCAGGGGCGTCTCGTGCACAAAGCGGCCGAACTGCGGGATGTCCTGCCAGTTGCAGAAGTCCTCGAAGAAACGGCCGGGGTCATCGGGCCGGCTGGCGACCTTGGCGCGTGGGCTGGGTGCTGCCAGATTGGCATCGATGCCTTCGCGCAACAGGGCCACTTCTTGGGGCGTGAGCAACTGCTTGATGCAGATGGCTCCGTCGCGGGCAAAGTCAGCGACCTGCTGGTCGCTCAGCCGCTCGCGCAAGCGCGCCTGCCATGGCTGCTGCAAGCCGTCGGACGAAACATCAGACATGGACCATCACCTCCAGATCGAACGCACACACAGACCAGAAACAGAACCAGCGAGTATCGGCTGGGCTACTTGATCATCGGCAGTTTGAGCCCCTGCTTCTTGGCGGTTTCCACAGCCAGTTCATAACCCGCGTCCGCATGGCGCATCACGCCGCTGCCGCAGTCGTTGACCAGCACGCGCGCCAGGCGCTCGGCTGCGTCATCCGTGCCGTCGGCCACGATGACCATGCCAGAGTGCTGCGAGTAGCCCATGCCCACGCCGCCGCCGTGGTGCAGGCTGACCCAGGTGGCGCCGCCCGAGGTGTTGAGCAGCGCGTTGAGCAGCGGCCAGTCGCTCACGGCGTCGGTGCCGTCCTTCATGGCTTCGGTCTCGCGGTTGGGGCTGGCCACGCTGCCGGTGTCCAGGTGGTCGCGGCCGATGACGATGGGGGCCTTCAACTCGCCGCTCTTGACCATCTCGTTGAAGGCCAGGCCCGCAATGTGGCGCTCACCCAGGCCCAGCCAGCAGATGCGCGCGGGCAGGCCCTGGAAGGCGATGCGCTCGCCGGCCATGTCGAGCCAGCGGTGCACGTGCTTGTTCTCGGGGAACAGCTCCTTGATCTTGGCGTCGGTCTTGCGGATGTCCTCGGGGTCGCCCGACAGGGCCACCCAGCGGAACGGGCCCTTGCCTTCGCAAAACAGCGGGCGGATGTAGGCGGGCACGAAGCCGGGGAAATCGAACGCGTTGGCTACGCCTTCGTCGAACGCCACCTGGCGGATGTTGTTGCCGTAGTCCACCGTGGGGATGCCCATCGACTGGAAGTCGAGCATGGCCTGCACATGCACAGCGCACGACCGGGCTGCGGCTTTCTTCAGCGCCTCGTGCTGGGTCACGTCCTGCTGCGCGGCGCGCCACTGCTCCACCGTCCAGCCCGCGGGCAGGTAGCCGTTGACGAGGTCGTGGGCCGAGGTCTGGTCGGTGACGAGGTCGGGCTGGAGGCCGCCCGCTTTGGCACGCTTGACCAGCTCGGGCAGTATGTCGGCGGCATTGCCCAGCAGCGCGATGGAAATGGCTTCCTTGGCCGCCGTGTGCTGTTGAATGAGTTCAAACGCATGGTCGATGTCGCGCGCCTGCTTGTCCACATAACGTGTGCGCAGGCGAAAGTCGATGCTGCTTTGCTGGCACTCGATGTTGAGCGACACCGCGCCCGCGAACGTGGCCGCCAGCGGCTGTGCGCCGCCCATGCCGCCCAGGCCCGCAGTCAAAATCCACTTGCCTTCGAGCGAGCCGCCGTAGTGCTTGCGGCCGGCCTCGGCAAAGGTTTCGTAGGTGCCCTGCACGATGCCTTGCGTGCCGATGTAGATCCAGCTGCCGGCGGTCATCTGGCCGTACATGAACAGACCCTTCTGGTCCAGCTCGCTGAAGTGTTCCCAGTTGGCCCACTTGGGGACAAGGTTGGAGTTGGCCAGCAGCACGCGGGGCGCGTTGGCGTGGGTCTTGAACACGCCCACGGGCTTGCCGGACTGGATGAGCAGGGTTTCGTCGTCGTTCAGCTCCTTGAGCGAGGCGAGGATCTGGTCATAGCACTCCCAGTTGCGCGCGGCGCGGCCGATGCCGCCGTACACCACCAGGTCTTGCGGGCGCTCGGCCACTTCGGAGTCCAGGTTGTTCTGGATCATGCGGTAGGCCGCTTCAGTGAGCCAGCTCTTGCAGGTGAGCTGGTTGCCGCGCGGTGCGCGGATCACGCGGCTCGCGTCGTGGCGGGGGTCGGTGCTGGGGGTGGAGGAAGCTGCGGCAGCGATGATGGCGTCGTTGGCGTTCATGGTGGGCTCCTGGGTGAATGGGGATGGCGGTGAACGGTGGATGGGATTTGCGGGAGGTCAGTGAGGTGCTTGGCTCCGGTCATCCACCCCGTTCGCCCTGAGCTTGTCGAAGGGCTTGCACAGGGAGGGCCCTGGTTTCGACAGGCTCAGCCCGAACGGTTGGAGGGGGAACACGTGATGGATGAACCGAACCATGGGCAGGCTTCAGGCGAAGCTGGGCAGGCACTGCGTCAGCGCTGCGGGCCACGCAGATTGCTGGGCCCAGTCGCGCATGGCTTCGATGTCGGTGGCGAGGTACCGGTCTTGCTCCAGGTAAGCCACACGCTGGCGGATCGCGGCGAATTGGTCTTCGATCAAGGCAGAGCTCTTGATCGCACGGTCAAACTCCATGCCCTGGGCAGCGGCCATGGCTTCGATGCCCACCATCACCGCCGCATTGCGCACCATGTCGCCCAGGCGCCGGGCGCCGTAGGTGGCCATGGAGACGTGGTCTTCCTGGTTGGCCGATGTGGGCAGGCTGGTCACGCTGCTGGGGTTGGCAAGGCACTGGTTCTCTGCGGCCAGCGCGGCGGCGGTGACCTGGGCGATCATGAAGCCCGAGTTCACGCCGCTGTCGCGGATCAGGAAGGCCGGCAGGCCCGACAGGCCAGGGTCGAGCAGCAGCGACAGGCGGCGCTCGGAGATGGCACCGATCTCGGCCACGGCCAGCGCGATGATGTCCGCCACGAAGGCCACAGGCTCGGCGTGGAAGTTGCCGCCGGAGATCACGTCCCCGTTGTCGAACACCAGGGGGTTGTCCGACGCAGCGTTCGCCTCGATGGTCAGCACGCGCGCGGCGTGGTGCAGGTTATCCAGGCACGCGCCCATGACCTGCGGCACGCAGCGGATGGAGTACGGGTCCTGCACGCGGCCGCAGTTGGGGTGCGAGGTGTCGATGGCGCTGCCGTCGAGCAAGGCGCGCACGGCGGCCGCCACGGCGATCTGCCCGACCTGGCCGCGTGCTTCGTGGATGCGTGCGTCGAACGGCTTGACCGAGCCCTTGATGGCCTCGAGCGACAGGCAACCTGCGACCAGTGCGGCAGCGAACACGCTCTCTGCGCCGAACAGCCCGGCCAGCGCGAGCGAGGTGGACACCTGCGTGCCGTTGAGCAGCGCCAGCCCCTCCTTGGGGCCCAGCACGAACGGCGCCAAGCCGATGGAGCGCATGGCCTCGGCACCCGACACCACTGCGCCGTTGACCTTGGCCTGCCCTTCGCCGATCAGCACGCAGGCCAGATGCGCCAGCGGCGCCAGGTCGCCCGACGCACCCACCGAGCCCTTGGCCGGGATCACGGGCAGCACGTTGGCATTGGCCATGGCCAGCAGCGCATCCACGATCTCGGGCCGGATGCCGGAGTGCCCGCGCGCCAGGCTGATGGCCTTGGTCGCCAGGATGAGGCGCACCACATCGTCCGCCAGCGCATCGCCCGTGCCCACGCTGTGCGACAGCACCAGGTTGCGCTGCAGCTCGGCCAGGCGCTCGTGGGCGATCTTGGTGCTGGCGAGCTTGCCGAAGCCGGTGTTGATGCCGTAGACCACCTGGTCTTCGTCCACGATGCGCTGCACCGTGGCCAGCGATGCCTGCATGAGGGCGCGTGCCGACGGGTCGAGCGACAGCTGCACGGGCGCGGCGTAAATGCTGCGCAGCGCGGCCAGCGAGACGCGGCCAGGGTTCAAGGTCAGGGACGAGGCACTTGTTTTTGTCATGGCGTTGATCCTGTATATACAAGTAGTCACAAGCGGAAAAATTGGCAGTTTTCAGGCAGAGGTTCAGCCAGCGACGGGATTGCCGTCGGCTCGAAAGCGGCTGCCCAGGCGGTAGCGAGTCGCGGGGTGCAGGCAGCGCACCACGGTGATCGGCACGCCGCGCGACCAGGTGCGGCGGGTGAGCAGCAGGCAGGGCTCTTGCGGCGACATCTCCAGCAGCGTGGCCTGCTCTGCGGTGGGCATGACGGCGTCGACCACGTGCTCGATCTGGTCGAACGGCACGTTGCGCACCAGGTATTCGGAGGGCTGCAGCAGCGTGAAGTCCTGCGCGGCGAACTGGGGCACCTGGCGGGGGTTCACGTGGCGGTCTTCCAGCTGCACGGGCACGCCGTCTTCGCGGTGGATGCACAGCGAGTGGAACACCGACTCGCCCGTGCGCAGGTCCAGCGCGGCGGCCACTTCGAGCGTGGCCGATATGCGCTCCACCGCCAGCACGTCGCAGCGGTAATCGTGCCCGCGCTGGCGGATCTCGCCGGCGAGATTAGCGATCTGCAGCAGCGTGGACTGGGGCTTGTCTTCGGCCACAAAGCTGCCCACACCGGCCACGCGCACGATGCGACCCTGCTCCACCAGCTCGCGCAGCGCGCGGTTTACTGTCATGCGCGAGATGCCGAACTGGGTGACCAGCTCGTTCTCGGACGGCAGGCGGTCGCCCGCGCGCCAGATGCCTTCCTGGATCTTGCGCGAGATGTGGTCCTTGACCTGCTCGTACAGCGCCATGGCCTGCGCCGGGGCAGCCACGGCCACGACCGCCTTGGCTGCGGCGGCACGGGGCCCGCTGCGCGGAGCATCTGCAGGACGGCGGGAAGGACGGGCGCTCATAAAGCCTTAATGCAGGTCCGCCGCCATGGACTCGGCGCGGATCTCTTCCGTCAGGCGCGCCTTGAGGTCCATGAACTCGGGGCTGGTCTTGATCGTGTAGTGGCGCGGGTGCGGCAGGTCTACCGCCAGCTCGGTCTTGATGCGGCCGGGCCGGGCGCTGAACACGGCCACACGGTTGGCCATGAAGATGGCCTCGTCGATGTCGTGGGTGACAAACAGCACGGTCTTGCGCTCCGCCTCCCAGATGCCCAACAGCAGCTCCTGCATGAGCACGCGGGTCTGGTTGTCGAGCGCGCCGAAGGGCTCGTCCATCAGCAATATCTTTGGGTCGTTGGCCAGCGCGCGCGCAATGGCGGTGCGCTGCTGCATGCCGCCCGACAGCTGCTTGGGAAAGTGCTGCTCGAAGCCGCGCAGACCCACCTTGGCGATGAAGTACGCGGCGCGTTCTTTCTGCTGCGCCTCGGGCATGCCGCGCTCGCGCAGGCCGAAGCGGATGTTCTGCTCGATGGTGAGCCAGGGGAACAGCGTGTAGCTCTGGAACACCATGCCGCGCTCGGGCCCGGGGCCTTCGACCGGTGCGCCATCGAGCAGCACGCGGCCGCTGGTGGCGTGGTCCAGCCCCGCCACGATGCGCAGCAGCGTGGACTTGCCGCAGCCCGAGGGGCCGAGGATGGTGACGAAGTCGTTGTCCTTGACCTCGAAGTCGACCGGCTGCAGCGCCTGTGTGCGCTGGCCCTTGGCGGTCTCAAAGACGCGCGAAACGGCTTGTATGGAAACGCGGCTCATCGCACAAAACTCCAGGCAAACAGACGGTGGTTGAGCGCCTTGAAGGCGAAGTCGGACACCAGCCCAATGAGGCCGATGACGATGATGCCGAAGATGATCTGGCCGGTGTTGAGCAGCGACTGGCTGTCGGTGATCATGTGGCCGATACCGCTCGACGAGCCGATCAGCTCGGCCACGATGACGTAGGTCCAGGCCCAGCCCAGCACCAGGCGCAGGGTCTCGGCGATCTCGGGCGCGGCGCCGGGAATGAGCACCCGCGTGACGATGCCCTTGTGGCCCGCACCCAGCGTGTACGCAGCCTCCACCAGGTCGCGCCGCGCGCCACCCACGGTGACGGCCACCATCAGCGTGATCTGAAAGACCGAGCCGATGAAGATGACGAGGATCTTCTGCGTCTCGCCAATGCCGGCCCACAGGATCAACAGCGGGATGAAGGCCGACGCGGGCAGGTAGCGGCAGAACGAAACGAAAGGCTCGAAGAAGGCCTCGATGCCCTTGTACGCGCCCATCGCTATGCCCAGCGGCACGGCCACCACAGCGGCCAGGATGAAGCCGCCGAACACGCGCCACACCGTCATGCCGATGTCTTTGTGAAAGCCGTATTCGCTGAACAGCAGCCAGCCCTCTTTGGCCATGGTGACGGGGCTGGCCAGGAACGTGGGCGACACGAATCCGCCCAGCGTGAAGAACGCCCACACCAGCACGAACAACACAAAAAAACCAAAGCCCAGCATCCAGCGGGCGCGGGCACTCACAGGCTCCAGCGGAGCGAGCGAACGCCGGCGCACGGGGGCGTGGGGCTCGGTGGCGGACAGGGGTTGCACAGCAGACATGGAGCAGTTTTTCTGGGGTGTGGAATGGCCAAGACAACTCAGCGAAGCGGTTCTGACTAGGCGCTTCCTCGAAGACAGTACGGCTAGTACGACAAGAGGGAGCAACGACGCCAGAAGAGTTGTGTTAGCCGCGCCTGTTACTTGATGAAGCTCGCGTCGAAGGTGACGGCCAGATCCTCATTCGCCTTGCGGATGATGCCGGCCTCCAGCAGGATGGCCGTGGCGTCCTTCATGAAAGTCTGCAGCTCGCCCGCAAAGAACTTCTGGTTGGCGGCCTTGTCCTGCCAGCGCAGGAAGGACGACGACTTGGCAAACTGCTCACCCGTCTGCTTGACGGCTGCGCCCATGATCTCGTTGGACTTGGTGGGGTCGGCCTTGATCATGTCGATCGCCTGGAAGTACGAATTGGCCAGGGCCTGCGCGGCCTTGCCGTTGGCCTTGAGCCAGGTGGGGTCGCAACCCACGGTGTCCATCACCATGGGGTAGTCGAGCGTGGTGGCCAAGATCTTGCCCGCGGCAGGGTTGTCACGCACGGTGGAGAGGTACGGCTCGTACGTCATGGCGGCGTCGTTCTGGCCGGCCACGAAGGCCTGCGCGGCCGCCTGGGGCGACAGCGTGGTGGTCTTCACGTCCTTGAGGCTCATGCCGTTTTTGCTGAGCATCCAGGCCAGGCCGAAGTACGGCGCAGTGCCGGGCGCATCCACGCCGATGGTCTTGCCCTTCAAGTCCGCAAAGCTCTTGATGTCGCCGCGCACCGCGATGCCATCCGCGCCGTAGGACTTGTCCATCTGGAAGATCTGCACGATGGGCACGCCGTTGGCGTTCCAGGCCACGTGCGTCTCGACCGTGGTGGCAGCGCACTGGATGGACTTGGAAGCCAGGGCCAGGTGGCGGTCCTTCTGCGGGATCATCTTGATCTCGACATCGAGGCCGTTCTTCTTGAAGATGCCGGCCTTGTCGGCCAGGGTGAGCGGCGCAAAGCCGGTCCAGCCGGACATGCCCAAAACAATCTTGGTGTCCTGCGCCTGGGCCGATGTGGCCAGTGCCATCACGCAAACCGCGGCGGCTGCCAGCGACGTCCATTTCACAACCGATCGAGTCATCATCTGCTCCTGTTTGTAGAAAGTACCGAGAACCTGTTTTCGAACCCACCCGGCCGGGACGTACCCGCTTCCAGCCGCGATGATGACAGCCGGAGCATACCTGTCTATACAGGGTAAACGCTAGGACAGCTGCCGCCATGGTGGGATGGTCAGGTTGAGCAAGAACGGGGCCAATTGGGGAGCGGGCGAACAACCAGCGCATGCAATCGTTATTTGCTATTTTATTGATAGCAACAAAGTCTTATAGAAAAAGCGCTGGCGGCCAATTTCATTTGGAATTCGAAACCAGCGCAAACGTCTATACCCGTTTGACAGCCGCCTCGCACCCCGCACCACCTGCGGGCGCCGTGTCGAGAACTGTGCGGCGGGTCAGCGCAGAGGACACAGGATGCCCCGGCAAGGGAGGTGGCTGCG
Source organism: Acidovorax sp. LjRoot129 (assembly GCF_964253765.1). Classification (NCBI taxonomy): domain Bacteria; kingdom Pseudomonadati; phylum Pseudomonadota; class Betaproteobacteria; order Burkholderiales; family Comamonadaceae; genus Acidovorax; species Acidovorax sp. LjRoot129. The sequence goes on from NZ_CAXUSE020000001.1 coordinate 3,055,670, forward strand.
GGCCTTCTCCCCCTCGCCGCAGCCAGAGCCGCGGCGTCAGCCGGAGAAATGGCGAAACCGCGAGCGCCTCAGTCCACGACAGGCAACCGCACCGAAACCGACAAGCCGGGTTCAGCATTGCGCATCTGCAGCGTTCCACCATGGGCTTGCGACACAAGGCGGCACAGGTACAGCCCCAGGCCTACGCCGCCGGTGGTGCGCTGGCGCGCGGTATCAGGCCGATAGAACGCTTGCGCCAAGTGCGGCAGGTGTTCCGCGGGAACGCCCGGCCCGTGGTCGCGCACTTCCAATTCGATCGACTGCTGCACCAGCCGCAGGTGCAGTTCGGGCGGCGGCGCGGTCGGGTCGTTGCTGTGGCGCAGGCTGTTGTCCAGCAGGTTGCGCAGCAACAGGCGCATGCGGGACCGGTCGAGCGACAGCGGCGGCAGGCCGGCCTCGGCGTGGAGCACGATGGCCGCTGCGCCCGCATGGCGGCCGCCCAGCTCAACGATCACTTCGCGCGCGAGTGTGGCCAGGTCCACGGGCTCGCGGTGCAGCGCGGCGTGGCGGCCGGCGAGCCGTTCGCTTTCCAGCAGGTCGGTGATGAGCCCCGCCATCTCGCTCAAATCGCGCATCAGAGCATCGCGCTGGGCCTGCACTTCGGCAGTTTCGGGGAGGAGTTCGGTGTTCAGTCGTGCGCGGGTCAGGGGGCTGCGCAGCTCGTGGCTCATGGCGAGCAGCAGGGCCCGCTTGGCTTCCAGCATCTGGTGAATGTCGTCGCCCATGGTGTTGATGGTGGCCGCCAGCTGTCCGAGCTCATCGGGCCGGTGCGCGTGGCGCACGGGGATCGCCTGGGCAAAGTTGCCCTCGCCAAAGCGCTGCGCGCCGCGGCGGATGTCGTCGAGCGGGCGCAGCAGATGCCGCACGTAGACATATGCCAGTGCGGTGAGCAGCAACAGCACGGTGAGCGTGCCCCATGCAATGCGCGGGCGCTTGTCCCATGACAGGGCATTGAGTCCGAACTCGATGGTGTGTCCGTCGGCCGTGACGCGCTGCAAGAGCCGCCGGCCCTGGTCATCGGCGCCATGGCCGTTCCAGTGTTCCTCGCGTCGGACCTTGTCGCTCATCCAGTCGGAGCGCGGCTGGTCGGGGTGCGATGCCCAGTTGACCAAAGGCCCGTCGATGCGCAGCGTGACTGGCAGCCGCTTGGCGATGGCTTCGGCCCGCTCCGTGCTCGGGGGGCTGCCGATCTCGGCCGCGAGCCGGTCGACATAGTCCATCAGCAGCGGCCGGGCGGCTTCGCGCCAGCCGACCGACACTGCTTTTTGCACCCCGCCCATGAAGGTGACAGCCACCGTCACCGCCAGCGCCATAAAGACCAGCACCAGCCGGATGCGCAGCGAATAACCCACCGCCCGCCGTGCACGCCGGTGCCAGGGGCAGTCGCGCTCGTCGTCGGTGCCGTCCAGGCAAAGCAACCGCCGCACCAACTTCATGGCGCAGCCCGCCGCAATGCCAGCGAGTAGCCGGCGTTGCGCAAGGTCTTAATGCAGTCGAGCGGCTCGAGCTTCTTGCGCAGGCGACTCACCACGATATCCACGGCGCGGGTGTACAGCTCGGCTTCGTGCCCGCGCAACTGGTTGAGGATGTCGTCGCGGCTGAACACCTTGCCCGGCTCGCGCGCAAGCAAGTGGAGTAAGTCGAATTCGGTGCCCGTGAGCTCGACCACCGTGCCGTGGCGGTGGATGCAGCGCCGTGCGGCATCAATACTGAGGCCCTCGAATTCCAGCGTGGCCGACTCGCCGCCCTGCCCCGCTGCTGGCGCGCGGCGACGGCGAAGGACGGTCTGCAGCCGGGCCACCAGTTCCCGCGGCTCGAACGGCTTGGGCAGGTAGTCGTCGGCACCCAGCTCCAGCCCCACCACGCGGTCCATCACCTCGCCGCGCGCCGTGAGCATGACCACGGGCAAGTCGCCCTGGCGGCGAATGGTGCGGCACAGCTCAAAGCCATCCATCTCGGGCAGCATCACATCGAGGATGGCGGCATCAAAGCCGCCCGCCCCGAGCTGTGCCAAACCGTCGCTGGGTTTGAGTGCGTGGACCAACTCCAGCTCGAAGCGCTTGAAGTAAATGGCAAGCGGCGGGCCGAGCTGGGCGTCGTCGTCAATGAGCAGGATGCGGTGCATGCGCGATTCTTACATTGGCAGGCTGCAGGCAGCTGCACGGGCGCCGTCAGGGCCGCGGAGCGCAATGCTCCACGGCTGCGTGCCCTCTTCCGCCATGCCCCAATCGAGAGGCTGCCGCTGCCGCGCGGGCTGCGTGGTGGGTGGCGATGCCGCATCGCCTGTCAGCAAGTCTCCTTCAGTGGCCGTTGCGCTCAATGCGCGGTGCCGCCGGATGAGTTGGCGCAAGCGCTGCTGCGCAGGAACATGCAGCGCGTCGAATGCGTCGGCGGCTGCCAGCAAGGCAGGCAAGGCCGGCACCGCCAACGCAGGCTGGCGGGCGATGAGGCCCAGCGCATGCTCGCGGTCAAACCGAGGCCCCCACACCAGGGACATCAGTTCGTCGTGGGGTTCGGGCATGTCAGCCAGCAGCGCAGGGCCGTGCAACCGCACCTCGCGCGCCAGCCGGTGGATGGGTTCCAGCAAGGGGGACATTGCGGAACTCCCGGCTCAGCCGTGCGCCATCCAACCACCCCTGCGCCGCTGCATCAGGTCGCGCACCTTTTGCTGCTGCTCGGCGTTAAGGCTGTCGTAAAAATCAGCCAGGGCGTTGATCACCTCAGGGCTGCTGGTTTGCACGGCCCGGGTTTTCTCCTCCAGCAGACCTTGCGCACGCGCCCGGTCAAACTTGCTGCCCGCCACGATCGCCTGCACTTCGGCACGTGGATCGGCCGTCTTGCCGATGACCGCTGTGCGCTGCGCTTCCATCTTGTCCGCCAGCACATTGAGCTTTTGTTTTTGCGCGTCGTTCAGGTCGAGCTTGCTGCTCACCCGGTTGACGACCTTGCCTCGCACCTCGGCCATCTTCTCGGGGCTCATCGGCCCGTGTCGATGGGCGCCGCTCGAACACGCCGTAAGGCCACCGACCATGATGGAGGCGCCAAACAATCCCACCAGCGTTCTCTTGATCCAGGGTTTCATGATGCTGTCCTTTCGGGACGGTTTTGAACATGACCCTGATGGTGCCGACAGGCGCGTCTGGCGTGGTCTCGATGCAGTTTCGGTTTATTTCACTTTGTTTCTTGTTGGGGAGGCAAAAGCGTCCCCGCGGTGTTAGCGGCGCCTGATGAAGATGGGAGAAAGTTGCGCCGGTAATCTCAGCGCAGTACGGCAGAGAGAACGATAAGCCGGCTGGCCAATTCGGCGGACTCGGTACGCATACGGGCGACGGGGATGAGCCCTACGCTCCAGCCCGCATACCAAATATTAAAAGCGGCGGCGTGGGGGAAGGCGGGGGAGCCTGAATAGGCCCGAATGGCTTCTTCAACAGTGGAATGCAGCGTGGGTTCGCCCACGAGTTCTTTGCCGTCAAACACCCGGGCCAAGTAATGCCGCGCGCCTTCAGGCCGGATGTGCAAGATCAACTCAGGCACGTCAGTCAGCCTCCGGCAGTTCGCGGAGTCAGACCCCGCAAGCTACCCCATGGCCTGCATTTCGCGGTAGTCGAGATCAGCAAACTGCACTTCGCGTTCCAAGCCATGTACATCGCCGCGGGACGAAGGGAGGTTGTCCGTGAGCTGACGCTGGAAGACCCGATCGGTCGGTTGGCCCATTTGAATCAGGGGCGCGTCCGGCCAATCTTCCAAATGATGGGACCGTGGATCGATGGAAAACATGCTGCACTCCTTGAATGGGCCTGGGCGGCGGCCCGCTGCAGTCATTGGGTCACGGGCTGCAAAAGGGCTCTGTCGGAACGCCATGAGGGCGCGCGTAGGACTGCACTGACACCGTATCTACCGCCGACTGCTATTGCTCAGGCGGCCTTAGCGAGCAAGGGCGTCTCTTCGACACCTAGTGCATCCCCTTCGCCCGCCAGCAACCCAATGCAGTCCAAGGCAGTCGGGGGATCACAAGGCTCTGCGTAGACCCTGACCGCAATGTCTTCGGCCGCCGGCGAAAAGTACAGCCAGAGATGATCTTTCTCTTTGTCATAGCAAGAGAATAGTGCCCTGCCGGAGCCGGGCGGACACATCAGGAATTTCGACATGAACATCTGCTGGATGCGCAGTGTCGGCTCGAAGGCCTGTTCGTCATTGCCCAGTCCCAATTTGTACCAACTGCTCATATGCGCCTTTCACCTGGACAAGCCAGTAATACGAAAGGCCCATCGTATTTTCAGTGCGCGCGCCGCAGGGCTTCTGCTGCAGCGCATCAATTTGTAGGACAGTTTCGGAAGTGGTCCTGAACCGCAGTGCCTGCAGCGCTCAATCGTAGGAAGACTCCAGATCCATACTCGACTGTCGTCGGGGGATTTTCAAGCGCGGCCCAAAGGCCCTGAGCGTTGCGCATCCGAGGCCGGTGACATAGAGCACCTGGGCCTTTTGCTGTGGTGAATCGACGGGAGGAAGCTGCACCTCCACCATTCCCGCCGCGCGCAAGACACGCAGTTTGTCGATGTTCCCTACATCCGATTCAATGAGAGGTAAAGCATCGCGCTCCAGCTCCCGCAAGTACTCCATTGGCATGGTGGCCTCCGGCTGAATGAGCGAATATTGTGCGGCGCGCGTTCAGGCGATTCAAGAATTGATACATGAAGCTACACTTGTCGATGGAGGAAGGCTCTTACTCACTGCGGGGCGGTTCGTAATGCCGTCTCGAACCAAAACGCCAAGCATCACTATGACTGCTATCGGTATTTTTAACAAGGCTCGGTGTGAGCTGGTTGGCGGCTTGTAGGCGTTTTGGCTCACGGTCGCGCGCTGACCATTGAGCCTCCTGAGTGCCTGCACCGGGGAAATGTCAATCCTTGTGGTTGCTTGCCGGCTAACTTATTGCCGGAGCCTAAGCGGTGGGGAGTGGAGGCGATCTTGAGTTCTGCCCAACCTCCGGTTAGCGAGGCCGAAGTTCTTACCTCAGCGCTGCAATCGCGATAGGCGATGGGCATTGAGACAGCAGCGACGCTTCTAGCGCCTCAAGCCGCGGGCAAATTGCTGAAGCGGACTTATTTGCAAAACCAAGTCACAAGGCGTGGCCATCACCGCTTCGTTAAACAGCGGCGGACAAAGAAAAACCGCCACAGCCTGGGGTTTCCAGAGTGTGGCGGTGTCTTGTATGGTGGGCTGGCGTCAATTGAATAAAGGTGCAAAGACCTTATCAATTCACAATTCCATAAAATTTCTGGGTATTTTGTTCCCCCACTTGTTCCCCCGGATTGCCGTGGTTTTTTAAATCATCTGCTTAGGCTTCAAAGTTCCCAAGCTACATTAGGACCTGTGGAATTGAAGTCACCTTGAGCATAGGTGTCGCAACATCTGCTGAATCCCGCACGCCAATAAAGCAGTGGCATCATTCAACCCTGCCCCCCGCGTACCTCCCTTACCCTATCCCCCGGACCTAGGTACCCGGTCCGGCCTGCCTACCATCGACGCGCTCCGTGATCCATGTATTTACCGCCCTTGCCGACCACGAGCTCGCGCGCTCTCCGATCTTTACAGAACTAGGAAAGGTGCCCTGCGCCATCTGGGAGTAAAGGGCCGAGCGACACATCCCCGTCAAGCGCAGTACCTCAGGCAAACGCAATAGGCGATCCTCGACACCCCGAGCCTCGGGGAAACGCTGGCTTATCGGCCCCTCCCCCTCCATCAACGACAATGCCTCCCTGATCAACTGAGCAGCACGGGCAATTGTTTCTTTTTCCGTTACGCATCGTTGGCATTCACGCTGTTGTTGAGTCAATGGAGTTGGTCTCATGCTGGTCCCTTCTGTTTCTGTGGTCGATTCCACAGAGTGCCAAGGACATCTAAATCCCCTTACCCATCCTGGCGCAGCCTAGCGCAGTAGGGCAGAAGTTCTTCGCGCGATAGCTGGTGTTCGCACCCGTCGGTCCCACAGCCTAGATATAGCCCGCCGCAACAGGGCCGACGCTGGCGGGGATTGCACTGAGAGCTAGCGATGCGCCAGCCTTGTAGGCGGCTGTCCGCTGGTGTCCGCCGCCTTGGCCATCCCGCCGGTGCCCGCAGGTGGCCGATCCGCCCTTAGCGCTCTTTACTTAGCGGCACTTGCCTCACGCGTGCGCACCATGGCTAGCGCGCTTTTCGCCGATTCCTCAATCAACTGCGTCAACGGCTTACGCGGCGGCTTTGCAGCGGTTGCTGCCGTTCGCATATCGGTCACGAATGAGTACTATCGGCCAGAAGCAGCCGGTCACCGCAAAGGAAAGCGGACGTTCAACATTTCAACGTGAGGCGGCAGGCAAAGCCCGCCGTGACATGTGCGCTCATTGGAGGTGTTAGGCGCCGGGCTCACGGAAGTGGTTTAGTTCACTTCAGGAACCCCAGGTAGAGGTGCGCAACCAATGCGGAACCTACCAAGCACCAACCCAGACGCGATGCTGCCCACCTGAACGCCCTGTAAAACCTCTCGTTGTCTCTTGTATCGTAGTGATCGACCACCACCGAGAACAACACAGCAGCCCCGACGAGGAACGCAGCCCCCATAAGCCAGGCTGGACCGCCTTCCAGGACTGCGATACGTGTCCGCCGGCCGCTTAGATCCATGCGGTGGCTCACCAGCCCTAGCACGCCATACGCGACCAGCACCACGCCCATCAAGATGTTGGCATAACGCTCCGTGGGCGGCACAACGTTCGGCTTGTGCGGCCGTGGCTCTGACTCGCGCTTCATCTGGAGGGCACCTCACCTTGAAGCTGAGCCGCGAGCGGCGGCTTGCCGTCGCGAGCCGGCTCAAGCGACTGGCTAGGCCACACCTTCGGCCTTCCACTCGAAAAGGTCCGAGAAGTCAGAGAAGCAGGTTTTGCACACCCAGCGATACCTATCAGCGGTGGCGTACCCGCTCGTGAGTATGTTTGTTGATTCGATGGCCATGAATTTGGCAAAGCAAAACTCGCAGTGATCATGATCGTTCAGCGTTGACGCCGGTGCATATGGCTGCCAAGAGAAGATTGCACCCTTCAGATAGCAAAGCTGATTCGTTAACCGCCAATCGTCAAGCTCGCGCATGGTGTGGCCTAACGTGATGTATCCCCCGAAACCTGCGGGATAAATTGGACCGTGCGGGATACTCTGGACACTGTTTTCTCCTGGAAGTGGCTTGCAGCACAGGATTGCAAGGGACGACCTGTTCAAATGTCCAGGTATAAAAATTCCGTTAAACCCGGCACGCGTCAAGTCGGCAAACTATAGCTCGTCGTAGGGAGACAACGGGAGCTCCAACAGCAGCGTGCAGCAAGCCAAAGGCAGCTTCCGGGCGGCGCTTCTGAACGACGGCTCAGGGCCCAACTCGGTCATTCGCTCTTCTCCAAAGCAGTCATCTAGTAAGCCCTGATAGTTGGCAAACTTCCTTGAGATACAGCTAAGGGGCCATGCCCTATGCTGCCCGAGAGTCCAGCAGTGGCGCCAACACAGTGAGGACCTTGGCAGCGCTTTGCCGAGGAACCTCCCACGAGGGGTGCTGCATGTCCTTGAGCGACGCCGCTGCATTTGGTCCACCGCTTCGAGCTTCCAAAGGCACCGATCGGACACTTTGCCGTAGCACTTCGATAGCGTTTTTTTGCTCCACCGAAAGAGGCATGGAAGGATCTGTCAGCAGAGATGTTGGCTGGAGCAGGAAGTGAAACAGCTCGCCTGCGACAAGATAGTTGCCCTGATCGGCGCAACACTCTTCCGGCGTCATAGCGAGAGCTCGCACGTGGCCGATGTACCACGAGAATTCGGTATCAAATCTCTGAATCACATCCTGTGATAGCGGCTGCAATGACGTGTGGTCCATTCGATCTTGACTGTCCGGTTGTGGGCGATGGAGATCATCCTAGCGCGCGCTGGCATTTCAGCCGGCACCGGTAATTTTTGCCGATGAGTAAGCTTACAACCGTAAACTCTTTAACTAAAAAGCACTTTTCGAATGCCTTATGGTCTTTCTCCCAAATGTTGTTGAGCGATATTTAAGTTGACGTACTACTGCACCCTCTTTCTGAAGTCCAACGATTCTGGGGCTGCTTCAAGAATTTTGTCTCGCGAACTGCTCGAAACTATTGAAGTCGATGACATGCGTTCCCCTGCCCGGATAGCGAGCGCCGAACGCTGGAAAGCCGCGGGATTTGTGCAAAGGTTCGACCTTCCGCGGTATGCCTGGAGCTACGATTCACAAAACGCTGTCACCTCTGACGTATGGGACCCATACCCTCACGTGGAATGGCTTCTCAGTCAATTGAAGTCTGGCATATCACTCGCTACAGAACGCGCGCTAGGAACTGAAACTCACCTTGGCTTCTTCTGGGGCGGCGGAGGCACTGGTGGAGGTCCCTTTATTTCGGTGCAGCTCGCTGAACTGCTAGTTCATCACCAGATCGCACTTGACATCGGCTTTTACTACCAAGATCCTGAAGAAGAGGATGCCAAACCGTCATAAGAAGGGTGCCGAGCACGACACCCAGAAATGGCTGAAAGCTAGCCAACTTTTTCGCGCTGCTCACTACGCCGTGGGTCCGATCCTGTAGCACGAGTGACTGGTAATGGCCGGATTCTGCCCCACGGCGAGGGACGCGACCGCAGCACGACAGTGCGATGGAGGGCTGGTCCCTGCCCGCCGGCAAGCTACAGTTGCCCAGTGCACGCTTGCCGCGTTTCGTAGCGAGATACATCACATAGTCTTCCTTGAATTCAACTTGATGAATCAAATTTGCATTAAATCCGAGCCGTATAACGAACACGGAGTTCTAAATCTGCTTGTCTGGGCATCAAGTGAAGGCTTTTCCGGGTTCGCGGAGGTTTATGTGACTCCGCAACACGTAAAGAATTTTGCACTCGATCTCACTACTTTCCCCGCCTCTGTTGATGACACTGTAGTCCTCGAATACGGAGATGAATCAGGTGAGTATCCGTATCACCTCTTGATGCGAGCAGAAGTGGTGGACCAGGTTGGGCACTCTGCAATGCTGGTGCACGTTTCCTCGCACATTGGCAGTCCATTCGTCGCACGAGCGGAGTTGCGCGTCCTGTCTGAGCCCGCGTCAATAAATGAGTTTGGACATTGTCTTGCAAGGTGGGTGGATGATCCCTGTGAAGCGCTTGTTTGGAAGCCGAAAGCCTGACCCCCTATGCGGCCGACACTGCCTCACCGCTCGGCTGACCTAACGTTGAGCGTCCGCTTTATCTGTCGCTAAGGGCTGCTCCTGGCCGAATTCTGCCCTACGGCGAAGGGCGCTAGCGGGCCCTCAGCAGCCGGTGGACACCATTACCCAAAGCGGCCGTTGGTTAACTAACCGCTGGCGGGCAGGCCAAAAGGTGCTGCGAAGGGGCCAGCCCCTGCCCGCTGGCAAACTATAGTTTTGCCGCGTTGACGCCTGCCGGGTTTCGAAGTCTTTGTACCAGGACGTTTGAACAGCCCTGCGCTTGCATACCCAGGCTGCAAGGCACTTTACTCCCCCGTGAGCACATATGACTACAGAGAACCCTTCGGAACAGTGGCCACCTGCAAATTGCGCGCCCTTGGCTTGGCCAATACTATCCAGTCAAGCGGAAAGATTTGTTTGGTATCGGTCAGTCATCGAAGTCTATTCGCTATTGTGGGAGGGCCATGTAACCCAAGCAAACTTGGCGCCCGTCAGCGAAAGCGACCTGTCTGGACTTGAAGCGCGCTTGGGGTGCCCATTACCACCCGCGTTGCGTGCTTACCATTCCGAATTTGGCGCTTTGTCATTGGCGGAAAAGCTCTGCAGTGTCACTGATGGAGATACGCCTATTCAACCTTTGCTTCATGCGTATTCTGGTATTTCTGACATTGCCGAGAACGAAGCAGATATAGCTTTGGCTAGTGAGTTGGTTGTTTTTGGTGACTATCTTGGTAATGGCAACATGTTCTGTTTTCATAGACAAACCGGCGAAGTATATTTCTTCGACCATGACACAAGGGGCATGCTGACTCCGTTCTTTTCATCCACGCAGGTATATTTAGATGCTCTTATGATCCGTTGCATTGCTGAGGTTCATGAAAACGATGAAGGCGGAGAAGCCGTTTTAGTTGAGCGTTTTGGTAATGCTCTGGTAAGGAAATGGCTTTACTGATCCGCCAATTGCCCAACCTGGCGCTCAACCTCGCTCCTTCCAGTCGTTGGACGCTGCGCGATAAAACCGCGCAGCGCCGGCTAGCTCTACGTTGAGTGTCCGCTTTACCCAAGTGCCTCCGGCTGCTCCTGGCCGAATTCTGTCCCACGGCGAAGGACGCTAGCCTAAGCTGCTCTTGAGTATTCCAGTATGCCGACTCACTAACGAAGCAGGCGCCGACCCGCTTATCAAAAGTCTATTCAACAGGGACTCCATCCCAGCCCCGACGATCCCAAGCAGCTTGCACCCTTGCCCAGATTTCTTCGGCCATAGAACTTTCCCAAACGCCGCCAAGCAACTGGGCGAATTTAGGATTTTTCTTGGCCTCTGCTTCAACTAGCTCAATGACCAAGTAGCCATGCTTATCCAAAAGGTCCTCCAAGGGACCCGCCGATAAAACCTCTTGAATCTTGTTGCTTGTGTCGAGTTTCAGAATTTCTAGAATCATGGACCACGCTAGTAGAGGCTCGTTTCGCACCAGATCCCACTCGCGATCAAACACCCATGAAAGAGCTTCTTTATCAGGTGAACTCTTTTCGGCTTGCCAATAGGCGATCCAGCACTCGGCAAGCGTTCGAAGTTCTATTGCTTTCATGTGCGAAAATTTCTAGGAGCAGCCATGTTCGATCCGCGTGCAGGTGTTGCGTGTGATTAAAGACCGCTAGTGGCCGTTTGCTGCTGGCCGCTACTTGGTGGCCATGTCGCAACGAGCTTGGTTGTAGTCCCACGCGCCTCCACGGTCCAAACACCTGTCGATCGACATTTCGCGCACAAACCAGATGCCGCCAGCAGCAAACGCTGCGGCGATGCACAGTGTGATTCCAACGCGAAGAGGTTTGGTCATGTGAATGTCTGCTCCTGGCCGGATTCTGCCCCACGGTGAGGGACGCTAGCGGGCCCTGAGCCGACGTTCGACAACACATCCGCAAAGCTGCCGTTCATACGCCATCCGCTGCCTGACAGCCAAAAACGTTCTCTCTGAGTGCGCGGTCCCTGCTTGATAGCGAGCTATAGTTTCCCTTGTTGATGCCTGCCGGGTTTCGCGCAATTTTTATACCTGGATGTAAACAGTCAATTGCATGCAAACCCATGCTGCAAGCCACTTCCAGGAGAAATCAGTGTCTAGAATATCCCGCACGGTCCAGTTTATCCCGCAGCGTTTGCGGGATACATCACGTTAGCCATCAGGGGGAAGAATTGTTCGGACTCTTCAAGAAGAAATCTCCGCCACCGCCGAAACGGCCGGCGCAGTTTCCGCCCGTCCCAGATTGGCAACCGGACATTCCGCAGCCGCTTGATCGGATCGCCGAGCGCATTCGCTTCTACACCAATGGAACGCGCGACTTCGCCATGTTCTCGCATGGCACTGTGGCGGTTCTTCCTTCGGGGCTAAGCGATGTTGATGCAGAAGCGCATGCGCTCAAAGCAATTCATGGCGTCTTTCATGCGCATCCTGACTTCAATCCGATGAACATGAAGGACGGCAACATCCTTGTTCAGTACAACCATGACGTCACCACCGTTCTGTTAGCAGATGTGGTCGAGCAGAATTGGACCGAAATCGATACCAACCATCAGCGGGCCATTGCAACGTCTGAGGTACTCATGACGCCGCTCGGCCCTAATCGGTTCGATGACTTCGGCAAGAAGGCCTTGTTCGGGCGTTGCTACATGTTCATGGACTCGCAGGCGCCCAAGGTGGTTCGAATTGAGCGCTGTGATGGCTAACCGGTCATTGCAGCGGACGCCTTCGGCGCCCGCTGAATTTCAACGTTAGACCGCATGAACTACTGGGCCAAAGACGACCCACTCTTCGCCGATGGTCACTATGTAGAGGAATGGGAGCTTCGGCGATTCGACGCTTTGACTGATGCCGTTCAGGCATTCGTCCGCGTCGAAGCCGCCCTCGGCAACAAGTTGCAGTCGGTTATTGAGCGCACCGTTGTTCTGTCCCATCCACCGCACTGCGGAGTGTTGGGCCTGCCCGAGGGGTTGGCGTTTGTATGTCCTCTTCAGCACAGCGGGGTACGTGTGTACGATGGAGACGAGGATGGTGTGATCCTTGCAATCGAGGGACACGTACGGGTCTTTCCAAGCGGCTTCGAATCCCCAAATCCTTTCGCTCCGGCCGGCATGGAGGTGAGTGGTGGCACTGCGGTCTAACACGCTAGTCGACACGGACGCCTTCCGGCGTCCCGCGGCTTCGCCGCTTTCCGCCGCCAGTCGCCGGCCACACGCACGTTAAAGCTCATGTCACGCAACCAGTTGATCGTCCAGCTACCAATGTCAGCGAGTGGTGACTTTGACAAGCTTTTGCATGTTGAGGAAACGCTCATAACAGCCTTCTCGCAGAACGATTCCGCTGAAGTTGATGGTCATGATGTGGGGCAAGGGCGCTTCAACATCTTCATCTACCCGACAGGTGCGTGGGCGCCAGTCATTGAGCGGGTCGAGGCATTTCTAAAGTTGCGCGGTGTGCTGAAGGAGGCGCTCGTCGTTAAGCGCCTGAAGTCGAGCGAAAAATACGTGGTCGTCTGGCCAAAGGACTTCAATGGCACATTCACGCTTTAACTGGGCAACCCAGTCGGACGCCTGCGGCGCCGCTGGTCTTCGACGTTGAACGTCCGCTTTCATTTGCGGTGACTGGCTGCTAATGGCCGAATTCTGCCTTACGGCGAAGGGCGCTACCGGGCCCTAAGCAGCCGGTGGACGAAACTACCCCGAAGCTGCCTTTGAGACTCACCCTTTGCTCGAGCGGACCTCCACCGGCTTGGCACTTGGCCCGCGAACCGGCCAGTGTCATCATCCGCTTCGCAGGCCAAGCACCAATACGGTGGCGTCCGCTCAGCTCAACCGTTGAAAGTCACCTCTCGTGGAACTCGTCCTTACGCTTGCTGTTCTTTCCATCCCGATGGGGCTCAATATTTGGGCCACGTGGCTCGTAGTGAATGACTCGCTGACGGAAGGAAAGCAGAAGGTTGGTCAACTTGCGGTGGTGTGGATTCTTCCGGTTATCGGTGCCATCATCACCCTGGCTGTGCATCGAAAGAATGAGCCGCCTTCACGTCGATACCGGGAGCCAGCAGAACCAGGCGATGACTTTGCACGGTCTGGAATGGCGGTCAAAACTCTTCGGCAAGCGATTGATGATGAGTAGGCCGACCATGACATCTCACTTCACGTTGAACGTCAGCTTTCGCTAGCCGCCACCGCAGTTTCTGGCCGTTATGAGCCAAACTACCGAGAGATATGGTGTGCGAATTGGCGCGAACTACACTGGGTTGGAGTTATGCCTGCATATCAATGGTCTTGCTTATCCTGCGGGGCATCGAACAGCCCAGCAACCTTGGAATGCAGCGCATGCAGTTGCCCTGCAGCATGTAGCTCTGATGAGCTACTGAAATATCGAGAGCAATATGTGCAGCAAGGCGGTATCGTTGGGCCCGCCGCTGCCCCCACCTTTGATGCAACGGACTATGCCGCACTAAAGGCACTTCTGTCCCTTCCACTTTTTTTGCTAGGTTGGTGGCCATTTGGTCAGCAAAAACGGAAGACAAAGTAGCGTTTAAGCGTCTAACCCACCGCTCAAGCGAACCAACATTCTGCGGGCCGCTAGCTCAGTTCTTTGAGCGGCCGCTTTCACGGTTCACCGCCGGCAGCTTGTGGCCGAATTCTGCCCCACGGCAAAGGACGCTAGCGGGCCCAGAGCCGCCGGTCACGCCCTCTTCAAGCGGTCGCTGGACGAGTTGTAACCTACCGCTGAATGGGAGAGAAAGACCCGATCTCAACTTGCGTGAAGCCCATCTCTTCGAGCACTGACAGTAGATTTTCCAGCGACTTTAGTTCGGCCGAACCTAGGTCAACCATCGTTTGCCAGTAGCCACGACTGGTTGATGGATAAACGACGCTGTGAACGACTCCCAGCAGCTCGCCCTTCTGCACGCTTTTTGTGTCGGAGATGTCCATCCATTGCTCAGCCCATTCCGTCAGAGGTCTGTCTGTGGTCGGACGCTGCTTCGAGCGAACCTCAACTCGATTCCAAACGAACGGGTGGATAGTCACTTTAAGCTTCGCTGAATACTGAATAGTTTCAGGCTTGAAATTCTTGAACGGCTTTTCGTGCTCATACCGAGACACCTCGAACTTTCCGTTGAGGTTCGACACTAGGTCCATGCGAATCTGATCGTAGGGGGGTGGGACGGCCATGCCGCCGGGCCGAATCAAAAGTTCGTTGACGCAAACATTGGCCTTTTCGTTGCACCACCGCGCGTAGGCTTCTTTCAAATTGCGAACGTAGTGACCACGCTCCTGCAACGCAATCGTTCGTAGCCGAGGATGACCATTGCTCAGTTCCTCAGCGATTGCCTGGGTAACGACAAATGTAGTGGCCAAAAGGATGGCGCAGACGCGGCAATTTATGAAGGGCATAAATATCGAGCTTAGCATCGGCCCTGCACTGCAAAAGACCTCTCTTGGCCGCAAGCCGACTAGGCCCAGAACCAGATCATTCCCTGGTTCGCACAGGAAGCCTGTATAAGAAATTCGCGCAGAGATCTGATGTCGTTGAGCGCAACGTCCACCAGCTCTCGCTCATCCTGCTCAGCCTCCAGCGCATATGCACGCGCTCGATGCTCAGCTGTAGCTACGTCCAAGGCGCCCAATGCAGCTTGAAGCTCAGCCACCTGCGCATCTCGAAAAGCGTGCGAGTGTCCCAGTCCTACTTCTCCCAGCTCAATAGCTTGTCCGAGCATCTCACCTCGGTAGCGACCTCCGACATTCGGGAAATTGGTGACCCCGTCAAGTTTGGCCGCTGTTCCATTGAGGACGAAATAGAGAGCCCCCCCGGAGTACAGCGTCGTACATGCGGCGGCTGATTCCGGCCAGACACATCCGACGTCTACCTCGACTCTTCTTTCTACCTCGCGCTTCGAAAACCAAGAACCAACCTTCTCGGATTTAGTCAACGTCGGGCGCCTGCCCTCGATGAAATCGCGCGTGTACTGGGCGTGGGCCCGAAGATAAGCTAGTTGCTCGTCACTCACGGCGCACAGTCTCAGGTCGTATCCCATTGTCCTCCCTCAAAACTTCCGATTGGCCGTAATGTCTGCTGTTGGCCGGCTGGAGCCTGTTGCATGCTACCTTCCGGGCCGACACGGCTAATTGGAATCATAGATGGACGAATGGCTTGAAAGACAAGCACCGCTGGACGCAGCGGTAGCGAATGCCCTCATTGCGGCGACCCCGGATTGGTGGAGGGCAGCTAGCCTTGTCGCCGACAGGGAACAGGAAGGCTCGCATGAGCGGATGACCATCGTCATCACGTCGCCTGACGGGCAGCCGGAGCCTGTTAGCCCTACCGAGGAAATCTATGCGAGCCTCTACGCGCTCGCCGACCTTTTCCGTGAGCGCGGGACCATCTGGCGCTCCGCGTCGTACTCCGTCAGTCAGGAGGAAAACGGGGACTGGAGGTACTCGGTGCAGTTCACCTACTAGAAGCTGGAGGTCGACGTCGAAGGTCCGGTTTTGGCCGGGTCCGGCCTCACGGCTCGGATGATTGTGCAGCAGCGTCGGGCCCATCGCGGCCATTCAGGAATGTCTAGCTCGGGACCCAAGAGACGCAGACGAAAGCGGTCGAATTTCGGCTCTTTTAGGCCATTGAGTGATAGGTGTGAAGTTCACTTTCCATACGTCTACTTCCATCGGCCTACCAGCGGTGTCACAGTTCAGCGAAGCCTGAATATTTACTCCGTCTGCATCATGGAACTCGCACTGCGCGACGCAGCAGCCAAATCTCAGTGCCGTGTTCACGCGGTCAATAGCGAGACTGCCCATTCCGCCGTCGGCCGTTGATTCCACAAGCAACTCGCCCAAGTCGTCGTCGATGCCCGGTACCGCAAACAGGTACGAAATCAACGGCAATTCATACGGGTAAAGTTTTCTCATATTTGAACGTCCGCTTGTGGCCGCAATCAATCTCAGCAGTGGAATGTTGAAGGACTCAAACCAGCAATTTACGCGGCGGTTCGACAGGCCGTCAGACCTCTCTGCGACAGTTGGAAAAGTAGATGCTGAGCACAGCCCTCAGGGTCGTCGATACATTCGCAAGGTCCAAGGGGCAATGCGGTTGATACCGGGTCTTTAAAAATCTGTACAGACCGCACGGCACCTAGTGGCGCTCTAATCTCCACATGCCCCTCCTGAAACTGCAATGGGATGTGAATGCAGTCATGAAAAAGCAAACTCTGCACCCCTGCTGCCGCTAATACGGCGTGGAGTTCATCAAGGCCATCGGGGCTTTGCATGTATCGATTCTCCGTTGAGACGGTACACCGACCGTCAGCTCCTGGCCGAATTCTGCCCGACGGCGAGGGCGGCGGCGGGCCCTGAGCCGACAGTCGCATCCCAACCCCAAAGCGGCCATTGATCCCAAATGGATTGATCGGCCCCGAAGAGCACAGTCGGTCGGCCCAATCCCAACTGTGGGCACGCTATAGTTTGCTGCCTTGACGCTTGCCTGGTTAGTGTCCAGCTGATCCCGCCAGTGTTTTGCGGTCTAAATTACGTTAGGTGCCATGGACTCACACGAGCAACTCCACCGGACTTTAAGGGCTGCAGCGCAGCTTCTCGATAGTGCAGCCAGTCAAATTCGTGATCTTCCGCTGCACCCCACGCGCGAGAACATTCGTCTTGTCGCAGAAGCGCTCGCAATTACATTTCAAGTACGGCGCAATGTTGAGGTAGAGCTGCCGGCCTTGGCAAAACAACATCCTGAGCCGATTGAGGAAGACAGTGCGGCCAACAAGCGGCTTGGGGATGCGCTGGTCGCAGCTGACGATATGGCGGAAGGCCGTTCCAATGCTGAGGCGGCGGTCTTCCTTGAGCATTTTGCTAGACAAGAACCTTCGGCGTTTCACCGTGATCTTGCACTCCTTGAAGCGGGCCGTTACAGACTGCGAGATGAAGCCTAAGACCTCCATCGAGTGGACTTTTCAAAATGTTGAGTGCCCGCTTTGCCTAAGAGCCAACGACCGCTTCTGGCCGAATTCTGCCCCACGGCGAGGGAAGCTAGGGGGCCCACTAGAAGACACTGCCGCTGCTCGGAATCGGTCACTCGTCGACTTCGTTGGTGCCGTGTTCGGAGTCACCAAGTTCTTGTCGCGACATCTTCCTCCCGGCCGCGCGGCGAAGGGTTGTGAATAGTTCGCTGGCCAGTTGCATTGTCCGCGTCCCCTGACGGTCGTCGCCCTGCCTATAGAGCGCGTGAGCGGCTTGCATCTTCCCGCGCGACTCCTCCCATTGGGCAATGCGTTCTACATCCGTAAGCTTCGGACGAACTGACTGATAGCCATGTTCGAGCCCTGCAAAAACCTCATCGAGGCTCAGCCCATATTTGAACGTCGGCGCGCTGAGCATGACCCAGATGAGCGCGTCGCGCGTTTCAGTGAAACCCTCTACCTTGTAGCGTAGTGTCATGTGTCAAGGTCCGCTCATGGCCGTTTGCTGCTGGCCGCTACTTGGTGGCCATGTCGCAACGAGCTTGGTTGTAGTCCCACGCGCCTCCACGGTCCAAACACCTGTCGATCGACATTTCGCGCACAAACCAGATGCCGCCAGCAGCAAACGCTGCGGCGATGCACAGTGTGATTCCAACGCGAAGAGGTTTGGTCATGTGAATGTCTGCTCCTGGCCGAACCCTGCCCTTCGGTTTGTCGCCGGGTTAGGGCTTTTTGCGTACGAATTGGAAAGGTAAGCCCGGCGTTTCAAAAAAGACAATGCGATGCGTTCCCTGGACGGTTAACGTGTTTATAACGTGCAGCGCGCGATCATTCGCAAGGTATTGAAAGCCTCGCGCAGTGATGATGTCTTGGGGTAGCGCTCCTTGATCCACGCAGTCACGGAGCGAGCAAGATCCTCCTCGGATTCTGCTGAGAGGACTTTCACTGCGGCCTCGGCCGAAAGACCACTTCCGTCTGAAAAATCAGCAGCGCGACTAAGACGCACTGACCCTGATACCAGTGCCAAGCCAAGAAAGAGCAGGAGGTGATGGGCCGTTTGTGCGCTGATCTTGCCCCCCGAAAGTTAGCCTTTTTTCCTTGCTCGCCTCACAGGCCCCGCATATCGCAACGAGCAGCCCAAAAATAACCGTCCCGTCTCCACGATTTCAGGATTCTGGGCAACATTAGGGATTCGCCATTTCCACGTCCTCTGCGAATCGAGCGCAGCATACTGCCACCGCTAATGGCGGGTGACTCAGCTTAGCAACGGCCCAAGCTGCCATGTGTTGGCCATAATTGAGTCGCTCTTCCTTTGGCGATGACTGGTAGCTGAGCGTGCCTCACGCGACAGCTGCTGGTGAGCTCTGCACTGAACACCTATGAAACACGCGTTCGTCTACGCTTTTGCTTCCTTCGTCCTTTGTTCCGTCGTCCATGCTGGCACCACTGAAAGCGGAAAAACTGACGTGATTGCAGAGCGCACGACCGTCAAGAAATACGGTGTTCGCAATGAACTTGCAGCACATAAGTGGGTTTTGCATCAGATAGTCGGTCCCGCGGGGGAAACGGTTGCTGATTGGCCGAAGTGGACAGAAGGCCGAGAAGTGGCACTTACGTTTGATCGTGTCGGCCGTATGTTCGGGGGCGTGTGCAACTTCATCACTTGGCAGTACTCGCTTGGTCCAAAGCGGGACTTCAACGCCTCGCAGCAGTTCATGACCTATGCAGGATGTCCTAGCGCAGCGCTCACTCTTGAGGAGCTGCAAATTCGACAGATGGCAATGGCCAACACCCTCCGCTTAGTAGCGGCTCAAGGTCTTCCACCGCTGTTGGTAATCGGCATTGCTGATGGCAGCCGCTGGGAGTTTTTTGGGCTACCCTCGAGCAACTAGCGCCAAGTGCACATTCAGTTTGGTGATGCTTGGACGGCCTGCACCTCAAAACCCGGACTGCATACCGCTCCCGGGAGGTGCCACTGTTCAGAATGGCTCGGACGGTCCGTTTTTGATCGCAGCTTTGCGGTCTGAATTCGGTTAGGCCACATGTTCCAACGCCTAATCCTCATCACCGCATGCGCATCCTCGGTGATCGCCGCTGTTCTCTACTTTGGCGCCGGGGAGTTGCTCAGCCGACCCGCGTTGCGACTAGTTGGCAAGCGTCCGTCTGATTTCCCAGCCAAAGTCGTCCGGATCGACACCGCGCCAGGCCAATTCGTGGTCGGTTGGTTCGCGCCCGGCGAACAGTCACGCGGCGCCGTCTTGCTGCTCCATGGCATACGCGCAGACCGTACGCAGATGCTCAGAAGAGCGCGATTTCTTGCAAGAGCGGGTTATTCGACGCTACTGATCGACCTCCCTGCCCACGGCGAGAGCTCGGGCGATCGCATCACTTTCGGCGCGAGGGAAAGCGCTGGCGTTCTGGCAGCGGTTGGGTTTCTTCGGCGCGAGTTGCCCAGAGAGCGGCTGGGCATCATCGGTGTTTCATTGGGAGCTGCGTCAACCCTCCTTGCGCGCCCACAGCCAGCGGCTGATGCAGTCGTGATCGAGTCGATGTACCCAACGATTGAAGAAGCAGTGAATGACAGGCTAAGGATGCGGCTGGGAAAAATTGGTGCTGTACTGGGACCGGTTCTGCTTTGGCAGTTGCCTTTAAGAACCGGAGTAAGACCTGCAGACTTGCGCCCCATTGAGAAACTGCCGACCTTTGACTCGCCTTTGTTAGTCGCCTCCGGATCGGATGACGAGCACACGACATGGGCGGAAACGCAGCGGATTTATGACGCGGCGGAGGGACCGAAGGAAATCTGGCAAGTCCTTCGCGCAAAGCACGTGGACCTGCATTCGTTCCAACCCGAGGAGTACGAGCGAAGGATCCTCCGGTTTCTCGCCAAGTACGTGCGCAATGAAATCTAGCGCGACATGTTCGAGTAATGGTCAAGACGTGTTCGCGAACTCGGTCAAGGAATGGCCCTGCGGCGAGGTACAGCAGTCTCCCAGTCGAACGTTGAGCGTCCGCTTCCGTTTGCTCCATGGCTGCTTATAAATGCCTTTCGAGATGCCACGACTTGGGGTGTTCTAAGTCGCAACGCTTGCGATGAACGAGGGCCGCAGCGGACTTCATGATGGTCTCCCATCAAGTGGGGGCCAGGACCGATGGGAACCATCGTCTGCTTTCGCCCGCAGTCGTCCCACCCGAGGGGTGCTGCTTAGACTGACGCCCCGACCGTGGTGAGACCCGGCCGCGGGCGTTTTGGTTTTGAAGTAGCGCCGGATGGGGGTAGATCGATAGCAGCGGGTCAGGTGCGATCGAAGGAAGTCCGAGGCTCGCACCTCAGGCTTTCGGCTCGAACATCCTCTCAGCCTTCCCGGTTATGGGCGCGAGAAGACGCAGTTGAGGTCGACAGATCGTTGGTGCTGGGCATACCGAACCAAGCAAGCGCACCGCCCGCCTCTTCAGCTGGAGATGGCGTGTCGGGCCTAGCGAACTGATCGGGGGTGCCTCGTTTGCACGCCCTCGATCGCTTTGGTGCAACCTACAGGAACGGAACGAGGCGATCTGTCATTTCTAGCCCGTGGCCAGAGAAACTTTCATGTGGCCAACCGGCACGTTCAGCTGTGCAAGCAATGGCCCTCGGACGAGGCTCAAAACAGCACTTTTTTTCGACTACATTTCTTGCAGCAAATTGATACATCTTGAGGAATGAAGACGCATGCTGATATTTCGTATTGCCGCAATTGCTGCGACCCTAAGTCTGGGGGCTTGTGCAGTTTCGTTTCACAAGCCCTTAACGGCCGAGAACAAGCAGCGCATCCAATCGGTTGACATTCGGATGGTGATACCGCAAGAGAGCTTCATGGTGTCGGCAAAGTCACCGGGCGTTTCTTTGGTCACCGGCGGGGGGTTGATCGGGGCAATGATCGACTCCGGAATTCAGAAATCTCGCCAAACCGATATGGCAGGCGAGATCCGAAGTACGGTTGGGCCCTTGGCGCGATTTGACTTACGAAATGAGGCCGATATCGCCCTTCAGGCAGCCTTGCAAGAGCCAGCGGCTGGTAAAGGGTTGCCTTTTAAGGTTCGCTCAGCCCAGGTGTCAGCAGCGGTTCCTGGAAAGGCTGATTCGGAGCGTCTCTTCGCGGACACCAGCAATGGCCCCGCGGTGATGATGCTGCTGGTGCACTACGCGCTAGAACCTGGGCTGGGGGCATTTACGACACGGACTAGCGCTGTGTTGCGGCAAAACGGCAAGACAGAGCCTTCCTTCCAATCTGCAGCGGTCTACCAAATACCGCTTCCAACGGGATCACGGGATTCAGTTCTGACTCAACTCAAGGCTAATGATGGCCAACTTCTGCGCTCCTACATGCGCGAGTCGGTTACCGAGACCCTGCGAATGGTCGCGCTGGATTGGGAGGGGGTGCCAGTGAGCGCGAACCCTGGCGCCGCTGGAAACGCGCGGTCACACCGATTCAACATGCAAGGAACCTTAGTAGACCTGCCCGCAACCACCGTTGTGTCAGCGGGAGCCCGCATGGTTGTTCGAAGCGAAACGGGAGCGCTGTTCTCGCTCCAAAAGGAATCCAAGTGAAGATAAGCATGACTGGCAAATCCACTTTCTCGATGCGCATAGCCGCAGGCCTTGCCTGCATGTTCCCATTGGCGGGCCACGCGCTATCCGAAGAGCCGCTGGACATGATCTATGAGGCTCCTTATGTATCCGCCTCGCGCGACGCTGTAGGGGCCGTCACATCGCCCTCGACGGCCAAGCCCTGCGCGTTGTCGCTTCAGTTGAAGGATATCCGCCCCAGCAAGACGACCTTAGGCGCCAATATTTTCATGCTGCCTCAGGTGGGGGGCACGCCACTCATGGTGCAGAGCATCCGGAGTGGGGAAGGTCTGCCGTGGCTACGTGGCGCTGTCCGTTCTTTGCAAACTCACGGAATCAGCCTCGCAGAAAGTGCCAATGCACAGGAGTCGTCAGCTGCGCAGCCGGGATTGGAAGTGCAGTTGCAATTGGCTCATGCTTGGCCGGAAGGTATGAATTTGGCTTCGGCGGTGGTATTAGTGGCTCAATATCGTGCTCCAGCGGGCGATGCGAAGCGGACTTACGTCGGCCAGGGCATGAAAGCGAACTGGGCTAACGGCAACGGTGAATTCATGGGGGTTTTGAATGCAGCCATGGCGGATGCGATAGCTGCCTTGGCACAGGATGTCGTCTCGCTTTGCGAGGGACGTGCGTTAACTGCTTCTCTCCCCTAGCATGCGCGCCTAAGGCAATTGCAGTGAAGTACCGGGTACTCCAACACTTTCCTGCTTTGTTCCTACTCCAGCCCGAGCTGCCGCGCGGAGCACCGGTCTGGCAGCATAAAGACCGATCCTCCTCCCTGGCAGACACCTGCTAGGTCGTCTGGAGGGCCAAAAGGAAGCCCTTCGGAATCCAGATAGTGGATTCGACCACTTAGCATTCCGAACTCGTTGACCTGTAGGTTTTCAATGCGGTATCTGGGCGCACTGAAGTCAAAGCTGCACTCGCGCTTTCCAGTCGATTTGAACCCTTTGCCGACTTGGACTAGATCACCGCTAAAAGTGCAAACCTTGTTTGTCTGATTGATAAGCACGTGCTCAATCGTCAGCGTGTCGGCAGTCGGCTTCATAGCCATGTAGCCCGGCGTCATCGTTGCCAGTGAACCAATAGTGACGACTGAGAAGCTACGGTCGAGCCGCTTGTGAAAATTTTCGAACCCAAAGCGAAATAGCTTTTGAGGTTCCTCGCCAGGCAGTAAAACAACCCCCTCAGTTGCAGATTCAAACGTCACTGAGACAGGGCCAATGACTCTTGCGGTTTCCCCATCACGAACCGGACCGCCCAGAGCGCGCCCATTCTTGAATTCCACAAGATCGCCAGTGAAGCTCTTGCCGCCCTGAAGTTGTCCGCTCGCTTGCATAAACGTGGCAGTGCCATCTGTCCGATAGCCAAAGTAGGTGAGGATCACGGTTTTGCCACCCTGGCTATCTACCTGGATCCCACGCCCGGGTTTGCCGTTGACCTCAGCACCGATCGCCCACATACCTGATTCAGGAAGAGCCGCGATCGACGAAAGAGAAAGCGAGGCGGCAACAATGCCAGCCAGCAGGTTCTTAACTATTGACATGGTGCTCCTTGACATGGACGAGCACGAATGTACGACTTTTGATGACGATCTATAAGTCGAAGCATCGCGCATGAGACCCTGCCATCGCGCGAGCCGCTCGTTTGGGCGGAACGCTACTTAGCTCATCGTCAGGGACCGTCCTGTACCACCTGGTTCGGGGAGCACTCGGTGGCTTCGTTGCGTTGGTCGCACTGAACATGCCCAAGTACGGCCGAGTTAAGTCAAAGGCCGCTTCCGACCTGCTGCGCCCTTCACACTGGGGCAGAATTCGGCCAGTAGCCGACATTGGAATTGCTTGCCTACCTGCCATGCCTCTTCCACATCGCAAACGGTCAGCCGCATCTTTAAAGCGTTTTTGACCCACGCCGTATTGCCTGAGGGCAATGCTGCGATCCGTTTCGTCAATGCAAGTCTCGACGAGCCCGTGCAACAAGCAGTGCTACTGGAGGAATTTCGAGCAAGTGCCTTTGGACTTACTGGTGGAATCCGTCAAGTCTGGTTTGTAGTCAGGGACGACCCTCAGTCGGTGTTCTACGACCTTCAGACCGGGTCCTTCGGGGCTTGCTGGGGGCCAGATGCGGCAACAGGTCGGTACGTCGACCTTGGGTTCAGAGACGAAAACCCGTTCGAAATGTTCATTGCATGAGCACTCCAATCGGCATGAACCTCATTCTCGAAAAATCCGAGCAAATATCGTGGTTCACAGATATGGCTGCGACCTTCTCAGCTATGGGAGTGAACCCTCGAACATACGACTGGTATGTGAGCGACGTTGAAACCAACGCGTCGATCCCCGCTCTCAATAAAGGCGATAGTTGGATGACGGGTGATGAGCTTGCGTCGGCTTTACTCGGACAGCCGATACAGTTCATCTGGGCGGTGTTTAGTGCGTTCCCACCTGGAGTGCGCGTTGAGGTGGGCAGCCGCCCAAGTGCTGACGGAAATCCCAGCTTTTGGAGGCCGCCCGACGTTTGTCCACAGTTGCCTGGGGCCTGCTTCGAGATCGTGTGCTGGGATTCTTCAGCCACGCTTCTGGTGGGCGTGTCTCAAGAGCAAGCCGACAGATATTTGCGAACCTACTCCAACGCCCAGCTGCTGGCTTCAACTTGGTCTACTGAAGGTTGAAGCCAGGTCGGCTTTTGGCGCGCTGGGGTCCTTCGGCGGGGGCAGAATTCGGCCAAGCGCGGCCCGCGGCTTAGACCCTGCGGCACAACGCTGCGCCTTTCGGATGCGGCGCACTTCCGCTCGAACGAATCTCCTAAAGCGGCGCTCTGGGCCGTCTAGTGCGTGCGCAAGTATGTCTAGGCCTGCCGTGTCGAGGAGGTTTACTGAAGCGCCATGCCTGACTAGGCTGCGAAACATCCTCTTGCGTTCGCGAAAGTGGTTGTCATGCATTCGACAGAGCCACATCAGAGCGGTGTAACCGTTTTGGTCTTGTGCGTTTGGATCTGCACCCGCACGGATTTCGCGGCTGAGACCGCTTGGATAACAACACCATGCGAAATTCATCAGCGCGGTCATTTGACGCTCCCCTACCAAGGGAGATACGAGCAATGGCTTTTCCATGTGGCTTAGTGTCGAGGGAACAGAATGCGAATCGGGTATTTATAGGACGGCTTCTAGGATTGCGGCACTCTCGATCGGCCGCCTGTGGAGCAATCTCAACGGCGCCTTTGGGCCCGAAGCCGAATTCCGGACTTCTCAAATGCGGACATCCATACCGCGCAAGAACGCGATGCTCTTTGAGAGCTGCGACCTCGCATCACCAGGCACAGTCGTCAGCGTCAAGGTCACCATCTCGGAACGCCTGACGAGTTCGCTGCATCGCCCGGCATAGTTTGACCAGAACAAATGCATGCCTGGCTCACCCTTCCAATTCCGAGCCATCGAGTAAGGCGTTTCCTGCAGATAGGTCGAGACTTTGTAGGACCAGTCCGCGCCACGATGGGCCGCCACATTGCGCGAATGTGCCCGCGCATTGTCCGTACATAGATAAATGAGGGCGGGCGAAAGCGGCTGAATGATCTCGACAAACCGTCGGAAATACACATCAGTGTTGGGGTGCTCCTGCTCCATCAGGAATCGAACAGTCGACTGCAACGCGCTGCCTTCCAAAATATGGAGGCCGCCATTACTTCCGACGTGCTGGACGAAATGATGCCAACTATCGAGGCAACGGTTGGCGAAGGTAAGCTCGTTCCGTGTTTGTCTGAGTGAGGCAGGGTGTACCGGATGATCGCCTGCCTCTTCAAGGTACCAAGCTGCTTCGAGGCCGCCTTCGCGAAGGACTTCGCAAAGGCTCCGTGCAAGAGTGCTCTTGCCAGTGCCAGGAAGTCCGTCAATAAGAACAAGTTTCACGGTAGCGAGTTGGTGTTTTGCGGGTGCCGATGCCCCATCTTGACTTGAGCCTCGAACGGCCGCTCCTGGCCGAAAGCGGGTATGGTAATAAAGGTTGTCTGGCCTTACCTGACCACCTCAGCCTTCCTTTCATGCATTCGGGTGAGCGAGAGAGCTTACAACCGCAAACGTTAGTACTCAATGCGACCCTTCCTGAATTTCGCAAGAGCCATTGCGCGCGCGAGCGTCTTCGCAATACTCGTCGCCTGTACTACTGCCGAGCCAGCAGGTGCGTTCAGCACAGCCCTCGGAAAGCTGGTTCGATCCGAGAAGGTCCACGAGGTAGATCTGGCAAACGTACTCCCGCTGGACTGGAATGAACTGTTCGCCTTTGGCCCTTACTCAACCCGCGAGAGCAACTGCCGGACGTTAAAACTTGGCTGGCTCAAGTGCCGCATGACACTACCTGCCGAAGTGAATGAGGGCGAATTCGTCTTGGTCTTTCAATCAAACTCTAAAGTGGTGCACATGGAGCATCATCGGAGGTGGAATGGCGACTTCAAGTCGCAGACCAGTTCCCCACCCCAGCCAATACTGCGGTCAGCTGCAAAGTTCTCTGTCACGTTGGTGTCCAACCGCGCGCAAGAGGCTGATCAGTGGTATCAACTCGAGCATCTGGTTCATCACTAGCCACCTGCAACGATGAGGTCTAACCCTTCAATAAAGGGGTGCGTGCTTTCAACTAGTCCCACCGACCGCACCTGGTCGCGGGATGCCCTTCGTGATCCCACAGCTTCCGGTGATCTTAGGCCCACAGCTCAGCCGCCCACTGTGAGAATTTTGTGCTCGTCAACTCAAATCTCAGTCTGTTCGGATAGCTCAAGAGCATCGTCGACCTCAATGCCAAGGTAGCGGACAGTTGACTCGATTTTGGAGTGGCCAAGTAGAAGCTGGACCGCACGTAGGTTCTTCGTTCTACGGTAAATGAGCGTAGCCTTGGTGCGCCGCATGGAGTGCGTTCCATACTCTGCTGGATCCAAGCCAAGCTGCAACACCCAGCCCTCAAGAATTCGGGCGTACTGACGCGTCCCGAGATGCGGTGACTTGTGAAGTCGGCTCGGAAAGATAAAGTCATCTGATTTCAGCTTGGCGGTCTTGATCCATTGCTGAAGCGCTTCACGAGTAGTCGCCGTCAGCTCGAACTGGACGGGGTGATGAGTTTTGTGCTGCATGACAGTTGCTCGTGAAGCGACTTGGTCACCATGGCACACATCGCGGACTTTGAGGCCGACCAGGTCGCACCCGCGTAGCTTGCTGTCGATTCCCAGATTGAAAAGCGCAAGCTCGCGCACCCGGTTCTCCATCTGTAGGCGCACGCGCAACGCCCAGATGTCCTTGGGCTTAAAGGGCGCCTTCTGACCAACGATCTTTCCCTTGTTCCAGGGCTCGCGATGAACCGAGTTTTGAACGGATTCCATACTGGTCTCCCATCAAGTAAAGGGATCAAAACCATGCACCTTCTAGACGCGGTTGTCCACGAGTGACCACGGTAGCTGTGTCAGTTCTTGCGGTGCAGAAAAAACGCCGGTGATGCTCTTCACTGTCTGGTCTCGATCGCAACAGTCGTTCAACGGCTGCTGATTGAGCGGCAGCAACCAGCCTGACGCCGACCAATCTCTACCGAGAACCGTCGCTTTACACCTGCAGCGTCACACTCCTTTCGCCCTCTTTTCTCCTGTAGGCAGGGTGAGATCAAAGCAGTTCTTCAATCGCCAAAGATCACGCGCTGTACGCCACCAGTTCCGGCGGTGCGCGTTGAGGAAATGCCTCCTTCAGCGGCTCCAGGAGAGCTAATACACAAGCACTCAGCAGGCGCCGCGAGGGGTTGAGTGCCCGCAGCTCGACCTCCGCCCCAGGGACAACATTTCAATGCTCCAGCTTTCCCGCGGCCAGCTCGTGCAGTACAGGCGATGGGGAACGAGCAGCGCCCACCTGGGCACACGCGGCATCGCGCACCAACCTTCAAATTCCACGGTTTTTCGTACAGATTCCGTACAACCAGTGTCAACAGGAAATTTGCTCCTTAATTAATAGCATGAAATACCCGTCAAACGGTTGTTTCAGCCTCCTGCAGCGCGCGCCACATCACCTTGCCGCTGCCGCTTTTGGGCAACGCAGCCACAAACTGCACGATGCGCGGCACCTTGTAGACCGCTATGTTCTCGCGGCACCAGTCGATGATCTGCTGCTCGGTGGTGTCCTTGTGCGTGGCGCGCAGCACCACCACCGCCTTCACCGTCTCGCCGCGGTAGCTGTCCTTGGCGGCAATGATGCAGGCCTCCTGAATGGCAGGGTGGCGGAACATCAGCGCCTCGACCTCGGCCGGCCAGACCTTGAAGCCGCTCGCGTTGATCATTCGCTTCAAGCGGTCGGTCAAAAAGAAGTACCCGTCCTCGTCCATGCGGCCCAGGTCGCCCGAGCGGAAGAAACGCTTGCCTTCGAACTCGATAAAGGCCGCGGCCGTGGCGTCGGGTCGCTTCCAGTAGCCCTCGAACACCTCGGGGCCGTGGATGATGATTTCGCCTTGCTCGCCCACCGGCACCTCCTGCAAGGTGTCCGGGTCCACCACCCGCGCGTCGGTGCTCATGAAGGGGATGCCCAGGCACTGCTGCTTGGGGTTGTCCGGTGGGTTGGAGTGGGACGGCGCAGCCGTTTCGGTGAGGCCATAGCCTTCGGAATAGCGCAGGCCGTATTGATCCTGCAGCCGCTGCGCCACCGCCTGCGGCATGGCCGCGCCGCCACCGCCGATGTAGACCAGGCTGGAGAGGTCGTAGCTCGCAAAATTCGGGCTGCCCAGCAGGTCGATGACCATGGTGGGAATGTTGGTCCAGTTGGTCACCTGGTAGCGCGAGATGAGGCGCCCGGCCAGGTCACGGTCCCACCGCGGCATGATGACCAGCGTGGCGGCGCAGTAGATGGCCGTGTGCATCACGCTCACCATGCCGGTGATGTGGAACATCGGCACCACGGCCAGGGTCACGTTGTCGACCGAGCCCGTGCCCCACAGGGCCCCGGCCGCTGCGTTGTGCATGATGCTTTTGTGCAGGTGCATGCAGCCTTTGGGCAGGCCGGTGGTGCCGCTGGTGTAGGGCAGCAGCGCCAGGTCGTTCGGGCCCACCAGCAGCTCGGGCGGCGCATCCGAGGTGGCCAGGGCGTCCGTCCAGGCGTGCACCTGCCCACCGTCCAGCGCCGGCAGCGCGTGCCGCGTGCCTAGCCATTCCATCCACGCCTCGGGGGGCGCGTCGGCCCCGGTCACGTTCACATCGAAGGCATCGGTGAATTGCGTCACCACCAGGTGCGCCAGCCGGTCCGCCGCGAGCAGCGCATTGCTCGCCTTGGCCATCTCGGCCGCCAGGTCGCCCGTGGTCAGGGCCACCTTGGTGTCGGGGTCGGTGATGTAGTGCTTGAGCTCTTCAGCCCGGTTCATGGGGTTGACCGGCACCACCACGGCATTGGCACGCAGGATGGCAAAGTGCGCCATCACCAGCTGCGGGCAGTTCTGCATGCACAGCACCACGCGGTCGCCGCGCTGCACGCCCAGCGCCACCAGCTGCGCCGCCAGGCGCTCGGCGCCCTGCAGCAGTTGGCCATAGCTCAGCGTGCGGCCAAAGAAGACCAGCGCGGCCTTGTCCGGGTAGCGGCGCGCGCTGGTGGCCAGGTTGTCCCACAGTGACGTGGACGGCAGCGTGATGGACTTGGGCAGACGGCGGGGCCAGAACTTGTGATGAGGGCGCATGGAGCTAAGGATTCCTTTGAAGAACGCAGCCTAGTTCGCATGGTGCCCGGAAGCATTGGGGATGCCACTGATGAAAGGTCGCGCAGGTGACGCTGCTGCCACGGCCAGCCGCTGCAACGCCTCTGTCTGCGCATCGCCGCGCCGGGCGCTGCCCGGTGTGTGGCCCACTGCGCGCTTGAAGGCGCGGCAGAACGCAGCTTCGGACTGGTAACCGACCCACGCGGCCACATCGGCAATGCCCTGGCCTTGCGACAGCCAGGCCTGCGCCAGGTGCATGCGCCACTGCGTGAGGTACTCGAGCGCTGGGACACCCACCAGCGCGGTGAACCGCTGCGCAAATGCCGAGCGGGACATGGCTGCGGCCTCGGCCAGCGCCGCCACCGTCCAGCCGTGCGCCGGGTCCCGGTGCATGAGCGCCATCGCGCGGCCCAGGCGCGGGTCTTTCAGGGCGCCCAGCCAGCCGGTCTGTGCCGTGGCGTCGTGCTGAACCCAGTGCCGGATAGCCTGGATCACCACAATATCGGCCAGCCGGGTGATCACGGCCTCGCCGCCCGCGCGCATGTGGCGCGCCTCCTCGGCCATCAGCTGCAGCAGGCCAGGCAGCCAGCCACCCGCCTGCAGTGCGGCCGAGCTGGTGTGGATGACGGCCGGCAATACCGACACCAGGTGCCGCGCGGCCGGGTGGTCGAACTGCACTGCCCCGCAGATGATGCGTGAGCCCTCCCCGCCCCCGCCCGTCCGCAAGATTTCGTAGTGCTCGCTCACGCATTCGCGCGGCAGGTCGAACAGATGGGGCGTGGGCGCGCCGGGTTCGCTGCGCAGATCGTGCCCCTGGCCGTGTGGCACCAGCACCAGGTCGCCCGGCCACAGCCACCGACCCTCTTCCGGGCCCGCACCGCTGGCCACAGTCAACCAGCAGCGGCCCTCGGTGACCAGGTGGAACATCAGGCAGTCCTGCAGCGCCGGCATGTGGGCACCCCAGGGCGCCGACAGCTCCGAATGGCAATAGAAAACACTGCGCATGCGCAGGTAGTGCAAGGCCTCGCCCAGGGGGTCGGTGTGGATGCCGGGGTCGGTGGGGTTCATGCCGCCACTGTGCCGCAATCCCTGCCCCTTGTCCGCATTGCTGGACGATGGATCAATAAGACGCGGCAAAACGGCATTAACAATTGACCGATGCGCCAGGACACTGGGTTTTCTGTTCAAACCCTTTGGAGACCCGCATGAAAGTTCTCGTAGTTGGTGCCACTGGTGGCACCGGGATGGCCCTGACCCGCGCGCTGCTTGCCCGTGGTTGTGAAGTCACCGCCTTCGCCCGCCAGCCGCAGGCGCTGCAAGGCCTGCCCGGCAAACTCAGCCTGATAGCCGGCGATGCCCTGCACCAGCCCGATATGGAAGACGCCGTGCGAGGCCACGACGCGGTGGTGGTGACCCTGGGCATCCGCGAAAACGCCCTGCGCGTACGGTTGCTGGGCAGCGCGGGCACCGCCATGGAGGTGCGCTCGCGCGGCACGCAGCACGTAGTTGCCGCCATGCAGCGCCACGGTGTGCGCCGCCTGGTGGTGCAAAGCAGCTACGGCGTGGGGAGCACGCGCGATCGCCTGCCATGGCTTTACCGCCTGGTGTTCGCGCTGCTGCTCAAACCGCAGATCGCCGACACCGAAAGGCAGGAGGGGATCGTGCGCGCCAGCGGGCTTGACTGGGTGCTGGCCCAGCCCGTCAACCTGACGGATGAGGACACGCGCGAGGCCGCCATGGCATCGGCCCGCGGGGACTTCGTCAGCATGAAGGTCTCACGCAGGCAGGTGGCTGATTTTTTGGCCGACGCAGCGCTGAATGATCAGCACAGCGGGCATGCTGTCGCGCTGTCTTCAGCCCCCGCGAGAACCGCACTGCGTGCAAGTGAAGCGGCGCCTTGACTGCTGAGTGGCGTGAAAGCCCAGCCGGCGCATTGCCTACGCGGCCGAGCACTCAGCGCTAGTAAGACCTGCCAGCGGGGGTCGTGGTCTTAGACGACTTGTATTTTTTCCAGAGGTATCCCGCGACGGCCATCAAAATCATTTTGCGCATGAAGAAATCTCCTTGTGAAAACGATAGCTTCGACGGCGTGGAGCTCGATCCCTGTAGGAAATGATCGTGCAAGCCCGTCTCGGTTTGCGCATCTTGCGGCAATTTCCCCCACTTACCTTGACTGCGTGGGACAGTGGGACGCGGACTTTGGTCCTGAAAAGAGGGTCGGCTACCATCGTCGCAACGCTCTGCGCATCCAACGCTCCGACTCAACGTCATGGTCACTTTCCTCTACTACGCCCTGATGCTTCTCCTTGGCTACGTGTGCTACCGGTATGGGCAGAAGTTGTTGAACCAGGGCCTGCGCGATGAGAACGACGAGTTCACCAAACCGCCCGTCGGCCCGGTCGGGTTTCTGGTGATCGGCGCGGTGGCGTGCTACCTCTTGTTTGCGGCTCTGCGCGCTCTGGCGCTGCGCGAGATTCCGTGCGTTGGCAAGGGCTGCAAAGGGCAGATCTACACCCTGGCGGAACATACGGGCCAGTACTGGGCCAATCTGTTTTTTGTATTGTGGATGGTGCTGGCCCTGGGCTACGCCATGTACGTGACGATCAAGATCTGGCAAAGGACTTAGTCAGCTATTGACCTGCGCCCAAAGCTTGTCGAGCCGCTTCACACTCACCGGCTGCGGCGTGCGCAGCTCCTGCGCAAAGAAGCTCACGCGCAGTTCTTCGAGCAGCCAGCGCAGCTCTTGCATGCGCGCATCCACGGCGCCCTTGCGGTCGGCCACCAGGCGCCAGTAGCGCTGCTCCTGCGGGCGCAGTTCGGCCAGCTTGGCGGCGTCGCGGGCGGGGTCGGCGCGGTACTTTTCCAGGCGCAGGGTGATGGCCTTGAGGTAGCGCGGAAAGTGCGCCAGCTGGGCCCAGGGCGCCTGTGCGATGAACTGCTTGGGCACCAGGCGCTGCAATTGCTGCTGCGCGTCCTGCGTGGCTTCGGGTGCGTTTTTGGTGTCCTTGATCTTGCGCACCGCCACGGCGTAGTCGGCCAGGATGGTAGCGGCCAGGCGCGCGACCTCGTTAGCGATGAGCGTGAGGCGCCCGCGGCCCTCTTCCACCCGGCGCTTGAAGGCGTATTCGTCGGTGGGCAAAGGGTCGAGCAGAAAAGCCCGGTCCAGGGCCACATCAATGATCTGGGCGCGCAGCTCTTCCTGCGTCCCGAGCGGCATATAGGCCACCGCCATCTTTTGCAAGTCGGGGATGTTTTTTTCCAGGTACTTGAGCGCGTCTTTGATCTGCAGCGCAAACAGGCGGCGCAGGCCAGCGCGGTGCTTGCCGGATGCCACTTCAGGCTCGTCGAACACTTCGATGCTCACAGCGTCGCCGCCATCGATCAGCGCCGGAAAGCCCACCAGCGTCTGCCCGGCTTTGCCGATCTCCATCAGTTCCGGCAGCTCGCCAAACGTCCAGCTGGTGTAGCGCTGGCCGGCGGGCACCGACGGGGTCGCGGGCGCAGCCGGTGCAGCCTTGGCCGTGTGCGGGCCTTTCGCTCCTGTTTTGATAGCTATTTGCGCAATACCATCAAGCGCTGGAGCCTGTTTTTGCTCATTTTTTTCGCCATTCGCGGCCGCGCCGCCGAGCTTGAGCCCCGCCAGCGCCTGGAACGCGCCGCGCGCCTTGGCGCCCCATTCGGCCTTCAGCGCGCCCAGGTTGCGGCCATGGCCCAGTTGGCGGCCGTGTTCGTCCACCACGCGGAAATTCATGAACAGGTGCGGGCTCAGCATGTCGAGCTTGAAGTCGGCACGTTTGACGTCGAGCGAGGTCTCGTCGCGCACCTGCTTGAGCAGCGCATCCGTCAGGCTGCCGGAACCAAAACGCTCGGGCGTGTTGAACAGCGCGGCCAGGCGTGTGGCCGACTCCGGCAGCGGCACGAAGCGGCTGCGCGGGCGTTGGTGCAGGCTCTTGAGCAGCGCCTGGATCTTGTCCTTGAGCATGCCGGGCACCAGCCACTCGCAGCGCTCATCACTCACCTGGTTGAGCACAAACAGCGGGACGGTCACGGTGATGCCGTCGCGCGCGTCACCGGGCTCGTGCAGGTAGGTGGCGGCGCAGTCCACACCGCCCAGGCGCACGGTCTTGGGAAACGCGTTGCTGGTGATGCCCGCCGCCTCGTGGCGCATGAGCTCTTCGCGGGTGAGCTTGAGCAGATCCGGTTGTTTTTTGGATTCCTCGCGGTACCAGGCCTCAAAGCCGTGGCCGTTGCAAATGTCGGGCGGCAGTTGCTGGTCGTAGAAGGCGTAGATGAGCTCGTCGTCCACCAGCACGTCCTGGCGGCGGGACTTGTGCTCGATCTCTTCGACCTTGGCGATGAGCTTCTGGTTGGCGGCCAAGAATGGCAGCTTGGTCTCCCAGTTGCCGCCCACCAGCGCCTCGCGGATGAAAATCTCGCGCGCAGCGTGCGGGTCGATCTTGCCGAAGTTGATGCGCCGGCCGCTGTAGACCACGATGCCATACAGGGTGGCACGCTCCAGTGCCGTGACCTCGGCCGACTTCTTCTCCCAGTGCGGGTCGAGCAGCTGCTTTTTCAGCAGGTGGCCGCCCACCTGCTCGATCCACTGCGGCTCGATGGCGGCAATGCCCCGACCGAACAGGCGCGTGGTCTCCACCAGTTCGGCCGCCACGATCCAGCGGCCGGGCTTCTTGGCCAGATGGGCACCCGGGTGCTTGTAGAACTTGATGCCGCGCGCGCCCAGGTACCAGTCTTCCTCTTCGCTGCGCGCGCCGATGTTGCCCAGCAGCCCGGCCAGCATCGACAGGTGCAGCTGCTCGTAGCTGGCAGGCTGGGTGTTGATGGGCCACTTGTGCTCGGTGACCACGGTGAGCAGCTGGGTGTGGATGTCGCGCCACTCGCGCAGGCGGCGGATGCTGATGAAGTTCTGGCGCAGCAGCTGCTCGTACTGGCGGTTGCTGAGCTTGTGGGTGGGCGCTGACGCGGTGGCACTGGCCACGGCGGGCGCGGAAGCGGGCACAGCCGCAGCCACCAGCCGCTGCGCCACGGGCAGGTGGGCCTGCGACGGTGCACGCTGGTTCGCCATCGCCTTTTGCGCGCGGGCCGAGGGCAGCGTGGGCGCGCCGCCCCGGGCCTCGTTGATCCACTTCCAGAGCTTGAGGTAGCCGCTGAATTCGCTCTTTTCGTCGTCGAACTTGGCATGCGCCTGGTCGGCCTGCTGCTGCGCCTCCATGGGCCGGTCGCGCACGTCCTGCACGCTCAGGGCGCTGGCAATCACCAGCACCTCATCGAGCGCCTTGCGGTCGCGCGCCTCCAGGATCATGCGGCCCACGCGCGGGTCCAGCGGCAGGCGCGACAGCTCCACCCCCATGGGCGTGAGTTCGTTGGCCTCGTCCACCGCGCCCAGTTCGGCCAGCAGTTGGTAGCCGTCGGCAATCGCGCGGCCCGAGGGTGCTTCGATGAAGGGGAACTGCACCACGTCGCCCAGGTGCAGCGACTTCATGCGCAGGATGACGCCCGCGAGCGATGACCGCAGGATTTCCGGGTCGGTAAAACGCGGTCGGGCGTTGAAGTCCGCCTCGTCGTACAGGCGGATGCAGATGCCGTTGGCCACGCGGCCGCAGCGCCCGGCGCGCTGGTTGGCCGCGGCCTGGCTGATGGGCTCGACCAGCAGCTGCTCTACCTTGCTGCGAAAGCTGTAGCGCTTGACGCGGGCCGTGCCCGCATCGATCACGTAGCGGATGCCCGGCACCGTGAGCGAGGTCTCGGCCACATTGGTGGCCAGCACCAGCCGGCGGCCGGTGTGGCCGTCGAAGATGCGGTCCTGCTCGGCCTGCGACAGGCGCGCGAACAGCGGCAACACCTCGGCATTGCGCATCACCGGCTGGTGGGCCAGGTGCTTGCGCAAGTGGTCCGCGGCCTCGCGGATCTCGCGCTCGCCGGGCAAGAAGATCAGGATGTCGCCCCCGGCATTGCCCTGCCAGAGTTCGTCCACGCCATCGGCGATCGCTTCGTTCAGGCCGTAGTCGCGCGTGTCCTCGAACGGGCGCCAGCGCTGCTCCACAGGGAAAGTGCGCCCGGACACATAGATGATGGGAGCCGGGCCTTTGGTGGATTCGAAATGCTTTGCAAACCGGTCCGCATCGATGGTGGCCGAGGTGACGATGACCTTGAGGTCCGGCCGGCGCGGCAGGATCTGGCGGATGTAGCCCAGCAGGAAGTCGATGTTCAGGCTGCGCTCGTGCGCCTCGTCAATGATGATGGTGTCGTAGTTCTTGAGCAGCGGATCGGTCTGCGTCTCGGCCAGCAAGATGCCGTCGGTCATGAGCTTGACGGACGCATCGCGGGTGAGGCGGTCCTGAAAACGCACCTTGAAACCCACCACGTCACCGAGCGGCGTCTTGAGCTCTTCGGCAATGCGCTTGGCCACGCTGCTGGCCGCAATGCGCCGCGGCTGCGTGTGGCCGATGAGCTGGCCCTTCTGCCCCGGCTTGGCGTTGCATTTGCCCCGGCCCAGCGCCAGCGCGATCTTGGGCAGCTGGGTGGTTTTACCCGACCCCGTTTCGCCGCACACGATCACCACCTGGTGTTTCTCGATCGCGGCCATGATCTCTTCGCGCTTGCCCGATACGGGCAGCGACTCGGGGAACTCGATGGTGAAACCGCGGGGAGACGAAGGAGAAGCAGAAGAAGAAGGCTCTGGCGGACGCTGATCGGGAGAAGACATGGGGCGCAATTATCGGTAGCCCCGCCACCCGGGCCGGCGCCAGGGTGTTCTTTTCATGCGACAAACCAGGGCTTTTGCGCGCTGCAAACCTTGCCAAGGCATCACCCCCTCGCCAAAATCGCGCCCACTCTTCGCACGCCGTACTGCACACAGCGCCAGCCCCTGGCGCGCGGCCCGAAGCCCTGGAGGTCATCGATATGTCTGCCTTTTACACCGCACCCGCCTGACCACAGTCCACCGCCCCGGCTGGACTGTGCGCGCACAGATCCAGCCAACGGCACCCAGAGCGTATGCGCTCCACAGGCCCTGGCTATCTGCCGGGGTTTTTTGTTTGTGGAACCACGCACATGAGTGCCAAAAAATTGTCTCGGGCCTACGCCCAGGGTGAAATCAAAAAGCTGCGCCGCATGAAGCAGCCCCTGGTCCTGAAGCTCGAATCCTCGGGCCCGCCCCGAAACCCTGTAGCCATCGCACTGGCCCAACGCAGCCTGTCCAGCGCAGCAGGCAAGCACATCCGCACCCGTGGGGCCCAGCGCCGCGCGGACAACGTCGCCCTGCGCAAGGCGATCCAGAGCCCTTTTTCGAACGATTGACATGAATCCATTCACCCACGACGTGCCGCCACACCAGCGGCACCCTCAACCCCACACGGCCCCGACCCCCGCCCTGGCAACGGGCGCCATCCCCGCAGCCACACCTGCACCCGTCACGGCGCAGGCAGCCACCCGGCCCGCTGTGTGGGCCACCAGCGCCGAGTTGGCCCAGCGCCAGCAGGCATTGGCGTCGGCCGCCGCACAACTCAAGGCCGAACTCTTTGGCATCGACGACGTGATCGACCGCGTGATCGATGCCATCCGCGCCTGGTACGTGCTGCCCCAGCTCATCACCCGGCCGGTCATCGTCTGCCTGTGGGGCCTGACCGGCACGGGCAAGACGCAACTCACCCGCCGCCTGGCGCAGCTGCTGGGTTACTACGACCGCTTTGTCGAAGTGCAGATGGACGGCTTCAGCCACGGCGCCAGCTACCGCAGCTCATCCATCTCGGGCATGTTGGGAGACTCCGGCATCCATGAGGGCGCGCCGGGCATCCTGGTGCTGGACGAGTTCCAGCGCTTTCGCACCGTGGACACCAAAGGCGGCGATGTGAAGGTGGAGCGCTACCAGGATGTGTGGACGCTGCTGTCCGATGGCCGTCTGCCACCGGCGCTCAGCGCGCTGTCGAACATCGAGCGCAAGCTGGCCGATGCCCACTACGAGGCCGAGCGTGCCGACGACAACGAAGACGACCGCGCCGGCAAGAAGCCCTACCGCTTTCAACTCGATGCCTGGGACGCGCAGGAACTCAAGCGGATGCTCAAGCTCCCGGAGCCCCTGGCCGAGATCATGCAGTGGCCACCGATCCAGGTGCAGGCGCTGTTCGCGCGCTTTCAGCAGTCGCACCACGCCTGGGAGACCGACTACAGCAAGCTTCTGGTTTTTGTCTGCGGCAACCTCGACGAGATGTACCACGAGACCGCGCAGCGCGTGGAGGACTGCGACACCGACGCCGACATCTTTCACCGCCTGACGCGCAAGCTCTCGCTCATCGATGTGAAGAAGGCGCTGTCCGAGCGCTTCAAGCCCGAGCAGATCGCCCGCCTGGGCAATGGGCATGTGGTCTACCCCTCGTTCAGCAAGGCAACGTACGAGCAGCTCATCCGCAACCTGTGCACGCGCTACGTGGACGACATTGCCGCCCAGTGTGGGGTGCGTTTTGCCATCGGGCAGGACGTGCAGAGCGAGCTGTATGCCAACGCCGTGTTCCCCGCCCAGGGCACGCGGCCACTGTTCTCGTCGGTGCATGCGATCCTGAGCGCCAACCTCGTCAACGCCGCTCTCTGGGTGCGCGAGCAGGCCTTGCCGCTGTCGCAAGACTTTGCGATTTCGCTCAGTGTCGACAAGCGGCACCTGCTGGTGGACGGCATCGGTGTAGATGGACTGGCCCGCCAGGCGCAGTTTGCGGTGACGCTGGAGCTCAACCGCCTCAAGCGGCGCGCCAACGCCGACTTTCGCGCGCTGCTGGCCGTGCACGAGGCCGGCCACGCACTGGCCTACTGCGTGCTGTTCGGCCAGGCCCCGCAAGAGGTGAAGATCAACATTGCCTCGTTCGAGGGCGGCTACAACAGCTTTGCCGGGCTCAAGGTCACCACGCGCCAGAACGCGCTGGACATGATGTGCGTGGGCCTGGCCGGGCGTGTGGCCGAAGAGCTGGTGTTTGGCGAGATGGCCTGCACCACCGGCGCCGAGCAGGACTACAAGCAGGTGACCGCCGAGGCTGCGCGCTTCATCCGCCACCATGGCTTTGGCGAGCGCATCAGCCGCACCGACGTGACGGTGGAGCTGGACAACCACCTGAACACCGATGTGGAACCCAGCAACGCCGCCATCGAAGCCCTGCTGCAAGCGCAATACCGGCGCGCCCAGGCGCTGCTGCGCCAGCACCAGGATGCGCTGGGCCGGCTGGTGGAGGCCCTGACGGACCACGGCATGATCGCCCAGCCCGAGATGCAGGCGCTGATGGCGCAAAGCGGCGTTGCGATTGCCGCGGCGACGGCGCCCGGGGCGGATGAAACCCTGATCCTGGAGCCGTTTGCCGCGCGCCTGGCGGCATTTCGGCAACAAACCGTGGCGCTCGCTGCGCCCACCCCTGCAGGCGAAAGCGCTGCATGCTTATGATGCGCGACTTGGCAGCCTGCCGCGGCTGCCCGCCCCCGCCTGCTTTTGTCCTGCCCTGAGGCCCGCCCCACCGCCATGTCCGCTGTTTTCAACTTCACTTTCGTCCCGTGGTTTCGCTCGGTGGCGCCCTATATCCACAAGTTTCGCCACCAGACGTTTGTGATCGGGCTCACAGGCGAAGGCATTGCGGCGGGCAAGCTGCACAACATCGCGCAGGACTTGGCGCTGATCCAGGCGATGGGCGTGCGCATCGTGCTGGTGCACGGCTTTCGCCCGCAGGTCAACGAGCAGCTCGCCGCCAAGGGCCACGCAGCGAAATATTCGCACGGCATCCGCATCACCGATTCGGTGGCGCTGGACTGCGCGCAGGAGGCTGCGGGGCAGTTGCGCTATGAAATTGAAGCCGCCTTCAGCCAGGGCCTGCCCAACACGCCCATGGCGGGCGCCACGGTGCGCGTGATCTCGGGCAACTTCCTCACCGCGCGGCCCGTGGGCATCGTGGACGGGGTGGATTTTCAGCACTCGGGCCTGGTGCGCAAGGTGGATGTGGCGGGCATCCAGCGCACGCTGGACATGGGCGCGCTGGTGCTGCTGTCGCCGTTTGGTTTTTCGCCCACGGGCGAGGCCTTCAACCTGAGCATGGAAGAAGTCGCGACCAGCGTGGCCATCGAAATGCGGGCCGACAAACTGATCTTTTTGACCGAGGTGCCCGGCATCCGCATGGACCCTGATGCACCTGAGAGCGACGACAACCCCATCGACACCGAGCTGCCGCTGGCTGCCGCTCAAGCCCTGCTGGCCACGCTGCCCACGGCGCAGACGCCCACCGACACCGGCTTTTACCTGCAGCACTGCGTGAAAGCCTGCAAGGCCGGCGTGGAGCGCAGCCACATCCTGCCGTTTGCGGTAGACGGGTCGCTGCTGCTGGAGGTGTATGTGCACGACGGCATCGGCACCATGGTCATCGACGAAAAGCTGGAAGAACTGCGCGAGGCCACGATTGACGACGTGGGCGGCATCCTGCAGCTGATCGAACCCTTCGAGAAAGACGGCACGCTGGTCAAGCGCGACCGCACCGAGATTGAGCGCGACATTGCCACCTACACCATCATCGAACACGACGGCGTGATCTTTGGCTGCGCGGCGCTCTACCCCTACCCCGAGGCCAAGACGGCCGAGATGGCCGCGGTCACCGTGTCGCCGCAGAGCCAGGGCACGGGCGACGGCGAAAAGCTGCTCAAGCGCATCGAGCAACGCGCCCGCGCTGCCGGGCTCGACAGCATCTTCGTGCTGACCACCCGCACGATGCATTGGTTTATCAAACGCGGCTTTCAGGTCGTGGACCCTGAATGGCTGCCCGATGCGCGCAAGCGCAAGTACAACTGGGACCGGCGCAGCCAGGTGTTGGTGAAGAAGCTCTGAGCATCGGTGCGCAGCCCGGTCCAGCGTCCTGTTTGTCCTCCAACCCTGGTGATCGTCGATGAACAGCTTTGATGCCGATACCCTGCTGACCCGTTGCCGCGCGCTGGCGCCGGCGCGCACCGCCATCGTCCACGCAGTCAGCGCCAATGTGCTGCAAGCTGCGCAGGAGGCCTGCGAGGCCGGGCTGATCACGCCGGTGCTGGTGGGGCCCGCCGCACGCACCCGCGAGGCGGCGCACGCGGCCAATGTAGACATCTCGGCGTGGGAACTGGTGGACGCAGAACACAGCCACGATGCTGCCGCGAAGGCGGTGGCGCTGGCCGCCTCACGCGAAGTCGGTGCGCTGATGAAAGGCTCGCTGCACTCCGATGAGCTGATGGCCGCAGTGGTGAAAAGCGACGCCGGCCTGCGCACCGAGCGGCGCATCTCTCACGCCTACCTGATGGACCAGGAGAGCTACTCCAAGGCGTTCATCATCACCGACGCCGCAGTGAACATTGCGCCCGACCTGGCCACCAAGGTCGACATCGTGCAGAACGCTGTCGATCTGTGGCATGCGCTGTTCGGCGCCGACATCCTGCCCAAGGTGGCGGTGCTGGCGGCGGTGGAAACGGTCAACCCCAAAATGATCGCCACGCTCGATGCTGCCGCCCTGTGCAAGATGGCCGACCGCGGCCAGATCACCGGTTGCCTGATCGACGGCCCGCTCGCCTTCGACAACGCGATCAGCGTGGAAGCAGCCCGCACCAAGGGCATCGTCTCGGAGGTCGCCGGCAATGCCGACATCCTGGTCGTGCCCGACATTGAGGCGGGCAACATGCTGGCCAAGCAACTCGTCTTCCTCAGTGGGGCGGAGGCCGCCGGCATCGTGCTGGGTGCGCGCGTGCCCATCATCCTGACCAGCCGCGCTGACAGCCAACGGGCACGGCTGTTGTCCTGCGCCGTCGCACTGTTGCTGGCCCATGCCCGAAGCCAGGGCCTGATCAAATGACCACGCCCGTGCTGCTGGTGCTGAACGTCGGTTCGTCCAGCATCAAGTTCCAGGTATTCGAGCGGGAGTCGCTCGCCGTGCTGATGGCGGGCAAGGTGACCGGCATCGGCACCAGCGCGCAGTTGACGGCCGCACTGGCTGCGGCGGACGACCCGCTGCGCACCCCCTTGCCTGCGGCCGACCACAACACCGCCATGGCGGCCGTGATGAAGCTGATCGACCAGCACGACGACGGATGGCGTTTGGCGGCCGTGGTGCACAGGGTGGTGCATGGCGGGGCAGGATTCCGCGAGCCGGTTGTCGTGACGCCAGAGATCGTCGCCCAACTGCAGGCCCTCGCCCCGCTGGCGCCGCTGCACCAGCCGCACAACCTGGCCGGCATTGCCGCATCACAGCGTCTTGCCAGCCATGCGCTGGACATCGCCTGTTTCGACACGGCGTTTCATGCACCGATGGACCCGCTGTTCCAGACTTTCGCCCTGCCCCAGGCCCTGCGTGCCCAAGGCGTGCGCCGCTACGGCTTCCATGGCCTCTCGTACGAATGGCTGGCCCATGAGATCGCCCGCACTCACCCCGACCTGCGGCAGGCCCGGGTAGTGGCTGCACACCTGGGCAACGGTGCCAGCCTGTGCGCCATGCACGGCGGCCGCAGTGTCGACACCACCATGGGCATGACCGCGCTCGATGGCCTGCCCATGGGCACGCGCAGCGGCGCGGTTGATGCCGGGGCCGTCATCTACCTGCAGCGCGAGCTCGGTCTCGACACAGCGCAGGTCGAACACCTGCTGTACCAGGAGTCGGGCCTTAAAGGCCTGTCTGGCGTCAGCAGCGACATGCAGACCCTGCTGGCCAGCACCGACCCACAGGCGGCGTTTGCCGTCGACTACTTCGCACTGAAAGTGGCGCAGTACACGGCCATGCTGGCCGTCTCCATGGGCGGGCTCGATGCCCTGGTGTTCACCGGCGGGATCGGCGAGAACGCCCAGCCGGTGCGCGAATCGGTCCTGAGGCGCCTGCAAATGCTGGGTGCTTTCCAAACCCTGGTCATCCCGGCCAACGAAGAGAAGATGATGGCGATCCACGCCCAGCGTTTGCTGGACGCCCCCTGAGTCGCTTCGCGCCTTCCCCCCGGAGGGGCGACGCCCTCAGCGCGGGGCCCAGGCCTTGGCCGCGCCAGTTTCATGGGGCGCGAGCAAAACCCAGCGCAGTGCCCCCCCCCCTACACAGTCACGGCCCACTGGGCCACCAGCGCGCCAATCTCCGCCATCGCGGCTTCGCGCTGCTCGGGTGGCGCCTCTCCACCGGTCAGGTAGCAGCTCACCACGACGGGTTTGCGCCCGGGCGGCCAGAACACGCCCGCATCATTACTGGTGCCGCGCGATGCGGTGCCGGTCTTCTCACCCGCCTTCCAGCCCTCGGGCAGGCGCGCGCGCAAGCGCTTGTCGCCCGTTTTGTTGGCCAGCAGCCAACCCTGAAGCTTCTCGCGCGAGGCCGGCGACAGCGCGTCGCCCAGCGCCAGCACCTGGATGCAGTGCACCATGGCCTGAGGCGTGGTGGTGTCGCGCGGGTCGCCGGGCTTGGCTTCGTTGAGCGCGGGCTCGTTGCGGTCCAGTCGGGTGATGCTGTCGCCCAGCGAGCGCACATAGGCCGTGAGCGCGGCCGGGCCGCCATTGCTGGCCAGCAGCAAGTTGGCGGCGGTGTTATCGCTCAGGGTCATGGTGCCCGCGCAAAGTTCTTCCACCGTGAGGCCGGCGCCGTCCGCATGCGGCTCGGTCACGGGTGAGTAAGTCACCAGATCCTTCTTGGCGTAGGTGATGCGGCGGTCCAGCTTGTCCTGGCCCTGGTCAACGCGGCGCAGGGTCTGCGCGGCGAGCAGAAGCTTGAAGGTACTGGCCATGGGAAAGCGCTCGCCACCCCGGTGCGCGATCTGCCGGCCGGTGTGCGTGTCCAGCACGGCCACACCGACGCGACCGCCCACGCTGGCTTCGATGCGGGCCAGGGCTTCCAGCCAGCCGGTGTCGGGCAGGGCAGCAGCCCCACTGTTTTTCTGCGGGCTAGCCTGGGCCATGGCGGCCAGAGGGATCAGGCCAAGGGCGGCCACGAAGTTGCGTCGAAACATGAATTACCTTTGAGGATGAACAGAATGGACGCAACGATACCGACCGAACAGCCAACGCACTATCGACAATAATCAACCCTAGACCCAAGAAAAACTAGGCCCTCATGCACTTGCCGCTCAATGCCCTGCGCGCCTTCGAGGCCTCGGCGCGCCACCTCAACCTCACGCGTGCGGCCGCAGAACTGCACGTGACGCAGACCGCCGTGAGCCAGCACATCCGCAAGCTCGAAGAGCGCCTGGGCAAGCCCTTGTTTCGCCGCCTGCCACGTGGGCTGGCGTTGACGGACGAGGGCCAGGCCCTGCTGCCGGTGGTGGTGGAATCCTTTGCCAACATCGCCCGCGCGCTGGAAAAACTGGGCGACACCCGCCCGCGCGAGGTGCTGACCGTGGGCGCGGTGGGCACCTTTGCCGTCGGCTGGCTGCTGCCGCGGCTGCGGGACTTTCAAGCCGCCTGCCCGTTTGTGGACCTGCGCCTGCTCACGCACAACAACCGCGTGGACATGGCCGGCGAAGGGCTGGACTACGCGATCCGCTTTGGCGACGGTGCCTGGCATGGCACACACGCCGAACGCATCATGGACGCGCCCTTGTCCGTGATGTGCGCCCCCGCACTGGCCCACGGCCTGCGCACCCCCGCGGACCTGGCGCGCCAGCCGCTCCTGCGCAGCTACCGCACCGACGAATGGGCCGCGTGGTTCGAGGCCGCCGGTGCGCCCTGCCCGGTGGTGCGCGGCGCCGTGTTCGACTCGTCGCTGACGCTGGCCGAAGCGGCCGCCCAGGGCGCAGGCATGGCACTGCTGCCGGTGAGCATGTTCACGCGCGAGCTGCAGCAGGGGCGGCTGGTCCAGCCCTTTGCGCAGCAGCTGCACCAAGGGGCGTACTGGCTCACCCGCCTGCAATCGCGCCCGGCCACGGGGGCGATGGCGGCGTTCAGCGACTGGTTGAAAGACCAGGGCGGCTCGGGCATGCCTAATTTCAAGATAAATCAGGCTTCAGCGCTTGATCAGTAAGCACTTATAGCTATTAATTTAATAGCACCTGAACCATAACACTGGCCCGATACGGTGGACCCCGAGAATTCGCCGCCGCAAAGCCACGGCGACCTTGCAAACGGCCTGCGCGCAGCTAAAGATTTCAACCCGCTGCAGTTGAGGACCAACAGGGGAGTGACGGAAGCATCGCCTCCGCCTCCAACATGGGCAGCGCTAGCGCGCCAAGAGGCCACCCCGCGTGGCTAGGAGCCTGCGCGGCAGAAGGACCATCGGCTGCAACGCGCGAGAAACCG
Source organism: Acidovorax sp. LjRoot129 (assembly GCF_964253765.1). Lineage (NCBI taxonomy): Bacteria > Pseudomonadati > Pseudomonadota > Betaproteobacteria > Burkholderiales > Comamonadaceae > Acidovorax > Acidovorax sp. LjRoot129. Next base: position 3,100,484 of record NZ_CAXUSE020000001.1, read on the forward strand.
GTCTCCTGCAGTGCTACCTACTGCTCCCAGGCGCCCACCCTGGGCTTGTCGGCAGCACCACACGATCCTCGGTTTTCGCGCGTTTCGCTTCGATGCCTTCTGCCGCGCAGGCTCCTAGGCGAATCCCAGCGCCGCCATGTCCACCGCATCCACCTGTTCCGCATCCAGGAACTCGTTGCCGTACCGCAGGTGCACGCCTTCGCGCACAAACACCTCGAACAGGTCCGGATCGATGTGCCCGTTGTCCCGCATGCGGCGCATGATGGCCAGCGCCTGCGACAAGGTCATGCCGCTCTTGTAGGGCCGGTCTGCCGCCGTCAGCGCTTCAAAGATGTCGGCGATGCCCATCATGCGGGCCTGCAGCGACATCTGTTCGCGCGTGAGGCCGCGCGGATAGCCCTTGCCGTCCATGCGCTCGTGGTGTCCGCCGGCGTACTCGGGCACGTTCTTCAGGTGGCGGGGCCAGGGCAGTGTCTCCAGCATCTTGATGGTGGCAACGATGTGGTAGTTGATGGTGTCGCGCTCGGCCTGGTTCAGGGTGCCGGCGCGGATGGTGAGGTTCTCGACCTCCTCGGCGGTCAGAAAGCTCGTCTGCACGCCTTGCGGATTGCGCCAGTGGCGCATGGCGCCGATGTCGCGCACACGTTGCTGGTCCTCGGGCCGCATGGATTCGGAGCCTGTGTTGCAGCCACGCAGAAATTCGCGGTCCTCTTCCAGCGCATGGATCTCGTGCTGCAGGGCTTGCAGCTCCTGCCCTTCGGCCCGTGCATCCACCACCGGCCGCAGGGCGAGCTGGCGGCGCAGCGCGGCCAGCTCGGCATCGCGCTTGAGCACCTCGAAGCGCGTGTCTACCAGGCCAATGCGGTCGTAGAGGGTCTGCAGCTTGGTGGCCTTGTCCACCACGTGCACAGGCGTGGTGATCTTTCCGCAGTCGTGCAGCAGGCCGGCCATCTTCAATTCATACCGGTCGCGGTCGGTCATGCTGAAGCCTGCCAGGGGGCCCTCGGTGGTGGCGTCCACGGCTTCGGCCAGCATCATGGTCAGCGCCGGCACGCGCTGGCAGTGGCCCCCGGTGTAGGGCGATTTTTCATCGATGGCCAGGTTGATGAGGTTCACGAACGATTCGAACAGCCGCTCGAGCTGGGTGATGAGCAGGCGGTTGGTGAGCGCAATCGCAGCCTGTGACGCGAGCGACTCGGCCAGGCTCTGGTCGGCCTCCGAAAACGTTGTGACCGCGCCCGTCGCCGGGTCGTGCGGGTTGATGAGCTGCAGGACGCCGATCAGTTCATGGTCGTGGTTCCGCATCGGCACGGTGAGGAAGGACTGCGAACGGTAGCCCGTGCGCGCATCGAAGGTGCGCGTGCCCGAGAAGTCGAAACCCTCGGCGCGGTAGGCGTCGGCGATGTTGACCGTGCGGTCGTGGATGGCGGCGTGCGCGGCCACCAGCGAGTCATTGGGCGTGCCATCGGGATGGCGCAGCGGCAGGTTCGGGAAATCAATCGGCTTGCCCGTAGTGCCACCGAGCCGGATGCCCAGCGAGTCCGTGCGCAGGATCTCGAACTTGAGCGCTGCGCCGTCCTCGGTCACGCTGTAAAGGGTGCCGCCATCGGCGCCGGTGATGGCCTTGGCGGCCTCCAGGATGTTCTCAAGCAGCCGGTCGATGTCCCGCTCGCGCGACAGCGCTGCACCGATGCCATTGAGCTGCTCCAGCCGGCGAAACAGGTTGACTGTGGATTCCTTGCCCATAAAACCACCTTGATGCAGCGTTGGCGACCGATGATCGTAACCAAAAGTGACCGCTATCATCGACCCTCTGTTCCTGCCTGTCCCGTCTTTTTGTGCACTCGGTCACGCCCTCCTTCCTCACCGCCGCCCTTTACCAGTTCGTGGACCTGCCGGACTTTGCAGAACTGCGCGAGCCCTTGCAGTCCCTGTGCGACGCCCGTGGCGTGCGCGGCATGCTGCTGCTGGCGCCTGAAGGCATCAACGGCACCATCGCGGGCGAACCCGAGGCCGTGCATGCCGTGCTGGCCTGGCTGCGCAGCGACGCGCGTTTTGCGGCCCTGCAGCACAAGGAGGCGCGCGCCGAACGCATGCCGTTCTATCGGATGCGGGTGCGGCTCAAGCGCGAGATCGTCACCCTGGGCGTGCCGGGCCTGAACCCCGCGCGCAACGCGGGCACCTACGTCAAGCCCGAGGACTGGAACGCCCTCATTGACGACCCGGGCGTAGTGGTGGTGGACACGCGCAATGACTACGAAGTGGGCATCGGCACCTTTGAGCGCGCGGTGAACCCGCACACCCAAAGCTTTGCCGAGTTTCCGGCCTGGGTCGCCGAGCAATCGCAGCCCGGCGGCGTGCTGGCCGGCAAGCCGCGCGTGGCGATGTTCTGCACCGGCGGCATTCGCTGCGAAAAATCCACCGCCCTCCTCAAATCGCAGGGCTTCGAAGAGGTCTTCCATCTTGAAGGCGGCATCCTCAAATACCTGGAAACCGTGCCCGAGGAAGCCAGCCGCTGGCACGGCGACTGCTTCGTGTTCGACGAACGCGTGTCGGTGGGCCACGGCCTCGTGCGCGGCCACCACCAGCTGTGCCGCTCTTGCCGTATGCCGCTGGGCGAGGCCGAGCTTGCTTCGCCACACTATGTGCGGGGCGTGAGCTGCCCTTATTGCCACGGCACACGCACACCTGAGCAGGAACGCGCGCTGGCGGAGCGGCAACGCCAGATGGACCTGGCCACCCAGCGCGGCGAGGAACACATCGGTGCAAAGCAACCTGGCCGGCCAGTGCGCCCTCCCGCCGAGGACGACCGTGGCGGAGGTGGAGGCGGCGGGGACGGGCCGGCATGAGCGCCCTACCCATCCTCTATTCCTTTCGCCGCTGCCCCTACGCGATGCGCGCCCGGTTGGCCCTGGCGGTCAGCGGCCAGGTGTGCGAGTTGCGTGAGGTCGTGCTGAGGAACAAGCCACAAGGCTTGCTGCGGGCCTCGCCCAAGGCCACCGTGCCCGTGCTGGTGTTGCCGGATGGGCAGGTGCTGGAGCAAAGCCTGGACATCATGCTGTGGGCATTGGGCAGACACGACCCCGCCGGCTGGCTGACCCCCAGCGATGGCGATGTAGAGACCATGCTGGCGCTGATTGCCGAATGCGACGGTCCTTTCAAGCAGGCACTGGACCGCAGCAAATACCCGGACCGCTACCCCGAAGCTGACGCAGCTCTGGCCCGCACACAGGCCGCGAAATGGCTGCAAGGTCTGGAGGCGCGGCTGACGCGTTCGCCCTTCCTTTTTGGCGGGAACCCGGCGCTGGCAGATATGGCCACCGCACCCTTTGTTCGGCAGTTTGCAGCCATCGACGCCCTATGGTGGGATACCCAACCCTGGCCACATCTGCAAAACTGGCTGGCACAGTGGCAAGCCAGCAGCCTGTTCGAGAGCGTGATGCGCAAGCTGCCGGCGTGGGTGGATGGGGCAGAGGGAGTGCTTTTCCCCTTTCCGGCAGATGGCGGCTAACTGGACGGAGACGCACGGCGGCAACGCGCGCTGCACGGGCCGCCGCTGCCCGCCAGCGTGACCGCGAGGGCGAAGGCGAAAGCGAAAGCGACACTGCACGGCAACGTCCCGTTGTCCTACCCAGGTCACTGTGTTCCCGGTCAACCATGCGTGCTCACCACTGAAAGCACAAAGATGACCGACCCCCGCAACATTGCGCACGACAAAAAAGTTCAGCAAGCCAAGAAGCACAACAACGAGGAGATCGCTCCCGGTGCCGACAAGACACCCCAGCCGGGGAAGAAAACCCCGATGGAGCACCATGCCTCTGACACCCCAAAGATCCCGGACGAGGCCGCCCCCGTGCCCTCTGAAGAGAAGCCTTTGAACTGAAGGCTCGGGGCGGCTTAGAACCTGTTCACGATCTCGCAGGGGTCGCGTTGGAGCGCAATCGGGATGAGTGGATGCTTCGGGTGCGCCGCATGGGCTCATGCCCATGCAAGCAGCCGGGGCGTCCAACCGCCCGATTTCGCTCCAACCCTTCGGGCAGTGGTCTTTGCGGGCGGTCTGCGGCGTTGCGGCGCTTGGGGATAGCCGAGCTATCCACTGCGCACCGCGCCTTGAATCCCACCCGCCAAGACCGCTGCGCGACCCCTGGGAGATCGTGAACAGGTTCTTAGACCACGCGGGTCGGGGCCCCATTTAGAAATGCAAAAGGCGCTCCACGGAGCGCCTTTTGTATGTTCGATCAAAAGTGAGGGGCATCAAGAAGCCACTGCACCGATGGCGCCCATCTAGGCCATCGAATACCCCGAGCCACCCCGGCTGCCACCCTTCTTCAAGGCGCCCACCAGCAGCACCAGCAGCACGAGGCCAAACCCCACAAAACAGATAAACGACCAATTGGCAATCGAGCCGCCCAGGAAGGTCCAGTCAATGGCAGCGCAGTCGCCCGAACCGCGGAAGATCATGGGTATCGCACGGCTGATGGGGTAGTTTTCGATCATTCCGTAGAAGTCGCGGCCGCAGGTGGCGACTTCGGGCGGATACCACTGCAGCCAGCTCTGGCGGGCTGCGACAAAAGCGCCGAAGCCTGCGGCTACCAGGGCCAGCACACCCCAGGTCATCCACCAGCCTTTTTGGGCCCTGGCGCTTGCCAGGCCTGTAAAGATTGCTACAGCAATGAGAGCGTAGCGCTGCACGATGCACATGGGGCAAGGCTCCAGGCCCACCACATGCTGCAGGTACATGCCAAACGCCAGCATCGCCACACAAGCCACGCTGATTAATGCCAGCACGCGGCGCGGAGCCGCAGTCAACCAATTCATTATTTATCCCTCATCCAATAGCTATTGCAGGGCACTGCCCACGCAACCGGCATCGCCCGACGCCAGTGCCCCCGTGGATCTGGCTCCGCCAGTCCACCGGGGTGCGTCCCCCCTCAGGGGGGAAGACGCGAAGCGGCTCAGGGGGGAGTCAAATCCCAGCGGCGTGGTCCAGAAAAACGCGGGCGCGGCGTGGTGTCACCACCAGCGTTTCGCCCTCCTTGAAACCCATCTCCTTGAACTGCTGCGCAGGGATCTGCGCTTCGATCAAGTGGTCCGGGGACGCATTGTCCGCTGGTTTGTGGTCGTCAGAAGGAATAAGTTCCAGCCGTGCAATCGGGCCCACAACGATGGCCCGGCTCAGTTGCGCGACGATGCCGCGCGGGCGTCCTTCGGCATCCAGGCCCGCACCCGGCGAGTAGCGCTGCACATCCAGGTCGTGTGGGCGCACATAGGCAAACGCCTTGGTGTCCTGCGTCGTGGCGTGCTCGGGCGAGTCGATCTGCATACCCTCCAGATGCACCAGGCCTTCATGGGCACGGCCGTGGAACAGGTTCACGTCGCCCAAAAAGCCATAGACGAACGGGCTCGCAGGATGGTCCCACACCTGCTGGGGCGAACCGCTTTGCTCGATGCGGCCCTGGTTGATCACCACCACGCGGTCGGCCACTTCGAGTGCTTCTTCCTGGTCGTGGGTCACAAAGATGCTGGTCACGTGCAGTTCGTCGTGCAGGCGGCGCAGCCAGCGGCGCAGTTCCTTGCGCACCTTGGCATCCAGCGCCCCAAACGGCTCATCCAGCAGCAGCACCTTGGGCTCTACCGCCAGCGCACGGGCCAGGGCAATGCGTTGGCGCTGGCCGCCCGACAGCTGCGAGGGGTAGCGGTCGGCCAGCCAGTCGAGCTGCACGAGCTTGAGCAGATCGGTCACCTTCTGCTTGATCTGTGCCTCGCTCGGGCGTTCGCTGCGCGGCTTGACGCGCAGGCCGAAGGCCACGTTCTCGAACACCGTCATGTGGCGAAACAGCGCGTAGTGCTGGAACACGAAGCCCACATTGCGCTCGCGCACGTGCACATCGGTGGTGTCTTCGCCGCTGAAATGGATCGTACCCACATCGGCCGTCTCCAGGCCCGCGATGATGCGCAAGAGCGTGGTCTTGCCGCAGCCCGAGGGGCCGAGCAGCGCGATGAGTTCGCCGGACGCGATGTCCAGGCTGACGTCGCGCAGCGCCTGGAAGTCGCCGAATTGCTTGCTGACGTTACGGATTTCAATGCTCATGTTCTTCTTCCTTCAGCGCGCTGCAATGACTACAGCCGGCGCGGGCCGCTCTGGGGGCAATGTGGCAGCCGCCTTCAGCGCCTGCTCGTTGCGGTGTTCGGCAATGGTCTTGATAACGAGCGTGACCAGGGCCAGCAAGGCCAGCAGCGAAGCCGCCGCAAACGCAGCCACTGACTGGTACTCGTTGTAGAGAATTTCGACGTGCAGCGGGATGGTGTTGGTCTGCCCGCGGATGTGGCCCGACACCACCGACACCGCGCCAAACTCTCCCATGGCCCGTGCGTTGCACAGGATCACGCCATACAGCAGGCCCCACTTGATGTTGGGCAGCGTCACGTACCAAAAGGTCTGCCAGCCGGTGGCGCCCAGCACGATGGCGGCCTGCTCCTCGTCGTTGCCCTGCGCCTGCATCAGCGGGATCAGTTCGCGTGCGATGAAGGGAAAGGTCACAAAGATCGTGGCCAGCACGATGCCCGGCACGGCAAAGATGATCTTGATGTCATGCGCCTGCAGCCAAGGGCCAAACCAGCCCTGCGCGCCGAACATCAGCACATAGATCAGGCCCGCCACCACGGGCGATACCGAGAACGGCAGGTCCACGAGCGTCGTCAGGAACGCCTTGCCCTTGAACTCATATTTGGCGATGCACCAGGCCGCTGCCACACCAAACACGAGGTTCAGCGGCACGGCGATGAGCGCAGTGATCAGCGTGAGCTTGATGGCCGACCAGGCATCGGGTTCACGCAGGCCTTCGAGGTACGCGCCAAAGCCCTTGCGCAGCGCCTCGGCAAACACGGCGGCCAGCGGCAACACCAGGAACAGCAGCATGAAAGCCAGTGCGATGGCGATCAGCGTGTAGCGCACCCAGGGCGCCTCGGTGGTGCCCGCTTGTGCGCGGCGGATGGTTCGGGAGTTGCTGCCGCTCATGCTGGAGCCCCCGCGTGGCGCCGCTGCCAGGCCTGCAGCGCGTTGATGATGAGCAGCAAGATGAAGGAGATGACCAGCATCACCACCGCCACCGCGGTAGCACCTGCGTAGTCGTACTGCTCCAGCTTGCCGATGATGATCAGCGGCGTGATTTCAGACACCATGGGCATGTTGCCGGCGATGAAGATGACCGAGCCGTACTCCCCCACGGCCCGCGCAAAGGCCATGGCAAAGCCGGTGAGCAGCGCGGGGGTGATGGAGGGCAGGATGACCTTGGTGAAGGTCTGCAAGCGTGTGGCGCCCAGGCAGGTGGCGGCTTCTTCCAGCTCTTTTTCAGCGTCTTCGAGCACGGGCTGCACCGTGCGCACCACAAATGGCAGGCCGATGAAGATGAGCGCGATCACGATGCCCGCGGGCTTGAACGCAAGCTGGATGCCCATGGGCTCCAGGATCTGCCCGACCCAGCCATTGCCCGCGAGCAACGCGGTCAGCGAGATGCCGGCCACGGCGGTGGGCAGCGCAAACGGCAGGTCCACCAGCGCATCGACGATCTTCTTGCCCGGAAACTTGTAGCGCACCAGCACCCAGGCAATCAGCAGGCCAAACACCAGGTTGACCAACGCTGCGAGGAACGATGCGCCAAACGTGAGGCGGTACGAGGCCATCACGCGCGGCGCGCTGATGGCCGCCCAGAATTGCTCCCAGGTCAGCGTGAAAGTCTTGAAGATCAGTGCCGACAGCGGGATCAGCACGATGATGCTCAGATAAAAGAGCGTGTAGCCCAGCGTCAGCCCAAAGCCGGGCAGAACCCGCTTGGGCGCGCGGCGCCCGGCCTGCGCGGGGGCTGCCAAAGCAGCGCCCCGTGCGGCCACAGAAGTGGCAGCGGTCATGGCTTACTTGGCGCTGTACAGCTTGTCGAACTGGCCACCGTCGTTGAAGTGCACCTTCTGCGCTTCGGTCAGCGAGCCGAAATACTTGGCCACGGTGAATTGCTTGAGCGGCTTGAACGTGTCGGCGTACTTCTTGAGCACGGCTTCCGAGCGGGGGCGGATGGCGTGCTTGGCAGCAATTTCCTGCGCCTCTTCAGAGTACAGGTAGTCAAGGTAAGCCTTGGCCAGTTGGGCTGTGCCCTTCTTGGCCACGGTGCGCTCGACCACGGCCACGGGGTTCTCCGCCACCACGCTCACCGACGGGTAGATCGCATCGACCTTGCCGGAGCCGAACTCGCGGTCGATCGAGACCACTTCGGATTCGAACGTGATCAGCACGTCGCCCTGGTTGCGCTGCAGGAAGGTCGCGGTGGCGTCACGCCCGCCCTTGGCCAGGATCGGCACGTTTTTGTACAGCTTGCCCACAAACTCCGCGGCCTGGGCTTCGGTGCCACCCTTTTCACGCACGGCGCCCCAGGCCGCCAAATAGGCATAACGGCCATTGCCGCCGGTCTTGGGGTTCACCACAATCACCTGCACGCCCGGCTTGATGAGGTCTTCCCAATCCTTGATGCCCTTGGGATTGCCATTGCGCACCAGGAACAACATGGTCGAGGTGGTGGGCGATGCGTCGTTGGGGAATTTCTTGGCCCAGTCCTTGGCGACCACGCCGCTGTCGGCCAGGAACTGCACGTCGGTGGTCGTGTTCATGGTCACCACATCGGCCGCGAGGCCATCGTTCACCGCGCGCGCCTGGGCGCTGGAGCCGGCGTGCGACTGGTCGATCTTTACGTCCTGGCCGGTGGTCTTCTTGTAGTGCGCGGAAAAGGCGGCGTTGTAGTCCTTGTAGAACTCGCGCGCCACGTCGTAAGACACGTTGAGCAGCGAGTTCTGGGCGGCAGCCATGCCGCTGGCGGCCAGGGCCAGGGAGGCCAGGAGGGTCTTGAGTTTGAAGGAGGTCATGGTCGCTGCGCCCGAGGGTCTGTGCTGGAGATACGCGATTGTGCGGAGGCGCGCTTAAAACTCAAAAGAATATATTCTTGTTAAATAATCAACTATTGGCATATGGAGCCTGTTCGAGACGACGAGCTTGGTGACCTTTGAACAGCCACCGCCAGGGCGAATAATCAAGCCAAAATGGGCCCTAGCGCTTAATAGATAAGCGCCGGTAGCTATCAATATAGTAGCAACTACAGCGCTGCGGACGAAACGGCCGGACGGACCGCCGCCTGCGCATGGCCGCCGTGCTCCCCCTCCAGAGACTGCAGCAACGCCCAGCCCAGTGGCCATTCCCCATGGCCCGACTCGACGTTGATGTGGCCTGCGTTCTGCATGCGGACAAACTCGCTGCCCCAGGCACGGGCATACGCGCCGGCCAGTCGGATGGGGCAAAACGGGTCATTGCTGCTGGCCACCACGATGCTGCGGTACGGCAGCGCCGCATAGGGCACCGGGGCAAAGTCGCTGAGGATGGCGCGGCGCTCTGGGTCGGCCGGCGCCACCAGCAGTGCGCCGCACACCCGGGCGGCAGCTTCGGGGCCGATATGGCTGGTGGCAATGCAGCCCAGGCTGTGCGCCACGATCACGACTGGGTGGGGCGCGGCGAGCACGGTTTTCTCAAGTTGGCTGACCCACGCGGAGCGGGTGGGCGTGATCCAGTCGTCCTGCACCACGCGGATGGCGTGCGCAAGCCGCTCAGCCCACAGGCTCTGCCAGTGGCCGGGACCCGAGTCGCGCCAGCCAGGGACGATGATGATGGAGGTGGTGGTCACAGGGGGCCATTCTGAGAGCCCCTCTTTAAAACCCAAACGAATTAATTCTTGTAATTTAATCGCCAAATGATCTAACGGACACCACCTGATGCGACGTGCCCAAAGTTCTTAACTATCGTGACGATAATTTATACCAACCGGTATACATAAATACCGATGCGTATACTGCAACCAACTGTAAACGAAGCTTGAAGGCCAGCGGGCACTCCGCGAGCGCAATCGACTTGGTTCGCATTTTTTGGTTCAGCTATCTCACAAGGCACATGCAAATGCACACCTGGAAAATCAGCCACCGCCTGATGGCGGGATTCGGTCTCGTTATCGTGGCCTTGATGGGCATGTCGATCTACAGCGTATTGATTGCGCGCGGCATCGACAGCGCCCTGACAGCCAACGCCTCGCAAAACGCGGTCATCCAGCGGGCGGCCATCAACTTCCGCGGCTCTGCGCACGACCGGTCGATTGCCGTGCGGGATGTGGTGCTCGCCCCGAGTGAGGACGCACGCAAGAAGGAAATCGAGTCCATTGCACTGTTGGCCGATTTCTACGCCAAGTCCGCAGCGCAGCTGGACGCGGTGCTGCAAGCCGGCACCGCCGTGCCACCCGAAGTGGGGCCTATGGTGCAGGCACTCAAAGACATCGAGTCGCGCACGGTGGCAACCACCAGCAAGGTCGTCGCATTGATACAGGCCGGCGACCGGCCCGCCGCAGAAGCCCTGCTGTGGTCGCAGGCCAAGCCCCAGTACGAGCAGTGGCTGGCGGGCGCCAATGCGCTCATTGACTACGAAGAGGCCCGCATCATCAAGAACAGCCAGATGGCCAACCAGGACGCCAGCCAGTTCACGGGGGTGATGCTTGCCATTACGCTGCTGGCGGTCCTGATCAGCGTGGGTGCCACGGCCGCCGTGTCCCGCAGCATCAGCCGCGAGCTGGGCGCGGAGCCCAGCGAGGTCCGCGCCGTGGTGCAGGCCATGCAACGCGGCGACCTGACCGCCGCTGTGCACGTCAGGGAGGGTGACACCGGCAGCGTGATGGTGGCTGTCAGGGACATGCAGCAGCGCTTTCATGAACTGGTTTCCGCCGTGCGGGACAACATTGCGCAACTGCGCGCCACCAGTGACGACATCAGCAGCGGCAACCAGAACCTGGGCAGCCGTACCGAACAGGCCGCCGGCAGTCTGGAGCAAACAGCGGCCAGCATGGAAGAGCTGACTGCCACCGTGCGCCAGAGCGCCGACTCGGCCCGCCAGGCCAACCAGCTGGCCACCACCGCAGCGGGCACCGCAGCCAAGGGCGGCGAGGTGATGCAGCAGGTAGTCAGCACCATGCAGGACATCCACCACAGCAGCCAAAAGATCGCCGACATCATTGGCGTGATCGATGGCATTGCGTTCCAGACCAACATCCTGGCGCTGAACGCAGCAGTGGAAGCGGCCCGTGCTGGCGAACAAGGGCGGGGCTTTGCGGTGGTGGCCACCGAGGTGCGCAGCCTCGCGCAACGCAGCGCGGCAGCCGCCAAGGAGATCAAGTCCCTGATCCAGTCCAGCGTCGAAAAGGTGGGCTCGGGCACCCAGCTGGTGGCCAACGCGGGCGCAACCATGAACGAGATCGTGCAAGGCGTGCAGCGTGTGAACGGCATCATCAGCGAGATCAGCACCGCCGCTGCGGAGCAGAGCGACGGCATCTCGCAGGTCAACATCGCCGTGACGCAGTTGGACCAGATGACGCAGCAAAACGGCGCACTGGTGGGAGAAAGCACCATGGCCGCAGAGAACCTGCGCGAACAGGCGCAACGTCTGGCTGATCTGGTGGCGCTTTTCCACGTGGCTGGGGGATCCGCCAGCCAGGGCACTGCGGCAGACCGCGCCACTGCGCGCACCTCGCAGGGCCATCGCAAAATTGGCCTGCCCTTGCCGGGGATGCGCCAGCTGGCGCACTGAGATCGGGGGCGAGGCACTGGGCGACCGCAGCCGCGCGGAAATCCGGAACATGCGGAGAGGAAAGCGTCTCGCGCATGTCCGCTCTTCGCGCGGCGCGCCGGCCTGACCACTGCGGCACCTGCTCGCCACGCACTTCCCAGATTTTTTTTTGGATTTTTTGCGCGCGCTCAACCCCATTGCCCCGCCCCGTTCGTTTCACTCAGCACCAACAACTTTGATGGAGCTGCCATGAAACCCGGTTCATTCCCCCTCCCCGCGATCACCCACGCCGCACTCGCCGCCATGACCGCACTGCTGGCGCTGACCAGTCTGCCCGCCCAGGCCGTTGGGCGCCTGGCCGACATCACCATCGTGGACCGCGACACCGGAGCCACGCTGCCGGTGCACTACGCCAAGGGGGAATACTGGGTGGCTGGCCGCCCCGGTTCGCGCTACGCCGTCACAGTGCACAACCGCATCGGAGAGCGGGTTTTGGCTGTGCCATCGGTAGACGGCGTCAACGTGCTCAGCGGCGAAACCGCGGCCTGGGGCCAGACGGGCTATGTGTTCTCGCCGCACGAGCGCTACCAGATCACCGGCTGGCGCAAGAGCAACAGCGAGGTCGCGGCGTTTGAGTTCTCCAGTCTGGCCAACTCCTATGCCAGCCGCACCGGCCGGCCCGCCCACGTGGGCGTGATCGGGGTGGCGCTGTTTCGCGAACGTCAGCCGCTGCCCTTGCCATCCGTCGCGCCGGAGCCCTATCGCCAACGGCGCGAACTCCGCGAAAGCGCAGATCGCCTGTCCGACACGCCGGCACCCGCCCTGCCCGCGCCAGCTCCAGCATCGCCCGCCGCGGCCGCACCTGCACCAGCCTCCGAGGCAGAGTCGTCGATCGCCGCGCAAGCAGCCGGCAACGTGGCGAAGGCGGCCCCAGCGGCTGCCGCCCGGCTGGGCACCGCGCATGGCCAGCGCGAGACCTCCGTCGTCTCGCACACCAGCTTCACGCGCCTGCAGGAACGGCCCAACGAAGTGATCACCATCCGCTACGACAGCCGCGAGAACCTGGTCGCTGCCGGCGTGATCCGCGAACACCCCGTGCGCCAGCCGACACCCCGCGCTTTTCCGCAATCGGACAACCCGTCGTATGTGCCGGACCCTTCCTAGGGTTCCGGACGGCGCCGAACGCACCGGTCTGCGCTGCACCTGCCATTGAATGGGCGCCTCGCATAATGCGCGGGTGCCAACCGCCCCATCACCCGATGAACCCGTCGAAGCAGATGAGACGCTGATGCAGCGTTTCGCAGCGGGTGACATGGGCGCCTTTGACACGCTGTACGGCCGGCACGAGCTGGCGGTATGGCGGTTTGTCTATCGCAGCGTCAAGGTCCAGGCGGTGGCCGACGACCTGCTGCAGGATGTCTGGTTTGCTGTGGCACGCAACGCGGGCGGCTATCAGGCCACCGCCAAGTTCCGCACCTGGTTGTTCACGCTGGCGCGCAACCGGCTGGTGGACCATATCCGCACCGCGAAACCCCACGCCAGCCTGGACGCGAACGGGGACGATGAACGCAGCCTGGCGGACACGTTGGCCGCCGACTCGGGCTTTGGGCCGGTGCGGCAGTTGCAGTCCCGCGAGCAGGCGGCCGCCCTGATCGCCGCGGTGGAGCAGCTGCCGTTCGATCAGAGAGAAGCCTTCTTGCTGCAGGCCGAAGGCGACCTCAGCGTGCAGGAGATCGCCCAGGCCACAGGCGTGAATTTTGAGACTGCCAAGAGCCGCCTGCGCTATGCGCGGGCCAGCCTTCGACAGCATCTGAAGGAGTTTGCATGAGTGCGCCGGACGACGAGCTGACCCAGCGGTACCGCGAAGCCAGCGCACAGGAGGATGCCCGCCCCGGCGCGCATGTGCGCGATGCCGTGCGTGCACACGCTCAGATGCTGGCTGCTGCAGGTGCTGCCGCTGCCGCGCCCGCTGCGCCGGCCCCGAACCATGCCGCTGCCAATCAGTCGCGTTGGAAAATCTCAGCACTGGCCACCGTCGCCGTGGTGGGACTGACCGGCTTGCTGATGCTCCAGTTTGAACGTGGCTCCCCGGAAGAACAAGAAATCGCCTACGGCCAGCGAAGGGCCGAGGCGCCAGCCCCTGCCGCACTGCCCGAGCCCTCAGCTTTGCCTTCGCCCGATCCAGTCACGCAGGCCGCACCTGCCGCAGAGTCGAGCCCGGCAGCCGCTGCACCCCCTGCGGCATCGCCACGCATAGCCCGCGAACCGGCGAACCGTACGGCGCCCATCGCGGCGCAAGAATCTTCTCCACCCAGGGCGGCCGCCGCGAAACAAGGGGCAGCACCGACTGAACCGCCGGTACCCGCCAAGCCAGATGCAGAGACCGCCCCGGCCTCCAGCGGAGTCCGGGCCACCGCTGCCGCCGCGTCGCCGCCCGCGACTGCCGACCAGTCGTCCGCAACCCGGCCTCCACCTTCGCCGGCCCCTGCAGCCCCACGCGCTGAAATGCGCGAACGCGCCGCGGTGCAAAGCGCCGAAGTTGCGCCACAAGCGCCAGCGCCGGCTGCGGCTGCAACGGGCAACACCGGCCGCCCTACCCCATCAACCGCAAGTGCACCTCCCCAGCCAAGTGCACGCCACCTCCCCGCAAGCAACGCCGCCAGCGGCAACGTTGCCGAGCGTGCCGCCAGTGCTGACGCCGGCCCCAGCGGCGTGTTGTCGCGCGCGCTGCGCGAAGCGGCCAGTGCAGGCGACGCCGTTCAAGCCGAAAGCCTCATCCGCCAAGGGGCCCGAATCGATGCTGCGGACAGCGCAGGCAAGACCGCATTGATGCTCGCGGCCGTGCAAGGCCACACGGCCACGGTAGAGAAACTCCTGGCGTTGGGAGCCCACCGCACCCTGGTAGACCGCGAAGGTCTGAACGCAGCGCAACAGGCAAGACGCGCAGGCTACGCGCGCATCGCAGACCTGATCGACGGCGCTTCTTGACCCCGGACGAGGCCTTTCAGATGTCGGCGCCGTCTACCCCTTCCAGCGCTTGGCGCGTGATCAGGCTGCTGCGGCCGGGCATGGCTTCGCCCAGGTAGTCCAGAAATCGGCGCACTGCCGGCGAGAGGCCGCGGCGCGACGGAAACACGGCGTGCACGATGGCAGGCAGCGGCGCCCAGTCGGGCAGCACCCGCACCAGGCGGCGCGCGCGGATTTCCTCGTGGCACATGTAGTCCGGCATCCAGCAGATGCCCGTGCCCGCCATCGCTGCGATCTTGAGCGTGAGCAGGTCGTCGGCCACATAGCGGGGGGTGTAGTGCACCACTTGGTGAACGCCGCCAGGGCCAATCAGATTCCAGCTCGAGCGGCCGTCTGGCGCCGACATGGCGATGCTGTCGAGCCGGGCCAGGTCGTCCAGCGTCTCGGGGGTGCCCTGGCGAATGAGCTGCTCGGGGCTGGCCACCAGGATCTGCGTGGCGTGGTCGAGCCGCTTGACCACCATGCTGCCGCTGTCCTCCACCGAAGGCCGCACCCGCAGGGCGACGTCGATGCCCTCTTCCACCAGGTTCACCGCCCGGTTGCTCACCATCATCTCCACACGCACCTCGGGATACGTCGCAAGGAACCGGGGCATCAGCTCAGCCAGCACGGTCTGCGCCAGGGTCACCGGGCAGCTCACGCGGATGGTGCCGCGCGGTGCGGTCTGCACCTGGGCCACGGTGTCTGCCGCAGCCTGGGCCGACTCGCGCATGGCCTGGCAGTGGCGCAGATAGGCTTCGCCCACTTCAGTCAGCGAAAGCTTGCGGGTGGTGCGCTGCAGAAGGCGCACGCCCAGGTGCGTTTCCAGATCCGACACGCGCCGCGACAGGCGGGACTTGGGGATGCCCAGCGCGCGGCCCGCAGCGGCAAAGCCACCCCGCTCCACCACTTCGGCGAAATACAGCATGTCGTTGAGGTCTTGCATGGTGAGAGCGAGTGATGCAAATGGAGGGTCTGACGCAAGGCGGGAAGGCCCAACCACGTTGTTGCGAAGCGCTGAGTTGTAGATCCCGAGGCACCTGTGGATCGGGCTGAAGGGCCGGCAATCCATTCGGGACCCATAGGGATCGTTCTATGGATAGAACAATCTATCGCAAGTTCACCGCCTTATCAACATTTGCATGGATGCCCACAATTCATCCCATGGCCACACACCGTGGCACCACCCAACGCAGACCCAAGGAGCTTCCCATGCAACTGCTTCACATCGACTCCGCCATTACCGGCCAACAATCCGTCTCGCGCCAGCTGACCGCCCGCACGGTAGCGGCGTGGCAAGCGGCGCACCCCGGCACCCGCGTCCAGTACCTGGACCTGGCCACCGAGGCGCCGTCGCATCTGGCGGCAGAGTCCCTCGGTTTTCGCACGGGCCAAGCTGCGGCGACGGACGCGGAACGCCAGCAGAACGCGTTATCTGAAGCCCTGGTGAACCAGTTTCTCGCGGCGGACGTGATCGTGATCGGCGCTCCGCTGTACAACTTTTCGATCCCCAGCCAGCTCAAGGCCTGGATCGACCGCATTGCCCAGGCGGGCCGCACGTTCAAGTACACCGACAAGGGCCCTGTGGGCCTGGCCGGTGGCAAGACGGTGATCGTGGCATCGACCCGTGGCGGCGTGTATTCGTCCAGCGAAGGCGGTCAGGCGATGGAACACCAGGAGAGCTACTTGAAAGTGGTGTTCGGCTTCTTTGGCATCACCGATGTGCGTTTTGTGCGCGCCGAAGGTGTGGGCATGGGCCCCGACGCCAAGGCCCTGGCCATTGCCAGCGCTGACAAGGACATCCAGGCACACACCAGCGTGCCGGCCAATCAGCCTCAGGTTGCACAGGCAGCCTGACCTGGTATCGGGCCAGCCAAACAAAACGCCGCCCAGCAAAGGCGGCGTTTTTCATGGAGCGATCAGAAGCTCAGATGTGCTTTTTGACCCACGCGGCGTAGGCATCCACCCAGCCCTGCAGGAACTTCTTGCTGCCCTCGCCCACGTTGCCGCTGGCGTCGAACAGGCCTTCCTTGGCATGGATGAACCCTTCGGGCTGGCCCAGCGTGGGCACGTCCAGATACGCCAGCACGTTGCGCAAATGCTGCTGCGCCAGCGCCGTGCCGATGGCGCCCACCGACGCCCCGATCACACCCGCCGGCTTGCCAGCCCAGGCGTTTTTTCCGTAGGGGCGCGAGCCATGGTCCAGCGCATTCTTGAGCACGCCCGGGATGGAACGGTTGTACTCGGGCGTCACAAACAACAACCCCTGCGCCGACTGGACCTCGCTCTTGAGGCGCAGCACCGACGCAGCCTGCTGCCCATCGTCGTCCTGGTTGTACAGGGGCAGGTCATCGATGCGAATGTGCGAGAACTTGAATTCATCGGGCGCCAGCCGCTCGATGGCCGTGGCCAGCTGGCGGTTGAACGACTCCTTGCGGAGGCTGCCGACGACGACGGCGATCTGAACAATGCTCATGGAAACTCCTTGTTTAGCGAACGACAACGGAGAAAGCACTGCACAGGGCGCGCCGGCAGCGCCGGGCGACCATGCAGCACACGGCGGCTGCCATGATAGGCCGCATCGCCCCCGAGGACTGGCAACCTTGTTAGTGCAATTGCTATATTTTGTATAGCAACAAACATAATAAGAACAAGCGCGAGGCCGCGATTTTCTTCGTGGTTCCTGCCCTACCCCGCCCGCCGCTGCCCGGCCAGGCGCTGCACCACCGCCACCAGGCGGTCGATCTCGTCGAAGGTGTTGTAGAACGCCAGCGACGGCCGCACCGTGGTCTCCACGCCAAAGCGGCGCAGGATGGGCTGGGCGCAGTGGTGGCCGGTGCGCACGGCAATGCCTTCCTCGTTCAGCGCCTTGCCTACCTCTTCCGTGGTGTAACCCGCGAGCACGAAGGACATCACGCTGGCCTTGTCGTCGGCTGTGCCGATGAGCCGCACGCCACGGATCGCACCCAGGTGGCGCATGCCGTAGACCAGCAGCTCGTGCTCGTAGCGCGCAATGTTCTCGATGCCCACCCGGTTCACATAGTCGATGGCGGCGCCCAGGCCCACGGCGTCGGCGATGTTTCCGGTGCCGGCCTCGAACTTGTTCGGGATGGGCTGGAACACCGTCTTCTCGAAGGTCACGTCGGCAATCATGTTGCCGCCGCCCTGCCAGGGCGGCATGTCTTCGAGCACGGCGCGCTTGCCCCAGACCACACCGATGCCGGTGGGCCCGAAGACCTTGTGCCCCGAGAAGACGAAGAAATCGGCCCCCAGGTCCTGCACGTCCACCCGCATGTGCGAGACCGACTGCGCGCCATCGACCAGAGTGGTAGCGCCCGCCCGCTTGGCCAGCGCCACGATCTCCTTGACCGGCACCACGGTGCCCAGGGCGTTGGAGACCTGGGTGACGGCGACGATCTTGGTGCGGTCGTTGAGCAGCTTCTGGTACTCATCGAGCAGCACCTGGCCCGAGTCATCCACAGGGATCACGCGCAGGCGTGCGCCCTTGGCGGCCGCCAGTTGCTGCCAGGGCACGATGTTGGCATGGTGCTCAAGGTTGCTGACGATGATCTCGTCGCCCTCGCCCACATGCTGCGCGCCCCAGCTCTTGGCCACCAGGTTGATGGCCTCGGTGGTGCCGCGCACAAAGATCACCTCGTTGACGTCGGGTGCGTTGATGAAGCGCTGCACGCGCTGGCGCGCGCCTTCGTAGGCATCCGTCGCGCGCGCAGCCAGCTCGTGCGCCGCGCGGTGGATGTTGGAGTTCTCGTGCGCGTAGAAATAGCTGATGCGGTCGATGACCGACTGCGGCTTGTGCGTGGTGGCCGCGTTGTCGAACCAGACGAGCTGGCGGCCGTTGACCCGCTCCTGCAGCACAGGAAAGTCGCGGCGCACCGCATGCACGTCGAAGGCCGGGTGGGCGCTGCGGTCGGCCTGGGGGACATTGCCGGTAGCGGAGCCACGGCCGGGCGTGGTGTAGCCGCCGGGCAGCACCACGGCGTCGGCAAAGTAGAACCGGGGTTCGGTGGACGGCACGGTGCTGGGCACGCCGGTGCCGGCCGTGGGCGAGCCCACGCGCGGAACCTCGGGTGCGGCGAAGGGCAGGCGTGCCAGGGCGTCGAGCCCGCCAGGAGCCGCGCCATGCCCGTCGGGCGGGGTCAGCTTGGGTGCGCGGTCGGCCGCCAGCGGATGGCCATGGCGCTCACCGAGGAAGTAGTACGGCGATGCGCCCTGCGCCACCGCAGGGGCGGCCTGGGCGGGCGCTGCCTCGGGCACGCCCAGCACGCCGCTGCCAAAGCGCGGCTCGTAGGCCGGCAAGGTGCTGATCACCGAATCGGGCACGCCATTGCCCGCCACCGCATGCGGCAGCAGGGCCGGCGCGCGGTGCGCCAGCGATGCCACCGGCGTGGGCGAGGCGGGCACCAGGTTGGCACCCGGCACCAGCCCTTGCGGGATGGGCGTACCGGGCACGCCGGGGCCGAAGCCCGCAGGGCTGACCAGCGGCGAGCCGGCCGGTGCGATGTTGACGGGCGCCTGCACGCCAGGCGGCAGCGGCGTGGCCTGCCCTGCACCGGGCAGCGAGCCCGGTGGCGTGGACGGCAGGCCTGCAGCCGGGCCGGCAAACCGGGGTTGCTCCCCGGGCGCAGCGGCGAACAGCGCCGTCGCCAGGCTGGCGAGCAGCGCCGTGTCGATCGGCGGTTGCAGCGTGGCGGGCACGCTGGCAGGGGTGGGGGAAGAAATGGTCACCACGCGGCCGCTTTACTTGTAGGTGTCGGGGTAGTCGTGGTACTTGTTGATCTCCACGTCGTCCAGCACCGCCAGGGCGTCGGGCGTGAGCACGGCCAGCGAGCAATACAGCGAGATCAGGTAGGACGCGATGGCATGGTTGTTGATGCCCATGAAGCGCACCGACAGGCCGGGGCTCTGCTCGCCCGGCAGGCCGGGCTGGAACAGGCCGACCACGCCCTGGCGCTTGTCGCCCACGCGCAGCAGCAAAATCTTGCTCTTGCCATCGGCCACGGGCACCTTGTCCGAAGGGATCAGCGGAATGCCGCGCCAGGTGATGAACTGCGAGCCGAACAGGCTCACCGTGGGCGGCGGCGTGCCGCGGCGCGTGGCTTCGCGGCCGAAGGCGGCAATCGCCAGCGGGTGGGCCAGGAAGAAGGCGGGCTCCTTCCAGACCTTGGTGAGCAGCTCGTCGAGGTCGTCCGGCGTGGGCGCGCCCGTGAGCGGGAACACACGCTGCTCTTCCGTCACCTGGGCCAGCAGGCCGTAGTCGGGGTTGTTGATGAGCTCGCTCTCCTGGTTCTCCTTGATCGTCTCGATCGTCAGGCGCAGCTGTTCCTTGATCTGGTCGTGCGGGCTGCTGTACAGGTCGGAGATGCGGGTGTGCACGTCGAGCACGGTGCTCACGGCGTTCAGGAAGAACTCGCGCGGGTTCTCTTCGTAGTCGACGAAGGTGCGGGGCAGCTGGTTCTCTTCCTCGCGGGCGGTGCAGGTGACCTTGATCAGCTCGGGGTTCTTGACCTGGTTCAGGCGGTAGATGCCTGCCTCGACCGGCACCCACTGCAGCAGGTGCGTGAGCCAGCGCGGAGAGATGGTCGAGAGTTGCGCGGTGGTCTTGGTCGCGTTGGCGAGTTGCCGTGCTGCGTTGTCGCCAAGGGCGGGCGTGCCGCCCACTGTTGCCGTCATGTGAGGCTCCGTGTCAGAAGGTTGGGTGAATAAACGATTCCCAACCAGTGTCGGAGGCTCCTGCTATCGCTTCAACATGCTATAGCCGCCAAAGGCAGGCCTTTCAGTGCACTGGCGCTGCTCAATTCGTCGCAATGCCCCAGCAAGGTTGCGCTGCTCACGCCCAGGGCCTGCGAAAGCTTGTCGATCGTGACCAGCGAGGCGATCGCCCGGCCGCGCTCGACCTCGCCCACGTAGGAGCGGTTGAGGTCGGCGTGTTCGGCCAGCTGCTCTTGCGACCAGCCGCGCGACTCGCGCAGGCTCCGCACCGCCGAACCAAAGCTGCGCACCAGCAAATCACTCATGCGGTGGCCGCTCCGGGTGCTGCTGCAGCAGGGCCGTCGTGGTGTCCGTTGTTGCGCGACAGGGCCTGGGTCACGTTGCCGCCGGCCGACACATCGTGCGTGATCCAGACATTGCCGCCAATGGTGGCACCCCGCCCCAGCGTCACCCGGCCGAGCACCGTGGCGCCGGCGTAGATGACCACGTCGTCCTCCACCACCGGGTGGCGCGGCAGGCCCTTTTGCAGGTGCCCCTCCTCGTCGGTGGGAAAGCGCTTGGCGCCCAGCGTGACCGCCTGGTACACGCGCACCCGTTCGCCGATCACTGCGGTCTCGCCGATCACGACACCCGTGCCGTGGTCGATGAAAAAGCCCGCGCCGATCTGCGCGCCCGGGTGGATGTCGATGCCGGTCTGGGCATGGGCCAGCTCCGCCACGATGCGCGCCAGCAAGGGCAGCTCCAGCTGGTACAGGCTGTGCGCGAGGCGGTGGTGGATCATGGCCAGGATGCCGGGGTAGCACAGCAGCACCTCGTCCACGCTGCGTGCCGCCGGGTCGCCGTGGTAGGCCGCGAGCACGTCGCTGTCGAGCAGGCTGCGGATGTCGGGCAGCGCCGCAGCGAACGTGCGGGCCGCCTGCACAGCCCGCTTTTCGATGTTCTGTTCTTCCACCGGCTGGTGGCGCAGCACGTAGTGCAGCTCCAGCCGCACCTGGGCCAGCAGCGCATGCAGCGCGGCGTCCAGCGTGTGGCCGACGTAAAAATCTTCGCTCTCCTGGCGCAGGTCGGGTGGGCCCAGGCGCATGGGGAACAGCACGCCCTTGAGCTTGTCCACGATGTCGGCCAGCGCATCGCGCGAGGGGAACTCGCGCCCGCCGGGCTCCTGCGAGCGTTTTTGCAGGCTGCGCCAGTCGCGGCGCACGGCGTGCAGCGATTGCACGATGGGTTCGATGTCGAAGACGGCCATGGAGGTACTCAAAGCGTGGGTCAGGGGTGGGGAATCGGCCGCGGGCACACCGCCGGGCAGGGAGCCAGTTCAGTCCTGCACCCAGGGCAGGCCGTGAAAGCGCCAGCCGTCGGAGCCGCCGCGCTGCTGGCGTGCGTCGATCTCGCCCTCAAAACCTTCCAGCACGTTGAACACCTGGGTGAAGCCCGCCTTGGCTGCGGCTTCGGCCGCCAGGGCCGAACGTTTGCCGCTGCGGCACAGCAGCAGCACCGTGGCGTCTTTGCCGCCGTGTGGGGCCAGGCGCGCCTCCAGCTCGCGCACGAAGCGTGGGTTGCGCTGCAGCGCGGTGCCCGTGGCCCACGGCACGTGCAGGCTGTCGGGTACCTGGCCGACAAATTTCATCTCTTCGGCCGAGCGCACGTCCACCAGCACGGCTTCGCTGGCGGACATGAGCTTCCACGCCACGGCGGGCGAAACCCCGCCCGCATAGGGCAGGCCGGACGCCAGAGCGACCGAGCGGGCGGATTCCAGTTCGGGGGCGAGGGCTGCGTCCTGGGTAGCGATGGATGAAGACATGGCGGGGTCCTTTGGGGAGGGGTTGTTGCAGTCCTCTGCGGGCTGCTGTGAACATGGGTCCCACTCTAGAACGCCTCCCATAAAACCCAAAAGAATAAAATTTGGTTTCTATAAAACCAAAACATCTTTAAGGCAGATCACACGGCGGACTCGATGCCAGCCCGTGGAGTGCGTGGCCGAAGGGCCGCAGATCAAGGCGCTCCGGCAGGTCGATCACCTGCTGCGCCAGTGCTTCGCCCACCGCGGCCGAGTGTTTAAAACCGTGGCCCGAGCAGGCCGAGGCCACGTGCACGCCCGGCCAGCCGGGCAAGCGGTCCACCACAAAGCCATGGTCGGGTGTCACGGTGTACAGGCACGCGCGCGCATCGGTGCAGCGGGCTGTCGGGACGTGAAAGCGCGGCAGCACATGGCGGTGCAGCATGGCGTCCCGCTCTCCATCGGCCACGGTGCGGTCCACGCTGTGGGGCGTCGTCGTTTCAAGGTACTGGGCCGTTGCCACCTTGAAGGCTGGTGCACCCGCATCCGCCGCCCGAAACCCATAGATCGAGTCGTCCGGCCCGTCGCGAAAAGTCCAGATGAAAACGGGAAACGCCCCAGGCTCGAACGACGGCGTGGCTGTGCCCACGTCGAACCAGAACATCACCTGGCGGTAAACGGCCAGCTTGGGCGCCCAGGCATGCTGCAGCTCCCGCCCGAGCAAACCGGGCAACCAGGGCCCGGCCGCCAGCACCACCTGCTCAGCGCTGTAGATCCCCTGGGTGGTGACCACGCGCCAATGCTCCCCTTCGCGCGCCAGGCCGGTCACCCGCGCCTGGGTCTGCACCGCCGCTCCGTGCACCTGCGCCTGCTGCAGCTGGGAACTGATGGCGGCCTCGGGCCGCACGAATCCCGCATCACGCTCCCAGTACGCAAACTCGTGGTCGTTCAGCCGAAACTGCGGGTAGCGTCGGCGCAGGTCGGCCGTGTCCAGCACCTCATGGGCAATGCCGTGGCGCTGCGCAATCGCGATGGTGCGGCGCACGAAGTCATCGGGCTTGCCTTCGCGCAGGGCCATGCCATCGCGCGGCCCGAGCACCAGGCCGTGCGTGCGGGTGTAGATCGATTGGCCGGTGACGGCCTCCAGCTCTTGCCATATCTCGTGCGAGCGGCGCACCAGGGGCACGTACTCGTCGCCCTCCCCAACGGCCAGGCGCGTGATGCGGGTCTGCCCGTGCGAGGAGCCCAGGCTGTGTGGCGGCTGGAACTGGTCCAGCCCCAGCACATGGGCTCCACGGCGCGCCAGTTGGTACAGCGTGGCCGCGCCGACAGCGCCCAGCCCGATGACGATGGTGTCGAAATGCGCCATGCGCGGACTCCTTCAGGGGTGGCCCGGCAGGCGGTGGCCGGGCGGCACCGTGGCGCGCTGCACCGGCGGCCGCCCACCCTTCTTCCGTTCAAACCCGAAGAGGCTCTCCGGGCTTCAAGGCCCTCAAAAGCCTGGCAGCACCGAGCCCTTGAATTCGGTCTGGATGAACTTCTTGACTTCTTCCGAGTGGTAGGCCTTCACCAGCTTGGCGACCCAGGGCTTGTCCTTGTCGGCGTCGCGCACGGCGATCAGGTTGACGTAGGGGCTCTTGGCGTTTTCTTGCGCGATGGCGTCCTTGCCAGGGTTCAGGCCGGCCGAAAGCGCAAAGTTGGTATTGATGGCCGAGGCGTCGAGATCATCGAGCGAACGCGGCAGCTGGGCGGCATCAAGCTCCACAAACTTGATCTTCTTGGGGTTGCTCACCACGTCAAGCGGCGTGGCCTTGAGGCCGGCGCCGTCACGCAGCTTGATGAGGCCCTTGTCCTGC
Organism: Acidovorax sp. LjRoot129; assembly: GCF_964253765.1. Lineage (NCBI taxonomy): Bacteria > Pseudomonadati > Pseudomonadota > Betaproteobacteria > Burkholderiales > Comamonadaceae > Acidovorax > Acidovorax sp. LjRoot129. The sequence continues at coordinate 3,124,491 of NZ_CAXUSE020000001.1, forward strand.
AGCACCAGCAGCACGCGGCCGCCGTTGGTAGGGTCGTTGGGGATGCCGAACTTGGCGCCTTCCTTCAGGTCTTCGAGCTTCTTAACCTTCTTGGAATACAGGCCGATGGGGAAGTTGACGGTGTAGCCCACGGGCGCAAACTTGTAGCCGCGGTCGGCGATCTGCGCGTCGAGGTAGGGCTTGTGCTGGTAGCTGTTGGCATCCAGGTCGCCGGCGGCCAGGGCCGCGTTAGGCTGCACGTAGTCACTGAACTCAATGATCTGGATCTTGAGGCCGTCCTTCTCGGCAACCTTCTTGACCTGCTCGAAGATCTGCGCATGGGGGCCACCGGTCACCCCCACCTTGATGGGTTTGTCTTGCGCCATGGCGCCGGTCGAAAAGCCGGCAGCGAGAGCGAGGGCCAAAGTGGTCTGGAGCAGCGAGCGCTTGTTCACGGGGAAAACCTTTCGTTGAGAGATGACTGACATCCTAGGGTTTCCCCGATAAAACCGGAACGACTAAGTTTTCATGTCGTTACAACCCATTCGCATAACAAAGCCGCTTTTTTTTCTTTCTTCTCCCGCCGCTTTAAGTCCGAAGCGCCACGTTGTTGAGCCTATCGAGGCGCTCCGGCCACGTGCCTTCGACCGTCGCGCCCTGTAGCAGGATGCGCGTCCACGCCACCCAGGCATCCCACTGCACGCGCTTGTCCCATGAACTGCCCCAGGCGCTGAACAGCTGCAGCGCACTGGATGCCGCGGCCCGCGCGTCGTCCCTGCGGCCAGCCGACAGGTACAGCTGCGCCAGCACCATCTGCGGCTCGCCCACCCAGGGGTTGTGGCGCACGGCGCTTTCCAGCACGCCCGTCGCCACGTCCAGGTCCACCAGGGGCTGGTCTTGCTGGATCACCGACCAGTACAGCGATGTGGCGGCCGCCTCATCCGCGGCGGCCAGTGGTTGTGTGCAGTGGGCAAACACCGGCGGCGTGGGCAGCAGTCCCTTCAAGCCCGGGTGCTGCAGTGCCAGCCCCAGGCCGTTGATCTGCGAGACCATGCGCCCGCTCGGCCGCATTGGCCCGGGCCACAGCGATGCCGCCCAGTGCACGGGCTGCGGCCGATGCTGCACGGCTGGAAAGCGCGAGAAGATGTCGTCCTGCCAGCTGAACCATTGCTCGATGGTGTCGGCCATGCTCACGATGATGAAAGCCGCCACTTCATAGGGCGTGAGGACATGCGGGGCGCCGTCCTTGTCGAGCACCAGGCTGCCGTCGCTCTCGAGCGCCCCGGCCAGCACCTTCTGCACAAACTGCGTGCGCGACTGGGTGCAGAACAGGTACACCAGGTGCTCGGCCGACTCGCCCGCGATCTCGCGCACCCGGGCCCGCTCCTTGGCGGGGTCGAACTTCACCAGGTCCACAAACGCATTGCCATACACGCTGTGCAGCAGCCCGAGCAGACGCACGTCCCGCGGCTGCTGCCACAGGGTGAGCGAGCGCGCCACGCCCACCAGGTGGTGGCGAAACGTGCCGGCCTTGTGCCAGTCCTGCCCCACATTGCGGGCCAGTACCGTGGGCAGCACCGGGGCCAGATCGGGGTCGCGGGCCAGCCACTCCTCGTCCAGCAAGGGCTGGGCCCGGGCGAACAGGTCGGCGTCGAGGGTGTGAAAAGGCAGGGCCATGGGTTGTCTCCAGTGGGCGATACGCGGCGTTTGGTGAAATGCTCTGTGTACACACTATCAGAATCGCCATGTGGGCACTGCCAGGTGGGCGCAGTGGCCAAAATTGAAGTAAAAACGGGGCCCAGCGCTTGTTCCTATTGCATTTATAGCTATATAAATCATAGCAAAGCCTTTTGAACTGATACGGCTCCTCCCAATGACCGTGTGCCCGCCACCCGTTGAGGCGCCCTGGGTCTCTGATAATTTCCAGTTTTATGGACACAATTTCCATTAAACTGCCGACATGGACATCCACATCCGCATTGCCCAGCGATTGCGCGAACTGCGCGACGCCCGCGGCTACTCGCTCGACACCCTGGCGGAACGCAGCGGTGTCAGCCGGTCCAACATCTCGCTGATCGAGCGCGGCCAGAGCAGCCCCACCGCCGCGGTGCTCGACAAACTCGCCATTGGCTTGAGCGTGGCGCTGGCCTCGTTTTTTGAAGACAGCGCGGCCGGCGACAGCACCGCGCCGCCCTCCCCCTGTATCCGCGCCGCCGACCAGCCGCAGTGGCAAGACCCGGCCTCGGGTTATGTGCGCCGCCGGCTGTCGCCTCCCGCGCCTTCGCCGCTGCAGCTGGTGGAGGTGGTGTTCCCGCCCGGCAAGCGCGTGGCCCTGGACTCCGCCGTGCACGACGCCGACATTCACCAGCAGGTGTGGCTGATGGAGGGGCGCATGAACCTGACCGTGGGCGACACCACCTGGCCGCTGCACGCGGGCGACTGCCTGGCCATGCAGTTGCACCAGCCCATCGTGTTCCACAACCCCGGCAGCGAGCCGGCGCGCTATCTGGTGGCGCTGACCACGGTGGGCATGGCGCCCCACCGCTTCGCCGCGCCCGCGCCCACAGCCCCCGCCGCCCGGAGAAAACCATGATCACCACGACGGCAACGACCACGGCCAGCGCCGCCACGACCTCCTCCCCCATCACCATCCGCCGCCTCGGCGCCAACGAGGCCGCCGCCAGCGTCGATGCCCTGGCCGACGTGCTGATCGATTGCGTACAGGGCGGCGCCTCGGTCAGCTTCATGTGGCCGCTGCCGCGCGACAAGGCCCTGGCGTTCTGGCGCGGCGTGGCCGATGGCGTGGGCCGCAACGACCGCGTGCTGTTGGTGGCCGAGGACACCGGTGGCCGCATCGTGGGCACCGTGCAGCTCATCACCGCCATGCCCGACAACCAGCCCCACCGCGCCGACGTGGCCAAGATGCTGGTGCACCGCAGCGCCCGCCGCCAGGGCGTGGCCCAGCGCCTGATGGCCGCGGTGGACAACGCCGCACGCACCGAGAGCAAGACCGTATTGGTGCTCGACACCGTGACCGGCGGCGACGCCGAACGCTTGTACGAACGCGCCGGCTGGCAGCGCGTGGGCATCGTGCCCGACTACGCCCTCATGCCCGACGGCGCGATGTGCGGCACCACCTTCTTTTGCAGGCACCTGTGACCGACAACCTTGCGCACATCCTGCAATTTGGCGCGGCGCTCGTGCTCATCAACCTCGCGTGGATCCTGCCGCTGGTCCACAAGGACGGCTTCATCACGCTGTCCGGCTGCCTGGTGCCCGCAGCGCTGCTGGCGCTAGGCATCGGCCTGCTGGAATGGCGGATATTGCTGCTGATGGTGGCCTTCTTCGGCTGCTTTGCCATCTACCTCTTCTGGCAGGGTCAGCTGGACAAACGTTACGCACGCGAGTACCCCGCATTCAGCACGCCTCCCGTGGCCATCGTCGTGAGCAAAGACGGCTTCCAACACGACCTGCACGTCGCCCCCGCTGCGGCGGGTTTTGTCATCGGCATCCACTACGAGACCGAAATCGACGGGAGCCGGATGGCCTTCAAGACGCGCTGGAAGGATGTGTTCCCCGACCACGAAGCGGCGAAAGCAGAGCTGTACCGACGGCTCCCGCAATTCATTGCAGAGGATCAGATGCAGGATCCGTCGGCAACGCCGAGACGCCCGCTGCCGCCCGTCCCCTGAGCCAGCCGCTTGCAGCGCGGTACCTGCCTCCGCAACGCTGTCAAAGCCCGCCCCCAGCACCCCACACCGCAGCGGCTGCTGCGGGTGCTACAGCCCGGGCCTCACCGCGGCGTGGCAAACGATTCCAACGCGCGCCGCACCGCCGCAATCGCCGGGTCGTCCGTCTCCGGCGAGCGCCGCGCCAGGCCCAGTTCACGCAGCAACGCCGGGCTGAGCGGACACACCTGCAGCCCCGCAAGGTCCCGCGCGTCCGCCAGGCCCGGCAGCTCCGGTTGCTCCAGCGGCAACACCGCCACGCCTTGGCCCGCCGCCACCAGGCTGCGCAGCGCCAGCGGGTGGTTCAGCTCCATGCGCGGGCGCGGGTTCAGGCCCGCCTGCGCGAACCAGCCGGCAATCAGCCGGTACATCTGCGTGGCCGGGCCGAACGACATCCAGCGCTGATCGGCCAGCCACTGCGGCGTGGCCTCTGCTGGCGCATCCCACGCAGCGGGAACCAGCGCCACCATCGGGTCGCTGCGCCAGCGGTCCACCCACACGCCACTGCCGGATGCCTGCGGCAGCGCGACGATGGCCAGGTCGAGCGTGCCGGCGCGCAGCCGCGCCATCGCCTCGGCAGAGTTGAGGACGTCCAGTTTCACATCCACCCCCGGGCTTTGGCGGGCCAGCAGGTCCAGCAGCTGCGGCAGCAGCCCCGCGCTCACGCCTGCCGTGGTGGCCAGGCGCACCATGCCTTCGAGGGCCTGGGCGCGCCGGCGCACTTGTTCCACCACCTCGTCAGCCCCCGCCAGCAATCGGCGCCCGCCATCCACCAGCGCCTGGCCCGCGGGCGTCAGGCTGGCCTGGCGCCGGCCCCGCACCACCAGCGATGCGCCCAGGCGCGACTCCAGTTCACTGATGTGCAGGCTGACCGTGGGCGGTGCCAGGTGCAGCGCTTGCGCCGCCGCCGCAAGGGTGCCCAGGTCGGCAATGGCAATGAGGGTCTGAACCTGGTCCAGGTTGAGGTTTCGCATCAGTAATCCTGAGTTCAATCGTCATTGAATTCAACTTTACAGATGTCTGAGCCAAAAACATGATCCGGGCAACTCAAAAACGCCCTGTTTGCCATGCTTTCCAACGACGTTTTCTTCATCGTGCTGCTGTCGGCCGCACTCAACGCGGGCTGGAACAGCGCCATCAAGGTGGGCGGCGACCGCATCACCGCGATGGCTATCACCACGCTGATGGGCAGCGGGTTGTCGCTGCTGGTGCTGCCTTGGGTCGACTTGCCCGCCGCGGCCAGCTGGCCGTTGCTGGGCCTCTCAATCGTGGTGCACACGGCATACCACTTTGCCCTGCCGGTGGCCTACAACCACGGCGACATGGGCCAGGTGTACCCCATTGCCCGCGGCTCGGCGCCGCTGCTGGTGATGGCTGGCGCGGCGGTATTTGCGGGCGAATGGCCGAGCGCTGGCGCGCTGTGGGGCGTCAGCTGTTTGTGCGCGGGGGTGTTGTCGCTTGCGCTCATCCGCAGCGGAGGCGCCAGTCCCACCCAGCGCAGCCAGCGCAAGGCGGTCGGCTACGCACTGCTGACGGGCGTGCTGATTGCGGCTTACACGGTGGTGGACGCGCTGGGCGCGCGGCAGGCACAGTCGGCCATTGGCTTTGCGGTGGTGCTTACGCTGGGCGACGGTATTGCCACCGCCCTCATCGTGCTGTGCTGGAAAGGGCCCCGCACCTTTTGCGTGAACCGCCCCATGCTGTGGCGCTGCGCCGCAGCGGGCTCGATGCAGATGGGGGCGTACTGGATTGCGGTGTGGGCGCTGGCGCGGGCACCCATGGGCGCGGTCTCGGCGCTGCGCGAGACCAGCGTGCTGCTGGTGGCGCTGATCTCGACCTCGCTGCTCAAGGAGCGCATGGGCCCGGCGCGCATGGTGTCGGCGATGCTGGTGTGCGGCGGGCTGCTGTTGGTGCGGCTCTCGGGTTGATCTGAAGAGCCGCCGCGCAGCGAACTGCGAAGACCATCCGCCGCACGGCCACGTCGCTAAGTCGCTAACGCGCCATGGCATGCTGAAGCAAATGCGGTGCCCCTTACCGGCCTCCGAGCCCGATCAGGAACGCTTCGCAGCGCGCGCGTCCTGCGCGGTATCCACACCCGCCAGCGCGCCCGACTGGGCCAGCGACGCGGCCAGAAAAGTCACAAAGGTCTGCACCCGCGTCGAGAACTGGTGCCGCTGCGGGTACACCGCGTAGATGTCGGCGGCGGGCGTCTGGTACTGCGGCAGCACGGGCTCGAGCAGCCCCTGCGCCAGATGCCGGTTCACATCCCACTCCGCGCGCATCACGATGCCGTGGCCCTGCAGCGCCCACAACACGGCGATCTCGCCGTCGTTCGTGGTCAGGTTGCCGGCGATCTTGATGGACTCGGTGTGCGCCTTGCTGCCGCGCCCGGTGGTCAGGCGCCACAGGCCATAAGCCTCGTCGCCCTGGCGAATGCCGATGCACCGGTGCTCCATGAGGTCGCGCGGCACGCGGGGGCGGCCGTGGCGCTCCAGGTAGGCCGGCGCGGCGCACAACACGCGCCGGTTGGGGGCTATGCGCCGGGCAATCACGCGGCCATCGGGCGGCTCGCCAAAACGCACGCACACGTCGTAGGCGTCGTCGGTGATCGGCGGCGGGTGCACCGACAGCGGCAACTGCACATCGACTTCGGGGTACAGCCGCACAAAGTCGGAGATCACCGGCGCAATGTGCGTGCGGCCAAAGCCCAGCGTCGCGTTCACGCGCAGCAGGCCCTTGGGGCTGGCCTTGGACTGCACGATGAGTTCATCGAGCGCATCGATCTCGCGCAGGATGCGGCGCGCGTGCTCCAGCAGCAGCTCGCCCTCGGGCGTGAGGCTCATACGGCGCGTGGACCGGTTGACCAGCACCACGCCCAGGCGCCGCTCCATCTGCGCCAGGTGCTTGCTGACGGCTGCGGTGGAGACGCCCATCTCGCGCCCGGCGGCGCTCAGGCTGGGGCTGGCAGCCAGGGTCGAGAAAAAGCCCAGTTCGGCGGGCTGGATGGTGCTGGAACTCATCGATTGGGTCTTAACTGCAAGTTAACGATGCATTCACTTTATCGCCGTTGCGGCGCTGCGTCCAGGCCTACAGTTCCACTCCACCACCTCCCGTTCCACCACCCCCTCACCGCGTTTCAACGCTACATCCCATGACCACCTACACCATCGCCACCATCCCCGGAGACGGCATCGGCAAGGAAGTGATTCCCGCCGGCCAACGCGTCCTCGAAGCCCTGGCCGCGCACCATGCGGACCTGCAGTTCGAGTTTGAAAACTTTGGCTGGGGCGGCGACTGGTACCGCGCCCACGGCGTGATGATGCCGGCCGATGGCCTGGATGCCCTGCGCGGCAAGGACGCCATCCTGTTCGGCTCGGCCGGCGACCCGGACATCCCCGACCACATCACGCTGTGGGGCCTGCGCCTGAAGATCTGCCAGGGCTTCGACCAGTACGCCAACGTGCGGCCCACGCGCATCCTGCCGGGCATTGACGCACCGCTCAAACGCTGCACGCCCCAAGACCTGGACTGGGTCATCGTGCGCGAAAACTCCGAGGGCGAATACTCCGGCGTAGGTGGCCGCGTGCACCAGGGCCACCCGATCGAGGCAGCCACCGATGTGTCCATCATGACCCGCGTGGGCGTGGAGCGCATCCTGCGCTACGCCTTCCGCCTGGCGCAATCGCGCCCCCGCAAGCAACTCAGCGTCATCACCAAGAGCAACGCCCAGCGCCATGCGATGGTGATGTGGGACGAGATCGCCGCGCAGGTGTCTGCCGAGTTCCCCGACGTGACGTGGGACAAGGAACTGGTGGACGCCGCCACCGCCCGCATGGTCAACCGCCCCGCCACGCTCGACACCATCGTCGCCACCAACCTGCACGCCGACATCCTCTCGGACCTGGCCGCCGCGCTGGCCGGCAGCCTGGGCATTGCCCCCACCGGCAACATCGACCCCGAGCGCCGCTACCCCAGCATGTTCGAGCCCATCCACGGCTCCGCGTTCGACATCATGGGCAAGGGCCTGGCCAACCCCATTGGCACCTTCTGGTCGGTGGTGATGCTGCTGGAGCACCTGGGCGAAACCGCAGCCGCACGCGCCGTGATGCAGGCCATCGAACAGGTCACCGCAAACCCCGCACTGCACACGCGCGACCTGGGCGGCACGGCCACCACGGCCCAGGTGACCGACGCCGTGTGTGCGCTGGTCAGCGGCACACAGGCGGCACGCAAGGCCGCCTGACGTCACACGCTGCAAGCCCGCGCCCAGCCCAGGCGGGCGCGTGCTCAACGGCGGGCACAACAACAAGGCCGCAAAGACCGTGCACCCGCCGCATCAAAACCCCTCTGGAGACAAACCATGAACCGCCTTACCACCCAACACCGTTGCATTGCGCAGCCTGTGCGCCGCCACCACCTGATGGCCCTGGCGGTCGTTGCCGCAGCCGCCTGCCTGCTGTCCGGCACGGCCGCCCACGCGCAGGCCTGGCCCGCCAAGCCCGTCACCATCGTCGTGCCGTTTGCTGCGGGCGGCACCACCGACGTGCTGGCGCGAGCGCTGGGTGAGAAGCTGAGCACGGCCCTGGGCCAGCCCGTGATCGTGGAAAACCGCGGCGGCGCGGGCGCCACCATCGGCGCCGACTACGTGGCCAAGGCACCCGCCGACGGCTACACGCTGCTGATGGGCGCGGTGCACCACACGATTGCCACGAGCGTCTACAAGAAGCTCAACTACGACTTTCAAAAGAGCTTTGCGCCCATCACCACCGTGGCGCTGGTGCCCAATGTGCTGGCCGTGAGCGTCACCACGCCCGCCAAGGATGTGAAGGAACTCGTGGCCCTGATCAAGGCAGCGCCCGACAAGTTCTCCTACGGTTCCAACGGTGCAGGCACCGCGCAGCACCTGATCGGCACGCAGTTTTCCACCACCATCGGCCAGCCGTTGCTGCACGTGCCCTACAAGGGCAGCGGGCCGCTCACCACCGACCTGCTGGGCGGGCAGGTGTCGATGTCGTTCGACACCATCACGCCCGTGCTGCCGCACATCAAGGCCGGCAAGCTGCGCGCGCTGGCCGTCACCACGGCCAAGCGGTCGTCGTCGCTGCCCGACGTGCCCACGCTGCAGGAAAGCGGCTTTGCGGGCTTTGACATCGGCACCTGGTTTGGCGTGCTGGCCCCCGCACGCACACCCGCCGACGTGGTGGCCAAACTCAACGCCGAGATGGTCAAGGTGATCCTGTCACCCGACTTCAAGAAGCGCATGCAGGACATCGGCGCCGAACCCATCGGCAACACGCCCGCTCAGATGGCCGAGCAGATTGCCGGCGACACGGCACGGTTTGCAAAGCTGGTGGTGGACCACAAGATCACGACCGAGTGAGGGGTTCCGCGCAAGCGAGCGCCTGGGCATCTTGCGGGACACCGTACAGGCCCTCTCCAGAGTTGAATACGAACAAAAAAGGCCTCTAGCGCTTATTAAATAAGCACTTGTAGCTATTATTTATGTAGCAACCAGCAAAAATAGTAGTCGGCGCGAAGCCCCAGCCGGTGCCACACGCATGAGGCGCCAACGCCCCTCCCGTTGGTATAACGCCGCATGACAGACACCACCCTCGCCGCCCCCACCGCAGTCATCCGCGCCCTGGAAGAGCGCGCCTTCAACGCCTGGCCGGCGCGGCAGACGGTGTTTCACCGGGGCTGGGTGTTCCGGCTGTCGGGGGGCTACACCAAGCGCGCCAACTCGGTCAACGCGTTGCTGCCGGGTGCACCGTTTGACGGTGTGCTCGACGCGGCCACGGCGCTGTATGCGCGGCACGGTCTGCCGGCGGTGTTTCGGCTGTCGCCGCTGGCGCCGCCCGATGCGGACAAGGCGCTGGCCGACGCGGGCTACCAGCACTTTGATCCCTCACTCGTTTTGCACCGGCCGTTGTCCCTGGGGGCCGCAGCCAAGCCCGATGGCAGCACGGTGGTCCACACGGCTGCGTCCGATGCGTGGCTCGACGGGTTTGCGGCTGCCAACGGTGTGGCGCTGCACCACCGCGGATTGCACCGCGGCATGCTCCAGGCCATTGCCCACCCCGCTGCGTTTGCGTTGCAAGACGTGCAGGGCCAGGCCGTGGGCTTTGGGCTGGCAGTGCTAGAGCGCGGCGCCGTCGGCCTGTACGACCTGGCGGTGGCGCCCGACCACCGGGGCGGTGGGCGCGGACGGGCACTGGTGGAGGCGCTGCTGCACTGGGCGGCCGAAGCCGGCGCGACAACGGCTTATCTGCAAGTGCGTGCGCAGAATGCGCCAGCGCTGCGGCTGTATGAATCGATGGGGTTCAAGACAGCGTACGGCTACCACTACCGCGTGCCGGGCTGAGAGGAAAGCGCCCTGCCCCTCCATCCCGTGATGGAACCACCCTTACTCAACGGTGGCTCAGCCTGCGCACCGCCCAGTCGCCCAGGCTCTGCACGGCCTGCACAAAGAAGATCAGCACCAGCACCACGGCCAGCATGATCTCGGGCAGAAAGCGCTGGTAGCCGTAGCGGATACCCAGATCGCCCAGGCCGCCGCCGCCAATCGCCCCGGCCATGGCGGAGTAGCCGGTGAGGCTCACGAACGTGATGGTCAGGCCGGCGACGATGCCGGGCAGCGCCTCGGGCAGCAGCACCTTCCAGACGATCTGGCTGGTGGTGGCGCCCATGGCCTGTGCGGCTTCAACGAGGCCGTGGTCCACCTCACGCAGGGCGGCTTCGACCAGGCGGGCCACGAAGGGCGCGGCGGCCAGCGTCAGCGGCACCACGGCGGCTGCGGTGCCGATGGACGAGCCGGTGATCAACCGCGTGAACGGGATGATGGCCACCAGCAGGATGATGAAAGGCGTGGAACGCACGGCGTTGACCAGCCAGCCCACGAGCTTGTTGACGGGTCCGTTTTCGAGCACACCGCCGTGGTCGGTCAGGCGCAGGAACACGCCGAGCGGCACGCCCAGCAGACCGCCCACCAGGCCGGAGATGCCGACCATGATGAGCGTTTCCCACAGCGACGACGCAAAGAGTTCCAGCATGGCTGGGGTGAAGTGGTTGAACATGATTTCTTTTCTTTCTTAAGGATGGCCTGCATAACCCTCGCGAGGCGGTGAGAGTGCGGATCGGGAGGGGCTACAAGGCGTCTTTTTGCAGCCAATAGCCCGGCTATTGGCAAGAAAAGCAACGCAGTAGACCGCCCGAGGCCGCGCTATCACAGACCGCAGGGAGTTATGCAGGCCATCCTCAAGGCGCCACAGCCACTTCTTCGACCTCGACGCCACCCGCACGCAGGTGCGCCACGGCGCCCCGCAGGCGCTCGGCCTCGCCGCTGGCGTACACCGCCAGCGAGCCAAAGGTTTCGTCCTGGATCTCGTCCACTTGGCCGTGCAGGATGCTCATGTCCACGCCGAATTCGCGGATCAGCTGCGACAGGATGGGCTGGTAGGCGCTGTCCCCCGCGTACGACAGGCGCAGCAGCTGGCCGGTGCGGCCCGTGCTGAGTTGGCCTGCGAGCTTGCGCACATGGCCGAGCACGCTGGCGGGCAGCTCTTGCGGCAGGATCTCGTCGATCAGGCTCTTGGTGATGGTCTGCTGCGGCCGGGTGAAGACCTCCAGCACGCGGCCCTGCTCCACGATGCGGCCCGCCTCAATCACCGCCACGCGGTCGGCCACCTGCTTGATGACCTGCATCTGGTGCGTGATGAGCACCACTGTGAGGCCCAGCTCGCGGTTGACCTGGCGCAGCAGGTCGAGGATGGAGCGCGTGGTTTCCGGGTCCAGCGCCGACGTGGCTTCGTCGCTCAGCAGCACCTTGGGCCGGCTCGCCAGCGCGCGCGCAATGCCCACACGCTGCTTTTGCCCGCCGCTGATCTGCGCGGGGTAACGATCGGCCAGGGCCGACAGGCCCACGAGTTCCAGCAGCGGGTTCACGCGTTCGCGGATGGCGGCTTTGCTCATGCCGGCCAGCTCCAGCGGCAGCGCGGCGTTGTCGAACACGGTGCGCGACGACAGCAGGTTGAAGTGCTGGAAGACCATGCCGATTTCGCGGCGGGCCTCGCGCAATTGAGCGTCGTTCAGTTGCGTGAGGTCGCGGCCATCGACGAAAACCTGGCCCTGGGTGGGCCGGTTGAGCAGGTTGATGACGCGCACCAGCGAGCTTTTGCCCGCGCCGCTCTTGCCGATGATGCCGAACACTTCGCCCGGATTGATGTGCAGGTCGATGCCGCGCAGGGCCTCGACCGGGCCTTGTGCGCCCTGGTAGGTTTGGGTAATACCCCGTAAGTCGATCATGAAATGCTGTGGCGCGGCGTAGCCATGGGTCGTGGCCGCTGCCGCACGGTCAGGGTTGGGTCGGTTGGGATGGGCGACTGTAGTGGCAGATCGTAAGTTCACAAACGATTGAAAAATCGGGTGATTAGATCGCCTGGTTATGAAGCGCGTGGTAGCCCCTCTTCAATCGCTATTATTTTTATAGCTTATTGCGCAATCCCAATAAGCGCCAGAGCCCATTTAGACTCAATTTTTCACGGAATCGTTCGCTGCAGTTCGTTTGGGCACTTCCATATTTCAACGTTTGTTGTATTATCGAAGCATGCAAGAAGCCGATGTCATTCAATCCCTCGCCGCCCTCGCCCAGGAAGCGCGCCTTCGCGTGTTCCGCGCCCTGGTGGTGGCAGGCCAGGACGGGCTCACACCCGGTGCCGTGGCCGAGCAGTTGGGCATTGCGCCCAACACGCTCTCTTTCCACCTCAAGGAGCTGACCCGCGCCGGGCTGGTCAGCCAGGAGCGCCAGGGCCGCAACCTGATCTACCGCGCATCGTTTGCCACCATGAACGATCTGCTGGCCTACCTGACCGAGAACTGCTGCCAGGGCGCCGCGTGCGCGACCGACGAAGCCACCGCCGCCTGCAAGTGCTGACCCAGCACCCGCCGACAACCCCACCCCCGCGACCCCCAGCCGAAAGGAAACCACCATGAAGCGATTCCACGTCCACATGCATGTCGATGACCTCGCCAGGAGCATCGCGTTCTATTCCAAGCTGTTCGCGGCCGAGCCTGCGCGCGTCGAGGGCGACTACGCCAAATGGATGCTCGAAGATCCGCGCGTGAACTTCGCCATCTCCACCCGTGGCGACAAGCCCGGCGTGGACCACCTGGGTTTCCAGGTCGATGAGGCCGATGAGCTGGCGGAGCTGAAAGCCCGTGCTGAAGGCGCCGACATGGCGCTGCTCGATGAAGGCGCCACCACCTGCTGCTACGCCCGCAGCGACAAACACTGGATCACCGACCCGCAGGGCGTGGCGTGGGAGCACTTCCACACGCTGGGCAACATCCCCGTGTTCAACGAAGCGGCGGCGCCATCCGTTGCGGCGGCTGCCTGCTGCCCTACCGGTGCCCCATCGGCACAAGCCCTTGCCGCAGCTCCTGCCCAGGCCGCATGCTGCGGCCCCAAAGCCACCAGCGCCAACAAGTGCTGCTGACCCGCACGGAGCCGGCAATGAGCGACCCACGCCCCCCTTTGAACGTGCTGTTTCTGTGCACGCACAACTCCGCCCGCAGCATCCTGGCCGAAGCCCTGCTCAACGCCATGGGCCAGGGCAGCTTCAAGGCCTACTCGGCCGGCAGCAGCCCGCGTGAGCACCAGCAGCCCCACCCGCTGGGCCTGCAAGTGCTGGCACAGGCCGGCATCCCCACAGAAGGACTGCGCAGCAAAAACTGGGACGAGTTTGCCGCCCCCGGCGCGCCGCACATGGACCTGATCATCACCGTCTGCGACAACGCAGCGGGCGAGGTCTGCCCCTTCTGGCCCGGGCACCCGGCGACGGCGCACTGGGGTTATGTCGACCCATCAGCGGGAGATGGCTCGGACGCCGACAAGGCCGAGGCCTTCCGCAAAACCCTGCACGCCATCCAGCGCCGCCTGGAGCTGCTGGTGAACCTGCCCGACGAAAAGCTGGCCGCCACCGCACTGCAATCCACGGCCCGCGAACTGCCTGCGCATTGAAAAAATGACCATGCGACCAAGCCCCTCACAGACCGGACCTGCCAGCGCCCAGCCCCCTTCCCCGGCCGCCGGCATGGCGGTGTTCGAGCGTTACCTCACCGTCTGGGTGCTGCTGTGCATCGTCGCGGGCATTGCGCTGGGGCAATGGTTCCCAGGTGCGGCCCGCGCCGTGGGCGCGATGGAAGTCGCGCGCGTCAACCTGCCGGTGGGCCTGCTCATCTGGGTGATGATCATCCCCATGCTGCTGAAGGTGGACTTTGGCGCGCTGGCTGAGGTGCGCCAGCACATGCGCGGCATTGGCGTGACGCTGTTTGTGAACTGGCTGGTCAAACCGTTTTCGATGGCGCTGCTGGGCTGGCTGTTTATCCGCCACTGGTTTGCGCCGTACCTGCCTGCCGACCAGCTCGACAGTTACATCGCAGGGCTCATCTTGCTGGCCGCCGCACCCTGCACGGCCATGGTGTTTGTGTGGAGCCGCCTAACGGGCGGCGACCCGCTCTTCACGCTGTCACAAGTGGCGCTCAACGACAGCATCATGATCGTGGCGTTTGCGCCCCTGGTGGCCTTTTTGCTGGGCCTGTCGGCCATCACCGTGCCATGGGACACGCTGCTCACCTCGGTGGTGCTCTACATACTGATCCCGGTGGTGATTGCGCAATGGCTGCGCAAGCGGCTGCTGCGCCGGGGCGAAGCATTCTTTGCAGCCGCAGTCGCCCGCACCGGCCCCTGGTCCATTGCCGCACTGCTGGCCACGCTGGTGCTGCTGTTCGCGTTCCAGGGCGAGGCCATCCTGCAGCAACCGCTGGTCATCGCCCTGCTGGCCGTACCCATCCTCATCCAGGTGCTGTTCAACTCCGCCCTGGCCTATGGCCTGAACCGCGCCGTGGGCGAAAAGCACAGCATTGCCTGCCCGTCAGCGCTGATCGGCGCGTCCAACTTCTTCGAGCTGGCCGTGGCCACGGCGATCAGCCTGTTTGGCTTTCACTCCGGCGCAGCGCTGGCCACCGTAGTGGGCGTGTTGATCGAGGTACCCGTGATGCTGCTGGTGGTGGCCGTGGTCAACCGCAGCAAGGGCTGGTACGAGGCGCGGGGCTGACAGGCACGCCACCTGAGAAGGTCAGGCGCCTGCCGCCACAGCCCCGCGCGGCTGCACCTGGCGCGAGATCAGCAGGCCCAGCGCAAAAATGCCCACCGCCGCCACCGAGAACACGGGCGGCAGCCAGCCACGGTCCACACTGAAAGCCACCATCAGCACGCCCGTGGACTGCCCCAAAAACAGCAGGCACGCAAACAGCGTCACCGCCGTGCCCCGGGCCTGGGGCGCCATCTGCGTGGCCTGCACCTGCAGCGTGTTGTGCAGCATGTAAAAGCCGATGCCCGCCAAAAAGCAGCCCAGCATGGCCCAACCCGCCGCAGGCGCCCACGCCAGCGAGAGCAGGCCGATGGCAATGAAGCTGGCGCCCAGCACGGCCAGCCCCCGCTCGCCCAGCGCCGCCAGCCAGCGCCGCGCGAACACGCTGTAGATCAGCCCGCCCACGCCATACAGCACCATCACGCCGCCAGCGGCCGAGGCCGACAGGCCAAACCCGTCCACCATGCGCGCGGGCACAAAGGCCAGCGTGCCAAACGCGAGCGCGCCCTCAATCGTGACCACTGTGAGCACCCAGCGCACACGAGGAATGCGCAGCAGCGCCATGGTGCCCGCGAGGTAGTTGGCCAGCGAGAACGCCGGTGCGCCCGGCACCACCACCGGGCGCAGCGCCCCGCTGGCGCGCGCGTGGCGCAGCAGCAGCATGGCCGCCGTGAAGAACAGCACGGCCAGCACACCCAGCGCCGCACGCCAGCCCAGCGTTTCGGTGGCAAAGCCGCCAAACCACTGGCCCGCCATCATCCCGGTCACCGTGGCCACCATCAGACGCGCCAGGGTCTCTTGCCGCTGCTCGTAGGCCACCTCATCGCCAATCCACGCCATCGACAGCGGAATGATCCCGGCCGCCGCCGCCCCCATGGCCGCACGCGCCACCACCAACAGGCTGAAGCTTTGTGCCAGCGCCGTCATGGCGCTGAACACCGCACACGCCGCCGTGGCACCGATGATCACGCGCACCTTGCCCACCCGGTCACCCAGCGGGCCATACACCAGCTGCAGCACGCCATAGGCCACGGCAAACGCCGCAATCACCGCCGAGGCATCGCCCGTGGTGATCTGGTATTCAAGGGACAGGGCGACCAGCATTGGGTCGCACACACGCATGGAGGCCATGCTGCAAAAGGCCGCCAGGCTGATCAGCCGCAGCATCGTCGAGGAAGAGGTCATATGACCCGATTGTGGTGCGACCCGCGCGAGGTCGCTGGCGTGGGGCGGCAAGCACCCTGGCTGCAGAAGGTTGGGCACGCCCCACCCGGGCGCCTGCCATTTTTTGCGTGGCACCTCGCAACCTTGCGCTTACCATGCGCGCCTGATTTGAACGAGGAGCCATGATGAACAAACGCAACTTTGTCGCCGCCAGCGTTGGCCTGGCAGGCCTGTGGACCGCCACCAGCGGCCACGCCGCCCCGCCGGCAGCGGCATCCGCCAACCCTGCCCTGCTCACCATCAGCGGCGCCATCACCCAACCCAACCGCGGCGAGCTGGACCCCACCATCGACCAGATGATGGGCAAACACGGCATCCAGTTTGCCAACGCCCACGCGCTCGACGCCGCTGCGCTGCAGCGCATGGCCGCCGTCACCATCAAGCCCACGCTGGAATACGACAGCAAGCCCCACACGCTCAAGGGCCCCCTGCTCACCACCGTGCTGGCCGCTGCGGGCGTGGCCGCAGGCAGCTCCGTGCAGCTGGTGCTGCGCGCGGTGGATGGCTACAACGTGACCATCAGCATGGCCGACGTGCAGGCCTACCGCATGATCATTGCCACCCACATCGACGGCCAGCCCATGGCCCTGGGCGGCCTAGGCCCGCAGTGGGCCGTGTACGACGCGGATGTGCTGCCCGCCTTCAAGGACAAGCCGGTGAAGGAGCGCTTTGGCCTGTGCCCCTGGGGGCTGTACCACATTGAGGTGAAAAAGGCCTGATGGCTGAGGCCACGGACCGCTTGGCCAGCAGGGCGCGGCACAACAAAAGAGCGGCTCCATAGCCGCTCTTTTTTTGATAGCTTCTAGCACCCACCCAGCAAGCGGTAGAAGCACTTTTTATCCAAAAATCAGCGTGCCCGCCCCGCCATCCGCACCCCCAGCGCCGCCAGCGAACCCACCGTGGCCAGCGCCACCACGCCCAGCCACCCCCACTGCGCCAGCGCCAGGCTGCCCAGCGCCGCACCGGCCGACATGCCGATGAACATGCCCGTGAACAGCAGCGCATTGAGCCGGCTGCGCGCAGCAGGGTCGATGCCATACACGATGGTCTGGTGCGCCACCAGCGTGGCCTGCACGCCGAAGTCGAAGCCGATGGCACTCACCACGATCAACGCCAGCTGCGCCTGGGCGGGCAGCAAGGGCGCCAGCGCCATCGCGGCAAACGATGCCGCCGCCAATCCGGCGCCATAGCGAGTCACCACCTCGGGCCCGCGCTTGTCGGCCAGGCGCCCGGCCAGCGGTGCAGCCAAGGCGCCCGCTGCGCCCGCCAGGCCAAACGCCCCCGCTGCTGCCGTACCCAGTTGGAACTGGCTGTGCAGCATCACCGCCAGCGTGGACCAGAACGCGCTGAAGCCCACGGCCAGCAATCCCTGCGCCCAGGCCGCCCGGCGCAGCGCACTGTGCTGGCGCCACAGCGCCACCATCGAACCGATCAGCGCGCCATAACCGAGCTGCGTGGTGGGCACAAAGCGCGGCAGGCCGCGCCACACCGCCACGGTCAGCAGCGCAATCGCCACCGCCGCCGACACATACACCGTGCGCCAGCCCCACTGCTGCGCCACAAAGCCGCTGACCACGCGCGACAGCAAAATGCCCAGCAACAACCCCGTCATCACCGTGCCCACCATGCGCCCGCGCTGCGCGGCCGGGGCCAGCGTGGCGGCGGCGGGCACCACGTCTTGCGCCACCGTGGCCGCCAAGCCCACGGCCAGGCTGGCTGCCAACAGCGCGCCCATCCCGGGCGCCAGGCCGCTCAGCAGCAGGGCCAGCATCAGCGCCACCGACTTGATGACGATGATGCGGCGCCGGTCATACCGGTCGCCCAGCGGCGCCAGCAGCAAGATGCCCAGCGCATACCCCAGCTGCGTGAGCGTGGGCACCAGGCCCACCACACGGCTGTCCGCCTGCATGTCCGGCCCCAGCACGCCCAGTATGGGCTGGCTGTAGTACAGCGACGCCACGCTCAGCCCCGCCGTGGTGGCCAGCAGCAGCAACAGCGGCACGCTCACCGCCCGCTCGGCAGGCAACGCCGGGGCCACGCCCATCGCGTTGTTTGCATGCACCTTTTGAATGGAAGACATCGCATCAACACCTGTTCAGCCAAAGAATCAGTGATTGTTCTCAGTCAAGCGCACGCTGGGTAGTGGGCTGGGTTGCAGATTTGTTATACGCTTCACGCATGACCATCGCCCTGCCACCCGGCGCCGACCGCATTGAGCTGATGCAGACCTTCATCCGCATCGTGCAGGCAGGCAGCCTGTCGGCCGCCGCGCAGCAGATGGGCACCAGCCAGCCCACCGTGAGCCGCCGCCTGCAGGCACTGGAGCGCACCCTGGGCATCAAGCTGCTGCAGCGCTCCACCCACGTGATGAAGTTGACGGAAGACGGCGAGCGCTGCTTCTCCCACGCCAAGGCCCTGCTGGACGACTGGCGCACCATGGAAGACGACCTCCGCGGCACGGCCGACACGCCCCGCGGCACCTTGCGCGTGCTGGCGCCCCACGCGTTTGGGCAAAACCAGCTCATCCCGCCGCTGATGGACTACCTGCGCCGCTACCTCGACGTGTCGGTGGAATGGATGCTGCACGACCGCCGCCCCGACTTCATCGCCGAGGGCATCGACTGCGCGATCCAGGTCGGCGCGGTCCAAGACCCATCCGTCGTCGCCATCCGCCTGGCTGAGGTGCCCCGCATTGTGCTGGCATCGCCGCAGCTGATGGCGGGCCGCCGCATGCCGCAGCACGCTCAGGATTTGAAGGACCTGCCCTGGCTCGCGCTCAGCACTTTCTACCAGCGCGACGTGACTCTCACCTACCAGCACAGCGGCGAAACCAGCACCTTCCCCATCAATCCCCGCCTGGCCACCGACAGCCTGTACGCCCTGCGCAGCGCCACGCTGGCCGGCCTGGGCGCGTGCATTTCATCGGCGTGGATCGTAGATGCAGACTTGCGCACAGGCGACTTGCTGCACCTGGTGCCCACCTGGCAAGCCGCACCGCTGCCGGTGTACCTGGTGTACCCACATGCGCGGTTTTATCCGGCGCGGTTGCGGTTGTTTTTGGAGGGGATGCGGGAGGCGATGCCGGGGTTGGCGGGGATGCGGGGGGTGGGGTCTTGAGCGAACGACGGCTGCCGGCCGGGAGCGGCCAATGGGGCGGCTGAAAGCGGACGCTCAACGTTCGAGTTAACCGGCGCTGCGCGGCTTCATCGCGCAGCGTCCGTGTTGACCGATGGGTTGGGCATATGGAGCATGGCTACTGACACCAATTGTCCTTTTGCGCTGGATCAGCTGCGTCGCAATGGAGGAAGATTTCGTTCAAGAAGAAAGCCCTCTTGGACGGAAGCCTCTTCCAAGACACCTCTGCCTTGAAGTCCCTAAAGTCATTCAATCCCGTCGTAATCTTCTTCTTGCCCGTCAGATAGTTGGTGCTGTACTCGGATCTTTCGCCAGTGCTACGGGAGGACTCGGAGCGGTCATAACCAATAAGTTGAAACCGAGTGCCTTGAGTGCCGAAAGTGAACTTTTCGTTCACCACGCCATAGCTGCCGCAGCTTCGCCAGTCTTGCAATTCGATGACGAGATTGCCTCTCGCAATCGATACACCACCGTTCGCGAGTGGATCCGCCAAGCAATCCATGTCTTCAGCATTCTCGCTAGGGAGCAGATCATCCCTGCGTAGGACTTCTTTCAGCCCGCTGGATGACCGCAGGAGAATGATGAGACGGCGTGGATTCAAATTGAGGATGTTCGGTCCCAGAGACCCCTCTGGCTTCTTCTTGAAATTGGCAGGATTGGTTTCTTCAACGACAAGCACCACGTCGTCAATTCCGTCGCGGTTCAGGTCTCCTGCGTTGTTGGTGATGACTTTCCAACCATTGGGTACCCACTGGGCAAGGGCGTCGGAGGGCGCTGCGAAAGACGGCGCCGCCAGGAAGGCCAGTAGCAGAAGATACTGGGATCTCAACACTAGATTACCTCTTGTCTACGGCCGGTTATTCCAGATGCCCAACGTAATGGATCCCGCAAAACCTGCGGGATAAACTGGACCGTGCGGGATATTCTGGACACTGATTCCTCCTGGAAGCGGCTTGCAGCTTGAACTTGCGGTCAGTGCGCTGTGCAAAAGCACGGGCATAAAATTTCCGCCAAACCCGGCAAGCATCAACTCAGCAAAACTATAGCTTGCCAGTAGTCAGGCACCGGGCACTGAAACAGCACCGTTTGGAGGGCAAGCCAACGGGTAATGAGTCAACGGCAGCTTTGGGATAGTTTCGTCCACCGTCGGCTTAGGGCTCATCGGGGCCATTCAAGCAACTCGCCCAATGCGTCGTCGATGCCCGCTACCACAAACAGGTACGACAGCAACGGCAATTCATGCGGTGTTCTTCTCATATTTGAACGTACGCCTGTGGCCAGACCGGCCGGAGCATTCAATGGCGTTCTGAAAAGAGGGAACGCCTAACGCCCGGACCAACGCGCGGGACGTGCCAAGCACAAGACTACCTTGTCGAGCGAGCAACCAGGCGGGCACGCACAGTGAAGCCGGGCGGATGCCGATCTGCACGTGGCCTCAATCAAACAGTCAGCCGTAGGGGGCACAGGCGACAACAGACGAGGCACGACTACTATTCCTGAACTGCACTGATGTGACCTCCAACCACGCGCCACTGGCTTGATGGCTGTTTGTGCCAAACCCTCGTGTAGCGAAGCAATTGCGAGAACTCAGATCCGAGGTACTGCCCGGCGGTCTTCATGCGAACTGAGACGATTGCAAACGAATCGTGCATGCACACTTGCATTTCTGAAGCGCTAAGTTCATGAAAGCGGATTGCGCCCGAACGGTGCGTTTGAAGATCTTCCTGCTTGCTGATCAACTGACCTTGGTGGGTAGTAAACAGCAGGTCAGGCGAAATGAGTTCATCTAAAACACCCACATCTGAATGAAGCATCGCGGTGCGCAGGCGCTCTTCTGCTTCTATGATTTGAGCTTCGGCTTGAGCTTGCATAGGGTGACTTTCGAAAGCGCATGGGAGGCTTGGTCCGGCTTGCCGGGATAAGCCCTCTCAATGGAAAAACTATGCCGCGCCTGTGGCAGCGGGCACATCTGGTGGACGGTAAGCCAAAGATGAACCACACCAAGGGCAATAACGGATGACAGTGCTGCTCGGTTCGACCCACCAACACGGCTGATTCTCTGGGCCCATCAAGCCATACCTCATTGCGAAGCCGGCTTTGGCACCATGCACGGCGTCAAACATCTCGGTACAACAGTACGCTTGAGACCTTTTTATCCATTCATATCGTTCTGGTTCCAGCTCCGATTTTCTCCACTGGAGGCAGGCAGTGCATTGCGACACGTGTTTGATTGCTGCACTCAGCTCAGCATCGGTGAATAAGGTCGAATCGACCTCCAGGCAATCATCCAATGCAAGACTTATCGCGGTTTGATCTCTTTGATTTGCATGCCAAGCAGTCTTGAGTACAAGGCGCGACGCAGCACACGCATGGGCTACTTTGGCAACAGCCGAAGGGCCAGTGCCGAGCAACTGTTTGTCTTTGCTGGAAAAACTCATATGAACAGCCAATTTAGAATTCGCAGGACCGAGTGTTCTTGTGTGCAGCCAAGTCATTTTCGCCTGCACTGTGGCAGGTAAAACCTCAATCCTGGTCGCAAGCAGCCACAGCGTTATCCCGATCTAGCAGTGGAACTAGATTGGGTTTCAAGCTAGTTGTTCATTAAAAATATAGACGCGGCCTAGCTGCTTCCGTTGGCTCCCGCCCGAGACTACATGCGAAGGTACGCCAGCGAGACGTGATTTGGCGCAAGCCAGCTACTGGGTGGAACGGTTGCCTATCTGTGCGGCACATACCGCATCGCCACCGCTCCCGAGCTGAGTTCCAGCCGGTCCACAAGCTGCAAGTCCACATGCCGAGACAGCCCCGCGAGCAAGGTCGGCCCGTGGCCAGCGATCCGGGGGTGCACCACGAACTCGTACTCGTCGATCAAGCCCAGCTCGGCCAGCGCCAACGGGAGCTGCACCCCACCGACGAACAGCCCCTTACCAGGCTCCTGTTTGAGCTGCTGGACGGCCTTCCCCAAATCCCCGCGCAGGAGTTGCGCATTCCAATCGACCTGCTGCAGGGTGCTCGACACGACGTACTTCTTGGCCGCGTTGATCGCGCGGGCGAAGGGGTCTATCGAATCAGGCGCTTGCTCCGCCTCAGTCTGCTCCTGCGGCCGGAATGAGGTCTCCATCAGCTGATAAATCACCCGGCCGAAAAGCAAGGCATCGGCCCGCTCCAGGTTCTGAATCGCATGGCGATGCAGTTCTTCGTCTGCAGCCATGGCACGGTGGTCGCAGCAGCCGTCCAGGGTGACGTTGATGGAATACCGGAGGGGTCGCATGGGTTCTCCTTGGCTGGATGTTCGTTGTGTCTTTACAAAGACCTGGGCCGTGGAAGGTTAGGCGAAAAGCGCAGCTATGCCACGTTCACGGCGTGGCACGTGAAGGAACGCATGCCACGCTGAGCGACTGCAAGGCCGGCCTGCCGGCCGCCTCGGGCGTGCTCCGTGTTACCTATGTGGCAGCGCAGCACGCCATGTCCGGACCACAATGAAGGAACCCCTCCGCTGTGCCGACTGCCGAAGCGCGCCAGCCAACCCCTTACCGAAAGTGCCGCATGAACCACCACCCCATCCCCGCCACCGCGCTTCAGCTGCGCTCGCTCGTCCAGGCCGACGGCACTCTGCAGCTCAGCCTGGAGCCCATCCCCGTGCCGACACCGGGCCCGGACGAGGTGTTGATCCAGATCCAGGCAACGCCGATCAACCCGTCGGACATCGGCCTGCTGCTCGGGCCGGCCGACCTGGCGACCGTGCAGGTGACCGGAAGCGCCGACCGGCCGGTGGCGACGGCCCGTATCCCCGAACGCGCCATGCCCGGCATGGCCGCGCGCCTGGGCCAGAGCATGCCAGTGGGCAACGAGGGCGCGGGCCTGGTGGTGGCGGCAGGCTCCTCACCGGCGGCCCAGGCCCTGCTGGGCCGCACCGTGGCCGTGATTGGTGGCGCCATGTATGCGCAATACCGCACCATGCCCGCGGCGCAGTGCCTGCCGCTGCCGGCCGGCACCACGGCGGCCGAAGGCGCGTCGTGTTTCGTCAACCCGCTGACCGCCCTGGGCATGGTCGAGACGATGAAGCGCGAAGGCCACACCGCGCTGGTGCACACCGCAGCGGCCAGCAACCTGGGGCAGATGCTCAACAAGGTGTGCCAGAAGGACGGGATCGGCCTGGTCAACATCGTGCGCAAGCCGGAGCAGGCAGCGCTGCTGCGCAGCATTGGCGCCCAGCATGTGTGCGACAGCAGCGCGCCGACTTTCATGGCCGACCTGACCGATGCGCTGGCAACCACGGGCGCCACCATTGCGTTCGACGCCACGGGCGGCGGCACGCTGGCCGGGCAAATCCTGCAATGCATGGAAAGCGCCATCAATCGCAATGCCAAGGAATACAGCCGCTACGGATCGGCCGTGCACAAGCAGGTCTACCTGTACGGCCACCTGGACACGCGGCCCACCGAAATCCAGCGCACCTTTGGCATGGCATGGGGCGTGGGTGGCTGGCTGCTGTTTCCGTTCCTGGCCAAGATTGGCGATGCTGCCGCCCAGGGGCTGCGCGCGCGCGTGGCAGCCGAGTTGAAGACCACGTTCGCCAGCCACTACGCACGCACCGTGTCGCTGGCAGGGGCGCTCAGCGCCGATGCCATCGCCTTTTATGGCCCGCGCAACACCGGCGCCAAGGTGCTGATCGATCCATCGCTGTGAACACGGGGGTTAGAAGTCGGGCGCGTTGTGGGACAGGCAACCCTCGGCCAACGGCCTGGTCGGTTCGATTGGATGCGGCGGCCGCATCACCCCCTCGAAACCACTCAACCTCTGCCCCTCGGGGCCAGCCGGCGTCGGTGGCTTGCGGACGCGTCCCCCTGAGCGCGCAGTCCACCCTGGCGTCTGCTGCGCCGCTTGCGCCACCACACGCCCCCAGTCCCCAAGGTGACCGCCTGCGCGTGTTTTCCCGCAAGGCTCTGACGCGGACGCGCCGGATACTGGCTGCGCTGTTGAGGGGCCACGCACACACCGTCTGCTTGTTCTTTGTGTGTTGCGCCGCGCCATAACGGCCCGCGCCACATACCTACAAGACCGACAGGAGACATGCCACATGCCCAGCCACCGCCCTGCCCCCTTCGCCGCCGCGCCCCTTACGCGCCGCCGCGTGTTGTCATCCGCCGCGGCCAGTGCCGTGGCGCTGCCCGGCTGGGCGCTGGCCCAGTCGCCGCAGGCCGAGCCCTGGCGCATCGGCCAGACGGCGGCGCTCACGGGGCCGCTGGCGTTTCCGTTTGTGGAGATGAACCGGGGCATTGCCGCGGCCTTCCACGAGGTCAACGAGCGCGGCGGCATCGAAGGCCGGCGACTGCAGTTTGTCAGCCTGGACGACGGCGGCGCACCGCCCAAGGCCGGCGAGAACGCGAAGAAGCTGCTCGAAGAAGACAAGGTGTTTGCCCTGTTGGCGTGCGGCGGCACCACCAGCGTGATCGGCGCCCTCCCCGTGGCCGTGGCGGCCAAGGTGCCGGTCGTCGCACCAGCCACGGGGTCGGACGCGCTGCGGCCCTTCAACCCGCTGGTGTTCCATGCGCGGGCGAGCTACTCGCAAGAGCTCAACAAGATCGTGCAGCAACTCGGCTCCACGGGGTTTACCAAATGCGCGGTGGCCTACATCGATAACCCTTTTGGCAAGGCCACGCTAGCGGCTTTTGACGCGGCGGCCAAAGCGCACGGCAACAAGGAATGGAAGGCCTTTCTGCTACCCGAAACGCCGGACGGCGTGGCCCGCGTGGTGGACGAGATCACCGCCTGGCAACCCAATTCGCTGATCTCGCTGGCCGTGGGGGCCGTGGGCATCCCGTTTTACCAATCACTGCGCCAGCGGGTAAAGGCACCGGCCTTCTCAATCTCTTTCCTGGGCTCGCGGCCGCTGCTGGCGGCGCTGGGGGAATCCGCGCGTGGCATCACCGTAGCGCAGGTGGTACCCAATCCGGACAACGTGGCCAAACCCATCGTGAAGGCCTACCGCGATGCGCTCAAGGTCAACGCCCCCGATGCGCAACCCGGCTACTCATCGCTGGAGGGCTACCTCAGCGCCCGCTTGATGATCGAAGCCCTGCGCCGCGCAGGCCGCACGGCATCGCGCGAGAAACTGGTCGAGGCGCTGCACTCCATGCGGCCCTATGACATGGGCGGCTTCGAGCTGCGCTACGGCCCGCAGGACCACAGCGGGACGGATTTTGTGGAGCTTTCGTACTTCAACGGAGAGCGCTTCCGGCGGTAAAAACTACGCTCGCCTGCTGGCGGCGGTAACAGGCAGACGCTGCGCCGAGGGCGCCAAGTCACCCCGCCACCACCCGGTTGCGCCCGGTCTTCTTGGCGTGGTACAGCGCCGCATCTGCGCGGGACAGCAGTGCGTCGAGCGAGTCGTTCTGCGGCAGGCTCAGTGTCACGCCAATGCTCACGGTGCAGCCCACCTCCTTTTCAGCGGGCACGCAGGCCACCCGGACGCGCTCGGCCACTTGCAGTGCGGCCTCGAGTGGCGTGTTGGGCAGCAGCAGCGCAAACTCCTCCCCGCCAAAGCGGCCCAGCAGGTCTTTCTTGCGCAGCAGGCCATGGACCTTGCCGGCAAAGTCCACCAGCACTCGGTCGCCGGCTTGGTGGCCGTGGGTGTCGTTGATGGACTTGAAATGGTCGAGGTCCATCATCAGCAACGCCAGCGGCTGGCCGGTGCGGTGGGCGCGCTCCAGTTCGATGGCGCAGGCTTCATCCATGTAGCGCCGCGTGAGGGTGTTGGTGAGCGAGTCGCGGGTGGCCAAAAGCTCCAGTTCGGTCCGCAAGCGGTCACCGGCCATCAGCACCGCGCCGACTGAGAACAACAGAATGGACACCGAAAAGCTGGCGATGAACAGCGCATGCTGCGGCGCGGTGTTGAGGATGCTGTCGCCCGTGGGCAGGACGAAGGTGGTGGCAATCCGTACCACCTGGATCACGGCGATGCACGCCAGCACCCCCACGGTAAGCCTGCGTGAGAAGCTGCCCATGCCTTGCCGGACGATGAACCACGCGTGCACCGCAAACATCACGGCCATCAGTGCGGTGATGAGGCGCAGGCGGGCCGGGTAGCTGGGGTCGCCCCAGGTGAACCACATGGTGCCCAGCACGACGGCCGCAATGATGGCAAGCCAGCGCCCGGTGGCCGGACGTACGCCATAAAACTGCTGGGTGCCAGCGTAGAGGCCGTACACGCCCCAGCACAGCACAAAATTGGGCACGGCGGTGGTGAGCACGTCTGGCAACTGTCCGCGCGAAGCCGCCAGCACGCCTCCCACCACAATGGTCAACAGGGCTTGCGCCCAGCGGCCGAGGCCCTGAATGCTGGGTGGGTAGCTGCGCTTGAGGGCCCACAACACCAAGGCCATCAGCGCGCTCATGGCGCTGATGAGGACGATGGCGGTTCGGGGGTCAAGCACGTTCATGGTCGTGCCAGTTTGCCTGAATCACACCCATGGGGCGAACGCGAAGGCATCCTTCCATGCGAGCAAGGTCGGCGGCGCGTGCCATGTGAGCCTGTATGGGCTGGCATGGGCCGCTGGCGGATCTGCGACCTCGAGCTGGCCAGGATACGTGTGGGTATCGCGCAGACCACGAACTGCACTCGCAGCGGGCTGTTCGCGTCAGCGCGTCACTCACCGGCACAAGTCGCGGGCCGTTGCCTGTGCATCAGCGCTAGGGAGCGTATGCTCACTTTTCAATAGCTTCCAGCGCTTGTACATCAAGCGCTGGCGGCACTTTTGGCTCGAAATTCAACGGGCAGAGCACTCACGATCAGGCGGTCACCCTCGCTCGCCACCCTGGCTCCCGTACTGGAACGCCCGCTTGATCCGCGTCCACAGCGACAGTTTTGGCGCGCCCTCGGCCGATGCGTCCGGTCCGGCATCAGCCAGCCCGCGCAAGGGATCGCGCCCGCGGGCACCGCTCCCCCGCGGCGAACTAGCAGCAGTGGCTGCGGGTGTTGAGGCAGGCGAAGCGGCAGGAGAATCGTCAGTGCCGCCCGCCTTGTCGTCATACGGTTTCATCGGTCTCCTCTTCTTGCCGCGCGGTCGACTCGGCCACGGGCTCTGCGCTGTTGCTGCCACTGGCTGGCGCCGACAGCACGTGCTGCGACACCCAATCGACGATGCGCTGCGACGCATCGGCCCGGCAGGCTGGCGCGCCTTCGCCCAGAAAGCCGTGGCCTTCTTCGGGGTACAGCACCAGTTCGGCCGGCGATTCGCTGGCGCGCATGAAGCTCACAAACAGCTCTTCGGACTGGCACTTGGGGCAGCGTTCGTCGTCTTTGCCCTGCATGAACAGCGTGGGCGTGCTGGCTTTTTCGATGTACTGCAGCGGCGACAGGCTGCGCGCCTTTTCGCGGTCAAAGCGGGGCGCGGTGGCCATGTAGAACGGGTCGGCGTAGTAGCCGCCGTCTGACGTGCCGTAATGCGTCTCGATGTTGCCCACGGGCGCCATCACCACGGCCGCCTTGAAGATGTCGGTGTGGCCGATGGCCCAGGCGGTGAGGTAGCCGCCATAGGACTTTCCGCAAACGGCCAGGCGGTCGTCGCACACGCCGTCGGCCTGCAGCGAGGCAATGGCGGCCAGATGCTGGGGCATGTCGCGCGTGCCCCATTGGCCTTCGAGCCTGTGGCTGAAGTCGTGCCCGAAGCTCGCGGAGCCCACCGCGTTCAGCGCCAGCACGCCCCACCCCTGCGAACACAGCACCTGCCAGTACACGGTGGTGTCGAAGTCCAGCAACGCGTAGGCGGCCGGGCCGCCGTGGATGTCGTTGACCAGCGGGACCGGTCCGGTCGTGCCCTTGGCACGGATAAGCCAGCCTTCGATCTGCTCGGTCTCGCCGTCCTCGCCGGGCACCTGAAAAGACACCGCATCGGCCTCTAGGGCCGTGCGCTCCTTCCACCAGGGGTTCAGGTCGCTGACCTGGTGCAGGCTGTTGTTGCAGTCCTCACCACCACACACGTGCAGCTCACACGGCTGCGCGGGATGGTGGAGGGCCATGGCGAAGTGTTTGGCGGTCCAGCCGAAAGCTCCGATCTGGTGGTCACCGCCGAGCAGCACCTTGAGTTCTCCGTCCAGGGTGATGCGCGCAACCTCATGGCGGCCGCGGTGTGCGCGCAAGAACACGATCGTGTTGTCGTCCTTCCAATGCACCGACATCGGGTCCGCCACTTCCACATTGCCAATCTGGCGCGTCTTGCCGGTGGTGGTGTCGTACACCCAGAGCCGCACCTCAGCATCGCCCGCCAGCACCGCCCCGGTGAACGCGATGCAGCGTCCCGAAGGCGACCACATGGGCTGCATCGTGTGGGCATGGGTTCCCACCACGCACACATGGTTCTCGCCATCGGCCGTGCAAGTCCACAGATCGGTCTCATGGGCAAAGCGGCCGTCGCGGGTGCGGATGTAGGCGATCCGCTGGCCGTCGTGCGAGACGGTGTGCGCCAGCACGTCGAAGGAGCCCTGGGTCAGCTGGGTGCCATCGCCCGTGGTCGCATCGATCTTGAACAGGTGGATCTCGCGCGCGAGCAGGTAGCCCACGCCATCGGCTTTGTAGGGCAGCTTCCACGCCACCTCGGCCGCGGTGCTCTTGCGCGGGGCCGCCGGCTCTGTGGCGCGCGCCCCGCGCAGATTGGGGTCCACCGCTACCGCTGATGTGGCCACCAGCGATTGGCCGCCGGGCATCCAGCGCAGGCTGGTCACGCCGCCCAGCAGGTGGCTTAGCTGTCGCGTCTCGCCGCCGCTGGCGCTGCCATC
The DNA here is from genome assembly GCF_964253765.1 of Acidovorax sp. LjRoot129. Taxonomy (NCBI): domain Bacteria; kingdom Pseudomonadati; phylum Pseudomonadota; class Betaproteobacteria; order Burkholderiales; family Comamonadaceae; genus Acidovorax; species Acidovorax sp. LjRoot129. Next base: position 3,153,481 of record NZ_CAXUSE020000001.1, read on the forward strand.
CTTGGCCGCGCGCATGCCCAGCAGGTAGATCTGGGCGTCGCCATTGCGGTCGGAGACAAAGGCCAGCTGGTGACCGTCGGGCGACCAATGGGGTGAGTGGTCGTTGCCCGTACCCTGAGTGATTTGGGTGCCGGCCGTGCCCGCAGGGGCGGCCAGCGGAAAGGTCCAGAGTTTGGTGCGGTAGGTGTCGTTGTCGCGGTCGACCGATTGGATGGTGCACGCCACGCATTCCTGAGTGGGCGAGCCTTCCAGTTCGTTGATTTTGAAATGCAGGTACAGGTCATCCACTTCGAAAGGCTTGCGCGAAGCATCGGAGGCGTGGGCGGAGACGGGATTGGTGCGAGATTGAGTGGACATGGCGTCTCAATATGTGTTGTGTTGGAGGCAGCTGGACTGTTTAAAGCTAGCGAGGCAAACGTCCCCGCCACGTAGGACGGGTGGCTGCAGGCGTGACCGTTTTGCGCCGGCAAAGCGGCCTGCCTGCGGGCCGCCTCAGAAGGCCTCCTACAACGCCAGAACGGGTCTGCTCACATGCACCGCATGGCTCGTGGCAGAGACTGAGTTCGCCCCCGACCGACAACCGGTAACCCATGTTTGAGTTCACCAAACGGGGGCGCATCCATCCGACCAGACGGTCTACTTTTTTTGATACGGAGCAACACCATGACCGAAAAACGCACCCCACCTGACTACAACCAATACGGCATGAAGGACGAAGACGCCACGGCAGTGGACGTGTACTCCAACCGCCCAGGCGGTGAGCAGCCCGTGGTGGGCCCCGCAGACGCGGTGGACTCTTCCGGGCACCGCCGCGGCGCGATCGAAGAACGCCCTGAGCACAAGCCTTCGTCACGCGCGGGCCAAGCCGTCATTGGCGAAATCGACGACAGGAAGCGCTAAGGCGGTTGGGCCACCGCTGCGCCGATGATTGACGCCCCGGCCCTGGCAGCGGTTGCTGGCAACTACTTGCTGGAGAGACTTGGTCCTACAAAAAACGCGATTTTTGCGCCGGAGAGTCAAGGCCCCCACTCAAAGGACCTTGTCATGCAACCTACTACCACCGGACAGAACCGCACCGGAGCAGCCACTGCTGAAGAAGGTGTGCGCGCCATGCTGGAAGCCAACGAGCGTTGGGCTCCCGCTGAACCCATCGACACCACACTGGCCGACTCCGAGCGCAGTCTCTACGTTATCGAGGCGGACTCTGTGGGCTCGATTCCACCGCCAGTCACCATCCACGGCATGCTCAAGTCGGGCTTTGACAAGCTCGTGGGCGAACGCCCCGAGGTGCTGATGGACAAGATCGGCGAACGCCTGGCTTTCGAGCGCTCTGGAACCCGCCTGTACGACGCGCTGATCGTCAAGTATGAAACCCTGGTTGAAGGCGGCGAAATGCCTGAGCTGCCCATGCCACTTGATGCCGGCGCCGCCGACGTAGCGTCGACCCTGGAGCGCATCCGCGCCGAAGAGCACGAACATTTTCTGCTGCTCAGCGAGGTGATGACCTCGCTGGGCGGCGACCCCACCGCACAAACGCCCTGCGCCGATGTGACCGGTGTGGCGTCGATGGGCCTGATGCAGGTGGTGACCGACCCACGCACCACATTTGCCCAGGCCCTCAACGCGATGCTGATTGCCGAGCTGACGGACAACGCCGGCTGGGAGCTGCTCATCACGCTGGCAGAAGAAGCCGGCGAGACCGACATTGCCGAGAAGTTCCAGCGCGCCAAGGCCGAGGAAGAAGAACACCTCGTCATCGTCAACACCTGGTTCACCGCACTGGTGACCGCCCCATTTGCCACTGTGGCGGCGTAACCCCCGAGGAGACACGGATGACCATCAATTTGCTGCAAGACAAGGGCGTGCCGCTCAGCCGCCAAGGCATGTCATGGAAAGACATGGTGGGCAAGCCCATCAGCAAGCTTGACGACGACGCCTTTACCCGCGTGCGCGCCATTCTGATGAACGGGCTGGAGCTCGATTCGCTGCGGACCAAGCAGGTGGCCCTGCGCTGCAACGCCGACGCGCGCGTGCAGCTGGCCCAGCTGATGCGGGTGGAGCAACACCAGGCCACCACCATCAACTGGCTCATCGGCGCCGACCACTCGCCGCTGGAGACCACCATCGGCTACGAGCAGACCGCCATCGAAGTTACTGCCTGCGTTGCGCAGCTGGAGCCCGATCCGTACCTGGCCCAGGGCTACCGATATGCGCTGCTGGAAGACTTTGACCACCTGTACCGCTACAGCGCATTGCTCGACCGGCTGGAGGGCAAGGACGCGAACAACATCACGCAGGGCTACACCGACATCGTGCCCGCGCGGCCCACGTCGGAGCACCACCGCGCGCCCGAGCACGACCTGCTGGAGCCCTACGGGCCCGGTGCTGCGCTGGCTACCAAGCTCCATGCGCTGACACTCACCGGGGGCGAGTACCAGACGCACGACTACTACATGAACATCGGCCCGCTGTTTGCAGACCCGGTGGCCCGCCAGCTCTATGCCGAGATCGCCTCGGTGGAGTCGCAGCACATCGTCCATTACGGCTCGATGCTCAACCCACACGAAACACCGCTTGAAAAACTGCTCGTCAGCGAGGCTTGCGAAGTGTGGAACTACGCCGGCTGCGCCGCGCAGGAAACCAATCCGCGCATCCGCGCGATCTGGGAGCGTTTTCTGGATTATGAGCTGGGCCATCTGCAAGTGGCGCTGCAGCTCTTCAAGGATCTGGAGCGGCGCGATCCCGCCGAGGTACTGGGCGATGGCCTGCTGCCACGCTTCATCGAGTTCCAGAGCCAACGCGGGTTTGTGCGACACGTGGTGGAAACCGAAACCCAGCTGCGCAAAGACGGAACCCAGTTTGTGGACCAGGCCCAGGAAGGCGAAACGTCGCTGGCGTACCGCAGCGTGGTCAACGCAGCCGGCTCGCCATCCACCAACGTGTCAGCGACCTGGACCTGGGCGCCCGGCACCGAGCTCACCCGCGGCGCAGAAGCCTTCAAGCGCGTGGCTTGAACGCTGGCCCGCCCCTTCTGTCCTTAGCCGACACCCCGCGTCCTTCCACCCCAGTCCTTCGATCACAACCCAGGAGACCACCATGACTTCCAACACATTCACCAAAATTGCAGGCTGCAAGATGATCGCCCTGCCACTGATCGTGGGCGCCGCGCTGGCGCTCTCGGCCTGCGACCGCAACAAGGCGCCCAAGCCCAGCTCCGGTGCCGAGACGCAGTCGCCCGCCGCGGGCACCGGCGCACCCGGGGCGGCGACCACCGGCAGCAGCACGGGCAGCGGGGGCGCAAGCTCCATGGGCACGTCCAGCTCCGTGGGCGACACCTCCGGCAGCAGCGCCACGGGGACTTCCGGCACCGGCACATCGGCCACGGGGGCGGGCACCTCCGGAACCGGCACCTCGGGTATTGGCGCGGGCGGCACCACCGGCACCGGGACGGGCACCGGCATCTCTGGCGCGGGCACGGGCAGCACGTCGACGGGCAGTGGTTCCACATCGGGGCCCGGTACGCCGGGTACCGGTTCATCCGGCGCCTCCAGCGGCACGCCGTCCACCAACAACGGCAGCGCCGTACCGGGTGGCACCGGCACAACGTCGGGCTCGACCAACAGCACCCCCAACAGCAGCACTGGCAATGCAACCCGCTGACAGTGCGCCACCCACGACCGCGGGCGCCGCAGCCGATATTGCGGAGCGGTTTACCGCACGCGACAGCGCGGGGCAACAGGTCGTGATCGAAAAGCTCAAAGCCCGGGCCCTGGAGAACGACCTTCAAGGCCTGCAGTGGTCCGACGGCGGCCCGCACTACCAGCTGCAGGGCGGCGGCGCGGTTGACCAGGTCGGCGACTCCACCTACCGCATCGTCAGCACCGGCGAAGTGGTGCGGCGCGAAGAAGGCCAGCACGGGCTCACGCACCACACCGAGCACCAGACGGCAGGGCGTCCGTAGATTTCTCGATGGCGCGGTTTGACGTCCGCACTGTCGCCAACCCGCGGCCCGGCCGTTGCGCCGGACGGCAATCCCATCACCTCTAAAACCTCTCTTTCTGAAGGAGTGAACATGAAAAAATTATCCGCACTTGTATTGGCTGCCTGTGGTCTGGCGCTGTCGCTCAGCGCTCACGCACAGGCCAGCAAAAAGGACCAGGAATTCATGACCAAGGCCGCTGCAGGGGGCCTGTATGAAGTGCAGGCCGGCACGCTGGCGCAGGACAAGGGGCGCAGCCCCAGCGTCAAGTCCTTCGGTGCCATGCTCATCAAGGACCACACCACGGCCAATGAAGAACTGAAAGCGCTGGCCAGCAGCAAGGGCGTGACCCTGCCCACCGCCGTGCCTGCAGACAAGAAAAAGCGCCTGGACAAGATCGCCCAGGCCAAGGACTTCGACAAGGAGTTTGTTGACGAAGTCGGCGTGGACGACCACAAGCACGACATCAAGCTGTTTGAGAAAGCCAGCACCGATGCCGACGACGCCCAGGTGAAGGCGTTTGCCGCCAAGACGCTGCCCACGCTGAAGGCGCACCGGGAGCACGCCGAAGGGTTCAAGAAGGCCCATAACAAGTAGTCGCGGCGCCAGCCCCACCACGCGCTAAACCGCGCGTGCGTGGGGAACCGCACGACGAACGATCCGACGAGCATGAAACCGACAGGAGCCACCGTGGAAAAGACGAACAAGGACGTGATGCAGGAATCGGCGCAGGTGTTGGCCGGAAAGATCGACATTCCGGATGGCCCCAATGTGGCGCCCAGCCCCCGGGAGCACCTGGCCGCCCAAGGCATCGTGAAGCCGCCCCTGCACGCGGGCGACGTGCAGCCTGGGGACAACACGGACAGCATCGACAAGCAGCACCCGCCGGGCGACGCCGCAGGGCCGGACGGCGCTATCCCCAAGGGCCAGGAGCGCCGCTGACGCTGTGAACCCGGGCAAGCCGCACACCGCCTGCGACGGACGCAGGCATCAGGATTTCCAATGAACAAGACACCGCGAAACCCCCACTCGACCTGGCCTTTTCCTGCCGGACAGCAGCCGCTGCAGGCGCCGGCGCAATCACCGAACGCAGAACACGCGGCGAAGACGGACCCTGCGGAGCAGGATCTGGTGGACGAGCAACTGGAGCGGGACAGTGCGGTAGCGCAGAGCACACGTCCCAGGGCGCCTTAGCGGTGTCGGAACGAAGCGGCTACGGACTGCGAGATGGGCCGCTCGGCTTCGGCTTCGGCTTCGGCTTCGGCTTCGGCCTGGGCTGGGCTGGGCTGGGCTGGGCTGGGCTGGGCTGGGCTGGGCTGGGCTGGGCTGGGCTCCTTAGCAGCATTTGCTACTTTTTCAATAGCTGCAAGACCTTGCCAATGAAGCGCTGGAGGCCAGTTTAGCTTCAATTTTTCGTCTTTACGGCTGTGCGTCGGATGCAAGCGTCCTCCGCTCCCTGTTCCCTGCTCCCTGCTAGCTGCTAGCTGCTAGCTGCTAGCTGCATCCTCGGTCACGCAGCACCGCAGCTTGGAATAGCGCTCAAGCGCCACCAAAGCACTCTCAGCCCGCGCGCAAGTCCGCGCCGCTGACCATTGGGGCGGTCGGCCATTGCCACTCCACGCAGCTGCGCACTCCACTCGGCCCCCGTCGCCATGCCTGCCTGGTCAACCGAGGCGGCGTTTTCCGGCGCCGGCCTTGCGCCGAGGGTCCCGGCCCGGCAGACTCTCGCTTCGCCACGCACCCTACAAGCCACGATGCGCCGAGGTGCGCTGCCCCCACTCCCTCGCATCCCAACAGCCCATGCCCTCATCGCCCGTGCCGAGCCTTCCCGACGCCACCCTGACCACCGAACGCGTGCTGCACGCCATGCCGCAGCAAGTCTTCGCAGCCTTCGAGCAACCTGGGCAGTTGGCCCAGTGGTGGGGGCCGCAGGGCTTCACCAACACCTTCGAGCAGTTCGAGTTCACTCCCGGGGGCCGCTGGGTGTTTGTGATGCACGGGCCCAACGGCGCGAACTATCCCAATGAAAGCCTGTTCCGCGAGATCGTGCCCGCGGTGCGCATCGTGATCGAACACGTCGTCGCGCCATGGTTCACCTTGACGGTGGGTCTGGCGCCGCACGGCGACGGCCACACGCGCCTGACCTGGGCACAAGCGTTTGAAAGCGCCGAGCTCGCAGCCAAGGTGCGCAGCGTCGTCGGCCCAGCCAACGAGCAGAACCTGGACCGGCTGGCAGCCTTGTTGCAGGCCCCACCCCAACAGGCTTTGCGCTGAACGCCCCAGCACCGGCCTGCCCCCCCACGCCCCCCACGCCCCTCCAAACCCGCCCCCCGCGACGCCCACCACTTGAGGAGACCACCGCCCCATGGCCAACACCCCCACCACCACTACCGCGAGCGCGGCCGCGTCCGAGCTCATCGACCAGCGGATTGCCGACCTCAACGACTGGCGCGGGCAGGCACTCAGCCGGGTGCGCCAACTCATCCATGAAGCGGCGCCCGGCGTGGTCGAAGAGTGGAAGTGGAAAGGCACGCCGGTGTGGTCGCTGGGCGGCATTTTGTGCACCGGTGAGTCGTACAAATCGGCCGTGAAGCTCACCTTTGCCCACGGTGCAGCGCTGCCCGACCCGGCGCAGCTTTTCAACGCCAGCCTGGACGGCAATGTGCGGCGGGCGATCGATATCCATGAGGGCGGCGAGATCGATGCGCAGGCCTTCAAGGCGCTGATCCGGGCGGCGGTGGCGCTCAACGCCGGCAAGGCCAAGAAGACGGCGGCGCGGGCTCGATAAAAGCGCTGCTCGGCGGGGCGTGCTCACGCCCTGCTGCCGCCAGTGGGCTGGCGATGTACCTTGCGAGGAGTCTTCAGTGATCCATGCGAGGGGACAAGGGAGTGGTCCTTTGCACCCGTGGTTGCCGTCCAATTGCTACTTATTTAGTAGCAACATGCGCTTACGGAATAAGCGCTAGACGCCAATTTCAATTCAAATTCACCGATAGGCAGTGCTTCCAATCTGCCGTTTGTCCCCGGTTCTGCTGGGCACAGCCCCGTACCGACCACTGCCGCCATCGCGCCTGGCCACGCCGTGGGCAGCAGACAATGGCACGCCCCCAAAAAAGTCACGGCTTGGTGATATCGAGCATGCGCGTTCGACCGAAAAACTGTATATTTATACAGCCTTTCAACACAGGAGCCTGCCATGGACACCATCGAAGCCACCTACACCGTCAGCCTGCGCGACTATCCCGAAGAACTCCCGGCGCAACACCGCGCTGCGGCCGAAAAGCGTTACGGTCGTGAACTGGAAAAGCAACTCGGCGGCCCGGAGCAAGTGGCCGCCGCCCTGGACACGATGTCAAGCCTGGAAGACTCGCCTCCCGAGGTGGTGTCCCCCGGCGACCTGACCCTGCTCAAACACTGGGGCCGTGCCAGCGTGGCCGCCAAGCAGGCAGGCTTTCGGGACCTGGGCGAGGCCGATGGCGCGTACTTCGAGGTGCGGCTGGCCTGAGGTCCCCGGCCGCTGCCGCCTTCGCCGTCACCGCGCCTGCGGCTCGCAGTGCCCACGCTGGGCATCGCATTTTTTCATCGCAACGCCCATCCTTACGCAGCCCATCTCCCATGCCCTCCCACCGCCACCTCACCTTCTTCCACGCCCCCAACAGCCGCTCCGCAGGCGCGCGCATCCTTGTCGAAGAACTGCAGGCCGAGCACGATCTGCACGTGCTCAGCTTCAAGGCCGGCGAGCAACGGCAGCCGGACTACCTGGCCATCAACCCCATGGGCAAGGTGCCAGCGCTGCGCCACGGCGACACGCTGGTGTCCGAGCAGGCTGCAGTGCACATGTACCTGGCCGAGCTGTACCCCGAGCGTGCCCTTTCGCCCGCAGTGGGCGACCCGCTGCGCGGCGCCTACCTGCGCTGGATGGTGTTCTATGGCTCGTGTTTCGAGCCCGCGGTGGTCGACAAATCCATGAACCGCGACAGCGGCTCCCCCGTGGCGTCGCCCTATGGTGACTATGACAGCGTGATGCGTGTGGTGAATGCCCAGCTGGAGCAGGCGAGCCCGTGGTGGCTGGGCGAGCGGTACACCGCTGCCGACGTGTTGTGGGGCAGCGCCTTGAGCTGGATCTCCGCCTTCAAGCTCATCCCCGAGACGCCCGCGTTGACACGCTATCTGCAGCGGTTTGGCGAGCGCGAGGCGGTGCAACGGGCTCGCGCGCTGGACAAGGAATTGGCCGCGCAACAGGCTGCCCAACACGCGGCGGCCCAGCACGGTGCGATGCCAGCTGCAGCGTCATAACGCTGGCGAGCTGGCGAGCTGGCGAGCTGGCGAGCTGCTGAGCTGCTGAGCTGCTGAGCTGCTGGGTTGCTGGGTTGCTGGGTTGCTGGGTTGCGAACTTAATAGTGCTTCAGATCAACTGCGCGACCGGCTGACTGCCGCGCGCCGGCCATCGGGCTACCAGACGCACGAGCCTAAGCCTGCTCTGTGAGCTTTTGAGCCTTGAACCGTGGCCTGTGAGCTGTGGGCCGTGAGCCCTGGCTGCTCAGCAGTGCAATCGTTGCCGTTGCCTGTTGAGCCGAGGGATGGCCCGCGCACTTTCGAGCGAGCTACCCTGCGAGCACCCTGACCGTGGCCACTGCGAAGGTGGCTTCTGAACGGGCGCGCAGCCACCGGGTGCCTTCGAGTGAACGACTCCCTGAGCTTGCGCCCTCAGCCGCCAATACTGCTTTCCCTGTCCAGCGGCCCGAAGCGCCATTGCACCCGCATCACCAGACTTTCGCCCTGCGCCAGCGTGCGCAGACCCGGTTGCCCGGGCTGGTTGAACGCGTCGATGGGCTGGGTAATGGGCTCAAAGCAAAACGCCGGGCCCTGGGGCGGGCGGTAGATCAGACAGTAGTGGTGGGCAGCGCCGCCGTCCTGTTCAAAGTCGGGCATGTTCGCAATGAGCTGCAAGCCCCGCTCGGGCCATTCGATGCGGGCCGTGCCGCCCCAGCCGGTGTAGGCGTTGTCGATCAGGCTGCCGTGGGCAGACGCCCCGGCATTGAGGTCCCAGCCCGGCGGGAACTGGGTGGTGTGTTCGGTGGGCAGCGGGTCGTCCCCGCAGAGCCAGACCGCCTGCACGGGCGCCGTGACGCGTGTGCCGGGTGTGCGCGGGAACCAGGGGTGCAGCCCCAGGCCGTACGGCAGCGGCTGCGCACCACGGTGCACCACCTTCACGCTCTGATCCAGGCCACCGTTCACCAGGCGAAAGGTCTGCACGCACTCGTAGTCGTACGGGCCGCCGCCAAAACATTGGGAGCGCAGCGCCATCTCCAGCGTGTCGCTGGCGCTCTGGCGGATGTCCCAGGGCTGCAGCCAGCCGTCGCCGTGGATCGGGTACGGCTCGCCCGCGCGGTTGGGCTCCATGGCGTGGAACTGCCCGTTGTGCGAGAAGCCGCCGCCGCTGATGCGGTTGGACCACGGCACCATCGCAAACGAGGCCAGCTTGTACAAGTCCACCGTTTCGCCGTCCCAGGGCCGCCACAGATCGATGGGCGCATCTGCACCGCCGGGGCCGTCCACCTGCCAGGCCGCGACGCTGCCGCCCAGAGAGGGGACAAGCCCCAGGTGTTGGCCGGCATGATGGAGCCAGACGATGGGATGAGAAGCCTCGGTCATGGGAAGGAACGCTTTCTTTGAAAGGTGGTGGTGAATCGGCAAAACGGGCGCAAGGGCGCGGGGGCATAGGCGCGCGAAAGTGACAGGGGACACGACGGGTAAAGCGCTCCACGCGCGAAAGCTGCACCGCTCGTTGCAAAGCAGCTGCAGCACGAAGACCGCAGCGCCCGCCTGCACCGCAAAACTCAACCGCCAAACAAATGGGCCGGTACGCCCGGGCTGTCCACCGACACGGCAAACAGCGCGCCGGCCAGCGGCTCGGCCTCCAGCTGCGCGGGCGTGAGGCCCACGCGCGCCGAGGTGATGAACAGCGTGCGCAGATCGGGCCCACCAAAGGCACAGGTTGTCACCTGGCTCACAGGCAGCGTCACGCGGCCGAGTTCGGCGGCAGTCACGGGGTCGTGGCAGGTCACGCAGTGGCCACCCCAATGCGCAATCCACAGCCGCCCCTCGGCATCCGTGGTCATGCCGTCGGGCAGGCCTTCTTCGGCGGCCCACTGCTTCCACACGCTTTTGTTCGAGACGGTGCCAGCTGCGGGGTCGAAGTCGTAGCGGTAGGTGCAGCCCTCGATGGTGGCGTTGAAGAACAGGGCCACGCCCTGGCCTGCGTCCGATCCGCCCATGCCGTCAGGCGCGCTGGCGTGCGACCACGCAGGCCCGTTGGTCACGGCAAAGCCGTCGTCGTGGCGGGTGCACTGGCCGTCGGGGTCATAGCGGTATAGCGCACCGGTGGGCGCCTCGCAGGCAAAGTCCATCGAGCCCGCCCAGAAGCGCCCCTGGGCATCGCACTTGCCATCGTTGAAGCGGTTGGCCGCTCGCTCGGGCTCGGGCTGGTGCAGGTAGCGCGGCTCGTCGTCGGTGGCGGGGTTGAACAGGGCAAAGCCTCTGCGCAAGGTGATGAAGAGCCCGGGCTCGTGCGCCCGCTCGGCCAGGGCCGAGATCTCTTCGGCGAAAGTCCAGCGCTGGTAGTTGTCGCTGGCAGGGTCCCAGCGGTGCAGATGGCGAGCCAGGATGTCGACCCAGTACAGCGCCTGTTCGCGCACCGACCACACCAGGCCCTCGCCCAGCTCGGACCCCAGCGCTTGTACGCACCGCGGAGCTCCCGTGACGGGTTTGGAATAGGCCGCGGCAGACGCCCCGGCGCGTTGGATGTCCAGTGGGATCAATGCTGTCTCCGGTTGTTGTTTCTGCACCTGTCTGTCGCAGGGGTCTTGACGCCCGGCATCTTATCAACGCCAATTGATGCTTGTAATTTATATTTTTATCATCAATCGATACCAATATTGATATGTCACATTCTGCAGTTTCTCCGTCACAACCGTCCGACAGCGTGGTCCCAGCCCAGGGCCTGTCGGTGTTCCCCAGCCTGCGCGGCCGCTCGGTGTTTGTCACGGGCGGCGGCAGCGGCATTGGCGCAGCCATCGTGTCGGCATTTGCCGAACAAGGCGCACGCGTCGCCTTTGTCGACGTGGCGCGCGAGGCCAGCGAGGCCCTGGCACAGCAACTGGCTGACGCAGGCCACCCCCGCCCCTGGTGGCGCACCTGCGACGTGCGGGACATCGAGGCGCTGCAAGCCTGCGTGCGCGACGCGGGCAGCGAGCTGGGAGATTTTTCAGTGCTGGTGAACAACGTGGCCAGCGACGACCGCCACACGCTGGAATCCGTCACCCCCGCCTACTACGACGAGCGCATGGCGATCAACGAGCGCCCGGCCTTCTTCGCCATCCAGTCCGTGGTGCCCGGCATGCGCAAGCTGGGCGGTGGCTCGGTGATCAACCTGGGCTCCACCGGCTGGCAGGGCAAGGGCACGGGCTACCCCTGCTATGCGATTGCCAAGTCGTCGGTGAACGGCCTCACACGCGGGTTGGCCAAAACCCTGGGGCAAGACCGTATCCGCATCAACACCGTGTCGCCCGGTTGGGTGATGACGGAGCGGCAGATCAAGCTGTGGCTCGATGCGAAGGGCGAGGAGGAGATTGCACGGAACCAGTGCTTGCCGGACAAGTTGCGGCCGCATGACATTGCGCGCATGGTGCTGTTTTTGGCGTCGGATGATGGGGCGATGTGTACGGCGCAGGAGTTCAAGGTGGATGCGGGGTGGGTTTAGGTTTTGGCGGTTGTGGCGTTGTGAGCCAAGCTGGCAATAGCCTTTTCGACGCTCTCGGGTTGAGGCACGTCTAAGCCGGAGCCATATGCACTCTCAATCCGTTCGGGTTGAACTTGTCGAAACCGGGGCACTGCGAACCCCCTTCGGTTCGGGTTGAGCCTGTCGAAGCCTGGGCGCTGCTCGCAGGCTCGCTGGTTTGTACCGCATGCCTGGTTGAAGGGCGGAGGCCGGGAGTCGCCCGGCGTGCGAGTAACTTTCTTTTGGGTCGCCAAAAGAAAGTCACCAAAGAAAAGGCGACCCTACACGCTGCGTCCCTTCGCTTCGCTGCGGGCAACCTGCGGTGCTCGGCCGCGGGGCGCGCTGCGGAACTCGCTGCGCGCTACGCGCTCCGCTCAGACAGCCGCAGCGAGTCAGTTCACGATGCGTGTGTCCTGCGGCACACGCTCGCCCCGCGCCCTGCGCTCCTCGGCGCATCCTGAAGGGCACCCGGGAGCGGACATCCCTACGGGCCATTGCTTCGCTGCGCTGCGCTCGGCCCCAACACGCGGGCGCTTTGCGCCGCGACCGCGCGGCCGAGCAACGCGATGGCCCGTGTGGCTGTTCGGATGTTTGGCTGTTCGGCTCCCAACCCCCTGCTGGCTGCGCCTGCGGCGGGGCGGTTGCGGGGTGAGCATGGGCGTCGGAGCGCCCATGCCTCGTTATCTGCTCGCCGTGGCTGTCCGAGCGGCGCGCGCCAGCGTAAAGCGAGTTCCACGGCGCACCCCGCAACCGCCCCCGACGCAGGTTGCCCCTTCGCAACGCGAAGGGGTCGCAGACTGGGGGTCGCCTTTTCTTTGGTGACTTTCTTTTGGCGACGCAAAAGAAAGTTACTCGCACGCCGGGCGACTCCCGGCCTCCGCCCTCACAACAAGCACGCCTTTCAAACCAGCACGCCCAGGCTTCGACAAGCTCAGCCCGAACGGCTGGGTGTGGAGCCCAGCCTTCGACGAGCCAAGCCCCAACCCCAACCCGAGGACACAATTCATTCACTACAAAAACAATAGCTATCAGCGCTTACCAGAAAAGCGCTACAGCCCATTTCAATCCAAAAAATCACCCCTCAATCCCCCGCCTCCAACCTCCGCCCATACTGCACCAGACTCGACTGCTTCAACGCCTTCATCATCACCTTCGCAGCCGGCGACAACAGCCTGTCCGACCGCGTGATGATCCCGAACGCATCCATATGGCAAGGCATCTCCAGGGGCAACACAGTCACGATCCCATGCGCCGCGTAGTAGTGGGACACATCTGCGCCCAGCACCGCAATCATGTCGCTCTGCTGCAGCATCCGCGTGATGAACAACAGCGCCGAGGTCTCCACCGTGTGGATCGGCGGCGCCAGGCCGTCTTGCTGGAACATCAGGTCAAACCGGTGCCGCAGCACGCTGCCCGCGGGCGGCACGATCCAGCTGGCCGACAGCACGTCGCGCAGCGTCAACCCACCCATGCTCGACAACGGGTGGCCCGGGCGCGTGACGGCGCACACCATTTCTTCCGTCAGCGATTCATAGCGCAGGTTGCTCTTGTCGTGCTCGGCAAACAGGCGGCCGATCACGATGTCGAGCTTGCCCTGGTCCAGCCGCTCGAGCAGCACCGGGCTGGTCTCGATGTCGAGGGAAATGCGCAGCGTGGGGTGCTCTTGCTTGACCAGGGCCACCGCTGCGGGCAACAGGGTCAGGCCGGGCGACGTGATGGCGCCGATGCCCACCTGGCCGTAATGCCCGGTCTTGAGCGCGCCGATCTCGTCGTGCGCCTGGTTCAGGCTGGCCAGGGCCATGCGGGCGTGGCGGATCATGGTCTCGCCGTACCAGGTAGGCCGCATGCCCCGCGGCAGGCGCTCGAACAGCGGGACCTCCAGCACATCCTCCAGATCCTTGAGCAGCTTGGACGCCGCGGGCTGGGTCATGCTGAGCACCTGGGCCGCGCGGTGGATGTTGCCCTCCTCGGCCAAGGCCACCAGCAGGAGCAGTTGGCGCGTCTTGAGGCGCGCGCGGATGAACCAGTGGTTGTAGGTGCTCATGGGGTTTTCCAGAATGCAGGGATAGATATGTATTTTGTCTAAAAAATGATTGGATTGATATCAAAATCATCCATAGACTTCGCCGCAATAGTTACAAAGGCCTCCATGAAGTTCGGCGACATGCAGCAGAACCCCCGGCACCTGATCAATGGCCGCTGGGAGATCGGCACCACCACAGGCGTCAGCACCAATCCTTCGGACACCCGTGAAGTGGTGGCCGAGTACGCCCGGGCCGATCGCAACCAGACCGAACTGGCCGTGCGTGCCGCCACGGACGCCCTGCCCTACTGGAGCCAAAGCACGCCACAGCGCCGCGCCGATGTGCTGGACATGATCGGAACCGAGCTGCTGGCCCGCAAGGACGAGCTGGGCATGCTGCTGGCCCGCGAAGAAGGCAAGACCCTGCCCGAAGCCGTGGCCGAGGTCGCCCGCAGCGGCCAGATCTTCAAGTTCTTTGCGGGCGAGGCGCTGCGCATCCCGGGCGAACTGATGGCCTCGGTGCGCCAGGGCGTGCAGGTAGATGTGACCCGCGAGCCCGTGGGCGTGGTCGGCATCATCGCGCCGTGGAACTTCCCGTTCGCCATCCCCGCCTGGAAGATCGCTCCCGCCCTCGCCTACGGCAACACCGTGGTCTTCAAGCCCGCTGAACTGGTGCCGGCCTGCGGCTGGGCATTGGCCGAAATCATCAGCCGTAGCGGCCTGCCCGCTGGCGCGTTCAACCTCATCATGGGCAGCGGCCGCGAGGTCGGGCAGACGCTGGTGGACCACCCGCTGGTCAATGCGCTGAGCTTCACCGGGTCGGTGGCCACCGGCGACCGCATCCTGCGTGCAGCCTCGGCACGCCGCGCCAAGGTGCAGCTGGAGATGGGGGGCAAGAACCCGCTCATCGTGCTGGCCGACGCCGACATGGACCAGGCCATCGACTGCGCGCTGCAAGGCTCGTATTTCTCCACCGGCCAGCGCTGCACGGCATCCAGCCGGCTCATCGTCGAATCCAGCGTGCACGACGCTTTTGTGGCCCGGCTGCGCCAGCGGCTGGTGGCGCTCAAGGTCGGCAATGCGCTCGAGCGCGGCACCGAGATGGGCCCCGTGGTGGACAGCAGCCAGCTCGAGCAGAACCTGGGCTACGTCGACATCGCCCGCAGCGAAGGCGCAGAACATGTGTGGGGCGGCGAACGCATCGAACGCGCCACCCCCGGCCACTACATGAGCCCCGCACTGTTTCTGGCCCGGCCCGAGCACCGCATTGCCCGTGAAGAAGTGTTTGGCCCCGTGGCATGCGTGCTGCGCGCCGACGACTACGAACACGCGCTGGCCCTGGCCAACGACACGCCCTACGGCCTGTGCGCGGGCATCTGCACCACGTCGCTCAAATACGCCATGCACTTCAAGCGCAACGCGGTGGTGGGCATGACCATGGTCAACCTGCCGACCGCGGGCGTGGACTTCCACGTGCCGTTCGGCGGTCGCAAGGAATCGAGCCACGGCCCCCGCGAGCAGGGCCGCTACGCCGCCGAGTTCTACACCACCGTCAAGACGGGCTACATGCTGGCCTGAGCCCCACCAGCCGCCCCGTCTGATCGCTGACACCCGTTCCCGCAACCATCGTCAACCAACCATTAAAGACAGGAGACAAGATGATGAAACTGAACCGCCGTACCGTAGCCGCCGCCTTGGCCAGCGTGCCCGTGGCCGCACTGCTCCCGGGCGCTGCATGGGCCCAAAAGCCCATCGTGCTGGGCTTCAGCCAGGTGGGTGCCGAGAGTGAATGGCGCACCGCCAACACCGAGTCCATCAAATCTGCCGCCAAGGAGGCCGGCATCGAGCTGAAGTTCTCGGACGCCCAGCAAAAGCAGGAGAACCAGATCAAGGCCATCCGCTCCTTCATCGCGCAGAAGGTGGACGTGATTGCGTTCTCGCCGGTGGTTGAGTCGGGCTGGGAACCGGTGCTGCGCGAAGCCAAGGCCGCGAAGATCCCCGTGGTGCTGACCGACCGCGCGGTGAACACCAAGGACACCTCGCTGTACGTCACCTTCATGGGATCGGACTTTGTCGAAGAAGGCCGCAAGGCCGGCCGCTGGCTCGTCGAGAAGATGAAGGACCAGAAGGGCGAGGTCAACATCGTCGAACTGCAAGGCACCGTGGGCTCTGCCCCCGCCATCGACCGCAAGAAGGGCTTTGAAGAAGTCATCAAGGCCGACCCCAAGTTCAAGATCCTGCGCTCGCAGACCGGCGACTTCACCCGCGCCAAGGGCAAGGAAGTGATGGAAGCCTTCCTGAAGGCCGAGGGCAAGAAGATCAACGTGCTGTACGCGCACAACGACGACATGGCCATCGGCGCGATCCAGGCCATCGAAGAAGCCGGCCTCAAGCCCGCCAAGGACATCACCATCATCTCCATCGACGCGGTTAAGGGCGCGTTCGAAGCCATGATCGCCGGCAAGCTCAACGTGAGTGTGGAGTGCAGCCCCCTGCTGGGCCCGCAACTGATGAGCGCGGTCAAGGACATCAAGGCTGGCAAGGCGGTGCAAAAGCGCATCGTCACCGAAGAAGGCATCTTCCCCATGGAAGTGGCCGCCAAAGAGTTTCCGAACCGGAAGTACTAACAGCCATTGAGCCGCCAGCGCATGCAGAAGGAAAGCCCACTTCGCTGCCTGGCGGCTCTGGTTGGATGAGCGTCAGTTTCAAAAAAAGCCCTGGCGCGCGCAAGCGCAAAAACACAACAACACCTGGAGACACTCAATGAAGCGTGCAATTTTCAAGACCGTGCTGGCCACTGTGGCCCTTTCCGCCATGGGCGCATCGCCCCTGCTACTGGCGCAGGACAAGGGCAGCATCGGCATCTCGATGCCCACCAAGTCCTCGTCGCGCTGGATTGCCGATGGCGACAATATGGTCAAGGTGCTCAAGGAGCGCGGTTACAAGACCGATCTGCAGTACGCCGACGACGACATCCCGAACCAGCTCGCGCAGATCGAAAACATGATCACCAAGGGCGCCAAGGTGCTGGTGATTGCCTCCATCGACGGCACCACCCTCTCGCGCGTACTGCAAAGCGCTGCGGACAAGGGCGTGAAGGTCATCGCCTATGACCGCCTCATCAAGGGCTCGAAGAACGTGGACTACTACGCCACGTTCGACAACTTCCAGGTGGGTGTGCTCCAGGCCACCTCCATCGTCGACAAGCTCGGCCTCAAGCAGGGCAAGGGCCCGTTCAACATCGAACTCTTCGGCGGCTCGCCCGACGACAACAACGCTTTCTTCTTCTACGACGGCGCCATGAGCGTGCTGCAACCGTACATCGACAGCGGCAAACTGGTAGTGCGCAGCAAGCAGACGGGCATGAACAAGGTGGGCACGCTGCGCTGGGACGGCTCGGTGGCCCAGGCGCGCATGGACAACCTGCTGTCGGCCTACTACGGCAAGGACAAGGTCCACGCGGTGCTGTCGCCGTATGACGGCCTGTCCATCGGCATCCTGTCGTCCCTGAAGGGCGTCGGTTACTGCACGGCCCAGCAGCCCTGCCCCGTGGTCAGCGGCCAGGATGCCGAGGTGCCCTCGGTCAAGTCCATCCTGAAGGGCGAGCAGTACTCCACCGTGTTCAAGGACACGCGCGAGCTGGCCAAGGTCGCCGCCAACATGGTGGACGCCACCCTGTCGGGCAAGCAGCCCGAAATCAACGACACCAAGACCTACAACAACGGTGTGAAGGTGGTGCCTTCGTACCTGCTCAAGCCCGTGTCGGTGGATGCCTCCAACTGGAACTCCATCCTGGTGGGCAGCGGCTACTACAAGGAATCGCAGGTCAAGTAAGTAGGTAGGCAAACAAGTAAGAAGCTCCAAGCCGAACCCAAAGCGGCTTGGGACTGGCCGCCTGCAAGTGCACCCCACAGGCCTTGCAGGCTGCCGTGCAACAGACGCGACGATGGGCCCACGGCCCGCCAAGAGACTCCGAGACCATGCTTCTTGAAATGCGGAATATCCGCAAAACATTCCCTGGTGTGGTGGCACTGAACCAAGTGAACCTGCGCGTGAAGGCGGGTGAAATCCACGCCATCGTCGGCGAGAACGGCGCGGGCAAGTCCACGCTGATGAAGGTGCTCTCCGGTGTCTACCCACATGGCAGCTACAGCGGCGAGATCGTCTATGACGGCGAAGAACGCCAGTTCGGCGGCATCCTCGACAGCGAACACCTGGGCGTGATCATCATCCACCAGGAGCTGGCCCTGGTACCCCTGCTCTCCATCGCCGAAAACATCTTCCTGGGCAACGAGACCGCGCAGTACGGCGTCATCGACTGGATGGCGGCGCACAGCAAAACGCAGGCACTGCTGCACAAGGTGGGCCTGCGCGAATCGCCCGAAACACTGATCACCCACCTGGGCGTGGGCAAGCAGCAACTGGTGGAGATCGCCAAGGCGCTTTCGCGCCAGGTGCGCCTGTTGATCCTGGACGAACCCACCGCGAGCCTGAACGAAAACGACAGCCAGGCGCTGCTGGATTTGCTGCTGGAGCTCAAGGCCCAGGGCATCACTTGCATCCTGATCTCGCACAAGCTCAACGAGATCTCGCGCGTGGCGGACTCCATCACCGTGCTGCGCGACGGCAGCACCGTGGAGACGCTGGACTGCCGCGCCGCACCGGTCAGCGAAGACCGTGTGATCAAGGCCATGGTCGGCCGCGAAATGGCCGACCGCTACCCCCCGCGCGAGCCGCGCATCGGCGAAACGGTGTTTGAGGTGCGCGACTGGCATGCCTACCACCCGCAACGCCCCGAGCGCGCCTTTATCAAAAACATCAACCTGCAGGTCCGCAAGGGCGAGATCGTGGGCATTGCCGGCTTGATGGGCGCGGGCCGCACCGAGCTGGCCATGAGCATCTTTGGCCGCTCTTGGGGCGAGCGCATCAGTGGCCAGGTTTTGCTGCATGGCCGCCCGATCGACGTGGGCACGGTAGAAAAGGCCGTGGGCCATGGCCTGGCCTATGTAACCGAGGACCGCAAGGGCAACGGACTGGTACTGAACGAAGACATCCAGTTCAACGTGTCGCTGGCCAACCTCAATGGAGTGGCCACTGCCGCAGTGATCGACAGCGGCCGCGAACACCGCGTGGCGCAGGACTACCGCGAGAAGCTGCGCATCCGCTGCTCGGGCGTGGACCAGAAGACGCTCAACCTGTCGGGCGGCAACCAGCAAAAAGTGGTGCTGAGCAAATGGCTCTTTACCAACCCCGAGGTGCTGATCCTCGACGAGCCCACGCGCGGCATTGACGTAGGCGCCAAGTACGAGATCTACACCCTCATCGCCCAGCTGGCGGCCGAGGGCAAGTGTGTGATCGTGATCTCGTCGGAAATGCCCGAGCTGCTGGGCATTACGGACCGGCTGTACGTGATGAACGAAGGCCGCTTTGTCGCCGAGATGCCGACTGCCGAGGCATCGCAGGAAAAGATCATGCGCGTGATTGTCCGATGAAGCACCCCCTGAGTCGCTTCGCGCCTTCCCCCTCTCTCGCCTCGCTGCGCGACGCGGGAGGGGGACGCACCCGGTGGCCTGGCAAAGCCAGTTCCACGGGTGCACTGGCCTGGATCGCGCCAGTCTCAGAGGCCCAGAGCTAAAACAGCGAAACGAGCGCAACAGATAAACGATATGAGCCAGACAACCACTTCCTCCCCCACTGCCTCCGCTGCAGCCGCACCTGCACCGGGTGCGCCCGCGCGCCCTACCCGTTCGCTGCTGGACCACGCCAAGCACAACCTGCGCGAGTACGGCATGTTGATCACGCTGGTCGCGATCATGGGCTTCTTCCAGTACATGACGGACGGCACGCTGATGCAGCCGCTCAACCTGACCAACTTGGTGCTGCAAAACAGCTACATCGTCATCATGGCGCTGGGCATGCTGCTGGTGATCGTGGCCGGGCACATCGACCTGTCGGTAGGGTCCGTGTGCGGATTCATCGGCGCGCTCGCCGCGGTGCTGATGGTGCAGTACCAGTGGCACTTCGTGCCCGCCACGCTGGCCTGCCTGGTGTGCGGCGGCCTCATTGGCGCGGTGCAGGGCTGGTTTGTCGCGTTCTCGCGGATTCCCTCGTTCATTGTCACGCTGGCCGGCATGCTGGTCTTCAAGGGCCTGGCGCTGGCGCTGCTGGCCGGGCAATCGGTCGGCCCCTTCCCAGAGGCGTTTCAGATGCTGAGCTCGGGCTTCATGCCCGACCTGTTCAGCGTGGAGGGCGTGAAGCTCACGTCGCTGTTGCTGGGCGTGGTCGTGGCCGCAGCGCTGGTGGTGGCAGGCGTCCGTGCCCGGGCCAACCGGCTGCGCCACGGTGTGCACGTGGAGCCCACCGCCTTCTTCGTGGCGCGCAACGCAGTATTTGCAGCGCTGCTCATCTACTTTAGCTATCTGCTCGCTTCGTACAAGGGCCTGCCCAACGTGCTCATCGTGATGGCGCTGCTGATCGTGCTATTCGACTTCATCACCAGCCGCACCACCATCGGCCGGCGCATCTACGCCATGGGCGGCAACGAAAAGGCGGCCAAGCTCTCAGGCATCAAGACCGAACGCCTGTCGTTCTATGCCTTCGTCAACATGGGCGTGCTGGCCGCGCTGGCAGGCTTGGTGTTTGCCGCGCGCCTGAACACCGCCACGCCCAAAGCCGGCTTGGGCTTCGAGCTCGATGTCATCGCGGCCTGCTTCATCGGCGGCGCTTCGGCGTCGGGCGGTGTGGGCAAGGTCATGGGTGCTGTCATCGGCGCCTTTGTGATGGGCGTGATGAACAACGGTATGTCGATCCTGGGCATCGGCATCGACTACCAGCAAGTCATCAAGGGCGTGGTGCTGCTGGTTGCCGTGCTGGTCGACGTTTACAACAAGAACAAAGCCTGACGACATGAAGCACCCCCTGAGTCGCTTCGCTCCTTCCCCCTCTCTCGCCTCGCTGCGCAAGTCGGGAGGGGGACGCCCCCAGCGCACGCGAGCAAAGCGCCGCCTGAGCAGCTTGGCGGCCCTTGCGCGGGGGCACTGGCCTGCGCCGCGCCCGGGTCGCGGACTGTTGGCCTGACCACGGCATCGCAAATCACCATGAACAACCCTCCTCCTCTTCCCGTGCTTGCACTCACGGGCATTCACAAGCAGTTTGCGGGCATCCCCGTGCTGCGCGATGTGCAGCTGCGCCTGTACCCCGGCGAGATCCATGCGCTGATGGGGCAGAACGGCGCGGGCAAGTCCACGCTCATCAAGGTGCTGACGGGCGTGATCAAGCCCAGCGGCGGCCAGATGCAACTGGGCGGCGAGCCTGTGTGGCCTGATTCGCCACTGGCCGCGCAGCGCCTGGGCATCAGCACCGTGTACCAGGAGGTCAACCTCTGCCCCAACCTCTCGGTGGCCGAGAACATCTTTGCAGGCCGCTATCCGCGTTGCAGCATCGCGCAGGGGTTCCGCATCGACTGGGCTCAGATGCACCAGCGCTCGCGCGAGCTGGTGGAGCGCATCGGGCTGTCCATTGATGTGACGCGCCTGCTGTCGGACTACCCCGTGGCCGTGCAGCAGCTGGTGGCCATTGCCCGCGCACTCAGCATCGAAGCGCGCGTGCTGATCCTGGACGAGCCCACCTCCAGCCTCGATGACGACGAAGTGCAAAAACTCTTCGAAGTGCTGCGCCGTCTGCGTGGCGAGGGCTTGTCCGTCGTTTTCGTGACGCACTTTTTGAACCAGGTGTATGCCGTGTCGGACCGCATCACCGTGTTGCGCAACGGCAGCTGGGTGGGCGAATGGCCTGTCAAAGACCTGGGCCCCCAAGCCTTGATCGCCGCCATGCTGGGCCGCGATCTGGCCGCACAGGCTGCGCAGACATCGCCGCCACCCGTGGCGAACGCATCGGATACCGCGCTGCTGCAAACCGAAGGCCTGGGGCAAACCGGCCAACTGCAACCACTGGACCTGCAGATCCGCGCGGGCGAAGTGGTGGGCCTGGCGGGCCTGCTGGGCGCGGGCCGCACCGAGCTGGCGCGCCTGCTCTTCGGGCTGGAGCAGCCTGACCGCGGCATGCTGCGCATCGACGGCAAGGCGGTGAGTTTCTCCAACCCCATGGATGCGATTCGCCAGGGCCTGGCGCTGTGCCCCGAAGAGCGCAAGACCGACGGCATCGTGGCCGAGCTCTCGGTGCGCGAGAACATTGCGCTGGCACTGCAGGCCCGCATGGGCGTGGGCAAGTTCCTGTCACGCGCCGAGCAGACGGCCATTGCCGACCGCTACGTGCAGCTGCTGGGCATCAAGACCGCCAGCGTGGACACCCCCATCGGCCTGCTGTCCGGCGGCAACCAGCAAAAGGCGATCCTCGCGCGCTGGATGGCCATCGAGCCGCGCCTCTTGATCCTGGACGAACCCACACGCGGCATCGACGTGGCGGCCAAACAGGAAATCATGGACCAGATCCTGCGCCTGGCGCAGGCCGGCATGGCCGTGCTGTTCATCTCGTCCGAGATGAGCGAGGTGGTGCGCGTATCCCACCGCATCGTCGTGCTCCGCGACCGCCGCAAGGTCGGCGAGCTGCCTGCCGGCAGCACTGAAGACGCCGTCTACGAACTGATCGCTGCTGAACAACATGCTTGAAATAGAGAACACCCCCCTGAGCCGCTTCGCGTCTTCCCCCCGCTCTCGCATCGCTATGCGCTGCGGGCAGGGGGACGCAGCCAGCGCGGCGGGGCGGCCCTTGCGCGGCCGCCCTGGCCTAGGCCGCGCCAGTGTCGTGCGCTACGCCATGAATAACTTGTATGTCTGACGAACGCAATACCCCTTCCCCTTTTGCAGCGCTGATGCACCACCGCCTGGCGTGGCCCATCATCACGCTGCTGCTCCTGCTGGCCGTCAACACGGCCTTCAACGCCAGTTTCTTGCGCATCGAGTGGCGCGACGGGCACCTGTACGGCAGCCTGATCGACATCCTCAACCGCGCGGCGCCGCTGGTGCTGGTGTCTCTGGGCATGACGATGGTGATCGCCACGCGCGGCATCGACATCTCGGTAGGTGCCGTCGTAGCCATCACGGCTGCGGTGGCGGCCTGGATGATCGGTGGTTCGGTGTCGGGCACCGAAAGCCGCTTTCCGCTGCCCGTGGCCATCCTGGGCGCCCTTGGTGTGGCCCTGCTCTGCGGGCTGTGGAACGGCGTGCTGGTGGCGCGCGTGGGCATGCAGCCCATCATCGCCACGCTGATCCTCATGGTGGCGGGCCGGGGCATTGCCCAGCTCATCACCGACGGGCAGATCATCACCATCTACTACACGCCCTACTTCTTCATCGGCGGCGGGTACCTGGCCGGGCTGCCGTTCTCGCTGTTCATCGTGGCGGCCGTGTTTGCCGTGCTGTACCTGGCCGTCACGCGCACGGCGCTGGGCCTGTTCGTGCAAGCCGTGGGCATCAACCCCACAGCCGCGCGGGTAGCTGGGGTGCAGGCGGGCCGGCTTACTGTAGCGGCCTACGTCTTCTGCGGCGTGTGCGCGGGCATCGCGGGGCTGTTGATCAGCTCCAACGTGAAAAGCGCCGACGGCAACAACGCCGGCCAGTTGCTGGAGCTTGACGCCATCCTGGCCGTGACGCTGGGCGGCACGGCGCTGACGGGCGGGCGCTTCAGCCTGGTGGGCAGCGTGATCGGCGCGCTCATCATCCAGACGCTGACGTACGCCATCTATTCGCTGGGCGTACCGCCCGAGGTCAACCTGGTGGTCAAGGCCGTGGTGGTGTTCATCGTCATGTTGCTGCAATCGTCCGAGTTCCGCGCGCAGATCGGCGCCATCGCACGCCGCCCGGGCGCAGGAGCCATGTCATGAGCGCCGTGCCCAAGACTTCTTTCAACGCTGCCGCCGAGGTGGCGCCTCAGCCAAGCGCAGCGCGCGCCCGGTGGAATCCCAAGTACCTGCCGCTCGCCGCCACCATTTCGCTGTTTGTGGCCATGGCCACGCTGGGCTCGGTGATGTACACCGGCTTCTTCTCGGCCCAGGTGTTCCTCAACCTGCTGATTGACAACGCCTTCCTCATCATCGTGGCTGTGGGCATGACGTTTGTCATCCTGTCGGGTGGCATCGACCTGTCGGTGGGCTCGGTGGTCGCATTGACCACCATGGTGCTGGCCGCGCTGGTCGAGCACCGGGGCTGGAGCCCCGCGGTGGCCGTGCCATTGGTGCTGCTCATGGGCACGTTCTTTGGCGCGTTCATGGGTTTCCTGATCGAGCGCTTCAAGCTGCAGCCCTTCATCGTGACGCTGGCCGGCATGTTCCTCGCACGCGGGCTGTGCTACCTCATCAGCATCGACTCAATCAGCATCGCCAACGAAGCGTATTCCGAGCTGTCGCAGTGGCGCCTGGAGTTGTGGGAAGGCGCGTCGCTGTCCCTGGGCGCACTGATCGCCATCGCGGTGCTGCTGGCCGCCCTGTTCATCGCGCACTGCACGCCGTTTGGCCGCGCAGTGTATGCCGTGGGCGGCAATGAGAACTCCGCCGTGCTCATGGGCCTGCCCGTGCGCGCCACGGTCATCGGCGTGTACACGCTCTCGGGCTTTTGCTCTGCCCTGGCGGGCGTGGTGTTCACCTTGTACATGCTTTCGGGCTACGGCCTTCACGCCGTGGGCATGGAGCTTGACGCCATCGCTGCCGTGGTGATCGGCGGCACGCTGCTCACCGGCGGCGTCGGCTACGTAGTGGGCACGCTGTTCGGCGTGCTCATGCTCGGAATCATCCAGACCCTGATCTCGTTCGACGGCACGCTCAGTTCGTGGTGGACGCGCATCGTCGTCGGCGTGCTGCTGTTTGTTTTCTGCCTGCTGCAGCGCCTGCTCACGCGCCGCGCCGCCAAGCGGCCCTGACACCCCTTTCAATCATCTCTCTGACCCGCACCCACAATGACCACCACCCCGCGCAAACTCCGCTCCACTGCCTGGTTCGGCACGGCCGACAAGAACGGCTTCATGTACCGCAGCTGGATGAAGAACCAGGGCATCCCCGACCATGAATTCGACGGCCGCCCCATCATCGGCATCTGCAACACCTGGTCCGAGCTCACGCCCTGCAACGCCCACTTTCGCAAGATCGCCGAGCATGTAAAGCGCGGCATCTACGAGGCGGGCGGCTTTCCGGTGGAGTTCCCGGTGTTCTCCAACGGCGAATCCAACCTGCGCCCCACGGCCATGCTCACGCGCAACCTGGCCAGCATGGATGTGGAAGAAGCCATTCGCGGCAACCCCATCGATGCCGTGGTGCTGCTGGTGGGCTGCGACAAGACCACGCCCGCGCTGTTGATGGGCGCGGCCAGCTGCGACGTGCCCGCCATCGTGGTCACCGGCGGCCCCATGCTCAACGGCAAGCTCGAAGGCAAAAACATCGGTTCGGGCACGGCCGTGTGGCAGCTGCACGAATCGCTGAAGGCCGGCGAAATCAGCGAGCACCAGTTCTTTGCGGCCGAAGCGGGCATGTCCCGCTCCGCCGGCACCTGCAACACCATGGGCACGGCCAGCACCATGGCCTGCATGGCCGAGTCGCTGGGCACGTCGCTGCCGCACAACGCGGCCATCCCGGCCGTGGATTCACGCCGCTATGTGCTGGCCCACATGTCGGGCAAACGCATTGTGGAGATGGCGCACGAAGGCCTGACGCTGTCCAAGATCCTCACGCGCGAAGCGTTCGAGAACGCCATTCGCACCAACGCCGCCATCGGCGGCTCGACCAATGCGGTCATCCACCTCAAGGCGATTGCCGGACGCATGGGTGTGCAGCTCGACCTGGAAGACTGGACGCGCATCGGCCGCGGCACGCCCACGCTGGTGGACCTGCAGCCCTCGGGCCGTTTCTTGATGGAAGAGTTCTACTACGCCGGTGGCCTGCCCGCCGTGCTGCGCCGACTGGGCGAGAACAACCTGCTGCCCCACCCCAACGCGCTGACCGTGAACGGCAAGAGCCTGTGGGACAACGTGCGCGAGGCGCCCCAGTACAACGACGAGGTGATCCGCACGATCGACAACCCGCTGATCGCAGACGGCGGCATCTGCATCCTGCGCGGCAACCTGTCGCCGCGTGGCGCGGTGCTGAAACCCTCCGCCGCATCGCCCGAGCTGCTCAAGCACCGGGGCCGCGCCGTGGTGTTCGAGAACCTGGAGCACTACAAAGAGCGCATCGTCGATGAGAACCTGGACATCGACGCCAGCTGCGTGATGGTCATGAAGAACTGCGGCCCCAAGGGCTACCCCGGCATGGCCGAGGTGGGCAACATGGGCCTGCCGCCCAAGCTGCTGCGCCAGGGCGTGAAGGACATGGTGCGCATCTCCGACGCGCGCATGAGCGGCACCGCCTACGGCACCGTCGTGCTGCACGTGGCGCCCGAGGCCGCTGACGGCGGCCCGCTGGCCGCCGTGCGTGATGGTGACTTCATCGAGCTCGATTGCGAACAAGGCCGCCTGCACCTCGATATCAGCGACGAAGAGCTGGCCGCGCGCCTGGCTGCGCTGTCCACCACCGACCAGGGCGGCCGCGGTGGCTATCAGCGCCTGTATGTGGACCATGTGCTGCAGGCCGACGAAGGCTGCGACTTCGACTTTCTGGTGGGCTGCCGCGGCTCGGCCGTGCCGCGCCATTCGCACTGATCACGCCCGCTCGAAACTAGAACAAGGAGACTCCATGCGGTCCCCCTCCCGACGCACCATTCTTACCGCGGCAGCCGGCAGTGCCTTGTCCGCGCTGGGCGCCACATCTGCCTTGGCCGCTGCACCGGCTTGGCCCTCCAAGCCCGTCTCGCTGCTTGTCGGCTACCCGCCCGGCGGCTTGACCGACGCTGGCGCGCGCTTCATCACCAACGGCCTTGCCAGCGCGCTGGGCCAACCGGTGGTGGTGGAAAACAAGCCCGGCGCCTCCGGCAACCTGGCAGCGGCCGAGGCCCTGCGCCTGAACGACAGCCACAAACTGCTGGTGGCCAACACCAGCCTCACCATCAACCCGCACACCTATGCGACACCGTCGCCCAACCCGCTGGACTTCACGCCCATCGGGCTGGTGCTGGAATCGCAGCTGGTGCTGTGCGTGCACCCATCTGCACCGGTGAAGACGCTCGAAGACTTCCGCACCTGGGTGCGGGCGGGCGTCAAGGCTGGGGGCTTCAGCTATGCCTCAGCGGGCAGCGGCGGCAACACCCATCTGGCGATGGAGCATTTGCGCGAGCGCGCCGGTCTGCCGCCGATGAACCAGGTGCCCTACAAAGGCAGCGCTCCGGCCATCCAGGACGTGGTGGGCAACCAGGTGCCCTGCATCGTGGACGCCGCGTCGTTGCTCATCCCGTTCATCGCATCCGGCCGGTTGCGCGCCATTGTGGTCACCGGAGCCGAGCGCCTGCCAGCGCTGCCCGACGTGCCCACCGCGGCCGAAGCGGGCCTGAAGGACTTCCTCGTGACCGTGTTCGTCGGCCTGTGGGGCCCGCCCAGCCTCACGCCAGAGATGGTCAGCAAGGCCAATGCAGCGCTCAACGCGGCGCTCGCCAACCCGGCGGTCAGCGGCACTATCACCAAGAACGGTGACATGGTGGGCGGCGGCACACCGGAACGGCTGGCCAAACTGACCCGCGACAACTATCGCCTGTGGGGCGAAATCGCCAAGAAGAACGACATCAAAGCCACCTGACCCATGACATCTACCGCTGCCCCCGCCCGCTACCGCGGCATCTTCCCCGTCGTGCCCACCACCTTCCATGAAGACGGCACCCTGGACCTTGAAAGCCAGAAGCGCTGCCTCGACTTCATGATCGACGCCG
Organism: Acidovorax sp. LjRoot129; assembly: GCF_964253765.1. Classification (NCBI taxonomy): domain Bacteria; kingdom Pseudomonadati; phylum Pseudomonadota; class Betaproteobacteria; order Burkholderiales; family Comamonadaceae; genus Acidovorax; species Acidovorax sp. LjRoot129. Next base: position 3,181,062 of record NZ_CAXUSE020000001.1, read on the forward strand.
GTGTGGATGGCCTCTGCATCCTGGCCAACTTCTCCGAGCAGTTCTCGCTGTCCGATGCCGAGCGCGAGACGCTGACTCGTCTGTCGCTGGAACATGTGGCTGGCCGCGTGCCGGTGATCGTCACCACCACCCACTACGGCACCCGGGTGTGCGCCGAGCGCAGCCGCGCCGCGCAGGACATGGGCGCCGCCATGGTGATGGTGATGCCGCCCTACCACGGCGCTACCTTCCGCGTGCCCGAAGCGCAGATCTACGAGTTCTACGCCGGCGTGTCCGACGCGATCAGCATTCCGATCATGGTGCAGGACGCACCCGCCAGCGGCACCGTGCTGTCGGCCCCGTTCCTTGCGCGCATGGCCCAGGAGATCGAGAACCTGGCCTACTTCAAGATCGAAGTGCCGGGTGCGGCCAGCAAGCTGCGCGAGCTGATCCGCCTGGGCGGCGCAGCCATCGAGGGCCCGTGGGATGGCGAAGAGGCTATCACCCTGCTGGCCGACCTGGATGCTGGTGCCACCGGGGCGATGACGGGCGGCGCCTTCCCCGACGGCATCCGCCCCATCATCGAGGCGCACCGCCAGGGCGATATGGACCAGGCCTTTGCGCTCTACCAGCGCTGGCTGCCCCTCATCAACCACGAAAACCGCCAGGGCGGCATCCTGACCGCCAAGGCGCTGATGAAAGAAGGCGGCGTGATCGCCTGCGAGGCCGGCCGCCATCCCTTTCCGGCCATGCACCCCGAAGTGCGCCGGGGCCTGATTGACATCGCACGCCGGCTAGACCCGCTGGTGCTGCGCTGGGGCAAATAAGCACGCCATGGCAGATATCGCCGCCGACCTCGCTGACACCCGCCTAGTGGCCCTGGACTGGGGCACCAGCTCGCTGCGTGCCTTCCGCCTGGGTGCCAGCGGGCAGGTGCTAGAGCAGCGCAGCCGCCCCTGGGGCATCATGAACCTGCCCCCGGCACCCGCGGGCGAAGCAGGTGCACAACCCGGTGCGGCTTTCGCGCGTGCCTTGCAAGACACCTGCAGCGACTGGCTGGCCGCACTACCCTCGGTGCCCCTGCTGGCCTGCGGCATGGTCGGCAGTGCCCAAGGCTGGCGCGAAGCCAAATACCTCGACGCACCCACCTCGCTGGACGACCTGGCGCGCGGGCTGACGGTGGTGGGCCGTGGCAACGCCACGCCGCTGCACATCGTGCCCGGTCTGCTGCAGCGCGCGGGCCTGCCCAACGTGATGCGCGGCGAAGAAACGCAGGTGCTGGGCGTGCTGGCCGATGCCACGTTGGTAGGCCAAGGCCCGCTGCTGGTAGGCCTGCCCGGCACGCACAGCAAGTGGGTGGTGGCGCAAAAGGATGGCACCCGGAGCAGCATCCAGCGGTTCCACACCTTCATGACGGGCGAAGTGTTTGCGGCACTGCGCGGGCACACCATCCTGGGCAAGACCATGCAGCCGCCAGCCGAGCCCGACGACGGCGCATTTGCGCAGGGCTTGCAGGTGGCACGCGGCAGCGATGCCGACCTGGGCCTGCTGTCGCACATCTTCAGCACCCGCACCCTGGGCCTCGCGGGCGCGCTGCCCGCCACCGCGCAGGCGGACTACCTCTCGGGCGTCCTCATCGGCCATGAGATCGCAGGCTTGGCACGCGTGCACCCGCCCACGAGCGCCGCGCCGCACCAGCTGGTGCTGTGTGGCGAGCCCGACCTGTGCCGCAGATACACGCTCGCGCTGCAAGCCTACGGATTTGCGCCGCCCACCATTGCCGCGCAGGCCACCATCACCGGCCTGTGGCAGATCGCGCAGGCCGCCGGGCTGGTGACGACCACCATCCACGCGCAGCCCACCCCATCCACCAGGAGCCTCGCCGCATGAACCCGATCGACAAGAATCTGTACAAGACCATGCAGCAGTGCGGCCTGATCGCCATCCTGCGCGGCGTGCGGCCGCATGAGGTCGCGGCCATTGGCCACGCGCTGTACGACGCGGGTTTTCGGATCATCGAGGTGCCGCTCAACTCGCCCGAGCCGCTGGCCAGCATCCGTGCGCTGCGCGACGCGTTGCCTGCCGATTGCCTTGTCGGCGCGGGCACGGTGCTGTCGGCCGAGGCGTGTGCCGATGTACAGGCCGCCGGCGGGCAGATCATCGTCATGCCCCATAGCGACCCCACTGTGATCCGCGCCGCGCGCGCTGCCGGCATGGCCTGCGCACCCGGCGTGGCCACGCTGACCGAGGCCTATGCCGCGCTGGCCGCTGGCGCCAACATGCTCAAGCTCTTCCCGGCCGAGGCTCTGCCCCCGCATGTGCTCAAGGCCTGGCGCGCTGTGATCACCCCGCCCATGGCCCTGGTGCCGGTGGGCGGCATCGCACCCGAAAACATTGCCACTTACGCCGCCGCCGGCGCCAGCGGCTTCGGCCTGGGCTCGGCCCTGTACCGCCCTGGCGACAGCGCCACCGACGTGGCCGGCAAGGCCGCCGCGTTTGTGGCCGCATGGCACACCTCCTACGGCGCGGCACGCGCTGCAGCGGCCGCCACCGCACCCGGCAAGGCCACCGCCAGCGCCTAGTCCAGTTCTTTTTCTTCAACGTCCTCTCTTGCCCCCTTCCCCCGCCCTCCCATGAAGATCACCCGACTGACCACGTTCATCGTTCCCCCGCGCTGGTGCTTTCTGAAAATCGAAACCGACGAAGGCATCGTCGGCTGGGGCGAACCCGTGCTTGAAGGCCGCGCACACACCGTGGCCGCCGCAGTCGAAGAACTGGGCGACTACCTCATCGGCAAAGACCCGCGCCACATCGAAGACCACTGGACGGTGCTGTACCGCGGCGGTTTCTACCGCGGCGGCGGCGTGCACATGAGCGCACTGGCCGGCATCGATCAGGCGCTGTGGGACATCAAGGGCAAGGCCCTGGGCGTGCCTGTGTCCGAACTGCTGGGCGGCAATGTACGCGACCGCATCCGCGTGTACAGCTGGATCGGCGGCGACCGCCCCAGCGAGACAGCCCAGCAAGCCCGCGACGCCGTGGCCCGCGGCTTTACCGCCGTGAAGATGAACGGCACCGAAGAAATGCAGTTTGTGGACACCTTCGACAAGGTGGAGCGCTGCCTGCAAAACGTGGCCGCCGTGCGCGAGGCAGTGGGCCCGAACGTAGGCATCGGCGTGGACTTTCACGGCCGCGTGCACCGCCCCATGGCCAAGGTGCTGATCAAGGAGCTGGAGCCCTACAAGCTTATGTTCATTGAAGAGCCCGTGCTCAGCGAGCACGAAGAAGCGCTCAAGGAAATCGCGCGCATCTCATCCACCCCTATCGCCCTGGGCGAGCGTTTGTACTCGCGCTGGGACTTCAAGCGCGTGCTGCAAGAGGGGTATGCAGACATCATCCAGCCCGACCCCTCGCACTCCGGCGGCATCACCGAAACCCGCAAGATCGCCACCATGGCCGAAGCCTACGACGTGGCCCTGGCTTTGCACTGCCCCCTGGGTCCCATCGCGCTGGCGGCCAATTTGCAGCTCGACGCCGTTTGCTACAACGCCTTCATCCAGGAGCAGAGCCTGGGCATTCACTACAACCAGGACAACGACCTAATGGATTACGTGTCCAACCCAGAGGTGTTCAAGTACGAGGACGGGATGGTGGCCATCCCGAACGGGCCGGGGTTGGGGATTGAGGTGAACGAGGAGTACGTGCGGGAGCGCGCGCAGCAGGGGCACCGGTGGAGGAATCCGGTGTGGCGGCACAAGGATGGGAGTTTTGCGGAGTGGTGAGGGGGGGCTGCTTTACGCTGGTTGCAGTCATAGGGCGACCGCAAACGAATGAGTACTACCGGCTACAAACTGCCGCTCACTTTTGAGCTGGATCGGGGCAAGGGCAGCAGGTCCTACCGCATCAGCGGCGCCGCAGATAAAATCTCACATCCATTAACCACCGGTTCAGCTTGAGAGGTTGTCGGCTATTCCGACATGCTCGACCTCTCCGCTGCCATGCAAGGCTTTGTGCTTGCCTTGGGCCTTTTCATTTGTCCTGGCCCCAAAGACGTTCTCGTTTTCCGCGAAGCTCTTCTAGGACGTTCTCGGGTGATGCTCGTCGCCATCAGTAGCGGCAGCGATCTCGTTCTGATTGCTGGGGGCGTTCTGGGTGTCTCAGCAGCGCTTGAAACCTTCCCTGCTCTCCAAGTGCTTTTGCAATTCGCTGGAGTTGCATTGCTTATCGGCCACGCCGTCAAAGCGGCGCGCGCTGCCGTCAGAGGGTCTGGCGCTTCGGTTGCGTCTGCGACAAAAGTCGGCAAAGCAAGCTGGGTTCGCCGCCTCTTGGTAATGTCTCTTGGAAATCCTGCCTCATGGCTTGACACCGTGGTCATTCTTGGGTCGGTGGGAGCAGCGCTGCCCACTAAGGCCGGTGTGACCTTCTCCGTCGGTGCCTTTCTCGCGTCCATCGTGTGGTTCACTGCGTGGGTGACACTGGCAAGAGGTGCCAGCCATTGGCTGATCCCGTCAAAGAGCTGGCGCATGGTGGACGCGGTGACGGCGATAGCGATGCTTGGCATGGCGCTCTGGTTGATCACGGACCTTGTTGCTCGGCTCTGACGATCCTCCCGATGCGCTATGGATCCGCTTTTTGGCCGATAGTGCGTGTTCGTTGGTGAACGATTTTATGATCGCAACATTTTTTTGGAGACGGGCTTGTTCATTCGTTCCGCTCTGCCCGAAGACCTAACATCACTTCGCGCTCTGTTCTTTGACTCGCGTCGGACCGCGTTTTTCTGGGAAGAATCATCTGAGTTCGCGTTAGAAGATTTCGATCTCCAGACGATGGGCGAAATGCAACTCCTCGCCTTTGATGGGGATCGCCTTCTAGGCTTCATTTCGGTTTGGGAACCGAACAACTTTGTCCACCACCTACACGTTCATCCCGATGCTGTAAATCGAGGTGTTGGGCGAGCCCTATTGCTCGCGCTACCGGGCTGGTCGACAACCCCTTACCAGCTCAAATGTGTCGCCGAAAACACCAATGCGCTCGCCTTCTACAGGGCAAACAGCTTCGTTCAAATCGGTAGAGGCCGAGCAAAGGATCAAGATTACTTCTTGCTCGCATCCGGCGCCGTCGCAACCGAAACTGGGCAGTCGTGACGGGATCAGCGCGGGGTTGGCTCCGATGCCTGGGCTTCCCTCGCCCATCGTGGCATTGCAGTCTTGACCGCTTGAGGATGGGGACGGCAAACGACGCAATGACCAGCCATCTGGAGGCATATATCCCCACAGGCTCTGTCTCCCGGTTTTTGAAGGGCTCCATCCTAGCGGCGTACTGCGACGGGTTGGCCTGAGGTGAAGGCACAGGCGTTAAAAAGCCCGCGCGTGGCGGGCTCATAAGGTCGGAAGACCTAGGCAGTTGCTGCGCCTGGATCGCCGCAGCGGGCGTGAAGCAACACGCCCACCAACCATCACACCTTGTCGTCAGGCTGGCTCTGATCAGTCCCGCGGCTGCCTTGATTCGACTTCTGGCTGTAGTCGGAGCCCTGCTGGCGGTTTTGGTCGCTGCCTTGTTGTTGCTGGCCTTGCTGATTCCGCTGATTCTGAGGATTGCTTTGATCCTGCTGGCGGTTTTGCTGGTTCTGCTGGTCTTGCTGAGATTGATTGCTCTGACCTTGATTTCGCTGTTGATTGGTCGTCATAACTATCTCCAGAAAAGTTCAGGCGACATTGCCTGCGAAGCAATTTCATGGCGGGCCCAAGCGGTATGCGGTCGGTAGCTGACGACGGAATTTGTAGGACTACGCCTACCCTGGGCAAGGCGGCTTTGAAGAGTTAGAGTTCAGTTCGCCATTGGTCACTCCTCGAAGAGCAACGTCCAAGCAGTCGATCCCCGCGGGCGTTCTGAGCGCCACGCAGGCGGCTTGAGAGGTAACCTATGAACATCACCATTGAGGTATCCGAGACGGTGCCGGAAGACGCCTTCGGGCGTGTCCAAGCATTGGCCCGGCGGGTCGTTGTCAACGATGTCACCTTCCAGGGCACGACTATCGACGTGAAGCGAGCTCGCTTTGACACGGTGCCTGCATGTGTCCGCGACTCGGACGACCCGATGCGGCAGAACCTCCTGCAGTTGCTGGTGGAGGAAGCACTACGAGGTCAAGCAGAGTCGATGTTTGGGCCGCTCTGAAGTTGACTCACACGCGCGATTGCCACCTGGGCCGTAGCTGGGAGACCGCCTCCTGTTGCACGGCGTCTGATTTGCGGTGATCAGTGGTGGGCGTTCATTTTGGCGAGATCCGCTTGCCATGAATGCGCCCCCGCAACCTTGCCCAGCTGACCAGGGCCAGCGCGATCGAGGTTCCGAGCAGGGACCATTCAGACATGGTGGGGATTGCGGAAGCGCCAGCGGGCACCACGGGAGCCGCAGGGCAAAGGTCGGTTTCGATGCTCACCAAGACATCGCCCGTACAGCCCGCGCCCGCGTTGACGCGAGTGTCGGTGCCCAACCCTCCGTCCAGTGTGTCAGCACCGCCAGCGCCGTCCAGGATGTCGTCGCCTGCGCCGCCGGTTAGAGCGTCGATTCCAGCCCCGCCAACCAGGGTGTCGTTTCCGGCGGCGCCAGTCAGCGTATTGCCTCCGGCGATTGAACCTAGAACCCTGTAGTTGGCCCCAGGAGTGTCAAAGCCCTGCACCCATAGCCGCAGGCCTGGCGCAACTGTTTGATAGCCCGCACCATTGGACAAATCCAAGGTGACCCCAGCACCCAAGGCAGACAAGTCGATGCTGTCGTTACCGCCTCCGGAAATAACGGTGATATCGCCGATAACGCCTGCAGCGAAGATGAAGGTGTCATCTGCTACCGCTCCGACTACCGTGGTCCCATTGCTGTTGCCACTACAGGTGACCTCATTGGGGCCGCTGTTCAAGCATTGGGCGAAGGAGGTGGTCGATACCAGCATGAGCAGGCTCAAGACGCAAAGTTGCAAGCAGTGACGCAGAGTGGTTTTCATAAGTGGCTTTTTCTCCCGCGCGGCACTTTATCAGGCCACTCCCCGCTTGGCGAGTTGAACGCACGCACGCAAAAAAGCCCGCTAGGGGCGGGCTTCGGAGAGTGCCAGTGTTGCGAGGGCTTTCTCACACCGCCAGCGGCAGCTCTTTCCCGATAGTGCGCCTTAGATGGCACGGTTTGGATGACAGCAATCGCTGCAAAACAATCTTCTCACGATTTATCAACTTCACCCTGAGCGATAGTCAAAGGCAGCCGCCTGTCCTTAGTCTTGCTCGCTTCAGACACAGCATCCCTGTGGGCACGCCGAGGATTCGCGTGGCTTTCTTCGCACTGGAGTGACAAGAACGCTCACATTTCAATAGCTTCTAGCGCTTATCCATCAAGCGCTAGAGGCCAATTTGATCTAAATTTCTCTGCAATCCACGGTTCCTCACGCCCCAAAGCCGCCACCGCAGCCGCCTCCTAGCCCTGGGTCCCCCAACCGGCAGGAGCAACACCGTCAGCAGCAGCAGCAGCAGCAGCAGCAATACACCACGGTGCCGGCGTACCTGCAGACGATGGTGCATGAGGTCAAGGCGAGCTGGACCGACTTGCTGTCGGACCAGCGGCACGACGCCAAGCGCCAGGCCTACCAGGCCGCTATCGATGAGGCGCGTCACCAAGAAGCTGGCAGCAAGAAGTTGAGCCTGCGTAATAAGCCGTCCCTGCTGAGCCGCTTTGAGCGGCTCAGCAATTGAAAGCCCCGGCTATACCGGTCGACGGTTACTTGCCGGTCCGACCGCAGTGATCTTTGCCTGCCGGATGTAACTGGCAACGTCATCTGCCGCCATTGGCCGCGCAAAGTGGTAGCCCTGTGCCTCGTCGCAACCGAAGGCGCACAGCTGGTGCAGCATGTCGGCGGTTTCAACACCTTCGGCGATGGTGCGCAGATTCAGGCTGCGGGCCAAATGAATAATCGCGCGCACGATGGCGGCGTCATCCGGGTCGGAGCCCAGGTCGCGTACGAAGGACTGGTCGATCTTCAGCTTGTCGATGTCAAAGCGCTTGAGGTACGAAAGGCTGGAATAGCCCGTACCGAAGTCGTCGATCGATAGCTTTACGCCCAGCAGCTTCAAGCGCTTGACGCTGTTGAGCACCCCCTCCACGTTCTGGATCAAGATCGACTCGGTCAGCTCCAGCTCCAGCAACGCGGGGTTCAGGCGGCTTTCCTCCAGCGCATTGATGACCGACTGCTCCACGCTGTCGCGTTTGAATTGCACGGCCGAGAGGTTCACCGCCATACACAGCTCAGGCAGGCCGGCGTGTTGCCAAGCCACGGCCTGGCGGCAGGCTTCACGCAGGACCCAGTCGCCAATCGGGACGATCAAACCGCTCTCTTCGGCCACCGGAATGAACCGTGCAGGCGACACGACGCCTCGCTGGGGGTGAATCCAGCGTATCAGCGCCTCGACGCCAATGATGGCGCCGCTGGCCAGGTCGATCTGGGGCTGGTAATGCAGAACGAATTCGTTGCGCTCCAGGGCGCGGCGCAGGCCATTGCGGATGAACTGGTGTTCGACCGCCTCCACGTCCATCGCGCCGTCGAAGAATCGGTAGGTGTTGCGCCCGTCGCTCTTGGCTTTGTACATGGCCATGTCGGCCTTTTTGAGCAGGCTCTCGAAGCTGGTGCCGTCGTCGGGAAAGATCGTCACGCCCATGGACACCGAAGTCGAAATTTCTTGGCCTGCGGCATCAAAGGGCAACTGCATCTGCTCCATCAGCTTGGCCAGCACCAGCGTCGCATCGTCTACCTGGTCCAAGTCGGGCAACAGAATCAGGAACTCATCGCCGCCCTGCCGGCTGATGGTGTCGGTTTCGCGCAGGCAGGTCCCCAGGCGAGTGGCGATCTGCTGAAGGAAGGCGTCGCCGCTGTCGTGGCCCAGCGTGTCATTGATGCTCTTGAAGTTGTCCAGGTCCAGAAAGAGCAGCATCAGCCGCTGGTTGGCCCGGTTTGCACGGGCCTTGGCTTGCTCGAATCGGTCTTGCAACAGCAGGCGGTTGGGCAGGCCCGTCAATGCGTCGTGGAAAGCCTGGAACTGGAGCTGCTGCTCGGCCAGCTTGCGCTGGGTAATGTCGGCCACGAGAAATATGTTGGCATGGGGTTGCCCGTCCGCCGTGAACAAGGGCGCAGTGGACAAGCTGATGTGGATGAGGGAGCCATCACGGCGCTGCCGCACCGCCTCAACCTGGTCAAGCGACTCCCCATTTCGCAACCTGGTCGCAATGTTGTCGTACTCATGCTCCCTGTCTTTGGGGATGAACCGCACCCGCTGGCCGATGGCCTCCTCGGCACTCCAGCCAAACATCCTCTGTGCCGCCGGGTTCCAACTGCTCACGATGTAGTTGAGATCGCTGGTGTAGATGGCCAGCGGCGAGTTCTTCACCATCGACGCCAGCCGTTCATTGCTGGCTTTGAGCTCGGCGCCCGAGCGCATGATTTCTTCACGCATCTGGTTGACGGCATTCGCCACGTGGTCCAGCGCATCGGGGCGCCAGCGGCCGCCCTCACTGCGCCTGAGCTGCAGGGGCCGCTCACTGGATACGTTCTTTGAAAACTGCCGCAGATAGTCGGCAATATGCTCGAGGTGCTGGCCCACGAACGCCTGAAAGATCAGCAAAACGAAGGCGGTGACCAAAAACGTCTTGATGGCGTTGCTCACCAGGATGAGCATGAATCTGTCCCACAGCCGCGACACCACGTTGTCCACGCTGGCGACGACCTGCAGCTCGCCAAGCGATACGCTTTCGCCAGAATTGCCACGAATCAAAGGGAAGAAGATTTCGATTTGGCGCTTGGAGGACTGCGTGCCAGCAGACCACTGGGTCTTGCCGTCCGAGACGATGCCCACGTATTCGATGTCCCCCAGATTCATCAGGCCGTTGAGCTGGTTCTGGATCTGAACGGGCTCCACGACCCAGACGCTTTCCACGAGGGTGGGCAGATACACCTTGCGGATCGACTCCACTCGCTCATGGATGCCGCGTATGTCCCCCCGATAGTCCAGGTAGAGCTCCACTGCGGTGATGACTGCCGTCACTGCGGAGCTGAACAACACCACGGCCAACACGATCTTGCGCGCGATGCCATTGTTGCGAACCAGCGCCTTGCTGAACAAGTTCACTTTCGTGACGTCGCTACGTTTCATCAGCTCTCCAGCTGCTGCTTTTTATATCCAAGATGCTTGGCTCGTCCCCATCCGCGTTGCGGCCCCCAGGGAGTGGATCCACGATCTTAAAACTTGGGTGATCTTGAAAACATGCGGATATACGCGTGTACAGAGCAGTCCTTTGGCACAGATGCGTGCGTCACGCAGTGAGTGCAGACCGCTCTCAACTCCAACCCAGCGACACCACGGGGAGATGAGTGGCCAGCCTCTGTAATTGCTGCCCTGCAGCATCAGCACGCTGTCAATGGCGAGGCAAAGCAGACTGTTCAGCGGTGAGAAAAATACATTGCCAAGAAAGGCCAGCCGTCACAAAGTTCACCCCGTAGCGACAGGGGCGCGATGGCCTGCTGGCGCGGGCATCGAAAGCAAAGACCCGGCTGTACTGACTCTTGTTGAAGTGCGCAGCCACATTTCATGACTCATCGCCAGGGAACACCATGTACACACCATGCCGGATGGCTTCCTTTCCCCAGGCTCCGGATACCGCCGACGATTTGCCGGTGCAAGCGGGTCCCGTCGCAGCAGTGCAAAAAGGTATTGCGGCGATGAGCGGCTTGCGCCGGATGCCCGTTGCACTGAAAGAAGGCCGCGGCGCCAGCCTGAAACGTGGATTGCGGCGCTGGCGGCTTGCGTTGCTACCGGCCCTCATGCTCCTGACCCCCGGCAGCGCCTTCGGCGTGGAGGTCGTGCGCTACCCGATCCCCGAGAGCGCTGCCGACCAGCGCTACGACTATCCGCGAAAACTGCTGGAGCTGGTGCTGTCCAAGACCCGCACCGCATACCGGGTGGAATACCCCACGGTGTCGATGAGCCAGAACCGCCAGATCATCGAACTGGAGGCCGGCCGAACGATCGACGTTTCAGCGCTCCCGTCCTCCGCCGAACGGGAAGCCAGGCTGCTGCCGATACGCGTGCCGCTCAACAAGGGCCTGCTGGGTTGGCGACTGGGCCTGGTGCGCAAGGGCGATACCCACCGTGTTGCGCAAATCAAAACACTGAGCGACCTGATGGGCGTGCGCCTTGCCCAGGGCCAAGATTGGCCAGACACGCAGATACTGAGTGGCAATGGCCTGGAGGTGATCAACGGCTCTACCTACGAAGGCCTGTTCAAGATGCTGGAAAGCCAGCGCTTCGACTACTTTCCCCGCAGCGTGATGGAAATCTGGGACGAGCAAGAAGCCCATGCCAGCACGCTCGAAATCGAACCGCATCTGGCCTTGCACTACTTCTACGACAGTTATTTCTTCGTCAACAAGCGCAATACCAAACTCGCCGCCGATATCTCCGAAGGCATGGAGAAAGCCATCGCCGACGGGTCGTTCGACAAGCTCTTCAATGAACATTGGGGCGAGCGTGTGCGCAAGGCCAGGTTGAATGAGCGCACGGTGATCGAACTGCGCAACCCCTTGCTGACACCAGAGACGCCCTCCAACCGGCGTGAGCTGTGGTACGGCGTGCGGCGCTGATCCAATCCACTGAACTTGCCCCCGCCACCCGGGCACGCCGCGCAAGGTCATCGCCGGTGCAACCCGGTGCTGCGCCCCGGGGCGGCAGTTTTGCGCAGTGACCAGACAAACGCCATTTGCTACTATTTTTATAGCTTATTGCGCTTATACATCAAGCGCTAGCGGCTGATTTACCTCCATTTTCTGACCACCGCCGAGCAGCCGCCAGGCACTGTGATTAAAATCAGTACCCCGCCACCCGTCTCCCCACACCATGACGGCGCTGCCCTCCCCCACCCCGCCCTCCCCACCCCCCATCCAGCTCACCCGCTTTCACCGCACGCGCCTCATGCAAATCTGGCGCTCTGCGGGGTGGCCGTGCAAGGACGCGCTGGAGATTGACCTGCTGGCCGCGCAGCTGGTGGCGCTGCATGTGTCGCCCGAGGGGTTCGAGTCGCTGCGGCTTACCGATGAAGGCATTCGCACCCTGGCCGTCGCGCGCCAGCGCAGCGTGCGGGCGCTGAGCACGCACGACCGGCTGGCGGCCAAGTTTGCCGAGCACCTGCTGGCGGCGGGGCGGATTGTGTGGCGGGAGTTGTCGCTGCGCGCGGTGGTGGATGGGCCAGCGCCGCAGCCGCCGCCCACCCCGCTGGATGCCGCCATGCCCGCCGCGCCAACCGGCAGCACGGCCATCAGCAGCAACAGCAGTACCCATCGCCACAGCACCCCGCTGTGGAGCGAAGACACCGAAACCCCCGCCACCCGCGCCGCGGCCAATGTGTGGCGCATGGCGCGGCCCGATCTCTTCTCGGTGCGCAACACCACGGTGCCGGCCTACCTGCAGCCGATGGTGCATGAGGTCAAGGCGAGCCGGGCCGACCTGCTGTCGGACCTGCGGCACGACGCCAAGCGGCAGGCCTACCAGTGGCTGTGCGAGGAGTGCTATTACGTGTTCCCGGCGGGTGTGGCAGAGGTGGACGAGATCCCCGAGCACTTTGGCGTGTGGGTGCTGCACGGCGGGCTGGACGATGGGGATGGGGGCCGCTTTGAGCTGCTGCGGCCCGCGCGGCACGCCAGCTGCGCCCTGCCCTTTGCGGTGTGGATGGCGCTGTGCAAGGCCACGCCAATGCGCAGCGAGGCGGAGCTGGCGCAGGCGCACCTGGGTGAGCCCGGCGCGGGCGACTCTGCGGCGGGCGAGCTGCTGCTGCCGCCCGACGACAGCGCCCCGCCCTGCACCGAGGCCCCATGACCTACACCGTGGCGGTGCGGGAGCTGTGCGAGTTCACCGCCAAGCAGGGCGACCTGGACCTGCGCTTTACCCCCGCCCCCACCGCGCTCGAAGGTATTGCAGGCCATGGCGTGGTGGCCGCGCGCCGGGGCAAGGGCTACCGGGCCGAAGTGGCGCTGAGCGGTAGCTACCAGACGCTGCAGGTCCGCGGCCGTGCCGACGGCTACGACCCTGCGCTGCAACGCATCGACGAGGTCAAGACCTTCAAGGGGCGGCTCGACCGCCAGCCCGCATCGCACCGCCACCTGCACTGGGCGCAGGCCAAGGTGTATGGCTGGCTGCTGTGCCAGCAAGAGCAGCTGGCGCACATCGACGTGGCGCTGGTGTACTTTGACATCGGCTCGCAGAAGGAGACGGTGTTTTGCGAGCGCTGCACCGCCGACGAACTGCGCGCGCACTTTGAGGCGCAGTGCCAGCGCTTTTTGGCGTGGGCCGAGCAGCAGGTGGCGCACTGCACGGCGCGCGATGCGGCGCTGGGCGCGCTGGTGTTTCCGTTTGGCGGCTTTCGTGCGGGGCAGCGCCCGCTGGCCGAGGCCGTGTACAAGGCCGCCAGCGCCGGCCGCTGCCTGCTGGCCCAGGCGCCCACGGGCATTGGCAAGACCATGGGCACGCTGTTCCCGCTGCTCAAGGCGGCACCCGCGCAGCGGCTCGACAAGGTGTTCTTTCTGGCCGCCAAAACCTCGGGCAGGCAGACGGCGCTGGACGCGCTGGCGCGCCTTGCCGACAGCGCCCCCACGCTCCCGCTGCGCGTGCTGGAGCTGGTGGCGCGCGACAAGGCCTGCGAGCACCCCGACAACGCCTGCCACGGCGAGTCGTGCCCGCTGGCGCAAGGCTTTTATGACCGTCTGCCTGGGGCGCGCGCTGCGGCGCTACAGGCTGCGCGCAGCGTTCCTGCCTTGGATGAAATGGCTTCGGGTGCTGTGCAGACTGCGGGGCTGCAAGCGCATGACCCGCAGCCCCGCAAGCACAGCGTGCCGCTGCACCAGGCGCAGGTGCGCAGCGTGGCGCTAGCCCACCGGGTCTGCCCCTACTACCTCAGCCAGGAGCTGGCCCGCTGGGCCGATGTGGTGGTGGGCGACTACAACTACTACTTTGACTTTGGCGGCCTGCTGCACGGGTTGACGCAGGCCAACCAATGGCGCGCCGCGTTGCTGGTGGACGAGGCCCACAACCTGGTGGAGCGTGGCCGCAAGATGTACAGCGCCGAGCTGCGCCCCGACGCGCTGGCAGCGGCTCGCACATCGCCCGCCGCGGCCCGTCACCCCGCAGTGAAAAAGGCGTTGGACAAAGTGCGCCGCTGCTGGGTGGCGGTCGACAAGGCGCAGGCTGCGGACTATGCCGTGTACGACGCGTTTCCTGAAGCCCTGCTCGGCGCGCTGCAGCAGTGCGGCACCACGCTGTCAGACCACTTTGCCGACCACCCGGCCGACCCCGATGTGGCGCTGCAGACCTTTTACTTCGAGGCGATGCACATCACGCGCCTGGCCGAGCTGCTGGATTCGAATTCGCTGGTGGACGTTGCGCGGCCTGCAGCGCACACATCACACCTGTCGCGCCCGGGCAGCGCCGCCGCCAAGCCCGGCAGCGCCACGGTGTGCATCCGCAACGTGGTGCCCGCGCCCTATCTGCAGCCGCGGCTTGCGGCCGCGCACACCAGCACGCTGTTTTCGGCCACGCTGCAGCCCGCGCGCTACTACGCCGACCTGCTGGGCCTGCCCGATCAGCATGTGTGGGTGGATGTGGAGTCGCCGTTCGAGAGTGCGCAGCTCCACGTGCAGGTGGCGCGCCACATCTCCACCCGGTATGCAGACCGCCACGCATCGCTGGTGCCGATTGCCGAGCTGATGGCGCAGCAGTTCAACGCGCGGCCGGGCAACTACCTGGCGTTTTTCAGCAGCTACGAATATCTGCAGCAAGTGGCCGATGTGTTTGCAAAGCGGCACCCGCACCTGCCGCACTGGCGCCAGTCGCGCCGCATGCTCGAGGCAGAGCAGCGGCAGTTTCTGGAGCGCTTTACCGACACCAGTGAAGGCATTGGTTTTGCCGTGCTGGGCGGCGCGTTTGCCGAGGGCATCGACCTGCCGGGCCGCCGGCTGATTGGGGCATTCTTGGCCACGCTGGGCCTGCCGCAGGTCAATCCCGTCAACGAGCAAATCCGCCAGCGCATGCAGGCACTGTTTGGCGAAGGCTACGACTACACGTACCTCTACCCCGGGCTGCAAAAGGTGGTGCAGGCCGCAGGCCGCGTGATCCGCACGCCCAGCGATGAGGGCGTGGTGCATTTGATGGACGACCGGTTTGCGCGGGACGAGGTGCGCAGGCTGCTGCCGCGCTGGTGGGCGGATGAGCGGGGCGGGCTTGCTGCGCGCACCAAGAACGGTTGAGGGCTGCGGTCGCGCTGCAAACCGCTGCTGGTGGGAACTCCACGGCCCTACCGGCCGCTGCCCTGGTCAAGCGTCTTTCCCACGCTTTTCCGCTTTACGGGCGAACGGTTCAACGCATGCGGACCCAGGCTCAATGCCGCGACCCAAAGCACCGTGAATCATCCACCAACCAGCCACTCAACACCCATCAACCACCGCTTGCGTGCTCGCGCAGATACGCCATGACGTCGGACCGGTCGCCTTCGAAGACGATGCGATCTGACCGGTTGTTGCGCTGAAAAGCGTACATGGGATCGTAGTAATGCCGCAGCAGCGCAGCGATCCAGTCCCGGTGCAGTGCGACATCACCCGTGCTGCTCTGCTGCGCCAGCGCGCGCAGCATCACCGCGCGCAATGCCTGGTGCAGGCTGCCACCCAGGCGTTTGGCCAATTTGTCCAGGCTCTCCAGCAAGCGCGCAGCAAACGGCTCCATGCCCGCATCCCGCCCCTGCGCAGCCACCCAGGCGGCGCATTGCTGCACCACATAGTCGCCCAGTATTCGCTCGACACGGCGCTCAAAGTCGTCCGTCAGGCAGACGATGGGGGCCTGCTCCAGCCGCAGACGAAGCGGTAGCGGAACAGCACATTTGCCCACGTGGCGGCCTTCGTCCTCTACCACCAGGGTGTCGCACCCGGCGGCGCGTTTCTTGAGGAGGTCGACGGCCAAGCGGTTCTCAAAATCGATCTGCGCGGGCTGACCCGTCACGCGGCTGCCAAAGCTGGAGCCGCGGTGGTTGGCGTGGCCCTCCAGGTCCAGCCCATGGGCCAGTTGCGCAATCACTTCGGTTTTGCCAGTGCCGGTCAGGCCGCTGAGCACATAGAAACCGCACTGCGTGGCCACGGCCTGCGTGGTGTCGAGCAGAAAGCTGCGCAGGGCCTTGTAACCACCGATGACGCGGGGGTAGGCAATGCCGGCCTCGGCCTGCAGCCACTGCTGAACGATCTGCGAGCGCAGGCCGCCGCGAAAGCAGTACAGCACGCCGTGCTGCGGGTGCTGCTTGGCAAAGGCGGCCCAGGCCGCGATGCGCTCTTGCTTGACGCGCCCCGACACCAGTTGGTGCCCCAGCGCGATGGCCGCCTGCTGGCCCTGCTGCTTGTAGCAGGTGCCCACCTTTTGCCGCTCGTTGTCGTCCATGAGCGGCAGGTTGACCGTGCCCGGAAAGGCGCCCTGCGCAAACTCCACCGGCGCGCGCACGTCCATCATGGGCACATCGTTCAAGAAGATGTGCGCGAAGTCGACGACGTTGTCACGCATGGCGTCCTTGCAGTGGGTCAAAGGGGGTCAAAGCACTTCGACGGCAAACCGCTGCCGTGCCGTCATGTGCCCGATGGGCTCAAGCGCCAGCCCCAGCCCGGCCGCCAGCGCCAGAAACTCTGCGTCGCCCCCGGGCGCTACCGCCACCAGCAGGCCGCCGCTGGTTTGCGGGTCGCACAGCAACAGCTTGTGTTCCTCATGCGCCAGCGGGGCGATCTTGTCGCCGTAGCTGTCAAAGTTGCGCAACGTGCCGCCCGGCGCGCAGCCCTCAGCCAGGTAGTGGGCCACGCTGGCCAGGCGCGGCACGGCGGCGTAGTCGATCTGTGCGGTCAGGCCGCTGCCGTCGGCCATCTCCACCAGGTGCCCCAGCAGCCCAAACCCGGTCACGTCGGTCATGGCGGCCACGCCCGGCAGCTTGCCAAAGCGGCTGCCCGGCGTGTTCAGAGTGCACATCCAGTCGCGGGCCACGCCCACGTCCTCGGGCCGCAGCTTGGATTTCTTCTCGGCCGTGGTGTAGATGCCGATACCCAGGGGTTTGGTGAGGTACAGGCGGCAACCTGCGGTGGCCGTGTCGTTGCGCTTCAAGTGGCGCTTGTCCACCACGCCCGTCACCGCCAAGCCAAAGATGGGCTCGGGCGCGTCGATCGAATGCCCGCCCGCCAGCGGTATGCCCGCCGCGTCGCAGGCCGCGCGCCCGCCGCGCACCACGTCGCGCGCTACCTCGGGCGGCAGCACGTTGACGGGCCAGCCCAGAATGGCAATCGCCATCAGCGGGTCGGCGCCCATGGCGTAGATGTCACTGATGGCGTTGGTCGCAGCGATGCGCCCAAAGTCATAAGGGTCGTCGACGATGGGCATGAAGAAGTCGGTGGTGGAGACCACGCCGCGCTCGCCATCCAGCGCATACACGGCCGCGTCGTCGCGGGAGGTGTTGCCCACCCACAAGCGCGGGTCCAGCGTTTGCGAGCCGCTGCCCGCAAGGATCACATCCAGCACCTTGGGGCTGATCTTGCAGCCGCAGCCGGCGCCGTGGCTGTACTGGGTAAGGCGGATGGGGTCGCTCATGAAAACTCTCGGGGAATGGCCAAGCGGGCCAATATAGCAAGGCAGCACCCGGTGGCCGGTACCCGGAGCCCCCGGCCTTGCCCGGGCAACAACGGCATCGCGCGCGACCCGCGCTGCCCACCGTCCGGGTGGCGGATTGGCGGCCCGCCAGGTGAATTGGCGGCGCAATGGCAGCCACACGGTGGTGCACAAAGTTGACCGCGATCAAGGCCCCAGAGTGGGATCGGCACACAATGGCCTGCCACCCCAGAACTCCTGCAACGAGCCAGTGCCATCGCGCCGTGCAAGGCCTAGGGCGTTTGCAGCCCCTTCTCTGAGCACTCGATAGCCCCATGAATGCGGAGCTTGCCCATGTAACGACTTCGACCACACTCTCTGCACCTGCCCGCTGCCGTGCCGCCTGCACCAACCCGCTCTGCTCGCCAATGACTCTGCCCTTCTCCCTGCGCCCTCTGACGGCCACCCTGCTCCTGCTGCCCTTGATGGGCTGTGGAAAATCCGACACCAGTGGTCCGGCGCAGGCGAGCTTCGATGCCATGGTGGCGACCTGCACCCAGTTTCTGGCGGCGCGCGAACCCCACGTGCGCCCTGGCGGCGCCGGCGAATGGGTGGTGACCGGCTACGGACCGGCGCAGGTGCAGCACGAGGTCCAACACACCGACTCGAGCGTGACGCCCTACGTGGGCAAGCTCGTCATCAAGGACAACGAGGCCCAGGCCCACGCTGGTACCGAGGCGGGCGCGCAAGCCATCACCCTCACCCCCGCGCACCTGCTGTCCAACCGCACGCACACCTTTGTCTACAGCCACGACGGCACCCAGTGGCGCTGGCAGAACGGCCAGCGGCTGACCAAGATGCCAGGGCACAACGACAGCACCGTGGCGCTGACGCTGGCGGATGTGTCGGCCACGGGTCCGAAGGGATTTGCGGGTTGTCTCCCGCAGTGAGGCTGTTCTTAGCCTTTGCCTGATCGCGGTAAATTGCTATTCAATTGATAGCTACAAGCGCTTATCAATCAAGCGCTAGCAGCCTATTTGACTCATATTCTGGTGCATCGCAGCGTGTCAAAGCGCTTGCGCAGCGCCCGGCGTTGGCCCGTGAGCGCGCGCCGGGCTGCGCCCTGCCCTCACCACGCCGTCCACTGCCCCTGCAGCGCGCGGCGCGCCAGCAAGAAGGTGGCGGCGTTCCAGCTTTGGCCGGCCATGCCATTGGGCTCCAGCGTGCGGCCGTGGAACCACTCGGTGAAGCGCCAGTCGTCGAGCGCGTTGGCCTGGGCCAGCTTCACCAGTTCGGCCCAGCCTTTTTCGCGCTGCCCCAGCTTGGCCAGCGCCATCACCCAGAAGCCGCCGACAAACGGCCACACGCCGCCGTTGTGGTACTGGTACATCAGGTTCTGCCGGTGCCGGCCCATGTACAAGCGCCACTGGTCGTGCTCCTCCGACAGCGGGTGCAGCACCACGCGCAGCGGGTACGGGTCGCTCACGTGCGCGGCCGAGATCACGTTGACGATGTTGTGCGCCATGCCTTCATCGGCCAGGCCGCACTGGATGGCGAGCAGGTTGCCGAACACATCGCCTTCGTGCCCCGCCACCGCCAGGTTCACAAAGCTCAGGTACAGGTTCGATTCGCTGTGGCCGCGGCGCGCGTAGTGCTGCAGCAGGCGCGCGCGGTGGTATTCGTGCAGGTCGCTCTGAAAGGGGTTGAACAGGTGGTTGAAGTGGTGGTGTGTCTCTTGCACATGGGTGAGCGCAAAGCGGCGCTTCACGTCAAACCACAGCGCGTTGGTGTACAGCACATAGCCCGAGCGCGGCATGATGTCGGCCCAGTCGCTGGCCTCGTTTTGCTGCAGCAGCCGAAAGTGCTGATGCTCTTGCGCCAGCAGCCAGGTCAGCCCGCGCTGCACACCATCGGCCCAGCGGTCAGGGCCCACCTTGCCGTGCCGGCGCACATGGTCCACGGCAATCAGCCACCACAGCGTGGCGTCGATGCAGCCCAGGTACCAGAAGTCGGCGTCCTGCCCTTCGGGGTCCACGTATTTGGGGATCTGCCCGTTGGGCGCCTGCTGCGCGGCCAGCGCATCGAGGCTCGCCACGGCCCCTTCTTCGAGCGCGGGCACGCCGCTGCCGCACATGGCCATCACGCAAATGGCCGCATCGCGCCCAAAGATGCGGGTGTAGCGCCGCGCCACCGCCGCCGGTGTGCGGCTGGCGGCCAGGATGCCGTGGGGGGTGAGGTTGCTTTCCAGCAGCGCCAGCGAGGCTTCGCAACAGGTATCGACCAAGGTGAGCGCAGAGGCATCCAGGGCATGTTTTTTCTTCGGCATGCGGCTAGCCTAGCCTCTGATGCGGGCAATGGCTATAGGACCGGTGCCACAAAAAGCGCACAAAATGAAACGGCCCTGCCGGATTGCAGGGCTCTGCAAGGGGCTGCGCGGTTTGCGCGGGCCACGGGGTCGCGTGCTCACGGCCCACGCACACAACGTCGCGCAGAAAGCACCTCCGTGGCCCCCTGCGCCCCGCCGCGACACCCAGCTACCGCATTGCCTTTTCCACGGCATCCCGCGTCAGCGTCGGCACAAAACTTTCGATGAAGTGGTAGGCATAGCCCCGCAGCCATGCGCCGCGGCGCAGGCCCAGGCGTGTGAGGTTGACCTCGAACAGGTGCCCCGCGTCGATCAGACGCAGGTGCCGGTCGCGCTCTTCATCCACCGCGATCGAAGCGACGATGCCCACGCCCATGCCCAGCTCCACATAGGTCTTGATCACGTCGGCGTCCATGGCGGTCAGCACGATGTCGGGCGCAATGCCTTCGCGCGCAAAGGCCTCGTCGATGTGGGCGCGGCCGGTGTAGCCCAGCTCGTACGTGATGATGGGGTGCTGCGCCAGCTGCTCCAGCGTCACCGGTCCTTTCACATCGAGCAGCGGATGGCCCGGCGGCACGACGATGCTGTGCGTCCAGCGGTAGCACGGCAGCGTGACCAGCGTGTCGTACCCCGCCAGCGCCTCGGTGGCCACGCCGATATCGGCCTCGCCCGACAGCAGCATCTCTGCCACCTGGCGCGGTGAGCCCTGGTGCAGGTGCAGCGACACCTGCGGAAACAGCGCGCGAAAGTCGCGCACCACCTGGGGCAGCGCGTAGCGCGCCTGCGAATGGGTGGCAGCCACCGACAGGCGGCCGTGGGAGCTGTCGCTGAAATCCTGCCCCGCGCGCTTGAGGTTGTCGGCCTCGAGCAGCAGGCGCTCGACCGTGGGCAGCAGCGCCTCGCCGGGCGGTGTGAGGCCCGTCAGGCGCTTGCCGGCGCGCACGAAAATCTCCACCCCCAGTTCTTCCTCCAGCTCGCGGATCTGGCGGCTCACGCCGGGCTGCGAGGTGTGCAGCATGTTCGCCACCTCGGTCAGATTGAAGCCGCGCCGCACGGCTTCGCGCACGGAGCGCAGTTGCTGGAAATTCATGGTGTCCTGACAGCAATTGCTACTATTTTTATAGCCACCAGCGCTTTATGAATAAGCGCTGGAGCCCTGTTTTATTCAAAAAATGCGGTTCAGAGCTTGGCAATCGACACTTCGGTCGACTTGACCAGCGCCACCACGTCGGAGCCGACGACCAGGCCCAGGTCGTCCACCGAGCGGGTGGTGATGACCGAGGTGACGATGCCCCACGGGGTTTCGACATCGACCTCCGAGACGACGGAGCCGCGAATGATCTCGCGCACTTTGCCCTTGAACTGGTTGCGTACGTTGATGGCTTGGATGGACATGGTGAAGTTCTCCTGAGTAAAAAAAGCGGTGGATAAAGGGACGAAAAAGGAGCGAATGAAAGGTCAACGCAAGGACCAACCGCCGGCCTACATGCCGCGCTGGCGCAGGTCCGGCGCATAGCGGTCGGCCTGGATGTCGGGCGACAGGCCGTGCGTGACCACGTCGTCGGTGATGGGCAGGAACTGCGCATCCCACTCGGCCCAGGCCTGGCGCAGGCGCTCGAACAGCTCGGGGTGCTTGTCGCGCAGGTTGGCGCGCTCCAGCGTGTCGTCCTCCACGTCAAAGAGGAACTCGTTGCCATTGATCTGGAGGTACTTGAAGCGCCCCTCGCGCACCGCGCGCTGGCGCTGCGACTTGTACCGCCAGAACAGGCTGCGCGAATGCACGGGCGCACGGCCTTCCAGCACGGGCAGGATGTCTTCGCCATCGGGCGGGTAGTCGGCATGGGGCGCCACGCCCGCGGCTGCGAGCAGCGTGGGCAGCCAGTCCATGGTGGCGGTGACCTGGTCGCTGACCTGCGGAGCAATCCGCGCGGGCCAGCGCAGCAGCGTGGGCACGCGGATGCCGCCTTCGAGCAGCTCGGTCTTCTGGCCGGTGAACGGCCAGGTCTTGGAAAAACGCTCGCCGCCGTTGTCGCTGGTGAACACCACGATGGTGTTGTCCGCCAGGCCCTGCTCCTGCAGCGCGTGCAGCACCTGGCCCACGGCGCCATCGAGCGACCGGACCATCTTGCCGTAGGTGTGCAGGTTGCCGCCGTCGTAGTGAAAGAGGTCCTTGAGGCCCAGCGAGACCTCTTCGTCCTCGGGCCCCACCCAGGGCCAGTGTGGCGCGGTGAAGTGCAGCGACAAAAAGAATGGCTTGCTGCCGGCGCTGCGCCCGCGCAGCCAGCCCGATGCCTCGTCGGCCAGCAGTTGCGTGTAGTAGCCCACACGCTCCACCGGCACCTCGCCTTCGTACAGATCGCGCGGGACGGCTTCGCCCACGCCGGGCTTGTGCGTGAAGTAGTCGATGGCGCCGCCGTAGTTGCCAAAGAAGCGGTCGTAGCCGCTCTTGAGCGGGCCGAACGTGGGCAGGCTGCCCAGATGCCACTTGCCAATGAGGGCCGTGTCATAGCCCGCATCGCGCAGCAGCGACGGCAGTGTGGGGTGCTCGGGCGGCAGGCCGTACACATGGGCCTTGCGCACCAGGGGCTCCTCCAGCCCGCCGCGCAGGCGGTACTGGTAACGCCCGGTGATGAGCGCAAAACGCGTGGCGGAGCACACCGCCGAATTGGCATAGGCCTGCGTGAAGCGCACGCCCTCGCCCGCCAGCGCATCGAGGTGCGGTGTTGCAAAGTCGGTCTGGCCGTACACGCCCAGGTCGGCCCAGCCCAGGTCGTCGGCCAGGATGAAGACGACGTTGGGCGGTGCGGCGGCGGCGCCAGGGTTGCTGGCGCCCGCCGTGGTGGTCGCGGCCGTGCTCATGCTGCGCCCCTGGCTTTGCCGGTGGCATCGGTCTCGCGCCACTGCTTTTCCAGCTTCAGGTCCTTGACCGCCTGCTGCACAAAGCCGGGCTCGAACCAGGCCTTCACATCAAAACCCTGGCGCAGCAGGCCGAGCTTGAGGCCGTCGCTCAGCACGCCTTCGTAGCCGGCTACAAAGCCGTCGTCGATCAGCGGCGAGTAGCGGGTGCCCAGCACATCGCCCGCCAGCTCTTCACGGAAAGCCAGCTCGGGGTTGCCGCTGTTTTCGGCATACAGCTTGACGATGGCCTCTCGGTGCGTCTCTTGCGAAGCCCAGTGCGCGGCGCGCACCACCTGGCGCACAAAGCGCTGCACGAGCTGCGGCTGCTGGGTGGTGAACTCCTCGGTGGCCAGGATGCCCGAGTTGATGGTGTAGGCCGGGCCCCGGCCCTTGGTGCTGAGCGCAATGCTGACGCCCTGCTCCTTGAGCAAGAACAGATCCGAGCCCCCAAACGTGGCGTCGATCTGCCCCGACACCACGGCCGACTTGGATGTAGGCCAGTCCATGTTGATGAGCTTCACGTCCTTTTCGGTCAGGCCGGCGCTGGCCAACAGGTTGTCAAACGTGCGCTGGTAGGCCGTGCCCTTGAGCACGGTGACCTTCTTGCCCTTGAGGTCGGCCACGGTCTTGATGCTGGCACCCGGCGCGGTGGCCAGGTAGCTGTTGCTGCCCCGGCCCGTGGCGGCGACAAAACGCGTGGGCAAACCGCGTGCGCGGCCGATGACCGCAGCCAGGTCACCGAGGGAAACGATATCCAGCTGCTTGGCCGACAGTGCCTCGTGCACCGCCGGGCCCGCGCCGCGGAAGAAGTTCCACTCGACCTTGATGCCGTCCTTGGCGAACTCTTCCTCCAGCCACTTGTTGGCCTGCACGATGGCAAACACGCTGCCACCGGGTGACGGCTTGCCCGCGGTGCCCAGGTCGGGCGAGCCGATGCGGATGACCTTTGCAGGGCTTTGTGCGCGCAGCAGCATGGGGGCGGCCAGCGTGGCGGCGCCGGTGGCGAGCACGGCGCGGCGTGACAGGTGAAGCGCGGGATGGGAGGTCGGTGCGGAAGTCATGGAGAAAGGCTCGTCAAAAAATCGAATGGAGAAATCGGGGAAACGTCAGATCGCAAACTGCCACTGCGCCGCCGGTGCCAGCTGCTCGCCACGCTTGAGTGGGGGCTCTGCCAGGTCAGCCGCGGCGTGGCCCGCAAACTCGCGCAGCACGCTGTCCTTGACGGCAGTGAACGCAAAGGCCGTGCGCTCGCGCGGGTGCGGCACATCGACCGGCACGATGCGGCGGATGCGCCCCGGGCGCGGCTCCATCACCACCACACGGTCGCCCAGATACACGGCCTCTTCCACGTCGTGCGTGACCAAAATCATGGTGATGCCCTCTTGCTGCCAGATGCGGTGCAGCTCCTGCTGCAGGTGGGCGCGGGTCATCGCATCGAGCGCACCAAAGGGTTCGTCCAGCAGCAGGATATCGGGGCGGTTGACCAGCGCACGCGCAATCGCCACGCGCTGCGACATGCCACCCGAGAGCTGGTGCGGGTAGGCCTTTTCAAACCCCTGCAGGCCCACCAGCTCGATGTGTTCGCGCACGGTGGCGCGCTGCTGGCCTTCGGTCAGGTCCGAATTGAGCAGGCCCAGCGCCACGTTCTTTTCGACCGTGAGCCAGGGGAACAGGCGGTGCTCTTGAAACACGATGCCGCGGCTCAGGCTGGTGCCCACGATGCGCTGACCATTGAGCAGAATCTCGCCTTGGTAGTCGGCCTCCAGGCCAATCACCAGTCGCAGCAGAGTGGACTTGCCGCAGCCGCTCGAGCCCACAATGCTCACGAACTCGCCGGGCTCGATGGTGAGGTCGATGTTCTGCAGCACGGGCAAGGGTTCGCCCTTGACCTCGTACTGCTTGTTCAGGCCGCGAATGGCCAGGGTGCCGGCGTGTGCCATGGTGAGTCTCTTTCAATCAGGGGTTCAGTACTGGGCGACGGTACGATCGCGCCACGACAGCAGGCGCTTCTCCAGCGCGGCCAGCAGCCAGTTCAGCGCAAAGCCCACCAGCCCGATGACCACCACGCCAAACAGCACAAGGTCCATCCAGAAGTGCTCGCGCCCGTCGATGAGCGTGTTGCCGATTCCCTTGCCCGAGGCCAGCAAATATTCGGCCCCCAGCGTGGCCAGCCAGGTGTAGATGAGCGACAGCTGGATGCCCGTGAACAGCGAGGGCGCTGCGGCGGGCGCAATCACGCGGGCCAGGGTCTGGCCCACGCTGAACTCGTACACCCTGGCAACCTCCAGATATTCGCGCGGCACGCTGCGCAGGCCTTCAAAGGTGTTGAGCACCACGGGGAAGAAAGCGGCCATGGCAACAAAGGCGATCTTGGCGGCGTCGCCGAGGCCGAACCACATCGACAGCATCGGGATCCACGCAAACAGCGAAATCTGCTTGAGCGTGTGAAACGTGGGCCCCACCAGCCGCTCTGCCCAACGCGACCAGCCCAGCAGCGCGCCCACCACCAGCCCGATGCTGGAGCCGATCACAAACCCCCAGGCCATGCGCCACAGGCTGGCCGACAGCGCCACCCACAGATCCCCACTGGCCACTTGCGCCACGCCGCGCTGCCACACCGCCAGCGGCGACACCAGCAGCGGCGAGGTGGACCAGCCCGACTGCACGGCCCACCACCACACGGCCACGATGGCTGCGGGCAGCACCCAGCCGCGCAGGCGCTGGGGCACGCGTTGAAAAACGTTGATGAATGACGATGACGATGACGATGACGACGAAGAAGACATGAGTGCGACCCTCTCGTGTTTACAGGCCCGGCTTGCGCCAGCGCAGCAGCCATGCCTCGGTAGAAGCAAGCAGCTTGTCGAGCACAAAACCCACAATGCCCACGGCCAGCACGGCCGCCAGCACCACATCGAGCTGGAACAGCTGGCGCCCGTACACGATCAGAAAACCGATGCCTTCAGAGGACGCCAGCAGCTCGACCACCACCAGCGCCAGCCAGGCGTGCGTGAGGCCGTAGCGCACGCCGTTCCAGATGGGCGCGGTGGCGGCAGGGAACACCACCTTGCGCAGCATTTGCCAGCGGGTGAAGCCGTACACGCGCGCCACTTCGACATAGCGGTTGGGCACGCTTTGGATGCCCTGGCAGGTATTGATGGCCACGGGCACCAGCGCCGCCTTGGCAATCAGCAAGAACTTGAGGCCTTCGTCGATGCCCACCAGCAGGATGAGCAGCGGCAGCCAGCCGATCACCGGCACCTGGCTGAAGGCCTTGAACAAGGGGAAGACGTAGTCGCGAAAGGTGGGGAACAGGCCCATGGCGCCACCCAGCAGCAGGCCCAGCGCCAGCCCGATGCCAAAGCCCGCGAAGACGCGGACCATGCTGATGCGCAGGTTGTCCCACAGCTCGCCGCTGACCAGCATTTCGGAGAACACTTTGAAAACCGCAGCGGGCGGCGGCAGCACCTGTTCTGGTACCCAGCCCTGGGTGGCGGACAACTGCCACAGCGCCAGGACCGCGAGTGGAAAAGGCCAGGCCCACAGCCAACGCCAGCTCCAATGCGCACCACCGGTGGCCGCCGCGGTACGGGGGCGGGCTGCAGGCACAGCACCGTGGGCGTTGGCACCACGGCGCTCATCCACCGCGGCTGCGGTAGCGGAATTCAACGCGGGGACGGACATCTTCTATTCCTTTCTGGCCAGCGGACATCGGTGAACCCAACCATCGCTAACAACGAAAAGGAATGTAGAAGAAGTTTCTTATAAACATAAATGGTTAATACTCATATGCAATGACACAGATGTTTGCGGCATGAGCACGGGCCTGGACGTTATGAGGTGGTGAGAAAGGTGACTGTGCGGATGCCTTCTGCCATGCGCAAATGTCTTTGCATCGACAGTCAAAACCGGCCTCTCTGCATAGCATGGGCCCATGACCAGCTCGCCCACTCACGCATCGCCCCACTCGCATCCTTTTCGGCGTGACGGCACCGTAGACCTTCCCGCCAACGCTCTGCAGCAGGCTGTGGACTGGGCCATCGTCTCCAGGCGCAGCATCCGCGCGTTTCTGCCCACACCGGTGGCGCTTGAGGAGGTGCATGCCATCCTGGACGTGGCCCGCCACGCAGCATCCGGCATGAACACCCAGCCCTGGCGCGTGCATGTGCTCCGCAATGCGGCCAAGCAGCGGCTCAGCGATGCCATCGCCGCCGTCGCCAACGACCCGGAAGCATCGGCGGGGCTGTCAGAGCCCTACCACTACTACCCCACAGACTGGGTGCCACCGTATGTGGACCGACGCCGCAAGGTGGGCTGGGACCTGTATGGACTGCTGGGGATCGGCAAGGGCGACAAGTCGCGCATGCATGCACAGCACGGCCGCAACTACCACTTCTTTGATGCACCGGTGGGGCTGATCTTTACGGTGAGCCGGGTCATGCAGGCTGGCAGCCTGATGGACTACGGCATGTTTTTGCAAAGCGTGATGGTGGCCGCCCGCGCGCGCGGGCTTGATACCTGCCCGCAGGTGGCATTCACCAAATTCCACGAGGTCATCCATGCCGAGCTGGGCATCCGCGACACCGAGATGGTGGTCTGCGGCATGAGCCTGGGACATGCCGACCCCGCCTGTATCGAGAACACGCTGGTGACGGAGCGCGAGAGCGTCGAGTACTTCACCACTTTCCACCCCTGACCGCGCCGCGACACAGACCCCCCATGGACCACGACCTCCACCACAACCCCTACGAGCAGGGCCTTGCGCGCACACCTGCCAACCACCTGCCGCTCACGCCGCTGGGTTTTTTGGACCGCAGTGCGCAGGTGCACCCTGAAGGTATCGCCGTGGTGCATGCCGGCAGCACGCAGACCTGGGCGCAGACGCGCGAGCGTGCCTACCGATTGGCCAGCGCCCTGGTTCGGCGCGGCGTGCGGCGCGGCGACACCGTCGCCATCCTCGCGCCCAACACGCCCGCCATGCTGGAGGCGCACCTGGGCATCCCCTTGTGCGGCGCGGTGATCAACGCCATCAACTGCCGGCTCGATGCAGAGGGCATTGCCTTCATCCTGCGCCACGGCGAGGCGCGCGTGCTGCTGGTGGACAGCGAGTTTGCAGCACTAGCAGCGCAGGCGGCCGCAGGCTGCGCCGAGCCACCGTTGGTGGTCGCCATCCACGATGCGGGCATGCCTGTGCAGCCGGCCTTTGGCGCGATCGACTACGAGACCCTGCTGGCCGAAGGCGACCCCGCCTTCGAAGGCCTGTGGCCCGAGGACGAATGGGACCCGATTGCGCTGAACTACACGTCGGGCACCACCGGCGACCCCAAGGGCGTGGTGCCCAGCCACCGCGGGGTCTACCTCATGAGCCTGCTGCAGACGACGGATTGGGCGATGCCGCGCAATCCCGTCTACCTGTGGACGCTGCCGATGTTCCATGCCAACGGCTGGTGCTTCACCTGGGCCGTCACGGCAGCCGCGGGCACACACGTGTGCCTGCGCAAGGTCACGGCCAAGGCGATCTTCGAGGCCATTGCCGAGCACGGTGTGGACCATTTCTGCGCCGCGCCCACGGTTCTGGCCATGCTGGCGAATGCGCCGGCGCACGAGCGCATCGAGCTGCCGCGCAAGGTGCGTGTGCTCACGGCGGGCTCGCCGCCGCCCGCTGCCATCCTGCAGGCGATTGCGGCGATGGGCTTTGACGTGGACCATGTGTACGGCATCACCGAGGTTTCGGGCACACCCGTGAGCTGCGTGCGCCAGCCCGGCTGGGCCGCCTTGCCCGAAGCCGGGCGCGCCCAGCTGCAGGCCCGCCAGGGCGTGCGCGCCGCTGCGCTGGAGCACCTGCGCGTGCTGCACCCGGAGACGCTGCAACCCGTGCCAGCCGACGGCGTGACCGCTGGCGAAATCATGATCCGGGGCAACACGGTGATGAAGGGCTACCTCAAGAACCCAACTGCCACGGCCAAGGCCTTCGAGGGGGGCTGGTTCCACACCGGCGACATCGCGGTATTGCACCCCGACGGGTACGTGCAGATCACCGACCGATCCAAGGACGTGATCATCTCGGGCGGCGAAAACATCTCGTCGGTGGAGGTGGAAGACGTGCTGCACCGCCACCCCGCCGTGCTGCTGGCCGCGGTGGTGGCGCAGCCCGACGAGCGCTGGGGCGAGGTGCCTTGCGCCTTCGTGGAGCTCAAGCCCGATGCGGTGGGCAGCGTGAGCGCCGAGGAGCTGATCGATTTTTGCCGCAGCCACCTGGCCCGCTTCAAATGCCCGCGCCAGATCATCTTTGACGCACTGCCCCGCACGGCCACGGGCAAGATCCAGAAGTTCCGCCTGCGCGAGATCGCGGGCAGCCGCGAGGCAATCACCAGGCTGGCGCAGGTTCAGGCAGAGCCCGCAGGCTGAGCGTTCATCCTTCTCGTGCGATGGCCTGCAGCACCTGCAGGTCAATCACCTCGATGGAACCGTAGCCCAGGCGGATCGCGCTCCGGTCCTGCAGCTCCTGCAGCGCCCGGTTGGCCACCTGGCGCGACACGCCCGACAGGCGCCCCAGCTCCTCCTGCGACAGCGTGATGCGCCGAGCGGTGTTGGGGAACAGCGCATCGTTGAACAACCCCGACAGGCTGTGCGCCACCTGCGCCGTGGTGTCGCCGAGCCGGTCGGTCTGCACCAGCGCCACGTAATGGGCCAGGCGCGCATTGAGCTGCCCGATCAGCCACAGCGCAAACGGGTGGCTTTCGTGCAGCAGCCGCAAGAACTCGCTGCGCGGCAGCAGGGCCACCACGCTGTCAGTCAGCGCTGTCACGGCGTACGGCCGGGGCTCGTCCTTGAGCACCGATCCCTCGCCGAACCATGCACCCGATGGGACCCCCGCAAACGTGCTGGTGCGGCCTTCGGCTGTGATGTTGTCCAGCTTGAGCATGCCCTCCATCACGCCGGCCCAGTGCGCCGTGGGCGTGCCGCGCGCAAACACCGCGCTGCCGGCAGCGTAGCTGCGCACTGCAATCGCCTTGCGCACGCGCGCAGACTCCTCGGCGGTCAGGCTGGAGGTCCAGGATGAACTGGAGAGAAACGAATCGAGGGAGTCGGAAGTCATTGTTATTTTGTAGCTCAAGCTTCGCGCAAATTGTCAGGGAGATTGCGCGGTGCGCCAATGCGCTCATACCCGTGCACGGGCCCAAAAAAGCACAACCTTGTGCGGGCATGGATAGCGGCTCGGGAAGTGGATGACCAACGCCCTGATCCTCGAAAGTGGAATTCAGCCCACCGGTGCTGTCGTGGGCAGGATTTGCGCTGGGGATCCCTAAGAGCGAATCACAAAACTCAGCGAGCGGTTGTGGCTAGGGGGTGCGTCGCAGGCAGTACGGGTAGTACAACCAGGGCGCAGCAACGACGCCAGAGGAGTTTTGTTAGCTGCTCTAAACGCGCTGTCCCCGCCCGCGCGCTTTCGCCTGGTAAAGCAAGACATCGGCGCGCTCGATGAGGTTGTTCCACGGTTCGTCCGTCGCGTAAGACACCCCCACACTGGCGCCGATCTGCACTTCTCGGCCACCAATATCGAAGGGTTCCGCAGCCGCTGCCACGACCTTGTCGGCGACCAGGTTGGCGGCTTCCTGCCCCGGCATATTGAGCAGCACGATCACAAACTCGTCGCCTCCCACCCGAGCGACAAGGTCATCGGGACGCACCAGCCGGCCAAAACGCGCGGCCACCGCCTTGAGCAGCATGTCCCCGACGGGGTGCCCGTAGGTGTCGTTCACCGGCTTGAATCGGTCCAGGTCCACGAACAACACCGCCACGCCCGCCGTGGGCGATCGGGCAATGCGCTGCAGGCGGCTTTCCAGGCCGTGGCGATTCAAAAGGTCGGTGAGGGGATCGCGTTCACTCAAGCCGATGAGGCGCAACTCCCTTTGCTTGTGCACGGTCACGTCATCGAGCACCGCGACAAACCCGTCGGGGTCCCCTCGTTCCGACTTTCTGGGGATCAGCGTGATCACCATGTTGCGCTGGCGGCCGCCGATCGGAAGGTCCAGTTCAAAAGAAGTGGGTTCGCCGGCAAGTGCCTTCCGCACAAAATCCATGCTGGCGGCCTGCCCCTTGGCTCGCATGAGGTCTTCGATTTTCTGCCCGGCGATGTCGACCCGGGACAGGCCCATGAGGCGTTCGAACGCGGAGTTCACGAACTCGTAGCGCCCCTCCCGGTCAACGACGGCAATGATGTCCGGGATGGCCTCAGCAATTGAGCTCAGCGTGCGCTGCTGGCGAAAGAGATCCGCACGGGCCCGCGTCTGGGCGGTGATGTCCCGCATCATGGCGGTGTAGCGGATCGGCTTTCCGTTGGCATCCCGGTGGGCCAGAACAGTGTGGTTGACGGCAATGACACCGGCTTGAACCACCACCGCGCTCTCGCCCATCCACACGCCCGTCTGGTGCACGGCGGGCATGACCTCCGACGCGTACCGCTGCGTGGTCTCCGGGGTGTTGAAATCGGTGAAGTGGTGTTGCGTCACGTCGTACGACGGGTCATACCCCAGGGCCCGGCGCGCAGCCGGGTTCATGTAGGTCACACGCCCGTCGCTGCCGGCCTGCACGACGAGGTCGGGCGTCACTTCCACGATCTGCGTCAACACGCGCAATGACTCGTCCGCCAGCTTGCGGGCGCTGATGTCCTGCAGCGCACCGACGACCCGGACCGGCGCGCCGGCGGCATTGAACTCGGTTTCGCCGATGGCCCGCACCCACACCCTCTCGCCACCGGGCGTGCGAAGCGGGGCTTCAATTTCCCACGTCTCGCCGGTCTGGATGCCGCGCTCAAAGGCAGCGATCAACCGTTCCTGCGCGCCATCTTCATAGAACTCGATCACCGAAGGCAACGTGGGCTCAAAGTCGTCCCCCACGCCGTGGATGCGCCGGACCATGGGCGTCCAGTGGACAACGTCCGTGAGCAAGTCCACAGTCCACGCCCCCACCAGCGCCAGCTCACCTGTGCGCTGCAGCAGGTCTTGATGGGAGCGCAGTTCGCGCTCCACAGCCTGGCGCGCGGAAATGTCGCGAATGAATGCGGTCGCACCAATGCCGTCCGGCATCTTCAACGGCGCAATCGAAAGCTCGATGGGAAAAGCGTGGCCGTTCTTGTGCAAGGCTTCCACCTCAAAACGCCGGCGGAGCACGGGGCCGTCGCCGGTGCGCTGCAAGCGGGCCATGCCGTACAGGTGCGCGCTGCGCATTTCAAGGGGGATGATGAGCTCGTGCATCGGCCGACCGACCGCCTCTGCATAGGTCCACCCCAGGGTCACTTCGGCCTGGTGATTCCATTCGGTGATCAGCCCGTGGGCGTCGATGCTCAAAAACGCGTCCTGCGCACTGATCAGCATGCTCTCGAACGGTCCGACGCCTGGGCTCGGCACCTGTGGCCCCACCGAAGCGCCTGGGCCCGAGGCGGGGCTGGAATCCCAATCGGCGCCCAGTGGCTTTTGCGCATCCCAACGCGGGCGCTGCTTTAAATGCAGGGCCTGGGTGGAGTGCACCAAGCTTTGGTCGTCCAGGGTTCCGACCGCCACCTTGATGGTGTCGGGCTGGTCGTCGTCCAGACAAAACAGCTGGCTGCCACACTGCGGACAGAACTGGCGCACCGCGCGGTCAGGAGCCCGCCACGTCTGCAGCGGCCCATAGGTTCTTAGCGTGGCACGGCTTCCCGTCACCCAGGCCATGTCTGCGCCACCCGACGAGCGGCGGCAGGTTTCGCAGTAGCACACGGCGGCGTCAAGCTCTACAGCGTGCACAACATACTCGGCGCGGCCACAAGCGCATTTGCCTCTCAAACTCACGGAAGCAGTATTCATCCTAAGCCTTGCGTTCGATGCAGTGCGGCCCCGGCGTCGGGTGCCCCACCTGCTCTGTGGCCAGATTGGCAAGGGCACCGCGGCAAACGCCGAGGGCCGGGCCAGCCTGTTGCACGCAGTGTGCGGCCAGCCCCTGAGCTTGCAGTCGAACCACTTTAAACGCCAGCCTTCACAGGCGCAACCAACAGGCCATCCACAGCCCGGAACGCCCGGAGATCAGGCGAAAAAAAGCGCCTGCCACGGCGTGCAGGCGCTTTGAAGCAAACGGTGGCCGGCGCCGGTTGGATGCCCGGCCGTCCGCCGAAGCGCAAGAAGCTAGAGTCCAGCCAACTCGCCATTGGCTCCATAGACCGGCCAGTACCCTTCCAGCTTGAGATCCTTGAGGGCAGCGTCCAGGTAGCGGCGGTCAAACCAGCTGTCGATCTCGGGCTTCTTGCGGATGAGCTTGAGCTTGTAGGCCTCGTCCGCAGCGTCCTTGTAGCGCGCCACCAAAAACGGATCGAGCAGCGGCGACAGGCGCACGCGCAGCGGCTGGCCGATAAAGTCCTCGCGCCAGACCTTTTCGGGGTACTCGGCCTTGCCCCACAGCGCAAACAGCTCAGCGCGGCGGTCTTCTTGCGAATACTTGTGGGCGTAGCGCACCACAGTCTTGACCACCCGTTCCACTGCCTGGGGGTTGCGTGCGGCAAAGTCGTCGGCCACCAGCAGCGCCGTTTGGCGCGTGTATTTGTAAGAGTCTGCCGAGGCCGACCAGACCACCTTGGCCAGGCCCTGGTCGCGCAGCCTGAACAAGCCCACGTAGCCAAACGCCGCATCAATGTCCTTGTTGATCAATGCGGCATCCGCACTGGGAAAGTCCAGGTTGATGAGCTTCACGTCGCGCTCGCTCAGGCCCTTGTCCGCCAGCGCACGCACGGCGGCCAGGTGCAGGTTGGTGCCCTTGAAGATCGCCACCTTGCGGCCCTTGAGGTCTTCGAGCCGCTTGATGTTGGAGTCGGGCGGCACGGCCAGGTACAACCCGCCGCGCACGCCGCTGCCCAGGATGATCTTGGTCTTGACATCGCCCGCGCGGTGCACGATGGAAGGCAGGTCGCCCTGCCAGGCAAAGTCGAGCTGCTTGTTGACGAGTGCTTCGTTCACCGCAGGGCCGGCACCCTTGAAGAAGGTCCATTGCACCTTCACGCCGTCTTTCTTGAATTCTTCTTCGAGCGCGCCGTCGGTGTAGGTGAGGGCGGCCGAGGTGCCACCGTGGCGGATCGGGTCGCTGCCCACGCCACCCGTGGCAATGCCGATGCGGATGACCTTGAGCGGCTCTTGCGCCTGCGCAGCGGCCACGCCGCCGGCCAGGGTCCATACGGCGGCTGCGGCCCAGAGCACGGCAGCCCAGGGGGTTTTTCGAATGGTGTGCAGTGTCATGTTGTTCCCGCCCTTTGATGCTTTGGTTGCCGGCCACTGTAGGCAGTGCATGCCCCTTCGCGAACGATCAAAAACAGATATCCAACTCCTTCGATGACTCGGTCATAAGCATCTGCAGCCTCTGCACAGCCAGGCCCAAGGCGTCTTCCGTGCCCGAGCCATTTCCGACTATGCATATGCAAACAGCTTCGTTGCCGCGGCCGGTGCGCAGTGCCCCAATGGCACGGAGTTCGATTTCTTTAGCTCTTTTTCGCCCCACCGTTTCAGAAAGCCCGCCATGTCCAAGCTCCACGATCTGCCCCCGTCCTATACGCGCTTTGCCGCAGAGCCCTTCACGCCCACCATCGGCGCCGTGATCCACGACCTGGACCTGCGCCAGCCGCTGGACGAAGCCACGCAGGCTGAACTGCGGCAGGCCCTGGCTGCGCACGAGGTACTGTTCTTTCGCAACCAGCAGCTCACGCCGGCGCAACACGTTGCCTTCACGCGCACCTTTGGCAACGTCGCCGAGGTGAAGGCGTTCTTCCCGCGGCTGGCGGACCACCCCGAGGTCGAGATCGTGGAGAGCACCGCAGAACGCCCCAAGGCATCTAGCAGCTGGCATGCCGACATCACCTGGCGCGAGGAACCTC
The DNA here is from genome assembly GCF_964253765.1 of Acidovorax sp. LjRoot129. Classification (NCBI taxonomy): domain Bacteria; kingdom Pseudomonadati; phylum Pseudomonadota; class Betaproteobacteria; order Burkholderiales; family Comamonadaceae; genus Acidovorax; species Acidovorax sp. LjRoot129. The sequence goes on from NZ_CAXUSE020000001.1 coordinate 3,215,872, forward strand.
CGCTGGGCACGAGCCTGTATGCGCAGGTGATCCCGGCGAGCGGAGGCGACACGCTGTGGGCCAGCCTCACGGCCGCTTACGCCAGCCTGCCGCCGGCCTTCCAGGCGTACCTGGAAACATTGACGGCGGTGCACACCTGGGAGATCAGCGGCTGGACCGAATACCTGCTCAACAAGGACGCGAGCGGCGAGCAGCTGCGCGAAGCGCGCGCCAAATACCCGCCAGTGGAGCACCCGGTGGTGCGCGTGCACCCGGTCACGGGCAAGAAGGTTCTGTACGTCAATTCGACCTTCACGAGCCACATCAAGGGGCTGTCGCGCGTGGAAAGCGACACCCTGCTGACGCAGCTGTACGCCCTGCCCCAGGTTCCCGAGTTCCAGGCGCGCCTGCGCTGGCAAGAAGGCACGCTGGCGGTGTGGGACAACCGGTCCACGCAGCACTACGCGGTGGGCGATTTCTTTCCGCAGCACCGCAAGCTGCACCGCATCACTATCACCGGTTAACCCCAAGCAATAGCCCCCTGAGTCGCCTGCGGCGCCTTCCCCCGGAGGGGCCGCACCCGGTGGCCCGGCGAAGCCGGTTCCACAAGTGCCCTCGCCCTGGCCGTGTCGGTTTCGCAGGCTGCAAGCCCATCAAACATATTTTTCGGAACACCTATGACCCAACCCGACACTCCACGCAAACTGCGCCTGGGCGCCTTCATCATGGCCACTGGCCACCACGTGGCCGCATGGCGCCACCCCGGTTCGCAGGTCGATTCGGGGGTCAACATCGACCACTACATCGAGGTCGCGCAAACCGCGGAGCGCGGCCTGTTCGACCAGGTGTTCGTGGCCGACAGCCCGGGCGTGTGGCACAAGGGCGACCGCGAATCCTTCAGCCGCCAGGGCCGGATTTCGCACTTCGAGCCCGTCACGCTGTGGGCCGCGCTGTCGGCCGTGACCAAACACATCGGCTTTGTCGCGACGGCCTCCACCACCTACGAAGACCCCTATCTGCTGGCGCGCAAGTTTGCGTCGCTCGACCACATCAGCAAGGGCCGCGCGGCCTGGAACGTGGTGACCACCAGCGCTGAAAACGTGCACGGCAACTTCGGCCTCGACACCCACCCCGACCCCGCCGTGCGCTATGAGCGCGCCCACGAGTTCGTGGATGTCGTCAAAGGCCTGTGGGACAGCTTCGACGACGACGCGCTGGTGCGCGACCAGGCCTCGGGCATCTACTTCGACCCCGACAAACTGCACGCGCTCAACCATGTGGGCAAGCACCTCAAGGTGCAGGGGCCGCTGAACATCGAGCGCTCGGCCCAGGGCCACCCCGTGATCGTGCAGGCAGGCTCGTCCGAAGACGGCAAGGAACTGGCCGCCGCCACGGCCGAAGCCATCTTCACCGCCTGGACCAGCCTGGCCGAAGCCCAGGCCTTCTACAGTGATGTGAAGGGCCGCATGGCCAAGTTTGGCCGACAGCCCGAAGAACTGCTGGTGCTGCCCGGCATCTCCCCCGTGATCGGGCGCACCGAGGAAGAAGCACAGGCCAAGTGGGCCGAGCTGCAAGCGCTGATCCACCCCAGCGTGGGCCTGGCTACGCTCGCGCCGTTCTGGCCCGGCGACGACCTGTCGAAGTGGGACCTGGACGCGCCGCCCCCGTACATCCCCGAGCCGCCCAAGGGCATCAACAGCCGCGCCCACGTGGTGCTGCAGTTGGCCCGCCGCGACAAACTTACTGTGCGCCAGCTGTACGAATACCTGGCCGGCGCGCGTGGCCACTGGGTGGTGGTGGGTACGCCCGAAACCATTGCCGACCGCATGCAGGAATGGTTTGAAAACGGCGCAGCCGACGGCTTCAACGTGATGCCCCCCGTGCTGCCCCAGTCGCTCAACGAGTTCGTGGAGCTGGTGGTGCCGGAGCTGCAGCGGCGCGGGTTGTTCCGCACCGCCTATGAAGGCACTACGCTGCGCGAGAACCTGGGTTTGGCGCGCCCCGCCAGCCGGTACGCGACGCAGCTCGCCAAGGCGGCTTGACGACGCGGTTCAGAACCTACGTCCCCTTCAAAGCCCGCCCCGCGCGGGCTTTTTTTGGGGGGTGCGAAGCTTCAGCGTAGCTGGGGGCAGTGCCACTGCCGTGGTCAACCAGCGGCTCCAAGCGCCCTTCTCAGGCCGCCGTCGCTGGTCCGGCCGCAGGTGCAGGGATGCCGAAATGGCAATCGCACCCATCCAAAAAACGCACCCCGATTTACCCTAAATCGCTCTGGTTTGACTCCCGTTTCGGCCAGATTCCATACTCCCCGCGCGGTATTCTGAACATTCAGATACACAAACGACAAGAGGGTTGGGTGCATGAGGAATTTCAAAATATCCACACGGTTGCTGCTGCTGGTGAGCGTGCTCTCCGCACTGCTCGTGGTCGTAGGAGCCATCGGCCTGGTGGGCATTGCCAGGTCCAACGCGTCCATGGAGGCGATGTACCAAAACCGCATGCAGGCCCAGCGGGCTGTGGCTGACTTTCGCTACCTGACCACGCGCAACCGGCAACTGGTCTCCAACGCGCTGCTGTCGCCGGCGCCAGAGAAGGTGGCCAAGGCCATTGAAGAGGCCGAAGCCAACCTTGGCAAGAGCGAAAAAGCTTGGGAGGCTCTGCTGGCCACCGCCATGAGCCCCGAGCGGCAGAAGTACATCACGGCCATTGGCGAGCAGCGCCAGAAGATCATGAAGGAAGGCCTTGGCCCTGCGCTGGCCGCGCTGAAGGATTCAGATGTGGCCACGGCGCGGGTACTGGTGGTGCGCAAATTCGACGACCTGTACGACCCCATCGGTCACGACATGGGCGCGCTGCTGGCCTTGACGCAAAAGGAAGCACAGGGCGAATATAACGACGCAGTGCAGCGGTTTGACACCATCCGCTCCATCGTCATCGGCTCCATCACGGTGGACGTGCTGTTCGCAGCCCTCTTTGGCCTGGCCCTGGTGCGCGGGATCACCCGGCCGCTGCAGCGGGCCGGCCAGGTGGCAGATGCCGTCGCCCACGGCGACCTGAGCCAGCCCATCGACACCCGCGGCAAAGACGAGGTGGCGGCGGTGATGCAGGCGCTCGCGGCCATGCAGGCCAGCTTGTCGACCGTGGTGGCCAGCGTGCGCCAGACTTCGGACAGCGTGGCCAACGCCAGCACCGAGATCGCCCAGGGCAACCAGGACCTGAGCAGCCGCACCGAACACCAGGCCAGTGCGCTGCAGCAAACCGCCGCCTCTACCGAACAACTGAGCAGCACCGTGCGGCAAAACGCAGACCACGCCGTTCAGGCCAACCGGCTGGCCCTGAATGCCAGCACGGTGGCGGCCGAAGGCGGCGCCATGGTGGCTGAAGTGGTGGAGACCATGAAGGGCATCAACGAAAGCTCTCAAAAAATCGCCGACATCATTGGTGTGATCGACGGCATTGCCTTCCAGACGAACATCCTGGCGTTGAACGCAGCGGTGGAAGCCGCCCGCGCGGGCGAGCAAGGCCGGGGCTTTGCCGTGGTGGCCAGCGAGGTGCGCAACCTGGCCGGACGCTCAGCCGACGCGGCCAAGGAAATCAAGTTGTTGATCTCCACCAGCGTGGAGCGTGTGGCGCGGGGCACTGCCCAGGTGGACAAAGCCGGCGCCACCATGACCGAGGTGGTCAATGCCATCCGCAGCGTCACGGGCATCGTGGGCGAGATCACCGCAGCCAGCGGCGAGCAAAGCACCGGTGTCACCCAGATTGGCGAAGCAGTGAGCCAGATCGACCAGGCCACCCAGCAAAACGCGGCGCTGGTGGAAGAGATGGCCGCAGCTGCCAGCAACATGCGCACCCAGGCGCAGGATCTGGTGAACGCGGTCGCGGTGTTTACGCTGCCCGGCCATGGGGGTGGCCACGGCGGTGGTGATGTTCGCAGGCCCGCGCCGGCTTTGAGGCTGGGGGCCGCTTAACGGTAGCGGCAGCCCCAAAGCGCCCCACCAGCAGCCCGTTGCCGCCCTGCCAACTGGCGCGTGTGGACCCAAGCGCCGGTCATGGAATATGGAACAAGTGCAGCGGTTCCCTTAGCGCGGCGGGGTTGGGATGGCTCGGCGTGCGGGGCGCGCCAGCCTTCACGCGGCGCACTGGCAAATCGGTTGCAAGCCGCCCTACGGCAGCGCCACGGGACGCGGGTTGAAATCCGTGCGGCACCACCAGCACGTCCGTGCGTGCTTCGCGCAGGATGCGCTGGGCAACGCTCTCGAACATCAGGTCTGAGAACGCGGAAGCCGGGTGCTTGCCCACCGCGATCAGGTCCGCTGCCGCGTTCTGCTGCGCCACCAGCACCTGCCGCGCAGGATCGCCCCGCCCCAACGAAGATGAGAGCCGGTTGCGCCGTGCGTCGTACGAATCGGTGAGTGTGACCATCCTGTCTTGCGCGTGGCGCCGGCACTGCTCGCGGTAGGTCTGGATGGCGCGTTCGGACACTTCGGCATACCGCAGCTTGCCCTCGTTGGCCGTGCTGATGGCGTGAAACAACTCGACCGGCGCAGAGGGATGCAAAGCCAAGGCCAGCTCCACCAGGGGATGTGATGCCTGCGAGAAATCCACCGCCACCATCAAACTTTGGTAAGGCTGGTCTGCGGGATGGCACACGACGATTACGGGGCGCTGGCCTGCGCGCAGCATCTTGATGGCCGGATGTGCGCCAAACCAGGCGCGCAGCCCACGCACCGGTGCCGTGCCCCACACCACCAGGTCAGCACCCGCCGCCTCGCGGGCGACATCGACCGCGGTGAAGTCCATGCGCGTGTCCGCGCTGACCGTGATGTTGTGCCGCTGCCTCACTTGCAGCGCATGGTGCGACAGCCGAACCGCTGCGTCTGGTGGAGGCAGCTCAGCTTGGTGTGCCAGGTAAACGAGTGACAACGTGGCACGGTGCTCAGCGCACAGCAGCGCTGCCCGCGCGATGGCGTGGCTCCCTTGCACAGAAAAATCGGTGAAGGCGAGGATGGAGCGAGGGGTCATGATTCAACTTCCTTCTGTTTTGAATAGCGCGCACCTGTGCAGCAGCGCCAAAGCGAGATGGCGCCAAACAGGTGACGGTGAAGGTGGGCGCAGCCCGCGGCCGGCCGCAGACTTACGGCAAAAACTACGTGAGGTAGTCGCCCGTAGCCTCGGGCTGGAACTGAATGCTCTCGACGACTGCCGCGCACTCTTCGCCATGCGGCGTAAGCCACTTCGCGACATCCCCCACCTTCAGGCCCAGCAGGCTGACACCCACCGGCGAGAGCACCGAGATAAAGCCCGCTGCCGGCTCCGCATCCTGCGGGTAACAAATGGTGAGCACCTGGCGCCGGTGGGTGTGCACGTCCACCAGTTCCACGCGGGAGTACATCGTGACCACGTCAGACCGCACGGCGCGGGAGCTGGTCACCTCGGCGTTCGCAAGCAGGTCCGCAAGGACGGGCGGCTGCCGCTGGCCCGCAAGCCTGGTGAGACGGGAAAAATCAAGTTCGGTGAGCGTGCGCTCGCCATGAACGACAACGACAGCTTCATGCATGAAAGCACTCCATCAATGCGGCTGTCGCCCCGTGAAAACAGGACGGCCGCTACCGCGCGAGGCTGGTGCCCGGCGGTGGATGGTTGCGCTGAAAGAGGATGAGGAGAGAGGGTGCCGCCGGGCTTAGGAATGTGCTGGCGTCAGCTGACGGCGCGCATTTTTCTTTGCCACCGCTCGCGCGACAGCCGCTGCGTGGAGCAGCGCGGCCAAGGCGGCAATAGTGCAAAGAAGGAGCGTCGTCATGGGCCTGAGTGTAGGCCGCGTGGGCTGTTCTGGGCTCAATGGCCCCAGGGTTCTTGCCAGATAGCGGGGGCAGATTGCTCATTTTTTGATAGCTGGTAGCGCACATATATCAAGCGCTGGGGGCCTATTTGGCTCGATGATTACTAACCCCAGATCGAGCCATCAACTGTCCGCGCTTTCAAAGCGGCGGCTCTCAGCCACGATTGCCTTTGCGATATTGGCTGGGTTGGGGTCGCCGCTTTTGGAGAGAAACACAGAATGGACTTTGATGGCAAGCACCGCAATGGATGTCGGGTCAGTAGGCGCTCGGCCGCCTGGAAAAGCCCCTGCATGTTTCTCAATAAATGCTGCAGCGTCTCTCAAGGCCTTGTGGCGCTGCAGAGCTTCTGCTGACGAGAAAGTGAACTGCCAGGTTTGAACCTTGTCGTTGATACGTTCATTCCATTTACCGTTCATCGAGAGGCCGGTGGCCGCCAGGACACGGCAGTCAAACGTGCGGCAGGTGGACGGGCGGCTTGAATACACCGAGCAGTTTCCCGACTTCAGCATGGGGCAAGTTCCCGAATCAAGATAGCCCATGACCGCATGGCCTGGGGCCATCCCCGGGGCAGGGATCAAAAACTGCTTTGGGATCGCTGAGTGAGCGGGTTGGTCAGAGGGGAGCAGATGGACAAATCGTCCGGCACTGCAACAGCCGCGGCACTCGCCGCAAGGAACATCCATTCCCGCCCCTGTCTTGAATGAGGCAAGAATGCTTTGAAGCCAGGTATCAAAATCACCTGCGTCAGTTTTGTTGGCATACGTCATGTGGGGGCGAGAGAATTTTGGCTTGTGCGCGGGACGTAAATGTATCGCGCTCAAAAACTACAACCCCCTCTCAACACAAACTCCCGTTTTTATAGCTACCAGCGCTTACCCGCCAAGCGCTGGAGCCCAGTTTGATTCAAATTTTCTGTGCGGTGGCCGCGTCACAGCTTGGCAATCGATACCTCCGTGGACTTGACCAGCGCGACCACGTCGGAGCCGACGACCAGCCCCAGGTCGTCCACCGAGCGGGTGGTAATAACCGAGGTGACGACGCCCCAGGGCGTTTCGACATCGACTTCGGAGACGACGTCGCCGCGAATGATCTCGCGCACTTTGCCCTTGAACTGGTTGCGTACGTTGATGGCTTGAATGGACATGGGGTTCTCCTTGAATGGTCCGTTGAAAAATGAGGTGAGTAAAAAACTAAGCCGACGTGGATGGCTCAAAGGGCTCGCACGGAAAGCGCTACGGCTTCGACAAGCTCAGCCCGAACGGTTGTGGTTGTTTGTGGTGTCGCGACACATCACACCGCCCAGCGCAATCCGTGCGCAGGCACTCCGGGCCATGGCGCCTCGTGCGCGGGCTCTCCGTCCGGCCGTTGCAGCACGCGGTCGAGGATGCGTTTTTCGATGGCGGCAAACGCCGCGTCTCCGTGCGACCGCGGGCGTGGCAGGTCGATGCGCTGGTCCAGCGCGATCTGGCCGTCCTCGATCAGGATCACGCGGTCGGCCAGGGCCACGGCCTCTTGCACATCGTGCGTGACCAGCAGCGCGGTGAAGCCGCTGCTGCGCCACAGGCCTTCAATGAGGCGGTGCATCTCGATGCGGGTCAGGGCATCCAGCGCGCCCAGCGGCTCGTCCAGCAGCAAGAGGCGCGGGTTGTGCACCAGTGCGCGCGCCAGGGCCACGCGCTGGCGCTGGCCGCCAGACAGGCGTGCGGGCCACTCGGTCAACCGGTCACCCAGGCCGACGCGGGCCAGCACTTCGGCCGCGGCACCGCGCCGTGCGGGCGGCAGGCCCAGGGCCACGTTGTCGGCCACGCGCTTCCAGGGCAAGAGGCGCGAATCCTGAAACATGATGCGGGTGTCTTCGCTCAGGCCGGCAACTTCCTGGCCATCGATGCGGATCGTGCCGCCTGAGACGGATTCGAGCCCCGCCACCAGGCGCAGCAGCGTGCTTTTGCCGCAGCCGCTGCGGCCCACGATGGCGACGAACTGGCCGGGCTCGATGACAAGCTCGGTCTTCTTGAGCACGTCGCGCGCGCCATAGCGCTTGTCGACGCCGCGGACTTCCAGGCGCACGCCTTGGGGTTGCGGAGATGAATTAGTGGTCAAAATGGCCTCCTGCGCTTGTCCATCAAGCGCTAGTAGCTATAAAAATGTGAGTGGTCGGCATACGACCTCCGCTGAGGACGCAGCCAATGCAAGGGACGCAGAGAAAGGGCCGCCCCGCAGCGAGTGCGTCGTCCCCCTTCCCGAATTGCGAAGCGCGTAGAGAGAAGGGGCTGAGGACTGCGGCTCCAAGCCTGCCTGCGCAGGTTTGGACAGTCCGAAGGGCTGCCGCGTCTGGCGGCTGCACCGAGCGGTCGCGGCTCAGGGGGATGCTCATGCCTGATACCCGGGATGCCAGCGCAGCCAGTAGCGCTCCAGGCCCTTGGCGAAGAGGTCGGCCAGCTTGCCCAGCAGCGCGTACAGCAGGATGCCCACGAGCACGATGTCGGTCTGCAAGAACTCCCGCGCATTCATCGTGAGGTAGCCGATGCCCGCCTGCGCAGAGATGGTCTCAGCGACGATCAGGATCACCCACATCAGGCCCAGCGAGAAACGCAAGCCCACCAGAATGCTGGAGAGCGCGCCAGGCAGGATGATCTGCTTGTACAGCTGCCAGCGGCCCAGGCCGTAGGTGCGGCCCATTTCGATCAACCCAGGATCCACATTGCGGATGCCGTGAAAGGTGTTGAGGTAGATCGGGAAGAACACCGACACGGCAATCAGGAACAGCTTGGCGGTCTCATCAATGCCAAACCAAAGGATCACGAGCGGGATCAGCGCCAGCGCCGGGATGTTGCGCACCATCTGAATAGTGGAGTCGAGCAGCGTCTCGAACAGCTTGACCGAGCCCGTGAGCAAGCCCAGCAGCAGGCCCAGGCCGCCGCCAATCGCCAGGCCTGCGAGCGCGCGGCCGGCGCTCACCTTGACGTGGGTCCAGAGTTCGCCCGATGCGGCCAGCGTCCACGCGGCCTTGATCACTTCGAGCGGCGCGGGCAACACGCGGGTGGACAGCCACCCTTGCGACGACGCGATCTGCCACAGCACGATGAGGCCCACGGGCACCGCCCAGGGCAGCAGGCGCTGCAGCACACCGGCGGCAAAACGGGCCAGGGGCGCGGGCAAGAATGGCCCGTCGAGAGGCAGGTCGACGGAGTCGGCCACAGGCGATACCTGCAGCTCTCGCACCGTCTGGGTCTGTGTCTGGGTCATGGGGTGCTCTCGCGTTCTGGTTCGTTGTCGTGTTCGTGGTCGGGCTCCAAAAACTCCAGCTGGTTGCCGGCCGGGTCCTTGACGTAAAAGCGCAGGTAGCCGGGCAGCGCGCGGTTCTCGACCAGCGCCAGCTCGGCCTGCAGCAGGCGGTGGCGCAGCGCCGGCAGGTCCTGCACTTCAAAGGCCAGGTGCGACACCGCAGGCGCTGGCTGCCAGTGCTCGGTGGGCACCAAGTCGATGCGCTGCGTGCCCGCGGCAAAGCGCAGCGTGTTGCCCGCTTGCAGGCGCACCTCGGGCAGGCCCAGCAGGCTGGCGTAAAAACGCCGGATGGGCGCCTCGGCACCGGCCGGGAAGGCCAGCTGCACGTGGTTGATGGACTGGATGCTCATGGCGGGGGGCTCCTGTCGGGGGTTCAGCTTTGCGAGGCGCGTGGCACAAAGTCGTTGGCCACGGTTTCGCCAAACGGGCCCAGCGGGTTGCCGCCGCCAAGCTTCTCGCGCACGCCCACGGGCAGCAGCGGGAACACCAGCTCGGCAAAGCGATAGGTCTCCTCCAGATGCGGGTAGCCCGAGAACACGAAGGTGTCCAGGCCCAATGCCGCGTATTCCTCGATGCGCGCAGCCACGGTCTCGGGGTCGCCTACCAGCGCCGTGCCCGCGCCGCCGCGCACCAGGCCCACGCCGGCCCACAGGTTGGGGCTGATTTCCAGGTCCTTGCGACTGCGCTTCACGCCCCCGGCATGCAGCTTGGCCATGCGGCGCTGGCCTTCGGAGTCCATGCGCGCAAAGACCGACTGCGCGCGCGCCACGGTTTCATCGTCCACATGGCTGATGAGTTCTTCGGCTGCGGCCCAGGCCTGCGCCTCGGTCTCGCGCACGATGACGTGCAGGCGGATACCGAACTTGACAGTGCGGCCGTGCTTTGATGCGCGGGCGCGCACGTCGGCCACCTTTTTGGCGACTTCGGCGGGAGGCTCGCCCCAGGTCAGGTAGGTTTCGACCTGCTCGGCCGCCAGGTCGTGCGCCGCGTCGGACGAGCCGCCGAAGTACACCGGCGGGTGCGGCTCCTGCAGTGGCGGGAAGAGCAGCTTGGCACCCTTGACCGACAGATGCTTGCCTTCGTAGTCGAAGCTTTCACCGCGGTGGCTGCGCGCCAGGATCTCGCGCCAGATGCGGATGAATTCGGCCGACTGTTCGTAGCGCGAGGCGTGGTCCAGAAAGACGCCATCGCCTTCCAGTTCCGTCTGGTCGCCGCCCGTCACCAGGTTGATAAGCAGGCGCCCGCCCGACAACCGGTCGAACGTGGCGGCCATGCGGGCGGCCAGGGCGGGCTGGTGCAGACCCGGGCGCACGGCCACGAGGAACTTGAGTTTCTTGGTGACGGCAATGAGGCTGGATGCCACAACCCACGGGTCTTCGCACGAACGGCCGGTGGGGATCAGCACGCCCTCGTAGCCCAGGCTGTCGGCCGCCACGGCGACTTGCTGCAGGTAGTCGTGGCTGAGCTGGCGCGCGCCCTTGGCCGTGCCAAGGTAGCGGCTGTCGCCGTGCGTGGGGATGAACCAGAAGATCTGCATGGTGGTGTTTCGTTGTCTTGGTGGGTCAGTAGGAAAAGGCCAGGCCATAGCCCGCCACGACGGCGCTGGCGCGCACGGGACAAGGCCACATGCCTGCGCCAACCCCGGTCCCTGCGCGCACACCCGCCTGCGGCCGGGCGCGCGTGCGCACCGGCCGCCGCGCGGGTGCCTTCAGGCGCCAGGCGTTGGCCGTGGTGCGCAACACGCGGCGTGCAGCGCCGCGAACGAAAGGGGCGGAATCAATGGGCATGTCGGGCTCCTTGAAATCGGTTTGCAGCGGTTGTTATCGCTCGCGTGCATAAAACTGGCGCGATCTAAGGCCAGTGCACCCGTGGAACTGGCTCTGCCAGGCCACCGGGTGCGTCCCCCTCCCAAAGGAGAGGGGGAAGGCGCGAAGCGACTCAGGGGGTGCACCCTCTACCAGGGTGAGCGCGCCACTTCGCGCACCTGGATGCGCTTGGGGATCAGCTTCAGGTCAAAGAAGGTGTCGGCGATCTTTTGCTGCTCGGCCAGGATTTCGGACGTGACCGGGCCGGTGCCGTACTCAGCACGTGAGGTGGACAAATCCAGCACGGGCTTGGGGATGCCAAACAACGGCGCCAGTTCGGCCGCGAGCAGGCTCCGGTTGACCTTGGCCCAGATGTCGATCTTGTTGATTTCTTCGATGGCGATGCGCAGCACGTCCGTGTTCTTGTCGGCATACGGCAGCGACGAGAAGTAGTACGCGCGGTTGCCCACGACGCCCGTGGCGTCGGCCAGCAGGCGCGCGTCCAGCGTTTTCTCGGCGGCGGCGGCAAACGGGTCCCAGATCACCCAGGCGTCGACAGAGCCCTTCTCGAAAGCGGCGCGCGCATCCGCCGGTGGCAGGAAGACCACGTTCACATCGGCGTACTGGAGGCCATGCTTTTCCAGCAGCTTGACCAGAAAGTAGTGCACGTTGCTGCCCTTGTTGAGGGCGATCTTCTTGCCTTTGAGGTCGGCCACTGTCTTGATGGGCGAGCCCTTGGGCAGCAGCACGCTCTCGGCCTTGGGGCGGGGCACGGTGGCGGCCACGTAGGCCAGCGGGGCGCCTGCGGCCTGGGCAAAGATCGGAGGCGCTTCGCCCACGTCGCCGAAGTCGATGGAGCCCACGTTCAGCGCTTCGAGCTGCACGGGGCCGGCGGTGAACTCGGTCCACTTGATGGAAACGCCCAGTGGTGCCAGGCGCTTTTCGAGCGTGCCGCGGCCCTTGAGCAGGCTCAGAAAGCCCTTTTGGTGGCCGATGCGGAATTCGCGCGGAGCGGCGGACTGCGCCAGCGCGCCGAAGCCCGGCAGTGCGATGGCAGAGGCCGCGCCCTGCAGGATCAAGCGGCGGCGGGGGGCAAAAATCGGGGAAGCCATGGGGCGTGTCTTTTCAAAAGGGTTAGGTGCTGCGAGAGACAAGGCGTTCTCAGGGCTGGTTGCCCGCAACGGCATCGCTGACCTTGATGGCCTTGGGAATCAGCTTCAGATCGAAGAACGTGTCGGCGATCTTTTGCTGCTCGGCGGCCACGGCCGGGCTGATGGCTTTGACGTTGAACTCATAGCGGCGCAGGCTCAGTTCGGCCACGTCCACGGGCAGACCCTGCAGCGGGGCGATGATTTCGGCCGCCTTGCGCAGGTTTGCCTTGATCCACTGGCCACGCTCGACGGAGTCTTCAAACACCGCGCGGATGATCTGGGGGTGTTTTTCAGTGAAGCCACGCTCGGCCAGGTAGAACTGGTAGTTGTTGACCACGCCCGTGCCGTCGGCTAGCACGCGGGCGCCGATCTGCTTTTCAGCCGCAGCGGTGAAGGGGTCCCAGATCACCCAGGCGTCCACGGCCTTGCTTTCGAAAGCGGCACGCGCATCGGCAGGCGCCAGGTACACGGGCTGGATGTCGGAGACCTTGAGGCCGTTTTTCTCGAGCAGGCGCACCAGAAGGTAGTGCACGTTGCTGCCCTTGTTCAGTGCAATCTTCTTGCCCTTGAGCTCGGCCACGGACTGGATCGTCGAGTCCTTGCGCACCACGATGGCTTCGGCCAACGGTGCGGCCGGGTCATGGCCGATGTAGTAGAACTTGGCGCCCGCGGCCTGGGCAAAGATGGGCGGGGCCTCGCCCACAAAACCGAAGTCCACCGCGCCCACGTTGAGGCCTTCGAGCAACTGAGGGCCCGCAGGGAACTCGACCCACTTCACGCCAAATCCGAGGGGTGCGAGCTTCTTCTCCAAGCTGCCCTCAGCCTTTTGCAGCACCAACAGGCTCGCGCCCTTCTGGAACCCGATGCGCAGCTCGCCCTTGGTCTGGGCATGCACGGGCTGGGCCAGCAAGAAAGCCGCAATCAGCACAAAGGCCGTGAAGACCAGGAAGCCGATGGCCATGTTGCGCAGGGCCGAAAGCCCGGCGGCCGGGGTGGTGCGTGTGTGGCCGTCGCCAGCGCCATCGCGTGTCAGTGTGCTCATGATGAAGTCCTGTGAAGAATGAGGTGGTGTGCGTGTGCCGGGCAGTGCTCCGCCCAACCTGCCCGCAACGCGGGTCGGCGCATGTCAACAAACTGGGGGAAGAAAAAGAGGAGCCAGCGCCGCCATCTGCCGCTGCAGTGCGGGATGGCGGCGTCCGGTCAGACGCTACATCGCACCTGCGAGAAATGCACCGGCGCAAAACGCGTGGCCTGGGCGGACGACGGGCGCAGGGTTTCGGTCACCAGCACATGGACCGCGTCGTCCAGCCGCGCGGAGATGTCCTCGTTGACGTGGTAGGCACCCTCGGGCGTCAGCGTGACCTGTGCATCGGTGGCGTAGATGCCCGGAAGGATGCTTTTGGCGCCGAGCGACTGCAGCACGGGGCGCAGCGCGTAGTCGAGCGCCAGCATGTGGTGCGGGCTGCCGCCGGTGGCCAGGGGCAGCACGATCTTGCCCTTGAGCGCCGTCTGCGGCAGCAGATCAAGGAACACCTTGAGCACGCCGCTGTAGGCCGCCTTGTAGACCGGCGTGGCCACCACCAGCACACTGGCCTGCGCCACCTGGTCCACCGCGCCCACCACTGTGGGATGGCCAAAGTCGGCCAGCAGCAGCGCCTGGGGCGACAGATCACGGATGTGGATGCGGTCCACCAGCGCGCCGCGCACGGACAGGCGCTGGGCCACGGCGTCCAGCAGAGCGGCGGAGCGGGAACGCTCCGAGGGGCTGCCGGCAATCAGCAAGGCGGACATAAGTTTCCTTTACTACATTTTTGATAGCTATCAGCGCTTGATGGTTAAGCGCTGGAGCCTGATTTCATATGAAAACCAACGGAACACACCCCTCCCCGGCCGTGCAGGCTGAGCCTGTTGAAGCCGTGGCGCTATCCCCAACCCGTTCAGGTTGAACTTGTCGAAGCCAGGCGGCCTCCGCGAGCAACCCCTTCGGCGAGCTCCGAGCGAACGGTTGGTTGATCGGTTATCAGAGACCGATGCAATGCCGCGCCCGCCGCCCAAGCGGGGCGGACTTATTTGCGGGTATAGATCTGGTCAAAGCTGGCGTTGTCGGCAAAGTGGTCCTTCGCCGCCTTGTCCCAGCCACCGAACGCGTCGTTGATGGTGAACAGGTTCAGCTTGGGGAACTGCTTGGCGTACTTGGCCTTGGCCTTGTCCGAGACAGCCGGGCGGTAGAAATGCTTGCCGGCAATGTCCTGGCCTTCTTCGGTGTACAGGTACTGCAGGTAGGCCTCGGCCACGGCGCGGGTGCCCTTCTTGTCCACGTTCTTGTCGACCACCGTCACAGCAGGCTCGGCAAGGATGGAGATCGAAGGCGCGATCACGTCGAACTTGGCGCCGAATTCCTTTTCGAGCAGGTAGGCCTCGTTCTCCCAGGCGATCAGCACGTCGCCCTGGTTGCGCTGGGCAAAGGTGATGGTGGAGCCCCGGGCGCCGGTGTCGAGCACGGGCACATTGCCGTACAGCTTGGCGACAAAGTCCTTGGCCTTGGCGTCGCTGCCCAGCTTGCGCTTGGCGAACTCCCAGGCAGCCAGGTAGTTCCAGCGGGCGCCGCCCGAGGTCTTGGGGTTGGGCGTGATCACGCTGATGCCGGGCTTGATCAGGTCGTCCCAGTCCTTGATGCCCTTGGGGTTGCCCTGGCGCACCACCAGCACGATGGTCGAGGTGTAGGGCGAGCTGTTGTGCGGCAGGCGCTTTTGCCAGTCCTTGGGGATCCAGCCGCCGTTGGTGTGCAGCGCGTCGGTGTCGCCAGCCAAGGCCAGCGTGGCCACGTCGGCATCCAGGCCGTCAATGATGGAGCGCGCCTGCTTGCCCGAGCCTCCGTGCGACTGCTTGATGGTCACGTCCTGGCCGGTCTTGGCTTTCCAGTGTTTGGCGAAAGCCTGGTTGAAATCGACATACAGCTCGCGGGTGGGGTCGTACGACACGTTGAGCAGGGTCACAGACTGTGCAAACGACGGCAATGCCGTGAGGGCCAAACTGCCAACGAGGGCGGCTGCAAAGGGAAACTTGATAAAGTCGCGGCGAAAGTTCATTGGGAGGCCTCTTTTTTGGAAATGCGAACGGTGTCAATCACCGATGAAACGCATTCTGAAAGGCCCTCTTCAAAACTGGAACTACTGAGATTTCAGTTCTTTATATCCAAATCATCTGAGCAACCCTGTTTTTGCTCACCCCCACACATAAGGAATCCCATGGCACGCACCATCCAATGCATCAAGCTCGGCAAGGAAGCCGAAGGCCTCGACTTTCCCCCCTATCCGGGCGAGCTGGGCAAGCGCATCTGGGAGAGCGTGAGCAAGGAAGCCTGGGCGGGCTGGCTCAAGCACCAGACGATGCTGGTCAATGAAAACCGCCTGAACCTGGCCGACGCCCGCGCGCGCCAATACCTGGCCCGGCAGATGGAGAACCATTTCTTTGGTGGCGGTGCCGATGCGGCAGCCGGCTACGTGCCACCCAGCGAATAACCGGCCCTCCCCGCGCCCACACGCACTCCTTCCGAAGCTTCCATGTCCGAGCCTGTCGACTGGCTGCCGGACGGCACGCCCTACAGCCAGCGCTTCGGCGACCGCTACCACAGCGAAAACGGTGGCCTGGACCAGGCGCGCCGCGTCTTTCTGCACGGCTGCGGGCTGCCCGAAGCGTGGGCGGGGCAGCAGCAATGGCGCATCCTGGAAACCGGGTTCGGCTTTGGGCTGAACTTTCTGGTGACCTGGGCGGCTTGGCGCGCCGACCCCGCGCGGCCCACGCTGCTGCACTTTGTATCGACCGAAGCCTGGCCCGTGAGCGCGGCGGACTTGCTGCGCGCCACCACCGCGCACCCCGAGCTGGCGCCGCTGGCCGAGGAACTCCATCGCCAATGGTGGGGCCTGCTGCCCGGGGTGCACCGCCTGCGCTTTGACGACGGACGGGTGCTGCTCACGCTGTGTGTGGGCGACACGCAAGCCATGCTGCGCCAGCAACAACCGCTGACCGTGGATTCGGTCTACCTCGACGGTTTCAGCCCGCAGCGCAACCCGGACATCTGGGGTTTGCACACCCTGAAAGCCGTGGCGCGCTGCTGCCGGCGCGGTACGCGGCTGGCCACCTGGACCATTGCGCGCGCCGTGCGCGACGCGCTCACCCAGTGCGGTTTTGAGGTCACGCGCGTCCCGGGCGTGCCTCCCAAGCGCGACAACCTGCACGCCGCCTACAACCCCCATTGGGAACCGCGCACCTCCGGGCGCACGGCGCCTGCACCCGCCCCGGTGGCGCCCGGCCGGTGCATCGTGATCGGCGGCGGCATCGCTGGGGCCGCCTCCGCAGCCAGCCTGGCGCGCCGCGGCTGGCAAGTGCTGGTTCTGGACCAGGCCGCCGAACCCGCCGCCGGGGCTTCGGGCCTGCCCGCGGGGGTGTTTGCGCCCCATGTGTCGCCTGACGACAGCGTGCTGTCGCGGCTGTCCCGCAGCGGTGTGCGCACCACCTTGCAGCAAGCCCGGTGGCTGCTGCGCGAGGGCGTCGACTGGTCGCCCTGCGGCGTGCTCGAACACCGCACGGACGGAACGCCCGGGCTGGCTGCTGACTGGCGCGACGGCCCCGGCATGGACTGGAGTGAGCCCGCCACGCCAGCATCGCTGGCCGCAGCCGGGCTGCCTTCCCAATCCAAAGCGTGCTGGCACATTCAGGGCGGCTGGGTGCGCCCGGCGCGCCTGGTGGCAGCACTTTTGGCGCAGCCCGGAATCCGCTGGCAGGGCCAATGCGCAGTGGCTCGGCTCCAGCGCTCAGACACCGCCGCCACGGGCATGGTCTGGCAGGCGCTGGATTCCCAAGGCCGCGTGCTGGCCGAAGCACCCACCGTGGTCATCGCCGCAGGGGCCGGCAGCGCCGCCCTGCTGGAACACCGCTGGCCGTTGCAGCCGGTGCGCGGGCAGGTGTCTTGGGGCCAACATGGCGCGGGCGCGGGCGCTGGCACGGGCCCGGCGGTGCCCTTCCCGGTCAACGGCAACGGCAACCTGGTGCCAGGCTTTCCGCTGGGGGACGATCCGGCCGGCCCCGCAGCGTGGGTGATGGGCTCGACCTTCGAGCGCGATGTGGACACCCTGCCACCATCGCCCGCTGACGTGCAGGCCGCACACGAGGCCAATTGGGCCAAGCTCCAGACACTGCTGCCGCGCGCCGCCGAAGAGATGCGCGCCGTGTTTGCGTCGGCAACAACGGCCGCCAAAGCGCCCGCCCCATTGAATACCTGGGCCGCCGTGCGCTGCACAGCGCCCGACCGCTTGCCCATCGTCGGGCCGGTCGATGCCGAGACTTTGCCCGGCTTGTGGGCCTGCACCGCCATGGGCGCCCGCGGGTTGACCCTGGCCCTGTTGTGCGGCGAACTGTTGGCCGCCCAGCTGCAGGGCGAGCCCCTGCCCATGGACACAAAACTGGCGCGAGCGCTGGGAACAACCCGCCTCTCGTGAATCTGTAACAGGGCAAACACACCACTCCCGCCACCGGCACCCCCGTGGAAACCCGCGCCAAGCTTTGCTTATATGCAAATGGGTATATTGGCAGGAGAAAACAATAGTTTGCATCCATAAGCCGGCGCCCTACATTCGCAGCCATGCATGATTTGGCGTTTGTCGTAGCGGGGTTTGCAGTCGGGTTCATCGTCGGCCTGACGGGTGTGGGCGGTGGCTCGCTCATGACGCCTGTGCTGATCTTCTTCTTTGGCGTGAAGCCGCACCTGGCCATTGGCACCGACCTGCTGTTTGCTGCCTTCACCAAGATGGGCGGCACGGTGAGCATGGCCCGCCAGCGCCTGGTGCCCTGGCGCGTCGTGGGCCAGCTGTGCGCTGGTAGCATCCCCGCCGCGCTGCTGTCGCTGTGGGCACTCAAGTCCCTGGGTCCCGCCAGCGCGGTGGCCCAGCGCATCATGACCACCACGCTCGGGTTTGCGCTGCTGCTCACGGCAGCAGCCACGTTGTACAAGGTTGTGGCCTTCTCGCGCCAACGCCAAGCCGCCGACCATGCCAAACGCCTGGCCAGCGCAGAGGAATCGACCCGCCCCCGCCATTGGAGCCTGCCCGTGCTGCTGGGCGCCGTCATCGGCACGCTCGTCACCTTCACCTCGGTGGGGGCGGGCGCCATTGGCGTCACGGTGCTGCTGCTCGTCTACCCCCTGCTGCCCCTGCCCCGTGTGATCGGCGCCGATATTGCCTACGCCGTGCCGCTGACACTGGTGGCGGGCCTGGGCCATGCCACGCTGGGCTCGGTGGACTGGCCACTGCTTGCACAATTGCTGGCTGGCTCGCTGCCGGGTATTTGGCTGGGCTCGCGCCTGGTGACCCGCACGCCCGAGCGTCTGATCCGCTCCGTGCTGTCCGTGCTGCTGGCCTGGGCTGGCGCCAAACTTATTCTGATCTGAGTTGCCCCACATGTACCAATACACCGCATTCGACAAGCAGTTCGTGCAACAGCGCGCACGCCAGTTCCGCGACCAGCTCAACCGCTGGCAAGACGGCAAGCTGACGGAAGACGACTTCCGCCCGCTGCGCCTGCAAAACGGCTGGTATGTGCAGCGCTACGCGCCCATGCTGCGCGTGGCCGTGCCCTACGGCGAGATCGCCAGCCGCCAGCTGCGCGCGCTGGCCACTATCGCCCGCGAGTACGACGAGCCCGAAGCCGCCGTCTTCAAGACCGCCATGGAAGGCCAGGGCCTGCTGGGCACCACGTTTCTGCCCAAGAACTGCGCGCACTTCACCACGCGCACCAATGTGCAGTTCAACTGGATTCCGCTGTCCAAGAGCGCGGACGTGATGGACCTGCTGGCCAGCGTAGACATGCACGGCATCCAGACCAGCGGCAACTGCATCCGCAACACCACCACCGACGCACTGGCCGGCGTGGCCGTGGATGAGATCGTGGACCCGCGCCCGTACGCGGAAATCATCCGCCAGTGGACGACGCTGCATCCCGAGTTCGCCTTCTTGCCGCGCAAGTTCAAGATCGCTATCAGTGGCAGCAAAGACGACCGCGCTGCCACCGGCTGGCACGACGTGGGCCTGCACCTCGTCAAGAACGATGCAGGTGAAATCGGCTTCAAGGTCCTCGTGGGCGGCGGCATGGGCCGCACGCCGGTGGTGGGCACGGTGATCCGCGAGTTCCTGCCATGGATGCAGATCATGAATTACATCGAGGCCATCGTGCGCGTGTACAACGAGCACGGCCGCCGCGATAACAAGTACAAGGCACGCATCAAGATCCTGGTCAAGTCCGAAGGCCAGAAATACATCGACGATGTGGAAGAAGAGTACCGCCAGATCGTGGAGATCGACGGCGGCCCCCACACCATTCCGCAGGCAGAGTTCGACCGCGTGGCCGCCTGCTTTGTGCCCCCCCAGCTGGACGACATTGCCGATGTGGCGCCTGCAGCCCTGCAGGCATCGCTGGACGCCCAGGCAGCAGAGCATGTGATGTTTGGCCGCTGGCTGCAGCGCAACGTGCACGCGCACCAGAACCCGCAGCTGCGCGCCGTGACGCTGTCGTTCAAGCGCCCCGGCCAGTCGCCGGGCGACGCAACCAGCGAACAGCTAATCGCCGTGGCCGACCTGGTGGACAAATACTCCGCTGGTGAAGCCCGCGTGACGCACGACCAGAACCTGGTGCTGCCCTGGGTGCATGCCAGCCGCCTGTTCGACCTGTGGCAAGAAGCCAAGGCCCTGGGCCTGGCCAGCGCCAATGTGCAGCTTCTCACCGACATGATCGCCTGCCCCGGCGGCGACTTCTGCGCGCTGGCCAACGCCCGCTCGCTGCCGATTGCCGAGGCCATCACCCAGCGCTACCAGGACCTGGACGAGCTCGACGACATCGGCGAGATCGACCTGCACATCAGCGGCTGCATCAACAGCTGCGGGCACCACCACAGCGGCCACATCGGCATTCTGGGCGTCGACAAGGACGGCAAGGAGTGGTACCAGGTCACCGTTGGTGGCTCGGACGGCTCGGACCTGTCGGGCGCCGCCGTGGCCGGCAAGGTGATCGGCCCGTCGTTCTCGGCCGCCGAAGTGCCCGATGTGATCGAAGCCGTGCTCACCACCTACCGCAGCCTGCGCGAAGGCGGCGAGACCTTCCAGAACACCGTGCGCCGCACCGGCCTTGACCCCTTCAAGGAAGCCGCCAAGACCGCCCGCCACCCCGCCAAGGAAGAGCTGGCCACGGCCTGATCGCCAGACGCCAAGCCCTACAAGACCCATGAAAATTCTTGCCTCCCAAGACCACCAGCCGCCCGCAGCAGGCGATGCCCGCACCGTGGCGCTGGCCAACGATGCGGATGCGCTGGCCCTGTCGCTTGACGGCGTCGAGCGTGTGGACCTGCACTTCCCCAACTTCACCGATGGCCGAGCGTTCAGCCAGGCCTTCTTGCTGCGCCGCCGCCGCGGGTTCCAGGGTGACATCCGCGCCACCGGTGATGTGCTCATCGACCAACTGGTGCAGATGCAGCGCACGGGCTTCTCGTCGGCCGTGCTGCGCGATGGCGTGGACCCGGCCGACGCCCAGCGCCAGTTCGACATGTTCCCTGGCTTCTATCAGGGCGACGCGGTGCACCCGCAACCACTCTTTGCCGACAAGGCTGCCGCCTGAGCCAGGCCCGCAGCGCTGGTACGCACACCCACGAGCACCCCACCATGAGCCAATTCGATCTCGCACGCGTCAATGCCGACCTGGGCCGCAATGCTGAAGGCCTCGTCGCCTGGGCACTGGGCCTGGGCCAGAGCCCCATCGTCACCACCAACTTCCGCCCGTTCGAAGCGGTGATCCTGCACATGGTGTCTGCGGTGAACCCCGATGTGCCGGTGGTCTGGATGGACAACGGCTACAACACCGAGGCAACGTACCAATTTGCCGATGAGGTGACCAAGCAGCTGGGCCTGAACCTCAAGATCTACCTGCCGCGCCGCTCGCGTGCGCACCGCGAAGCCGTGGAGGGCGCAACACCCGCGCTGGACGACCCGCGCCACGCGGCCTTCACCGAAGAAGTGAAGCTCGAACCCTTTGCCCGCGCCCTGCGCGAGACCGCGCCCAAGGTCTGGTTCACCGCGCTGCGCGCCACCGACACCGCCGTGCGCGCGCAGATGGACCCCGTGAGCATCAACCCCGACGGCCTGATCAAGGTGGCGCCGCTGCTGCACTGGTCGTCCAAAGAGCTGCACGAGTACTGCGTCAAACACGGCCTGCCCAACAACTTCGACTACGTGGACCCGACCAAGGGCGAAGACAACCGCGAGTGCGGCTTGCACATCGCGCACTGAGCCCCCGCTCCGCCCACCCCGCATCCGACCATGAACGCCCGCGCCGATTCCGCGCAGTTGCAGCAGAACAAAGACATGAGCTACCACCTGAACAATTCGCACCTCGACGCGCTGGAAGAAGAAACCATCTTCATCCTGCGCGAAGTTGCCGCCGCCTTCGAGCGCCCCACCCTGCTTTTCTCGGGCGGCAAGGACTCGCTGGTGATGCTCAAGTGCGCCGAGAAAGCCTTTGGCACCAAGGCCAGCGGTGGCGGCATTCCGTACCCGCTGCTCATGATCGACACGGGCCACAACTTCCCCGAGGTGACGGACTTCCGCGACTTCCGCGCCAAGGAGCTGGGCGCCGAACTCATCGTGCGCAGCGTGGAGGATTCGATGGCCCGTGGCACCGTGCGACTGGCTCACCCGGGCGAAAGCCGCAACGTGCACCAGTCGGTCACGCTGCTAGAAGCGATCGAGGAATTCCGCTTCGACGCACTCATCGGCGGCGCGCGCCGCGATGAAGAAAAGGCCCGCGCCAAGGAGCGCATTTTCTCGCACCGCGACAGCTTCGGCCAATGGCAGCCCAAGGCCCAGCGGCCCGAGCTGTGGACCCTGTTCAACACCCGCCTGCAGCCCAATGAGCACTTCCGCGTGTTCCCGATCAGCAATTGGACCGAGCTTGATGTGTGGCAGTACATCGACCGCGAAAACATCGCGCTGCCCACCATCTACTACACCCACAAGCGCCAAGTGGTGGACCGCCGCGGCATGTTGATGCCCGTGACCGAATTGACCCCACCGCGCGAAGGCGACGTGGTCGAGACGCGCGACGTGCGTTTTCGCACCGTGGGCGACATCACCTGCACCGCGCCGGTGGAGAGCACCGCCGCCACCGCGGCCGACATCGTGATCGAGACCCTGGCCGCCGACGTGAGCGAACGCGGGGCCACGCGCATGGACGACAAGACCAGCGACGCCTCGATGGAAAAGCGCAAGAAGGACGGGTATTTCTGATGACTACTATGAATTCGATAGCTACTAACGCTTATGTATCAAGCGCTGGCGGCCAAAACTCTTCTGGAGTTTCAGCGCAGGCTAATTTCGCTGCAAGCGAAGTTAAGGACTCGCAAGAGTCCGGCCGTAGCAAAAATGACCACATTTCTGCCCTGAAGTTCATCACCTGCGGCTCGGTGGACGATGGCAAGAGCACGCTGATCGGCCGCCTGCTGGTGGACAGCAAGGCCGTGCTGCAAGACCACCTGGCCGGCGTGCAGCGCCAGGGCGAGACCGACCTGGCACTGCTGACCGACGGCCTCTCGGCCGAGCGCGAGCAGGGCATCACCATCGACGTGGCCTACCGCTACTTCGCCACCGAGTCGCGCAAATTCATCATCGGCGACGCCCCCGGCCACGAGCAGTACACCCGCAACATGGTCACGGCCGCCAGCAGCGCCGATGCGGCCGTGGTGCTGGTCGATGCCACCAAGCTCGACTGGAAAAACGCCGACTTGGCCCTGCTGCCGCAGACCCGCCGCCACAGCCTCCTGGCCCACCTGCTGCGCGTGCATTCGCTGGTGTTCGCCGTCAACAAGCTCGACGCGGTGGAAGACCCAGCCCTCGCGTGGAAACACATCCAGGGCGCACTGGCCGCGTTTGCCCAGGCGGCCGGCATCGCCGTGCGCGCGACAGTCCCCGTGTCGGCCCTCAAGGGCTGGAACCTGGTGGATGCCCACGCCGGCTGGTGCGGCTACGAAGGCCCCACGCTGCTGCAGGTGCTGGAAGAGCTGCCCAACACGCCGGCTGACACCGGGCTGCCGCTCGCCTTCCCCGTGCAGTGGGTCGAGAAATCCTCGTCCTCGTCGTCGGACACATCCCAAGGTCGCCGCGTGTTCTGGGGCCGTGTGGCTTCTGGCAACGTAGCGCCCGGCACCACGGTGCAGATCTTCCCCAGTGGCCAGCTCGCCACCGTGGCCCAGGTGCTGGACCATGCCCGCCGGCCGAAGGACGTGCCTGCGGGCACCAGCGCCGGCATCATCCTGGATCGCGAAGTGGACGTCTCGCGCGGCGACTGGATCCTGGCAGCGCCTACGGCCGCAGCCGCCCCTGCTGCCGACGACGACTTTGGCGACACCCCCGCCGCCGCACCCGCCTGGCCTGCCAGCCGCGAGCTGCGCACCACCGTGGCCTGGATGGACGACGAGCCCCTGGTCGCCGGCCGCGTGTACTGGGCGCTGCACGGCCACCGCTGGGTCAAGGCCAAGGTGAAAGCCGTGGTGCACAAGCTCAACATCAACACGCTGGCCGAAGAAGCCGCCACCCAGCTCGACCCCAATGCCATCGGCCATGTTGACTTGCTGCTGCAAGAGGCGATTCCGGCCGCGGCCTTCGGCAAAGCCCGGGTGCTGGGCTCGCTGATCCTGGTGGACACCGCCAGCCACAAAACGGCGGGCGCCGTACTGGTGAACTGAAGCGTTTGGGGGCAGACTGCAAAGCCCGCCCGGGCACGCGTCATTCGGCCCCGCTCCTGATCCAAATCAGCCCCTGCCCACCCAGACACCCCTCCCAAGAGAGGGGCCCTGTAACCAAGGTCGGTGAAAGCTCTTAAAATTGAGGGTTTTCACCGACCCACACAACACCTGTCATGACCCACGTCGTCTCCGAAAACTGCATCAAGTGCAAGTACACCGATTGTGTGGACGTGTGCCCTGTGGACTGCTTCCGCGAAGGCCCGAACATGCTCGTCATCGATCCCGATGAGTGCATCGACTGCGCCGTGTGCATCCCCGAGTGCCCGGCCAACGCCATCTTTGCCGAAGAAGACCTGCCCGCAGACCAGATCGCCTTCATCAAGCTCAACGCCGACCTGTCCTTTGCCGACGGCTGGAAGAGCATCACCAAGCGCAAGCCCGCGCTGCCAGACGCCGACGAGTGGAACGGCAAGCCGGGCAAGGTCAACGAACTAGTCAAGTGACCCCTCTGAGTCGCTTCGCGCCATCCCCCAAGGGGGACGCCACCAGTGGCCTGGCAAAGCCAGTTCCACGGTGGCACAGGTCTTTGGCAGCGCCAGTTTCGGGCGCTGCGCGCGTGGCTTGAGCATGATTCAAGAAACCGATGCCGTCGTCATCGGCGCGGGTCCCGTGGGCCTGTTCCAGGTTTTCCAGCTGGGCCTGCAAGGCATTACCGCCCACCTGATCGACGCCCTGCCCCATGCGGGCGGCCAGTGCGTCGAGCTGTACGGCGACAAACCCATCTACGACATCCCGGGCATCCCGGTGTGCACCGGGAGCGAGCTGGCAGGTTTGCTGCTTCAGCAGATTGCGCCGTTCAAGAACCACTGGCACCTGAACACGCTGGTATCCGCACTCACCGTGCACGCCGATGGGCGCCTGCTGGTCGAAACCTCGCAAGGTGCGCAGCTGCTGGCCCGCAGCGTGTTCATTGCCGCCGGCGTAGGCGCCTTTGTGCCGCGTGCGCTCAAGGTGGACGGCATCGAGCGCTTTGTGGGCACACAGGTCCACTACCAGAACCTGCCCTCCACGGCCAACGTGGCCGGGCGCCATGTGGTGGTGCACGGCGGCGACGAGCCCGCGGTGGCCCGCGCCGTGGAACTGGCCGAACAAGGCCAGGCCGCCCGCGTCAGCCTGCTGCACCGCCGCGATGTGTTCCAGGCCCCGGATGCCCTGCTGCAGCGCCTGCAGCAACTGCGCGATGCGGGCCGCATCCACGTCGAGGCCGCGCAGATCACCGGTATCGAAACCGCTGGTGACCAGCTGACCGCCCTGCAGCTGGTGGACGCCGATGGCAGCAGCCGCGCCCTGGCGCTGGACCTGCTGGTTGCCGTGCTGGGCATCTCGCCCCGCCTCGGGCCCATTGCCGACTGGGGCCTGGCGATGGACCGCAAGCAACTGGTGGTGGACACCGAAGCGTTTCGCACCAGCGTGCCCGGCATCTACGCCGTGGGCGACATCAACACCTACCCCGGCAAGCGCAAACTGATCCTGTGCGGCTTTCATGAAGCGACGCTGGCAGCCTTTGGCGCGGCCGAGGCGCTCAAGGGCGACAAGGTGGCGCTGCAGTACACGACCACCAGTCCACGGCTGCACCAATTGCTCGGTGTGTCCCCGGTGACGTTGCCCCCAGCAGGCGCGTAAAGCTAGGGATGGCCTGCATAACCCTCGCGAGGCGGTGATAGTGCGGAACGGGATGGGCTACAAGGCGTCTTTTTGCAGCCAATAGCCCGGCTATTGGCAAGAAAAGCAACGCAGTAGACCGCCCGAGACCGCGCTATCACAGACCGCAGGGAGTTATGCAGGCCATCCCTAGGTCACGCTGGGTGGCCGGCCTGGCACGGTGCGGCCAACGCTCATCCCCGGCTCCCAGCAAGGCCCTTCTCCC
The DNA here is from genome assembly GCF_964253765.1 of Acidovorax sp. LjRoot129. Taxonomy (NCBI): domain Bacteria; kingdom Pseudomonadati; phylum Pseudomonadota; class Betaproteobacteria; order Burkholderiales; family Comamonadaceae; genus Acidovorax; species Acidovorax sp. LjRoot129. The sequence goes on from NZ_CAXUSE020000001.1 coordinate 3,241,638, forward strand.
TGCCACATGCTTTGCACTGCACGCCTCACTGTGCGCTCCAGATAAAAGCACAAAATGTCCAATTGGCACGCACGTGCCCGGCACGATGGCGTCTCCCTTCAACACCCATCGGAGCACACCATGAGCCAACAACCCCTTCAATCCATCTGGGACACCTACACCGCGTCGTGGAAGGCCGATTCGGCCGCGGAGCGGACGGCACTCTTCACGGAGTCCCTCGACCCCGCCTGCACCTACAACGACCCGCTGGCCACGGCCCAGGGCTGGGACCAGTTGACCGCCTACATGGACGACTTTCATCGCCAGGTGCCCGGCGGCCATTTTGTGACCCACTACTTTGCGAGCCACAACCAGCAGAGCATCGCCAAATGGAACATGGTCGACGGCACCGGCCAGGTGATCGGCGAAGGCGTCAGCTACGGCCGGTACAACGACCGCAACCGGCTGGTGGCCATGACCGGCTTTTTTGAAACCCCTTGATCGGACAACACCACCGTGCTTTATCTCAGGCAAATACAGGAGGGCATCGATTTCATCGAGGCCCATCTGGAATCGGATATCGAGCTTGTCGATGTGGCACGGGCCGCGGGCATGAGCCAGTGGCACTTCCAGCGGATCTTCAAGGCGCTGACCAGTGAGACCCTGAAGACCTACATCCGGTCGCGGCGCTTCGCCCGGGCGCTGGAGCAGCTGACCAGCACGCGGCTTCCGGTGCTGGACATCGCGCTAGCAGCAGGCTACGAGACGCAAGAGAGCTTCACCCGCGCCTTCAAGGACTGCTTTCGGCTCACGCCATCGCAGTACCGCAAGATGGGCAACCGATCGCTGTTCGTACGCAAGATCCGCATCGACGAAAGCTATCTCGCTCACATCCACAGCAACCTGTCGCTGGCGCCGGTCATCCAGCAGCGGCCCGCCATGCAAATGGTCGGCATGCCTACCGACTACTACGGCATCGATTCGGAGAAGAACAACCTCGGCCAGAAGCTGCCGCCGCTGTGGGGCCAGTTTCTGCCACGGCTGGGCGAGATTCAAAACGTGGTGCCCGGCATTTGTTATGGCGTGGTGGCACCCGCGGGGCCACACACCGAACAGCTGCGCTACCTGGCCTGCACCGAGGTGCGCGGCCCGGGCGCGCTGCCCGACGGCATGGTGGCGATGGAGCTGCCCGCAGCGACCTATGCACGCTTCACCCACCGGGGTGCTGCGCAAAATGTCGATGCCACGGTCAATTACATCTATTCGAGCTGGCTGCTGTCCTCCGGGCAATCGCACACCCTGGGGCCGGATCTGGAGATCTACGACTCGCAGTACCACCCGACGGCGGACACCTCGGTCATGCACTACGCGGTCCCCATCGCCGCCGCCACAGGCCGCTGAACACGCCCCACTACAATGCCCACCGCGCTCCTTTCGCGGAGCGCCATCGCTAGGGGTGTCGTCACCGGGCCGCCGGAATCGACTGAGAGAGTCCCTTTGAACCTGATTGAGATCATCCTCGCGCAGGGAAGCATGTCTGTTTGGGCCGGACCTTGAGTGATCTTGGGCTGCGCCTTCAGGCCGCCGCCCTGCTCTGTTAGGACTTACGCAAATCGGGATGCGACATCAGCCCGCCTGGGGCTGAGCCGCTGGCCTGAGCCCTGTTTTGCGTAGGTCATGTCTGTACTGCACGGAGCCTGCCCATGTCCTCATCCCCCGCTGCGCCCGCCGCCAACGAAGCGCTGGCCCCCGTATCCCCCGACCGCCGTGTCTTTCAGTGGCACGACCATGCCTCGCTCTGGTTCAGCCTGGGCGTGGGTTTGCTGGTCATGCAGGTGGGCGCGTACCTGATGCCTGCGCTGGGCACTCAGGAGGCGCTGATTGCCATCGTCTGCGGCTCCATCGTGGGCGCAGGCCTGCTGGGCTGGGTGGCCAAGATCGGTTGCGACAGCGGCCTGGCCAGTGCGGGCCTGATGCACGCGGTGTATGGCCGCACCTTCGCCAGCCTGCCGATCATCCTGAACATCGTGCAGCTGGTGGGCTGGGGCACGTTCGAGCTGGTGGTGATGCGCGACGCCACCGTGGCCATCGGCCAGCAGTCCGGCCACTTGGCCGGTGCGCACTGGCCCGTGCTGGCCACGCTGGTGTGGGGCGGCGTGGTGATGCTGCTCATCAGCGGCTCGATGGTGCAGCTGGTGCGCAAGGTGATCGCACGCGTGGCGCTGCCGCTGGTGGTGCTGTCGCTGCTGTGGCTGTCGTGGCAGTTCTTGTCGCTGGCGCAGACACAAGGTTTTGAAGCACTGTGGACGCGCAAGGGCGAAGGCGGCATGGGCGTTTTGCCCGCGCTGGACCTGGTGATCGCCATGCCCATCTCTTGGCTGCCGCTGGTGGCCGACTACGCGCGCCACGGCAAGAACGGCGGTTCCGCATTGCGCGGCACCTGGCTAGGCTATGCGCTGGCCAACATGTGGTGCTACACGCTGGGCGTGCTAGTGGCCCTGACCTTGCCCAGCAAGGACCTGGTGCAGGCGCTGCTGCTGGCCCAGGGCGGGCTGATTGCGCTGTCACTCATCCTGATTGACGAAGTGGACAACGCCTATGGCGATGCGTACTCGGGCGCGGTGTCGGCCCACAGCCTGCTGCCCCGCTGGGGCGTGCGCAAATGGGGCCTGGCCATGGCCGCCGTGTGCACCGCGCTTGCGCTGGTGTTGCCCATCCACAGCCTGGAGCCGTTTTTGCTGCTGCTCAGCTCGGTGTTTGTGCCCCTCTTTGGCGTGATCCTGGGTCGGTTGGCGTTTGGAGCCAATGCGCCCGCATTGCTGGCCGCGGCGCGCCGGGTCAATGCGGTCCCCGTGGCGATCTGGGTACTGGGCATTGCGGTGTACCACCTTGCACCCAAGGTGGTGCCCGGGGCGGGTTCGGCCTTGCCTGCACTGGCGTTCAGCCTGGTGCTGGCCTGGGCCACGCGCCCGCGCCGCGCCTGACGCCCCGCGGCGGCGGCCCAGGCCGCTGCAGCCTTGTGCGAGGCTTGCAGGCGTTTACTATTATTTTTATAGCAACAAGCGCTTGACACACAAGCGCTAGCGGCCTAAAACACTCAAAAAATCAACCCTGCACCACCACCTGGGCGACCGGGGCATAGCCGTGGTTCAGCGGGCCGTGCCCTTGGCCGGTGTGCACGTCGGCCCCCGCGGCGATGGCACCCAGGATGTAGTTGCGGGCGCGCTCCACCGCCTGCTGAAGCGGCAAGCCCAGCGCCAGGTGAGCGGCAATCGCGGACGACAGCGTGCAGCCCGTGCCATGGCCGTTGTGCGTGGCGATGCGCGGGGATTCGAGCCGCTGCAGCCCACCGCCGCGTGTGGCCAGCACATCCACCACCCAATGCCCTGGCAGGTGCCCCCCCTTGAGCAGCGCCGCGCGCGCGCCCAACGCGCACAGCGCCTGCGCGGCTTCGCCCAGCGTTTCCACGCCCTTGATGCTGCGGCCCAGCAGCCAGCCGGCTTCGTCCAGGTTGGGCGTGATCACCTCGGCCAGCGGAAACAGCTCTTGCACCAGCACGGCCACGGTCTCCTGTGCGATCAGCCGGTCGCCGCTGGTGGCCACCATCACCGGGTCCAGCACCACGTGCGGCAGCTGGTAGGTGCGGATGGCGTCGGCCACCACGCGCACCACCTCGGGCGAATGCAGCATGCCAATCTTGACGGCATCCACGCCGATGTCCTGCACCACGGCGTCGATCTGGGCCTTGAGCATCTCGGGCGGAATGCCGTGGATGCCGGTGACTCCACAGGTGTTTTGCGCCGTGATGGCCGTGATGGCCGTCATGCCGTAGCAGCCCAGGGCGCTGAAGGTCTTGAGGTCGGCCTGGATGCCTGCCCCGCCGCCGCTGTCCGAGCCCGCAATGGAAAGCACGCGTGCGTAGCGCCGCACCGCGGCGGGCGCCTGAGTCGAAGATGTCATGGCAAAAATTATGGCCTATGCGCCAGGTCAAAAGGGCGCGGCGGGGTGATGTGCTGTAATTGATTTTTCGGACGAAACAGGGGTGTCCCGCCGGATCGGTCATGGATCAATGACCGGCAAGGGGGACTGAGAAATACCCTGGGGCCCCGCATCGCCAACGGCATGTACCCGCCCCGCTACCCGATCCAGGTCATGCTGGCGTGGGGAGTTTCCACCAGCGGCACAGCCCGTTTTGTCCCTTGCACCCTGGCCCGCACCTTCCGTGCGCCTTGACTGCAGCACACGGACAACACACCGAATCGCCTATGCCGCTCTCACCCTCCTCATTTGCCATCCTCGGCGCGGGCCTCATGGGCCGCCTGCTGGCGGTGGAGCTGGCCCGCTTGGGGCACCGGATCGACATCTACGACGCGGGCAGTCCGGCGGCCGAAGGCTCTGCGGCCACCGTGGCGGCGGCCATGCTGGCACCCTTGGCCGAGTCCGCCATCACCGAGCCCGGTGTGGTGCGCATGGGCCACCACGCCCTCACCCGCTGGCCCGAGCTGCTGGCACGGCTGGCCGAACCTGTGTTCTTTCAGCAGGCCGGCACCCTCATCGTCTGGCACCGGCAGGATGCCGCCGAGGCTCAGCGCCTGACCCGCCAGCTGGAGACCAACCAATTGGCCGTGCCTGAGTTGCCCAGTCTGCAAAAGCTCGATGCATCCGCCTTGGCCCAGGCCGAGCCCACGTTGGCGCATCGGTTTGCACAAGGCCTGTACCTGCCCGGCGAAGGCCAGCTGGACAACCGCCAGCTGCTGGCTGCCTTGGTGGTGGAGATGCAGCGCCTGGCGGTGTGCGCACATTGGCACGCACCGCGCTCCACCGAAGACTTCGCCCCCGGCCAGCCGGGCCAGCCCGACTGGGTGCTCGATTGCCGCGGGCTGGGCGCCAAGCCGCAGTGGGGCGCGCTGCGCGGCGTGCGCGGCGAGGTGGCGCGCATCTACGCCCCGGATGTGACGCTGCAGCGCCCCACGCGGCTTGTGCACCCCCGCTACCCCATCTACATCGCGCCCAAACAGGACCACCTGTTCGTGATCGGCGCGACCGAGATTGAATCGGACGACCGCTCACCCGCCAGCGTGCGCTCCACCCTGGAACTGCTCTCGGCCGCCTATGCCGTGCACCCGGGCTTTGCCGAAGGCCGCATCCTGGAGCTGGCCACGCAGTGCCGCCCCACCCTGCCCAACAACCTGCCCGCCATCCGCCAGCCCCGCCCGGGGGTGCTGGAGATCAACGGCCTGTACCGCCACGGCTTCATGATCGCGCCCGCGATGCTGGATGTGACGCTCGAAGTGCTGAACGCGGGACAATCGCAGCTTTCGCAACGTTTTGACCTTGCGCTGGAGCTGGAGCCCACACCCCCGGACCCGGCCAGCGCCGCAGCCGCAGCAGCCCGCGCCTTCGCATGAACATCTCGATCTCCATCAATCAAGTCCCGCACGACCTGCCCGAGGGCGCCACCGTGGCCGACGCCGTGGCCGCCATCGCCGCCCGCCCGCCCTTTGCGGTGGCCGTGAACACCACCTTTGTGCCCAACACCCGCTACGCCGCGCACGCGCTGCAGGCTGGGGACCGCGTGGAAATCATCTCGCCCGTGACGGGTGGATGATTGAACCGATAAATATTGAGACAAATAGGCCCTCAGCGCTTATCCATCAAGCGCCAGCAGCTATAAAAATCATAGTAACAACATGACCACCCTGACGCCCCAAGACCCCCTGGTGCTCTACGGCCAGCACTTCGCCAGCCGGCTGCTGCTGGGCACCTCCCGCTACCCCTCGCCCGCCGTGCTGGAGGCAGCGGTGCAGCGCGCACAGCCGGCGATGGTCACGGCCTCGCTGCGCCGCCAGGGCAGCAACCCGGCCGAGAGCGGCAGCAGCTTCTGGGAGCTGCTGCGCAAGCTGAACGTGCCGGTGCTGCCCAACACCGCGGGCTGCCACAGCGCGCAAGAAGCCATCACCACCGCGCAGATGGCACGCGAGGTATTCAACACGCCGTGGATCAAGCTCGAGCTGATCGGCGACGACTACACCCTGCAGCCCGACACGCTCAACCTCGTGGGCGTGGCAGAGCACCTCATCAAGGAAGGTTTTCAGGTGCTGCCCTACTGCACCGAGGACCTGGTGGTCTGCCAGCGCCTGGTGGACGTGGGCTGCCAGGCCGTGATGCCCTGGGCCGCGCCCATCGGCACGGGCCGGGGCCCTGTTAACCCCTATGCACTGCAAACGCTGCGCGAGCGCCTGAACGTGCCGCTGCTGGTGGATGCCGGTCTGGGCCTGCCATCACACGCCTGCCAGGTGATGGAATGGGGCTACGACGGCGTGCTGCTGAACACCGCCGTCGCGCTGGCGCAAGACCCGGTGGCCATGGCCGGTGCGTTCGCTGACGCGGTCAACGCCGGCCGCACCGCACACCGGGCGGGAGCCATGTCGGCCCAAGACGCAGCGCAGCCCAGCACGCCGGTGATGGGCACCCCTTTTTGGCACCATGCACAACATGCTTGATACCGCCACCCTCGCGCAGGACATCATTGCGCACCATGCCGCCACGTTTGCGGGTTTCGGGCCCGAACCGGTGCCTGCGCCCACCCGGCAAGACCCCGTCTACCTGGCAGCACTGCAAGCCTGCAGCGCGCTGGGCTTTATCGCCCACGATGCCGAATGTGTGGCCAAAGCCTGGCAGGCCCGCGCAGCGCGCACGGGCAGCGCCCAGCCCGGGCTGTGGCCCGACGCGCCGGAGGACTTTGGCCTGCAACCGTTGCCCCGTGCGCAGGCATTCGCCACTTGCCCTCAGCACCTGGGCCTGTACGCGGTGTTGCCCGACGCCGCATGGGTCGGCCGCATGGCCCGGGCCGGCGTGCCCACGGTCCAGCTGCGGTTCAAGTCCATCGACGCCGCAGCCATTGACCGCGAAGTGCGCGCCGCCGTACAGGCCGTGCAGGGCACCAACGCACTGCTGTTCATCAATGACCACTGGCAGGTTGCCATTGCGGCGGGTGCTTATGGCATCCACCTGGGCCAGGAAGATCTGGACGCACTGAGCGACGCGGATCTGCACACACTGCGCGCATCCGGGCTGCGCTTGGGCGTGAGCACCCATGGCTACGCTGAAATGGTGCGCGCGGACGCCGTGGGCCCCAGCTACATCGCCATGGGAGCCGTGTTCCCGACCACGCTCAAGAAGATGGCCACTGCCCCGCAGGGTGTTGGGCGGCTTGGGGGGTATGCGCGGCTTCTGCGCCACTACCCGCAGGTGGCGATTGGAGGGATTGGTGCGGAACAGTTTGACGACGTGCTGGCCACGGGCGTGGGCTCCATCGCGGTGGTGCGGGCTCTGGTGAATGCTGAAGACCCAGAAGCGGCTGCAGCCCAGTTGATGGAGCGGATGGGGCGCTGAATTTGTGGGTACATGGCCATTGCTTGCATGAGGCCGTGAGCCGGCAAGGCATGGTGGGGTGCTGGTCAGCGGCGCTAAATACGCGGTGGATCGCACTGCCGCCAGGGGCGGAGCCCTCCGCCCGCCATGGCCAGCCGATGCCTTGAACACCCTGGGTGCCCTGTTGCCCTGTTGCCCTGGCGCATGAATGCGTTCAGGCGTTCATGCGTTGAGGCGTCACTTGCTGCCGGATTTCTTCTGCTCCAGCTCCAGCCGCAATTCCATCAGGTCGTTGTCCATGCCAAAACCGACGGCCTGCCCTGCTGCAGGCGGCGCGGTGACCGGCACGGGAGGCAGATCGCTGAGCGTGAGGTGCGGCGGCTCGGACAGATCCAGGTCGAGCGGAGCGCCGCGCGTGTCGGGCTCTGTCCGCGGCCATGAGGCGGTTGCAGGCGCAGGCTGTGGCGCAGGGGTGGCGCTTTTGCGCGGGACTTCGCCAAAGTCGAACTCCAGGCTGGCCGCCAACGAGTCCATGGGCGACGCATCCCTGGTGGCCGACGCGCGCGCTGGCTCCTCGACGACTTCCGTTTCTACACGCGGTGGCGCCAGCGGCGTGGTGCGCTTGCGGGGCGCCGGCTCGCCACGGGCACTCGCTGGCGTGGTCTGCGCAATCGCCAGCAGGAGCAGCAGGTCGTCGTAGGCCGCGAGGTCAAAGGCTTCGACCGGCTCAGCCCCCGCGCGGCGGAAGAGCATCTTCTCAAGCAGCAGCAGCACCGACGGGGATGTCCACTCGGCCTCGATCTCGGCCAACGCGTCGGTGTAGTGGTACAGCATGCGGCCGGTGCGATGAAAGCTCGCAAACTCCGGCACCTGCGCGTTGAAGGATTGCATGAACTGCGCGCGCAGCTGCGTGAACTCGTCCACACGGCTGAGGGTGTGGTACAGCCGCAAAAGCTCGAGGTAGGCCAGTGGCGAAATGTCCCCGCGTTCGGCGATGTGTTTTTTCAGCACTTCGATGGCCTGCTGGTGCTCCCCGACCGAAATGAAGAATTCGGCCTGCTGCTGGATATCGAAAAGCTCTTCGGGGCTGACGATGTGCAAGGCGGGTTCGCGCGCTGGGGCGGCTGCCGCTGCGGGCACTGGGGCGGCGGCAAGCGGAACCGATGCGCTTGGCACAGGCGAGGTGTCGACAAATGCGGGCACCAACGGCGCGGCACCCGACACGCTGGCAAGCGCCGGCCGGCCAGAGGTCCGCGGAGCCAGCGGCGCGGGCGCCGAATGGGGCGAGGTGTCGGGCGGGGCCCAGGTGTCGCCAGGATGGGGAGACAGGCCCATCGCCGCGTCGTGCGCTGCAGCCAGGTCCCGGCCGCCCATCGCAGCCACAGAGTCGCGCCATGCCCGCACGGCTTTCTCGGAGGCGCTGCGCAGGCGCGTCCAGGTCCACGCAACCAGCAGCAGCGCGGCCAGCAACAAGCCGCCCAGCACATAGACCACCGTCGCGGGGAATCTCTCGCTCAAGGCCACTTCCAGTTGCTGCTGCACCTGGGCGGCACTGGCCCGGTCGCGGCTGGCCTGGGCGCGCAAGGCGGCCATGTCCGCCTCCAGGGCCTTGAGCCGATCGCTGTCCTGGACGTCCTCAGGCTGTGCATTCAAGGATTTCCATACGGCCGCTGCCTGCGCGCGCTGCGCCGAGGGCTGATCCGACGGCGTCACCAGCAGCTCTGGCGAAGTCCGCAGCGCCACGGGGCGATCCATCCAGAGATCGAGCGGCTCGACCACCAGGCGTGGGCGGTTGCCCGCAATAGACGGCGCAGCTGCTGCCTTGGCCGGCGGAGTGACTGCAGGGGGCCGTGCCGCACTGCGGGCCGGAGGCTGGACAGGCGGGCGGGCGGCCGCCCGGGGAGCTGTGGGGCCGGGAGCGGCAGGAGCCGTGGAGACCATAGGCCGGCTGTCGGGCGCGGCAGGCACCGCCGCAGGCACCGGGGGCGCGCTGGCCACCGCGCGTGCGCCTGCACCAGCTGGTGCGCCTCGTGGGCTCTCAACTCCACCGGCAGACGGCAGCCGCGATACATCCACCGGCGACGTGGACCGCGCCACCGTGGTGGGAAGTTCTGAAAGAAAAGTGTAGGTCCGCGAGACCTTGCCGGCGCATCCGGCGGCGAGTGTCACCGTGAGCACCGGTTCGTCTACCGCCACCGTGGCCTGCACCCGCACGGCCGGAGGTCGCCCACGCATGTCGGGCAATGGTGTGACGCGCACCCTCGCATCACCAATCGGGGTATCACCGGCCATCAGCTGGGCGGTGACACAAGATGACGCTACATCAGACCCCGGGTCCGGCTGAACATCAAAGGAAAGATCCACCGGAGCACCCAACACCACCATGCCCCTGCTGTTGCCGAGCGAGAGTGCCCAGGCGCCAGCAGCAACCACCCACAGACCGGTCCCCAAAATGGTGTTACGGATTTTCACAATATGTTCTGGTTTTGGTGCAGACCATTCTTGCACATAAGTCCCGCGCAACGCCAGAGCCATAATGGCGCTATGAAAATTCAGTTTCCCAACATCGGAATCGTGGGCACAGGGGCCATGGGCCGGGGCATTGCGCAGATCGCCGCGCAGGCCGGAAGCCAGGTGTTTTTGCTCGATGCAAACCCCGGTGCCGCGCAGGCCGCCCAGGCCGCGTTGCAAGAGCAGTGGGCCAAGCTGGTGGCCAAGGGGCGCATCGACGCCGACCAGGCCAGTGCATTGGCCGCAAGGCTGCACCCCGTGCAGGCCGTCACCGATCTGGCGGGCTGCGACCTGGTGGTGGAAGCCATCGTCGAGCGCCTGGATGTGAAGAAAACGCTGTTTGCCGAGCTCGAAGCCGTGGTGCGCAGCGATGCGGTGCTGGCGACCAACACCTCCTCCCTGTCCGTCACCTCCATCGGCGCGGGGCTGCAGCGGCCCGAGCGTTTGGCGGGCTTCCACTTCTTCAACCCCGTGCCCCTCATGAAAGTGGTCGAGGTGATTGCCGGGCTCAAGACCGATGCCGCCGTGTGCACCGCGCTGGCTGCCTATGCCAAAGAGATGGGCCACACCCCCGTGCAGGCTCAAGACACGCCCGGCTTCATCGTGAACCACGCAGGCCGTGGGTTCGGCACCGAAGCATTGCGCATCGTGGGCGAAGGCGTGGCGGACTTCGCCACCATCGACCGCATCCTGCGCGATCAGGTGGGCTTCAAGCTCGGACCGTTCGAGTTGATGGACCTCACGGCGCTCGACGTGTCCCACCCGGTAATGGAATCCATCTACCGCCAGTACTACGACGAACCGCGTTTTCGCCCCAGCGTGATCACGGCGCAGCGGCTGGCCGGGGGCATGGTCGGCAAGAAGGTCGGTGAAGGCTTCTACCGCTATATCGACGGAGCTGCCCAGGTGCCGGCCGAGCCGCCCGTGCCGGTGGTGGCCGATATTCCGCCGGTGTGGGTCTCGCCCCGCGCTGCGCGGCGTGCCGAGCTGTACCAGTTGCTCAAGGACCTGGGCGCCACCATCGAGACGGGCCAGTCGCCATCGCCCCACGCCCTTACATTGGTCGCGCCATTGGGCTTTGACATCACGACCGTGGCCGTGGTCGAGCGGCTGGACCCGGCCCGCACCATCGGCATCGACATGCTGGTGGAAGATGCAGCCACCAAGCGCCGCGTGCTGGCCACCAACCCTGCTACGCGCGTGGACATCCGCAATGCCGCGCATGCCCTGTTCGCACGCGACGGCAAGGCCGTGAGCGTGATCCGCGACAGCGGCGGCTTCGTCACGCAGCGCGTAGTGGCCACCATCGTCAACATCGCGGCCGACATCTGCCAGCAGGGCATCTGCTCCCCCAAGGACCTGGAAACCGCCGTGACCCTGGGCCTGGGCTACCCACAGGGCCCGCTGGCCATGGGTGACCGCTGGGGCCCGACCAATATTCTTGAAGTGCTGTTCAACATGCAGACCGTGTACGGCGACACCCGCTACCGCCCCAGCCCGTGGCTCCGCCGCCGCGGTGCGATTGGCCTGAGCCTTTCTCACGTAGAAGAAGCCTGACGCTTTACTGCCCTTTCCCTCGAAGTCGAAGGCCTAGTCCATGACCGCAGAACTGCAGAGCACCAGCCGGGGCCAGACCCTGATCCTGACCCTTCGCAACCCGGAGCGGCGCAATGCCATCGACCCTGCGATGTACGCGGCGGGCGTGGAGGCGCTGAGCGTGGCTGAAAGCAGCGCCGACATCCGCAGCGTGGTCATCACCGGGTCTGACGGCATGTTCTGCTCGGGGGGCAACCTGCAGCGGCTGCTGGCCAACCGGCAGCAGCCGCCCGAGGTGCAGGCGCAGAGCATCGAAGGCCTGCACAACTGGATCGAGACCATCCGCACCTACCCCAAGCCCGTGGTCGCGGCGGTGGAAGGTGCGGCGGCGGGCGCGGGCTTCTCGCTGGCGCTGGCCTGCGACTTCATCGTCTCGGCTCGCAACGCGGTGTTTGTGATGGCGTACAGCAACGTGGCGCTGTCGCCCGATGGTGGCGCCAGCTGGAGCCTCTCGCAGGCCCTGCCGCGGCAGGCAGCCACCGAGATCCTCATGTGCGGCGACCGCATCGGCGCGGAGCGCCTGCACGCGCTGGGCGTGGTCAATCGCATTGCAGAGCCCGGCGCGGCGCTCGACGCTGCGCTGGCGCTGTGTGAGCAGCTCAATGCCAAGGCACCCAACGCGCTCGCCAGCATCAAGGAACTGCTGGGCGAGGCACCCCAGGCCAGCCTCACTGCGCACCTGGGCCGCGAGCGCGATCACTTTGTCAAAAACCTGCACCACATCAACGGTGGCGCGGGCATCACGGCTTTCCTTGAAAAAGGCGTGCCGCGTTACGAATAGCGCCGCATCCTGGGCACCCACGCCTGCCCAAAAGCCCCGCTTGCTCATCAGCAACCGGGGCTTTTTCTTTTCTTAGGTCCCGCTTGCACCGCACAGACACGCAGGTGACAACCCTGACGCAGGACGAAGGTCCCTGACGCGACAATGGTCCTGTTTCTAGTCACGCAAAAGACAGGCCATGGACGACCCGATTCTTACTATCGAAGAACGTGAAGCGATCAACTCAGGTCGCTGGTTTTCATCCCTTTCACCTTCGCTACGCCACGACATCCTCCGATGTGCATACGTCAAACGCTTCAAGGACGGCGGCCTTATCGCCGCACGCGGCGACCCGCCCGAGGAGTGGATTGCCTGCGCGCGCGGTGCGGTGCGGGTGAGCTCCACCTCCATCTCGGGCAAGCAGATCACGCTGACCTATGTGGAGCCGGGCATCTGGTTCGGCGATGTGGCGATCTTCGACGGGGACCGGCGCACGCACGATGCCTATGCGCACGGCGACACCACGATCCTGTGTGTGGCCAAAGCCGACTTTCGCAAAATCCTCGCGGCGCACACCGAGTTCTACGAGGCCATGCTGCGCTTGCATGCACGGCGCATTCGCCAGCTGTACGGTTTGGTGGAAGACCTCAACACCCTGCCCCTGCGCGCGCGGCTGGCCAAGCAGCTGGTGCACCTGGTGCGCAGCTACGGCATTCCCAGCCTGTCGGACGGCAGCGAGATGCGCATTGGGCTGCAGCTGGCGCAGGAAGAGCTGGCGCAGCTGCTGGGCGCATCGCGCCAGCGGGTGAACCAGGAGCTCAAGGCGATGGAGCGCGAGGACGCCATCCGCATCGAGCCGGGTGGCTTGGTGGTGCGCGACCGCGAAGCGCTGATGCGCATTGCCGAAACCGACAACTGAAGAAACACGGACTCCCCGCCCACCCATGAGCAATTTCGACCATTTCGTGGGCACCCGGCCCGTCTCCGACCAGCATGCGTTCGATATCGACACGCTGACAGCCTGGTTGACTCAAAACATGGAAGGCTTTGCCGGCCCTCTGGCGGTAGAGATGTTCAAGGGCGGGCAGTCCAACCCCACTTACAAGCTCATCACACCCGGCACCAGCTATGTGATGCGCGCCAAGCCCGGCCCGGTGGCCAAGCTGCTGCCCTCGGCCCATGCCATCGAGCGTGAATTTGCCGTGATGAGCGGCCTGTACGGCACCGATGTGCCCGTGCCCCGCATGTTTGTGCTGTGCGAGGACGAGTCGGTGATTGGCCGCGCGTTCTACGTGATGGAGTGCATGCAGGGCCGCGTGTTGTGGGACCAATCCCTGCCCGGCATGACACAAGCCGAGCGCGGCGACATCTACAACGAGATGAACCGCGTCATCGCCGCACTGCATACCGTCAAGTTCGCCGACCGGGGCCTGGCCAGCTACGGCAAGCCTGGCAATTATTTCGACCGCCAGATCGGCCGCTGGAGCAAGCAGTACGTGGCGTCCGTCACGCAGCCCATCCCCGAGATGGACAAGCTCATGGAATGGCTGCCTGCCCACATGCCCGCCAGCGCGCGCGACGAGGCCCACGTCTCCATCGTGCATGGCGACTACCGGCTCGACAACCTAATGTTCCACCCCACCGAGGCGCGTGTGATCGCGGTGCTCGACTGGGAACTGTCCACGCTGGGCCACCCGCTGGCGGACTTCAGCTACCACTGCATGAGCTGGCACATCCCCGCCGCCATGGGCCGCGGCATTGCCGGGCAGGACCTGGCCACCCTGGGCATCCCCGACGAAGACAGCTACATCCGCCGCTACTGCGAACGCACCGGCATCGCCACGCCCGAAGCACTGCGTGCCGACTGGAACTTCTACCTGGCCTACAACATGTTCCGCATCGCCGCCATCCTGCAGGGCATTGCCAAGCGGGTGGAGGCAGGCACCGCCTCCAGCGCGCAGGCCAAGGCCTCGGGCGACACCGCGCGGCCCATGGCCGAGCTGGCGTGGTCGTTTGCGCAGCGTGGGTGAAGCAGGCACGACAACCACCGCACCCCAACAGGCGTACCCGGCAAACCAGGCTGGAGAGCCGCCCCTCGATTACCAACGGAGAAGACACCCATGGACTTTGACTACTCGCCCAAAACCAAGGAACTGCAGGCCAGGCTGCTCCAGTTCATGGATGACCACATCTACCCGAACGAGGCCGCGTACAAGAACGAGCTGGCCGCCAACACGACGGCAGGCAAGCGCTGGACGGCGCTGTCGACCATCGAGAACCTGAAACCCAAGGCCCAGGCTGCCGGTTTGTGGAACCTGTTCCTGCCGGTGGACAGTGCCGCCGCCTCGGGTTATGCAGGTGCGGGCCTGACCAATCAGGAATACGCGCCCCTGGCCGAGATCATGGGCCGTGTGCCATGGGCCAGCGAAGTGTTCAACTGCTCCGCGCCCGACACCGGCAACATGGAGACCATTGCGCGCTATGGCGACGATGCCAACAAGGCCCGCTGGCTCAAGCCCTTGCTCGAAGGCAAGATCCGCTCGGCGTTCGCCATGACCGAGCCCGACGTGGCATCGAGCGACGCGACCAACATCGAAACGCGCATCGAGCGCGACGGTGACGAGTACGTGATCAACGGCCGCAAGTGGTGGATCTCTGGCGCGGCCGACCCGCGCTGCGCCGTGTTTATCACGATGGGCAAGACCGACCCCGAAGCGCCGCGCCACTCGCAGCAGAGCATGGTGCTGGTGCCGGCCGATGCCAAGGGCATCACCATCATCCGCGCACTCAACGTGCTGGGCTACGACGACGCGCCGCACGGCCACGTGGAAATGACTTTCGAGAACGTGCGCGTGCCGGTGTCCAACATCCTGTTGGGCGAAGGCCGTGGCTTTGAGATCGCGCAAGGCCGCCTTGGCCCCGGGCGCATTCACCACTGCATGCGCCTCATCGGCCTGGCCGAGCGCGCGCTCGAGCTGATGTGCAAGCGCGCCTCGTCGCGCGTGGCCTTTGGCAAGACGGTGGCCCAGCAGACTGTTACGCAGGAGCGCATTGCCGAAGCCCGCTGCAAGATTGACATGGCCCGCCTGCTCACGCTGAAGGCTGCCTGGCTGATGGACGTGGCCGGCAACAAGGTCGCCAAGACCGAGATCGCCATGATCAAGGTGGTCGCCCCGAGCATGGCCTGCCAGGTCATCGATTGGGCCATGCAGGCCCACGGCGGCGGCGGCATGTGCGACGACTTTCCGCTGGCCTATGCCTATGCCGGTGCACGCACGCTGCGCTTTGCGGACGGCCCGGACGAAGTGCACCGCAACGCGATTGCCAAGTGGGAGCTGGGCAAGTACGGCACCTATGGCCGCGATGCGGGCGTGCCTGTCACCCGCGGAGGTTAGGAAATAAGCTCCCCCTGAGCCGCTTCGCGTCTTCCCCCTCTCTCGCGCTGCGCGCGGGAGGGGGACGCCCCCAGCGCGGCGGGGCGGCCCTTGCGCGGGGGCACTGGCCCTGGGGCGTGCCAGTCGCATAGGGCGTGGGACCCGCGCACACCATGAACAACGGGGCCACTGGCCCCGTTTTCCGTTTTCCGTTTTCCGCTCCGTTTCCTTTCGGGTCAGGCGCTCGCGGCGCTACCGGCTGATGTGTGACTCGTCGTCCGGCCCCGCCACCGACATCGGCGGCAGGTTCTGCAAAGCGGCCTGCCCGGCCACCAGCAGCAGCTGCTTAGCGTGCGCGATTTCGGCCAGGCTGCGCTGGGTGTGCTCCAGGCGCAGGTAGACCTTGCCCCGCGCGAGCATCAGCACCATGGGCGATTTGGCGCGCTCTGCGCCGCCCTCGCCTTCCACCGCGTTGAGCAGTTGCGAGACCACCGGCGCATGGATCCAGCGCTGCGCCAGCTCGATCCGCTCGGCCACCACCGTGAAGTGTTCGCGGAAGGATGCCGGTAGGCCGGGCCAGGTCATCTCTTCGTACATCGACAACCAGCGCATCTCTTCGGGCAGGTTGCTGCTGATGGCCGTCTGCAGCGTGTCGGTGATGGCGTTGTAGGCGGTGCCCTCCAGGACTTCCTTGAGCGGGCGGTTGATGACCATCACCGCAGCGTCGGGGTCCGCGCCCACGTCGGCGCGGCCGCGCAGTTCCAGGCCGTGCACGTAGTCGCGGGTGGGCACGCTGCATTCCAGCCGCCAGGGGTGGCCGTGGATGTCACCGCCCAGGTCGAAATGCCCTTCGGTTGCGTGGGCCACGATGGGCAGCCGCTGGTCTGCGGCCCAGCGGGACACGTCGCGGTTGGTCACCGGGCGGCCCGGGCCGGATGCTGGGCCGCCATAGGCGCTGAATGCTTTGCGGAGGCGATCAAACATGGGGCTGCCGAAGCCAAGGCTTCGCAAGAGTCACGGGTGCAGGCATTATTGGGGGCATTGGCTTGGAAGGGAAGAAGCCCCCCCTGAGTCGCCCGCGGCGCCTTCCCCCGAGGGGGACGCACCCGGTGGACTGGCGGAGCCAGATCCACGGGTGCACTGGTTTGAGCCGAGCCTGTTTGGGCGGCTGTGGCTTGCACAGCGTTTTGGATGAATGACATGCTTTTTGTGAACTTGAACCGCCGCCTTGCCCTTTCTACCGCAGCTTTGGCGCTGGTGACACCCTTGTCCGCCTTCGCGCTGCCCAAAGATGCCTCGGCCTCGGCGCGCCAATTAGTGCGTTGGGCCACTGCCACCGCCGACCACCAAGGCCTACCCTTTGCCGTGATCGACAAGCCAGCGGCCCGTATCCATGTGTTCTCGGCGCGCGGGGAATGGATGAGCAGTTCGCCCGTGCTGCTGGGCGCGGCATTGGGCGACCGGTCTGCGCCGGACATCGGCCAGCGGCCGCTGTCGCAGATCCGCCCAGACGAGCGCACCACGCCGGCAGGCCGTTTTGTGACCGAGCCTGGGCGCAATCTGAAGGGCGACGACATCGTCTGGATTGACTACGAGGCCGCTGTGTCGCTGCACCGCGTGCGCAGCGTCAGCGCCGCCGAGCGCCGCCACCAGCGCCTGGCCAGCCAGGGCGCGGGCGACAAGCGCATCAGCTACGGCTGTGTGAATGCGCCCGAGGCGTTTTACAACCAGTTCATCTCGCCGTTGTTCGGGCAAGCCCGTGGCGTGATCTACGTGTTGCCCGACACCGAACCGTTTGCTACATTTTTTGTAGCTGCAAACGCTTACCAATAAAGCGCTAGAGGCCATTTTGGCTTGATTTTTCAGCCTGACGCACCCGCGCCGGGCGCGCCACCGGCCTTCAAGCCCGGGCAGACTCCAGCCGGAACACGGCCCGGCGCCCACCCACCTGCAGCCCCCGCGGGTTGACGATGCGGTCTGACCGGCGCGGCGCCAGCGCCTCGCGTTGCCGGGCATCGAGCCAGCCGAGCTGGTCCATTACTTCCACGGCGGCGGCCACCTGCGCGACCATGTTGCCGTCCATGACCTTAAGTGCAAAGGCCTCGCCCCGGCTGCGGCTGCCCACCACCTGCACGCCGTCGGCGCCGGTCTTGGAGACCCAGTCCCCTTGACCCACGCGCATGAAGTCCAGGTCGTGCCGGCCTGTGCCCGAGCCCAGCTCCGGCCGCGCGACCATGGCATCGGCCAGTTCGGTGAGGCTCTGGTCCAGGTCTGTGTCCGGCGCGCCACCCGCCAGGCGGGCATAGCCCCGGGCCAGGCTCGCCAGCGGCATGGCGTAGTTGGGCGCCGAGCAGCCATCGATGCCCATGGCCAGTTGTTCAGGCGCCAAGCCCACCGCTTGCGCAACGTGTTCGCGGATGGCGACCTGCAGCGGATGGGCCGGGTCGAGGTGATCGTCCAGCGGCAATCCTTGCTGCACACAGTGCGCGACAAAGCCCGCGTGTTTGCCGCTGCAGTTGTTGTGGCGCTCGTCTGGCACAAAACCTGGGGGCAGCGCGCCGAGGCCCAGTTCGGCAAACAGCGGCCGGTGGCAGCCGCAGCGCAGCGCGTGGTAGTCCTTGCCCACGCTGGCCAGCATGCGCTCGGCTTGCTCTACGTGCATGGGCTCGCCGTTGTGGCTGGCGCACAGCAGCGCCAGCTCGCCCTGCCCCCAGCCCAGCGCGCGGGCTCCGCCCGACTGCATGAAAGGCAGCGCCTGGAACGCCTTGATGGTGGAGCGGGTGAAGGTGACCGTGTACGGGTCGCCCACCTGGGCCAACACCCTGCCGTCGCGGTCGGCCACGGCCACCGCGCCCCAGTGCTGGCACTCGACCAGGCCGCCGCGGGTGACTTCGATCAACGGTACAAAACCCATGGTGTGCTTTCTTGCAGCCTGCGTCACCGCGCGGCGGCGGCAGAGGTGGGGGCGCTGGATGGAGTGAGCGTGAGCTCGTGCGTCCAGCGCGCAGGCCGGCTTTGCAGCGCGCGGTAGCCGGTCTCGGCCCACGTGCTACTCATGTCGCGGTAGCGCGGAGAGAACACCAGGCCGCTCTGGCCTGTCTGGTAGATGAAGCGCGACTGTTCCAGGTCGGCCAGGTCATACACCGCGCGCAGCGATGCCGCATGGCGGTTCACATACGGGCCGCTCGCTTCGCCCGCGTTGTACTGGCCCACGTTCACGGTGTAGGCATCACCGTGGGATGGAACGCTCACATCAAAGAAGCGGGCGAGTGCCGGCACGTTGCCAAACGGCCGGTGCGCGCTGAGCGCCGGGTGCGCCGTGCCCCAGCGCCACGTGGCCGGGTTGGTGCCGTACACCGCCTGCAGGCGGTCGAGCGCACGGCCCAGGGCGGCGGCGGATTGCTCAGCACACGACGCCGGCTGGCACCACCAGCTGTCGTTGCGCTCCAGGATGCCTTCGAGCGCCGCACGGTAGTCGCGCTTGCCGTAGGTGGCGGTAAACCGCTCTTCGCCGATGCGCGGAATGATGACGCCGCGTGCCAGCTCGTCCGTCCAGGCCACAAAGATCAGCGGCGCGGCTTTGCCCGCGTCCATCACGCCATCGAAACCCTGCAGCTGCTGTTGCGCTGCGGCCGCCAGCGCGTGTTTTGATTGGGCCTGCTGCAGATGCGGCAACAGGCGGCGCGTAGCCAGCGAAGTCACATCGCGGTGGATGGCTTGCATGCTGGCCGCGTCGTGTTGGGGCGTGGCCTCGATGAGCTGCGCAATGCGCTCGTAGCGGTAGGGCAAGGCCCAGTCCTGCGTGAGGAAATGCGGGTAGCCCGGCGCTGTCACGCGCTGGTTGGCGGTGGCGATCCAGCCCCGGGTGCCATCGTCCTGCGGGGTCTGTTCGTAGGGGATCCAGCCCTTCCAGTCGTAGCGTGCATCCCAGCCGGGCGATGGTGCCACGCCGCGGATGTCGTTGGCGGCATCGCGCAGCGGCACGCGGCCTGCGGCCTTGAAGCGGATGTTGCCCTGCACATCGGCTGCCACCACGCTCTGCATGGGCGAGTGGTAGTGCGCCAGGCCTGCAAAAAGCTCGTCCACGCTTTGGGCCTGGTTGGTCTTGAAGCCCGCCAGCACGGTCTGGTTGTCGTCGTCCAGCGCGCTCCAGCGCAGCGCGATCACGTATTTGCCCAGGTCCAGCACGTCGGCGTGCGACTTCTGCACGTCGCTCAGCACGGGCCCGTGGCGGGTGCTGCGCACCTGCAGCTGCACATCGGCTTCGCCCTTGACGCGGATGGTTTCATTGCGCACCTTGAAGGGCGCCCAGCCGTCCGGCGTGCGGTATTGCGTGGCGTCGGCCGGGTTGATCTGCTCCAGGTACAGGTCCTGCACGTCGGGGCCCGTGTTGGTAAAGCCCCAGGCCACTTTGTCCGTGCGCCCCAGGACCACAAACGGCATCCCGGGCAAGGTGGCGCCCACGGCATTCATGGCGCCCATCGGCGTGCCGTCCGATGCCTGGCCCGCGGGCGCCTGCATGCCGGCAAAGTACCAGATGGCCGGCGCCGACAGGCCCAGGTGGGGGTCGTTGGCAAGCAGCGGCTTGCCGCTGACGGTGCGCGTGCCAGACAGCACCCAGTTGTTGCTGCCCTTGCCCTCGTTGGTGCCGGCGTTGCGGGTCAGCTCCTCGGCCCAGGCTAGCATGCCGGCGCTGATCTGCCGCGACAACACGCCGTCGCTTGGTGGCGGATTCACCTCGGGTGCTGTCGCCGTGTGGGCACGGCCCTGCGCCGCCGCCGTGGAGCCTGCGCCACCCGCGCGGTACACGCCCAGTTGCCGATACATCGCAGCCAGGTCGGCCGATGCAGCCGGCTTCTCGCCCGGATAAGGCGGCATCAGCTGCCACAGGCGGTCGGTGTCCAGCGTGCGGGCCACCGACAGGCGCGCGAACTCGGTGCCCCAGTTACCGCCCAGGTCCAGCGCCATCATCAGCGCCCAGCCCACACTGTCTTCTGGCTCCCACACCGCGCCCTGTGCACCGCCGGGTTGCACGCCCAGCACATGGAACTCGGGCGGCAGCGCCTGTGGTCGGTCTTTGTGAAAGGCGTGGATGCCTTTGCTGTAGGCCTGGAGCGCCTCCTTGGCGTACAGCGGCAGGCCGGCGTACTGCCGGCGCGCCACGCCCATGATGTCGAGTCCGCGCATGAGTTTGTCGGTCTCGAGCGTGGCGCTGCCAAAAACTTCGGACAGCTGGCCGTGCATCACGCGGCGGTTGAATTCGAGCTGCCAGGTGCGCTCTTGCGCATGCACGTAGCCGATGGCAAACCAGGCGTCCTGCGGGGTCTGCGCCTCAATGTGGGTGACATCGGAAGCATCGCGCCGCACCTGCACCGCCTGCGCAAGACCGGCCACCCCCAAAGTACCGTCCAGCGTGGCAAAGCTGCGCTGCACATACACCGCGGCGCCCGTGCCTGCCAGCAGCGCCACCACCACCAGACCGAGGGCGGTCCGTTTCATCCATGCCATGTTGTTGTCTCCTGTCGCATTGTTTCTTGTGGTGGCCGGTGCGTCGTGGGGACGCGTGGGCCCAGTTCGGAGTGCTGCGACCGCGGCGCACCAAAAGCCCGCGGGCGAGCCCCGCTTTTTTGAATTTTGCGCCGCGGCTTCAGCCCAGGTGCACGCTGCTGCCCGCCACGCGAAAACTCACCGTCGGGGCGCCGGGCTGCATGAACGACACGCCAAGCGCAATGTGCCCTTCGCCATGGAGGATGCAGGCGTCGCGCCGCAAACGCACGGGCGAGCCGCTGCCCTGAAACCGCACCCAGGTCCCGAAGCTGCTCATGTCCGTCAGCACAAAGCCGCTGTTGCGCCAGTCGATGCGCGCATGCAGGCGCGATACCCGCGGATCGTTGACGCACAACTGCGCGTGCAGCGCGCGGCCGACCAGCACAGGCGTGTCTGCGGACGTGAAGGCCCGGTCCACGCCGTGCCAGGAAAACTGGATCTGCCCCAAAACCGGATCGGGCGGGGCGAAGTTGCTGACCAGGGCCGCCTGCATGGTCAGCGAGTCGGGCGCTTCGTCCTCGCGCCATTCCACGTGGTAGAGCATGAGCAGCTCGGCCTTGCCGCGGATGTCCATCATGCCGAGCTTGCGGTACCAGACGTCCGGCGCGGCGCCTGCCAGCAGCACCGTGGTCTCGGTGGCCCAGATCTCGCTGGGCCCGGCCCGCTCGCACAGGCGGGACGCCACATTCACGGCGTCGCCGTAACAGTCGCCGTCCACATCCACTACCTCGCCACTCGCCACGCCGACGCGCACGTCCGGCCAGTGTTCCTTGCGTGCCTTGTGCTGGCGCAGCATCGCGGCCATGGCGCTGACACCACTGGCCGCATCGCCAAACACGCCCAGCACGCCGTCCCCCAGCATCTTGACCACCCGCCCGTTATGGGACTCGATGGCCTCGCTGATCCAATGGGTGACCTGGGTGACGGATTCGGTGGCGCGCTCGTTGCCCAGCGCCTCGTACAAAGCGGTACTGCCGGAGATGTCTGCGTAGACCATCGTGGACAACACACTCATGAACGCAGGCCAATCAGTAACATCATGTGAATCAGTTTAGTGCAAGCGCCCGGGGGGCGCACTCTGCAAAATGGCAGGAGATGTCGGGTGGGTGCGGGCTGCAGCCAGTTCGGTTTTAGAGACCGTCTATTGATCCCGATCCCTCCTCACCAACACGTAAAAATTGGCAACAAATCGGCAGTGCGTGTTGTCTTTATACAAAAACAGGAGCATTCCCCTTGCGCGGATGCTGGGCCGCGCTTAATTTGGCCGACCCCGCTCACTAAAGCTCCCTCGAAACCGCCCTCGCCTCCCTCCATGCGCTGGAACAAGCCCACTCTTCGCAACGACCTGCAGGACCTGCTCGGCCGCGACAAGCCGGCGTCGACCGCATGGGTGCGCAACCAGGGGTTGGAGGACGTGCGCCAAGCCATGCTGCAAACGCTGGTGGGCAACACGGGGTGCGAAGTGGCCAGGATGAACATCCGCTTGCGCTACGCGGGCGACATTGAAGCCCTGTGGTACCTGCGCGCTGACCTCTTCAACACCCTGTCACCCCTGCGCGGCGCGGCAGGTGCGCAGTGGGTGGTGGACCAGCTCACCACCCTCTTCCAGGGGCAATTGCCGCGCACGCTGCGGCCGCCACAAACCCCGCATTCGCCGCACGTTCACTGAGCATTGGACGCCCCGCTTCAGGGGCGCACCAGGCGCCGCGCCGGCCCGCATTGCAAGTCTTCAGGAAATCGCTCTTGCCAAAAGTTTGCTGAGCGACCCGAAGCCCCGCGCTAGTGCTAGTGCTGATGCCCCCAGTAGATCAACGCGTCGCGCTCTTCCACCGACAACGACACCGTGGCGCCCACGGGCAGCAGCACCTTGGTCTCCACATGGCCGAATGGCAGGTTCGTGAGCACGGGCGCCTTGATCTGGGTGCGCAGCCAATCCACCACCGACTGCAGCTTGTAGCCCTTGTCGTGCGGCGCGAGGGTGAAGTTGGTGAACTGCCCCAGGACCACGGCCTTTTGCTGGGCCAGCACGCCGGCGTGCAGGAGCTGGGTCAGCATGCGTTCGATGCGGTAGGGGTGCTCATGCACGTCTTCCAAGAACAGCACGCCACCCTTGACCGCCGGCAGGTACGGCGTGCCCACCAGCGAGGCCAGCACCGCCAGGTTGCCGCCCCACAGCGTGGCGCTTTTCACATACACGTTGGGCACCGCAGGCTTGCCCGTGGTGGCGCTGGGCTTTTCATTGTTCATGCGCCAGCCTGTGCCTTCGCCGTGGCCGGTCAGCAGGTCGTCAAAGCAGGCTTCCATGATGTCGTCGGGCTCGCCCGCCACACCAAAGTCGGCGCCCAATGACGGGCCCGCCCAGGACGTGGCGCCGGTCTTGGCCAGCAGCGCCAGCTGGAAGGCCGTGAAGTCGCTGACCCCCACAAACCGCATGCCGCCCGCAATCGCCTTGGCCACTGCCTTGTAGCGGATGCCCGGCAGGATGCGCGACAGGCCATAGCCCCCGCGCGAGATCAGCGCCACATCGGCCCCGCTCGCAGCGGCGCGGTGGATGGCGGCCAGGCGTGTGGCGTCGTCGCCCGCAAACCGGGTGTGTGTGGCCAACGCGTCCACGTCCACCTCGACCTCATGGCCCAAGGCCTTGAGGCGGGCTATGCCGCGCTTGAAGGCCGCCTTGTCGCGCACCGCACTCGAAGGCGAATAGATATAGATGTGCTTGGGCCCGTGGTCGTGGCTGCAGTGGGAATGGTCGTGATCGTGGTCGTGCAAAGCGCCCGGGCCCCCAAAGGGCCCGCTCCGTCAAAAAGAGAGGTCCGGTGCGATGTCAGCCGCTGGAACGGCCAGCGCCGGAAAGCGCGAAGTATTCCACAGCCCGCGCGGCGATCTCCTCGCCGTGTTCCTGCACGAAGTGGCCGGCCTGCGGCAGCACGATGGGCGCGGGGCAGCCGCGGATGTCGCGTTGTAGACCCTGCATGGCAGCAAGCCCCAGCACGGGGTCCTTGGCGCCGACAAACATCAGGCTCTGGCCCTGCCACTGCTGCTGCCAGAACTGGCGCGCCTGGCGCGACAGGGCTGCGCCCGGGGCGTCCTCAGCGTCGGGCACGCGCTCAGGGAAGGCGCGCAACGCCGCGCGATAGCCCTTGTCTGGGAACGGCGCGTCATAGGCCGCGCATTCCGCGGCCGACAGGTGCGGGTTGCCGCGTGCAAACAGCCGCCCCACGCCATACAGCGGCTTGTCGTGGCACATCGCGCGCCAGTCGACAAAACCCGCGGGCAGCGGCGCGTCGCCCGTGGCCAACAAGGTGTTCATCACCAGCACACCCGCAAAACGCTCAGGGCAGGCCATGGGCAAAGTCAGCCCGAGGATGCCGCCCCAGTCCTGCACCACGAGCACCACGTTGCGCAGATCCAGCCGCTCGAGCAGCTCCAGCAGCGTCTGGCGGTGCCATTCAAACTGGTGTGCGGCGTCTTTCTTGGGCTTGTCGCTTTTGCCAAAACCGATCAGGTCGGGCGCCACCACGCGGTCGCCCGCCGCGATAAAAGCCGGCAGCATGCGCCGGTACAGATAGCTCCAGGCCGGGTTGCCGTGCAGGCACAGCCAGGTGCGCGGCGCACCGTGCGCACCGCTCTGCGGGCCCTCATCCAGGTAGTGCATGCGCAGGCCGGCCAGGCTGGGCAGGTCGCTCACATACCGCGGCGCCCAGGGGTAGCCGGGCAGGTGGGCAAAGGCTGCATCGGGCGTGCGCAGGGCGTCGTCGCGCAGCGGGTGGCGGGCCAGCGCCTCGGTGCGCTGCTGGCTGCGGCGGCGGCGGAAGAACTCGCTCAGCGCCGCGCCGCATTCCTCGGCCAACACCCCGCCGTGCACCTGCGTCTGGTGGTTGATCTCGGCATGCCCAAAGAGGTTAAGCACCGAGCCCGCCGCACCCGTCTTGGGGTCCGGCGCGCCGTAGACCACCCGCGCGATGCGCGCATGCAGCATGGCCCCGCTGCACATGGCGCAGGGCTCCAGGGTCACGTACAAGCTGCAGCCATCCAGGCGGTAGTTGCCCAGGCGCTGGGCCGCGGCGCGCAGTGCCACGATCTCGGCATGCGCCGTGGGGTCGTGGCCCTCCACCGGCGCATTGCGGCCGGTGGCGATCACCTGGCCGTCCTTGACCACGATGGCGCCCACGGGCACTTCCCCCGCGTGCGCGGCGGCCTGGGCCTCGGCCAGCGCAAGCTGCATCCAGTGCATGTCGTCGTTCAGCGTCATTGCTACCAACTTAATAGCAAAAAACCATTACAAAACAAGCGCTAGAGGCCATTTTTAGCATTATTTCTCGTCTTCCGGCATGGGGCGTGCCTGCTGCATCAGCCCTTCCATCTGCTGCTTGACCTGCTGCTGGATCTGCTGGCTTTGGTCCCGCACCGTGGCGGCCGGCGCGGCCGATGCGGGTGCCCCGGCGCTGCCGACCGGGACCGTTTGCAGCGAAGGCACAGGCGTGCGGACGGCGGAGAGCTGCTTCTTGGCCAGCAAACCCACCACGCCCAGTACCACCACCAGGCCGACCAAACCAAAAACTGCACGCATGAAAGAACTCCTTAGGCGGGCTTGGCGCCCGGTCCACCGCTGGCAGAACTGCCTTGCCCGGCGCGATACCGGCCCGACTGTAAAGGCAAACAGCGACTGCCAACACCATGGAAAACGGCCGCACTGGGCGGCCGCTGTTGGAAGGGAACATGCACGCGTTGGCGAGGAGATCAGTTCAACGCCACGCGGTTGCCGTCCTTGTAGGTGTACAGCGTTACGGCGGGCGCCGTCAGCTCGCCCTTGGCCGTGAAGGCGATGTTGGCCGTCACGCCCTTGTATTCCGTCTTGCCGATGAAGGGGATGTACACCTTCGGGTCCACCGAGTTGGCACGCTTCATCGCATCGGCCAGCACCATGGCAGCGTCGTAGGCATAGGGGCTGTAGATCTGGAACTGGCCCGGGAACTTGGCGTCGTAGCGCTTCTTCCAGTCGGCGCCGCCCTGCATCTTGTCGACCGACGCGCCGCCCGTGGCGCAGGTCACGTTCTTGAGCGCGGGGCTCTTGCCCGACAGTTCGGGCAGCTTTTCGGTGCACAGCGCGTCGCCCCCGAAGAACTTCACATGGCCCAGGCCCAGCTGCTCCATCTGGCGCAGCATGGGGCCGGCCTGCGCGTCCAGGCCGCCATAGAAGATCGCGTCGGGCTTCTTGTTTTTGATGGACGTGAGGATGGCCATGAAGTCGGTGGACTTGTCGCTCGTGAATTCCTCGCCCACCACCTTCAGCCCCTTTTGTTGCGCCGTGGCCTTGAACACCGAGGCCACGCCCTGCCCATAGGCCGTGCGGTCGTCAATGATGGCCACGCTCTTGAGCTTGAGGTGGTCCGCCCCGAACAGCGCCAGCGCCGCACCCAGCGCGTTGTCATTGGCGATCAGCCGGAAAGTGGTTTTGTAGCCGGGCTTGGTCAGGTCCGGATTGGTGGCGGCCGCCGTGATGTGGGGCACGCCGCACCGGTCATAAATCGCCGCTGCCGGGATGGACGTGCCCGACTGCAGATGCCCGACGACGCCCGCCACCTTCTGGTCGCACAGCTTTTGCGCGACGGCGGTGGCCTGGCGCGGATCGCCGGCATCGTCTTCGGCCGCAAGTTCAAACCTGATCTTCTTGCCGCCGATCACGAGGTTCTGGGCGTTCAGGTCGTCAATGGCCAGGCGCACGCCGTTTTCGGTGTCCTTGCCAATGTGCGCAATGCCGCCCGACAGGGGGCCGGCGTGGGCGATCTTGACGGATTGCGTGTCCTGCGCAAAGGCGGGGCCTGCCGTGATTGCGCAGGTTGCTGCGGCTGCAGCAGTCCATTGCAGAAGTGACGGGGACGAAAGGCGCAGTCGGTAAGCACGGCGAAACACGGTGAGGATCTCCAAAAACAGGATGAGCAAACTGCCACGCACCACCTTGGGGCATGACAGGGCCCCGCATCCTAGCCACCCGAGCCCGTGTTTGCGCCCAATTGATATGTAAACATAGCAACGTGGCGCATCATTAATCTGGCTAATAGTCAGCCCACCGCCGCGGGCAGCGCGCGGGGATGGCGCTGCACCGACCATGGCTGGGATAATCACGCCCCATGTCCCTCCTGCCCCACCAGCTCGAACTACTCTCGCCTGCGCGCGACGCCGACATCGGCATCGAAGCCATCAACCACGGCGCCGATGCCGTCTACATCGGCGGCCCGGCCTTCGGCGCACGGGCCGGCGCAGGCAACGACATCCGGGACATCGAGCGCCTAGTACTGCACGCGCACCGCTTCAACAGCCGCATCTTCATCACCCTCAATACCATCCTGCGCGACGACGAGCTCGAAGCCGCGCGCCGGATGGCCTGGCAGGTGTACGAGGCTGGTGCCGATGCGTTGATCATCCAGGACATGGGCCTGCTGGCGATGGACGATATGCCGCCCATCCAGCTGCACGCCAGCACCCAGACCGACATCCGCACGCCCGAGAAGGCGCGTTTTCTGCAGGACGCAGGCCTGTCCCAGATCGTGCTGGCGCGCGAGCTCACGGTCCAGCAGATCGCCGCGGTGCACAAGGCGCTGGGGCCGGTGGATTCGCCGGGCCGCGCCAATATCGAGTTCTTCATCCACGGGGCACTGTGCGTGGCCTACAGCGGCCAGTGCAACATCAGCCATGCGCAAACCGGCCGCAGCGCCAACCGCGGCGACTGCAGCCAGGCCTGCCGCCTGCCCTACCAGGTGACGGACGCGCAGGGCCGCTTCATCGCGCACGACAAGCACGTGCTCTCCATGAAGGACAACAACCAGAGCGACAACCTGCGCGCGCTCATCGACGCCGGGGTGCGCAGCTTCAAGATCGAGGGGCGCTACAAGGACATGGGCTACGTGAAGAACATCACCGCCCACTACCGCACGCTGATCGACGAGATTCTGGAAGAGCGCGAGAGCGCAGGCCGGCCGCTGTCGCGCTCTTCCAGCGGCGCCACCACCTTCACCTTCACGCCCGACCCGCTGCAGAACTTCAACCGCGAGTTCACCGACTACTTCGTGACCGGCCGCAAGGAAGACATCGGCGCGTTCGACACCCCCAAGAACCCGGGCCAGGCCATCGGCTGGGTGACCAAGGTGGGCCCGGACTTCGTCGAGCTGGAGGTGAGCGACCCCGCCACCGTGCTGCACAACGGCGACGGCCTGTGCTACTACGACCTGCACAAGGAGCTGGTGGGCATGGCCATCAACGTAGCCGAGCCCGTGTCGGCCCGCAGCGTGGGCCAGTGGCGTGTGTACCCCAAGGACCCGATGGACGGCTTCAAGAACCTGCGCAAGGGCACCGAGGTCAACCGCAACCGCGACATGGACTGGGTGCGCACGTTGGAGAAAAAGTCCAGCGACCGCCGCATCGGCCTGTGGGCGCACCTGAGCGAGACGCCTGCCGGCTTCAGCCTGATGCTGACCGACGAAGATGGCAACGTGGGCTGCGCCGACGTACAGCAACCTCACCAGCGCGCCACCGATGCGCCCAAGGCCGAAGCCAGCCTGCGCGAGCAACTGGGCCGCTTCGGCGCCACCATCTTCGCGGTGCACGACATTGCGCTGCAACTGACCGAACCCTGGTTCGTGCCCGCGTCAGTCCTCAACGCGCTGCGCCGCGATGCGCTGGCCGACCTGGAAGACTGCCGCGCCCGCAACTTTGCGCGCCTACAGCGCGCGGTGCCGGTGGAGCCGCCCGTGCCCTACCCCGAGGACACGCTCTCGTTCCTGGGCAATGTGTTCAACCAGAAGGCGCACGATTTTTACGTGCGCCACGGCGTGAAGGTGATCGATGCGGCGTATGAGGCGCACGAGGAGGAAGGCGAAGTCAGCCTGATGATCACCAAGCACTGCGTGCGCTTTTCGATGAGCCTGTGCCCCAAGCAGGCCAAGGGCGTGACGGGCGTGCAGGGCACCATCAAGGCCGAGCCGCTGATGCTGATCAACGGCAAGGAGAAGCTCACCCTGCGCTTTGACTGCAAGCCGTGCGAGATGCATGTGGTGGGCAAGATGAAGAAGTCGGTGCTCAACCAGCACGCCAAGGAGACCGAGGCGCTGGCCGTGCCGCTGCAGTTCTACCGCGCGCGGCCAACGGGTAAATCGCTATCGAAATAGTAGCTGCTGGCGCTTGTCCATCAAGCGATAAAGGCACTTTTCATTCAATATTCGCAGGCCGTAACGCGCCTGCGGTCAGCCTGCATCGGCCCCGCGTCGAGCCTGAATGCAGCTTGAATACAGCCTGCGCTGAGCGCATAAGCTCATAGCCAACGATTCGACCCATGCGCACCGCCCCGGTGCAAGAATGGCCGCTGCCGCCTGCCAGCACCCTTCGCTGCAGGCGCCTCCATCAGCGTTCTCATTCCACACAACGGGAGACTCCTGCGCATGAAGATCGAAACCCTTGCCGTCCACGCTGGCTACTCGCCAGACCCCACCACCAAGGCGGTGGCCGTGCCCATCTACCAGACGGTGGCGTACGCCTTCGACAGCGCCCAGCACGGCGCGGATTTATTCGACCTGAAGGTGCCGGGCAACATCTACACCCGCATCATGAACCCCACGACCGACGTGCTGGAAAAGCGCGTCGCAGCGCTCGAAGGCGGCATCGCGGCACTGGCCGTGGCCTCGGGCATGGCGGCCATCACCTACGCCATCCAGACCATTGCCGAGGCGGGCGACAACACCGTGTCGGCCAGCACCCTCTACGGCGGCACCTACAACCTGTTTGCACACACGCTGCCCCAGCAGGGCATCACCACGCGCTTTGCCGACCCGCGCGACCCGGCCAGCTTTGCGCAGCACATCGATGCGCGCACCAAGGCGATCTTCATCGAGTCCATCGGCAACCCGCTGGGCAACGTGACCGACATCCGCGCACTGGCCGATGTGGCCCATGCGCACGGCATTCCGCTGATCGTGGACAACACGGTGCCCAGCCCCTACCTGCTGCGCCCCATCGAGCACGGCGCCGACATCGTGGTGCACTCGCTCACCAAGTACCTGGGCGGCCATGGCAACAGCGTGGGCGGCGCCATCGTGGACAGCGGCAAGTTCCCCTGGGCCGAGCACAAGGCCCGCTTTCCGCGCCTGAACGAGCCCGACGTGAGCTACCACGGCGTGGTCTACACCGAAGCCCTGGGCCCCGCCGCTTTCATCGGCCGCGCGCGCGTGGTGCCGCTGCGCAACACCGGCGCGGCGCTGGCACCGCTCAATGCCTTCTTGATCCTGCAAGGCATTGAGACCCTGGCCCTGCGCATGGACCGCATCTGCGACAACACGCTGGCGCTGGCCAAATACCTGCAGGGCCACCCCAAGGTGGAATGGGTGCGCTACGCCGGCCTGCCAGACCACCCCGACCACGCGCTGGTGCAGCGGCAGTCGGGCGGCAAGGCATCCGGCATTTTGAGCTTTGGCCTCAAGAGCGCCGATGCAGACCCGCGTGCGGCGGGTGCGCGCTTTCTGGATGCGCTGCAGCTCTTCACCCGTCTGGTGAACATCGGCGATGCGAAATCGCTGGCCACCCACCCCGCATCGACCACTCACCGCCAGTTGAACCCCGAAGAGCTGGCCAAGGCGGGCGTGAGCGAGAGCATGGTGCGCCTGTCGGTGGGCATCGAGCACATCGACGACCTGCAGGCGGACCTGGTGCAGGCACTCGACGCCGTTTGACCATTCGACCGCAGCCGGTGCCAGTTGCGGGATACTGGTGGGATTGCCCCGCAGATCGCGGGGCGCCCTGACCCTCCATCGCCATGTTCCGCCTAGCTCCTCTTGCACCACTCACCCTCGGCCTCCTGACTCTGGCCGGCTGCAGTTCCTCACTGTTCACCCCGCCGCGTGGCGCGGATGTGACCGAATCCCAAGTCACCAGTTTCCGCCAGCGGGAGGACGAACAACTGCTGCGGCAGCAGGTGTCGCCGCCGCTCGACACGCCCTTGACGCTGCTGGAGGCACCGCTGCCGCGCTACCCGTCTTTCCTGCTGAATGACACCTCGCACAAAGCGCGCGGCAATGTGACGGTGTCGTTCGAGATCATGCCCAGCGGGCTGGTCGGCACGGCGCGCGTAGTGTCTGGAACGGGGGAAGATGCGCTGCACAAACCAGCGATCGATGCGGTACGCCGCTGGAAGTTTGCGCCGCTGCTGCGCAACGGGGAACCCGCCCGCCTGATGCTGCAGCACACCTTCCGCATGGAGCCCTGAGCGGGCCAGATGCCCCGGTAAAGCGGCTCAAGCCACTCATGCATCCCGCGCCAGCCGCACACCCGTGTATTGCCAGCAGGCCGTGGCAGGAAAGAAGTTGCGGTAGGTGCTGCGCGCGTGCCCTGGTGGCGTGGCGCACGAACTGCCGCGCAGCACGTACTGATTGACCATGAATTTGCCGTTGTACTCGCCCACCGCGCCGTCCGCGGTGCGAAAGCCGGGATAGGCGGCGTAGCTCGACTGGGTCCACTGCCACGCGCTGCCGAACAGTTGTTCCAGCGCTTGCCCATCGTGGGCGCCGTGGCCATCATCGTCGTGCCCACCAGCCGCTACGGCTTGCGCAGCATGCTCCCACTCGGCTTCGGTGGGCAGGCGCGCGCCCACCCACCGGGCGTAGGCATCGGC
The DNA here is from genome assembly GCF_964253765.1 of Acidovorax sp. LjRoot129. Lineage (NCBI taxonomy): Bacteria > Pseudomonadati > Pseudomonadota > Betaproteobacteria > Burkholderiales > Comamonadaceae > Acidovorax > Acidovorax sp. LjRoot129. The sequence goes on from NZ_CAXUSE020000001.1 coordinate 3,273,436, forward strand.
TTCGTAGTACGACAGGTGCACCACGGGCAGGTCGCCCCGCAGCGGCTGCAGTCCTGCCAATGTGAACGCATGCCAGACGCCGCTGTCCAGCCGGTGCCAATACAGGGGGTGGTCAAGCACTTGGGCCACGCGCCAGTCCCAGCCTTCGGCCAGCCAGTGGGCTGGGTTGTCGTAGCCCCCGACCTCCACAAAGGCCAGCCATTCCGCGTTGGTCACCAGCCGCGAGGCCAGCGCATACGGCGCCAGATACGTGCGGTGGCGCGGGCTTTCGTTGTCGAAGGCAAAACCGTCGTCCCGGTGGCCGATGTCCACCAGCCCGCCGTCCAGCGTTAGCCACCCGAAAGGCTTGGTGGCCGGCACCAGGGCCAGGTCGCCGGTCGAACCGGCAGCGGTACCGTACGCCGGCCATGTGGAGTTGCACGACAGCAGGTGCTTGACGTCGGTCACCAGCAGCTCCTGGTGCTGCTGCTCGTGCTGCAGGCCCAACTCGATCAGTGCGCACAGGGCGGCGTTGTTCAGCACCGTGGGAAGCAGGCGCGCCATGCGTTGGTCCACATTGACACGGTAGGCGCGCACCTCGTCCAGCGGTGGCCGGGTCAGCAGCCCCCGCTGCGGCCGCGGGTGCTTGGCACCCACGCCGTTGTAGTAGGAGTTGAACAGCACGCGGAACGCGGGGTTGAATGGCACAAAGCCCAGTTCGTTGGGCTCCAGCACAAAGGTTTCGAAGAACCAGGTGGTGTGTGCCAGGTGCCATTTGGCGGGGCTCGCATCCGGCATGGACTGCGCGCCGCAGTCTTCAGCCGACAGGGGCGCGACCAGGGCCACGCTGTGGTCCCGCACAGCGGCATAGCGCGAGAGCAGCGCGGTCAGCGGGGGGCACACATCCATGTTGGTCATACTGAATCCATCCTCAGGGGCGCGCGTGCACCACGGCAAACCAGCCCCGGTCGTCCGTCCAGGCCTCGGCCTGCGAGAACCCGGCGCGGGCCAGCATGTCGGTAAACACGGGCAGGGGGTATTTGTAGCTGTTTTCGGTGTGGATGCGTTCACCCTGGTCAAACCGGCGGCCGCCCCCGGGCCAGCGCACTTGCGAGTCTGCAAGCGCCTCCAGGTGCATCTCGATGCGCGACTCGCCTTCATTGAAGAAAGCGCGGTGCTGCCACTGCTCCACGTCGAAGTCGCTGCCGATCAGCCGGTTCACGTGCGTGAGCACATTGCGGTTGAACGCTGCGGTGACACCGGCTGCGTCGTCGTACGCGGCTTCGAGCACTTGCACGTCCTTGGGCAGGTCGATGCCAATCAGCAGGCCGCCGTCGTTGTCGATCAGCTCGCGCATGTGGGCCAGCAGTGCAAGCGCATGGGGCGGGTCGAAATTGCCGATGGACGAACCCGGGTAGAACACCAGTCGGCCGCTGCGCGGGATGTCTGCGGGCAGGACAACGCCCTGCGTCATGTCGCCGCCCACCGCCCGGGCGTCGAGCTCTGGAAAGTCATCGCGCAAGCCCTGCACCGCGGCCTGCAGAAAGTCGGCCGAGATGTCCACGCCCACAAAACACGCCGGCTGCACCAGGCGGCACAGCGTGCGCGCCTTTTGGCAGTTGCCGGCCCCCAGCTCGACCAGCGTGCGCCCGGTGCCCACAGCCCGCTCGATGCTGGCGGCATGCTGCTGCATCAGGGCGGTTTCGGTGCGGGTGGGGTAGTACTCGGGCAGGCGGGTGATTTCCTCGAACAGCTGCGAGCCATGCTGGTCGTAGAAATATTTGGGGGAGATGCTCGCGGGCCGTTGGTTCAGGCCGCGCATGATGTCGTCGGTGGGGCTTGGCAAAAGCATGGGTCTTGAGGCGTCTTGCGCGGTGCAAGCCACCGCTGGTTCATCGATCGGGACCGCCCCGGATCAAAGCCCAGAAACTACCCCGCACCAGGCGGAGGCGCAAGACCCCACAACCGTCGCGCGATTCTGCGGTGCCCGGGTGAGGCTGCGTGTAGGTCGTTTCCCCGTTGCCTTGGACATCGGCCTGTGCCGTCGTCGGGCTGGCGCCATTCGATTTTGGGGCGCTGGCTGGGAGCCCACAGGGAATGCGGCACTTTTCTGGCCGCAGAAGCTCCCAGCCATTGCCACCTTTTTTGCAGGAGCGCTCCATGCCCGTCAGCACTGCCGATAGTTTTGCGCCATCTTCCACCCCTTCCCGCGGTGACCCGGTCGAGCGGCAGCCACCACCCACCCGGCGCCAGTGGCTGGGGCAAAGCCTGTGCGGCGCTGCCCTGGTGGCCGTGCCCGCCCTGGTGCAGCGGGCGGCAGCGGCCCAGGGCACCTTGGTGCCCACGCCGCGCCAGACCGAGGGGCCCTACTACCCGGTTCAAATCCCCAAAGACAGCGACAGTGACTTGCTGCGCAACGGCAGCCTGCGCTACGTGTTGGGGCAGGCAGTGTGGGTCGAAGGCCGGGTTACCGACACACACGGCGTGCCGCTGGCAGGCGGCACGGTCGAGATCTGGCAGTGCGACGCGACCGGCCACTACCACCACCCGGGCGATGGTGGCAAGGCGGCGCAGGCGTTCCAGGGTTTCGGCCGCGTGGCGCTCGGGCGCGACGGCCGCTACCGCTTTCGCACCATCCGGCCCGCACCGTACACGGGGCGCACGCCGCACATCCATTTCAAGGTACGCCTGCCCGGGCGCGAACTGCTGACCACGCAGATGTACGTGGCCGGAGACCCGGGCAATGCGCGCGACTCCCTGTGGAGCCGGTTGGGCGAAGCCGAGCGCGCGGCGCTCACGGTGCCCTTTGACCCGTCGCCCGACGGCATGCGGGCCCAGTTTGCGCTGGTGGTGCTGACCTGATACGCGCGCCAGACAACGTCGGTCCCCTGTAAGCGCCGCATCGCAGCACAGCGCAGTGCGGTCTGACGCGTTCATGGACCCTTCGCCAGATCCAGACGAAATCCCCCTGGTTCGCGCGCACAACGGCCAGCGGGTGTGCTGCCCGAAACCGCGCCATCTGTACCTTGCCCTGCTGCAGCGCCTGGCATACGCTTGGCGACGCTCGAGCCCAAGTCCCTGGCCCGCCCTCCCCCCACGCAAGGAACCCCCATGCTCCAAATGCGCCCCAACTGCGAATGCTGCAACAAGGACCTGCCGCCCGACACCACTGACGCGCGCATCTGCACGTTCGAGTGCACCTTCTGCAGTGACTGCACTGGCACCCGACTGGGCCATGTCTGCCCCAACTGCGGCGGCGATCTGGTGCAGCGCCCTCGGCGGCCTGCCTCCAAGCTCGCCCAGTACCCCGCGTCCACCGAGCGCGTCCTGAAGCCCCAGGGCTGTGGGTTGATGGCATGACGCTCGCTACCCTGCTCGTCTTTTCGCTGGTGGCCTTGGTGGCGATTGCCACGCCGGGGCCCACCGTGCTGCTGGCGCTGGCCAACGGCTCGCGGTACGGAGTGCGCCGGTCGCTGCCCGGCATGCTGGGCGCGGTCGTGTCGGACCTTGTGCTGGTGGGTGCCGTGGCCCTGGGCTTGGACGCGCTGCTGGCAGCGTCGGAGTTCTGGTTCTCGGTGGTGAAGTGGCTGGGTGCGGCGTATCTGGCCTGGCTCGGTGTGCGCCTTCTGCGCTCACAGAGCGGCCTCGACATGGCGCAAGCCGGTGGCGATGCGCCAGGCACTGCAGCCACGCCGCGCGGCATCTTTGTGCGCTCGTTTCTGGTGGCCGTCACCAACCCAAAAGGCTATCTTTTCTGCTCGGCGCTGCTGCCGCAGTTCATCGACGCCGACGCGCCGCAATGGCCGCAGTACACCGCCATCGCGGTGGTGTTTGCGGGCCTCGACTTTGTGGTGATGCTGGCCTATGCGGTGATTGGCGCGCGCGCCGTCAAGCTGCTGCGCCGCCGCGCCGTGTTGTGGCTGGACCGCTGCTGCGGCGGTGCCCTGCTGGCGCTGGCTGGCTCGCTGGCCCTGTACCGCAGGGCTTAGCACCATGCCGGTGGCACGGCCCGAGGCCGGTGTGCGGCCGCAGCATAGGCCCTAAGGCCATACAAAAAGGCCTGCACAGCGCAGGCCCGTTCTGAGCGCGTGGCAGGCCGTCAATGCGCAGAGGACTTGCCCCGCACGCGCTGCACCAGCTTGACGCCCACCAGCACCAGGCCGCCAGCGATGATGCCGACCACCGCGTTAAGCAGATTGGGCACCAGCACGCCCCACAGCCAGCCCACGGGCCACTGCGCAGCGGCCGCGCCCGCGCCATCGACCGCATGGTGCAGGGCCGGAACACCGTGCACCAGGATGCCGCCACCCACCAGGAACATCGCCGCCGTGCCCGCGATGGAAAGGCCCTTCATGAGCCAGGGCGCGGCACGCAGGATGCCCGTGCCCACGGCCTTCGCCACACTGCTGGCCTTGTTGCTGAGCCACAGGCCCAGGTCATCGAGCTTGACGATGCCGGCCACCAGCCCGTACACGCCAATCGTCATGATGACGGCGATGCCCGACAGCACAGCCACCTGCTGGGTGAAAGGCGCCGTGGCCACGGTGCCCAGGGTGATGGCGATGATTTCTGCCGAGAGGATGAAGTCGGTGCGCACCGCACCCTTGATCTTGTCCTTCTCAAAAGCCACCAGGTCCACCGCGGGGTTGGCGTTGGCCTGCACATGGCTTTCATGCTCTGCAGCGTCTTCGTGCGGCGCGTGCAGCAGCTTGTGCGCCACCTTCTCGAAGCCTTCAAAACACAAAAAGGCACCGCCAATCATCAGCAGCGGCGTGACAGCCCAGGGCGCGAACGCGCTGATGAGCAGTGCCGTGGGCACGAGGATGACCTTGTTGATCATCGACCCCTTGGCCACGGCCCACACCACGGGGATTTCGCGCTCGGCGCGCACGCCGGCCACCTGCTGGGCATTGAGCGCGAGGTCGTCGCCGAGCACGCCCGCCGTTTTTTGCGCGGCCACCTTGGTCATCACCGACACATCGTCAGCCATGGCAGCACTTTTTTTGGCTGCCACCTTGGTCATCAAGGCCACGTCGTCCAGGATCGTGGCGATATCGTCGAGCAGGGCCAGCAAGCTGCCAGAGGCCATGGGTAATCCTTGAAGAAATTGGTTTTGGTTGGGTTGGCCAGCGGGTCGCACGGCGCCGCGGCGCCCGCACAAGGCCGCCGGGGGCGCGGGCGTTTCGCACCGCCGCTGTGGGCTGCACTATAGCAACGCGGTGCAGCCCACAGCCGCGTCGTCGGCAATTGCAGGCATACAGGCCGCCGGGCGCAATGCTCGGGCTTGCATGGGCGGGCACTTCGCGGCAAGGCGCATACTCGCCGCTTCACCCCACCACTAGAGAGGGTCCCTGCAAGCCAGCGCTTGGACGGGCTTCGCGCCCCGCCATGCCAGGCTATCTCACCAAGCAGGAAGACATCGCCATCGCCGGCGTTGCCGACCTGGTCATCCGTTCGCTGCTGGACAAGCAGCAATTCAGCGACCCCGAGGGTGCCGCGGAGGCCCTGGGCATCTCATCGGCCGCGTGGCCGCTGTTCGGCCTTCTGTGGCCTTCGGGTGCGCAGCTGGCGCAACGCATGGCCAACCGGCCTTTGCAGACCGGAGAGCGCGTGCTGGAAATCGGCTGCGGCCTGGGCCTGTCCAGCCTGGTGTGCCACCGCCGCGGCGTGGACGTCACCGCCAGCGACTGCCATCCGATGGCCCAGCAGTTCCTTCAGGAAAACACGCGCCTCAACGGTCTGTCGCCACTGCAGTACCGGACCGGGCACTGGGGTGCAGACGACCACGGACATGGCAAGTCCGGTGCCGTGCAGGGCCGCTTCGACCTGATCATGGGCAGCGACGTGCTGTACGAACGCGATGCGCGCGCATCGCTCGCGGCCTTCCTGGACCGCCATGCCGGCAACGGCGCCCAGATCTGGATCGTGGACCCGAACCGGGGCAATCGATCCACCTTCCACAAGCAGATGGCCGTGCACCGGTTCGAAGTGGTCGAAGAGCGGCTGGACCACCCTGCAGTGGATACCGCACCCGCCTACAAGGGGCGACTGTTGGTGTACCAGCGGCCGGTGCTGGACTGAAGTCCGGCTGACGCTACCCGCAGGACGCTTTAATTGGCGCAATGCTGCGGGCCCGGACTCGGCCCCATGAGTAGGCCAAGGATCCGGCGGCAGGTCAGGGGCACGAAGCCCCGGCCGGCTGGACTGCACCAGCCAGCGTCGCCTGCACCCGCCAGGCCGGAGCGCTCACCCAGCGCTCACCTCACCCACTTGCGCGCATTGCGCCAGATGCGCATCCACGGGCTCAACTCGCTGTGGTCGCCGCTGGTCCAGCTCATCTGCACGTTGCGGAACACGCGCTCGGGGTGCGGCATGATGGCCGTGAAGCGGCCGTCCGCCGTGGTCACGCCGGTCAGGCCGCCGGTGCTGCCGTTCGGGTTGAACGGGTACTGCTCGGTGGCTGCGCCGTGGTTGTCCACGAAGCGCATCGCGCCAATCGCCTGCGCCGCGTTGCCGCGGAACTTGAAATTGGCATAGCCCTCGCCGTGCGCCACGGCAATCGGCAGGCGGCTGCCCGCCATGCCGGCAAAGAACAGGCTGGGGGATTCCAGCACTTCGACCATCGACAGGCGGGCTTCGAAGCGCTCGCTCTGGTTGGTGGTGAAGCGCGGCCAGTCCTGCGCACCGGGAATGATGTCGGCCAGCTCGGCAAACATCTGGCAACCGTTGCACACGCCCAGGCCGAAGGTGTCCGTGCGGCCGAAGAAGCCCTGGAACTGCGCGGACAGCACTGGGTTGAAGGTGATCGAGCGCGCCCAGCCGATGCCGGCGCCCAGCGTGTCGCCGTAGCTGAAGCCGCCGCAGGCGACCACGCCCTTGAAGTCTTCGAGCTTGACGCGGCCGGTCTGCAGGTCGGTCATGTGCACGTCGTACGCCTCGAAGCCCGCCTCGGTGAAGGTGTAGGCCATCTCTATGTGCGAGTTGACGCCCTGCTCTCGCAGGATCGCGACCCGGGGTTTGGCCAGGTTCAGGAACGGCGCCGCCACGTTGTCGGCCGCGTCGAACGTGAGGTGCACGTGCATGCCGGGGTCGGTGGCCTCGCCCGCGGTGGCGTGCTCGGCATCGGCGTTGGCGGGGTTGTCGCGCTGCTGGCAGATCTTCCAGCTGACGGCGTCCCACACCTGGTGCAGGTCGGTGAGCTTGGCGCTGAACACGGCCTTGGCGTCGCGCCAGACCTGCAGCTCGCCCTTGCCGGCGTCGATGGTGGACGATTGCGGCCGGGTCTTGCCGACGAAGTGGCTGAATTTGGACAGGCCGTGCTCGCGCAGCACCTGCATCACCTCGTTGCGCTCTGCGGTGCGCACCTGCAGCACCACGCCCAGCTCTTCGTTGAACAGGGCCTTGAGCGTGAGTTCTTCGCGGCGTGCGCTGACCTGCTGCGCCCAGTTCTTGGCGTCGCCGGTTTCCATGCGGCTGTCGCTGATGCCGTCGCCTTCGGTGACCAGCAGGTCCACGTTGAGCGACACGCCCACGTGGCCGGCAAAGGCCATCTCGGCCGCGGCCGCCAGCAGGCCGCCGTCGCTGCGGTCGTGGTAGGCCAGGATGCGGCCCTGGGCACGCAGCGCGTTCACGGCATTGACGGTGTTGACCAGGTCCTGCGGGTCGTCCAGGTCGGGCACCACGTCGCCGCTTTGCTCCAGCGTCTGGCCCAGGATGCTGCCAGCCATGCGGTTCTGGCCCTTGCCCAGATCGATCAGCACCAGGGTGGTGTCGTCCTCCTGGGCGTTGAGCTGGGGCGTGAGCGTGCCGCGCACGTCGGAGAGCGAGGCGAACGCGCTCACGATCAGGCTGACGGGGGACGTGACCTTCTTCTTGTCTGTACCTTCAGACCACTGCGTGCGCATCGACAGGCTGTCCTTGCCCACGGGGATGGACACGCCCAGCGCCGGACACAGCTCCATGCCCACGGCCTTCACGGTCTCGTACAGCGCGGCGTCTTCGCCGGGCTCGCCACACGCAGCCATCCAGTTGGCCGACAGCTTCACACGCGGCAGCTCGATGGGTGCAGCCAGCAGGTTGGTGATGGCCTCCGCCACTGCCATGCGGCCGGACGCGGGCGCATTGATGGCCGCCAGCGGGGTGCGCTCGCCCATGCTCATCGCTTCGCCGGCAAAGCCTTTGTAATCGGCCAGCGTCACCGCGCAGTCCGCCACCGGCACTTGCCAGGGGCCGACCATCTGGTCGCGGTGCGACAGGCCGCCCACGGTGCGGTCGCCGATGGTGATGAGGAAGCGCTTGGACGCCACCGTGGGGTGGGCCAGCACGTCGATCACGGCCTTTTGCAGCGGCACGCCGTTGAGGTCCATGGGCGCGAACTGGCGCTGCACGGTGGCCACGTCGCGGTGCATCTTGGGCGGCTTGCCCAGCAGCACGTTCATGGGCATGTCCACCGGCAGCTTCTGGTCGCCCGCGACCACGGCGGTGTCTTCCAGCACCAATTGGCGCTCTTCGGTGGCCGTGCCAATTACGGCGAAGGGGCAGCGCTCGCGTTCGCAAAACGCCTTGAACAGCGGCAGCGACTCGGGCGCGATGGCCAGCACGTAGCGCTCCTGGCTTTCGTTGCTCCAGATTTCCTTGGGTGCCATGCCCGATTCTTCGAGCGGCACAGCGCGCAGGTCGAAGCGTGCGCCGCGGCCGGCGTCGTTCGTCAACTCGGGGAAAGCGTTGGACAGGCCGCCCGCACCCACGTCGTGGATGGCGAGGATGGGGTTGGCAGCGCCCTGAGCCCAGCAGTGGTTGATGACCTCTTGCGCGCGGCGCTCGATCTCCGGGTTGCCGCGCTGCACGGAATCAAAGTCGAGTTCGGCCGCATTGGTGCCGCTGGCCATGGAGCTGGCAGCACTGCCGCCCATGCCGATGCGCATGCCGGGGCCGCCCAGCTGGATCAGCAGCGAACCCGCGGGGAATTCGATCTTGGTCGTCAGGCCCGCGTCGATCACACCCACGCCGCCGGCGATCATGATGGGCTTGTGGTAGCCGCGCTGCACGCCGGCGACTTCCTGCTCGTATTCGCGGAAGTACCCGGCCAGGTTGGGGCGGCCGAATTCGTTGTTGAACGCTGCGCCGCCCAGGGGTCCTTCGACCATGATCTGCAGCGGGCTGGCGATGTGCTCGGGCTTGCCCACGGTGCTGCCCCAGAGCTTGGACACGGTGAAGCCGGTGAGGCCCGCCTTAGGCTTGGAGCCCCGGCCGGTGGCGCCTTCGTCACGGATCTCGCCGCCTGCGCCGGTCGATGCGCCCGGGAAGGGCGAAATGGCGGTAGGGTGATTGTGCGTTTCCACCTTCATCAGCACGTGCTGGGTCGCGCTACTCTTTTGATAGCTGGTAGCGCTTATGGAATCAGCGCTGGAGGCCATTTTGGCTACAAATCGCTCGACTTCGCCGCCTTCCATGACCGACGCGTTGTCCGAATACGCGATCACCGTGTGCTGGGGCGCCAGCTGGTGGGTGTTGCGGATCATGCCGAAGAGCGACTTGTCCTGCGCCACGCCGTCGATGGTGAACTGGGCGTTGAAGATCTTGTGGCGGCAGTGTTCGCTGTTGGCCTGCGCAAACATCATCAACTCCACGTCGGTGGGGTTGCGCGCGAGGCCCGTGAAGGCGTTGACCAGGTAGTCGATCTCGTCCTCGGCCAGGGCCAGGCCGAAGCGGGTGTTGGCGGACTCCAGTGCAGCGCGGCCACCGCCGAGCACGTTGACGTGCTCCATCGGCGCGGGCTGCAGCTCGGTGAACAAGGCTGCTGCGGCGGCGCGGTCGGCCACCACGGATTCGGTCATGCGGTCGTGCAGCAGGGCGGCCACCTGGGCCAGTTGCTCTGCGGTCAACTCGGGCGCGCGGCCCAGCAGACCGGATTTGAGGCTGATGCGGTATTCGGTGATGCGCTCCACCCGGCGCATGGCGATGCCGCAGTTGCGCGCGATGTCGGTGGCTTTGGAGGCCCAGGGCGAGAGCGTGCCCAGGCGGGGCGTGACGAGGATGGCAGCGCCGTCCTCCAGGCCCGTGTAAGGATCGCCGTAGGTGAGCAGGGCCGACAGGCGCTCGTGCTCGGCGGGCGTGGGGGCCGCATCGGTGGCGACCAGGTGCACAAAGCGCGCTGCAATGCCGCTGATCTTGGGGTGGATGGCTTCCAGGGCGGGTTGGAGTTGCTGTGCGCGGAAGGTGCTGAGGGCGTTGCCGCCCGCCAGCGTGGTCATGTGCAAGGTCACTGTAGCGGCCTGTTGGGTGTGAGGGTACGTGGTGGCGCTGACGTGAGGCCCCCGGTTGGTGGGCGGGAGCGACGTGGTCAGCCCGGCATTTTACCGGGCCGCAAAGCCGTGACTGCCGCCGCAAGAGGGCGATGGGATAATTGCGGCATGAGCATCACCATCAAAAGCGCCGCGGACATCGAAGGCATGCGCCTGGCATGCCGCCTGGCCTCCGAAGTGCTGGACTACATCGCCCCGCACATCAAACCCGGCATCACCACCAAAGAGATCGACCGCCTGGGCGCCGAATGCATGGCGCAGCAAGGCACCATCTCAGCCACGGTCGGCTACCAGCCGCCCGGCTACCCGCCCTACCCCGCCTCGCTGTGCACCTCGGTCAACCACGTCGTGTGCCACGGCATCCCCAACGACAAGCCGCTCAAGAAAGGCGACATCGTCAACGTGGACGTCACTGTGATCACCAAGGACGGCTGGTACGGCGACAACAGCCGCATGTACATCATCGGCGAAGGCTCCATTGCCGCCAAGCGCCTGTGCGCGATCACCTTCGAGGCCATGTGGCACGGCATCGTCCAGGTCAAGCCAGGCGCCCACCTGGGCGACATCGGCCACGCCATCCAGAAGTTTGCCGAGGCCCAGGGCTTCTCAATCGTGCGCGAGTTTTGCGGCCACGGCATCGGCAAGAGGTTTCACGAAGAGCCGCAGGTGCTGCACTACGGCCGCCCCGGCACGCTGGAGGAACTGGTGCCCGGCATGGTCTTCACCATCGAGCCCATGATCAACGCCGGCCGCCGCGAGGTGAAGGAATTCGGCAACGACGGCTGGACCATCGTGACCAAGGACCACAGCCTGTCCGCCCAGTGGGAGCACACGGTGCTGGTCACCGAGACGGGCTATGAAGTGATGACGCTGTCGGCCGGCTCGCCGCCGCTGCCCTCCTTCGTGACTGCGACCAAGACCTGACCCTGCGCCGGCCCCTGCCCGCCGGCGCGCACAACTCTTGCATGGCTTTTGGCATGGCCCAACATCATCGCGACACCCGACGACCATGACCGAAATCCATGCATTGCCTGAGGTGCGCCCCTTGGCCGACGTGCATTCCCTGCGGGACGCTTATCGCCGCGACAAGGCCGCGCTGCTGACCGACCTGCAGGCCACGGGTGCCTCGATCCGCGGCATCCGGGGGCTGCTGCGCAAGCTATCCACCCTGGCGGGCGGCCTGCTGCAAACCTTGTGGCAACGCGCCGATCTGCCGGCCGACATGGCACTGGTGGCGGTGGGCGGCTTTGGGCGCGACCAGCTCTTTCCGCATTCGGACGTCGATGTGCTGCTGCTGTTGCCCGACGGCACGGCGCCCGAGGCCGGCAGCGTGCTGCGCGCCCAGCTGGAAGGCTTTATCGGCAGTTGCTGGGATGCGGGGCTGGAGATCGGCTCCAGCGTGCGCACGGTGGCGGAATGCCTGGCCGAAAGCGCGGGCGACGTCACGGTGCAAACCTCGCTGCTCGAGTCGCGCCTGGTGTGTGGCAACGCGGCGCTGTTTGCCGATTTCCAGCGCCAGTACCGCGAGCAGATGGATCCCCAGGCCTTCCTGGTGGCCAAGACGCTGGAGATGCGCCAGCGCCACAACAAGTACGAGAACACGCCTTACTCGCTGGAGCCCAACTGCAAGGAGTCACCCGGCGGACTGCGCGACCTGCAAATGATCCTGTGGGTGTCGCAGGCCGCGGGCCTGGGCCGCAACTGGAAGGAGCTGGCCGCCAGCGGCATGGCAACCGCCTTCGAGGTGCGCCAGATCGAGCGCAACGAGGCCGTGCTGTGCCTCATCCGCGCGCGCCTGCATGTGGCAGCCGGCCGGCATGAGGACCGACTGGTGTTCGACCTGCAGACCGCCGTGGCCGAGTCCTTTGGCTACCGCTCACAGGCACCCGATGGCTCGCGCCTGCCGATGCGTGCCAGTGAAAGCCTGATGCGCCGCTACTACTGGGCGGCCAAGGCGGTGTCGCAGCTCAGCCAGATCTTGCTGCTCAACATCGAGGAGCGGCTGAACCCGTCCACGCACGAACCGCGCCCGATCAACGAGCGGTTCTTTGAAAAAGCCGGACTCATCGAGGTGGCCAGCGACGACCTGTATACGCGCGACCCCCACGCCATCCTCGAGACCTTCTTGCTCTACCAGACCACGGTCGGGCTCAAGGACTTGTCGGCCCGCACGCTGCGCGCGCTGTACAACGCGCGCGGCGTGATGGACGGCGCCTTCCGGCGCGACCCGGTCAACCGCGCCAACTTCATGCGCATCCTGCAGCAACCGTCGGGCATCACGCATGCGATGCGGCTCATGAACCAGACCTCGGTGCTGGGGCGCTACCTGTGGGTGTTTCGCGGCATCGTGGGGCAGATGCAGCACGACCTGTTCCACGTGTACACCGTGGACCAGCACATCCTGATGGTGCTGCGCAATGTGCGCCGCTTCTTCATGGCCGAGCATGCGCACGAGTACCCCTTCTGCTCGCAGCTGGCCGGTGGCTGGGACAAGCCGTGGATTCTGTACATCGCCGCACTCTTTCATGACATCGGCAAAGGCCGTGGCGGCGACCATTCACAGATCGGCGCCGTGGAAGTGCGGCACTTCTGCCGCCAGCACGGCGTGGACCGGGAGGACGCCAAGCTCATCGAGTTCCTGGTGAGCGAACATCTCTCGATGAGCCGCATCGCCCAGAAGGAAGACCTGAGCGATCCGGATGTCATCGCCGCCTTCGCACTGCGGGTAGGCAACGAGCGCTATCTCACCGCGCTGTACCTGCTCACCGTGGCCGACATCCGGGGCACCAGCCCCAAGGTGTGGAATGCCTGGAAGGGCAAGCTGCTGGAAGACCTGTACCGCGCTACCTTGCGCACCTTGGGCGGCCGCGCGCCCGACGCCGCTGCCGAGATCGAGGCCCGCAAGCGCGAGGCCCTGGTGCTGCTGGCACTGAGCGCCTTGCCCTTTGAAGCGCACAAGGCGCTGTGGGCCACGCTGGATGTGAGCTATTTCATGCGCCACGAGGCGGCCGATATCGCCTGGCACACACGGCACCTGTCGCGGCACGTGGGCGCGGCCAAGCCCGTGGTGCGTGCGCGCCAGTCGCTCGCGGGCGATGGCCTGCAGGTGATGGTGTACGCGGCCGACCAGGCCGACCTGTTCGCGCGCATCTGTGGCTACTTCGACCGCGCGGGTTTTTCCATCCTGGACGCGCGCGTGCACACCGCCAACAACGGCTACGCGCTCGACACCTTCCAGGTGGTGGCCTCGTCGCAACCGGGGCACTACCGCGAGCTCACGCATATGGTCGAAAGCGACCTGGTGCGGGTGATCGAAGCTGGGGGCCCGTTGCCGGAGCCGACGCGTCGACGGGTTTCTCGCCGGGTGAAGAGTTTTCCGGTGGCGCCGCGCGTGACGCTGCGGCCCGACGAAAAGGCGCAGCGCTGGCTGCTGGCCATCTCTGCCAGCGACCGCGCAGGCCTGCTCTACTTGGTGGCACGCATCCTGGCGCAGCACCACCTGAGCGTGCAGTTGGCCAAGGTCAGCACGCTGGGCGAGCGGGTGGAAGACACCTTCCTCGTGCAGGGGCCGGAGCTGCAGAACAACGCGCGGCAGATCCAGATCGAGACGGAACTGCTGCGCGAGCTGTCGGACTGAAGAGCGGTGTGGCGGGGGCAGCGCTGCTGTGCCCCGTCCTGCCCGGGCTTCAGCGGTGCAGCAATGCGACGGACTGAATGCTATTATTTTTATAGCGATAAGCGCTTATAGATTAAGCGCTAGCGGCCATTTCTATCTAATTTTGATGCTGTGGCGCACTCAAGCAGCGGGTCATTCGCCGCTGCAGACAACCGGCGCCGGGGAGATGCCGCATCGCCCGCCGCCGACCGCCCGAGCGCAATGCTCAGTCGTCTTCCGTGGCGCTGATGTCAGGGAACAGCACCTCGGTAAAGCCGAACTGCGTGAAATCGCGCACCCGCATCGGGTAGAGCTTGCCCACCAGATGGTCGCACTCGTGCTGCACCACCCGCGCGTGAAACCCGTCCACCGTGCGATCAATCGGATCGCCATAGGGGTCGAACCCCGTGTACCGGATGCGCGACCACCGCGGCACCTTGCCCCGCAGGCCTGGCACCGACAGGCAACCCTCCCAGTCTTCCTCTTCCTCGTCGCCCAGCGGCGTGATCACGGGGTTGAGCAGCACCGTGGGCGGCACCTGCGGCCGGTCTGGATAGCGGGGATTGCGCTCATTGGAGCCAAAAATCACGAGCTGCAGGTCGACCCCGATCTGTGGTGCGGCGAGGCCCGCGCCGTTGACGGCGCGCATGGTGTCGAACATGTCGCGCACCAGCAGATGCAAGGCGTCGGTATCGAATTCGGTGACGGGCTGGGCAATGCGCAGCAGGCGCGGGTCGCCCATTTTCAGAATGCTGTGTACGGTCATCTTCGTGGTGTGTGATGTGGGGCCGCGAGGGTCGAATGCACAGCATAGCGCGGCGGTCACCGGCGCCCCCCCGTGCGACCTGCGACCTGCGACCTGCGACCTGCGACCTGCGACCTGTGGCATGTGGCAAGTGGCATGTGGCATGTGGATCATGCAAGCCGTGGGCTCGGGCGACAATCGCGCCATGGCCACCACGCCCACTGACCCCGCAGATCCTGCTGGCGCCGATCAACCGCCCTTGCGCCCATTGCCCTGGCCCGTGCGGTGGCTGCTGCTGGGGTTCGCGGTGCTGTGTCTCGTGATGGGCGTCATCGGCGTGATCGTGCCGGGTCTTCCCACCACCGTGTTCATCCTGATGGCCGCGTGGGCCGCGGCACGCAGCTCGCAACGGCTGTACCGATGGCTCTGGAACCACCGGCTGTTCGGCCCACTGTTGCGCAACTGGGCACAGGGCGGCAAGGTCAGCCGCCGCGCCAAATGGAGCGCAGCCCTCTTCATGGCCGCCAGCGCAGCTATCTTGTGGATGGGTGGCGCACGCACCTGGGTGGCTGTCGTCGCCTCGGCATGCATGGCCTGCGTGCTGGTCTGGCTGTGGCTCAGACCCGAGCCCTGAGTGCGCGCCGGTCTGTGCCGCGTGCACGCTCATCGGTGCGGCGGAGGTACTCCACGCAGGCCCGCTTGAGTATTCAAATCACTATTTTTGTGTATATAATCTAAGTCTTGTTCCTCGATAGCTCAGTTGGTAGAGCGCCGGACTGTTAATCCGTAGGTCCCTGGTTCGAGCCCAGGTCGAGGAGCCAAAATTTACAGGCCCTGCATGTGTACGCGGGGCCTTTCAGTTAGTCAATTGTCAGTACCGATCATTCCTCGATAGCTCAGTCGGTAGAGCGCCGGACTGTTAATCCGTAGGTCCCTGGTTCGAGCCCAGGTCGAGGAGCCAAACAAAAGCCCACCATGTCCTTCATGGTGGGCTTTTTTGTTGACGCGCAGACCCTCGATGCGCTGCTGCACCACATGCCGGACAATGGCAGGTATCCCGCCTCTGCCGCCCCACACATGTCCCCGCAACTGCCCTGGCTGGAACCCGACGACACCCTGCCCCATCCCGAACAGGCCTGGGGCCCGGCAGACCCGGCGCCGGGTCTGCTGGCCGCCGGTGGCGCACTGGACGTGGCGCACCTACGAGCAGCCTACGCGCAAGGCACCTTCCCTTGGTATGGCCCGGGGCAACCCATCCTTTGGTGGGCACCCGATCCGCGCATGGTGCTGCCGGTGGCCGAGTTCAAATTGCACCGTTCGCTGCGCAAGACTCTGCAGGCTTTCCGTGCCGCCCCACATTCAGAAATTCGCGTTGACCACGCCTTTGACGACGTCATCACCGCCTGCGCAAACAAGGAGCGCGACGGCCAGGCTGGCACCTGGATCGTGCCCGAGATGGTGGCGGCCTACTCGCAGCTGCACGCAGCGGGCTATGCACACAGCGTCGAGACCTGGATCGACGGGCGTCTCGTCGGCGGGCTCTACTGCGTTGCCATCGGCCGGGCCGTGTTCGGCGAGTCGATGTTCGCCCACGCTACCGACGCCTCCAAAATCGCGTTGTCGGCGCTGGTAGCGATGTGCCGCCATCACCAAGTGGCGCTCATCGACTGCCAGCAGAACACCCGCCACCTGGCTTCGCTGGGCGGCCGCGAGATTCCGCGCAGCACATTCCTCGCGCACATCCGGCAGGCCCAGGCATTACCCCCTCCTGCGTGGACATTTGACCCCGTATACTGGAACGAGCTGCTGCCCTCCACCGCCTCCACGGCATGACGCAACTCAACGACCTCCCGCTGCAGACCCTGCAGTTCTATGCGACGGCCCCCTACCCCTGCAGCTATCTGCCGGACAGGCAAGCGCGCTCGCAGGTCGCCACCCCCAGCCACTTGATCCAGAGCGATGTGTACTCCGACCTGGTGGCCAAGGGTTTCCGCCGCAGCGGCATGTTTACGTACCGCCCGTATTGCGACGGCTGCCACGCCTGCACCCCCCTGAGGGTGTTGGTCAACGAATTCCAGCCCGACCGCAGCCAGCGCCGCTCCACGGTGCGACATGGCAACCTCCACGCACGCGTACTGCGACTGTGTTTTGTGCCGGAGCACTACCAGCTGTATTTGCGCTACCAAAACGGCCGCCATGCAGGCGGGGGCATGGACCATGACAGCATCGACCAGTACACGCAGTTCTTGCTGCAAAGCCGGGTGAACTCCCGCCTTGTGGAGTTCCGCGAGCTGGATGCCCATGGCGAGCCCGGCACGCTCAAGATGGTGTCTATCCTCGATGTGCTCGACGACGGCTTGTCGGCGGTCTATACGTTCTACGAACCTGAGCCGCACTGCAGCTATGGCACCTACAACGTGATGTGGCAGATCGCCCAGGCCCGGTCCTTGGGCTTGCCACACGTGTACCTGGGTTACTGGATCGAAGCCAGCCCCAAGATGAATTACAAGGCCCGCTTCTCACCCCACGAGATCCGCACGGGCGGGCAATGGCAACGGGCTGCCCCGGCAGCCACGCAGACCGGCTGAAGCGCGTTCGCATTTCACAAGATAAAATGGAGCGGTCGCTACAACACCGCCGCCATGAAAAAAATCGATCCGAGCATTCCCGCGAAACCAAGCGTTCAGGTGCTCGAGCGCATGTTCACTTTGATCGATGTGTTGGCGTCTCGTGAAGAGGCGATCTCGCTGAAAGAGATCAGCGAAAAGACCGGGCTGCACCCCTCCACCACCCACCGGATCCTGAATGACCTGACGATTGGCCGGTTTGTGGACCGCCCCGAATCAGGCAGCTACCGCCTTGGCATGCGGCTGTTGGAGTTAGGCAATCTGGTCAAGGCCCGACTCAGTGTGCGCGATGCGGCACTGACGCCCATGCGCAACCTGCACAAGCTGATTCAGCAACCGGTGAATCTGAGCATGCGGCAAGGCGACGAGATTGTGTACGTGGAGCGTGCTTACAGCGAGCGCTCTGGCATGCAGGTCGTGCGCGCCATTGGAGGCCGCGCCCCACTGCACCTTACCTCCACGGGCAAGCTCTTCCTCGCCCTGGACGACCCGCAACGTGTGCGCGCCTACGCCACCCGCACCGGGCTCGCCGGCCACACGCGCAACAGCATTACCCAATTGCCCGTGCTCGAGCGGGAGCTTGCCAAAGCCCGGCAATACGGCATGGCGCGCGACAACGAGGAACTGGAGCTGGGCGTGCGCTGCATGGCTGCGGGCGTGTACGACGACCAGGGCAAGCTGGTGGCGGGGCTGTCCATTTCAGCCCCTGCGGACCGGCTGGACGAAGGCTGGTTGCCCAAGCTGCAGGCCACCGCCAATGAGATATCGCACGCGCTGGGATTTATCGTCAGTACTGAAACCTCAGGTGACACCGCAAGCGGCCACAGCACCGGGCTTCGCTGATTTCCGCGGACAACTCCTTGGAAGGCGGCTTTGCTTCGCCAAACGCTCTGGACTATCAACACACCGCCAGCATTGCCAAAATAAAAAGGCCGACCGGCTATGCCTGGTCGGCCTTTTGATCAATTCACTGCGATGTGCATCGCCGCCTCATGCGATATGCGCGGTCTCGCGGTCACCTCAACCGTGATTGCCAGCGCGAGCCTGCAACGGTGCCGTCAGCGACGAAGGCAGCGTTTCTACCCAATGGCGCACACGTTCCGCGTCGCCCAGGCGGCTGAACTTGCCCGCAGAATCCAGGAACACCATGATGAGCTTGCGGCCAGCAACCTGCGTCTGCATGACCAGGCAGCGACCTGCCTCGGAGATGTAGCCGGTCTTTTGCAGGCCAATGTCCCAGGTGGGGTTCTTCACCAGGCCATTGGTGTTGTTGTATTGCAGCGTACGCTGGCCGACGGCCACTTCGTAGCCTGGCGAGGTGGACAGTTCACGCAGCAGCGGGTCACCGTGCGCAACGTTCACCAGGGTGGCCAAATCGCGCGCACTTGACTGGTTGCGGCTCGACAGGCCGGTAGGCTCCACATAGCGGGTGCCGGTCATACCCAACAGCTTGGCTTTGGCATTCATCTGCGCCACAAACACGTCGAGCCCGCCGGGATAGGTACGGCCCAAGGCATGCGCCGCGCGGTTTTCGCTGGACATCAGCGCCAGGTGCAGCATCTCGCCCCGCGTCAGGGTTGTGCCCACGTTGAGGCGCGAGCGGCTGCCCTTTTCGGTGTCCACATCATCTTGCGTGATGGTGATGGGCTCGTCCATGGGCAACTTGGCCTGCGAAATGATCATGCCCGTCATGAGCTTGGTCAGCGATGCGATAGGCAACACGGCCTGGTCGTTCTTGGAGAGCAAGACTTCGTGTGTGTCCTGGTCGATAACGAGTGCCACGCTGGACTTGAGATCCAGGGGATCGTTGATCTCATGCAAGCCTGCCATCTGACCAAAGGACGGCTTCGCGGGAACAAACGCGACCCGGGTCGCTGCCTTGGATGTCCTGGCGGACACGCGTACTGGCTTGGCTGCTGCAGCAACCTTGCGGGGCGCCACGGCCCGTTTGACAGTAGCGCTGGACGCGCTGACCTGCGATTTTTTAACGGAGGCTTTTTTGCGGTCCTGTGCATGGACGCCGGGCGCTACCAGCGCCGCGCTCACCACAACAAAACCCAGAAGCTGAAGAAAACGGTTCACTGCGGTGCGATTGCGAAGGTGCATCCGAATGCTCCAAACGGTAAGAAGTATTGTGCAGTGTACAGAATCAAAAAAAGTCGCGCAAGATCAATACCTTGCGCGACTTTCCCAGAAAGCGAATGAAATTATAAAGTGATCAATCAGCCTTGTGCGGCTACCCGATCAGCTTTACTTTGTAACTTGTTCAGGGCACTCAGGTAGGCCTTGGCGGAAGCCACAACAATGTCCGGGTCAGCCCCGACGCCATTAACCACGCGGCCGCTGTTTTGCAGTCGCACAGTGACCTCGCCCTGGCTTTCTGTCGAACCACTGATCGCATTGACCGAGTAAAGGACCATTTCCGCACCGCTCTTGACGAGCGATTCGATGGCCTTAAGGGAAGCATCCACCGGGCCATTGCCATCCGACTGGCCTTGCACTTCCTTGCCTCCCACCGTGAAAACGATGGAGGCCTGCGGGCGCTCACCGGTTTCGCTGTGCTGGGACAGGGATACGAACCCGTATTGCTCCTTCTCGTTGGTCACGCTTTCGTCGCTGACCAATGCCAGGATGTCTTCGTCGAAGATTTCGCTCTTGCGGTCGGCCAGTTCCTTGAATCTGGCAAAGGCGCCGTTGATCTCAGTTTCGCTGTCGAGCTGGACACCCAACTCCTGCAGGCGCGCCTTGAAGGCATTGCGGCCGCTGAGCTTGCCCAACACGATCTTGTTGGCCGACCAACCTACATCCTCAGCCCGCATGATTTCGTAGGTGTCGCGCGCCTTGAGGACGCCGTCCTGGTGGATGCCGCTGGCATGCGCGAAGGCATTGGCGCCCACCACCGCCTTGTTGGGCTGAACCACAAAGCCGGTGGTCTGGCTGACCATGCGGCTGGCAGCCACGATGTGCTTGGCGTCGATGTTCAAGTCCAGGTCGAAATAGTCGCGGCGCGTCTTGATCGCCATGACCACTTCTTCGAGCGAGCAGTTGCCCGCGCGTTCGCCCAGGCCATTGATGGTGCATTCCACCTGGCGAGCGCCGCCGATCTTCACCCCGGCCAGCGAGTTTGCCACGGCCATGCCCAAGTCATTGTGGCAGTGCACCGACCAGATGGCCTTGTCGCTATTGGGAATGCGCTCGCGCAGCGTCTTGATGAAGTTGCCGTACAGCTCGGGGATGGCGTAGCCCACGGTGTCGGGCACGTTGATCGTGGTGGCGCCTTCGGCAATGACGGCTTCGAGCACGCGGCAGAGGAAGTCAGGGTCGCTGCGGTAGCCGTCTTCCGGACTGAACTCGATGTCGGCCACCAGGTTGCGGGCAAAGCGCACCGACTGTTTGGCCTGCTCGAGCACTTGCTCGGGCGTCATGCGCAGCTTCTTTTCCATGTGCAGCGCCGATGTGGCGATGAACGTGTGGATGCGCGCGCTGTTGGCGCCCTTCAGGGCCTCGGCCGCCCGCGAGATGTCGCGGTCGTTGGCGCGGGAGAGCGAGCAGATGGTCGAGTCCTTGATGGCGTTGGCAATGGCCTGCACCGCTTCGAAGTCGCCATTCGAGCTGGCTGCAAAGCCGGCTTCGATCACATCCACCTTCAGTCGTTCGAGCTGGCGCGCAATGCGCAGCTTTTCGTCCTTGGTCATCGATGCGCCTGGGGACTGCTCTCCATCGCGCAAGGTGGTATCGAAAATGATGAGTTTGTCAGCCATGTCGTTCTCCTGGTATTGGTGGGTGAGGTCCCGCAACGTCAAAAATCTGGCGCCCAAAGCAAAAGGCCCGTTGCGGGTGCATACGGGCCTTTGTGGAAAAGTGTGCGCGTGCGCCTACTGTCTCCGCCCGTGGGGAGGTAGCAGTAGAGCCAGAGCAAACGTGTTCATGCAACGCAATGTAGCACAATTGCTCCGCCGCCCTTAATGTCACTTGTGCAGCCCGCGCTCATCCGGCTCGTCCGTCGAGGTGCTGATCACGCTGGTGTGCTGCCCCTTGGCCTTGCGCCAGGCATACACGCCATAACCGCTCACGCCATAGAAAACGAACAGGCCGAACAGCACGATGGGCGGATGGATGTTGATGACCGCAATACCGAGCGCAATCAGCACGATGGCGGCAAACGGTACGCTCTTTTTCATCTGGATGTCTTTAAAGCTGTAAAACGGCACGTTGGTCACCATCGTGAGGCCCGCGTACAGCGTGAAGGCAAACATGGTCCACGTGATCTGCGACCAGCTGAGCCACAAGTCCTCGCCAGGGCGAACGCCCAGTTCAGTCATCAGCCAGATAAAGCCTGCGACCAGCGCCGCGGCGGCTGGCGACGGCAGGCCCTGGAAGTAGCGCTTGTCCACCACGCTCGTGTTCACGTTGAAACGCGCAAGGCGCAGCGCCGCGCAGGCGCAGTACACAAACGCCGCGATCCAGCCCCAGCGGCCCAGACCCTGCAAGGCCCATTCGTAAGCAATGAGTGCCGGGGCGGCTCCGAACGACACCATGTCGGAGAGCGAATCCATCTGCTCTCCAAACGCACTTTGGGTGTTGGTCATGCGGGCCACGCGCCCGTCGAGGCTGTCGAGCACCATGGCGCAAAACACCCCCACGGCGGCCATGTCAAAACGGCCATTCATGGCCATCACGATGGAATAGAACCCACCAAACAATGCTGCCAGCGTAAAGAGGTTGGGCAGAATGTAGATGCCCTTGCGCCGTTTGCGCACCATCACACCGGGGTTGTCGGTGGACTCATTGCCGTCATGCATCAAATAGACCTCCAGCGCTTGCCCAGCCTACGCAAGTCGCTATTAAATTTATAGTTTTTGACCTGAGCTCGAAGATCAGGCAGCGCGCGGTGCACGCCAAAGGCGAAGGCCGCAGTGTAGCGCTTGGAAACATGGCTCCCGACCTCGCACGTCCCCATAAGATCCGACCAGACTCAGGTCCGTCTGGCCACAAAAAAGGCCACCGAAGTGGCCTTTTGATGCATCCCTCTGGCAAGAGGAAAGAATCAGTTGCGGGTCTGGTCAACCAGCTTGTTCTTGGCGATCCAGGGCATCATGGCGCGCAGCTTGCCACCCACCACTTCGATGCTGTGGTCAGCCGTATTGCGGCGGCGGGCCGTCATCGATGGGTAATTCAGGCGGCCTTCCTGAATGAACATCTTGGCGTAGTCGCCGTTTTGGATGCGCTTCAGAGCATTGCGCATGGCAGCGCGCGACTGCTCGTTGATCACTTCAGGACCGGTCACGTACTCGCCGTATTCGGCGTTGTTCGAGATCGAGTAGTTCATGTTGGCAATGCCGCCTTCGTAGATCAGGTCCACGATGAGCTTGAGCTCGTGCAGGCATTCGAAGTAGGCCATTTCAGGGGCGTAGCCGGCTTCAACCAGGGTTTCGTAACCCATCTTGATCAGCTCGACGGCACCGCCGCACAGCACGGCCTGTTCGCCGAACAAGTCGGTCTCGGTTTCTTCCTTGAAGTTGGTCTCGATGATGCCGGCCTTGCCGCCGCCATTGGCTGCAGCGTAGCTCAGGGCCAGGTCACGGGCCTTGCCGGACTTGTCCTGGTGCACAGCGACCAGGTGGGGCACGCCGCCGCCTTGGGTGTAGGTGTTGCGCACAGTGTGGCCAGGGGCCTTGGGGGCGACCATCCACACGTCCAGGTCAGCGCGGGGCACGACTTGGTTGTAGTGCACGTTGAAACCGTGGGCGAAGGCCAGCGAAGCGCCTTGCTTGATGTTCGGTTCGACATTGTTCTTGTAGACCGCTGCAATGTCCTCATCGGGCAGCAGGATCATGACCACATCGGCAGCCTTGACCGCGTCGTTGACTTCCAGCACGTTCAGGCCGGCCTTGCCAACCTTGTCCCACGATGCACCGCCCTTGCGCAGGCCGACCACGACCTTCACGCCACTGTCGTTCAGGTTTTGTGCGTGCGCGTGGCCCTGCGAGCCATAGCCGATGATGGCCACGGTCTTGCCCTTGATCAGGCTCAGGTCGGTGTCTTTGTCGTAGAAAACTTTCATGGGTCGCTCCGGTAGAAATGCGTTGTTGGGGGTTGAAAAATAAACCGTCGATTGTCTTACATCGGATTGGGATTCGGCCGGATGGCTAGGCGGGAGGCCGCAAACAGTGCTGTAGCACGGCAAGGCTCCCCAACGACGCTAGCCGGTCGAAGGCCAATCCGTCACACGCGCAGGATGCGCTCGCCGCGGCCAATGCCGCTGGCACCAGTGCGGACGGTTTCGAGAATGGCCGTGCGGTCAATGGCCTGGAGGAAAGCGTCGTTCTTCGACTGGTCGCCGGTGAGCTCGATGGTGTAGCTCTTCTCGGTCACGTCAATGATGCGGCCACGGAAGATGTCGGCCATGCGCTTCATCTCCTCGCGCTCCTTGCCCACCGCGCGCACCTTCACCATCATGAGCTCGCGCTCGGTGTAGGCGCCTTCGGTGAGGTCCACCACCTTCACGACCTCGATGAGGCGGTTCAGGTGCTTGGTGATCTGCTCGATGACGTCGTCAGAGCCCGTGGTCTGGATCGTCATGCGCGAGAGCGACGGATCCTCGGTGGGCGCCACGGTGAGCGATTCGATGTTGTAGCCACGGGCAGAAAACAGACCCACAACGCGTGACAGCGCACCGGGTTCGTTTTCCAGCAGAACGGCAATGATGTGTTTCATAGGTGCAGATTCCTCTTTTCGCTGCCCTCCCCCGTGCACGGTAATACACAGGCTTGGCAGGCAATAGATTCGTCAAAAAAAGTGATTGCTATCTAATTGATAGCTATTGGCGCTTGATAAACAAGCGCTGGCGGCCGATTTGGCTTAAAGGTCTTCCGACCCCAGCAACATTTCGGTAATGCCCTTGCCGGCCTGCACCATCGGGAACACGTTCTCGGTGGGGTCGGTCCGGAAGTCCATGAACACCGTGCGGTCCTTGAGCTTGCGGGCTTCACGCAGTGCAGGTTCGACGTCCTTGGGATGCTCGATCAGCATGCCCACGTGGCCGTAGGCTTCTGCCAGCTTCACGAAATTGGGCAGCGCATCCATGTAGCTGTGGCTGTAGCGGCCGGAGTACTCGATCTCCTGCCACTGGCGCACCATGCCCAGATAACGATTGTTCAACGAGCAGATCTTGATCGGCGTGTTGTACTGCAGGCAAGTGGACAGCTCCTGGATGTTCATCTGCACCGAGCCTTCGCCGGTGATGCAGAACACTTCGGAGTCCGGCTTGGCCAGCTTGATGCCCATGGCGTAGGGAATGCCCACGCCCATGGTGCCCAGGCCACCGGAGTTGATCCAGCGGCGCGGCTCGTCAAAGCGGTAGTACTGCGCGGCCCACATCTGGTGCTGGCCCACATCGGATGTGATGTAGGTGTCCGCATCCTTGGTCATGTTCCACAGCGTCTCGACCACGTACTGCGGCTTGATGACGTCGCTGCTGCCCATGCTGTACTTCAGGCAATCGCGCTTGCGCCAGCCTTCGATGGTGTCCCACCACGCGGCGAGCGCACCTGCATCGGGGCGGGTGCTGCTCTCGCGGATCATGGAGATCAGCTCGGTGAGCACATCCTTCACGTCGCCGACGATGGGGATGTCGACCTTCACGCGCTTGGAGATGCTCGACGGGTCGATGTCCACGTGGATGATCTTGCGGTCGTTCTGCGCGAAGTGCTTGGGGTTGCCAATCACGCGGTCGTCAAAGCGCGCACCCACAGCCAGCAGCACGTCGCAGTTCTGCATCGCGTTGTTGGCTTCGATGGTGCCGTGCATGCCAAGCATGCCCAGGAACTTACGGTCACTGGCCGGGTAGGCACCCAGGCCCATCAGCGTGTTGGTGACTGGATAGCCCAGCATGTCAACCAGCGTGCGCAGCTCGTTAGTGGCGTTGCCCAGCAGCACGCCACCGCCGGTGTAGATGTACGGGCGCTTGGCCGCCAGCAGCAGTTGCAGCGCCTTGCGGATCTGGCCGCCGTGGCCCTTCTTCACCGGGTTGTACGAGCGCATTTCGACGCTCGACGGGTAGCCGCTGTAAGGCACCTTCTTGAAGGAGACGTCCTTGGGCACATCCACCACAACGGGGCCGGGGCGGCCGGTGCGGGCAATATGAAAAGCTTTTTTCATCGTCATGGCCAGATCGCGTGGATCCTTGACGAGAAAGTTGTGTTTGACGATGGGGCGGGTGATGCCGACGGTGTCGCATTCCTGGAAGGCATCGAGCCCGATGGCGGGCGTAGGCACCTGGCCGGAGATGATCACCATGGGGATCGAATCCATGTACGCCGTGGCGATGCCGGTGACCGCATTGGTAAGGCCAGGGCCGGAGGTCACCAGCGCAACGCCCACTTCGCCCGTCGCGCGGGCATAGCCGTCGGCGGCGTGGACTGCCGCCTGCTCGTGCCGGACCAGCACGTGCTGGATGGTATCTTGCTTGTAGAGCGCGTCGTAGATGTAGAGAACGGCACCGCCGGGGTAGCCCCAGATGTACTGGACGTTCTCAGCCTGAAGCGACTTGATGAGGATCTCAGAACCCATGAGGTCCTGCGAGCCGGGTGCTGGAGAATTGGTGTTGCCCTGCGCAGCAGCGGCCGCCGAAGTGATTTCGGCCTTGGAGATTTCCATGATCAACCTTTGTGAATTTCTCTGACGAAAAACCTTGGGTGCTCCTCGCATGAGCTCTTGTGAAGCCAGCTTGGAACTTGAGGCCAAGGACATTGGCGGGATGATTACCGCGCCGGACCGTGACCCGTTTGCCTTTTGAATTGCAGCGGCGATTATCGCACTGCAACACATGTAAAGCGGTAGCGCGCCGAAAAAAACACCTGCGGATGCGATAATCAGCGGCTCAGCGTGCCGGACGGCCACATTTTTGTGGCCACTGCGGCGCCGAATTCTCCCGGACTACCCTGTCTTGGCCACCGAACAAGAACTCTCCGACTTCCTCAAAAGTGTAGAAAAGCGCGCGTTCAAGCGTTCGCTTTATCACGTGCGCAATGAGGAAGCGGCTCTTGATATCGTGCAGGACAGCATGCTCAAGCTCGCGGAACACTATGGCGACAAGCCAGCCGCCGAGCTGCCCATGCTCTACCAACGCATCCTGTCCAACTGCACGCTGGACTGGTTTCGCCGGCAGAAAACCCGCAATGCACTGTTTTCGAGCATGAGCGACTTCGAAGGGCCCGGCGAAGATGGCATGGATTTTGATCTACTCGAGGCGTACTCCGGCCCTGAGGGCAGCGAAAGGGCCGAGAGCGCAGAAGACCTGACCCGCCGGGCCCAGGTGTTCTACGAAATTGAAGCGCAGATCGCCGAGCTTCCGCCACGTCAACGGGAAGCGTTCCTCATGCGTTACTGGGAAGAAATGGATGTAGCAGAAACGGCAGCCGCCATGGGTTGCTCGGAAGGCAGTGTCAAAACGCACTGTTTTCGTGCAATACAAACCTTGAGCAAGGCACTGAAAGCCAAAGGAATCGAGCTATGAACACTGTACAGATCCCATCGACATCCGCACAGGACGCTGCAGACCGCTTTGCGCTGCGCGTGACTGCGCGGTTGTCCAGCGGCACGGACGAGCTTGCCTACGATATTTCCGAGCGTTTGCGCGCGTCGCGCATGCAGGCACTTGCCAAGCGAAAGAAGTCGGTGGCGCCCGTGCGCATCGCGGCGCCGGTGACCGTGAATGCCGGCGGCAGCGCCACGCTGGGCCGTGGCGGTAGCGAAGGCGGCGGCTGGTGGAGCGCCCTGGTGTCGGCAGTACCGCTGATGGCCCTGGTGGTCGGTCTGGTGATGATCAACATCGCGCAAGACGAAAGCAGCGCCAACGACGTGGCCGAAGTCGACGCCGCGTTGCTCACGGACGATTTGCCCCCTGAGGCATATTCGGACCCTGGCTTCGTACAATTCCTCAAGACCTCTGCACAGTCGAACTAAGCTTTTTTGGGTATCGACAACACCGTCCTGCATGCACCCAAGCCCTTCTGACGCTTCCCCCGCCCTGCCAGCCTTCGTGCTGGCATTGGCGCTCTTGGGCGTGCTCGCAGTGGTCGGCGGTCAGGTGCTCGTGCAGATGCGCATGGCGCCCGGCACACTGGTACCTGCGGGTGCAGAGGCTGCGGTGGCCAGTCCCAACAACGCGCGCGCGCCCAGCGGGTATGGTGCATTGGCAGCCCCCCAGATAGAGACCGGCCCTGGCTGGGAGACCCTGACCCGGGCCCAAAAGCTGGCGCTCTACCCCCTGGCCGAGCGCTGGGCGCTTCTTAGCGAAGCACAAAAGCGCCGGTGGGTGGCGCTGGCGGGTAATTTTTCGAGCCTGCCGCCCGAAGAGCAAACCAAGTTTCACGAGCGCATGACGGACTGGGCGAGCCTGAGTGCCCAGCAGCGCAACCAAGCCCGGCTCAACTACGCCGTCACCAATCGGCTGGCGGGCGACGACAAACGCGCCCAGTGGGAGGCTTACCAGGCGTTGTCCGAGGAAGAGCGCCTGTCCCTGGCAGCCCGTGCCGCGCCCAAGCCCAAGGGGGCGGCGACAGCCCTCCAGCCCGTGTCTCCGAAGAAATTGGCCCAGGTCCCCGCAGCGACCCAAGCCAACCCGGCGCGCCCCAACGTGCCCAAGATTCCTCCCGTGGCCGACAACTCTCCGCGGGTGGCGGCCCCTGTGCCCTCATCTGGTGCTCCCGCTGCACCAAGCTCGGCAGCCACGTCGTCTTCCAGCACGGTAGAAACCACGCCGGTCTCGGTGCCCGTCGCCGTGCCCGCAGCGCTGCCCCCCCTGGGCAGTGGTTCGTCTGAAAGCCCGGCTGCTGCCCCAGCGCCTGTCACGCCCGATAATTCCGGTTTGTACCCTCAATAACCGGGCCGCCCGCCGGCCCGGCCTGCCTTGTTATCCGGATGATCGACTCTTCACCTGCCACCTCACCGCAGGCCGACGCCGCCAGCACCCCACCCCTTCGCAGCATCACGCCCAATCTCTGGCGGCGCATGGCCTGCTGGCTGTACGAAGGCATGCTCATGTTCGGGGTCGTTTTTATCGCCGGCTACCTTTTCGGTACGCTGAGCCAGACGCGCAACGCCATGGACAACCGCCACGCGCTGCAAGCCTTTCTGTTCGTGGTCTTCGGCATCTACTTCACGTGGTTCTGGGCCAAGGGCCAGACGCTGGCGCAAAAGACCTGGCTCATCCGCGTGGTCGACCCCGCCGGGAAACCCATCACGCAGGCCCGCGCCTTGCTGCGCTACGTACTCAGCTGGGTGTGGTTTTTGCCGCCGCTGGCGGCTTACCTGTTTGGGGTACCGGTGCTGGAAGTCCTTGTGCTGCTGGGTGGCTGGGTGGCTGTGTGGGCCATCCTGAGCCGCTTTCACCCCGAGCGCCAGTTCTGGCACGACGCGTTGGCGGGCACGCGCCTGGTGCACTACGAGCTCCCGAAAAAATAGCGCCGGGCGACGTGCAGCGCGCCGCAGCTGTCATGCGGCTGCGAGAGAATGTGTTCACCATGTCCACTCCCCTTCCTGAGCCCCACGCTCCCGCCAACCCACAAAAGGCCCGGTCGGGCCTGAACCGCATCTGGCACGCTGCCGGTTATTCACTCGAGGGGCTGCGCGCAGGCTGGGGCGAGAAGGCATTCCGCCAGGAGGCCATCGCCGCCGCAGTGCTTTTGCCCGTGTCGCTGTGGTTGGGGCGCAGCTGGGTCGAGGTGGCGCTGCTTGCTGGCTCCGTACTCATTGTGATGATCGTGGAACTGCTCAACACCGGCATCGAAACCGCCATCGACCGCATTGGCCCCGAGTGGCACGACCTGTCCAAGCGCGCCAAGGACATGGGCAGCGCGGCCGTGCTGCTGGCCCTGCTGCTGTGCGCGGGGATCTGGGGCGCTGCGGTTTTTCAAAGGATTTTTATTCGTGGCTGAACCCGCTTTTTCCGTGTGTGTGTACTGTGGCTCGCGCCCCGGCGAGAACCCGGCCTTTGCCGACGCGGCGAAAGCCGTGGGCCACTGGATCGGTCGCCAGGGCGGCCAGCTGGTCTACGGCGGTGGCCGCAGCGGCCTGATGGGCACGGTGGCAGAGGCCACGCGCCTGGCTGGCGGCCGTGTGGTGGGGGTGATTCCGCAGGCGCTGGTGGACAAGGAGTTGGCCAACCGCCTGTGCGACGAGCTGCACATCGTGCAGACCATGCACGAGCGCAAGGCGTTGATGGCCGAGCGCAGCGATGCCTTTCTGGCGTTGCCCGGCGGCATCGGCACGTTCGAGGAGTTGTTTGAAGTGTGGACCTGGCGCCAGCTCGGCTACCACGACAAGCCGCTCGGGCTGCTCAATGTCGCGGGCTATTACGACGCGCTGATGGGCTTTCTGAACCACAGCGTGGCCAGCGGGTTCATGGGCGAATGGCAGATGGGCTTGCTGCATGCATCCACCGATGCCGAGGACCTGTTGTGCACCCTGGTCCAGTCTGCAGGGCCCGACCAGACACAGGTGACGCTGCGCGCGGTGATCTGAGCGGCCCGGTCGCACAACACGGCCAAAACGACAGGGCCCGGGGAAGGCCCGCCGTACCCGAGAACAAAAAAAGAAAGGGGCGGAAATCCGCCCCGTTACTTTTGGGTGGCGAGAACACTCGCCAGCCAGCCCGCAGCCTCAGACCGCAGCGTCGTCCAGGTCACCGGTGCGGATGCGCACCACACGCTCCACGGCCGTCACAAAGATCTTGCCGTCGCCGATCTTGCCGGTGCGGGCCACGTTCACGATGGCGTCCACGCAGCGGTCCACGTCTTCGGTCTTCACAACCACCTCGACCTTCACCTTGGGCAGGAAGTCCACCACGTATTCGGCGCCGCGGTACAGCTCGGTGTGGCCCTTCTGGCGGCCAAAACCCTTCACCTCGGTCACGGTGAGGCCGGTGACGCCGCACTCGGCCAGGGCTTCGCGGACTTCTTCAAGCTTGAAGGGCTTGATGACGGCGGTGATCATTTTCATGGCGGGTCTCCTGTGGATATGGAAAAAATTAAAAAGGCTGGGGGCTGGCGCTGCACAACGGTATCAGTTCTCTGGGCCGATCACACGGCCGCTGGTTCTTGACCAGGCCGGCAGTACAAGCCTGCTGCGCAAAGACCCATCGGCGGTTGCAGGCGCCTAAGGCGCTCAAAGCGTTCGCACTTGCACGCAGCGCGAGAGGTGGCCGAAGCCCCCCAGTAGCTCAAAAGTAGCCGTCGTCGCGCCATTTCAAGCCCGAAACTTGCTGGTGATAGGGTAACGCCAGTCCTTGCCAAAGCTGCGGCGCGTCACGCGAATCCCCACGGGCGCCTGGCGGCGCTTGTATTCGTTGAGCTTGATCAGCCGCGTCACGCGCTCCACATCGGCGCGCTCAAATCCGCTGGCGATGATGGATTCGATCGGCTCGTCGTTTTCCATGTAGCGCGCGACGATGGCATCGAGCACCTCGTAGGGCGGCAGGCTGTCCTGGTCTTTCTGGTCGGGGCGCAGCTCGGCGCTGGGCGGGCGCGTGATGATGCGCTCCGGAATCGGATTGGCGCCCGTGCCGTACGGGTCGTTGGCGTTGCGCCAGCGCGCCAGGTCAAACACGCGGGTCTTGGCCACGTCCTTGATTACCGCAAACCCGCCTGCCATGTCGCCATACAGCGTGCAGTAACCGGTGGCCATTTCGCTCTTGTTGCCCGTGGTCAGGACGATGGAGCCGAACTTGTTGGACAGTGCCATGAGCAACGTGCCGCGGATGCGCGCCTGCAGGTTCTCTTCGGTGGTGTCTTCGGGCAGGCCGACAAAGTCTGTCGCCAGCGCAGCCTTGAAAGCCTCGAACTGCGGCTTGATCGAGATCTCGTCATAGCGCACGCCCATGCGCGTGGCCATGTCGCGCGAATCGATCCAGCTGATGTCGGCCGTGTAGGGCGAGGGCATCATCACCGTGCGCACCTTGTCGGCGCCCAGCGCGTCCACCGCAATCGCCAGCACCAGGGCCGAATCGATGCCGCCCGACAACCCGAGCACCGCCCCGGGGAAACCATTCTTGCCCACGTAGTCCCGCACGCCCAGCACCAGCGCATTCCACAGGTCGGCTTCCCAGCTTTTCTCTGGATCGACGATTGCTTTTATTTTGATAGCGCCTTGCGCTTGCTGGACCTGCGCAAACACCAGTTTTTCTTCAAAAGCAGGCCCGCGGCCGGCCACCGAGCCGTCGGCGTCGAGCGCGAACGAGCGGCCTTCGAACACCACTTCGTCCTGGCCGCCCACCAAATGGGCATAGACCAGCGGCAGGCCCGTTTCGGTCACCCGCTCGCGCATCGTGGTTTCGCGCTCGGAGCTCTTGCCCACATGGAACGGCGACGCATTGATCACCGCCAGCAACTGCGCACCCGCGGCCGCCGCATCGCGCGCGGGCTCCGGAAACCAGGCGTCCTCGCAGACCAGCACACCGACGCGCAGGCCTTCGACCTCAAACACGCAGGGCTTGTCGCCGGCCACAAAGTACCGGCGCTCGTCAAACACCTGGTAGTTGGGCAGCTCGCGCTTGGCGTAGGTCTGCTCGATCTGCCCGTCGCGCAGCACGCTGGCGGCATTGAAGCAGGCACTGAATGCAGGCGCATCGGGCGCCACGGCCTGCGGGTGCCCGAGCACGATGGCCAGGCCTTTCAACCCTGCCGTCTCGCGGGCCACGGTTTTCACGGCATCATCACAGGCCGCAATGAAGGCGGGGCGCATGAACAGGTCTTCGGCCGCGTAGCCGCAGATCGCCAGTTCAGGCGTCAGCAGCAGCCGCGCGCCCTGGGCGTAGGCCTCGCGCGCCGCGGCAATGATCTTCTGCGCATTCCCGGGCATATCGCCCACCACAAAGTTGAGCTGCGCAGTGCAAATGGAGAGCGTCATGGAACTGAAGGCGGCCCTGGTGGCCGGGTTGGATACCGCCATTGCAGGCCCGCGCAACGGTCGGCGGCACGGGAGAGTGCATGGCTGAGGAAGCCGCCATTATCGCCCGCGTACTCGCGTCTCCGCTCGACGTGGACGCCGCCGCCTGGAACGCGCTGCTGGCCCGCCAAAGCCACCCCACGCCCTTCATGCGGCACGAATACCTGGCCGCCCTGCACGAAAGCGGCAGCGCCACGCCGCGCACCGGCTGGGCGCCGCGCTTCATGACACTGTGGGACGGCGACGCACTGATTGCCGCCTGCCCGCTGTACCTCAAGAACCATTCGTACGGCGAATATGTTTTTGACTGGGCCTGGGCCAGCGCCTACGAGCAGCACGGCGTGCCCTACTACCCCAAGGCCGTGGTGGCCGTGCCCTTCACCCCCGTGCCCGGCACCCGCCTGCTCGCACGCGACGACGCAGCGCGCGCCCTGCTGGTGCGGGCCGTGTGCCAGTGGTGTGAAGAGGAGAACGTGTCGTCCGTGCACATCCTGTTTGCCAGCGACGACGATGTGCTGACCAGTGCGCAGCAAGAACTGATGCTGCGCCACACGGTGCAATTCCACTGGAAGAATGTGGCCCCCACGCTCGGCACTGGCGTGTCCTCGCTGCCCCCCGAGGGGGCCCTCGCCGCCTTGGGGCGGCCCGGCGGCGGCGAGAACGTGGCCCCCACGCTCCCCGCTGCGCGTGGTTCGCTGCCCCCCGAGGGGGCCCTCGCCGCCTTGGGGCGGCACGGCGGCGGCTCGGGACAAACCTTCACCAGCTTCGACCACTTCCTTGCCAGCCTGGCCCAGGACAAGCGCAAGAAGATCCGCCAGGAGCGCCGCCGCGTGGCCGAGGCTGGGGTGAGCTTCCGCTGGGCACGCGGTGCGGACATCGCCCCGGCTGACTGGGATTTCTTCTACCGCTGCTATGAGCGCACCTACCTCGAACATGGCAACCCGCCCTACCTCACGCGGGATTTCTTCGCGCGCATGGCGGCGCACATGCCCGAGGCCTGGCTGCTGTTTGTGGCCGAGCGCGGCGGCCAGCCGATTGCTACCAGTTTGATAGCTATTGGCGCTTATCCATCCAGCGCTGGCGGCCAAAATGACCAGAACATGGTGGCCTACGGCCGCTATTGGGGTGCGCTGGAGCGGGTGGACTGCCTGCACTTTGAGGCCTGCTACTACCAGCCGCTGCAGTGGTGCATCGACCAGGGCGTGGCCCGTTTCGAAGGCGGCGCGCAGGGCGAGCACAAAATGGCCCGCGCGCTGCTGCCCGTGCAGGCCACCAGCGCCCATTGGCTGGCGCACCCGGCCTTTGCCGAGGCGGTGGAGCGGTTCCTGCAGCGCGAAGGCGCCGGGGTGGAGGACTACCTGAGCGAGCTGCAGGCGCGCAGCCCGTTCAAGGCCACGGCCTGATCAGCCGAGCGATTGATCCGTCCATACAAGGCCGTCGCCGCCGGAGTGGGCGTGGGCGTGGGCGCGGGCTTGGGCACGGCTCAGCGACGGGCGAATAGGCAAATGTGCGAGTAGGCGCGCCAACGATCACGCCAAGGGCCCATCCGCTCCAGCAAATGAAGCGGATCAAGCCGCGGAGAGCCTGAAAAACGCCACCGTGTTCACCAGCGCCTGCGCCTGGCTGCTCAGGCTGCTGGCGGCGGCGGCCATTTCTTCGACCAGCGCGGCATTCTGCTGCGTGGCCTGGTCCATCTGCGTCACGGCCTCGCCCACCTGGCTCACGCCCTGGCTCTGTTCGGTGCTGGCGGCACTGATCTCGCCCATCAAGTCGGTCACGCGCTTGATGGCGCCCACGACCTCGGCCATCGTGGCGCCGGCCTGGTCGACCAGTGCAGTGCCTGTGCCCACGCGCTCCACGCTGTCGCTGATCAGCGCCTTGATCTGCTTGGCGGCGTCTGCCGAGCGGCCCGCCAGGCTGCGCACTTCGGTGGCCACCACCGCAAAACCCCGGCCCTGCTCGCCCGCACGCGCCGCCTCCACCGCGGCGTTGAGCGCCAGGATGTTGGTCTGGAACGCAATGGAGTCGATCACGCCAATGATGTCGGTGATCTTGCGACTGCTGTCCTGGATGCCCTTCATGGTGCCCACCACCTGGCTGACCACATCGCCGCCCCGCACGGCCACGGCGGATGCACTGAGCGCCAGCTGATTGGCCTGGCGGGCGTTGTCGGCGTTCTGGCGCACGGTGGAATTGAGTTCTTCCATCGACGCAGCGGTTTCCTCCAGCGCGCTGGCCTGCTGCTCGGTGCGGGCGCTCAGGTCGTTGTTGCCCTGGGCGATCTCGGAAGAAGCCGCGGCCACGTTTTCGGAGCCCGAGCGCACCTGCCCGACGATGCCCGACAGGTTGTGCTGCATTTCGGCCAGCGAACGCAGCAGCTGCGCCAGTTCATCCCTGCCCTCCGCATGAATGCGCGAAGACAGGTTCCCGCGGCTGATTTCGCCCGCCGCCTGCGCGGCCTGGCGCACGGGCCCCACGATGGAGCGGGCGGTCCACAGCGCAAACACCGCACCGAGCACCATCGACACCAGCGCACCAAGCGCCAGCGCCCACTGGCTCGCAACCGCCGTGCGGATGTTGAGCTGCCCGAACTGCCCGAGCTGCTTGTGGGTGTGGTCGGCCATGTCGGCCAGCGCCGTCAGGTAGTTGTTGGCCAGGGGCTTGAGGTCGCTGTCCACCAGGGCAAAAACATCTTCACCCGCCTTTTTGCGCTCCAGCAATTTGGCGCGCGCGCCCACATAGGCAGAACGCGCGGTGGCAATGCGGTCCATCAGCGCTTTTTCCGCTGCGCCATCGCTCAAGCCTTCGAGCTTCTTTTGCGCAACGCTCGCCCGCTGCGAGGTCGCCGTCATATCTGCCGCAAGCGATTCGATGTAGCCCGCGTCCGTTGCCTTGAGCGAGGCCGACGCGCGCACCCAGTTGAGGTCGATGGCCGCCTTCCAGTCCTGCGCCAGCGCATTGCGCTCCATCTCGGTGGTGGCAATCTGGACGCTCGCGTCCTTCAAAACCCCCAGCCGCCAGACGCCCAGCGCCGCGATGGCCGCAGTGATAAGGAGCACAAGGGCAAACGCCAGGCTCAGGCGTGCGCCGATTTTGAGATGGTTCATGGGACTGTTTCGGGGGAGAAGAAGGGCTGTTGTCTGGTGACAGACCAGCCTTTGCGATTGCCGGGCGGCTCACTTGGCGCCACGGCGGCCACGCGGCATAGCGCCTGATGGGGTGTCAAACACGGGGTCGATTATCGACCGATTAATAAGCATGCATTCTATTGACCCGCAGGGTTTCACGGCGGTCCGGCGGCAAAGTGGGTTGCACGCAACAAAAAGCACGCTGGAGGCGGACCTTCACCGTGCTTTGTTTTTGATAGCTATCAGCGCTTATTGGACAAGCGCTAGAGGCTATTTTTACCCCTGTTTTTGTCCGCAACCGAAGCGGTCCCCTCAGAAGCTTTCCCAGTCCTCATCGTTGCCGCCCTTGGCGGGCGCAGGGGCCGGGCCTGGCGCGGTAGGCTTGCTGGCTGCCGGGGCTTTGGCGTCGGGCCTTGGGGCGGACAAGCTGGCCCGCGACTTGGCGGCGGTCTTGCTGCCACCGATGGCGCTGCTAGCGCTCTGGGGCAAGGCGCTGCGTGTGGCGGCATAGGCCGGTGCCGGCACCGGCGCCCGGTGTGCGAACGATGGTGCAGGTGCCGCGGCCTGGGCGCGGGTGGTGTTGCCGGCACTGGCATCGAGCTTGAACACGGCCACCGCATTCACCAGCTCGCCGGCCTGCGCATTCAGCGCACTGGCGGCGGCAGCCATCTCTTCGACCAACGCGGCGTTCTGCTGCGTGGCCTGGTCCATCTGCATGACGGCTTCGCCGACCTGGCCCACGCCCGCGCTTTGTTCACTGCTGGCCGCACTGATCTCGCCCATGATGTCGGTGACCCGGCGGATGGCTGTGACCACTTCGGTCATCGTGGCGCCGGCCTTGTCGACCAAGGCAGTGCCTTGCTCCACCCGCTCCACGCTGGCGCTGATCAGGGCCTTGATTTCCTTGGCGGCCTCGGCGCTGCGCCCGGCCAGGCTGCGCACTTCGCCGGCCACCACCGCAAAGCCACGCCCTTGATCGCCCGCACGCGCGGCTTCCACGGCCGCGTTCAACGCAAGGATGTTGGTCTGGAAAGCGATGCCATCAATCACGCTGATGATGTCTGCGATCTTCTTGCTGCTTTCGTTGATGCCCTTCATTGTCTCGACCACTTCGGACACTACGTCACCGCCCTGTACGGCCACGGTGGATGCGCTCATCGCCAGCTGATTCGCTGCCCGCGCGTTGTCGGCGTTCTGCTTGACGGTGGAGCCGAGCTCTTCCATCGACGCTGCGGTTTCCTCCAGTGCCGAGGCCTGCTGCTCGGTGCGGGCCGACAGGTCGTTGTTGCCCGAGGCAATCTGCGAACTGGCCGAGGCCACGCCCTCGGCATTGCTGCGCACGGAACTCACGGTGTTGACCAGGCTTTGCTGCATGCGCTGCAGCGCACTGAGCAGATGGCCGGTTTCGTCCTGGGACTGGACAACGATCTGCCCGCTCAGGTCGCCACTGGCCACGCGGTCTGCCGCTTCGACGGCCTGCGCCAGGGGTCGGGTGATCGACCGGATGATCGAGATCGCCAGAAAGACCGCCATCGCAATCGCAATGGCGCTCGCGATCAGCACATTGCGCACCAGCGCATGGGCCGCAGCTTCGGCCCGCTGGCCAGCCGCCACCGTGATTTGCGCTTGAAACTCCACCTGCTCCTGAATCGTGGCCTGGTAGGCCAGCTGCACCGGGCGAAACTGCTCCTCCAGCAGCTTGATGGCCTCGTCCTTTTGACCCTGCTGGATCAACGCCAGGTATTGGTCCCCCACCTTGACGAACTCGGCGCGCCGCAGTTGCATGCGGGCCAGTATGTCTTCGCCCTTGGGCGAATTGATGAGGGTGTCGAGCGTCTTGTATTGCTCTGCCGTGCTGGTCCTGGCGGCCGCAATCTGGTCCCGGGCAAATCGGGTCACCGTGTCGGTGGAGAACAGCGCCAGGTTGCGAAACTGAATAGCCTGCACGTTCACGCGATCCGCCAACGTCCCCAAGGATCTTGTGATGGGTATGCGCGCGTCGATGACGTCCTTGAGTTCTGCACGCTGGCTGGCCGACTGGGCCAAACTCACCGCCCCCAGCGCGATGAGAAGCAACACCATGACGGCAAACGCCGCGGCCAGTCGGGTTGAGATCTTCAGCTGATTCATGTTCTCTGTCTCCTCGGGTTGACGGTGTTTTTTAGCTGTGGAAACCGCGTCGGCACAGAGCGTTGTGGCAGGCCTTCATCGCCACTGCGCCGCGGCGCGCGCGGTCCACGCCATCGCCATCGATGGCGGCAACGAGGGCAGCTCACCCGCCGCTGCACAGCCGCACGCTGACGGATTGATACCAGCGTGCGCTGTCGCCCCGCGTAGGCCGACGGCGCATGTACTTGCGTCTGGACAGTGCGGGCATCCCGGGTGCCCCGATGGCAACGAGCGCGTGAGAGGCTGTCCCGCGCGCCTTCGCTGCCGAGGCGTGCCCCAGCGCTTACCCCCTGGCGCCCACGGTTGAATTGGAGAGCTAGCTCCATTCCCGCCCGGCGTTCGCGCACAAAAAACTGCTACCGTGCAAAGCCGCCCCGCCGGCCGCACCCTTCCCCGCTTTTGAATGACGCCGTGATGCCCTTTTTCAGCCAGAAGAAAGAAACCGACCCCCACCACTTTCCGCCCCCGAGCCTGCCGTTGCTGGCGCTGGAGTTGCGGGCGCCCTGGGAGTTTGGGGCGGTGCTGCCGGCCTGGCCCGTGCTGCAGCGCGCCCCCAAGGGCGACGGCCACACGGTGATCGTCTTCCCGGGCCTCACCGCGGGCGATGTCACCACGTCGCCGCTGCGTCGTTATCTTGAATCCCGCAACTACCACACCGAAGGCTGGGGCCAGGGCCTGAACCTGGGCCCGCGCGACGGCGTGCTGGACGCCGCCAAGCGCCAGTTGCAAGCTGCCCATGAGGCAAGCGGCAGCAAGGTGAGTTTGGTGGGCTGGAGCCTGGGCGGCGTGTACGCGCGCGAACTGGCCAAGGAGATGCCCGAGCGCGTGCGCTGCGTGATCACGCTGGGCACGCCATTTGCGGGCCACCACACTTCGACCAACGCCTGGCGCCTGTACCAGCTGGCCAGCGGCCGCAGCATCGAGCGCGAGACCGAAAACTACAACCTGCCCGAAGCCCCGCCCGTGCCCACCACCAGCATCTACTCGCGCAGCGATGGCGTGGTGGCCTGGCGCGGCAGCGTGCAGGCGCCCGCTGCGCACAACCCGCACACCGAAAACATCGAGGTGGTCGCCAGCCACTTTGGCATTGGCCTGAACCCAAGCGCCTGGTGGGCCGTCGCCGACCGGCTGGGGCAGCCGCAGGGGCCCGGCGCCGTGTGGCAGCCGTTTCAGCGGCCCCGCGTGCTGGGCTCGCAGATCATGTTCCCAGACCCGCAGCGTTGAGCGGGCCGCGGCCTGCCTGCGCGGTGGGCGGCCGTTGCGGACATACATGCGGCTTTAGGGTGATCTGCTATTTTTTTTATAGCTACTAGCACTTACTGGATAAGCGCTAGGGCCCATTTTCTCTCAAACCCATGCTCCGGGCCAAGCCACAGCCAACCTGCTGGCGTGTCGCCAGCCGCCGACCTGGCGAAAAGTTTGGTGGTGGCGAACAAGCTGAAGCCGTCGTCGGCCGCACGCCGCACTCCAACGTGCGGCGCACCCTGGAGCTGGCGATTCAGCGCCGCAGATCTTCCTGATGCACCTCGCCAAAGCGGGTCACTTCGCGCTCCTGCGGCTCGGGGATGGCCTCGCTGGGTGGGTCAGATTGGGCGGGCGCCACGGCCGACCCGCCCAGCGCGCCGGTGACTGCGCCCACCACTCCGCCGACGACGGCGCCGGCAGGCCCTGCAACGACAGTGCCCACCACTGCGCCCGCAGCAGCGCCGGCCACTGCCCCGCCGCCGACTGCGACGCCTTGCAGTTGTGCGCCAGGGCGGTCTGCACCCGTGTGCACGACGCCGTCGTCGCGCAGGTTGGGGCCAGGCAACGGCGCGGTCTGTTCGCGGCGCGCCTGCTCGGACAGGTCGTTGTCACGGGTCACGGCTTCAATGGTCGATGGGTTCATGGAGGTCTCCTGCAGTGGATGGGCTGGCAGGCGCTCGGTGAGCGCTGCCGTCCTTCGGTTGTAGGCCTCCTTGATGGGCTATTGCGCCGTCTGCGGGCGTTCAACGCTGTCGGACAAGGACTTCGTCCAGGGTGTGCCGCGGGTTCCAAACGATTGCCAGCGGGGCGCGGTGCTACGCACGTGCGGGCGTTGTGGTCACTGCCCGGCGCGTGGTCGGCAGCCCAGCCGGGGTGGTCGGCGACTGCGGTTCAGCACCGGCTGATGCGCGTACCTGCAGCCTTCTCCAAAGCCCCGACGCGGGCACCCCTCAGGTGGCAGGCAGATAGGGTCGCCGTGGGCGACGGGGACGCGCCCATGGGCTGAGCCGGGCATGGCCGCACGCAACCCATTCACCGTCGCGCCAGCCTCAATTGCTCCTATCCTGATAGCTGCAAAGGCAATAGGAATAAGCGCTAGAGGCCATTGAGGCCCTTACCCTCCATTGCATCCCCGCAGTGCCAGCAAGACACCGCAGAAATCAGAAGCTCTCCCAATCGTCATCACCGCCCGCAGCCGTGGCAGTGGATGGCGCAGGTGCTGCTTTGGCCGTGGGCTTGGCAGCGGGCTTGGGGGCCGACAGGCTCGCCACAGGCGCCGCACTGCGCTGGCTGGCTGGCGCCGCCGATGCGCCACTGCGCGCAGCGCCCAGTTTGGCAGCCGCAGGCGCAGCCACCCGGCGGGCCGGTGGCGCAGGGATGGGCGTGGGGCTGCGTGCTGCGACAGGTGCGTGCACTGCGGGCGCGCTGCGCGCCACAGCGGTCGTTGCGGCATCCAGCTTGAACACGGCCACCGCATTCACCAGTTCGCCGGCTTGGGCATTGAGCGCGCTGGCGGCGGCAGCCATCTCTTCGACCAATGCCGCGTTCTGCTGCGTCGCCTGGTCCATTTGCGTGACGGCTTCGCCCACTTGCGATACGCCCTGGCTTTGCTCGCCGCTGGCCGCGCTGATCTCGCCCATGATGTCGGTCACGCGGCGGATGGCACCGACCACCTCGGTCATCGTGGCACCGGCCTTGTCGACCAGCGCCGTGCCTTGTTCCACACGCTCCACGCTGGCGCTGATCAGGGCCTTGATTTCCTTGGCGGCCTCGGCGCTGCGCCCGGCCAGGCTGCGCACCTCGCCGGCCACCACGGCAAAACCGCGGCCCTGCTCGCCGGCGCGGGCGGCTTCCACGGCGGCGTTCAGCGCCAGGATGTTGGTCTGGAAGGCGATGCCGTCGATCACGCTGATGATGTCTGCGATCTTCTTGCTGCTGTTGTTGATGCCCTTCATGGTCTCAACCACTTCGGCCACCACGTCGCCGCCTTGCACTGCCACCGTCGATGCGTTCAGTGCCAGCTGGTTGGCAGCGCGTGCGTTCTCGGCGTTCAGCTTGACGGTGGAGCCGAGCTCTTCCATCGATGCTGCGGTTTGTTCCAGTGCCGAGGCCTGTTGCTCGGTACGGGCCGACAGGTCGTGGTTGCCCGAGGCGATCTGCGCGCTGGCGGTGGCCACGCCTTCGGCGTTGCCGCGCACGCCCGACACCACATGCGACAGGTTGTCACGCATGGCGCCCAGCGCGGTGAGCAGCTGGCCCATTTCATCGCGGCCGCCGGGCGGCACATCGGCCGCCAGGTCGCCCGCCGCAATGCTGCGCGCCGCCTGCACGGCGTGGCGCGCCGGCACGGTCACCGAGCGCGTGATGCCCACACCCAGCAGCGCGGCCAGCACCACGCAGGCCACCATGGTGCCCAGCAACCACAGGCGCGCCATGTCAAACACGCTGTGCGAATCGGCACTGGCCTGCGCCGCGTTCTCGGCGTTGATCTTTTGCAATTCGCCCAGCGATTCGGCGGTGGCCACAAAGGCGGTTTCCGACTCGCCGGCGTAGAGCATGCCCAGCGCGTCGCCGGTGAGGTCATGGGTTTCGGTGGTGCTGAAGTCGACGTTCTTGGCCACCTCGATCAGGTCGGCCTGCAGCGTGATGTATTTGGTCTTGCGCTCTTTGTACTGCTTGAAGGCCTCGCGCTCGCGGGGGGTGTCGGCCAGGGGTTCCAGCGCAGTCTCGACGCGCTCGACGTCCTTGTGCCGCGCCAGCACCTGCTCGGAAAACGCCTTCACCTCGGCGGCATTGCGCGCGGTGGCCAGGCCCCCTTCGGAGCGGCGCATGCGGTTGAGCAGCACCCGCAGTTCGCCCACCTGGGCCACGGTCGGCAAGAGGTCGGTGGCCAGGCTGTCGGCACTGCTTTGGATGCGCGACATCTGGACCAGGGCCATCACGCCCAGCAGCGTGGTGAACAGCACCATCAGCAGGAAGCCTGCTCCCAGCTTGACGCCGATGCGCAGATCGGAAACTTTCATGAATCACCCTTCAGAGGGCGGTGCCCGGGCCCGCCGCCATTTGTAACAAAATGCTGACCCAGTCTATCAGTCCGGGGCCGCATCTCGTCTCAGGTGTTTCACGGTTTCGGCATCCGTTGCGCAGCAACAGCGACGGGCTCCACAACTCCATTTTGCTACCAATTTCATAGCATCAAGCGCTTAACCAACAAGCGCTGGGGGCTTCTACGGCACCCATTCTGTAGGGTTGGGTCCCCTGCCCTACTGCGGCAGCACCTCCAGCACGATGAACTGGTTGGCCTGCGTGTCGGCCGTGAAGTTGTTGTCGGCCGCCAGCACCAGCGTGCGGTGGCCGTTGGGCAGCGTGTGGCCCCAGGTGATGGCTTCGATGTTGTCGAGCTTCACGCCCTGCCAGGTAAGCGGCATCTCCAGCAGCACCTTGCGCGTCATGGGCGTGTAGGTGGCGCCCGCCAGGCGCTGCGTGCGGCTCACGTCGGTGGTGGCGCTGGTGATTTCGGTCCACACGAGGCGGACGGTGTTGCCCACGCCCGAGGCAAACGCGCGCTCGACCGCGATGAACTGGCCGTTGCCCACGGCCAGCAGGTCTGACAGGCCGTTGTCCGGGCCAAAAGGCGCGCCCGGCGCGGCATCCACCGGGATCTTGGGCAGCGCATAGGCGTACTGCCCCTTGGGCTGGCCGGTGGTGGGGTCGATGGCGGTCACGCGCACGACGCTGCCGGCCTGCAGCGTGGTGAGCGGGCCGTCCTGGATCAGCGCGTCTTCGTTGGCGGCATACACCGTGCCGTCGGGCGACACGGCCAGGGCCTCGAACACCTTGTTGCTGCGCGCGCCGTCGGTGGTGTTGTCGGCGTACTGGTACATGGCAGGCAGCGTGAATTCGCGCACAAAGCGCCCTTCGCGTGTCATCTGGCGCACAAAGGGCTGAAAGCGGCTGGCGGGGGTGGCGTTCCAGTTGCCTTCCGATGCCCAGTACAGGCTGCCATCGGGTGCGGTGCGGATGGCTTCGGGGTCGACCGTGCGGGCGTTGGCGGGGAATGGCGTGCCGTCCTCGCGCAGCATGTGGGCTTGGCGGTTGATCTTGATCTTGACGGCGCCGCTGGCGTCGTAGTCGATGCCCAGGTTGTAGAAGCGCGGCGTGCCACGCTCGCCGCCGCGGTCGTCCGAGATGGCCCAGTAGCTGCCGTCGGCCGCACGGTCCAGGCCCGAGATACCGCCAAATTCCACACCGTCGAACACCGTGCCCGTGGGCAGCGACGCACTGCCCAGCAGGCGCAGCGATGCGATGGGCTGTGCGCGGCCGCCATCCACGCCATCGCCATCGTTGCCGCCGCAGCCGGCGAGCGCAGTGGCCATCGCAATCGCCGCCGCCACGGTGGTGGCGAAATGCCGCCAGGAATGATGTTGCCCTGCCATGTGTTTGCTCCCGCCCTGTCAGGCCGTTGAATGGATGAAAGCGCCCGAGGCTAGGGGGCGCATGTTTCCCGGGCGTGACAGGGAGAGCTCAGCAGCTGGTCGGTGGCGGGTCGGGATACCGAGTGGCGAGTGGCGGAAGAGCGACCGCGGACGAGATCAACGGCACGGACCGCAGCGCGACGATCATCAAAGCGGCCAAAAAAAAAAGCGCACAGCCAAATCGCTGTGCGCTCTTATTTTGATAGCTACTTGCGCTTATGGATCAAGCGCTGGCGGCCATTTTGGCTTCAAACCCGGCA
This sequence comes from Acidovorax sp. LjRoot129, assembly GCF_964253765.1. Taxonomy (NCBI): domain Bacteria; kingdom Pseudomonadati; phylum Pseudomonadota; class Betaproteobacteria; order Burkholderiales; family Comamonadaceae; genus Acidovorax; species Acidovorax sp. LjRoot129. The sequence goes on from NZ_CAXUSE020000001.1 coordinate 3,316,969, forward strand.
TGGACGGCCGGGCGCCGGGCCTCAGGCGTTGTTGGCCTTCTTGTAGGCCGCGATACCGTCGGTGACTTCCTTCTTGGCGGAGTCGATGCCTTCCCAGCCGACGACCTTGACCCACTTGCCCTTTTCCAGGTCCTTGTAGTGCTCGAAGAAGTGGGCGATGGCGTTGCGGCGCATGGCGTTCACGTCGTCGATGGTCTTCCAGTGGTCGTACATGGGCAGGATCTTGGACGTGGGCACGGCGATGACCTTGCCATCCACACCGGCCTCGTCTTCCATCATCAGGATGCCCAGCGGGCGGCAGGGCACCACCACACCCGAGTGCAGCGGGTACGGCGTGATCACCAGCACATCGACCGGGTCGCCGTCGCCCGACAGGGTCTGCGGCACGTAGCCGTAGTTGGTCGGGTAGTGCATGGCCGTGGTCATGAAACGGTCCACGAAGATCGCGCCGGATTCCTTGTCCACTTCGTACTTGATCGGGTCGGCGTTCATCGGGATCTCGATGACCACGTTGAACGCTTCAGGAATGTTCTTGCCAGGGGTGACGTTGTTGAGGGACATGTCTTTGAATAGTGGTTAGTGAACGTAACCCACGATGCACGCTGTAATCGGCCGTGTCCGTTCAAGGGACAAAGCAACCTGCGGTTGTCGGGATTAACCCTGATTTTAGGTGCACGCCCCTTTCTGCCCGCTTGCATGTCACCGTTTGGCTGTAAATTGGCCCTGTTGGCCAATCGACTCCTTGCGCGTTAGCAGCCCGGGAGCACGAGGAAGCAACGCAGCGGAAGCACCACCGACCTGCGTTGTGTTTCCTTCCGTGCGACTGAATTTTCAAGGAGTGACGAATGGCTGGAACTACAGCGCTGACTGCCCCCCTGATATTGGCTCTGGTTTGCGGATTGATTGCGGTGGGCTACGGGATCTGGGCGCGGGGATGGATCCTCGCCAAGGACCCCGGCAACGCCCGCATGCAAGAGATCGCCGCCGCCATCCAGGCCGGTGCCGCCGCCTACCTCGCCCGCCAGTACAAGACCATCGCCATCGTCGGCGTGGTGCTGGCCATCCTCATCGGCATCTTTCTGGACGGCACGACCGCCGTGGGCTTTGTGGTGGGCGCGGTGCTCTCCGGAGCCTGCGGTTTCATCGGCATGAATGTCTCGGTGAAGGCCAACGTGCGCACGGCGCAGGCCGCCACGCACGGCATCGGACCAGCACTCGACGTGGCGTTTCGCGGCGGGGCCATCACCGGCATGCTGGTGGTGGGGCTGGGCCTGCTGGGCGTCACGGGCTTCTATTGGTTTCTGGCGGGCAACGGCAACCTCACGCCCACCGCCAACCTGGCCACGCTGCTCAACCCGCTGATCGGTTTTGCGTTTGGCTCGTCACTGATCTCGATCTTTGCGCGGCTCGGTGGCGGCATCTTCACCAAGGGCGCCGACGTGGGCGCCGACCTGGTGGGCAAGGTCGAGGCGGGCATCCCTGAAGACGATCCGCGCAACCCCGCCGTGATTGCCGACAACGTGGGTGACAACGTGGGCGACTGCGCCGGTATGGCGGCCGACCTGTTCGAGACCTATGCGGTGACGCTGATCGCCACCATGGTTCTGGGCGCGTTGCTGGTGGTGAGCGCCCCGGTCAACGCCGTGGTGTACCCGCTGGCGCTGGGGGCCGTGTCCATCATCGCGTCCATCATCGGCTGCTTCTTTGTGAAGGCCTCGCCGGGTATGAAGAACGTGATGCCCGCGCTGTACAAGGGCCTGGCGATTGCGGGCGTGCTGTCGCTCATCGCCTTCTACTTCGTCACGGTGTGGATCATGCCGGACAACTCCATCCTGGCCAGCGGCAGCCAGATGCGCCTGTTTGGCGCCTGCTTCACCGGGCTGGCGCTGACGGCTGCGCTGGTCTGGATCACCGAGTTCTACACCGGCACGCAGTACTCGCCCGTGCAGCACATCGCGCAGGCCTCCACCACCGGGCACGGCACCAACATCATCGCGGGCCTGGGCGTGTCGATGCGGTCCACCGCCTGGCCGGTGATCTTTGTCTGCCTGGCCATCCTCTCGGCCTACCAGCTCGCAGGCTTGTACGGCATTGCGGTGGCGGCCATGTCCATGCTGTCCATGGCGGGCATCGTGGTGGCGCTGGATGCCTATGGCCCCATCACCGACAACGCAGGCGGCATTGCCGAGATGGCAGAGCTGCCCAGCAGCGTGCGCGACATCACTGACCCGCTGGACGCCGTCGGCAACACCACCAAGGCGGTGACCAAAGGCTACGCCATCGGCTCCGCCGGCCTGGCCGCCCTGGTGCTGTTTGCCGACTACACCCACAAGCTCGAGAGCTACGGCCGCGCCATCACGTTCGACCTGTCGGACCCCCTGGTCATCGTGGGCCTGTTCATCGGCGGGCTGATCCCCTACCTGTTCGGTGCCATGGCCATGGAGGCTGTGGGCCGCGCCGCCGGCGCCGTGGTGGTGGAGGTGCGCCGCCAGTTCCGCGACATCCCCGGCATCATGGAAGGCACGGCCAAGCCCGAGTACGGCAAGGCCGTGGACATGCTGACCACCGCCGCCATCAAGGAGATGGTGATCCCCAGCCTGCTGCCCGTGGTCGTGCCCATCGTGGTGGGCCTGGCCCTGGGCCCCAAGGCGCTGGGCGGGCTGCTGATGGGCACCATCGTCACCGGCCTCTTCGTGGCCATCAGCATGTGCACCGGCGGCGGCGCGTGGGACAACGCCAAGAAGTACATCGAAGACGGCCACCACGGCGGCAAGGGCAGCGAAGCCCACAAGGCCGCAGTGACCGGTGACACCGTGGGCGACCCCTACAAGGACACGGCCGGCCCGGCCATCAACCCGCTGATCAAGATCATCAACATCGTGGCCCTGCTGATCGTGCCGCTGGTGGTCAAGTTTCACGGCGGTTAACGCACACTGACTCCGGGCGACGCGGGCTTGGAGTAAGGGACAACAGGGGGCCTCGGCCCCCTTTTTGCCGCGTACGATGGCAGCCATAGGCCCCCCTTTACCCACCACGACGGCCATGACACCCACCCCACCGCTGGCCACTGCCCCCTCTGACAGCCATTCGGCGGCATACCAACGCATCGTGCACAGCGTGCTGGCGGATGCCCGGCACCAGATGGAGCACATTGCCGAGGCTGCGCGCATGGCCCTGCAGTCGCGCCAGGACCAGGCGCGCACGCCCGGCGAGCTCCACGCCCTGCGCGAAGCGCGCGAGCAGCTGTCACGCCTGGCCTTTGTGATGGCCGAGCGTTATCCCGACGCACTGCGCAAGGCCCTGGCAGAAGAATCCGCGCAGCACGAGGAGAAACCCACCCGCTCGCTGTTCAGCATCCACTTCGACGACCTGGAGCTGATGGACGAGGCGCAGATCAACGAAAGCGTGGAGCGTGCCCGCGCGCGGCAGGTGCTGATCACGGCCGTGGAGGGGCCCCTGGCCGACCTGGACGCCCTGGTGTGCGCAGCGCTCGGTCTGCCGCGCGTTCAGCCCGAACACAACCCGCTGCGGCCCGAAGTCTTCTTGCAGGCGTTGCAGGCCCTGGTGTCGCAGATGCAGGTGACCACCCAAGTGCGCCACGACTGGATGGGCCCGCTGGCCCACGCGCTGGGCAACGAACTGCGCGCGCTGTATCTGGCGCAGATCGAGCGGCTCAAACAAAGCGGTGTGCAGCCCGTGGGCTACGCCATGCGCCAGGGCGATGGGCAGGTGATCTACGTTGCCCCGGCTGCGGGCGGCGCATCGCCCGGCTTTGCGTCCGAGACCGACCTGCCCGAAGCGGCGGCTTCGGCCGACCCGCTCTTGACGCTGGACCGCCTGCGCCGCCTGCTGCTGGGCGAATTCAGCGAGCCCGCGGCGCTGATGGAGGAGGCGCTGCCGTTCCAAGCCGCGCTACCGCCTTCATCCCCAATCGCTGCTGCGCCTGGGCGCGGACCGGCCGAGCCTTTCACCAACCCGTTGGCCCGCGAGTTCGATCACCCGGACCCGCTGCCCCCCATCGACGTCCCCATCGACCCCCCTGCCCCGGATTTCGCCGCCACCGTGCCCGCCGCTTTCGAGGCGCTGCAGGAGATGAACCAGGTCGACCGGATGATGGAGCGCCTGGGCAGCCAGCGGTCAAAGGCAGGCGATGGCAGTGCAGACCACGCGGCCCATACACCGCGCAGGCACGCTGGCGGCCTGGGCGAGGTGCTGAGCATGGAAGTGGTCTCGCTGATGGTGGACAACATCGCGCGCGACGCCCGGCTGATGTGGCCCGTGCAGCAATTCGTCCGCGCGCTGGAGCCTGCGCTGATGCAGCTGGCGCTGGCCGACCCCCGCTTCTTCAGCCACAAGGAGCACGCCGCGCGCCGGCTGCTGCAGGACATCACCGACCGCAGCTTGGCCTTCAACGGCACCGAGGCGCCCGGGTTTCAGAGCTTCATGCGGTCGCTGATGAACATCGCCGGCCCGCTGGCCACCGCCACCATCGAAGGGCCGCAGGATTTTGAGCACGTGCTGGAGCAGCTGCACGCCAAGTGGGCCGAGAAGGACCAGGCGCGCAAAGAGGAGCGCCTGCGCGCCATCGAGGCACTGCAGCACGCCGAGCAGCGCCACCTGCTGGCCGCCCAGATCTCGCGCGAGATCTGGCTGCTGCCCCAGATCGGCGAGGTGCCCGAAGCCGTCTCCCGCTTCCTGCTCGGCCCATGGGCGCAAGTGGTGGCCCAGGCGCGCCTGACCGACACCAGCGGCAGCACCGACCCGGGCCGTTATCAGGAGCTGGTGGACGCGCTGATCTGGAGCGCACAGCCCCAGCTGACCCGCGCCCACACCGGCCGCCTTGCCCGCCTGCTGCCCAAGCTGTTGGCCAAGCTGCGCGAGGGCTTGGCGTCCATCGACTACCCGGCGGCCCGCACCGAGGCCGTGTTCGAGCTGTTGATGCAACTGCACCAGCAGGCCTTCAAGCATGGGCCCCGTGCAGCGGCCCCACCCCCGGCTGCCGTGGCGGACGCGCCGGCCCTGGCCCAGCCCGCGCCGCTGGACGACGACGACCCGTGGGTCGCGCCCTCCGAGGCCCGCGAATCGGGCCACATGGACCTCTCGGAGTCGCCCGAATCCGTCAACGCCGCAGTGGCGCCGGAGCCCACAGCCGTCGACCCCACCGCACTGCCCCCATTGGCTGTCGGCACCTGGGCGAACCTGCTCGTGGCCGGCCAGTGGGAGCGCACGCAGCTGTCCTGGATCGGCTCGCAGGGCAACCTTTTCCTCTTCACCAGCGCGTCCGGCCGCACCCAGTCGATGACGCTGCGGCTGCTGGACCGGCTCTTCCAGCAAGGGGCCCTGCAGGTACTGACCGAGCAGTCCGTGGTGGACGGCGCGCTCGACGCCGTGGCGCAGGCGGCCATGCGCAACAGCGTGGAGAGCAGGCTATGAGGGTTTTGCTACTAAAAGAAGAGCTACTTGCGCTTATGGAATAAGCGCTGGAGGCCTTTTTTATTGAAAAAATGGCCCGCTGCACCGGCTTGGCGGATCTCCCGCGCTGAGGGCCTCGCTGCCGCGGTCTTGGAATCCCCTTCACGAATTGCGCGGCGTGGAGCGTAGACCCGGCGCTCGGCAGCGTTGAAAAGGCTGGGGCAGCGATTGCCGAAGGCTCACCGGGCACCCCATCGCTCCACATTCGCACCGCTCGATGGCCGCTCGATCGCGCAGCAGCTCCTTAGCGTTCCCCAGGTAGTCAAATCCGTGGCAGGGTGATACCCTGCATGCGTTCAGTCCAAGGCTTTTGCGACATTCGAGAGATCGAGGGGATTTGTCAGGGCCTTAGCCCGCTTCGGCGGGCTTTTTTACGCCTGCACTTCGGCAGGCGTTTGGCGCCTTTCGTTTAGCACGGGGTTTACGCATTCCCTTTGGCGCGTGGTCTGGCGTGCCGGCTGGCTTCAGCAGGCCTCCCGCATCGGCCTTCAACTCCGCTTTTCGCGCCGCCTTCACGGCATAAGGTCAGGGGCTGACCAGACCCGCGCCGGCACGCAGCGCGCGCCCTTCACACCTGCGCCGCCACCGCCGCCCGCAGCAAGGCCGCCGAGGGCGCCACCAGTTCCGCCAACTCCCCCGCTCGGCCTAGTTCAATGGACTGCAGCACCATCTCATTAATGCCCCCCACCACCGCGATCGCCATGGCCGGGTGCAACGGCGCGCCGTGATCTTTGTCGGCGCGCCGGTTGATCACTTCCAGCATCAGGTCCACCAGTTGCTGGTTGGCCCGCCGCCGTGCGGCAAGGCCCGGCATGCCCAGGCCCAGAATCTCGATGAAGAGCGTGCGCAGCAAGACCGGATTGCAGGCCAGCGCGCCGAAATACGCCGACAGCGCCTGCTCGAGCTGCGCCTGCCAGTCGCTTTGCGGGTCAATGGCGCCGCGCAGCACCGCCAGCGCGTTGCGGCTGGCCGATTCGTACAGCGCCGTCAGGCATTCGGCCTTGTCGGCAAAGTGTTCGTAGAACGTGCGGCGCGACACGCTGGCCTCGCGCACGATGTCGGCGATCGTGGTGTCGGCATAGCCCTTGGCGGCCACGGCGCGGGCCATGCCCTCGAGCAGGCGGGCGCGGTGTTCCGCAACCAGCGGCGGGGTGCCAACGGGGGTGGTTTCCTCAACAGCAGTCATAGCGCGCAGATCCCTTCTCACCAAAAGGTACTTGACAGTACCACACCCGCCATCCATGATGCGGCACCCTGGTACGGCCAAGTACCAATGCCGTCTAGATGCCCTTTTTTTACCAGCGCCAAAGCGCTGCAGGAGATTCTTTCATGACCGAACTCGTCGTGCGCCGGCTGCTCATCGACCTGGAGACTCCGTTTGACCGCCACTGGTGCGGTGGCGACGCGTTTCGCACGGCGTTCTTCAACGCGCTGTCGATGAGTTTCCCGGTGGGCGAGCAGTTCTTTATCGACGCGGTGAAGGGCGGCCACAAGGCCATGGCGCCCGAGCAACACGCGCAATTTGCGGACGAGGTGCGCGGCTTCATCGGGCAGGAGGCCACGCACCGCCGCATCCACGCCCTGTTCAATGGCCACCTTGAAAAGCAAGGCCTGGTCAACGAATGGGCCGCACGTGCGCAGGAACGCATGAAGCTCTTCGACGGCGCCGACCCGCGCCACCCTCTGGCCGTGACCGCGGCCAACGAGCACTTCACCGCCCTGCTGGCCGAATGGCTGCTGGCCCACCCCGGGACCCTGCAGGGTGCGGAGCCGCGCCTGGCCACCATGTGGCAGTGGCATTGCGCCGAAGAGTCCGAGCACAAGAACACCGCCTTCGACATCTATCAAGCCCTGGGCGGCAACCACGAGTGGCGCATCACCTGGTTTCGCCGCATCACCATCGTCTTTCTCGGCGATGTGCTGCGCCAGACGGTGGGCAACCTGCGCCGCGATGGCACGCTGTGGCAGTGGCGCACCTGGTCCAGTGCCGCGCGCACGCTGTTTGGCAAAGGCGGCCTGGTGCGCGAGACATGGCGCCCCTGGCGCGAGTACCTGCGGCGCGACTTCCATCCCAGCCAGCACGGCACCGACCTCTCGCAGCGCTGGTTGGCCGAGCACAGCCAGGCGTACGTGCCCGTCGGCGCGCGATGAGCCTTCCCTGACACCCGCAGGATTACCTTCAACGGCCCTGGGGCAACCCGGCCCACACATCCATCGGCAGCCATTCCAGCGGCAGCCGCACCTCCACCCCCTCGCGGCTCCCCCGGGCACGCAGGTAGGCCATGGATGCATCAAAGTCGTCGAGCGGCGGCGGCATCGGCTGCAGGGGTTGGCCGGGCGGCTGCCAGAAGTCGTCCCAGTGGATAGGGATGACGCGCCGCGCGCCCACTGCGGTAATCACCTCGGTCCACAGCGCGTCGCGGTAGCTCTCGGGCCGCGGGCCCAGGGCGCCAATGCCCTGCATCACCACGTCGGCGTGCACGCCCCGCAGGGCCCCGTGCTCAAAGCCTGCGCTGCCCACGATGAGCAAGGTCTTGCCGCCATGCTCGATGTGCAGCGCATAGCTCTGGCCTTCCTTGTAGTCGCTGGCACGCACAGGCGGGTGCAAGGGCTCTGTGATCTCGCCGCCGGTGAAGCCGGTGGGCGCATGCCGGCTGGGGTACAACGTGGCGGTAAAACGCCCAAAATGCAGGGGCTCCCCCAGCTTGGCGATGCGGATCTGCGCTTCAGGCAATCCCGCGCCCCGGCCCACGTTGGCCGTGGACGGCGAGCCCAGCAGCAACGCGCCCGTGCGCCGGGCGACCTCGGGAGCATCCATGGCATGGTCATAGTGCGAATGCACGGGGATCACCGCTGCGAGCCTGCCCGTCTTGCCGGTCAGCCCGGCACGCTCCAGGCCCTGGGCGATGGCCTGCAGGTCGGGCTCCACCTTGCCAAGGAAGGTCTGCAGCTTGCCGGGGCGGGAGAAAAAGCCGTCGGTGAGCAAGGCCGTTTCACCATCGTCCAGCAGCACGGTGGAAACCCCGAGGAAAGTCACCTTCAGCGGCGCCGGCGGCCCGCTGCCAACGGGCGCCTTCCAATGCAGGTCCGCGTACGGGGCGAGCGATCGATGCTGCTGCAGCGCCCACCAGAGCGCAGCCAGCGCCAGCAGCACCAGGGCCAGCACCGCCAGCACTGCCCTCTTGAACACCGTCACGGTCCCCACTAGGGCACCGCCTTCACAGCAGCCTGGGCTTGCCGCCGCAGCACCAGCGTGCCAAACAGCGTGGCCAGGACGTACATGCTGACCGAGTAAATGGCTGCAGGCAGTGCCAGCTGGAAATTGCCCAGTACCGACAACGCAATAAAAATCGCCAGCGTGGAGTTGTGGATGCCGATCTCAAAGCTGATGGCCGTGGCCATCGATTTATCCAGCCCCGCCGCGCGCGACAGGTAGTAGCCCGACGCGAGGCTGATGGCGTTGAACAGCAACACGGCCGGACCGATGCCCGCGAAGGATTCGACCAGCGCTGTCCATTCCTTGGCAATCGCAATCAGCGCAAACGCGGCCAGCACCACGGCGCTGAAGATCTTCATGGGCTTTTCCATGCGCGCGCTGAAGGCCGGCGCGCGTCGGTGCACCGCCATGCCCAGGACCACGGGCACCAGCACGATGACGATCACCTCGACCACCTTGCCAAACTGCAGCGGCACCACCTGCCCCGTGTGCGCAAAGGTGTTGATGGCCCAGTTGGTGATGAGCGGCAGGCTCACGATGGACAGCACGGTGTTGATGGCCGTGAGCGAGATGTTCATCGCCACGTTGCCCCCAAACAGATGGCTGAACAGATTGGCCGACACACCGCCGGGCGACGCTGCCAGCAGCATCAGCCCCACCGCGTAGATGGGCGCCACGCCCAGCAGCACGATGAGCGCATAACACGCTGCGGGCAACACCAGCACCTGCAGCGCCAGGGCCAGCACGACGGCCCGCGGGTGGTGCATGAGGCGCTTGAAATCGCCCACCGTGAGCGACAGCCCAAGACCAAACATGACCAGCCCGAGGGCGATGAACAACAAGGTGGGAAGCACGGACACAAAACTCATGTGCGCACGCGGCCGCAATCGGCCGCGCTCCATTCAATGCGGGTAGAAACAGCACGGCCCACGGCATACCCCGAGGGCGCCGTGGGCCTGGTGCCGCAACCCGGACAACAACAAAAAGAACAGGAAAAAAGTGGGGCGGAAGGCGATGCGTGCTTACGCAGCCGCCTGGCCCGTACGCTGCCGCACCGGGCCGCTGCGGGCTTCGATGGCGGCCTGTACTTCCTTGCGCAGGCCGAGGGCAAACGCCCACTCGGCCACCACAAACAGAGGCCCGACCAGCAGACCCACAAGGTCGTCCACAAAGGCGGGCTTGCGGCCTTCGTAGTAGTGGCCCACAAACTGGATCACCCAGCCCACCGCAAACAGGCCGATGCCCGAGGCCAGCCACACGGCCATGCTCTGCACGGCCAGCCATTGCGCCACTGCCAGCATGGCTGCCAACAGCGCGGCCATGGTCAGGCCGAAGCGGGCATCGAGGCGAAAGTAAAAGACGCTGCTGGCCAGTGCGCAGAACAAGGCCGGGGTGACCGGCAGATCGCCCACCATCCACGTGGGGCGCGAGAGCAGCACCACCACGGCGAACATGATCATTGGCACGCCCACAAAATGGGTGTGGATGTTGCGCGGGTCGCGGTGGTAATCGGCGTACTGGGAGAGGTGGTCGATCAGGGTTTTCATGGGTGTCTCCGGGTGTTCTTTTGAGCAGCATCAATACTCGCTCCGCGGCCACGCCAGCGTCTGTCGTGCACACGACAAAAAGACCTACTCCGGCCACCCTCCTCCGGCCCCCGCCGCCCTCCACTACGCGCCTTGCGCACTGTTCAGACTGCATGACCGACCCCGCCGCCTATCTGCCCATCCTTGCGTCCGGCCGCTGGTTTGCCCACCTGCCCGCGGACTTTGCCCAGCCGCTGATCGGCATGGCGCACCTGCGCCAGCTGCAGGCGGGCGAGGTGCTCTTTTTGCGGGGTGACGCGCCCTGTGGCCTGTACGCGGTGGTGCGCGGGGCGATCAGCATCTCGGGTACGGGCGGGCGGGCCAATGAGGCGCGCGCCGCGCTGCTCACGCGGCTGGAACCACCCAACTGGTTTGGCGAGATCTCGGTGTTTGACGGCTCCGCACGCACGCACGACGCCCATGCGGCCGAGGCCAGCACCCTGCTGCAGGTGCCGCACGAACGGCTGCAGGCCTGGCTGCAGGCGCACCCGGTGCACTGGCATGCGCTGGCCCTGCTGCTCACCGACAAGCTGCGCACCGCCTTTGTGGCCATGGAGGAATTGGCCCTGCTGCCCGCCCCGCAGCGGCTGGCCAGGCGGCTGGTGATGATGGCCGAGGGCTACGGCCAATGGACGGCCGAGGGCCAGTCGCGCCGTGTGCTGTCCATCTCGCAGGAGCAGTTGTCGCTGATGCTGGCGATCTCACGCCAGACCACCAACCAGATCCTCAAAGACCTGGAGGCGCGGCACCTGCTGCGCGTGCAGCGCGGCGAAGTGGAAATCCTGGACCTGGGCGCACTGCGCGCCACATGCTACTGAAACAATAGCTACCAGCGCTTATGCAACAAGCGCCAGGTGCCTATTTGACACAAATAATAAGCACACATTCCATTTCCGGGCAAAATGACGGCCATGCAACTGAACTACATCGCCAACGCCTCGGTTCCTTCCGCATCGGGCCGCACGATCCCCATGATCGATCCGTCCGACGGCCAGCCCTTCGACGAGATCCAGCGCAGCAACGCCGACGACATCGATGCGGCGGTGCATGCGGCGCGCCAGTGCTACCACGCGGTGTGGCAAAAGCTGGCGCCGGTCGAGCGTGGCCGGTTGCTGCAAAAGCTCTCGGCCAAGATCCTGGAGCATGCCGATGAGCTCACCGCGCTGGAACAGCGCGACTGCGGCAAGCCCACCAAGCAGGCGCGGGCCGATGCGATTGCGCTGGCACGCTACTTCGAGTTCTACGCTGGCGCCTGCGACAAGTTCCACGGCGAGACGATCCCCTACCCCGATGGCTACAGCGTGCTGACCTGGCGCGAGCCGCACGGCGTCACCGGTCATGTCATCCCCTGGAACTACCCCATGCAAATCTTTGGCCGCAGCGTGGGCGGAGCCCTGGCTGCAGGCAACGTCTGCGTGGTCAAGCCGGCCGAAGACGCCTGCCTGTCGCTGATCCGCGTGGCGCAGCTGGCGGCCGAAGTGGGCTTCCCCTCCGGCGCGCTCAACATCGTCACCGGCTACGGCCACGAGGTAGGCGACGCGCTGGCGCGCCACCCCGGCATCGACCACATCAGCTTCACCGGCAGCCCCAAGATCGGCACGCTGATCCAGCAGGTGGCCGCCGAGCGCCACTGCCCAGTGACGCTGGAGCTGGGCGGCAAGAGCCCGCAAATCATCTTTGCCGATGCCGACCTCGATGCTGCCGTCCCCGTGGTCATCAACGCCATCGTGCAGAACGCCGGGCAGACCTGCTCGGCGGGCTCACGCGTGCTGATCGATGCGTTGATCTACGAGCCACTGCTCGAGCGCCTGGGCACGGCCTTTGAGGCGCTGCGCGTGGGCCCGGCCGCGATGGACCTGGACGTGGGCCCGCTGATCCGCCAGACGCAGCAGCAGCGCGTGTGGGACTTTTTGTCGGACGCGCAGGTCGCCGGCATTCCCATGGTCGCCCAGGGCATCGTGGTGGCTGACGCACCCGACACCGGCTACTACCAGGCGCCCGTGTTGCTGCGCGATGTGCCGGTGAACCACCGGCTGGCGCAAGAGGAAGTCTTCGGCCCCGTGCTCAGCGCCATGGCGTTCGAGGACGAGGACCATGCGGTGGAGCTGGCCAACGCCACGCAGTTCGGCCTGGTGGCCGGCATCTGGACGCGCGACGGCGCCCGCCAGTTCCGCATGGCCAAGCGCGTGCACAGCGGCCAGGTGTTCATCAACAACTACGGCGCTGCGGGCGGCGTGGAGCTGCCGTTTGGCGGCGTCAAATCCAGCGGTTACGGCCGTGAGAAGGGTTTCGAAGCGCTGTATGGCTTCACGACCTTGAAGACCGTCGCCATCAAGTACGGCTGAAGCACACAGGTGTCCCGCTCGCACACGACGGCGCGTGCAGGCCCCGCTAACCTCGGCTTCTTCTGTACGACGATTTTTCTTCCGCCATGCCCCTGAGCCCTCCCGCCCCCCGCACCCTGAAGCATGTCCGCCGGGTGAACTACCAGGGCTTTGAACGCGACGATGGCCTGTGGGACATCGAAGGCGAGCTGCACGACAGCAAAGCCTACGACGCGCCCTCGCACCGCGATCCGACGCGCACGCGTCTGTCGGGCGAGGCCATCCACCACATGTGGCTGCGCGTCACGGTCAACCGCCAGCTGGTGGTGCAGGCCATCGATGTGGCCATGGATTCGCACCCGCTCAAAGGCTGCACCGAGGCCCAGGCCGCGCTGCAGCAGATGGTGGGCTGCAGCATGGCGCGCGGCTGGCGCCAGGCCATCCAGAAGCACCTGGGTGGCGTGGCCAGCTGCACCCACCTGCGCGAGCTGCTGTTCAACCTGGCGACGGCGGCCTTTCAGTCGGTGCCGGCCGTTTTTTCGTCGAGCAACCCCGACGAGCCGCCCCGCCACCTGGGCCAGTGCACGGGATGGGACTTCAACGGCAACGGCGTGAAGGAATTTTTTCCGCAGTTCTACGGCCGGGTGCCGCAGGCGCCTGCTGTCCGAGCGAGCGCCTCGCAAACGTCGTCGCAGCCGACCACACCAGAAATACCAGTCAAATCAGCCTCTAGCGCTTGATAAATCAGCGCAAGCAGCTATCAAATTTGATTTAAACCCCAAACACCCATCGGAGACCCCATGCGCGCACAGAACAAATCCATCATCGTTACCGGCGCCGGCAACGGCATTGGTGAAGGCATTGCCAAGCGCCTGGCGGCCGAGGGCGGCAAGGTCATCGTCAACGACATCAACGAAGCCGGTGGCCAGCGCGTGGTGGCCGACATCACGGCGGCCGGTGGCACAGCGGCCTTCTTCAAGGCCGACGTGACGAAGTCTGCCGAGGTCAAGGCGATGGTGGACGAGGCCGTGCGCCTGTACGGCCAGCTCGACGTGGTGGTCAACAACGCGGGCTGGACACACCGCAACCGCCCCATGCTGGAGGTGAGCGAGGAAGACTTCGACAAGGTCTACGCCATCAACATGAAGAGCATCTACCTGTCGGCCATCCACGCCGTGCCCGCGCTGCGCAAGGCCGGTGGCGGCAGCATCATCAACATTGCCTCCACAGCCGGGCTGCGTCCGCGCCCGGGCCTGACCTGGTACAACGGCTCCAAGGGCGCCGTCATCATCACCAGCAAGTCCATGGCCGCCGAGCTGGGCCCCGACAACATCCGCGTGAACTGCATCAACCCCGTGTTCAACCCCGACACCGGCCTGGCCGCCGAGTTTGCCGGTGGCCCGGTAGACGAGGCGCGCCGCGCCAAGTTTTTGGCCAGCATTCCACTGGGCCGCTTTTCCACCGCGCTCGACGTGGCCAACGCTGCGCTCTACCTGGCCAGTGATGAGGGTTCGTTCATCAGCGGCGTGTGCATTGAGGTAGACGGCGCGCGCTGCGTTTGAGGCCCGCAGGGCGGGGATGCCGCGTCCACGGCTGCCGCATTCCTCGCGCCTCGCCCCTTCGTTTTGCCGGCGCGCACTGCGCTGCGGCCTGAATACGCAACCTCGCTGGCCCGTCACCGCAGGCTGCGCCACCATGCCGCCCATTGATCCCGGTCAATTCCCCTGCCAGGGGCATCCCCCCGCGAAAGCAGTCCATGCGGCAAAATCACGCCATGGCCGAACGTGTGATTCCCCTGGTTGACCAACGCATCGCCGCACTGGCGGCACGGGTGCCGTTGCACGCCACGGCGCCCACGGGCCTGCTTACCGACACCCGGGGCCGCCCGCTGCGGGACCTGCGCATCAGCGTCACGGACCGCTGCAACTTCCGCTGCAACTACTGCATGCCCAAGGAAGTGTTCGACAAGGACTACCCCTACCTCCCCCATGGCGCCCTGCTCAGCTTTGAAGAGATCACGCGGCTGGCGCGGCTGTTTCTGGCGCACGGCGTGCGCAAGATCCGGCTGACCGGCGGCGAGCCCCTGCTGCGCAAGAACCTTGAAGCGCTGGTGGCCCAGCTGGCCGAGCTGCGCACCGTGGACGGCCTGGCGCCCGACCTCACGCTCACCACCAACGGATCGCTGCTCGCGCGCAAGGCCAAGGCCTTGAAGGACGCCGGCCTGAGCCGCGTGACGGTGAGCCTGGATGGCCTGGACGACGCGATCTTTCGCCGCATGAACGATGTGGATTTTCCGGTGGCGGACGTGCTCGACGGCATCGAGGCCGCGCACGCTGCCGGCCTGTCGCAGATCAAGGTCAACATGGTGGTCAAGCGTGGCACCAACGACCATGAAATCCTGCCCATGGCCCGCCACTTCCGCGGCACGGGCACCACGCTGCGTTTTATCGAATACATGGACGTGGGCGCCACCAACGGTTGGCGCATGGACGAAGTGCTGCCGTCGGCCGAGCTCATCGAGCGCCTGCGCGCCGAGCTGCCACTGGTGCAGCTCAGCCCCAGCAGCCCCGGCGAGACCGCCGAGCGCTGGGGCTACGCCAATGCCGCCGGCCAGCACGACGCGAGCCTGGGAGAGGTGGGCGTGATCAGCAGCGTGACCCAGGCCTTCTGCCACGACTGCAACCGCGCCCGCCTGTCCACCGAAGGCAAGCTCTACCTGTGCCTCTTTGCCAGCCAGGGCTACGACCTGCGCACCCTGCTGCGCGGCGGCGCCAGCGACGATGCGATTGCATCGGCCATCGCCCCCATCTGGCAGCAGCGCACCGACCGCTATTCGGAGCTGCGCAGCAGCCTGCCTGCGGAAACCGGGCAAGGAGCGCGGCGGGTGGAGATGAGTTACATCGGCGGATAACAGTGGTGGCCGTCGCAACACGATTGCCCTGCAGAGCGTTATCGCCGCGCGATGGCTCGAACACCGATTTGTAAGGCACCATGGGTTGCTGCCGACATCCTCTTTTCCTCGAACCCACGCCATGCCCCTCGCCCCCAAGCACCGTGCGCTGTTTCTGGCCAATGCCACGGTCCTGATCACCCACCAGATCGACGCCGCGTACTGGCACGAATGGGAGCTGTTTCACATCCCCGGCGGCAACCAGGTCAACCTGTTGCTGAACCTGCCCATCATTGCGCTGGTGCTGTACGCGCAGGCGCAGGTGGCCCGCGGCACGGGCACCAGCGCCCTGCTGTTCTACAAGCTGATGCCTTGTCTGGGGGCCCTGACCGTGGCGATTCATGGCCTGTTCTTTGCGCTGGGGCACGACGCATTCACTCAACCTGTGTCCCTGGGCTTGTTGGCCTGCACGGCCGTCCTTTCGTGCCTGCAGCTGACCGCACTGCGTGGCCAGCAGCCCGGTTAACACCTTCATTTTTACGCCAGGCGCACCTCCATGATTGACACCCAATACATCACCGGCCTTGTGCTTGCCGGCGGCCGAGGCTCCCGCATGGGCGGGGTCGATAAGGGCCTGCAGAACTTTCGCGGGCTGCCGCTGGCGCTGCACACGCTGATGCGGCTGCAGATGCAGACGGGCGCTTCGATGGTCAACGCCAACCGCAATCTTGCGGCCTACGAGGCGTTTGGCGCCCCGGTGTGGCCCGATGTGCTGGCCGACTATGCCGGCCCGCTCGCAGGCTTTTTGACCGGGCTTGAGCGCTGCGAAACACAGTGGCTGCTGACGGTGCCCTGCGATACGCCCCTCTTCCCGCTCGACCTGGCCACCCGCCTGGCGGCGGCTGCCAGCGAGCAGGACGCGGACATCGCCATGGCGTGTGCGCCGGAGGACGACGGCCAGGGCCGCCTCAATGTGCGCCCCCAGCCGGTGTTCTGCCTGCTGCGCGTGGAGCTGCTCGAAAGCCTGGTGGCGTTCACCCAGGCAGGTGGCCGCAAGATTGACGCGTGGACGGGCCAGCACCGCTGCGCGTTGGTGCCGTTTGACCGGCCGGGTGACGATCCGCAAGCCTTCTTCAACGCCAACACGCTGGCCGAGCTGCACGCGCTGGAGGGGGCGGCAAACCGTTAGGCCTGGCGCGCACTGTGCGCTCCCAGCCATATCCCGCACGCCGTACAACACATCGCGCCGCCCCCCAGCGCTGTCTTTACCCCACCATGCCCAACGCCCACAGCAATGCATCCGCGGCCCCGGTGCCCGCCCCACCGGCAGTGCGCATCCGCGCGCTGACGGCGGCCGATGCCGTGGCCTACAAGGCATTGCGCGACGAGGCGCTGCGCACGGCGCCCGATGCGTTCACGTCCGACTACGCCTCATCGGTGGGCCGCCCGGCCAAGGAATACGCGGTGCGTTTTGGCTCGGTGGAATCGGGCATGTTCTTCCTGGGCGCGTTCAACACGGCCGGCCAGCTGCTGGGCTGTGTGGGCTGCGAGCGCGAGCAACGCGCCCAGCAGCGCCACTGCGCCAGCGTGGTCGGCATGATGGTCGCGCCCGCGGCGCAGCGCCAGGGCATCGGGCAGCAACTGGTGGCCGCCTGTGTGCAGGCCGCGCGCCAGGTGCCGGGGCTCACGCAACTGGTGCTGACCGTGACCTCGACCAACACCCACGTGGTGCGACTGTACGAACAGGCAGGCTTTAGCGCCTGGGGGCTGCTGCCGCGCGCTGTGGTGGTCAACCACGTGGCCTACGACAAGCTGCACATGCTGCTTTTGCTAACCTCGGACCCTTTTCCCGCCTGCCGCTCCAAGTGACCGCAGCCGCACCGCGGTGACCACAATACGGCAGAGCAGATTGCCCTAATCGATTGCCTCATCGCCCATGAAGACCATTGCCCAAATCGCCGCTGAACTGCAGGGCTACGACCCGCAGGCCCTGAGCGCTGCCGACGTCAACGCGTTTCTGGACCGCCTGGTCGAGCCCGTGACGCAGACCGAAGAGCTGCCGCTCTTCCAGGCGCTCGGCCGCGTAGTGGCACGCGACGTCGTATCGCCCATCAGCGTGCCGCCCCACGACAACTCGGCCATGGACGGCTATGCGCTGGCCGGCGCACAACTGGTGGAGGGCCAGCCGCTCACGCTGCGCGTGGTGGGCACGGCGTTGGCTGGCAAGGCCTGGGCCGGCAGCGTGGCCGTGGGCGAGTGCGTGAAGATCATGACCGGCGCCATCATGCCCGCGGGGCTGGACACGGTGGTGCCGCAGGAGTTCACCAGCTCACCTGACGCGGGTCAGCACATCACCATCGCGGCCGATGTGCTGCGGGTGGGCGACAACCGCCGCTTCAAGGGTGAAGACTTGATGGAAGGCGGCGTGGCGCTGGCGCGTGGCGAGCTGCTCACGCCCGCGGCGCTGGGCCTGGTAGCCAGCCTGGGCCTGCCCACCGTGACGGTCTACCGGCGCCTGCGCGTGGCGTATTTTTCGACCGGCGACGAAATCCTGAGCCTGGGCGAGGCGCCCCGGGAAGGCGCGGTGTACGACAGCAACCGCTACACGGTGTTCGGCCTGCTCACACGACTGGGCGTAGAAGTGATCGACCTGGGCGTGGTGCGCGACGAGCCTGAGCTGCTGGAGGCCGCGTTCCGCAGCGCGGGCCAGCAAGCCGACGCCATCATCACCAGCGGGGGCGTGAGCGTGGGCGAGGCCGACCACACCCGCACGATGATGAAGAAGCTGGGCGACGTGGCCTTCTGGCGCATCGCCATGCGCCCCGGCCGCCCGATGGCCGTGGGGCGCATCGCCGGCGCTGAATTTGAAGCCAAAACAGGCTCTAGCGCTTTATCTATAAGCGCTGATAGCTATAAAAATAATAGCGAACGCAATCCAAACACAGGGGCAGTGCTTTTTGGGCTGCCGGGCAATCCTGTGGCGGTGATGGTGACGTTCCTCGCCTTTGTGCGCCCCGCCCTGCTGCGCATGATGGGCAGCACCCGCGCCGCGCCACCGCTGCTGCGTGCGGTGTGCACTGAAGCGCTGCGCAAAAAGCCCGGCCGCACCGAATACCAGCGTGGCACCGTCACCACCGCACCCGACGGCACGCTGCAGGTGCGCACCACCGGCAACCAGGGGTCGGGCGTGCTCAGCTCCATGGTGCAGGCCAACGGTCTCATCGTGCTGCACCACGGCCAGGGCAACGTGGCCGTGGGCGACATGGTGGACGTGATGGTGTTTGACGGCGCCATTTGATCCGCCCTGGCAAGGTCTTCGTGGATCGCGGTGTCGTCCCGCACTGACACCCGTTCGCGGCGATAGCCCCTGCCCTCACCTTGCCCTGACTGCGTACGCTGGACCCATTCCGCTGGACCCTCTTAGTTGATAGAAACACGCCATGCCCTACACCGCCACACACCTTGCCCAGCCACCATCCCGCGAAGCCATCGACAGCCTGAACGGCGCCACGGTGCTGGAGTTCGGCACGCCCTGGTGCGGCCACTGCCAGCGGGCCCAACCCCTGATCGAGGGCGCCCTGAAGGACCGTGCTGAGGTCTCCCACGTCAAGGTGGAAGACGGCCCCGGCCAGCGCCTGGGCCGCAGCTTTGGCGTGAAGCTCTGGCCGACGCTGGTGTTTTTGAAGGACGGCAAAGAAGTAGAGCGGCTGGTGCGCCCGCAGGGCCAGCAGGACATCGTGAACGCCCTGCAAACCATTGCAGCGCCAGCAGGCTGAACACGCCTCCAGCGGTGGGCGGCGAGCAACTCGGGCTCGAACCCCAGCCGACACAAAAACAAAAGGCCCCGACGGGGCCTTTTGTTTGAGAGTCAGCACAACAGCTACTTGCCTACGTAATCATGCATGTGCAGCGTGTGCGCGGGCTCTTCGGTCGCCACCGCCGTGTTCGCGCCCGGCACCGATTTGCGCGCGAACAGCGTGTACATGGTGGGCACCACGAAGATGGTAAGCAGCGTGCCCAGCGACATGCCGCCCACGATGACCCAGCCGATCTGCATGCGGGTCTCGGCACCTGCGCCGGTGGCCAGCGCCAACGGGATGGCGCCCAGCACCATGGCGCCGGTGGTCATCAGGATGGGGCGCAGGCGCTGGGCCGACGCCTTGACCAACGCATCGACCATCTCCATGCCCTGCTCACGCAGCTGGTTCGTGAACTCGACGATCAAGATCCCGTGCTTGGTGATGAGGCCCACCAGCGTGATCAGGCCGATCTGCGAATAGACGTTGAGCGATCCGCCACTCCACTTGAGCGCCAGCAGCGCGCCCACCATCGACAGCGGTACCGACACCATGATCACCAGCGGGTCGATGAAACTTTCGAATTGCGCGGCCAGCACCAGGAAGATGAATACCAGCGCCAGCACGAACACAATGCCCAAAGCACCCTGCGAGCTCTTGAACTCGCGCGAGGTGCCGTTCAGATCGGTCGTGTACCCGGGCTTGAGCACCTTGGCAGCAGTGTCGTCCATGAACTTGAGCGCTTCGCCCAGTGAGTAGTCGGGCGACAAGTTGGCGGTGATGGTGGCCGAGCGGCGCTGACCGAAGTGGTTGAGCTCGCGCGGGCTCACGCTCTCGCGCACCTTGACGAGGCTTGAGAGCGGGATCATCGAATCGTTGCGCCCGCGCACATAGATGGCGTCGATGTTCTCGGGCGTGGTGCGGCCGCGTGCGGCGGTCTGCACGATCACGTCGTACTGCTCGGCATCGCGCTTGTAGCGCGTGACAGTGCGCCCGCCCAGCATGGTCTCGATGGCTTTGGCCACCACGTCGACGTTCACACCCAGGTCGGCCGCGCGCTCGCGGTTCACTTCGATGCGAAGCTCGGGCTTGTTCAGGCGCAAGTCGATGTCGGGGCCGACGATGCCCGGGTTCTGCGCGATCTCGGCCATGAACGCCGTGGTGACCTGGTTGAGGTTCTCGTAGGTGTCAGAGGTCTGGATCACATAGGTGAGCGGCCGCGCACGAAAGCCCTGGCCCAGCGATGGTGGCGTGATGAGGAACGCGCTCACGCCCGGAAGGCCGGCCACCTTGGGCTGCAGGTCACGCGCCAGCTCCAGCGTGGTGCGTTTGCGCTCCTCCCAGTCGACGGTGCGGTAGATCACGCTGGCTTGCGCCACGGTGGGGTTGCCGATGTTGGCGAAGATCCGGTCGAATTCGGGGTAGTCGCGCCCGACTTTTTCAAGCTCGAGCGCGTAGCGGTTGGTGTATTCGAGGGTCGCGCCGTCGGGCGCGGTGACGTTGACGAGCACCGTGCCCCGGTCTTCCAGCGGCGACAGTTCCTGGCGCATGCTGGGGTACACCACGAAGAGTGCAGCGCCGCTGATCGCCATGATCCCGACCACGATCCAGCGTGCCTGGAAGATCGCGCCCCGGATGCGGCCGCCGCGCCCGGTGCCGCTGTCTTTGCCGCTCCCACCCCAACGGGCCGTGACGATCCAGCGCAGCAGGCGGCCATAGGCGTCCGACAACTGGGTGAGCCAGCGCTCCATGGAGCGGTCGAACCAGTTGGGCTTGGGGTTGTGCTTGAGCAGCAGCGAACACATCATCGGCGAGAGGGTCAGCGCCACGAAGCCCGACACCACCACCGCCCCGGCCAACGCCAGCGCAAATTCGACAAACAGCCGGCCCGTGCGGCCCGGCGTGAAGGCCAGCGGTGCATACACCGCCACCAGCGTCAGCGTCATGGCCACGATGGCAAAGCCGATCTCGCGCGCGCCCTTGATGGCGGCGGAGAAGGGGTCGAGCCCTTCTTCGATGTGCCGGTAGATGTTCTCCAGCATCACGATGGCATCGTCCACCACCAGGCCAATGGCCAGCACCAGCGCCAGCAGCGTGAGTGTGTTGATGGAGAAGCCCGCCAGCGACATCAGCGCAAAGCTGCCCACCAAGCTCACCGGGATGGTGATGATGGGGATGATGGACGCGCGCAGCGTGCGCAGGAAGACGAAGATCACCAGCGCCACCAGCACCACGGCTTCGATGATGGTGGAGTACACGCTCTTGATGGACCGGTCGATAAAGAGCGAGTTGTCGTTGGCCACGTCGATCAGGATGTCCGCGGGCAGATCGGCCTTGAGGATGGGCATCATCGCCCGCACCCCCTTGGCCAGTTCCAGCGGGTTGGCCGTGGCCTGGCGGATCACCCCGACCGAGATGGCCTCGCGCCCGTTCAGGCGCACGCGGCTGCGGTCGCTGGCGGCACCTTCTTCTACCCGCGCCACATCCTTGATGCGCACAGGAAAGTTGTTGACGGTGCGGATCACTATCTCGGAGAACTGGCCCGGTGTGGACAGGTCGGTTTGCGAGGTGACGCTGAATTCGCGCTGCTGCGATTCGATGCGGCCGGCGGGCAGTTCCAGGTTGTTGCGCCGGATGGCGTCTTCCACGTCCTGCGTGGTCAGGCGGTAGCCGGCCATGCGTTCAGGGTCCAGCCACACGCGCATGGCGTACTTGCGCTCGCCGTAGATGGGCACATCGGCCACGCCGGTCACCGTCTGCAGGCGCGGCTTCACGATGCGGTTGACCAGGTCGTTGATCTCAAGCGGGCTGCGCGTTTCGCTGCTGAAGGCCAGCCACATCACGGGCGACGCATCGGCCTCGACCTTGGCGATGACCGGCTCGTCCACGGCATCCGGCAAGCGGTTGCGCACGCGGGCCGTGCGGTCGCGCACTTCGGCGGCGGCGTTGTCGGCGTCCTTCTCGAGGCGAAAGCGCACGCTGATCTGGCTTTGCTCGGGGCGGCTGATGGAGGTGATCACGTCCACCGCGTCGATGCCGGCGATGGAGTCTTCCAGCGGCTTGGTGACCTGCGACTCGATGACCTCGGCCGAGGCGCCTGCGTAGCGCACGCTGACCGTCACCACGGGCTCGTCGATCTTGGGGTATTCGCGCACCGACAGGCGCGTGAAGCTCACCGCGCCGATCAGCAGCACCAGCAGCGACAGCACGGTCGCAAAGACCGGCCGGCGTATCGATATTTCAGCGAGTTGCATGGCAGTGGGGGCTCAATCAGGCTGGCGCACGCGAAGGGGCCGGTGGCGCATTGCGCCCGGAGGACATGCTTGCTGCAAGGCAGGGGTTGGCGCCCGGCAGGGGCACCGCCAGCGGTGGCAGTGCAGCCGCAGCGACCGGCGGCGCAACTGCCGCGGTTGCAGGGGCCGCGGCAACGGGCGCGCTGCCCGCGGTACCCGTTGTCGCAGGTGCATCGGCAGGTGCCGAGGTGCGCGAAGCTGCAGCGCCGGGGCCAGATGCCGCGCGGGCCGCCGAAGGCGCCGCCCCGTTGCCGGGCTTGCCCAGCTCCACCACACGCACCGCCGTGCCGTACTTCTGAACACGCTGCTGTCCGGCGGACACCACCAGGTCGCCTACGGCGAGGCCGTCGACCACCTCTACCCAGCCGGGGGTGCGCGCGCCCAGCTTCACGGGGGTGCGGCGGGCCACCCGGCTACCGGGCTCCTTGCCATCGACGATCTTGAATACATGCGGGCTGGTGCCGTCGGGCACCACAGCCTCTTCGGGGATCACCCGCGCATCCGCGCGCTCTGAAAACACGGCCGTCACGCGTGCAAACATGCCCGGGCGCAGCTCCAGCCGGCGGTTGTCGATGCAGCCGCGCACTGCCACGGAGCGGCCGTCGGCATCGATCTGCGGGTTGATGGCCTGCACCACGGCGCTGTAGCGCACCCCGGGCAGCGCATCAAAAGACACCTGGGCGGTCTGCCCCGTGCGCACCTTGCCCTGCAGGCGCTCGGGCAGGCGAAAGTCCACATACACCGCGTCGAGGTCTTCCACGTTGACGATGTCCGCGCCGTCTTTGAGGTAGTCGCCCACGTTCACCCCGCGGATCCCGGCAATGCCGTCGAACGGCGCCACGATCTTCAGGCGCGATGCGGTGGCGCGCGCCAGCGAGAGCTTGGCCTGGGCGACTTCGAGGTTGGCTGCGCTTTCGTCCACCGAGCGCTGGCTGATGAAGCCCTGGGCCACGAGCTCCTGGTTGCGTTTGTGGTTGGCCTGGGCAATCGACATTTCTGCCTGGCTCTGCTGGATCTGGGCACGGGGCAGCTGGTCGTCAAACTGCACCAGCACCTGGCCGCGCTTGACGCGCTGGCCATCGCGAAAGTTGAGCTGTGTGATGCGGCCGCTGACTTCAGGGCGCAGCACCACGCTTTGGCGCGACCGCAGGCTGCCCACGGCATCGGCGTCGTCGCGCAAGGCCATCTGCCGCACAGGCACGGCCTCTACCGCCACGGCCCGGCCGGCACCGCCCTGGGCGCCGCGGCCCGGCGCGCCGCCTGCGGGCGCGCCGTTGCTGGCGCCTGGTGCAGCCGCCACTTCGGTGCGCGGTGCCTGGGCAGGCTTTTGCAGCCACCAGGCGGCTCCGGAGGCGGCAGCAATGCCGATGACAGCGAAAACGATGGTTCTGTTCTTGGACGCCATGGATCAATCAAGCCGAGTGAGTGGGGAGCGCAACCAAAGAATGTATCAGTGCGTGTCACGCGCTGCAGCGGCTGCCAACTCGACCCCAAGGTCAATTCGGTGGTTTTACGCAGGCTTTACACAACACAGAATGGAAAAAGGCTCCCGTTGGAGCCTTTGAGAACCAGCGAACAACGTCAAGGGTCAACCGCGCCCTCGCGCCTGGTCCACACCTCTGTTGGCCAGTGCATCCGCCCGGTCATTGCCCGGATCGCCCGAGTGGCCCTTGACCCAGCGCCATTCGATGCGGTGGCCGCCCGTGCTGACCAGCGCGTCCAGCCGCTGCCACAGCTCGACGTTCTTGACCGGCTGCTTGGACGCCGTGCGCCAGCCCTTGGCCTTCCAGCCATGGATCCATTCGGTGATGCCCTTGCGCACGTATTCGCTGTCGAGGTACAGCGTGACGGCGCAGGGCCGCTTGAGCGCCGACAGCGCCTCGATCACAGCCATCAGCTCCATGCGGTTGTTGGTGGTGCCCAGCTCCCCGCCAAAAAGCTCTTTTTCGGTATCGCCGGCGCGCAGCAGCACACCCCATCCGCCGGGGCCCGGGTTGCCCTTGCAGGCGCCATCTGTGTATATCTCGACCTGGTTCAAACTGATTTCCTGCTTGTGTTTTTGATTCTGTCGCGGCGTGGGGTGAAGTCCGCTTTGGTGCCGGCTGGCCCGTGGGCCGTGCCAACGGGCATGTGCGGGCCTTGCGGCACTGCGGCGGCCGCATGCGCGCGGTTGGCAATTGGCACGGCAGCCGCGGCGCGCTGGCGGTGGCTGCGCCATGCGGGCTCCAGGAGCCGCATGCCGTGCACACGCTTTACCGCCACCATGAAGTAGGCCGCCCCAAAGATTGGCCACCACCGTTCGCCCAGCGGGTCCATGAAGCCGAAACGGTCCAGCCACTGGGTGCTGCGCACGGCGGGACGATAACAGCCAAACTGGGCCGACTCGACCTCAAAGCTCAGCAGCCGCAGCCAGTCCCGCAGGCGGCGGTAGCCGATGAATTCACCGACATCGGGCAGGTACAGCGTGCCCTTGCCCATGCGCTGGTACAGCCGGGCACGCGCCTGGCGCAGGCCCCACAGGCTGATCGGGTTGAGCCCGCTGATGACCACCCGCCCTTCGGGCACCAGCACCCGTTCCACCTCGCGCAGCGCCGCGTGGGGGTCGATGCTCAGCTCCAGGGTGTGGGGCAGCACGATCAGGTCAAGGCTGCTTTCGGGAAAGGGCAAGGCCACCGGCTCGGCCAGCAGGTGGATGGCACGCAGCGGTGCCTGTGCGGGGTCGACTTCGCCTCGCAACGGCGCCGCCCCATGACCCGCCACACCCGTCACCCCCTCTTGCCCCAGCGCCAGCCACTGGTGTGGCATGCGGTTGGCGCGCAGGCTGTCGAGCAGCGGCATGCCCAGCTGCAGGCTGTGGTAGCCAAAAATATCCGCCACCGCTTCATCGAAGCGTGCCTGCTCCCACGCCAGCAGGTACCGGCCCGGCGGGGAATCGAACCAGTGGTGCAAACCTATAATTTGATCGCTCATGAACTTGCTGCCACTGCCCGCCTTTACCGACAACTACATCTGGATGCTGCACGACGGGCACCAGGCGGTCGTCGTAGACCCCGGGGATTCCGCGCCCGTGGTGCAGGCCCTGCAGCAGCTTGGCGTGCAGTTGAAGGCCATTCTAGTCACGCACCACCATGCCGATCATGTCGGTGGGGTCGATGCACTGCGCGATGCCACAGGCGCTGTGGTGTACGGCCCGGCACGCGAGCGGATTCCCGAGCCGGTGGTGCGGCTGGCACAGGGCGACACCGTAGATGCCCTGGGCCTGCGCTTTGAAGTGATCGATGTGCCTGGCCACACGGCAGGCCACATTGCGTATTACTGCCCGGCCGTTGACGGCGCCCCGTTGCTGTTCTGCGGCGATACGTTGTTCTCTGGCGGCTGCGGCCGCTTGTTCGAGGGCACGCCTGCGCAGATGCTTGCATCGCTCGATCAGCTCGCTGCCCTGCCCGGTGACACCCGTGTGTGCTGCACGCACGAGTACACCCTGTCCAACCTGAAATTCGCGCGCGCTGTGGAACCTGGCAACACCGCGCTGCTCCACTACAGCACCCAGTGCGAATCGCTGCGGGCCCGCAACGAGCCCACCCTGCCTTCGCGCATGGCACTGGAGCGAGAGATCAACCCCTTCCTGCGCGTGCGGCAACCTGACGTGGCCCATGCGGCCCAGGTTTTCGACGCGCAGGTCCACCAAGAAGACGCCGTAGCGGTACTGGCCGCGCTGCGCCAATGGAAGAACGAGTTCCGATGAAAATTTTGCACATTGCCTGCCTGGCTGCAGCCGTCTGGCTCACAGGCTGTGCCACCACAGGCACACCGCAAGACAACACCGCCACCAGCGGCACTGCCACCCCTTCGGCCAACGCCCCTGCGGCCCGCGCCCCCCACACCCCCGTCATTCCCAACGGCCCCCTGCGCCCGATCACGGCCACGCAGGCGTCCAGCGGCGAGGTGGCTTCGCTCTCGGCCCCCGCCGACCTCTGGGACCGCATCCGGCGCGGCTTTGCTATGCCCGACCTGCAGCACGAGCTGGTGCAGGACCGCGAGCAGTGGTACGCCAGCCGGCCCGACTACATGCAGCGCATGACCGAGCGCTCGAGCAAGTACCTGTTCCACATCGTCGAAGAGCTGGAACGCCGCGGCATGCCCACCGAGCTGGCACTGCTGCCCTACATCGAAAGCGCTTTCAATCCGCAAGCGGTGTCCAGCGCCAAGGCGGCCGGCATGTGGCAGTTCATGCCGGCCACGGGCAACTACTTCGACCTCAAGCAGAACGCTTTCCGCGACGACCGCCGCGACGTGCTCGCCTCGACACGCGCCGCGCTGGATTACCTGCAAAAGCTGCACGGCATGTTCGGCGACTGGCACCTGGCCCTGGCCGCCTACAACTGGGGCGAAGGCAGCGTGGGCCGCGCCATTGCGCGCAACCAGAAGCAGGGCCTGGGCACCTCGTACACCGACCTCAACATGCCGGCCGAAACGCGCATGTACGTGCCCAAGCTGCAGGCGGTCAAGAACATCGTGGCCAACCCGGAGGCCTTCCGCACCGAGTTGCCACTCATTGAGAACCACCCGTATTTCCAGACGGTGGACGTTACGCACGACATCGACGTAGCTTTGGTGGCGCAATTGGCAGGCATCCGCGAAGAAGACTTCCGCGCCCTGAACCCATCGTTCCACCGGCCCGTGATCCTGGCCGCGGGCACACCGCGCATCCTCCTGCCGTGGGACAACGCCAAGGTGTTTCAGCGCAATCTGGAAGCGCGCCGCGAAGGCCAGTACGCCAGCTGGACGGTATGGACCGTGCCTTCGAACATGACGGTGGCCGAAGCCGCACAGCGCGCTGGCATGAGCGAGAACGACCTGCGCAGCCTCAACCACATTCCGCCACGCATGCTCATCAAGGCCGGCTCGGCGCTGATGGTGCCGCGCTCGGCCGCCATCCGCCAGGACGTGTCATCCCACCTGGCGGACAACGGCCAACTGGCCTTTGCCCCCGAGGTGGTGACACGCAAGACGATGGTGCGCGCCGGCAAGGGTGAAACCGTGGCCAGCATCGCTCGGCGCTACAAGCTGGCCGCCTCTAACGTGGCCGACTGGAACGACGTGCGCGCCAACGCTGCTTTCAAACTGGGGCAGCAGATCGTGGTGTACCTGCCGGTGCAGGCAGCGCGGGCCAGCGCCAGCCCACGGGCAGGCACCGTGCGCGCCACCGCGGGCAACAACACCAGTAGCAACAGCAAACGCGCTGCTGCAGCCCCCTCGCGCAAGGGTGGCGCCCCGTCCAAGGTCAAGCGCCGCTAGCCATTGGGCGCGGCGGGCATTTATTGCCGCGCCGCGCGGGTGTGTCTGCGTCAGAACTTGAGCGCGTGCATGCCCAGCAGGCCCAGGACGCCCATGACGATGAGGTAGACCGCCACGATGGTGCTGAGCAGGCGCGGCATCACCAGGATGAGGATGCCGGCAATCAGGGAAACGAGGGGACCGATGCTGAGGCTGAACGTCATGGCGCAATCCTTGATGGAAATAAGAACGAAGAATGGAACGGGTGGCGGACCACGGGCACCATGCGTCTGCACGGCACGCGGAGCGAAGGACTGTAGTCCATCAGGTCGCCGGTTCGAGTCTCGCAGGACAGGCGCCCGTCTGCTGTAGGCGCCGCCCGCGACATGCCCCCAAACCTTGAATTCACACGTTGAATTTTTGCCGCGCCTTGCGCACAAAGTCGTTGGTGTAGGTGCGCGCCAGGTCCACCTTGAAATCCCCGAGCTCCGGATGTACCCGGGCCAGCGCACGCAGTGCCGTGGCGGCGCCGTCGTCGGCCATGAGGCCGTTGGTGGAATAGGTCTCGCGCACACGGCCAAACGCCGCCAGGTACAGCCCCCGGTCCCCCATGAGATACCCCACCGGCACCGCCTTGACCAGGTCCGCCGGCGCGGCGGTCTGCAGCCACTTGAGCGCGTGCACGATGCCATTGGCCAGTGCCTGCGCCTGGGGCGCGTTTTTTTGCAGAAAAGCCTGCGGCGCATACAGGCAGCTCGCAGGCATATTGCCCCCAAAAATCTCTTGCGCAGCCTTGAGCGAGCGGATGTCGCCCGCAATGCGCGTGTCGGCCTTTTGCTCCAGCAAAGTCATGATCGGGTCTGCATGGCACAGGGCATGGACCTGGCCGGAGCGCAGCGCATTGAGTGCCGCCGTGCCTGACCCGACGCCGACAAACGACACATCCTTGGGGCCCAGTCCGGCGCGGCCCAGCGTGACACTGGCTGCCAGATGAGTAGACGACCCCACGGACGACACCCCGATGCGCCGCCCTGCGAGGTCTGTCAGGTCCTTGAATGAAGGCAACGAGCGCTGCGATACGCCCAGGGCCAATTGCGGAGCACGCCCTTGCACCACCAGCGAGCGGTACACCTGGCCGCGGGCCTGCTGGCGCAGCGTGTGCTCGAACGCACCGGCGCACACATCAGCCACACCCTCCTGCACCGCCTGCAGGGCCAGCGCGCCGGCCGAGAAATCCCGCACGGTGACGTCCAACCCTTCCGCGCGAAAGAAACCAAGCTGGTCTGCCAGCGCGAGTGGCAGGTGATAGAGGGTGCCCTGCCCGCCCACCGCTATCGTCACGCGGCCCAAGGACATCGGTTCGGCCTGCGCCCGCACGGCAGCGGGCGCAAACACTGTGGCCGCAGAGGCAGCTGACAGTGCGCCAAAGGCACGGCGGGTAAGCAAAGGACGAGTCATGGGATCAGGATAGGTGATTGTTGCACCGCAACAATCGTGCCGCAGAGTGGGCCCGGCCGCATCAGGGGGATTCCCAGCGGGTTTCTACTTACCGGAAAGGCAGTGCATCAACTGCACGCGGAAGGCCGCACCAGTGGGGCGGAGCGCCTGGCGCGGAGCAGGAACCTGCCGCAGGCTCAGCGATAGCCCACGAACAGGATCGCGACGTTCACCAGAAACGCCCCCGTCCAGACCGCGCTGCGCACGGTGGGCATGTCGGACACGTACATCAGGATGTAGAACACCCGCAGCATCACGTACAGAAACGCCAGGATGTCGAGCAGTGTCTGGCCCGCGCCCAGCAGGTGCGCAATGATCACCGCGCCGATGAAAAACGGCAGGGACTCGAAGCTGTTGGCCTGCGCCGCGTTGGCGCGTGCGCGCCAGTCGGTCTGGCGTCCCATCCAGGCGCGCGGGTCGTGGTTGTCAAAACCGCCCTCCTTGCGCGACTTGCCCAAGTGCCCGCTCTTGGCCAGCCAGGCGCAAGCCAGCGGCAGCAGCGCTGCGATCAGCACGCACCAGTAGGCGACCGTGAACCGTGCGACGTGCATGGTGGTGTTCATTTTTGAAGCTTTTTTGGCCGCCAGCGCTTATCCAATAAGCGCTGATAGCTATTAAATTGTGAGTATTCTAGCGGGCATGCGGCCCCCATGAAAAGACTTTGAACAGGCTCTTGGGTCTCACCGGCGGTCTACCAGCGCATGCGCGATGGTGCCCAGGTCCACGTACTCCAGCTCGCTGCCCACCGGCACCCCGCGCGCCAGCCGGGTTACGTGCACACCACGGCTTTTGAGCACTTCGCTGATCACATGCGCCGTGGCCTCGCCCTCGGCATTGAAATTGGTGGCCAGGATGACTTCCTGCACGCCCTCATCGAGCGCGCGCTGCATGAGCTTTTGCAGCCCGATCTCTTTGGGCCCCACCCCATCCAGCGGACTGAGCCGCCCCATGAGCACAAAGTACAGCCCTTTGAAAGCCCCCGTCCGCTCCATCGCCGCCTGGTCCGCCGGCGTCTCCACGACACACAACCGCGACCCGTCGCGCGATGGGTCAAGGCAGGTGCTGCACACCTCCGCCTCGGTGAACGTATGGCAGCGCGCGCAATGGTGCACCGACCCCACGGCCTCATGCAGCGCCTGCGACAACACCTGCGCGCCCTCGCGGTCGTGCTGCAAAAGATGAAACGCCATGCGCTGCGCAGACTTCACCCCCACCCCCGGCAAACGGCGCAGCGCCTGGAT
The DNA here is from genome assembly GCF_964253765.1 of Acidovorax sp. LjRoot129. NCBI lineage: Bacteria > Pseudomonadati > Pseudomonadota > Betaproteobacteria > Burkholderiales > Comamonadaceae > Acidovorax > Acidovorax sp. LjRoot129. Next base: position 3,347,563 of record NZ_CAXUSE020000001.1, read on the forward strand.
CAGCGCATCAAGGGAGTTGGCGGAGGACATGGATTGGCAAGCGATTCAAAAAAAAAAGCGGGTTGGGGAGCAGGCTTCAACAACCTCAGCCCGGACGGTTTGGAGGACACGGCGGCACTGCAAAAGCTCAATGGACCGCAAAAAAGACGTCCAAATAAATCGGTATTCACACCCCACCCTCCAGGGCGTAGCGGGCGGGATGAGCTGCTAGGCGGACGGAGCACAGGAACCGGAACGTACTTCCTGTACGTGAGGATTCCGAGCACCGCCCAACGACGCAGATCGCCCGCTCGCTAGCCAGAGAACTAAAACGGGAATTTCATGCCGCCGGGGAGGCCTGGCATCCCTTGCGTCAACTTGCCCATCTTCTCCTGCGAAGTCTCCTCCGCCTTGCGCACCGCGGCATTGAACGCCGCAGCCACCAGGTCTTCCAGCATGTCCTTGTCCTCAGCCAGCAGGCTTGGGTCAATGGTGATGCGCTTGACGTCGTGTTTGCAGGTCATCACCACCTTCACCAGGCCGGCACCCGATTCGCCTTCGACTTCAACGAATGCCAGTTCGTCCTGGGCCTTCTTCAGGTTGTCCTGCATCGCCTGGGCTTGTTTCATCAGGCCGGCGAGTTGTCCTTTGTTGAACATGGGTAGGTTCCTTTGCTTTCTTTTGGGTTGATCGATTCCCCGCGAAAGGGAGATTGGAATTCGGTATCAGCGATTCATTGGTCTGCGCCCTCCGGGCAGTGCCCGGGACGCGCAGGGCCGCAGCGATTGCACCGTGGGACGAGTGGCGTCGCCAACATCATGGCTCACACCGGCTTGACGCTCCCCGGCACGATTTTCGCGCCGAAGTCGCGCATCAGCGACTGCACATAGGGGTCGTTCGCCACGATCTCCTCGGCCCGGCGCTGGCGTTCCGCGGCGGCGGCCGCGTTGCGGCGCGCAGGGCTGTCGATGACCATGCCCAGCTCCACGCTGATCTGGCTTGCGTGCCCGGCGCTCTCCAGGGCGGCACGCAGGCGCTCGCGTGCAGTCGGCTGGTTGAGCGACTCGCGCTCCACCCGCAACAGCCAGTGGCCGCCGTCGCGCGCCACCAATTGCGACTGCAGGGCGAGTTCGCGCACCAGGGCGCTGATGGCTTCGGCCGCCACCAGTTGCTGCACCGTCGTGTGCCACAGATCACCCTCTTCGGTGGGCGTGTAGCGCGCCGATACCGGCACGGGCGCGGAATGGGGCGTGGGCTGCAGGCGCGATCCAGGCTCAGGTGCGAGACGCACGGGGATTGCTACGAATTCAGGAGCGCCCTGCGCTTGTCCTGCTTGCGCAGGGGGCAAATTTTGCTCAAAACTTCCGGCATTTCGGACAGGGAGCGCCATGACGGGGGCGTGGGCAACAGGCGCGGTCTGCGCGGCGCGGTCTGCCTGAACATTTGCCAGGGCCGCCGCCGGTGCTACCGCAGTCGCACTGCCAGCCTCTTCGTCAGACCCGGGCCACGGAGGCGGCTCGGACGACGCGTCATCATCCGATGCAGACACCTCGGGTGCTGGTGGCGCTGCTGCTGCTAACGACGCAGGAGCTGCCGCCGTGCGTGCCGCGGCGGGCGGTACGGGGGTTGCTGTCGGCGCTGCGAGCGTCGTGAGCAGTGGCGGTGCGGGCCGCACGGCAGGAGTCGCCGAGGCCGCTGGTGCCGCTGGTGCCGCTGGTGCCACCGCAGCGGGCACCTGCGCCGACGTCGTTTCAGCCCGCGTTAGAGTTTTTTTTTCAGCCGATTCGCCGCTGGGCTTGAAGGCCAGAAGGCGCAGCAGCACCATGGTCAAGGCGGCGTACTCATCGGGCGCCAGGCCCAGCTCGCCGCGCCCGTGCAGGCACAGGCTGTACAGCAGCTGTGTTTCGTCGGCGGGCATCTGGCTGGCGAGCCGCGCGGTTTCCGCGGCTTCGGGGTCGTCGGCATCCACGGCAGCGGCCATTTGCGGCACGGCCTGGAACACCGCCATGCGCTGCAGGACCGCACTCATCTCCTCCAGCGTGGACGCAGCAGACAGGCCGTTGACCCGCAGCGCGTCGGAGGTCTCCACCACCGTTTTGCCATCGCCGTGCGCCAGGGCGTCGATCAGGCGGAAAACGTATGTCCGGTCCACCGCGCCCAGCATCTGGCGCACGCCTGCCTCTTGCAACTGGCCGCTGCCAAAGGCGATGGCCTGGTCGGTGAGCGACAGTGCATCGCGCATCGAGCCGCGCGCCGCGCGGGCCAGCAGGCGCAAGGCCTGCGGTTCAGCCGGCACGTTTTCTTGGGCGAGCACGCCAGTGAGGTGCTCCAGCACCGTCTCGGGCGCCATGGGCCGCAGGTTGAACTGCAGGCAGCGCGACAGCACGGTGACCGGCACCTTCTGCGGGTCGGTGGTGGCCAGCACGAACTTGAGGTATTCGGGCGGCTCTTCCAGCGTCTTGAGCATGGCGTTGAACGCCGTGTTCGTGAGCATGTGCACTTCGTCGATCATGAAGACCTTGAAGCGCCCTTGCACCGGCTTGTACACGGCTTGCTCGAGGAGGCTTTGCACCTCGTCCACGCCGCGGTTGGAGGCCGCATCGAGCTCGGTGTAGTCCACGAAGCGGCCACTGTCGATGTCGGTACACGCCTGGCACACGCCGCAGGGCGTGGCGGTGATGCCGCCGTTGCCGTCGGCCCCCTGGCAGTTGAGCGACTTGGCCAAAATGCGCGACACCGTGGTCTTGCCCACACCCCGCGTGCCGGTAAACAGGTAGGCGTGGTGCAGACGCTGCTGCGTGAGGGCGTTGGACAGCGCCTGGACCACATGCTCTTGCCCCACCATTTCCGTGAAATTGCGGGGACGGTACTTGCGGGCGAGCACGAGATAGGACATTTGGTCGATTCTACGGGTTGGACTGACGGCCTCGGCAGACGCAGGGGTGATGCGGGCCGGTGCTATCCGGGGATTGGGAAGGCGGCGGATCAGGCGGGGCTGGGTGGACGTGAACCTGTGTCTTGCGCCCCGCCCATCGTGATGCGCCACCAAGAAAAGTGGGCTTCGCATCCAGCGTACAATTGCTGGTGACGGGCCTCCTCGCATGGTGAAGCGGCCAACCGGGTCAGGTGGGGAACCAAGCAGCCCTAACTGTGGAGTCAGTGCCGGGGGTAAGGCTCGTCAACTTCTTTTTCTGTCTCTGCGTTTGGCTGCACCCGATGCTGCCGGCGCCAGGATCGCCAGGGCCTCTCGTGCCGCCCTGGCTTAAGTCCACCACCCTCTCAAGCCCCCTTTGCCATTGATGCTTTGGCTTGCCGCTGGCGTTGGGCCGCACGCCGTGCCACCATGGTGTCAGTGATTTCCCACGCGGTTTTGAGGCATTCGAGACTGCGCGGGTCAGGCAGTCCCAAGCACACTTTGTTGCATCGCTTCATCCCTTCTTTTCACGGGTGCCGCCATGCCAAACCGCAACCCAGCGCAGGTGACTTCCATCCGCCACACCGTGGCGAAAAAGCTTTGTTTTTCTCGCATTGCCTTTGTCTCGCGCAAGCGGCAAAGAACCGCCACCCCCTGGATCCGTTCCCTGATCGCACCGTGCTTTTGCGCAGCGCTTGCAAGCCCGGCAATGGCAACAGACACCTCCGCGTTTGGCGAAGAGACGATGGCGGCGCTGCAGGAGGAAACACGCTCTGCGGCACCGTTGTCTGCGTATGAGGTCAACAGCCTCGTGCTGCCCAACCTGGGCGACACCAACTGGGGTGCTTCCGCGCAGCGCGCAGGGGGCGCCAGCGGATTCGCCAATGCCACGCAGCACATCGACGTCACGCGCTGGCTCACGCCAGAGGCGCCGCGGAGCCTGGGTTTTTCGCTGGGCGTTACATCGGCAGCCCCCTCGGCCAGCGCGCTGGCAAACACCAGCGGCAACTTCAACGGCCCCGCCACGCCGACCAGCCTGGACCTGGGCGTGCGGTGGCGTTCGCGCCTGGACAGCGGCCGCCAGCTGGACGTGTCGGCCTGGGCGCAAACCCCGCGGTTTGCGGCCCAGTCACCCGACGCGATGGGGCTGATCTGGCAGCAGCAGCAACCGGTGTATGGCACACGGGTCGAAGTGCAGTGGGCCTCGTCGCGCACGCGGGGGTTGGTGCCGGAGTTCGGGGCCATCGGCGTGCAGTTGCAAGGCGGGTCCAAACTGGTGCTGCGGGCGCGCAAAGGCGGGCCGATGCTGTACTACCGCGCTAAATTTTGACCCCCTGAGACGCTGCGCGTCTTCCCCCCGAGGGGGACGCACCCGGTGGACCGGCGAAGCCGGATCCACGGGTGCTCTCGCGTTGAGAACGCGCCGGTTTTCACCGGCGCGCCTTCCTCCTCAAACGCCCTGTGCCAGCCAGCGCCGCGCGCCCTCGCCTGCCACGCGGCCGCTGGCCATGCTGGCGGTGAGCAGGTAGCCGCCGGTGGGGGCCTCCCAGTCGAGCATTTCGCCGGCGCAGAAGACGCCGGGCAGGGCCGTGGCCATGAGGTTCGCGTCGAGCGCCTCAAAGGTCACTCCGCCGGCGGTGCTAATGGCTTCGTCCAGCGGGCGCGTGGCGACGACGGTGATGGGCAGGGCCTTGATGGCGTGGGCCAAGGCCACAGGGTCATTCACGCCGTCCTTGCCCAGGTGTTCGTACAGGATGCCGGCCTTGATGCCTTCCAGCCCCAGGCGGCTCTTGAGGTGGCTGGAGAGCGAGCGCGATCCGCGCGGATGCCGCACTTCCACCAGCACGCGTTCGGGGGTGTGGTCGGGCAGCAGGTCGAGGTGGAAGGTAGCGTGCCCGTGGGCCTGCAACTCGTCGCGCAGCAGGTGCGATACGGCGTAGACCAAACTGCCTTCCACACCCGTAGCGGTGGCGACGAACTCGCCACGGCGGCTGAAGCTTTTGCCCTGGCTGTCGGTGAAGTTCAGCTGCACCGTCTTGAAGGGCTGGCCCGCAAAGCGCTCGGCAAAATGCGGTGTCCAACCCACGGTGGGGGTGGGCGCGCGGCCCAGCAGCTCTTGCAGGAATTCGCGGCGGGTCTCGCCGGTGGGTGCAGCGGAGCGCAGCACATCAAAGCCGCAATTGGACGGGCGCAGCGGGGCCACGGCCACACCAAGCTCGGACAACAAGGGCGCCCAGGCGCCGTCCGACCCCAGGCGCGCCCAGCTGCCGCCGCCGAGGGCCAGCACCACGGCGCGTGCCCGCACTGTCGACTCCGTGGGCTCACCCCCCGCACCCGGTGCCGCAAACCGCAGCGCGCCGTCACCCGCCCAGCCGAGCCAACGGTGGCGCATATGAAACTGCACGCCCTGCCCCCGCAGACGCTGCAGCCACGCCCGCAGCAGCGGTGCGGCCTTCATGTCGGCCGGAAACACGCGGCCTGAAGTCCCTACGAACGTCTCCACGCCCAGGTCTTGCGCCCAGCTGCGCAGCTCGGGGCCGCCAAAGCCTTGCAGCAGCGGCTCGATCTGCGGCTGACGCTCTGCGTAGCGCGCCATGAAGGTCTCGTGCGGCTCGGAGTGCGTGAGGTTGAACCCGCCCTTGCCGGCCAGCAAGAACTTGCGCCCCACCGAAGGCATCGCATCAAACAGGTGCACAGACGCTCCGCCTTGCGCCAGCACCTCGGCCGCCATCAGCCCCGCGGGGCCGCCCCCGACCACGGCGACATCGCAGTGCAGGTCGGCCACGGCGTCGGGCGAAGAAGGGGTGGTAGCGGGCATGAAAAGACCTTTGGGTAGGGTGTGCGGTGGCCGTTTTCAGGGTCAGAAAAGTGAACCCTGGGGCGAATCTGGATCGTTGCCCGCGGTCACGGAGGGAGCTGGTGGCGCAGGCGGCGACACGGGTGACGCGGTGGGGGCCGGAGTATGCCTGATGGCCTGCTCGCCGGCTTCAGGGTACGCCGCCGCTTCAGGAGCTGGTGCGTCACTTGTACTTGTCACGGCGTCAGACACCACCACCATGCGCCCGTCCCCCGTGAGGAACGCGGCCCGCACCCGCTCGCCCGGCGTCTGGCGCTCTACCGCATCGCGGTAGCGGCGCAACTGGGCTATCAGGGCGGGCTGGCGCTCAGGCTCGGCGGCGCTTTTGTAGTCCAGCACCCACCAACCCGCCCGCTCGAGGGGTTGCGTGCAATGCACCAGGCGGTCCAGGCGCAGGCTTTGGCCACCGTAGCGCAAGGGAGCTTCATTGATGGCGGTATCGACAGCGGCCGGGTCCCAAGCCCACGCGCCCTCGCCTGCCAGGATGCGTTGGGCTGTCTGCGCGGCCAGCCGTGCGGCGCCGGGGGTGATGTCAAAGTCCTGCGCCAGGCGGGCTGCGCGCGCGGCCGGCCAGCCGTGGGCGCGCAGGTCGGCCAGCGGCGCACCGGCCACGCCCGCTTGTTCCAGCAACTGGTGCATGGCCTCGCCCAGCCGCGATGCCGGAGTGGACGGAGTGGCCGCGCCGTGCGCCAGATCCACCCCGCTGCCCAGGGCGGCATCTTCCGACGCGCCTGCCGACGTCTCAGACGATGCAGCAGGGGCGTTGGATGGCATGCGCAGGTGCTCGGGCACGGGCGGCAGTTCGGCCAGGGTGAACTGCGCGGGTGGCACAAGGCCCGGTGCAGTTTCTTCGCCCCCTCCATCTGCTTTCGGCGCGACGATCTCCATCGACACCTCCACCGTCAGCGCGGAGAGCCGGTTCCACCAACTGCCAGGGGCCGACACGCTGGGCAGCACCGACGAGATCGCCAGGCAATGCTTGGCGCGCGTCATGGCCACGTAGAGCATGTTCAGCTCTTCACGCTGGCGTGCCTGCTGCTCAGTGGCCAGCGCGTCCGCTGCACTCGGTGGCGGGCTCGATTCGCTGGCCAGGAAGACAAAGCCCGTGGGCGCAGTCTGCTCGCCGGGCCAGTCGACCAGCACGCCCATGGTCTCGGCCTTCTGGGGGCGGGTGTCGGTGTCGAGCATGAGCACGCAGCGCGCCTCCAGCCCCTTGGCGCCGTGCACCGTCAGCAGCCGGATCGCCTCGGCATCTGCACGGCCCGGGGCGCGTACACCGCCGCGCTTCATCGCACGGATGAAGGCATAGGGCGTGAGGTAGCGGCCGCCGTCGTGCTGCAGCGCGGCTGACAACAGAGCGCGAAGGTTGGCCTGCACCGCCAGGCGCTGCGTGGCCGGCGCGGCCGCGGCAAAGCGCGCAAGCACGTCGCCGTGTTGGTAAATGGCGTGCAGCGCGTCGTGCGGCGGGAGGCTGTCCACCCAGGCCTTGTATTGCATCAAAACAGGCCCTAGCGCTTGCATATCAAGCGGTAGTAGCTCACTTTTTTGTAGCAAATCAAACCAACTACAGGCAGCGTGCTCAGGCTGGCGGCGCAGCAGGGCCAGCGCCACGAGCGCGTCGTCGTCCAGGCGGAACAGCGGCGAGCGCAGCGCACGCGCGAGCGACAGGTCGTGACCTGTGGACACCAACGCGTCCAGCAGCGCCACCATGTCCTGCACCTCGGGCGCGTCGAACAGGTCGGCCTTCTCGGGCTGCACGCAGGGCAGGTGCAGTGCGCGCAGCGCATCCTGCATGGCAGCCAAGCGGTCGCGCTTGCGGGCCAGCACCAGCACTTCGTTGGGCGGCGTTCCTTGCGCAATCTGCTCGGCCACCCAAGCGGCAGCCTGGGCGCACTCGCGCATGCGCTGGGTTTCCTCAGCTTCGTGGCGCGGCTCGGTCAGGCTGTCGCGCCAGGCCAAGGGGTCGTTGCCGGCGCCACCCTCAGCATCCGGAGGCAGGATGGCGGGCAGGCGCAGCAAGGCGCCCGGGTCTTTGGATTCGGTGGTGTGGTCGCGAAAACCGGTGGTCTCGTGTTGCGCCTGCGCCGTGCCCATCACGTGGTTGACGGCGGCGATTACGCCGGTGGCGTTGCGGCGCGTGTGGTCGCAACTGAGCAGGTCGCCCCCAAGACCATTGCGTACAAAGGCCTGGGCCGCGATGAACACCTGCGGTTCGGCCCGGCGAAAGCGGTAGATGCTCTGCTTGGGGTCGCCCACGATGAACACACTGGGCGCCGTGGCGCCGCCGCCAGAGCCCGCGTAGCCCGACAGCCACGCATGCAGCGCCTGCCATTGCAGCGGGTTGGTGTCCTGGAATTCATCGACCAGCAGGTGGCGCACGCGGGCGTCGAGCCGCTCCTGCACCCAGCCCGACAGGATGGGGTCGGACAGCATGACCAGCGCGGTCCGCTCCACGTCGTTCATGTCCACCCAGCCGTGCTGGTTCTTCACGGCCGCAAATTCCGCGATCAGCCGCCGCGCCAGGCGCGCCATGCGCTGCTGGTGGTGCCAGGCGGCGTGCTGGCGCCGCGCGACCAGCAGGCGCTGCAGCTCGGGCTCGGCCTCCTGCGCGGCGGGAAACTTCTCCAAATTCTTCGACAGCCGGTCTTCCTTGGCCACAAACAGCGCCTTGCGCAGCAGATCGAGGCGTTCGTTGAGATCGGCACACGCCAGCGCATCGATGATCGCGTCCGCTGCCTTTTGCGGGGTCTTGTTGGTCTCGGCTCCCAGGGCCCTGGCACGGGCCAGCCAGCGCTGATGGCAAGCGTCGCCCTGCAGCGTGTCGGCAGGTTCTGCGCCGCCGCCGAGGTCCGGGTAGGCCCGCTGGAACGGCGGCACGGAGGCATCCACCACACCGATGGCATCGGCCAAATCAAACTCCACCCGCTTGGCCAGAGCGGCCGCCAGCGCCTTGTGGGTTTGCGAGCGGCCGTGCTGGGCCACGACGGCCTCGTAGTCGGCGCGGAGGCTGGGGCTTTCGGCCACCGCCTGCAAAAAAGGGCTCCAGACCTCGCGCACGGCTTCGGCGTCGTCCTCGAGCAGCTCGAAATGGGCGGGCAACCCCTGCGCCTGCAGCAGCGCCAGCGGGGCGGTGCCGAGCAGCGCGGCAAACCAACTGTGGAAGGTGCGGATCTGCACCGGCCGGCCGCTAGCCAACATCTGGCGGTATAAATTTTGTAGCGCCTCGCGTTTATCCAGCGCGCGTTGGGGGCTGATTCCCCTCGTAGTCAGCTCAGCGGTCAGGTCCTGCAGGGGCGCATGGGCAAATGCCTCAAGCCACTCTTGCAGGCGCTGGCGCATCTCGCCCGCGGCCTTCTTGGTGAAGGTGATGGCCAGGATCTCGTGCGGCGCGCAGCCATCGAGCAGCGCGCGCAGCATGCGCGAGACCAGCATCCAGGTCTTGCCCGCGCCCGCGCACGCCTCCACCGCCACGCTGCGTGCAGGGTCGCAGGCAATCGCGTAGAAACCCTCGCGAGAGATGGGCTGACCGTTGTGTTCGTAGGCGGCTTGTTCAGTCATTTCCTTGATCCACGATGCCCTGCCCATCTGTCCGGCTGCCGCCCTGCTCGCCGCCTGCGAAACCGGCGCGACCGCAGGCGAGAGACGACGCGCAAGGGCCGCCCCGCCGCGCTGGCGTCTTCCCCCTCCCGGCGCAGCCGAGAGAGGGGGCTGAGCGCCGCGGCTCCACGCCTGCCTGCGCAGGCTCGGACGGCAGCGAAGAGCGGACGCCTCTGGCGGATGCAACCGAGCCGCAGCGGCTCAGGGGGGTGTCCCTGCTCATTTCCAGAAATCCTTGCGGCAAAGACCTCGAGCTGCGCAGTACTCGCACACAGCGCCCTCGCCCAGCGCCGGCAAAGGGTCGCCCGCGGCGATGCGGTCAAAGTCGTGCTGAATGCCTTCGACCAGCAGGTCGCGCAGGTGCACCACCTCTTCCTGCTCGTGCATCCGTGTCTCGCCCCGCTCACCCACATTGACATAAGCGGCACGCAACGTGTCGTGGCTGAGCAGCGCGGCGTAGAAGGCAAGCTGGGTGTCCTCGGCGCCGGTCTTGATGCGCTTGGCCGTGACGGTGTCGTTCTCGGTCTTGTAGTCGATGACCAAGGTCGTGGACTCGCCGGGCGCAGCCACCGCATCGACGCGGTCGAGCGTGCCCACCAGTTGCAGGTTGCCCAGTGGCTGGGTGGTGCGCAACTCAGCCTGGCGGAAGTGGGCGCCGGTCTGCTCATGCTGGGCCAGCCAGCGCAGGTAGCCATCACGCACCTGGGGCCAGCCGGCAGCAAAGGGCAGGAAGTCGCCCTCGCCCAGGCCCTGCTCACGCGTCACGGCCTGGGCGGCGGTATTCATTCGCTGCGCACGTTCTGGCAGGCCGTCCACGGGGTCGGACAAAAGGGCTTCATGGAAGTGCTGCAACACCGCATGCAGCCAGTTGCCGAAGTCGCGCTTGTCCACCTCGGTGGCCAGTTCATCGGCCTCCTGCAGGCCCAGCTGGCGCAGCGCAAAGAAGCGGTAGGGGCAGTGCCGCAGGTCGGAATACGCGGTGGACGAGAGCCGAAGCATCGGAAGCTGATGCCCCTGGGGCTGGGGCCGTGGGGTGGGGGCGGCATCGACCGCACGCTGGATTCGGCTATCCGCGCCAGCGTGCGCCTCGCCGTCCAATTGCAACGCCAGCACCAACGGGCTGGCCAGCAGGGGCTCGCCGCCTTCGTCCCCTGTGCGCCACAGCACGTCCACGGCGGGAGTTTGCAATGCGTGCTGCCAGGCGGCGCGTTGGGCTGCCTCCATTGATGCACGCGTGGGCAAGCCCCAAGCCTCGCGCTGCGCCTGGGTCCACTCGCCGGCGGGCTCCGGCGCAGCTTGCAGGCGTTTTTCGTCGCAGCCCGGCAGCACCAGGGCTCCAAACGGGCGCGCCAGCAACTGAGGCAAGGGAAGCACCACCACGGGCGCGTCGCCCATCTGCGCGGGAACGTAGCGCGCGGCTTCCAGCACTTCATTGGCCCAGCGTGTGAATTCGGCCAGGGTCATGCGCCGACCTGCGCCATCGCCCCAGCCATCGAGCTCGATCTCTTGCCCTGCCTGCAGGCGCAGGGCAGACAGCACGCGTGTGCCAGCGGCGTCTTCTTCCAGCACGGGCCACTGGCCACTTTCAACCAGCAAGGCGCGCAACGCCTGCAACCATTGGGGCAAGGCACGCGCGGCGCGCAGGCCGTCGCGCCAAGCTTGGGCCTGGGCCACGACAGCCCCCACGTCGGGCGCGCTTGTCCAGTCATGCTGCGCCACGTGAGACCACGAGGCCATCGACGCCTTGCGCAGCGCGCGCTCCAACCGCCCGAGGACTGCCGCATCGGCATGGGGCACGTGCTTGAGCCAGTCCAGCACCGCGTCGGACGTGGCGTCCCAGGCACAGGCGTTGAGAGCCGCCATCAAGCGTGCGGCAGCCCGCGTAGTCGACAGCGTCCAGCCGTTTTCATCACGCACGGCCACACCGGCGCTGGCCAGATGGGCCCCGATGCGGCGGGTCAGCGCGCGGTCGTTGGCCGCCAGCGCGACGGGGACACGCCCGGCCGCCAAGTGTGCGAGCACGCAGGCGGCGGCGCGCTGCGCCTCGTCCTCGGCGTCGTGTGCGGCGTGCAGCGCAACGTGGCCCTGGCCCGCCGGCAAATCCCCCAATGGCGGATTCCACAACACCAGCGACAGGACCTTCTCGCCCCAGTGGTTCTGAAGTGCCTGCGCCAGCGCATCGGGCTGAAAGCCGGGGAGCAGCACCAGGGCATCCACCGATCTGGAAACGCCGGGCTCGAACAGCACGTCGGTGGCGTGGCGCGAAGCCAGTACCCATTCAAGCGCAATGCGCGCCACTACCGCCTCGTACCGCAGGGCCGAGCCTTCATCGGCCGGGGGCAGCAGGGTGCGGGCCTGCTGGCCCCAGGCGTCGCGCTGCGCTGGCGGCACGGCGGCCACCGCTGGCGCGAGCTGTGCTGCGGCCTCCTGCAGCGGCGCGGCAAGCACGTCCCGCTGCGCCGACAGACCAACCCGATCGAGCAACAGGCGTGCGGTGAGGGTATCGCGCGCCACGTCGCCGGCAAGATCGTCCCCCTGGGGCACAAAGGCCGCGAGCTGCCGCGCCCAATTGCGGGTGGTTTCAAACCGGGGAGCAAAGCCGTCTGGGTGTGCAAGGCCCCAGTAGCGCTGCGCCCACGGCATGAGCTGGGCGTAAGGAACCAACACCACCGTGCGCGCAGGGTGGGCGCCGCAACGCTCCATGTGCTGGGCGACTTGGGCCAGAACACGCTGCCACAAGAGCGCGCACTGATCACTTTTCGCTATGACTGTCATAGCGTCACAAGGCCCGGCCACACCGGTGAACGTGGGATTGGTTTCTGTCACAATGCCCTGACTTTATACGTACCTCGGTCGTAAACCGCCCAGAAACAAGGAATCCGCCATGGCCAGCGAACTCATCAAACATCTCTCCGACGCAAGCTTTGAAGCCGACGTGCTGCAGGCCGGCACCCCGGTGCTGGTGGACTACTGGGCTGAGTGGTGCGGCCCTTGCAAGATGATCGCCCCCATCCTGGACGAAGTAGCTGGCACCTACCAGGGCAAGCTGCAGATCGCCAAAATGAACGTGGACGAAAACCGCGAGATCCCCGCCAAGTTCGGCATCCGCGGCATCCCCACCCTGATGCTGTTCAAGGATGGCCAACTGGCCGCCACGAAGGTCGGCGCCATGAGCAAGGCACAACTCACCGCCTTCATCGATCAGCAACTGGCCTGATCAACCATGCCCCGCAGACATCGCCGTCTTGTGGGGCATTTTTCTTGGAGCGCCTGAACCCTGCGCCGCCCCGGCCAGCGACAAATCGCAAGCCGCTGAATATCCCGATTTTTTTCCTGTCATAATTCTTTTCGATCACCGGCCTGCACGCATTGGCAGCCGGAACAAGATCCCCGGCATGCCAGGCCTGCAAACAGCAGCCTTCCTGGCAACAGCCCTCCCCCCAAGATTCACACCAGCTCCGCCAAGGAGTCATTCCATGCACTTAAACGAACTCAAGGCACTGCATGTGTCTGAAGTCCTGAAGCAAGCCGAAGAACTCGAAATCGAAAACACAGGCCGCATGCGCAAGCAGGAGCTGATGTTTGCGATCATCAAGAAGCGTGCAAAGACCGGGGAGCAGATCATTGCCGACGGCGTGCTGGAAATCCTGCCCGACGGCTTCGGCTTCCTGCGCAGCCCGGACACAAGCTTCACCGCCAGCACGGACGATATCTACATCTCGCCCAGCCAGGTGCGCCGCTTCAATCTGCACACAGGCGACATGATTGAAGGCGAAGTCCGTACACCCAAGGATGGTGAACGTTACTTTGCACTGAACAAGCTGGACTCCGTCAATGGCGGCCCGCCAGAGCAGAACAAACACAAGGTGATGTTCGAAAACCTGACGCCCCTGTTCCCCAAGGAACAGATGCGCCTGGAACGGGACTTCAAGGGCGAAGAAAACATCACCGGCCGCATCATCGACATCATTGCGCCCATCGGCCGCGGCCAGCGCGCGCTGATCGTCGCACCGCCCAAGAGCGGCAAGACGGTGATGATGCAGCACATCGCCCATGCCATCACGGCCAACAACCCCGACGTACACCTGATGGTGCTGCTGGTGGACGAGCGCCCTGAAGAAGTGACCGAAATGCAGCGCACGGTGAAGGGCGAGATCATCGCCTCCACCTTCGACGAGCCTGCCGCCCGCCACGTGCACGTGGCCGAGATGGTGATCGAGCGCGCCAAGCGCCTGGTCGAGCTGAAGAAGGACGTGGTGATCCTGCTCGATTCGATCACCCGCTTGGCCCGCGCCTACAACAACGTCGTGCCCTCGTCCGGCAAGGTGCTGTCCGGTGGTGTGGACGCCGCCGCGCTGCAGCGCCCCAAGCGCTTCTTCGGCGCCGCGCGCAAGGTTGAGGAAGGTGGCTCGCTCACCATCATCGCCACTGCGCTGGTCGACACTGGCAGCCGCATGGACGAAGTGATCTTTGAAGAATTCAAGGGCACCGGCAACTGCGAAATCCACCTGAACCGCCGCCTGTACGAAAAGCGCGTGTTCCCGGCCATCGAGCTCAACAAGAGCGGCACGCGCCGCGAAGAGCTGCTGTTAGCCCCCGAGATCCTGCAAAAGACCCGCATCCTGCGCCAGTTCATGTACAACATGGACGAGATCGAGTCGATGGAGCTCATGATCAAGAACATGAAGGCCACCAAGACCAATGTGGACTTCTTCGACATGATGCGAAGGGGTGGATAAGCTCCCCCTGAGTCGCTTCGCGCCTTCCCCCTGAGGGGGACGCCACCCGCGGACTGGCAAAACCAGATTCACGGTGGCACTGGCACTAGGGTGTGCCGGTTTTTACCGCCGCCTCCGTAGCTGCCAGGCATCTCGGAAAGACCCAAATTCGCCCTGTGCCATAATGGAGAGCTTTTTCTGCGGAAAGTACGCTGAATGTTCCACGGCGCAAAGGTTGCACCGGGTTCAGCACGGCTCCCGCACTTGACAAGGATTGATCATGAAAGAAGGCATTCACCCCAACTACCGCGAAGTCCTGTTCTCGGACCTCTCCAACGGTTTCAAGTTTGTGACCCGTTCGTGCGTAAACACGAAGGAAATGGAAACGTTCGAAGGCAAGGAATACCCGCTGTTCAAGCTGGATACCTCTTCTGAATCGCACCCCTTCTACACCGGCACGCAAAAGTCGGTGGACAACATGGGTGGCCGCGTGGAGCGCTTCCGCAACCGTTTCGGCAAGACTGCAGCGAAGTAATTCGCCTCCTGCGTCGACGCCACAAAAGGCAGCCCGGGCAACCGCGCTGCCTTTTTGCTTGGGTGGCCTGCATTCGCCATACCCGATGTATCCGACAGCGTGTTTCTTAGGATGCGTTTGCCATTATTCTCAACGGCTCCGCTTTTGCTGCCCTTCTGACGCGTGACTCCACCCACCCCCGCCATCGTTACCCAAAGCGCCGTCAACCCGCTGCCGCGCTGGGCGCTGCTGCTGCTGTGCATTGCATACGTCGTACCGGGTTTTGTAGGCCGCGACCCGTGGAAGAGCGCGGATGTCACCGCGTTTGGCTACATGCTCGAACTGGCCCAGGGTCACACGCCGTGGTCCAGCCCCCTGCTGGGTGGCCTGCCCCCCGAAACCGAAGGCTTGCTGCCCTACTGGCTGGGCGCCTGGGCCATCCAGCTTGCCCCGTCGTGGCTGTCGGCCGAGATGGCGGTGCGCCTGCCTTTTGCGGCGTTACTGGTGGTGACGCTGATGGCCACCTGGTACGGTGTGTATTACCTGGCCCGCAGTCCGGGTGCGCAGCCGGTGGCGTTTGCCTTTGGCGGTGAAGCCAACCCGCCCGACTACGCCCGCGCCATTGCCGATGGCGCCCTGCTGGCTTTGATCGCCTGCCTGGGCCTTGCGCAACTCTCCCATGAAGTGACCAGCCATCTTGTGCAACTCAGTTGCACGGCGCTGCTCTATTTTGCGGTGGCCGCCATGCCCCACCGCACCGTGGCACCCGCCATTGCGCTGGTGGTGGGGCTGATGGGACTGACCCTGGCTGGCGCCCCTGCACTGGCCTCGATGCTGGGGGTTGGGAGCATGGCGCTGGTGGTGTTGGCACCGGGCAGCGCCAAAGACCGCCGCCTGCCCTGGACCCTGGCCGTGGCTGCCGTCACGCTGGTGGCCGCCCTGGTGGCCTGGAAGCTGGACCTGTGGCGCTGGCGGATTGCTGGAGGCGCCTCGGGCGGCAAGGAATGGCAGAGCCTGGCGCGGCTGATGCTGTGGTTTGGCTGGCCGGCCTGGCCGCTGGCGCTGTGGACTTTGTGGCGCTGGCGCAAGCAGATCATCAGCCGCCAGGCGCACAGGCACCTGCTGCTCCCGCTGTGGTTTTCTGCCGTGTCGATTGCCGCCACCCTCACCACCCAGCCGGCAGACCGGGCCCTGTTGCTGGGCTTGCCCGCCATGGCCGCGCTGGCAGCGTTTGCCCTGCCAACGCTGCGGCGCAGCGTGGGGGCGCTGATCGACTGGTTCACCCTGCTTTTTTTCACTATCTCGGCGCTGGCCATCTGGGTGATCTGGATCGCGATGCAAACCGGCTTTCCGGCGAAGCCTGCCGCCAATGTGGCCAAGCTTGCGCCCGGCTTTGTGCCGCAGTTTTCCTTGCTTGCGCTGATCGTGGCGCTGGCGGCCACCGCGGGTTGGATCGCACTGGTATGGTGGCGCGCCTCGCGCGACCGCGCGCCCATCTGGAAGAGCTTGGTGCTGCCCGCTGGCGGTGCTGCGCTGGGCTGGGTGTTGCTGATGACACTGTGGTTGCCGCTGCTGGACTACGCGCGCAGCTATGGCCCGCAAGTGCGCGCCGTGCAGGCGGTGCTGGGCCCCACCCCGGGCTGCGTGCAGACGGTGGGGCTGAGCCGGGCGCAAGCGGCAGCGCTGCAGTACCACGGCAAGCTGAGCCTGCAGCGCGCCGGCCTGCAGGACGAATGCGACTGGCTGGTGGCTGACATCGAGTCCTGGCCGGCTTCCGAGCGCATGGTCAACGCCGCGCGATGGGATCGGAAGGCCGTCATCCCCCGCCCTACCGATAAAAATGACCATCTCCTGGTGTTCCGTCGCGTCGGGTCTGCGAACTAACGCTGTTGCGCAACTCGGGGGGCCTGCGTGCCGCGACTCGGAGAGAAAACGGCCACTGGAGGCGATGCTGCTGCGGTACTTCGGCAGCCTGCAACAACACCAGCCCAGGCACGCTCCCACCTTGTCCTGATTCTCGATTCTTCGACCAACTCAACCAAAGGCAACCGCCCGCGGCGCTGCAGCACCTCTCTAAGCCCGGGCTCAGCGGCAGCGCACAGCGCGCCGTGCCCACAGGCCCTCGCGCCCACACGGATCCGTCCACGTGCCCCACACGCCCTCACCCATGTCTGAGTTCTCCACCATCACCCGGCACGCCGCCACCGTGCTCACGGGGCAACTGGCCGTCATGGCGTTCGGCGTCACCGACACCATCGTTGCGGGCCGCTACGGCGAAACATCCCTCGCGGCGCTGTCGGTCGGCTCGGCCATTTTCATCAGCGTGTATGTAGCGCTGATCGGCGCGGTGCAAGCACTGCTGCCGGTGTGGGCAGAGCAGCGCGGCGCCCGGAAGTCCGATGCCATCGGCCGATCGCTGCGCCAGGCGCTGTACCTCTGCGCCGCGGCTTCCGCCGTGGGCATGGCGATCCTGCTGGTGCCAGGCCCGCTTCTGCGGTGGACCGATGTGCCGCCCGGCCTCCGCGCCGAGGTGGAGCGTTACCTGGCCGTCCTGGCTCTGGCACTGCCGCCCGCCCTGCTCTTTCGCATCTACAGCACGCTCAACCAGGCGCTGGGGCGCCCGCAGTTGGTGACCTGGCTGCAGGTGGGTTCGCTGTTCATCAAATTGCCCTTGTCGATCTGGTTCACCTTCGGCGGAATGGGGCTGCCTGCACAAGGTGTGGTGGGCTGCGCGTGGGCGACGTTGGTGGTCAACTGCAGCATGCTGGCAGTGGCCGTGTGGCTGCTGCGCACGCAAGACGCCTATGCGCCGCTGCAGCTCTGGCGCCGGATGGAGCCACCCCACTGGCCCACCATTGCCAACTTTGCGCGGCTGGGCGTTCCGGCCGGGCTCGCCGTCATGGTGGAGGTGACGTCGTTCACGCTGATGGCGCTGTTCATCGCGCGCCAGGGCACGGTCAGCTCCGCCGCGCACCAGATCGCGGCCAACCTGGCGGCCGTGCTCTACATGGTGCCGCTGTCGCTGTCGATCGCCACCAGCGCACGCACCAGCTACTGGCTCGGCGCGGGTGACCGGGAGCGCGCCCGGCGCGCCGTTTTGATGGGTTTTAAGCTCTCAGCGCTTGCTGGTATTACCCTATCAGCTATTCTTTTAATAGCAAAAGACTTTTTGAGCAACATTTACTCCGGCCATCCTGCCGTGGTGGCCATGGCGGGCGGCGTACTTGTTTGGGTGGCGGCCTATCACTTTGCCGATGCACTTCAAACCCTGTGCGTCTTCGTGCTGCGCTGCTACCGGATCACTGTGGCACCACTGCTCGTGTATTGCGTTTTGCTCTGGGGCGCGGGGCTGGGCGGCGGCTACCTGTGGGCGTACCACTGCTCGGGCGTCTGGGCCATGCCGCCCTCGCCGATGCCGTTCTGGGCGGCCAGTGCCGGCGCACTGTGGGCGACGGCGGCGCTGTTCATCGCGATGCTGGCAAGGGCGATCCGGCGGCAGGGCTGAACGCGCTCTTGCGCCCGCCCCCGCCCTGTGGGGTCATCCGGCAATCGCCGGCGGCGCGAAGCCGCGCAACCGGTTGGCCGGGAAGGTGACCGAAAACAACGACCCCTTGCCCAAAACGCTCGTGATCTCCAGCGTGGCGCCGTGGCGCTGCAGCACGTGCTTGACGATGGCAAGCCCCAGGCCGGTACCGCCCGTCTCGCGGGACCGGCTGCGGTCCACCCGATAAAAGCGCTCCGTCAGTCGTGGGATGTGCTCCGGCGAGATTCCCGGCCCCGTGTCCTGCACCGAAAACACCGCGCGGCCATCGTCCTTGCGCTGCCACGTGACGGTGATCGATCCGCCCGCCGGCGTGTACCGCACGGCGTTGCTGATGAGATTGGACAGCGCACTCTGCAGCTCGCTCGGCACACCGGCGATCTCACCCTCGGCACGCAAGGCGTTCATCTCGGGGAAGACCATCACATGCTGCCGCGGCTGGTTTTGTGTGAGCAAGGCAGACAGCCCACGCCCTTCTTCCTCGCAGCGCTGCAGGAGCGATTGCACCGGCGTCCACTCTGCCATGCCCGGTGGGGGGCTGCCCTCAAGCCGCGACAGGGTCAGCAGGTCCTGCACCACGCTTTGCATGCGCAACGCCTGCTGCGCCATCATCCCCAGATAGCGCGACCGCTCATCGGGGTTCAAAGGCAAGGTCTGCAGCGTTTCGACAAAACCCGTCAGCACCGTGAGCGGCGTTCGGATCTCGTGCGATACGTTGGCGACAAAATCGCGCCGCATGGCGTCGGCCTGCTCCAGCGCCGTCACATCGCGCGACAGCAGCAAGGTGCGGCCGTCGCCATAGGGATGCAGATGGACCGAGATACGCACCGGTCGGGACGGGGTGCTGAAGCGGCCCTCCAGCACCACGTCATGGGCGAAGTCCTGCGCCGCGTAGTAGGCGGTGAACTCCGGGTCGCGCACCAGATTGCCGATGGACTGCATCACATCGCGTTGCGCATCAAACCCGAACTGGTTGGCTGCCATCTGGTTGCACCACTCGATGCGGCCTTGCGCATCGAGCAGCACCACGCCATTGGGCGTGGCCTGCAGTGCGGCCAGGATCTCCTGCAGCCGGTCCTGGCTGTCGCGGATCTGCGTCTCCTGCCTGCGCAGCAACCTTCGCGCGCGGTCCGCCGCTTCACCCCAGATGCCGCGCATCGAAGGTACATCGGTCAAATCGCCCGTGCGCAGCCAGCGCAACACCCGCACCCCGCGCAGCAGATCCCACACGAACCAAGCCCAGCCCGCCAGCGCTGCGCCCAGCGCCGCACCCCACGAACCGCCCTGCCACCAGCCCAGGCTACCGCCCGCTATCTGCCAGAGCAGGAAATACGTAATTCGCCACAACATCCCGTCAGCAACGCTTTCTGAAAAAAACCAAGGGCGCAACGCGTGCGCCCCCTGTCAAAACACCGGCCAGACAGCTCAGGCCTGCAGCTGCACCTGCGGCTGGACTTGCGGCTGTGCGGTGAGCCTATAGCCCGCGCCGCGAACCGTCTCCACCATCACCGAGGCTGCGCCCAAGGCCTCGCGCAGGCGCTTGACGTGTACATCCACAGTGCGCTCTTCGATGAAAACATGGTCGCCCCACACCTTGTCGAGCAACTGCGACCGGCTGTGCACGCGCTCGGCGTGTTTCATGAGGAAGTGCAGCAGCTTGAACTCGGTGGGGCCCACCTTGAGGGGCTGTCCTTGGAAGGTTACCCGGTAGGTCCCGGCATCCAGGATCAGCTCGCCAATCGTTACGCTGTCGCTCACCTGCTCTGGCGCGCGGCGGCGCAGCACGGCGCGAATGCGGGCCAGCAGTTCTTGCGTGGAAAAGGGCTTGGTGATGTAGTCGTCCGCACCCGCATCCAGCCCGGCGATCTTGTCGGGCTCATCGCCCCGGGCCGTGAGCATCAGGATGGGAATCGGCTTGGTGCGGCTATCGGCGCGCCACTTGCGGGCCAGCGACAGGCCGCTTTGCCCAGGCAGCATCCAGTCGAGCAGGATGACGTCCGGCAGCACGGCATCGAGCTCGCGCTGCGCTGAGTCGCCGTCTTCGGCCCAGAAGGGCTGGAAGCCGTTGTGCCGCAGATTGACGGCAATCAGCTCGGCAATTGCCGGTTCGTCCTCAACGATGAGAACGCGTGGGAGTTTTCTCATCGCCGGGCCGTCCCGAGATGAGAAAGCGCCCCCTTCAGGGGGCATCGACCCGCGCAGCGGCGGAGCGTGGGGGTGAGTTCTGTCATGGTGTTGCCCAAGCCCTTTCTTACAGGACGGCCGACTCGATCTCGTCGAGGGCAGTGTGGCGCACATCCTTGCCCTTGACCAGATAGATGATCAGCTCGGCCACGTTCTTTGAGTGGTCGCCGATGCGCTCGATGGCCTTGGCCAGGAACAGCAGGTCCAGGCTGGGCGAGATGGTGCGCGGGTCTTCCATCATGTAGGTGACCAGCTTGCGCACGAAGCCATCGAACTCCCTGTCGATGAGGTCGTCTTCCTTGAGGATGGCGACAGCAGCCTTCACGTCCAGCCGCGCGAACGCATCCAGCGTCTTGCGCAGCAGGCCGGAAGCCAATTCAGAGGCCACGCGCAGGTCGCTCGACGGCAGCGAACGGGGCGCTCCGCTTTCAATGATGGACCGCACCATGCGTGCCATCTTGTTGGCCTCGTCGCCCATGCGCTCGAGGTTGGCCGTGGCCTTGGAGAAGGCCAGCAGCAGGCGCAGGTCGCGCGCTGTGGGCTGGCGGCGGGCAATGATGGAGGACAGCTCCTGGTCGATCTCGACCTCCATCGCATTGATGCGGGTCTCCATCGAGGCCACGGTCTCCACGGCCTCCAGGCTGAACTGGGACAGCGCATACACGGCTTGGCGGATCTGTGATTCCACCAGGCCGCCCATTTCCATGACGCGCGCCGAGACGCTGTTGAGTTCGCTGTCGAACTGGGACGAAAGATGTTTATCGGGCATCTGCTGTCTCCTTAGCCGAACCGGCCGGTAATGTAGTCTTCGGTTTCCTTGCGCTCGGGCTTGAAGAAGATCTGTTCGGTGGCACCGAACTCGATCATCTCGCCCAGGTACATGTAGGCGGTGTAGTCGCTGCAGCGTGCGGCCTGCTGCATGTTGTGGGTCACGATGGCAATCGTGTAGTCGTGCTTGAGCTCGTCGATCAGCTCTTCGATCTTGGCAGTGGACAGCGGGTCCAACGCCGAGGTGGGCTCGTCGAGCAGCAGCACAGAAGGCTTGACCGCCACGCTGCGCGCAATGCAAAGGCGCTGCTGCTGGCCGCCGGACAGCGACAGACCGCTCTGGTGCAGCTTGTCCTTCACCTCGGTCCACAACGCGGCCTTGGACAACGCCCATTCCACGCGGTCGTCCATCTCGCTCTTGCTGAGGCTCTCATAGAGCTTCACGCCAAACGCAATGTTGTCGTAGATGGACATGGGAAACGGCGTGGGCTTCTGGAACACCATGCCGATGCGGGCGCGCAGCAGGTTGATGTCTTGCTTGGCATCCAAGATGTCCTGGCCGTAGAAGTTGATCTTGCCCTCGGCCCGTTGGCCGGGGTACAGGCTGTACATGCGGTTGAGCGTCCGCAGCAGGGTCGACTTGCCACAGCCCGAAGGGCCGATGAAAGCGGTGACCTTGTGCTCTGCGATGTTGAGGCTGACGTTGCGCAGCCCTTGGAACTTGCCGTAGAAGAAACTCAGATTGCGCAGTTCCAGCGCGTTTTTGCTGGCAGTGGCGGTAGCGGTGGCGTTCATTGTCAAATCCTGAAAATGGAGATGTCGGGGAGGCGTGTCTGCGTGTCTGTGCAGACGGATCAGCCGCGGGTCTTCTCGCGCAGGAACACCCGCGCCACGACGTTGAGGATCAGCACCGACAGGGTGATGAGCAGTGCGCCCCCCCAGGCCAGGCGCACCCAGTTTTCGTACGGGCTCAGCGCAAACTGGAAGATCACCACGGGCAGATTGGCCATGGGGGCGTTCATGTTGGTGCTGAAGAACTGGTTGTTCAGTGCGGTGAACAGCAGGGGCGCCGTCTCCCCGCTGATGCGAGCCACGGCCAGCAACAGGCCGGTCATCACGCCGCTGCGCGCTGCGCGCAAGGTCACCATGATGGAGACCTTCCAACGCGGTGCGCCCAGCGCAAAAGCCGCTTCGCGCAGGCTGCCGGGCACCAGACGCAGCATGTTCTCGGTGGTGCGCACCACAACCGGCACGGCAATCAGCGACAGCGCCAGGCTGCCGGCCCAGCCCGAGAAGTTGCCCACTGTGGCCACGGCAATCGCGTACACAAAGAGCCCCAGCACGATGGATGGTGCGGACAACATGATGTCGGTGACGAAGCGGGTCAGCTCGGCCGTCTTGCTCTGGCCGCTGTACTCAGCCAGATACACCCCCGCCAGCACGCCGATCGGTGTGGACACCAGCACGGTGAAGCCGACCATCATCAGGCTGCCGACAATGGCGTTGGCCAGACCACCGCCTTCGGAGCCTGGGGCCGGGGTCGACTGGGTGAACATGTTCCAGTCCAGCGCGGCAAACCCGTTGGACAGCAGCACGCTCAGGATCCAGAGCAGCACGAACAGGCCCAGCACCATCGCACCCAGGGACAGGGTCAGACCGATGGCGTTGGAACGCTGGCGCTTTTTGTAGAGTTGTTGGTTGAATTCCATGGAGCGGTTCTCAGAAGCGTTGTTTCATGGTTTGCATCAGAGGCCCTTGGCCTTCTCGGCGCGCAGCAGCATGATCTTGGCGGCCGACAGCACCACAAACGTGATGACGAACAGCAGAAAGCCCAGGGCGAAAAGCGTGGAGAGGTGGAAGTCCGCCGCCTCGCCAAACTCATTGGCCAACGTGGAGGCAATCGAGGTGCCAGGGGAAAACAGCGAGGTAGGCATGCGGTTGGCATTGCCGATCACGAACGTCACCGCCATGGTTTCGCCCAGCGCGCGCCCCAGGCCCAGCATGACGCCGCCGATCACACCCTTTTGTGTGTACGGCAGCACGACACGGCGCACCACTTCCCAGGTCGTGCAACCGAGGCCGTAGGCCGATTCGCGCAGGATGGGGGGCACGATCTCAAACACATCGCGCATCACGGCCGCCACGAATGGCAGCACCATGAAGGCCAGCACAATGCCCGCGGCGAGGATGCCAAAGCCATTGGTGCTCCCGCCAAACAGAAAGCCCACCAGCGGCATGGAGCCGAGCAACTTTTGCACCGGCATCTGGAAGTAGTCTGCAAACAGCGGGGCAAACACAAAGAGCCCGAACATGCCGTAGATGATGGACGGCACGGCCGCCAGCAGCTCCACTGCGGTGCCCAGCGGGCGGCGCAGCCACACGGGACAAGTCTCGGTGAGGAAAAGTGCAATACCAAAGGCAAGCGGCACCGCAATCAACAGCGCAATGCCGGCGCTTGCCAGGGTGCCGACGATGGCAATCGCGGCACCAAATTCTTCATTGATGATGTCCCATTCGACACGCCAGATGAACTGGGCGCCGAACTTGTGGAATGTGGGCCACGCGTAGACAAAGAGCGAAACGATGATGCCCAGCAACGCTGCCAGTACCAGCAGCGAGAGGCTTTGGGTCAGCCGATGGAAAAAGATGTCCTGCAGGCGTTGCCGCTTGGCAATCGAGACCATGGACTCTGTGGGGGCGCCCGTCACTTTATTGACGGACACGGGTTGCGAACTCATGGTGGTTCCCACGCTCATGTTGACTCCCATCTGGCTTCTGGAGGCCCCATAAACCAGCGCCCATCGACCAGACCGGTCGGCCGATGGGCGCTATTTTGGGGCAGACTGCTTTTTTGTTGGATTACTTCTTGATCTGCGACCAGACCTTGGCCCGAATCTCTGCAGTCAGGCTGTCAGGCAGTGGCACATAGTCCAGTTCGGTGGCCATGCCCTTGCCGTTCTTGAACGCCCATTCAAAGAACTTCAGCACTTCGGCCGATTGGGCTTTGTCGGCGGGGTCCTTGTACATCAGGATGAACGAGGCCGTGCTGACCGGCCAGCTCTCGGCGCCCTTGGCGTTCACCATCGAGATGCCCATGCCGGGCACGCTGAACCAGTCCGCGCTGGCGGCGGCGGCCGCAAACGTCTTGTCGTCCGGGCTCACGTACTTGCCGTCAGCGTTTTGCAGCTGCAGGAAGTTCATGTTGTTCTTCTTCACATAGGCGTACTCAACGTAACCGATGGAGCCCTTCACGCGGGACACGTTGGCGGCTACGCCTTCGTTGCCCTTGCCACCCACCGACGAGGCTGCAGGCCACTTGACGGCAGCGCCCTTGCCCACGGAATCAGCCCATTCCTTGCTCACGGCCGACAGGTAGTCCGTCCAGTTGAAGGTGGTGCCAGAGCCGTCAGCGCGGTGCACCACGGTGATGTTCTGGTCTGGCAAAGTCTTACCGGGGTTCAAAGCTGCCAGCTTGGCGTCGTTCCACTTGGCGATCTTGCCGAGGAACACATCGGCCAGCACAGGGCCAGTGACGCGCAGTTCGCCGGGCTTGAAGCCATCCAGGTTGATTACAGGTACCGTGCCGCCAATGATGGCGGGGAACTGCACCATGCCGTCCTTGTCGAGGTCGGCGCCCGATACAGGAGCGTCGGTGGCGCCAAATATGACCGTCTTGGCGCGAATCTGGCGGATGCCGCCGGAGGAGCCGATGGACTGGTAGTTCAGGCCAGTACCAGTTTCCTTCTTGTAGGCTTCAGCCCACTTGGCATACATGGGGAACGGAAAGGTGGCGCCAGCGCCGGTGATGTCCGCTGCAAAGGCACTGCCGACCGCCAGGGTGGCCAGCGCGACTGCAACGGATTTGAGGAAAGTGCGTTTCATGAAATGACCTTGGAGCTAGGGTTAACAGGAACAGCGTGAACTTTAGGCGGGCAAGATGACAGTTCGGTGACAAAAATCACCCATTCATCGAACCGCCACAGAGGGAAAATTACTCTGAGGCAGCGTCACCAACCTGTCACAGAACAGGCACACACTGGTCGGTCGCTGGCCGGCCTTCGCTCCTCTGCCGTGTGCGCACCGTGCCATTCGTCCTCCGCAGCACGCGGTAGGATGCCGGTCGAAGCTCCCTACCAAGAACAACATGCAGAACGGCACACGCCTCGCCGCGGTCGACCTCGGCTCCAACAGTTTTCGCCTTGAAATCGGGCGCTACGAGTTCGGACATATCCAAAGGGTGGAATACCTGAAGGAAACCGTGCGCCAGGGCAATGGCCTGGATGAAGACCGGAACCTGACACGCGAAGCCATGGAGCGTGGCTGGGCTTGCCTGGCGCGGTTTGGTGAACGGCTCGCCGGCTTTCCAAGAGCCCATGTTCGCGCAGTGGCCACGCAGACCCTGCGTGAAGCACGCAACCGAGAAGATTTTTTGTCGCGCGGCAGCGAAGTGCTGGGCTACCCCATCGACGTGGTCTCTGGCCCCGAAGAAGCCCGCCTCATCTATCAGGGCGTGGCCCGGCTGTTGCCCCAGTCCGACGAGCGCCGCCTGGTGATTGACATCGGCGGGCGCTCAACCGAGCTCATCCTGGGGCAGCAGTTCACGCCGCACGCCGTAGCATCTTTCCGCGTCGGTAGTGTGGCCTGGTCGCAGCGCTATTTCCCCCAGGGCGAGTTCACCGCCAGCGCATTGATGGCCGCCGAGATTGCGGCCAAGGCGGTACTTGACGAAGCACTGGAAACATTCCGGCCAGATGCCTGGGAGGTTGCCTATGGCTCTTCGGGGACCGCCGGGGCGGTGGGCGATATTCTGGAAGCCGCCGGCGGCCCAGCGGGAGTTATTACCCGGGAGGGACTGCAGTGGTTGCACGAGCGGCTCTTGCGCGCACAAACCACCGACCGCCTGCGCGTAGAGGGACTCAAGGAAGAGCGCCGCGCCGTTATCGGGGGGGGCATCAGCATCTTGCGGGCCGCGTTCGATCTTCTTGAGATCGACCAGATGCAGGTAGCGCAAGGCGCCCTCCGGCAAGGCGCCCTGTACGACCTGTTGGACCGCGAACAGCCTGGCACCGATTTGCGTACCACTACCGTGAACGGCCTGATGCAGCGTTTTGGCGTCGACGCCGAACACGCCGAACGCGTGGCGCGCACGGCGTGCGCCTTGTTTGACCAAGCAGCTCCCGCAGGCAGCGAACGCGCAGCGAGAAAGGTGGACTGGGCGGCTCGCTTGCACGAGATTGGCTGCCTCATTTCACACAGCGACTACCACCGCCACGGTGCCTACATCCTGGACAACACCGATGCTGCCGGCTTTGCGGTGCCCGAATTGCACCGGCTGGGCATCCTTGTACAAGGCCAACGCGGCAAGGTGAGAAAGATCGATGCTGATCTGGAGGACCCGATGTTTGTGCTCCAACTGCTGAGCCTGCGCTTGGCAGTGGCCCTGTGCCACGCGCGGCGCGACCCGGACACCGCGGGCTTGACGCTCAAGCAGGACGGCCAGCGCTTTCACCTTGCGGCACGTGGGGGCTGGGCCGTCGCCTACCCACAATCAGCCCACCTTCTGCGTGAGGAAGCACAGGCCTGGCAGAAGACGCCATGGGAATTGGTCGTCGGGCTGTCTTGAGCGCGAATCAGAAACGGTATAAACTGTTTATACCGTTTTATTTGATCACATCATGACCACGACCAGCACTGTGCTTTCAGCAAATTCCGCCGTCCCAGCACCCGCATCCAAACCCGCCAAAGCGGCGGCAGTGGCGCCAAAACAAACCGCGAAGGTATCTACTAAGGCTCCGGCAAAGGCCGCCGTGAAGACCGCGAAGCCATCCCGTCCCGCTGCTCAAAAGAAAGCCGCGCCCAAAGTCGCCAAGCCGGTCAAGGCTGCGGTGGTCGAGAGCACCAAAGACCTCAAGCCGAAGAAGCCCAAGCTGGTGCGCGACAGCTTCACCATCCCCAAAGATGAATACGCCGTCATCGAGACGTTGAAGCAGCGCTCAGCGGCACTGGCCCAACCAGTGAAGAAGAGCGAATTGCTGCGCGCAGGTCTCAAAGTGCTCGCCACCATGCCCGACAGCGCGCTGCGCGCCGCCTTGCAGGCGGTTCCATCCATCAAGACGGGTCGCCCAAAAGCAGAGGTGGCAGCCGCAGCGCCGATTCCGGCCAATAGTGCCAAGCCAGCTGCCAAAGCCAGCCGCAAGTGATTGGCCGAGCGAGAAGCACACAGTAGCTTCTCGGCCTTAAGCCCGGTCTACAGCAGGTCCGGCGACTGGACGGTGAGGAGCACCGTCTCGCTCTCGTCCAGCCGCTGCCTCTGACGCAGCCACCACACGGCGCCCTTGCGCACCGAGCATTCCGATGCTTGCAGCCCCAGCAGTTGCGCAATGGTCTGGCCCAGCACCGGCTGATGGCCCACAACCAAGACCGTGCCTTTAGCGCGGGGCCACTGCGCAAGCTCGAGCAATTCCTGTGGTGTTCCACCGGGCAACAACTCGGCCCGCAGCTTGAATTTGCGGCCCAATGCGCTGGCCGTCTGCTCCGTGCGGCGCGCCGGGCTCACCAACACACGCAGGCCTTCGGGCAGCTGCCGGTCTAGCCATGCAGCGACCCGGGCAGCTTGCTTTTCACCACGCGCCGTCAAGGGCCGCGCGAGGTCGTCGCACCCTTCTTGTGGGTCTTCCGCCTCCGCGTGCCGCCACAGGATGAGGTCCATCATGCGGCTCCTTGCTCGGCGGCCCCGTTGGAAGCGGTGGGGGAAGCGGGGCCATACCGCACCATCAGCGCATCCTGCGCGCCCAGACCGTCCGTAGGGTGTGGTGCGCGCTCGTAGCGCCCGTCGGCATTCAGCGTCCACGCGTCGCGGTTGTCATGCAGATAGGCCACCAGGCACTCGTCCACAATCTGTTGGCGCAGCCCAGGATCAGTGACGGGCCAAGCGAGCTCGACGCGGCGCATCATGTTGCGGTTCATCCAGTCGGCACTGGAGAGGTACACATCCTCCTGCTCCCCAGCCAGGAAGTAAAAGACCCGGGTGTGCTCAAGAAAGCGACCGATGACCGAGCGCACCCGAATGTTGTCGGTGCTACCCGGCACCTGCGCGGGCAGCATGCAGGCGCCGCGCACGATGAGGTCGATGCGCGCCCCCCGCTCCCCGGCCAGGATCAGCGCACGGATGAGGGCTTCATCGGTAAGCGCGTTCATCTTGGCGACGATACGCGCCTCCTCTCCCCGGCTGGCCGCCAGCCCCACCTGCTCGATTTTCTCCAGCATGCGGCGGTGCAGATGGAAAGGCGCCAACATGAGCTTGCGCAACCGGGGCGGCCGGTTCTGGCTGGCCAGGTGGTTGAAGACGCCGTCCATGTCGGCCGTTGTGTCCTCGTCTGCCGTGAGGTAGCTCAGGTCCGTGTACAGCCTGGCAGTGCGCATGTTGTAGTTGCCGGTAGAAAGGTGGCCGTAGCGCCGAAGCCGACTCCCCTCCCTGCGGGTGACCAACAGCATCTTGGCGTGGGTCTTGAGCCCCACCACCCCATACACCACCTGCGCACCGATGGCTTCCAACGCTTCGGCCCAATTGATGTTCGCCTCTTCATCAAAACGCGCCTTGAGCTCCACGACCGTCATCACCTCCTTGCCACGGCGCACCGCCTCGGTCAGAAGGGTCATGAGTTCAGAGTCAGACCCCGTGCGGTAGATGGTTTGCTTGATGACCAGCACGTCGGGATCGTTGACCGCCTCGCGCAGGAACGCGAGCAGCCCGTCAAAGCTCTCGAAGGGCTGATGGATCAGCACATCGCGCCGCCTCAGTTGCTCCATGATGGGCATCCCGGGCTGCAACTGGCGTGGCCAGGCCGAATTCCATGGCGGGAACAGCAGCTCGGGCGCATTCACCAAATCCACCAGTTGGATAAGGCGCACAAGATTCACCGGCCCTTGCACGCGGTACAGGGCGGCCGACGGCAAGCCAAACTGCGCCAGCAAGAAATCCGACAGGAACTGCGAGCACCCGGAAGCAACCTCCAGGCGCACCGCCTGCCCGTAGTGCCGGTGTTGCAGGCCCTGGCGCAAGGCAGTGCGCAGGTTGCGCACGTCTTCCTCGTCCAGCGCCAGATCCGAGTGCCGTGTGACCCGGAACTGCGAAAACTCCGTCACCTCCCGGCCCGGGAACAAGTCCGCGAGATGTGCCCGGACAATGCTGGACAGGCTCACAAACAGCTTTTGCCCGGAGGCCACGCGCTCTGGGATGCGGACCAGCCGCGGCAAGGCACGCGGAACCTTGACGATGGCAATTTCGTTTTCGCGGCCAAAGGCATCATGTCCCTTCAGGCGGACGATGAAGTTGAGCGATTTGTTCGCGACCTGTGGAAAGGGATGGGCCGGGTCCAGCCCGATCGGGATCAGAAGCGGCCGGACCTCATCCATGAAGTACTCGTGGACCCAACGGGTCTGTGCCGCAGATCGCTCCCCATACCCCACGATGCGGATGCCGTGCTGCGCGAAAGCAGGCACCAGAGCGTCGTTGTACAGCGCGTATTGGCGCTCCACCAGCTCGTGAACCTTGCTCGACACCGCCTCGAAGGATGCCGTGGAGTAGCGGCCTTGCGTCTCCCCCTTCTGCGCCGCAGTGATATGCGGCGCAGCACGGACTTCAAAGAACTCATCCAGGTTTGACGAAACGATGCACAGGTAGCGCAGGCGCTCGAGCAGGGGGACGTCACGGCGCACCGCCCAGTCCAGCACACGCTCGTTGAAGGCCAGGATGCTGTGGTCTCTGTCGAGGAACACCGGCATCGCGGAGCTAGCGGTTACCGCGGTCGTCCCCCTACCCCCACTGTCTTGTGACACCGAAGAGGGTACGTCGGCCGCCCCCGATTCATTGTCAGGTCGCATCGCAGCAGCAACGTCGGAAGGCAAAGGCAGCATGAGGTAAGCAAACGCGGCAAGTCCAGAATCACCGCAGTATTTAACGCTCAGATGACAATGATGTGACAGGTTTTGTGACAGAAACCTGAGCCGTCACACCACCTGAGCGCGCAGGGACAAGATATTGCTCGAACAGGCGTGATGCATGCGCCCAGGTGAAATCCAGCGCCCGTGAACGCGCCTCACAGCGCGGCACAGCCAACGCCTGCTGGCTCGCGAGGAGCAGGTTGTCGTGCAGCACGCCGCCTTGGGGCGACTGGCCGGTGTGAGCCCCAAGGACTTCCATGGGCCCCTCGACTGGAAACGCAGCAACCGGTGTGCCACAGGCCATCGCCTCCAGCATCACCAAACCGAATGTTTCGGACCGGCTCGGGAACACGAACACATCCGCCGCCGCGTAGACCTGCGCCAATGCAGCGCGGTCAAGAATGCCCAGCCAGCGCACCTGCGGGTAGCGCGCCTTTAATCGCGCCTCCAGGGGCCCTACCCCGCACACGACCTTGGTGCCTGGCATGTCCATCTGCAAGAACGCCTCGATGTTCTTCTCATAAGACACGCGCCCGACGTACAGCGCGACAGGATGGGCCAGCGTCCCCGTGAGAGGGCTTTGCGTGACCTCGCCATGGAACGGAAAGGCCTGCGTGTCCACACCATGCGTCCACAGCCGCAGGTTGCAGAAACCCCGCGCTGCCAGCATCTGCAGAACGCCTT
Organism: Acidovorax sp. LjRoot129; assembly: GCF_964253765.1. NCBI lineage: Bacteria > Pseudomonadati > Pseudomonadota > Betaproteobacteria > Burkholderiales > Comamonadaceae > Acidovorax > Acidovorax sp. LjRoot129. The sequence continues at coordinate 3,378,262 of NZ_CAXUSE020000001.1, forward strand.
GCGTCGGCACCATGACGCCAGAGGATGGATGGTGGAAATGCCGGAACAGCGCGTAGCCCCACGTGAGGGGGACGCGCACTGCGGCGTTCAGAATCTCAGGAAATCGCGTGTGGAATGCTGTGGTGAAAGCGAGGCCCTTGCGCAAGCAGTAGCTGCGTCCAGCCCAGCCGATCGGCCCCTCGGTGGCGAGGTGAATGGCGTCGGGCTTCATTTCATCGAGCAACTCAGCCACTTTTTTCGCCGGGCGAACTGCCAGCTCGATGCCGGCGTAACCGGGGCAAGGCCGCGTGGCGAACTGGCCGGGCTGCACGACCTGCACCTCGTGCCCGAGGGCTTCAAGCTCGCGCACCAGTTCCAGCAGCGTGGTGACAACACCATTGACCTGGGGCTGCCAGGCATCAGTCAGCAGCGCGATCCTCATGCCACCACCTCTGCCGCGATGCGAGAGGCCGTTCCGGAACCCGCTGACGGATGCCATTGAAGCAGCTCCAGTTGGCCGTCCAGGTGCTCGACCAAAGCTGTGCGGCTCTCCACCCAGTCACCGTCGTTGCAATAAAGCGTGCCGCCTATCTCCCGCATCTCCGCGCGGTGGATGTGTCCGCAAACCACACCGTCGTGGCCCCGGCGCCGGGCCTCGGCCGCCACCGCCACTTCGAAGTCGGTCACGTAATTGAGCGCTGTTTTTACCTTGCCTTTCAAGTAGGCCGACAGTGACCAGTACGGCAGCCCCATGCGCGCCCGCAAGGTGTTGAGATGGCGATTGAGCTTGAGCGTGAACTCATAGAGGTTGTCACCCAGGTACGCCAGCCACTTGGCGCACTGGATCACGCCGTCAAAATGATCGCCGTGTGTCACCCACAGGTGGCGCCCGTCGGCCGTGGTGTGCACGGTGTCAGACGCCACCTCGATACCTCCGAAGGAATGCCCAACGAACGCGCGGGCGAACTCGTCATGGTTGCCCGGCACAAACACCACACGGCACCCCTTGCGCGCGCGCCTCAGCAGCTTTTGCACCACGTCGTTGTGGGCCTGGGGCCAGAACCAGCGGCGGCGCAGCTGCCAGCCATCGACGATGTCGCCCACCAAGTAAAGGTAGTCGCTGGGGTGGTGCTTCAGAAAATCGAGCAGGGCTTCAGCCTGGCAGCCAGGCGTTCCCAGGTGAAGGTCCGAGATGAAAACCGCGCGGTACTGGCGCTGTCCCGCTGTCGGAGCCGACGGCTGCGCCATGGTGTCCTCGGGGCCCAGGGCATCTGACATCCAGGGTCCGAGGGCATCGAACGCGGCGCGCATCAGGCCCCCAGAAAATGCTTGCGGTAGCGGGGATGCAGGTCGGCCAGCCGCATGAGCATGGGCAGGTCCGCAGTGTTGAAGTCGGGGTCCCAGGCCGGTGCGCCCAGCACCCGGGCACCCAGGCGCAAATAGCCTTTGATAAGTGCAGGAGGCTCCACAACGATCGAACCGTCGAGGTGCTCGACAGGCAACGGCAACCGTGGCAACACGTGGTATTCAATGGGTGCCAGATGCGTCTTGCGCACCTGCTGCCAGATGCTGGCTGCGGCATCGCCGCTGACCACGCCGTTGTACAGCATCGGGATGCTTGCACAGCCAATCATGGTGTCGAGTTGGTTGCGGACCATGAAGTCGGCCAGAGCACTCCACAGGGCCATGATCACGCCGCCATGGCGGTGGTCTGGGTGCACGCAGCTTCGGCCCAGCTCTACCATGCGCGGGCGCAGCGACCGCAGGCGGGTCAGGTCGAACTCGGTGTCGCTGTAGGTGCTGCCCACGCGCCGCGCCTGCGCCGGTGTGAGCACGCGGTAAGTCCCAATGACTTGCCGGCTCTGGGCGTCGCGCACCAGCAGGTGCTCGCAATAGTCGTCGAACAGGTCCACGTCATGGCCGGGGATGGGGGTCGTCAATCGAGCGCCCATCTCCGCAGCAAACACGTCGAACCGCAACCGCTGCGCCTGGCGCACCTCGTCCTGGTGCCGGGCCCAGCTCACTTCAATGGCACCGCGCGCAGGGGCCGACAGTGTTGCCACCGGGCTTTCCCCCATGCGATGAAGCGCCCGCCCGGGGACAATTTCGGGAGACATGAGTGGCGTCAGGCTGGGCAGTTCATTCATGGTGCAACATCTCCTTGTTCAGGCGGGTTCAGCTGGAGTCCCAGCCGTGGGGCGGGAACCGCTTCCCTTGCGCCGGAGTGTGGGTTTGGCGCGTGACATCGCCATGTCGACAGCGTGTCAGCGCCGTGACAACAGATCCCTGCCCAGAGCCTCCCGCGCGCAAGGCCGGGCCTGCATAATTGGCTGAGGAACCCGCACCGTGCCAGCCTCTGCTTCACCCCGCTTCCAAAGCCCTCTGAAGGGCTCGCTGGTCGTGTTTTTCCTGGCGGCCGCCTGTGCCGGCGTGGTGATCTGGGCTATTGAGCGGCAGGAGCGGGCACAGCAACAGACGCAGGTGGCCGACATGGCGGGCGACCATGCACAGGCCCTGCAGCGAGCCATCGAGCTGGCGCTATCTGCCAACAACGCCCTGGTCGCGCTGGTGCGGCAGGGCCAGGGCCAGGTGACGCAGTTCGAAGAGATCGGCACCCAGATGCTGCCGTTCTACCCTGGCATCGCCGCCATGGGGCTGTCGCCCCAAGGGGTGATCCGCCACGTGGTGCCGCGCAAGGGCAACGAAAACTCCATCGGCTTCGACCAGCTCAACGACACTCGGCAAGGGCCGGAATCTGCCCGGGCCCGGGAATCGGGGCGGCTCACCCTGGCTGGCCCGATGGAACTGGTGCAAGGCGGCCTGGGGGTCGTGGGACGCCAGCCCGTCTATCTGGACGATGCGCTCGGGCAGCGCGTCTTCTGGGGGTTCACCTACGTCACCATCCGGCTGCCTGACGTGCTGGCCGCCGCGCGCCTGCCGCAGCTCACCGTGCGCGGATACCACTACCGGCTGTGGCGCGTGCGGCCCGATACCGGCGAGCAGCAGACCATTTCATCATCGACGCCACCGCCAAGCGCAGACGCCGTGAGCCGGCCCCTGACCCTGCCCAATGGGCAATGGACGCTGAGCCTCATGCCCATCAACGGCTGGGGCGACCCAGGCGTGCTGGCCATGCGCTGTGGGCTGGGCCTGCTGTTCGCTTTGATGATGACCTATCTGGCCCGGCTGCTTTTCGAATTGAAGGCCCATGAACGCGGGCTGGCTTACCAAGTCGCCCAACGCACCTCCGAGATCCAGGCCACGCAGGAGCAACTGCACGCCACCATCGACGCAATCCCGGACCCGCTGTTCGAGCTGGACCAGGATGGCCGCTACTGCAGCGTCCACAGCCAGCGGGCCGAATTGCTGCTGGCACCGGCCGACACCTTGGTCGGGCGCAACGTGACAGAGGTGATGCCCGCCCTGGCTGCCATGTCGGTCATGGAAGTGCTGGCCGAAGCCGATGCGCAGGGCTGGTCCACAGGGCGGCAGATCATGCTGGACCTGCCCGGCGTGGGCACCACGTGGTTCGAGCTTTCGGCCGCGCGCAAGGCAGCGTCTCCCGGCGGCAAGCCGCGGTTCATCCTTTTGTCGCGCGACATCACGGAGCGCAAGCGGTCCCAGGAACAGTTGCTGCTCACCGCCCGGGTGTTCGACCAGAGCAGTGAAGCCATCGTTGTTGCCGACGCGGGACACACCATCGTGCGCATCAACCGCGCTTTCACGCGCATCACTGGCTACACCGAGGCCGAGGCCGTAGGGCAGACCGTCAGGCTGCTTACCGTGGGCGAATCGGGCCACGACTTCGATCCCGAAACCGTGTACGCGCGCCTGTCTCACGACGGCAACTGGGAGGGCGAGGCCTGGGGCCGCCGCAAGGACGGATCCACCTACCCGCAGTGGTTGTCGGTCAGCAGCGTGCGCGACGGCCGGGGCACGGTCACCCATTCGATCACGCTGTTTCGCGACATCACCCAGCAGCGGGAGGCCCAGGACCGCATTCAACGCCTGGCCCACTTCGACCCACTCACCGAGTTGCCCAACCGCGCGCTGCTGGCCGAGCGCGCGCAGCGCTATATCAAGGAAGAGCAGGCGCGTGGCGGAACGCTGGCCATGCTCTTCCTGGACCTCGACCATTTCAAGAACGTCAACGATTCGCTGGGGCACCGGGTGGGCGACATCCTGCTGGTGGCGTTGGCGCAGCGGCTGCAGTCATTGTTGCAACCGCAGGACACCGTATCGCGCCTGGGCGGCGATGAATTTCTGCTGCTGTTGCCCGCCACGTCGGCAGCCGGCGCCGCGGAAGTGGCCGGCCGGCTGCTCACTGCCGTGTCCCAGCCTTTCCAGATTGAGCCGTACGAGCTCACCACCACCTTGTCGGTGGGCATTGCGATGTACCCCGCGGATGGGGATTCGTTCGAAACCCTCTATCAGCGCGCCGACGCCGCCATGTACCGCGCCAAGCAGAACGGGCGCAACCGCTACGGTTTCTTCACTGCCGACCTGGAGGAACGCACCGCCCGCGCCCTGCTGATCGAAAACGCGCTGCGCCGCGCGCTGGAGCGCGAACAGTTCGAGCTGCACTACCAGCCCCAGGTTTCGCTGACCGACCGGCAGGTGGTCGGGGCGGAGGCCCTGCTGCGCTGGCGCCACCCCGAGCTGGGGATGGTGTCGCCGGCAGAGTTCATTCCCGTGGCCGAGAGCAGCGGCATGATCGTTGCCATTGGCGAATGGGTGCTGCGCACCGCGGTAGCCGACGCCAAGCGCTGGCTCGATCTGCAGCTCCCATTGCGGGCCATCTCGGTCAATGTGTCGGCGGTTCAATTCAGGCACCCGCAGCTGCCCGAGATGGTCACGCGGTGCCTGGAACAAGCCGGGCTGCCCGCGCGGCGGCTGGAGCTGGAACTGACCGAAGGCGCTGCGGTGGACGACCCCGCGGCCGCGCTGGCCATGATGGACCAGCTGCACGACCGCGGCGTGCGCCTGTCGATGGATGACTTCGGCACCGGGTACTCGTCCCTGAGCTACCTCAAGCGCTTCCAGATCTACAAGCTCAAGATCGACCAGTCGTTCGTGCGCGACCTCGAGGAAGACCCGAACGACCGCGCCATCGTGAGCGCCATCATCCGCATGGCGCAGGCGCTGGGCATGCAGACCACCGCCGAAGGGGTGGAGACCGAAGGGCAGATCCGTTTCCTGCAGGCCCAGGGATGTGACGAAGGCCAGGGCTACTACTTCAGCCGCCCGCTTCCGGCTGCAGCATTCGAGGCGTATTTGCGGGAGCACCTCGAGCGCTGAACACCTTCTGGCGCAGGCCTGTGCGGAGCACATTGCAACTGCTAACCATCCGACGCTCGCCAAGCCTGGACAGCAGCGCAGAGCGCGACAACCAAGCGCAAAGGGGTCGACTGCTACAATTTGCTACAAATACCCTTGAGGCCGCTTGGCCATTCGCCTGTCCGGTCTCCATGTCTGCGCCTTCCAGCTCTCCAGAATTGCAGCGTTCTGGAGCCGCTCTTGATACCCCCCTGCAGCGCGCTTTGCGCGAACAGCAAACCCTGCTCGACAGTGCGGGTGTGGGCATCGTGTTCCTGCGCCAGCGCAGTGTCGTCCGGTGCAACCAGCGCTATGCCGACATCTTTGGCTACGCGAGCGCCGAGCAGCTCGTGGGGCTCAACACCGAAGCGTTTTATCCGGACCGGGACGCCTTCCGGGAGTTGGGCCGCATGGCGTACCCGGTGCTCGCCCAGGGTCAGTCTTTTCGGGTAGAGCGCCACCTGCGCCGGCGCGACGGCGGCCTCTTCTGGGGCAGCCTCACCGGGCGGCTCATCAATCCGCACGACACCACCGAAGGCTCGATCTGGATCATCGACGACATCGATGAACACAAACGCGCCCAGGCCGCCCTGAACGCCGCGGTGAGTGAAAAGCAGCTCCTGTTCGACAGCGCCATGGTGGGCATCGTCTTTCTGCGCGACCGGCGCCTGACCCGCTGCAACCACCACTTCGAACAGATGCTGGGCTATCAGCCCGGAGAGCTTGCCGGCAGCTCGTCACGACGGTGGTATGCCAGTGACGAGGCCTGGGAAGACGTGGGCCGCCGCTGCGATCCGCTGATGGCATCGGGCCGCACCTACGAGGGTGAGATCGAGCTGTGCCGCAAGGACGGCACGGCGGTGATCTGCGAAGTGCGCAGCAAGTCGATCGACCCTTCGGACCTGTCCCAGGGCGCCATCTGGATCACGATGGACATTACCGATCGCAAGCAGGCCCAGGCGGCGCTGGCGCGAGCGCACGAGGACCTGGAGCAGCAGGTGCAGGACCGCACCCGCGAGCTGCGCGAGACGGTGGACAACCTGCACCGCGAGATCAACGACCGCAAGGCCGACCAGGAACGCATCTACTGGCTGGCGCACTACGACGCCCTGACCGGCCTGCCCAACCGCACCCTGCTGTCCGAACGTGCGCAGCAGGCGATCCGCGTGGCGCAAGAGGGCAACACACCGCTGGCCCTTATCTTCTTGGACCTGGACCACTTCAAGCACGTGAACGATTCGCTCGGCCACCGCGTGGGCGATGCGCTGTTGGTGGAGATCGCCAAGCGGCTGCGCGCCGTGGTGCGGGACAAGGACACGGTCTCGCGCCTGGGGGGCGATGAATTCATCCTGCTGCTGCCCGGCGCCAACGCTCACGGCGCGGCGCGCGTGGCCGGCAAGCTGCAGGAGGCCTCGCGCCAGCACTACCAGATCGACCACCACGAGCTCACGATGGCGCCGTCCATGGGCATTGCGCTGTTTCCGCAAGATGGCGCCGACTTCGACACGCTAACCCAGTCGGCCGACGTGGCCATGTACCGTGCCAAGCTCGACGGGCGCAACACCTTCAAGTTCTTCACGCCCGAGATGCAGGCCCAGTCCGTGCGCGCGCTGCAGCTTGAAAACGCCCTGCGCCGGGCGCTCGAGCGCGGCCAGTTCCATCTGCACTACCAGCCGCAGATGAGCCTGACCAACGGCGCGGTGCGCAGTGTGGAGGCGTTGCTGCGCTGGCAGCACCCCCTGCTGGGCAGCGTCTCGCCCGCCGAGTTCATCCCGATTGCGGAAGACACCGGGCAGATCCTGCAGATTGGCGAGTGGGTGCTGCGCACGGCGCTGGCGCAGCTCAGGGACTGGCGCACGGGCGGGTTTCCGGGGCTCACGATGGCGGTCAACCTGTCGGCCATCCAGTTCCGCGAACCGCAGTTGCCCGAGCTGGTCAGCCGCATGCTGGCCGAGTTCGATCTGTCGCCCGATGCGCTGGAGCTGGAGCTGACCGAAGGCGTGGCGGTAGACGACCCACACGCGGCAGTGGCCACCATGGACCAGCTGCATGCGCGCGGCGTGCGCATGTCAATGGACGACTTCGGCACCGGCTATTCATCGCTGAGCCAGCTCAAGCGCTTTCAGATCTTCAAGCTCAAGATCGACCAGTCGTTCGTGCGCGACCTGGGCGACGACGGCAACGACCGCGCCATTGTCAGCGCCATCATTCGCATGGCCCAGGCGCTGGGCATGCGTACCACCGCAGAGGGCGTGGAGACCGAAGGGCAGCTGGCGTTCTTGCGGGCGCAAGGCTGCGACGAAGCGCAGGGCTACCACTTCAGCATGCCGCTGGCAGCGCCGGAGCTGGAGGCCTTCATGCGGCGGCAGTTGCACTGAGCGGTGACGGTGAGTCACCTGGAAGGGCCTGCAACTTCTTGCGGCGCTGTGCGCAGCTACAGGCAACCATCATTGGCTTAAAAACAAGTAAAAATAGGCTCCAGCGCTTGATGTATAAGCACTTATAGCTATTATTTTCATAGCACCTTGCAATTGAACACAGCGGGCCAGTCCATCGCGTCGTGGCCCCAGCTAGGCCGAGCCCTGCCAAAGTCAGCGAATCGGATATGCGTACATCAGGCCCTGCTTGTTCCACAGGTTGTTGAGGCCACGTGGCAGCCCCAGCGCCGATTTGGGGCCCACGTTGCGCTCGAAAATCTCGCCGTAGTTGCCGGTCGTCTTGACCGCACGCAGCAGCCAATCGCGGTCCAGCCCCAGCAGCTTGCCGGTGTCTTCCGAGGTGCCCAGGATGCGCTGCACCACCGGGTGGGTGCTGCTGGCCTTGAGCTGGTCGGCATTGGCCTGCGTCACCCCGTATTCCTCGGCTTCAACCAGGCCGTAGATCACCCACTTGACCACCGCAAACCACTCATCATCGCCCCGCCGCACCAGGGGGCCCAGGGGCTCTTTGGAGATGAGGTCCGGCAAGATGCTGTGTATTGCGGCCCCACCCGGCACCCGGCTGCGCAAGGACGCGAGGCCCGAGGCATCGGTGGTGTACGCGATGCAGCGCCCGGCCAGGTACGCACCGGTGGCCGTGTCAATCTTCTCGAACATCACGGGCTTGATATCGAGGTCGTTCGCACGCGAGTAGTCGATCAGGTTCTTCTCGGTGGTGGTGCCCGACTGCACGCACACCGTCTGCCCCTTGAGCTGGCGGACGTTCTTGATCTTGCTCTTGGTGGGCACGATGAAGCCCTGGCCGTCGTAGTAGGTCACGGCGGTCTGGTGCAGGCCCAGCGACGCATCGCGCGTCAACGAGAACGTGGTGTTGCGCGACAGCACGTCCACCTCACCGGATTGCAACGCGGTAAATCGCTGGGGCACATCCAGGGGCACGTACTTGACCTTCTGGCCGTCGCCCAGCACAGCAGCGGCAAGGGCACGGCACACATCGACGTCCAGGCCCGACCATTTGCCGCCGGCGTCGGCGATGGCAAACCCGGCCAGCCCGGTGTTGACGCCACACACCACCTGCCCGCGCGCCTTGATGGCGTCCAGCGTCTTGCCCGCGTGGGCTGCAGGTGCCGCAAGCAGCGCGGCCAATACGGCGGCGCCCATCGCTGCGATCTGGCAAAGAAAAGTCTTCATACGGTCTTGCCTTTGAGGAAATGATTCAGGGTGCCGCGGGTGGCAGCAGCCCTGCCCCATCCAGCACCTTCTGAAGAAACTGTGCTTGCCCCATGCTGGGGTCCAAAGTGTAGGCCGCAAAACCTTCGCGCTCGTACGCGCGCAGCGCGCTGTGGTTGCCCGACAAAACCTCGAGCGTGAGCTTGCAGGCGCCGCGCTCGCGGGCCAATATTTCGACCACCTGCAGCATACGCTGGGTGATGCGGTGGCCACGCCAACCCGGCACTACCACCACGTCGTGCACGTTGACCAACGGCCTGCAGGCAAAGGTCGAAAAACCTTCCAGGCAATTGATCAAGCCCACCGGCACTTCGCCGTGGAGCGCCGATGTATCCGCGGCCCAGGCGATCACGCTGAAGGCCTGGGCCCGCTGGCGCAAGGCCTCCGGGAGTCCGCGTTTTACATCGTCGCCGAGCGGTGTGCCGCCACCGGCCACGTCCTTCGCATAGCTGTCGAGCAGATCGACCAGCGCCAGGGCTTCGCGGGCATTGCCATAGTCCACCCGGCGGACGGTGATGGCGGGGGTGGCCGAAGCCGCCGCAGAGGTGGCGGCAGCGGCGGCGGTGTTGTTGGCGTCAGGAGTGGCGGACATCACGAGTTACCAGCTGGAGGCAAAGGCATCAGCGCAGCGGATCGCAAGGTGCGCCAAAGGGCTGAAATATCGCGTGGCGCCATCAGCCGGCACGGACCGCGTCGACGAGCTTTTGTGCACACAGGCTCGCCTGCTTCGCATCGCGCGCTTCCACCATCACCCGCAGCAGCGGCTCGGTGCCGCTGGCGCGGATCAACACCCGGCCGGTGGCGCCCAGTTCCTGCTCCACCGCGCGGGTGGTTTCCTCCAGGAGGCGATTGGCCTTCCAATCCTGCCCCGGCGCCAGGCGCACGTTGAGCAGCACCTGCGGGTACAGCGTGATGTCGGCCAGCAACTGCGCCACCGTGCGCCCGCTGCGCACACAAGCCTGCAGCACCTGGAGTGCGCTCACCAAGCCATCGCCGGTGGTGTGGCGGTCCAGCGCCAGCAAATGGCCCGAGCCCTCCCCGCCCAGCAGCCATTGGTTGCGGGCCAGTTCCTCCAGCACGTAGCGGTCGCCCACCTTGGCACGCACAAACTTCACGCCACGCGCCTGCAGCGCCACCTCCACCGCCATGTTCGTCATCAGCGTGCCCACCACCCCAGGCACGTGCTCGTCGCGGCCCATGCGGTCGGCGGCCATCAGGTAAAGCAGCTCGTCGCCGTTGTAAAGGCGACCCGTGGCGTCCACCACCTGGAGCCGGTCTGCATCGCCATCGAGCGCAATGCCGTAATCGGCCCGGTTGGCGCGAACCGCACGCACCAGCGCATCGGGGTGCGTGGCGCCCACGTCGCGGTTGATGTTGAGGCCATCGGGCGAGCATCCGATCGACAGCACCTCGGCGCCCAGCTCATGGAACACCTTGGGCGCCACCTGATAGGCCGCACCGTGCGCGGCATCCACCACGATCTTGAGACCACGCAGGGTGAGGTCCTGTGGAAAAGTGCTCTTGCAGAACTCGATGTAGCGGCCCGCAGCGTCGTCCAGCCGCCGTGCCTTGCCCAAGCTGGCCGAGTCGGCCCACACGGGCGCCTCGGCCACGGCAGCCTCTACCGCTTGTTCCCAGGCGTCGGGCAGCTTGGTGCCCTGCGCGCTGAAGAATTTGATGCCGTTGTCGGGATAGGGGTTGTGGCTGGCGCTGATGACCACGCCCAGGCTGGCCCGCTGCGCGCGCGTCAAATAGGCCACCCCCGGCGTGGGCAACGGACCCAGCAGCACCACATCAACGCCCGCGGAGTTGAAGCCGGATTCCAGCGCGCTTTCGAGCATGTAGCCAGAGATCCGCGTGTCCTTGCCGATGAGCACCGTCGGGCGCTCTTCCGTGCGGCGCAGCACCCGGCCCACGGCGTGCGCCAGGCGCAAAACAAAATCTGGCGTGATCGGGGCCTGGCCCACGGTGCCGCGGATGCCATCGGTTCCAAAGTATTGGCGCGTCATGTCAGAGCGTCTCCTCGTCTATCTCTCGTTATTGGTTATTGAACGCGCCCCTCGGCGCCCCACATCCTGCGGCCCGCAGCGCCGGGTTGTCCCCGATTGGCGCCCCCACCCGCCACACTGCCTCAGCCCAAGGCCTGCTGCATCGCACCCCACACCTTCAACGCCGCCACGGTATCGCGCACGTCATGCACTCGCACCACCGACGCGCCACGTTCCACGGCCAGCACGGCAGCCGCCACACTGGGCACCATGCGCTGATCGACCTCCAGCCCGGTGACCGCACCCAGCGACGATTTGCGCGACCACCCGGCCAGCACCGGGTACCCCACATCGCACAGCCGCCGCTGCTGCGCAAGCAAGGCAAAGTTCTGCGCGACTGTTTTGCCAAAACCTATGCCGGGGTCGATGACAATCCGATCCTTTTTGACCCCCAGCGCTTGCAGATTCTGCGCTGACAGCTCTAAAAAAGATAGCACTTGCGGTAACACATCCCCTTGCATGGGCGCCGCCTGCATCGTTTGTGGATCGCGGTGCATGTGCATCAGGCAGACGCCGCAGCGCGGATGCGCAGCCACCACCTTCGCAGCGCCCGGCTGGCGCAGCGCCCAAATGTCGTTAACGATGTCGGCACCCAGGTCCAACGCCGCCTGCATCACCTCCGGCTTGTAGGTATCCACCGAGATGGGCACCCCCAGGTGAACAGCATCCCGAACGAGCGGAAGCACCCGCGCCAGCTCCTGCTCGAGCGGCACCGCCGGGCTGCCAGGCCGCGTCGATTCGCCCCCGATGTCCAGGATATCCGCGCCTTCCTTGAGCAGCTGTTCGCAGTGACGCAAGGCAGCCAGCGCAGAGCCATGGTGCCCACCGTCGGAAAACGAATCCGGAGTGACATTGACGATCCCCATGACCTGCGGGCGGGCGAGGTCGATGGCGAAGCGGGAGGTCTGCCAGATCATGAAGCGGTCGGAGGAAGGGCGAAAACGGTGCTCGGGATGCCAGGCCGGGAACGGCAAAAAGGTTAGAACCAGGCCTGAACCAGAACCGGAGCCAGAACTGCAAGAGCTGAACTAGCAACATCAGTCAGTGAACCCCGGCACCACACCACGAAAAACGGGGCACAAGGCCCCGTTTCAGCGGTTGGAAACGCCCCGCCGCCTTCAGGCAGCCGAAGGCGCGGTGTCCGTTGCCACGGCAGGGGTACCGCCGCTGGAGTTGTCGCCACCCGAGGAGGGAGGGGTCCGCGGTGTCCAGTCCTTCGGCGGACGGGGCTCCTTGCCGGCCATGATGTCATCCAGCTGTTCCGAGTCGATGGTTTCCCACTCGAGCAAGGCCTTGGCCATGGCATGCATCTTGTCGCTGTTGTCCTCGATGAGGCGGCGGGCCAGGTTGTACTGCTCGTCGATGATGCGGCGCACTTCCATGTCCACCTTTTCCATGGTCTGCTCGCTCATGGTGGTGGTCTTGGTGACCGAACGGCCCAGGAACACTTCGCCCTCGTTCTCGGCATAGACCATCGGGCCCAGAGCATCCGTCATGCCATAGCGCGTGACCATGTCGCGGGCAATGTGCGTGGCACGCTCGAAGTCGTTGCTGGCGCCGGTGGTCATCTGGTTCATGAACACTTCTTCGGCAATGCGCCCCCCAAACAGCATGCTGATCTGGTTGAGCATGTATTCGCGGTCGTAGCTGTAGCGGTCCTGCGCGGGCAGGCTCATCGTCACGCCCAGGGCACGGCCGCGAGGGATGATGGTGACCTTGTGGACCGGGTCGCACTTGGGCAGCATCTTGCCGATCAGCGCATGGCCCGACTCGTGGTAGGCCGTGTTGCGGCGCTCTTCTTCGGGCATGACCATGCTCTTGCGCTCGGGGCCCATGAGGATCTTGTCCTTGGCTTTCTCGAAATCCTGCATTTCCACGGTGCGCGCGTTGCGGCGCGCAGCCATCAGGGCAGCCTCGTTGCAGAGGTTGGCCAGGTCGGCGCCGCTCATGCCGGGCGTGCCACGGGCAATGATGCCGGGGGCCACGTCCTGGCCCACCGGGATCTTGCGCATGTGGACGTTCAGAATCTGCTCACGGCCGCGAATGTCGGGCAGCGTCACATACACCTGGCGGTCAAAACGGCCGGGGCGCAGCAAGGCAGCATCCAGGATGTCCGGGCGGTTGGTGGCAGCCACCACGATCACGCCCAGGTTGGTCTCGAAGCCGTCCATCTCGACCAGCATCTGGTTCAGGGTCTGTTCGCGTTCGTCATTGCCACCGCCCAGGCCCGCGCCACGCTGGCGGCCTACTGCGTCGATTTCATCGATGAAGATGATGCAGGGGGCGTTTTTCTTGGCGTTGTCGAACATGTCGCGCACACGGGCCGCGCCCACGCCGACGAACATTTCCACGAAGTCCGAACCCGAGATGCTGAAGAACGGCACCTTGGCTTCGCCGGCGATGGACTTGGCCAGCAGGGTCTTGCCGGTGCCGGGCGGGCCGACCAGCAGCAGGCCACGGGGAATGCGGCCACCAAGCTTCTGGAACTTCTGCGGGTCCTTGAGGAAGTCCACGACTTCCTTCACTTCTTCCTTCGCTTCGTCGCAACCCGCCACATCCGCAAAAGTGACCTGGTTGGTGTTCTCGTCGAGCATGCGCGCCTTGCTCTTGCCAAAGCTGAACGCGCCACCCTTGCCGCCGCCCTGCATCTGGCGCATGAAGTACACCCACACGCCGATCAACAGCAGCATGGGGCCCCAGCTGACCAGCAAGGTCATCAGCAAAGAGCCTTCTTCGCGGGGCTTGACGTCGAACTTGACGTTGTTGTTGATGAGGTCGCCCACCAGGCCACGGTCGAGGTAGGTGGCGGTTGTGCGGATCTTGCGGTCGTCGTTGGTGACGGCCACGATCTCAGTGCCGCCTTGGCCTTCCTGGATGGTTGCGCTCTTGATGCGGTTGCTGCGGACTTCCTCAAGGAATTCCGAGTAGCCGACGTGGCCTGCGCTGGCGCCTGCACGGGTGTCAAACTGTTTGAACACCGTGAACAACACCATGGCGATGACCAGCCACACGGCAATTTTTGAAAACCACTGATTATTCAAGCGGGGCTCCAGTTGCAGGGAACAGAAAACGGACACACTGCCGTCACGGCTTGCATGTGCGGCTCATTTTAGGTGTTTCAAGCGGGCAGGCTATCCTTATTCCCCCTTGCGGCCATGGAAACAGCGCTGGATTTGGGGCGCAATTCACGGATATTGGGCGGAAAGCAGCGGCCCTAAATGGCCTTTTTCAGCCCTCTCCCCACCAGAAACGTTTCTGACGATTTATCGCGCGACGCCTTGGGTTTGAGGGGTTTCACGACCTTGAAGGTCTGCTTGAAGAGCGTGACCAGATCGCTGTAGCCACTGCCATGAAAAAGCTTGACCACCAGGGCCCCGTCCGGTTTCAAATGGTTGCAAGCAAACTCCACGGCCAGCTCCACCAGATGCGCAATGCGGGCCGTGTCGGCGGATTCAATCCCAGAGAGGTTCGGGGCCATATCGGACACCACGACATCCACCGCCCGGCCATCCAGCGCCTGTTCCAGGCGCTCAAGCACTTCGGCCTCGCGGAAGTCGCCGTTCAAAAAGGTCACACCTTCGATGGGCTCCATCGGCAGGATGTCCAGCGCGATGATGGTCCCGTTGAGCTGCCCTGCGGCCGCGCCCGTGGGCGACATTCGGCGGCGCAGGTATTGACTCCAGGCGCCGGGGGTCGAACCCAGGTCCACCACCGTGTTGCCGGGCTTCACCAGCCCCAATTGCTCGTCAATTTCCTTGAGCTTGTAGGCCGCCCGCGCACGGTAGCCCTCTTTATGGGCCAGCTTCACGTACGTGTCGTTCACGTGGTCGTTCAGCCAGGCCTTGTTGACCTTCTTGCTCTGGGTTTTGACTTTCATACGGCCGTATTGTCTCTCGGGAGGCACACTCACCGACCACACCCGCGCCATTGGCCCCCGGGAAAATGAAGCCGCGGCACGGCAGGCCGCGGATAATACGGCCCATGCCCCAAATTCAATTGACTCCCGCCGAGCGCCGATTTCACCGCGCTGATGCCCACCACCTGGACCCCGTGGTCCTGGTTGGCGGCGATGGCCTCACCCCTGCCGTCAAAAAAGAGATCGACGCTGCCCTCAACGCCCATGGGCTCATCAAGGTCCGCGTGTTCGGCGACGACCGCGCAGCCCGCGAGCTGATGTACCAGGAGCTCGCCGCCGAGCTCAATGCGGCCCCCGTGCAGCACATCGGCAAGCTGCTGGTGCTCTGGCGTCCCATTCCGGCCAAGGAAAAGACAGCGGATGATGACCGCATGCCCGGCCCTCGCGACGTCAAGGTGCTCAAATTCAGCAAGCGCGGCGGCCAGCGCCCGGAAGTCAAGCAACTGCGCGTGCTGGGCAACCAGCGCCTGACGTCGGGTGGCCAGATCAAGCGCGCCAAGCCCAAGCAAAAATCCATCAAGAAGCGCCAGGCGGACTGATGGGGCTTGATGCAGTACCTGCAGCTTCTGCAGCACCTGCCGGCGCGGTAACGACGCGCCACATTCTCTGCATGAAGTGGGGCACGAAATACGGCCCCGAATACGTCAACCGGCTTTACGCCATGGTTCGCAGGCACCTTAGCGGGGATTTCCGCTTTGTTTGCCTGACTGACGACAGTGCAGGCATTCGCAGCGAAGTGCTCTGCTTGCCCATTCCTGCCCTCGACTTGCCTGCGGGCATTCCCGAGCGGGGGTGGACCAAACTCGCCACTTTTGCCGCCGATCTGCATGGATTGAAAGGCACGGCACTGTTCCTGGATGTAGACGTGGTCATCACCGGAAGCCTGGAGGGGTTCTTCACCCAGCCGGGCGAGTTTTTGATCATCCATGACTACAAGCGCCCCTGGCGCGTCACGGGCAACTCGTCGGTCTACCGGTTCGAACTGGGCGCGCACCCGGATGTGCTGGAACACTTCCGCATGCACTTTGCTGAGATACGGCAGGAGTTTCGCAACGAGCAGGCCTACCTTTCTGATTTCCTGCACAGGCAAGGCAAGCTGCAGTACTGGCCTGCCGAATGGTGCCCCAGCTTCAAGTACCACGGCATACCGCCCTGGCCCACCAACTATTGGCGGCCACCTGCCGTGCCGTCTGGGGCGCGGATCGTGATCTTTCATGGGGAATGCAACCCACCGGACGCGTTGGCGGGGCGGCGCAACCGCCGGTTCCGCTACATCCGGCCGGCGACCTGGGTGGCTGAGCACTGGCGGGAATGAGGGCAAGGCCCGCAGTGCAGCCCAACCGCTCTTGAAGACTCTCCGCTCGCCGGGTACTCCCGTCTCTCGGGCCTTTGCAGCAGGCGCTAGTGCAGTGTTTCACGCTTGATGGCACAAATAAAAAGGATGGATTTTTGGCTCTGGCAAGGCGCAAACCGGAGCGATACCGGGTGTATCGCGAGGATTTGCAACGCCGCCAGGGGCGAAAAGACGCCTTTTTATGTGCCAGATAGCGTGAAACACTGCACTAGCATCCCGCCGCGTTCACGCCCAGTCGCTACGGCGTTTCTGAGGCTTCCACCGGAGTGTTCGTGGCCCCTGGGCGCAAGGTGCTCCATAGCACCACCAATGCGCAGCCCCACTGCAGCAAATACATGACCGACCCCACGCTGTGCCACAGGCGCAGATCCTGGCGGGCGACGATGCGCGGCGCCACGCCAAATTGGGACAACAATGCCAGAAGCATACCGCCCAGTATGAAAACCATAGCAGCCTGTGCCCATGGATACTGCGCCAGGGCATGTTTTGGCCTTGAAACCAGCAACAGCACGATGCAGCACACCACCGCCACCCAGGTCTGCGCTGCGAACAACTTGGCAGCCATGGTGCCAGCGATGGCGGGCGACGGCAGGTGGGCAAACAGCAGGGGCACCACCAGGAAACCAATGGTGGTCAGGCTGCCCCACCACAGGGCCGCCACCAAGGCGGGAAGACGCTGGAGCATGCCCGGGCCGATCACTTGTAGCTGACGCCCACCACCTCGTAGCGACGGATGCCACCGGGTGCCTGCACTTCGGCCGTATCGCCCTCCCCCTTGCCGATCAGCGCACGGGCGATGGGGCTGGAGATGTTGATCAGACCTTGCTTGAGGTCGGCCTCGTCCTCGCCCACGATCTGGTACTTGACCGCTTC
Organism: Acidovorax sp. LjRoot129; assembly: GCF_964253765.1. Lineage (NCBI taxonomy): Bacteria > Pseudomonadati > Pseudomonadota > Betaproteobacteria > Burkholderiales > Comamonadaceae > Acidovorax > Acidovorax sp. LjRoot129. Next base: position 3,395,416 of record NZ_CAXUSE020000001.1, read on the forward strand.
ACCGGATTCCTCGTCTTCGAGCTCGACCGTGGCGCCGAACACCACCCTGCCACCGCCGTCCACAGCGCTCGGGTCAATCACTTGCGCCACCGAGAGCTTGCCCTCGATCTCCTGGATACGGCCTTCGATGAAGCCCTGGCGGTCCTTGGCGGCGTCGTAGTCGGCGTTTTCGCTCAGGTCGCCCTGGGCGCGCGCCTCGGCGATGGCAGTGATCACCGCGGGCCGTTCCACGGTCTTGAGGCGGTGCAGCTCTTCCTTGAGTTTCTCAGCGCCGCGCTTGGTAATTGGAATGGTGGCCATGTTGTTGCGTCTCCATAAGTCAAAACGGTGAAAGCGCTGGGAGCACTTCCACCGGTCAGTCACCGCATCACGCCCCGGTTGCAAGGGGGATGCAAATGGCAAGTCTACAAAAGGAAACCGCCGCACGTTGCCGCGCGGCGGTGTCTGTTCAGGCGAAGATTATGCCGCTTTTGCCAGCGGTCAGGCCGCCAGTTGGGCGTGCAGTTCCTGCACCGAGTACACGTCGAGGTTGTCCAGGTACTTCATGCCTTCCACGGCCGCTTCGGCGCCGAAGATGGTGGTGAAGGTCGTGACGCGGGCCAGCAGCGACGAGGTGCGGATGGCGCGTGAATCGGCGATCGCGTTGCGGCGCTCTTCCACGGTGTTGATCACCATCACGATCTCGTTGTTCTTGATCATGTCCACGATGTGCGGACGGCCTTCGGTCACCTTGTTGACCACCTTGACCGGCACGCCGGCCGCTTCAATCGCGGCGGCCGTGCCCTTGGTGGCCACCAGCTCGAAGCCCATGGCTGCGAGCTGGCGCGCGATGTCGACAGCGCGCGGCTTGTCGGCGTTCTTCACGGTCAGGAACACCTTGCCCGAGGTGGGCAGCTTGGTGCCCGCGCCGAGCTGGCTCTTCACGAAGGCTTCGCCGAAGGTCTTGCCCACGCCCATGACCTCGCCGGTGGACTTCATCTCGGGGCCGAGGATGGTGTCCACGCCGGGGAACTTCACGAAGGGGAACACGGCCTCCTTCACGCTGAAGTAAGGCGGCGTCACCTCCTTGGTGATGCCTTGCGAAGCCAGCGTCTGGCCGGCCATGCAGCGCGCAGCCACCTTGGCCAGCTGGATACCGGTGGCCTTGCTCACGAAGGGCACCGTGCGCGATGCGCGCGGGTTCACTTCGAGCACGTAGATCACGTCCTTGCCATCGACTTCCTGAATGGCGAACTGCACGTTCATCAGGCCCACCACGCTCAGGCCTTCGGCCATGGCGGCGGTCTGGCGCTTGATCTCGTCGATGGTGGGCTGAGACAGGTAGTACGGAGGCAGCGAGCAGGCAGAGTCGCCGCTGTGCACGCCGGCCTGCTCGATGTGCTCCATCACGCCGCCGATGAAGGTGACGCCTGCGGAGTCGCGCACGCAGTCCACGTCGCACTCGATGGCGTTGGAGAGGAAGCGGTCCAGCAGCACGGGCGAGTCGTTGCTCACCTTCACGGCTTCGCGCATGTAGCGCTCCAGGTCACGCTGCTCGTGCACGATTTCCATCGCCCGACCGCCCAGCACGTAGCTGGGGCGCACCACCAGGGGGTAACCCAGGGCGGCGGCCTTTTCCAGGGCCTCGGGTTCGGTACGCGCAGTCGCGTTAGGCGGCTGGCGCAGGCCCAGTTCGCCCAGCAGCTTCTGGAAGCGCTCGCGGTCTTCGGCCGCGTCGATCATGTCGGGGCTGGTGCCGATGATCGGCACGCCTTCAGCCTCGAGGCCCAGGGCCAGCTTCAAAGGCGTCTGGCCGCCGTACTGCACGATCACGCCGACCGGCTTTTCCTTGTCCACGATCTCCAGCACGTCTTCGAGCGTCACGGGCTCAAAGTACAGACGGTCAGAGGTGTCGTAGTCGGTGGAGACCGTCTCGGGGTTGCAGTTGACCATGATGGTCTCGTAGCCGTCTTCGCGCATCGCCAATGCCGCGTGCACACAGCAGTAGTCGAATTCGATGCCCTGGCCGATGCGGTTCGGGCCACCGCCCAGCACCATGATCTTCTTGTTGTTCGTCGGCTCAGCCTCGCACTCGTCCTCATACGTGGAATACAGGTAGGCGGTGTTGGTAGCGAACTCAGCCGCGCAGGTGTCCACGCGCTTGTACACCGGGCGCACGTTGAGCGCACGGCGCGCCTCGCGCACGGCCTTCTCGGTGGTCTTGAGCAGCTTGGCCAGGCGGCGGTCAGAAAAGCCCTTTTTCTTGAGCGAGCGCAGGGTGTCGGCATCTAAGCTGGTGAGCGCTGCATCGCCCTGGTCCACAGCCAACTGGTCCAGCTCGAGCTCAATCTTCACGATCTCTTCGATCTGCACCAGGAACCACTTGTCGATCTTGGTGAGGTCATAGACCTCATCCACCGATAAGCCCATGGCAAACGCGTCGCCCACGTACCAGATGCGCTCGGGACCGGGTTCGCCCAGTTCCTTTTCGAGCACTTCGCGGTCCTGGGTTTTTTCGTTCATGCCGTCCACGCCGACTTCCAGTCCGCGCAGGGCTTTCTGGAAGGATTCCTGGAAGGTGCGGCCCATGGCCATGACCTCGCCCACGGACTTCATCTGCGTGGTCAGGCGGCTGTCGGCCGTGGGGAATTTCTCGAACGCAAAACGGGGGATCTTGGTGACCACGTAGTCAATCGAGGGCTCGAACGATGCAGGCGTGGCGCCACCGGTGATCTCGTTCTTGAGTTCATCCAGCGTATAGCCCACGGCCAGCTTGGCGGCGACCTTGGCGATCGGGAAACCCGTGGCCTTGGACGCCAATGCCGACGAGCGCGAGACGCGCGGGTTCATCTCGATCACGACCATGCGGCCGTCCTTGGGGTTGATCGAAAACTGCACGTTGGAGCCGCCCGTGTCCACACCGATCTCGCGCAGTACCGCCAGACTGGCGTTGCGCATGATCTGGTATTCCTTGTCGGTCAGCGTCTGCGCGGGGGCCACGGTGATCGAGTCGCCGGTGTGCACGCCCATAGGGTCCAGGTTCTCGATCGAGCAGATGATGATGCAGTTGTCCGCCTTGTCGCGGACCACTTCCATCTCGTACTCTTTCCAGCCGAGCAGCGACTCTTCGATCAGAAGCTCGTTGGTGGGCGAGGCTTCGAGGCCGCGCTTGCAGATGGTCTCGAACTCCTCGGGGTTGTAGGCAATGCCGCCGCCCGTGCCACCCAGCGTGAAGCTGGGCCGGATCACCGTGGGGAATCCCAAGCTCTTTTGCACGGCCCAGGCTTCGTCCATGCTGTGGGCGATGCCCGAGCGCGCGGAGCCCAGACCAATCTTGGTCATGGCGTCCTTGAACTTCAGGCGGTCTTCGGCCTTGTCGATGGCCTCGGGCGTGGCGCCAATCAGCTCGACCTTGTACTTGTCGAGCACCCCGTTGTGCCACAGGTCCAGCGCGCAGTTGAGCGCCGTCTGGCCGCCCATGGTGGGCAGGATGGCGTGGGGGCGCTCCTTGGCGATGATCTTCTCGACCGTCTGCCAGGTGATGGGCTCGATGTAGGTGACGTCGGCCGTGGCCGGGTCGGTCATGATCGTCGCGGGGTTGCTGTTGATCAGGATGACCTTGTAGCCCTCTTCGCGCAGGGCCTTGCAGGCCTGCACGCCGGAGTAGTCGAACTCGCAGGCCTGGCCGATGATGATCGGGCCGGCGCCGATGATGAGAATGCTTTTAATGTCTGTACGTTTTGGCATGGTGCGTCGATCAGTCGATCGTAGGTTCGGCTGCCTGGGGACCAGGGGTCTGGACAGGGGTTGCGGCGTCTGCCAGCGGTCGTCGCTCGGTCAGTTTGGCCAGCAGCGCCTGGGCCCGCTCGGGGGGAAGGTTCTTCTGCATCAGTTGCAGCAGGCCATCGCCCTGGATCAGCGGGCGAAGAACTTCTTCTTCGGCGTCATAGAAGGTCACTTCCCACTCTTGCAGCAACTCTGCAAAAGCTGCGTCTTCGAGCGTCTTGCCTTTGGCCACCAGCGTGACCAGGGGCATGGCCTTGTTTTCGACAAAGGCCTTCTTGTAGGGCTTTTGAGCCCAGCGCTCGGTGAACCACTCTCGGTGCGGCGAGGGCAGCGTCAGAACACGCTTGTGGATCGCCTTCTCGAGCGTTGCCAAGGGGAAGCTGAACAATTTCATGGCGCTGCTCCTTGGGCTCAGGCTGCCTTGGCCGCGCGCATGGCGTCGGTAAAGCGGTCGAAGAGATAGGCAATGTCGTGCGGACCAGGCGATGCTTCAGGATGGCCCTGAAAACAGAAAGCCGGCTTGTCCTTGTGCGCCAGGCCCTGCAGCGTGCCGTCGAACAGGCTCACGTGCGTGGCGCGCAGACTGTCTGGCAGCGACGCCATGTCCACCGCAAAGCCGTGGTTCTGGCTGGTGATGCTCACGCGGCCGGTGTCCAGGTCCTTCACGGGGTGGTTGGCGCCGTGGTGGCTGTTCGCCATCTTGAAGGTCTTGGCGCCTGCTGCCAGGGCCATGATCTGGTGGCCCAGGCAGATGCCAAACGTCGGCACGCCGCTGTCCACGATGGTGCGCGTGGCTTTGATGGCGTAGTCGCAAGGCTCTGGATCGCCAGGGCCGTTGGACAGGAACACGCCGTCGGGCTTCATGGCCAGCACTTCGGCGGCGGGCGTTTGCGCGGGCACCACGGTGACCTTGCAGCCGCGCTGGGCCAGCATGCGCAGGATGTTCAGCTTCACGCCGTAGTCGTAGGCCACCACGTGGAACTGGGGCGACTCCAGCTTGCCGTAACCCGTGCCCAGCACCCACTCAGTCTGCGTCCACTCGTAGGAAGCCTTGGTCGACACCACCTTGGCCAGGTCCAGCCCTGCCATGTTGGGAGCTGCCTTGGCAGCAGCCAGGGCTTCGTCGATGAGCGCCTGCGTCACTGTCTGGCCTTGCGCCAGGCCCACGATGGCGCCGTTTTGCGCGCCCTTGCTGCGCAGCAGGCGGGTGAGCTTGCGGGTGTCGATGTTGGCGATGGCGACCGTGTTCTCGCGGACGAGGTACTGGGCCAAGGTTTCCGTCTGGCGGAAATTGCTGGCCAGAAGCGGCAGGTCCTTGATGATCAGGCCGGCTGCATGGACCTTGTCGGCTTCGATATCCTCGGTGCTGACGCCGTAGTTGCCGATGTGCGGATACGTGAGCGTCACGATCTGCTGGCAGTAGCTGGGGTCGGTGAGGATTTCTTGGTAGCCAGTGATGGCGGTGTTGAACACCACTTCACCGACGGTGGTGCCGGTCGCACCGATCGAGTTGCCGATAAAGACCGTGCCGTCTGCGAGCGCCAGGATGGCGGGCGGGAAATTTCCCTTGAGAGACAAAAGCACTGGGTTCTCCGGATGGTTACGGTCGCCCGGCGCCTGCAGGCCACTGGTACACGCTGTTGTACGCAAGTGCCGGTGGCTGCTCTCAGATGGGTTGTTGCTTTGGGTGCGATCGGGCGACGCTGTTGCGAGAAAAGCTCCCGATTATACCCTTGGGAGGCCCTGCCTGGGCAATGCAGGACTTGCATAACCTGTAACGTCCGCCGCGTTTTCGGTCGCGGGCTGGGGCCAGTTCGGAGTGCAAATCAGTGTCGGCCACAGGTAAACCCGCAGCGGCCTTTTCGAGGCTCATGCAGCGCGCGTAGCGCCGCTCGCATGCAGGCAGATGGCAGCTGCAGCAGCAACGTTCAGCGATTCCTCGCCGCCCGGCTGTGCGATGCGGATGCGCATGGCGGAACGCTCTTCCAGCACCGGCGACACCCCCTGCCCTTCGTGGCCCAACACCCACGCGCAAGGCCAGGGCAACGCGGCGCGGTGAAGCCATTCGCCCGTATGCGAACTGGTCACCAGCATCGGCACCTGCAGGGCCTGGAGCTGCGCATGCTCCACGCCCTCGATCAGGTCGAGCGCGAAATGCGCGCCCATACCAGCGCGCAGCACCTTGGGTGACCACAGGGCCGCGCTGCCTTTGATTGCAGCAATCTGGCGAAAGCCGAAAGCCGAGGCGCTGCGCAGGATGGACCCCACGTTGCCGGCGTCCTGCACACGGTCAAGCACCACGGTGGCCACGTCTGGCCGCAGGGCCGACGGCGCAGCCATATCCAAGATGAAGCCGATGTGCGCCGGGGATTCAAGCCCGCTGATGTCTGCAAACAGTGCGTCCGCAATTACTATGTTTTTGATAGCTGCTTGCGCCCATTCCACCTGCGCTAGCGGCCAAAAAGACTCTGAAAACACCGCCACCGCCGGGCGCTGTTGCCTCTCCAGCGCTGCGCGGCAGAGGTGATCTCCTTCCAGCCACACCCGGCCCTGCTTGCGGTAGGCAGTGCTGTCCTGAGCCAGGCGGCGCAGGTCCTTGACGAAGGTGTTGTCCCGGGAGTGGATGAGGGTGACGGAGGGTGAAGTCATCAGGGGTGAGTGTTGCCCGGACTGCGTCAGAGGAAGAGGCTTTGGGCCACGGGCGCAAACGAGCGTCGGTGGTGGATGCAGGCACCGTGTTCGCGCAGGGCCGCCATGTGCGTGGCGGTGCCATAGCCCTTGTGCCCCGCAAAGCCATAGAGCGGAAAGTCCTGGTCGATCTGCGCACACCAGCGGTCGCGGTGCACCTTGGCCAGGATGGACGCCGCTGAAATGGCCTGCACCAGAGCGTCGCCTTTCACCACCGCTTCGGCTGGCACGTCCAGCAGCGGCAATCGGTTGCCATCCACCAGGACCCGTACCGGCTTGAGGCGCAGCCCGATCACCGCGCGGCGCATCGCAAGCATCGTGGCCTGAAGGATGTTCAGGCTGTCGATCTCTTCGACCGTTGCTTCGGCGATGGAGCAGCACAGCGCATTGGCACGGATTTCGTCATAGAGCTTCTCGCGCCGTGCCGCAGTGAGTGTTTTGGAATCCGCCAGACCTTTGATGGGACGCAGGTCGTCCAGGATGACCGCAGCCGCCACTACCGGGCCCGCCAGGGGCCCGCGCCCGGCCTCGTCGACGCCGGCCATCAGGCCGGGTGGGTGCCAGGGCAAGGAGGTCTGCTCAGCTTGCGGGAGCGAGGATTTTCTGGATCGCATCGGCTGCCAATTGGGGAGTGTTGCGTTGCAGGCTTTCATGCAGCGCGGTAAACCGCTGTTCCAGCGCGCTGATGCGGGATGGATTGTGCCTGCGTGCGTCCAGCCAATCCAGTGTGGCGGCGCACAGTGCTTGCGGCGTCGCGGCATCCTGGATGAGCTCGGGCACCACGAATTCGCCGCACAGGATGTTGGGCAGGCCCACCCAGGGCTGCAGCTGCTTGCGGCGCATGAGCCACCAGCTCAAGGGCTGCATGTGGTAGCCGATCACCATGGGGCGCTTGAAAAGAGCGGCCTCCAACGTGGCGGTGCCGCTGGCGATCAGAGTGGCGTCGCACGCCGCCAGCACGGTGTGTGACTGGCCCGGGATGATCTGGACCGCATCTTGCAGGCCACAGGCCTGGGCAACCTGCACGATGCGGCTGTGCAGCGCCGGCACCGCAGGCACTACCATTTTGATAGCAGGACGCGCTTGCCGGATCAGCGCTGCGGCCTCAAAAAAGGGCTTGGCGATGTACTGGATTTCGGACGAGCGACTGCCCGGCAGGATGGCCAGGACCTCGTCCGCGTCTTGCAGGCCCAACTGGGCGCGTGCTGCCGACCGGTCGGGCACCATCGGTATGACGCCCGCCAGCGGGTGCCCGACATACGTCGCGGCAATGCCGTGTTGGGCCAGCAGGTCGGGCTCGAACGGAAAGATGCACAGCACGTGGTCGCAGCTTCTGCGGATTTTCTCGACCCGGTCTGCGCGCCAGGCCCAAATGGAGGGGCAGACGAAATGCACGGTCTTGATGCCAGCAGCCCGCAGGTCAGCCTCGAGCCCGAGGTTGAAATCCGGGGCATCCACGCCGATAAAAACGTCGGGACGGCTCTTGAGCAGGTCTTGGCGCAGCGCCTTGCGGATGCCCAGCAGTTCGCGCAGGCGCCGCAGCACCTCCATGCTGTAGCCGTGCACGGCCAACTTCTCACTGGGCCAGCGGGCATCAAAACCACGGCGCACCATCTGCGGTCCACCAATGCCAAAAGACTGCAACGTGGGCCAGTGCGCCTGCATGCCATCGAGCAACAGCCCGGCGAGCAGGTCGCCCGAAGTTTCGCCCGCCACCATGGCGACACGGGGGGAAGCGTTCATGCGGGCAATCAGCGGGCAATGCCGCGGGTAGACTGGTCCAGGAAACCCAGCACCATGGCGACGTCGGAGGCAGCCTCAGGGTGTGCAGCCGACAGGTCGGTGATGGCAGCACGGGCGGCCTCCAGGGTCAGGCCCTGGCGGTAGAGCAAGCGGTGCATCTGCTTGATGACTGCGATGCGCTCGGCGGAAAAACCGCGGCGGCGCAAACCTTCCAGGTTCAGGCCACGCACGGCGAGCGGATTGCCATCCACCATCATGAACGGGGGTACGTCTTGCGAGATATGGCTCGCAAAACCCGCCATCACATGCGCCCCGACCTTCACGAACTGGTGCACGCCCGTCAGGCCGCCAATGATGGCCTGATCGGCCACCTGCACGTGCCCCGCCAGGGTCGCGTTGTTCGCCAGGATGGTCTGGTTGCCCACCACGCAGTCGTGCGCGATGTGCACGTACGCCATGATCCAGTTGTCATCGCCAATCGTCGTGACACCCCGGTCCTGGGTGGTGCCCAGGTTGAAGGTGCAGAACTCGCGGATGGTATTGCGGTCGCCGATGACCAGCCGGGTGTCTTCACCGGCGTATTTCTTGTCCTGCGGCGCAGCGCCCAGCGACGCAAACTGGAAGATGCGGTTGTCCGCACCGATGGTCGTGCGGCCTTCTATAACGCAGTGGGCCCCGACGGTGGTGCCAGGGCCGATCACTGCGTGCGGGCCGATCACGGCATACGGCCCGACCGTGACGGAAGGGTCAATGAGCGCGCCCTCTGCAACGATGGCGGTGGGGTGAATGTTGCTCACGGTCCAGGCAGATCGATCGTTCAACTCAGCCCACGTTGCGCATGGTGCACATGAGCTCCGCTTCGCAGGCGACCTCGTCACCCACGCTGGCAACGCCCTTGAACTTCCAGATGCCGCCGCGCACGCGGTCGATGGTGATCGTCAGGATCAGTTGGTCGCCGGGCTCCACGGGACGCTTGAAGCGCGCGCCGTCGATTCCAACGAAATAGTAGATATTGTTTTCATCGGGCACCTTGCCGATGGCATCAAACGCCAGCAGCCCTGCGGCCTGGGCCAGCGCTTCAAGGATCAACACGCCGGGCATCACGGGACGCCCTGGAAAATGCCCGCCGAAATAGGGTTCGTTGAACGTGACGTTCTTGATCGCCTTGATGCGGGTGTTGCTCTCAAGCTCGATCACCTTGTCTACCAGCAGAAAGGGGTAGCGGTGCGGCAGTTGCTTGAGAATTGCGTGGATATCCATCATCGAGTTCTTCTTCCGTTCATGCTGCTTTCAGTGCCTGCTCGAGCGCCTTGATGCGCTCTCGCAAGCTATGCAATTGTTTGAGTGTTGCAGCGTTCTTTTCCCAGCGCGCATTGTCGTCGATGGGAAACATGCCGGTGTATTGGCCAGGCCGGGTGATGGAACGCGTGACCACCGTGGCCGCAGAAATATGCACGTTGTCCGCCAGCTCCAGATGCCCCAGCACAATGGCACCGCCCCCCACGGTGCAATGCGCCCCAATCGTGGCGCTCCCTGCCACGCCCACGCACCCGGCCATTGCCGAGTGTTTGCCGATGCGCACGTTGTGGCCCACCTGGATCAGGTTGTCGAGCTTCACGCCATCTTCGATGACGGTGTCCTGCAGTGCGCCACGGTCGATGCAGGCATTGGCGCCAATCTCCACATCGTCGCCGATGCGGACGGCGCCGAGCTGCTCGATCTTGACCCACTGGCCGTTCTCGGGCGCAAACCCAAAACCGTCGGCCCCAATCACCACGCCCGCATGCACGATGCAGCGTTCGCCGATGACGCAGTCCTCGCCCACTGTGACGCGGGACTTGAGCACCGTGCCTGCACCAACGCACGCGCCGCGCTCGACCACGCACAGCGGCCCGATGGTGGCGGTGGCATGCACCTGGGCGGACGGGTCAATTACCGCGCTTGGATGAACTCCACCCTGCACCGCAGGCGCCGTCAATTGGCGCCAGAGCTGCGTGGCCCGGGCAAAGTACACATACGGGTTGTCCGCGACGATGCAGGGCCCGCGGGCCACCGCGACATCGCGCATCGCGGGCGCCACAATGACACAGGCCGCCCGGGAGGCGGCCAGTTGCTGTTGGTAGCGGGGGTTGCTCAAGAAACTGAGATCCCCCGAGCCCGCAACCTCCAGTGGCGCGATGCGGGAGATGGTGGTGTCAGCCACCGCCCCTCCCTCCAGCGAGCCACCGAGCGCATCAACTATGTGCCCGAGAAGCAAGCTCACGCGCCACCTGTCCTGCGCGCTGGCTTACTTGGTGCCAGGAGCGGCATTCAGCGCCTTGATCACCTTGTCGGTGATGTCATGCTTGGGGTTGATGTAGACGGCTTCCTGCAGGATCACGTCGTACTTTTCAGCTTCTGCGACTTGCTTGACCACCTTGTTGGCACGCTCAAGCACCTGGGATAGTTCTTCGTTCTTGCGCGCGCTCAGGTCTTCCTGGAATTCGCGGCGCTTGCGCTGGAAGTCACGGTCCTGGTCCACCAGCTGACGCTGGCGCGTGGTGCGCGCACTCTCAGCCATCGTCGGCGCTTCGCGCTCGAACTTCTCGCTGGCAGTCTTCAGGGTATTGCCCAGATCCACCAGCTCTTTTTCACGGCGAGCAAATTCTTGCTCCAACTTGGCCTGGGCGGCCTTGGCGGTGTTGGCTTCGCGGAAGATGCGGTCGGTGTTGACAAAACCGGCGCGGAAAGACTCTTGCGCCTGCGCGGGAGCTGCCACGGCCATCGAGCCAAACAGCAGGGCCAAAGAAATATGGCGAGAAAAGGATTTCATTAGAAAGACGTTCCAATCTGGAATTGCAGTTTCTGGATTCTATCGCCAGCGAACTTGCGCACCGGTTGCGCAAACGCCAGACGCAGCGGGCCGAGCGGGGAAATCCAGCTCAGGCCCAAGCCAACGGAAGCACGCATATCACTGAAAGTGACCTTGTCGTTCTCTCCGTACACGTTACCGACGTCAAGGAAGGTAAACACGCGCAGGGTCCGGTCGTTCCCCGCGCCAGGGAACGGAGCAATCAGCTCCGCGTTGAGGGTGACTTTCTTCGGGCCGCCGAGCGAGGCGCCCGTCACGTCCCGAGGGCCCAGCGTGCCTTGGTCAAAGCCACGCACCGAGCCCAGGCCACCCGAGTAGAAGTTCTTGAACACCGGGAACGGGCGGCCGTTCATGCCTTTGCCGATACCCAGCTCGCCGTTGAACGCGAGCGTGAAGCGCTTGTTCAGTGGCACGTATTGCTGGTACTGGTAGTTGGCGCGCACATAACGGGCATCCCCGGCCACCGACCACTCGGAATTCAAGCGCTGGTAGCGGCCCGAGTTGGGCGCCAAAGCGCTGTCGCGGTCGTCGCGCGACCAACCCACGGTCAGCGGGATAGACGTGCTGCTGTAGCCAAACTTGTCGGCATAGGCCAGGTACGTGGCTGGGATGTTCGTGCCCGGCTTGATCTTGGTCTGCTCCAGGCCACCGCCGAAGAACACGGTGTCGGTCTCGCTGAATGGAACGCCAAAACGCACCGACGAGCCAGTGGTCACCAACTGGTAGTTACCGCCCTGGTCTTCGTAAGGCTTGTCTGTGCGGTAGTAGACGTCCAGCGTGCGGGAAATACCGTCCCGTGTGAAGTAAGGGTCGGTGGTGCTGAACACCAGCGTGCGCCGGTATTTGCTGGTGTTGACGTCGATGCCCAGGTAGTTGCCCGACCCAAAAATGTTCTCTTGCTTGATGCCGAACGACAGCGACACCTTTTCGGCGCTGGAAAAACCCACGCCCATCTGGAGCGAGCCCGTGGGCTTCTCGGCCACGTTGATCACCAGGTCCACCTGGTCCGGCGAGCCTGGCACCTCCTGGGTTTCCACATTCACTTCTGTGAAGAAGCCGAGACGGTCCACGCGGTCGCGCGACAGGCGGATCTTCTCGCCGTCGTACCAGGAGGCTTCGTACTGGCGGAATTCCCGCCGGATCACTTCGTCACGCGTGCGGTTGTTGCCGCTCACGTTGATACGGCGCACATAGGCGCGGCGCGATGGCTCGACCTGCAGCACGAAGGCGACGCGATTATTCTCGCGGTCAATCTCCGGCACGGCCTCCACCTTCGCAAAAGCAAAGCCGAAGCGCGAAAAATACTCGGAGAACGCCTTGGTGGTTTCGGTCACCTGGTCTGCGTTGTACGGTTCGCCCGCGCGGATCGTGATGAGCGACTTGAACTCATCCTCACGATCCAGGTAGTTGCCCTCGAGCTTGACGCCGGAGACCACGTAGCGTTCGCCTTCGGTCACGTTGACGATGATGGAGATGTCCTGCTTGTCCGGCGAAATCGCCACCTGCGTGGAGTCGACGCGGAACTCCAGGTAGCCGCGCTGCAGGTAGTAGGAGCGCAGTGTTTCCAGATCGGCATTGAGCTTGGTGCGCGAGTAGCGGTCGGACTTGGTGTACCAGCTGAGCCAGCCGCCCGTGTCCTGGTCGAACAGGCCTTTCAAGGTCGATTCGCTGAAAGCCTTGTTGCCGACGATGCGCACTTCCTTGATGCGGGCAGGATCGCCTTCGACCACCGTGAAGGTCAGGTTCACCCGGTTGCGTTCGATCGGCGTCACGGTGGTCACCACTTCGGCGCCGTAGAGGCTCTTGTTGATGTACTGGCGCTTGAGCTCCTGCTCGGCGCGGTCCGTGAGGGCCTTGTCGTAAGGCCGCCCTTCGGTCAAGCCCACATCGCGCATTGCTTTCTTGAGCGTGTCCTTGTCGAACTCGCGGGTGCCAGCAAAGTCTACGTCGGCAACGGTCGGGCGCTCTTCCACCACCACGACCAGCACGTTGCCATTGGCTTCCAGGCGAACATCCTTGAAGAGGCCCAGACCGAAAAGCGCACGGATGGCCGCGGCGCCCTTTTCATCGTTGTAGTCGTCGCCCACGCGCAGGGGCATGGAGGCGAACACCGTGCCAGGCTCCACACGCTGAAGGCCCTCGACGCGGATGTCCTGCACCTTGAAGGGCTCCAGTGCCCATGCCGCGTTCGCGGCAAAAATCATGGCTGCAACGGCCGATGCGGTACGCACGCCCAGGCGATTGATGTGTTTTTTCATGAATGAAGCTAGGGCCGCAGTTGCGTTACAAGCGCGGCAAAGGTTAGCCAAAAAGCCGGGTGATATCGTTGAACAGGGCGATGGACATCATGAGGAGCAAGACTGCAACGCCTCCGCGCTGCAGGCGCTCCATCCATGCGTCTGAGACTCCCCTGCCCGTCACACCCTCCCAAAGATAATACATCAGGTGCCCACCGTCCAAGACAGGCAGCGGCAGGAGGTTGAGCACGCCCAGGCTCACGCTGATCAACGCCAGGAAGACCAGGTACTGCGTCAAACCCAGGCTCGCGGAGCGTCCCGCATAGTCCGCAATCGTCAGAGGCCCACTGAGGTTTTTGAGGGATGCCTCGCCGATCACCATACGGCCCATCATGCGAAGCGTGAGGATCGACACGTCCCAGGTCTTGACGACGCCGGCCCATGCCCCCTCCAGCACACCGTATTCCACGGTGACAAATTCAGGTGATGCCCCCACGTAGGCGCCGATGCGGCCGACCGTTGCGCTTTGCTCCAGCTTGGCTTCGGGGACCACGTCCAGATTCAACACCTGTCCCGCGCGGTCAATGCGCCAGGGCTGCGCCAGCGGCTGCGTGCCCTTGACCGACTGGCGGATCAGCTCCCGCAGCTGCTGGCCGTCCACCACGTCCGTGGTGCCAACCTTCAGCACGACGTCGCCTTGCCGCAGTCCGGCGCGCGCGGCGGCCCCGTCGGGCATCACCTCGCCAAGAACCGGGCGAGTCCACGGCCCCAGGATGCCGATCTTGCGAAAGAGTTGTGCATCGGCTTCGCGGCTGTCGATCTTCGACATGTCCAGCCGGATCTCGCGGTGCGCAGCACCGGACTGCGGACGCACGTCCAGACGAACGGACTCGCCTTCGAGCGCACCCCGCGTGAGCAGCCAGCGCAGGTCCTCGAACGAGCGGACGGGATCCATGTCCTCAATGCCCAGCGCCGCCTGCGTGACCAGCTCGCCCCCCCGCAGGCCCGCGCTGTGCGCCACCGACCCCGCCACCGGGCTTGCCAGCACGGCCTTGGGTTCTTGAACGCCGTTCCAGTTCACGATGGAATACAGCAATACCGCCAGCAGCAGGTTCGCAATGGGCCCCGCCGCCACGATGGCCGCGCGGGAACGAAGGGGTTGGGTATTGAAAGCCAGGTGCCGCTCTTCGGGCGCCACAGGCGCCTCGCGCTCGTCCAGCATGCGGACATAACCGCCCAGCGGAAATGCCCCCAGCACGAACTCGGTGGGGGACCCCTTGGGCTGCCAACTCAACAGTGGCTTTCCAAAGCCGACCGAAAACCGCAGGACCTTCACACCGCACGCCACCGCCACCCGGTAGTGCCCATATTCGTGCACGGCAATCAGCAGGCCCAGTGCGACGATAAAGGCAACGATGGTGAGCAGCATGGTGGTTTCCGTGGATCTGGTGGCGCTCAGGCCGCCATGCGGCCTGCAGCATGCTCGGCCGCGTGGCGGGCCTGGGCGTCCAGGTCCAGCAGCGCTGCAAGCGAATCGGGCTTGGAGGGGGACACCGCGTCCAAAGTTGCAAGATTTACCGCGTGAATGCGGTCAAAACGCAGCCGACCCTGTAAAAACGCTCCCACCGCGACCTCGTTCGCCGCATTGAGCACCGCCGTGGTGCCCTCTGCCGCCTTGAGTGCATGCCACGACAGGTGCAAGCCAGGGAAGCGGACGGCATCGGCTTCCTCGAAAACCAGCGCAGCCAGGGTCGAGAAGTCCAGCCGGCTCGCTCCGCTGGCAATCCGCTCGGGC
Organism: Acidovorax sp. LjRoot129; assembly: GCF_964253765.1. Taxonomy (NCBI): domain Bacteria; kingdom Pseudomonadati; phylum Pseudomonadota; class Betaproteobacteria; order Burkholderiales; family Comamonadaceae; genus Acidovorax; species Acidovorax sp. LjRoot129. Next base: position 3,410,495 of record NZ_CAXUSE020000001.1, read on the forward strand.
CAGGCCAAGCCGCAAGCGATGGGTACGCGCATGTCGGGCGTGCCCAGCTGGGCCAGGATCGACGCATCCTTGAACTGCACCATCGAATGGATGATCTGCTGCGGATGGATCACCACTTTGATCTGGTCCGGCTGCAGATCGAACAGCCAGCGCGCCTCGATCACCTCCAGCGCCTTGTTCATCATGGTGGCCGAATCCACCGAAATCTTGCGCCCCATCGAAAAGTTGGGGTGAGCGCAGGCTTGCGCCGGCGTAATGTCGGCGAGCGTGGCGGGATCGCGCTGGCGGAACGGCCCGCCCGAGGCCGTGAGCAGAATGCTGTCCACACGGTCGGGCCAGGTGGCCGGATCTTCGGGCAGGCATTGGAAGATGGCCGAATGTTCGCTGTCGATGGGCAGCAGCGTCGCACCGCCCTGCTTTACGGTCTGCATGAACAGCTCACCGCCCACCACCAGGGCTTCCTTGTTGGCCAGCAAGAGGCGCTTGCCCGTACGCGCGGCCGCCAGGCAGGGAGCCAAGCCCGCCGCCCCCACGATCGCGGCCATCACCGCATCGACCTCAGGGTGTGATGCTATTATTTCTATAGCATCAGGAGCAATCAGGACCTGCGTAGGGAGGCTATTTGCCTGCAATTTCTCGGCCAGCAGCCGCGCATGGGACTCGCTGGCCATCACGGCAAAACGGGGCTTGAACTGCGCGCACTGGGCGAGCATCAGGTCGACCTGCGTCGCAGCACTCAGCGCAAACACCTCGAAGCGGTCCGGGTGGCGGGCCACCACATCCAGCGTGCTGGTGCCGATGGAGCCGGTAGAGCCCAGAACCGTGAGTCGTTGTTTCATCATCATTGTGCGGTCGTCAGGCTCGTGAGCATCATGGCCAGCGGCAAGGTGGGCAACAAGGCGTCCACCCGGTCGAGCACGCCGCCATGCCCGGGCAGCAAGCCGCTGCTGTCTTTCACGCCCGCGCTGCGCTTGATCAAGGACTCCACCAAATCACCCGAGACGCTCATGGCCACCATGAACAACGCTGCGATCACCAGGAGCCACCATCCCTGCTGGGCCATGCGGCTGTAGAAACTGGGCACGGCGGCCTGGAAGTAGCGATCGGCCGCCACCCACACAAAGGCCATGATGACCACGCCCGCCAGACCACCCCACACGCCTTCCCAACTCTTGCCCGGGCTGATCGACGGGGCAAGTTTGCCTTTGGTGAAACGCAGGCCAAAAGCACGGCCCGCAAAGTAGGCAAAGATGTCGGCGACCCACACCAGGAGCAGTACCGACAGCAGAAAATTGATGCCCACATTGCGGGCTTGCACGACTGCCAGCCACGCAAGCCACAAGGCCAGGACCCCGGCCACCAGCCGCACCGCAGCCGGGATTCGGGGCCAGCCGGGGACCCCGGCCTTGAGCAGCCAAGCGGTCGACAGCACCCACAGCCCGCCGCCCACGACCCAGAGTGCTGTCAAAGGACGCCCCACCCACCCAAGCGCCCACGACCCGGCGCAGAGCGCGACACACGCCGCCCCCACCGCCACGGAGCCTGCCTGGCTAAAACCGCTCAGGCGCCCCCATTCCCAGGCACCGGCCGCCATCAGCACCAGCACGACCACCGTGAACGGGACCGTCGACGAGTAGAAAAGCGCTGGCAGCAGGATGGCCAGCAGGACAAGGGCTGTGATGACGCGCTGTTTGAGCATGGGGCCTTTCAGCCCGGCATCGAAGGGGGATGCGCGGACAGGATCTGTTCGGAGGTTTTGCCAAAACGGCGCTCGCGGCCGTTGAAGGCTGCAATCGCCTCGTCCAGTGCCGACTCGTCGAAGTCGGGCCACAGCCGGTCACTGAAGAAGAACTCGGAGTATGCCGCCTGCCACAACAGAAAGTTACTGATGCGCATCTCGCCCCCAGTGCGGATCACCAGGTCAGGATCTGGCACATGGGCCAAGCCCATCGCGCCATGCAGGCTGGCTTCGGTAATGGGCTCGCCGCGTGCTGCTACGGCCGCAGCCGCCTGGGCAATGTCCCAGCGCCCCCCGTAGTTGAAGCAGACGTTCAGGATGAGGCGGTTGTTGACTGCCGTGGCGGCCTCAGCCTGTGCCAAGCCTTCGCGCACTTTGGGCGACAGGCCGGCGCGTTCGCCCACAAAGTACAGGCGCACGCCGTCTTTCTTGAGCTCAGGCACCTCGCGCGCCAGCGCCATCGCCAGCAGCTCCATGAGGCCAGACACCTCGTCGGCGGGTCGGTTCCAGTTTTCGGACGAGAACGCAAAAACGGTCAACACCGCCACGCCGCGCTGCGCGCACGCACGGGCGCAGCGGCGCAGTGAATCGACCCCTTGCTTGTGGCCCGCCAGGCGCGGCAGGAAGCGGCGCTTGGCCCATCGGCCGTTTCCATCCATGACGATGGCGATGTGGTGTGGCACCACCGCAGATTCAGACATGCAGAACGTTCAGAGAGCCCTTGTGTCAGGCCATCAAACCGCCATGATTTCCTGTTCTTTGGCCGCCACCAGCGCATCGATCTCTAGGATGTGCCGGTCGGTGAATTTCTGCACGTCGGTTTCGGCGCGCTTTTGGTCGTCTTCAGACGCCAGCTTGTCCTTGACCAGCTTCTTGACGGACTCGTTGGCATCGCGGCGCAGGTTGCGCACGGCGATCTTGGCGCTCTCGCCTTCGTTGCGGGCCAGCTTGGTCATTTCCTTGCGGCGCTCTTCGCTCATGGGCGGCATCGGCACGCGGATCAGGTCGCCCATCGACGCGGGGTTCAGTCCCAGGTCGCTTTCGCGGATCGCCTTTTCGATCTTGGCGCCCATGCCTTTTTCCCAGGGCTGGACGCTGATGGTGCGCGAGTCGATCAGCGATACGTTGGCCACCTGGCTCAGCGGCACGAAGGAGCCGTAGTACTCGACCTGCACGCTGTCGAGCAGCGCGGGGTTGGCACGGCCGGTACGGATCTTTTGCAGGCTGTTCTTGAAGGCCCCGATGGACTGGTCCATCTTGGTCTCTGCGGTTTTCTTGATGTCGGCAATCGTCATGTTGTTCTCCTGGAGCAGCGCGCACCGCATGCGGCGCGGCGGCAAATCGTCAAGCGTAGACCAGCGTGCCTTCGTCCTCGCCCATCACCACACGCTTGAGGGCCCCATGCTTGATGATGGAGAACACCCGCACCGGCAGCTTCTGGTCACGGCACAGCGCAAACGCCGTGGCATCCATGATGCCCAGGTTGCGGGACATGGCCTCATCGAAGCTGAGCTTGGTGTAGCGCGTGGCCGTCGGGTCCTTCTGGGGGTCGGCAGTATAAACGCCGTCCACCTTGGTGGCCTTGAGCACCAGCTCGGCACCTATTTCGGCGCCACGCAGGGCCGCCGCAGTGTCAGTGGTGAAGAATGGGTTGCCGGTGCCGGCCGCAAAGACCACGACCTTGCCCTCTTCGAGGTACTGCAGCGCCTTGGGGCGTACGTAGGGCTCGACCACCTGCTCGATGGCAATCGCGGACATCACGCGGGCCACCAAGCCCTGCTTGTCCATCGCGTCGGCCAGGGCCAGTGCGTTCATCACGGTGGCCAGCATGCCCATGTAGTCGGCAGTGGCCCGGTCCATGCCGACCGACCCACCGGCCACGCCACGGAAAATATTGCCCCCACCGATCACCACGGCCACCTGGACACCCAGGCGGGTGACCTCAGCGATCTCTTCCACCATCCGAACGATGGTGGCGCGGTTGATGCCGAAGGAATCATCCCCCATCAGCGCCTCACCAGACAGCTTGAGCAGGATGCGCTTGTGGGCTGGTGCAGCGTGGGACATGGGGAATTTCTCCGGTAGGTGGTGCGGGGCTTTGGTGGTTTTTTTGCCGAGAACGGCGATCAGGCAGCGGCCTTGGCGGCGGCAACCTGGGCGGCCACTTCGGCAGCAAAGTCGTCCACCTTCTTCTCAATGCCTTCGCCGACCACATAGAGCGTGAAGCTCTTGACGGTGGTGTTGGTGGCCTTGAGCATCTGCTCCACGGTTTGCTTACCGTCCGCAGCCTTCACGAAGACCTGGTTGAACAGCGAGACTTCCTTGAGGTACTTTTGCACGCCGCCTTCGATGCGCTTGGCAACGATTTCGTCGGACTGCACGGGCTTGCCTTCGGCTTCGGCCTTGGCCTTGTCTTCAGCCGCCTTGGCAGCAGCCACCGAGCGCTCTTTTTCGATCAGGTCGGCAGGCACGTCGGCGCTGGTCAGGGCCACGGGCTTCATGGCGGCCACGTGCATGGCAACGTCCTTGGCAGCCGTTTCGTCACCTTCGAACTCGACGACCACGCCGATGCGCGTGCCGTGCAGGTAGGAGGCCAGCTTGCTGGCGCCGCTGAACTGCTTGAAGCGGCGGAACGACATGTTTTCGCCGATCTTGCCGATCAGGCCCTTGCGCACATCTTCCAGCGTGGGGCCGAAGCTGTCCTGGCTGTAAGCCAGCGCGCCCAGAGCAGCCACGTCGGCGGGGTTGTGCTTGGCAACCAGCTCGGCAGCGGCGTTGGCCAATGCGATGAAACTGTCGTTCTTGCTCACGAAGTCGGTTTCGCTATTCACTTCGATCAGGGCGCCAGTGGTGCCGTTGATGAAGCTGGCGACCACGCCTTCGGCGGTGATGCGCGAAGCGGCCTTGCCAGCCTTGGTGCCGAGCTTGACGCGCAGCAGCTCTTCAGCCTTGGCCAGGTCGCCCTCGGCTTCCGTCAAAGCCTTCTTGCATTCCATCATCGGAGCGTCGGTCTTGGCGCGCAGTTCAGCGACCATGCTTGCGGTAATTGCAGCCATCTTTGTTCCTTCGGTATTCAGTTCAATCGATTGAATTTCAGCCTAAAAAAAAGGGGGCTAACCAGGAGCCCCGCTTTCATTCGCGACGTATCGCGCAGCCGGGTATCAGGCGGCGGCTTCTTGCACTTCCACGAACTCGTCGGAGCTCTCAGTCGTGGTAGCAGCGGCCTTGACCACTTCGTTCACGGCGTTGGCGCGGCCTTCGATGATCGCGTCAGCGATGCCACGGGCGTACAGCATCACAGCCTTGGCCGAGTCGTCGTTGCCGGGGATCACGTAGTCGATGCCTTCAGGCGAGTGGTTCGTGTCAACCACACCGATCAGCGGAATGCCCAGCTTCTTGGCTTCAGCCACGGCGATCTTGTGGAAGCCCACATCGATGATGAAGATGGCGTCGGGCAGAGCAGCCATGTCCTGGATGCCGCCGATGTCTTTTTCGAGCTTGGCGATTTCGCGGGAGAACGTCAGTTGCTCCTTCTTGCTCAGGCTGTCCAGGCCAGCTTCTTGCTGGGCCTTCATGTCCTTCAAGCGCTTGATCGAGGTCTTGACCGTCTTGAAATTGGTCAGCATGCCGCCGAGCCAGCGCTGGTCCACGAAAGGCACGCCTGCGCGCAGGGCTTCGGTGGACAGGATTTCACGGGCTTGGCGCTTCGTGCCGACCATCATGATGGTGCCGCGGTTGGCAGCCAGTTGCTTGGCGAACTTTTGGGCTTCCTGGAACAGTGGCAGCGACTTTTCCAGGTTGATGATGTGAATCTTGTTGCGGTGGCCGAAGATGTAGGGGGCCATCTTGGGGTTCCAGAAGCGGGTTTGGTGACCAAAGTGGACACCGGCTTCCAGCATTTCGCGCATGGTAACGGACATAAAAATACTCCAAAGGTTGGGTCTAAAATCCAGCCCCAATACTTGCGCTGCCGTGATTTCCTCACGAGAGACGCAACACCTTGACAGGGCTGGTTTGCGATTAGTCTTGTGAAAGCCGCCACATGCGTTGGCGGCGGTGCCCGCCAAAATCGATTTCAACATCGACCTCAACAGCTTGCACTGCCGCGTTGCCTGCGCTACTGCTCCCAGCAAAACCCAAAGATTCTAGCACACCCATGCTTGCTGACCTGACCGCCACCCGAGGTGGCCTGCGCGATGGCACCACCACCGCGCCCGCGGAACTTGAGCGCTGCATTGCAGCCGCCCAGGCACCCGCCAACACCCACACTTTTGTGCGCACGACGTTCGACGCGGCACGCACCACCGCGGTGCAGCCGGACTTGGGGCGCCTGCCGCTGGCGGGCTTGGCGGTGTCGGTCAAGGACCTGTTTGACATTCAAGGCCAGCCGACGCCGGCCGGATCGACTGCACTGGCCGACGCCCCGGCCGCCGCCGAGGACAGCCCGGCGGTGGCGCGGCTGCGCACTGCGGGCGCGGCCCTCATCGGCCGCACGAACATGGTGGAGTTCGCGTTTTCGGGCGTCGGCGTCAACCCGCATTTCGGCACGCCTGCCGCCTTTGATGCGCGCCACGGCGCCGTGCCCGGCGCGCCGCGCGTGCCGGGGGGCTCCTCGTCTGGCGCCGCAGTGTCGGTGGCCACGGGCGCTGCGTTCATCGGGCTCGGGTCGGACACGGGCGGGTCCATCCGCATCCCGGCAGCGCTCAACGGCATCGTCGGATTCAAAAGCACGGCGCATTTGGTGCCCACGTCCGGCACCGTGCCACTGTCCTCCACGCTCGATACCGTCTGCGCAATGACGCGCACGGTGCGTGACGCCATCGTGGCGCACGAGGTCCTGGCCGCCCGTCGCGTGACACGCAGCCCGGCGCCGCTGTCGCAGTACTGGCTGGCGGTGCCCCGCACCCTTTTTCTGGACGGCATGGACGCCACCGTGGCGCGGGCGTTTGAACGCACGCTGGCCACGCTGCGCGCTGCGGGGGCGATCATCGACACCATCGATCTGCCTGCCGTACAGGAGCAGCCGGCGTACGGATTCGCGGCGCCCGAGGCCTTTGCCTGGCACCGCGAGCTGATCCAGCGTGCCGGCGATCACTACGACCCGCGCGTGCGCCAGCGCATCGAAAAAGGCGCCACGCTGATGGCCTGGGAATACATTGCCCTGATCCAGGGCCGCCAGCAATGGATCGCACGCATGCAGACCGCCATCGACGGCTATGACGCGCTGCTGTCCCCCACCGTGCCCATCGTGGCCCCCCTGTGGGCGGACGTGGCACCAGCCGACGGTGCGGACGCCGCAGCCGACGCCGCGCGGGATGCCGAATTCTTCCGCGTCAACACCCTGCTGCTGCGCAACACCAGCGCCATCAACCTGCTGGACGGCTGCGCGCTCTCCCTGCCCTGCCACGTGGCGGGGGAACTCCCCGTCGGCATCATGGTCTGGCACGGGGCGCTTCGGGACGATACGGTGCTCAATGTCAGTCAGCAGATTGAAGATACGCTACAAAAACAATAGCTACCAGCGCTTATCTATCAAGCGCTAGGGCCCAATAACACTCATATTCATGAAGATTGCCATCGTGGGCGCCGGCATTGTCGGCGTCACCACTGCCTATGAACTGGCCAGCGATGGCCACGAAGTCACCGTTTTTGAGCAGCGCAGTGCCGTGGCCGAAGAGGGGAGCTTTGCCCCAGCCGGGCTGCTGGCGCCGTATTTGCTCAACCCCTGGTCCGTGCCCGGCTTCGGCCACACGCTGCGGCTCACTGGCGCCAACGCCACGCTCCGGCTGGCGGGCGGCATGGGCCGTGCCAACCTGGCTTGGGTGTGGCGCTGGCGCGGCGCAAGCCGGCAGCACACCGCACCGGCCAGCGCGCTCGAGCGCCTGGCGCAGTACAGCCTCGCGCGGCTCAAGGCCATTGCCGCCCAGCACGAGCTGGACTTTGAAGCCAACGACGGCCGTCTGGTGCTGCTGCGGAGCGAGGCCGAGCGCCAGTCGCTGCAACCGGCTCTGCAATTGCTGCGCGATGCAGGTGTGACGGCGCACGAAATCGACGCCGATGCCGCGCGCAAGATCGAGCCCGGCCTCTCGCCCGAGGCGCCGCTGGCGGGCGCGATCCACCTGCCCGATGCCGCGGCGGGCAACTGCCGACTGTTCGCGCAATGGCTGCGCCAAGGCACGCAGGGTTCGGGTGTGCAGTTTGTGTTTGGCACCCGCGTGGACCGCATCAGCAGCAACCCCGTCGGCGTGGCCTTGCAGGGCGAAGCCGAACTGCGCCGCTTTGACGCCGTGGTGCTGTGCGCCGGCATGGCTTCGGCCGCGCTGCTGCCGGCGCTGGGCCTTCGGCTGCCGATGACGGCGGTGTATGGCTATTCGGTGAGTGCACCGCTGCGCGAGTCCACCCACGCACCACGCGCCAGCGTGGTCGACATGGCCCAGCAGATCAGCATCACCCGCCTGGGGCAGCGTGTGCGCATCGCTGGCGGCGCAGAGCTGGCAGGCGCAGATGCGGAGCACCACACGCCCACCTTGCAGCGCCTGTACCGCACGCTGAACGACTGGTTTCCCGGCGGTGCGCAACTGTCGTCGGGACTGCAGATCTGGCGTGGCGCGCGCACCATGCTGCCCGACGGCGCGCCCGTGGTCGGCGCCAGCGGCCTTCCGGGCCTGTGGATCAACACCGGACACGGCGCCGGGGGTTGGGCGCTGGCCTGTGGCTGCGCGCGGGTGGTGGCCGACCTGATCGCACAGCGCGCTCCCGACATTCACCTCGACGGCCTGGGCATGCGCCGGTTCTAAAGCTGCGCAGTGCGCGGTGCTTCTGCGCACTGCGGCGCCATCGCCGGCACCCGCATTCTCCAGCGCGTCTGTCGGCACGCCAGCACCATCGCCGCGATGCTCCCACGCGCCTTGCGTACAGGGTAGGAGCCCACACCCCGCCGGCGCACAATGGCAGCCTTCCCCCGCACGCAGCCGTGTCCAACCCACGGCGCCATCCGTTCGCCACCCGCCAGGCCGCTGCCCACCCAAGCCACCATGCAACGCATCGCGCCCCACCAGCCCCACCCGCTGTTCAACACCGCCGCGACGCGCAGCATTGAGCACGCCGCCGCAGCCGCCCTGCCCCCGCATACGCTGATGCAGCGCGCGGGTTTGGCGACGGCCCAGTTGGCCCAGGCGATCGCACCCCACGCCCGCACCGTCTGGATCGCCTGCGGCCCGGGCAACAACGGCGGCGACGGCCTGGAAGCCGCGTTTCACCTGCAGCGCAGCGGGCGGCAGGTGGTGGTGACGTGGCTGGGTGACCCCGGCAGCACGCCCGCCGATGCGTTGGCCTCTTGGCAGCGCGCGCAGAGTGTGGGGGTGCAGTGGGCCGATGTGCCTCCCGAATTCCTCGCGGCGGCGGACCTCTGCATCGACGGCTTGCTGGGCATCGGCGTCTCGGCACAGCCCCATGCGCCCATCCGCGTGCCCGATGAGAGACTGCTCGCCTGCCTGCAAGCCCTGCGGCGCAGCCCGGCGCCGGTGCTGGCCATCGACCTACCCAGCGGACTGGACGCAGACACCGGCCAATTTGCCAGCGGCTTGGCGCCCGACGCCCATCCGCCCCACCTCGCCCCCCACCACCCGGCCCCGCGCTACACGCTGAGCCTGCTCACGCTCAAGCCCGGCCTGTTCACCGCCGCCGGGCGCGATGCAGCCGGGCAGGTGTGGCTGGATGACCTGGGTGTGGACGCGGGCCACGCCACGCCCTCAGCCTGGTTGTCGGGCCCCTCCCTGGCTGCGCCGCGTGCCCACGCCAGCCACAAGGGCAGCTACGGCGATGTCGCCGTGGTCGGGGGCGAAGGCCTGGCGGAGCGCGGCATGGGCATGGGCGGCGCAGCGCTGCTGGCGGCCTCTGCTGCGTTGCACGCGGGCGCGGGCCGGGTGCTGGTGGCGCTGCTCGACAACGGCCACCTGCAGCTCGACCTGCAGCAGCCCGAGCTGATGTTCCGCCGCTTCGAAGCGCTGGAACTGGAACAGCTCACCGTTGTCTGCGGCTGTGGCGGCGGCCAGGCCGTGGGCCGGGTGCTCGCCGAGGTCATCACGCGCGCGGCGCGCCTGGTGCTCGATGCCGATGCACTCAATGCCATCGCCACCAATTCCACGCTGCACGCGCTGGTGGTGGCACGCGGCCAGCACGGCCAGTCGACGGTGCTCACACCGCACCCGCTGGAGGCCGCGCGGTTGCTGGGCCTGTCGACGGCCGAGGTCCAGTCCGACCGACTGCGTGCCGCGCAGCAACTGGCCGCTCAATTCAACTGCGTGGCGGTCCTCAAGGGCTCCGGCAGCGTCGTGGCGGCGCCAGACCGCGTGCCCGCCATCAACCCCACCGGCAACGCCCGCCTGGCCACCGCCGGCACGGGCGATGTGCTGGCCGGCATGGTGGGCGCCCACCTGGCCGCGGGTGCCAGCGCATTCCGCGCGGCCAGCGAGGCGGTCTACCAACATGGGCAGGTGGCCGATGAATGGCCCAGAGGCCTGGCGCTGACCGCCAGTGGGCTGGCGCGGCGGGTGGGCGGCTGACCCGGGCTGGCGGACTCGTGCAGGCGTGTGCCATGCCGGGAGGCGCAAACCACCGGCAGCGGTTTTGCAGCACAAGGCGTCGCGTTGCTGCGCCCACCGACGCACCGAACTGAGCCTCACGCCAGCAACGTGACCTGCTTGAGCGGCTTGAGCACACTCGACGGCGTCATGCCAAAGGTCTGCCGAAACATGCGGCTGAAATGGGCCGAGTCGGAAAACGCGCCGTGCAGCGCGGCGTCGGTCAGGCGCGGGCTCACCGCCAGACCTGCCATGGCCAGCCTGACCTGCGACCACACGCGATAGCTGCGCAGGCTGACGCCCATTTCAGCGCGGAAAAGGTGGTTGAAATGCGAGGCCGACAGCTGCACGCCAGCAGCCAGCCCGGCGCGCGCCAGGCGCTCGTCTTGCGGATGGCGCAAGGTGTGAAGGCTCTGTGCAACGCGTGCATCCAGCGGCGGTCCATCGACACCGCGCAGGCTTGGCAGCAGGGCGGGCAGATCAAAGTGGTGCAGATAGCCGTCCATGGTGCTGCGCGCGCCGACAGGAACCGCCACGTCCAGCACCACCCCGCCGAGCTGCTTGAAGAACCCACGCAGACTGCGCGCCTCGCGCGCGTCGGGTTCCAGGTACACCAGGGCCACGGTCTCCCCGCAGGGGTCGAACAAATGCTCCACGCCGGCCGCAACCAGCGCGCTGTGGCATGTCTCCACCTGCCCCGGCCCCCAGTGCAAGGCGAACCGGCCCGACAAACCCATCAGGAGCACCGGCGCCGCATGGCAGTGCCAACCGGTCGACGGAATATCCCCGACGTACAGCGCCTTGTCTGTGCCCAGGGTCAGTGTGTTGGTCGCTGGCATAGCCCAAACCTACAAGTTTTGTGATCGCGTTCTCGATAGCCTTGCCCGGCCCGCGCCGCCGCACCACAGAACCCTGGCAAGCAGCGGGCGGCAACGTGCAACGAACACACCATTTTGGAGACTGGCTTTTGAAACGCATCGCTTTTTTTTCTGTCGCGGCGGCCCTGGCCCTGGGCACCATCGCGCTCTATTACGGCGCCCCGTCGCTGTTCAAACAACCCCTGCTCAGCCTCAATCGCAGCCTGTCGGGAATGGAAGAAAAAACCGTCGGCGCCGCGATGCACACCATCCACTACCTGGACAGCGGCGCGCCCAGCGCCACTGCGCCGCACGGTGGCAGCGGTGGCGAGGGCGCACCCATCGTGCTGCTGCACGGCATTTTTGCGGAGAAGGACCATTGGGTGGATTTTGCGCGCCCACTCACGAGCCAGCACCGGGTGATCGCCCCAGACATCCCCGGCTTTGGGGAGAGCACGCGGCGCGACGACCAACCCTACGACTACGCCGCGCACACCGCGCGCCTCGCCGCGTTCCTGGACGCGCTCGGCCTCCAGCGTGTGCATCTGGCGGGCAATTCGATGGGCGGGACGATTGCTGCATTGTTTGCCGTGCAGCATCCAGAGCGCGTGGCCAGCGTGGCCTTCATCGGAGCGCCCCATGGCATCCGGTCGCCACAGCCCAGCACCATGGACCGCCTGATCGACGCCGGGCAGCGCCCCTTGATCGCGCACGACGCCGCCACCTTCAACGCGATGATGGCCCTGGTGTTTGAGAAGCGCCCCTTCCTGCCCTACCCCATCCTGCATGCCACTGAGCAGGATGCCTTGCGCAACGCAGCATCCAACACCCGCCTGTGGGACGCGCAGTTCAAGGACCGCTACCTGCTGGAGCAGCACCTGGGCAAGTTGCAGCAGCCCACCTTGGCCCTGTGGGGCGAGAGCGACCGCGTGTTCGACCGCTCGGGGCTTCAAACGCTGACGAAGCTGCTGCCCCAGGCCCATGCCGAAACGCTGCCCGGCATTGGCCACCTGCCCATGATGGAGGCGCCTGTCGACACGGCGCAGCGGTATGCCCGCTTTCTGGGCGGTTTGGTGCCGCCTGGCAGTCCAGGCGGGTCTGGCTACACAGGCCCTGTGAAAAACAAATAAAAATAGCCGCCAGCGCTTATCTATCAAGCGCTAGCAGCTATCAATTAGTGAGCAAAACAACTATGAGGAGGTTTTGCTTGCTGCCCGTCCTGGTCAGCTCCGGCGCGGCTTGCGCGCCTTGCCTTTGCTCGCCTTGCCTGCGACCGCACTCTTGACGGACGCCTTCAAGGACTGGATGGGCGAACGTGCAGCCCGCTCGCGGGTAAGGCCTGCCTGCTCGGTGACCGATGGCGCCGCGCCTTTGTCGGACTTGCGCCCGCCTGATCGCCCGCCCGACTTGCGCGCACCGCCACCGCTGCCGCCACCACCTCCGGAGCCCACGCCCTTGTCCTTGAGCGCGCGGTTGAGCAGCTCTTCGCCCTCGCGCACCAGGCGAAAGTCGATCTTGCGGCCGTCCAGGTCTACCCGACTCACCTGCACGCGCACCCGTGCGCCGATGGCGTAGCGGATGCCGGTGCGCTCGCCGCGCAGCTCCTGGCGCGCCTCGTCGAACTTGTAGTACTCGCCACCGAGTTCGGTGATGTGCACCAGGCCTTCGACGTACATGGCATCCAGCGTGACGAAGATGCCGAAGCTGGTGGCCGCACTGACCACGCCGCTGAATTCCTCGCCCAGATGCTCGCGCATGTACTTGCACTTGAGCCAGGCTTCCACGTCGCGGCTGGCCTCGTCGGCGCGGCGCTCGTTGGCGCTGCAGTGCAGGCCTGCGGCCTCCCAGGCCTGGACTTCGCGGCTTGGAGGCTTCACGTCCTTGCGCGGCTTCATGCCGGGCGCGGCGACGCGGGACGCCAGGCGCTTGGCCAACTTGGCGTGGGCCTCACCCGGTGTGGGCAGCGATGGCAGCTTGTACTGCGACTTGTTCAGGATGGCCTTGATCACGCGGTGCACCAGCAAATCCGGATAGCGCCGGATGGGGCTGGTGAAGTGCGTGTACGCGTCAAACGCCAGGCCGAAGTGACCGCTGTTGATGGGCGTGTAGATGGCCTGCTGCATGGAGCGCAGCAGCATGGTGTGGATCTGCTGCGCGTCGGGCCGGTCCTTGGTCGCCGTAGCAATCGCCTGGAAGTCGCCCGGCTTGGGGTCGTCGCCGATGGTCATGCCCACGGCCATGGCCTTGAGGTAGTTGCGCAGGATCTCCTGCTTCTCGGGCGTGGGGCCTTCGTGCACGCGGAACAGGCCGGGCTGGCCGCCCTGCGCGATGAAGTCGGCGCTGCACACGTTGGCGGCCAGCATGGCCTCTTCGATGAGCTTGTGCGCATCGTTGCGGGTGCGCGGCACGATCTTTTCAATGCGGCCGTTCTCGTCGCAGACGATCTGCGTCTCGGTGGTTTCAAAGTCCACGGCGCCGCGCGCCTGGCGTGCAATCAGCAGCGCGCGGTACACGTCGTGCAGGTTGAGCAGGTCCTTGACCCGGTCCTTGCGCTTGCTCGCCTCAGGGCCGCGGGTGTTGGCCAAAATGGCCGCCACCTCAGTGTAGGTGAAGCGTGCGTGGCTGTGCATCACGGCCGGGTAGAACTGGTACGCATGGACCTCGCCCTTGGCCGTCACCAGCATGTCGCAGACCATGCACAGGCGCTCCACATCCGGGTTGAGCGAGCACAGGCCGTTGCTGAGCTTCTCGGGCAGCATGGGGATCACGCGGCGCGGGAAGTACACACTGGTGGCGCGGTCGTACGCATCGATGTCGATGGCGCTGCCGGTCTCCACATAGTTGCTCACGTCTGCAATAGCCACCAGCAGGCGCCAGCCCTTGGCACGGCCCACCTTGGCGGGCTCGCAGTAGACGGCGTCATCAAAGTCGCGCGCGTCTTCGCCGTCGATGGTGACCAGGGGCACGTCGGTCAGGTCCACGCGGCGCTTCTTGTCCTGCGCACGCACCTTGTCGGGCAGCTCCTTGGCCTGGGCCAGGCACTCGGCCGAGAACTCGTGCGGCACGCCGTACTTGCGCACGGCGATCTCGATCTCCATGCCCGGGTCGTCCACCTCGCCGAGCACTTCGGTGATGCGGCCCACGGGCTGGCCGAACAATGCGGGCGGCTCGGTCAGTTCAACAACGACAACTTGCCCTGGCTTGGCGGCGCCAGTAGCCCCCTTGGGGATCAACACATCCTGGCCGTAGCGCTTGTCTTCAGGCGCCACCAGCCATACGCCGCTTTCCTGCAGCAGCCGGCCAATGATGGGCTGCGGCGGGCGTTCGATGATCTCGACCACACGGCCTTCGGGACGGCCGCGGCGGTCCTGGCGCACGATGCGCACGCGCACACGGTCCTTGTGCAGGACGGCGCGCATTTCGTTGGGGGGGATGTAGATGTCGCCTTCGCCATCGTCGCGGATAACGAAACCGTGTCCATCACGGTGCCCCTGCACGCTGCCTTCAATCTCGTCCGACAAATGCGCGGACTGCGCGCCGGGGGTGGTTTTTTTGTTATACAATCTTAGTCTTTCCTGAAATGCCCAGGTGGCGGAATTGGTAGACGCACTAGTTTCAGGTACTAGCGAGTAACATCGTGGAGGTTCGAGTCCTCTCCTGGGCACCAAGTTTAACGAGAACCTGTGAAGGTTTTCAAAATATCGAAGCCGCTGTTTTCACAGCGGCTTTTTTATTTTCTGAACACTCCACGCCGGTATCACTGCCGATGTCGGCTTGCGCAACAGATCAGAAATTATTCGACGTTTCTTCCGAGCGCGTTAAATTGTTGTTCTATAATTCGAGGCTGATCTGAAAGCCCAGGTGGCGGAATTGGTAGACGCACTAGTTTCAGGTACTAGCGAGTAACATCGTGGAGGTTCGAGTCCTCTCCTGGGCACCAAACATATAAAAAGCCGTTGCAATTGCAACGGCTTTTTTGTTGGCTGCACCCCTTCTTCGCGCACCTGAAGGCTGCCTTCGCACCTCACAGGCAGACTGAGCTCTCGCCCTCACAACATCTCAGCCGCCGGGATTGGTCTTGATACGCCGTAGTTCCGCGCGAGGCAAGGCCGGCACGCCCTAGCGCCCGCCGCCAATCCATCCACAGAAATAAAAACGCGCCCTCGCGCCGGTGCCCAATGGCAACCGCGCGGGGCGCGTCACGGCTGGCGGCCCAGCCCAGTCGAACGGTTTGCGACTTCTTACTTGCGCAACAGGTTCTTCAACACGTTCTGCAGCCGGCGTGCCGTGGCCGCATCGCTGGCGCTGGACAGCACGCGCGCGGTGTCCTGGCCCCAGGTCTGTTCGGGCGCTGGGTCATTGCGGCGCGTGAGCAACTGAAGCTGCAGCATGCGGCGGGCTGAGATGTGCTCAGCGGGCGTGGGCACCTCGGCCGCCATCTCCAGGCGCAGCAGGGCTTCTGCCGCATCCCCCTTTGGGGCGGATGAGAGGGCCTGAGTCCAGGCAGTGCGCACGGCCGGCGTCACGCGGCCACCCAGGTCCTGGGTGCTCGGAATCTGCGCGGCATCGCGCTGTTCCCACGCGGTGAGCAGCTGCGTCAAGGCTTCGCCATGGGCTTGCGCAGCCAGCTTCTTCAGGGCCATCTGGGCGTGTTCCATGGCATCGCGCTGGGCGCGGAAAGCCGTGTCACCCAAGCGTGGGCCACGGTCTTCGTACGCTGGACGATCGCGGTCGCCAAAGCGAGGACCGCGGTCTGCGCCGCGATCACCAGGACGGCCATCGCGTGGGCCGCCACGGCCAGCATCACCACGGCCGCCATCGCGGCGGTCACCAGGACGTACACCGCGGCCTGGCGCTGCGGGCGCATCCTTTTTCATGCCAGGGCGGTCATCACCGCGCACGGCCACCACAGGGCGGGCAGGCTTCGGCGGCGCGACCGGCGCTGCGGCGGCAGGAGCAGCGGCGTCGCCGTCCACAGCTGCGGCTTCACCCTCAGATGCATCACCCTCACGGGGTGCCGTGGCACTGGCCGCAGCTTCGTCAGCCTGCGCTACCGACGCGGCAGCGTTTTGTTCGTTGGTCTTCGCAGATGCCGCCGCTTCAGCCGCCTGGGCCTGGCCACGCAGCGCGGCTTCCAGCGCTTGCACTGCCGCGCGGATCTGCTGGGCGTCACCCGTGGCGTTGGCGGCTTCCAGAGCCTTTGAAGCTTCGAGCACCACGCGGTCGCGCGCACTCAGCTCGGTCACCGTACGTTCGCGGTCTGCGGACTTGCGGTTGAAGGCTTCATCGATGGGCTTGCGGAAGGCATCCCACAGCTTTTGCTCGTGCTTGCGATCCAGCGGCACGCCCTGCGCTTCGGCCTGCCAGCGTTGCTGCAAGGCTTTGATCGCATCAATGCGCAACGCGGGCGCAGCGCCCAGCGCCACTGCTTCGTCGATCATTGCGTGACGGCGCACCAGGCTTTCCTTTTGGGCTGTTTCCAGCGGAGCAGCGGCACCGGAGATGGCTTGTTTCCACAAGGGCTGCAGCTCGGCAAAGAGCTTTTCGCCCACGTGGCCGCCTTCGCGCCAGCGGTCGCCAAACTGATGCAGCGCACGGTTGATCGCCTTCCAATCGCCCGAAGCTGCGTGCTCCTGCGTCCAGGCCTTGACCTCTTCGATCAATGCCAAACGCTGGGCTTTGTGTTCTGCGGCTTCCGAGCGGATTTTGTCCAGCCAGGCTTCCACGACCTTGTGCGCGGCGTTGCAGGCCTCGTCAAACTTCTTCCACAGCGCGTGGTTGGGCGCACCGCCCTGGTCTGCCTGCTTCCATTGCTCGCGCAGGCTGCGCAGGGTCTCCTGCATCTTGCGGCCACCCAGTGCCTGGCCCTCAGGGCGGCTCAGCAGCGCCTCGGCCCTGGCCACGAGGTCTTCTCGCACCTGGTCGGCGCTCCAGCGCTGCCAGCCTTCCAGTTCACCTGCGGCCACCAGGGCCGTGTGCACTTGCTGCTCCAGGGCATTGTCGATGTGCTTGCCGTGCACCTTGAGCACCGCACGCAGCGCAGCCGCAGCGCCGGCGCTGGCCTTGCCGTGGCCTTCTGCGGTTTCCTTCTCCAGTGTGGCCAGTGCCGCGCGCACGGCCTGCGTGGCCTTTTCAATCACTTCCGGCGCAACCTTGGGCTTCGCAGTACGAGCAGGTTTGGCCGCCGCAGCTGCAGCAGCCGCTTCCGTGGGCAGACCACGCGCCGCGCGCAGTTCATCGGCCCATACGGGCACGGGCGGCAACGGCGCATTAGTGTCTTCAGCGGCTGCAACAGCCTGGGCCAGTGCGGGCTGGAACGCCTCCCACACCACCAGCAACTGCGTGCGCGATGCATCCAGCAGCGGCGGAAAGCGCGCTTCGACGCTCGCCCAGCTCGGGTCACCCGTCAGCTCTTGCGCCTGCTCTTGCCAACGGGCGACGTCGGCACGCAGCAGCTCAAGTGCAGTCTGAGCATCGCGCCAGGGTTTGGTGGACAGCACCTCGATGCGCTGAGCCAACAACACGGCCGCCTCGCGCTGCACCTGCACACGGTGCTGCAGGTCTTCGATGACCTTGACGCGGTCCGCCACCTGGACCTTGAGCAGCGACAGCGGCTCGCGCGACAAAGGCGCGCCGGCTTTGGCGGCATCACGCTGCCAAGCCAGCGCATCGGCGATATTGAGTTTGGAAGCGGCCAGCAAAGCCTGGGCTTTTTCTGCCCACTCGGCCGCAATGGCCTCCTGGCCCTTGGCCCGGCGGATCTCGTCCAGGCGCTCGCGCACCGCACGGGCCGCGCCCTTGTCGCGCCCGCTGAGCTCCTTGAATACCTCTTGCAACTGCTCAGGGGCGGGCTGGGTCGCCAGCCAGTCACGGATACGGGAGGCACGCTCGCCGGACGTTGGAGCGGAAAAGGCACCGCCGGTCAGCGCATCCAGCGGATGGGGCTCATGGGTTTTGGCCGGGGCCGGATTCACGTCAGGTGCGTCGGACATTTTGCTGCGGGAAAAAAATGGAAACATGGATCCAATGGATAACGAATGCGCCCCCGGCGCACTGCCGAAGGACCCGCCATGGCGTTCGCACTGCATGCGAGCCAAGGCAACAAAGGGGCTATTTTCACCGGGTTTGGCGCGCGGACCGCTGCGTCCACCATGCTGAGCCCTGAGAGGGTGATCTGGCACAGGGCTTTGCCAGACGGACTGACACGCTGCGCGCCCCGCTCGAGGCGCCACCGTCCCTGGGCGCGAAGCTCGCCACACCTGGGAACAGACCCCATTATCTATATATAGACGCCACCCCCCAATTACCAGGAGCCTCTGCACGAATCAAAGGGTAAGCGAACGCCGCGGACCACGGTGTTGAGAGGCGTGGGGCACGGCCCAGCAATCGCAATCGCTGTGGTGAACACAAACACGCTTGCCGCTTCAGTTGGGTGCGCCCGGTACTCTGCAAACGCCCTTTGTGCCGCACCAATAAGAAAGCCCGGCGGACAGTGCCTTGAGGCCTGCCTGCCGGGCTTGACGGCTGACACAACGGTCTTTGCCATCGGTCGCAATGCGGAGATAAAGGTCCGCAAGGCGGGGAGGCAAGGGATTGCCTCCAGGGGGTTGCCGTAGAAGCCGCATCTGCTGCACCGTGGCACTGTATGCCCTCGGCGGGAGACTTGGCTTCGTCTGGCGATGCCTGAAAAGTACAGGCAACTGCACCTTATCAAACTCGCACCGCGAACTCAAACGGCATTGTCAATGACAGGATCACGCCCGATTGAATTTGACATGCGCTTGTAACAACGCAAGCCTCCGTATCAGGCCATTGCGCAAACCAAGACCCCAAAAACTGTGATTTTCCACATGTTTTTAACAACTTATCAATCTAACAAACGTAATTGTTAGTATTGACTATGTATTAAGTGAACTTCTAGAATCCGCCAGCCCCAAAACGGGCTAGTAAAAACCCCAACCCGCTGCCGAACCCGGCTAAGTCGAACCAGGGCGCAAAGCACTTCCCCACGGTGCTGCCCGGCTTGATGGCGTACCAATCCAGGCGTTGCCGGGAAAGGCGCAGTCTCAGTTTCCTGCTGACTGCCTCGCCTCCCTGCCCCGCTTCAGAAAGGAAGAGCTATGACAGCGTCAGGAAAAATAGTCTCCGGCGTGCGAACCTTCGCGGCCGACGTGACCGAAGGTTTTCTTGAGATCACCCACAACAGCTTCGCCCTTTTGGGCCTGGCTGTGGCCTTTGTGGCCATCGCCCTCACCGCTCGGCCCGATCTGCGCCAGGCGGGTGAAGAAGAACTCATGAATTGGCTGCAGGCGCGGCAGGTCGAAGTCGTCGGCATGCCCATCGAGCCAGAAGCCAGCGAGCGTGCCACCGCCGGAAACCCCAAGGACCTGCCCAAAGAGCAAGCCGCGGTGGCCTTCTGGCTGAGCAAGAAGTACCGCGTGGCGCCCGAGCCACTGGCCGTGCTGGTGGCCGAGGCCTACGACATTGGCGCACGCGCCAAGATCGACCCCACCCTGATCCTGGCGATCATGGCCATCGAATCGAGCTTCAACCCGTTTGCGCAAAGCGCGGTGGGTGCGCAGGGCCTGATGCAGGTGATGACCAATATCCACACCGACAAGTACCAGAACTTCGGCGGCCACTTTGCGGCGTTCGATCCCGTGACCAACCTGCGGGTGGGCGTGAAGGTGCTGCAGGAGTGCATTGCACGCGCCGGCTCTGTCGAAGGTGGTTTGCGCTTTTACGTGGGCGCTGCCAACCTGGCCGATGACGGTGGCTACGCCGCCAAGGTGATGGCCGAGCATTTCCGCCTGCGCCAGGTGGCCGGTGGCCGCTCGATGCCCACGGCTCCGCCCATGCTGTCGACCCAGGCACCGGCCCAGATGGTGCCCGTGGCTGCTCCGCCTGCCGCACCAGCAACTACCAACGCTGAAAAAGTGGCGCTGCTCTCCGCCCTCTGAACCGTATTCCCCTCTCCCGCCGGCCTTTAGCGGGACGTGCAACCCGCCCACCAGGGATATGGGGCACTCGCCGGGGTCAGCTACACTAGCGGGGTACGCAACTGGCGATAGGCGCGGTGCCCTCAAGGTGCTGCCGCTGACGTGGAAACCAGCAAGGGCTTGCCTCTTGTGAACCACTGGGGAGCGTGCCGCAGGAAACGAAATTTCTGCGTTCCGCCGTTCGCCTGGGCAGCCCTTGTTTCAAGGGACACAAGTTCATAGGACTGCCAATCATGTACGACCGCAATATTCTTGTAGAACAAGCCGACCCTGAGCTGTTTGCCGCCATCCAGGCCGAAAACGCCCGGCAAGAGCACCACATCGAGCTGATCGCCAGCGAGAACTACGCCTCCCCCGCCGTGATGTGGGCGCAGGGCACCCAGCTGACCAACAAGTACGCCGAAGGCTACCCCGGCAAGCGCTACTACGGTGGCTGCGAGCACGTGGACGTGGCCGAGCAACTGGCCATCGACCGCGTCAAGAAGATCTTCGGTGCCGACGCGGCCAACGTGCAGCCCCACTGCGGCGCCTCGGCCAACGAGGCCGTGTTCCTGGCCTTCCTCAAGCCCGGCGACACCATCATGGGCATGAGCCTGGCCGAAGGCGGCCACCTGACGCACGGCATGCCGCTGAACATGTCGGGCAAGTGGTTCAACGTGGTCTCCTACGGCCTCGATGCCAACGAAGCTATCGACTACGACGCGATGGAAAAGAAGGCGCACGAAACCAAGCCCAAGCTGATCATCGCCGGTGCGTCGGCCTACAGCCTGCACATCGACTTCGCACGTTTTGCCAAGGTGGCCAAGGACGTGGGCGCGATCTTCATGGTGGACATGGCCCACTACGCCGGCCTGATTGCCGCCGGTGTGTACCCCAACCCCGTGCCCCACGCCGACGTCGTGACCAGCACCACGCACAAGAGCCTGCGCGGCCCGCGCGGCGGCATCATCCTGATGAAGGCCGAGCATGAGAAGGCCATCAACAGCGCCATCTTCCCCGGCCTGCAAGGCGGCCCGCTGATGCACGTGATCGCGGCCAAGGCCGTCGCCTTCAAGGAAGCCCTGCAGCCCGACTTCAAGGCCTACCAGGAACAAGTGGTGAAGAACGCCAAGGTGGTGGCCGAGACGCTGACCGCACGCGGCCTGCGCATCGTTTCCGGCGGCACGCAAAGCCACGTGATGCTGGTCGACCTGCGCGCCAAGGGCATCACCGGCAAGGAAGCCGAGGCCGTGCTGGGCGCCGCCCACATGACCATCAATAAGAACGCAATCCCCAACGACCCTGAAAAGCCGATGGTGACCAGCGGCGTGCGCATCGGCACCCCGGCCATGACCACGCGCGGCTTCAAGGAAGAAGAAGCGCGCATCACGGCCAACCTGATCGCCGACGTGTTGGACAACCCGCGCGACGAAGCCAACATCGCCGCCGTGCGCGAGAAGGTCAACGCCCTGACCGCCCGCTTCCCTGTCTACCGTTAATCCACTGACCCCGGCCCATCAGCTCCCATGAAGTGTCCCTTCTGCAGCCACCTCGAAACGCAAGTCGTCGAAACGCGGGTGTCTGAAGAAGGGGACTTCATCCGGCGCCGCCGCCAGTGCGGCGCCTGCGACAAGCGCTTTACGACCTACGAGCGGCCGGAAGTGAGCTTTCCGGCCATCGTGAAAAAGGACGGCCGGCGCATCGAGTACGAGCGCGGCAAGCTGCAGGGCTCGTTCAACCTGGCGCTGCGCAAGCGCCCGGTGAGCACCACCCAGATCGACAGCGCCATCGAGCGCATCGAGGAAAAGCTGCTCAACCTGGGTCAGCGAGAAGTCATGTCCGCGCGCATCGGCGAACTCGTGATGCGCGAGCTGAAGAAACTCGACAAGGTGGCCTACATCCGTTTTGCCAGCGTGTACCGCAGCTTCGAGGACATCGACGACTTCCGGGCCATGGTGGACGAGGTGCGCAAGTAGGCCCAAGGCCGCCCAAACCCAAAAATACGCATCGAAATGCTGCCAAGCGCTTATTCAGCAAGCGCTTATAGCTACATATTTCGTAGCAAGGCATGGATGTGCGCGGCAGCGAGGCGTCTGCGGGCAACTCCATGGCCCCCACTGCCTACAAATTTTCCGGCCTTAAACTGCTATTAATTCAATAGCTACAAGCGCTTATACCTCAAGCGCTAGCGGCCATTTTCTCCCTTAACCTGACGCCTGGGGAGCAGCCGGCACCCCCACGCTGCCCGACAATGCGTCCGGTGAAATCCCGCCACTTCCTGCAGCTCGTGCTGCTGTCTGCCCTGTGGGGCGCCTCCTTCCTCTTCATCCGCATCGCGAGCCCGGTGCTGGGCCCCAATGTGATGGCCGCGTTGCGCATCGGGCTGGCCACGCTCACGCTGATCGGCATCATGCGGGTGGCCGGCGAATCGTGGCCGTGGCGCCATTGGCGCGAGCTGTTCGGGCTGGGCACGCTGACGGTAGCCCTGCCCTTCCTGCTGTACGCCTGGGCCGCCCTGCACTTGCCAGCGGGCTACAGCTCGCTGCTCAACACCATGGCGGTTCCGTTTGGCGTGCTGGCCGCCGCGTGGATGAAGGAAGACACGCTGAGCCTGCGCAAATGGCTGGGCTGCATTTGCGGCTTTGCGGGGGTGGCGCTGATCGTGCAGCTCGGCCCCGTGGAGCCCACGCCCGCCCTGCTGACCGCGGCGCTGGCCTGCGTCACCGCGTCGGCTTGCTACGGCGTTTCGACCACGTGGATGAAGCGCGCCACCACGCGCATGTCGCCGCTCGCCATTGCCGCCGGCATCCATGCCGCCGCGCTGGTGCTGCTGTTGCCGGGCGCGGCCTGGAGCCTGCCCGACGCCCGATTCACCCCCGGCGCCCTGGCGGCGGTGGCGGTGATGGGCGTCGTCACCTCGGGCCTCGCGTACTGGCTCAACCTGCGCGTGCTGGCGCAGGTGTCGCCGGTGGCGGCCATGAGCTCGGCCTTCATGATCCCGCTGTTTGGCGTGGCATGGGGCCATGTGTTCCTGGGCGAGGCACTGGGCCCGGGCATGGTCTGGGGCGGCGCGCTGGTGCTGGTGGCTACAGGCCTGGTCACGGGGTTCAACCCGCTGCGCTGGCTGGCGGCACTGCGGCCGGGCAAGGAGTAGCTCGGCCCGCAGCTACAACGCCCCCTCGCCCGGCCCACAGCCCACGTTCGACGCTCCATGCTCAACGCGCCCCAGTGATGCGGTCGGTCGCAGGCAGTGCCACCGGGCTGTGCGTGCGGAAGTAGGCTTCGAGCGCATCCAGATCCAGCCCACCCACCAGGCGGTCACGCCCTTCGGTCAGCGCCGTGAAGTTGTCGCCGCCGCTGTCGAGGTAACTGCTCATCACGACGCGCACTGGCGTGTCACCCTGCAGTGGCACGCCGTGCAGCACCATGCGGCTGATGCGCGCACCTGCGGGCTCTGACAGGTCGAACTGATAGGAGAAGCCGCGGGACACCGACAGCACGCGGGGCCGCTGCACGGTGTTGCCACCGCTCGCAAACTGCTGCTCCAGCGCCGCCTTTATCTGCGCGCCGGTCAAAGTCTTTACCACCAGCTGGTTGCCGAAGGGCTGCACCGCAAACAGCTGCCCGTAACGCACCACACCCTGCTCATCAGGCACCAGGTCTGCGCGCAAGCCGCCCGGGTTCATCAGCGACAGCTGCGCCCCGCCGCTTTCTGCCGCGCGGGTGGCCTCAAGCTGGGCATCAGCGACCAAGTTGCCCAAGGCGCTTTCCAGCGACGGCGTCAACCGCCGCCGCAGCGGCGCCACGGCCTGGCCCATCGGGCGCTGCGCCAGCGGCACGGCGGCGGCACGGTAGGTGTCGATGATCTTCTGCACCTTCGGATCGGCGCCAAAAGCCGGCACCGCCGCCGTCATGGGCACACGCCCCTGGCTGCCCGTGAAGGCTTCGCCCTGCACGATGACGTTGCGCGCGGTCTTGCTCACCACGCGGCGCGTGCGGGTGTCCACGCGCAGCTGTATGTCGGTGAGCAGGGTTCCATATTGGCCCGCACTGGTCAGCAGGAACGGCTTGGCCGGGTTCACGCGGCTGTAGTCGCACACGTAGGCCTGGTGGGTGTGGCCCGACACGACGACATCCACGGCCGGGTCCAGGCGCTCCAGGATGGGAACGATGTCGCCGGAGAGCCCGGCGCAGCTTGTCTCTTGCACGCCTGCGGTGGTGTTGCCGCCCTCATGGATGACGACCGCGATCACGTCGGCGCCCTGGGCGCGAAGCTGGGGAATCAGCGCGTTGGCGGTGGCCGCCTCGTCCTCAAAGCGCAGGCCCGCCACGCCTGACGGGCTCACCATCGTGGGCGTGGCCTGCAGCGTGAGCCCGATCACGCCTAGCGTGACCGTGGCGCCGCCCTGCGTGAAGCGTTTGAGCCCCGTGGCGGGCAGCAGCGTACGCCCGTCTTCCACGCGCACGGTGTTGGCGGCCAGAAAACCAAAGCGCGCCCCTGCGAAGGGCTGGCTGATCTGGCACGGCTGGCGGGTGGTGAACTTCTCGCAGCCGCCATGCTGCAGGCGCAGCAGCTCGCGCCAGCCGCGGTCGAACTCGTGGTTGCCCACCGCGTTGAAGTCGATGTGCATCTCGTTGACTGCCTCGATGGTCGGTTCATCCAGGAAGAGCGAAGACACCAGCGGCGACGCGCCCACCATGTCGCCCGCGGACACCACGGCATGGTGCGGCCCGCGCGCCTTGAGCGCGGCGATGGCGCTTGCGAAATAGGCCATGCCTCCTGCCGGCACAGCCACGGGTCCCGACGGGGTCTGCACCGTGTGCGCCATGCGGGGTGGCTCCATGTTGCCGTGCAGATCGTTGAAGCCAATCAGCGTGATGTCGAGGTGCGCGGGCACAGCCTCCCCGGGCGACGGCGCGGCGGGCGTGCCGCAGCCCGCCAGAACAATGCCGGCGGCTCCCAGGGCCACCCAGGCGGCGCTGCGCGCCCGCCGTAGACCCACCAATGATGTCTGTGCCAACAACCTGCGCATGAAGTGCCCCGTCAGTGCCGTGCTCGACCAAAAAAAAAAGGGCGCGCATCACCGCTGCACGCCCCGCCATCGCCGTCCTGCCCTCCAGCGCGCAGGCCAGGCCCGCAGCGCTTTGCAACGGCTACAGAAAAGATGCCTGGATGGGTGGCACGGGCTGCGCCACGTCGCCGCACTGCGCGCGGTGGCGCAGTGCATGCTCCATCACCACCAACGCCAGCAGCGCCTCGGCAATCGGCGCAGCGCGGATTCCCACGCAGGGGTCGTGGCGGCCCTTGGTGATGACCTCGGTGCTTTTGCCATGCACGTCGATGGATTCACGCGGGCTGATGATGGAACTGGTCGGCTTGATCGCAATGCTCACCTCCAGGTCCTGCCCGGTGCTGATGCCGCCCAGCACGCCACCGGCGTTGTTGGTGCGAAAGCCCTGGGGCGTCATCGAATCGCCATGCATCGTGCCCCGGTGGCCCACGCTGGCAAAGCCGGCACCAATCTCCACGCCCTTGACGGCGTTCAGCCCCATCATGGCGTGGGCGATGTCGGCGTCGAGCTTGTCGTAGAGCGGTTCGCCCAGGCCCACGGGCACACCGGTGGCCTGCACACGGATGCGCGCGCCGCACGAGTCACCGGCCTTGCGCAGCGCGTCCATGTAGTCCTCGTACTGCTGCACGTCGGCCACAGGGGCGAAGAAGGGGTTGCTGCGCACATGGTCCCAGCTCTCGAACGGGATGGACAGTTCGCCCAGCTGCGTCATGCAGGCACGGAACTGTGCGCCGTACTGCTGGGCCAGCCACTTCTTGGCCACCGCGCCCGCGGCCACCGTGGGCGCGGTGAGGCGGGCCGAAGAGCGGCCGCCACCACGCGGGTCACGGATGCCGTATTTGTGCCAGTAGGTGTAGTCGGCATGGCCGGGGCGGAAGCTCTCGGCAATGTTGCTGTAGTCCTTGCTGCGCTGGTCGGTGTTGCGGATCAGCAGGGCGATGGGCGTGCCGGTGGTCTTGCCCTCGTACACGCCAGAGAGGATCTCCACGGCGTCGGGCTCGTTGCGCTGCGTGACATGCCGGCTCGTGCCCGGGCGGCGCCGGTCCAGGTCGGCCTGGATGTCTGCCTCGGTAAGCGGCATGCCGGGCGGGCAACCGTCGATCACGCAGCCAATGGCTGGGCCGTGGGATTCACCGAAGTTGGTGACTGCGAATAGGGTTCCGATAGTATTGCCGCTCATGGCGCAGGATTATCCCAGAGCGACGATGGCCGCCACGCTGGCGGTGCCTGCCTTGCCCGCGACACAATCCGTCGACTGGCAAAGGTTCACGCGAACCGTCCCAGGGGAAGTGCCCGCCTAGCCCCCCGACTCGTCTTCCGGCCAGTCGCGGATATAGGCCTTGAGCATCTTGTTCTCGAAGTTCTGGCTGTCCACCACGGCCTTGGCCACGTCGTAGAAGCTGATCACGCCCATGAGCATCTTGCGGTCCATCACGGGCATGTAGCGCGCGTGGCGGTCCAGCATCATGCGGCGCACTTCGTCCATTTCGGTTTCAAGCGTGCAGGTCAGCGGCGCATCGTCCATGGCCGACCGCACCTGCATGTTGCCCACGCTGCCACCGTTTTTCACGATGGCCTGGATCACCTCGCGGAAGGTGAGCATGCCCACCAGATCGCCCAGCTCCATCACCACCAGCGATCCGATGTCGCGCTCGGCCATCAGGTCCACAGCGTTGGCCAGCGGCTCCTCGGGCGTGACGGTGTACAGGGTGTTGCCCTTGACGCGAAGGATGTCGCTGACTTTCATGGTGCTGTGTCTCCGAGAAAACGAGAAGGGCGCGGCGTGCGCTGCAGGCGGTCTGCCAGCAAATATAGCCCACAATGCCCGGCTGAACTGACAACATGGGAGACACCCGGATGCCTGGTTATTCCGACCCCGGCTTTGACACGCTGGCCTTGCACGCGGGGGCGAGCCCCGACCCCGCCACCGGCGCACGCGCCACCCCAATCCACCTGACCACGTCGTTCGTCTTCGAATCGAGCGACCACGCGGCATCGCTGTTCAACCTGGAGCGCGGCGGGCATGTGTACAGCCGCATCAGCAACCCCACCAATGCTGTGCTTGAGCAGCGCGTGGCCGCGCTGGAAGGCGGCGTGGGATCCATCGCCACCGCCAGCGGCCAGGCCGCGCTGCACCTGGCCATCGCCACGATCATGGGCGCGGGCAGCCACATTGTGGCCAGCACGGCGCTGTACGGCGGCTCTCAGAACCTGCTGCACTACACGCTCTCGCGTTTTGGCATCGAGACCACCTTCGTCAAACCTGGCGACATCGACGGCTGGCGCGCTGCGGTGCGCCCCAACACCAAGCTGTTCTTTGGTGAGACCGTGGGCAACCCGGGCCTCGACGTGCTGGACATCCCCACCGTAAGCGCCCTCGCGCACGAGGCCGGCGTGCCGCTGCTGGTGGACTCCACCCTCACCTCGCCCTGGCTCATGAAGCCGTTCGAGCACGGCGCGGACCTGGTCTACCACTCGGCCACCAAGTTCCTTTCGGGCCATGGCACGGTGGTGGGCGGCATCGTGGTGGATGGCGGCAGCTTTGACTGGGACGGCCTCCGATCCGCGGGCAAATTCGCCGAGCTGACCCAGCCCTACGACGGCTTTCACAACATGGTGTTCACCGAAGAGAGCACCGTGGGCGCCTTCCTGCTGCGCGCACGCCGCGAAGGGCTGCGCGACTTTGGCGCCTGCATGAGCCCGCACACCGCCTGGCTCATCCTGCAAGGCATCGAGACACTGCCGCTGCGCATGCAGCAGCACATGCGCAATACCGAAAAAGTGGTCGAATTTTTGGCCGCACAGCCGTTTGTCTCGCGCGTAGGCCATCCGATGCTGGCATCGCACCCAAGCCACGCCCTCGCGCAAAAGCTGCTACCGCGCGGCGCAGGGTCGGTGTTCAGCTTTGATCTCAAGGGCAACCGCGAGCAGGGCAAGAAGTTCATCGAGACCTTGAAGGTGTTCAGCCACCTCGCCAACGTAGGCGACTGCCGCAGCCTGGTCATCCACCCCGCCAGTACCACCCACTTCCGCATGAGCGACGAGGCCCTGGCGGGCGCGGGCATCACACAGGGCACGATCCGCCTGTCCATCGGCCTTGAAGATGCAGACGACCTGATCGACGACCTCAAGCGTGCATTAAAAGCCGCCGAGAAAGCAGGAGCCTGACCCATGCACGTCCAAGTCAACGGCGCAGCCACCTACTGCTACACCGGCGGCAAGGCCTTCGATGCCGCCAAACCTACCGTGGTCTTTATCCACGGCGTGCTCAACGACCACAGCGTGTGGGCGCTGCAAAGCCGCTACATGGCCAACCACGGCTGGAACGTGCTGGCCATCGACCTGCCCGGGCATTGCAAGAGCAGCGGCGAGGCGCCCGCCACCGTGGAGCAGGCTGCCGACTTCATCGGTGCGCTGCTCGATGCTGGCGGCGTGCAGCGCGCGGCGCTGGTGGGCCATAGCTGGGGCTCGCTCATCGCGATGGAAGCCGCCGCACGCCTGAAGGACCGCATCAGCCACCTGGTGTTGGTGGGCACGGCGTTCCCCATGAAGGTATCGCCCGCGCTCATCGAAGCTTCGCAAAGCGATCCTGAACGGGCCATGCGCATGGTCAACGTGTTCTCGCGCAGCACGCTGGCGGCACCGCCTTCAGCCTTGGGGCCGGGCACCTGGGTGTTTGGCGCAGGCATGGCGCTGGGGCGCAAGGTGCTGCGCAGCAATCCGGCCATCAATGTGTTCCACCGCGGGTTTGTAGCCTGCGACAGCTACACGGGTGGCGAGGCGGCCATGGCGCAGCTCACCTGCCCGGTGCTGTTTGCGCTGGGCGAACAGGACCAGATGACGGCACCCAAGGCGGCACAGGGCTTGATCGCCGCTGCACGCGCGGCCGGGCGCACTGTGCAGGTCGCGCCGCTGCCGGTGGGCCACAACCAGATGACCGAAGCGCCGGAAGAAACGCTGTTCGCGCTGCGGGACTTTCTGGCCCGCTGAACGCGCGGGGCACGACGCGGCACGCTGCGCGATCGGCCGGCGCTGTGCTGCGCTGTCGCCGCCCGGTTTAACGTCTGTGGCCGTCGGCGTGGACTGGCCCCCACGCGGGGCGGCGCCAGAGCGTGAAGGCGCGCAGCAGCCACTCCACCGGGCCGTGGGCATGGGCGGCCATCCAGGAGCGGCTCTGCACCAGCTGGGCGGCGTACAGGGCTAGCACCCCCAGCACCGCCTGCCACGGTGCTACCCGCCCCACCAACGCAAAGCCATAGGCCGTGAAGACCACCGCACCCACCAGCGACTGCAGCAGGTAGTTCGACAGCGCCATGCGCCCCGCAGGCGCAAGCGCCGCACCCAACTGGCGGCCCGCCGGGCCCCGCTGCAGGAGCCACAACAGCAGCGCCACGTAGCCGAAGGTGAGGAACGGCGCCGTGGCCAGGTCCACAGCCAACCCGGCCAGCCCGACATGCTCAGGCTGCTGCACGCTGCGGGTGCCGTCCTGCGTGGAAGCATAGAGCAGTGCCCCCGCAGCGCCGATGGGCAGGCAGCACGCCATCCAGCGCACCAGTTGCGCGGGCTGCTGCGCCAACCGGGCCAGATACCCCGAGCGCTGCGCGGCCAGCCCCAGCAGAAACATCGCCAGCGCGCACGGGCCCTGCACAAACACCAGTACGAACCACACGCCTTCGGCCATGTCCCGCCCACGCTGCGCGATGGCGTCGAGTGCACTGGCACGGTAGGCCTGTGCGGCCTGCTGCGCCTTGGCGTGCAACTCGGCCACCGGCAGGTCCATGGGCGGCATCTGCGCCACCAACCAGGCCAGCAGGCCCCAGCCCGCAGCGGTCGCGCCCAGCAACCCAATGGCCAGCGCCACGGCAGTGACCGGCTGCACCCTGCGCACCACCAGCAGCACCAGACCGAGCAGCGCATACGTCACAAGGATGTCGCCCGCAAACAGCAGCCATGCATGGGCGAGCCCCAACAGCGCGAGGCCGACCAGGCGCCGCAGCATTCGCGGCACGAAAGCACTGCCGGCGCGCTGGGCTGAATCCATTTGCAGCGCAAAGCTGTAGCCGAACAGCAGCGAGAAAAGCAGGTAAAACTTGGTCTCGAAAAGCAGGGCCACGCACCAGCGCACCGCCTGGTCCACCGGCCGCGCGAAGGCCGGGTCGACCACGCCGGCTCCGAAGTAGGTCGAGGCGAAACTGCCAGCGTTCACCATGAGGATGCCCAGCAGCGCAAAGCCGCGCAGTGCGTCGATGGCGTGTTCACGGCCGGGGGCCGGGGCGCTGGGCGCAGCGACCGTGGTGGCGGTGGAGTCGACGGGCGTAGCGTCCACGGCGTGATGGGTCTCGAGGGTCATGCGGCGGGTACGAGCGGCCCCGCTGCCGTGGCCGTTGCTGCGCCATGCATCGGCGTGCGGTCGGTCGCGACGTCACGCCCGTTGCCCAACCACATTCGAGGGCATCGTTCCATCTCTGCCATCCAACTTCTCATTTTCATTCCATTCCTTGCGTCGTCATTCAGACCCACCACCGCCCTGCCCCGAACACTGCGCAAAACCCCTGTCCCGCGCGGCACGCCACCCATGCCGGCCTGGGCGTATAAAGCCAGGGCGAGTCGACATTTCAAAAATGCTGCGGTCGCCACCACGCCAGACGCCGCACGATCCCCAGGAGACAACGATGGACATCAGCGCCGCGCCCCCCACCGCCACCGACCCCCGCACCTTCAAGAGCTTTGCAGAGTTCTACCCCTTCTACCTGACCGAACACAGCAACCGCACCTGCCGGCGCCTGCACTTTGTGGGGTCCACGCTGTCCCTGCTGTGCCTGGCGATGCTGGTGGCCACGGGCAAGCCACAGTACCTGCTGTACGGCCTGCTGTGCGGCTACGGCTTCGCCTGGGTCGGGCACTTCGGGTTTGAGAAGAACAAGCCGGCCAGCTTCAAGCGGCCGCTGTACAGCTTCATGGGCGACTGGGTGATGTACAAGGATCTCTGGACGGGCAAGGTGCCGTTCTAATTCAAGGCCGAATTGGCCACCAGCGCTTGATTGACAGGCGCTTATAGCTACTAATTTTATAGCAACTGCAAAAATGGACCGCGCAGGCCACCCAGGCCCTTGGAACGTGTTCTTAGCGCGCCGTCCCGTCGTCGCCCAGCACGTCGGCCACGTGCAGTGCCTCCAGCCCCGCCCGCTGCCACAAGGGCCCCAGGCTGTGCGTGCGCTCCAGCAGCAGCTTTTGCACCAGCGGTGCCAACAGCGTGCGTGCAGGGTCGGCCAGCAGCACGTAGCGGGACTCCGGCACGTCCGACGCGCTCGTGGCGGCGTCCGTCACCTCGCCCACCCAGTCCAGGGTTTTGAGCGTGCCCAGCACCGGCTCAAGTTGCAGCACGTCCACCCTCAGCAACTGGGCGATCTGGCTTGGGCGCAGCCCTTTCATGGGCTGGCTGCGTGCGCGGTGCAGCTCCTGCAGCACCTCGACCGCCAGCTGAAAAGTCCACCCCGCCACGGTTCCGCGCCGCGCCACACCGGCCAGCAGGCTCGGCAGGTACGCGGTGACCACCGCCCCCAGCAGCACGATGACCCAGGCCACGTAGATCCACACCAGCAAGATGGGCAGCGTGGCGAAGGTCCCGTACACCACCGAGTAAGTGGGCACGCTGCTGAGGTACAGCGCAAGGACCTTCTTCGCCAGCTCAATACACACCGACACGAACAGCCCGCCGGTCCAGGCGTGCCGCCATTTCACCGGCGTATTGGGCACGTAGTGGTACAGCGACGCCATGCCGCCGGCCAGCACCACAAACTGGATCGAGTCGAAAAGCAGATGCACCCCGTCTGGCAGGCGCCGCACCAGGCCACCCGAGGCCGACATCACGTACGAAGTGACCGCAAGGCTCCCCCCCAACAGCAGGGGCCCGAGCGTGATGGCCGCCCAGTAAATCAGCACCCGCTGCCCCAGCGGCCGCAGGCTTGGCACGCGCCAGATGTCGTTGAGCGTGCGGTCAATGGTGAGGATCAGCGCCAGCGCCGTGGCCAGCAGGATCGAAAAGCCCGCCACCCCCAACCCGCTGGCCTTGGCCGCAAACTGGTTGAGGTAGCCCAGCACCTGGCGCGAGATGCTGTCCGGCACCAGACTGCTCACCAGCCAGCCCTGCAATGCGTCCTGCAGCTTGCCGAATATTGGGAACGCGGTGAACACCGCCAGCGCCACCGTAAAAAACGGCACCAGCCCCAGAACGGTCGTGAAGGTGAGGCTGCTGGCCGTGAGGCCCAGGTGGTCTTCCCGAAACCGCTCGCGCAGCGTTTGTGCCGTGGTCTTCCAAGGGAAGTGCGACAGCTCGGTCATCAGCGCTTCGATGCGCAACGCGGCTTTCTGGAACGCGCTATGCACCTTGAAGCGCCCCCGAAAGTACAAATCCAAGCACGGGCGCCCGCAGCGCTGCGGTGCTGGACCAGGCACCGGCCGTGGCTGCTGCCCGCGCCTTGTCATCCAGGGCCATCGGGCCCACCGCGGGTACGTCAAAGTGCATGGCACGCTCTAGGGAAAAAGGCATGGCCGATATGATGCCACCCCAATGACCGCGTCCCCTTCCGCCCCCTCCGCCCCTCCCCACCACAGTTCCATCCCCCCTGCCCCGCTCGACCACCGCGTCGCCGCCACGCGCTGGGTGGCCACGGGCGGCCTGCTGGGCCTCATCGCCCTGTGCCTGGCGTGGGAGCTGGCGCTGGCGCCGCTGCGCCCCGGCGGGTCCTGGCTGGCGCTCAAGGCGCTGCCGCTGTGCATTCCGCTGGCCGGCATCCTCAAGAACCGCATGTACACCTACCGATGGGTCAGCCTGGTGATCTGGCTCTATTTCATCGAAGGCGTGGTGCGCGGCTGGAGCGACAAGCCCCCGTCGCAATGGCTGGCCTGGACCGAAGTGGCCCTGTGCCTGGTGCTGTTCACCGCGTGCACGCTGCACGTGCGGCTGCGCCAGCGCAACGCCAAGGCGGCTGCAGCAGCGGCAGACGATGCCTCCCCGGCCGGCTGACACCCGCCGCCCCCCCCGCCCACCGAATTCAAGAAGGCACTTGCCATGACCACTTTGCTTGACACCCTGCGCGCCATCGTTGGCGCCGCCCATGTGATCACCGAAGGCGACCTGACCGCCTGGGAGCAGGACTGGCGCCGCCGCGTGCGCGGCAAGGCGCTGGCCGTGGTGCGCCCTGCCAGCACGCTCGAGGTGGCCGCCGTGGTCAAGGCCTGCGTGGCGGCGGGCACCTCCATCGTGCCGCAGGGCGGCAACACCGGCCTGGCCGTAGGCTCGACGCCCGATGGCTCGGGCACGCAGATCGTGCTGAGCCTCACGCGCATGAACGCCGTGCGCAGCGTGGACACCGACAACCTCACCATGACGGTAGAAGCCGGCTGCATCCTGCAGAACCTGCAGGACGTGGCAGAAAACGCGGGCGTGTTGTTCCCCCTGTCGCTGGCGGCCGAGGGCAGCTGCACCATCGGCGGCAACCTGGCCACCAACGCAGGCGGCACGCAGGTCGTGCGCTACGGCAATGCGCGCGACCTGTGCCTGGGTGTCGAAGTGGTAACTGCCCAGGGCGAGGTGTGGGACGGCCTCAAGGGCCTGCGCAAGGACAACACGGGCTACGACCTGCGCGACCTGTTCATCGGCAGCGAAGGCACGCTGGGCATCATCACAGCCGCGACGATGAAGCTTTATCCCCAGGCCGCCGCCAACCTCACCGCCTGGGCCGCGGTGCCGTCGATGGAGCAGGCCGTTACCTTGCTGGGCCTGGCGCACAAGCAGCTCGGCGCGGGCCTCACGGGCTTTGAGGTCATGGGCCAATTTGCGTTGAGCCTGGTGGGCAAACACATGCCACAACTGCGCGTACCGTTTCTGGGCGACGAGAATGCCCATTGGTGCGTGTTGCTCGAGAACTCCGACAGCGAATCCGAAGCACACGCCCGCGCGCGTTTTGAATCGCTGCTGGAAACGGCCTTCGAAGCCGGCTGCGTGACCGACGCCGTGGTGGCCGAGAACCTCACGCAGGCCCACCAGCTGTGGCATATCCGCGAGAGCATTCCGCTGGCGCAGGCCGAAGAAGGCCTGAACATCAAGCACGACATTTCCATCCAGATCTCGCGCATCCCCGCCTTCGTAGCGCACACCGACGCGGTGCTGCAGCGCGAGATCCCGGGCGTGCGCCTGGTCAACTTTGGCCACCTGGGCGACGGCAACCTGCACTACAACGTGCAGGCCCCGGCCGAGGGCGATAGCAAGGCCTTCCTGCGCGAGCATGAGGACCACGTGAACCACTTGGTCTATGAAGCCGTGGCTGAGTTCGGCGGCTCGTTCTCGGCCGAGCACGGCATCGGCGAGCTCAAGGCCGACAAGCTCGCCAAATACCAGTCGCCTGTGGCGCTGACGATGATGCGCGCCATCAAGCAGGCGCTGGACCCGCAGGGCACCATGAACCCTGGGCGGGTGCTGCAGGCGTAGGCCCTACCGCAAGCATAAAAGCCGGCGGGCCAAACTTGCGCATCACGGCGCGTGCAGCGCCGGGGTCCGCCTCTCCTATCGATCCCGCACGGCCACGCCAATCACGCCAATCAAGCCGCTCACGTCCCCACGCGGCAGCGACACCAGCCGGGTCAGCGCGCGCTCATCGCTGACGCCCCGCGCCCACCACTCCAGCTGATTGAGCACCGGCACCAGTTGCTGTGCGGCCGGCGTGAGCCCGTAGGCAACGCCCCGCGGCACGGCCACGATGTCCACCCGGGTGAGCAGGCCCCGCTCCTGCAAACCGGTCAGCCGCTCACTGAGCACCTTGGCGGTGATGCCGGGCAGACGCTCCAAAAGCAGCGCATGGCGCAGCGGCGCGCCCTGCAGGTGCCACAGGATCAGTGCGTTCCACCGGTGCCCCAGGAAACCCAGCCAGTCTTCCACCGGGCACATGCTCGCGTGGCGCGGGGCCGGCGCGTCCAACCCAGCATGCACCGCGTCCACGCTGCCCCCGCGGCCTGCTTGCCGCGATCCGCCTGCACTACTTTCCATTTGGTAACCCCGTCACGTTGCCCGTCCAATCCGCAGCTTAGCCATTCATTCATCTCATACCCATTGCAAGGACACCATGACGCGCGTGATCGATCCCCAAAAAATGAACGAGCAATTTGCCCACAGCTTCAATCTGCGCGAGGTGGACGCCCTGCTCGCGTTGTATGAGCCCGATGCGCTGCTGCAGGCCGACGCCGCAGGCCCCGTGCGCCACGGCCTGCAGGACATCCGCAGCGTGCTGGCGGGTCTGCTGACCGTGCCCGGGCGCATGCGATCCATCAACAACTTCTGCCTGGAGCTGGGCGAGGTCGCGCTGCTGCGCGCGGACTGGGACATCACGCTGGACAACGGTGAAGTGATCGCCTCGGGCAGCTCCGCCGAACTGGTGCGCCGGCAACCCGGCGGCCACTGGCTTTACGCCATCGACCACGCGGTGGGCGCCATTGTTGCGCGCGTGATCTGACTTTGTGGGGCCGGGGCCTGCGTGGCGCGCACTGCGCGCAGGCTGCAAGCGGCAGCTGCACATGGGCGGGACTCTCTAGAACCCCTCGCGTGCGTTGTCGTTGGGCCCTGCACACTGCCGGCGAAAAACGCCCGCAAAATCGCAGCTCCACATCTGCAGGTCACAACCCATGAGTTCTGCCATTTCCGTCCGCCCCGTCCAGCCAGCAGACTACGCCGCGTGGCGCCCGCTCTGGGACGGCTACAACGCGTTCTACGGCCGCTTTGGCGCCACTGCACTGCCCGAACACATCACCGAGGCCACATGGCAGCGCCTTCACGACGCTGCGGAGCCGATGTTCTGCCTTGTGGCGCAGGACAACGCCAGCGGCAAGCTGCTGGGCCTCACGCACTATCTGTACCACCGCAGCACAACCCGCATCGAGCCCGTGTGCTACCTCAGCGACCTGTTCACCACCGAAGCGGCACGGGGCCGGGGCGTGGGGCGTGCGCTCATCGACGCGGTGTACGCCGCGGCGCGCGCGGTCCACTCAATTCGGGTGTACTGGCAGACCTACGAGACCAACGCCACCGCCCGCCTGCTGTACGACAAGATGGCCAAGCACCACGGGTCCATCGTTTACTCGCAAGAACTCTGAGCAACGCGCCGCGCCAGCGGGGTCGTCCAGGCCGTGGCACCAAGCAAATGCGCCGCTGCGCACGCTATAAAAATAGTAGCTATCAACGCTTACTAATCAAGCGCCAGAGCCCGATTTCATTCAAAAACAGCAGTACAAGAGCCACGATGACGCCCGCAGCGCCCCTTCAAAGCAGCTTGCGCATGGGCTGCGCCTGCAGACCCGCCCACGCTTGCGGCGGGCCCGAAGGCTCAAAGCCATTGCGCCGATAGAACGCCTCGGCCGTGCGCGTGCTCTCCAGCTGCAGGGCCGCCACACCCGCCTGCCGCGCATGGGCCTCGGCCTCCCGCAACAAGGCACGGCCGACTCCCTGGTGCAGAGCTTCCGGCACCACGTAGCACAGCGCCAGCGTGGGGCCGGCCAGCAGCGCAAAGCCCACCATGGCCTCCTCGCGATAAGCACCCCAGGCGATCGTGCCCGGCGCGGTCATCCACGCGGCCAGGTTCTCAGGCGTCTTGTTGGCCAGCCATGCGCCAAGGATGGTGGCGTCGTGGTGATGGTCGAGGGCGCAGCAGTGGGTAATGGACTGGCGGACAACGGTGCAGGCGTCGGCTGCCGTGTGAACCTGGGCGGGGCGGATCAACATGATGTGAAAGCGGTGCGTGCGGCGCGCCGCGGAGATGGGGCCTATGTCGGCGAACGAGGGGCGGGACATCGTACCGCCCGGCCCCGGCCCTCACCGCCAGCCGCAAGGGGCCAGAGGGCCCTTCCCCGGCCACCTACTCGGCCAGCGCAGGACGCGCCTGCGCCCACTCGCTTGCTGCATCCCACCCCGGCGGCACGCACCCTTGCTCCATCACGCACAAACTCGCACTGGCCAGTGCGTGGCGCAGTGCCTGCTCGCACGCCTCCGCAGTCAGCGCTTCCACAAATTGAACGAACCCGGCAGCGCCCGCGCCCTGCGCCTGCCGCAGCAGGTGCGCCAGCAGCCCTGCCAGAAAGCTGTCGCCCGCGCCCACGGTGTCGACGACCTCTAGCGGCTGCGCTTCTTTGGCAAAACATTGCGTGCCGTGGCGGTGCAACAGCCATGCGCCCTCCGCCCCCAGTGTCAGGGCCAGCAGATGGGCCTGGGGATTGGCGGCGAGCAGGTTGCGCGCGCGGTCCAGGGCATCGGCGCCGGGCACGGCCAGGTGGTCCAGGTCTTCGTCGCTGGCTTTGATGATGTGCGCGTGGGCCAGCGCGGCATGCACGGTGGCGCGGTAGGCCGCCAGGTCAGGCATGACAGACGGGCGCAGGTTGGCATCGACCACCACGCAGCGGCCTGCAGCGCGCTGGGCTGCAAGCCACGGCAAATAGATGGCGGTGTCGCGGGCATCCAGCGCGAGGGCGCCGGTGCACACCAGTTGCAGCGCAGGCAGGGCCGTGCAGGCGTCGCCCAGGCCTTGGGCGGACACGGCGCGGTCGGCCACGCCTTCGCGGTAGAAGGCGTAGTCGGGGTGGCCCTGCGCATTGAGGTTGACCACGGCGAGCGAGGTGACCTGTTGCACCGGGTCGGGTCGCGCCAGTTGCACGCCGTCGCCCGCCAGCTGCGCTGCCAGCTCGCGGCCAAAACGGTCGCGCGACAAGGGGTTGAGGTACTGCGTGCCCACGCCCTGCCGGGCCAGCGCACGGCTCAGGTTGTACAACGCGCCACCCAGGCACGGCAGGTAGCTGCCGTCGGGGCGGCGGATGAGATCGATGAGGGCCTCGCCTGCGATGGCGGCCTGGATGGAGGCTGTGGCGGTGGGGGCGTGTCCTGCGGAAGTCATGGCGGCTTTGGAGAGGTGCAGGCAGTGCGTCAGAACTGCGATTGAAGTGCCGGATACAGCGCCACAAAGCGGGCGTAGCGCTCGGCCAGCAAGGTTTGTTGTGGGGGCTGTGGGGTGAAGGTAGCGTCGGCAGGCAAGGGCTGGCACCAGTGGGCTTCCTCGCCGCCGCAGGCCATGGCAGCCAAGCGGGCGGCGCCCAGGGCAGCCGCCGCGTGGGCTCCCTGTGGGCGTTGCAGCGGTGTGCCCAGCGCACTGGCCAAGAGCTGCGCCCAGGGGTTGCTGCGGGCTCCGCCACCGACCAAGGCGAGGGCACTGTCAGCAGTGCGCGGTGCTGTCGGGGATATCCCAAGCTCAGCGTCAATAGCGGTTTTGGTGTCCGCGCCATTGCCGGCGGCAGAGCCCTGCACGGCCTGCGCGGCGCGCATGGCGTTGAAGCCATCCAGCAGACCGAAGCCCACCCCTTCCATCACGGCGTAGGCCAGGTCGGTGGCGTCGTGCTCGGCCCGCAAGCCCATGAAGACACCCGTGGCCGCGGCGTTGTTGTGGGGGGTGCGCTCGCCGCTCAGGTAGGGCAAGAACAGCGGCGCATGCGCCTGCCGGCTGGCGGGCATGGCGCCCACGGCGTCTGACAGTTGTGCCTCATCACCCCGCCCCGTGAGCCGCGTGACCCAGCCAAACGCACTGGCTGCGCTGAGCATGACGGACATGTGGTGCCAGCGCTTCGGCAGCGCATGCGCAAAGGCGTGCACGGCGCGTTCGGTGGCAGGTGCAAAGGC
This sequence comes from Acidovorax sp. LjRoot129, assembly GCF_964253765.1. Classification (NCBI taxonomy): domain Bacteria; kingdom Pseudomonadati; phylum Pseudomonadota; class Betaproteobacteria; order Burkholderiales; family Comamonadaceae; genus Acidovorax; species Acidovorax sp. LjRoot129. Next base: position 3,449,430 of record NZ_CAXUSE020000001.1, read on the forward strand.
ATCCGTCACACGAAAGACCACACCCGAGGTCCCCAGCGACACAAAGCCCTGGCCCCTGGTGCGGGCGCCCACGCCCACGGCGCTGGCAGCGTTGTCGCCCGCGCCGGCCGCCACCACCACCCCATCACCCAAGCCCCAGCGGCGCGCCACATCGCTGCGCAAGGTGCCGGTGGCCGCGCTGCCCTCAGCCAGCAGCGGCATGTGAGATGCATCGAGCCCTGAGGCCTGCAGCATCGCCGGGCTCCAGGCGCGGGCCTGCACATCGAGCCACAGCGTGCCGGATGCATCGGACATGTCGCTCACCGCATCGCCGGTGAGCTGCAGCCGCAGCCAGTCCTTGGGCAGCAGCACCGTGCGGATCTGTGCAAACACCTCTGGCTCGTGCGTGCGCAGCCACAGCAGCTTGGGCGCGGTGAAGCCAGGCATGGCGAGGTTGCCGGTGATCTGGCGCGAAGCGGGCACGGCCTGCTCCAGCGCGGCGCATTCGACACTGGCACGGCCGTCATTCCACAGTATGGCGGGGCGCAGCACGTTGGCCTGCGCACCCAGCACCACGGCGCCGTGCATGTGGCCCGAAAGCCCCACGCCCCGCACCTGCGCCCATGCTGCAGGCGCCTGCGCGCGCAGCTGCGCCACGGCGGTCTCCACGGCCGCCAGCCAGTCCGCTGGGTGCTGCTCGCTCCAGGTGGGCTGGGGGCGGTATTGGGCCACGGCAGCGTCGGCAGTGGCGATCACGGTCTGCGTTTCGTCGAGCAGCAGGAGCTTGACACCCGAGGTGCCTAAATCGATTCCGAGGTACATGGGGGGGTTGGCTTGGTCTTTGGGCTGTAGCAGGGGTGAAGGCAGTGAATGTGGGTGATGCGACCTGGCTTTAACAGGCTCAGCCCGAACGGTGGCGGTTGGATCGGTGTGGGGGCTATGGCCTTGAGCCACGAGAGCGTGCGACCGCTCGCCCTACCACGGCAGGCGACCGACGACCGGCGTCACACCTTGCCGAACCGCCCCACACCCTGCTTGCGGTACTCACTTGGCGTCATGCCCTTGATGTCCATGAACCGGCGGTTGAAGTTGGCCATGTTGTTGAAGCCCACGTCGTAGGCGATGTGGGTGATGTAGCGCTCGGTCTCCATGAGCAGCTGGCACGCGCGGTTCACGCGCACCAGGTTTACAAAGTCGGTGAAGGTGTTGCCGGTGGCGCGGCGAAAGAAGCGCGAGAAGCGGCTCTCGGTCATGCCCAGCTCCTGCGCCAGGTCGGCGGCCGACAGCGGCTCGGCCAGGTGGTCGGTGATGCGGCTCACGATGGCGTTGATCTGGTCGAGCTGGGTGTCGTTGTCCTCGCTTTGCAGCTGCGTGCTCGACAGCAGGCGGAAGTCGGTGCAGCGGGCCAGGTCGCTCAGAAATTCGCAGAACGCACCAAACCGCGCAAGGCCCTGGCGGGCCTTGATGCGGTGCCAGTGTTCTTGCGCCTGCGCATCCATGCCAAAGAACTCGATACCGTGGCGCGCGCGCTCGAGCAGGGGCAGCACCTCGCGCAGCTCGGGGATGCTCTCACTGCTCGCCACCAGCGGCGCGTGCGAGAACTGGATCACCAGGTCGCGCAGCGGCACGCCGCCTTCGGGCAGGTCCATGCTGATCCAGTTGTGAGGCAGGCGCGGGCCGGTCAGCACCAGGTGGCCCGGCTGAAACTGCCCGATCCAGTCGCCCACAAAGACTTTGCCCGAGGTGGCAGTGATCAGGTGCAGCTCGTACTCGTCGTGGTAGTGCCAGCGCGCCAGCGGCGTGGGAAACCCGTGCGCCAGGCAGCGGATAAAACCCGCTGTCTCGGGCGACTCGTAGCCCAACTCGGGCGATCGCACATAGTCGTGCTCCAGCTCGGGCTTGGTCTGGCGTGGCGAGACGGGCGTCTTCACGGTCATGGCGTCGTTCCGGTGGGCGGGGCGTTCAACTTACACCAAAGCCCGGGCCTCGGCACGCTCCGCTGCAAAGGCCTGCACGCGGGCGAACGCGCTGCGCAACGTATCAAGCAGCCGCGGGTGCGATGCCATCTCGCCCCACAGCGTCGTGTCCGCCGCAAAGGCGGCGACCGGGTCGGCGGCGTCGCAGATGGCGTGCGCCACGGCCGGGTCCATGGCCTGGTCCTGGTAGGTGTAGGGGATCTGCCCCGCATGCCAGCGCTGCAGGTAGGCCAGGAACAGCGCGGGCAGCATGGCCACGCCGTCGAACGGCGCATTGCGCGCCAGCTTGTCGCGGATGGTGGGCGCGATCATGCCGGGGATCTTGGAGAACGCGTCCATCGCCACGCGCTGGTTGGTGTCGGCAATGGCGGGGTTGCCGAAGCGGTCCAGCACCACGTCGCGGTAGGCCTCCAGGTCGATGGGGCACGGCAGCAACACGGGGATCGCGTCGTCGGTGACGTAGTCGTAGGCCATCTGGCGGATGGCGGCGTCGTGCGTGCCTTCGTGGATGTACTGGTAGCCCGCCAGCGTGCCGGCCCAGGCAATGCAGCTGTGGGTGGCGTTCAGCAGGCGGATCTTGGCCTCTTCATGCGCCTGCACCGACTGCACCATCTCCACGCCCACGGTCTCCCAGTCGGGCCGGCCGGCGATGAAGTCGTCTTCGATGACCCACTGGATGAAGCTCTCGCCCATCAAGGCCGCCTTGTCGTCCCAGCCGGTGGCCGCGCGCACGCGCTCGGCCACGTCGGGCGTGGGGCGTGGGGTGATGCGGTCCACCATGGCATTGGGGCTGCTGGTGTGCTGCACCACCCAGGCCTTGAGCTCTGCGTCGCCCAGTGCATCGATGAACTGCAGCAGGCCACTGCGTGAACGGTCGCCGTTGTGGCGCAGGTTGTCGCAGTTCATCAGCGTGACGAGGCCGGCGCCCGAGCGCATGCGCGCGCGCAGGATGCTGACGAGGCCACCGTAGATGGTGTGGCCTGCCTGGCCGGCTTTCACGGCCGCCAGGTCGGCACGCAGGTCGGCAAACGTGGGCCAGTCGAGTTGGTTCTGGGCATCCAGGTAGTAGCCCGCCTCGGTCACCGTGAAGCTGATGATGCGCGTGGCGGGGTCGGCGCCAGCAGCGATCAGCGGGGCCAGGTCGTCCTGGTAGGAAATCACGCGCTGTATGGATTCGATGACGGTGTAGCTGCGCTCACCCTGGGGCGTGACGGTCTCGAGCGTGTAGCGGCCGCTCTGCGCCTGCAGGGCCGCGATGGTGTCGGCCATGTCGGGGCGCAGGTTGCCGCCTGCGATGGCCCAGCCCGTGTCACCTTGCTGGCGCAGCTGGTGAACGTAGACGGCCTGATGGGCACGGTGGAAGGAGCCCAGGCCCAGATGCAGGATGAAATTCATGGTGCGTGAAGACGGGTATTCAGAGATCAAAATTCGTGGGCATCATCACCACGTCGCGGATGGTCATGCCGCGCGGGCGGTTGAGCATGAAGAGCACCACGTCGGCCACTTCGGAGGCCTCGATGAGGCTGCCGCTGGCCTTGGCCTCGGCGAGCTTTTCCGCCGGCCAGTCGGCTAGCAGCGCGGTGATGACCGGCCCGGGCGAGATGGAGCCCACGCGGATGCCGTGCTTGAAGACCTGGCGGCGCACGGTCTGCACGAAGCAGTTGACGGCCCACTTGGACGACGCGTAGACGGGCTCCCACGGCGTGGGGAAATGCGCGGCCAGCGAGCTGGTGACGATGATGTCGCCCCGCCCCCGCTCGATCATGTGGGGCAGCACGTTGTGCACGTTCTTCATCACCACGTTGACGTTCAGGTTCAGCATGCGGTCGATGGCATCGGGGTCGGCATCCACCAGGTCGCCACCCACATAGAGCCCGGCGTTGGCGTGGAAGATGTCCAGTTGCCCCGCGAGCGCCAGCGTGCGCTGCAGCAGGCTGGCGCACTGCTGGGCATCGAGCAGGTCCAGCACCAGCGGCAAGGCGCTGGGGCCGATGGCGGCGCACGCCTTGGCCAGCGCGGCCTCGTCGCGGTCGATCAGCACCACACGCGCGCCGGCATCGGCCATGGCTTTGGCGCTGGCGAACCCGATGCCCGACGCAGCGCCAGTGACGGCCGCCACCTGCCCTTGCAAGGTCTGCGTGGCACTCATGCTGCGTGGCCCGCCACGACGCGGCCGGCAGTGTCGAACCAGTGCGCGTGCGATGCATCGATGTCCAGGCTGACCGCATCGCCTGCGCGCAGGCCCGTGCGGTCGTTCTGGCGCGAGACGAACTGCGCGCCGCCGGGCGTGCTGACGTAGATCAGCGTCTCGGCGCCCAGCGCTTCGATCAGGTCCACCTGGCCTGTGACCGCGGTAGCGCCGGTGTTCCGCACAGCGATGTTCTCGGGGCGCAGGCCGATGGCGCCCACGGCGGCGCCATCGGGGGACGTTGGCGCCTGCTGCTGCACGGGCTGCGGCAGCTTGTCCACGGGCACCACGTTCATCTGCGGCGTGCCGATGAACTGGGCCACGAACTGGTTGGCGGGCTTGTCGTACAGCTCCAGCGGCGTGCCCACCTGCTCGATCACGCCGTCGCGCAGCACCACCACGCGGTCGGCCAGCGTCATGGCTTCGACCTGGTCGTGCGTCACGTAGATGGTGGTGGCACCCAGGTCGCGGTGCAGCTTGGCGATCTCCACGCGCGTCTGGCCGCGCAGCGCCGCGTCGAGGTTGGACAGCGGCTCGTCGAACAAAAACACCTTGGGCGCGCGCACGATGGCGCGGCCGATGGCCACGCGCTGGCGCTGGCCGCCCGACAGCTCCTTGGGCGTGCGCTGCAGGTAGCTCGTGAGGTTGAGGATGCGCGCGGCGTTCTGCACCTTTTCGTCGATCACCTGCTTGTCGACCTTGGCGAGCTTGAGTGCGAAGCTCATGTTCTCGTACACGCTCATGTGCGGGTACAGCGCGTAGCTCTGGAACACCATGGCCAGGTCGCGCTTGCTCGACGGCTGGTCGGTGATGTCGCGGCCGTCGAGCATGAGCGAGCCGCCGTCGATGGCTTCGAGCCCCGCGATCAGCCGCAGCAGCGTGGATTTGCCGCAGCCCGACGGGCCGACGAAGACGATGAACTCGCCCTGCTGGATGGTGAGGTCGATGCCTTTGATGGCGCGGTGCTCGCCGAAGAATTTTTCGATGCCGCGCAGTTGAAGGTAGGCCATGGAATCGGGTTCCTGAAATCTTGAAAAACTGTGGGAAAGACAGGCTGCGGATTTACTTGACCGCGCCGAAGGTCAGGCCCTGAACGAGCTGCTTCTGGCTGAACCAGCCGAACACCACGATGGGCGCAATGGCCATCAGCGACGCGGCGGACAGCTTGGCCCAGAACAGGCCTTCGGGGCTGGAATAGGACGCGATCAGCGTGGCCAGCGTGCCGGCCTTGGCGGCGCTGAGGTTCAGGCTCCAGAAGGCCTCGTTCCACGACAGCACCAGGCACAAGAGGCCGGTGGATGCGAGGCCCCCCATGCCCAGCGGCAGCAGCACCAGGCGCACCTCTTGCCACAGCGTGGCGCCGTCCATGCGCGCAGCCTCCAGGATCTCGTGCGGGATGTCCTTGAAGTGCGAGTACAGCATCCAGACCATGATGGGCAGGTTGGACAGCGCGAACACGATGATCAGCGCGAGCTGCGTGTCCAGCAGGTGGCTCTTTTGCGCCAGCACGTAGATGGGCACCAGCGCGCCCACGGCGGGCATCATCTTGGTCGACAGCATCCACATGAGGATGTCCTTGGTGTACTTGCCCTTGAAGAAGGCCATGGCATACGCCGCGGGCGCGGCCAGCATCAGCCCCACCAGGGTGGACAGCACGCTGGTGATGACCGAGTTCTTGGCGTACAGCAGGTAGTCGCTGCGCTCTTGCACTTCATGGAAGTTCTCGAGCGTGGGCGTGAAGACGAACAGCGGCGGCACCGCGATGGCCTGCAGCTCGGTCTTGAAGGCGGTAAGGAACAGCCACCCCAGCGGAAAGAACAGCAGCAGCGCCACGCCCCAGGCGGCAGCGGTGCGCAGGGCCAGCAGGCCCAGTGGAAAGTTGGAACGGCGTCGTGTGGTGGTTGCAGTCATGTGCGTTGCCTCTGGTCTTATTTGTCGAGGTTCTTGCCGACCATGCGTATCAAAAATACGGCTGCGATGTTGGCAAGCACCACCGCGAACAGCGCCCCCGCCGAGGCCACGCCCGCGTCGAAGTTGAGCAGCGCCTGCTTGAAGATCAGGAAGGTGACGTTGGTGCTCGCATCGCCCGGCCCGCCGGCGGTGGTGGTGTAGATCTCGGCAAAGATGCTGAGCAAAAAGATGAGTTCGATCATGACCACCACAGCCACCGAGCGGCCCAGGTGCGGCACGTACAGGTAGCGCAGCTGCTGCAGGTAGTTGGCGCCATCCATGCGCGAGGCTTCCAGCTGCTCGTGGTTCATGCTCTGCAGCGCGGTCATGAAGATCAGCGTGGCAAACGGCAGCCATTGCCACGACACCATGACGATGACCGAGAACAGCGGGTGGTCGGTGAGCCAGTCCACCGGCGCCGCGCCGAAGAAGATCCACACCTGCGCGAGCACGCCGTAGATGGGGTTCATCATCATGTTCTTCCACATCAGCGCATTGACCGTGGGCATGACGAAGAACGGCGAGATCAGCAGCACCCGCACGATGCCCCGGCCCGGAAACGGATCGTTGATGAGCAGCGCGATCGCCACGCCGAAGAACACCGTGATGAGGATCACGCTGCCCAGCAGCAAGATGGTGTTGACCACTGCCGCCCCGAACGATGGGTCGGTGACGAAGTACTCAAAATTCTCCAGCCCCGCAAAGCCCGTCTGGTCGGGCTGCATGAGGTTGTAGCGGATGAGCGAGAAGTAGATCGTCATCACCAGCGGCACGATCATCCACAGGAAGAGCGTGGCCATGGCTGGCGTGAGCAGCAGGCGGGGGAGCAGGCGGCGGTTCATGGGAAGTCCGTCAAAGCAGCAAAAAATGGCAAGCGGTGGGCGTAGGCGATGGTTTGCAAGTCTCACCACTCCACAGACCGTTGCAGAGTAGATTCGCGAACTCCACAACCTGTAGGTCGGGAAAGCACAACCTCCACAAACCGTTCGGGCTGTGCCTGTCGAAGCCGGGACGTCTTGTGCGAACAGCCCTTCGACAGGCCCAAGGCGAACGGAGGAAAAAGGCGCGGTGGCTCAACGTGCAGAGCGCGAACAGCCACCGCCTTGAATACTGAGCTACCCAGGTTGGGCCGAGCCGCGCCGCGACCCGACCTGACCCCTTACTTGTAGTAGCCGCCCTTTTTCATCTCACGGTCAGCCGACACCTGGCTGGCCTTCAGCGCCGCATCCACCGTCGTCTTGCCCGCCAGCGCCGCGCTCATCTGCTGGCCCACGGCGATGCCGATGGCCTGGAACTCCGGAATCGCCGCGAACTGCACGCCCACGTACGGGCTCTTGGGCAGGGTCGAATCGGTCGGGTTGGCCGAGTCGATGGCGACCTTCTCGGCGGCGGCAAAGCGGGCGGCCTTCTGGAACTCCGGCGATGCGTAGGTGCTCTTGCGCGTGCCGGTGGGCACGTTGGCCCAGCCGTTGGTCTTGGCGACCAACTGGATGTAGTCCTTGCTGGTGGACCAGGTGATGAACTTCTGCGCGGCGTCGACCTTTTTCGAACCGGCGGGGATGGCCAGGTTCCACGACCACAGCCAGTTGGCGCCCTTGGGCGTGTTCATGGTGGGGGCCTGGGCAAAGGCCATCTGGTCGGCCACCTTGGACTGCTTGGGGTCGCTCACGAACGATGCCGCGATGGTCGCGTCCACCCACATGCCGCACTTGCCGGAGTTGGTCAGCGCCAGGATCTCGTTGAAGCTGTTGGCCGACGAGCCGGGTGGGCCGTAGTTCTTGAGCAGGTCCACGTAGAAGGTGATTGCGTCCTTCCAGGGCTTGGATTCGAGCTGCGGCTTCCACTGCATGTCGAACCACTGGCCGCCGAAGGTGTTGACCAGCGTGGTCAAAAACGCCATGTTGTCGCCCCAGCCCGGCTTGCCGCGCAGGCAGATGCCGTACACGCCGTTCTTGGGGTCGTGCATCTTGGCCGCCAGGTCCTTGATCTGCGGCCAGGTGGGACGCTCGGGCACCTGCACGCCGGCCTTGTCGGCCAGGTCCTTACGGTACATGAGCATCGAGCTTTCGCCGTAGAACGGCGCAGCGAACAGCTTGCCGTCGATGGACAGGCCGCCCCGCACGGCGGGCAGCAGGTCGTCCACGTCGTAGGCGGCGTCGGTTTTGAGCTCCTGCAGCCAGCCCTTCTTGCCCCAAATGGGCGCCTCGTACATGCCGATGGTCATCACGTCGAACTGGCCGCCCTTGGTGGCGATGTCGGTGGTGACGCGCTGGCGCAGCACGCCTTCTTCGAGCGTGACCCACTTGAGCTTGATGTCGGGGTTGGCCTGCTCGAAGTTCTTGCTGAGCTTTTGCATCTCGATCATGTGGCCGTTGTTCACGGTGGCGATCACAAGCTCGGTCTGTGCGCTGGCGGCGCCGCACAGCGACGTCAAAGCCAGCGCAACGGCGACGGCCAGGCGCTTGGGCATGGTGACAGGGGTGGAATGTGGCATCGGAAAAGTCTCCTCGGTCGTTGGTATGGGAATCTGCCTTTCAACACCGGCGCAAGGCATGCAGGCATTGACGAACTGAACGATACCGATGCTGCGATGCTCGATTGGTACTCCAGAAACCTCAACAAATACTAATTTGCACCAGATACTCAGGATTTATACCTAGATGTGTCAACAGGGTATCTAACCGCGTGCAAAAAGGCGGCTATCCCGTTGCAGCGTTGGCGTAGCGAATGCCCCGGATTACTATCAAATCAATAGCTGCTAGCGCTTACCTATCAAGCGGTAGAGGTCAATTTAATCCACATTTCCATGCACCAAGACCCACTGGGTGCAGCCAGTACCCCCTCCTCCCTCCATTTGCCCGCCCGCCCGCGGCAGCACTGCTCCCGTCAGAAATCCAACGTGGCAGAGAGAGTCACTGTGCGAGGACTTCCCACATACAGCCAGTTGCCGGAGCCGCTGGACCAGTAGTTGCGGTTGAACAGGTTGTCCACACCCGCGCGCAGCACCAGCGGCCGGCCCCACGCCTGGGTCTTGTAGCGGGCACCGATGTCCCAGCGCGTCCAGCCCGGAATGCGCCGCAGGTTGGCGGCGTCCACATGCTGCCCGCTGCTGGCGATCATGCGCGCCGACAGCGTCAGTCCTGGAACGGCAGCCACGTCGTGGTCGCTGCCCAGGTTGAGCTGCCAGCGCGACACATTGGGCGCGGCGTTGCCGTTGTAGGTGCCGCCTTCGGTTCGGGTCAGCCGGGCATCGTTGAAGGTCACGCCGCCTAGCAGGCGCGTGCCCCGGGCCACCTCGCCAAAGACATTGAGCTCGACCCCGCGGTTGCGCTGCTCTGCACCGACCTGGTAGGTGAACGTGCCATCGCCGTTGGACGCCACCAGCCCGCTCGGCTTTTGGATGTGGAACAGGCTCGCTGTGGTGCTGAAGCGGCCCCAGTCGGCCTTCACGCCCACCTCCCGCTGCTTCGTCCGGACCGGCGGAAACACCTGCCCGGCGTTGGTGGTGCCCAGCGGTGCTGAATCGCCCTGGACCAGCCCTTCGATGTAATTGCCGTAGAGCGACACGTGCGGCTGTAGCTTGAACACCGCCGCCAGCGCCGGCGTCACCGCGTGCTCGTCGTACGCGGCGCTGCCGGCCCCGGTGGCGGTGTCGTATTTGACGACCTTCACGCGCTGGTAGCGGGCACCCAGGGTGACGGACAGGCGGTCTTGCCACAGCGAGACGGTGTCGGACAGCGCCACCGACGGCAACTGCAAGGAATCGGTCTGGGGCGGCCGCGATGAGAAACCGTCGATGGACGGACGCGCGGTGGCCGCGGGCGCATACATGTTCGTGGCGAAGCTGTCGAAGCCGTAGTACTGCGCCGTGAAGCCGCTGTCCTTCTTCAGGTACGACGCATGCAGGTGGATGCGGTGCGTAAGCTCGCCGGCACGCACCGTGCCCTGCAGGCCGCCTTGCAGGGTGCGGTAGTTCGTCCAGTTGGGCCAGAAGTACGTGGTGGCCTGCGCATCGCCCTGCACGCTGGTCACGAACACGTCGGTGGCGAGGTAGCGGGACCGCGTGTGGCTGCCACCCGCGGCTGCAGAGAGCGTCCAGTCCGGGGTGAGGTCGTACTCTGCCTTGGCCAGGAGGTAGTTGCTGCGCGACCTGGCGAACTCCCAGTCCTGCGCGATGCGATGGCTGGCCCGGGGCGGCCTGGGGATGGCAATGCCGTCGTCGATGCCGAAGCCCGCGGCGCCTTGTGGCGCTTCGTTGTTCATCGTCTGGTGGCCGGCATCTACCGAGGCCCGCAGCTGGCTGCCCCGGTAGTCCACGGCCAGCGCCGCAGCCCCCAGCTCGACGGACTGGCCCTGGGTGGCGGTCTTTCCGTCGCGGTAGACGCCGTTGAAGCGCACACCCCACTGGTGGTCGTCGCCGAACCGGCGGCCCACGTCCAGGTGGCCGCCCAGGTTGCCCTTGGACAGGTAAGTGGTAGTCAGGCGGGTCAGCGGCACATCGCCCGCCCGCTTGGGCACCAGGTTGATGGCGCCGCCCACCGCGCCGCCCGCCCCAGGCGCCATGCCGTTGAGCAGCGCGTTGGGGCCCTTGAGCACCTCGACGCGCTCAGCCGCTTCGACCGCCACGGCACGGTTGGTGGCGATGCCGCCGATGCCGTCGAAAAGCACGGAGTCCTGCACCGAGAAGCCGCGGATCAGAAAGATGTCGCCCCCCGCAGCAGCGTTGGTCAGGCTGTAGGACACCGTGCGCACGGACGGGTCGTTGGCCAGCACATCGGCTACGGTGATCGCCTGCTGGTCCTGCATGAGTTCGGCCGTGTAGCTGGTGATGTGAAACGGCGTGTCCATCAGGCTCTGGTGACCCAGCAGGCCGACCCGGCTGCCCGTGGCAACCTGGCCGCCGGCATAGGCGGGCGGCAAATCGCCGGGCGCTGCCTCGGCGCTGGCCGTCACGGTGACGGCGCCCAGGGTGGCGGCATCGCTGAGCCGGGGTGCCTGCGCTGCAGGGCGCGATGCCTCGCGCAGCGTGAAGACGCCGCCCGTGGTCTGCCGCAGCTCCAGCCCCGAACCCGCCAGCGCGCGGCGCAGTGCCTCGGGTGCATCGAAGCGGCCCCGCACGGGCGCCGCGTTGCGGCCTTCCACCAACTGCGCATCGGCGGTGAGCGCCAAGCCTGCATCGCGCGCGATGCGGTTGAGGGCAGCCCCCAGTGGCCCGGCGGGCAGGTCGTAGTCGCGCACTGCCGCAGCGCTGGCCGTGGGCGCAGGGGCCTCTGCCGTGGCTGGCTGTGCGGCCACGGCAGAGGCCGCCAGCGCGAGCAGCAGCGCCGCAGCGCAGGGGTTCAGCGGAAAGGGGAGAACGGCAGAGGGCATGGGTCAGGCTCCGAAACGGTCATGTCAGAAAAGAGGGGCAACCGTGCGGATGCACGGTCTCTGTCTGACTGCCGAACGGGTGCCGAAAAGTGAGAGGGGGCCGGGGCAATTTCTTTTCTGGGCCGACATTGCCAGTGGATGGGATGCCGGCTGGCAGCGGCGACCTGCGCTGACCGGCGTGTGTCGAATGGGCAGAACCGGGTGAATTGGTTGGCCAGGTTGATCTACTTCGGCTGGTGGATCTGGGTTGAACTGAATGGAACCGTCGATCAGCCGCACCAAGTTACTCATCTTTTGATAGCTGCCAGCGCTTTCCCATCAAGCGGTAGCGGCCGATTTTCTTCACATTTTCATCCTCAGGGCGCAGCACGCGGCTTGAGCGTGACCCACCAGCGTGTGGTCCAGACCACCTCCACCGGCACGGCCGCGGTCAGCGCCAGCAGGGCCTGGTCGGTGTCCGCCAGGGGCAGCGTGCCCGTCACACGCAACCCGGCCACACGGGGGTCGACACCCAAGTGGCCGACCCGGTGCCGCGCGAGCATGGCCACCACCTCGCCCAAGGGTTGGTTGTCCACGACCAGCATGCCGTCCTTCCAGGCATCGGCATCGGGCGGGGCCACCCACGGGTCCACCCGCCCGCCCTCCAGCCGCGCGCCCTGCCCGGCCGACACGATGCGCTCGGCAGCGCACGGCTCGGACGCCGCTGCCGCACAGGTCGCCGGGCGGGCCGCGACGGCCGACTGGGTGACGGCGACCTCGGTGGCGGGCGTGCCACGGCCCTGTGCTTCACCGATACCAGGGGTGTGCGCCTGTGGCCAGCGGCGCACGGTGAAGCGGGTGCCCAGGGCGCGAAGGCTGCCGTCCTCGGTCAGCACGACGAACGGGCGCCGCTCGGCCGGGTCGGCATGGCTGGTTTCCACGGCCACCTCGCCCGCGCGCAGGTGGATGGCGCGCTGGTCTTGGCTGAACACGACATCCACAGCGCTGCGGGTGTTCAGGTGCAGCACGGTCTGGTCGGGCAGCACGATGGTGCGGCGCTCGCCGGTGGCGGTGCGGTGGTCGGCCAGCAGTTGGCCCACGGGCTGGTAGCGGTCCAGCACCAGCACGCCGCAGGCCACCGCCAATGCCAGGCCCAGCACGGCGCCCGCCACATGGGCAGAACGGCGCCGGCGCGGTGGCAGCAGCAACGCTGCGCGGGCTCCGGGACCTGCGGCGGCGCGGGTCAGGTGCTGGTCGATGTCGCCCAGTTGGCGCCAGGCGCGGGCGTGGTCGGGGTGTGCGGCCAGCCAGTCGGCCAGGGCTTGGGCGTCCGCCGGCGAGGCGGCGCCCTCGCTCTGGCGCAGTTGCCAGCCGATGGCGGCCTCCAGCACGGCATGCGGCACGGGGTGGTCGTCGCCTGCACCACCAGGTGGGCCACCCGTGGTCCAGCCCGCACTGCTCACGCCGCGCCGCCAAAACGCAGGTGGTAGGCGTGGCGCATGGCGTTGGCCAGGTACTGGCGTACGCGGGGCACCGACACTTGCAACTGCTCGGCAATCTCTGCATGCGTGAGCCCATCGAGCCTGTTCATCAGCCACGCTGCGCGCGTCTTCGGCGTCAGGCCCTGCAGCAATGCATCGACCGCGTGGAGCATCTGCACGGCGGCCATGCGCTCTTCAGGGGATGGCTGCAGCACCTGGGGCTGCAGGGCCAGGTCTGCCAGGTAGGCGCGCTCCAGTTCACCCCGGCGCCAGAAGTCCACCAGCAGCCCGCGTGCCACCGTGGTCAGGTAGGCGCGTGGCTCGCGCATCGCGTCGGGGGCGATGGCGGTGGGCCGTGCGAGCAGGCGCACGAAGGTGTCCTGCGCCAGGTCGGCCGCATCGTCGGCACAACCGAGCCGCCGGCGCAGCCAGGACTGCAGCCACCCGTGGTGGTGGCTGTAGAGCGCGTGCAGGGGGTGAGCGGCAGACATGGCGTGACGGCCTTTTTGAGAATGATTCTCGATTATAGAAACACATTCCCGCCCAGACCCTGGGCACGCCATCACGCAGGCAGGTCGGCAGCGCGCTCAGCGCCGCGCGTTTTCCATCATCGTGGCAACGTCGGCCGGCAGGGTCTTCGGGGTCCCCTGGTCCTGCACGTCCCATTCCTCGCCCCCGGTCAGCAGCCACACGCGCACCGTGTCGGTGGCGGCGTGCACAACGACGGCGGCGGCCTCCGTGCTGCCTTCGTGCGGCCGGTTGCCGGTGATGTAGAGCATGGAGCCGTCTTGCCGCAGCGGCCCACTCACCTGCAGGTTGTCCAGCAGCACGTTGTAGTTGGCAAGACCGAGCAGCCCACGCAGCCGCTCGGCCAGCGGGCCGGCACGCAGGAAGTCTGAGCCCCCGACCGGATAGTTGCCCACCTGGGTTTGCAGGTTCGCCCAGGGATTGGCGGGCGCGGCAGCAATGTCGTTGGGCACAGGACGCGCGACCTTGCGGGGCGCAGTGGGTGCGGTGGGCACCGTGCCCCCGCAACCTGGCAGCAGCATCACCAACGCAAGAGCGGCCAGCACGGCGCGCGACAAGGGGGCTGGGGAGACAGGGCGCATGATCGGAGCTTCTTTCTAAAAAGGGCAGCGGGGCAAAAAGGTCTGCGAGCTTAGCCGGTTCCTGCCGGCACCCGTCCCCCTAAAATCGCATCTTTCGCCTTCCAACCGCCATGACAGAACACGCCCGCCCCGTCCGCTCGCAATACGAAGACTTCATGCGCCACGTGTTCACCCATGGGGTGCACAAGTCCGACCGCACCGGCACCGGCACGACCAGTGTGTTCGGCCACCAGATGCGGTTTGATTTGAAAGAAGGCTTTCCGCTGGTCACCACGAAGAAGGTGCACCTCAAATCCATCATCCAGGAGCTGCTGTGGTTCCTCACGGGGTCGAGTAACAACAACTGGCTGAAAGAACGCGGCGTGACCATCTGGGACGAATGGGCGCGCGAGGACGGCGACCTGGGCCCCGTGTACGGCGTGCAGTGGCGCAGCTGGCCCACACCGGACGGCGGACACATCGACCAGATCAGCGATGTGATCAAGACGCTCAAAACGAATCCCGACTCGCGCCGCATCATCGTGAGTGCCTGGAACGTGGCCGAGTTGAACAAGATGGCGCTCATGCCCTGCCACGCCTTCTTCCAGTTCTACGTAGCGCCAGCGCAGGAGCCCGGCGGGCGCGGCACGCTCAGCTGCCAGCTTTACCAGCGCAGCGCAGACATCTTTCTCGGCGTGCCGTTCAACATTGCCAGTTATGCCTTGCTGACGCACATGGTGGCGCAGCAGTGCGACCTGGACGTCGGCGACTTCATCTGGACCGGTGGCGATTGCCACATTTACAGCAACCACCACGAGCAGGTGCAGACGCAGCTAGCGCGTACGCCTTACCCCTACCCCGTGCTGAATATCAAGCGCCGCCCGGACAGCATCTTTGGCTACGAGTACGAAGATTTTGAAGTGTTGGAGTACCAATGCCATCCGGCGATCAAGGCGCCTGTCGCGGTCTGATCCTTTAAGCGACTTTTTCGCCCCGCCCTGTTGAGCCTGCCGGCAGGTGACACCTGGCGCTGGCCACTCACCCTACAACCTACATCTAAGAGTTTTCATCCATGTCTTCCGGCGGATT
This sequence comes from Acidovorax sp. LjRoot129, assembly GCF_964253765.1. NCBI lineage: Bacteria > Pseudomonadati > Pseudomonadota > Betaproteobacteria > Burkholderiales > Comamonadaceae > Acidovorax > Acidovorax sp. LjRoot129. The sequence goes on from NZ_CAXUSE020000001.1 coordinate 3,464,530, forward strand.
TCACGTACACGGCCCCCACGACCACGCGGTAGAGCATGCGGCGCACGGCCACGCTGACCATGCAGCGGAGCACAGTGCCGAAAGCGGCAGCGGCTCGTCGATGAACAAGATCGCGATGTTCACCGCCATCGTGGCCACGGTGGGCGCGATCTTCTCGTACATGGGCGGGGCCACGCAGGCCAATGCTGGCCTGCTCAAGAACGACGCAGCCATCAAGAAGACCGAGGCATCCAACCAGTGGAATTACTTCCAGTCCAAGAGCACCAAGCAGTCGCTGGCGGAGCTGGCCCGCGACCTGGCGCCCGATGACCGCAAAGCCGGCTACCAGACCAAGATCGAGCGTTACGAGACCGAGAAAAACGAGATTAAGGTCGCGGCCGAAAAGCTCGAAGCCGACGCCCACGAATTCGACCGCAAGAGCGAAGTTCAGATGCACCAGCACCACCGCTGGGCCCAGGCCACCACGGCGCTGCAGGTTGCGATCGCGCTGGCCGCCATTGCACTGCTCACGCGCAAGAAGTGGCTCGAGTACGGCATGTATGGCGTGGCGGCACTGGGCCTGGGAGTAGGCGTGATGGCGGCATTGCATATCTAAGAGCCTGATCAAAGGACCCGAAGACCATGCCCCTGCACCTCATCTACGCCCGCGCCGCCAACGGCGTTATCGGCAAGGACAACACCATCCCCTGGCACATTCCGGAGGACATGGCGCACTTCAAGCAGCTCACGCTGGGTTGCCCCGTTGTCATGGGCCGCAAGACCTGGGATTCGCTGCCGCCGCGTTTTCGGCCGCTGCCGGGCCGCACCAATATCGTTGTCACGCGCCAGGGCGACTGGCAGGCCGACGGCGCTGAGCGGGCTGCCAGCTTGCAGGACGCACTGCAGCAAGCCCCTGCCGGCCAGACCGTGTGGATCATCGGCGGCGCCCAGATCTACGCCGAGGCCTTGCCCCTGGCCGACCGGCTGGAGGTGACTGAAATCGACCAGGCTTTTGACGGGGACGCCTACGCGCCTGCATTGGGCGCGGAATGGGCAGAATCAGCGCGCAGCCACCATGTCAGCACCAACGGCTTGGCGTTCAGCTTTGTGACCTATGTGCGCGCCAGCTGATGCGCCGCAGATGGATTACTCATAAATTGATAGCTTAAAACGCTTATAAATCAAGCGCTGGAGGCCAAAAAACATGCAAATTGCGACTTGGAACATCAACTCCCTCACCGTCCGCCTGCCGCAAGTGCTGGCTTGGCTGCAAGCCAACCCGGTGGACGCCCTGTGCCTGCAAGAGCTCAAACTCACTGACGACAAGTTTCCGCACGATGCGCTCAAGGAGGCGGGCTATGGGGCGGTGACCTTTGGCCAGAAAACGTACAACGGCGTGGCCATCCTGAGCCGCCACCCGATGCGCGACGTGGTGCGCAACATCCCGGGCCATACGGATGAGCAGGCGCGCGTGATCGCCGCGACGATTGACACGCCTGCCGGTGCCCTGCGGCTGGTGAACTGCTATTTCGTCAACGGCCAGGCCCCTGGGTCGGAAAAGTTTGCCTACAAGATGCTGTGGCTGTCCGCCCTGCACCGCTGGCTGCGCGAGGAGTTGCTGGCCCACCCGCGGCTGGCGCTGCTGGGGGACTTCAACGTTGCGCCGGAAGATCGCGATTCGTTCGACCCCGTGGGCCTCAAGGACACGATTCACCACACGGTGGAAGAGCGCCAGCACTTTCAGGATTTGATTTCGCTGGGCCTCACCGATACCTTTCGCATGTTCGACCAGCCCGAGAAGGCGTATTCGTGGTGGGACTACCGCATGCTGGGCTTTCAAAAGAACCGCGGCCTGCGCATCGACCACATCCTGGTCAGCGATGCTCTGCGCCCGAGCGTGACCGGCTGCACGGTCGACCGCGCTCCGCGCAAAAACCCGCAGCCGAGTGACCATGCACCGGTGGTGTTGACGATGGCGTGAGGGCCAACGCGGTCTACGGGGTATGAACGTTCGTCAAGGGGGCCGCGACCCGCGAAGCAACGCACAGCGCGCTTAGTTCGGACTGCGGGGGTGAGCAGGTGAGCAGGTGCAGTGGAAAGCGCAAACGGCAGCAACGCCATGGCCGTCGATTTCGCTCGGTGGTCAAAGCGATGCGATGCGATGCGTTGCCTAGCCACGCAAAGCGAAAAAGGCTGCAAGGTATTTACCTCGCAGCCTTTGTTTTACCTGGCCGATGCTGAACGCTTTGCAGCAGAGGCTACATCTTCAGCACCCCGCCAAAAGCCCACGGGTGAGCCCTCGGCGCGGTTTATCGAACTGATCAGGTGTTGGCGAACGAATCGCGCAGGCCGCGCACTTCGTCGTGGTTGCGCTGTGCGCCTTGGGCCTGGCGCTCCACCAGAGCACGCACGTCGGCAGGCAGCGTAGCCTTCAGCGCCTTGCGGTAACGGGCCACAGCCGCGTCTTCACCGCGTTCGCATTCTTCCAGCACAGCCTTGTCATCGTTGATCGACAGGGCCGACTTGACCGACACCCAGCCGCGGTGCAGCGCACCGGCCACGGTGCCACCCGATGCAGGCTCGCCACCCAGACGACGGACATGCTGCTCAAGTTCGGTCCCGGCGGCGGCGCACTCTTGTGCATGGCGCTGGAACACGTTCTTGAGCTGGGCCGAAGTGGCGCGTTCGGCGCAGGCCTTGAAGCCATATTCACCATCACGGGCAGATTCAAGCAGGTCGTTGAGCACATCCACCGTGTCTTCGGTGTCGGCCACATCCAGGGGGTCGTTGTTGTTCAAGCGCGCGGTTGCGGCGCGGTCCCACGCAGCGCGGGCTGCGGGACGGGCGTCCGTCCAGGCCAAACCGTCGGCATGGCGTGCGCGCCAGTCATCAGCCAGACGGGGTTCGACAGCCTCGAAGTCACCTTCGTAGCGGTCTACCGAGGACCAGCCCAGCTCGTAAGCAGGACGGTATTGGTCATAGGTGCGGCCACCCACGTAGTAGGGCTCGCGATGGTAGGTCTCACGCCAGTAGGCGTCTTCTTCCGTAGGGTTGACTGCTTCGGCAGCGGCCTTGCCAGCCAGGCCGCCGGCCACGGCACCGGCTACAGCACCCACTGCAGCACCGACAGGGCCGCCAAAGGCACCGGCGGCGGCACCAGCAGCTGCACCGCCCATGGCCGCACCCACGCCGGTTCCGACAGGATGGGCACCTGGTTCGTTGGTCAGGGGGTCACGGTTGGCATCGTTGAAATCCGACATAGAAGCTCTCCGGTTGGTTAACAGTGACTTCATTGTTCAAGTCACACCGGGGGAACGAGGTCGGCCCATGGAGGGCCTGCATGTAGGACGCGAACCAGCCCTGCCGGGCGTGCGACTTACACCCTAGGCAGGCCTGGTGGCATCCCATTGTGCAGAATGCAGCTACACCGATTGCTATGCTTTTAATAGCTTCATGCGCTTATATGTCAAGCGCTATCGGCCATTTTTATACTTCATCCGGCGCATCCAGGCCCAGTTCCTGGATTTTGCGCGTGATGGTGTTGCGGCCGATGCCCAGGCGCTGCGCGGCTTCCATCCGGCGGCCGTGGGTCGCGGCCAACGCCGTGCGGATCAGGCGAGATTCGAAGCGCCGCGTGAGCGCGTCCCACACCTCGGGCTGACCGCCAGAGAGAAGTTTTTGCGCCTCGGTTTCCAGCGCCTGTTCCCAGGTGTTGCTGACGTTCACTGCAGCGGGCGCGACGGGGGCCCCGGCGCCATCGGGCGCACCCGACCACGCAGCCGCTGCTGGGCCGCCGGACGCCCCGCCCACGGCCGTGGCCGAGGTGGCTGGGGGATGTATGCCGCCGACCCGCTCAGCGGGCGCCGCCGGAGTGCTGGCGTATGGGGCTGCCGCGCCGGATCCAGGGTGAGCCTGCTGTTGCGCCGCGGCGGCCTCGCTGGCCGCGCCAACACGCTGCGCCAATTGGGAGACCGGGGCCTCGAGCACCTCTGGCGGCAAATCCTGCTGCGAGATGACCTGTGCCGGCGCCATGACCGTGAGCCAGTGGCAGATGTTCTCCAACTGGCGCACGTTGCCCGGAAACCCGAACTGCTCGAGCCGCGCAATGGCCGAGTCGGCAATGCGCTTGGGCTCCACACCCAGCTGCCGCGCGCTTTGCTGCAGAAAGTGGCGCGTGAGCACGGGCACGTCTTCGCGCCGCTCGCGCAGCGCAGGCAGGCGCAGGCGGATGACGTTCAGGCGGTGGAACAAGTCCTCGCGGAACCCGCCCTCCTTCACGCGCCGCTCCAGGTCCTGGTGGGTCGCAGCGATCACGCGCACGTGCGACTTGACGGCAGCGTGGCCCCCCACGCGGTAGAACTGGCCGTCCGACAGCACGCGCAGCAGGCGCGTCTGCAAATCAAAGGGCATGTCGCCGATTTCATCGAGGAACAGCGTGCCGCCCTCGGCCTGCTCGAAGCGACCGCGCCGCTGCGTCTGCGCGCCGGTGAAGGCACCGCGCTCGTGGCCGAAGAGTTCGGATTCGAGCAGGTCCTTGGGAATGGCCGCAGTGTTGATGGCGACAAATGGGCCGTCGGCTACCGGCGAATGCTTGTGCAGCGCACGCGCCACCAGCTCTTTGCCGGAGCCCGATTCGCCGGTGATGAGCACGGTGACCTGGCTTTGGCTCAGTCGGCCGATGGCGCGGAACACGTCCTGCATGGCGGGCGCCTGGCCCAGCATTTCGGGGGCCTCTGCCTGGCGCTCTTCGGTGACCTCTTCGCGCTGGCTTTCTTCGACGGCGCGGCGGATGAGCTCGACGGCTTTGGGCAGATCAAACGGCTTGGGCAGGTATTCAAAAGCGCCGCGCTGGAAGGCCGAGACGGCGCTGTCGAGGTCGGAGTACGCGGTCATGATGATGACCGGCAGACCGGGCTGGAGCTCACGTACTTTTTCCAGCAGTTGCAGGCCCGAACCGCCGGGCATGCGGATGTCGCTCACCAGAACCTGGGGGCCCTGCCGGGCCGGGTCCCCAACCGTGACGTCGGCCAGGGCGTCGAGCACTTCCCGCGGGTGGGTGAAGCTGCGCGTAGGGAGGTTTTCGCGCGCCAGGGCTTTTTCGAGGACGAAGCGGATCGAGGGGTCGTCATCTACTAACCAGATCGGCTTCATATGTTTTTCTTACCTTCCCTGTGGTGGTGTGTCAGGGGACCTCAGGGCAAGGGAATCAGGATTCGGAAGTCGGTGCGACCCGGTACGCTGTCGCATTCGATCAACCCGTGGTGCCGCTGTACAAAGGTTTGTGCCAGCGTGAGCCCCAGCCCCGATCCGCCGTCCCGACCCGACACCAGAGGATAAAAAATCCGCTCCTTGATCGCGTCGGGCACGCCCGGTCCGTTGTCGATGACATGCAATTCCAGTGCCAGCCGATAGCGCTGGCGACCAAACGTTACTTGTCGCGCGACACGGGTGCGCAGCGTGATGACGGCGTCGCCTGCAGCAATGCGCTCGGTCAGCGCCTGTGCAGCGTTCTGCACGATGTTCAACAGCGCCTGGATGAGCTGCGCGCGGTCGCCGCGGAACTCGGGGATCGAAGTGTCGTAGTCGCGCACGACCTTGAGGCCCTGCGGATACTCCACCAGCACGAGCGAGCGAACGCGTTCGCACACCTCGTGGATGTTCACATCGCCTACCAGGTGCGGATGCCGATGCGGCGCCAGGAGCCGGTCCACCAGGCTTTGCAGCCGGTCGGCTTCGTGGATGATGACCTGCGTGTATTCGGTCAGCTCGCGGCTTTCAAGCTCCATCTCCAAAAGCTGCGCCGCGCCGCGGATGCCACCCAGCGGGTTCTTGATCTCATGGGCCAGATTGCGGATCAGCTCCTTGTTGGCCTGCGCCTGGTCAATCAGGCGCTCTTCGCGGTCCTGCCGGGCCTGCTGCTCCAGCGGCCACAGCTCCACCAGAATCTCGCCCACTTGCTCGGCGTCGGCCACGCTCACATGCACGGGCACCGGGTCCTGGTGAAGGCGTTTGAGGCCGGCTTCGTAGCGCAACGCGGCGAAGTCCTTGCCGCGGGCACCCGCCAGCGCGGTCTGCAGCAACGCGGGGTCGGTGAAGAAGGTGGAGAAGTCGGCGCCCTCGAGGGTGCGGCGCGAAAGGCCCAGCGTGTTCTCCAGCGCGGCGTTGGCAAACTGCACGGCCCCGTCGGCCCGCAGCACTGCCACCAAGGTAGACATCAAGTCCAACGAATGAAAACGCCCCGTGTCGGAGGACGGGGCATCAGCGGCAGAAGGAAGGTCGCTCACGCGAGTGCGGTGTGGCAAAAGGTCAGACAGAGTCGCTGGGCGATCCGCTCAATTGGCCGGCAGGCGTGAGATCTCGCGCTTGATGCCGGCAATATCGCTCTCGCTGCGGGCTACGTTGGCCTTGAGCTCAGCCGTGCGCTCCATGTAGCGCTGGGGGTTGCGCAGATCGAGCGCGTTGCGCTCGGGATTGCCGCCGTTGTATTCCTTCACCAGGTCGGCATGGCGGGCTTCGGCCTTGCGCAGTTCTGACTCGAGGATCGCGCGGGCATCAGAGTCGCGGGCCTTCTGGTCGTTGTTGTTGACGCGGGGTGCCGAGGGCGGCGATGCCGAGGATGGGGCAGCAGTACCCCCACCACCCGACGCAGGCGCCGCGGCACCCGCGGGGCGGGTGCCCTGCACCACGGTGACGTTGCCGCCTTCGACCAGCTTGCAGCCGCGCTCCCTGGCCTGTTGCGCGTTGTTCGTGTATTCGTTGCCGCAGCGGTAAATGCGGTCTTGGGCCCAGACGGCGGGAGCCGTCGCAGCAATCAGTAACAGGGTAATCAGCGTTTTCTTCATTCGGTTTCCTCGCACTGCCATGCAGGGGGTGCGGTGAGTATCCACCAATCACCTTGCATCGCCAATCCAACACCAGCAGGCCTGCACAGGGCATTGCTCAAGGACACAACGGGCGAGCAGTGGGTTCCGTTGCACAGCGCGCCACCGACGCGCCATGAAAAAAGGCGGCTTGCGCCGCCTTTTTCTAGAGGTAACAACCTGCAGGCAGGCGATTACAGCGAGTAGTACATGTCGAATTCGACAGGGTGAGGAGCCATGCGGAAGCGCGTGACTTCGCCCATCTTCAGCTCGATGTAGGCATCCAGCATGGAGTCGGTGAACACACCACCCTTGGTCAGGAACTCGCGGTCCTTGTCCAGGTATTCCAGCGCTTGGTCCAGGCTGTGGCACACGGTAGGCACCAGCTTGTCTTCCTCGGGCGGCAGATGGTACAGATCCTTCGTGGCGGCTTCGCCGGGATGGATCTTGTTTTCCACACCGTCCAGGCCGGCCATCATCAAAGCCGAGAAGGCCAGATAAGGGTTGGCCGATGGATCGGGGAAGCGTGCTTCGATGCGGCGGCCCTTGGGGTTGGCGACGTAAGGAATGCGGATCGAAGCCGAGCGGTTGCGGGCCGAGTAGGCCAGCTTCACAGGGGCTTCGAAGCCGGGCACCAGACGCTTGTACGAGTTCGTCCCGGGGTTGGTAATGGCGTTCAGGGCACGTGCGTGCTTGATGATGCCGCCGATGTAGTACAGCGCGAAGTCCGACAGGCCAGCATAGCCGTCGCCTGCGAACAGGTTCTTGCCATCCTTCCAGATGGACTGGTGCACGTGCATGCCGGAGCCGTTGTCGCCGGCGTAGGGCTTAGGCATGAAGGTGGCGGTCTTGCCGTAGGCGTTGGCCACGTTCCAGACAACGTACTTCAGGACCTGGGTCCAGTCAGCGCGCTCGACCAGCGTGCTGAAACGCGTGCCGATTTCGTTCTGGCCAGCGCCCGCCACTTCGTGGTGGAACACTTCGACCGGGATGCCCAGGGATTCGAGGATCAGGGACATTTCAGCGCGCATGTCTTGCGTGCTGTCGACGGGGGGCACTGGGAAGTAGCCGCCCTTGACGGTGGGACGGTGGCCACGGTTGCCGCCTTCGAGCTTGGAGCCCGAGTTCCATGGGGCTTCGTATTCTTCGATTTCGCTGAACACGCGGCCGGGTTCGTTGCTCCAGCGCACGCCGTCGAAGATGAAGAATTCTGGCTCTGGGCCAAAGAAGGCGGTGTCGCCCAGGCCGGAGGCCTTGAGGTAGGCTTCAGCGCGCTTGGCGATGGAGCGTGGGTCACGGTCGTAGGCCTTGCCGTCACCGGGTTCGATCACATCGCACTGCAGGAACAGCGTGGTTTCTTCAAAGAAGGGATCGATGTTGGCGGTGCTGGGGTCGGGCATGAGTTGCATGTCCGAGGCTTCGATGCCCTTCCAGCCGGCTACCGAGGAGCCGTCGAATGCATGGCCGGACGTGAACTTGTCTTCATCAAAGTGGGAAACGGGCACTGTCACGTGCTGTTCCTTGCCACGGGTGTCCGTAAAACGGAAGTCAACGAACTTGACTTCGTTCTCCTTCACCATCTTCATCACGTCTGCAACGGTCTTGGCCATCAGGTTCTCCTGGGTAAAGCGCTTGTTGAAAAAAAGATTTGCGTAAACAAAAGCAGTTTGCGTGCCAGCCGGGTGCAGGCACCGCACTATGAAGGAGCACTACGGACTGCAGGCCGACAGCACACCGATTGAATTGCACCAATATGGCGCAGTCAGTGGATCATCCAGAGACATCACAAGTTGCGCACCAATTCGGGGCCGCATTGCGCACCAAATTCGTGCAAACCCTGCTGGAGGTCCTTCCACGCAGCGGGGACAAGTGTCGCTGGACCTTTGACACCCAGTTCGATGTGCCGCCCGTATTGTGGATGATCCACGCTGGGCAAACTGAACACGCGGATCGACGGGTGCGACTGTTCAATGCGCTCCATCAAGGGGGTGAGTGCCGCCTCCATCGCGCCGTACACCACGACCGACTGCTCCGTCTGGGGCGTGCGGTTGAAATGTGCGGTGTAGTGCTGGTCCAGCACTCCTTCGATCATCGGCCAGGCCATGACGGGAAAACCCGGCACGAAGTGCACCGCCCCGCCGCCCACGCCGTCGCAGCTGAAGCCAGGGATCTTGTTGTAGGGGTTGGCAATGATGCGCGCACCCGCCGGGAACATGCCCATGTTGAGCCGATGCAGGTTATCCGGGCGGTCCGCCTCGTAGGGCATGCCTTGTTCACGTGCCACGTCCTGCATGCGCTCTCGGATCAGGGCTTCTGCTTCGGGGTGCAGTGCCAGGTCTCGCCCCAGGGCGCGCGCTGCGCATTGCCGCGTGTGGTCATCCGGCGTTGCGCCGATACCGCCGCAAGAGAACACGATGTCGCTCGAAGCGAAGGCTCGCTGCAAGGTGGCCGTAATACGGTCCGGGTTGTCGCCCACGTAGTCCGCATAGGCCAGCGCAAGTCCGCGGGCTGCCAGCAGTTCAATGACCTTGGGCATGTGCTTGTCGGCACGCTTGCCCGACAGGATTTCGTCGCCGACGATGATGAGGCCAAATGTGGGTGTCATGACGAAGGGGTTTGGTTGGCGGGAGATGCCGGCGGTGGCAACGCGACGACGGGTGCCGGTGCGGCGAGACCATCGAAGGTGCTAGCGCCCGCACCCTGGGCCGACACGATGTCCGCGGGCGTGAACGAGGCGTCCGGCGCTGCGGCCGCAGCTTCTGCGCGCAAGCGCTCCAGGGCAGCGAGTGCGTAATGCGCGAACCACAACGAAGAGAAAGCAAATACGAGCGTATAGATCCAGATCGCCAGCGGCACCAGCACAAAAAATGCGGCCGCAAACACCACGCCCGAAGCCCAAACGATGCTGGGCGCCGCGCCCAGGTAACCCGTAACAATGCCGATGCCCAGCAGACTGCTGCGGTGCCGGCGGAAAATTTCCTGGCGCTCTTCTTTGGTGGCGTGGTCTGCGAGCGCATCAAACACCATGACCCGGTAGGTGAGCCAGCCCCAGATCAACGGTGGCAGGATCAGCACCAGGGGTGGCACCAGCCACAGCGGCACAGACACCACCAGGGCGATGAGAGCCAGCACGGTCGATCCAAGCGACCAGGCGATGCTGGCGATAAAGGAGCCGCCCTTCTTGCGCTCCAGCGCCGGGAAGCGCCGGTCTGCCACCAAGGCCACCAGCGCGGGCGTCATCAACACGGCCACGAGCAGCAGGGATACCACCACCAGAACCGGTGCGACCGCCAGCACCACCATCAATGGGGCGACGACTCCCGTCACATCCCCCAGACCCCAGCCCTGCAACCAACCCCAGAAGCTCGTCAGCCATGCAGAAGCGTCCAGCAGCCCACGCATGCCGTGCACCGCTGCATCCCAATAGAAATAGCCCAGACCCAGCGCCAGCGCCACCATCACCAGGAGCGGCAAGATCGACAGGGCGATCACACGCGGGCGCAGACAATACGCCGCGGCACGCCAGAAGGAATCGAGCAGTAGTCCCATGTCGGCGAGCATACCTTCTGGAACGGTTGAAGGGCCTTTCAGGCCCGGCCCAGCAGCCGGAGCACGCCCCGCCACTGCTGCGACCAAAAACCGCGGCCATAGTCGCGCACTTTGCCGTCGGGGCCGGGCTCCACCTGATCACGAACACCGGTTGGGTCATAACGCTGTTCGAAATTGGCGGTGCGCAAAAGGATGTCCCACCACGGAAGCAGCACGCCAAAATTGTGGCCACCCAACACCACGCGGTACCTCGGGGGATTGCCCGACGCGGTGTCCATTGGCTTCAACGTTTCGTGGCCGATGCCAATGCTGTGGTGCAGGCGATGAAACCGCGGGCTGACCCACAGCCGCTCGCCCCAGTGCCCAAACCACAGCCGCACGTTGGCGTGCTGAAAGCTTTCACTGAGCTGCGTAATGACCACGATGGCGATGAACTGACCCGGGGCAACGCCAATAAGCTGAGCGACCACGACCAGGATGGTGTCGCGCAGCAGGTCATCAAAGAGGTGGTTGCGGTTATCGCTCCACATGGTCATCTGGCGCTGCGCATGGTGCAGCGAGTGCAGGCGCCACCACCATTCAAAGTGATGTTGGCCGCGGTGGATCCAGTAGTCTACGAAGTCGAACACGACGAGGTAAAGCAGCAGGCTGACCCAGGGCACATCGGTGAAGCCGGGCCACACACCATCCAATTGAAAGGTGCTGATGCCGGCCATTCGCAAGGTGCCGAAGAGCGAATCCGCCAGCGGGTCCACCGCCAGGAACAGACCCAGCCGGAACAGACCCAACCGGTGGACCAACGTGTAGAGAATGTCCGTGCGCACCGTGGCGCGGTCAGTGACCGCCTCCACGGGCTTCCAGCGCTGCAGCGGGCCGATCACTGCCGCAATGACCACCAGCTGGAGCAGCCCCACCAAAATCCAGCCTGAAGCTTCGTAGCCACTCTCCAATTGGCTACCCAGCCCCACGGAGAACATCAGCGGCTGCACCACGCTCTCAAACAGCCACTGTTGCGCAGCGTCAAACCCGTTACTCAGCCAATTCAGCCAATCCATCGCTCACGCTCCGTCCATTGGGCCACGCGCATCGCGCGCTGGCGTTTGTCCTCATCGATCGCCCACTGCAATGAGCCCTAGCGGCGAATCGTATTTGCGTAGTCAGGGTGCTCCCGCAGTGTCCTGAAACAAAACCCCCGCTCCTTCAAACCGACGATCAGCGGCTCCAGCACAGCAGGTGCCCAAGGGTCCTTGCGAGACCAGATGCCAAGATGCGCCAGCAAAATATCGCCGCTGCGCACATCCCGCAGCGCCTTGCGCAACAGTGCATCGTTGCTCGCGGTTTCGGTCGGCAATTCATCGCCCAGGAAACCCGCTGGCGACCAGCCGACATGCGCGTAGCCGCAGGCTGCGGCACTTGCAAGCAACTGGGGCGATGTTTTTCCGCCCGGTGCGCGAAACAGCGGCAGTGGCGGCTTGCCGGTAATGCTTTTCAGGCGGTCCGCAGCACGGGTGACTTCTTCGCAGTACTGCTTCGCAGTCAGCACAAAATTTTGCCCCTCGCGCGGCCCCGCCGACGGGCGAACGCGGAAGGATGGATTGCGCGCATCGCCCAGGTCGGCGCGCCAGTAGGTGTGGTCCCAGGTGTGCGAGGCAAACTCGTGCCCCTCAGCCGCACGCGCTTTCCACCAGGGCGCCCAATGGTCACCCAAGCTGTCATCACCTTCCTTCGTGCGCTCATTGGCGGCAAAGAAGGTGACGCGCACTTGCTGGCGCTTCAGGACGTCGGCCACCAGCGGGGCAACACCCATGTGGCCAGTGTCAAAGGTCAGGTAGAGAGGCTTTTCACAGTTATTTTGGGCCCCAGCGCCTGATACATAAGCGCTTAAAGCTATAAAAATAATAGCAATTCGAATCAAGTTGGTTTGCAGGCCAACGGGCTCTACCCTGGCACGCGCAGCTGGCATCACCGTGGAGCGTGTTGCAGCGTCCAGACGCCGTGGGGCGACTTGCCCACCGTGACTTGACGGACCACCTTTTTGGTTTCGGTGTCGACCACAGACAGCTTACGCGCCCAGCGAGAACTCACGTAGATCAGCCGGCCATCGGCAGACACTTCCATGCAGTCCGGGCCTCCTGGCACAGGGAACGACTCCACCACCTGATACGTAGTCATGTCGATCTTGCTGATGGAGTTGGCCACGCGGTTGCTCACGTACAGGTGCCGCCCATCTCCCGCGGCACGGAAAGCGTGGGCACCGTTGCCGGTCTTGATCTTTCGGATGCTCGCCGGCTCGCGGCCGGAAACATCGAAGACCTCTACGCTGTCACTGCCGGTAAGGCCCACAAACAATCGCTTGTCGTCGGAGCTGCCGTAGATGTCCGCAGGCATGGCACCAGTCTTGATGCGCCATTTGATGGTCTGGGTGGCGATGTCGATGGCCACCAGCTCATCGCTGTCCTGCATGGTGGAGTAGACCGTCGTGCTGCGGCTGTCGATCCACAAGTGGCTGGGAGTGCGCGAGGTGGCGACGCGCTGCACAAGCGTGAGATCTTTCCCGTCCCAGCGGTAAAAATCCACATGGTTCAGCCGATTGGCGGCGGTGATGAACCACTTCATGTCGGGAGTAAAACGCAGGTGGTACGGATCCACAATGCCACGCACTGTGCGCTGAACCTGCGCCGTGCGTGGGTCCAAAAAGGTCAGCGTGTCGCCTAGCGCGTTGGCCACGATGATGGATTTTTCATCGGGCGTGAGGTACAGATGGTGCGGCTCTTTGCCCGTCGGAATGCGTGACGTCTCGGTCCAGGTGGCCGGGTCAATCACACTGACGTTGGCCTCCAGAGAATTGAGCACAAACAGCGGTGGCGCTGAAGCCAACACCCCGCCCATCCAGATCGAAAGCCCAGCCAGGGCGATACACGTACGCGCAATCGAAAAAATCTTCACAGGACCACTTTCAACACAGCCTTTGAGTGTAGCGCCGCACTCACCAGCACTTTGATGCGAACACGTAACATCCTTGATCTGGAACGAATTTTTGCTCACCGCGATTGCCGAGTCAAAGTGCGCGGTCAGAGAAATATGGCAACAGATGGTCGCTTGGATCGGCGTGTTTGCACCGTCCAGGGAGTTATATGCGCTTGCGGTCGACGTAGCTCAGCGCACCGCCTGACGAGCTCCTGGTCGGCGATGTCAGTCGATGCGTGTCAACAGTTGGAGATCGCCCTCGCTGAGCCATCTCCACTGGCCCGGACCAAGGTCTTCCGGCAGCTCCATGGCACCGACGCGCGAGCGATGCAAGCCTTCGACGCGATTGCCCACAGCCGCGAGCATTCGCTTGACTTGGTGGTATTTACCTTCAGTCAACGTGAGATTCAGCCGATGCGAATCCACTTGCTCGCATGCCGCGGCTTTCACCGGCTTGGGATCGTCGTCCAGCACCACGCCTGCCAGAAGTTTCGATACCTGCGCGCCATCCACCGGATGCTTGGTGGTCACTTGGTAAACCTTGGGCACATGCTTTTTGGGCGAACTCATGCGATGGATGAACTGGCCGTCGTCACTCAGCAATAGAAAGCCGGTAGTGTCTTGATCCAGTCGACCCACAGCCTGAACCCCTTGCACGGCGCTTTTCGTTGGCCGTTGCCGCAAAGGGGCGGGGAGCAGGGTATAGATGCTGGGATAGGTCGAGGGCTTCTGCGAGCATTCCGTTCCTGCCGGCTTGTGCAAAAGGAGGTATGCCTTGGCTTGGTAAGGCCACTCGACACCCTGGACTTTGAAGCACAACCCGTTCTCATCGAAATCAGCCGCGGCGTCTGTCACCTGAACATAGATCGAACCCTGGTCGGACCGCACCTCGACAAAGCCCTGCTGAATCAAACCGGCGCAGACGCGACGCGTCCCAAATCCCTGGAAGTAAAGAATGTCCTGCAACTGCATCAAGGGCTCCTGCCGCAGGCCCAGTAGGTCCCTGCGCGCTCATATTGTGCGAACGTATTGCCGCTCTCTAGCTTTCGCAATTTCCAAAGCAAAAAACCCCAGTCATATCTGACTGGGGTTTTCTGGGCTGTAAGAGCCTGACGATGACCTACTTTCACACGGGAACCCGCACTATCATCGGCGCAAAGTCGTTTCACTGTCCTGTTCGGGATGGGAAGGAGTGGTACCAACTTGCTATGGTCATCAGGCATAAAGGGTTGCCATACTGAACGCCGCGTGGGGAGTTCAGTACAACGAATTCATAGAGTTAAATCAGCTTTTGGTGTTTTGACTGCGTCAACTTGGCATAACAATCTTTGAGCTTTGCACACATTCATTTCTGGATGCATGCTGGCAATCAAAGTTATAGGGTCAAGCCTCACGAGCAATTAGTATCAGTTAGCTTAACGCATTACTGCGCTTCCACACCTGACCTATCAACGTCCTGGTCTTGAACGACTCTTTAGGGGGCTCAAGGCCCCGGCAGATCTCATCTTGAAACGAGTTTCCCGCTTAGATGCTTTCAGCGGTTATCTCTTCCACACTTAGCTACTCGGCAATGCCACTGGCGTGACAACCGATACACCAGAGGTGTGTCCACTCCGGTCCTCTCGTACTAGGAGCAGGCTTCCTCAAATCTGCAGCGCCCACGGAAGATAGGGACCAAACTGTCTCACGACGTTTTAAACCCAGCTCACGTACCTCTTTAAATGGCGAACAGCCATACCCTTGGGACCGGCTACAGCCCCAGGATGAGATGAGCCGACATCGAGGTGCCAAACACCGCCGTCGATATGAACTCTTGGGCGGTATCAGCCTGTTATCCCCAGAGTACCTTTTATCCGTTGAGCGATGGCCCTTCCATACAGAACCACCGGATCACTATGTCCTGCTTTCGCATCTGCTCGACTTGTCAGTCTCGCAGTTAAGCACGCTTATGCCATTGCACTATCGTCACGATGTCCGACCGTAACTAGCGTACCTTCGAACTCCTCCGTTACGCTTTGGGAGGAGACCGCCCCAGTCAAACTGCCTACCATGCACTGTCCCCGATCCAGATAATGGACCTAGGTTAGAACCTCAAACACACCAGGGTGGTATTTCAACGTTGGCTCCATGAGATCTAGCGACCTCACTTCAAAGCCTCCCACCTATCCTACACAGATCTGTTCAAAGTCCAATACAAAGCTACAGTAAAGGTTCATGGGGTCTTTCCGTCTTTCCGCGGGGAGATTGCATCATCACAAACATTTCAACTTCGCTGAGTCTCAGGAGGAGACAGTGTGGCCATCGTTACGCCATTCGTGCAGGTCGGAACTTACCCGACAAGGAATTTCGCTACCTTAGGACCGTTATAGTTACGGCCGCCGTTTACTGGGACTTCAATCAAGAGCTTGCACCCCATCATTTAATCTTCCAGCACCGGGCAGGCGTCACACCCTATACGTCCACTTTCGTGTTTGCAGAGTGCTGTGTTTTTATTAAACAGTCGCAGCCACCGATTTTTTGCAACCCCGTTGGGCTCGCCTTGTACAGGTTCACCTACTTGGGGCATACCTTCTCCCGAAGTTACGGTATCAATTTGCCGAGTTCCTTCTCCTGAGTTCTCTCAAGCGCCTTAGAATACTCATCTCGCGCACCAGTGTCGGTTTGCGGTACGGTCGTCAATAGCTGAAGCTTAGTGGCTTTTCCTGGAAGCAGGGTATCACTCACTTCGTCTGCAAGCAGACTCGTTATCACCCCTCATCTAAGCCCGGCGGATTTGCCTACCAGGCACGACTACAGGCTTGAACCAACATATCCAACAGTTGGCTGAGCTAACCTTCTCCGTCCCCACATCGCACTATTGATCGGTACAGGAATATTGACCTGTTTCCCATCAGCTACGCATCTCTGCCTCGCCTTAGGGGCCGACTCACTCTACGCCGATGAACGTTGCGTAGAAAACCTTGCGCTTACGGCGAGGGGGCTTTTCACCCCCTTTAACGCTACTCATGTCAGCATTCGCACTTCTGATACCTCCAGCATCCGTCACCAGACACCTTCACAGGCCTACAGAACGCTCTCCTACCACGTGCAATAAATTGCACATCCGCAGCTTCGGTAACTGGCTTAGCCCCGTTACATCTTCCGCGCAGGACGACTCGATCAGTGAGCTATTACGCTTTCTTTAAATGATGGCTGCTTCTAAGCCAACATCCTGACTGTTTTAGCCTTCCCACTTCGTTTCCCACTTAGCCAATTTTAGGGACCTTAGCTGGCGGTCTGGGTTGTTTCCCTCTTGAGTCCGGACGTTAGCACCCGGTGCTCTGTCTCCCAAGCTGTACTCGTCAGTATTCGGAGTTTGCATAGGTTTGGTAAGTCGCCATGACCCCCTAGCCTAAACAGTGCTCTACCCCCGACGGTAATACTTGAGGCACTACCTAAATAGTTTTCGGAGAGAACCAGCTATTTCCAAGTTTGTTTAGCCTTTCACCCCTATCCACAGCTCATCCGCTAGTTTTGCAACACTAGTCGGTTCGGACCTCCAGTACCTGTTACGGCACCTTCATCCTGGCCATGGATAGATCACTTGGTTTCGGGTCTACACCCAGCGACTGATTCGCCCTATTCGGACTCGATTTCTCTACGGCTTCCCTATTCGGTTAACCTTGCCACTGAATGTAAGTCGCTGACCCATTATACAAAAGGTACGCAGTCACCCTTGCGGGCTCCTACTTTTTGTAAGCATGCGGTTTCAGGATCTATTTCACTCCCCTCCCGGGGTTCTT
The DNA here is from genome assembly GCF_964253765.1 of Acidovorax sp. LjRoot129. Classification (NCBI taxonomy): domain Bacteria; kingdom Pseudomonadati; phylum Pseudomonadota; class Betaproteobacteria; order Burkholderiales; family Comamonadaceae; genus Acidovorax; species Acidovorax sp. LjRoot129. Next base: position 3,481,667 of record NZ_CAXUSE020000001.1, read on the forward strand.
TTCGCCTTTCCCTCACGGTACTGGTTCACTATCGGTCGATTACGAGTATTTAGCCTTGGAGGATGGTCCCCCCATATTCAGACAGGATTTCTCGTGTCCCGCCCTACTTGTCTCTACCTTAGTACCACACGTCTGTTTTCGCATACAGGGCTATCACCTGCTATGGCCGGACTTTCCATTCCGTTTTGCTAACAATCGTGCTATCAATAGAAGGCTCTTCCGATTTCGCTCGCCACTACTTTCGGAATCTCGGTTGATGTCTTTTCCTCGAGCTACTGAGATGTTTCAGTTCACCCGGTTCGCCTCGCATGACTATGTATTCATCATGCGATACCTCTTGCGAGGTGGGTTTCCCCATTCAGAAATCTCCGGATCAAAGCTTATTTGCCAGCTCCCCGAAGCTTATCGCAGGCTATCACGTCTTTCGTCGCCTGTAATCGCCAAGGCATCCACCACATGCTCTTAGTCACTTGACCCTATAACTTTGACGTCTCTTTCGAAACATCGCCATCTAATCTTTCAAGGACTTGCTAGGTCTTTCACCTAGCGCGTTATGCCGTAAACAACTTCAACTCTTTCGAGTTGTCATCGTATTACTTAAGAATTTCAAACTAGGTTTGAATATTCGTTTTGACGCAATCAAAAAATTGTCATCAGAGGCACGGTCTGCACTAAACCTTTACGAATGTGCAGTTTCCTCTGACAACGCTGATTCGACTCTATGAATTTTTAAAGAACAGCCGATTGATCAATCGATATTGATCAACAACAAAGAAGCCTCAACCGTTTCCAGTCAAAGCCGCTTTGGTGTTGAATTATTTCTACCGCTATGTT